>CAXXUM010000001.1:0-257390 GCA_963664445.2 uncultured Paludibacter sp.
ACTATTCATAATATCGACCAGATTGATCGTGGGTATCAGGACATAGAAAAACGATTAAATGCTCTTGGTGCCAACATTAAACGTATCAATTAATTGACTATATTGAATTAATTTGTCACTCATGTTTTTCATTGCACCTTCATTAATCTTATAAACTTTATTATAAAACAGATAAATGCGCTCTCGGGATAAATTCCTTAGAGCGCTTTTTTATTATCATTTTATTAAGTAGAATTGAAATAATATATTTTTTCCATTTTCTAGTTTTGAACAATCAATGGCTTACCTACATATTTTTTTGTAAACTCCTGCCAGATAGGGTGTTTGGATATGGACTCAAATAATTTAAATTACTATAACTATATTTATCATATTTTAATAGCATTTTATTCTTTGTATGTCATAATTTGTTTTATATTTGCAGTCCCACAATTAATTAAAATTACAATTTATTATATATTATTATATCAATATTGTAGTTATTACAATTTCATTATTGAGATTGTAAAATGTTTAGAGTATGCAAAGAGCATTACGTAGCTCTGAATAAGTCCTATCGCAAGATTCTATTTTGGATTAATTGGCAACTCTTGATTATATTATAGCTAAACTCAGTTACAATTTAATCATGAATTTCTTTTGATGGTTTATAATTTGATATACATACAATTATGCTGTAAATTAAATTAGACTTGACAGATCATTATTTTTATCACATCCTCATTTCAACGAAACTAGCACTTTAGTTTTACAACACATCACATTTTTCGGTTTTAAATTATTTTACTTCGCTTTTAAAAGGGGATTTAATTTCGTCCCCGTTAATCTCAAAATATTAACTAAATTTACTTTGACTATATTTTTAAGTCGCTGTAGTAATTAATTTGACATTCCACAGCAATTTGAATTTATAATAAAATACTTGAATCCTTTGGAATATTCGATTCTTTCATTATTCAACGAAATTTATTTTCAACTCTGTTGTTAAATATAATAATCAAAGCCTCATGAAAAAATTAGCAAACAACATCGTCGTCTTTCTTTTACTATCTCTGCTGATGAGTAACAATAGTTGGAGTCAGCAAAAATCTACTAAAAACAAGCCTGATATAAATTCTGTAATAACAAAATCCGAAGTAGACACATCCCAATTTACTATAAAAATTTCAGGGTCATCGAATAGTGTAAAAGTTAATGGTAAGATGATGACATCTTCTACCGATTCAATAAAAACAAATAATCAAATCAGTGTAAGTGGCGAAGGAAATACTGTTTCAGTAATTCAGAGTGATGAAAAATCGGATGTAAATATAAGACAAGAAGGTACAAACAATCAAGTGATTATCTCACAAAGCAAATAACCGGTATTATATAATAATCAAGATTTTTTAACGCAACAAAAAACAAATCTTATGAAAAAGTTAAGTTTTATTATCGCAGCTCTCCTAATGTTTGTAGGAGTATCATTGGGACAAACAAACGTGGCAAATGTTACAGAATCGGGTGCTGGACAAAAAGCTACAATCGATCAGAACGGGATTTTAAATAAATCCTACGTTACTCAGTCTAACTTAGAAAATATGGCCAAAGTAACTCAAATTAATCACAATGCAGCATTTAGTACTCTTTCAGAAGTTAATCAATCAGGAGAAAAGAATTTATCGACCATCGAACAAAATTCAAATGGATCGTTAACTACTAATCCTAATGTCGTTGGAGCTTTGAAAGCTTTTACAACTCAGTCAGGTAATAAGAACGAAGCACTACAGATCCAGGGCCCTACATTGACAAATAATCAGCAGGGTAAATCGCTTGCAGAAATTGAACAAAGTGGTAATGAAAATTTTGCGTCACAACATCAGTTGAGATACGCTAATGATGCCAAAATTGTTCAATCAGGCAATCGAAACCACGCAATGCAAGGACAAGATGCAAAAATACTTCCTGAAGAAATTGGAAGTGCAAACATTGCTTATATCGAACAAGGAGGAAGCGATAACACAGCTACTCAAACTCAGGATGGTTGGGCAAATGATGTAAAAGCATATCAATCAGGGAATGGAAATACATCAACTCAAATTCAACAGGACTATTCCTGGAAGAGTAAAGCTGATGTACACCAATCAGGTAATAATAACAAAGCTGATCAATTACAGATTGGAAATTTAAATTCTGCAGGTATTAGTCAGGAATCAAGTTATAATACAGCTAAGCAAACTCAAACTGCCTTAGGAGTTTCTCGTGGAGGTACAAATTATGATCCTTACAACGAAGCTTGTATTGGTCAAAAGGGAGGCGACGGTAATTATGCCGAACAAACTCAAACCTCACCTGGAGCAGGTGCAATTGAAAATCTTGCACAAATTTGTCAGGATGGTGCTTTGAATTATGCTACACAAGTTCAGGTTGGTGGCGATAATTCAAGTACAATCTCTCAAGTTGGCTCTGGAAACCATGCAGTTGTAAGTCAACTGATGGTACCATAAGTTATATACGTTAAATAACTACAGAGGTTTTAATCAGGTGAATATAGCTATAAATTTGATAGTTAGATTTATATTTAAAGTTGATCTAAACAACACACAAATTTATAAGCTTAAATTATAATACCGGTTATTACAATCCTGAAAAGTTTCTGTAACTATTTAAAATTATAATCAAATATGCATAAGGTTTTCAAACCCCAACTCGTTGAGAGTTGGGGTAATAAACTGAAATTTTATTTTTCATCTAAAATTACACAAACCATTACATTCAAAATAATTATTATGAAAAAGTTAAACTATATTATCGCAGCTCTCCTATTGTTTACAGGAGGTATTTTTGCACAATCAAATATTGCTAATGTAACAGAATCCGGACAAGACCAAAAAGCAACTGTTGATCAAAATGGGATTTTAAACAAATCGTATGTAAATCAATCAAATAAAGCAAATACGGCCTTAGTTACTCAGATAAATATGAATAAAAAAACAAATACTTATTCTGAAATAAATCAAACCGGAGAAATAAACAAAGCCAAGGTTGAGCAAACTTCAAATGCGAGATTCCCATTATCAATTGGCAAGATTGAAGCATATATTACCCAGAAGGGCAATCAGAATGAAGCTCTACAGGTTCAGGGACCACATTTTCTTCAGGGGAAAACATTTGGAGAAATAATTCAAGGTGGAAATGAAAATTATGCTTCTCAGCACCAGGTAAAAAACGGAAATGAAGCAAGAATTAATCAATCCGGTAATAAAAACAATGCAAAGCAAGGCCAGGATGTTCAATTATTAGATGAAGAAGAAGGTAGCTTCAACATTGCTTTGATTGACCAAGGTGGTCACATGAATACTGCAACACAAGTTCAAAATGGCGCAGCAAACAATGCCGAAATAAATCAATCGGGTAATGCAAATAAAGCCGATCAGGTACAATATGGAGGTTTTAATATTGCCAAAGCAAATCAATCCGGCTCAAATAACATATCTATGCAAGATCAAAAATACATGTATAATCTGGCAACCTTAGATCAATCCGGAAATTCAAATACTTCGGAGCAGATTCAAGATTTTGGTGGGTTAAACATAGCCTTTGCAGATCAATCAGGTGATTTAAATAGCTCAGTACAAAAACAATTTGGCGTACAAAACAAAGCAGAGGTTGATCAATCCGGACTGGGAAATTCTGCAGATCAAAGTCAGGTCGGTACAATGAATAATGCTAAAATTAATCAAGCTTCGACTACCAGCAAAGCAATCCAAATTCAAAAATCGGGACTTTCTTGTGCTGATATTTCTAATAATGCAGAAATTGTTCAACTAGGAGGTTCTAATAATTATGCTCTTCAGGATCAAACTTCACCAGGTGGAGTTGCATTATTAAACAATGCAATGATCACTCAGGATGGGTCTTCGAATTTTGCAACTCAAACACAAACCGGTGGCGACAATTCAAGTACAATATTGCAAACAAGCAATGGTAGCAATGCCGTTGTAACTCAAACTATGCCATGATTTACTCTGTATAAATTGACAGAGAATCAGACATTACTATTTTAGGTTTTGTTCTTGATTTACAAAATAAGATGAATAACTCCCCGACTCATTTATGAGTCGGGGGTAATTGAACAAAATTATGAAAAAGCTAATTTTCTATTTACTATTTCCTTTGTTGAGTTCTGTTTCAACATATTCACAGGAAATACTCAACATTACCGGAACTGATACGAATGAAGCGATTCAGCAGATTCGAACGCCAGGTATAGATAACATAATGAGTTTTCAAACTTTGAATCAGGGAATTAGCAATTATGCTTTAACTAAGCAGATTGGTAATCAAAACAGGGCAGACATTAAACAACAAAACGATGCAAATTCAGAAATGAGTAATCAATCGTACACAGTTCAGTCTGGAAATTCCAATGAGTTAATCATCGGTCAGATCGGAAGTGGTAATTTGCTACTCGGTTTTCAGTTGGGATACATGGCTTTGTTAACCGGAAACAAAACGGAATGTTCGGTTGGAACTGAAACGACTAATACTTCTTCTACAGAAATGGCAGGTTTAGGTAACGGGTATATCGTTGAAGGTGAACGTAACAAGATGACCATATCGCAAAATGGTAATAATAACGGGATTATGGCTATTCAGCAAGGTTCCGACAATACTATTTCTGCAGAACAAACAGGAAATAATAATTACTTACTGGCACTTCAGAAAGGAACAAATAATTCAATAACAGGCTACAAGCAAGAAAATGAAACTGATCAAGTTTTATTTGACAAAGTGATTCAGACTGGTGAGAACTTAACTCTGAAAACCGTTGATGATTCCCGGTCATCGATAGCAGGTAATACTTTTATTCAAACCGGAACCAATTTGTCGCTTCAGGTGAATAATGATTTGCTAAACTCAGAAGGAGGAATTGAAATAAATCAAAAAGGCAATGATATGAAAGTAGTTATTGATCAATCCTTTTTCTTATTTCCAATGAAATAAACATAATTGAATTGGCTAATTTTCAACTATAAGATGCTGATTTATAAAGTAATTATTATGAGTATACTTGTTGGTACAGTTTTGTCCGTTTTCCTTTCTATTTCGGCTGTGAGTCAAACAGATTCGTTGAAATCTAAGACATTGCCTGCTTCTTTAAAAAAAATTATTCAGCAGGTAATATTGCAACCTACCAATTCGAACGATGTTGAGATCGAAATTGATGGGTTGTTGGTCGATGATACCAAAACCAAAAGCGGCAAGGATTTTTACGATTTATTTTATGCTGATTGGGATGCACCCATCGGATCAAAAAACTTCACTATCACAGTTTCAGAAAAACCATTTCGATTAACATCTACAATGATACAAGTTTCAATAAATGATAATGTTGTTTATCAAGGTATTCTTCAACCCAGGGAGGATATTCTCGTGGCACTCACTGAGGAAGCCATAGCTACGTCACAAAACTATTTAGCAAATTATGAAGAAATAACCAGACAGCTTAATGGTGAAGACTTAGCTGGTTCAGGAATTTATTAATAAAAAAATACAATTCACTAAATACTAACACTAAAAATAACTACAATGAGAACAATTCTACAAATTCTGTTTGTCTTGTGTTTCTTCGTGACGGCAAAAACGTATGCACAAGACCTGGTTTATACTCCTAAAAATCCGGCATTTGGTGGGAACCCATACAATTACAGTTGGTTAATGAGTTCTGCACAAGCACAGAATGACATCAAAGAAACTACCACTACCAGCAGCAGTACCTATAAGACTGATCCATTGAAAGATTTCGCAGAAAGTTTGAACAGACAAATCTTAAGCCAATTGTCACGACAAATTGTCTCCCGTCAATTTGGAGAAGATGCCCTGAGTGCCGGAACATATGTTCTCGGCGATTATCAGATCGAAATTGGTGATCAGTCTTCAGGATTGAATATTACTATTGTTGACAATAAAAGTGGAAGTTCTACAACAGTTTCAGTCCCCTATTTTTGATTATTCATGCTCATAGCTAACTAATTATGCTACGGAAAACTATTTTGCCAAGAGTCATTTATCTGTTTATCACAGCTCTTCTTGTGCCTGCTTGTGGTCCATATATGCACCAATCATTGCGGCCCAGAAGAGCTGTTCTTGGACCCGAGTCGCCAGCCAAAAGAATATTGTTAGACTTGCCTAAACCCCAGGAAAAAATTGTCACAGCAGTGTACAAATTTCGTGACCAGACCGGTCAGTACAAACCATCCGAAACCGGTGCCAGTTGGTCGACTGCTGTAACGCAAGGTGCAACTACTATCCTGATTCGTGCATTGGAAGAATCAGGTTGGTTTATTCCTATTGAGAGAGAAAATATGGCTAATTTACTGAATGAAAGAAAAATTATTCGTACAAGCCGTGCTCAATATGAAGGAAAAGATCAAAATAGTGAATCGCTCCTACCCGCACTTTTATTTGCCGGTGTCATTCTTGAAGGTGGAATTATTTCCTACGAATCTAATATACTGACCGGTGGAGCCGGTATCAGATATTTCGGGGCGGACTTATCGGGGCAGTATCGCGAAGATCGTATAAGTATCTATATTCGCGCGGTATCAACTGCCAATGGTAAGGTTCTGAAAACTGTATATACCACTAAATCAATTCTTTCTCAAGAAGTATCGGTAGGGTTATTCAGATACGTGAAAGCAAAACGATTACTTGAAGCTGAAACCGGCTTTACATATAATGAGCCTTCCGAAATTTGTGTCACAGAGGCTATCGAAAAAGCGGTAGAAAGTCTGATTATTGAAGGCGTAAAAGATAAACTCTGGGGACTTGAAAATCCGAAAGACACCGCGTCTGTCTCGTTTAAAAATTATCAGGATGAAAAGCGGATTAACTACGAATCTGACAATGCTTTAAGTAGAAGAATAGATAAAAATAATCGTGGTTTACTTACAGTTGGACTTAATGCAGGATCCAGCTCGTATTCAGGAGATTATCCTAAAAGCGACATAAGAGCTAAGTCTTCATTAGTTGTTGGCTATGCCATTAATCCGTATCTTAATCTTGATCTTGAAGCAGGTTACCGTGGCTTGATGGTACAAAAAAAGGTAGATGATTATTCTTATTTTGGTAACATTTCATTGCGCTATGTTTTTCTACCCTTTGAAAAACTCACTCCATATTGCAGCTTTGGAGGTGGATTTGATCGAAATCATCTGGGTGTGGGTTTATCCGGAAAATACTATTTACCAAAGCTTAACGGACTATTTGGACTCGAATATATGATTAACAACAAATTGGGATTGTCTCTGTCAACAGGCTTAGATTATTATTTAAGTGATAATTTTGATGGAAGTAGTTCCGGTAGCTACAATGATATAGATTGGGGTATTTCACTTGGAATTAAAGTCTATTTTCTAAAACCGAAACAAAAATAATTCTACAAATTATGAAAAGAACTCTATTTTTCATTAGCATACTTTGTTTAGTGCTAATCGTATCATGCGAATCCGAAAAGCTGGAAATTATCAGTTATGGTTCTATCACAGGCAAAATAATGGATGGAGAAACATTTTTACCCATTCAGGGAGCTCTCATTACAACCACCCCTGCGAGTGTTTCTGTATTATCTGATGTAAACGGCAAATTTTTAATACAGAAAATTAAAGAAGGAGAAGTAGCTGTGAATATTAAGAAGAAAGATTACCTTACAAATTCTCTTTCAGTTGCTGTTTACGAGAATGATAGTACTCAAATGAATTGCGTAATATTTAAAGATGACACCAATATTGGAAATGTTTCCATCTATGATCCGGTACCGGGAAATGGTGCGGTAGATCAAAATATTTCTATAACTTTTAATTGGAAAGTGGAAGGCAACAAGACGGGTACAAAATTGACCTATAATATCTATTTGTTTGAGTCCAACTCCACGGTACAACAACTATTAGGTGAAAATATTGAATTGCAAGAAGTTACTACAAGTAGTTTGAAATTAGGAACTACCTATTTTTGGTATGTTGTGGCCAAATACGATGGAACAAAGGTTGCTTTCAGTCCTACATGGTCGTTTAAAACCAGAGAGAAATAATTGCAAACTTGGAAAAATAAGAAATGAGGCTGTATCAAAATGAAAATTGATATAGCCTCATTTTTATACGAAATAGCTAATTCTTCACAAAAGCTATTTTCTCATTTCCTTTCTTTATAATTTCATTGAAATAATATTTTATTTTATCATAATCTACAGCGCTATAAACAGGAAGCTTGAAGTAATACGAGTATGACACTACTACTTTATTAGCATCAACTACAGCGTTATAATCCATTTCAAATAAGTCGTTATCAATTCTGATTTTCTCGGGAACAAAATCAACCTTGAATCCTTTTGGGACATTTATCTCTGAATAATAAGTTCTTTTAATCGGATAAGTCATATCAATCGGATAAGTTCGGGTTGGCTGTTTCAATGGATTATCCTTGATTATTTCATGCAAAAACGGGGAAACATAAATTTTTCCGTTTATAATTTCCGGAGTATCTACAGTTTTATATTTAAATTGATAAGGCATTTTCGGCAAACTACTTATGATTGAAAGACTGGAATCCGGCAAATTATATCCTTTGTTTGTTAAACTTTTCTTTAATGCAATCAAATCCGATCCAAATTCATTTCTCGATTTTAATGCATCCTGATTTGTTTCCGACGTTTCAATACTGGCACTTTGACTCAAATCCGATATGTCGATCCCCATCTTACTAAACTTTTTTGCTGCCAACAAAGGTTGTAGCATGATCCAGTTGACTTGATCTTTCTTTATCATTAATCCCTTATCATTCATGCACTTTATAGAAACCTGGTCATTCGCTGCCTGAGGTTCAGTAGCATCAGCAAGTATATTTTTACCATCAATAGTTGCGAAGATGATAACATAATTGAAGAAATGACTGAAAGGATAATCGTATTTAATTCTTCCATTCTTCCGGGTACTGACGATTACCGGAACTGCTTCAATACCAACCGCATTGAGCAAACCTATTGTAAATAAATTAATATCTGCAGCATTTCCATACTTATCTTTCAAAAAATTCTTTGGAGATTTTGAAGCAAATTTACTATTCGTTTTATTCCAAGTAAAGTTATTCTTCATCAAAGTCAGAACACTATCGAATTTTTCTTGCGGAGTTTTTTTTGCAAATTCGTTTAAATCAAATTGTTTTGTTGCTATTTCACGACTCTTCTTTAAATAACCGCCAAAACTTTCGTTCTTCAACAATTCATTTACCAGCTCTGGCCATGTCGTCATAATATTTGTAGAAGTACCAGTAATTTGAATGACTTTTGATAATTGAAAATCAAGTTTTATTATATAATCATCACTCGTTGCGATAAATTCTTCATCCTTAAATGCAGGAAGATTCTTCATCTCATATTCAGAAATCACTTCGTGATATTTAACGCCTCCATAATTTTGTTCAAAACCTTGATCTACATTGGAAGTTTGGGAATCAAATTTACTAGCTTTTTGCAATAGCCAAGAATATTGATAAAATGGAATCATTTTGACTATGTATTTGCTTGACAAGACCGGAATTTTCCATTGAAATTCCCAGTCGCGAAGATTAAACACATATTCCGATCTAATTTTATACTTATATTCGATTATTGAACCAGGTTTGACATTTGGCATTGCAAATTTGGTTTGATTCCATGATTCATTTATTTTTTCAACATGACAATTTGCTAAATCAAGATTTGATTTAGTTAACATTCCATCTTGAAAATTATATGTACACGCTTCCAAGTCCTCAACCTTCTCATAAACATCACCTTCCCGATAAAAAGGGATTTCCACTGTAGACCATTTTATACCTGCTTCATTAAAAATTTTAATGCGGGTTGTACGTTCATAAACAACTTCAAAGGAATTTGAGGTTTGCACAAAATATGATTCTCCTACGTCTGAAAGTACAACCGCCTCGGCAGTTTTATCAAACGGGCAAGACTTATAATCAATAGCCTCTAGTCCTACCTTACCATACTGTTTAAATTCATCTTGTGCATTAACTGTAATTTTACCGCATAAAATCAGCAGCACGAGTAATAAGTTTCTCATGTTTTAATCTTGTTTTTTTGTGACTATATAGCAATTAGATTCAATGTCAATTATCTTTTTTACAAATTCGTAAAACTCTTTATATTGTTCCAAAGGATAATTACCGGAATTAATAAAGAAGTTCTTCACAACTTTGATTTGATGGTCTTTTTGTTCAAATTTAGCATCATATCCGCCGTATATTGTATTGAAAGAAACGTTTTTGGGCATAGAGGAAATATTATATCCCGCGGGAATATCATATTCCAAGGTATCCGAATTATTTATGGGATAATTCAGTTGTACAGGAAATTTACGAACCTTTGAATTTTTAAAATACGGAAGCGAAAATGGAATGATTTTAATCAATTGTTCATTTCCATAACTTTGAAATAATCTTTCATTTGTTGCAGAATAATTCAGTGAAATATAATCCGAATCACGGTGATATGATTTTATATTATAATCATTTAAACTGAAGCCTTTTTCAATTAGATGATTTACAACTACCTTCGATTTACTTGATTCATCAAACGATTTTGAAACATCAGACAAAGCGTCAAAATACTCTCCTTTATAAGTGTTGCTAAATTTAGTAACCATTTTGTTCGCTGAATCCATGCTAATCTTAACATTTCTAGAATCCAGAACACTCTCTTTAGATAACTTAGGTGTATTTGTAAAGTGACTATTGTTATTTTCAACCAAAAATACTTTACGATTTTGAGTGAAAGTACCTAAATGATTGAATGGTCCATCGCTTGTACAATCTAACCATAGACTATCAGACGATTGAAGCGGAACACACAAAATAACATGATTGAATTGTTGAGAAGGAAATTGTAAATTTATTCTCTTGACTACATCTCCTGCCTCTACTGTTGCATAAATCGAATAAATACCAACATAATTCAATAATGATTTAAAATAATTCGTCAGCGCTTTGCAGTCTCCATATTTATTAATTGCAACATAATCTGCAGAATATGGCTTCATCCCACCAGTTTCAATCGTTACGTTGACGTAACGAGTTTCATCTTGTAAATAATGAAATAAAATTTTGACAATTTCCTTTTTATCTGTCACACCCGATATCAATGACTGAATTTTTATTTTCTCACTTTCGGGTAACACATCAAGTCCGGCTAATAAGCTATATTGCCAATTACCATATTCTTTCCATGTTTTGAAAGAGCCGGACTTGTCATAATTGAATTTATCTGGAACAATCTGTAGAACAGGATAATAATCTCTCATATCAGGAGAATAGATTTCCGGCTCCGGAAGTGTGGTGTATTTGGTGTGCCAAGTGTATTTGATGGTATTCTCAAGCGTATCTTTCTTAAAACTATCAATATGCTGCGAATAATAATAAATTTTATAGTGTTTGGGTACTTCCAGTGAGAATGTTGCATTTAAAGTTGGTACTTCCCTGTTTATAACTGGTGTCCAGTTATCTAGATACAAAAATGAACTTTCTTGTTCCTCATATTGATAACAAATAGTGTAGGGATATACATTATGAATAAGGGTAAATTCTTTTACATAGTTGTCTTCAAATAGAGAAAAATCCTGCATCTCTGATCGTGCGGTAATTTCACTTGCTTTGAGTTTTTTGATAATTGCACCATGTATATCTTTTATAAATGCTTCTACGTTTGAAACCTTATTTAATTTTGAATACGGGATGCTCACTTCCGCATATTTATCACCATCTCGGTTATTTATCAGGATTTCATAACTCCGTAAAATAGTTAACTTTTCATTTTTTACTGATACACTTGTGTGTTGTGTAGTAAGTATAGCTTCTGGAATTTGAGAATAGCTGCTGACAACTACAAAAAGAAAAAGTACTAAACAAAAAACATGTGATTTGATATATATTTTATTGATCATTATTTGCAGTGCTATATTTCTAGTATCATCCTATTTATCTGAACTATACGTAATTTAAATTTATTGGAGACTAATATGTAATGATATTTTTAGGTCACTTCCAATAACATTAATTATGTTAGGTGACAAAACTAATAAAAACTATTGAATTAACAAGTTCAATCACGATTTAATTTTGTACATTTGCATATTACATCTTAAGAAATAATTTTTAAAATAAACAAAACAAATTATGGCAAAAAGTCAGGACGCAAAAAAGACCGAGAAAAAAGAGCCTTTGAAAACCGCTAAGGAAAAGAAAGCTGAAAAACGAGAAAAAAAACCGAAGTATTCATAACGTTGTATATCACACCGTAAATACTTTTTTTTGTATTGGGTTTTATAATTCAATATTACTAATTATATATTTAAATTTCAGGATGCTTAATTCATTTTCACAAACAATTATAGTTACTCCCAATCAAACAGCCGAACAGTTAGGTTCAGGGTTATTGCCCGTTTTCTCAACACCGGCAATGATTGCATTAATGGAAAATACGGCCATGAAATGTATCGATGATTTATCGGAGCAAGATTCAAGCGTAGGGATAGCAATTAATGTAAAACATTTAAAAGCAAGTGCAGTTGGAACAAAGATAAGTTGCGAAGCAAAAGTTGTAGTGTTTGAAGGTCGTAACTATTCATTTCAATTAATAGTTACAGATGCAACCGGCAGTGTGGTGGGCGAAGGTACGCACGAACGTGTAGTTGTAAATATCGAAAAGTTTATGAGTAGACTATAATTTCTGTAAGCAGAATTTTTGATCCATTTTGCATAAGTCGAATATTTGGCAAAACAAAAAAAGAGATACTAACCGAAGTTAATATCTCTTTTTTGTTGGAGCGAAAGACGGGACTCAAACCCGCGACCCTCAGCTTGGAAGGCTAATGCTCTATCAACTGAGCTACTTTCGCAATTTGCTTTTGAAATGAAATTTTGACTTCTCAAAATTTGTGGGCAGTGAAGGATTCGAACCTCCGAAGTCGAAAGACAGCTGAGTTACAGTCAGCCCCAGTTGGCCACTTTGGTAACTACCCGTTTTCCTTTCAAATGCAGTGCAAAGATAGGCATTTCAAACGAAACTACCAAATAATATTTGCCATTTTTATGGCAGTAATTGCAGCTTCTACGCCTTTATTTCCATGTATTCCGTCGGCTCTATCAAGCGCTTGCTGTAAGGTATTGGTTGTGAGTACTCCAAAAATTACAGGACAACCATCTACAATTGTATTTAATTTTGCGATACCATACGTTACACCCTGACATACATAATCAAAGTGAGGAGTGTCGCCTTGTATCACGCAACCAAGAACAATGACTGCAACATATTTGTGTACTTTTTTATTCTCAATTAGACAATAATAGTCTTCTTGTAATTGTTTTGCAGCGTAGGTGAGCTCGAAAGTTCCCGGAACATGAATCACTTTTATCTGAGATTGTTTAACCCCGGCATCAACCAAAGTAGCTATAGCACCATTAAGCAATGTATGAGTTATTGTCGGATTCCAATCAGCTACAACAATTGCATACTGCTGTTCAGACACCTTTGCTTTGTCCGGCATTGAATTGGCATCGTATTCCGATAGATTTTGATATTGAGTTGCCATAAAATAAACGTTTTATTGTTTTTTTTTGATTGTAATGAAGCTCGAAATAGGATAGCAAAAAACTATCAAGTTTATAGATAAACGAAAAAGCTACTTCTTTTCACGGAAGCAGCTTTTTATTTTCTTTGCCGTTACAAAATGTTACTTTTGTACTCGCGCCAGATATTTATCAATATCAGCAGCTTCTGGGCTTTTAGGATATTTTTCTTTAATCGCTGTGTAATTTTTTTCAGCCTTATCAAGTTGATTAAGTGATTCGTTTACCAAGCCGGCTTTTTTCAAATAAACCGGACTCATCACCTGATTGTTCATATCAGCCGCTTTTTCGAAATAATCAAGCGCTTTTGAAGTTTCGTTTAATTCCACATAACAATCACCGGTTAAACCAACAACTGAAGCAGCGAAATAAGAATCATCACCATCGAAATTTGAAAGTGATTTAATAGCGTTGTCATATTGACCTAATCTATAATAACAAATACCTGCATAAGCCGAAGCTAATTTACCGGAAGCTGTAAAGCCATATTCCGAAGCAATTTGTTTAAAACCCATTGAATTGGGCTCATTACCTTCTAAAGCTACACGGAACGAATCGGCTGCAAAAAAAGCTTGTGATTTATACATTTCATTTTGGGCAGCAACTTCGCGTGGTTCCAGATAAAAGTTACGAACAGATAAAGCTACCAGTACTACAAGAATAATTGCACCAACCCCAATAAAAATTTGTTTTTGGTATTTTTCAATAAACGCTTCAGAAGCCGTCAGAGCATGTTGAACATTTTCTAATTCGTCTACTTTTTTCTCCACTTTTTTTGACATAAGATTTTATTATAATTAGTTCCTTTGTTAATCCGTTTTTTAGTATGGCAAAAGTAGATAATTTCTTTTAAATAGCGAAATTTTAGCTCAGATTTTTTTCATATATGTTGAGTTCTACCCACTTGCCATAAAATAAATCGGCAATGCTCACATTTAACCAATTTTGTTGCCCTAAAATGCCCGCAGAATAAATAAAATACAGTACATTTGTAATAGAAAAAGACTACCGCATTGTTCTGAGATTGGAAAACTCAACGTTTAAAATTTAAACGAGAAATGTCTGGTTTTTAATGGCGGGCTGCGCCTTCGGGTATCCTCTATGGACGGCAGATTACAACGAAAACCAACACCTCAAATCCTATCATATAGGAGTTTTCTCAACTAACGGCAATGCGGTTTTCTCATCTTCCTACCTCAGTAAATATTCCCCAGGCTTTCTCTACCGTCTTTACATCCATAAATACTACCGAGCGACGCATATTCCGCTCCCTAAGCTGGCATTTACGTGGATGAGTAGTCATATATTGTAACAAACGACCAAACGGTTCTGATTGATAATAAGGTGATTGAGGATTCGACACCAAAAATGCTGTCATTTGTTCGTTTTTGAGTACCAGTTTCTCCACACCATAACGCATTGCTAACCAGCGCAACTTTACTACTAACATAAGGCTCTGACCTTCAGTAGGTATTTTCCCAAATCGGTCTTCCAGTCGTTTCTCAAATTCAATTAAACTTGCTTCATCCTGAATACTATCCAATTCGCGATACAAACTAATACGTTCAGATACATTTTCGATATAGTCTGATGAAAACAGAACTTCCAAATCGGAATCAATCTGACAATCGGTTACAAAAATGGTTGAACTTTCATTTTCTGCACGCTCATCGGCATAGAGTTCAGCAAATTCTTCGTCTTTAAGTTCATGAACGGCTTCGTTCAGAATTTTCTGATAGGTTTCGTAACCCAAATCGGCAATAAATCCACTCTGCTCCGCTCCCAGCATATTACCGGCACCGCGAATATCAAGATCCTGCATGGCAATATTAAAACCACTCCCTAGCTCTGCGAATGTTTCAATAGCCTGCAATCTTCGACGAGCTTCGGGTGTGAGTAGACTCATTTCGGGTGCAAGCAAATAACAGAAAGCTTTTCGGTTACTTCGTCCTACCCTACCCCGCAATTGATGTAAATCACTCAATCCAAAATTATGAGCGCTATTTATAATAATAGTATTCGCATTCGAAATATCAATACCCGATTCGATAATGGTGGTAGCAACCAGCACATCGTATTCATAATCAATGAAATCGACAATAATCTCTTCTAATTTATCAGCCGGCATTTGTCCATGACCCACTGCTACCCGACAACCCGGGATAAGTCGTTTTATCAGCGCTTCTATATTATAAATGCTCTGAATGCGATTATTGACAAAGAAAACTTGTCCGTTTCTATTCATTTCCAGCTGAATAGCTTCACGAATAACATCTTCGTCAAACAAATGAATTTCGGTTTGTACCGGATAGCGATTGGGCGGTGGCGTATTGATAATGGACAAATCGCGCGCACCCATCAGCGAAAACTGCAAAGTACGTGGAATTGGCGTAGCTGTCATGGTAAGTGTATCCACATTTACCTTCATCTCTTTTAGTTTTTCCTTTATCGACACGCCGAACTTTTGTTCTTCGTCGATAATCAATAATCCCAGATCTTTGAACTTTACGCTTTTGCCAACTAATTTGTGTGTGCCGATAACAATATCCACCTCACCTTTTTCTAGACGTTCCATTACTTCTTTCGATTCTTTAGCCGATCGGGCACGGCTTAAATACTCAATGGTACAAGGAAAATCTTCCAATCTACTTTTAAAAGTATTATAATGTTGCAAGGCTAGAACGGTAGTTGGCACCAATACGGCCACTTGCTTGCTATCGGTAACTGCCTTAAAAGCAGCACGAATAGCAATTTCAGTTTTACCAAACCCCACATCGCCACATACTAATCTATCCATGGGTAAAGTCGATTCCATATCTTTCTTTACATCGGCGGTCGATTTTATCTGGTCGGGAGTGTCTTCGTATATAAATGATGCTTCGAGTTCCTGTTGCAGGTAACTATCAGGCGAATATTGAAATCCTTGTTCCGCCTTGCGTTTTGCATACAGCTTAATGAGCTCACGAGCAATGTCTTTTACCTTCGATTTGGTACGTTCTTTTAGTCGTTCCCATGCGCCTGAGCCAAGCTTGTTGATGCGTGGGGCTTCACCTTCTTTGCCTTTGTACTTAGAAATGCGGTGCAAAGCATGTATGCTTACAAATATGATGTCATCATCTTTGTAAATCAATTTTACCATTTCCTGCATCTTTCCGTTCACATTGGTGCGCACCAATCCACCAAAAGTCCCTACTCCATGATCAACGTGCACCATAAAATCGCCTTGCTGAAATTGGTTTAACTCTTTAAGAGTCATCACCACTTTTCCTAAGCGCGTTCTATCTGTTTTGAGTTGAAATTTATGAAAACGATCGAAAATTTGATGATCGGAGTAGCACAGAAGCGACAAATCATGGTCGATAAATCCTTCGTGCAAGGTATTTTTTACCGGTTGAAAAGAAATAGCATCACCCCTATCGGAAAAAATGGCTGCAATACGGTCGGTTTGTTTGGTACTATCGCTCAGAATATAAATTTTGTACCCATCGGTTGTCCATTTTTTCAGGTTATCAGCCACCAGGTCGAAGTTCTTATGGAAAATCGGCTGTGGAGAGGTATTGAACGAAACAGTTATTTTATGTTTAAAAACGGCCTTTTCACCCCATTCAATTTTACGAAACGGCTGTATCAATTCAATAAATTCATCGCCGGTAATCATTGTTTTATGCAAACCGGGCGTTTTATGATCGCCCGCATTGGCTTTTACCAGCGCTTCATCGTAAAGTTGATTGATCCTCTCTTTCACAAAATGCACACCATAGAAAGTCAACCATGTTTTGGAATCAATAAACTCGAAAAAAGAAACATGTGGCGAAGTAGTGTCGCGATGCAAATCAGGAACGATGATAATCTCAGTTTTATGTTCCTGCGATAATTGCGTTTCGATATCAAAAACACGAATTGACTCCACCTCATCACCAAAGAAATCGCAACGATATGGTAACTCAAATGCAAACGAGAAAATATCGACAATACTACCTCTGACAGAAAACTGCCCCGGTTCATATACAAAATCTACCCGTTCAAATCCATAATCCAACAGCATTTCCACTATGAAATCGATGCTAAGCTTCTCGCCAACCCTCATTTTCAACATTTTGGATTGCATGCCATTTACCGAAATTACTTTCTGCATCAACGATTCGGGATAGCTTATCACCACGCAGGGCGATGCATTATTTGCCAGACGATTAAGCACCTCGGTTCGCAAAATTTCATTGGCAGCATCCAGTTGCGATAGTTTTATAGCTCGTTTAAAAGATGATGGAAAGAAAAATACGTCATCGGATGGGAGTATAAATTTCAAATCGTTATAAAGGTATGCAGCTTCGTCGGCATCATTCATTACCAAAATCTGGGTATTTGGTTGAGATTTAAAGAGCGATGCTACCACTAGTGCCGATGAAGATCCACTCAAACCAGTAACTTTTACGTTTTGTTCGATTGAAGAAGCCCAGTTGACAAGTGCCTTGACTTGTGGATGAAGGGCGTATAATTGTTGAAAATCGGAAAGAATCATTTTTATGTCTACGAACGGCAGTCAACTGTCAACTGCTTTGCGTATTATTTTTAATTTGCTGTGTATGTTGTTAGTGATTTAATATTCAACTTTATTTTCAGTATTTGCCCATACTTTAAAAGCTTCAATTGCCTCATCCGAAAGTAGTTGAGTCGTGAGTAATCTTCGTTTCTCGGGTTTTAATTCTATTTCGTCATAAATAAACGAATCGTCGAATCCAATGTTTTTAGCATCCGCCTTAGTATTGCCATAGTACATTTTATCCAAATGTGCCCAATAAACGGCTCCCAGACACATGGGGCAAGGTTCGCACGAAGTATAGATGTCGCAACCGGCCAGATCGAATGTCCCTAATTTTTTGGAAGCCTTGCGAATGGCTGTTACTTCAGCATGTGCAGTAGGATCTGTGTTTTTGGTAACCCTATTTACGCCGGTGGCTATCACTTTCCCATCCTTTACTATGACAGCTCCGAAAGGACCCCCGCCCTTTTGTATATTTTGGATTGACAAAGCTATTGCTTTGCGCATAAATTTCTTATTATATTCCATAAAACAATTACAAGTAAATAGTTATGAGTTATAAGCTAGCCTTAGGAAAGCATTTATAACTAATAATTCATTTCAAAAAAAACATAACAATAAAAGGTAAAGGTTATTTAAAACAATTAATCATATGCAATTTAATGATACGTATTCAAAAGAAAAAGCACATGATGTTTAAATCATTTCGCTAATTTAATTCGGGGTACAAAGATAGTCATTTTTTGAAAGACAAATCTGTTGTTCATAATTAATGAATCAAAGATAAAAAATGAGCATTTTATTAGCAATACAGGAGTAATGAATATAAATGAGATATTTTTTTAAGCATTTATTGAAATATGTGTTACAAAATAATTTTCGGCCATTTATCCTCTATTTCAACATTCGTAATTTCGAATTCTAAATATTTACATTCACTTTTGTGGCAATTAGAGAAAATTAATAAAAATAGTTTCGAATTGAAAGTATGACTCGATTTGCTAATAATAGAAATTTGAAATTCAGATTTGAAATGAATGATTTGTTGATAAATATTCATTACTCTGTAATAACTCTTAACGAATTATGTATTATATTTGCACAAATTGAAAAATAAATTAAAAACAACGTCTAACAAATTAACAACTTTATGAGAAAAGTTATTTCATTTTTTGTTGTGATCATGATTGCTCAGCTTTCGTTTTCGCAAGGTTTGGTGAAAGGAGTAGTGGTTGACAAATCCACAAGCGAACCTTTAGTAGGAGTTACAGTTTACAGCTCTACTTCTGGTACAGGTGCAATATCTACTTTAGATGGTAGTTTTGCAATAAAACTTTCTTCCAATTCGGGAACTCTTACACTCACCTATGTAGGATACTCAAGTAAAACGATTCAGATTTCGACGGGTGACCAGGATTTAGGAAAAATTGAAATGGAAAGTGAAAGTATTGGACTAAAAGATGTAACGGTGACTTCTTCAGTTGCTATTCGTCGTAAAACTCCTGTTGCACTTTCTGTTGTTACACCATTACAAATTGAAAATAAATTAGGATCTCAGGAGTTTCCTGAAATTTTAAAATCAACTCCGGGAGTATATGCCACCAAACAAGGTGGTGGATTTGGAGATTCACGTATCAACTTGCGTGGTTTTGAGGCTGCCAACGTTGCTGTAATGATTAACGGGGTTCCTGTTAACGATATGGAATGGGGTGGTGTTTATTGGTCAAACTGGGCAGGTCTTTCTGATGTAACCCGCTCAATGCAGGTTCAACGCGGATTGGGAGCTTCGAAAGTAGCAGCTCCTTCATTAGGAGGTTCTATCAATATTGTAACACGTTCAACCGATCAAAAGAAAGGCGGATCAGCATCCTATGGTATTGGAAATGACGGGTATGAAAAAATTGGATTCGCAGTTTCTACAGGGTTGACAAAAGATAATTGGGCTATTACTTTGTTAGGTTCAAGAACTAAAGGTAATGGATATGTTCAGGGAACACAATTTGAGTCTTATTCTTATTTTGTAAACATTTCGAAAATTATCAACGATGCTCATCAGTTATCGTTAACTGCTTTTGCAGCGCCACAATGGCACAACCAACGTAACAGCAGCGACAAGCTTTTAATTTCGGAATGGCAAAAACAACCAATGAAATATAAATACAATGCTTCATATGGTTTTGACATGAACGGACAACAAAGAGCTTCTTCGTACAATTACTATAACAAACCTCAAATTTCATTGAACCATTTCTGGACAATAGATGAAAAATCTAGTTTGTCAACCGCTTTGTATGTATCTATTGGAGATGGTGGTGGTTACAGCGGCCAGGGTTATACCAGTGCCGACAGAAATAACTGGTTTGGTACAGCTTCGGGATCGGGTGTTCCAAATACAATCTTCAGAGCAGCCGATGGAACTTTTGACTATGGTGCAATTTACACTTTAAACAAAGCCAGCGAGACAGGTTCAAAAATGGTTATGTCGAGCAGTATCAATAACCATCTTTGGTATGGCGCTTTGTCGACTTACACTACAAAAATTGGTCAGGATATAGATGTTTATGGTGGAGTAGATTTACGTTACTACAAAGGAACACATACCAACAAAATTACAGACTTGTACGGTGGTAACTTCTTTATCGACGCCACTTCATTACGTCCATTATTAAGCAGTACTGATTGGAAAACCAAAAAAGTAGGTGTTGGTGATGTTGTTTATCGCGATTATGATGGTTTTGTGGCCAGCGAAGGTGTTTTTGGTCAAGCTGAATATAATAAAAATGGATTAAGCTCATTTATTTCTTTGTCAGCTTCAAATACCTCACAATGGCGTTATGATCGTTTCTATTACGATGCAGCTAATGCAAAATCGAAAACGGTAAACAACATCGGTTATTCAGTAAAAGGTGGTGCTAACTACAACTTAAATGATCATCACAATGTATTTGCGAATGTAGGTATTATTTCTCGCGCTCCTTATTTTTCGGGAGGTGCATTCCTTCAATCAACCACAAGTAATAGTATAAATCCTAACGGGATTAACGAAAAAGCATTTACTGCTGAGATTGGATACGGATATAAATCAAAATATCTTTCGACAAATGTAAATGTTTATCGCACAAAATGGATGAATAAAACGATGGTGTCGACAGATACAAAGGATCCGCTTAATATCATTGTTGCCAACCTAGAAGGTGTTGACGCTTTACACCAAGGAGTAGAACTTGATTTTGTTGCCCGCCCTGTTGAACATCTTGAGTTAAGAGGAATGGTGTCGCTTCAGGATAATACTTGGCAAAGTAACGCAACCGGATATATGTACGACACACAAGGTCAACCTGTAAATACTTCCCGTCAGGTTGTTGCATTGATGGGGCCCGATCACGCTAAGGTAAACGTAAATCTTAAAGGTATTCGTGTAGGTAACTCAGCTCAAACTACTGCTGCATTTACTTCTGATTACGAAATATTAAAAGGATTCTATGTTGGATTTGACGCCAATTACTACGGACGCAATTATGCTAGTTTTAAAATTAACTCCAATGTTGGTGACAACAATTTCCAACAACCTTGGCAAATCCCTGATGCTGTAACAGTTGATTTTAATGCAAGATACAATTTCAGAATTGGTGAATATCAAGCATCATTGGTTGGAAACATAAACAATTTGTTTGATAATGCATATATCATGGATGCAGCTGACGGAAGTGATCATACTTGGAAAACAGCTCAAGTATTCTATGGTTTTGGTCGTACATGGATGACCACTTTAAAAATTAGATTTTAATTCAGAGTCCATATTTATTAAAAGAGATAAACAATGAAAAAGATATATTTCATACTAAGCTTGGCAGTTATCGCCTTACTTTCTTCTTGTTCAGAAGATTACAACGAACACAATTTCAAGGGGTATAAAGATGCTGCAACTCCAACGAACTTGACCAGCTATACTTATACATTACTTGATGCGGATTATACTACTATCAAAAATGCTGCCTTAAAAACAGCTAAAAATGCTACCGACTCAACAAATGCAAAAGCAATTGCGACGAATAAGTATTTTCAAAATGTAACACCTCCGGGCACTTTAATTCCATTATTGCTAAATACAAAATATGTGTATGCTGATGAGAAATCTGTTGCTAATGTAACCTATAATTACAGTGCTCCTTACGACACTCTAACTATTACTGCAGCAAACAAATATGCATTAGTTGCACCAACAGATTATGCTGCCATGGGTACTGCTACAGGCCAACCTGGTAAAAACAACAATTTTTCGTCATCAGTTGATCCATATTTATATATTCCGGTTTGGCTTAAATTAGTAAAATATCCCTATGCAAAAGCAGGTGACGTTAAACTTATTCGCTACAAGTATTATGTAAGCAGTACAGTTACCAATACTATTAATGATGTATTTGTTTATGATGGAACAAATTGGGCAAAATATAAAACCAATAATACTGTAACAAAATCATTTGTATACAAAGGAGGTCAATGGCTTGATATTTTAATTTATAAAGGATTGACTGGTGGTTTGAATGATTTCACTGCAGTAGGTGTTGTCGGAGCCCAAACCTGGGCTTGGGATCCTGTTTATACTTGTGCTAAAATATCAGGATATTCATCCGGAAATAAAGACAATGAAAACTGGTTGATTTCACCAAGCATAGACTTGACTAATAAATCAACAGCAAGGCTTGTATTTAATCACACAGGCAAATACTTTGGAACCGGGACTTTACCTATGTCTGGCGAAGCTACCTTGTGGGTTTCTACGGACTATGTTTCTGGTCTTCCAAGCACTGGCACGTGGACTCAGCTAACAATACCAACCTATATGCCGAATACTGATTATACTTTCGTATATTCTGGAGCTATAAGTCTTAAAGCTTATGTAGGTAAAAAAATTAGTCTAGGGTTTAAATATCTTAGTTCTACGAGCAGCGCAGGAACCTGGGAGATTCAAAATGTAACAGTGACAGAAGAGTAATAACTCAGTCTTAAATAAAAACTAAAAATGGCTATCTCGCATTGAGATAGCCATTTTTTTTTGCATTTCAACTCACGTTTTCGATTCCTCTAGAGTATCAGCTTTTCCACTTTTAGATGTACCAATGCGTTTAAGGATAGAAGTGATAGTATAATCGTCTACCTTGGTGGCATCTACGCCACGATAAAGGACTTTTCCTATATTTGTTATCAAAACGATCTGATCCCATAACTCGTTATATACAACATTGTTCTCGTCGGTATGACTATTGCGTTCGGTTATTCTGAAATTCTGATCGTTGCCCAGTGTTTCTAATTCATCCGCTTGTTGTTGCAGTTTATTCAACAAATCCGGTTTAAGTCCTTTAGATTGGAGAACTGCCATGTTCTGGTTAACGCCGATCAACAATTGACGAACACTTTGAACCACGCCTTCCGAGCCTCCGCTATGAATACTGTCGCGAAGATTCTGCAAACCCATCGAATCGGCACTGACAGTCATTTCACCATTAGCCATTTTAAAATACACCTCCATTTTGTTTGCATCCAACTGTACTTGTATCCGGTCGGTAACTGTTGTCACTTCTTTCGTCAGTTTTTCGGATGCTACCAATCCTGCACTTCGCGCGATTAATGTTGTCGGTTTGTTAATAAATGTATCGGAAAAAGCATCCGAAAATACTGCAAACATTGCCATATCGGCACGTACACGTTGGCCAGATAACCTCCCATACCATTAAGGTCTTCGAAACCTTAATCTGAGATAATTCAGTTCAGATAGGTTGCTGCAGCGTTTAGCACATGTCCCGCACCTCTTAGATGGGTCAACGCAGCTTTTAGCATGTGTGCCGCACCACCCAGTTGAGAAATAGACTTACTACGCTTAACTTTTGAGTTGCAAAATTTATTTGTTGTTTTTTACTTTTATAAGTGTTATGAAATATTTTTTGAAAAAAGTTATCAACATAAGTAGCTGATTGCTTGTGGCAATAAATCTTTGTCCTGTTGATAACTTAACTATTTAATGAATGCATCTGAGCTTAAAACACTCGGAAATGCTATGATGGAACGGAGTTATAGACCAGTAAAATTCGAATTTATTTGCGATAGCTTGGGCAGTTTCTATAGAGTTATATTAATTGCAAGGCCCCTGAGCATTTAACAGAATTGTCATATATATAATTTGTATAGCAAAAGCAGTAGGATTACCTTTGTGAGAAATAATTGTCTAGCTGTTTTAAGGCTATCAGGCTGAATAAAACATTGCTGTACAATCTCCTTTTTATAGCTCTACAATTTACTGACTATTATCGGCTAGTGACGCAAAAACTGAAATGATGATTCACAACAAATATTGTTTTATGAGACTTATTCTCTCGTTCTTTCTCGCTTTTTTTTATGTGCTCAATATAGCTGCTCAACATCAAAAGAATCATACCACCGTTATTCTTTCGCTTGATGGATTCAGATGGGATTATCCCGCTAAGACAGCTACTCCTGCGCTGAACCGAATAGCACGCAATGGTACGAAAGCCGTATCGTTGATTCCTTCATTTCCATCCAAAACTTTTCCAAATCATTATACCATTGCCACCGGACTAGTGCCCGATCATCACGGGTTGGTAAACAACGCTTTTTATGATCTGGAGTTGGACAAGCCTTATTCGCTTAGCAATAAAGATGCGCGCTTTAATCCGGTTTTCTATGGAGGTGAACCTATCTGGATAACGGCTCAGAAACAAGGAGTAAAAACAGCTTCTTATTTTTGGGTGGGATCAGATGTGGACGATATGCATCCCGATATCTGGAAAAAATACAATCAGCAAACTCCTTTTTCGGAACGGATAGATACCATTATTAAATGGTTGAAGCTTCCGTTGGTAGAGCGTCCACGCCTGATTATGGCTTATTATCACGAACCGGACGAAGTAGGACATCACTATGGACCGGACGATAAACGAACTTTAAAAACGGTACGCGAGTTGGATCAAATGGTGGGTAAACTTTACAAGCAGATTCAAAAATTGCCCAATGTCGATAGTATCAATTTTATTGTTGTAGCAGATCATGGGATGGGTGCTATTTCAACGAAACGGAACATTGTTTTACGCGATTATATTCCTCAGTCGTGGCCCGTAATGATACAGGGCGGAACACCCAACTTTAATATTTATGCTCCCGGTGTGTGGAAAGATTCGGTCTACACAGCTTTGAAAAAAGCTCCTTACATTCGGGTATGGAAACCTGCTGAAGTTCCGGCATATTTAAACTATGGAAAAAACCAACGTGTTGGAGATATTATCGTTGTAGCCGATTCGGCATGGAGTGTAAGTATTTCCAAACCGGAAATCGAATCGACTGGAGGTACTCACGGTTACGATCCCCGCAATACCGATATGCATGCTATCTTTTATGCCGTAGGTCCGGATTTTAAAAAGAATTACATTCAATCCTCTTTCCAAAACATTCATATCTACCCGCTACTTGCTTATTTGTTAGGCATACAACCCGCTAAAACCGATGGTGACTTGAAACAAGTTATAGATATGGTGAGGAAGCAATATTAGTTCTTTGCTGTATCATTCAAATAAATAAAATAACTTACATTATAAATAAATACGAATAAATGACACCTAAAAAACTTTTTTATCCTATTATCACTGCTTTATTAGGGCTTACGATATTGATGTCGGCTTGTGATAAAACTGAGAATAACGTTCTTGCTCCTGTAACCGACACCACTGTAGTTGTGCCAACTACTCCTACTACTCCACCTGTTTCATCAGTAGATACCACCACTTTAAATGAAGGTTTCGAGCAGGGAAGCAAAGCCGCGTACGCAACCGGAACCGCAAGTTTTGCATCTGGAAGTTGGAATTTGAACGATGCTTTAGTTGGAACTACTACTGCGGATGGAAAATCTGGATTGCAATCCATACGGATCAGAAACACCGGAAGCCTAACCATGCTATTTGATCGTAAAAATGGTGCTATTGCAGTAGGCGTTAAACACTGCACTTATGGTAATGATGGTGCTTCTACATGGGAACTCTACGTTTCGACCAACAGCGGAAGTGTATGGACTAAGGTGGGAAACACGGTTACTACAAGTTCTGCAGCATTGTCGACAGCCACTTTTACTCTAAATGTACAAGGAAATATTCGACTTGAGATTCGCAAAGTGAGTGGTGGAACCAATAGAATTAATATTGATGATATATTAATTTCCAATTCGAATATAACCCCTACAACTCCACCGATTACCCCTCCTGTAACTCCTCCTTCGTCAAGTAATGAAGATAATTTAGCACTCGGAAATCCAAGTGCGGCAACAACCAATATCTCGTCGCCAGATAATTATCTATTGACAAAGGTACAATATTCAATATCGTATAATAATTCTAAACATATTCTCAATTGGGTAAGTTGGAGATGCGCCAGCGAATGGATCGGTTCTACAAGTCGTCAAGACAATTTTAGAGCAGATGCTACATTACCCACTAGCTGGTTTAAATGTGATAGTGCTGAGTTTTCCGGTTCCGGTTTTGACAGAGGACACATGTGTCCCTCTGGTGACAGAACAAGCTCTACAACCGATAACTCTGCTACATTTTTAATGACGAATATGATACCTCAGGCTCCAAACAACAATCAATTCACGTGGGCTGATTTAGAAAATTATTGTCGTTCTTTGATAGCATCCGGCAATGAATTATACATTATCTGTGGAGGTTACGGACAGGGCGGTACAGGGAAAAACGGTTATAAAACAACAATTGGCAATGGAACATGGGTTCCAAGCAAAACATGGAAAGTTATTGTTATATTACCTGTGGGCAGCAACGATGCAGCTCGTGTAACGACTTCGACACGGGTTATCGCTGTCCTAATGCCAAATGATCAAACATGTAATAGCAAGCCATGGCAAGATTACAGAGTATCAGTTGATCAAATTGAAAGTTTAACCGGATACGATTTTCTTTCAAATGTCTCTGCCAACATCCAAGCCGACATTGAAGCCAGAGTAGATAATTGAGCTAGCAATATATAACAGAGAAAAAAGTGGCTGTATTCAGATAGAAACCTGAATACAGCCACTTTTTTTATGAATGCCAGAATAATGAGAATTATCAAATATAATTCACCTCAGCTCGTAGTTCAATACCGAATTTGGTTTTTACCGAGGCTTGAATTTGCTCGGCCAGGTAAACGATTTCCGCACCGGTAGCTCCACCTTTGTTGACCAATACCAACGCTTGTTTGTCGTGAACGCCGGCATTGCCTATTTGTTTGCCTTTCCAACCGCACTGGTCGATAAGCCAACCTGCAGGAACTTTTTCCTCTGTTTCGGAAACAAAGTAATGTGGCATTTGAGGGTATTGAGCTAGTAATTCGTTGAAATGAGCTTTCGAGATGACCGGATTCATAAAGAAACTTCCTGCATTCCCAAAAATCTTAGGGTCTGGCAACTTACTCTCGCGAACGGCAATAATTGTTTGGCGGATGTTTTGCAGGTTGATATCGCCGTTTTTCAATACCTCGTCTTCTAAATGCTGATAATTGAGTTTAAACTCAGGTTGTTTCTGTAATTTAAATAACACAGAAGTGATAATATACTTTCCTTTTAATTCCTTTTTAAAGATACTCTCGCGGTAACCGTACTGACAGTCTTCGACCGAAAAAGTTTTAGGTTCGCCGGTTTCTATCTCCACCGCATTCACTTCTGTAATCACATCTTGTACTTCCACACCGTAGGCACCGATATTTTGCACAGCCGAGGCTCCTACTTCACCCGGGATAAGCGAAAGGTTCTCCACTCCTCCCCAACCTTTTTCGACCGTGTAGGCCACAAAATCGTCCCAATTTACAACGGCCCCGGCTTCCAGTATAACGGTATCTGCATCTTCACTCACCTTTTTTATAAAATTGATAGCCGAATGAAGTATCACACCTTTGAAATCTTTCATAAAAAGTAAATTACTTCCACCGCCAATATGAAGCAGGCGATTTGATTTGACGATTTCCGATTTTAATGCGGTTTGTAGTTCTTCCACAGAATTGTACTCAATGAAATAATCGGCCTTAGCGTCGATGCCAAAGGTATTGTATGAAAGTAGAGATATATTTTCTTTGATAATCATTATGAAAACTATTTTGAAGTGATTTTATTAGTAACAAATTCGATAACTTTGTCTTCGTCCGTTGGGTCGAACCATTGTATTTCTTTGTCACGATTGAACCAGGTAAGCTGGCGTTTAGCGTATCGACGGGAATCTTGCTTAATCATATTCACCGCAAAATCGAGCGTCCAATTGCCATCCATGTATTCATACAGTTCTTTATAGCCCACAGTATTCATGGTATTGAGATGTCGGTATTGAAAAAACTGTTCAGCTTCATGCAGTAAACCCTCGGTCATCATCTCTTCTACGCGTGCGTTAATGCGCTCATACAATTCGGGACGCGGTCGGTTCAAGCCAACTTTAAAGATATTGAAATTTCGTTGTTTGCGTTCACCGGTGCGCAAATCGGAATAGGGTTTTCCGGTCATGCTGCAGATTTCCAGTGCGTGCAAGATACGTTTCGGATTTTGCTGATCCACTTCTTCGAAATGTTTGGGGTCAAGACGTTTTAATTCATTTTGTATGAATTCTAAGCCATTCGCAGCAAACTGTTGTTGCCAGAAAGTGCGCGTTTCTGCATCCACTGTTGGGATATTATCCATACCGTTGCACACAGCATCGATATACATCATCGATCCTCCTACCAACATGACCACATCGTGTACAAGAAATAACTCATCCAACAATTGAATAGCGTCCTGTTCGTACTGCCCGGCGTTATATTCGTCGAAAATGGAATGTGATCCAATGAAATAATGCTTCACACGACTCAGTTGCTCAGCGGTGGGAGCCGCTGTTCCAATTTTCAACTCGCGATAAAACTGTCGCGAATCGGACGAAACGATCGGACATCCGAAATGCTCAGCCAAACGCAGACTAATATTGGTCTTCCCTACGCCTGTGGGGCCAAGAATAACAAGTAAAGTCTTATTTAGTTGATAGTTGACAGTTGATAGTTGACAGTTATCGCTGGTGTCCATTGTTTAAAAAAGGTGTTATTGGATTAAAAAAAAGACAGAAAATAAACGAGCTTATTTTCTGTCTTTTATCAAATTTCTTGTAAGTTATTTAGAACTTTGGATCTTCTGCAAAAAGACTGCTGTCATCAAAATTCATTTCTCCGAAACCTTCTTCGTCCAGTTCGTCTACTTCGTATTCCTGATCACCATAAAATTCTTCATCAATAACAGCTTTTGGTGGAGCTATAACAATTCCTTCATCCTCCATTATTTGTTGTGGTGCATCGCCTTCGGCCGACTCACAAACTGCTTTTTTCAAATTTTTGAGTGGAATAATTTCAGTTAACTCTATAAAAAACACGCGATCGGACATCATATCAAAAACATAAAGCAGTTTTTGGTTTTCTTCCGATAATAATTCTTCAAGGGTAGTATCTTCCATAGTAAGATTATCGTATTCTGAGCTCGACTCCATTTCCACTAAAGTAACCTCTTGCCCTTTTTCCCAATTATCAGAACAGATAAAAAAGGATGTCATCTGATTTTTCTCGTAATTCACCGAATCGAGAATAGCGTTGTGCAACTCGAAGAATTTGGCTTCCGAGTCGATCTTGATAACGCGTACAAAGTTATCCACTTCATCGGATAGCATTGTGAATTTATATACCATTGTGTGTTCGTTTTGATTTCGGTTGTAAAAATACTACATTTTTTTTATTGGCATCGAGTTTGGACGAAGAATTTTTCGAACAAATACCAAACTTCTGTGTTTAAGAAACGAATAAAACTTTAATTTACAATTAGATAATTCGTACCCGTTTAATGCTGTTAGAGTTCTGAATCAATTGATTAAAACAACAACAGAAGCATCTCGAATTACTTACTTAACAGAAGATTGTGTTTAAATTGTAATCTATAATAGCAAAACATTAAATGTCAATTTATCAAATACAGTACTCGATTTTAAACAAAGTATAAGTAAATGTTTCAATATTACGTTATATTGTAAATAAATAGTATTATTTTGAAACCTTTAGCGGTAGTTTATTGTCCTTACTATCCTATTGATTAATTTTGTAGACTATTTACAACTAATTTGACTAAAAAACAACCATCATAGAATATGAAATTCACCAAAATGCATGGAATCGGAAACGATTATATATACGTGAACGGTTTCGAAGAAAAAATTGAAGATCCTGTAAGCTTTGCTATCTGTTACAGCGATCGTCACAAAGGGATTGGTTCTGACGGATTGGTAATGATTTTACCTTCGGAGACTTCTGATTTCAGAATGCGTATGTTTAATGCCGACGGTTCCGAATCGGAGATGTGTGGAAATGCTTCCCGCTGTATTGGTAAGTTTGTTTACGACAAAGGATTAACCGACAAAAAGGAAGTTACTCTTGAGACATTGGCCGGAGTAAAAATTCTGAAACTGACGGTAGATGCCGACAATAAAGTGGAAAGTGTAACCGTGGATATGGGAGAACCGATATTGAATGGTGAGCTGATTCCTACCACTTTCAAACAAGATAGAGTTATAAACGAACCGGTAACCTTTAGCCCGGAGATAAGCTATAACATTACCTGTGTTTCGATGGGTAATCCTCATGCAGTGATATTTACCACAGGCATTAGCGAACTCGACTTACCAAAAGTGGGTCCGGTTATTGAAAATGCATCTATATTTCCACGTCGCACTAACACTGAATTTATTGAAGTACTTTCGAAAGATCGCTTGAAAATGCGTGTTTGGGAACGTGGTTCGGGTGAAACATTGGCTTGTGGAACTGGAGCTTGCGCTTCGGTGGTGGCAGCTGTATTAAACGGACATACCGAAAGAAAAACAACCGTGGAGCTACTGGGAGGCGAACTCACTATTGAGTGGAAGGCCGATGATAACCACGTTTACCTCACCGGTGGTGCAACAACTGTGTTTGAAGGAGAGGTATACCCCTAACCCCTAAAGGGGAACAAAATTAGTTTCGTCTCTATTTTTTCAATATACATCATAAACAATACTAACTATTCTTATTCCCCTTTAGGGGTTAGGGGTAATTTCAACTAAATTATGGCACAAATTAATGAGAATTTCATCAAGATTCCGGCTACTTATTTATTTTCGGAAATAGCAAAACGAGTAACACAACATAAAGAAGAGAATCCAACCGCTCCTATCATCCGCATGGGAATTGGCGATGTAAGTCTACCCCTACCCGATGCAGCAGTAGATGCAATGATTAAAGCCGCTGACGAACAACGCAGTGCAGCCACCTTCAGAGGCTACGGTCCTGAGCAAGGTTATGCTTTTTTGCGTGAAGCAATTGTGGAAAATGATTTTGCAGCCCGGGGAATCACTATCGAAGCTGATGAAATCTTTGTAAGTGATGGAGCGAAAAGCGACACCGGAAATATCGGTGACATCTTTGATAAAAATAACCGCGTGGCTATTACCGATCCAAGCTATCCGGTATATGTAGACACCAATGCTATGGGCGGACGCGCAGGCGAACCTACTGCCAGCGGCGAATGGACTAATTTGGTGTATTTATCGTGCAACGCTGCTAACAACTTTGTACCTGCGCTTCCAACCGAAAAGGTGGATTTGGTATACTTATGTTATCCAAACAACCCAACCGGAACCACATTGACCAAAGAACAACTGACTGTGTGGGTAGAATACGCGAAAGCAAACAATGTGATCCTGCTTTTCGACGCGGCTTACGAAGCGTTTATCACTGAAGAAAATGTACCTCATAGCATTTACGAAATTGAAGGTGCTAAGGATGTGGCCATCGAATTCCGCAGTTTTTCTAAAACTGCCGGATTTACGGGAACCCGTTGTGGATATACTGTTGTGCCGAAACAACTGATGGGTTTTTCGGAAAACGGTGAACCTGTATCGTTGAATAAACTTTGGAATCGTCGTCAATGTACTAAGTTTAATGGTACTTCGTACGTGGTACAACGTGCGGCTGAGGCTACTTACACTCCTGAAGGTAAAAAACAAGTAAAAGCCCTTATCGATATTTATACCGAGAATGCCCGCATTATTCGCGATGGATTGACAAAAGCCGGATATACCATTTTTGGTGGTGTGAATGCTCCTTACGTTTGGGCAAAAGCTCCGGAAGGAATGGGAAGCTGGGAATATTTCGATTACCTGTTGAAAGAGAAAAACATTGTAACTACTCCGGGAGCCGGATTTGGTGCCAGCGGCGAGGGTTATGTTCGCTTCTCGGCATTTGGTAGCAGAGAAGCCACTATCGAAGCAATGGAAAGACTTTATAAATAGATGATAGATTAAAGAATAAAGACAAAAGATTAAGAACGCTCTGGGATTTTTCCAGGGCGTTCTTTTTTTTATAAAGATCCTGATATATTTAGTGAAAGGTCACAAACCGATGAATATCCATCAAAATTTATAAACGGAATGACAATATCATCATTCCATTTTATTGTAAAATGAAGGTCCGTTTTGTGGTTTTTTCTGTTAAATACAAAATCACTTGCTCAAATTGAGCATTTTTTGTGCTTTACAGCATAATTTTGTGACTAAAGTCGATCAATTTCGGACATAAATGTAATATGTATCAAAATAAAAATAAATGTAAATATATCGGTATGAAAGAAAATAATTGAATTTGATTACATATTGACATACAAACACAATTAATTATGTCATATTGAAACATGTATTTTTAATTTAGCAACATTTTGGTAGTTTTTATTGTAGATATATGACATTTTGATTAGTTTTGCAATGTATTAGAAACAATATGACAATAGAACTAAAATATCACTATCTTTTTTATTGATTCAATATATCATTGACTACAATATGATTTTTTTGAACAACAATAAACAAGAAAAAGGGTTGGAATAATTAAATAAATAGAAAAGCTTGTGAAATGATAACAATAGGCTTTAAGAAAATCCAATCGGAACTATCTGTTCATATTACTCTATAAAAGATATTAATTCAAAAATATAAACAAGTAACGGATTTTTAATTATTAAATTTTAAAAGTAAACAAAATGAGAAAGATTAAAGTTTTAGCAATCTGCGCGATTGCGGTTTTAGCAGTTTCAAACATTAAAGCTCAAGGTTTTTCAACAGGTGCTGACATTGTAAGTTCGTATGTATGGCGTGGTATACCGCAAGATGGTACTTCGTTAGGCGGAACTCCAAATATCCAACCTTATGCAGCATTTACAACAGGTAAGTTAACGTTGGGTTCGTGGGCTTCAGGTAGCTTTACCGGAGCAGTTAAGGAAGTAGACTTATATGCAACTTTAGCAGTTTCAAGTAAATTTGCCATTACTCTTACCGATTATTACTACAATTTTGCAGGTCAACCTAATTATTTCAAATACAGCGGAGGTACCGGTCACGTATTTGAAGGTACATTAGCATACACAGGTTCTGCATTTAGCGCTTCTATCAACACAATGTTTGCCGGAGCTGACAAAAAAGTAAACGGCGACAATGCATTATCAACTTATGTTGAGTTAGGTTACCAAATTGCACCGGTTGCTAAAATCTTCTTGGGAGGTTCACTTGGCGAAAGTCAAACTTATGCAACAACAGGTTTCGGTATCACCAACCTGGGTATTAAAGTAAGCAAATCAATTGCTATCACCGACAAATTCAGCCTTCCTGTTTATGCTATTGTTGGAGCAAACCCATACGCTAAAAGCACATTCTTTGTTGCCGGGGTGACATTATAATTAAAGTATAAATTAAGCCACCCGCTATGGGTAGCTTAATACCAATATTCATTTTTAAAACAAAAGAAACAATGAAAAAAATTGAAGCGATTATCCGCACTTCCAAATTTTCCGAAGTACAGGCAGCTCTACGAGAAGCTGGTATTGATTTCTTTACTTACGCGGACGTAACCGGCGTAGGAAATGAGATTAACAAAGGAGAACATACCTACAGGGGTACAGTTTATGACACGAGTTACATACCAAGACAATTGCTAACTATAGTTGTGCGCGACATTAATGTTCAGAAAACTGTTGATGCAGTTCTAAAATCTGCGCAGACCGGCGTTGTTGGCGATGGAAAAATCTTTGTATCAACGATAGATGATTCATATCGCATCAGAAATGGTGAAAAAGGTGATACATCGTTGTACAACAAAGAAGATTAAATTTAGTAACTCATTAAAAATAGGAGAAAAATATATGAAAAAGTATTTAGTATTAGTTTTATTAATGCTGGTTACAGCTACCGCTTCCAGCTATATATATGCCGAAAAGGCACCAGACCCAACAGGGGCTACAACCGGTACAAGTGCGGATGTTACTGCCGCGACAGCTGGTAAACCAACACTTGATGAAGTGGCCTCACAAGCAGGGCACAATAAAATAGCCATCAACATGGTATGGGTATTGGTTACCGGATTTATTGTAATGTTTATGCAGTTTGGTTTTGCTGCCGTAGAAGGTGGTATGACGCGCGCAAAAAATGCTTCTCACACCTTTGCTATGAACTTTTTGATTTATCCTTTGGGTATGATTGGGTTCTTTATATGTGGTTTTGCATTCATGTTTGGAGGCGTAGGCGCACTTGGGACTCTGGGTGGATACGACGGTTTAAACCAGGAATTTACAATCAATATCGCAGGACATGCATTTGGTTTAATCGGAACAAAAGGTTTCTTCCTGAATGGTGTATACGACGTTTCTGTATTTGCTTTGTTCTTATTCCAAATGGTATTTATGGACACAACAGCTACTATTCCTACAGGTTCTATGGCTGAAAGATGGAAGTATTCTTCATTCTTTATTTATGGTATTCTAGTAGGATCTATTATCTACCCAATCTACGGAAACTGGGTATGGGGCGGTGGCTGGTTGTCACAACTTGGTAACATGTTTGGATTAGGACATGGTCATGTTGACTTTGCAGGATCGTCAGTAGTTCACTTGACAGGTGGTGTTCTTGCATTCATTGGAGCTAAAATGCTCGGTCCACGTCTTGGAAAATACAACAAGGATGGATCTGCCAATGCAATTCCAGGACACAACATTCCACTTGCAATCCTTGGTGCTTTCGTACTTGCATTCTGCTGGTTCTCTTTCAACGCCGGATCGTCATTAGCTGGTGGTGACCTAAGAATATCAATTGCCGCCGTAAATACAATGATTGCATCTGCAACCGGCGCATTGGCTTCAACACTTTATATGTGGTTCTTTAAAACTAAAAAACCGGATCCAACCATGATGATAAACGGTTTACTTGCTGGATTGGTTGCAATTACTGCACCTTGTGCTTTCGTAACTGTAGGTTCTGCTGCTTTGATTGGTTTAATTTCAGGTATTTTGGTAATAGAAGCAGCATTCTTCGTAGAACTTAAACTTAAGATTGATGATCCTGTTGGTGCAGTTGCAGTACACGGTGTGAACGGTGCATTTGGCTGTATAGCTCTTGGATTATTTGCAGATGGTACTTATGGTGATGGCCTTAACGGAATCAAAGGAGGTGTAACTGGCTTGTTTTACGGTGACGGAGGTCAATTAGTAGCTCAACTTATTGGTGTAGCATCAAATATCATATATGTTAGCATAATCGGCTGGGTGGTATTTAAACTGATTGATCTAGCTGTTGGAAATCGTGTTAGTGCTGAAGATGAACTCAGAGGTCTTGATATTCCTGAAATGGGCGTTGAAGCTTATTCAGGTATCAAAATGGACAAAAACTCTGAAACTCCGCTTTCAAGATAAATCATAAATTATTATATCTAAGAGATTTCTGGTCAAACAGAATCTCTTTGATATAATTTATTACTTCAAACTTCATAAAAAACTGAAACAAAATGACTAAAGAAGATAACACATTAAATTGCTACATAAAACCATTTCCAAGATGGATTGCTTACGTAGTTTTAGCTGCAGGCATAGCAGGCACTGTTTTTATACCTGTTACATCAGCCGCCTTTTATATATGGATTGGCTTGTGTGGATTATTCATTGCAAAAATATTAACTCAGAAGCCACAAAATGAACCGGTTATTGTTTTAGCAGAAACCGGAATTCAATTAGACGATAAACAGTTTTATCCCTATAATGAAATTGACAAAGTTATGGCATTCTCCGTTAAAAGACTTAGATTCTATTCTATAAATTTTAAATTATATTTAAAAAAGGGCAACCAGATTGAATTCAATGTTGATAATTTAAATGTAAAGCCTCAACACTTATTAGACGTCATAAATGAAAAAATAAAATAGAATAATAAACCCTCCAAATACAACAAGAAGTGTTTAGAATAAAGGGTATTGTGTTCTAATCTCTCTTTATATAAATATATAGGTTGTGAGAATTCGTTATGATGATCATTATCATTTACACAATCTTATTTATATAAATTTTCCCCAAACACGGTGAAACTGCTTACAACTAATCGTGTGTTTTTTAGTTTTATTGTTTCAGGCAGGCTATTTCGTGAGAAATGGCCTGCTTATTTAATAGGCCTATCCAATCTAAAGTATGGCTTAAGATATGTCTGTCTATTTTTTATAATTCAAAGTTAGATAAATTATATGTAACTTTGGCAAGCAAAAAGTTTAAATTAACAACGTAATACATTAAAGAAAATAAGAATGAAAGATATTGCAACAATTCCTTTATGGTGCTCCATTCCTTTTGTGGTAATGCTCCTGGCTATTGCCACCGGGCCACTTATTGCAGAAAAATGGTGGGGTGAGAACAAAAATAAGCTACTTGTCTCTCTTTTTCTGGGTATCCCTGTAATCGTTTACATGTTAGTAAATGGGCTTTCGGAAAGTTTGGTTGACACCATCGCTTATGATTATGTTCCGTTTATGGTTTTGCTGGGATCCTTGTTTGTTATCACCGGAGGCATTCATTTGTCAGGAGATATTAAGGCCAGTCCACTCAATAATACACTATTTTTGGGTGTAGGTTATATATTGGCATCTATTATGGGTACCACCGGAGCTGCCATGCTGCTTATCCGTCCGGTTATCACTACCAATCAGGAACGTAAATATACCACGCATACGATATTATTTTTCATTGCGGCAGTGGCTAACTGTGGCGGTCTTTTAACCCCACTAGGTGATCCTCCGTTGTTTATGCTTTACCTGCGTGGAGCTGAGTTCACATGGTTTCTGAATTTGTTTCCCGAATGGATTTTTACCGGTACATTATTACTGTTGATATATTATTTTGTAGACCGGTATTATTATAAAAAAGAAGACTGGGTAGATATAGCGGAAGATTATATTCGAGTGGAACCAATTCGGGTATCCGGAAATATCAACTTCTTATTTCTACTTGGCGTAGTAATTTCTGTTGCATTTATAAATAAAGGAAATATACCTCAGATGGGCGAAGAGCATGCAGCTGTTTGGCTGAAGTATCTTAGGGAAATCATGTTAGTTATTCCTCACCGTTATGTCATTGTATTACACCAAACAGGAAGTTCGCAAAAGCAATAAATTTACGTGGGAACCTATTATTGAAGTTGCTTATCTTTTTCTGGGCATATTTGTAACTATGGCTCCAACCTTAATCTGGCTGGCAAAAAACGCAGCAAGTTTTGGAGTGACCGAACCCTGGCAGTTCTTATATGCATCAGGCACATTAAGCTCATTTTTAGACAACACTCCTACCGCGGTTGCTTTTTATGATTTAGCGCATGGTTTACCTGCGGCATTATCAGGAACAACAATGGTGGCCGGAGTACCGGAAATTTTATTAAAAGCCATTTGTGTGGGTGCTGTATTTTTTGGATCGATGACGTATATTGGCAATGGCCCCAACTTTATGGTAAAATCTATTGCCGAAGAAAATGGCATAAAAATGCCCGCGTTTTTTTGCCTACATGTGGAGATTTTCGCTCATTGTTTTATTGCCTATTTATATATTGGTACAATTAATTTTTGTGTAGATAATAAGCAGTTCTACATAAGCATAAAAGCGTAAAGCCATCAGTTTTAGAAATAAAGCTGATGGCTTTTTTTATTGTAGCTTTAATATTGACACAAAGAATCATTTTTATATTAAAATAAGTATTAATGATAGATTTAGAATAAAAATACGACCTAAATGTAGTTTATAGTAGTTAAATGTTACCTTTTTGTTGCTTTTTTAATTGTTTTGTTGTCATTTTGCTTGCCAAATTCAAAACAATGATATACTTTTGCAATCAAATTAATGAAATAGGCAACCAATTGCCATAAATAAGCCAATATAGCTATAAAATTGACAGATATTTCATACATTTATGTAAGAAGAGACAATAACTAAAAAGAATAAAAACAGTATTTATGAAAAAAATTGAAGCAATTATCCGCAAGTCAAAATTTGAAGATGTAAAAGAGGCTTTATACAACGAAGGTATTGACTGGTTTTCTTATTGGGATATTACAGGATTAGGGAAATCGACCGAAGAACAAATAGTTAGAGGTCAGGTTTTTTCAATCGAATTATATCCATAGAAGAATGCTCTCTATCGTAGTTCGCGATGTTAATCTCGAAAAAACAGTAAATGCCATACTTGACTCGGCCTGGACGGGCGAAACCGGTGATGGAAAAATCTTTGTTTACGATATTGAAGACACATTCCGTATTCGTAACCGTGAATCAGGGCCGGATGCATTATTTAACAAGGAATAAGAGAGAGTTGACACTAAAATTAAAGAAGTAGAAGAAAAAAAATTATGAAGAAAAATATTTTGTCAATAATAGCCCTTTTAGCGTTATCAGTTTCTGCGCTATCTGCTCAAACGGCAACACCTGTTGCCCCAACTATAAATGCCGGCGACACGGCATGGATGATTGTTGCCACAGCATTTGTATTGCTTATGTCTATTCCCGGTCTCGCCTTGTTTTACGGAGGTTTGGTTCGTCGAAAGAATGTACTGAACGTGTTTATGCAAGTATTTGTTTTGGTAGCAGTTATCAGTATAGAATGGGTGGTAGTAGGTTATAGCACTTCATTTGGCACCAATTCGATTGAAGCTTTAAAACCATATATCGGTGGTTTTCACTGGGCGTTTTTAAATAATATAGGCATTAGTGATTTGAGTCCTTATTTCATTTCACACTCGCAAGTTGGACTTGATGGCGTTGCAGTTGGTACGATTCCACACATCATATTTATCATGTTTCAATGTATGTTTGCGGTTATTACACCGGCTTTGATTATTGGAGCTTTTGCTGAACGTATTAATTTCAAAGGATTCTTAGTATTCTCAGTTCTCTGGTCGTTATTTATCTATAATCCTGTTGCGCACTGGGTCTGGGCTGCCGACGGCTGGTTATTTAAATTAGGAGCATTGGATTTTGCCGGTGGTACTGTCGTGCACATTAATGCTGGCGTTGCTGCAATTGTCACTGCTGTTATGCTTGGCAAACGTCGCGATTACAAAGGACATGCGATACCTGCGCACAACATTACCTATGTAGTTATTGGTGCCGGTTTACTATGGGTTGGCTGGTTTGGATTTAATGCTGGTAGCGGATTGGCTGCCGATGGTTTGGCTGCAAATGCATTAATGGTTACACATATTGCTGCTGCCGCTGCTGCATTAACATGGGCTCTTTTAGATTGGATTATCGACAAACGCCCAACAGTTGTAGGTATCAGTACCGGTGCAGTAGGTGGCTTGGTGGCTATTACCCCGGCTGCAGGATTCGTAGGTGTACCCGGAGCATTGGTCATTGGAGTGTTAGTATCGTTAGTATGTTTTTGCATGGTAGCCTACGTAAAACCAAAATTAGGATACGACGATTCGCTTGATGCTTTTGGTGTTCACGGTGTTGGTGGTATTTTAGGTGCACTTTTAACAGGAGTTTTGGCCTCACCTCTTATTCAATCTGCATACAGCGGAGCTATTTACGGGCAACTTCCACCAATTGTGGATACAATTCCTGGCCGTAGGTGTAACAATAGTTTTCTCCGGTATCGGAACATTCATTCTGTTTAAATTTGTCGATAAATTCGTCGGACTACGTGCTTCGGATAAACATGAAGCAATTGGTCTTGATGAAACTCAACACGGAGAAACAGCATACAATAACTTTGATTAATCAAAACTCCCCATACACGGTGAAATTGACTACAACAAGTCGTGTGTTTTTTAAGTTTTATTGTTTAAGGCAGGCCATCTCGAGAGAAATGACCTGCCTGCAGACAAAAACAGTTACTTTTTTATAAAAAACAACATTTTTCAGAATATTTATTCATTGTTTGAAAGTAAATATCCTATTATATCCAATTGTTTTGTATCTTTGCTGTATATTCAATCCGTTTTATACAAAAAAGCATTCAAAACCACAAAATGACGATTTATTACTTAAATAGCAATAATAGTTTTAAATTGATACAAATATAGATGTTTTATTTTCAGATCAATATCGACAAATCTTTTTTTTCAGAAATTGAGTATATTATAGTGTAAAAAACTATCATTTTAATTATTTTTGCACTGATTTAATATCATAACGAAAGAATAAGACCTTAATTTAAAAATAAGAACAAAAAAATAACCCTCAAAAAATATAATTATGTCATCATTGAGATTTAACGCAGTAGAAGAAGCTTTTAAGAAAAAGCCGTTGAAGTTATTGCCCCTTCAAAGTTCACTTCCGATTATTATGGAAAATATGTTTTCAACAAAGCCGCCTCGCATCATGGTAAAATATCTTTCAAAAGATACATTGAAAGCATTAAACAATGTAATTCAAAAAGGTGCAACACTTGACATCGCACTCGCAAACCAAGTTGCAGCAGGTATGAAACTTTGGGCTACAGAACTAGGAGCTACTCATTACACACACTGGTTTCAACCATTAACTGATGGTACTGCTGAGAAGCATGATTCATTTATTGACTACGCCGGTGCTCCTGGCGAAGCTATTATCGAAGATTTTTCAGGCAAACTTCTTGCTCAACAAGAACCTGATGCTTCTTCTTTCCCTAATGGTGGTATTCGTAGCACTTTCGAAGCTCGTGGTTACACTGCTTGGGATCCATCTTCACCTGCTTTCATTGTAGATGATGCTTTGGTAATTCCTACTATCTTTATTTCATACACAGGTGAGTCACTTGACTTGAAAGCTCCTTTATTGAAAGCGTTAGCCGCTGTTGATAAAGCTGCCGTTGCTGTTTGTCAAATGTTTGACCCTAACGTAAAGAAAGTCGTTGCTTACTTAGGTTGGGAACAAGAATACTTCTTGGTTGATGAAGGTTTGTACGCAACTCGTCCTGATTTAGTATTGACAGGTCGCACATTAATGGGACATGATTCAGCTAAAAACCAACAATTGGACGATCACTATTTTGGATCAGTTCCAACACGTGTTGCTGCTTACATGAAAGATATTGAGTTCGAAGCTTACAAATATGGTATTCCTGCAAAAACCCGTCACAACGAGGTTGCTCCTAACCAATTTGAACTTGCTCCTATCTACGGAGAATGTAATTTGGCTGTAGATCAGAACTTATTGATGATGTCAATCATGAAACGTGTTGCCCGTCGTCACGGATTCCGTTTATTGTTACACGAAAAACCATTTGCCGGTATTAACGGTTCTGGGAAACACAATAACTGGTCACTTGGTACTGATACTGGTGTTTGTTCTACATGCTCCTGGAAAAACTGCTGAAGAAAACTTGCAATTTGTGACTTTCCTTGTAAACACCTTGATGGCAGTTCACAAACACAACGGTCTTTTGAAAGCGTCGATTATGACCGCTCAAAATGCTCACCGTTTGGGTGCAAATGAAGCTCCTCCTGCAATTGTTTCAGCTTTCCTGGGAACTCAATTAACAGCAGTTCTTGATAAAATTGAAAATAGCACAAGCGAAGATGCAATTATTATTGACGACAAAAAACAACTACATTTAGGAATACCTCGTATCCCTGAAGTATTCTTAGACAATACTGATCGTAACCGTACTTCTCCATTTGCATTCACAGGAAACCGTTTCGAGTTCCGTGCAGTTGGTTCTTCTGCAAACTGTTCTTCAGCTATGGCTGCTTTGAACACTGCAGTTGCAGCACAATTGTTTGAATTCAAAGCTGAAGTTGATGCTAAAATTGCTGGTGGTTCTACTAAAGAAAAAGCAATCTTCGATGTTATCAAATCATACATTAAAGCTTGTAAAGCAATCCGTTTCGATGGTAATGGTTATAGCGACGAGTGGAAAGTTGAAGCAGCAAAACGTGGTTTGGATTGCGAAACAAGCGTTCCTAAAATCATTGAAGCTTACACCAGCAAAAGCAGTGTAGAATTGTTTGAAAAAATGGGCGTTCTTAACGAAAAAGAATTACACGCTCGTAACGAAGTGAAATGGGAAACGTATACTAAGAAAATCCAAATTGAAGCCCGTGTTTTAGGCGATTTGGCTATCAACCACATTATTCCTGTAGCAACTCGTTACCAATCACTTCTTTTGGACAATGTGTACAAAACAAAAGCGGTATTTGCTGCTGATAAAGCTGATAAAATTGCCTCACAAGATATGGCGTTGATTGAAGAAATTGCAGAACGCATTTCTATCATCAAAGACAATGTTGAAGCAATGGTCGAAGCTCGTAAAGCTGCAAATGTAATTGAACACGAAGACAAGAAAGCAACTGCTTATCACGATGTTGTTTTACCATATTTCGATGTAATCCGTTACAATATTGACAAACTTGAATTAGTTGTTGATGACGAAATGTGGACATTGCCTAAATACAGAGAATTGTTATTTATCCGATAATTGAAGGTTAACGACATCTTTCAAAAATAAAGATAGTGGGAAGCTCAAAATGGGTTTCCCACTATTTTGCAAAAAACAATAAAACAAATTAACACAGCAGATGAGCTAAAAGCAACAGTTTTTAAGCGTATAACAAAGAAAAGCTATGACAACTAATTATTCAAACTCACAACACACTGACGAATATGAGCAGAAATCGCTATATTCACCTCAGAACGAACACGATGCCTGCGGTGTAGGATTAGTGTTGAATCTACATGGAGAGAAATCACATGAGATTGTAGAAAATGGGCTTCAGGTACTTGAAAACATGGTACACCGTGGAGCCGAAAGTGCTGATAACAAGACCGGTGATGGTGCCGGTATTTTATTGCAAATACCTCACGAATTTATACTACTACAAGGCATTCCTGTACCTGCTAAAGGTAAATATGGAACTGGTCTTGTTTTCTTGCCTAAAGACAATAACAAAGCTGAACTTTGCTTGAACGTTATCAAAGAAAACGTCGAAAAAGAAGGCCTTACATTACTTGCTATTAGAGATGTGCCTGTTAATAGCGATATCCTTGGAGCTATCTCCGCCTCAAATGAGCCACAAACAAAACAAATTTTCGTAACTGGTGCTACTTCTCAGGAAGAACTTGAACGTAAATTGTATATGGTTCGCAAAAAAATCGAAAATTCCATTTCCAAATCAAATATATCAAAAGAACGTAGTTTTTACATTGTAAGTTTGTCTACTAAACAGATGATTTACAAAGGAATGCTAACTTCTTTGCAATTGCGTGAGTATTTCCCCGATTTATCCGACAAAAATTTTACGTCAGGTATCGCGTTGGTTCACTCGCGTTTTAGTACCAACACCTTCCCTACCTGGGATTTGGCTCAACCATTCCGCATGATGGGTCATAATGGTGAAATCAACACTATTCGTGGTAACCGTCAATGGATGGAATCGCGCGAAAGTGTTTTGAAATCTGATCAACTGGGCAATTTGAACGACTTGTATCCTATCGTTCAACCGGGTATGAGTGATAGTGCTTCACTTGATAATGTATTAGAATTCTTAGTTATGTCCGGCAAAAGCTTACCACATGCAATGGCAATGTTGGTTCCTGAAAGCTGGAATCAAAAGAATCCTATTTCAGACAATTTAAGAGCATTCTACGAATATCACAGTACATTCATGGAACCATGGGATGGTCCTGCATGTCTGCTTTTCAGTGATGGACGTTATGCTGGTGGTATGTTGGATCGTAATGGTCTTCGTCCTGCCCGTTACCTTGTTACACATGATGATGTAATGATTATTGCTTCCGAAACAGGTACTGTAGAATTCGAGCCTGCACGCATTAAAGCCAAAGGTCGTTTGAAACCGGGTAAAATGTTGATGGTGGATACTGAGTTAGGTCAGATTTTCTACGATAACGAATTAAAAGAAGGTCTTGCAAAAGCATTCCCATATCGCGAATGGCTAGACAGAAACTGTATCAATCTTGATAATATCTCTTCGGGTAGAAACGTACGTAATGATTTGGACAACTACCAAACATTGCTTCACGCCTATGCTTACTCAAAAGAAGATTTGGAAAGATTGATTCTTCCAATGGCAAATGATGGTTATGAACCAACTTCGTCGATGGGTAACGATGTGGCTTTATCTGTATTCTCTGATAAACCTCAACGTTTGTTCAACTATTTCCGTCAGCAATTTGCGCAAGTAACCAATCCGCCAATTGACCCGATTCGTGAAGAGTTGGTAATGTCATTAACCGGATACATTGGTTCAGTACATCAAAATTTATTACAAGCTGCTCCTGAAATTTGTAAAATGGTGAAACTAAAAAGTCCTGTTCTTACAAACACTCAGTTCGATATATTGAGCAACTTACAATATAAAGGATTCTACACTATTTCTTTACCGATGCTTTTCGATCCTAAAACGGGAGCTGCCGGTCTTGAAAAAGCGATTCAGGAACTTTGCTTATCTGTGGAGAAAGCTGTTGATGATGGAAAGAATTATATCGTATTGAGCGACCGTGGTGTTGATGCTACCCATGCACCCATCCCTTCGTTGCTTGCTGTTTCTGCTGTTCACTTGTATTTGGTTCAAAAACGCAAGAGAATGCAAATCGACATCGTTGTTGAATCGGCTGAACCACGTGAAGTAATGCACTTTGCATTGTTGTTTGGATTTGGAGCCAACGCTGTAAACCCATATATGGTTTTTGCTGTTATTAACGACAGAATCAAAGCAGGTGATATTCCGATGGACATGGAAACTGCTAAAAAACATTATATCAAAGCTGTAAACAAAGGTTTGATGAAAGTATTGTCCAAAATGGGTAACTCTACTTTGCGTAGCTACCGTGGAGCACATATTTTCGAAGCAGTAGGTATTTCTTCTCCATTCCTGAACAAATACTTTAAAGGTATTTCATCGGCTATCGAAGGTATCGATATCGATGATGTTGCAAATGAAGTGTTGAAACCACATAACGAAGCGTTTTTCCCTGCTGAAGGAAGTGATCCTACTCAGTTGGAAAACTTAGGTCAATATGCATATCGCAATAACGGCGAAAAACATGCATGGAACCCTGAAACCATTGCACGTTTGCAAATTGCAACAAAAACCAATGATTACGCTAAGTTCAAAGAATATGTAAAAGCGGTTGATGATAAACCTGCACCAATATTTATTCGTGACTTGATGGATTTTAAACGTAATCCTATTGATATCAACGAAGTTGAACCTGCTGAAAGTATCATGAAACGTTTTGTTACGGGTGCAATGTCTTACGGTTCAATCAGTCGTGAAGCTCATGAAGCTATGGCTATTGCCATGAACATTATTGGTGGACGAAGCAATACCGGAGAAGGTGGTGAAGATCCTGAACGTTACAAATTGCGTGAAGATGGTTTAAGTACTCGTAGTGCTATTAAACAGGTTGCTTCCGGACGTTTTGGTGTAACATCAGAATATCTGGTAAATGCCGATGAAATTCAAATTAAAATGGCTCAGGGTGCAAAACCCGGTGAAGGTGGACAATTACCTGGTCATAAAGTAGATAAAATCATTGCTAAAACCCGTCACTCTATACCGGGAATTTCGTTGATTTCACCTCCACCACATCATGATATTTATTCTATCGAAGATTTGGCTCAACTTATCTACGATTTGAAAAACATTAACCCAACAGCTACTATTAGCGTAAAACTGGTTTCAGAAACCGGAGTTGGAACGATTGCAGCCGGTGTGGCCAAAGCAAAAGCTGACCTGATTCTGATCAGTGGTGCCGAAGGTGGTACAGGTGCTAGTCCTTCAAGCTCTATCAAGCACGCAGGTCTACCTGTTGAAATTGGTTTAGCTGAAACTCAACAAACTTTGGTGATGAACAACTTGCGTGGTCAGGTTCGTTTACAAACCGATGGTCAGTTGAAAACTGGACGCGACATTATTATCGCTTCTTTGTTAGGTGCTGAGGAATATGGTTTTGCAACAAGTGCATTGCTGATTCTTGGTTGTGTAATGATGCGTAAATGTCACTTAAATACTTGTCCTGTAGGCGTTGCTACGCAAGATGAAGTATTGCGTAAACATTTCACCGGAAAACATGAATACCTTGTAAATTTCTTTAATTTTATTGCACAGGATGTTCGTGAGCACTTAGCTGAAATGGGATATCGCAAACTGGATGATATTATTGGTCATGCAGAATTGCTGGAACGCAAAGTAATTGAAGGAAATCCAAAAATCAAAAAAGTGGATCTTTCTAAAATCATGTTTGCTCCAAAGAACATTGAAAATTTGGCTATTCGTCATATTTCTGAGCAAGATCACAAATTGGATGCAGTGTTAGATCGTGAGTTGATTAAAAAATCGCTTCCTGCATTGGATCTGTGCATGCCTGTACAAATCAAATCGAGAATTAAAAATACCGACCGTACTGTAGGTGCAATGCTTTCGGGCGAAATTGCAAAACGTTACGGACAAACCGGCTTACCTACCGATACTATCAAAGCTTACTTTGAAGGATCAGCAGGTCAAAGTTTCGGAGCATTCCTTGGTAAAGGTGTTTATTTCCACCTAACCGGAGAAGCTAATGATTACGTAGGTAAAGGTCTTTCGGGTGGTAAAATTGTTATTGTAGCGCCAAAAGAAAGTACTTTCAAACCGGAAGATAATATCATTGCAGGAAATACCTTGCTTTATGGTGCTACTTCAGGCGAATTATATGTAAATGGTGTGGTTGGTGAACGTTTCTGCGTTCGTAATTCAGGTGCAATTGCGGTTGTAGAAGGTGCCGGTGATCACTGTTGTGAGTACATGACCGGTGGACGTACCGTTGTCTTAGGACAAACAGGACGTAACTTTGCTGCCGGTATGAGTGGTGGTGTAGCTTACGTGCTTGATGAGGTTGGTAATTTTGACTTCTTCTGTAACATGGAAATGGTTGAACTTTCGCTTATCGAAGACAGCATGGACAGTAAAGAAGTACAAGGTTTGATTTCTAATCACTACAAATATACAGGTAGCCAACGTGCTAAGCACATTTTGGATAACTGGAGCAGTTATGTTGACAAATTCAAGAAAATCGTTCCTATTGAATACAAGAAAGTATTACAAGAAGAAAAGATGGAAGCTATCAACAAAAAAATTGCTCAAGTAGAACGCGATTATTAAAACTATGTCAAAAGTTGACGAGTTACAAGTAAACTAGTAAACAATAAAGACTAATAAATTATAAAGACACCGCTCTTTGTCCCCTCTCCTCAAGGAGAGGGGTTGGGGTGAGGTTACAATAAAAACAATCATGGGAAATCCAAAAGCATTTATAAATATACCCCGTAAGGACGCAGGTTATCGCCCTATAAACGAACGTATTTACGACTTCGGGGAAGTTGAACAGACATTAAACCGCGAAGACCGTAAACTTCAGGCTTCGCGTTGTATGGATTGTGGTATTCCTTTCTGTCACTGGGGTTGTCCGCTGGGCAACAAAATGCCGGAATGGCAAGATCTTATATACAAAGGTCAATGGAAAGAAGCTATAGATAATTTACACGAAACAAATAACTTTCCTGATTTTACAGGACGTATCTGCCCTGCTCCGTGCGAGAAATCGTGTGTATTGGCATTGCACGACGCACCGGTAACTATTCGCGAAAATGAAGCTGCTGTTACAGAAGTTGCGTTTATCGAAGGAATGATCAAAGCTCGTCCACCAAAAACACGCACAGGTAAAAAAGTAGCTGTTATCGGTTCAGGTCCTGCCGGATTAGCTGCTGCACAACAATTAAATCGTAAAGGACACCACGTTACCATTTTCGAAAAAGACAATGGATTTGGTGGATTGTTGAGATACGGTATTCCTAATTTCAAATTGAATAAAAACATTATCGATCGTCGTTTAGCTCAACTGGAAGAAGAAGGTATTGAATTTAAACCAAATACTGAAGTTGGAAAAGACATTTCTGGCAAAGAAATCATGAAAAATTTCGATGCAGTATGTTTATCTATTGGTGCCGGACATCCTCGCGACATTCAGCCTGAAGGTCGTGATTTGAAAGGTATTTACTTCGCTATGGACTTTTTAAGCCAACAAAATCAGCTTATCATGGGCGAAACGGTTGCCGACGAAGATATCATTTCAGCGAAAGACAAACACGTACTTGTTATTGGTGGTGGTGATACCGGATCTGACTGTGTTGGTACATCCATTCGTCAGGGAGCTGTAAAAGTAACTCAAATTGAGATTTTACCTCAACCACCAGTAGGCAAAAACCCTGAAACTCCCTGGCCATTTTATCCAACTATCCTGAAAACATCAAGTTCACATCAAGAAGGTTGCATACGTAAATGGGCATTGAACACGAAGCAATTTATTGGTGTAAATGGTCAACTTACTGAAGTAATTGTTGAAGAAGTAGAATGGTCGAAAGATGAAAGTGGCCGTATGAATATGAAACCAACCGGTAAGACGGATACTATCAAAGCTGATTTGGTATTCCTGGCACTTGGATTTATTCACCCTGTTCACGAAGGTTTATTGACCGAACTGGGCGTTAACTTCGATGGTCGTGGAAACGTGGCTATCGACAAGGAAAACAAAAGCAATGTTGCTAAAGTATATGCTGCCGGTGATGCTGCTATGGGAGCCAGTTTAGTGGTTCGTGCTATTGCTTCCGGACGTAAAGTAGCTGAAGATATTCATAAATCCTTATAATAGAAGCCCCCTAAATCCCCCAAGGGGGACTTTTAGACTTTTACAACATTTGATAATCAGAATATCAACCATATTCTGTGTTACTTTGTAAATTAAAACTAAAAAACTCAAATAAATCAAATAAATGCAACTTAAGTTCTCCGTCGGCTGACGGAGATTTAGGGGGCTTAAAAAAGTATACTATGTGTGGAATTGTATGTGCATTTGATATAAAACAACAAGCCCAGGCTTTGCGGCCACAGGTATTGAAAATGTCTAAACGTATTCGTCACCGTGGGCCGGACTGGTCGGGCGTTTACTCTGATGACAAAGCCATTTTGGCACACGAGCGTTTATCGATTGTGGATCCTGAATCAGGTAAACAACCGTTGTTCAGTAAAGATGGAAAATTGGTGTTGGCTGTTAACGGTGAAATCTATAATCATGAGGATATCCGCAAACAATTTGATGGAAAATATGAATTTCTGACTAAATCCGACTGTGAAGTAATTCTTGCGCTTTATCGCGAAAAAGGACCTAACTTCATGGAAGACTTGAACGGTATTTTCGCCTTTGCACTATACGATATCGAGAAAGATATTTTCATGATTGGTCGTGACCATATCGGTATTATTCCATTGTACCAGGGCTGGGACGCGGAAGGAACTTATTATGTAGGTTCTGAGTTGAAAGCGCTGGAAGGTTATTGTACTAAAATTGAAGAGTTTTTGCCGGGACAATATTACTATAGTCCGGATGGCAAACCTACTCAATGGTACTCTCGCGACTGGATGGAGTTTGATGCAGTAAAAGATAATGAAACCAGCATTGAGGAATTGCATGATGCATTGGAAGCAGCTGTAGAGCGTCAGTTAATGGCCGACGTACCTTATGGTGTATTGCTTTCGGGTGGTCTTGACTCTTCACTGATTTCTGCCGTTGCCATGAAAATTGCTGCTAAACAATCGGCAAGCTCAGGTTCAGCCTGGGGAAATCAACTTCACTCATTTGCAGTTGGTTTGGTGGGTTCTCCCGACTTGGCAGCTGCCCGTTTGGTAGCTGATCATATCGGTACAAAACACCACGAAATACATTTCACGGTTCAGGAAGGTCTTGACGCCATCCGCGACGTGATTTACCATATCGAAACCTATGATGTAACCACTATCCGCGCAAGTACTCCTATGTATTTGTTGGCGCGTGTTATCAAATCGATGGGTGTAAAAATGGTACTTTCGGGCGAGGGTGCTGATGAGATTTTTGGTGGTTACCTTTACTTCCACAAAGCACCAAGTGCCGAAGAGTTCCACAAAGAAACGGTTCGTAAAATTGATAAACTTCACCTTTACGACTGCTTACGTGCCAATAAATCATTGGCTTCGTGGGGAGTTGAAGGCCGTGTTCCGTTTTTGGACAAGGAATTCATGGATATTGCCATGCGTTTAAATCCGAAAGATAAAATGTGCGGCAGAAACGGTGATGGAAAAATGGAAAAATGGATTTTACGCAAAGCATTCGAAAGTTATTTACCGGAGAGTGTAGCATGGCGTCAAAAAGAACAATTTTCTGATGGTGTAGGTTATAACTGGATTGACACTTTGCGCGCGATGACTACCGACCTGGTTTCTGACGAGCAAATGGCTAAGGTAAATGAAACCTACCCTATCAATCCTCCAATGAACAAAGAAGAATATTACTACCGTACTATTTTCACCGATTTCTTCCCATCGGAAGCAGCGTCGAAATGTGTACCTTCGGTTCCTTCGGTTGCATGTAGTACTCCTATCGCGTTAGAATGGGATGCAGCCTTCAAAAATCTAAACGATCCTTCAGGACGCTCGGTTACAAGCGTTCACGAAGATGGATACAAATAAATTCATAATGCATAATTGATAATTAATAGAAAGGCTGATCTGAATTACTCAGGTCAGCCTTTTTTATTATCCATTACCGGATTTGATGAGTGCGAAAACCAACTTTACAATCCAGAAAACAACTCTACAACTATACCAGCCAACTTTACAGCCCAGAAACCAACTCTATAACTATACTAGTCAACTTTACAACCGCGAAAGCAACTCTACAATAGTATAAGCCAACTTCACAACTCAGAAACCAACTCTACAACTATACCAGCCAACTTCACGACCCAGAAACCAACTATATAACTATACCAGCCAACTTCACGACCCAGAAACCAACTATATAACTATACCAGCCAACTTTACAACCCAGAAACCAACTCTACAACTATACCAGCCAACTTTACAACCCAGAAACCAACTTTACAACTATACTAACCAACTTTACAACCCAGGAACCAACTATATAACTATACTGGTGTTATGTTAGGCAAGAATTAATTTCCGTCCCATTTATGGGACGGATGGAAGATTCACAAATATCTTGGCTTTAGCCAAATATAACTATTTGATTCTATTTGGCTAAAGCCAATTTGTATCCTATTTATTATCCGCCCCATTCCGATTAATCGGAATAAATTGCTGTCCCTGCAATTGATATTCATCACAATTAAACGATTTAAATTGTATTTTTTTAATATAATTCCAGTTGTCGTTCCAGATTATTATTTTTACTTTTACCACGTTTCTTTACATAAATAACTTATTTACCATTTTAATTCTAACAAAAATGAACAATTACCAAAAAGCACGACTCAGCTCCAACAAGCAGATTGTGATTGAAGCTGAAAACCATGCAGCCGAAGTAGCTGTTATTCCAACTTTCGTAAAAGGCATTGAACAACTGAAAGTTATCAATAGCGAAATCGACCAACTATCCGCGATACAAAGTCAGGATTTGACCGGAATCACCAAAGACAAGAACGAAGTACAGCAAGAAGTCATCGATTATCTGCTTGAATTTTCGGGAGCTATCCACTCCTACGCCGGCCAACAAGGTAACAAAAGCCTGCAAGCACTGGTTAACTTCAAACCTTCAAAGGTAGAACTGCTCGACCAGCACGAAATTATTAATGCAGCCACTACCGTGCTCAACGAAGCCCGCAAAGTATCCCCCATGGAACTGACCAACGAAGGAATCACTCCCGAAGAGATTACCCAATTCGACAATGTGCTTACCCAGCTGAAAGGCTACAGCAACACGCGCCACACAGCAGGTATCGACCAAAAGGACGTCACACGCCGTATTGCTAAGCTCTTTGCCCAAGCTATTGACATTAAGAAAAACACCCTCGACCGCCTGGTTCCACAGTACCAACGCAAAGCGCCGGAGTTTTTCAACAAGTACAAAACAGCAGCTAACGTGATGTACCGCCGTGCTGCTAAGACAACTGACACAGCTACCTCAGAGGTAAAAGCGTAACAACCTGAACTTTCCCAATCAGTCAGTACGGCAGATTGGGAAAGTTTTTTGTATAAAAAATACATACACTGCAACTAAAGTGGAGATATGAGAATAAGGAGTTCGCATAGCAGTTCGTTAGCGGTAAGTGCAAAAAAAATAAAGACAACCAATTTAAAGCGAAAAATATGATAAAAATAAGCCATGACGGAAAAGAATTTGACGACATTAACGATGCGATTATTTCTGCAAAGACAAAAGCAATATCAGAACGAATTCAATCAAGACTTTCTCACCTTTCCGAAGAAATAAAAAGAGAAGGTGGAAAAATAACCGTGACTATTAATGGAGACAAAGCCTCTATTTCCGCTGACGGTTTTAGTCCTGAATTGGATGAGAAAATCAGCTTAGCCCTACGGAAATAGAGATTTCAAAATTTCTTATTTCGTCTAAATGTTTTTCGACTTCTTCTACCTTGACTTTTGCTTGTTCAATCTTGTCTTTAAGCTTATTGGTGTTTGACTCGACAATTACATAATTGATTTTAATTTCATTTGGGTCCATTGTTTTAGACAGTTAACCATAAGACTGACAGGCTTAAATTTGAATGAAAACAGAAATAATACAACAAAATTATAGACATGAATTACATTGAGAATCTCGACTACTTTCTAAAATACATATCTAAAAAAGATGAATATGTGTATTCACAAGATATTTACGGAGAACTCAAAGAAGTATTTTCAACAACTGACCTTACTTTGACGGTTGAAAAATTACACCTCGACAAATATGTCGACTTGAAATTTGCAGAATTTCCAACTGTAGACAAAATTAACCCTCCGTATTATTGTCGAATAAATTATCATGGTTTACGCTTTTTAGAACGTGGGGGATATAAATCTGAAATAAGAAGAACGATAAAAGCTAAATTCATAAGTACCGCCAAAATCGTAGTGATTGCCACAAATGCTATTATTATACTTTCCATAGCTGCTATTGGTGTTTATGTTTCGTACGAATCAAAAGAAAAAGACGAAACTATTAAAAATAAGAATAAACAAATTGAGATATTGTCTGCAAAAGTTGACAGTTTGACAACTGTTAAACAAACAGAAAAAAACACAACTGACAACCAAGCACCTAACCGCTAATACACGCTCTCTATGTTCATTGGCTACAAGAAGAGATTAAAAATAGAGCTTTAAAAAATATCAAATGAACGAAAAACACGACTTAAAAGACAGATTCTTCGAATCCAATAATGATTTAATAGAGTTGTTTAATGAATTGTATAAGAACTATGATTTATTAAAAACAGAGAATGCAAATTTGATTAATAAGAATGTTGAAGCCACTTTGGAAATAAACACAAAGTTTGGAATTGTCAATTTAGCAAAATTAAACGGAGAAGCCACATTTGACGCAATCAACTATTTTAATAAATTATGTCCGTATTGCAAGACTGATTTATATGGTGGACATTTAAGAAATAATTATGAGATTGATCATTTTCTGCCAATTGCCAAGGGCGGTCAAGATGTTCCGTGGAATCTGCTGCCTATTTGCAGGAACTGTAATCGAAAAAAAGGAGATAAATTTCCATATAATTATTTAGATGAAACAACATATAATGAATGTAAAAAATACTTGGAGGGTGTATTATTCAAAATAACAAACAGTCATGAAGACAGACTTCAAAGAGATGAAATCATTCATAATCTCTTAATGAATTTAGCTTCAGAAAAACTTACAATTAAAGCATTCATTTCTGAACTTTACCTTTTATTTAATATACCAATAAGTTCTAAACAGAATTTCGATATTGATTTTAATAACATTGTTCAAGAAATAAAATTGAATAAAAATCAACTATTTGGAGAACTTTGTGGAACTTATACAACTACAAAAAAAGTAGCTAACAGTCTATTTAAGAATAAACCTACAAAAGAGCAGCAAAACTCAGTTAAAATTGCAATGAGAGAACTATTTAATGACTGTAGAAATAAAAGTAATCCATCTTATTACTCTGTCTCTGAGTGTAGAGGTAAGTTGGATACAACTGAACAGTCAGAAAGCTTAAATATATCCGAAAAATAAATCTCAGTTCAGCGTAGTGTATAAATGTTCGGCATAGCGTCTCGCTATGTCGAAGCTAGAAGCAAGGCTCTGCCTTGCATATTTAAATATACAATGAAAAGCAGGAGCTTTTCTTTTAGCCCGACGAAGCGGGACGCTTCGCCGAACGAGAGCATTTTAAAAATACGAAAAACAGAACTATTTTGAGAACACGAAATCATTTTGCACTGGCATTTCTGACTTTTTTAGTGATTTATTTTATAATAAGTTGTACTAAATCAACTTCTAACTCGAAAAATAAAAATGAACTACAAATAAAAACAGAATTATCAATTGACACCATTAAGACGGTTTATCCGACTAGTGCGACAAATAAAAATAAAGATTGGACTGGTGACGAGGATACATTGAATTTATCAATAAACGACTATGATTTTACTATTTACCCTGGAGCACTTTTGAAATGGGGAATTTCCGACAGCGTTAAACTTTCTGAAGACATGTACATAACACGTGCATACTTTCATGTCATTGGAACTGATTTATTGTTGTTTTGTGAAATGTCTGATAGCGATACAGGAACTAGTGCCATTTTTAGGATTAGTCTAAAAAATAGACAGGTTAAATGGAAATCAGATCTTATTGGATTTAATTTAGGCCAACCTGCAATAAGAAAAAATTATGGTTACGTTACAGCAATTGGCATCATTGGAAAATTAGACTTAGAAACTGGCAAATTTGTGTATTTGAAACCTAATTTATATGATAGAAAAACAACCTCGTTTAACAACTTCGACACTATACTTTTTAAAAACAATAAAACATTTTTCGTTGCGAAAAGGACTTTTCACAACATGATTGACACAGTTACTATTGACGAGAAAACACTCAAGATGACTATAAAAAAATAAAAAGCTCATACTAGCTTGAGCTTGTAATCACCCGTCCTTGTTCGGCCAAGCGTCTTTAGCTTGGCCGTAGCTAGAAGGAAGTCTCCAGACTTCCATATTGAAAGAAAGATGCAAGGCTTAAAAAAAATCATGACAAAAAAAAATAAATTTAAACCAACTGTTTTATTGGTTATCACTTTGACACTTATGTTTGCATGTAGACAAAAACCAAAAATGGTTATCAATGACATGCCGACTATTACTAATTCTGAACAAGTCGCGACTTTTAAAATTGACACCTTTTCTACTTTTCCACCAGAGATCGATGGTTGTTCTTGCTACTTTTCTAACAACCCGTTGGAATTTGAAGAGGGGAAATACATTTATGCCAACGACTTTGGAGATATCTCATTTCTGAAAATAAATGGTGTATTGACTAAGTTTAAACAAACGGAATTTAAGAAAGTAAGCAAGTCGACAATTATCGCAAAATTTAAGAGCGACAGTTACGAAATGACTATTGAAGTTGTAGACGGAAAACAAAGTGGTGAAGAGACAACATTAAAGACAGGAACTATTAAAGTAACAGACAAGAGCGGAAAAACCATCACGAAAAACTTTTACGGTGAATGTGGCTGTTGAGCCCCTTGTCCTCGCGGATATATAACCATTACTTACTTACACAAAAGTGCGGGCTGGTCGGTGGGAACCAACGGTCAGCGTAGCTAATTCTTTTAATCCCACCTCTTTGCATTCTTTCCCAATAGCTATTGGGATTGTAATCTGCCCTTTTCTCAGGTTCGGTGCTACGCACCTTATAATTTGCTTTTTTTTAATTCTACAAATGGTTCGCAACTACGTTGCTATTAGGTGCGTAGCACCGTACTATTTGTAGAAAAGTGAAACACACAAAACAAAGGTGCGTAGCACCGAACATAAAATGTAGATTGAAATAAGAACGTGTATTTTTAAAAGCGAACTATAATTTTTCAAACTCAGTTCAGCGTAGTGTATAAAAAAGACAGATGCGGAGAAAAAATTGATTAATATACGCACTTAATGCGGAGAATAACCTCGTTTGGGTGCAAGTATAGGAAAAAAGCTACGCAAGACAAGGTATATTGATTATAATTGCCTGAAAATTTGCTTTTGCGGTGAAAAAACTCTATTTTTACCGCAGATTATGCAGTGAAAGAATTATGTATATACACGAAAGAGAAAACTGGTACAATTTTGTTTGGGATAACGAAAAGATATTACCAATCTTAGGCTCTGTTCGGCACCTACAGGGAAAATTGCTCGGACATATGGAAAGATTAGGTTTTGATTTAATCGAGCGCGCGACATTAGAATCTCTGATTTTGGACGTTGTTGACACATCTAAAATTGAAGGTGAATTTCTTAATCCCGAACTTGTTCGCTCGTCTATCGCCCGTAAATTAGGTATTGAGGGGGCTGAATTTGTAACTACTCCACGAAATATTGAAGGTGTGGTAGATGTTCTTTTGGATGCAACTCAGAATTATGACAAGTCTCTTTCTGCCGAACGACTTTTTGGTTGGCACAATTCTCTATTTCTATCGGGCTACAGTGGTCATGTAAAAATTGATGTTGGTAGTTTTCGTTCTGCTGGAATGAAAGTTGTTTCAGGTGCATTTGGAAAGGAAAAAGTCCATTTTGAAGCCCCGGTTCCTGAAAGGGTTTCACAAGAAATGGACATATTCATGAATTGGTTGAACAATGAAAATCATATGGATCTGGTTTTGAAATCAGCTATTTCACATTTCTGGTTTGTTACCATTCACCCTTTTGATGATGGTAACGGACGACTTGCCCGTGCAATTATGGATATGTTTTTAGCTCGAAGCGAAGGTAGTAAGATCAGATTCTATAGTATATCCAACCAAATTTTCAAAGAACATAAACATTATAACGAAATTATCGAAAAAACCCAAAAAGGAACAAGCGACATTACTGCTTATTTAGTATGGTTTTTAGGTTGTTTCGAAAGAGCGTTACATTCCAGTGAAAAAAATTTAGAAATTATACTGGACAAAGCACATTTTTGGGAAAAACATAAATTCACCTCTATCAACGAAAGGCAACGAAAGATAATTAATTACTTATACGACAATTACGATAAGGAAGTTGGTTTTTTACGTACTTCAACATATGCGAAATTGGTTGATTGTTCGACTGATACTGCATTGCGAGATTTACAGGATTTAGTCGAAAAGGAAATCTTGAAATCGGAAGACACTGGAAAGAAAACTAATTACCTAATGATTAGTCCAAAGAATATACGAATCCCGAGAATATCAACAACAGAGTAAACCGAAACATAAATAGACCAACCATCTGCACCCAATACACGGATACAAAAAATGATTGCGATAATACTGAAACTAAAAAACGGCTGATCTGATTTAATTCAGTTCAGCCGTTTATATTTTCTGCGCCATCGCCTATTTGTAAGAACAGTCTCTGAGATTCGTATGTAGAATCACTTAGAAAATTTTTCTGTAAATATGGCAATAAGGTGAGCCGTGCTTTTTGTCATAATATTCCTGGTGATAATCTTCGGCAGCCCAAAACACCGGAGCCTTTTCCAAAATCGTAGCTACCTTGTATCCTTTATCGGTGAGAATACCAATATATTTCTCAGCCAACCGTTTTTGCTCGTCGGAAGTGAAAAATATTACCGAACGATACTGATCACCAATATCAGGCCCCTGCCCTCCTACTTGCGTAAAATCGTGCGTCTCGAAATATAATTTCAACATATCTTCATACGTTGTTTTGGTTGTATCAAAAACCACTTCGGTAGTTTCGGCATGACCGGTCTCACCCGTACACACTTCTTTGTAAGTTGGCGAAGTAGTATGGCCACCCATGTAACCAACGGTAGTACTTATCACTCCTTTGGCCTTCATAAAATGATATTCGGTTCCCCAAAAACAGCCCGACGCAAAATATGCTTTTTCAATCACCTTTTTAGTAGCCGGAATAAACTTCATTGAAATTGAATTGACACAATGACGGGTATCTTTTTCTGTAAATCCTTCACCTAAAAATACGTGACCCAGATGTGCTCCACAATTTTTACAGGTAATCTCGGTTCTTCGTCCATCGGCATCGGTATGTCTGCTTACTGCACCGGGAATTTCATCGTCAAAACTTGGCCAACCGCAATGCGAATCAAACTTATCTTCCGATCGGTAAAGCGGTGCATCACATTGTCGGCAAACGTAAGTTCCGGTAGCTTTGTTGTCAACATATTCGCCGGTAAAAGGGCGTTCAGTTCCTTTATTTAAAATCACTGCTTGTTCTTCGGGGGTAAGTGGATTGTATTTCATTGTTTTTTTTGATTGAGTGCATGCTGTTTGCGTCAATAACAAAAGCATACCTGTTAGCATGAATGTATATGTTGTTTTCATCGGATCTATTTTGGTGAATAGAACAGATGAAGCCATTTTATTGTTCAGAAATGTGCTGAAAACTACAAACGCTTCCATCTCTGGAAGCGTTTGATTATTAAGTTGTAATAATTATTGATATGTTTATCAAATCTATATCTATGAATCATTTTTACTCTTTTTGACCTCTATCCCCCTTCGGGTACCCTCTCCAAAGGAGAGGGTAATATGTAGCGAGAGTTTGAGAAAGCAGACACAGCAGCTCAATTCATAGATACTGCTGTTGATTTTCACTCAGCAAAGTCCCTCTCCTCGGGAGAGGGATTTAGGGAGAGGTCAAAATAAAAAAATATCAATAACGCTTATTGATTATTAAGTCGTAATAATTTCTTATCTGATTCTATCTGCTGATTTTACCAATGCTTCATCTTTTCCAATAGAGCCAATGGCTAAATAGTTAAGTATCATGCAAACTAAAGGTAATACGGTCACGAAACGCAAATGCCATTCAGCATTTAAACGACCGCTTATAAACCATATATTTATAAATAAAACCACATAATAACCAAGCATTAACAGCATATTGATAACTGATAAGCGAATTTGTTTTACCCGGTTCTTATATTGAAAAATGGTATATAAAGCAATAAAAGGTATCACTGCGGAAATTGATGTCAATCCCCATACCGTTGAATCCCAAACATTTCCCTTTTCCTGAACCAAGTACACTCCTTTAAAATCAATAATATAGTGGAGCGCACTTTTAATATTGATTAAATCGACTGTCGGTAAATAGAAAGTAATACAAGAGAGTATCACTATTAACAACAGATATACGGTTTGAATTCTTTGTAACATATATTCAGATTTTGATTATTCGTAAATAATTTCAATTTAGTTGTCTGGATTTTAGACAGTCTTCTTCCACTGTTTATCGCGCACTTCGTAAATGCGTTCGATAATATCAACCACTTTTAATCCTTCAAGAACGTTGGTAGTAATGGTTCCCTTGTCTTTCAGTTTTTCTACTACATTTTCGATCACGTAATGGTGATTTTGGGCAGAGCCTTTGTACAATCCGTAGTCATTTGGCGGATTAGAAGGTGCCAGTTCCGGCATTACATAATCTTTTATATGGCAGTACGATACCTCGTTCATATACTGTCCGGCAACTTTCACTGTTCCTTTTGAACCAAGAATGGTAATACTGCTTTCCAGGTTTTTGTCCCAAACAGCGGTAGAGTAATTCAAGCTTCCCATTCCACCATTTATAAAGTCGAAGGTAACAACTCCACTATCTTCAAAGTCGGTCAAATCTTTATGTGAGAAATCGGCAAAATTTCCACGGATATTTTGAATATCGCCGAACAGCCAATACATAATGTCTACAAAGTGTGAAAACTGAGTAAACAGAGTTCCACCATCCAGTTTCGCATCACCATGCCAGTTGCCTTTTTTATAATAACGTTCGTCACGATTCCAATAACAATCCAGCTTTACGGTAAAAATATCTCCCAGCGTTTTATTGTCAATAATTTCTTTCAACCAAACCGAAGGTGGAGAATAACGATTTTGCATTACACAGAATACGTGGCGAGACATTTCCAACGATTTAAAAAGAATTGACTCAGCATCAATTTTAGTCAGTGCAATTGGCTTTTCAAGTACAACATGCTTCTTTGCCTGCAGCGCTTTGATAGCATATTCCGAGTGAAAACCATTTGGAGTACAGATATTTATAACGTCTATATCCAGATCGGATGCTAACAACTCTTCGTAACTCGTAAAAAAGGCTTCCTTTATATCCGTTAAACCAATTTGGTCTTTGGCCAATACATCGCAAACTGCTACTAATTGAGAATCAGGATTCAAACGAATCATTTCTGCATGGCGTTTTCCAATATGCCCCTGTCCTATTACTGCAAATTTAATCATTTATTCTTTTCTTATGTGGTTATTTTACTCGTTTCACTTCATTCTTCAACAGCTCATATTCTTGTCCGGTTTCAATGCAGGTAGCCATTCCTGCAGCGTTGAAAACCAGTTTATGACCGTTTTCACTTACCCAACCTATTTGCTTTGCAGGATTGCCTACAACCAATGCAAAGGGCTTTACAGGCTTTGTGATGACTGCTCCGGCACCTATTAATGCATACGCACCTATTTCATTTCCGCAAACTACCGTGGCATTAGCTCCAATACTGGCACCTTTACGCACAAGTGTTTGCGCATATTCGCTTTTGCGGTTTACATGGCTTCGCGGATTGATGACGTTGGTAAACACCATCGAAGGTCCCAGGAAAACGTCATCTTCACAAATTACACCTGTATAGACAGATACATTGTTCTGTATCTTTACATTTTTACCTAAAATTACGGAAGGCGAAATTACTACATTTTGTCCGATATTACAACCTTCGCCAATTACACATCCCGACATAATATGTGAAAAATGCCAAATTTTGGTATCTTTTCCAATACTGCAATTATCGTCAACAATCGCGGTTTCGTGCGCAAAATATTCGTTCATGGTTTAGGTAATAAATTATAAGTACTATTGTCGTATATGGGAGATTATCCAACAAATTCCAACACACTGGTTGTAATATATTTAAGTTGCTCTTCCGTCAATTCGGTATGCATAGGAAGTGACATAACGCATTCACTCAATTTTTCGGCAGACGGAAAATCACCGGCTTTGTAACGGTCATCCTGATATGCTTTTTGTAAATGCAAACAAACCGGATAATAAATCATGGCCGGAATACCTTTATCATTCAAATGCTTAATCAACTCTGCACGATTGACACCGTTTAGTTTTAATGTATATTGATGAAAAACATGTGTGGAGTTAGCAGATTGAGCCGGAGTAATTATCTTATCATTTCCTTTAAATGCTGCATTATAATAGCTGGCTGCAGCAAATCTGGCGGCATTATATTCATTCAGGTATTTCAACTTCACACCCAGCACGGCAGCCTGAATGCTGTCTAGACGCGAGTTAATACCCACCATGTCGTGATGATAACGAACCACCATACCATGATTAGAGATAGCGCGCATTTTAGCTGCCAATTCATCATTATTCGTAAAAATGGCACCGCCATCGCCGAAACATCCAAGGTTTTTAGAAGGGAAAAAGGAAGTGCAACCAATATCACCCATGCAGCCCGACTGAGCCTGACGTCCGTCTTTAAACGTATATACCGAACCAATCGACTGACAAGCATCTTCCACTACGAATAGATTGTGTTCTTTAGCCAACGCCAGAATCGCTTCCATATCAGCGTTCTGACCGAACAGGTGAACAGGAACAATGGCTTTTGTTTTGGGAGTTATAGCTTTCTTTACTGATTCTAATGAAATATTGAAAGTATCAAAGTCAACATCCACTACTACAGGTGTAAGACCCATTAGCGCAACGACTTCGGCAGTGGCAATAAACGTAAATGTTGGAGTGATCACTTCATCGCCCGGTTTAAGTCCCAAAGCCATTAATGCTATTTGAAGCGCATCTGTTCCATTTCCAACCGGAATTACATGTTTTATGTTCAGGTAAGTTTCTAAATCACGTTGAAATTCAGTCACTTTTGCACCTTTTATAAATGCGGTATTATCTATAACATCTTGGATGCCTGCATCAACAGCATCTTTAATCTTATCATATTGACTGCGCAAGTCAACCATTTGAATTTTCTTCATATCTTATTTCTGTTCCAAAATAAATTCTACCTCTTGCGGCACAATTCTGATATTTGAAATGTGTGAACTATTGTTTGCTATTTTAAGTTTTTGCTTTGACGTTTTCCCTACTACCAACTCATTATAATCCAAATACACCGACATATCGTCGGAGCTCAATGAATTGAAATGGCTTAACCCAACAGTAAAGGTTGCATTTACCACAGCCGGAAAAGTACGAATAAACAGATTAGCCGGACAATTAATTGATTTAATAGGTATTTGGATTTTCTTTTCGGTAAACTGTTCTACAAAAAGACTTAATTTTATGTCCGGACTCGAGAATCGAACCGATGGAATAGATTTCAATTTACAATTTAGAGAAATCGTATCACTCAGGTTTTTTGCTTCAACCAACTCGGTCCTAATCGCTTTCAATTTATCAAGAATCCTTCTGGGTCCAAAGACAGTGACCTGGTTTGGTTCCAGTCGAATATTTTCGGCCAACATATATTGCGGAGCCATCTCAATACTGGATACCAGTTCGATGGGCAATGTCTTTTGACTCAATTTTTCATATTTTATCAAAATTGAATCCGGCTTTATTTCGAGCACAGTGGTAGTACCCAACAGACTTCGTCCTATTTTGGATCTTAGTTGATCGGAAGTAATCAGAATTTCGCCTTTTTGATAAAACGTTCGGGATAAATCAATGGTAACCGGAGGTCTGTTTTCGTTCGAATAAGAAAAAAGTCGTAACCCCTGATCTTTAACCGTGAGTGAAACACTGGTAGGTGTGTTTTTTCCTAAACCAATATACTGTGGAACACCTACATAGCGTATTGGAATGTTCAGAATTGTTTCCTTATCCTTACCCAACGCATTGATATACCAAAAAGCAGCTGAAAGGGCAAGAAAAAGCAAAAAGCTTAAAATATCTTTTGAGAAAAAGAATGATTTAAGCTTTTGCAAGTAATACTTTAATAATTTTATGCCGCTGTTTTCAGCCATAAAACCCAATTATTTTGCTTGTGATTGAATATCTTCAGCAGTGGCAAAAACCGAGTTTTTATCTACTTTAATACGTACGTTATCAGCTATTTCAACAATAACAGTTGAATCTTTGATGTCTTTTACTTTTCCATAAATTCCACCAGATGTCACAACTGAATCACCAGCTTTCATAGCTTCACGTTGTTTTTTAATTTCTTTTTGACGTTTTGATTGTGGACGAATCATGAAAAAATAGAAAACCACAAAAATCAATACCATCATCAAAATACCTGAGTATTGGCTTGCACCACCAGCTGCAGGTGCTGCTTGTAACATAATGCTTAATAGATTCATATTCTTTATAAATTTAATAGTTTATACTTGCAAAAATAGTTTATTATTTTTTATTGTCGCTAAACATTACCACTTTTATCAACTTATTGTCTTTTTTAAGTTGTCCAACAATGTTATCGAGTACACCATTGATAAAAGTTCCACTTTTTTCGGTGCTGTAGTTCTTAGCAATCTCAATATATTCGTTCAATGTAACATTTACCGGTATGGTTGGGAAATCCATTAATTCGCATAATGCCACTTCCATAATTACAATGTCCATGAACGCGATACGATCCAACTCCCAGTTTTTGGTATTCAGATCAATCATTTCACGAAGTTTCTCTCCTTTGGTTAGCACACTGCGTAACAGTTTGCGGGCAAATTCGGCATCTTCTTCGTCTTTAAACATTGGCAACAATTCTTGTTCATCACCCTTTGTGGCATCAAATCTTTTTATTGTTTTGATAATAAAGCTGATAACCATTTCAATATCATCCGTCCAATAAATGTTCTGATCCTGGATAGAATCATCAAGCGATTCGCTTTTCAACAAAATTTTTGTATATATTTTGCGCCAAATGTCCTTATCTGCAGCATAATCAGCCGCAGGAGCATTCATATATTCCGAATAATACTCTGAAGCGATTACTGATTCGAAAGTTTCTTTGATAATTTCAGGATTGTTTACCCACGACAGTTTATGATCGTCCAGATATTCATTGAATCGCACATTTTTAGCTAGTTGTGCTACAAAAGAGTTGTCAATGAAACGGGTGTTGGGATTTAAATCTTCGGCAGAAGGGCGAAGTCTGTTACGTTTTGTTTCAATCAAATTTGCCGCAAATCGTGTTACTTCGATAGACAAATTCAACAAGTGGAAATACAAATCGTAGGTTTTTTCAATACTATGAAACAACTCTTTTTCAGCGATAGGCAACGATTTGCTATCGCTTTTGTAATAGGAATATAAGATTTGAACAATCTTAGTGCGTAATAATACTCGATTAATCATAAAATACAGGGAGCGCTTTTTTTATTTCGCTACAAAGGTAGCGATTTTTTTTTGTTACTACATCGTTTTAATACTTAAATGCTTTTGAAATTTAAAATATGATTTATTATGTAATATTTGGTCTATCTCCGAAAAAGAATATGCATTATTTTGAAATAAAAAATACGTTTTTGCTTGATAAATTGGAAAAAAATACTGAAATTTGAGGACTCATTTTCAATTCGTAAAAATAGTATAGCATTTCAAACGAATTTGTAATTAATAATGAGCAGTTTAATCGAATAATATCAGTTTAAACGAAAGAATAAGCAATTTTTAATGCATTTATTTATAGCAGTTTAGAATAATAATCGTAACATTATGGAAGTAGAGAAAAGAAAAATTGAAATTGAGAAGAAAGACAACGAAATTATCTATTCGAAAGCAATTAAAGCTGGAAAGCGAATTTATTATTTAGATGTAAAGAAGAGTCGTAACGAAGACCTGTATCTGGCCATCACTGAAAGCAAGAAAAAAGTGGTAGGTTTTGATGAAGATGCACAGGTAACTTACGAAAAACATAAGATATTCCTATACAAAGAGGATTTTGATAAATTTGTTGAGGGTCTTGAGGACGTGGTCGGATTTATTAAACGAGAGCAAGGTGAAGCCCCACAACGTGAGTACAAAGAAACTGAAACTGTTGAAAGTGCTGTTGCTGAAGAATCCAAATCAAAAAGTTTTTTTGATAAATTTAAATTTTGATGAAATCTTTTGCAAGTGATAATTATTCGGGAATTCATCCCGAAGTTTTTGAAGCCATTCAATTAGCCAATTCGCACCACCAAATATCATATGGTGATGACACGTTTACCAGTGATGCAGTTCAACTTTTCGAAAAAGAGTTTGGAAATGTAAGTGTTTTATTCTCTTTTAATGGTACTGGCGCTAATGTTATCTGTCTAAAATGCTGCACTTTACCATTTCAGGCAGTTATTTGCTCCGACTTAGCTCATATTCATGTAGACGAATGTGGTGCACCCACTCAAAGCATAGGTTGCTCGCTCCTACCGATTCCGACTACCGATGGTAAATTAACTCCGGAACTTATAAAACCATTGCTTTCGCGCCTTGGAAATGTGCATCATACCCAACCTAAGGTCATTTCGATAAGTCAAAGTACCGAAGTAGGAACGATATATTCCATCGAAGAACTGAAAGCATTGTGCCGGTTTGCGCATGATAACGACATGTATGTTCATTTGGATGGCGCACGGATATCGAATGCTGTAGCTGCTTTGGGTGTTACGCTAAAAGAAGCTACGGTGGATTGCGGCGTCGACATTATGAGCTTTGGTGGCACCAAAAACGGTTTAATGATGGGTGAAGCAGTTTTGGTTTTTAATGACAAATTGAAAGCCAATGCCCCCTACTTTCAAAAGCAGTCGGCACAGCTATTTTCAAAAAACAGATTTATCGCTGCGCAATTCAAAGCTTTGTTAAGCAATGATTTATGGCTACGAATGGCAACGCATGCCAACAAAATGGCGCAACTTCTATCTGCCGAAATTCAGCAACTTCCGTGTGTAAAAATAACCCGCAAAGTGCAAGCCAATGCCGTTTTTGCTATTATCCCACAAAAGGCAATTGAGCCATTACAAGCAAAATACCCATTTTATATTTGGGACGAAGAAACGCTTGAACTTCGCTGGATGTGCTCATTCGACACTACCGAAGAAGATATTGAAAACTTTGTAAGTACACTAAGAGATCTGCTTTAACCTTAAATTTTATAACACAAAAGAGACCTTGCAAAATTGCAAGGTCTCTTTTGTGTTTATTGACTAATTTTCTCAGTCTTTTTCTACATAAGCCAATACTTCGCCTTTGCGAACAATATCACCTTGTTTCTTTTCTACACCAACAATACGACCGTTGCAGAAGCTACCAATGTGTTCCAAACCGTAATTTGTTTGAATAGTACAAAGTGTATCGAACTCTTTCACTATTTTTCCGTGAACAGGCTCTACAGAGACTTCATTGAAATCAAGTTCCCACAATACACGTCCTGTTGCGTTAGAAACAACCGGTTCAGCATTTGGATATTTCAATGCGCGTAAATCAGGCAATTCGATGGTGCTTGTTGCAAATTTTTCTTTGATCGCAGTTTCAAGTTCTTTTTCGAAACGTTTTTTAGCTTCGCCCGATTTGAAATCACGATATTGTTTTTCGTGCATTGCAAATTCGAATAATTCTTCGTCATCCTTGCCCCTATCCCATCCAAGCTCTTTCATTTCGGCAATGAAACGTGGCAATTCGTTAGGATAATTAGACTGAGGATTACCTTCGAAAAACTCAAATTTATTCTTTTCGGCTAAAGCAATGATTTCAGCATCCAATTTTCCAGGAAGCTTACCTGCTTTACCCAAAATCATATCCCAGCTATTTTTATCAATCATGCTCCAACGTGGTTGTCCTTTTACAAGGAACATAACGTTCATCAAAGCGATATTTTTTACATATTGGCTAAATGGTGTTACCAATGGTGGGTTACCCAGTTTAGGCCATATATATTTAACTTCGTCGAACAACATTACCAACAATTCATCTGTTGAAAGTTCTTTCTTGTTTGCACCTTTCAAATAAGAATTGATTCCAGCATGAACACCTTTAAGGTCAGCCATCAACGAACCCATCATTCCACCTGGAAGTCCACAACCAACAAGCAATGAAGTCATGAACTTGTTGCGTTCATCAATAAAATAACCCAAGAAATCATCAATGAAACTTTGAGTCAAACGACGAGCTTCCATATATGCATTCATGTTGATTTCAGGCACTTTAAAACCGGCATCTTTCAACATTGCCTGAATAGTAATGACGTCAGGGTGAACCATACCCCATGAAAGAGGCTCCATAGCTACGTCAATATAATCAATACCAGCTTTGGCAACTTCGAGCATTGAAGCTACCGAGAAGCCCGGTCCAGAGTGACCGTGATATTGCATAATAATGTGTGGGTGAGCTGTTTTTACAGCGCTTACGATTTTACCCAATAATACGGGACGACCAATACCGGCCATATCTTTCAAGCAAATTTCATCAGCACCTGCTTCAATCAATTGTTCAGCCATATTAATATAATACTCAGCAGTATGAATTTCCGAGTATGTAATACACATAGTAGCCTGTGCAATCATGCCGGCAGCTTTAGCATAATGAATAGAAGGAATAATGTTGCTCACATCATTCAATCCACAAAAAATACGAGTAATATCAACTCCCTGAGCTTTCTTTACTTTATACATCAACTCACGCACATCAGCTGGAACCGGATTCATACGTAAACCATTCAAACCACGGTCAAGCATGTGTGTTTGAATACCTACTTCGTTAAACGGTTTTGTAAAAGTACGAACTGCATCGTTTGGATTTTCGCCGTACAATAGGTTTACTTGTTCCGAAGCACCACCATTTGTTTCTACACGGGCAAAACATCCCATTTCGATGATAACCGGGGCAATTTTTGCCAACTGGTCTTTACGGGGCACATATTTGCCCGACGCTTGCCACATATCGCGGTAAACAAGACTGAATTTAATTTCTTTCATTTTATAATTCGTATGATTGATTGTTTTTTTATTAAAAAAATTTACTTATCAAATTTCAACTAGCTATATTTCAGTTTGTTGAGTCGTATTTTTAAAAAATCAATATGAAGTACAAATATCCGATTTTTTTTTCGAATAGCAAGCGAATTAAAGAAATAATTCTTTAATTATTTTGCATGTTTTTTACGAGTTAAAATCTATTTGAAAGTATTATGAACGAAAAACAAAGAAACCTGTAGTTGGAGATTTGAATAATTTACAAATAGAAGAAAAAAGGTATTTATTTAATCAAACAATAAGTTTCCACTGGCAATAAAATAAGCGCACAAGCTGCATGGTAGTGTCATAAATGGTCTGATAGATCAGGCAGCATTTTATTCGATTATATTCAGCAACATGAATATAAAAATCAGCGTTTTATTTCCCCGCTAAAAGAAATCATATCTCGTTTCTGAGAAGTAACTGAAAACAAGGCGCTGCCATTGTTGAAAATATTCATAAATATCTCGTAAATATCCTCTTTCGATCTGATTTTAAAGTGTATATCCCAACCATTTGATTTTTTATTGGGAGTGATAGCATAGTCGTTCATCGGTTCCGCAAATTTAATTCCACCTTCGGAACTTCCATAAGGTGCTGAATAAGCTACTCCAAAATAGGGCAGATAGGCAAAAGCCGAGTCGTTTTTTAGGCGCAAATCATACTCGGAAGTCAATACAATCTGCCTCATTCTTAATGGATTGGCATAATGTACGGTCACAGTAATATCTTTCGATTCTACTTTTCTGGTAATTGCGCTGATCGTTTCAGAGGTTGTTTTGGTGGATGAGCAAGCCGTCAGGAACAACATCAAAACAAATGTTGAGTACATCAATTGTGTTTTCATTTCTACAAATATTAGTTTCGTTATTTGAATAATAAAGATTCAATTATTGTCAACAATTAAACACATCAAACTTACCCAATCACAACATTTAGTTCTTAGTAAGTTTGAGAATAAAGCCTTTCCATGCCGGCATATGAATTACAAAAGGTTCTTTTGAACTCAATGTTAGTAAAGGAAATTTATCAGCATCATCTAGCAGATTGACAACACTGTAGGTTTGCCCTTCTTTCAGATTCAGATATTGAAAAGCTTCCAATGGAAAACAAACTTCTGTATCTAAATGTTTATCGTCGAAATTTAGAACTATCAGTAACAATTCATCTTCGAATTTGCGGAAATAAGCGTATTGCTCGTGAGTATTGAATTTAGGGTTTTCGAAATTGGCAAATACCAAATCGTACATCAATCCATTGGTTATAGCTTTTTCAGCAAGTGTTATAGCCAATAGTTTTTTATAAAACGAACGCAATGCTTTTTGGTCATTGGACAGTCTCTTACCATCAAATTTTCCGCCATTCGCCCATGCCTGTATTGTTTTTACACCCCAGTAATCGAAAATGGTAGTTCGACCATCTACCCCGCTAAAACCTTCGCTATCCATACCATGCTCACCTAATTCCTGTCCAAAATAAATCATTACGGGTGCTTGAGTAAGCGTAGCTGCAACAATCATGGCCGGTTGAGCATACACTCCGTTACCCGAAAAGAAACCGGAACCAATGCGTTGCTCATCATGATTTTCGAGGAAGTTGAGCATTTGGTTCTCCAAACCGCCCAGAGCCTGCCATGCATTGGTAATGTCGCGTACTGCAAAATTCCGACTCGTAACATCACGAAGCATATCGTACAAGCCTACTTTGTCGTACAGGTAATCGAATTTACCATTACAGATATAGTTGCGATACTCGGCAGGGTTGTATACTTCGGCAATAAATAATACCTCTGGATACTGCATTTTGACTTGCGAAATAGCCCATCCCCAGAATTCAACCGGTACCATCTCTGCCATATCGCATCTAAATCCATCTACATGTTTGGAAGCCCAGAACAGCAGTATATCCCGCATTTTGAACCAAGTATCCGGAATTGGATCAAACTGCTTTTGACCACCTTCAACGTAGTTAACACCATAATTGAGCTTTACTGTTTCGTACCAGTCGTTACGCGTTGGTGAAGCAGTAAATTGGTCATTGCCGGTTGCTTTTGCCGGAAATTCAGTATAGCCTTGCGCGTCAAAATCAGGTGTAAATGACTGATTAGGCAGGTAATAAAAATTGTTTAGTGGCGAAAAAGCCCATTCGGAGTGATCATTTTCGCCTAAATCAACAACACCCGCCGGTTTTGCATCCGAATGATACTGACGCGCCACATGATTTGGGACAAAGTCAATAATCACTTTCATATCGGCATCGTGTGTACGCTTCACCATATCTTCGAATTCGGCCATACGATTGTCCACATTCTCGGCCAAATCGGGATCTACGTCGTAATAATCCTTGATAGCATAGGCCGAACCTGCTTTGCCTTTTACCACTCCCGGATGATCCTGAGCGATTCCGTGAGCAGAATAATTGGTTTGAGTAGCATGTTCAATAACGCCGGTGTACCAAACATGAGTTATTCCGAGCGATTTAATGGCATCTAAAGCCTTTGGAGTAAAACTGTTAAACTTTCCACAGCCATTTTCTTCTATTGAACCGCTTTGTTTGTTTGTTGTATTGAAATTGCCGAAAAGGCGGGGAAGAACCTGATAGATAACGAATTTAGACATGAAATAAATTAAAATGACCAGTTGTTTATTTAAAAACAACCGGCTAAGATTATTGAAATAAAAATTAAGACATTATTGATTCAAAACACTATTTTGCGTTTCTATACCCATTGGAGTAATTTCAAACTGAAGAGACTGAGTTTGCATGACTTTTGCAGGAGCATTCGAACTTTTGGATTGAGCGATGATAAAATTATCAACCAAAACCGTTCCTTGGGCAGGCACTATGAAACCAAATTTATTTAATGAGGCTGTGGTAACTATTTCTGAGCAGTATGCATAAGTATTATTTATAAAGTAATAAATCATGCTACCATTTTGAATACTTTCAGTTTGTTTTTTCCGGAAGGCACTATTTTCGACTCATCAAGTTCGGTAAAGAAACTATAGTAGGTTCGATTACCCATGAACATTTTCTTACCGTTATTGATATTGAAATATTCGAGCGGAGCATTATTAGCGGTTGAACCATCCGGTATGACTCCAAAAATAATTCCATACTGATCTGTTGTATTTCCTGTAGGATTTTCAACAGTCAATTCGTAAGAAAAATTAGATGATATTGCTGTTTGAATTGGTGTCGAAACCAAATATGATTGGGAATTTTTCGATTGAAATTTTAATTTTCCATCTGTTGTAAGAGTTGTTGAATAATTGGTTGTTTCTGCAATAGGCCATCCCGCTTGACTAAGAGAATTAAAGTTTAAACTGTAAGTAGGAGTATAACCGGTAGTGTCAACTACCAATTGAAGACTGGAATAAACAGGCGCAGCAGTGCTTTCATTGAATAATTCATCAACATAATAAGTTCGACGTACTCCATGATAATTTATATTCCAACTTCTACCATTCACTTTATCGCCACCACACATAATAGATTTCCAATCACCATTTTCGAGAAGTGTATTCAAGTGTTTCCGACCTAAAAATCCATGACCAAGTTCATGGAACAGCAGATCTTCTTTCATTAAGTCAGCATCAGCAAATTTTTCGATAGCAGCCCAATAAGTTTTATCAATTTCTATCCGAATTGGCTTTTCATAATGACATAAACCGGCTACACCATCCTTTAAATCGGCAAATTCCACGATTAAACCACCATTAATTAAATCGAGATTTTTTCCATGTTTTGTGGCTTCATCCTGGAACCGCTGTACATACACGGTAAACTCGCTACCAACCCGATGTTCAGATGAATTTTTACACGAAGCAAGTCCGAAAGTGACTACAAGTAGTAGAAAATATGCAGTTCTAAGTTGGCTCATAATTTATTTTTCAAAAAAAAGTTCTGCAAATATAAACAAAATTCCAGCTAAGGCTGTTATTAGACTACAAACGAAATTATTTTTAAACTTAATTATAAAATTAGATGGCAACAGTAAAATTTAAAGGAACCGACGTACAGACAAGCGGTCAATTACCGGTAGTAGGAGCTCAAGCACCCGATTTCACATTAGTAGGTGGTGGCTTGAATGAAATTCATTTAAACGATTACAAAGGGAAACGCGTATTACTTAACATTTTTCCAAGTTTAGACACAGGTACATGTGCTGCCTCGGTTCGTAAATTCAACAAATGGGTTTCCGAAAAAGAAAATGTAGTTGTTATCTGTGTTTCAAAAGATTTACCTTTTGCACAAAGCCGTTTTTGCGGTGCTGAAGGATTGGACAATGTAATTACAGCTTCAGACTTCCGTTACAATTCATTTGCTACGGATTATGGAGTATTGTTTGCAGATGGTCCGCTTAAGGGGTTGATGGCTCGCTCAGTCGTAGCTGTTGATGAGAATGGAAAAGTGCTTTATACCGAATTAGTTTCTGAAACAGTTGACGAACCTAATTACGATATCAACGTATTTTAAATGAAAACTGTGTTTGTTTTGTAGCAAACACTTTTAATGTGTGTAAATAAGAACGTTATCTACAAATGATAACCTCTCCTTGCTGTGAAGCTCGGAGAGGTTTTTTTATGTTTCTAAAGTCGCTTTAAACCCACTCCCAATTTAGAAAGCCCATCTTCTACACTAGTGGCATTTACAGTTTCTAAAGCTTTTAGCGCTATAAGCGCACATGCATGTGCATCATCGCCTGCCCGGTGATGATTAAATCTAATCTGATGAAAGTCGCACACCACGCCTAACGAGTGACTTGACAGATGCTTCCATGTCTTACGTGATAAACTTACGCTGCAAAAATAATCGGTATGAGGAATAGCCAAATCGTAGTGTGCTAATGCAGCACGCAACACACGCATATCGAAAGCAGCGTTGTGAGCTACCAATGTTCTGTCGTCTATCCATGTCTTTAACTCACCCCAAAGTTCCTCGAAAGTAGCAGCATTGGCAACTTTAGCCGCCGAAATACCATGAACTCTTTCATTCCAGGGGTTCATATACGGAAAACAGGCAGGTTTAATCAACCATGATTTCGATTCGAGAATTATTCCATCTTCAACGCGTGTCAACCCTATTTCGCAAGGGTAATTGGCGTGTGCAGTTTCAAAATCAATAGCAGTGTAGGTCATTGAACTATAATATTTCTAATCAAATTTGTATTTTCGATGTCAAAGGTAGTAATTATTGAAGAAATTACAACTATTTAAGTTTATCCGATATTTGTTCATAAATACGAAGTTACAAACGACATAACACACTAAAAATAAACAAATTAATCCACCATAAGTGTTAAATATGCAAGACAAATATGTAAATAATCAATTTGCATTGAACACAAATACCGTTAAAAGTATTTTAACCAATAATAAATCTGCTTGTTATTAGCCAAAATTGCGTACTTTTGCACAATAATCGTTTAAATGTGCAATATGAATAATTTAAAAATCGGAAATCTTACAGCTCGTATCCCCATTATACAAGGTGGAATGGGTGTTGGAATTTCTATGTCTAGTTTAGCGTCTGCTGTTGCAAATGAGGGTGGTATAGGCGTTATTTCTTGTGCAGGTCTTGGTTTGATATATCGTAATACAGCCAAAGACTATATGGAAGCATGTATTATTGGGTTGAGAGAGGAAATTAAAAAGGCAAGAGAAAAATCAAATGGACTGATTGGTGTCAACATTATGATGGCGTTGACTAATTTTGGTGATATGGTAAAAACTTCAATTGCTGAAAAAGTGGATGTAATTTTTGCTGGTGCCGGACTTCCAATGGATTTACCTAAATACATTACGCCAGATTGTACTACAAAACTTGTTCCGATAGTATCTTCGGCAAGAGCTGCAAGAATAATTTGTGAAAAGTGGAAAACTCTTTACAATTATTTACCTGATTTAGTAGTGGTTGAAGGTCCTAAAGCCGGAGGTCACTTAGGTTTCAAAGCAAATCAAATTGAAGATGAAAACTTCTCTATTCAAAAATTGATTCCGGAAGTGGTAAAAGAAGTTGCTATTTTTGAAGAGAAATACAATCAAGAAATTCCTGTAATTGCAGCCGGTGGTATTTATACTGGTGAAGATATGTACAACATTATGCAGTTAGGTGCTAAAGGTGTGCAAATGTCGAGCCGGTTTGTTCCTACAGATGAGTGTGATGCTGATATCAAATTCAAAGAAACGTATATCAATGCAAATGAGAATGATGTTGAAATTATTCAAAGTCCTGTTGGAATGCCTGGTCGTGCGTTGAAAGGGGAATTTTTAGAAAAAGTAAAACAAGGTCTTACTGCTCCGAAATCATGTCCTTACAACTGTTTGCATACTTGCGACTACAAAAAAGTACCTTATTGTATTATTGTTACATTATACAACGCCTACCAGGGGAAAATGGACAAAGGATATGCTTTTGCAGGTAGTAATGCCTACCGTGCCACTAAAATTTCTTCGGTAAAAGAGGTCGTTGACAGTATAACTTCTGAGTACAATCAAGCAGAAAAAGAAGCAAAAAACTAGAGCTATCTAAGTTTTATTATTTTAGAAGGGATAAATCAATGATTATTGATTTATCCTTTTTTATTTACGAAACTGTAAACTATTTAAAATTCAAAATGTTATACCTATGTAATCACCCTCAGAAAAGTTAGTGACATTTACACACTTATTTCCACTTATCTATTTCATTTTATAAAATAATTGATTAATATTGCACTAAATTACAACTGCCAACAAAAATATGAAACAAATTAAAATTTTATATAATGATGTCCTGAATGATATAGAATTAGAAGCAGCATCTGAATTAATGGATGGTTTTGGACATCGCGATTTGGTTGAGAATTTGAACTGGAAAGAGACTTATCCGTATCGCCCTATCACTTTATTCAATGTTGCCCGTTCGAATGACAGCATATTTATCAAATACTCTGTGAGAGGAAGTATGCTTCGTGCCATTTATTCCAATGACCTGGAGCCTGTGAACGAAGACAGTTGTGTTGAGTTCTTTTGCAAGCTGCCGGATAGTGACTACTATATGAATTTCGAATTCAATTGTATAGGAACCTGCAATGCTTCTAAGCGTAAAAGTAAAACGGAAGGTGTGGTACGCTACACTTTAGACGAATTAGCTCAAATTAAACGCTATCCATCCATTGGACGTCGTGCTTTTAATGAAATGGAAGGCATGTTTGAATGGGAACTAACAGTAAAAATACCATTTACATTAATGGGCATTGACCCAACTAATTTACCAAAAAAAATGCTGGGTAATTTTTACAAATGTGCTGATGGTACCGACTCGCCTCATTATGTAAGTTGGAGTCCTATCAAAACTGAAAAACCAAATTTTCATTGTCCCGAATTCTTTGGGGAGTTAATATTCGAATAAGCATTATGAATTTTTATAGGCACAATAGGTTTACTATCTATAGTGCCTATCGTGGTTTTAAAAGAAATATTCGTAAGTTTGCAGAAAAATAAGCTGCATGAAAATTCTTCTGGTCACTCCCCCGCTCACACAACTAAATACACCCTACCCTGCCACATGCCATTTAGTTGGTTTTTTACGCTCTCAGGGGCTTGTTGCCGAACAAATGGACCTGAGTATAGAGCTGATTAATGCATTGTTTACCCGCCAAAAACTGGAGGAAATTTTCGTAATTGTTTCTACACATTCAAAACTCTCAAAACCCAACAGAATACTCCTTCAAAATGCTGATTTCTATGCTAAAACAATAGAGCCGGTGATGCGTTTTTTTGGGAGGAAAAGATTGCAGTTTGGCGCAACGATTTTGTTCTTTGGAATTTTGGCCGCAAAGTAAACGTTTACCAAATGATGATGATTTGGAATGGGGATTCGGAATGATAGGCAACTATGACCGTGCCACCCACCTTTGCACCCTGTTTTTAAAAGACTTGTGCGATTTTATCAACCAAACCATTGATTCTCGTTTTGAACTGATACGATATGCCGAGTCGCTTTGCCTGCGGTTGCCCGAATTTGAACCGCTTCAACAAGAACTAAAGAAGCCACTCTCGTTTATTGATAAGCTTATGTTGGAGCTTTTCTCAAAACGAATGGCTGATTGTACACCTGATATGGTAGGATTTACCATTCCATTTCCGGGGAATTTATACAGTGCATTACGCTGCGCGCAATGGTTGAGACAATATCACCCCAACATAAAAATAGTACTGGGTGGAGGATATTTAAACACTGAGTTACGAAGCATATCCGACTCAACTATTTTTGATTTCACCGATTATATCACGTTTGATGATGGTGAACTGCCCTTATTGCGACTGCTTACCGGCGGCGAACTCATCCGCACTCTTTACCGTTCCGAAACGGGCGAGATTGTGTGCATAAATTTCGACAGCAAAGAGAACGTAAAGTTTGCAGAAATTGGCACACCCGATTACGATGGATTGGTGCAGAACAACTACATCAACATGATTGAACTTACCAACCCTATGCACGCGCTGTGGAGCAATGGGCGGTGGAACAAGATGATGCTGGCACACGGCTGCTACTGGGGCAAATGTGCATTTTGCGACGGTGGTCTGGATTATATAAACCACTATGAATCGGCACCAATCCAACTAATCGTAGATCGCATGCAAACCATCATGCAACAAACCGGACAGTCGGGATTTCATTTTGTTGACGAAGCAGCACCTCCTGCCCTGCTTAGAAAATTGGCTGAAGAAATTATTTGTCGCAAATTAACGGTAAGTTATTGGACAAATGTCCGGTTCGAAAAATCATTTACTCCGGAACTTTGTTACTTGATGGCACAATCGGGCTGCATAGCCATATCTGGAGGCTTAGAAGTGGCTTCTCCGCGTATTCTAAAGCTTATCAACAAAGGTATAACCATAGAAACTGCTCGCGAAAGCATGAAAAACTTTGCAGAAGCAGGTATTATGACACATGCCTATTTGATGTACGGTTTTCCTACCGAAACAGCCAGGGAAACTGTCGACTCACTCGAAATAGTAAGGGGATTATTCGAAGAAGGCTATATTCAATCGGCTTTCTGGCACAGATATGCCATGACTATTCATAGTCCTTCGGGACAATGCCCCGAAAACGTGGGTGCCAAACGAATTGATATTCCAATGGGCACATTTGCCAACAATGAAATTCCGTTCAGCACACCTAACGAGATTGATTTAGAATATTACGGTAAAGGTCTGAATCTGGCGACTTACAACTATATGCAGGGTGCCGGCTATGATATAAATGTGCGTGAATGGTTTAAATAGTGATCATTAATTATCTCAATAAAAACGAACTGTTCTAAATCAAATTTGTTAGACTTTCTAAAACCTAAATATGCCACACGATCATCAACATAATCATAATCATCACGATCATACCGATCTGAAAAATATCAAACTAGCATTCTTCATTAATGTAGCGTTCACATTAATTGAGATTGTGGGTGGTTTTCTAACCAATAGTATCGCCATTCTATCGGATGCGGTACACGATTTAGGCGATTCGCTTTCGCTTGGACTGGCGTGGTATTTCCAGAAAATGGCTAAGCGGGGCAGCGACAAATCTTTTTCCTATGGCTATAAGCGTTTTTCTCTGCTAGGTGCTGTTATCAATTCTATTGTTTTGATTGTGGGAAGTATTTTTGTGCTCTCAGCTGCTATTCCACGTATCTTTCACCCGCAAGCCACGCATGCCGGTGGTATGTTTCTTTTAGCTATAGTAGGAATATTGGCAAATGGAGCAGCTGTATTAAGACTGAACAAAGGTCATTCCATAAACGAAAAAGTAGTATCGCTACATATGCTCGAAGATGTGCTTGGCTGGACAGCTATTTTGGTAGGTTCGGTAATAATGTATTTCTTCGATTTGCCGATCATTGATCCGATAATGTCCATTGCCATTGCCATTTTTGTATTGTCTAACGTTTATAAAAACCTACGACAAACCCTGCATATTATACTTCAGGGTATACCTGAAGAAGTAGACATGACTGAAATTGCGACTCATATTCAAGGATTTGATGGTGTAGAAAATGTACACGATTTGCATGTTTGGACAGTGGACGGCACATACAATGTACTCACGGTACACGTGGTACTCAGCAATGCATTAGCGATGGAAAAACTGGCGGAATTAAAGGCTGAAATACGTGAAACACTCCACGAAGAAGGCATTGAACATGTTACCATCGAATTTGAAACAGCTAATGAAAAATGTAGTTTCGAGAAGTGTTGCCAATGAAATATGATTAATTAGATCTTCGAAAACTAAAAACATCAAAAACGCAATCTGACCGATAACTGTCAGGTTGTGTTTTTATTAGCCTACATGAAAAATTATTTTATGTAAATGCTTGCCAGTTAAAAAACTGTTTGTACATTTACACACTTAAAGTTAACCATTCTCCCTTGCGGTGAATTTAATGTTTTAAATCTCTCGTTGAAAGATTTATTTAAGTTGTAATTAAGCAAAACGACAGTATCATGAGAAAAACATTTTCAGTTGTTACTATTATCTTTTTTAGTTCAATATATTCATTCGGACAAGAAGTTACAGTACCAAATTTCAATGATAAATACTCTGATTATGTACAGAAACTTGAATCAGGCGCAATAAACATTGACTATAAGGCCTTTAGATTTAGTTTTATTGATAGTAACCAATTTATACTTGCACACGAGCAATTATCAATCCTTGATAGCCTAAAAAGAGATATGTATGATCAAATGAGCAAGTCCGATTATCAAAAAATAATTAAAGTTACGAAGGAGATGTTGAGTATTGATTACACCAGTTTGATAGCGCACAAAATATTAAGACAGACCTATAGAATCATCGGCGATAGCATTAATGCAAAGAAATATAAGGCTATTCAGTTTGGACTTCTGCGTTCAATAACCGACAACGGAAATGGAAAGTCATGTGAAACGGCCTGGCAGGTTATTCAAATTGAAGAAGAATATTTTATACTTAACATGCTGGATGCAAAACTTTTAAAACAAAGCATATGCAACAAAAAAGGATTTTACGACAAACTGGAAGTAAACACTGATGAAGGCAACAAAACTTATTACTTTGAAACAAGCAAAGTGTTTGAAGGATACAATAAACTTGGACTGAAGTGAACTTAAAATAATAACCGGCTACTAACAAAAAAGAGTTTCTTCCTTTCGGAAAAAACTCTTTTTTCGTTGGTGCGCTGAATGAGATTCGAACTCACACGCCGGAACCGGCACTACCCCCTCAAAGTAGCATGTCTACCAATTTCACCATCAGCGCATAATTTTAAATAGTGATGGAAAACCTTGGTGCCCAAAACAAGACTCGAACTTGCACAGCCTTTCGACCACTAGTACCTGAAACTAGCGTGTATACCAATTTCACCATTTGGGCATACTTTATTGTAAAGAGAAAAAAAGCGAAACTCACTCGTTTCGCTTAGACTTTTTATTTTATGAGCGAAAGACGGGACTCGAACCCGCGACCCCGACCTTGGCAAGGTCGTGCTCTACCAACTGAGCTACTTTCGCAATATGCTTTTTACAAACAGAGCTCTACGAGAAGAGCTATCCGCAATTGCAGTGCAAAGATAGTTTCTTTTTGATAATTTGCAAATACCTGAGTAAAAAAAATGGAGGTTTTTCTAATCATTTCTGACCATTACAATGCTAACAATAATAAAAACAGAATCTTAGAAAAGATTTTTTTTTATCAAAAACAAATAAATCTGCCGTTATCGGTGTAAATTCGGGTGTTTATAGTAATTTTGTAGTTCAAAAATGACAAATATGACGGAAGAATTAGGCAAAGAAGAGAAAAAAACACTCCAAAAAATACAATCGAAAGTAAAAAAAGCAATAAATGACTACCAATTAATAGACAACGACGATCATATTCTCATCGGACTTTCGGGAGGTAAAGACTCTTTAGCCTTAGTAGAACTATTGGGCGAACGTATGAAAATCTTTGTACCTCGTTTTAAACTTACCGCTGTTCATATTTCCGTCGAAAACATTTCATACCAATCGGATTTAGATTATCTGAGAGATCATGCTGCACAATTTGGAATTCCGTTTGTACACCACACCACCAAATTTGACGACACTACCGACACGCGTAAATCCACTTGCTTTCTCTGCTCATGGCATCGTAGAAAAGCATTGTTTGAAGTTGCAAAAAATCTCAAATGCAATAAAATTGCATTGGGACATCATCTCGACGACATCGCTGAAACGTTGCTTTTAAACTTAGTATACCAGGGGTCTTTTGGTACAATGCCTCCAAAACTGAAAATGGATAAATTTGATATGACCATCATTCGTCCATTGGCTTTAGTTACAGAAAAAGAGATGAAAGAGATGGAGCAAATCAGAGCTTACCACAAACAAGTTAAAAACTGTCCACACGAAAAAGACTCATCGCGACGTGATGCCAAAAATCTGCTCACAGAACTTGAAAAATGGAATCCTGATGTTCGTCAAAGTATTTGGGGAGCCATGGAAAATATAAAAAATGAATATCTACCTAAAAAAGTAGATCGAAGATTTACGAAACGCATTGAAAAATAAAACAGAATCTTACAAATATCATTTTATGAATGCTTTATATACAATCCTGCTTTTAGTAGTTTCGAATATTTTTATGACTTTTGCGTGGTACGGACACCTGAAGTTACAACAAACTGGATCAATTACCAATTGGCCACTTTATGGCGTTGTTTTATTTTCATGGATAATTGCACTTGTAGAATATTCGTTTCAGGTTCCGGCCAATAGATTGGGATTCATTGGTAATGGTGGATCATTTACACTAATGCAACTAAAAGTTATTCAGGAAGTTATTACATTGATTGTTTTTGTTGCATTCTCGACTGTAGCATTCAACACAGGTGGCTTGCACTGGAATCATTTTGCGGCCTGTATATGTTTAATACTGGCTGTTTATTTTGTATTTATGAAATAGCGAAATTAACCAATCACTGTATTCAACAAGTGCTAAATCTGACATTCATTTAGAACTATCCAGTACGTTGAATGTTCATAACATTAGCAATTCTTATTTCTCACTAAATAAAACCTAATTTAATTACTTAATTAGTGTTAAACTGCCCTGACATTCCCTTTTTTATTATCTTTGCTATCTAAAGCACTTGAAGTATGAAGAAATCTTTACACCGGCTACTTGTTATTTCGGTTACTATATTATCCCTATCCAAATTATATGCTGTACCGGCTACCCCAAATCCGATAACCGTTAAGCAATCTAATGGAACTGAAATTACGATCCGATTAAGAGGTGATGAATTCTTTAACTACAAAACAACCCTTGATGGTTATACTCTCATTCCTGACGATACGGGAATTTTGACTTATGCTCAAGCTGATACGAAAGGTAAATTGTATAGTTCTAAAATTAAAGCCAATAATGTCGAGAGAAGGAATCTTACCGAAAAATTTTTCGTGCAGGGATTGAGAAAAAATATTAGTTACACAAAGCAAAACATAGCCAGCAGAGTTAAGCGTCTGGCTAGTTCGAATTCCAGTTCAGCCACTGTGGTAAAAAAAAGTTACCCACTAGTTGGCTCTCCAAAATCTCTGGTAATATTAGTATCATTTTCTGATAATAATTTTGTAGTTTCCAATACCAAAACAGCCTTCACAAATTTATTGAATGAAACCGGTTATAGTGCCAATGGAGGTACAGGTTCGGCACAGGATTATTTCAAAGATAACTCAATGGGATTTTTCACACCCCAATTTGATGTTGTAGGTCCATACAAACTACCACAAACAATGGCCTATTACGGTGAAAATGATGCATCGGGGCTTGACAAAAATCCTCGACAAATGGTTATTGATGCATGTAAATTAGCATCAGATAATGGCGTGAATTTTTCAGATTACGATACAGATAAAGATGGAATTGTAGATAATGTATTTATTTATTACGCCGGATACAACGAAGCTGAAGGTGCTCCTGCCAATACTGTGTGGCCACATCGTTGGTCATTAGCAAATTATAATACAAAGTTCAATGGCGTTTCTGTTTATGATTATGCATGCACATCTGAGCTTCGCGGAAAATCTGGGTCAAATATGTGTGGAGTCGGTACTTTTTGCCATGAATTTGGACATGTGCTAGGACTCCCTGATTATTATGCAACGAATGATGCCACACATCAAACATTGTCATATTGGAATATTATGGATGCCGGCCCGTATTTGAATCTGGGAAGAACTCCACCATCTTATTCAGCATTTGATCGTTTCTATTTAAATTGGCTCGTTCCAACCGAAATTAAAGCCTCTGGCGAATATACCCTTGAGAATTTAAACTCTACAAACAAAGCTGATATTTTCACACAATATGGCAATCATAACCTCGTTGGTTCTAACCCATCACCTGTTGAGTTTTTCACCCTAGAGAACAGACAGAAAGTAGGCTGGGATAGTTATTTGCCTGGGCATGGTATGTTGCTATCACATATATATTATAACGCTGCAGACTGGGCTGATAATGGACCAAATAATAATGTGTTAGCCATGGGATATGATATTATTGAGGCCGATGGATTAGCCGATGATATTACACTTTCCGGCGACCCGTTTCCCGGAACACAAAACATAAAGTCTTACACCCCGTTACTGCGTGATAAAACGGATATACGAAAACCACTTACCAATATTACTGAAACGAATGGGATTATTCAATTCCATTTTGCTACTAATATTGTTTTGAAAGAAAGTTTACATAGTTTTACGACTGTTCAGGGTACTCCTTCGCTCGTTCAGACAGTATCAACTAACGGCAGCAATTTAAAAGGGAATATGGATGTTTCATTTAGTGTTGGAACTCATTTTGATATGAAAAAAGAAACAGATCCTGAAACAGCCTGGGGAAAAAAGATCATATTAGTTCCTGGTGCAGATTCGATAGTCAACAATACCAACATTCAAATCAGGTATAATCCTACGGTTCCTTCATACACATCAACACATGAAGATAAACTTGTAATAAAATCAGGTATCAGCGACTATGCAGACGTGCTTCTTTCCGGTCAGTCTACCAGAAAAATATACGTTGTACCACCGATAACATTGACATCTACAGATGTGACTTTTTCTAGTTTTGTAGCTAACTGGGAAGCAGTATCGGATTCTACAAATAAACCTGCAACAGGTTATTACCTAACCGTATACAATGTTACTGCCGGCGAATCTTCTTTGACCGAAGGATTTGACAAGGGGATAACAGCTCCTACAAACTGGACGGTTACACCTGTAAATGTTTCAAATTCCACAATATATAGTGGTTTGGCTGTACCTTCGTTGCAGTTTGCAAATAATGGAGAGAAGGTAGTCACAGAAAAATACATGACACCTGTGGTTAAGCTTAGTTTTTATCTTCGTTCGATGGGAGGTGCAAGTGGAGGCTTCAAAGTTGAAGCACAAAAAGAACAAGGTGGTTGGTACAAAATCGATAGTATTCCTGTAAACACTGCATTGTCCGAAAAAAGCAAAACCTATTCTTTTCTGGAAACAGATAATTACACTCAGTTCAGATTTACCTATATCAAAGGGTCAGGCTCTGTAACTTTTGATGACGTAACAGTTAATTTCTCAAAAAACATTTCATATATTGAACGTGATAAATGGCTAACTACAACTTCCGATTCTATCTTGAATTTGGCACCATTATCCGAATACGTTGTAAAAGTGAGAGCCAGCGATAAAAATACAGCATTGAACTACGAAAACATTACTGATTTTTCAAATGCTATTTCCACCTACACGCTAAAATATCCGTTGGAAAAGAAACTTCTAGCACTTGTAGATGTAGTGGGAAATATAAAGGTTTATTTCCCTGATTTAGATAACACTTTATATGTTTATACTTTAAGCGGGAAATGCATGCGCGTTATTGTTCCAAGCTCCAACATTATTGAAATATCGGATTTACCCCGGGGTCAAACCTATATTCTTAAAGCAGCAAATAGAGCTATCAAGGTGACGCTTTATTGATTAAATTTGTAATATAAAAAATCCCGCATTAAAGACCAAATCTTTAATGCGGGATTTTTTATATATTGTTGAAATTCAAAAATTTAATCGATATGTACAACCACTTTTCCATTCGCTGCAACCATAGGCTGTTTTACCTTTTATAAGCGTTCCTTTGCCACAAAGCGGGCAGACAGTGCCAACAAGCGGATCGGAATCGGTGATTGCTGGTGCAGGCTTCTCTCCTACCCTTCGGTTGTCGCATTTTACGTTGAATACAATTTGCGTAACCATGGCTTTCAATTCGTCCAAAAAGTCCTTTGCTGCATATTCACCTCGTTCCACCTGGCGAAGTTTTTTTTCCCAAAGTCCGGTTAGCTCTGCCGACTTCAGTAAATCCTCCTGAATAATCTGAATCAGTTCAACACCTGTGTTGGTAGCTATAAGATTCTTTCGCTCTTTGCGGATGTATTCTCGCTTAAACAAGGTCTCGATAATGGCGGCACGTGTTGATGGACGCCCAATGCCATTTTCTTTCAATGCATCTCGCAGCTCGTCGTTATCAACCAATTTTCCGGCCGTTTCCATAGCTCGCAGCAAAGTAGCTTCTGTATGCGGTTTTGGTGGCGAGGTCCATTTTTCGGCTAATGTAGGCTCGTGCGGTCCGTTTTCGCCCTTTTCGAAAAGTGGCAACGTACGTTCATCGTCCTCCTCTCCTTCTTTGTCATCAGCGCTTGCTTTTGCAAAAACCACCCGCCATCCCATATCCAGAATTTGCTTTCCGTTTACTTTAAACTCAACCTTTTCCACTTCACCCAAAACAGTGGTAGTGGCTATTTTACACTCAGGATAAAAATTGGCAATAAAGCGTCGTGCAACTAAATCAAAAACAGCCCGTTCGGTATCGGTAAGCGCTGTGGGATGTATGCCGGTAGGAATAATGGCATGGTGATCGGTTACTTTTTTATTATCAAAAACCTTTTTCGATTTAGGTAATTTTCCTACCAATAGAGGTTTTGTAAGCAATTCGTAGTCTTTAATTCCTTTCAGAATTTCAGGCACTTTGGGGTAAATATCATCTGTCAAATAAGTGGTATCCACGCGTGGATAAGTAGTCACTTTCTTTTCGTAAAGGTTTTGAATAATTTTCAATGTTTCATCGGCCGAGTAACCGAATTTCTTGTTACATTCAACTTGCAGTGAGGTCAAATCAAACAAGCGTGGAGCAGATTCAGTACCCTTTTTGAGAATAATATCAGTCACAAAGAAATCGGCTGTACGAACAGTATCAAGGAAGTTAGTACCCTCTTCAACGCTCGAAAAACGCCCACTCGACGCAGAAAAAATGGTTTCACGATACACCGTCTTCAGTTCCCAATAAGCTTCTGGCTTGAAATTTTCAATTTCAAGTTGTCTATTAACAATCAATGCCAGCGTAGGTGTCTGCACGCGACCTATGGAAAGCACCTGACGGTTCTTTCCGTATTTAAGGGTATAAAGTCGGGTTGCGTTCATTCCTAACAACCAATCGCCAATAGCACGCGAAAGTCCGGCTTCGTAAAGCGTCTGGAAAGCGCTTTGATCTTTGAGTTTCGCAAATCCTTCTCGGATAGCTTCTTCGGTTAGTGACGAAATCCACAACCGTTTCACCGGGCATTTGCACATAGCTTTTTGCATTACCCACCGTTGAATAAGCTCCCCTTCTTGCCCGGCATCACCGCAGTTCACCACTTCATCAGCATTAGCCATCAGCGTTTCAATCACTTTGAATTGCTTCTGGATGCCACTATCGTTCATTACCTTTATGCCAAATCGTTGTGGAATCATAGGTAAATGGCTCAGTGCCCATGCTTTCCATTCGGGAGCATATTCGTGCGGTTCGAGCAAACCACACAAGTGCCCAAAGGTCCACGTTACCTGGTAACCGTTTCCTTCAATATATCCTTCTTTTCGGGTCTTAGCACCTAGTACTTCAGCAATATCACGTGCCACACTGGGCTTTTCGGCAATGCAAACAATCATCTTTTTCAGTTATCAGTGAACGGTTATGTGTGAACAGTTGAACTTACTTTTTTTCACTTCAATTTATCTATCTTCATGCAAAAGTACAGAAAAACTTTCAAAAGAAATAAATCTATCGAAACGGAAGTTCAACGACAATTATTCATGAGAAGGGCCTTTTAATCACTAAAAAGTTCAGTATTATGCTAATTATGAATTGTAATTTATGCTTTATGAATAGATAGAATTGTTTATCTTTGCAGTTAGAAAAAACAAACACATTGGTATAGGTGTTTTTATGGTATAATCTTTACAAATAAATAGCTTCATGTTTCAAAATCAAGAAATTGCAAAAGACATTTTTTATGTTGGCGTTAACGATCGTCAAAAACACAAATTTGAGAATATGCTTCCTCTCCCACTCGGGGTTTCGTACAATGCGTACATGATAATTGATGAAAAAACTGCACTTATCGACACCGTTGATATTGCGATGGGAGATCTTTTTATAGATAAAATTCAATCACAGCTTAAAGGCAGAAAACTAGACTACCTTATTATCAACCACATGGAGCCCGATCATTCCGGGTCAATAAAATTGATCAGAAAATATTATCCCGAAATGATAATTGTTGGCAATAGCAAAACATTGTCAATGGTGGAAGGTTTTTATGGCGTGGATAACAACATGTTGGAAATTAAAGATGAAGAAGTATTGTCATTAGGCAAACATAAATTACAATTTCATCTTACTCCGATGGTTCACTGGCCGGAAACAATGATGACTTTTGACCAAGGTGAAAAAGTTCTTTTCTCGGGCGATGCATTTGGATGTTTTGGAACTTTAGATGGCGCTGTAGTGGATACCGATATGAATATCGATAGATATTGGGATGAAATGACACGTTATTATGCTAATATTGTAGGTAAATATGGTGCAGCTGTACAAAAAGCACTGAAAAAACTCACACCACTGGACTTCGAAATGATTTGCAGTACACACGGTCCGATTTGGAAAGAATATGTGAGTGAGGTAGTAGATAAATATGATCAATATAGCCGTTACGATAGCGAAGAAGGTGTTGTTATTGTGTATGGTTCGATGTATGGTTTCACTGAATTGATGGCTGAGACTGTAGCTCAGGGATTAGCACAAAATGGTATCAAAACCATTATCATTCACAATGTATCTAAAAGTGACCCATCCGTTATTTTGCAAGACATCTTCAAATACAGAGGTTTAATTGTTGGAAGTCCAACTTATAGTAACGAACTGTATCCCGAAGTTGAGTCATTGCTTCGCAAAATTGAAATTCGTGGTGTGAAACATCGTATTTTTGGTTGTTTCGGGTCGTTTACATGGGCCAGCGCTGCTGTAAAACGTTTGAACAGCTTTGTGGAAACCATGAAATGGACAAAAGCAGAAATATCAGTTGACGAAAAACAAGGTTTAAAGGAAGATAATTATAAAGCTTGTTTAGAATTAGGTAGACAAGTGGCCGAATTGGTGAAAATTCCAATTGAGATACCACAACATTGCGTTTAAGAATAACAAACACATCGAGTATCAATGAAATAAATGAAGTTGTAGACGAAATAACGTTTATTACCCCAATACCTTACTTGTGTTGTTTCATTGATGTTATTTTTCTTGTAATCAATATCACGTAACTAATTATGAATAATGGCTTTGTACGTCTAGCAGCAGCTATACCCGAACTCAGAGTTGCCGATTGTGCTTTCAACATTGCCCGAACGGCCGAATTGATTCTTAGCGCTGAAGCCGAAAAAGTGCAAGTTGTCTGTTTCCCCGAACTGTCGATTACAGGCTACACTTGTGCCGACCTGTTCTATCAACATCAGCTACTTTCGGATGCCGAAAATGCGCTACGCGATTTACAAAAACTTACATATTCTATTTCGGCTATTATCATAGTTGGCATGCCTTTGCGCGTTCAGCATCAACTATTCAACGTTGCAGTAGTACTGCAGAGTGGTCGTATTTTGGGGATGGTTCCCAAAGTAAACCTGCCCAACAACAACGAGTTTTACGAAAAACGCTGGTTTACTTCAGGTGCCAATGTGCAAACACAAAACGTAACTTTATCGGGCGAAAGTATTCCGTTTGGAACAGATTTACTATTCTCAAACGGAGAATTCTCTTTTGGCATTGAATTATGCGAAGACCTGTGGGTGCCCATTCCACCTAGTTCGCAACTGGCACTTCATGGTGCGGAGGTTATTTTCAACCTGTCGGCCAGCAACGAACTTATCGGAAAACATCACTACCTTCGTCAACTGATTGAACAACAATCAGCACGTTGTATTGCTGGTTATGTGTATGCTTCAGCCGGTGCCGGTGAATCGACCACCGATGTAGTTTTTGCTGGCAATGGACTTATTGCGGAAAATGGAAAGTTTATTGCGACATCTGAGCGTTTTTCATTTGATTCGCAACTTATTGTGAGCGACATTGATATAGAAAGATTGCAAGCCGACAGAATTAGAAATTCAAATTTTGGTAATGGCAAATCTGAACAGGCTTATAGAACGATAGAATTTAAAGTTGTTCAATCGAACGATGTAGTATTAAAACGAACATACGATAAACACCCGTTTGTACCACCATTGAGTAATCGTGATGAGAGTTGCGAAGAAATCTTCTCCATTCAGGTTGGCGGATTGGCCAAACGCTGGCAACATACTCAATCGGAGAATGTAGTGGTTGGCATTTCAGGTGGTTTGGATTCAACACTGGCTTTATTGGTATGCGTAAAAACGGCAGATAAACTAGGTTTTGACCGCAAGCGTATTATAGGTATTACCATGCCCGGGTTTGGGACTACCGACCGAACCTATAATAATGCCATCAATCTAATGAAATCACTCGGCATAACAATGCTCGAAATTTCAATAAAAGATGCTTGTATTCAACATTTTGCGGATATAAATCATAATCCGAATCAGCATGATGTAACGTACGAAAACACACAGGCTCGTGAGCGAACTCAAATATTGATGGATATTGCCAATAAACACAACGGATTGGTGATAGGCACCGGAGATTTATCGGAATTAGCACTTGGTTGGGCTACCTACAATGGCGATCATATGTCGATGTACGCTGTAAATAATGGTATTCCTAAAACTTTGGTTCGCTACCTTGTCAATTGGGCTTCAAATCAGCTCGATACTATCTCAAAGGATATTTTGCAAGATGTACTCAATACACCGGTTAGCCCCGAATTGCTTCCGGCTGATGAGAATGGTGATATCGCACAAAAAACCGAAGATATTGTCGGACCGTACGAATTGCACGATTTTTTCCTGTACTATTTTGTTCGTTTCGGCTTTACACCCTCTAAAATTCTGTTTTTAGCGAAAAATGCATTTGCTGACATGTATTCAGATGATGTGATAGAAAAATGGATGAAAACTTTTCTTCGTCGCTTTTTTGCGCAACAATTTAAACGCTCCTGCATGCCTGACGGACCAAAGGTGGGTTCCATCAATCTATCGCCACGAGGCGACTGGCGCATGCCGAGTGATGCAGTAGCCTTTACACTCCCGAAAGAGAATTAAATTTTCAAACTAATAAATTTTCAATTTGTTTTTCATGACTGAACAACTTTTTTACGGAAATACCTTTCATGATTGGTTACTATCACTTTTTATTATCGTGGGTGCTCTTGTACTCAACAAAGTGATTGTGCTGCTAAACAAGCACGTAATACAAAAACTTACTTCCAAAACCAACAACAGGCTTGATGATATTCTGTTTAAAATGCTGGAAGCTCCGGTTCTATTCGGGATTATGCTTTTTGCCATTTGGATTGCTGCCAGGAGGCTTGATTTAAATGCCAAGTTTGAGCATTTTATATTCCTCTCCTATCAAATACTTATTGTCATTAATATCACATGGTTCGTCGCCAGGTTACTAAATGCTTTAATTGAAGAATATTGGGTTCCAAAAACTGGAGATGCGAGGCATAAAAGGCTCGATTCGCACCTGATTTCCATCATCCGAAAAACTTTTTTGTCCATCATATGGTCGATAGGTGGTGTAATGGCGCTAAACAACATAGGCGTTGATGTACGGGCATTATTAGGTACACTTGGTATTGGAGGTTTGGCATTTGCATTGGCAGCGCAGGACACCATTAAAAATATTTTTGGAGGTGTTACTATTTTCACCGATCGTCCATTTCGAATTGGTGATCGTATCAAGGTCGATAAATTTGAAGGGTTTGTAGAGGATATTGGTATCAGAAGTACTCGTATAAGAACCTTAGATAAAAGACTGGTAACCATTCCCAACTTTAAAATGGTAGATGCACCCATCGAAAACGTATCAGAAGAACCACAGCGCAGAATACTAATGAAACTTGGACTGACCTACAGCACCTCGCCCGAGAAGATGAACGATGCCATGGAAATACTCAAAACTATGCCCGACAAGGTTCGAAACGTCGACAATAAAGAGATCACGGTTGCATTTACTGACTTTACCGATTATGCGCTGATTATTACCTACATTTATTATATTCGTAAAAATGCGGATGTAATGGAAACGCCTTCGCAAGTGAATACCGAAATTCTACGCTCATTCAATGAAGCCGGACTATCATTTGCCTTCCCTACACAAACCGTATATCTGGAGAAATAAAAAACAGTTATCATTTGATTGGCAACCAAAAAGGATGCCAATTTTGTTTTATAGCAAAAGGCTAAGAATTGTTTTTTTCAGTTCTTAGCCTTTGTTATTTATTATTCCACTTATGATATTTCAATTCTAACGGTATTTTAAATACTAAGCAAAGAAATACTATTGATTTTAAGCTCATCTAAAAACAAAAGAGCCGATACACAAAATGTGCATCGGCTCTTTCCTGAGATTTTGAATTGAAATATTATTCAGCTACTACTTCGAAAGTAACGTCGATAGTTACTTCTTTGTGTAATTTTAATGTAGCAGTGTAAGTTCCGATTTCTTTAACGGCATCTTTAAGTACGATTACTTTACGATCAACAGCATAACCTGCTTTTTCGAAAGCTTCAGCCAATTGGATAGGACCAACAGCTCCAAAGATTTTACCGGTAGTACTGGTTTTTGCACCTACAGTCAATGTAACGTCTTTCAATTTTTCAGCCAATTCTAAGCTTTCGTTTTTGATACGTTCAATTTTGTGAGCACGTTGTTTCAAGTCTTCTGCCAACATTTTTTTAGCTGAAGTTGTTGCCAAAATCGCTTTTTTTGTTGGGATAAGGAAGTTACGACCGTAACCGTCCTTAACTTTCAAGATATCGCCTTTGTAACCTAAGTTGATTACATCTTCTTTTAATATAATTTCCATACTTTTTCCTCCTTGTTTATTATTTCATCATGTCGGTTACATAAGGAAGCAACGCAATATGACGTGCTCTTTTCACTGCTTGAGCTACTTTACGTTGAAATTTCAACGAAGTACCTGTAAGGCGACGTGGAAGGATTTTCCCTTGTTCGTTCAAGAATTTTTTCAAAAATTCTGCATCTTTGTAATCGATGTAACGAATACCGCTTTTTTTGAAGCGACAGTATTTTTTCTTTTTTACATCAACTGAAGGTGGAGTTAAGTATCTGATATCTCCGTTGTTTGCTGCCATGGTTTAGTTCTCCTTTACTTCTTTAGATTTAATACTTTTTCTTTTTTCAGCGTACTCGAACGCATATTTGTCCAAACGGAACGATAAGAAACGGAGTACACGCTCGTCACGACGGAATTGAGTTTCCAACGTAGCGATGATGGTAGGATCTGCATCAAATTGAAGCAATGAATAAAAACCTGACGATTTCTTTTGAATTGGGTATTGCAATTTCTTCAATCCCCAGTTTTCTTCGTTCGTGATTGTCGCGCCATTTTCTGTCAAAATGGTCTTAAATTTTTCTACCGCTTCCTTTGCCTGTACATCAGACAAAACGGGAGTTAGAATGAAAACGGTTTCATAATGATTTAACATACTGTTTGTTAGCTTATTAGTAATTAATACTTAGTTTTTCTTAAAGCGGGGCAAAGATACGAATAATTCTTTGATTGACAATACTATTTGCCTGAAAAATTAATTTGTCAATTGTCAAACATGCCTGTTTTAGCAATTTTTTAGTCATAAATACAGTCTATATATTGAACAATGCTTTATAAAAATATGTTTCTGAGTTAAACAAAAACCAAAAAATAGAATTTATGGCAATTAAAGTCGCATTTTTCGATTCAAAACCGTACGACGAAACATCATTCAAGAAAGCTAACGAAAAATATGGTTTCGATATTCGTTTCTACAAAGGACATTTAAATAAAGACAATGTAGTGTTATCCAAAGGTGCAGACGTGGTTTGTATATTTGTAAATGCGGTAGTTGATGCCAATGTAATCGATGATTTAATTGAAAACGGCGTAAAACTGATTGCATTGCGCTGCGCTGGGTACAACAATGTGGATATAAAAGCTGCACACAACAGAATAAAAATCGTACGCGTTCCCGCCTATTCGCCCTACGCAGTAGCCGAGCACACGCTTGCTTTAATGCTGACTTTAAACCGAAAAACACATAAAGCCTATTCCAGAACCCGCGAAGGAAACTTCTCGCTCAATGGACTTTTGGGGTTTGACATGCATGGAAAAACGGCTGGAATGATTGGAACTGGTAAAATTGCCAAAATTCTTATCCAGGCCCTTTGTGGGATAGGGATGAAAATAGTGGCATATGATTTATATCCCGACTATGAATTTGCAAAGCAATATAATGTTGAATACGTTTCGCTCGATGAGTTGTACGGTCGATCCGATATTATTTCGCTTCATTGCCCATTAAATAAAGATACGGAATATATTATTGATACAGATTCAATAGCTAAAATGAAAGATGGTGTGATGATCATAAATACCGGACGCGGAAAATTGATTCACACACATGCACTTATAAAAGGACTTAAAAGCAAGAAAATTGGTGCTGCAGGATTGGATGTGTATGAGGAAGAAAGTGATTATTTCTTTGAAGACAGATCAAATAACGTGATGGATGATGATGTTTTAGCACGCTTGCTTTCATTCAACAATGTTATTGTCACTTCACATCAGGCTTTTTTTACAAAAGAGGCGCTTGAAAACATTGCTCAAACCACTTTGATGAATATTCAGGATTTTGCTGATGGTAAAGCATTGGTAAATGAAGTGACAATTTAAATTTATTGTCCACATAGTTTATACGGCTTTGAATTTTATTGATTCAAAGCTGTATTTTCGTAAAGAAATAAATATTCACCTTTTATGTATTATTATACACACATAAAACGTTCACCTTTTTAAAATCATATCATTTTGGCAATTATTATCTGTAGTTTATGTCAATTTGAAGTACTTAAACAACTTTTCCTACGTTTTGGTAGGAAATATGGACATATTTATGTACTTTTGCATCAAACTAAAAAACACCATTATGTTAGATGTAGGATTGACCACGTTCATGATCCTGGCCACCAGTCTTGTCATGCTCATGACGCCCGGATTAGCCTTCTTTTACGGAGGATTAGGCTGTAAAAAGAATATTTTAAGTATTATGATGCAGAGCTTTGTTTCTATGGGAATAGGCACTGTACTCTGGTTTGCATTCGGTTATTCTGTTTGCTTTAGCGGTAACCTGCACTCCGGAACCGATTTTTTTGGCATTATCGGAAATTTCGACAAAGCATTTTATCACGGTATAACGCCATCAACGCTTTACTCCCCCGACAAACGATTCCCTGAGTACATTTTTATTGCTTACCAAATGATGTTTGCCATTATTACGCCGGCACTTATCACCGGAGCATTTATTAATCGGGTATCGTTTAAATCGTACATTGTTTTCCTTGTACTGTGGCAAATTTTTGTATATTATCCTTTCGTTCATATGGTTTGGGGCGGTGGATTACTTGCTGAATGGGGAGTATTTGACTTTGCCGGTGGTATTACCGTACACGCAACAGCCGGATTTGCAGCCTTAGCTTCGGTCTACTTCGTAGGTCGTCGTCAGGAAAAAACGGATCCCAATAACATTCCATTGGTAGCTATCGGAACTGCTTTATTGTGGTTTGGATGGTATGGCTTTAATGCAGGAAGCGAATTGGCGGTTAATTCAGTTACCGTTTCGGCCTTTCTGAATACCGATACTGCGGCTTCGTTTGCAGCTGTAACCTGGTTGTTGATTGAATGGAATACAGGCAAAAAGAAACCAACGTTTATCGGATTAATGACGGGTGCCGTTGCAGGATTGGCCACCATCACTCCTGCTGCCGGATATGTAAGTATTTATTCAGCTGCTATCATCGGAGTAATTGCTGCTATTGGATGTTTCTTAGCGGTAAAATTCAAAGAACACAAAGGTTGGGACGATGCGCTTGATGTATGGGGCGTTCACGGAATGGGTGGTGTAATCGGTACCATTTGTTTAGGGTTCTTTGCCAACAGTTCGATCAATGCAGCTATTCCCAATGGATTATTTTTTGGAGGAGATGGAATGTTATTACTAAAAGAATGTGTAGCCATTTTATTTGCAATAAGTTATGCATTTATCTTCACCGTATTGTTATTCAGAACCATCAATAAATTTATTCCGGTGCGCGTAACTGATGTTGAACAAACCGTAGGATTGGATTTAATTCACCATGGCGAAGTTGCACGACAAAGCTAATTTCGACAAATAACATATTAATTAGGGCAGTATTCTTTGATCAGGAATACTGCCCTTGTTGCTTAATATGCTACGAATACGCCTTTTAATCAAGTTTTTCAGTTACTTTCGCCAACATTTTCATATCTTTCATCTCTAGCGTATTTTTTGAATATCCAATTAAAGAAGCATTTATCATGGCTGCAGCTAGGTCTTTCAATGTTATCACATAATTTGGGAAAATCACTTTCATTATTGATATAAGCCCTTTCATATATTTGTATGTTTTGTAATAGGTATGCGTGGGTTTCAATGGTAAAAAAGGTTCTATGCCGCCCGGACGAAAATTATACACCTGCTTGAATGGCAATTTCATTAAATCGTTTTCAGTGCGCCCTTTCACGCGTGCCCACATGGTTCGTCCTTTCTCAGTACTATCGGTACCGACACCCGAAATATAACAAAACGTCATATCTGGATTAAGCGTAGCCAATGTGTTAGCAAAGTTTAGTGTCAATGTATAAGTCAGCTTGCTATATTCAGCTTCTTTCTTGCCCAATGAAGTAACCCCAAGACAGAAATAACACGCATTGTAACCTGCAAGTTTGTCACTCAAAGACGATAGATCAAAAAAATCTTTATGAATTATTTCAGTAAGTTTTGGATGTGAATAACCGCACGAAGTACGGGTTATTACCAATACCTTTTCCACTTCGGGGTGATGCAGACATTCATAAAGAACACCTTCTCCCACCATACCGGTTGCTCCAGTGATAATGACTTTTAGTTTATTCATTGGATGTTTTTTTATGTATTTTATTTCATCATACTTAGAAATAGCTTATCAAACATTCTGTCTGAAAGAATTTTTCGCATAAACAATATCATTTTCGCTCCCCCTCCGGTAGCATAACGCGTTTTGGGTCTCGTGGCCATAGCTGCTTCCACTATCGTTTTGGCCACCACTATTGGCTGAGAACCCATTTTGTACGTTCTCTCAAACATTTTTACATGTTTGTGTGCCAGTGTCTTGTAAGCTGTATTTCCGGATACTTTAAGCAAATTATCACTGGCAATTGAGCCCCACTCGGTAATTATTGCCCCCGGTTTTATAATAACCACATCGATACCAAATTGCTTCAACTCCATCCGTAAACTATCGCTCAAGCCCTCAAGAGCATATTTAGTGGCATGATACCATGCTCCATGAGGTTCACCTAAGCTTCCGCCAATGGATGAAATATTGATAATTCTACCCGAGTGTTGTGCGCGCATAGTTGGCAAAACCAACTGTGTCAGTCGGGCTAGGCCAAAAATATTTACTTCAAACTGATATTTTGCTTCAGAAAGCGGCACATCTTCCAATGCGCCAAACGAACCATAGCCTGCATTGTTTACTAACAAATCAATGCGATTTTCGTTTTGAAAAATCTCATTTACTCCATTTACCAAAGACGTTTCGTCAGTTACATCCATGGCAATAAGCTTAACTCCGTCCTTTTCGATACCAGCCATTTTTTCTACTCTGCGGGCTGCACCGTAAACCGTATATCCATTTTGAACCAATAGTTTTGCGGTTTCTTTTCCTATGCCGGAGGAAGCTCCGGTTACTAATGCTACTTTTTTCATTATTTGTTATATTTATATTTTAAAGATTGACTAATCACTCCAACTATAACCCAAATAAAAATCAGGTTATCATATCCCAAAGCAAATCAAAAGTATCGCTGATAATAGCATGTTGCCTTGGTTTCGAAAATTCATTTTTAATCAGATAATCATTAAGACCATAGGTAAGACTACTGATGAGCATTACCAAATAATCGACAGGTAAGGGCTTAATAACTCCAGCTTCGATGCCTTTTTGCAGAAGTTCGCAGATCGGTTTATGAGCTTTTTCAATTTCCTCCGGAGCGATAAGCGAAAAAAACGGAGACGTCTTAAATTGCTGTACAAAACGAAATTCTATTTTGTTATCGATAATCCAATAAAGTGATGCAAAATAGAGTTCTTTAAAAGTATCTTTAAGTGAGGTAGTCTCTTTCGAATTTTCTTCAACAAATTTGGACATACGCAATTCTATGTCGACAAATAACGCCACAATCAAATCGTCTTTCGTTTTGAATTTATTAAACAACGTTCCATTTGCAACGCCTGCCTCTTGAGCTATTTTACTCGTGGGCGTACCGTGAAATCCATACTCAACAAAAAGCTTTAAAGCTGCATCTAATATTTTCGCTGTCTTCTCCATTTTAAAAATTGACTAATCAGTCAACAAAAATAACTCTATTTTTTGAATCAACAAATTATTCTACAGAAAAAACAAAATAATATAAATCAAAATTTTTGAATGCAATCATAACTCTAAAAATAATTATACATTATTCATTCATAAATTCAATCATTTTATTACTTTTGTTCAATCACTTTCCAACAATGTCAATATTCAATTGAAATGAATTCTCCAAGCATAAAAAAACTATATTTCAAGGATACATCGTTTGCAAACCTGATGACGCATCGCATATACAATGTATTGCTATACGCCAGCAAGTACGATGCTTTTGTATTAGAAGAAGACGGACGTATTGACGAGCTTATTTTCAACGAATACACATCGCTGAATCTACGCTACCCACCACGCTTCACTCTGGTTTCTAGCGAAGAACAAGCCAACGCTTTGCTCAAAGAAAGAACCTTTGAATTGATTATTTCGATGCCTAGTGGAGATAGTATCAATCCATTTCAGTGGGCAAAAAGTGTCAAACAGCGTTTCCCCGAAATTCCCATCGTGGTACTAACTCCATTTTCGCGATCGGTATCAAAACGGATTGCCAATGAAGATTTAAGTGCCATTGACTATGTATTTAGTTGGTTAGGGAACTCAGATTTACTATTAGCAATTATAAAGCTGATAGAAGATAAAATGAACGTTGAAGAAGATGTGGATTCGGTTGGTGTTCAGGTAATTCTTTTTGTAGAAGATGCTATTCATTTCTATTCGTCAATTGTTCCACATTTATATAAGTTTGTGTTTAAACAAAGCCGCTCGTTTATGACCGAAGCGCTGAACGAACACGAGCAAATGCTGCGAATGCGGGGGCGTCCTAAAATTCTTTTGGCGCGAACTTATGAGGAAGGTCTGGCAATTTACGAAAAATTCAAAAACAATATGCTTGGGGTAATTACTGATGTGAGTTACCCTCAAAACGGCATAAAAAACAAATTGGCAGGAATCAATTTATGCACCGAAATTCGTAAGCAAGACAAACACATTCCACTTATCATTGAATCGGCCGAGGAAGAAAATCACGCTCATGCCGACAGTTTATCTGCGGCATTTTTAAATAAGAATTCCAAAACATTATTGATTGATTTACGCGAGAAAATTATTGACAACTTTGGTTTTGGTGATTTGGTATTTATCAATCCTCTGACCGGCGAAGGAGAAGCCCACATTGAAAACCTTAAAGGATTACAAGAAACGATTTTCAAAATCAGCGATGAATCCTTGTATTTTCATGTTTCGAGAAATAATATTTCTCGCTGGCTCTATTCGCGTGCTATGTTTCCGTTGGCAGAATTTTTGAAAAACATCAATGTTGATAATTTTGCTGCCAGCGATTTAGCAAAAGTGCGGCAAATCATTTTCGATGCGATAGTTCATTACCGAAAGGTAAAAAATCGAGGTGTGGTGGCTGTTTTCCAACGCGATCGCTTTGATCAGTACTCTAACTTTGCCCGTATTGGCGAAGGGTCACTTGGTGGAAAAGGTCGTGGACTGGCCTTTATCGATGCCATGATTAAACGAAATGTGAGTTTTGAAAATTTTGAAAATACGCAGATCACTATTCCTAAAACGGTGGTATTGTGTACCGATAATTTTTCGGAATTCATGGAACTTAATCAATTATATCCCATAGCATTATCGGAGTTATCTGACGATGAAATTCTAAAACAGTTCCTGAAAGCGCGGATACCCAAACGCTTGATAGCCGATTTACATGCATTTTTGAAGGCTATCGACTCACCTATTGCAGTTCGCTCATCCAGTTTACTTGAAGATTCACATTATCAGCCATTTGCGGGGATTTACTCGACCTACATGGTGCCTTATAATGCCGAAAGCAAAACACAAATGCTGGAGATGGTTACTGAAGCCATCAAAGCCGTTTACGCATCCGTTTTTTATCACGATAGCAAAGCATACATGACTGCTACAAAAAACGTGATTGATGAGGAAAAAATGGCTATTGTGCTACAGGAAATTTGTGGAAATGCCTATGAAAACCGGTTTTATCCTTCGTTTTCAGGAGTAGCGCGTTCGCTCAATTATTACCCCATCGGAGCTGAGAAACCTGAAGATGGTATTGCCAATATTGCTTTAGGTTTGGGTAAATATATTATGGACGGTGGCACAAGTTTACGCTTTTCACCTGCTTACCCCAACAATATATTGCAAACGAGCACATTAGAATTTGCTCTGCGCGAAACACAGACCTATTTCAACGCACTGGACTTGTGCCAAATACATTTCGTGCCGCAAGTTGACGATGGATTTAATTTGCTCAAACTAAGAGTTTCGGATGCTGAAAAAGATGGCACATTGCGTTACATTGCATCCACTTTTAATCCTCAGGACCAAGTGATAAATGATAGTCTGTACGAAGGAGGAAGAAAAATAATCACATTTGCTAATATATTAAAACACAATGTATTTCCATTAGCCGAAACCTTGAAGGAAGTGTTGCGAATTGCTCAGGTTGAAATGGGTCGCCCCATTGAAATTGAGTTTGCAGTGAATCTCGATTATTCACCTTTAAAACAACATGTTTTCTATTTATTGCAGATTCGCCCCATAGTTGACAGCAAAGAGATGGTAAATGAAAATATCGGGGCAATACCCGAGGAGAATGCCATTATTACCTGTAAAAGTGCTTTAGGTCATGGAATTACGAACGATATATACGACATTATATATGTAAAACCGGAAGCATTTAATGCGTCAAAAAATCAGCTGATTGTAACAGAACTTGAGCGGATAAATCGTGAACTGATTAATCAAAACCGCCATTACATATTGGTTGGTCCGGGACGTTGGGGCTCTGCCGATGCATGGTTAGGTATACCCGTTAAATGGTCTAATATCAGTAATGCACGACTTATCGTTGAGTGTGGATTATCCAATTACAGAGTTGATCCAAGTCAGGGCACGCACTTTTTCCAAAACCTGACTTCGTTTGGTGTGGCGTACTTCACCATTAATCCATTTCAGCAGGATGGCAGTTTCGATACTGAATTTTTGAATGCACAAACTGCTCAATATGAATCGGAATACGTGCGCCATATACATTTCGAGAAACCAATGATAATGAAAGTAGATGGACGAAAAAATAAAGGAGTGGTCATGAAGCCATGATTTATTTCACAATTAAATTGTGATTTTTGTCAACTATCTGTATAAAAATTGAATATTCAGCTTTTATTATTATTTTTGCAATAAAGAAATAATTAATCATTTAAAATATAAAATTCATGTTGAAAAATCATCCAAAGGGATTATTAGTTGCATTTTTTGCCAATATGGGAGAACGGTTTGGGTTCTATACCATGATGGCGATATTAGTTTTGTTTTTGCAGGTAAGGTTTGGTCTTTCTGAAGAAGTAGCCGGCGATTATTACAGTTGGTTTTATTTTGGAATTTATGCATTGGCATTGATAGGTGGGATTTTAGCCGATTATTCCAAAAAATACAAACTTGTAATTCTGGTTGGGATTGTAGTAATGCTAACCGGATATGCCATGATGGCTATGCCAGGTGTAAGCTTAAATATTACATTGTTGAGCTTATTTGTTATTGCGCTTGGTAACGGCCTTTTCAAAGGAAATTTACAAGCAGTGGTAGGGCAACTTTACGACAATGAAAAATATGGGAAATTGCGCGATTCGGCCTTTATGATTTTCTATATGGGAATCAATGTTGGAGCTTTTTTTGCACCATTTGCTGCCACAGGAGTAAGAGACTGGTGGTTGAAAACGAACGGATTCCTTCAGGATGGTAGTCTGCCGTCTCTATGCCACCAAATGCTGAATGGTAAATTGACCGATACGACTCAGTTTGCATCTTTAGCCAACAAAGTAAGTCTGACAGGGCCTGTTACTGATTTAAATGCTTTTGCGACTGCTTATCTTGATGTTTTTTCAAGGGGTTATAATTATGCGTTTGGTATAGCTGCCATTGCGATGGTAATTTCCTTGCTTGTGTATATTTTCTTCAATAAACATCTGCCAAACAAACAAGAAGTGGTAGCTGAAAAAATAGAAAAAACGAGTGCCGAAAATAAATCAAGCCTGATAACTATTGTTGTTGCGCTACTTGTTGGCGGTTTGGTTACGTTTTTAGTAAGTCTGCTTAAAGACTACAAAACAGGAATGGCAATTGGTCTGTTAGGTACATTCGTAACCTGGATTATCATGTCGTCCACCAAAGAAGAAAAAGCGCGTGTAACTTCTCTTATTCTCGTGTTTTTTGTCGTTATTTTCTTTTGGATGTCCTTTCATCAAAACGGACTCACACTTACTTTCTTTGCCCGTGATTATATTGTAAAACAAGTTGGTCCGTTCACAAACATCTTCTTTACATTGCCTTCCATCTTATCGTTTATTGCCGGTATTGGTGGTTTATTCTTAGCATTTGGGAAAAACAAACTTTCCAATCGTCTTATCGGAGCTGCAATGACTGTTTCGGGCGCTGCCCTGTGTTATTATTTTATTTCGAAAAGCTCCTCATTGAATTCCATTTCACCTGAAGTGTTCCAGTCATTTAATCCATTGTTTATTGTTTTCTTAACACCAATGGTAATGGGAGTATTTGCGTGGTTGAATAAAATAGGCAAGGAACCATCAACACCAAGGAAAATTGGGATCGGTATGATTATCGCTGCCATTGGATTTTTGGTAGTACTTGTGGGGTCGTTAAGTCTTCTTTCTCCTCATGATTTAAATGGTCAGGCTGTTCCTGATTCATCCAGGGTAAATCCATACTGGTTAATCAGCAGCTATTTGGTATTGACGATTGCCGAATTATTTTTGAGTCCAATGGGATTGTCGTTTGTATCAAAAGTGGCCCCACAACGTTTTCAGGGACTCATGCAAGGCGGTTGGTTATTGGCAACGGCTGTTGGTAACAAACTCTTATTTGTAGGAAGTTTCTTCTGGGGCAAACTGGATTTGTGGCAATTGTGGCTTATATTTATTGTCTGCTGTTTGCTATCAGCAAGTTTTATTTTCTCAATTATGAAACGACTTGAAAGAGTGACAAACTAATTCTATTTTCACGAACATAAAAAATCCGGTAGATAATTCATATCTACCGGATTTTTTTATCTAATTCAACAACTATCTGGTCGTTTTATTTTTACCCCAAAACCTGCTCATTGCACTTTGTGGTTTTTTAGGCGGTTCAATCGTTGCTGCTTCTTTCCTTCTTGGAGTAGCTTCAGGTCGTTTTGGTGCGTTTTCAGTTTTCCGTGGCGATAATTCAATTTTCTTTCCGTTAGCTTCCACTCTTGGTTCTCTCACAACATCCTTTTTAGTTGCCTGAGGACGCTTGTTTGGATTTACCGGGCGTGCATGCGGTGCCGGTTTTTTCTTTTTCGGAGCGCCTTCAACAGGGATATTTACTGCCAAAAACGGATGATCATTTACAACCGGAATTCGGATAGAAATCAGTTTTTGAATATCGCGCAAAAATTCACGTTCCTCAGCATCGCAAAACGAAACGGCTTTTCCATTCAGTCCTGCCCTACCCGTACGGCCTATGCGGTGAACATAAGTTTCAGGGATATTAGGAATTTCGTAGTTGATAACCAAATTAAGGTCATCAATATCAATACCACGTGCTGCAATATCGGTAGCAACCAATACGCGGGTGGTACGGTCTTTAAAATTGCGTAATGCATTCTGACGTGCATTCTGCGACTTATTACCATGTATTGCTTCCGCTTTGATGTGTGCTTTGGTAAGGAACCGTTGCACTTTATCAGCACCATGTTTAGTACGTGTAAATACTAAAGCGGTTGCAATTGATTTGTCTTGCAGGACATGTATCAATAAGTCTTTCTTGTTTTCGGCATCCACAAAGTACATTTCCTGCTGAATGGTTTCGGCAGTTGTCGACGCAGGCGTAACTTCCACTTCCTCGGGATTAGTAAGAATTGTACTCGCCAATGTACGAATTGAGTCCGGCATAGTAGCCGAAAAGAATAACGATTGACGTTTGGCTGGAATAATTTTGATCAGTTTCCGAACATCGTGTATAAAGCCCATGTCAAGCATACGGTCAGCTTCATCCAACACAAAAATAGAAAGCTCGTTTAGCTTTACATATTTCTGATCTATTAAGTCGAGCAAACGACCCGGAGTTGCGATCAATATATCCACTCCCATTTTCAAAGGGTTTACTTGCTGACTTTGCGGAACACCACCAAATATTACGGTGTGACGCAAACCGGTATTGCAACCATAACTGGTAAAACTTTCGCCAATTTGAATGGCAAGTTCACGTGTTGGGGTCACTATCAACGCTTTAATTTTACGTGGCCCTTTATCATTACCTTTCGCAAGATACAGTTGTTGTAAAATAGGAATAGCAAATGCAGCCGTTTTCCCGGTTCCAGTTTGGGCACAGCCTAATAAATCACGACCTTTAAGTACTATTGGAATTGAAATTGCCTGGATGGGTGTTGGGGTGGTATAACCTTCTGATTTAAGAGCGTTTAAGATCGGCTCTACAAGATCTAATTTTTCAAATGACATATATAAGTTTCAACGCATCCGTTGTCTATCCACAGGTTCTAACAAAAAACCTGACGGGATACGATTCGGTGCAAAGATACGGAAAATAAACGGAGGAGTCAAAAAACCTTTTTTGTCTATCAGACTCTGTCAATTGTCGTGTCCGCACACGGTTTTTTTGTACAAAAAATGCATATAAATTGAGATATAACCACCAACATTGCACAATAAATGGCAAAACGTGCTAATTTTAATGTTTTTTAAGCAATAAAACTTCAAATATCAGTTGGTCGACCAATTTAATTACCTATTTTTGCAATGTCGAAGTTACAAAATGTAGTATTGAGCTACATTTTGGTACGATACTAGAGCGAATCTATTCAGATATTTAATATTAGTTTAAATTATAATCTTGAATCACTTGAAATCACAACACACATTCCATCCAACTCCACTCGAAATCCATATTCGAGTCAAGATGAATATGTCTACTTGACATATACTCCAAGGTCAACTTTCTGCACTAATCTCAACCGATATAATTTATTGGAGGGTATTGTTGGCACCATACTTATCAGCTAAAAATAACAGACAGAGACTTGAATAGTGCTACATCTATCATAGTTAAGACTTCTTTAAACAATATCATAATCACAATTTAAATCAAAAGAATAATGAGTAATGTTAACTCCGTATTAACGGACATTTTAATTATTGGAGGTGGACCTTCAGGTCTGGCAACTTCAATTCATTTGGCTGACATCCTCAAACAAAAGGGCTTGAACAAGCGCATTTTGTTGATTGAAAAAGGAAGTTCAATCGGCAGCCATATTCTGTCGGGAGCTGTAGTTAAACCTGAAGTGTTTAAAGACTTATTGCCCGATGTGGACTTTAATGAAATCCCGTTCAATGCCAAAGTAGCTAAAGATTCGACAGTAATGCTGAGCGAAAACGGATCATTCAAATTACCTTTCCATGTTCCATACATGAGTAATGCCGGTAATTACACTGCTTCTTTAGGACAAATTTGCCGTTATCTGGCAACAAAAGCCGAAGAAAAAGGAGTGGAAATCTATGCCGGATTTGCTGTGGACGAAATTCTGTATAAAGATGGTAAAGTGATTGGTGCGAAAACAAAGGACACTGGTATTGATCATCATGGAAAACAGATGGAAAATTTTCAACAAGGTTCCAGCATTGAGGCAAAATTGACAATTTTTGCTGAAGGAACTCGCGGAAGTTTAGCAAAACAACTTATTCAAAAATTTGATTTAGAGAAAGATAAAAACTGCCAGATTTACTCATTAGGCGTAAAAGAAGTCTGGAGTGTGCCCGAAGGGAACATTCAGCCCGGTGAAGTATATCATACAATGGGATATCCATTGAATCTGAAAGAATTTGGAGGTGGATTTGTTTATGGATTGAACGACAATAAAGTAGCAGTAGGTTTGGTCGTTGGGTTGGAATACGAAGATCCTACTTTTGATGCGCACGATGCTTTTCAGGCATGGAAAACAAATCCGTTTATTTCAAAATTCCTAAAAGGAGGAAAATTAGTAGAATACGGTGCTAAAACATTGCCCGAAGGTGGCTATTACTCTATCCCTAAACTTTACACCGACAATGCGTTAATAGTCGGCGATAGTGCAGGATTAGTGGCAATGCCGGCACTTAAAGGTGTGCATTTGGCCATTACTTCAGGGATGTTGGCAGCTAAAATAGCAGCATTGGCTCTAGCGACTGATGACTATTCGGAAAAAGTACTAGCGGCATACGAATTATCGATAAAAGACAGCGTAATTTATAAAGATTTGTACCCTGTTCGTAACTTCCGCCAGGGATTTTCGAAAGGATTAATTGTAGGTGCACTGCATTTTGGAACACAACTAATTACGGGTGGAGCTGGTTTTTGTGGTAGATTAAAATCTCATCCTGACAAAGATGCCACTAAAACACTGGCTGAGTTTAAAGGAAAACCTTTTAAAGAAAGGTTCAAGAATAAATTAGAATTTGATAAGGTATTGACCTTTGATAAAGTGACAGATGTTTATTTTTCAGGTGTAAATCATGATGAACAACAAGTTCCTCACGTAAAAATAAACAACCCGGAATCATTTGCAGCCATAAATATCAAACAATATGGCGCTCCATGTCAGTTCTTTTGTTCATCGGAAGTTTACGAACTTCATACTGACAAAAACGGACATCAAGAGTTGCGTATACATGCAGAAAACTGCATGCATTGCAAAACCTGTGATATAAAAACCCCTGGCGATGGTATCACATGGTCGGTACCCAATGGTGGTAATGGTCCGGAATTTCAAAACATGTAGTTAATGCATAATTTCAAAATGCATAATTCACAATTATCAATTTTTAATTTATAATTTAAAATGGCACTAACGATAATAAGTTTAATTAAACAAGTACCACTCCCAACCGAAATGCGCATGGGCGATGATGGTTTAATGGATAGAACAAAAGCTAAATCGATCATCAATATTGACTGTCAGTTTGGACTTGAAGCAGGATTACAATTAAAAAAACAATATCCAGACGCAAAACTAATCGTTTGCTCAATGGGACCTCAATCATTTGAAGTAGCATTAAAAACAGCTATTTCTATGGGCTACGACGAAGCCTATCTTTTGTCGGACAGAAAGTTGGGCGGTAGCGATACTTATGCCACAGGATTAGCTATTGCAACCATGCTAAAGCATTTGGGCTTTTCAAAAGATTCAAAAGAACCTTTTATTGTCCTTGCCGGTCGTCAAACCAGCGATGGTGACACTGCTCACGTACCATCGCAGGTAGCTGAAAACTTAGGGATACCACAAGCAACTTTTGTGGAAACAGTAAAAGCTGATGGCGAAGGAAATGTAGTTGCGAAACGTATCATAGAAGGTGGTTATCAAATGATGAAACTGCCAATGCCATGTACCATCTCGCTTACTCCTACCGGTATTCCGCCTCGTAAACCGTCGTTGGTTGGTGCTATCAAAGCGCGAAGTACAAAAGTGACTGTATTTGGTATTGACGATATCGGACTGGGAACTGAGAAAATCGGACTTGGTGGTTCACCGACTATTGTTGCAGGAGTAGTAAATATTGTGAGCGAAAGAGCTCCGATTATTATGTCGGAAGGACATAATGAAAATACACTTGTCAATAGTTTGGTTACCAATTTTGGTAAAGGTGCCAATATATTGGAGAAAAAAGAGGCCGCTGAAAAGAAGACGTCAGAAAAACCGGAGTTTCCACTTTATGATAACAGAAACGGTGCAAAAGGAATCATAACCTGGGCCGAAGTTACGAACGGAAGTATCTCCCGCCCATCCATCGAATTGCTTACCCCAGCTCGCCATTTGGCAGAGCAATTGGGTAATGACACCAAAATCATGACCGTTTTAATTGGCAAAAACATTAACAGTTTGACACAAACACTTTTCGAACATGGGTCGGATGAAGTAATTGTGGTTGATGATGAAAGACTGGAAGAATATTTAGTTTTGCCATTTTCTTCCATTATTGCACAAATCATTAAAGAGCGAAAACCTGAAATTGCATTATTTGCAGCAACTACAGCCGGACGGGAACTTGCTCCACGTATTGGTGTAAAAACCGGAAGTGGTGTAACTGCCGATTGTACAGGTTTGGAAATTGGCGAATATGTAAACCGGAAAGAAAAAGTAATCAACAAACCGATTCTACATTCGCGTCGTCCTACTTATGGTGAAAGTAAACTGGCTACCATTCTTGGATTTGTGTATCCTCAAATATCTACAGCTCGTGCAGGTACCTTCGAAGTTCCTGCAAAAGTAGAAGGGCGTTCAGGTATCGTATCGGAATTTAAACCCACAATTGATAAAAAGGAATTCTCTGTTGAGATTCTGAAAACAGTGCGTGGAGAAGGAAATTCGGTTAACCTGTTTGATGCAGATATAATTATTGCAGGAGGTAGAGGTACCACCGGTGATGGATTAGAGTTAATCAAAAAGCTGGCTGAAACATTGAAGGAAAAAGGTGTGAAGGCTGAATGGGCTTGTAGCCGTGTGGTGGTTGATGAAGGTTTTTCTGAATATGCTCGTCAAGTTGGACAAACCGGTAAAACTGTTCGCCCTAAAGTGTATGTTGGTGTAGGAATTTCGGGTGCAATACAACATATTGCAGGAATGAAAGAATCGGAAAAAATCATAGCTATCGATCGGAATCCGAAAGCCTCCATATTCCATTTTGCCGACTTCGGTATTGTAGGTGAATATCAAGACATTTTACCGGAACTTATCGAACGTGTAAAAGGAGGATTTACTTTCGGAATTGAGCCTAATAAGAATTAATGTTTAATTAAAGATCTGAGTTCTGTATAAAAAACACGCTCTGAATGTCATTATAAATGGAGTTGCGCAGGAATAAATCTTGTGCAACTTTTTTTTTATATGTTTATTGAACAGACCACTGTTGGAAGTGATAATTTAGCACTAATTAGTGCCGATGGAGCACTTCGAAGTGTCTTTTTATCAGTCTTGATAGTCTCTCTCTTGGTCATAACCACTAATTTGTATCATTCTAAATTAAGCTGTTGCTTCAAAATAACTGATCCATTTTGGTGATACAAACATTTCTTTGAGTATTTTTGATAAAAATTTATCAAAAAATAGTATGGTTCAGGAAAAAAAGAACGTTGCGCTAAATTCAGTTATTGCAGCAGGTTTCATCACCAGTTTCAAATTAGTAGTTGGTCTACTTACGGGCAGTTTGGGTATTCTATCAGAAGCCTTACACTCTGCACTCGATATGGTGGCAGCTGTAATTACTTTCTTCTCGGTAAAAGTTTCCGACAAACCTGCTGACAGAGATCATAATTACGGGCACGGAAAAATAGAAAACCTTTCTGCACTTATTGAAACTATTCTACTTCTCGTTACTTGCGTATGGATCATCTACGAAGCAACACATCGTATTATTTCGGGCAAAGGGCTGGAACTAAATACGATCCAAACGATATTTAGCTTTATCGTGGTTATTACTTCGATTATTATTGATGCATGGCGTTCGAAAATGCTTTATGCTGTAGCTAAAAAGCACAACAGTCAGGCACTGGAAGCAGATGCGTTACATTTTTCTACAGACATTTGGAGTTCGGCAGTGGTGTTGCTTGGATTAGTATGTGTGAAAATTTACGAATGGACTCATTTGCCCATATTTTTTTATGCCGACTCGGTGGCTGCTTTGGTGGTTGCTGTCATTGTTTTGTTTGTATCGTATCAATTAGGTCGGAGAGCAATTGATGTATTGTTGGATAAATCGCCTCAAAATACCACGCAAATAGTACGCGACACCTTAAAAGATTTTCCGGAAGTAATTAAATATCATAGTTTAAAAGCCCGTACGGCCGGAGCAGATACGTTTATAAAATTTAATGTTCACTTTGATCCCGAATTGAGCCTACGCGAAGTACATAATGTTTGCGATAAAATAGAAGCTAACATACGGGCACTCGTACCCCGAAGCGAAGTGTATATTCACGCAGAGCCGGAAGATGCGTGTCATCTTGAAAATGAAGTGGACGACTTATTGATGTAAATAACAATCACTGTTTTCTTATTAGCCCGTTTTGTCAATGATTATTGACAGACGGGCTATTTGTTTATTTATCAACAAGCTCAATACTCAGTCATTGTAAGCCCGTAACTAGTATCACATATTACCATTGTCACTTTCAGTAAATTTAAGAAAATTTACACAACTTCCTCTTTTAATTATTGTTATAATTGAGTTTTCAACATACTATAAATAATAAATGCTAGTTTTAGTATGTACAAACAAAAATAATAATCTCTAAAAAATTAAGTGTATGAAGACAAAAGGTTTTTATGTAGCAATTACCCTTTTTGCTGTACTTACGTGGAGTTGCTCAAATCAGGACAATCCTAGCGACAGATCGCTTAAAAGTTCGATAGATCAAAATGCGCAAAATTTATCCTCTGCTCTTGGGCAAATCACAGCTAGTCCCGGCTATCAGGTATTAGCCGTTACAGGAACAGCTGCTGCGAGTAGTCCTTCAATGGTGAAAACATCAGTTGAATCAATAGTGGTTGACTCAACTATCAATAGTATCGCTTTGGCTGATATTATGGGTGTGTACAATTATAAAGCAGTGAGCTTTAAAAAAGGTGGTTTATCTTTGCTTCGCTATTTTACTAAAACAGATGACAATACTCAAATGATTGTTCGTTTGCCCGAAAGTAAAGTAAAACATTTTGGTGAAATGTTGCATTATTCGCCTGCCGATACATTATTGACAAACGATTATGTTATTTCCGTTTCGAAGTACAACTATACCTTTAATCGATTTCTGGGTTGGGATTATTCATTGGCATCGAACATTAATATCAAAAACGTAAATGCCGGCGATCTTAAAATTCAGTCGTCAAGTAGTAAATCTACCGGAACTAATTTTGCATCCGAATTTGCTTTTGCAAATGGTTATTTGGCCAAATGTAGCTATTCGAATGGAGACACTGCTGTGTCGACTTATTCTATTACACAGGGAACTAAGATTCTTTTCGAAGAAAAATACACTGCCATTAAATCGGCAGTTACCAAAAGACATCGCGAAAAATCTTATTCATTGACCATTGGTGATGTTCAAATTATCAGAGCACAAGGGAAAAACAGTTTGGATAGCGCAAAAGTATATGTAGCAGGCGTATTGCAAACAAAATCGAAAGTAGAGATTGTAAATGTATCAACGGGTACGGTGGAAGACTCAACCAATGTTTGTGTTGCCAACCATAACCGCGAAATAAAAATTACATTCGACGATGGTACAAGTTCTACGATTAGTCAATTGCTTGGAACTTCGGTCGACACTATTCGCACCTTGTTTATCTCCTTACGTCAAACCTATTTTGCAACAAACGTAGTGAACTGGATTGCCTGGGATATTTACACCAAAAAGCAATAATTTCAGATAAAATAGAAGCAGGAAGTTGAACCGTTCGTATTTTAAATGTGTTTGTACGTTTAAAGCGATTCAACTTCAACTAAATTTATAAAGTGAGGGGAAGTTTTTATACTTCTCCTCACTTTTTTAATAATAGTTCTACTGATGCAGCAATTCAACTGTCATTTCGTTTTAATTCAAAACAAAATGCTTAACAAAAACTCATTTTAAAAGCAAAATCCGTATCTTTGCACAAAATTTATTGCGTATGTTTACAACAGAAATAGAAACTTTTATAAAAGAGAGAAATTATCCCGCATTTGAACCAAAAGCTATTTTCTTTGACATGGATGGAGTACTTTTCGATTCGATGAAACATCATGCTTCATCGTGGGTAAAAGCCATGTTAAAAGTTGGATTACCGTTTACCGAACATGAAGCATTTATGAACGAAGGACGCACCGGTGCTTCCACTATTGATGAAGTTTTCATTAAGATATATGGAAGAAATGCTACTGATGAGGAAAAACAACAAATATATCATTTGAAATCAGATTTTTTCGAGTCATGTGGTAAACCGGAAAGAATGCCATTTGCCATGGAATTGCTGAAAAAAGTGAAGTCACAACATATGGATATTTTCGTTGTAACAGGTTCCGGCCAACCAACATTAATTGATAGTTTGGATGGTAATTTCCCCGGAATATTTCATAAAGAAAAAATGGTTACTGCCTTCGACGTAAAGCATGGTAAACCACATCCGGAACCTTATTTAATGGCGTTAAAAAAATCGGGACTGCAACCTTGGGAAGTACTTGTTGTCGAGAATGCACCGCTTGGAGTAGAATCAGCCGCCTCGGCAGGACTTTTTACTATAGCGGTAAATACTGGTCCACTGGATGCAGCCGTGTTGGTCAACAGTGGAGCTGACATTGTGCTGGATGATATGGAAAACCTATATGAGAAATGGGATGTATTTTCAAAAAAAGTTTCATCGTACAATCAACAATAGAATTTACAAAACACGAAATAAATTTGTATGGAAGTAATTAAATACCCGGCTCGTACCGAATGGGCATCACTCCTCACCCGCCCTACTTTCGATAGCACCTCGTTATTCGACACAGTACAAAAAATACTTGATGAAGTACGCACTTCGGGCGATAAAGCCGTGATGAAATTCACCAAACAATTCGATAAAGTAGAGCTTTCTCAGTTGGAAGTAACCAAAGAAGAAATGCATGAAGCCGAATTGCTGGTATCGTCCAACTTGAAACAGGCCATAGAAATGGCTCGTCGCAACATTTGGAAGTTCCATTCCGAGCAACAACAGGATTTACCCGAGATTCAAACTTCACCGGGTGTATTTTGCTGGCAAAAAGCCATTGCCATCCAAAAAGTGGGACTATACGTACCGGGAGGTACAGCACCTTTATTTTCTACTGTTTTGATGCTGGGAATTCCTGCACAAATAGCCGAATGCCAGGAAATAATATTGTGTACACCACCCAACAAAGAGGGGAAAATACACCCCGCAGTGTTGTATGCGGCTAAGGTAGCCGGTATCCATCGCATTTTCAAAATTGGTGGCACTCAAGCTATTGCAGCTATGGCTTACGGAACAGAAACAGTTCCTAAAGTATATAAAATTTTTGGCCCGGGTAATCAATATGTCACTGCAGCTAAGCAATTGGTTTCGTTGCGCGACGTGGCGATCGACATGCCTGCTGGTCCGTCGGAAGTAGAAGTGATAGCCGATGACTCGGCCAATCCTGCTTTTGTTGCTGCCGATTTACTCTCGCAAGCCGAACATGGTGTTGACAGCCAATCGATTCTAATCACTGTTAGTGAGAAGCTGGTAGATTTAGTGTTGGAACAAGTGGAATTGCAGGTAGAACAACTACCCCGCAAAGAGTTGGCACGCAAATCGTTGAAAAACAGTAAAATTATCGTTGTAAAAACACTCGAAGAAGCAGTGGAAATGACCAACGAATATGCTCCTGAACACCTTATCATTTCTACCCGATATTATATGGGTGTAGCAGCAAATATTGTAAATGCAGGCTCTGTATTCCTTGGAAACTACACGCCGGAGAGTGCCGGTGACTATGCTTCGGGAACAAATCATACTTTACCAACTAACGGATATGCTAAAGCGTATAGCGGTGTGAATCTGGATAGCTTTATCCGCAAAGTTACTTTTCAGCAAATTACTCAGGAAGGTTTGACTAATTTGAGCAATGCAATCATTTTAATGGCCGAAAGCGAAGAATTACAAGCACACAGCAATGCGGTTAAAGTAAGATTGCAGGAAGAAAAAGAGGTAATTGAAACCTATAGCAGCCATAGACGTTGACAGTAAACAGTTAGCAGTAATCAGTTAGCAGTAAGCGGTATATACGAATAGTAATTAATAACGCGAACGAAGTGAGTAAATATCGCGAAGCAAATAACACGAACGTAGTGAGCTAATAACGCCGAAGGCAAATATCACGAACGAAGTGAGTAAATAACACGAAGTAAAAAAATGAATTTAGATAAACTTTTAAGAAATAATATCCGGTCCCTTCAACCTTATTCTTGCGCTCGCGATGAGTTCAAAGGGGAAGCGTCGGTTTACCTGGATGCAAACGAGAATCCCTATAACGCACCTTTTAATCGCTATCCCGATCCTTTGCAATGGGAAGTGAAAGAACAAATCACACGCGTGAAAGGAGTTCCTGCAGAAAATATATTTTTGGGCAACGGAAGTGATGAGCCTATCGATTTATTGTTTCGTGCCTTCTGCGAACCTCGCATCGACAATGTTGTAGCTATAGAGCCAACGTATGGCATGTACAAAGTGAGTGCAAATATAAACGATGTTGAATATCGCAAGGTATTATTGGATGAAAACTTCCAATTCTCGGCTGATAAGTTGCTCGATGCTACAAATCTGTATACCAAAATTATATGGCTTTGTTCCCCTAATAATCCGACCGGTAATAGCTTAGATCGTGCCGAAATTATAAAACTATTGACTTCATTCGAAGGAATTGTGGTACTTGATGAAGCCTATATCGACTTTGCTGCTGAAGGCAGTTTTTCGGAAATGCTATCGCACTACCCGAATCTGGTGATTCTGCAAACATTCTCCAAGGCTTGGGGAAGTGCTGCTATCCGTCTGGGAATGGCATTTGCCTCAACCGAAATAATAACGGTGCTCAATAAAATAAAATACCCTTACAATATCAATATACTGACCCAAAAGCAAGCGTTGTCGGCTTTAAAAAACGATGCGCAGGTAAAACAATGGGTTAAAACATTGCTCGCCGAACGTGCCGTATTAGTAGATGCGCTGCAACAATTACCTATTGTTCAACACATTTACCCTACAGATGCTAATTTCGTGTTGGTAAGAGTGGACGATGCAAATGCGTTGTATCACTATTTAGTAGACAAGAGCATTATTGTTCGTAACCGCAATACGGTTTCGTTATGCCTGGGTTGTGTGCGCATTACGGTTGGAACTCCTGAAGAAAACCAAATTTTATTGGAAGAGTTGAAAAAATTCTGATTACAATTTACTTCATATAAATACGGCGTGTAGGTTTAAAACTATACGCCGTATTTGTATATTTATTTCCCGTTTTAATTGGTCAATAAAACAACTATCAAGGTGACAATAGCCGGTAGCGCCTGCACAAAGAATATCTTTTTATCGGCAGTTACAGCACCATAAATTCCGGCGATAGCAACACAACTCAGAAAAAATACCGAGACATTTGCTCTCCAAAGCATATCGGATATAAAAAATGTCCAGATTAAACCGGCAGCTAAGAACCCATTGTACAAACCCTGATTAGCAGCTAATCCTTTGGTGGGCTTAAACAGTTCATCGGGTAATGACTTAAATGTCTTTTTCCCTGCCGACTCCCAGGCAAACATTTCCATCCATAAAATATAGATATGTTCGAGTGCAACCAGTGCTATTAAAAGCGATGCTATAATTGCCATAAATTATTGTTTGGTTTCTACTTAGCTACTATTATTTCGAAAGCTGTTTACGCATTTTATAGTGAGGGATATTTATCTCCAAAAACTCGTCGCTGATGATTTCGTATCCAAGCTTGTCATAAAATCCAACAGCAGGCTTTCGGGCGTTCAGCAACATGGTTTTAAATCCTTTCATTTTAGACGATTCTTCTGCAAAAACAACCAACGCCCGCCCAATATTCAACGATCTCCAATCCTCGTCAACTGCCACTTGTCTCATTTTTATTTCTTGAGCATTTAATCTGGTCAGAATAAGAACGCCAACCATGTCATTATTCACAAATGCACCAATGTGTACATCGTCCTTTTCTGCATCCAGGTTGGCATCATACAAACTCATTCCCAGTGGTTTTCTGAGCACTTTATCTCTCAAAACCAGCTCCTTTGTATAATCGGGAGTATTATAACTAATCTCTCTGATTTGTATTTTATCTCTGTTCTCAATCATCAGTACCTCCTTTCATAATTATTTCAAACTTACCATCTAACATTCTATAGTTTAGATTAGTTTTTTGTACTTCAAAATTCCTTCTGTAAGCGAATTCAATTTTGGCAAATATACAACTAGTTTTAATAAAATCAAATAAATACATCGCTGTATATATATTCATTTTAAAATATTTGTATCTTTGAACATTAATTATATATAATTGTTTTTCAAACTTAGGGAAAAACTAATTTTTAGTTCTTTTATGTGAATAAGCTATGAAATCGAATGTTTTTCTGTCTGACTTTTTATGCATTTCGGTTGATAAATATTCTATCTGCATACTATTTATAAAGCTGTAAATAGTATTTATACGTATTTTTATCACGTTCGTCCCCTTTTTTCTTTGGTTCACCGAGTTTAACAAAAAAAACAAATATGAAATAGACTACTTTTGAACTATTAAAACACTCATCAATAAAAAAAATTTAAACCAATAATTATATCACGCATGTTTAAAAAAAAGAAACAGATGCTACTGTTGGTAGCTATGATCCTGGGAGGAACATTACTTTCCTTTGCTCAGGAAACCGAAAAACTATCTCTTGAGAAGTCCATAAAAATGGCTTTACAAAACAACACTAACATTATCAACTCAAAGATCGATCTTAAAATTGCCCAAAAGAAAATTTGGGAAACAACTGCTATGGGTTTACCGCATGTTGATGTAAAATCGAGTTATCAACATCTCTTTTCTGTTCCGGTTCTGAGTTTCCCAGGCACACAGCTGTCGAAAACCCGTGTTCCAATGGATCCGGCCACTGGATTAGGAACCACGAGCGAAATACAATTATCGACGGGTGAAAACATATATATGAATAATGTTGCAGGAACTCCCATTGCCCTTGGAATAAAAGATAACATCACTGCTGATCTTACTGTTTCGCAATTAATTTTTAGCGGATCGTATATTGTTGGTTTGCAGGCTACAAAAGTGTATTACAATTTCTCTAAGCAAAGTGATGAGAAAACAAAACTCGATGTCGTTGAAACGGTCGTTAATACCTATCATATGTTGCAATTGGCCGAAGAGAGTCGAAAGATATTAACTCAGAATTTGGATAATATCAACAAAACGTTGTCGGAAATCACAGAGATGAATAAACAGGGATTTCTCGAAAAGACGGATGTTGACCAACTGGAGGTTACGGCCAATAATGTTCGAAACATGATGAACCAGATTGATAGTAATCTGGACTTAGGGTATCGGTTGTTGAAAATTCAACTAGGGTTACAGGAATCTGCTAAATTGGAACTTGCTGATGAAATGGAATCGAACGATACTCTTGTAAAAACAAGCATGCAACTTACGGCAGAACAATTCAATATAAACAGAAATGTGGATTATCAGTTGATACAATCCGCCGAGAAAATTGCTAAACTGGATCTGAGCCTTTCAAAAATGGCGTTTTTACCAACTATATCGGGGTTTTACAATCACAATGAGAAATTAAACAACACTGCTTTCAATTTTTCGCCAAAGGATTTAGTGGGAATCAATCTTACGCTACCTATTTTTAGTAGTGGCGAACGGTTAGCTGTTGTATCGCAAAAACGCATGTCGTTAGAAAAAGCCCAGAACACAAGCAAATATGTATCCAGCAGTTTGCAGATGCAGGCAAGCCAGTATCAGACCGATGTAAAACTGAAACTGGAAAGATACCTCAATCAGAAAAAAAGCAAGGAACTATCCGACGATATATATCAACGAACGATGGAGAAGTATAAACAGGGAATATCATCGAGCATGGATTTAATGACCAGCCAAAACCAATACCTGACTAACCTGACCAATTACTATCAAAGCATATATGATTTGCAGGGTGCCAGATCCAAACTGGAAAAAATGTACAATATCAATCAGGACAGTTTAAGCAAATAAGTAGTTACAAGTGAACAGTTACGAGTTACAAGTCTGCTTTTGTCTGAATATTACTAAAATAAACCGCCAAATACGTTAAATTAATTAGACATTAAAATATAATTACAATGAGAAAAATTATTTATTATTCAGTACTCATCGTTTTCTTATCGTCGTGCTCATCCTCCGACAAAAAAGCTGAGCTAGCCAAACTAAAACTTCAACGTGATCAGCTAAACACCGAAATTTCAAAGCTCGAAAATGAAGTCAATCCCGGAAATAAAAATGACACAAAATCAGTAACTGTGAGTGTTACGGATGCAGTTGAAACAGTATTTAATCATTACATTCAGGTTCAGGGCACCGTAGATGGTGATCAGAATATTGCTGTCAGCCCACAGATACCGGGTATTGTAACAGCCGTTTATGTAAAAGAAGGATCGAACGTGGGGAAAGGTCAGTTGTTGGCCGAACTCGATGGTCGGGTTTTGAAGCAATCGCTCGAAGAAGTGAAAACACAACTGGTACTTGCCAATAGTATTTTCCAGAAACAAAGTGCACTTTGGGATAAAAAAATTGGCAGCGAGGTTCAATACCTTCAGGCTAAAACCAATAAAGAATCATTGGAACAACGTTTGGGAACAATGAGAGAACAGCTGAAGCAAGCCAGAATAGTGTCACCCATTTCAGGAACCGTTGAAAGTGTGCCCTTACGCGTTGGACAAAGTGTATCGCCGGGCGTACCCACTTCTACTATTCGTGTTATCAATATGAGTGTGGCTAAAATTTCGGCAGATGTTTCGGAAGCATATGCAAGTCGCATCCACGATGGTAATTCGGTATTGGTAAACTTCCCGGATGTGGGCAAGGATATTGAAACAAAACTTACTTTTGCCGGTCGGTTTATCGACCCCACCAACCGGACTTTCAAAGTTGAATGTAAAGTTTCGTCGAAAGATTTGGTATTACGAGCCAATATGATTGCGTATATCAAGATTAAGGATTATAGCAATAATAAAGCTATCAGTTTGCCTGTAAACTATGTTCAGAATGACCAGAAAGGCAAGTTTATTTATGTAGCCAAACAAAAAGGTACCGGTTGGATAGCCGATAAAAGAACAATCAAAACCGGAAAGGATTACGATGGACTTGTTGAAGTTCTTGAAGGAATTAATACTGGTGAAAAAATTGTTTCGGCAGGCTTCCAAAATCTGAATGCCGGTTCAAGTATAGTTTTCTAATTTCCAAAAAAGACCAATATGCCGAAAGAAAACAAGTTTAAGCAGTTTTTTGCAACAAACTGGGCCATCGATAACAGAACAAGCGTTTATGTACTTGCTGTTCTGATTACTATTCTGGGGATGATGAATTATTACTCTATCCCCAAGGAACAGTTTCCACAAGTAGTTATACCCTATATAGTTGTCAATACAGCATACCCCGGAACTTCACCCGAGGATATTGAGAATTTAGTGACCCGCCCTATCGAGAAACAACTGAAATCGATAGCGGATGTAAAGAAAATGACCAGTAGTTCGGTTCCCGACTTTTCGTCTATCATCGTTGAGTTTGATCCCGATCTGTCGATCGAAACGGCCAAGCAACGGGTGCGCGATGCTGTGGATAAGTCAAAAAGCGATTTGCCTACCGACTTACCCACTCAACCCTCTATCATGGACATTGATATTTCGGAGATGCCGGTTATGTACCTCAATATTTCGGGTAATTATGATCTGGACAAACTGAAACATTATGCAAAAATAGCTCAGGATAAAATTGAAGGTCTGAAAGAAATTACCCGTGTGGATATTGTTGGTGCACTCGATCGTGAAATTCAGATTAATGCCGATATTTTCAAGATGCAGGCTGCTAAAGTTACATTCAGTGACATCGAACGGGCCGTGGCTATGGAAAATATGACCATTTCTGGAGGCTCGCTGACGAATAATGGTATCAGAAATTCGGTTCGTATCAAAGGACAGTTTGCCGATGTGGAAACATTGAAAAACATTGTGGTACATTCCTCAAGCGGAGCCTATGTAAAGCTTACCGATATTGCCGAAGTGGAAGACAGTCATAAGGAACAGGAAAGTTTTGCCCGTTTGGATGGTAAAAATGTAATTACCCTCAACGTGGTAAAGAAGAGTGGTGCTAACCTGCTCGATGCTTCTGACCAGATAAAAGATATTGTAGACAATCAACTGAAAGGACGTGAATTTCCGAAGGATATGGAAATAACCATCACCGGAGATCAGAGTCGTTTTACCCGGAACACGCTTGAAGAATTAAACAACACCATTATTATCGGGTTTATCTTGGTAACCATTGTATTGATGTTCTTTATGGGTTTCACCAATGCATTTTTTGTTGGGTTATCTGTTCCGCTGTCCATATTTGTTGCTTATCTGGTTCTTCCCGGACTGGGCTACACTATGAATATGATTGTGATGTTTGCCTTTATCTTCGCGTTGGGAATTGTGGTAGACGATGCCATCGTGGTGATTGAGAATACGCACCGTCTGCATCGCTCCCATCCCGATATCAATATTGCAGCTAAAATGGCTGCCGGCGAAGTGTTTATGCCTATTTTATCCGGCACACTAACTACGCTTGCACCCTTCTTTCCGCTGGCTTTCTGGCCGGGAATTGTAGGGCAGTTTATGCATTATCTGCCGGTAACGCTTATCATTACACTGTTTGCATCGCTCTTTGTGGCCTACGTGTTCAATCCGGTGTTTGCTGTGTCGTTTATGAAACACGAGTACGACAATGATGTACAACTGAAGCAAAGTGCATGGAAACGCTATAAAACGGTAATTATCGTTATGCTTTCTTTTGCAGTCATCTTTTACATCACTAAATCATACGGACTGGCTAACTTCCTGGTGTTTGGTGTGTTGATGTTACTGTTTTATCATTATGTACTGGTAAATGCGATTAATACATTCCAGGAAAAAATATGGCCTTACTTTATGAGGGTGTACGAACGTCAATTGACCTCAATTCTTCAGGGATCACGCCCGTTATGGATTTTTGGAGGAATGATTGCTCTTTTCTTTATCACCATTTTCATAACTGGGGCTGTAAAACCGAAAGTGCTGTTTTTCCCTGAGAATGATCCGAACAATATTTATGTTTACATAAAAATGCCGGGCGGAACGCATCAGAATGTAACCGACAGCATCACCAACATTGCGGAGCAAAGAGTGTATAAAGCATTAGGCAAACATAATCCCGATGTCGAATCCATCATTTCGAATGTTACGATTGGTGCCGAAGAAGAAGGATTTGCATCTACCGGAAATCCGTTCAACAAAGGAAAAGTCTCGGTCAATTTTATTGAGAGTAAACTTCGCTCTACAGGGATTTCAACCACTGAATACATGAGCATTATCCGTAAAGAAGTGGCCGATATTCCGGGTGCCGAAATAACGGTTGACAAAAACAGAAATGGACCGCCGACAGGGAAACCGATTAACATTGAGATTACAAGTGAAAATCTGGAAACACTAGTAACTGATGCTTTTGCTTTCCAGACTTATCTTGATTCGTTGAAGATTCCAGGAGTTGAAGATTTAAAAACCGATTTTGAAACAAATTCACCGGAAATCATCGTAAAAATTGATCGTGACCGTGCGCAACGACTTGGCCTTTCAACCGGTCAAATTGGGTTGGAAATAAGAACTGCTCTGTATGGAAAAGAAATATCAAAACTGAAACAGGATGAGGATGAATACCCGATTATGGTTCGTTACAACAAGATTACCCGCGATAATATCAATGCGTTGGTAAATTTGCAAGTTACCTATCGGGATATGAATTCCGGTCTGTTGCGCAGCATTCCGTTGTCGACTGTGGCTACAATCAATTACACGTCATCCTATGCAGGAATAAAACGCCTTAATCAAAAGCGGGTTATTACCGTGTACTCCAATGTACTGTCAGGTTATTCGGCCAACGACATCGTTCCGATTGTCACCCGCGAAGCTAAGAAGTTTCATTTCCACGAAGGAACAAATGTGAAACTAACGGGTGAACAGGAAGATCAGGCCGAAACAGCCAACTTCCTGATGAAGGCTATGATTATTGCACTGGGTGCTATTTTCTTTATCCTTATCACTCAGTTTGGTTCTGTAAGCAAATCTCTGATCATTTTGAGTGAGGTTATTTTCAGTATCATCGGAGTGTTGCTTGGAGTCATGATTTTCCACATGGATTTGGTGATTATGATGACCGGACTTGGCGTAGTGGCACTTGGAGGTATTGTCGTCCGAAACGGGATATTGATTGTGGAATTTATTGATGTCAAGAAAAAAGAAGGACTGCGTACACGTCGTGCTATTATCGAAGGAGGTAAAACACGTATCACACCGGTTATCCTTACTGCAACTGCCACTATGCTCGGACTTGTGCCGTTAGCCGTGGGAATGAATATCGACTTTACCACGATGTTTACAGAGTTGAATCCACACATCTACTTTGGTGGCGATAATGTTGCCTTCTGGGGTCCGTTGGCATGGTCTATCATCTTTGGATTAAGCTTTGCCACTTTCCTCACCTTGATGTTCGTTCCGGCTCTGTATGAGCTCGACTACACTATCAAATTGAAAATAGCAAGACGTAAAAATCAAAAGCTTATCAATAAATTGAATAAATAAAATTCCACAGTGAATTTTCACCATAAAAAAGGCCGGCTATACTCAAACGAGTACAGCCGGCCTTTTTTGATTTAACGTGTGTTCGATATAAGCAAACAATTATAGATCGGAAGAAATTGACATTAGAATCCTAAAGGATAGGGTGTCATAAATATGAATTAAACAAACATATTTTCTCACCATTTTCTCAGGTTCGGTGCTACGCACCTTATAGTTAGCTTTTATTAGGACTCTACAACTGGTTCGCAACGATGTTGCTATTAGGTGCGTAGCACCGTACTATTTGTAGGAAAGTTAAACAAAGAAAACAAAGAAAACAAAGGTGCATAGCACCGAACATAAAATATAGATTGAAATAAGAACGTGTATTTTTAAAAGTCAACCCTGATTTTTTATACCCTCACCTAAAGGACTTGTAAAATAGTAAGATTCAAAAAAATCTTATTTCTAAATCACATTAATTCTAAGCTAGTCCTATTTTTCACAAAAGCAATAATAAATGCTATACTCACAAAAGCGGTAAGCACAATAAAACTAAGATGTAAAGATTGAAATTCAGCTACAAAACCTAATAACACAGGTCCTACCAGAAAACCGATATTCGAAGTGGCCGCAATAAACGAAACACCATCGGCAGTCTTTATACCTTCCACTTTTGAAGCCAGTCTGTACACCTCAGGAACAACTACCGAAAAGCCTATTCCCACAATAAAGAAACCAAGAATAGAGACTACCGGATTGAGAATAAGCACCAGTAAAAAACCCACTATTCCGGTTAAGCTCGAATAGGTAATCAATTGCCATGAACCCAGTTTTTTGCTCAGCGAGTCACCCGTAAAACGTCCAATCATCATGGCCGAGGAAAATGCCGCATAACCAAATCCTATGTATTTCATGTCCAGCAAAATAATTTTCTTCAGATACAAAGCACTCCAATCGGCAATGGCACCTTCCGCAACCATTATTACAAGTCCAATAACTGCAATGAGGTAAAGTGGTTTTAGATTTTTCTTTTTATGCTTTTCATTTATCAACTGCTCACCAACCCGTTGATAATAATGGTGCTTTAATTTGAATTGAACCAGCAGTATGATGGCCACCAGAATAGATACATGCATTATCGGGTTGTGTAATAAAACGGCGATAAAGCTGCCGGTAGCCGCTCCAATCATCCCCCCAATGCTCCAAAAAGCATGACTACGCGACATGATGTATATTTCATCCTGTCTTTCGATAGCTGCAGTTAAAGAGTTTAGTGAAATAGCAAACGATGAACCTGCCATGCCGAAAAAGAACAAACTAATACACAAGGTATTGAAGCTGTTGGCAATAAAAGGACCATAAAAAGAAATACAGTAAACAATTAATGCATAAAAAGTATACTTGCCGACTCCTACCCTATCCACTATATGACGACAGATACGAATCATGACAAATGCACCAAGGGCAGAGAAAAAAATAGCCTTACCTATCTTGCCTTCCGTTATTCCCAGTTTTTCAGAAATTTGTGGAATATAGGTTACCCAGGTACTAAAAATAAGGCTAAAGCATGAAAACAAAAAGGCAGAAGCAAAGTACTTTTTGTTGTAATAGAAAAATTTTATTGAATTCATCCGGAGGTTTGCATTAAAAGGAGTGCAAAATTACCCCATTCCAATCAAATAAACAAGCAATTAGCGTATTTGATACACTTTTTAATCAGATGAATGCAACAATATTGAACAGAGATGAATGAACAAACACTTTTTTGTGAAAAGAAAGCCTGAAAAATGTTCCTAGTATTTTGAAACCACCCTGCGTGGAGTTTTTCTTTTCAGTTTAGTCCACAGCCAAATAAGCACAGTAAGAATCAGGCTTATTATAAATCCAATAGTTGCCAACCATGAAAATATAATCAGGTTTGTATTTGTATCGTATTGAAATTGCAGCTTACTGATAAGCCAATGAGAATTCTCATTTACCAACACACCCGTAATTCGTAACGGAAGCTTCAGTCGCCACATATCTATCTTTACCTCACCGGTAGTGGCCACATAGACTACTGTGCCATCCAGTTGATCAAAACGGGTTCTATCGAGATGAAAGGTGACCTTCCCCCAATAGGTCCAGTCGCCCAGCAATAAGTTTTTGGCTCCCTCTTTTCCGGTCAGTATTTCGGTAGGATTGGTTCCCAGAATAAGCACATCTTTATTGCTAAACGTACTTGCCACACAACCATCAACTGCAGTCAAGTCTCTTTTGGAATAACCATCTTCCAGTATGCGCAATGTTTGAAGCACGCGGGCTTTTTCCTGATTGCTGATAGTTCCCTTATTATAATCTTTTACTCGTGCCAGTTCTTCTTTGTTGGCATGAAGCTGTATCAGCATTAGCACAAGCAGGCAACAGCCCAGTAAACCGGTAAAAAATATAAAAACCTGCAATATCAATTTTCTCATCAGTAAATTAGTTTTATTGTTTATGTAAGTGAGTGTATTTACATTTATTTCAATTGCCGCCCCATTTATGGGGCAGAATAAAGAATTAGGGTATGCACGGCTTTAGCCAAAGTCTTAATATCATTTGGCTAAAGCCAATAGGTATTCTACATTACAATCCGTCCCATAAATGGGACGGCAATTGATACAAAAACAAGAGATTTATTATTTCCATTAATAACGAACAAGACATTGATTAATTGCTATACACAATCAATCTCATTCTTTGCCCAATACCCTTTCAGCATTTTTAAAGAACCTGTTCCAACGCAATTTAAATCGGCATAAATACTGTTTAGTGCTTTTTTATTCCATTACGATTCGGGCAAACCTTTCTGCATTCGTGACAAGCATATATCTCGACGCCTCGCTTATTGGGTATCTCGGCATATTCCCGGCACTTTTTCTGACATACTTCTGCGTTCGGTCCTATGGCTCCAACCGGACAACTGTCTATACAAAGCGTACAACTCTCTTTACACAAACTCTTTTCTATAAAAGGGTCAGCTACCAATTCAGCATTGGTAATCAAGGCACCCAACTTTATCAAATTGCCATATTCAACGTTGCAAAGCAGAGAGTTTTTACCAATATATCCTACACCGGCTTTATAACCCAGGTGCTTTAACGACAGAATACCTTTTCCGGTCATCGTTTCTGTATCCCAGTAATCATAAGGCACAGAAGGAATCATGATAGCCTGAAATCCGCATTTTTCGAGATACAGCGTTAGCGATAAAACAATCTGATTCACCTTAGCCAAAGCAATATCTTCTATGGCAGTATAGGGCGACGGTGAATCTATATACATCGAACTTCCCGGAATGCGGCAAGCAATGGAAATCACCGATTTAGTTTTTATATAAACATCCGTAGGATGAAAACCCGCAGGCGAATCATCAAATCTATCAATAGAAGCAATGCCACATACATCGGCACCCAACTCTTTTGCCAGTTCTTTTATTTCGGTTGATGTTATCATGGATTTATATTATTATTTGTGTTAAATATTTCTAAGTAGGCTTTAAATACTGAATTAATTATTTACAAAACCAAAGTTACCTACCTCAATAATATCTTCCTTATTCTCGAGTCTAATAGTTAGCTCTTGTTTCTTTTGATTGGGTTTTCCAAAATTAGTGATAAACACCATATGGAGATTTACCGGAGCTAACTGAGCCTGTGAATGAGTTCCATAATAATTTGCTTGTACAAGGTATTTTCCACTCATAGCTTTTTTAATCATAAATTCTTCTGGGCCATAACCATTGATAAAATCTTGTGATATTTTACCTCCTAATCTTGTGAGCGTGTTTTGAAAATAACATTTTTCACCTTTAGGGTCGGTAACCCAAAGATCCATATCACAGTTATCAGTATCCCAAGTCAATATTACCCTAATATTTACCGGCTCTTTCTTTATTAAACGATGGTCAATAAACGCACAATTAAGCTCCGGATGGGCAGTGATAATACTATTTATCTCATTCATAACAATTATTCCTATTTCTGGGAAACGGTTATTCCAATCCTTTTTCACTACTTCATAGAGCGTCTTTATCGCTTTTTGGTATTTTCCGCTTGCTTCATATGCCAATCCTAAATCACGATAAGACTGTGGTTCTTCTCCTTTTAGCCCTAACACTTTCTCAAAAATCATTACTGCCTCCTCATATCGTTTAAATTCCAATAATTTATACCCCAAAACCCGTAACAATTGAGGCGACTCAATACTAAGCTCAGCTACATTTGAAAGAATAGTGACTGCTGTATCATTTTTTCCTAATTTTGAGAAATAATCTGCTACATCAATATAGAATGACGGTATTGCACCATATTCCTTTTTTAGTTTTATGTAGCTCGCGTATTCCGATCCAACCACAGCATATTGTAACACTTTTAGATAAGGTGTTTGTGGATCCCATGCATTAAGCTGTATGGAGCTATTATCTTTCACAACATCTAAACCAGCTACATATCCTTGCCTTACATCAGCAACTTCTGTAACTGCTGCTTTTACATCAGCTATATCTACAGTATTAGTACCTTCAACCCCTTTTACATCTGCTACAGAAATAGTCACATTGGCATTCGTCAATTCCTCTTGCGATTTTAGTTCATCAGTAACCTCTTCATCGCGTGCTATAACAGGAGCGCCGAATTTGGCCGAATAATTTTTTACTTGTTTAGGAAATATTGTGTTCCACCACCTACTTTGTTTGTTTGATAATAGTATTACAGCTCCTATCGCGTTCATTCTACTTTGTTCAACTTCATTTTTTGCTTTGTTTTTTTGTAAGAAGTACTGTTCCTGCATTTCAAGCGGTGGCACTATGCCGTTGTCTAAATAATCGTTTAAGTTTTCGAGCACAATTAGCGATGTATTGGGCGTTACTATTCCGTATTGCTTTCCGGTGAGTGTTATTTCTTTTTTATATTTTTCCTCATTCAAGCTCAGCTCAGCTATCTTCTTCTCTGCCCACAAACGGCTTAGAATATATTTATCTGCAGAATTATCAGCATTGATTTCGATTACTTTTGAATAGGTTATTGTTGAACCAAAACCAAAATTCAAGACCACTTTGGCAGATTTGCCACATATGATTCCCGCAAGGCTAAACGTTTTATCAAATTGACAAGGCATAGATGGATATACATTAGAAACCAGTCCACCCTGAATTTGTGCCGAGATAAAATGATAATTACTGTTCGTTAGTTTTTCCAATGCTTCACTACTGCTTAACTTATTCAGGTCAATATACACTCCACCTGTATGTTGAGCTATATAGGTAAGAAACATTGGATTGGCAGTAACACTTGAATTCAATGTGTATATGGGAGTCTGCGAGAGTTTTGGTTTATCATTACCAAAGGTGGTCATTCCATCCGAAAAAAGAAGTATTTCATCGCTTTTGAACTTTGTAAAATCAAGGCAACCCAACGATGTTCCACCGTCGTAAACTATAGCTTTTAGAGCCGTTTTAAGGTTATCCCAATTTCCGTTTACTATCTCAAAAGTCTCGGCCTTATTGGCCTTTATATTAAACAAAGCCAGCTCAACAGATAGATTCTTGATCTTCTGAATGTAATTATCAAGTATCATCAATTCCTTTTCGAGGTTTCGATACTGAGCCGAGTTCGAATTGTCCCATAACAAAGTCATACGTTTAGGTAATGCCTTCACTTGCTCCGAAAGTTGTGGTTTTATATTTATATAGAAATACGACGAATCCGCGCTATTGTTTTTTGCAGCTGTAAATACTCTTTCAACAGTATTTACATGTGGAAATTCAAGTACTATATTTTTGTCGGGCACAAAGTTGTCTTTCTCTATACTTGCCACATACGATTCATTGAGTTTACTAAACGACAGATTTACCAATTCACTATTTTCAGTATCCTGTTTCAAACTGTTTTTAATTACCTCGGCGTGGACAGAAAATTTTGCTATCGGTTCATTTATCTTGAGTGGAAGTAAATATAAGTCAGAAGTTCCCTTGTCCGTCAGTTCTTGCTCAAAAGCCAGTATAACTCTTCTTGTTCCCCTTGCCGGTAATGGATATACACGCATGCGAAAGTTATTGCCGGCAGTCATTTCAAGCAATCCGGGATCTACACCACGGCGAACAATTGCTTCGAAAGTTTTGCGACCCTTTTCTTTTTCAACTACTACAGCTTCGCGCATTGTTCCATTTATATCCAATGCAAAACGGGAAACAGATTGTCCCTCGCCCAATGGAAAATTAAACTCGCCCTCCATTACCCGCGAATTAGGATTATAATAAGTCATATCTAAAGTGGTGACTGCAATTTGCCCAATAACTTTAATGTCGATACTTAATCTGTCAAGTCGCATTGGATTTTCTGTATTTTTCCTCAAATTACTGACTTTCATCACTGGATTAATAGAGACCTGCCTGCTTTGTTGAGAGTACAAAAAACAAAAGAATGATTGAACCAAAAGAATCGAAAAAGTAACTATTGTAACTCTTCCACTAGAGATACTGCTTAATTTCATATTGATTAGATTTAATTGTAATTTATCCTATTATTCAATTTTATAACTTGTCAATTGGGTTAGTTTAGACTTCTATACTTTGAGTAAAAGAGCTAAAAAAAGGGTTTATCATTCAAATATGCGTTTAAATTTTGTTTTATAGCCTCTAAAAATAATGTTTAAAGTCGTAAGTCCGCAGATAGACATACCTAAGTCAAGCCAGTCAAATGTACCGAAGCCCTTAATAAGTGATATTAATTCAAAAGCAAGTAATAATCCAAAAGTATACAAACTATAAATCAGCAATTTAATTTTAGCTTCACTAAAGGTCATCTTTTTATGTCTTAAACCTATTATAGGTAAAGCAAATGCACATCCAAAGTTTGGAATAATTCCCAACCAAAATAAAACAATATGATTCGTTTTAAATACAGGACGCAGTTCCATTGGAAGTACATATAAAATCCACCCTGTTACGAATAACAAAATGATAGATAGCCGCTTCTTGTCTTTAACTCCCAATAAGTATATTATAAATAATGGAAAAATCACAAGAACTATTTTACCAATAAGTTGTCCAACTTCAAACATTTTTTATCAATTATTTTGTGTCATATATTCCTTTCTTTCTCCAAGTTTATCTATTTCTACACACTGCATAGTTCCAACTACTATACTTGGAGTAGGAAAATTTCAAATTCTCAAACCATAAACAGGTATCATTCTGCCAGGTATTGACGATTTAGAGTCATACAAATATGCTGCGCCCACCTTATCATAAAACCCCTTTGCATAAGGGTCTACAAAGATAAATAATTCAGGAATACCTAAGTCTCTTGAAACTTGTTTTGCATGATTCATCATTAGCGTACCAATTCCCAATTTATGATATTCGGGTTTAATAAATAGATGCTCTAACCAAAATCCTTTTTTTACAAATGTGTCACCACTATAAAAATCCTCTTTATTCTCTATAATTGAATAAAAACCGATAACAACGTCCATATATAAAGCCTTAAATACGATGTTTTGCTGTATATATTCCTTCGTAATGGTTAACTCGTCTCTCCATAAGTCATAATAACTGTCTGGATAATTCCAATGTTTCTTGGCTGCAAATGAAATATCGGTCAACACTTCAGCATCATTGTTTTGAGCTTTACTAATTTGTATTTTAGTCCGTTCAATCATAATAGATCAACTTGATAGTTTTTAAATAATCCACTGTTTGCAAATTTACACTAGACTTGCCCATATTACCATTTTACACTTCAACCCTACCCTTATTTTATGTTTATTTTTTTGCCCCACAAACATACTAAAAACAATTAACATGCAGTTTGCTTTTAGTAAATAATTATTCAAACTATTAAAAATAATTACGTCTGTTTATATGGATAAAGTAACACGCCAAATATTTTTTGTGCGATATGGGTTCGGCTTGATGAGATATCATTACAGCATAGTGCGATATAGGTTCAGCTTCATGCGATATCGTTACTGCTTGTCTTTCCCTAAAATAGCTTGACCTAAAAAATCAAGAAGAAGATGGAAAAGCAAACATCGAATCTTACCGATAATATGGAAGGATTCAAACAAGAATCAGTAGATTTAAAGCGATACGAAAACAGTTTTCGTCGTTGGTTAGTGCAAGAGATTGAGTCGCAAAGGATGAGTTGGCAGGAAGCGCGATCACGCTTTCAATTACCTTATTTTTTTGATCAGACTTATAAGGATTGGCAGCGTAAGTATTCAGAAGAAATCGTATTATCTTTGCCCCTTATGACAGCAGAAGAAAGAATCAACCTCAAGAAACTGGAAGCCAGAAACAAAGAACTTGAAAAACAGTTGGAATTGGCTCAAATGCGCTTAACGGCAGTGAATACGATGATAGATATTGCCGAAAAAGATTACAAGCTGGAAATCAGAAAAAAGTCTGGACCCAAACGGTAGACGTTCTGACACAGGTTTATCCTCGTGCTTCAAAGCGCGTTATCTGTGAACTGTTTGGGAATAGCCGTCAAGCTTGGTATGAGCGTAAGAAGCGGCTATCAGAGTGGCAAATGCAAGAAGTATTTATACTGGGGCAAGCCAAAGAATTACGGCAGGAACATAAACGTATGGGTGCCGAAAAGATGCTTTATCTTTTGTCCGATGTATTAATCGAGCACGGGATAAAATATGGAAGGGATAAGTTTTATAATCTCTTGGGTGAGCATGGATTGCTTATAAAACGCAAAGGTAGAAGTAAAAGAACCACTAATTCCAATCATTTCTACCGGAAATATCCTAATCTGATACGTGATTTGGAGCTAAACTCTTCCGGGAAACTTTGGGTAAGCGATATAACGTATATCCGTACCACATTGGGTTTCGTGTATTTATCGCTGATAACGGATGCGTATTCTAAAAAGATTGTCGGCTGGTGTCTTTGGTCGGATTTAACCAGCGAAGGTGCTTTGAATGCACTAAAAATGGCAGTTCAGGGCGAAGGGGTAAAGAAGAAAGAACTGATTCATCACTCCGACCGTGGAATACAGTACTGTTGTAATGATTATGTAAACTACCTCAATGGGTGTGAAATAAATATCTCTATGACCGAGAATGGTGATCCGTATGAGAACGCAATTGCTGAACGGGTGAATGGGATATTAAAAGCAGAATACGGTTTGGAAGATACCTTTGAAGATTATTTGACGGCCAATGAAGCAGTAAAGATTGCTGTTTATAAGTATAATAACAAACGACCTCATGCCAGTTGTGATTATATGACTCCAGTTGAAGCACATACACACAAAGGGGAATTAAAGAAAAGATGGCAGAAAAGGAAGTTTGAATCTGCAAACAATTTTATTGAAATGCAAAGGTAGCCTGACAGTCTATTCCAATCAATGACAAGCCCCAAGGGGTTTATCATTAAATCTCCAACCGCCAAGTGGCGGATAGTATTTAACGATAAATCCTAGCTTGGAATTACCTGTCAGACATTTTATGGCATATCAAAAAAAAGGTCTGAGAAAAAAGTAATTAAAAATAAAGCGGTAAAGCGAATCAGGAATCTGATTGCATACTGTATTTGATAATAGAAACTAGAAAAATTGTTGTATGGGAAATCAGGAATGTAATCGGTTATAGAGGAAAAACTAGTAACTAGAATGAACGATGTATGTTTAAACAGGAATGATATTTTATATGCAACAGATAAATAGAGATTAATTATAAATCTGTCAAGCTAATTTAGGACAAGACAGCTTGATGGAATATGGGTTCGGCTTTGTGCGATATGGGTTCGGCTTGATGAGATATCATTACAGCATAGCGCGATATAGGTTCAGCTTCGTGCGATATCGTTACAGCTTGATGAGATATGGGTTCGGCTTCATGCAATATCGTTACTGCTTGATGGGATATGGGTTCGGCTTGATGCGATATGGGTTCGGCTTCGTGCGATATGGGTTCGGCTTCGTGCAATATGGATGCTGCATGGTGCGATATGAGTTCGGCCTGATGCGGATTTATTCCGTCATTTCATCTTCCAAAAATTTGATGCGTAGTTGAATGGCATCTGCCCAGCTTTCTTCCTCTTCGTTGTTCTTGACACCTATGCCTATCAACCGGATCTTAGGCGTCAGATCAACCAGTTGCAACAGTTCGGCACCGGTCTTGAACAATGTTTCGTAATCGGATACGTGCGTGGGGAATGTTTTGCTGCGACTAATCACTTTAAAATCGGAAAACTTTATCTTCAGGCTTACCGTGCGTCCTTTAAAATCTTTTTTAGCCACATAATCTATCACCTCACGGGTAAGTTTTTCCAGTTCGGGCAGTAGTTCCTCATAGTTGTCTGTATCGCTTTCGAAAGTTGTTTCGGAACTTACCGATTTTCGGATGCGTTGCCATTCCACCGGACGGTTGTCTATGGCGCGGGCATTCTGGTAATAGCTGTGTCCGGCCTTTCCAAACTTTGTCACCAAATCCTGCTCCGACCATTGTTTTAAATCGGCACCGGTCTTAATACCCAACTGATGCATCCGCTCTGCAGTGACCTTCCCCACCCCATAGAACTGTTCAATCGAAAGCGTTTCTACAAACCGTTCGGCATCGTTAGGCTTTACCACGAACAAACCATTGGGTTTATTGTAATCGGAAGCTATCTTGGCCAGAAACTTATTAAACGACACGCCTGCCGAAGCCGTTAGTCCTGTGGTTTCCAATATCTTTTGTTTTATTTCCTGCGCTATCTGAGTAGCCGAAGCCATTTGTTTATGATTCTCGGTTACATCCAAAAAAGCCTCATCCAACGACAGCGGCTCTACCAAATCGGTGTACTCGTGAAAGATCTCCATTATTTGCCTGGATACCGACTTATAAACTTCAAAGTGCGGCATTACAAATATCAGATGAGGACATTTACGCAATGCCGTTGTTGAGGCCATAGCCGAACGAACACCATAGCGCCGAGCTTCATAACTTGCAGCCGCCACCACTCCCCGAGGTCCGGAATAACCCACCGCCAAAGGCTTACCTTTATAGTCAGCATTATCCCGCTGCTCTATAGAAGCAAAAAAAGCGTCCATGTCGATATGTATTATTTTACGCATAGTATGTTGGATAGTCGGCGGCATTTGAAAACAAAAGAGTAACCACTAAGACACATAGTGCACAAAGAATAAAATATGCATATCTTATTTATCAATTACTCGAAATTATTGATTTTAAACCACAAAACACTTGCATTTTGCCTTACTGTTTTGTATAAAACGTTAGTGCTTCTTTGTACACTTTGGGTCTTAGTGGTTATTTCATCTATCTATTAGACAAAAATACTTCTTTTAAAATTCACAGGGAAGTAATCGTCAAATTATAAAGTCACATTCTTCATTCCACATTTTTCATTTTTATAGAATACTTAATTAAAAAAAATCCTACCTTTGTTTTTTGATTAAAAAACCACACAATCATGTACGTTATTGTTCTAACTTACACCCATGGCCTCGAAAAAATTGAGGAACATTTGGTGGAACACCGCGCTTACCTCGACAAGTACTACTCGCTCAACAAATTTGTTTGTTCGGGTGCACAAAACCCTCGCACCGGCGGTGTGATTCTTTGTAATGCCAACAGTTTGAAAGAAACCCAACGCATTATTTCCGAAGATCCGTTCAATATCCACAATGCCGCCACTTATCAAATTATAGAATTTACACCTACTAAATTTGCTCTGGCCTTCAAACCGTTCGTTTAATAGAAGTAAGAGGCAAGGAGTAAGTAAAATACAATTATCCTTTATTTTTTCTAATCAAAAGAGGACACCACAAAAGGCACACAAAAGTTTTTATGAAATAAAAACTTAGCTTTTGTTTTCTTGAAAACTCAGACAGAATACAGCTCAAAATTTTCATTATCTGCTTTTGTGTACCTTTTGTGACTTTTGAGGTGAATTATTTTAAAACCTATGATAACAGACTTATTGCAACAGCCCAATATCGGTAAAGATACAGCAACAAAGCTGGTACAGGTAGGTATTAACTCCTATGCTGAACTAAAAGAAGCAGGAACCGAGCAAGCATTCCTCCGCTTACAAACACTCGATCCGGGGGCATGTATTCAGTTATTGTTCGGACTTGAAGGCGCTATAAAAGGTATTCCCTACACTCAGTTATCCCCTCAGAAAAAACTGGAACTAAGAGAATTTCATCGAATGTCAAAAAAAATGATGAATAATAAGTAATAAATTGGAATTGATTAATTCTGAATTGTGCATTATAAATTATGAATTAAATGATTATTATGAGCGAAAAAACCAGACATGCTACTGAAAGATTCCGGAGCGGATTCAACTGCTCTCAATCTGTGATATCGGCATTTGCCGAAGATTTTGGATTATCGAAAGATAGTTGCCTCCGACTGGCAAGTCCTTTCGGATCGGGCATTGCCCGCATGCAGGAAACCTGTGGAGCCGTTACCGGAGCGCTGATGGCCATTGGACTCAAATACGGCAAAGGCGAAAATGGTAGTGAAGACGATAAGGCATTAGCCTATAAACACTCGTTATTTCTTATCAATGAATTCAAAAGCCGGAACAAAACAATTTGTTGCCGCCAGTTGCTGGATGAGCATGATATTAATTCACCAGAAGGAATGGCTAAAATTATGGAATTGGATTTATACTACACCCATTGTTTGAAATACATTCAGGATGCAGTTGAAATAACAGAAACAATCTTGTCTGACAAGGATACACATTAAAGAAAACGAATGATGTCCGGAGTAAATCACAGTAAACAATTACTGATAGCAGGCGCATTATTCACCTTGCATAATATTGAAGAGACGGTAGGATTGGTTCATTTTGTATATCCAACCCATTTACCTTTAGGGCTGCGTCCTCATAATTCCAATGCAGTGATCTTAGCCATTGGGTTGACGACCATCATTGCCTGGTTACTTATTTTGTGGGCCAATCTCCAAACAAAAGAATCGAACCGAAAAAACCTGCTGACCATATTGGTGTCGGTATTTATCGTCAATGCCGTGTTCCCGCATATTGTTGGAACAATTGTTCTACAACGCTATTTCCCGGCAGTAATCACATCGGTTGTATTGTATCTTCCCTATTCGTTTTGGTTGATGCCAAAACTATATCGTTCGTATACATCACGCTTCGATTTTTATATCCTTATCACAGGAGGCTTATGCCTGACCCTTGTTTTAGTTTTAGTGCTCCATTTCTTTGTAAATATTTATTTACATTATCTATAATTTCACGAAAACGGTTATTCAATTATGAATTTTTCTGAAAAATTGTTCTCTAAAATATGGATTTGCTATTTCATAAAAACTAAAATTTCAGTACATTTGTACTCAAATTAATAGAAACATCACTTTACATCTTCAGAAATTTAACCCTTCAGAAATAATGAGTAAAATTGTCATCAATAGCTTCGCCGAATTTGAAAAATTTATTGGTCAGGAATTAGGAGTATCAGATTATATAACGATTTCGCAAGATCAGATTAATTTGTTTGCCGATGCCACCCTGGATCACCAATGGATACATATCGACACCGAAAAAGCTAAAAATGAGAGCCCTTATAAAACAACCATCTCACATGGTTTTTTAAACATCTCAATAATGCCTTTTTTGTGGAATCAGATAGTAGAGGTAAATAACTCGAAACTAACTGTAAATTATGGTATTGAGAGTCTACGTTTTAATCAACCGGTGTTGGTAAACAGCGAAGTGCGTCTGCGTGCTAAACTAAAATCCTTATTAAATTTGAGAGGAATTGCAAAAGCCGAAATTCAGGTATCACTCGAAATAAAAGACAATCGTAAAACTGCTTTGGACGCAACCATCGTATTTTTATATCACTTTATGTAATTATTTTCGGGGGTTAATGCCCCTCCTTCCATTATAAAAGTACCTATTCAGTCCACCCATTTGTTGAAAAAAACTCAACAAATGGGTGGACTGTTTTGTTATATTATTTTTAATCAACGAACTTCTAAACGAAACAAAAACGACATATTAGCAAGCATAACTTCCTGTTTTATATAAAATTATTACGTTTTGATTAAATAATCTTATCAACCAAAACCTTTTTCTTTTTCAACCGTTTTAGGCTGAAAAAGAACTTATGTATACTACTCAACACAAACATACTAATCCACTTATTCTGCAAAGCAGTCCGTACTTGCTGCAGCATGCTCATAACCCGGTAAACTGGTATCCATGGGGTGCCGAAGCTTTGGAAAAAGCGAAGAAAGAAAATAAGTTGATACTCATCAGCATTGGTTATGCGGCTTGTCATTGGTGCCATGTGATGGAACACGAGAGTTTCGAAAACGAGCAGGTTGCTGATTTTATGAACGAGCATTTCGTGTCTATTAAAGTAGACAGGGAAGAACGCCCGGACATTGACCAGGTGTATATGAATGCCGTGCAGTTGCTTAGTGGCCGCGGAGGTTGGCCGCTCAACTGTATTGCCTTGCCCGATGGGCGACCCATATACGGTGGTACTTATTTCCCTAAAGCGGAGTGGCTGGATATGCTGGCGCAGGTTGCTAACTTTGTAACAAGCTATCCCGAAAAAGCTGAATTACAAGCAAAAACACTGACTGATGGTATTCAGAATACCGAATTGATTTATAGTACCAACTCAAAAAGCGAGCTGAGCATTAATGATTTGGATGCGGTTTTTGAGAACTGGAAAAAAGACATTGATTTTGTGTGGGGTGCAACAAAAGTTGCTCCTAAATTCCCCCTACCTGCGGGGCATCAATTTCTGTTGCATTATTACCATCTTACACACCAGACTGACGCACTAAAAGCGGTACTTGTAACGTTAGATAAAATGAGTGAAGGTGGCATTTACGACCAGATAGGTGGCGGTTTTTCGCGCTACTCGGTAGATGGAGTTTGGAAAGTGCCACATTTTGAAAAGATGCTGTACGACAATGCTCAACTGGTGAGCCTTTATTGTGCAGCCTATCAACAAACAAAGAACCCGGTCTACAAACAGATAGTGATAGAAACACTGGCATTTGTTCAACGCGAACTAACTTCACCGGAGGGTGGATTTTATGCCTCGTTGGATGCTGATAGTGAAGGTGTAGAAGGCAAGTTCTATGTTTGGACCTACGATGAACTGAAAATGATGTTAGGCTCAACCGCTAACATAATAGGTGATTATTACAGTGCTACACAAAAGGGAAATTGGGAAAAAGGACAGAATATTCTTCACCGAACTTCGTCCGACCGCGAAATTGCCCAAAAATATTCTATTTCAGAAGCTGAACTGAATAAACTAGTTTTGAAAGCAAAACAGATAGTCCTAAATGAACGCGCTCATCGCATTCGTCCGGGTTTGGATGATAAATTACTGACTTCGTGGAATGCACTGATGATAAAAGGATATATTGATGCTTACCGTGTTTTTGATTTACAAGAGTATTTAGATATTGCCCTGAGGAACGCTGAGATGATACTTTCCAACATCAAAACCACCGATTATTGCCTATCGAGAAATTTCAATATTGGCAATAAAGCGATTAATGGCTTCTTAGACGATTATGCTTTTACAATTCAGGCATTTATCAACATCTACCAGGCCACCTTTGACGAAAAATGGTTGAATGAAGCGCAGCAATTGACTGCCTATACCATGGCTCATTTTTATGACACGAAAAGTGGCATGTTTTATTACACATCTGATATTGATCCTTCGTTGATAGCCCGAAAAATGGAATTGTCGGACAATGTGATTCCGTCTTCCAATTCCGAAATGGCCAAGAACCTGTTCATTTTAGGTCAATACCTGTACAATGACGACTATATTGAAAAAGCAACACAAATGCTCAACAATATAAAAGAAAATGCGATTGAACACGGGACTTATTATGCCAATTGGGATATACTGATGGCTTGGTTGGCGAGTGCACCTTACGCGATAGCCATAGTTGGAAGCGACTGTAAAGCAATGCGCAAGGAATTTGATAGTCATTATTTACCCAATGTGTTTTTGTCGGGTGGGAAAGCCGAAGGAAACTTAGAAATGCTAAGCGGAAAGTTAGTGGAAGGCGAAACAACAATTTACGTGTGTAGAGACAAACAGTGTCAACGACCGGTGACAGAAGTGAGCGAAGCATTAAAACTAGTAAAATGATTTTGAGTGAATGAAATGAATAAAAACAACCCAACCTACAACATACGCAATGGAATACAAATCATTCAGGTTGAAAATATAGAGGCTACAAAGTAAAAAATCAATCATGTAAACCGTTGTGCTGCAGAGGTTATAAAAATAAAACGATTCGATATGAAAAATGTGTTAATAATTAGCGCACATCCCGAAAAAGCATCTTTCTGTTCAAGTTTAAAAAACACAGCCCAAGAGTATTTCTTAGCAAAGGGATATGAAGTAAAAGTGAGTGACCTGTATGCCATGAATTTCGATCCGGTTGGAGATAGATCTGATTTTAAATCGGTTGCCAATCCTGAATTTTTCAAATATCAGGCCGAACAGTTGAGTTCCTATCGTAACAACGATTTTGTGGATGTTTTAAAGGATGAGATGGACAAACTGGAATGGTGCGATTTGTTGATTTTCAATTTTCCACTTTGGTGGTTTGGTTTACCGGCCATTCTGAAAGGGTGGGTCGACCGTGTTTTTGCCATGGGGTTTGCATATGGAGGTGGTAAAGGCATCTATGACAAAGGCGTTTTTAAAGATAAAAGTGTATTTATTACTATGACTACCGGCGGACCAAAACATACCTACACCGATGATGGAAACAATGGAGATATCAATATGATTTTATTCCCTATCCAACATGGCATGTTCTATTTTACAGGCATGACAGTATTTCAACCATTTATTAGCTGGGGTCCGGCTCGTGCCAGCGAGAAAGAGTTGAAATGCGAAATTGAGCGTTACAAAGATTACCTTAGTAATTTTGAGATGCAAAACCCTATATACACAAATAAAAAGGTAGAAATGAAGTACTACTTCTAACTAATTAATTGTATTTCAGTTTGAATAAATTGGCCGGATTTCTTAATTGATTTTCGGCCAATTTATTTATTGCAGAATAATAAAAGCCACTCACTATTTGTTTATAAGCAATTATCCTCAGGTATAAATTGAGTAAAGTTTATGTTCAACGCAATGAATCATGTAAAATAATGTTCATATCTTTGTAAGTATAAATACGCATAATCGAAGCGAGCCGGTTTATCCTAAAATAATAAGAAGTGAATAATCAAATGGACTTTATCTATATCAATCCGGAACAGGATGTATCAGCAGTACTGAAAGTATTGAACCTGTCACATGGAACGATAGCCAGAGATTTCAATTTTACGAAAGAGGATAATCCCACCAACAATGCATTCATCGACGAGAAAACGTTGCGGGAGCAATTAAAGAATGGAATAGCGCTATATGGGTTGAAGATGGGAAACCGGTTAGTAGGCTGTATAGCTATCGAGAAATCAAAAAGAGAAGCAGACACGTATTATATTGAAAAAGTATCCGTATTACCGGAGTTTCGTCATCAGGGAATTGGCGTTCGATTAATGGATTTTGCAACAGATAAAATAAAAAACGCAGGAGGTAAAATGATCTCTATTGCCCTGATTGATTCTAATAGTAAGCTTAAAAAGTGGTATTTATCGCAAGGATTTATAGAAACCGGGTTTAAAGATTTTGAACATTTACCATTTATAGTTTGCTTTATGCGTAAAGAATCTATTGATCAATCCTAAAATTGTCGAGTTATGTTTGAAGAGGAAGAAGATGAAGATGATTACAAAATGTCGGAATTAGAAAAATGGTACGACAATAATTTTGCCTATTTTAATCGAGCCTCTAAAACTGAGCCGGGGCTTGATCTGGACATTACGCTTTTTTACAACAACACTTATTGTCCTGTAATGAAAGAGCTTGCGCCTGCTGTGCGTAAACTCATGTATAAACAGTATCCATTACTCGAAACGGAGTTCAGACCAATGGTGATGGATCATATCAACTTGATCGTTTCAAAGGCCGGACACCGACTTTTATTGATGCTCAATATATTAGTTCAGGATCAAAAAGAGGGAGTCAATCTTCGTGAAAAATATCCGGATTTTGAAAGTTGGATTGATTTTTATGCCCGACCACCCGAACCACCTGTACCCGATTACCATTCTCTGGATAGTAATCCACTATTGTTTAATACACTAACAGCTGAACAAATAAAAGAAATAGCGGATGAAGAATGGGAATCAAACATTAAACATTTCAATAAAGTAGAAGAATTAAAGAAAGAGTATTATGATTTAATTCAACCACTTGTTCTTAAATACTATCCGGCATTGCAGGATTTGGATTATGATGGGTGGATTATCTATGCCGTTGAAATACGCGAAGAGTATGAGGACTATAAACTTCGCTGTGAGCATGTCGATTCTTTTATTGAATATGGAATGGACGAAGAAGACATTCATCTGACGTACAAAGAATTTTATAAAAAATTCAGTATTAAGTTTCATGAAAAATGGGAAAGAGATCATCCAACAACAGAACCCGACAAATAATGACAACAAAATCTTCAACTATGCAATTCGAACCAATAACCCATAATGATTTAGTAGAAATACGTACCATACAGCCACATGACTGGGCAGATATAGTTCCTGACATTGAGTTTTATGTCCATTCGTCATTTTGTCACCCCATAAAAGCGGTAATCGAACATCGTATCGTTGGAACGGGGACATTGATTATTTTTGAAAACAGCTGTTGGATAGCCCATATCATTGTAGCAGACCGACACAGAAACAAAGGTATTGGCTCCGCCATTGTCAACGAATTGCTTGCAACTATCAAAAACGAATCGATAGCCACCTGCTCGCTTATCGCCACTGAACTGGGGAAACCGGTGTATATAAAAGCCGGATACAGAACCGTGGCGAGCTACTCATTTATGGAAAGAGAAAAACCCTGGACGCCTGTTCCTATTTCGGATCATCTGGTTCCTTTCGAGGAAAAATACCGTGCAATGGTTTACGAACTGGATCGACAAGTATCGGGCGAAAAAAGAGAAAAACTACTGAACGATTATTTATCAAACACAATCTTATATACAGAAAATAACAAGTTATTAGGCTTTTATGTTCCCGATTTAAAGGAAGGCTTTATATTTGCCGATACCGCCGAAGCAGGATTGGCATTGATGCAACTTAAATATGCAATGATTGATAAGGCTGTACTTCCTACAGAAAATACTGTCGGCGTTGAGTTTTTAAAGAAAAACGGATTCGTAGAGCGACGAACAATGACGCGCATGATTCTTGGCGACGACATCCCCTGGCAACCTGAGAAAATATTTAGCCGGATTGGGGGAAATCTGGGATAAGAAACGTTAGAGACGTAGAGAAACAAATATAATATCCCCTTTTTTATGAGAATTGACTGTCGCCGCTATGCGGCTTAAATATCATTCTCAATGAATATGTCTACCAAACTTGCGCCGCTATGCGGCTAAAGTAGGTGCATAGCACCGAAAGTTTGGTAGTAAACAGGAGTTAAGTAGCAACCTAAGCCGCGTAGCGGAGAAAGACAATGAAAATATGACATTATTTCTTCCCAACTACTTAGTATACAATTAAAAATTGAAAAACATATGAGCCATCCACTAACAATAAGTAGTCAGACTGTTCCGCTCAATACGCAAACACTGTTTTTGCTATCTACATCAGGCAGCCAGTCGTCCATTGAGAAACACAATAAAGCCCTGCAAAAGTTAGGTGCCAACATTGTTTACTTCACCTTTGGACATGAAATAACTGCCGAAAGTTATGCCAATCTGCTCAGATCGCCCATCATACTTGGTGGTGCTGTAACGGGACAAGGGCTAAAATCGAGCATTATACCTTATATTGATAAAATAGAGGAATTGGCAAAAAGCACAGGCGCTGTAAATACAGTGGTAAACATAGGCGGTAAACTGTACGGTTACAATACAGATGCTTTTGGATTTGAAACAGCCCTGCAAAATCATTTCAAAAGTTCGGGTATCCACATCAAAACAGCTGTCATTTATGGCAATGGCGGCGTATCGGGTGTAGCGGCGCATGTACTTCGTAAGTTAGGCATAGTTGTAACCATGACCGGTAGAAATGCTGAACGCGTAAAATCGAAAATGGAAGAGTTGCAGTTGAAAAAATTCTACGGACCTTATGATTTGGTTGTAAATGCCACTCAAGCGTCATCGGCCGAAATAGATGATGTACCCAGTCTTTTATATATACTTCCGGGTTGTAAAATGGTTTTCGATCATAATATGCCCGAAAAAGATGAGCGAACCAATTATCTGAAGGAATATTGCGATAGTAATGGCATCTACTTTATTCCCGGTAAAGATATGTATGTTCCGCAAATGATTAAACAATGGAAACTGTTTCTGGATGGAGCCGATTGCAAAGGCTGTCAACTCAAGGTGACAGAAGAAAACATAGCAAAAACCTGGGAGCTGGAGGTGTAGTGGTCAAAAAACGAATCGGGCTGAATTTCAACAACGAAATTCAGCCCGATTTGTAAATTAATCAGTATAGCTGACTTGTAACTATCAACTATCAACTCATAACTATCCTCTATCTATCAAATAACTTCTTCAACAAATCAGGTCGTTTCAAGCGATTCAGGTCTTTTATAATCTGATTTTTGAATTCGCCTTTGTACCAGAAGAAGAACTTCCGTTGTTCCAGTTTTTCATCTTTTGTTTTGGCAGTAAACGTTGGTTCCAGCGTGTAGGGATGAAAGCCCGAGTAATAGATTTCGGTAGCCAGCGTCATGGGTGTTGGCGTAAAATCCTGCACCTGTTCCAGTTTAAAGTCCAGCTTCTTCGTCTGAATAGCCAAATCGGCCATATCCTCGTTGTGACAACCCGGGTGACTGGAGATAAAATACGGAATCAATTGCTGATTCAGTCCTGCTTCCCGGTTTATCCTTTCGAATTGCTGCTTGAACTGTCCGAAATAAGCAAACGAAGGCTTACGCATCAAATCCAGCACCGCATCCGACGTATGTTCCGGTGCCACCTTCAACCGTCCGGAAACGTGGTTCGTAATCAACTCGCGAATATATTCAATATGACTTTTATTAAACTCATTGTTTTTGGTGTTGCTCAACAGCATATCATAGCGCACACCACTACCGATAAACGATTTCTTAATGCCCGGCACTTTATCCACCGACCGGTAAATGTCTAGCAATGGATTATGATCGGTATTGAGATTAAAGCATACCTTCGGGAATATACACGACGGTTTACGGCATTGTCGGCAGATGTGCTTCTTGATACCCTTCATGCCGTACATATTTGCCGATGGACCGCCTAAGTCGCTTAGATAGCCTTTAAAATCGGGCATGGCAGTAATGTTTTCCACCTCCTTCAAAATTGATTCCTTGGAACGCGAAACGATGTGCTTGCCCTGATGCGCCGAGATAGTACAAAATGAGCAACCACCAAAGCAACCCCGGTGCAAATTCACCGAGAACTTAATCATTTCGTAAGCCGGAATGGTCTTGCCTTTGTATTTAGGGTGCGGCACACGGGTGTAAGGCAAATCATACGACGCATCCAGTTCGGCCGCGTTGAGCGGTTCGTAAGGTGGGTTCACCACTATCCAACGATTACCTGCCTTCTGAAGCAGACGAGCCGCATCATATTTATTCGATTCCTGCTCAATGTGCTTAAAGTTCGAAGCATATAGTTTTTTGTCGGTAAGGCACACATCGTGCGATACCAACGTAATGTCTTTCCATTTTGGGTGCTGAGGAATTTCCTTCGACGCAAATGAAGTCTGGGGAATATCGGTCATCTCGGCAAAGCTTTTACCCTCTTTGATCTGACGTACCAGTTCCACTACCGGCTTCTCTCCCATTCCGTAAATCAACAAATCGGCTTTCGTATCTACCAATATGCTCGGCATCAACTTATCCGACCAATAGTCGTAATGCGTAAACCGACGCAGCGAAGCCTCAATACCCCCAATAAGCAAAGGCACTTCGGGATACAGCTTTTTGATGATATTGGCATAAGTAATAGTGGCATAGTCGGGACGCATGCCCGATTTTCCATCCGGCGTGTACGCATCGTCGGAACGCAGGCGTTTGTTGGCAGTATAATGATTCACCATCGAGTCCATGTTTCCGGCCGAGATGGCAAAAAACATACGTGGCTTTCCCATTTTCTTGAAATCGCGCAAGTCGTCGCGCCAGTTCGGTTGTGGCACGATGGCCACCTGTAATCCCTGCGCTTCGAGTATTCGACCAATTACTGCCGCACCAAAAGCAGGATGATCGATATAGGCATCACCGCTAAAAAGAACGACATCCACCTCACTCCACCCGCGTATTTCGAGTTCTTTTTTGGTAGTGGGAAGGAAATCGGTTAGTTGATATATTTTTGATTGCATAACTTTTTCTGTAAAAAACACTTCTGTCGACTTTTGGTTCAAAAGCGAGCGCAAAGGTACGGAAATAATCGGTTACGGTAAAGTCAGCGAAAGCGAACAACCGCTCCAGACGGTTTGTTGCGTTTAGCATGTGCTTGATGAATAGATTACAAACGGGTCTCGCGACTTGGAAGTCGCGGTTATTTATGTTGTATCGTCCTGAAATATGTTTACAGTTTTTTTCTCTTTCAATACTAAAACCCTCCGCTACGCTCGTCCCCTTAAAAGGGGACATCCGAGCAGTTCGAGGTAATTTACATTTTATCAAACTTATCTCTAAACCAAAATAACATTCAGATTGTATGAGCGATTTAAAAATATATACTCTACCTCCAATATGCAAATTCTCGAACTCCGATGATCTTCCCTTTTTAAGGGAAGTGCCCGCAGGGCGAAGGGTTTGTCTAGTCCTGAAATAGGTTTACAAAAAAGTAAACACAATTCAGGATTATATCTAATGTTCGCGACAAGGAAGTCGCGAGACCCGGACAAAATAATTTTCATTCAAACAAATTTGTTCAAAACTAATTATTTCAAGGGAGTTAATGTGAAATAAATACGTATATTTGTGGGGAAGATTTTACAAAATGGATATTTATTTAAACATCATCCACCCCTAAATCCCCTGAAGGGGACTTAAAGAGTGGTTTCCGAGACTATACTCGTTTTAGTAAATGTGCTTTAGGAGTCGGAAGTAACTCAAAGCCCCTTCAGGGGTTTGGGGTGGATAAGACTTAAATTTCATCACACACATTTTTCAAGTCAGCTCCAAACCTATTCGAACCACACCCTTTTTATCTCTCCTATTAACCATAAACATTCTGTCAATAAAAAACGTTTAAAAAACGAATTTGTATACCATTTTTTGCGTATTTTTGTGTTCAATTATAAAAAACCATACCAATATGAATATCACCGAACGTTTTTTGAAATATGTGAGTTTCACTACCACTTCCGATGAGAATACCAATATGACGCCCAGCACACCGGGTCAAATGATTTTTGCTAAATACCTGGTGGATGAGCTGAAGTCAATTGGGCTAACCGAAGTGGATGTAGATAAAAATGGCTATATAATGGCCACTTTGCCGGCTAATATCCAAAAAGAAGTACCTACTATAGGGTTTATTGCTCACATGGATACCAGTCCGGATATGAGTGGAAAAAACCCAAAACCGCGTGTAGTTGCAAATTACGACGGAAACAATATCGTTCTTAACGAAGAAAAAGCCATAGTACTTGAAACTGCAAAATATCCGGAAATTCTGATGTATATTGGTCAGGACATAGTGGTCACCGATGGCAATACGCTACTTGGAGCCGACGATAAAGCGGGACTTGCCGAAATTGTTAGTGCCATGGAGTACCTGGTAGCACATCCCGAAGTTAAACACGGAAAGATTCGCGTAGGCTTTACCCCCGACGAAGAAATCGGACAGGGTGCCGACCATTTTGATGTAAAGAAATTTGGAGCTGAATGGGCTTATACCATGGACGGTGGCGAAATAGGCGAGCTGGAATTTGAAAATTTCAACGCTGCTTCGGCAAAAGTAACCTTTAAAGGCGTAAACGTTCACCCGGGCTATGCTCGCCACAAAATGCTGAACTCTATGCGCGTGGCACATCAGTTTGCCAGCATGATTCCTCGTCACGAAACACCCGAACATACCGAAGGCTACGAAGGCTTCTTCCACCTTACCAATATGGAAGGAACGGTTGAAAAATCATCGCTCAGCTATATCATCCGCGACCACGACCGCGATCGTTTCGAACGTCGCAAAAAAGAATTTGCGCATTTGGTCAATAAAATCAATGCCGAGTTTGGTGATGGTACAGCCACGTTGGAGCTGCGCGATCAATACTACAATATGCGCGAAAAAATTGAACCGGTAATGCACATTATCGACCTTGCCTTCAATGCCATGAACGATGTGGGCGTTACACCAAAAGTAAAACCAATACGTGGTGGAACCGATGGTTCACGTCTGTCGTACATGGGACTTCCTTGTCCGAACATTTTTGCCGGTGGTCATAATTTCCACGGTCGCTTCGAATTTGTACCCGTTCAATCGATGGAAAAAGCTATGCAGGTTATTGTCAAAATCGCCGAATCGGTTACACTAGATTAGTTCTATCTGTAAAAAATATCCTATTTAAATTAAAATAAATAGAAGAATAGAACGCGGATAAACGCTGATCAAGCGGATAAAAAAACGGATTTATATTCCAACTAGTTGGAATGATTTGTAAGAGCTTACTATCTTATCTGTCATGCTAGCATGACTTAAATCCGTTTCAAATCCGTTCAATTATTATCCGTTTATATCCGCTTAATCCGTAAAATCCGCGTTCTATTCTTTTTAAGAAGCGCGACACTATTTGAGTTTGCTTACTTAGTTCACAATATATATATATAAACTGTTATCATACAATCCGACTTTTAGAAATGAAAACAACTCCATTTACTGATCTTCACATTGCTTTAGGAGCGAAAATGCACGAATTTGCTGGTTATAATATGCCCATCGAATATCCAAGCGGAATAACCGACGAACATCTGACCGTACGCGGTGGCGTGGGAGTTTTTGATGTTTCGCACATGGGTGAGTTCTGGGTAAAAGGCCCTAATGCATTGGCTTTTCTTCAGAAAATAACCTCGAATGATGTTTCTATTCTGCCTATCGGCAAAGCGCAATACTCTTGTTTCCCGAACGGAAAAGGCGGTATTGTCGACGACCTGCTGGTTTACCACTACGAAAGCAACAAGTACTTATTGGTGGTCAACGCTTCGAATATTGAAAAAGACTGGAATTGGTGCGTAGCTAACAATACCGAAGGAGCCATTCTCGAAAATGCATCCTATCATATGGCGCAATTGGCTGTTCAGGGACCTAAAGCCACTGAACTGCTTCAAAAACTAACCAAAGTTGACCTCTCAAAAATACCATACTACGGCTTTGCTGTTGGCGATTTTGCAGGTGTATACGAAGTTATCCTTTCGAATACGGGTTATACCGGAGCAGGTGGATTTGAGTTATATTTCTACAACGAATACGGTCCGAAAATTTGGGAAGCCCTTTTCACTGCCGGAGCTGAATTTGGCATTAAACCTATCGGACTGGGTGCGCGTGATTCATTGCGATTGGAAAAAGGTTATTGCTTATACGGTAATGATATCGACGATACCACTTCACCGATTGAAGCCGGTTTGGGTTGGATCACTAAATTTGTGGACGGAAAAGATTTTATTGATCGCCCATTGCTCGAAAAACAAAAAGCCGAAGGTGTTACCCGCAAGTTGGTTCGCTTTGAACTAAAAGAACGCGGAATTCCACGTCATGGCTACCAGATAGCCAATGAAAGCGACGAGATCATTGGTGAAGTAAGTTCAGGTACCATGTTGCCCGATACAAAAGTAGGCATTGGTATGGGATATGTACAAGCTGCATACAGTAAACCGGGCTCAACGTTCTTTATCAAGATCAGAGCAAAAAATCTGGAAGCTACCGTAGTGAAATAATCACTCAGTTATACCACATAAAAAAGGCTGTCTCAACTAATTGAAACAGCCTTTTTTGTATCTATTCTGACAGCTTAAACAATATACGTTGTAGAAGCAGTATCGCCACCACGACCTGTCCAGTTGGTATGGAAGAATTCGCCACGTGGTTTATCAATGCGTTCGTAGGTATGAGCCCCGAAGTAATCACGTTGTGCCTGCAACAAGTTAGCAGGAAGTCTTTCGGTACGCAATCCGTCGAAGTAACAAAGTGCCGAAGTCAATGCAGGAACAGGTATTCCGTTGGTAAGTGCAGCTGCACAAACACGACGCCATCCGGCCTGAGCATTTTCCACAATGTCTTTGAAATGAGGATCCAGTAACAAGTTTTCAAGTGTTGGATTTTTATCGAAAGCTTTTTTGATATCGCCCAGGAACACCGAACGGATAATACATCCACCGCGCCACATCAACGCAATGCCACCGTAGTTTAGATTCCATTTGTATTCGTTGGCAGCTTCCATCATCAGGTTGTAACCTTGTGCATACGAAATGATTTTGGCAGCAAACAGTGCATCTTTTAAGTCGTCAATCAATTGCTTTTTGTCACCTGTAAAGTTAACTACAGGTCCGCTGATTGATTTCGAAGCCAATACGCGCATGTCTTTTTGAGCAGACAGACAACGGGCAAATACCGATTCGCCAATCAACGTCAATGGGATACCAAAGTCGAGTGCTGAAACAGCTGTCCACTTACCGGTACCTTTTTGTCCGGCAGTATCCAGAATTTTTTCTACCAATGGTGTTCCGTCTACGTCTTTTACGGCTAAGATATCGCGCGTAATTTCAATAAGATATGAATCCAAATCGCCTTTGTTCCATTCTTTGAATACTTCGTGCATTTCATCAGCACTTAGTCCAAGTAAATCTTTCATCACCTGATATGCTTCGTTGATAATTTGCATATCACCGTATTCAATACCGTTGTGCACCATTTTTACAAAATGACCGGCACCGCCTTCGCCAACCCAGTCGCAACAAGGAGTACCATCTTCCACTTTGGCAGATACTGCCTGGAAAATCTCTTTTACAGCAGGCCACGCAGCAGGCGAACCTCCCGGCATCATCGATGGGCCGAGCAATGCACCTTCTTCGCCACCCGAAACACCGGTGCCGATATATAACAGACCCTTGCTTTCAACATATTTTGTTCTGCGGATCGTATCCGGAAAATGAGTATTTCCACCATCAATAATAATATCGCCCGCTTCCAGATTCGGAATTAATTGCTCAATAAAATCATCTACAGCCTGACCTGCTTTTACAAGCATCATCACCTTACGCGGTTTTTCCAATGAGTCACAAAGCTCTTTGATAGAATGTGCACCAATGAAGTTTTTTCCGGCGCCACGTCCTGCAATAAATTTATCAACTTTGTCTACCGAACGATTAAATACACCAACAGTAAAACCTTTACTTTCCATGTTCAAGACCAGGTTTTCGCCCATTACGGCTAAACCGATTAATCCAATATCTGCTAGTTTTTTCATTTATAATTAATTTAATATTTTGATATATAAAATGAATGAATACATTTTTAATTAAATCCTAACTTTTTCAGTTTGTCAAGCACCAAAGCATCTACATTCTTTGCATGAATGGTAAACGCAGGAAACTCCCTACGTACAGGATAGTCACCACGCTGTTGTTCAAAGCTTTCGGTATCATTTCTAAAAACAAAATCATCATTGCGGATATCGTAAGTGGCAAGAATTGCTGTTGAGATAATTTCTTGTTCTGTCAAACCAGCACCGTCAATTTCAAGAGTTGGATGTATAGGTACTTCAACCCCTTTGGGCTGCCAATTGTTCAGTCCGAGATTAAAAAAATCGCTAATTGCTTTCACACTCATTTGTGTTCCGGTAGCCTTCCCGTCTTTGGAATAACCGGCGATATGCGGAGTTGCAATAGTGGTCAAAGATAACAATTCCAAATCAATTGCCGGTTCATTTTCCCAGCAATCGCAGACGAAATCGGAAAGCAACCCATTTTTCAGAGCCGACTTCACTGCATTTGTTTCAACCACCTCACCTCTGCACGAATTTATCAGCACAGGTTTTTTCTTTAATTTGGAGAAGAAATCATCGTTTCCTAAATGAAAAGTAGCATCAGCACCTTTCATATTCAACGGAACATGCAAGGTAATAATATCAGCCTGTTCCATTACTTGCTGCAGACTCACAAATCCGGCTGATCCTTCGGTCCGTTCGCGCGGAGGGTCATTGAGCAATACTTTCATGCCCAGTATCTGACACACATTGGCCACTTTACTGCCCACATTGCCCACTCCCACTACTCCGATACACAAATCTTTCAATTGTAGTTTCTTTGTTTCGGCAAGCACGAATAATGTTGAAGCAATATATTGTTCTACTGACTTTGAATTACAGCCAGGAGCATTAGTCCAGCTTATCCCGGCAGTCTGACAATAATCTGTATCGATATGGTCATAGCCAATGGTAGCGGTAGCAATGAATTTCACGCTTGAACCGGCCAATAATTTTTCGTTGCAAATGGTACGTGTTCTCGTCACAATGGCATCGGCATCTTTCACTACCTCGGGTGTGGTTTTAGCTCCCGGTAAATAAATTACCTCGGCTACTTCTTCGAAAGCTCCCTGAATATAAGGAATTTTATCGTCTATTATTATCTTCATATTTTTATTTTGAACCACAATGGCAAACCCTGCAAGGGTTTAATGTGAATAACCGTGGGTAAAAGCCACGGTTATGCAAATTTAGCCACTTCGTGGCAAAGAGTCAATATTTAAACCTATCTTTAAATGCCCACAAACCCAATGCAGGATTAGAAATATAGAATATCTCTTCGCCATCGGCCATAGTGTTATACCCATCGCGAAGGGTTTCAGGATTGTATTTTGCAGTCACTTCATCAATATCGGCATAGTTGAAACCCACACTTTCAATTTCTTTTCGGGTGAGATTATCGGCTCCTTTTCCCGGACAATAAGTAATGTTGAAACGACCTTCGGACGAACCATGAATTAAATGCGCTGCCGCACTTAAATTGTTTCGAAGTTCTTCATTTTCATCACAGGCTTTCAGGGTTGCAGGAGTTCCAAAATAACCGTATTTCCGAATCAAACGATCAATCTCTTTATCTTCGCCAAATTCTTTCAATGCCGGGGCTAAAACGATCAATTCGCCTCCATTATCAATAGCCATACGGGTGCGGTAAATGGATTTATTGCCAAGCCAGGTGCTTTTAAATTCCGTTGGATCAAGATAAACAACCACTTTCGTAAGTGGCTTGTCCAGCATTTCGAAGTTAACCAACAAAGCCAGCTTAGCTGCTTTATCAAACACTTCAAAATCATCGCCAATAAATAATCCGCGGCATTTTATTTTTCCATCCGTCTTGTCCAAACCAACTACTGTTTGCACATAAACAATTGGCATATGGTTGGTAAAATGATCCGATGCATAATTAAAAATCCGACGAACCGGCGTATCAGCATGTCCCATCATTCGTTCCATGCCATAAGCAGCACCCACAAAGTGACTTTTATTGATGCCTTCTACTCCACCGGTGCCCACAAAAACGTTTTTGTTATAATTGGCCATTCCCACCACTTCGTGTGGTACAACTTGCCCAATGGATAGAATTAAGTCGAAATTGCCTTCCAAAAGTAGTTTATTTACCTGAGCCGGCCAAGGAAATTCGACAGCACCTTCCGAAACTTCTTTTACAAATTCGGCAGGAACAGTTCCTACTGTCACCACATCATTGCGCCAATCGTGTTCGCGAATAAGCGAGGCGGGTAGCGTACCGAACATATGAGCTATTTGAGCGTCAGTCATGGGACTGTGCGTACCCAAAGCAGGCAACACATCGGTCAAAGCGCTACCAAAGTACTGCCATGTGAACTCTGTAAGTTCACCGGCTCGACTGGGTAAGCGCGTATAATCAGGGGGGATGGCAAGAACTTTCTGTTTCTTACCGATTTTATCTAATGCTTCAAAAAGACCTTTTTTTAAGTCTTCGGCATTCAATTCGTGGTTTATTGAACCTATTTCGTAGTAAAGCATAGTAATTACATTTAAGGCTCAGGCATAGGCGAAGGCACATTGCATTGCATAGTGACCGAGCTTGTTAATATTACGAAAATACAAAGTTGATTATTTTTCCAAATGATGAATTAATGCATTTATTTCTTCAATAACCTTTTTGTATCTTTCAATTATATTTTCAGATGTTTCTGTTGTCAAATAATTTTGAGATTCAGCTACTAAAATCTGACTCATTGATTCAAAAGCACTTCCTCTTGCAATCTTATAAAAACGAGTCTTATCCTTTGGTTCATATCTACCATAACCTTCAGCCAAATTATGGACTACAGAATTAGCAGCACGCTTTAATTGGTCAGTAAGTGCAAAACGTTCATCAGCAGGAAATTTCTTTATTATCGAATAAATATCAATTAATAGAAGAAAAGATTTTTGCCAAACACCCATATCTCGAAAATCATTGTATTTCTTTTCCATAAAACTAAAGCTATTTAACGTCTGACTTACCTGTTTTACATTTTCCTCTTTTTCTTTATATTGCCTATGCCTGTGCCTTCGCTTATCGCTTCACTCTCGCATTGCCGCCCCAAATACTCCAGACTTGCTCTTCGTCGGCAGGTTGTGCGTAGTCGGTTAGGAAAGTGGTGGCTAATGCACCAGATGCCCAACCAAATTGAGCCCATTTCTCTGATTCCCATCCTTTCAGAATGGCATAAAGCATACCACCCACAAAACCATCACCACCGCCAATACGGTCGAGTACGTTTATTTTACGAGGTTCTATCACTGTCCATGTATCACCATCGAGCATAATAGCACCCCAGAGATGTTCGTTGGTGCTGATCACCTGACGCAAAGTGGTAGCATAAACCGATGCATTGGGGAAAGCTTCTTTCACACGACCAATCATGCCTTTGAATCCGTCAATTTCAGCTTCGATACCTTTTCCGCCGGCTTCCGGTCCTTCAATTCCCAAGCAGAGTTGAAAATCTTCTTCATTACCAATTAAAATGTCAGAAACCGAAGCTATTTCAGTAAATATATCACGTAATTCCTGATCACGCCCCTTCCAGAAAGAAGCGCGGTAATTTAAATCGAACGAGATGCGTGTTCCATTTTTCTTTGCGAAACGGGCTAATTGCAGGCAAAATTCGCTTGTTTCGGGCGATAATGCTCCAATTAAACCGGATAAATGTAATATTTGAACACCCTCTTTAGCAAAGATACGATCCAAATCAAAATCTTTTACGTTTAATGTGCGTCCGACTTCACCGGCACGGTCGTTCAATACACGTGGGCCGCGTGAACCATAACCGCTATCGGCAATATTAAACTGATGACGATATCCCCATGGATCACCTTGCTCAACTTCAACGCCTTCGTAATCCATATTACGACTACGCAAGTCACTTTTAATCATTTGTGCAATGGGGCTATCTTTTACGAAAGTGGTCAGAACCTTTACAGGAAGTCCTAAATAGGAGGAGATGCTTGCCACATTTGTTTCGGCACTCGAAACCTCCATTTGGAATAATTTGCTACTATGAACAGGTTGTCCGTTTACGGGAGTAATGCGAACTCCCATGCTGGTAGCTACCAATAAAGAGTACGCGCAATTTTGTTTTAATTCAATGCTCATGATATTAGATTTAAAGCACTCTATTTCCTTCATTGGCTAAAACGGAAAAAATAGAGTTGCCTGATTATAATTTTTATTCAAATACATTGTCTTAAAGTCCCCTGAAACAGGAGATTTAAAGGGACTAAAACAATGTTCTCGAGATACCTAATTCCAGACCTCTTAGTTCGGCCATTCCTCTAAGCATTCCGATACCGGAATATCCCGGATTCGTTTTTTTGTGCAAATCGTCCAACATTTGATGTCCGTGATCGGGACGCATTGGAATATTGCGTTTATAAGTATACTGAACAACCAACAACGCTTTCATTGCTTCGTACATATCTACGTCGCCCTCCAGGTGGTTGTCTTCGTAAAAATCACCATCCTCGTTACGACGGGTACTGCGGAAATGAACATAATACAAACGTTCGCCAAATTCGCGTAACATCGACGTCAAATCATTTACCGACGAAACGCCAAACGAACCAGTGCACAAACAAATTCCGTTAGATAAACTCGGAACAGCAGTAAAAAGTTTACGAACATCTTCGGCAGTACTCAAAATTCTTGGCAATCCGAGAATAGAACGCGGAGGATCATCAGGGTGAATGGCCATCTGTACTCCCACCTCATCGGCTACAGTTGTAATTTCGTTGATAAAATAGAACAAGTTATTACGTAATTGATCTTCAGTTATTCCATCGTACGTGTCAAGCGCTTTTTGGAATTGCTCAATAGTAAAGCTTTCCTCAGCTCCCGGCAAACCGGCAATCATATTGCGAACAAGCGTTTCCTTTTCCTCTTCAGTCATGCCGTCAAAACGTGCTTTGGCTTTAGAGATTTGCTCAACAGTGTAATCTTTTTCAGCATTTGGACGTTTCAGTAAATACAAATCGAACGCCACAAACGCCGCCATTTCAAAACGCAGTGCTTTTGATCTGTCGGGCATGGTGTAAGCCAAATCAGTACGTGTCCAGTCAAGTATCGGCATAAAATTGTAGGTCACAATGAAGATACCACATTCAGCAAGATTACGAACACTTTGTTTGTAATTTTCGATATACTGTTTGTAGTTCCCGGTGCGTTTCTTGATGTCTTCGTGCACCGGAACACTTTCCACTACCGACCAAATTAAGCCTGCTTCAGCAATTATTTTCTTCCGATACTTAATGGCTTCAATAGGCCATACTTCCCCATTGGGGATCTGATGTAATGCCGTAACAATATCAGTTGCACCTGCTTGACGAATGTCCCAAAGTGATACAGGATCATTCGGTCCGTACCATCTCCACGATTGTTTACATAAATACATAATCTTATTTTCTATTTTTTAATTTACAATTTACTATTTGAGATGATAAAAAACTAATATCTTTTGTCTTTGCTCTTTTGTCTTAAATACAAAAAGCATCAAATCCACCATCAATAACCGTAAGCGTTCCGGTTACAAATTTAGATGCATCGCTGGCTAACCAGTGTAACGTCCCAAGCAATTCTTCAGGTTCGCCAAAACGACCGAAAGGTGTGTGCGCCAGAATCGTATTTCCTCTGGCGGTAAATGTTCCATCGGTATTTGTCAACAACGCACGGTTTTGCTCCGAAATAAAAAAGCCTGGTGCCATTGCATTTACACGCAAACCTTCTCCATATTTTGTTGCCAGTTCAATGGCTAAGTATTTGGTAAAATTCGTAACTGCCGCTTTAGCAGCACCGTATCCAACTACGCGGGTCAACGGGCGAAGTGCGGATTCTGAAGAAATATTGATAATGTTGCCTTGTTTTTGTTCTACCATCACTTTAGCAAAAACCATGGTAGGAATAACCGTACCAAACAAATTCAAATCAACTACTTTTTTAAAAGCATCAACATCTAAATCGAAAATTGTTTTATCCGGTCCGATGGTGGCACCCGGCATGTTTCCACCTGCACCATTTACCAGTACATCGATGCGACCATATTTTGCCACAATGTCAACAGCGTTTTGTTCCAACACGGCCTTGTCATTTACATCCGACTGTAAAAACAAAGCTTCATGTCCCTTCGCTTTTATGTTTTCAACAAAGCTTTCACCATGTTCTTTATTTCTGGCCAGTACAACTACTTTTGCACCTTGTTCGGCCATGTATTCGGCCATTTTTCCGCAAAGTACTCCGGTTCCGCCGGTAATAACTACGACTTTGTCTTTTATATCAAAAAGGTTTTTCATTTCACAGATTTTTTAGATTCCCGGCCTCCATCAATTGACGAAGACCGGGGATGATATTTATAAATTAAACAACCGTTTTAAATGACGATCGTAGATATTTTCTTCTACGCATGCCCCAACTACGTCAGCATGTTTTTCGAGCAGGCCGGTATAAGTTTCACCCAGTTCGGCAGCAACTTTATAAGCAACGTGGATTAACTGGCGGAAATTAGGATTATAATCAGGATGTCCCGGAATATGACGCAATGTATTGGCAAATTTATCACTACTCCAACTGTTTACTTCAACTACCGAAGGAAGTTTTGATTCATCGATATCAATCACATCGGCATAGGGTGCACATAACTCATCTTTCCTACCAAGTGAATTGGCATAGATCTGTTTTGCCAACACTAACCCATCACCTCCGGCAACTGCCAGCCCGATAACTTCTTCGAGCCAGGTAGTTCCTGCTGTTTTTACGTGTAATCCCTTGTCGTGTTTAAGAATGACAGCAGCCATTATCGGATAAATAGAGAATTTATCACTTCCGGAGTGTACACTTAATTTAATTTCAGCAGGAAGTCCAAATTCTTTGACGCAATAATCAAGCACCAATACATCTTCTTCAAATTCTTTGGCAAATTGATCTAAATCACCTGTATAATCTACTCCTTTATTGAAACGTCCGGTAAATTTTGGTGCAATTGTCTGAACAGGCACCCCTTTATCGGCTAACATTTTCAGGATAAATAATAACTCAACAGGGGTCTGCGGACTTTCAACCTCGTCCATCGAAACTTCAGTAACAAAGTTTTCAGCGCCTTTTTCTTCTTTCAGAAAAGTATAAATTTCAGCAGCTTGCTTGGTGGCAGCTAAAAATTTAGAGGCAATTATACGCAATAATTCATCGGTAACAACCAAAGGATGTCCAATTCCCGGAATTTTTAAATCCCCGATATACTTGGCACAAGAAGCCACGAAAGCATTCACATCTTCCGTACTACTTTCCTTACCGATAAATGAAGCCACATCCAAAGTAAAGAAGTCAGCAGTGGCAACAAAAGGCGCCACTGTTGACAAATTTATATGATCGGCATCAACAAAATATTTTCCCGTAAAACCCAATGTAGCTACTGCTGCATCAGCTTCTTTGCGGACATCCGCAGGATGAGAATGAACATAGATATGTTCACGATTCGATTTATTCCAAACCGGGCAAATATCCAAACCTGATTGGTTTGCTTTTACGATTGCCCTGAGTTGTGCAACACCTTGATGAGAAAACCTGTCGCCAAGTCCAATACTGAATTTTCCTAATTTCATGATAAAAAAATTAATTGGTTAATATATAACAATTCAAATCATTTAATTCAAAAAAGTGTGTAAGTAATAGAACGTCGAAAATATTTTGTCGAAAAAGATACTTGTTTTTATAATGTTACTCCTGTTTTAAAGATCGCAATTTCGCGATAATTTTTTTTCTCATTATTTACCAATTCACCACTTGCCACACTGACAATGTAATCAACAAAACGATCCTTAACTTGTTCAATCGATTCGTTTTCTACAATGGTTCCGGCATTAAAATCTATCCAACCGCGTTTTTTATTGTACAATGCGGTATTGGTAGAAATTTTCATCGTTGGTACAAAACTTCCGAATGGAGTACCACGACCGGTCGTAAATAACACTATCTGACAACCGCTTGATGCTAAAGCTGTAGCAGCCACTAAATCATTGCCGGGGGCACTTAGCAAGTTCAATCCTTTCGTTTTCAGACGTTCGCTATACATAAGCACATCTTTCACCAGGGATTTTCCGCATTTTTGAGTGCAACCAAGCGATTTTTCTTCTAACGTTGAAATACCACCTGCTTTGTTTCCCGGAGATGGGTTTTCGTAAATTGGTTGATTGTTTTGTTCGAAGTAATGTTTGAAATCATTGATCAACAAAACTGTTTTATCAAACATATTTCTGTTCACACAACGGTTCATTAAAATTGTTTCAGCACCAAACATTTCAGGTACTTCCGTCAAAATGGTACTACCACCCTGAGCAATAAGGAAATCGGAGAAAACTCCCAACAATGGATTTGCAGTAATTCCTGAGAAACCGTCGGAACCTCCACATTTCAGACCGATTTTCAGTTCTGAAATTGGCACATCCACGCGTTGATCTTTCGATACAACATCATAAATTTCGCGCAACAACTCCATGCCTGTTTCGTCTTCGTCATCCACTTTTTGCGTTTCCATAAATTTGATACGCGATTCATCTATATCGCCCAGCATTTCGCGGAAAGCTTTTACCTGATTGTTTTCACAACCTAAGCCTACGATTAATACACCACCTGCATTGGGATGCATTACCATATCACGAAGAATTTTACGGGTATTCTCGTGATCCTCGCCCAATTGTGAACAACCGTAATTATGTGGATAAGCAACGATTGCGTCCACACCTTTACCTTGAGTTTCAGCACGAAGCGTTTCAGCCAACGAATTGATAGTACCGTTTACACAACCTACCGTTGGGATAACCCAGATTTCGTTCCTCACCCCTACTTCACCATTCGCACGTTTATAACCTTTGAAAGTAATGTCTTTTTTAGGTATATCCAACGAAACTTCATGTGGTTGATATTCATAATCAAGCACGCTATCCAGGTTTGTTTTAATCGTTTTTTCGTTTACCCAATCTCCCTGAGCAATGTCCACACGAGCGTGTCCGATTGGATAACCATATTTGATAATATGAGAATTAGCCGGCAACGCAGTCAAAGCAAATTTATGCCCGGCCGGTATGTCTGCATTAATCGTTATTTCTACTCCGTCAACCGTTATTTTCTCAGCTTTTTGCAAGTCTACCAAAGCCACAGCAACATTGTCGGAGACATTTATTTTTATATATTTCATTTTTAGTAAAGTAAACGGGTTTATGTGTAAAACTGATACACAGTCAATAATTTAGTCAACAAGCATACGAGCAAACATCACATTTCCTCGTATACTTAGACCAAATATCTATTTAAATAATTGCTTTTACAGTTTCGTACATACCTTTTTCCTGAATTGATGTCAAATTCTCAACTATTTTGGCAGTCAATCCTTCAACAAGATTCAAATCTTCGCCCCAGATAAAATCTGCTGCTAAAACGCCCTGAGCAACTTTTGCCACATCTCCGGTACTCCAAAGCTCTGTCAACAAGTCGGTAATGGCTTTGTCATCATTAGGTACAATCTCTACATCGCCACGTTTACCTCCTTTGTAGTAAGTAATAATACCGGCTAAACCAAGTACCAATCCTTCAGGTAATTTACCCTGACGTTCCAGATAAATTTTCAAACCAGGTAAATCACGGGTTTTAAATTTAGGAAATGAATTAAGCATAATGCTTGTGTAGAAATGTTTTACAAAAGGATTTTTGAAACGGTCAAGCACATCAGCACCAAATTTTTCGAGTTCTGCTTTTGGCAAATCAAGTGTTTCGAGCAATTCTTTGAACATTACTTTATCCACAAATTTTGCAATAACATCGTCTTTAAGACCTTCGCTAACAGTATCAATACCTGACAAATAAGCTACCGGAGACATTACAGTGTGAGGTCCGTTAAGCAAAGTTACTTTACGGTCGTGGTATGGTTTTTCACTTGGAACAAACAACACATTCAACCCGGCTTTATCAGCAGGGAATTCTTTTGCTACCGACTCCGGAGCTTCGATTACCCACAAGTGAAAGATTTCTGCTTTCACTACCATTTTGTCTTCCAACTGTACTTTTTCAAGAATTTCATTGATAGTATCGCGTGGATAACCTGGTACAATACGGTCTACCAACGTACAATAAACGCCACAAGCGTTTTCGAACCATTGTGCAAACTCTTCGCCCAAATTCCAAAATGCGATATATTGTTCGATACATTTTTTCAATTCTGTTCCGTTATGGAAAATCAATTCACAAGGCAACATTATAAGTCCCTTATCCATTGCACCATCGAAGGTTTTGAAACGGTGATAAAGCAATTGCGTTAGTTTACCGGGAAATGAACTTGCCGGTGCATCATCAAGTTTACATGATTCATCGAAAGCAATACCGGCTTCGGTAGTGTTCGAAATAACAAAACGCATGTCGGGGTTTTCGGCTAATTTCAAATAATCCTGAAATTGAGAATAAGGATTAAGACAACGACTTACAACGTCAATTAATTCAATACTATCAACAGGCTGTCCTTTGTCTAAACCTTGCAAATTAAGGTGATATAAACCATCCTGATCATTCAGCATGTCAATCATTCCATTTGCCAAAGGCTGAACAATAACCACACTTGAATTAAAATCTGCTTTGTTATTCATGTTGAACACAATCCAGTCGACAAATGCTCTTAAGAAATTACCTTCTCCAAACTGAATAATACGTTCCGGATAAGTCTTAGTTACATTGGCCGATTTTCTACTTAATTTTTCCATGAGAGAGAACTTTTTTTTATTTGTTTATATATTAATTAGTTGAACTTTATATTTTTTGGAAATAGTTACAAGTTACTAGTATGTTGCAAGCTCGTAACTAAAATAATCTTTATTCGCTACTTTTATTCTCTAAATCTTGAATAATAATCGATATTCTCCTTCATCAAAATGTCGATAGGAACATAATTTATTGAGGAAACTTCTTGCTTAAAAATCAATTCTTTACACATATCACGAACCGTACAATAAGCTTGTTTCTCAGGGCGTTGAGCAATTAAGTAGGCAATCATGTCCTTTTTCAGATAGTCTACATTTTGCTCCAACAAGTCATATCCGATCAGTTGTATATCCAACTTTTTCAAGGTTTCCAAATGCATAGCCAACCGGTAAGCTTTTGAATTAAACGTGATGGCCGCCTTTATATTAGTGTGCGTTGCAAATACTTCGCGCAACACTTCCAGATTCGCCACTTCATCATCATCTTTAAATTCAACATTTATTAACTCAAGCTTTTCAGCAAGACCATTATCATTAATGTATTGCATAAAACCGCTATTTCGGTTCAGGGTTTGATTAGACATTGCCCCTTTTCTTTGGGTTCTGATAATCAAAACCTTATTATTTGCACAACCGAAGTTAAGTAATAATTTGGCTGCAATATACCCACTTTGAAACGAATGCTGTCCGTAATAGGTCACAAAGTTCGTTTCCTCAATCATAGAATCGATATACGAAAACGGAATATTGAGCTCAGTTAATTTTGATGTAAATTGCAGTGCTTCATTCCTGAAAATCGGAGCAAAGAAAACTGCATCGGGCTTCGTCTCCAAAATTTCATTGGAAGAATCTATAAAAGTTTGGGCATCAAACTGATTGAAATATATCTTATCTATCTGAACATTATGATGAAGAAATTCATCTGCTGCCAGATTAAAACCATCATTTACACTTTGCCAATAATCAGTTGGTTGATGAGCTGGAAATAAACATACAAAACGGTATTGTTTTTTAGAGGCCAACGATCGCGCCATTAAATTAGGCGTATATTTTATCTCTTCCAGCACTTTATTGACTGCTTCAAGACTTTTAGCCGACACGTCCCCACGTTGATGTAATACTCGGTCAACTGTTCCCTCAGAGACACCGGCCAAAACAGCAATGTCTTTTATACGTATTTTAGACTTTATTTCTTTCATTTAGCCCTTAGATTTCAAATCCGTGTTCGCACACAGAAAAATTTACTTGCAAAAGTAATACATATTTTCTAACTACAAAATGATTAATCAGAATGTATTAGCGTTTGAGTAATATTTTATTCCGATTCTTATAAATGGTTGAATTAAATCGCAGTGAAACAAGATAAATATGTATTCTTTTTCCAGGAAAATGACAACAAAAAAGGTCTGTACTGCGTTTGAATTCTTTCAGCATGCCAACTGATTGACTCCATATTATAAGACGAATTACTTGCCGAGAATGTACCATAGTTTCTGTTGGATTACGACTCACTTTCACACATTAATTCTCATATTCGATACACAACTGACCTACAGCCAAATAACAACAACCAATAATAATTCAGTTTTCCAAATAATTCAAAAACATGTTGTACAACATAAAAATAAAGTCCTATTATCACTTTTATTATTAGTAATTTTGGTCAACCAATTTTAAAGTGGTTTGAATAAACAATGTTTAACATACAGCATGTATGCAATTATCATTCGTATTCACTTACATCGCTAAATTTTTAATACAAATCAAACAACTCAAAAATAAAAAAATGAAGACAAACTATGAGGTTCGCTATGCTTCTCATCCAGAAGATGCGAAAAAGTATGACACAGCACGTTTACGTAAAGAACATTTAATTGAAACTGTTTTTACAACAAATGAAGTAAACATGGTTTACACACTTTACGATCGATTGGTTGTTGGTGGTGCAATGCCGGTAAACGAAACGTTGAGTCTTGAAACAATCGACCCGTTGAAATCTGAATTTTTCCTTTCGCGCCGCGAATTTGGAACATTCAATGTAGGTGGAGCGGGTAAAATAACAGTGGATGGCGTTGTGTACGAATTAGGTTATAAAGAAGCATTGTACATCGGCGCAGGCAATCGTGTAGTAACTTTCGAAAGTAATGATGCCGCCAATCCTGCTAAGTTTTATTTCAACTCTGCCCCTGCTCACAAAACTTTCCCTGATAAAAAAATCACGAAAGCAGATGCAGTTGTTGCCGAAATGGGATCATTAGAAGGTTCTAATCATCGTAATATCAACAAAATGCTTGTTTGTCAGGTATTGGAAACATGCCAATTGCAAATGGGTATGACCGAACTGGCTCCGGGTAGCGTTTGGAACACCATGCCGGCGCATACACACAGCCGCAGAATGGAAGCATATTTCTATTTTGAAGTTCCTGAAGGACAAGCTGTTTGTCACTTCATGGGTGAACCAACAGAGACACGTCACATCTGGATGAAAGGCGACGAAGCCGTAATTTCTCCTGAATGGTCTATCCACTCGGCTGCTGCCACCAGCAATTATACTTTCATTTGGGGTATGGCCGGTGAAAATCTTGATTATAGCGATCAGAATTTCTACAAACACACAGAATTACGCTAAGAATTTCAATTAAAATATACATTTAAATTTAAATAAGAATATGAGTCAATTTAGTTTAGAAGGAAAAATTGCATTAATCACAGGTGCATCGTATGGTATTGGTTACGGACTTGCAACTGCTTATGCTGCTGCCGGAGCAACAATTGTATTTAATGATTTGAGCCAGGAAAGCGTTGATAAAGCAATTGCCGCTTACAAAGCTGATGGAATCACTGCTCACGGTTATGTGTGCGACGTTACCGACGAAGATGGTGTATATGCCATGGTAGAAAAAATCACCAAAGAAGTTGGTGTTATTGATATCCTGGTTAACAATGCAGGAATTATCAAACGTATTCCGGCTATCGAAATGTCTGCTAAAGATTTCCGTCAGGTAATTGATATCGATTTGAATGGACCATTTATCGTTTCTAAAGCTGTAGCTCCGGGAATGATTGCAAAACGTGCTGGAAAAATTATCAATATCTGCTCTATGATGAGTGAATTAGGACGCGAAACAGTTTCGGCATATGCTGCTGCAAAAGGCGGTTTGAAAATGTTGACAAAAAATCTTGCCTGCGAATGGGCTGAATTCAACATTCAGAGTAAACGGAATCGGACCTGGTTATATCGCCACTCCACAAACGGCTCCATTGCGCGAGGATGGTCATCCTTTCAATATATTTATCATCGGACGTACTCCTGCAGCGCGTTGGGGAACACCAAAAGACCTTGAAGGTCCTGCAGTATTCTTAGCTTCAGAAGCTTCTGACTTCGTGAACGGACATATTTTGTACGTTGATGGTGGTATTTTAGCATATATCGGAAAGCAACCTAAATAATTCATAATTATGAAGAGAATTGGGTTTTTCAGTTTTAACTTCGCTCCTACTTGTTTCGGGTGTTTTTGCGCAACGTTCTATTGTTGTGACAAACAGCACCGGATTCGACAGGAAATCTGAAATGGTAGAAGCAAAGACTTATAGTATCACAAAATCAGTTGTATTGAAAGATAAGACGGGGTAAAGAAGTTCCTTATCAATTGATTTACAACAATAAAAAACGAGATACAATCAATTATTTTTCTTGCAAATGTAAAAGCTAATAGTAGTGCGACGTTATACTTTAACTAAAGGTAAACCTGCACCGGTAACAGCAAAAACATTCGGTCGTTTTGTACCGGAACGCAAAGATGGACTTTGCGTGGGGAAAATGACTTTGGAGCTTACCGCATGTATGGTCCGGCTTTGGCAAAAGAAAATCCCAGCAATGGTGTTGACTTTTGGGCGAAATCTACCGAAGAACTGGTTGTAGACCAACGATACAAAGATGATATCTACAATGAAATTTCCTATCACATCGATCACGGTAAAGGATTGGATTTTTATAAAGTAGCTCACACCTTGGGTTGTGGAGGAATTGCTCCAATATGCCGGAGATTCGTTGTGGGTTGGAAATCAATACAGTTCATACAAAGTGTTGGAAAATGGTCCATTACGCACGGTATTCACATTAACCTATGATTCGGTGAAAGTGGGAACTGATTTCTACAAAGAAACCATTACCATCACTGCCAATGCAGGTTCGTTACTGAATAAAGCTGTGGTGACATTTACCGGAAAAGATAAGAAAATGGATTTGGCCGGAGGAATTTTCCTACATGATGGAAAAGGAAATCTTGATTTGAAAAAAGAGAAGGGCATTGCGGCTTATGCCGAAGAGGCAACCTCAGATTTCAAAGTGCCAGCCTGGTAGAAATTACATTGGTGTTTTTATCCCCGGGAATGACATCAAGGTGTTGAAACAAGGTGAACATGCAATTAGTTCTATCCAATTACAAAAGTTGGAACTCCACTTACTTATTATTTTGGTGGAGGTTGGAGCAAGTGGAAATTTCCTACAGATGCGGATTGGTTTAAAGCAATGAATGATTTTGCTTCAAAAACTAAAAGTCCTTTGAAAGTAATCCTGAAATAACAATTCAAAACTAATTCTAAGAAATCGCCGGTTTTCAACTGAAAGCCGGGATTTCTTTTTTCATTCGCAGAAAAAAAAGTACTTTTGTAGCATATAAAACACAGATTGAATCTTTAGTGCCCGCCGGGTACTATAGCGAATTTATAAATCTCAAAAAATGATCATTCTACATATTGAAACGTCGACTAACATTTGTTCGATTGCCGTAAGCGAAAACGGCCAGTGTTTATTCTCTAAATCCGATTCGGAAGGCATGAATCATGCTGCTTTACTTAGCGTTTTTATAGCTGAAGCTATGGAGTTTTTGAAATCAGCTTCCAAAAAACATGATGCAGTGGCAGTGAGCAGTGGTCCCGGGTTCATACACAGGTTTGCGAATTGGAGTTTCAACAGCCAAAGGACTCTGCTACGGATTAGACATTCCGATGATTGCTGTCAGCACGTTGGAAGTACTGACTGCAAATGCATTGCAAATTACAGATACAACTGCGAACTCACTATTTTGCCCGATGATAGATGCCCGCAGAATGGAAGTGTACGCTGCAATTTACAATCAGGAAGGGATCATTCAGCGAGAGATTTCGGCCGATATCATTGACGAAAACTCGTACAGTGAAATACTTGAAAGTCACATTGTCTATTTCTTCGGAAACGGCGCTGAGAAATGTAAAACAACGCTCACACATCCCAATGCCAGATTTATTGACGGAATGTACCCATTGGCTGAAAACATGATTGCATTGGCCGAAAAAGTGTATAATGAAAAGAAATTTGTTGATGTGGCCTATTTTGAACCTTTTTATTTAAAAGAGTTTTATACTACTGCAGCTAAGATCTAAGTTCGCTGTCAACATAAAAAAAAGGTTATTGAAACTAATTTCAATAACCTTTTTTTTGTATCTCAGTATTTTTATTCAATGCTATTTATCTCTACCCTCGTAGAAATTTATATAGGCCAGATTCACCATTCTCGTTCCGCCCGGAGTCGGGTAATTTCCGGAGAAATACCAGTCACCAGAATGATTAGGACAGGCCTCATGCAACCCTTCGATAGATTGATACACTAATTCTACAGGACAATCTACCTCAGCTGGGGTCAGCATTTGAGCTATTTTCTTCGAAATATCTTCCATTGTAAATGGTTTATAAATCTCAGTCACATAGTTTATTATTTCTTCTTTAGGCAAAAACTCCTGAGCCTTCGACTTCACATATACCTCATCGATAATATCTTGTCGTCCGGTTTCATTCAACAATTCTATAGCCGCTCTGAACGCACAAAACTCGTTCATTCTCGCCATATCGATACCATAATAATCGGGGTAACGAATTTGAGGAGAAGAAGACACGATAACAATTTTCTTAGGTTCCAATCTATTTAGAATTTTCAGAATACTTTGTTTCAAAGTTGTACCACGCACAATTGAATCGTCAATGGCCACCAGATTATCTACTTTTCCACGACGAATAGAGCCGTAAGTTACATCGTAAACGTGTGTAGCCAAATCATTTCTTTCGTCGTTGGTGGAAATAAAAGTACGAAGTTTAATGTCTTTAATCAGCACTTTTTCAACTCTGGCAGCTTGATTAGAAGCTGCTTTAATACCATCCATCATTCCGAAAAATGCTACTTCGGCCGTATTAGGAATAAATGAAAAAACGGTATTCTCAACATCATTTCCAATGGCTTTCAAAATAGGTTGAGCCAATTGCGCTCCCAGCTTTTTACGTTCTTTGTAAATGTCGATATCGCTACCTCTGGAGAAATAAATACGCTCGAAAGAACACTTAGTCAACTCTTTAGAAGCACGACGAATTGTTTCAAACTTAACGGTACCATCTTTCTTGATAATCATGGCTTCGCCCGGTTGCAATTCCTTAATATCTTCTTCTTTGACATTCATTGCTGTTTGAATAACAGGTCGTTCAGAGGCTGTCACAACGATTTCATCGTCAATATAATAGAATGCCGGTCTAATACCTTTCGGATCGCGGAAAACGAAGGAATCACCATGTCCTAACATACCGCAAATAACATAACCACCATCCCACATTTTCTCCGATTTACGGATAAATGATGCGATATCAAGGTTTTCTTCAATCTTACGTGTAATGGTTATATCGTTCGAATAACGTTGTTTAATTGTATCGTATTCTTTTTGTACCTCCTGATCGAGTCCAAAACCTAATGATTCAAGCATCAGGAAAGTATCGCCTTTATCGCGGGGGTGTTGTCCTTTCAAGGTCAAATGGTCGAAAAGTTCGTCTACATTTGTAAGGTTGAAATTACCCGCTAGTACCATTGTCCGATTTTTCCAGTTATGGCGACGCAAGAATGGATGCACATACGACAAGCCGCTTTTTCCAGTAGTACTGTAGCGCAAGTGACCCATATACAGCTCACCGGCAAAAGGGAGCAGTTCTTTGGATTTTTGAACATCGGCATACACTTCGCTTGGAAAACTCGTCATTTTTTTATTAATCTCTGCAAATATTTCCTGGATAGCATTTTTTCCTTCCACACGTTCACGCCAAATATATTCCTCACCGGCAGGCATATCGAGTTTTACGGTAGCAATCCCTGCTCCCTCTTGTCCACGATTATGTTGCTTTTCCATAAGCAAGTACATTTTTTGCAAACCGTACTGCCAAGTTCCATATTTTTCCTGATAATAATCCAAAGGCTTTAGAAGCCTTACCATTGCTATTCCGCACATAAAAAATTTATTTTGAAAATTTGAAAATCTGATATTGAACCAATTAAAGGACCATTCTCAGACATTAACAATAAAACAAAAAACCCCAACGATGACGAAGGGGTTAATTATACTACTCAACAGTAACCGATTTGGCCAGATTGCGCGGTTGATCCACGTTACAACCCTTGACAACTGCTATATGATAAGCAAATAATTGTAAAGGTATTGCCGCCAACAGAGGCACTAAACATTCCTCCGTTTCAGGAATACTAATACTATAATCGGACAGGTTCTTCACCACCACATCACCTTCGGTGATTATGGAAATAATCTTACCCTTTCGAGCTTTTATTTCTTGTATATTACTTACTACTTTTTCGTACATACCCACACTTGGAGCAATAACTACCACCGGCATTTCCTGGCTGATCAAAGCAATCGGACCGTGTTTCATTTCGGCTGCCGGATAACCCTCAGCATGAATATACGAGATTTCCTTCAACTTCAAAGCCCCTTCCAGCGCTACAGGGAAATTGTAACCACGTCCTAAATAAATAAAATTTTGAGCGTAAGTAAACGTTTTTGCAAATTCAGCAATGCTCGCATCCTGTTTCAGCAAGTGAGTTATTTTTTCCGGAATACGTGCTAATTCACCAACTATTTTCAAATAGTGTTCTTCAGATAAAGTTCCTTTTTCCTTACCGATCATTAATGCAAGCATAGTAAGAACAGTTACCTGGGCTGTGAAAGCCTTTGTAGAAGCAACCCCGATTTCAGGACCGGCGTGTGTATAACAACCTGAGTGTGTGTTACGTGGAATAGATGATCCAACCACATTACAAATACCAAAGATAAATGCTCCATGTTCTTTCGCTAATTCAACTGCAGCAAGCGTATCAGCTGTTTCACCCGATTGCGAGATAGCAATCACTAAGTCATCTTTATTGATAACCGGCTTTCTGTAGCGAAACTCTGAAGAGTATTCAACTTCAACTGGTATACGGGCAAATTCTTCGATAGCATATTTTCCAATCAGGCCGGAGTGCCATGAAGTACCGCAAGCAGTTATGATGATACGTTTTGCATTCAGGAATTTTTCTTTATGATCAATAAAACCGGCAAGCGTAATGTTGTTTTCTTCAACATTCACACGACCACGCATGCTGTCGGCCAATGTTTTTGGTTGTTCAAAGATTTCCTTGATCATGAAATGTGGATAGCCACCTTTTTCCAATTGACTCAAGGTCATTTCCAGTTCTTTAATCTCCGGAGTTTTTTCAACATTGCCAATCGTCTTAATTTTAATTTCCTTTCCACGTTGCAATGTTACAATTTCTTTCTTCACCAATATAAACCACTTTGTTGGTGAATTCAACAATTGGAGTTGCATCGGAAGCCAAAAAGAATTCATCCTCGCCAATACCTACTACCAACGGACTACCTTTACGGGCAGCAACAATTACATCAGGTTTTCCTTTTTCAATAACTGCGATAGCATATGCACCAACCACCTGATTAAGTGCCAATTGAACTGCTGTAGTCAAATCAACATTGTTCGATTTTTTTACAAATTCAATCAATTGAATTAAAACTTCTGTATCCGTTTCACTTGCAAAAGTGAAACCACGTTCTGACAATCCTTGTTTAAGGATAGCATAATTCTCAATGATTCCATTGTGAATAAGTGCCAACTCTTCCGATTGAGAATAATGAGGATGCGCATTTACCGTATTTGGTTCGCCATGCGTTGCCCAACGTGTATGAGCAATACCGATTGTACCTTCTATATCTTTTTGTCCAGCAAAATGAATTAAATCAGAAACCTTACCCTTGGCTTTATAAACATTCAATTTATCGCCATGAATCAACGCTATCCCTGCACTATCATACCCACGATATTCTAGTCGTTGAAGACCTTTAATTAAAATTGGATAAGCTTGTTTGTTTCCAATATATCCTACAATTCCACACATAATTTTTATATTTTAGTTAAGAAATCAATTATTTAAAATCCTCCTTTTCGTATTCTGCTTAATGCTTCTAATGTATCTTCTCTACTGCTAAACCCGGTTAAACGCATGTAACCTTCACCGGAATTACCAAAAACAATCCCTGGTGTACTGATAACCTGACAGTCATACAGTAATTGCTGAAAAAATTTCCAGGATGTTTGTCCATCGGGTGTTTTAAACCAAACATAGGGTGAATTAATCCCACCGTATACCTCATATCCGAGCGATACCAATTCAGTTCTGATCAACGATGCATTTGTAAGATAATAATTGACCAGTTCCTGAGTTTCAGCTTTGCCTTTTCTCGAATATATAGCTTCAGCACCACGTTGTACAAGATACGATACACCGTTTGTATAATTAGTAATTCTTCTATTCCAAAGTTTAATCAACGGAGCCACTTCACCCATTTTGGTATATACCATCAACTCTTTGGGAAAAATGGTATAGCCGCAACGTAAACCGGTAAATCCGGCAGTTTTGGAATAGGTTCTTATCTCTACAGCTACCTTCTTAGCCCCTTTTATTTCGTATATACTTTTGGGAATATTCGGCTCATTAACATAAGCCTGATAAGCTCCATCGTACACAATAATACTTTGATGTTCAATTGCATAATCGACCCAACGCTTCAGTTCTGCTTTACTCAACACTGTACCCGTCGGATTGTTCGGATTACACAGATAAATTACATCCACTTTTTCAGTTGGCAATTCGGGAATAAAATCCGTTTCGGCCGTACAACGAAGATACACCACATTGCTCCATTTCTGATCATCATTTATCACTCCTGCCCTACCACTCATGATGGTTGCATTTTCGTAAACGGGATAAACCGGATCAGCTATCGCAATAATATTATCACGACCCAACACATGACCAATATTTCCAATATCTGATTTTGCACCATCGTTCACAAAAATTGTTTCTTTATCCAATACTACTCCCAGAGTCCGATAATCTTTTTGTATTTTTTCTATCAAAAAGTCGTAACCTTGTGGTGGACTATACCCTCTAAAAGTCTCAGCATGACCCAATTCATCAATAGCCTTATGCATTGCCTGAATAACTTCATGGGGTAAAGGGCGAGTGACATCACCTACGCCTAAACGTATAATTTTAGCAGTTGGGTGAAGAATTTTGAAAGCATTAACACGCTTCTCTATCTCGTCAAAACAGTAGATTTCGGGAGTTTTTAAGTAATTCTCGTTTGCTAATGCCATCCAAAAGAAGGGTTATGAAAGTGGTGTAAAATTCGATTTGAATTAAAGTGCAAAATTGCACTTTTTTTTTCATTAATAAAAGGGTTTTGTACTAAAAGATTTGAATTAAGCGTAAATGCCAAATTCAAAGACACAAAAGCGCTTGTAAACCAACAAATAGGGCTTAATCCAACATGTTCACAATGGTGCGACCTTTCAACTTTCCCTGTAAAATCAGAGCAACAGTTTCAGGAATATCTTCGAGTCTGATTTCCGAATACAATTCCAGTAAATTATCTGTTTTCCAGTCTGTTGCCAGTTTATTCCACAGGGGTTCGCGCAAGGCACCCGGATAATTCTGAGCTGAGATACCAATAAGCGAAATTCCGCGCAAAATAAATGGAAAAACGGTCATATTTAATTGAGTTGCCGAAACACTACCACAAGTGGTTACAGCACCTAAAGGCTGAAGAGTTTTCAGAATATTCTCCAAAATCGGCCCACCCACAGTGTCGATAGCCCCGGCATATTGAGCCGAAAGCATAGGTCGTTTATCAACTTCCTGAAAGTCTGCACGAGGAAGAATTTCTGTGGCACCTAATTTTCGCAAAAAAGGATATTCAGTTTCTTTTCCCGAGATAGCTACGGTCTGATATCCAAGCTTCGACAACAACGATAATGCTACAGAACCTACTCCACCGGTAGCTCCAGAGACCAAAATTTTACCATCAGAAGGCTTTACCAATGCGCTCAACCGCAGCACTGAAATGCCGGCTGTAAAACCTGCCGTACCAATTATCATTGATTCTTTAAGACTTAATCCTTCGGGAAGCTGTACAACCCATTCGGATGGAACACGAATGTACTGCCCAAAACCTCCAGACGTATTCATTCCTAAATCATAACCTGTAACTATTACTTTGTCACCGACGTTGAACTTGTCGTCCAGCGAACTTACCACTTCACCTGCAGCATCAATGCCCGGAGTATGGGGATATTTTTTAGTAATACCTTTATTTCCGGTAGCCGAAAGTGCATCTTTATAATTTATAGATGAATAATGAACCTTCACCAACACATCGCCTTTTGGCAAATTATCAATATGCAGGGTTTGAATGGTTTGTTCAAAAGCTGCATTTACTTCATTTATTACTAATGCTTTATATTCTTTTGCCATAAAATAAGTTGATACTGATTTACAAAAAGCGCTGAAGTAATCGATTACTTCAACGCTTTTACTTTATTTTTTTTCTGATATTATTATTCAACAGCTGAGTTTTCAGTGTCTCTCATTGAGCAAGTTCCATTAAAAACAGCATTTGGCTCAACCATAAGAACTTTTGTTTTCACATCTCCGATAATAACAGCCGTTCCACGAAGCGATAAGGTTTCAGCAACAACAATATCACCTTCTACAGTTCCAATAATTTCGGCATTAGTACAAGATATTGAGCCTTTAAGTACGCCTTTCTGACCAATTACCACTTTTCCACTACAGGTAATGGTTCCTTCCACTTCACCATCAATTCTAAAATCGCTATCTGCAAAAATTTTACCAACAATTTTACTTCCATTAGTGAGCGCATTGTACATTGCACCAATATTACTAACAACTTCTTTGGCCATAATCTACTGTTATTTTTTATTTGAAGTTCAAAAATACTGCATTTTTCCGAATAAAAAAAATTATCATTCAAAAGAGTTAACTATATTTAACACATAAAACTATTCATAAACGAAGAATAAATTTCATAATTACTGACATGAAAGAAGAAACACTACTTTAACTAGTACCAGCAACTATGGCAAACATTTCTTTTACTTAAATTATAAGTCAACATTAGTTCATTAGTTCCCAGTGAGCTACGGCTAATTCCACCCAGATGGTAGTCATATGTATAAGATAAATGAAGCGATTCACTAAGTTCAAAACCAAAAACTAATCCTATTTCGCTCCCTGTTCTAAAAAATAAACCGACATCAATCAATTCCGGCTTCATATTTAGTCCGGCAATAGGAGGAATTTTCAGGTAGCTGGTGGCATTTAGTTCCATTTGATACATATTGGAATACTGAATGCCACAAATTCCATAGCCCATATTAACAACATTATCATTATTATCTCTATACCTAACGTATAGGAAATTGGTATTCGTTTGATGAAAGTCGACATGTGAGAACATTGAAAACACATTTTGACTTGAAGCACCGATTTTCAATGATTTATATAAAACTTCCATGCCCAGATCGGCATTAAAATTATTTTCCGATTTTAGATATTGATAAGCGTTATTGTCGGCATCTGTAATCAGGTTTACCTGAGAAGGATCATAATATGTGCTTAGGTTATTTAGACCTACACCCAGGTGCAACTGCCAATCATTCTGTAATTGCATGGAATATGCATAGGAAAGATCGATACTTGTGGTAGAAGTAAAACCAATTTTATCCTGAACCAACACCAACCCTATTTGTGAATGCATATTGTCGATATAAGTAGTACCTGAAGCAAAAAAGGTAGTCGGCGCCCCGGAAAAGCCATACCACTGTTTGCTTGCCGCAACACTAAACACCGCCATATACTTATCATAGACCGCTGACGGATTGATATAATGTAAGTTTGCCCAATAATTGTTCAACCGGATATTAGATTGAGCAACCATCAGCATACATACAAAATTTAACAACAATATAAGAATCAGTTTTTTCATAAACAATTAGCGAATAAGCATTACATAGCCTTCTTTTGATTTTGTTTTGGAATCGTGAAGGTAATATAAGATGAAAAAATAAGTGTCCTTGGTTACCGGTTTGCCATTATATTTTCCATCCCAACCATCATTGCCTTCGAATAAAAGAATGCCATTGCGGTTATAGATTTGAACGTGCCAATCTTTCATAAACTCATCATTAACTCCGTCACCATTTGGAGTAAATGCATTTGGTAAGTCCACCATCGTTATCTTAGTGATAGTCGTACTTTCACAATTATTAACCGAAGTCACTATATCAGTATACGTTCCAGGCTGGTCATAAACGTGTCCATTCACTGTAAATTTTTCACCAGTAAATAATTGAACCGTTTGTGAAGTATTATAAACCGTGTCAACCGCCAATTCTAAAGTAGCGATACTGTCACAACCAGCAGAATTGTTTAATTTAGCAACATAGGCACCTGCCGTTGAATAGCTGGAGCCGTTGAAATAATAAGTATTTCCGCTACAAACTGTTGCCTTAGTTACCGACGACGTTGAATTCAACACTGTAATATCTAAAGTAGCAATACTATCAACTCCCAAACTATTTTTTAATGTTTTAGTAAATATCCCCGTTACATTATAAGAAGTACCATTCCATAAATACGGTAATTCCGAACTACATACCGTAACTTTAGTTGCTTGAGTTGTTTGTGCTCTTGCTTTTAAAACCAAGGTTGTTATACTATCACACCCAGTAGCATTTACCAGTTTAACTGTATATGTACCCACTTGATGATATACTGTTCCATTAAACTTGTAACCACCAAACATTTTTATATCTTCTTCAGAAATAGAAGATTCAATCGTTGAACTTGTGGGCATGTTCACCGTCAAATGCAAAGTGGCAATACTATCACAGCCCACTGAATTTGTCAAATATGCAACATACGTTCCGGTAACAATACAAGTCGAACCATTAAACGAGTACTTCTCACCTTGACATATGCTGACACTGGTTGTGGAAGTCGACGAACTTTTCACTGTCAAATTCAAAATGGCAATACTATCACAACCGGTAACGTTGATTAGATTTTTTGTGTAAGTTCCGGTTGTGCTATAACTTGTTCCATTAAATAAGTAAGAGCCACCCAGACAAATACCGGCGTTAGTGGTAGAACTTGTCGGAACATTCACTGTCAAATTCAAAGTAGCAATACTATCACAACCTGCAGCGTTGGTCAATGTTTTGGAATACGTTCCGGCTGTGCTGTAGCTTATTCCATTAAATAAGTATGAACTGCCCTGACAAATACTGGCGTTAGTAGTGGAAGTAGTCGGAACATTCACTGTCAAATTCAAAGTAGCGATACTATCGCAACCAGCAGCATTAATCAATGTTTTTGTGTAGGTTCCAGTTGTGTTATAACTTGCTCCATTAAATAAGTATGAACCACCCTGACAAATACTGGCGTTGGTGGTAGAAGAAGTTGGAATATTTACTGTTAGATTCAAAGTAGCAATACTATCACAACCTGCAGCGTTGGTCAATGTTTTGGTGTAGGTTCCGGCAATAGTATACGTTGAACCGTTGAAAATATAAGAACCGCCCTGACAAATGGATGCATTGGTTATGGAACTTGTTGGAACATTTACGGTCAAATTCAAAGTAACAATACTATCACAACCTGCAGCATTGATTAATGTTTTAGTGTAGGTTCCGGTTGTGTTATAACTTGTTCTGGCAAATAAGTATGAGCTGCCTTGACAAATACTAGCGTTAGTTGTAGAACTTGTCGAAACATTCACTGTCAAATTTAAAGTAGCAATACTATCACAACCTGCAGTATTGGTCAATGTTTTGGTGTAGGTTCCGGCAACAGTATATGTTGAACCATTGAAAAGATAAGAACCACCTTGACAAATGCTGGCGTTAGTCGTAGAAGAAGTCGGAATATTCACTGTCAAATTCAAAATGGCAATACTATCGCAACCAGCAGCATTAATCAATGTTTTTGTGTAAGTTCCGGTTGTGTTATAACTAGTACCATTAAACAAATAAGAACCACCCTGACAAATACTTGCATTGGTGGTAGAAGAAGTCGGAACATTTACCGTCAGGTTCAAAGTAGCAATACTATCACAACCTGCAACATTAATCAATGTTTTTGAATATATTCCGGTTGTGTTATAGCTTGTTCCATTAAATAAATATGAACCACCTTGGCAAATACCGACGTTAGTAGTAGAAGTAGTCGGAACATTCACTGTCAAGTTCAAAGTAGCGATACTATCACAACCGGCAGCGTTAATCAATATTTTAGTGTAGGTTCCGGTTGTGTTATAACTTGTTCCATTAAACAAGTAAGAACCACCTTGGCAAATAATGGCCTTGGTTGTAGAACTTGTTGGAACATTCACTGTCAGATTCAAAGTAGCGATACTATCGCAACCAGCAGTGTTCGTAAATGTTTTTGAATATTTTCCGGCAACAGTGTAAGTCGAACCGTTGAAAGTATAAGATCCACCCTGACAAATACTAGCATTAGTGGTAGAACTTGTTGGAACATTTACTGTCAGATCCAAAGTAGAAATACTATCGCAACCAGCTGCATTGATTAAAGTCTTGGTATAAGTTCCGGCAACCATGTAAGTCGAACCGTTGAAAGTATAAGAGCCACCTTGACAAATACTGGCGTTAGTAGTAGAACTTGTCGGAACATTTACCGTCAAATTTAAAGTGGCAATACTATCGCAACCAAATGCATTGATTAGAGTCTTGGTATATGTTCCGGCAACAGTGTAAGTCGAACCATTAAAAGTATAAGATCCGCCCTGACAAATACTTGCATTGGTGGTAGAAGAAGTCGGAACATTTACCGTCAGGTTCAAAGTAGCAATACTATCACAACCTGCAGCGTTGATCAGTGTTTTGGTGTAGGTTCCTGTTGTGTTATAACTAGTACCATTAAATAAATAAGAACCACCCTGACAAATACTGGCGTTAGTGGTAGAAGCTGTTGGAACATTTACCGTCAAATTCAAAGTAGCAACACTATCACAACCGGCAGCGTTGGTCAATGTTTTTGAATAGATCCCTGCAACATTATAGGTCGAACCGTTGAAAGTATAAGAACTGCCCTGGCAAATGCTTGCATTGATTGTGGAACTTGTTGGAATATTTACTGTCAGATTCAGAGTAGCTATACTATCGCAACCAACTGCGTTGATTAGAGTTTTGGTATATGTTCCGGCAACATTATAGGTCGAACCGTTGAAAGTATAAGATCCACCCCGACAAATACTAGCATTAGTGGTAGAACTTGTTGGAACATTTACTGTCAGATTCAAAGTAGAAATACTATCGCAACCAGCTGCATTGATTAAAGTCTTGGTATAAGTTCCGGCAACCATGTAAGTCGAACCGTTGAAAGTATAAGAGCCACCTTGACAAATACTGGCGTTAGTAGTAGAACTTGTCGGAACATTTACCGTCAAATTTAAAGTGGCAATACTATCGCAACCAAATGCATTGATTAGAGTCTTGGTATATGTTCCGGCAACAGTGTAAGTCGAACCGTTGAAAGTATAAGAACTGCCCTGGCAAATGCTTGCATTGATTGTGGAACTTGTCGGAACATTTACTGTCAAATTTAAAGTGGCAATACTATCACAACCGGTAGCGTTGATTAGATTTTTTGTGTAAGTTCCGGTTGTGCTATAACTTGTTCCATTAAACAAGTAAGAACCACCTTGGCAAATAATGGCATTGGTTGTGGAACTTGTTGGAACATTTACTGTCAGATTCAAAGTAGCAACACTATCACAACCGACTACGTTAATCAATGTTTTTGAGTAGGTTCCAGCTGTGCTGTAAGTTGTACCATTAAATAAGTAAGAACCACCCTGACAAATACTGGCGTTAGTGGTAGAAGTTGTTGGAACATTTACTGTCAAATTCAAAGTGGCGATACTATCACAACCGGCAGCGTTAGTCAATATTTTAGTGTAGGTTCCGGCAACATTATACGTTGAGCCGTTGAAAGTATAAGATCCACCCTGACAAATACTGGCGTTAGTAGTAGAAGTTGTCGGAACATTTACTGTCAAATTCAAAGTGGCAATACTATCACAACCCGCCGCATTCATTAGAGTTTTGGTGTAAGTTCCAGTTGTGTTATAACTTGTTCCATTAAATAAGTATGAACCACCTTGGCAAATACTGGCATTAGTAGTAGAACTTGTCGGAACATTTACCGTCAAATTTAAAGTGGCAATACTATCACAACCGGTAGCGTTAGTCAATATTTTAGTGTAGGTTCCGGCAACATTATACGTTGAGCCGTTGAAAGTATAAGATCCACCCTGACAAATACTTGCATTGGTGGTAGAAGAAGTCGGAACATTTACCGTCAGGTTCAAAGTAGCAATACTATCACAACCTGCAGCGTTGGTCAATGTTTTGGTGTAGGTTCCTGTTGTGTTATAACTAGTACCATTAAATAAATAAGAACCACCTTGACAAATACGGGCATTAGTGGTAGAAGAAGTAGGAATATTTACAATCAAATTCAAATTAGCAATACTATCACAACCCGCAGCATTGATTAGAGTTTTGGTATATGTTCCTGCAACATTATAGGTCGAACCGTTGAAAGTATAAGAACCACCTTGACAAATACTGGCATTGGTTGTGGAACTTGTTGGAACATTTACCTTCAAATTCAAAGTAGCAACACTATCACAACCGGCAGCGTTAGTCAATATTTTAGTGTAGGTTCCGGCAACATTATACGTTGAGCCGTTGAAAGTATAAGATCCACCCTGACAAATACTAGCATTAGTGGTAGAACTTGTTGGAACATTTACTGTCAGATTCAAAGTGGAAATACTATCGCAACCAGCTGCATTGATTAAAGTCTTGGTATAAGTTCCGGCAACCATGTAAGTCGAACCGTTGAAAGTATAATATCCACCCTGACAAATACTAGCATTAGTGGTAGAACTTGTTGGAACATTTACTGTCAGATTTAAAGTAGCAATACTATCACAACCGGCTGCATTGATTAGAGTCTTGGTATAAGTTCCGGCAACCATGTAAGTCGAACCGTTGAAAGTATAAGAACCACCTTGACAAATAGATGCATTGGTTATGGAACTTGTTGGAATATTCACTGTCAAATTCAAAATGGCAATACTATCGCAACCAGCAGTGTTCGTAAATGTTTTTGAATATGTTCCGGCAACAGTGTAAGTCGAACCGTTGAAAGTATAAGAACCACCCTGACAAATACTGGCATTAGTAATAGAAGAAGTAGGAACATTTACTGTCAAATTTAAAGTAGCAGTACTATCACAACCTGCAGCGTTGATCAATATTTTGGTGTAGGTTCCTGTTGTGTTATAACTTGTTCCATTAAATAAGTAAGATCCACCCTGACAAATACTGGCGTTGGTTGTGGAACTTGTTGGAACATTTACCTTCAAATTCAAAGTAGCAACACTATCACAACCGGCAGCATTAATCAATGTTTTTGTGTAGGTTCCGGCAACATTGTAAGTCAAGCTATTGAAAGTATAAGATCCACCTTGACAAATACTGGCATTAGTAGTAGAACTTGTCGGAACATTTACTGTCAGATTCAAAGTGGCAATACTATCGCAACCAGCTGCATTGATTAGAGTCTTGGTATAAGTTCCGGTTGTGCTATAACTTGTTCCATTAAACAAGTAAGAACCACCCTGACAAATGCTGGCATTAGTAGTTGAAGAAGTAGGAACATTTACTGTCAGGTTCAAAGTGGCAATACTATCGCAACCAGCTGCATTGATTAGAGTCTTGGTATAAGTTCCGGTTGTGCTATAACTTGTTCCATTAAACAAGTAAGAACCACCCTGACAAATGCTGCCATTAGTAGTTGAAGAAGTAGGAACATTTACTGTCAGGTTCAAAGTGGCAATACTATCACAACCTGCAGCATTGATCAGTGTTTTAGAATATGTTCCAGCTGTGCTGTAACTTGTTCCATTAAACAAATATGAACTACCCTGGCAAATGCTAGCGCTGGTTATGGAACTTGTTGGAACATTTACTTTAAGATTCAAAGTAGCAATACTATCACAACCAAGAACACTTGATAAATGCTTTGTATAAGTTCCTGAAGCATTATAATCACTTCCATTCCAGTTATATGGTAAATTAGTAGTACAGGTAGAAATATTCGTTATTGAAGTTAATGGTCCCACTGTAACCGTCACTTTATTAGTAGCTGTACATAATTCTACAAACTTGATATCATCCAGTGCAAAATCATTTCCATTGGCAATTGTATTTTGATTTACAATACTTATATTGGCATTCGTTATTGAACCCGAATACCACACCGCGTAAAACTTTTGCCAGGTACAGGTTGCATTAGACGAGGTAAAAGGAGCACCAATGACACTTCCATTAATGCTAAATTGCAAAACCGGTGGATTTGTTGGATGAACAGGCGTTACGTAGGCATAAAACGCGTAATAGGTATTCGCCTTAACCGTAATTGGTTGTCCCCAGACTTTAATATTCGGAACAACATTACCGTTTACAATAAGCATTTTACCTGTGCCTGTTGTATGATCTCCGCAAGCCGAAAAGTCTGAGTGAAGTGATTTTGGATTTTTACCTACAGCATAATATCCTTCAGGGTGCAGATCAGTGGTAGTGTAGGTGTAGTTAGACGTAAATCCGGAATTTCCCGAGGTAAAATCGCCATTGACTATTAAATTCGAACTACTTTCATTAAAACCGGTTACGAAGTAGTTGGTCGTAATAGGCACATTTACAGTTGGATTAGCACTTGTAGAATCACTTAAACCGGCGGAAGGTGTCCATGAGTAAAACTGAGCTCCTGAAACATTTAACTGAGCATTAGTATTTGGACAGACTCTTATGTTATTTGTGGTTATGGGACAGACAGGCTGTCCAAGAATTGAGTTGGATATTAGTAATAAAAATAATATGTATTTAATTGATTTCATAACTTCATCATTCCTTGTCTGTAGATCTGTAAGTGTCTGATAAACAGTTAACACGACAATTAAAATTTCAGGGAAAAATGTTTTGCGAATCAGTATCCAATAACTTCAAATTTGTAATTGTTCTCACTGAATAATTTCGTATCAAATATATATATTATATTCAATTATCTGATATACAGTTATTTGTAGCACATAATATAATGATAAATATATTTAATACTACACCATTAATTTTAGTAAAATACTTGATATAACTTATTCGACCAAAAAGCAGCAGTAATTCTGAATGTTTTTGTAAAAGATATTCACTCTACACTCTATTTATCAGGCATTTCTTCAATTTGGAAAATTTATTCCTATGCCTTTGTAGTGTAAAAAGTAAATAAACATAGCTCCGTTGCTACAAAACATAAATCATATTTATTATACTGTTGCAGTTATCAACTTGACATATGTAAACACATCTTAATTCGAAGTCGCATATTTAATATTTATTGACTACAAACAATCAATATTTAATATATTTTAATTATTAAGAGCCAATTATAAGAATAATATAGATTTGAGTGAATATCTACATCAGTATGAATATTTGTAGAATAATGCACAAACAAAAACCCCGTTCGGCAAAATTGCCAAACGGGGTTTAGAACCACAAAATACTTATTTACAGCATCTTATTATATTTATTCAATATTTATACTCGATGCTCCACCATCCGATTGTTTTATCGTTTTTGGACTGCCCTGGCAATCAATGTCACTTGCACCATAAGCTTTGGCGTCGATGCTCTCTGTAGCAAAAACTTTAGTATCGCTGGCTCCGGCTGCGTAAACTTCTACATTTTTAGCCTTTAATTCAGTTGCTTTGATTTCGCTTGCACCTACTGCGCTTAATTTAAACTTATCACACGATCCTTCAAGTTGAGCTTCCGAAGCTCCCTTTGCATCAACGGTAAACAAGCCGGCAACAGCAACGTTCATATCCACCTCGCAAGCACCCAACAATTCAAGCGAAAGTTCAGGTACAGTTAATAATGAATCAGTCTTAATTTTACAGGCACCCTTTGCAATTATATTTTTGATGCCGGGAGTAGATATTACAACTTTTATGTTTCGGTCAATAAAAATATTGTCAGTATATATTTTTAAAACACCATTCTCAACCTTTGTAATCACCCGTGGAAGAATATCTTCATTACTAGAAACAGTGACTTGTTGTGTCGAATCCTGTTTTAATGTCAACTCAATATTTCCGGAAATCTCAATAGCAGTAAAAGCATCGCAAGTTCGAACCTCATCTTTTAAGTTCGAATTATCATCGCGACTCCAATTAATATGAAAAGGCTCACCATCATGATGTAAACGAATGAATGTACTCGCACCCACACTATAAAACATAAACAAGCCTGCTATCCAAAGAATTAAAACTACTAGCGATGCTGTTTTCGAACCGTTATATTTTCCAGAAGCAGCTCTGACTCCCCAATAAATAAGCATAAATATCGGGCAGCCGATAACTAGAATCAAAGAAATAAAAATCATAATAGCATTATCCGGATTAATTGTTCCCCAATTGGAAAATATTCCCGGCGCAAAACTATTGAAAAATGTTGGTTCGAAAATTAAAAAGAACAAAAGGAAAATTAAAGCAGCTACAACAACAACTCCCACAATTCCCAAAATAGCACCAATAAATCCCAATACAACTTTTACAACTAACCGGAGGATTGTAAATATTTTATCACCAACCGTGCTTGCTGTTTGTTTAAACTTATCGCTCTCTACATAATTTTTAGCATTGTTCAACTCCGTCTTTATACTATCAATATTCACATCTTCGCCCTGCATTTCAAGACGTTGCGATGCAGTTACAGCTACCGGAGCCACAAACCACATAATGATATAAATAGGGATAAATGTACCTGAAGAAACAATGACTAAAAAGGCTAATATCACCCGCACTATGGTGACATCCAATCCAAAATAAGCGGCTAAACCACCTCCTACTCCACCCAGAATAGCATTTTCAGGGTCGCGATAAAAGCGTCGGGACTGTTGTTTTTTTTCCGATTTTGGAGCCTTTGGTGTCTTATCTTCTTCCTCGTCTTCGCCAGTATACTGACTTGGCTTGCCCATTATTTCGATAATTTCCTGAACATCAAGCAAATTGACTACATTTTTACTCTTTTGAAGTTTTTCGGTAAACAACTCGGCAATACGTGCTTCTATATCGTTCATTATTTCAGCCTTTTCTTCATCAGCCTCAAAATGATCGGCAATTTCGTGAAGATAAGTTTGGAGCATTTCATACGCATCGTCATCAATATGAAAAACGATGTTATTCAAATTTACTGTTAATGTCTTTTTCATAAACGTTAGTATCTATGCGCCTGCAATTGTCATTACAGACAGGTTTCTAATCCTCTTTAATCTTCTTCACTACATTATTGATCTCGTCCCATGCCATCTCCAGTTCGTCCAAAAACGCTTGTCCCTTAGATGTCATTTCGTAGTATTTACGTGGTGGCCCCTGAGTAGATTCTTCCCAACGATAATCGAGCAATTCACCATTTTTCAGTCTGGTAAGTAATGGGTAAAGTGTACCCTCCACTACTATCAATTTCGCATCTTTTAATTCGGCAATAATATCCGAAGTATAAGCAGGCTTTTTTCTCAGAATAAGTAGAATGCAATATTCCAAGTAACCTTTTCGCATTTGCGATTTAATGTTATCTGCATTCATATGTTTTTCAGTTTATATGTTTCTGGCTTCGGGCAATATGTTTAGGAGAATAAACGTATCGACAATGAAGCGGCAACACTTGTTTAAATACACTGGCTCTAATGGCTTATTTCAGCCATTCCAAAATTTTAATACGGAAAACATACTCATATTTGGCCTGAGTTTGTTCCGAAAGAACTTGAGTCAAATTGCTTTTGGCCTGATAAAGTTCGTAAACTGTAGCACGACCATTTTCATATTTCTGATTAGAAAAACGATAAGCTTCGCGACTTGCAACTTCCGATTTTACAGCAGCATCCCAACGAGCTTTTGCAGCCAAAGCATTTTGATAAGCTTGTTGAATAGATTTTCGCAATTCCAACTTGGTATTTTCAACATCCAATCTGCTGCTTTGAGCTTTAATCTCGGCGCTACGAACACCATTCTTCACCTCAAATTTATTAAAAATAGGAATCGATAAATTAAGACCTACACTTGTACTAAGGTTATTCGACATTTGTTTGCCAAAAGCATCGTTAGGCACACCAGTCATGTTGTAATAACGACTTCCGGTTTGAGCACCTACAGTTAATGATGGGTAATAATATGATTTTGCTATCTGAATGTTTTTTTCGCTGCTTTGCAAACGAAACTCAGCACTCTTAATTTCAGGACGATGTATTAATGCTCCATCATACACTGTTTGCGGATTAAGCAATTGTAATTCAGAGTTTAATAAATCTTTAGGTACCACCACGTCGAAAGTTTCAAAATCTTGTATTTCCAATATTTGGGATAAATCCAACAATGAATAATTCAAAGCTTGCTCCGCCTTTACTCTGTTCATTTCTTCTTTCGATTCCTGAGCAATAAGTTCATAAATCTCACCCTCAGCCATTTTTCCTGCACTTACCAGCACTTTACGTTGTTCTACTTTAGTCATGGTAAGATCATGTTGGTCTTTAGCTATCTGCAACAGCTCTTTATTGAGTAACACTTGTAAAAATGCAGTAGAGACGCTCATTACAAGATCACTTTGCATTTTTTTTAAATCTGCCTCCGAAGCATTTAACTCTGCTTTTCGGGCATCAATGTTATACTTCATTTTCAATCCATCGAATAACGTTAGATTAGTGGATATTCCGAATGAAGTTTGCGAAGAGTTTGTATTTCTGTATACATTATCAACAGCCAATGAACGACCGAAATTGTAATACTGACCGGCTGAAGCATTCAGATTGGGCAATAAGTCCTGCTTTGATTGTTGATAATTTATTTCGCTTGTTTTACGCGACAGCACTTTTTGCTTTACATTGCGGTTATTCACCAACGCTGTATCGATACATTGCTGAAGCGTCCAGGCTTGTTGAGCAGAAGCCAAAAGGCTAAAAGAAAGCGCACCAAATAGTATAATTATTTTTGTAGTTTTCATTTGTAATTTACTTGATAGATTAAACACAGTAGATTTATGAATAGAGTCAATTCATCATTTTCAAATTGATTCTTTCTCAAATCTATTTATCTTCTTCTTTCTTTGGTTCTTCTTTTTTCTTTTCTAAGATTTCGGCTGCACGAATTTTATCTTTCGCTTTCAACCCACTCTTAACCTCGATTTTTATACCATCCGACAGACCAATTTTCACTTGTTTTTTTACAAAAGTCTGTGGCTCTTTTTTAGTCATGACATATACAAAAGCTGTATCGCCTCCAAACTCTACGCAACTTTCGGGAACGGTAAGTACATTTTCAGATTTTGAGAATACTATTTCGGCATTCGCACTATATCCTGCACGAATAAATACATTCGTCGGTACTTTTACAGCAGCCTTCATTTCGAACATAATGGCACCGTTTTCTTCTTTTCCTTTTGGCGATACATATTCCAGTTTTGCAGTCAATTTTTGATCTTGCAATGCGCCAATGGTAATATCCATAGGCATGCCTACTTTTATTTTACCAACTTCCGTTTCGTCAAGTTTACCTACAAAAAGCATATCACTCATATTGGCCACAGTGGCAATGGTAGTTCCATCATTAAAATTATTCGATTGTATTACCGAGTTACCAACTTTGATCGGAATATCCAAAATTGTTCCTGTAACGGTGGAACGAACCAATGTATTACTGAATGTTTTGGTTTTTGCAGAGATACCATCGCGGGTCAAACTCAAATTATCTTTTGCTGAACTCAAATCTTCTTTTTCATTGTTATATTGCAACTGTGTCTTTTCAAATTCCTCTCTCGAAATTACTTTATCAGCATATAACTTTGTATCACGCTCGTAATTTTTCTTGGTTTGTTCGAAAGCAATTTCCGCACGACTAACACGCGACTCGGCGCTGTTAAGGCTCATCATATCAGGAATTACCTTGATTTTCGCAATCACATCTCCTGCATTTACGTGGTCACCGGCTTCTTTATACACTTCGGAAATAATACCCGACATTTGTGGTTTAATCAAAATCTCATTTCGTGGATCCACCTTTCCGGTAGCTACAGTTCGTTTTTCGATCGTCCCGAATTTTACTTCTTCAATTTGATACTTTTTGACAACAGGACGGGATTTTTGCCATAAGAACCAAAATGTCCAAAGCACGGCAGCAGCAACAATAACCAAAAGCGCAATTTTAAAAATCTTTTTCATAATGTACATTAGTTACGAGTTACATGTTACGGGTTTTCGGAAAACGAATGAACCGGTAAACAAGCAAACTGAGTTTATTATTAATTTTTATTTTTTATATTTTATATTTAGTAATACGAGTCACAATTACAAATTGTAAATCGCTAATTATCAATTAGTTTCTATTCTTCTCTAATCGCTTCTATTGGTTTGATATTCATGGCTCTATTGGCCGGGATAAATCCAGCTAGAGTTCCTATAATCAGTAGGATAAAGAATGCCGCAATGGCTACACTGAAACTGATTTGAGGATCCTTGAAAAACTGATCACCATGACTCAACGCCATACCTACCAACGAAAGTAAGCCCACGCCCACCATCAATCCGGCTATTCCGGCAATCAATGTCAATATGATACTCTCACTCAGTATCTGAACAATAATATTTCGTGGTGTTGCACCTAATGCCCGGCGAATTCCGATTTCTCTGGTTCGTTCACGAACAGTTACTAACATGATATTACTAACACCGATAGCTCCGGCAAATAAAGTTCCCAAACCGACAACCCATATTAAAACTGCAATACCAATGCCCAGATACAGGAACATATTAAACTGATCTTCAATATTAAAACCGCCAATTGCCTTTTTATCATTTGGCGCGATATTGTGCTTGGCTTTAAGTACTTCATGAATTTTATCTTCAATTACTTTTACTTTAATACCCGGCTTAGCAGTAACCGCCATAAAATGAACCTTATTCCCCTGATTAAATGCCTGTTGCATAGTACTAAAAGGCAAGACTACCGATTCTTCGGCATTACCGCCAATGTTTACATCCGAAGTATGACGTGCAACCCCTACCACCTGAAAATAGATACCGTTTACTTGAATACTCTTTCCTATCGGATCTTCGTCTTTAGGGAAAAGCACTTGATAAACACGTTCGCCTATCACACATACCTTTCTCATTTCAACGATATCAATATCATTGATATATCGACCATAAACCATTTTACTTTCATCAATAAGATTGTACGAAGGATAATTCCCTTTTACGCCATAACTACCTGCTTTGTCATTACGGGTTACGTTATTGGTTCCACCGCCACCAAAAAGTACAGGTGCCAGGTATTGAATTTCAGGAATCTTATTAATAAGCAATGGAATATCAGAATTTTCCAGATTCCAGTTTCGTCCTTTTTTGAATCCTTTGTAAGGTTCAGAAGTTTGTTGTTCCCAAACAAAACATGAGTTGGTGGCAAAACCTTCTATTTGCGAACTCATCCCGCGCTGAAGTGCCACACCGGCACCAACCATTACCACTAACATAAACATTCCCCAAAAGACACCGAAAGCCGTCAAAAAGCTTCTTAATTTATTGTGCGTAATGGTTAACCATATCTCTTGCCAACGATCTAAATCAAACATATTCTTAGTTGTTAGTTACAAGTTACTGTGTAGTAGACGAGTAAATATTTGTACTTCATTTTTTATAATTACGTAGTAGACCAATAAGAACTACTCTTCTCTCATGGCCTCTATCGGCTTTATTCTCACTGCTCTGCGGGCAGGCATATATCCGGCTATTACCCCCGAAATAATAAGAATACCTGTTGAAATTAAAACATACGAAAGCTCAACGGTAGGGTTTTTAAAGATAGATGGCCCTTCGGGAGCAGCAGCTGCAGACTGTACCATAATATAATTCACGGCCTCTGTCAGTCCAATTCCCATCATCATCCCAATGTAGCCAAAAATGGTTGTAATCAGAATAGCTTCAATAATTACAGAGCGAAGAATAGAAGCTGGAGGAGCACCAATAGCTTTACGAATACCAATTTCGCGGGTACGTTCTTTTACCGACACAAGCATAATATTACTCACACCTACTATTCCGGCTATTAATGTGAAAATTCCTATTATCGAAACAAAAAGAGTAATCCCGGCAAAAATCTGCATTGTTTCAATATAATCACGTTGCGAGTTCCGAATCCATAATGCCTGGGTATCGTTTGGATCAAACCGCAAACTCTTCGACATTGTTGACTTTAGCTTATCATTGAATTTTTCATTCGACTCTTTGGTTTCCAACCCCTTAACCGTCATGGCTATATTGTAAAACTTTTGATTGGGATTAAAAATATACTGGGCAGTTGTGAAAGGAATGTATGCAGATCCATCACCCCAACGTTCTTTCTTAGAGTTTATTCCAATAACTTTAAACATTACCGACCCAACCTTTACATATTTGCCAAGTGCGGTAGTACCTTTAAACAATACTTCTTCAATCTTTTTATCAATAATAATAACCTTGTTGCTCGATTTCAAATCCAGATTATTGATAAAACGTCCACCCTTTTCATCAAACTTTAGATTAAAAATACCTGAATAGCTGGGATTTACACCTTTAATACTGTACGTCCCATATTCACTACCATTGGTTATGGTCAGTTGTTTTTCAATAACACCGGTCTCTGTATCGGCCTCAACCAAGTCTTTATCGATGTCATTAATTTGCCTTTCGCCAAAATTAAGCAACCGACCACTTTTCAATCCTTTGTAAGGCATTGATGATGTTCCCGACCACATCTGAACGGTATTGGTTGCTCTGTCACTAAAATTCGAAGTCACACCATTTTTCAATCCGTTTCCTGCACCCAACAACACGATAAGGATAAATATCCCCCATGAAACTGAAAGTCCCGTCAGCACTGTGCGCAGTTTGTTGTGTTTTAAGCTGGCAATTATTTCTTCTAAAGTATTTATTGAAAACATGTTCGTTTAATTTAGTATAATGTCAGTTTTTTATTTTGCGCGAAGGCGCAATCACAAAATACAGGATGGATCCAAAAGGAATAAAGATGACTATCAAAACCATCAATAAAGTATCATTCCCCTGGAATTTGCTATTTACTATATCGATAATGGCAATTATAGGTAAGATAAGTCCCAGAATAATTGCAAATGGTATTAAAAACAAAACAAAGAGTCCCATAATATATATTTTAATTATCCTGTCGGAAGTTTATCTTATTTCTTGCGTTCGATATTTTCAATCAATCCATCTTTGATATGGATTATTGAATTTGTTTCGTCGGCCACTGATTTTTCATGCGTCACAATAATAGTTGTCAAACCATTACTGTTTAGTTCGCTGAGCAGCTTCATTACTTCCACTGTCGTTACACTATCCAATGCTCCGGTAGGTTCATCGGCCAATAGAATTTTTGGTTTCGAGATAATGGCACGTGCTATAGCTACACGTTGCTTCTGCCCACCCGACATTTCGTTCGGCATATGGTAAGCCCAATCTTTCAATCCCATCTGATCCAGGTATTCCATGGCAATGATATTGCGTTTCTTACGACTTATATTTTTATAGTACAATGGCAAAGCAACGTTTTCGAGTGCATTTTTGAAATTAATCAAATTGAACGATTGAAAAACAAACCCGATCAACTCGTTGCGATAAACTGCAGCTTGTTTCTCCGACAGGTTTTTAATTTTTATGTTATTCAAATGATAATCGCCTGTTTCGTAATCATCCAAAATCCCCAAAATATTGAGCAAGGTAGATTTACCTGAACCTGACGCCCCCATGATGGAAACATACTCACCATTGTCGATATGTAAATCAATTCCTTTGAGAACGTGCAACGAAGCTTGCCCCATGTCGTACGTTTTGTTGATGTCTTTTAGTGTAATCATTCTTATATAGTGTAATATATGTTACTGTTGAATTGCAATTACTGAACTGATTAGCCGCTGGATAACTCAACGATTCATCATTGTTCTTTTACTTCTATCGTAATCACGTTGCAAATATATATGTAATTACAGTACTATGCAATACATAGTACTGTAATTTTCAGAAATTAAATAATAGAAATACATTTACATCTTTTATTATTAGACCGTTATATAATACAAAAAAGATTTAATGTTAACTTTATTTAACATTAAATCTATCTTTAAAGAAAAAAGAGGATATTCAAATTTGATTTGAACATCCTCTTTCATATAAATATTCCTAACGACTAGCTAATCGTTTGTCCGGACAGCATTTATTTCAGAACCGAATCAATTAAAGTAGTCATTCTACTGAATTCAGCCACATCATACAAACGTGTGAGTAAAATTATTTTGCCGGTCTTGTCGATAATGACATTTCGGGTTATTCCTGCTTCTCGCACAGCATACAATGCAAAGATATCTGCTCCCGGATCCAAACCGATAGCATAACTAACAGGAATACTTTTCGCAAATTTGCGCACCGTTTCAAGCGGTTCATCCCTATCAATAGCCAACAGTGCAAAGTTGGGGTTAGACTTGTACTTTTGCCAGATATCTTTTTCGATAAACGGCATCTCCTTCCTGCAAACACCGCACCAACTGGCAGTGAACTGCAGCATCACAAGCTTACCACGCAAGTCCGACAGTTTCACGGTCGTTCCATCCGTTAGTTTAATACTAAAGTCAGGAGCCATGTCCCCCACTTTTACCAGGTAACCACGATCATCATTGGTTTGAGCTGAACAAATACCGGTTATAAGCATTGCAAAAAATAGTATTTTGAGTTTCATTTTTAGTTGTTTTATAAAATCACTTGCAAAAATAAGCATTTCTATCCTATTCAGCGCAGCCTTATGTCAAGTAATGGTCATAATATAATTTACGTTTTAAAAACTGAACAGATAGCACTCATTTTTCGGACATTTGCGGTAAATACATGCCATTGTGACTTTTTTAGTGACTTTTTTGGCTTATTAAAGAGTGTGGCTCGTTTATTGTGCAAATAGATACGAGCAGTCCAGCTATGATTCATAACCGAACACGACTCAATATTAATTTATAAGTTTTATTTAATTAAATTGGAGGTTCTAACATGGGAGCAGCAGGAAACAAAAAGCCGAAGAAAGAAAAGTCTGGCAAACACGTGAAACACGTTCCGTCTTATCAAAATGAGACAGAAAAAACAGATCTTGACGACTTCAAGAAAAAGAAATAATTACGCTGAGTAATTATCAAAAAAGACAGAAATGAGGCACAAAGTCTCATTTCTGTCTTTTTTTTACTTGTACAACAAAATTGATTATCTATAAATTTTATGAAGCGGGTTTAAAACAAAATGTTGCTTATATTTGTTTAAAGATTATCAAAGATATGTAAAATTTATTTTCGCGTTTCACTTCACAATAAAGTTCCAAATTAGTTCAGGGGTGTATATAGTTAGATTTTTCAAATAACTTTAAATATAGACATTATGAAAAAACATTGGCTTTTACTTGCAGGGCTTTGCATTTTAATGGGTGCTTTTGTTTCGTGTAAACAAAAAAACCATGAAAAAAAAGGAATTATTATTGCAATTATTCCAAAAGTAGATAACGCCATCTTCGACCAGGTCAAAGAGAGTGCATTAAAGGCGGGCAAAGAACTGGGAATTGAGGTAACATGGGAAGCTCCGACTTCCGTCGATAAAAACAAACAAAAAGAGCTAATTGAAAATCTTATTCGTTACAAAGTTGATGGTATATTAATCAGTTGTAATGACGCAGAATTTCTAAAAGAACCTATCAACAAAGCTATTAGAGCGGGTATTAAAGTAGGAACTTTCGACTCGGATTGTCCCAAAAGCGAACGCTTATTTTATATCGGAACTGATAATAAAAAAGCCGGAAAAGTATGCGCCGAAACCATGATGAGTATGTTTGAAAAGGCTCATAAAACGCCTAATCAAATCGTTATGCTCAGTGGTGGAGTGAGTGCTGATAATATGACCGAAAGAATATCGGGTTTTAATTCAGTAATCAGCCACGATAAAATAGCCAAAATACTATACACTTTCGAAATGCCTGAGTATGGCAGAGAATTACTTACCGATAACTTATCTCGCAACAAAAATATCAATGGTGTTCAGTTAATGTGGGGTGTACCCATTTTAAATGGTGTTGACAGCATTCCTGCATTGGCGAAATTTATGAAAGCCGGTGGTATTTCTGTCTTTTTCGACGTTTCCAAACCATTGCTTAAATACATCAAAGAAAATCCGAATTGCGCTACTATGAAACAAGATTTTCATTCCATGGGTCATGTAGGAGTAGAAAATCTGTACAATGCCATTGTTGGTAAACCTTACGAAATACAAATTCTGTACGATGTAAAAGTCGTTGATCACGATAATGCCGAAGCAGAGATGGCGAAATTATAAAGCATAGAATAGTTTAGACAAAAAAGGGTTTGACATTTATTTGTCAGACCCTTTTTTATACTTGTAACTACCAACTTGTAACTCTTAACTACATATTGTTCCTATTATACCCAAATAACCGGTTCTCCTTAATATGATTGAAAACAGCTGTAGGCACACAATCCCCGAAACGATCATCGCCATTCTCTATCAGTTGAGTGATATGCTCCGACCGGATTTCCAAACTTTTGTAAGGGATAGTTTTAAGAATAAGAATCTTCTTCATTGCGTTCAGATATTGCCAGAGTAACTTATTCACTTCCGAAAAATGCGAATCGTCGGGATAAACTACTTCACCCGTCTGTGTATCGATATAGGGATATAGATACACTTTCACGTTTTCCTGAAACAGCGCTCCCATGGCTTCGAGCAAGCCACCCCGCAAATCGGTATAGCTCGAACTCTCCAGTATCTTATCGAAGGTTGGTAAGCCGATAACGATACGAAGCTTAATCATTTTAAACTGACCAAAATAATTTACCAGTTTAAAAAATCGGGTAAATCGGGATATCATTACGCTCTGTCCCATTATATTCAGCAAGTCCACCCTGTGTAGAAAATCCTTTTCGTCTACTTTCTCGTCCTGCATAAGCGAATTGAGCGACATCTCGCAAAAAGCAATCGTATTGTCGGGTCTGTAATTTTCATCACGCATAAAAATGGCCATGCTATCGTGAATAAAATCCATTCCCAGTTTGTTGATGGGTCTAAAATTTCCTCTCAGCAGCAGCACATTTTTTTTGTACAGCATATCACTGGGCTGTTGCACTTTCCCCGATTGATCAAACATAATGGCCGGAGTCATATTATTACTCACCAACATAAGGTTCAACAGCCGATTGTCCACCCACTTCATATCAGGGCCGTCCACATACACATAGTCCACCTCTACCCTATCGGCGTCCAGATTGTCGAGCAAAGAAAGTAAAATTGTACGGGGATCTTCCCAGTCGAACAGACCACCGTAAATTAAATTGATGCCCAACGCACCAAGCGTGTATTGTTGCAACAATGTATCATTTTCGTGCAACTTCACATGGATAAAAATCTTATTGGGGTGATATCGATCAGTACCTTCCACCGCTATTCCCAACCAACCGTTTCCATGATTTGTCTTAGTGAAGTTGAGCGTTTCTACCGTATTGGCAAAAGCAAAGAATTTACGACTGTTCTTTTTATCCAGAATTTCGATCAATTCGCCGTATTCATAGTCCACCATTTTGCACAATCGATCTTCGGCCACGTAGCGCGACGGTGTTCCCTGATTATAAAAATGATCGCTGAATAACTTATCGTAAGCCGAAATGGATTTAGCCACCGTATTCGAAGCCCCACCAGCCTGAAACAAATGCCGTGCAGTTTCCTGTCCTCCACCTATTTCGGCAATTGCACCATAATACTTCGAATCAATGTTGATATGTACCGACTTTTCTTTCGTACTCAGCATGTTTGCCATATATACCCGATAATTTTAATTGTTATTATCACTCTAACAACGCAAAAAGGAATTCTGTTTTATTGGGGGCACATTTATTTGCAAAAAGCCTGCTCAACGACATACAAAGCTCGCTCAATAATATACAAGGCCAGCTCAACGACATGCATAATTCTCTCGACGATGTACATAGCCCGCTCAATGATATACAAAACCTTCTCGACGATATACAAAGCCTTCTCGACGATATGCAAAGCATGCTCAACGATATACAAAACTCGCTCAACGACACACAAGGCTTGCTCGACAATATACAAAACTCGCTCAACGATAGACAAAGCAAACTTTTTTGATTTATCTTGTCCTAAATTGGCTTCCAACATTAAATTATTGCAAAATGAAACAACCAACCATGTGCCCGCTTTTTCATTTTATCACAATGCAAAAATACACAATAATTTAATACAAAGAAGGTGAAAGCCAGACTTTTCATCTCACTTCCACTTTTCTTGCATATTGCCTGCGCATTATGCTTCCTGTATTCTTTTAATCTTGTACTTATGATCCGTTCGTATGACTAATGGCACTGATTCCACACTTACATTACTGGTATCTAACCCATAAGCTTTAGTATCCGGAATACCCAAATGCCGTATCAGCCTGTAAAAATTCATAGTCATACGCTCTCTGAACACAAAGCCCTGATTTTGATTATACACACGATGAATGATAATAAAGCGGAAATCGCCGGGGATATTATTCTTTCTCAGAGATGGATAATTACTGGTAAGATCAAACTCTTTATTCTGTACCAATTCATCAATAATTTGTCGGAAATAAACATTGATCAACGGCTGAACCTGAAAGCCCAGTTTAATATTCACACGAAAAAGTGTATCCGGTATCAACTTTTCGAATGTATATTCAAGCGTCGTCGGATCATCGACATGATCGATATGAAGAATCCAGTAATTATCAGCACGCTTAGGCTGTTTGTTGATCATCGAATAGATAATCTTTCCTTCAACTTCGGTTTGCAAATCGGCTTTACTCAAATACACCAGATTAGTAGAATATTTTGGAATGGTGGTATCGGCACTTAGGTCGGAAATAATTTTATAAAATGACGATATCTTAAGAAACTGGACATATTTATTCTTGATAATCCGTGCATTGTACCAATCAAACATCACAGCAAAGATAGCTCCGGCCATTAAAATTGTAACCCAACCACCATGCATAAACTTAAACATATTGGAAAGAAGAAACAAGAACTCAAGCGTCAGGAAAAACGCGATAAACGGAATCACCAGTGCCAGTTTAAACTTGGCTTTCAGATACGAAGCTAGCAACAGAGTCGTCATCAGCATGGTAATGGTGATAGAAAGCCCGTAGGCCGCCTCCATATTACTTGATGTTTGGAAAAACAAAACCATGACCACACAAAAGGCATACAAAAACCAATTTACAAACGGAATATACAATTGCCCTTTCACCTCGGTAGGATATTTGATTCGCTGACGTGGCCAGAAGTTCAGACTCATTGCTTCGCTGAAAATGGTAAAAGATCCGCTAATCAATGCCTGACTGGCAATAATAGCGGCTACAGTAGCCATTATCACACCAAAAATAAGAAAGCTTTCGGGCATAATAGCATAAAACGGATTGGTGGTTTTGGTAAGCGAATCCAGATGGGTCAGAATCCATGCACCTTGTCCCAGATAGTTCAAAATCAGAGTAGTCTTTACAAATATCCAACTTACCCGGATATTCTTAATGCCACAGTGTCCTAAATCGGAATACAATGCCTCAGCACCCGTTGTACATAAAAATACCGCTCCTAAAATCAGAAACCAACTCGGATAAGTGGCTAATAAATGTACGGCATAATAAGGATTAAACGCTTTCAGAATTGGTAAAAAATGGATAATCTGGCTTGCACCCAACACGCCCAACATGGTAAACCATATCACCATTAAAGGGCCAAAGGATTTACCAATCACTTTTGAACCAAATTGCTGAATAAGGAACAATAACGAGATAATAAGAATGCTGATGGGTACAACCGGCGTATCGCTGTTTATCCCTTTCAACCCCTCGATAGCTGATACCACAGTGATGGAAGGAGTTATAATACCGTCGGCAATTAAGGTACTTGCCCCGATAATTGCAATGACGTATAGCCATTTCTTCTTGCTTTTACGAACCAACGCATAAAGTGCCAAAATACCACCTTCGCCTTTGTTGTCGGCCCGCAAGGTAATCAACACATATTTTACGGTGGTTTGCAATGTTAGTGTCCAGATAATACACGACACAGCACCAATAATATAATCGGCATTTATATGCGCATTAGCCCCGATAATAGCTTTCATTACATACAGTGGCGAAGTTCCAATATCACCGTATACAATTCCCAGCGTGACGATTAAACCAAAAAAACTAAATTTGCTTAAATGTTCTGACTTTACTTTTTCCATTACGACTACCTTTTTTAAATTACCCTAAAACTTCGGTTACCTACAAAATTCTAACAACTAATGACTACCTACTATTATCTACACTTCCTTCACCTTTTTGAAACTGATCTTCCCCGACTGGCTGACAAACAATCCCGCCACAACGATAGAAATACCAATCCATTTGGGGAATGAGATGACTTCGTCGAGAATAAACCACGAAAGAATAGCTGTGAAGACCGGAATTAAATTTACAAACACATTGGTACGCGCCACTCCTACCTGCCTCACTGCACCTGCAAACAATACAAAAGCCACCACGGAGGCAAAAACCGATAACATGATCAGAGCTGTAATTGCTTCACTGGTTACCTTTATAGTTTGAATTGTCGCAAAATCGGTGAATAAAAAAGTTGGAATAAAAAAGCCCAACCCAATCAGGCTTTGATAAAAGATAACATTCAGTGTAGAATAGTGCGTTGATATCTTACGAAGTGTGGTGGCGTAGCATATGGCCGAGAAAACAGCCAGAAACAGTAACGCCACACCTATAGGGTTGGCCTGAAAGCCTCCATTCGGATTATAAATCAAAAAAAACACCCCCACAAGTGAAACTACAATGCCAATAATATTCGCCCACCCGATGCGTTCACGCAAAACCACAAATGCCAGTACCGGAGCAAAAAGCGGGATGGTGGAAACAATTACCGAAGCTAATGTCGACTGTACCATTGTCAAACCAAATGTTTCGCCCACATAATACAAAAACGGTTCGAAAAAAGCCAGCATCACAAACATCTTCACATCCTTGCCACGCAAGCGCTGAAATTTCCCACTCACCTTTGTTACCGTATACAGCAATACCGACGCGATAAACAACCGAAGCATAATCAGTGTCATGGGTGGAAAGGACTGAATGGCCACCCTCGTCCAGATAAACGAAAATGACCAGAAAATCATCGAAAGTACAATGGCAGTATAAAGCTTTATTGATTTAATCATCCAATAGATTAACCTATAATAATATCAATTTCCTCATGAATGGTTGCCCATACTTCATCGGGCATCTTTGCACCCAACACTTCTACCACATTGGCGGCAACAAGCGACCCGATCTGCCCACATACATCCAACGAATAATTGCAGGCCAGGCCATAAAGAAACCCTGCTGCATATAAATCGCCGGCACCTGTTGTATCAATACAATTCGCAGTGCGTGGTTGTACCTGCACAGAGCTAGCGCCTGACTTCACATAAGACCCCTCCTTGCCTATTTTCACCACAGCTATATCACAATGGTTCGATATATGTATCAGCGCGTCCTGAGGCTCCTTGTTGGTAAATGCGCGGGCTTCTTCTTCATTGGCAAAAACGATATCCACATATTCGCGGATGATTTCATTCAAAAAGTCCAAATTATCTTCCACCACATTGTAACTGGCCAAATCAATAGATACTTTCAGTCCCGCTTCTTTTGCCAAACGCACTGCTGTGCGTATCAATTCGTGGTTTTGCACCAAATAGCCTTCAATATGGAAAATATCATAGTTTTGAAACATGTCAAGTGTAAGATCATTGGCATCCAATTCGCACGAAGCACCCAAAAAAGTACAAAGCGTACGTTCACCGTCGGGCGACACCAATACCGTGCAACGTCCGGAAGGTGTTTCGCTGATTAGAAGATGAGGAGTGACACCATTGTTGATAGAATCATTCGTAAAAAAACTTCCAACATCATCTTTTCCAACTTTTCCAACAAAACCGGCAGTTACTCCAAGCTTCGTAAGACCATTTATTGTGTTCGAAGCAGAGCCACCGGTAGCCATTTTTCTTGCTATTCCGCTCAAAACAGTACCTAGTTGGTCCGAAAATTGGCCATTTACTAACTGCATACTGCCTTTTGGCAAATTTAATGTCGCCAACACCTCATCATGCTCTATCTGCAATAAAATGTCAGTCAGAGCATTACCCATTCCTAAAATTCTTTTCATAAAATTCTCCGTATTTTTTGTGCAAAGATATTGCATATTTCAATAAAACCTATTACTTTTGCACAGCATTTGAGAAAAAAATGTATAACTAAATTCTTCCTTAGCTCAGTTGGTTAGAGCATCTGACTGTTAATCAGAGGGTCCTTGGTTCAAGTCCAAGAGGGAGAGCAAATCACCACTATTACGTTAGTGGTTTTTTATTAAAAATCAACCAATATTCTTCCTTAGCTCAGTTGGTTAGAGCATCTGACTGTTAATCAGAGGGTCCTTGGTTCAAGTCCAAGAGGGAGAGCTTTTAAAAGAGCTTACATCATTTTCGAATGATGTAAGCTCTTTTTCTATTTCTAACTTCTTATATAACAAAAGAGGGTGACCAACTTTTTTGGGCACCCTCGTTTGTTTTACACATTGAGACTTTGCTCAATTAGTGCTATTAGAATTTCAAAGTTACACCAACTGAAATATTAATCTTAGCTTGAGGAAATAATCTTGTTTCGTTCACACGTGCATTATCCACGTAATACGAATACCATGTGTAAGCATTGGTTGAGTATTGTGCATTCAATATATTATTAACCAATATTTGAAAATCAACTTCTCTGATCTTTTTCAATGGTAAAGCATATTTTACACCTAAGTTATTGACGAAATAAGCTGCAATCGAACGGTCGTTATCGGACGTATTATCGAAATATTGTTTACATACATAATTGGAGTAAAGTCCTATCTCAAATTTATCAACATTGGCGGTAAATACGCTATTTGCAATTACATTGGGCGAATAGGCAATATCAGTTGTACCTAACATATTGTTTTTAGAATCAATCCAGTCTCCGGCAGCATTATACATATCCACACCTTCTTCGGTAAAATTCAGAATTTTGTTCCGACTAAATGTTGCATTACCATCCCATTTGAGCCAATTGGTAATTTTTACACCTGCCGTAAGTTCAACGCCTGCCCGATAACTATCGGGAATATTAGTGGTCAATGCTTCGCCAATCTCACTGATTTTTCCTGTTAGAATTAACTGGTTATTGTAGCGCATATAGTAGAGATTAGCTCCGGCCGAGAAACCAGGTGACTGGTACCGATAACCAGCTTCAGCATCATAAAGTGTTTCAAAAGTGGGTTGAACTTCAGTGACCGCACGTTCTGTATAATTATTGCGATTGGGCTCACGGTTCGAAATAGAGTATGATGCATAAACAGCTTGTTCTTTATTAAACTTGTAAGTTAAACCAAGTTTAGGATTGAAGAAATTATATGTATACGGTTTAGCTGTTGTTATATTGCGCATTGCATTGTTGGCTTCATCGTACTTATCATCTGTACCATTCATGCTGTAACTTATATGTCGGTACTGTAAATCTACCGAAGCAAAAAGCCCATCTGTCAGTTCCGAATTTAATTTCGCATAAATATTAACATCATTCTTCACCGAAGTACTTTTGTACCAAAGCTTACTTAAGTCCACGTTGTTTCCACTACGCACCCAAATTATTTTTCCGTAATGATCACCATCGTAGCGGTTCACAGCACCACCAAAGGTAGCATTAAGCCTTTTCGTTTCGTAATTCAGAGCATAGGTAACTCCGTAGAAATAATTATCCAACCATTTTTGGCGAACTAAATCGGTCTTTTTTTGAACTACCCCAGCAATGGTGTCGGGTGTCAGTCCATATTCTAAGTATTTTCGGCCCGTCTTATACTCTTCATAGTAGCCAATCCCGCGCGTGTAATGGGCAGTAGCGCTCAGATGAAGTTTCGGACTAAGTTCCTGCAATAAGTGAAGTTGATAGTGAGTTTGTTTGTAATTGTCGGTCTGATTATCATAATACTGTTTGTTGCCAACATTGTCGGTAAACTCACCAAGTTCATTGTAGGTGCGGTCGGTTTTCATAATTTCCGAATCCACCCCGTTCCAGGCCTGATAGGTTTTCTCATCTCCACCAAATGTCAGAAATTTCAGCGTCGTTTTGTCGGAATAATATCCTGCCGAGAAAAAGTAGGATTTTAAATTTACAGATGCTCGGTCGATATATCCATCGGAAGTAACGTTGGACAACCTGGCATCGAACGCAAAGCCATTCTCTAACAATCCTGTTCCTGCCTTCAGCATGTTCTTGTTTGTATTGAATGAGCCATAAGTCGAACTTATTTCACCATAAGGTTTAGGATTCAACCCTTCGGTTTGCATATTGATACTGGCCCCGAATGCTGCCGCACCATTAGTCGAAGTTCCTACACCACGCTGCACCTGTACAGATGATAGAGACGAAGCAAAATCAGGCATGTTTACAAAAAATGTTCCATGCGATTCAGCATCATTCAGTGGCACACCATTCACAGTTATGTTAGTGCGATTAGCATCCGTACCACGAATTCGAAAGCCCGTGTACCCAATTCCGGTTCCTGCATCCGACGTGGTGATAAACGAAGGAGTAAGAGCCAACAGATAAGGGATATCTTGTCCTAAGTTCCGTTGATTAATGTCTTCTTTTTTAACATCACTATAGGCTACCGCCGAGCGATCGTTTGCCCGAATAGCTGTTACTGTGATTTCATTTATCGAAACCGATTTTGATTTTAATGTCACTACAATTTCGTGATCAACACCAGCTTGTGTCACTGTTGTCTCATAACCCACAAACGATGTTTTGATTGTATAATGGGTTTTGGCGAGTCCATCGAAAAAGAAAGTCCCATTTTTGTTAGTAGTCTTCCCTAACGAACTATTTTGAACTGTGACGGTAGCACCCGCCAAAGGATGACCTTTTTCGTCCAACACTTTACCACTGATAAAATGCTGACCAAAGGTCGACATGGAGAAAATGAGCATAAATGCTCCGATAAAAATTTGTCTCATAACAATTTATTAGTTTAAATAATAATTTGATTTTGAGAGCCCAATAAAAAATACGGATGAATAGAACTTATTCCCTTCACAGAATTACCTGCGCAGGTTCAAAGGGTATGATCTCAGCCCGAAATATTAAGGCACCCCACTAAATCTGAATGTTGAACGTTCGAACGTCAAAAAACGCAGAATTGTTCATTTCAAAAAAAAGAAAGAAAAACAACCCTGGAAGCGGGTCGAATTCCTTTCGGGTACAAAGATAGGCTAAATTGATGGAAAATGAAAATTAATTTTTCGCTTGAGCAAAATACTTCTGATTAAACAAGCACTATTTATTGTTCTGTCAAATAAAGTATACAATCTGTGATAAAGAATAATAAAAAATCCTTACTTTTGCCTTAGTTACTGTTAAACCGCCTTGCATGCAAATAAAACATCTACAACATAAAGACATTGACTATGCTCGTTGGGATGAGTGCATCACGCAATCGCACAACCAATTGACATACGCCTATTCCTGGTATTTAGACATTGTATCGCCCAACTGGGAAGCTCTGGTAACTGAAAATTACGAGTTCATTATGCCCCTTCCTATCAAGCGAAAATACGGAATACCTTATTTGGTACAACCTATTTTTGTACAGCAATTAGGTGTATTTTCAAAACACGCTATACCCAAACAAATTATTGAATTATTTATAAAACAAATTCGGATTTTTAGTTATGAACTGAATTTGAACGATAAAAACTATCACATTGATGCTGTTGAGTACCCCAATTACATTTTAGATCTAAACAAACCCTACACTCAAATAGCATCCCATTATTCCAAAAATACAATAAGAAACATTGAGAAAGCTACAAAAGCAAATCTCACTATAAAAACCGAACTTCCGGTCAATGAATTTATTTCTTTTTATCATGCCGAAGATAAAAACTATCAATCGTCACATAAATCAATAGCCGAAAAACTATTAAAAAAAGGAATTGCTGAAAATAAAATAACGCTATACGGTGTTCTTTCTGTCAAAAATAAATTGATTGCTACCCTCTGCATTTTAGATTCGAACGATAAAATCACCTATTTGCTGCCTATATCCAGCAATGAAGGAAAATCTTCATCGGCGATGTTTTTCCTTATCGACTTCATCATTCGCAAAGAAGCCAATAAACCCGTCAAACTTGATTTTGAAGGTTCCAGCATCGAAGGAATTGCTCGTTTTTATAAAGGCTTTGGTGCTATAAATCAACCCTACTACATCCTTAAACAATTTCGCCCTTCATTCCTTACCGGAAAAACAAGTAAATGATTATGAATATCCTTTTCATTTCTCAATGGTATCCAAATCGTTATGATAAAATGGCCGGGCTTTTTGTTCAGAAACATGCTAAAGCCACAAGTCTACACTGTAAAATCAAGGTTTTGTATGTGCATGCAGATGAAAACGTTGACACATTTGAAATTACTGAAGAAATACACGAAAACCTGACTGAGATTCGGGTATATTATCCTGACAAAAAAAACTTAATTTTCAGGAAGTTCATCAAAACAATCAACTATATCAGAGCATACAATAAAGGATATAAGCAGGTAATAAGTAGCAGCTTTATACCGGAAATTGTACATGTAAACATACTTTCCCGTACAGGTTTTATTGCCTACTTATTTAAATGTCGGAAAAACATTCCCTATGTTGTATCCGAACATTGGTCACGTTATCTACCCATTCGAGCTGCCTACAAAGGCATAATTCGACATGTTATTACAAAACTGGTTGTAAGAAATGCAGCAGCCGTTCTCCCTGTTTCCGGGAATTTAAAAAACGCAATGTTACAACAAAAACTGTATAATCATAATTATAGAGTTGTAAACAATGTGGTTGACGACTTCTTTTTTGAAAATACGCATTCTCAACCACGAACAAAAAAGAGAATGATACACATTTCTTGCTTTGATGAACGTGCAAAAAATATCAAAGGAATAATCCGTGCAACACACAACCTATTAAAAATCCGTCAGGACGTTGAGTTAATCATTATTGGAACAGGACTGGATTTTAATGAAGTATATACATATTACGAGGCATTTCAATTTCCCCCAAAAACAGTTTCCTTTCTGGGCGAAAAAACACCGGAAGAAGTAGCTTACTGGATTCAGAATAGCGATTTCTTAGTTCATTTTTCGAATTACGAAAATGCACCCGTAGTTATTTCGGAATGTTTAGCGGCTGGAAAACCTGTGATAAGCACTAATGTTGGAGGCATTTCTGAATTCATAAACGATTCGAATGGAATTCTTATTAAACCAGGCGATGAAACAGCTTTGACAGAAAGTATGGATTTTCTATTGGATCATCTTGCCGACTACAACACAAAGAGCATAAAATCATCTGCTCTACAAAAATTCAGTTATCATTCTGTTGGCACAGAAATATATACAATATACAAAACAATTTTAAAGAAATAATAGTACTGGAAAAAACTTCAACTATTGCAATTCCATTACTAATTTATCCCCTGAATAGAATGAATCTACAATGAAAATAAAGCTCGGACATATTCAAACTAGACTTCAGAAAATTCGCCAAAAAGGATTTTTTCATTTATTATCGGCTAATATTCTCATCCAAATTGTCGCATTCACATCGCAACTTATCGTTGCAGGGATTCTTATGCCAGAAGATATTGGGCGAATTAAAATCATTCAAACTTATTTGTCGATATTCTCTATTATTGCAGGCATGGGATTTAATGTATCCACACTAAAGTTGTGCTCAGAAAACAGAACAAAAGAAGAACGTGACACCTTATTCAAAGCAGGGCTGTTTTTCACTATCATTTCCACTACTTGCCTGTACTTATTGATACTCCTACTGAATTACTTCCATATTTTCACTAGAGATACTCTTATACAATGGCTAATCCCATTAGGCTTATTTCCGATAATAAGTAGTTCACTTTTCTCTGTCATTACGAGTTACTTTCAAGCAACCAATGAGTTCAAAACCTTATCTGCATTAACCGTTAGCAATAAGGTAATTTCCATTCTTGGAATATTAATTCTAACTTGCTTTTGGGGAATAAAAGGATATTACGTAGCTTATAACCTTGGCCTCATATTAATGCTGTTAGTCTGCTTCAAAGTTATGCGCATCGAGCATACTAAAACCTCATTATCCGACAAATTCTCCTATTTTTCGTCGCATTGGAAATATGCAAAATCATCGCTATGGGCTAATTTACTTTCCGAGATGTCTGCCTATGTAGATATAGTCTTAATTGGGTTTTTCATCACCGACATGCATCAAATTGGATTTTATAGCTTTGCGCTAACAATAACTATCCTATTCAGATTATTTCCAAGCACCGTTCAGCAGATTACAAGTCCTCTATTTTCTTCTATCTCCAATCAAAAGGAACAGTTTCAGATAGCATTCAAACGTTATAACAAAATACTCTATCTGGTTGTAGCAGTAACATTTCTCGCTGCATGGCTAACAATACCACCCATTGTTCATTTTGTTTTTAATGGAAAATATGATGAGTCTATGCATTATTTCCCTTTTTTAGCTTTAGGCTGGAGCCTTCGACAACTTGTACAGCTTCAGAGTGCTGCAATTTTTGGTCTTGGTAAAATTCACTACAATGCTCTGGTAAGCTTTATAGTATTATTATTCAACATTATAATTATTTCAATATCGCTACACTTTTACGGACTTATGGGTGCTGCTTATGCATCGATTCCCGGTGGATTCGTTTTTGTATGTCTATCAAGATATTACTTTCATAAAGCTCAACGCGAAATGGTTGAATAGATATAAACCCAATAGAGGCGTCCTAAAAAGACGCCTCTATTGGGTTATATACATAATTTAAATATCAGAATTTGAACACCCCCAACAAAACAGGCTTGTACCTGCCATCCAGAGACTATCAACTAGAAACTATTTCATCTTCCCGACTGTGTAATGTAATTTCGGAGCTCTGAGTTGAAAACCTCTTTCTCCAATAAATCTTCGATATTCAGGTGTAAACGATACCGCCAGCTGTTCATGGAATTGGAAGGTACATTAATACGTTCTTCATGCGGATTTTGCCTCCGAACTGAATCGGAAATACTCAGCAAATCCTGCATTTGAAAAATCGACCACATGGCCGGTGAATATAAATGTTGCAAAATAATATCGCGACAAATCCACCATTCACAGAAATATGGTGCTTCGCCCCAATGCCCAAGCTGAGAATTATAAAAACGTTGCGTCACTCCTCTGTCCTCTTCCCACCAACCGCGTATCGTACTCATATCATGGGTAGACGGAGTTACAACAGATAGATAGGGTGCTTTACCTGAGTGGAAAAATTCTCTTTTATTCGATTTTGGAGCGCGCTGTACTTCCAAACTCAAAATACCCAACTCTTTCATTACAGAAGTAACGCACGGGGTCATCATACCCAAATCCTCACCACAAATCATCATATTGGTGGCACGTTTCAGCGCCGGTAGTTTTTCCATTCCCGATTTGTACCAGGCTGCATCCTGACGGCGATAGAAATAATCTACATATAATTCTTTCAGTCGATCTTTAGTGTAATTATCCAGGTCGCGGAACGAGCGAAGTGTTTCCATGCCGAAGCGGGGGTAAAACTGCGTTCCATTACTTCCTTCCACCTCGAACAAAAGCACATTCGATATCAAGTCAAACATACCCCATTTTACTCTTTCGGATATTTTCCCATCGTTATAGAGCTCTTGTATAACCAATTGACTTGTATAAGGAGTTTTTAGTCTGAAAATCCAACCATCCTCTATTTGTAAATAGTTGGCTTTTACCCACGAGGCTTCTTCTCCAAAAAAGTCCCACAAAATGGCGTCAGTAATATAAGGTTTACAGAACCGGTTGTAATCCAACCACAAACCTTTTTCAGCAAATTCATTGACATGTATGGGTGTAGAAGGATTCAGGTGCCCCATAATTCCTTCGACCTGCTCTGCCGGTATTTGCCATATGCGAAAAAAACCCAGGATATGATCAATACGGAAAGTATCGAAATAATTGGACATTTGTGCGAATCGTTTCTTCCACCAGTCAAATCCGGTACGTTCCATCTGTTCCCAGTTATAGGTTGGAAGTTCCCAGTTTTGTCCTTTCACCGCAAACATATCCGGTGGTGCACCGGCTTGCATATGCATGTGAAACAGCTCGGGCGACACCCATGTATCTACACTGTTTCTGTTCACTCCAATGGGGATATCGCCTTTTAATACAACACCATGTGCATGCGCATAGCTAACTGCATCTTGCAACTGAACATGCAAATGATATTGAATAAAATAGTTGACTGCAATGTCATCAAAATGCGCTTGCTCCGGAGATGAAAATTCATCCATTTTAGCCTTGTCGTAAAGCGCATATTCTTTCCACTTACGATAATCTGACGTTCCAAACTGGTCTCTCAATACGCAGTAAACAGCATAAGGAGCCAGCCAATACTCATTGTCGGCAAAAAACTTTTTAAACTCTTTAGTTTGTAAGAATTTATCTTTTTGAGTAAGATATAATTCTTTAGCGTATTGTAATTTATAGTTTATTATTTCCAAAAATTCAACTAAATCCAACGCATTCCATTTCGTTTGATTTGGTTTAAATTCTTTTTGAAGGACATGTGTTGTAGGGAGTTTGCCTATTGCCTGAAGGTTCAGAAAAAGCGGATTCAGAGCAAATGCCGAAATGGCTGCATAAGGCAATACATCGGCATCGGTATGCGTACCAACTGTATCGTTCAGCGGCAAAACCTGAATAAGTTTCAAGCCTACCTTTTCGGCCCAATCTACTAGTAATTTAATATCGCAGAAATCACCAACTCCTAAACTCTTTTTGGTTCTTATACTAAAAACAGGTAAGCTTACCCCCGCACCTTTCCACGAATGATCCGTAATCCTCACAAAAGAATCCGATAGCTGAACAATTGTTTTTTTTGAATTTACTATTGGCGCTATATGATCCGCACCCGACTCAAAATAACGAAATTCCTTATCTTCAGGATCGTAAACTCCATATTTATAATGTACTTCATTTTGTGCTTTGCTTAAATCGGCAGTTACCGTCCACCAGTCGCCATCAGTGCGGTTTAACAACAGCGGACTTTTTGTTGACCAATTACCCATCACAGCGCAATCGCCAACAATACAAATCACCTCATTTTTAGACAATAGAGGGGCTTTTACTTTAAAAATATGAGTAGGTTTCGCAATCGGTTTCGGAACTTGAAACTGACGTTCATCTTTCAGTAAAACGTTCTGAAATGGAGTGGTCAGGAACACATTTTCGAGACTTGCAGGCGAATTCCATACATCGATACAGAAAAAATGATCCATTTGCGACGAATCGAGTTTTAGAGTACGATCATCGCCCCATTCTTCGCTGTATTGACTATTTTGTTCATTAAACAAAATGTATTTATAAGTCAGCTCAAAGGGTTCATTGTGGTTTAGCTCTATTTCTGCAGACCAATCTTCTTTTGCATGAAAATTTAATGCCAATGCTTTGGTTACATCGCCACTACCCAATTCGGGTATATTACCACTAACTAATAATCGTTGTCCCCATTGAGTATAATAAGGTATTTTAAAGTGTATTTTCATAGGTGATTGAATTATAGACTAATAAGAAACTCGTAATTTTATCATAAATCAAAAGTAATGGTAAATTCACAAACAAGATTTTATGTTGTTCCGAAAATTGCAATATTTAATTTCAAACGTTTGCGGAAAAATAATTACACTTATAAAAGTCAGCAAATGTATTTCCAGTTTAGCAGTAAATCATTAGCCGAAAAATCAGGTCGGTAATTATGTATTTATAACCAAGAAATATTCAAGTCATTTTTATGAAGTTTTCGTTTCCGTTTTAAAAATTAAAACAGTACTTTTGCAAAAAATAAATTCAACAATAACTAAAAACAACAAATGGCAGCTAAAACCACACCTTTCAAAGTGTTTTCGGGGACAAATAGTCGTTATCTTGCTGAAAAAATTTGTCAAAGTTTAGGGTGTCCGCTAGGAAACATGAAGATTCAACATTTCTCAGATGGCGAATTTTCAGTATCTTACGAAGAATCTATCAGAGGTCAGTACATTTATTTAGTTCAATCAACCTTCCCTAATTCCGACAATCTAATGGAATTGCTTTTAATGATTGATGCAGCTAAACGTGCCTCAGCTTACAAAATTATTGCAGTAATTCCTTACTTCGGGTGGGCACGACAAGACAGAAAGGACAAACCGCGTGTTTCAATCGGAGCAAAACTAATTGCCGACATGCTAAGTGTAGCCGGTATCGACCGTTTGATTACCATGGACTTGCACGCTGATCAAATTCAGGGCTTTTTCAATGTTCCGGTGGATCACCTCTACGGTTCTACTATTTTTGTTCCTTACATCAAATCGCTTCAACTTGAAAACCTGGTTATCGCTTCGCCCCGACGTTGGTGGTTCAAAACGTGCCGGTTCTTATTCAAAACATTTAGGTGTACCAATGGTTATTTGTCACAAAACACGCGAAAAAGCAAACGTAGTAGGTGAAATGACTATTATCGGTGAAGTTGAAGGTAAAGATGTTATTATTTGTGATGACATGGTTGATACTGCCGGTACACTTTGCAAAGCTGCTGATTTAATGATGGAAAGAGGGGCCAAAAGTGTTCGTGCAATTGTAACTCACGGCGTTATGTCGGGCGATGCATCTTCAAGAATTTGTGGTTCGGCTCTCAAAGAAATCGCATTTACAGACTCTATTCCATTTGACAACGAAAAATGTTCGAAAGCTAAGATTCTTACCATTTCAAAAATGTTTGCCGACACCATTCACCGTGTTCAGGAAAATAAATCTATCAGCGAACAATATTTACTATAATAAACGGAAAGATTCAATCACTTTCTGAATCAATTACAAAAAGACTTCTAAATATAAATTTAGAAGTCTTTTTTATTTCTGAAAGCTACAAAGCCGGTATTCTGCAGGTTTTAGCACAAGTATAACAAGCCATTATCTTATAAAAAATAAATAATAATACCGTAAATACTTGCTTAATCAAAATATAGTCGTACTTTTGCAGCATATTCTAACAACAAAAGCTGTCCTGCTTTTGTTACAATAATCAAAAAACATAACATCACAACATCAACGTTTATTTTTCCGCGTGGAAAATCTCACCAAAAACGTTCATCCATCACTTTATGAGCAATTTACAACATTTTGCAATTGAATGCGAAAGAACTGTCCTGAACTAAAAGACATCGCAACAGAATTAGGTCTGAAAGTATCTAATTCAACGAAAAAAGAATCATTGGTCTATGATATTCTGGACCAACAAGCCGTTGTCAATGCACAACGAAAAACAATCTCTAACGAAATTCAGGAAATTGACCGCAAAAAACGGTTACGCGTACCTGTAAAGAAAAACGCTGAACAAAAAGTATTTACCACACCTGCAAATGCTGCACAACCCAATGAAAAACCTGCGCAAAAAATAGTTGCGAAGGAGCAAGCTGAACCCGTAAAAGTGGTAAAACAAATTGCGAAGCCAATTATCAAAACTCCGGAAGTGCAAACAGAAGCCAATGCTACTCCGGTAGTTGAAGCAGCAACCGCAGAAGCTAAACCAGCAAAAAAACCAAACAAAGCAAAAGCTCCAAAAACTCCGAAACCAGCTATCAAAGCTGAAGTTGAGAAAAAAGAGCCGGAAGTTATCGCCGCTCCAACCAAAGTTTTTGTATTAGAAGACAGAACTGCTTATGACACTCAGATAGAAGAAACTCTTTTTGTTCCCGAAGTTGCGATTGAGAATGCGATTGAAGGGGTTATTGAAAGTGTAATTGAAAGTGCTAAAACAAAAATAGAACTTCCGGAATTAAAACACAATAAGCCGGCCAACATTGGTAATAATGCAGGCAACAACGCTAATAATGGCAACCGCACCAAGTTCAACCAAAGACCTGAGAAAGCCGAAAAACAATTCGATTTTGATGGTATCTTAGAAGGAACCGGAACATTAGAAATGATGGCCGATGGCTACGGTTTCTTACGTTCAGCCGACTACAACTACCTTGCTTCGCCCGACGATATTTATGTATCGCAATCGCAAATCAAACTATTCGGTTTAAAAACCGGCGACACAGTAAAAGGTGCTATTCGCCCTCCAAAAGAAGGTGAAAAATACTTCCCACTTATCAAAGTTGCCCAAATCAATGGTCGTTCGCCGGAATATGTTCGCGACCGTGTACCTTTCGAACACCTCACTCCTCTTTTCCCAGATACCAAGTTTAATTTGTGTAGTGGCAAAAACGACACTCTTTCAGCCCGTATGGTAGATTTATTCTCACCAATCGGTAAAGGACAACGTGGATTGATTGTGGCACAACCAAAAACAGGTAAAACCGTTTTATTAAAAGATATTGCCAACGCTATTGCGGCCAACCATCCTGAAGTGTACATGATTGTATTGCTTATCGATGAGCGCCCTGAAGAGGTTACCGACATGGCTCGTAGCGTACGTGCCGAAGTTGTTTCTTCAACTTTCGATGAACCGGCAGAACGTCACGTAAAAGTGGCCAGTATGGTTCACGAAAAAGCAAAACGTATGGTAGAGTGTGGACAAGATGTAGTGATCCTGTTGGATTCAATTACACGTTTGGCCCGTGCATATAATACTGTATCTCCTGCCTCCGGTAAAATTCTTTCGGGTGGTGTTGATGCCAATGCATTGCACAAACCAAAACGTTTCTTTGGTGCAGCACGTAACATCGAAAATGGCGGAAGTTTGACCATCATTGCTACAGCATTGACCGAAACAGGTTCTAAAATGGACGAAGTAATTTTCGAGGAGTTCAAGGGAACCGGTAACATGGAACTTCAACTCGACCGCAAATTATCAAACAAACGTATTTTCCCGGCCGTAGACATTATGGCGTCAAGTACCCGTCGCGACGATTTATTGCTCGACAAAGATACCTTGAACCGCATGTGGATTCTGCGTCGTCACTTGGCTGACATGAATTCTATGGAAGCCATGGAATTTTTGAAAGACCGTTTGGAACGTACAGAAAACAATGATGAGTTTCTTGTTTCAATGAACGGATAATCCATTTTTTCAAATACACAAAAAAAGGTAGAGACGCACGGTTGTGCATCTCTACCTTTTTTTTATCAATATAACGAGCGTCTGTATATTGATTGAGATCCAACATTTTCACAATACATCCTATACAATTTGTAGAAGCTTGAAATAAGCTCACTTCAGGTCTGTACAAATTGTACAGACCTGAAGTGAGCATCAAACAGCTTTATAAAATTTTTAGAAGCCATAAACAACATGTCAGCTCTATAAAAATTTTAGAAGGCTCAAATGAGCTTGATTCAACGCTATACAATTTTTACAGCATCAAAAACGACATTTATTCCTGTTGTATAAAAAAACATTGAACTAGCCCTTGTTATAGAAACTAAAATAGCAAGCCATTTTTAGTACCAAATCAGCTTTTTCTGCACAAAAGCACCCGATTCATGCAAGTTTTTGAGCGATATAGGAAAAAAATTGTATCTTTGCAGCCGAAAATTATAAGATTTTGAATTATAATCCCGTCGACTACAAACAAACTAACACAAGCTTCTTGCAAGTTGGGGGTTTTGATCGGCATTAATAAAAAAGCTTACATGAAACAAGCATAAAAACAGATGTTCACCAGGAACTATGTTCATTGCGGGTTTTGTGCGACAACTAACTCAAAAATAAAAATTAGCGCATGAAATTATTAGAAGGAAAAGTAGCTATCGTAACCGGTGCTGCTCGCGGAATTGGAAAAGCTATCGCCTTGAAATTGGCTAGCGAAGGTGCAAATATTGCATTTACCGATTTGAATATCGACGAAAATGCATTGGCAACCGAAAAAGAAATTGAAGCATTTGGCGTAAAAGCAAAAGGATACGCTTCGAACGCTGCTAACTTCGACGAAACGCACACTGTTGTTGCTGAAATTTTGAAAGATTTTGGTCGTATCGACGTATTGGTAAACAATGCCGGTATTACAAAAGACGGTTTAATGATGCGTATGACAGAAGGACAATGGGATGCAGTTATCAATGTAAACCTGAAATCTGCTTTCAACTTTATCCACGCTTGTACTCCTATCATGATGAAACAAAAATCAGGTAGCATCATTAACATGAGCTCTGTGGTTGGAGTTTCGGGTAATGCCGGACAAGCAAACTACTCAGCGTCAAAAGCAGGTATGATTGGTTTGGCTAAATCGGTAGCTAAAGAGTTAGGTTCACGCGGTATCCGGGCTAACGCTATTGCTCCAGGCTTTATCGAAACTGAAATGACCCATGCACTTACCGAAGAACAACGCGCAAAATGGAACGAAGTGATTCCAATGCGTCGCGGTGGAAAACCTGAAGAAGTGGCTAACGTAACCTTGTTCCTTGCTTCTGATTTATCAAGCTATGTAAGCGGACAAGTAATTGCAGTTTGTGGTGGAATGAACACCTAATACCCTTCCCCACCCCAAAAACGGTGGTTAAAGATAGTAAGCGCTCCAGGATTCTTGGAGCGCTTTTTGTTTTATAATAGCCTGTAGAATAAATTAGCGATATACTCGTTTTTACAACTAAAAAATAGTATCTTTGTCAGTCTTTTTCAGCAAAAATTGACAAAACTGACAGAACTGACAAAAAAACAACGATACAATAAAATAAAAGATTAGAAAGATATGGGATTTAATGATTTTTTAGGCAAAATCTTCGGAAGTAAAGGCCAACGCGACTTAAAAGAAATTACACCGTTTGTAGATAAGATAAAAGCGGTTTACGATGAAATTGCAAGTCTTACCAACGACGAATTGCGTGCTCGTACTGAATCACTAAAACAACGAATTCAGGACTATGTTGCCGCTGAAACAACAAGAGTTGAAGAATTAAAAGCAAGCATCGAATCAACAGAGATTAATCTTCGTGAAAAAATTTACAACGAGATTGATAAGCTTGAAAAAGAAATTACGGCCAAATACGAAGAAGTATTGGACGAAATCCTTCCCGAAGCCTTTAGCATCATGAAAGATACAGCTCGCCGTATCTCTGAAAACCCTATCACTGAAGTTACTGCTACTGACTTTGACCGCGAACTGGCTACGAAACACGATTTTGTTAGCATAGAAGGCAACAAAGCACTTTATAAAAACCAATGGACTGCCGGTGGCAACCTTATCAAATGGGAAATGGTACACTATGATGTACAATTATTTGGTGGTGTTGTTCTTCACAAAGGAAAAATATCGGAAATGGGAACCGGTGAAGGAAAGACCCTTGTGGCCACACTTCCTGTATTCCTCAATGCATTAACCCGCCGTGGTGTGCACTTGGTTACCGTAAATGATTATTTATCAAAACGTGACTCGGAATGGATGGGACCTTTGTACATGTTCCACGGTTTGACCGTAGATTGTATCGACCGACACAGCCCTAACTCCGAAGAACGCCGCCTGGCCTACATGGCTGATATTACCTTTGGTACAAATAACGAATTTGGTTTCGATTATTTGCGCGACAACATGGCTACTGCCCCACTCGATCTGGTACAACGCAAGCATAACTATGCTATTGTGGATGAGGTCGACTCGGTGTTGATTGACGATGCCCGTACTCCATTAATTATATCTGGTCCGGTTCCAAAAGGCGAAGATCAATTATTCGAAGATTTGCGCCCAAAAGTAGATCGCCTTGTGAACACTCAAAAAACACTTGCCACTAAATACCTTGCCGATGCACGTAATCTATTGAAATCGGAAAACAAGAAAGAACAAGAAGAAGGTGCATTGGCACTGTTCCGTTCTTACAAAGGATTACCAAAAAACAAGCCTTTGATTAAGTATTTAAGTGAGCCGGGAGTAAAAGCCCTTTTGCTAAAAACGGAAGAGTTTTATATGCAAGAGAATAACCGAAACATGTATATCGCCACCGATCCTTTGTATTTTGTCATTGACGAAAAACAAAACTCGATTGAGTTAACAGATAAGGGATTGGATTTAATTACCGATGATTCTGATGATCCACAATTTTTCGTATTACCTGATGTAGGTAGCGAAATTGCTGAATTGGAAAAAAGCAAGACGCTGTCGACCGAAGAAAAACAATCGCAAAAAGACGAAATACTTCAGAACTATTCTGTAAAATCGGAACGCGTTCATACCATCAACCAATTATTGAAAGCATACACTTTATTCGAAAAAGATGTAGAGTATGTGGTGATGGAAAATAAGGTGAAAATTGTTGACGAGCAAACCGGTCGTATCATGGATGGTCGTCGTTACTCCGACGGATTGCACCAGGCCATCGAAGCAAAAGAAAAAGTTACTATCGAAGCAGCAACACAAACTTTTGCAACCATCACACTGCAAAACTACTTCCGTATGTACCACAAACTTTCGGGTATGACAGGTACTGCCGAAACTGAAGCTGGTGAGTTGTGGGACATCTACAAATTGGATGTGGTGGTTATCCCAACCAACAGACCTATTGCACGTAAAGATATGGAAGACCGCGTTTACAAAACGAAACGCGAAAAATATACTGCCGTTATCGAAGAAGTTGTACGTTTGGTAGAAGCCGGACGCCCCGTATTGGTAGGTACCACTTCGGTTGAAATTTCGGAATTATTAAGCCGTATGCTTAACGGACGAAAAATCAGACATAATGTATTGAATGCTAAACTTCACCAACGTGAAGCCGAAATTGTAGCAGAAGCCGGTCAAAAAGGAACAGTGACCATTGCTACCAACATGGCGGGTCGTGGTACAGATATCAAGTTAACGCAAGAGGTGAAAGACGCCGGAGGTTTGGCCATTATCGGTACTGAACGTCACGAAAGTCGTCGTGTCGACCGCCAGCTACGTGGACGTGCAGGTCGTCAGGGTGATCCGGGTTCATCTATCTTCTACGTTTCGTTGGAAGATGATTTGATGCGTCTGTTTGGTTCTGAGCGTATCTCAGGCATTATGGATAAACTTGGATTCGAAGAAGGCGAAATGATTGAACATTCAATGATTTCAAAATCAATCGAACGTGCTCAAAAGAAAGTAGAAGAAAATAACTTCGGTATTCGTAAACGTTTATTGGAGTACGATGATGTAATGAACTCTCAACGTGAAGTGGTTTACTCAAAACGTCGCCATGCATTAATGGGCGAACGTATTGGTGTTGACATCACGAACATGATATACGATGCAGCGGACAGTGCAGTTGAATCGGCAAAAGCCAGCGGAGACTATTTCGAACTGCAAGAAACACTATTTACTGTTTTTGCAATGGATGTTCCTTTCACTCAAGAAGAATTCACCGGCGGAAGAACAAATGATCTATGCAATCGTGTAGCTGAAGCTGCTATTGAAACTTTCAAACGTAAAATGGAAAAGCTGGCTTCAATTGCCAATCCGGTCATCAAACAAGTTTACGAGCAGAAAGGACAACAATATGAAAACATCTTGATTCCAATCAGTGATGGAAAACGAGTGTTCAATGTAACTGCACATTTGGAAACTGCATACAATACTGAAGCCCGCGAAGTAGTAAAAGCATTCGAAAAACAAACACTACTTTTCGTTATCGACGATGAATGGAAAGAGCACCTTCGTCAGTTGGATGAATTGCGTAACTCTGTTCAAAACGCCAGCTACGAACAAAAAGACCCACTTTTGATTTATAAATTGGAATCTTTCGGATTATTTAAAGAAATGATTGATGCGATGAATCGTAAAGTTCTAGCTGTATTAATGCGTGGACAAGTTCCAATGCGTGAACCGGAAAATGTACGCGAAGCAAAAATAGAAAAACATCAGGACTTCAGTAAGTACAAAACGACGAAAGATGATGTTGGTGGTGATCCAACCAAAACGGATACCCGCGAACCGCAGAAATCTCAACCAATTCATGTAGACAAAATACCTGGTCGCAACGATCAATGTCCATGTGGAAGTGGTAAGAAGTTTAAAAATTGCCACGGAGCTGTATAAATTCAAAGTAAGATAATAAAAGAACTCCTAACCCCTAAAGGGGAATAAGATTAGAACCATCATGGAGCTGATTAAGTTCCCTTTTAGGGGTTAGCAGTTTTTATAAACTCTAATATGTATGCTATTAAATTACATCACTTGGGACGTAAATCCTGAAATTTTCAGGATTGGAGCAATAGCCGTTCGTTGGTACGGATTATTTTGGGCTATCGGTATTTATGCAACGCTGCTTATTACCACAAAAATATTCAAACACGAAAAGCTTCCTGAAGCCTGGGTTGACAAGTTATTTATATATACCGTTTTGGGAGCCATTTTGGGTGCGCGATTGGGTCATTGTTTCTTCTACGAGTGGAAATTAGTAGCTGAGCCGATTACATTTTTGGGCATCACTTTCAATTACGAAAATCATTACCTTTCACATCCCTGGGAACTTTTGTATATTTGGCGAGGTGGATTGGCCAGTCATGGTGGAGCCATTGGGATATTAATCGCCATGATTTTATTCAACAAAAATGTTTCGAAAAAAGGTATTAACTGGATTTTCGACCGCTTGCTTATTGGCGTTTGTCTTTGTGGAGCATCCATCCGTTTTGGTAATTTGATGAATTCTGAAATTTACGGTAGTGCCACCTCCCTGCCCTGGGGATTTCTTTTTGTTCGCACCGGCGAAACTCAACCTATGCATCCAACACAAATTTACGAAATGTTGTATTGCCTTGTGACATTTGCCATTATGTGGTTTATGTATTGGAAAAAAGAAGCTTACAAGAAAAACGGTTTGCTTTTCGGCATTTTCCTTATTGGCGTTTTTGGGTCACGTTTTATGCTGGAATTTATCAAAAACAACCAGGAAGCGTTTGAATCGGGCTTACCATTAAACATGGGACAATGGCTAAGCTTACCATTTATTGTTTGGGGCATTTGGCTATTGATGAGAAGTTCTTCCAGCCCAAAAACTGCTTGAAAACCATACAACAAAAAGTATTATAAAAAACACAACGAACATATCACTGTTGCAAGCGTTGTAGATTCACGCGTTTAAATTATTGCGAATAAAAAAAGAATGAAAAAAGATAAGACTACCGATGTAGATTTTACGAAAGTAAAACCTTACAACCAAGACGAAGAAAAAACGGCTCAACTTGCCAGAATGTTTAATACTATCTCGGATAAGTACGATAAGTTCAACGATATCATGTCATGGGGAATGGCTCGAGTGTGGCGCAAGCAGTCTTTGCTTTCATTGAAACCATATAAACCATTGCATATACTCGATATAGCAGCCGGTACAGCAGACATGTGTATCAAAGCCTATCAGTATCTGAAACCTGAGCATGTAACGGGAGTGGATATTTCAGACAAAATGCTGGATATGGGACGAGTGAAAATAGCTCAGGCAAATCTGAGTAAAATAATTGATCTTCAGGTTCAGGATTGCTCCACGCTTACATTTGCCGACGAGACCTTTGATGCAGCAACTATTGCTTTTGGAATTCGTAATTTTGAAAAGTTGAATGACAGTCTTCAACAAATTCACCGCGTATTAAAGCCAAATGGGCATTTGCTGATTCTGGAAATGAATGAACCTCAAAAAGGATTGTTATTGAAAGGATATCAGCTATACACGCGTGTTTTTGTACGCATGACGGCTAAGTACCTTTCGAGCGACAAAGTAGCTTACGACTATCTCACTGCCTCAATGCATGCTTTCCCTAACGGAGAACGCCTGATAAATATCCTGACGGAGAATGGCTTTAAATTAAACATCCACCGCAAATTTACCTTTGGAGTTTGCAGTATGTATCTTGTTCAAAAAGTAAAATCGTAATCGATTTTACTTTTTTTATCTCAATAAGTTTATATCCCCTTTGCGTGTAAATTTCTGTCCATCTGTCCCGACAGCCTTTATTATATAAAAATAAGGACCTTCGGCAGCTTTTTTACCTCCTATGGTTCCATCCCAACCCTTTTGTGGATCGGTCCAGAAAAAGACCTTTCGACCCCAACGGTTGAAGATCCAACACTGAAAACTAGCCAATGATTGGTATGCTACGCGAAATTCATCATTTTTACCGTCGCCATTTGGAGTAAACACATTGGGTACCTGCAAAGCCGAAGTAGTCACTTTTATATCTATCGACCCCGAATCCTTACAATAGGCATTGCTCGCTTCCAATTTCACTTTATAATCGCCCGATTCAATAAACGTATAGCGGAGATCTTTCTCTGACCGGGTGCTAAAAAGTAACTTGTTGCCCTGATAAACCGACCAGCTATAATACATTGCCGTCGGTTCATTTCCATTGCTCGAAAAAAGGATGTCAAGAGGAGAAGAACCATTCACCTGCGCTTTACTAGATGGGGTTTGACCTTCATTAGGGATATCCCGCGTAGTAAGAACTGATACGATATGACACTTTACTGAAACAGCTGTATACATAGAACTCACAAACGGAGTGGAAATAATACCCAAAGCCTCGGCATACTGATCGCCAGAAAGCGTAAAAGTGGTATTGCAAAGTGGAGCGGTTACGCTTAGTTGGGTAGCAGGTAACTCTATAGTTTCGGTCTTATCTATTTTCGTCCACGCATCTTTCCATTCCTGCGTTTGATATTTCACCGTAAAATACCTTGGCATTATCTTTGTTTGTCCAGGTTCAGTTTTATAAGATAGTTGAGGAATATTGCCATTAATAAGAAGCTTCAGATTATCACACTGAATACCCGGATTATTTTCGGGATCAAAAGTTGAAATTGTTGCCAGATACTGCTGATAATCAATCACCCAAAAACTAATGCGTTTGCCTGTAGCATCTTCTAAAACATATCCAGTAGCATTTTCCAGTTGATCAAACGAATTTACACCGGTTGCAATTGGTGTTGAGTTACCATATTTGTACCATTTTAAGTCAGTAGCAGGGCCTGCAAAAGTGATAGTTGTTGCAGCATTTATTCCATTGAAAACAAACACATAATTTACACCCGAAAATGTAGTATATGCCTTTCCACTAGAACTCGACAACTGAGCAAAAGATAAAAATGTAACAAAGAAAAAACAAATCAGAATAAAATATTTTCTCATAATCGGGATGATAAATTACCTACGTTTCACAATTGGATGCAAATGTACATCTTTCTTATCAATAACAAAAAAAATGCTGAATTATTCGCCAATTTCAGTTGTTGATGTTTATTTTTTGTACTTTTGTACCCGTAACTAGAAATCAATTAGTATCTTTAAACTAATAAATTAGTAACTTTCAACTTATGAAAAAGCAATTATTTACCTTAATATTTACGTTTTGTATTATTTCATTTGGCACTATTTTTAGCCAAAACCCGCAATATCCAAAAACAAAAATTGACGGAACTGAATACTACATTTACACTGTTCAGGAAGGTGAAGGTTTATTTGGCGTAGCCCGAAAGTTTGAAGTGTCACTGGATGAACTGAAAAATATTAATCCTGGCACTGAGAATGGACTAAAAGCCGGTCAGCAGATGTTCGTGCCCATAAAAAAAGAGGCTACTAAAAATACAAATCAAACAAGCTCAAAGGCTGCTAACTTACGTCAGGAATATACACTTCACAAAGTAGAAAATAAGCAAACGCTTTTTGCGATCAGTAAAAAATACAAAGTTCGTCAGGAAGATATTATCAAAGCAAATCCTGAAGTTTCAAAAGGACTAACAGAAGGGATGACGCTTAGGATACCAAAAACAAACTCAGATAAGAGTAATTGGGTAAGCGAACAAAATATCGTAAAAGCTGTAAAGAAAGTCAATAACACTAAGTCGGAACCAAAGATACATATTGTAAAAGAAGATGAGACACTGTATTCAATAAGTCGACTTTACGATATAACTGTTGTTGACATTGTACGCTTAAACCCTGAATCGAGCAAGAAACTACCTATAGGCTTGGAATTAAAAATCCCATCATCAAATCAGGTTGATACGAAAAAAAATAATGAATCTGCTAATTCTAAATCAGAAGTAGTTGTAAAGAAATATGCGGATAATTATGCACTCGAAAAAAATGGTTCGAACACGAAAGTTGTCAAAATAGCTTTTCTACTGCCTTTTATGCTGGATGAAGAAAAGCAGGATCCATCAGATAAACGATTTATTGATTTCTACTCAGGCGCTTTGATAGCGGTTCATAAAGCCAAGTTGAGGGGAATTTCGTGCGAGATATTTACCTTTGATACAGGAAAATCGGAACAAAAAATTACTGATGTATTAGCCAATCCTGAATTAAAAGACATGGATCTTATTATTGGCCCGGCATTTAGTAATCAAATTTCACTGGTTGCTGATTTTGCCAAAGTGAACAAGGTAAACACCTTGATTCCATTCAGTTCAAAAGTGTACGACATTGAAAATAACCCCTATTTATTTCAATTCAATCCAGGCGTAGAAGCTGAATTTAATTTCAGTGCCAATTTACTGACGAACAAATATTTGAATAACAATATTGTATTTGCTGAGCTTCCCGGAATCAGTTCATCTGACGAAGGGCGAATATGGAGCGATGCACTCAAAAAAGAATTAGGAAAAAAACATAAGACTTTTTCTGAAATAGAACTAATCACATCTGACAATGCAGATTTCAAATCAGTATTGAAAAAGAATGAAAAGAATCTGGTAATTTTCAATACTGACAAATACGCGTATATGAGCCCGTTTATTGCTCCATTACGTTCATGTACCGACCAGTATGAAATTACGTTATTCGAACAGTACAACTGGAAAAATCAGCATGAAAAAATGCCATCAAGTATTTACGTCTCGCCATTTATGTCGAAATATAACCCAAAAGAGCTTGGGGATTTCAACAGATTATATACTCAACTATTCAAAAATGATGTAAACGTTGATTCTCCCCGATTTGATTTGCTTGGTTACGATTTGTCCAATTATTTCATTTCCATTATTCACCGCTATGGAAATAAATTCATTGACAAAATCGGTAACATAAGTATCACAAATGGCATTCAGTCGCAACCTCGTTTCGAACGAATTTCGAATGAATCGGGCTTTATCAATCAACGACTATATCTCAGCGAAGACAAAAAATAAGCTCAATTACCTTAAATGCACATTTCAGCTCCTATGCGAAAAATATCTATTTTATTCTTTATAGTATTATCAACAACTGTTTTTAGTCAATCTCATTTGAAAAAACCTGAAATATATGTTGGTGCAACCTTTGGTGCAAGTGAGTCGATGGTTATGTTTAAACCAACAGTGGCTCAGGGGTTTTTACAAGGATACAATGGTGGGGTGGTATTTCGATATGTTGCCGATAAGAATGTTGGTTTTCAGGCAGAGTTGAATTTATCGCAACGTGGCTGGGCGGAAAAAACGGGTTTGTATACTCGTCAGTTGAATTATATTGAGCTTCCTTTTCTAACCCATTTCTATTTTGGGAACAATAGCCGTTTTTTTTTCAATATAGGGCCAAAAATCAGCTATTTAATCTCCGAAAAAGACCTTATCAACACTACAACTGCTTCCACCGAGGTACAGCATATTACTAAAATTCAAAATCCTTTCGACTATGGAGTGAGTGCCGGTTTTGGATATTTGATAAACATTAAAGGAAATATTATTCAGTTAGATACTCGCGCTAATTATTCGTTAAGTGATGTATTCTCTAATGATACCCGCGATTATTTTGACACGTCAAACAATTTATACCTCTCTGTCAACTTAGCCTGGTTATTAAAGATAAAGTAATTTCATACAAACAAAAAAAAAGTTCACGATTTAACGTGAACTTTTTTTTGTTATATCTCAACAGAAATACTATTTTTTATACGAAAGTATAAGATGAACCAGATTTTTTGCGGCTTTTAGATTTTCGAAATCTGTTGGCAGGTGAGCATGGTCGATATACTCATTGTACAACCATGGATCGCCTACTGCAAGTACATAACCCTTCCCAAATTTTGCTTCAGCTATTAATACCTCTCCATTTTCAGCCAAAACAGCTTTAGCAGGACTCTGACAAGAGATTGAAGAAACCTCTTTCAAAAAAATCTTATTAACCCCTTGAAACAATGGGTGGTTGGGCAGATTGATAGATGCGCAACTATTATAATTTCGTGGCATTCCGGCTTCAGCTTTAATTTCAGGATGTAAGAGTACATTATTGAATTTCATACCAAACTTTGCAGCCAGAATATTGAAACTATCAAGTTCGCAGTTTTTTCCATCGTTTGTTAGCATCACCAAAATACCACCTTTCTTCACCCAATTAGCAATTGCGTCAGCGGCTTTCTTATCCATATAATTTGGATGGGCAGTTTCGAGTTGTGTGTCCGGATCAACGATAATAAACACATTGGCACTTTTAAGATTCGCCTTTGTTGGCTTTACTTTAAGAGTGGCAAGTGTGGCGCCCTGCGCCTGAAATAGGTCTCCCAACTCAGAGAAACCACTTAAAGCCTTATCCTCCCAAATGTAGTGAAACGGTTTCCCTGTTTTTGAGCTTATTTCGTTATTGTAAAAATTATCAAGCATTACTTTTTTCTGAGCGAATGCAGTTGTGACACAAAAGCATGCTAAAATAACACTTACGAGTTTAAATTTCATTGATTTCATTCTTATTATTTTTTAATTATTAATTCCATTTTTGAGTCTATATTCAGAAGGAGTAGCTCCAAATTTTTGTTTAAAACAACGACTAAAATAACGTGGATCTTCAATTCCTACACGATACGATATTTCAGAAACGGTCAACTGAGTATCCCGCATATATTCAGCAGCACGCTCAAAACGTACCTCACGCACAAACTCTACGGGTGAATAGCCGGTTAAGCTTTTCAATTTATTGAAAAATACGGTTCGACTCATATTTAGTTCTTTAGCAAGTAAATCAATATTCAAATCAAAATTTTCAAGATTTTCATCCATTATTTTAATCAGGTTTTGCATGAAAAGATCTTCGTGAGAGCTAACTTCCAACGGTGGCAAATTAAAGTCAGATTTCGTAGAAATAATCTGTGCCCTGAAATACTGCTGCAACTGCTTACGTTGATTCATCAAATTCTCAATCCGTGCATGAAGAAATGCTGAATTAAATGGCTTTGTAATATAATCATCAGCACCGGCTTTCATCCCTGCTACTTTGCTTTCCATATCAGTGACAGCCGTTAGCAGAATAATAGGAATATGCGAAGTTCGTTTATCTTCCCTCACTTTGATAGTCAGCTCCATTCCATCCATCTCCGGCATTCTTAAATCGGCAATTATAAAATCGGGCAACAATGATTCTACTTTATGCCAACCTTTCAATCCATTATCGGCTTCAGCTACTCTATAGTGATTCTTCAAGCTATTTTTCAGAAAATAGCGCAATTCATCGTTATCCTCTACAACAAGTATCAACGGATTAACGTTATCTGAATCAGGCATCTGCATTTCTGTAGAATGATCTATTTCTACAGTATCGTTAGGAATTGTTTGATCAGAAACAACAATATCAACATCATCATTATCGAAATGTGAGACTCCCAGTTTGAAGTCAACTTCAAAAGTTGAGCCTTTACCCAGTTGACTTTCAACGCGAATGGTAGCATGGTGTAAATCTACCATTTTCTTTACCAGATCAAGTCCGATACCTGTACTTTTTTGGGCAATACTCCGAAAAGTTGAAATGCTGAAAAAACGATCGAAGATAAAGTTTATTTTTTCCTGTGCAATGCCAATCCCTTCATCAATAACCGAAAGCACTGCTACGCCTTGTTGTACAGACGTTTTAATCACAATATTTTTCTCAGCAGGAGTAAACTTGAGTGCATTCGAAACCAGATTATAAATGATAGAGTCAAATCGCTCCGGATCTACCCAAACCTTCACACCCTCCGATTCATCTACTATATCAAATCCAACATTCTTAGCATGAGCCATTTCGATGAAGTTACTACTGCATACCCGAACAAATTCTCCAAAATTAACTTCTTCTATTGTTAAGTGCATTTTGTTATTTTGCAACTTCCTAAAATCCAGAATTTGATTTATTAACACCATAACCCGATCCAGATTGCGACGTACCAACGTGAGTTGATCCTTGATGTGTGGATCAATATCATCATTGAGCATATTATCGACCGGAAGTGAAATTAATGTAAGCGGCGTCCGCAATTCGTGAGAAATATCGGTAAAAAAGCGAAGTTTCATATCAGTCATCTGCTTCTCAAGATGTACATTATTTTTCAACTTGAATATGGTGATAAATATATAGAACACCAACAGAAATAATAAAACTATAAAAATCGCATACAAAAATTTAGCAAAAACTGATTGCCAAAATGATGGAAGTATTTTAATTTGTATCTGACGTTCGTTGTCCAACCAAATTCCCTCACTATCTGTCGATTTTACGTGAAAAGTATATTTACCCGGAGGAAGTGCGGTATAAGTCGCAAAATGTTTAGTTTGTACATAATTCCATTCCGGATCAAACCCATCCAGTTTATAGGCATATTGAATTTTATCGGGGGCACGCATATCCAATGTTGCAAACTCAATGGTAAATACATTTTGTTTGTGATTGAACTCTATTTGAGAAGATTTATCGATATGCGACTGGAGCACAGAGCCATCTACTCCTATCTCCACTTCTTTATTAAACAATGATAAGCCTGTAAAAACCAATGGCGCATGAATTACCCTCCGTTTTACTGCACCCGGGAAGAAAGAATAAAAACCTGATTTTGAGCCCACACAAATTTTACCCGACTGTTGAATACAAGCTGATGCTTCCGAAAATTCTACATTTTCAAGCTCATTTCCTTTACCAAAAACTTCAATTTTGCGACTTGATTTATTTAATTTCACTATCGAGTTTTCAGTAGTCATCCATAGATTGCCTTGCTTATCATCGAGGATTGAATAAAACACATTGTTAGGCATCCCTTTTGTTCTATCGAACAATTCGAATTCCAGTTTCGTGTTCTGTGAAATCACCTTTGTCTTGAGCTTATTTAATCCTCCACCAAAAGTACCAAACCACATATTCCCTTCGGCATCTTCAGAAATACAGTGTACATCATTCGTTCCTAAACCATTAGCGCTATTCTCAGTTTTATGATAGTAAACAAATGGAATCGTTTTTATATTTTTAAAATTAGAATTAAAAACAACGATACCTTCAGTGGTGGCTACCCAAATATGCTGTTTAGAGTCGACAAAAACCTGACGAGCTTTGGAACAATTGGCAAATGGATATGATTTCAAGTCATTTTTGGCATGATAAAATCGTATTTTACCATTTTGTTCGTCCACCAAATGTAAACCACCTCCATAAGTGGCAGCCCAAATTCGCCCTGTTTTATCCTGAGTAACAGAATAAAAATCATTGCTTGCCGGTGAATAGATATCATTGGGATTATGAACGAATTTTTCAATTTTAAACGAATTTTTACCACCTGAAGGAATAAGACGAATCAAACCCTTCCGTTTTGTGGCTAACCAGATATTTCCCTTTTTATCCTGAAAGAAATTATAAACAAGCACATCGAGTTTACTGCTCGGCAAAATTCGCCCATCAGGGCTTAGAGTACCAATCTGTCTTTTATTTTCATCAAAGACATGAACCACACCATCCTTGCAAGCCACCCAGAGGCGTTTTTCACGATCCTCAAAAATAGCTCGTATTTCGTTTGAAATGCTGTATACAGAGTGTTCGTCTAATAAATAGTGATTAAAATATTCAGGAAGAAAAGTACATCTGAAAAAACCATTACCTCTGTTTGTACTAATCCACAAAACACCCTGAGAATCTGCCAAAACATGATTCACACCATACGAAAAGAGGGTATTAATATCCTCATTATAAACGCTACTAAAAGGCACCAATCTATTGTTTACTCTATCAAACCAGGAGAATGATCCATAGTACGGCTGAATCCACAGCACATCTTTCTCATCTTCAAAAATTAAAAAATTAGGATTTGTGACCTGACCTACGTTAATATTGGAAGGTATATAAACAATTTTATTTGTTTGTGGATTGAAATGCAGTATTCCGGAAGCTTTTATTGCCAACCACGCATCACCGGCTCTATCAATATAAATCTCCTGAATATCGTTGGACTTCATTTCCGGATATTTTTCAACCGAAAACTGCTTTAGCTCACCTCTGAGCAAGTTATAAGTAAAGAAACCTTTCCCATGAGTTGCTAATAAATAACTATTTGATGTGAAATTTGCCAAATCGTCAACTGATACTCCGGCAGGTAATTCAATCGTTGTAAATGTTTTTGTTCGCTTTTCGTACTGAATCATCTTGCCATCGCAGCCAAACATGATCCGTTTCTCATTTTCAATAAAAGAATGAAATGCCAGTCGATCGAAATAGAATACAGGTTTGCCATTGGTTTCTAAACAGCAGAGACCACTTTGGGTAAGAATCCAGGTATTCTTCTCACGATCCTCAAAAACGCTTTCAATGGCATTACCGGGAATATTTCGATTTTTTTTGTTGTAAAGGGTAACTGTAAGTTTGTAGTCTTCTTCATTGGTGACTATTTTATAACAACCCTTGTCAGTGGTGGTAAGCCAAACCACACCGGATGGAAGTACCACTATCTGAGCAATTTTGTCATTAATAAGCCCACCAATGGGATTTTCAACACGGAGTAACTCTTCGGTAGAAGTATTTAGCCGGTACACAATTTCATCGTATGTTTTTACCCAGATAAATCCCCAACGATCTTCTTTTATATCTAAAATTCTATTACTTAAAACAGATAACTTACTATTTAACTTTGAATTATACGTTTTGAAATTATATCCATCAAATTTATTCAAGCCATCGCGCGTGCCAAACCACAGGTAGCCTTTGCTATCCTTCATCATCACCGTTATTGTATTCTGAGACAAACCATTATCAGAAGTATAATGTGAGAATGAGAAATGATACTGGGCACTTGTGAAAAGTGGAAGTGATACTAAAAGGAGAAACTGAAAGAATCTTTTCATAGCTGTGATAGTTACACTGTTTCAATAACAAATGCTATTTTTTGTTGTAAAATTGAATTCGTGTTATTGTGTGATTTTCATTACAAAAATAGCTATTTTCGGGTGTATATCTATATAAATAATCGTATTTTTAAAAGAGCATGAAAAAAGGATGTAGAATAAATTCACCTACATCCCTTAATTTAAACGTTACCTGCGTATATTCGTACTCAATAACGAAAATAACACGGTCTTATTTTTTTGTTGGATACCAATTATCAAAGCCACCTAACACTTTTTCAATAGTGAATTCCTTAGCCTCTTTAGCGCTCAGCTTCTTCGACCAACTTACACGTTGGCTTACATCAGCACCATCACCCGAATTATTGAACTCCATGTAGCGGGTTGTTTTTTCGTTTTCATTATTCTTCCAATTATCCCAGCCAATAGGTTTTATACCTTTGGGCAATTTACAGTTCATAAACAAGGTCATAGCATATGCCCTCCAGGGGCGACCAAGATATTCCGAATCGACCAAACTATCGAGGGTCACAGTGCAACGATTGAATATATAACCGTACTTCACTTGTAGCGGAGTACTTGCAGCTGTAATGTAAGAGTTACGTTTGCAGAATATCTGACATTCTTCAAACCAGGCAGTTGATGGACCAAAAATAAAATCAGTTGTGCCTTCTATATAACAGTTTTCGAAATATTGACGGGCATTTTCACGTCCGGTGTAAATAGTATCCTGGTTGCCTAGGAAACGGCAGTTGCGAAAAACAATTCGGTCACCCTCAACGTGCAAAGCTACAGCTTGACCAAGTTGGGCAGCTGAATTTTCAATCGTGAGATTTTCCATTGTAATATCATTCCCACAAATTTTCAGGGTATAGGTTCTAAAAGTTCCCATTTTTCTGATATTTGCATGATCATCATAATTGATAATGGTTTTGTACTTGTCCTCTCCAATAAAATGAACATTGCAGATGTGAGTCGGTATTTCAAGTTTTTCTTTGTACACTCCATTCTTTATGTAAATGGTTACCGTTCCTGCCGGATTAAATGCACGCACCGAATCGATAGCTTGTTGAATATTTCTGAAATGGCCGGTTCCGTTCCTGTCCACCACAATAGTGTTGGGAGCTGCTTGCGCAAATGTGTTTAAATATCCTGTGAGAATAAGAATTAGTAAGAGATATTTTCTCATTTTGTTTTCAATTTTTGTTTTGATATTGGAGCAGTTTGCATGTCGGTTATTTGTTTTACTAAACTATTGACGTAAACTTCGAGATATGTGTAACCATTTTTATCAATATCCGTTGATTTCTTACCCGGATAGTTCTTTTCTAACCATCCATCAGTTATTCCATCATTATTGGTATCAAGTGGTGCTTCCGTTGAGTTATAAACAGGCCAACCGCCCACGTCCGACTGAGCATCAATTAACCCAGGACGTCCATTCAACGATCCTTTAAAAGTGGCAGTTCCAGTTCTCACTTCATTGGTTACTCGGGTATCCACTGCATCTTTGTGCAAAGATGCTCCTGAGTAAGCGAGTACTTTCTCATATGCCACATTAGCAGGTTGAGTTGTAACTGGTGTAGTAATGTATGGTTTTGAAACTCTGCAATCAATTTTATCAACTCCCTTGGCATAGTAAACACCTTTCCAATTGTCAGTTGTAACAGTAGGATAACCATAAACAAAATTTCCCTCAATGAAATACTTTCCATAACCGGGAGGACATTTTGATGGGTCAACATCCATATCGATTTGGGTGATTCGGTCTTTAATTTTCGGGTTAGTTCCCGAACCTGCTTTAAAATAATTGGCTACAATATTGAAAGTCCCACTTTCACCTCCATACGAGCTATGATCACCCCAGTTATAAATCACATTGTTTCTAAAGTCAACACGTTCTTCGTCCTGAACGTTGGTATATTTTAAACCGGCGCGTCGTAGCCCATTGAAACGCGGGTTTCTGCTATTGTGGTGAGCAATTAGATTATGATGAAAAGAGGCATTTTTACCACCCCAAATTCCACCGTAACCATGTGCACCTTTTGGATGTTCCGAATTATTCAGAGATTCAGAGATTATGCACCATTGCATCGTAAAATTTTCATTCGAGTAAAACGAAGCACATTCGTCTACCGACCAACTTGATGAGCAATGGTCGATGATTATATTCTTTTGATTACGACCGCCATAGGCATCAGGCTCATGATTTTTTATCAAATCGCCTAGTCTAAATCGCAGAAACCGAATGATTACATTATCTGCGCCTACAAAAACATCGTAATCTTTAATGCAGATGCCGTCGCCCGGAGCTGATTGACCGGCAATAGTCAAGTCTCCGTTTTTTATCGATAACGGTTTAATTAAACTAATGATCCCTGACACTTTGAACAAAATGGTTCTGGCACCCAATTGATTAACAGCCCATCGAAATGTGCCTACGGAGTTATCGTCGGCTAATGATGACACATAAAGCACCTTGCCCCCACGTCCTCCGCTGGTATACATTCCACCACCTTCGGCACCTGGAAATGCAGGTGTTTGGGCAAAAACCGTAAGAACGAATGATAGAAGCGAAAAAAATAAAAAAGGCTTTTTCATAAAACTCAAAATTGTAGATCTCTCAATAATAGCTTATTTATTCAGAAGTGCACTAACCATAATAAATGGTGCTACCGCCTTTGGATCATTATCTCTAACCTTCTCAGAAATATAATATGTAAAACTACCATCACGATACTTAGGCGAACCGCCAAGTCCTGCAACCGAGCACACATCTGTCAGTGAAATTGTTCCATCTGCATTCTCTTTTATAAATCGCTTTACAAACTGATTATAAGCCACTTTCCCCTTAGCAAGAAATGACTTTGGTAGGTAACCATTTTGTGCACCTTTTACCCATGTGTAAATAAACATGGCCGACCCGCTTGATTCAAGGTAGTTACCTTTTTCGTTCACTTTATCCGTCACCTGATACCACATACCGGTTTTCGGGTCACGATATTTTTCGAGCGAAACACTCAAATCGGTTAGAATTTTAATGATTTCAGCGCGTTTTGGATGGTTTGAAGGTAAGAATTCAAGTACATCCACCATTGCCATCATGTACCATCCCATACTGCGACTCCAGAAATTCGGAGAAACTCCCGTTTGAGGATTCGCCCATTTTTGTTGTCTACTTTCGTCCCAACCGTGATAGTAAAGTCCAGTTTTAGGGTCATAACTGTGTTTAGCCATCGTAATTATCTGAAAAGCAACTTCGTCATACAATGCCGGCTCATTAAATTTTTGGGCATATTCGGCCAAAAACGGTGAAGCCATGTAAATACCATCCAACCACATCTGGTTAGGATATACTTTTTTGTGCCAAAATCCACCCTCACTTGTACGCGGATGAGTTTTCATTTGCGTACGCAACAAATCTATTGTTTTCTGCAATTTCTCTTCTTTCGTTTGCTCATACAATGCAAATAACATCTTACCCGAATTTAGCTTATCGATGTTATAATCATCTGCTTTATAACCAGTAATACTTCCATTTACATCGATAATAGTATCTGTATAACTTTTTACGTAATCGAAATACTTCTTATCGTTTGTTTTTTCCCAAACTTTGTAAATGGCTTGTAGTTCAAGTCCATTGCAATAATCCCATTTTAATCGGGTTGAGAAATCAATCATCCAACTCTCCGGATATCGTTTCATTTCCGAATCAGCCATTTGTTGGTAGTACTTTGGCTTAGCCGTCAGCTGAACGATATTCAACACAAAAAGAAGAAATACAATTAAATTAATTTTAGTGCGCATAATTTTTTCAGAATAATAATTCGTGTTAATCAATCAAACAGGTTTATTGTTTTAAACCTATAACTTTTTGTTTATCAATAGTGTTAGGCAATTGGATATTGGTTGATTTACCTTCAATCCTGATAACCTGAAGCAATGAATCGGGATATGTAAAATCATTTAATTCGAAGTTCTTCACGTTTTGAAGGGTTAGAGCAGCTCCGGTTTTAGGTGTTACGTGAACATTTTTAAATTTAACTCCATCAGATTCGCTCAGTAAAACTCCAAATTGTGACGTAATAAATGCATTTTCAACGTTTATATTAGATATATTCATTTCCGGTAATCCATTGAAAAACATTGCCCTGTTGGCATTTCTCGAAACTATATTTTTCACATAGATATTTCGAAATGAAGGTGTTTCAGCTGTAACCTGAGGAATTGTGATTTCTTTAGGATTAACATCGCCATCTTCCATAGATTCTGAAGCTGATTTTCCACCGTAGTATAAATCGAAAAGAAAGGAATCAGTCACAATATTAAACATATAAATATCGCTGATATATATATTCTCAACAATACCTCCACGTCCACGATTACTCTTGAAACGTAGACCTACATCCGTACCCATAAACTGGCAATTGCGGACCGAAATATTGCGGACTCCGCCTGACATTTCGCTTCCAACCACAAAACCACCGTGTCCCTGAAAAACCTTACAATTATCAACAATTACATTTTCGGTAGGACGGGCACGAAGTCGCCCCTCAGCATCTTTACCCGATTTTATACAAATAGCATCATCGCCCACGTCGAAGGTACTGTTTACAACCAACACGTTTTTGCACGATTCAACATCAATGCCATCTCCATTTTGTGCATAGGAAGGATTTCTCACAAATACATTATCAACAATCACATTGGTACACAGCAACGGGTGAATATTCCAACTAGGCGAATTTTCGAACAACACACCTTGTAAAAATACGTTTTTACATTCAATAAAACTGATCATTACCGGACGAAGATAGTCTTTTATTTCGAGCCAATCGTTTTCAGAAAGATTTCCACGAGGTACATTCATATCGCTTAACGATTGCCCTTTGATGGATTGTGCCGTTGGATACCATAAATCAGAATCTTTGAGTACACCCCCTGATTTAACTACTTTTTTCCATTGTGCTTCTGTAACTTTCGATCTTTTTAACGGACGCCAAGCTTCACCGGAGCCATTAATTGACCCCTGACCAGTGATAGCCACATTTTCCAGATTCTTCCCCGAAATTGGCGATTGGCAACGACGTGTTTCCAGACCTTCGAAAATAGTATTTACGAGCGGATATAAATCAAAATCAGAGGAAAAAAGAATAAGTGCTCCCTTATCCAAATGCAAATTGATATTCGATTTGAATACAATCGGTCCCGTAAACCAGACACCGGCAGGCACCACCAATTTTCCACCACCTTTTTTTGACAAGGCATCAATAGCTTTACCAAACGCATCAGTATTGAGCGCTTTGCCATCACCAACCCCACCAAAATCAACTATTGAAACCGCATTGTTTTTAAATACTGGCACATTGATTTTCTCCATCGAAAATGGAAGATTTGTGTAAAGTTGACTGTATGCATTTTTAGCATTCAAGTTAGCGGTGCCAAAAACAAAGGCCAATGTAACAATCGGGACGATTGTTTTTTTGAAAAAAATCATATTCTCACTTTTAAAATTAGACAAAAATAAATGAAATAAAAATGCACTCACAAGCGGGAACTTTAATTTCAAATTGAAATACAAAAACTGAACCTGAGGTATTTATTATAGCATGTACATTAAATACCTCAGGCAAGTTAGAATATTACTACCATCTTAAATCTCCGGCAACACCTTTTCCTACAAATGTTACATCTTTATAGGAAAAGTCACCAGTTAGTGGGTTATTCCAAAGATCAGTTGAGAGTTTAGAGTAAGATGTCATTAATGATTTTTTAGAATAGCTAACCGTAGACACTAATGTTTGATCTACATAATCACTGGTATAATAACTGCCTGTGATTGCTAATGTGCCTGTAGTGCGTATACCCGCCCCACCTAAGGTTCCACCAGAACTACCAAACACACAGTTCTTAATAGTTATTCCTGAACCTGTGAATGTGGCTGTATTAGTATCAATAAAGAATCTTACAGATGATGGATCTTGCATTCCTTGATTAAATGTACAATTTGTAACGGTAATTGAATTCAGAGTTTGTGTAGTTCTGGAAACTAATGAACCTTTAAAGTTATACACTGTACAGTTATTGAAACGTATAGTATTTACAAAGTCGGCCGAATTACTATTTACAATTGCATAAGTACTGGCAAATCCGATATCGTTAATTACACAACCATTAAACGAGAGTGTATCAATAATTTGATTTTTACCCCCTTGAACACGCATCGGTGTATTACCAAAATTATGCAAGTTGCAATTATCGAACGATAGGCTTTTGACATTTGTCAATACATTATTATTAAACAAATAACCAATTTTAACTGCATTTACATTATTATCGGCATATCCTGTAAAATCAACATTTTCGAACTTCACATAGCTAATTGTAGATGCGTCAGCAAATCCCAACATACTTGAGGTACCGGTTGTGGAGGCTCCCGTTGCCATACATAAAACCGAACGATTAGAAGCTGACAATCCTCTAACTTTTATATTTTTACCAAAACGAACAGTGGCTGTTCCCATAGGATACACAACACCTGGTGCCAATAAAATTATTTGTCCTGAAGTAGCATTAGAGATAGCTAATGGTAAATCAGCCCCTGAACTCAAAACAATATCACCTTCAACAGTTCCTGTGGTGGTTCCTCTTAGTATTTTTTTATTGTAGATCTTTACTGTCCAAATTGAGTTTGATAATGCAGGAACAACTTTGACCCCAGCAAGCGCTTCTGCACTTGAGATGACAACCGTGTCCTTTTTACTCAAATCAGCTGATACCAATATCAAATGTGTGGCATTTGACCCCGGTTTCCATTTTATAGTCAACGAATTGACATCAGTCATATACGCACTATAAAGTTTTCCTACGTTTGTGTTAGTTCCGTAACCTGAAAAGATGTTTTCGGCAGGCGTTTTAAACGAAAGTTTTGAGTTGAACTTAGAACTTTTTGTTGCATCATTTGCGTTTGCACGAATTCTTGCAAAAAACTTGGTTTCACCGGCTAACTCTTTTACGTACGAGAGTTGACTGAAAGTAGTATCAACGATAGTAGAATTAAATAAGCTATCCTGACTAATTTGAAATGTATAGCTTACGGCACTATCAACCGCTGCCCACGAAACAGTTGCTACTGTTTTATTCAATTCAACATTGAAATTGATTGGACGGAATAAATATGGCAATTGCAAATCTGCTTCCTCCTTGCAAGAAGTAAACATTGCCATAAAGCCAACGGCCACTACAATGAGTAGCTTATATATGTATTTTATATTTTTCATTCTTGTAAATATTTTTGGTTCAACTTTATTTATCATAACCATAATCGTTAAACAACAAGCTATTACTTGACGTCAGAATTTGGTTCATTATAGGTAACAATTGTCGTTTGTCGGGGTTACCTTGATATAAATTATTAATAAACCCATCACTTAAGTATAACTCTGCAGGAGTTCCTGTTGTTGCTTGTGTCCATGCCTTCTTGGTCCAACCACCGGCAGCATCAGTAATTGTCTTGTCATCCGTTTCGCCACGTTGAAGACCATAAATAGTCAATACACGTTCTCCCGTAGTAATTGAATTATCAACAGTCCATTTATAATAAATTGTTGCGGGAACAGTTGAATAATTACCGGTTGCATTTCGCAATGCAGTCAGATTAGCTTTAGCTTTATCAATGCCCGATTTCAACTCACCCCAACGTTCCAAATCATATTTTCGAATGTTTTCACCACAAAATTCAAATGCTCTTTCCATTTTGATATTATCCAATGTTAGTGGTAAATCATAGGACGAAGCTGTAGCTACCGGCAAACCAAATGCACGACGTCGCACCATATTAAATTTTTCAGTACCTTCGGTTCCATTCAGGAACAAATCGGCTTCTGCAAACATTAACAATACATCTGAATAACGCAACACAATTGGAGAAACACCATCATCTGTTCCTGATATTGGAGTTTTAATCCATTCGGCACGCCATTTGCCAATATTAAAGCCTGTAATACCTGCCGAAACGGTTTGTTCCATAACACCCAAGGTAGCATTTTTTGCAACTTTATAAGGAACAACAGTTATATCACGCCTTTTATCATTTACATTGTAATCATAGAAGAAACTTGGAGTAATTTTAAATTGTCCGCCTATTGCAACTTTATTATTTTTACCATCGGCATCTCTTGGCAAACCAAGATTATACAACATACGACCACGAATTCCCATGTAATAAGGCAATTGCCAGATAGTTTCTCTGTTCTGTGTATCAATATCCTGACATTGTTCGAAAAAGATATTTTTAAAACTTGGATCAAGAGAATAATGTCCATCATTAATAACGCCTTTACATGCTTCGCGAGCTATTGTATAAAGCTCTTTTCTACGGGCATCTGAAACAGTGATTTTAATTTCAGAATCATCTGAACCTGCAATTGGACGCATTGAATAACCAGCAGCAGACAAACAAATTCTGGCCAAAAATCCACGAGCAGCATCTTTTGATACTCTTTTTGTAGTAGTTGTATACTTGCTGGCTCCCGGAGCAGCCAGTAATTTTGTAGCTTCTTGCAAATCGACTATCAAATGATTATAAATGCTATCTCTATTTGTTTTGGCCATATAAATTGTAGCCTCTGAAACGGGTTCGAAACGTGCTGGAACATCTCCCCACCATTTAATCAAATCATAAAAGAAATAAGCTCTCATTGTTAAAGCTTCGCCCAATAATTGACCCATATCGTTTCCTTCAGCCGGACTACCATATTTACGAATTCCTTCAATAGCCAAATTCGCTCTTTCTATTCCCTGATAAATACGACTCCATGGATTTGCAGCATCAGCATTGTTATATCCATCAGCTATCGATTTATTGGGGTTATACAATGCAAAGTAATCGTCCGATTTAGTCAAAGCCAAAGGTGCACCTGTTCCCCAACCCGAACGATATTCAATATCGGTATTCACTCCCATTTGTAACCAAAGTCGGTTACGATATGAATTGTTTTGTCCAATAATATCATAAATTGCAGCGATACCTTGATTTGCTGAATCAGGATTTGTAAAAACCATATCATCACTTAACAATGAATTGCTCGAAACTTGTAAAAAATCAGAACAAGACGTAGATAAAGAGATGATAAAAACACTTATAAATAGTAATATTATATTTTGCTTTTTCATTGTGATTAAATTTTTAGAAGGTTATGTTTACTCCAACATTATAAGAACGGCTCTTTGGATAAGCTGAGTAATCAACTCCCGGAGTAGCAGGTGAAGAACGACGCGAATCTACTTCCGGATCATACCCCGAATATTTAGTCCAGGTATATAAATTATATCCTGAAGCATATATTCTTAATTTCTGAACATAGAATTTTTTAGTAAGTTTAGTTGGTAAAGTGTATCCTACTGTAAGATTATTCAACCGTAAAAATGAACCATCTTCAATAGCCCATGATGTAGTTGCATATCTTCCGGTAGGTGCAGCCCACATAGTTGCTCCTTCATTCATTGTTGACAAAGTTGTTGCATCTGTCACACGATTACCTGTAGCCCAGTCAATCTGAGTATATGAATCGAGTGTACTGGTAAGTGTATTTCTGTATTTATAATACGCCGCTGTTAATTCTATTTTATTGGCATTGTAAATTTGGTTTCCGTACACCCAATTGAAATTTACACTCGCATCAAAACCCTTGTAACTTGAAGTGAATCCAAAGGCTCCAAAATGTTTTGGATTAGTGTTTCCAATTAATTTTTTGTCATTTAAATCAATTTTTCCATCGTTATTAATGTCTTTCAACTTCATAGCGCCCGGGCCCCAACTTAACCCATCAATACCACTATTATCAACTAATTTATTACCACTATTGTCAGAATAAACCTTTGTTACAGCATCGTAGTTTGTATATTTGGCTGTATTTGCAACCCAATTTGAACCATTCCACATAAAATCATAAACACCATACATGCCATCGCTTTCAAAACCATAGATCAAACCAACTGGCTGTCCAACAGATACAACATAGCTATTTGAAGCTTCACTGTAACTTGTCCATGCTTCATTAAAGGTAGACATTGCTCCATTATTCAATTTCAGTACTTTGTTTTTATTTGCACTAACATTGAATGAGAAACTAAGATTAAAATCCTTTGTTTGAATTATCTCCGCATTTAAAGAAAGTTCGATACCTTTATTTGAAGTAGATGCGGCATTTTGCCATTGATCTGTGTATCCAACACCCGTTAAGCTTACTTTCATCAAGGCATCTACGGTCTTATTATCATACAACTCAACAGATCCATTAATCCGACTATTGAAAAATCCAAAGTCCAAACCTATATTTTTAGTAATAGTAGTTTCCCATTTCAAATTTGGGTTAGACAATGTCAGTCCGGCTGCATAAATACCTGGAAATATAGTTGATGGTAAGTAATTTGAAGGAGATGAAGTATAAGAACGTATAAAAGCACCATCATCAATATTGTCGTTACCGGCAGCACCATAACCGCCTCTTAACTTCAAGTTTGACAACCAGTCCTTAGCATCTTCCATGAATTTTTCATCCGAGACTCTCCAACCTAATGAAGCTGAGGGAAAAACTCCCCATTGATTCTCATTTTTAAATTTACTGGAAGCATCTGCACGAAGAGTTAAAGCCAATAAATATTTTCCCTTGACATCGTAATTAACCCTACCGAAGTAAGATAATAAACGATAATCAGGTGCTGTAAAAAGTCTTGTTGGACGAACAGTACCATCAGCTAGATTATTCCACACATCGTTAGACATATAAGTTGTGGTGAAAGCTTCATAATCATGTACAAATGAATTATTCGAACGAATAAGCATTTCTTCACCTACTACGGCATTAATATTATGTCCCTCAAAGAGATCATCCTTTTTAAAGTTAATTACATTTGTATTTTGGATAGTACTTCTATTTATATCCGAAATAAATGTTGATGGTGCAATAGCATTATCCCTTTTTAACGCACCACCTTCGCGGGCATAATAAGATGTGAGGCCAAAGAATTTTTTATCCACTTTAGTTGACTTAGTGTAACCAAAAGTTGAACTGAATGAAAGCATTTTATTAAACACAATTCCTGCACCACCATTTACACTAAATTCTTTAGTATTTTGATACCTGTTGTTATCTTCGGTAGATTTAAGAGGTGAGTAAAGACTTGCATTTGCATCAACATTATCGTCTTGCGAAACTTGATTTTTTAATGGGATTGGTGTATAAATGAGTGCACTTTTCACACGTGAATCGTTAGTAGATTTTTCCATTCCTGTTTGATCATTTGCACCCGAGCCATTAATTACAGTTGCAGCATAGCGAGTTGCGAAATCAAGCTTTAACCATTTTATTGGATTATATTTCAACTTCAAGCTCACATTATCGCGTTTATAATTAGACATATACATGATAGCTTTATCATAAATATGACTTACATTAGCGTTATAGCTAAATGTCTTAGTTCCACCACTCAAGGCCAAAGAATGGTTTTGAGTTATACCTGTATTTCCAAATGTTTCTTTTTGCCAGTCGGTTCCTTTTATCGATTTATACAAATCAATATCATCGTAACTACCAAAAAAGCTTTCATATTCGCTCGCTACCTTTGCAGCACCACCCAAAACAGCTCTTTCGTATTGCTTACGGGCAAATTGAAATGGAGATAAAACATCCAGCGTTTTGCTAACATTTTTAACGCTTACAAAACCATTGTATGAAACTGAAATTTTGCCGGTTTTACCGGTTTTAGTCGTTATGATAACTACACCATTAGCACCACGTGAACCATATATTGCTGTAGAAGAAGCATCTTTCAATACATCAACTGATTGAATTTCAGATGGAGCAATATCTTTAATATCATCTTTGGCAAAACCATCAACAATATAAAGTGGTGAGTTACTTTGAGTAATAGATCCACCACCACGAACACGAATTTTAATTTCTGCATCAGGCGAACCTTCGGTAGTAGTAACCTGAACCCCCGTAAGTTTTCCGGTTAATGCTTCAGCGGCTGTTGATACTGGAATATCTCTCAATGACTTTTCACTCACTGAAGATACAGAACCTGTTAAATCTCTTTTCTTTTGTGTGCCATAACCAACCACAACTAATTCATCTAAGTCCTTTGCATCACTTTTGAGTACAACATTAATTACATTGGCTGTAATTGGAATTTCTTGCTTTACCATTCCAATGTAAGTAACTACAATTGCTTTACCATTGGCTGGAACATTTAGTTTGAAATCACCATTCACACCGGTGATTGAACCTACTGTTGTTCCCTTAACCAAGACTGAGGCGCCAATAATGGTTTCGCCCGATTCGTCTTTCACTGTCCCTGTGATAGTCTTTACCTGCGCACTTGCATAATTAAATGCTGAGAAGGTAAAAAGAATTGACAGCATCAAGCGAATGAAGAATTGCTTTTTTTGTTTTTTTGCTTCTTTCATTGTTTTTTCATTTATTTGAGTTTTATGATTTAATATTAACGGCACAAATATATAGATAAATAAAACGGGCTATGTGTAATAAATGCCTTTATAGGTGTAATATTTGACTAAAGTAAATTTGATACACCAAGTAAACGAAATGTAGAAACAACATATAAAACACATAATAATGCACTGTTTATAAATATATTACGATCTATTAGTTTAATTCACAAATATCCAGACAAAGTGTTGATATCTATTCAAAAAAAGCAAACAATTGAGTAATATGCATGAACAAAATTCAAACAAGTGTTCAAAGGCAAGTAGATGATAATATATAAACGCACTGTGTATTTTATACTAAAAAAATAAAAAAAACGAACGAAATATTTCTCGACAAAATAAGATCTGCTCAACCAGCGATTAGTAGTTTTCTTTCAACTCAGACCATCTCAAAATATAAAATTGACCGAGTTAGTCAAATTTAAATCTCAGTTAAATTTAAGCGGACAAATAAGTTTTGTCTTCCCCAGAGTTATTGTACAATTATATCAGAGTCCTGTAAATTGAATAAAATTCACATTAGATCAAAGTTGACGGCTATACAAATGTGTAAAATCTAATTTATATGGTGGAAAAATTGATTATCTTGATTTGCATAATTAAGTAATCGTCTCTTAGAACTTGGTAATTCGACATTTGAATACAATTTTTAATACACGATGAAGTGTCAACTTGTTTTGTAGATTTAAAACTATTCGTATCTTTGTGTGCGAACACGGAAATAAAAATATATTTTAAAATACAAAGATAAATATCTGAAAAACTATAGTTTGTAAGAGTTTCAGTGGAATCACATGATTTTCTTCTTAGATAATTCGACTTTGATTCACAAAATTTTAATTTGGTCGATTTTTCCATAGTACAGACAGAATTATAAATACGTCCTTTAAATAATCAACTACAAAATTATATTGTCATGAAAAACTTTTTAGACGAAAACTTTCTACTCCAAACAGAAACAGCGCAAAAGCTTTATCACGAGCATGCCGCCAAAATGCCTATAATTGACTATCACTGTCATTTAGTTCCATCGATGGTAGCTAATGATCACCAATTTAAATCATTAACTGAGGCTTGGCTTGGTGGTGACCATTATAAATGGCGTGCTATGCGTACCAATGGTGTTGATGAAAAATATTGTACCGGAAAAGACACTTCCGACTGGGAAAAATTTGAAAAATGGGCTGAAACAGTTCCAAATACTATGCGTAATCCACTATATCACTGGACGCATTTGGAATTAAAAACTGCATTTGGAATTGACAAATTACTTTCGCCAGCCACAGCCCGCGAAATATATGATGAATGTACTGCAAAACTACAAACCCCTGAATTTTCGGCACGTAACCTAATGCGCCATTATAATGTGGAAGCCGTTTGTACAACCGACGATCCTATCGATACGCTTGAGCACCACTTAAAAGCAAAACAAGATGGTTTTGAAATAAAAATGTTGCCAACATGGCGTCCTGATAAAGCAATGGCGGTTGAAAATTCAACGAACTTCAAAATGTACGTTGAGCAATTGGAAAAAGTATCTGAAATCACTATTTCTACGTTTGATGATATGATTCTTGCCTTGCGCAAGCGTCAGGATTTCTTTGCTGAAATGGGTTGTAAATTATCTGACCACGGTATCGAAGAATTTTATGCCGAAGATTATACTGATATCGAAATTAAAGCCATTTTCAATAAAATATATGGTGGAAGCGAATTAACGCACACTGAAGTTTTAAAATTCAAATCGGCCATGATGGTTATTTTTGCCGAAATGGATTGGGAAAAAGGTTGGACTCAGCAATTTCACTACGGAACTATCCGTAACAATAACACTCGCCTATTTAATCAATTAGGACCTGATACTGGCTTCGATTCAATTGGTACATTTAATACTGCCAAAGCATTGTCGAAGTTCTTGAACAGATTGGACTCTCAAAATAAATTGGCAAAAACAATACTCTACAATCTGAATCCTGCAGACAACGAAATGATTGCCACTATGATAGGTAATTTTCAGGATGGAACTGTGGCCGGAAAAATTCAATTTGGATCGGGCTGGTGGTTCCTGGATCAAAAAGACGGCATGGAAAAACAAATGAATTCATTGTCGGTACTTGGTTTATTAAGTCGCTTTATTGGAATGTTGACAGATTCACGCAGTTTTTTATCGTATCCACGTCACGAATATTTCCGTCGTACATTGTGTAATCTTATCGGTAATGATGTAGAGAATGGATTATTACCTCATCAAGAACTTGATTTTATTGGTAAAATGGTAGAGGATATCAGCTACAACAATGCTAAAGCGTTCTTTAAATTCTAATAATTATTCAATAAATAATCATATTGTTTCGTAAATTGGTGTGAATAAGTATAATTCACGCATTTTTTTGGGATATTCAAAAAAAAGCAGTACTTTTGGTCAACCAATTTCAAAAACTAACATTTATTACAAAAACACTAGGAAAACAATGAGTAAAAAAATTGTAACATTAGGAGAAATTATGCTCCGTCTATCAACTCCAGGCAACACACGTTTTGTTCAATCGGATGTATTTGATGTTGTATATGGTGGAGGAGAAGCAAATGTTGCTGTGAGCTGTGCAAACTACGGCCACGAAGCTTATTTTGTATCAAAATTGCCCAAGCATGAGATTGGACAATCTGCAGTGAACGCATTACGCAAATTTGGTGTAAAAACTGACTTTATTGCACGTGGAGGCGATCGCGTAGGCATTTATTATCTCGAAACAGGAGCTTCAATGCGTCCAAGTAAGGTTATTTATGACCGCGCTCATTCATCGATTGCAGAAGCTACTGCTTCAGATTTCGATTTTGATGCTATTATGAAAGGTGCAGATTGGTTTCACTGGTCAGGAATTACACCTGCTATTTCGGATAGTGCTGCTGAATTGACCAAATTAGCTTGTGAAGCTGCACAACGCAATGGTGTTACAGTTTCGGTAGATTTGAACTTCCGCAAGAAACTTTGGACAAAAGAAAAAGCTCAATCTATCATGCGTCCTTTGATGCAATATGTAGATGTTTGCATTGGTAATGAAGAAGATGCTGAACTTTGTTTAGGCTTCAAACCCGATTCGGATGTTGAAGGTGGACATACCGATGCTGAAGGTTACAAAGGTATTTTCACTCAAATGGCTCAGGAATTTAATTTCAAATATGTTATTTCTACTTTACGTGAATCGTTCTCGGCAACTCATAATGGGTGGAAAGCAATGATTTACGACGGAAAAGAGTTCTACACTTCAAAACGCTATGATATTGATCCTATTATCGACCGTGTTGGTGGTGGTGATTCTTTCTCAGGTGGTGTTATTCACGGTTTGTTAACCAAACCAAACCAAGGTGAAGCATTAGAATTTGCTGTTGCAGCCTCGGCATTGAAACACACAGTAAACGGTGACTTTAATCTTGTTTCTATCGAAGAAGTAGAAGCGTTATGTGGAGGTGACTCAAGCGGACGTGTTCAACGATAAATTCATTTACCATTTTTTCATTTACCAATTACCATTTCACTTCAATAACTGAAGAGGTGGTCGAGAAATGAAAAAATGGTCTTTACATTTCAAATAGTAACTAGTAATTGAATAAATAGTAAATAAGATTATGAAATTTTCAAAAATTCAAGTAATTACAGCTATGAAAGAAACCGGAATGGTTCCGGTATTTTATCATAGCGATATTGAAGTAGCTAAGAATGTAGTAAAAGCGTGTTACGATGGTGGAGTTCGTGTTTTCGAATTCACAAATCGTGCTGATTTTGCTCAGGATGTTTTTGCCGGATTAGTAAAATATGTAGCCAAAGAATGCCCTGAAATGATTATGGGTATTGGTTCTATTGTAGATGCACCAACAACTGCTTTATACATTCAATTGGGTGCTAACTTTATTGTTGGTCCTTTATTCAATCCTGAAGTAGCAAAAGTAGCAAATCGTCGTTTGATTCCTTATTCACCAGGTTGTGGATCGGTATCTGAAGTAGGTTTTGCGCAAGAAATGGGCTGCGATGTTTGCAAAGTTTTCCCTGGTGACGTACTCGGTGCAGGATTTGTGAAAGGCTTAAAAGCACCAATGCCATGGTCTAACCTAATGGTAACAGGTGGTGTTAAACCCGAAGAAGCTAATCTTAAAACATGGTTTGATGCAGGTGTAACCTGTGTGGGTATGGGTTCTAACCTTTTCCCAGCCGAAATGATTAAAGGCAATGACTGGGCTGGCATAACTAAATTATGTAGCGATGCTTTGGCGATTATCAAAAGAGTAAGAAAATAATTCACTTGTAATAATTTTCCTTAATAAATTTATTATGTCACAATCAACAGCAGAGAAAATGACCAGTTACCGATGGACGATTGTCGGTTTGCTTCTTTTCGCAACGACAGTAAATTACATGGACAGAAATGTAATTGGTTATCTGAAAGATTACTTCTGTGATGCTAAAGGTTTTGGTTGGTCAGCGACCGACTACTCCATATTAACATCTGTATTTACAGCTTTTTATGCCGGATTCACTTTATTTGCCGGATTTATTATCGATAAAGTAGGTACAAAACTTGGTCTTGCTGCATCCTTAATTGTATGGTCGTTGGCAGGTATTGCCAGTGCATTTATGGGTAAAGGACTTTTTGGTCAAATTGCAGCCAGAGGAATATTTGGTGCAGGTGAATCGGGGAACTTTCCAGCATCCATCAAAACTGTTGCTGAGTGGTTCCCTAAAAAAGAACGTGCATTGGCTACCGGAATCTTTAATTCAGGTTCTAATATTGGAGCCATGATATGCGCATTGGCAATTCCGGTTATTTTAGCAGCATGGAATCCGAATGAAGGCAACAGCTTATTCCTCGGCATTTTTCATGGCTGGCAAATGGCTTTCATCATCACCGGTTTAATTGGCTTTTTGTGGTTATTCTTTTGGAATAAATTGTATAACACTCCAAAAGGGATGCTTGCAAAAGGTAAAGTGAATCAAGCAGAATATGATTATATCCACAGCGGTGATGAACCGGAAGTTGTTACTGACGCTGTAAAAGCAAAAGTACCCTGGTATAAAATGCTTACATACAAGCAAACATGGTCTTTCGTTGTTGGTAAATTTATGACTGATGGTATTTGGTGGTTCTTGTTATTCTGGTTACCAACTTATATCAAACAACAATTCTGCGTTGGAATGGATCCGCATGAAACTAAAATCGTAGTTATGACTGCCACTTTTGTGGTGTATGGTATTGCAATTTTTGGTTCTATTTACGGTGGTTCTATACCAATGACGTTTATGAATAAAGGCTGGCAGACCTATAGAGCCCGTATGACGGCTTTATTATTAATTGCTTTTGCTCCTGTTTTATTATTGAGCACTCAGTATGCTGCTGCAACATGGGGTATTTATGCTGCTGTAGCCATTATCAGTATTGGTGGTGCAGCTCATCAGGCATGGTCTGCTAATCTCTTTACAACAGTATCGGATATGTTTCCTAAAAAATCTGTTGGTTCAGTAACCGGTATTGGTGCTGCAGCCGGAGGTTTAGGAGGTGTGTTGATGCAATTATTGGCTGGTGGACTGGAAGATCACTTCCGTATTAAAGGTGTTATGGAAGCTAGCAATGCTGGATTAATCAAAGCAACTGAAACTATTAGCCTTCAATCTGTAAAAATGGATAACCTAAAAGAAGTACTGATAGACCCTAATATGCTGGAACAAGCCAGACATTTTATTTCATCAAATATCTCCGTTTCATATGGAATTATGTTCTCGGTTTGTGCATTTTCATATTTGATAGCATGGGCGGTAATGAAATTGTTAGTTCCTAAACATACTCCTATTACCGATTTATAATAGTTTGATAGTTAGATAAATCGTTAAAGAGCTTCTTCTGGTGACAGAAGAAGCTCTTTTTTTTTCATGAACTGCAAATCTCAGTAAAATGAAGTGAGATTTCTCAAATCGTTTGTTTGATTGCTGTAACTGTAATCTCTATCACCCGGGTGAGGAAAGAGAATTTTTCCTTCATCATGTCGTAGGTTGAACCCGATTCAAGATAACTAGCTGTTCCATCAATCATAAATCCTGTCCCCTGATAGTCCTTATAACCAACGACTTCTTTACTTCCCACCGTCAGTTTTACGTGATTATTTACATTTACGTTCTTCTCTGTTTTACGCATTCCATAAGCCGGAATAAGGATTCGCTCATCTTCAGTGATTACTAAGAATGAATTCCATGTATTCACTAAATGAGGCTCACCTTCGCCCCACGAAACAATTGCCACAACACCTTCGTGATTTAGTACATCGTAAAATTTCTGTGGAAGTTTGATTTCTGTTTTCATTTTATTCTTGTTTTAAATTCTGATTCATATCAGTTGTTTACACTACTTGCTTTCGTGCGGACAAAATTAGAAATATAATACTCGAATAAAAATTAAGCCAGTTTAAGAAATAATGTAACTTAGCCTCTTTTTCGTAGTTCGCTGAGGTATTCGGGAGTGAGACCGAGGTAGGAAGCAATCATATATTGCGGAACCCGTTGAAAAAATTGTGGAAATGAAGTGTTGAAATGTCTGTACATTTCTTCTTTTGTATACTGATACATCAGTTTTGTTCTGAGTTGTGACGCTGCCAAGGCACGCTGCATCATGATTCTGAAATACCGTTCCATTTGTGGTACTTCATCAAACAATTTATCTTGTGCCTGATAATCGAGACCCAAAACAGTAGATTTCTCTACAGCTTGAATAAAATATTGTGAGGGTAATTGTTTTGCAAAACTGAAGTAATCGGACAGCCACCAGGTTTCCAATGCAAACTGCGTGGTTTGTTCAATAAGCTTTTCATTAATATAGTACATGCGAATACAGCCTTTTTCAACAAAGAAATTTGATGTACATACCTGACCTTCGGAAACCAAATGTTCCCTCCTTTTTAATTCGATGGGTTTAAAACACGATTCAACAATCTCAACATCAGACTGTGTCAAGTCCACATAGCGTCTGATATGAGCTATAAAGCCGGGATAATTACAAGTCATAAGTTCATGGTCATTTCAAAGCCGGTTTTCCAGAAATGGGTATTTCTTTATCAAGGCTGTTTTCTTCTTTTGAACACTATGCCTGAACTTTTCAAATTCCTCCGATTCAGGATGAAGCGGACGGTGCGACAAATCGCCCAGTAGTAGTTCAAATTCATTTTTCATACCGATAGTTATTCCATCAAAATATGTCTCTGAAAATCGACTCCAGATATAATCCACAGCCACTTCGGAGGGATGCAGCATATCCGAAGCATAGAAACGATAGTCGCGGAGTTCGTCCATCTGAATTTCGTAAGCAGGGAAATACTGTACCTGCGAAAGCTGTTTCTGAAGGGCATTTACTGCCAGTAACAAAGTACTTTTGCTTATATTATTTTCGTGCGCTCCATCTTTCCAATGACGAATGGGACTTACACTAAATATTATTTTTAGATGAGGGAATATATTTACTAATCTACTTATCAGAGCTGTATAATCGGCTACGATTTCATCAACGGTTAGGCGTCGTCTTACAAATTTGTTAGCGGGCAATTTATGACAATTGGATACCACTCTCCCACTCTTTTCCTCTTCAAAAACCCATGCTGTCCCGAAAGTGATCAACAAATAATCTGTTCTCTGCAGAAAAGTTGCAGCATGTTGAAACCGTTCATTTATGTTGTTCAAACATTTTTCAGCGCTAGTATCCGAAAACAAACTGCTATGCGCAAAACTCTGCCACAAACCACGATTCTCAAAAACATTTTCTTGAGTAAATGGTTTATTTTCGATCAGCAGATCAATACTATTTCGAATAGAAACAGGATTGTACAATACTCCAAACGGATTGACATCAATATCAAAATACAGCTTCTGCATCCTTTGCCCTATATTCTCGGCAAAGCAAGAGCCCAATGTCATCACACGGTCTTCGTATGCGATATTGAAATCAGATTTCGGTATTTCTACTTTTGTTTGAAACATATCTTGCTGATTATAAATTAAGCAAACTGCCTAATCCCGCTAAGAATGAAAATAATAAAGTACAGAGAGATAACACCTTTAGCTGACTATCCAACGCACGACCGTTATTTTTCATCACCTTAGAAAGATGAATAGAAAAAACCGGAATGGTCAGAAGAAATAAATAGCCATACATACCGCTATTTTGAAGAACGGTGTAAACAGTGGTCAATACTAAAGCGCCAATCACCAGAAACAGATGATACATTTTAATCTTCTTGGCACCTATCCTTACGGCCATTGTCCGCTTTTTAAATTCTGTATCATTCTCAATATCACGCATATTATTTACGTTCAATACACCCGTTGAGAGCATTCCGATAGCAGAAGCCGGCAAGATAAGCGATAACGGCAATTCGCCAGTGGCAATAAAATAAACGCCCATTGTACTTACCAAACCGAAAAATACAAAAACAAAAAAGTCGCCTAAACCAACGTAGCCATAGGCTTTCTTGCCAAAAGTATATTTTATGGAAGCCACAATTGCCAACGCACCCATAACCAACATCGTTATACTCTGCAGACTTATCAAGGTACCAAAAGCTGACCAAACAAGACATATTCCGGACAATACCGATAAGATAATGAAAAGCATCATTGCATTTTTGAGGTTCTGAACCGTCAGGTCACCACGTTGAACGCTGCGAATTGGTCCAAGGCGTTGCTCGTTATCGGTTCCTTTCTCTAAATCGCCCACCTCGTTGGATATATTAGAAAGAATTTGGAGCGATAAAGTAGTCAGCAATGCCAATACAAACACAACTGGACGATAACATCCTGCAGCAGTGGCATAAAAACTACCCAGCATGATGCCGGCAACTGATAAAGGCAAGGTACGTAAGCGAAAACTATCTATATAATGTTTTAATATCATCTATTTTACAGTTTAAAATATCGTTGTATTTCTTCTCCGACAAAGATAATCAAAATTTGAGCAATTATAAATGTGTCGCCATCACTTCAACTTCAAAACATTTCCTTACAAACAAAATCATTATCCGAACCCAATTTTTCGAGAAAATACCTTAACTTTGCCTGTTAGTAGCGTATAATAGGAATAAAACTAATCGAGCTTCGATTTGTTTCATGTGTTTAAATTTGCTATTAAAGATATTTGATTATACCCCAGATGAAACAATTCGAAATTCTACAAAACTGCATAGTAAGAAATCTCCCTTTTTTTAGCTATCGAATGCCCTATAGCCATGAAATAGTTACAGGGATTCAAACTTCATCTAAAATAGAACGATTTGTTGGTTTTGAGCATCAGAAAAATGGTTTCATAGTCGCACCATTTGATGGTAAAAGTTCTGCCGAAACACTTTTTTTCAACCCGGATATCCATTTTACTAACGAGAATATTGATAGTAATGAGTTAGATAAACTACTCTCAATAACCTTAGACGTAAAAAAATCAAGTACATCCACGCACGAAACATCCCAATCGGATTATCTGCGGCAAGCATCCACATTAATAAATAAACTCAAGAATAAAGAGTTGGATAAAGTAGTTCTTTCGCGCGCTATCAGTAATACTTCTTGCAATAAAAATGTAGCAGCCACTGTATTTGAAAAACTCACCAAAATATATCCTCACGCGTTTGTTTCCATTTTTTATATTCCGGGGCAATGTGTATGGGTAGGTGCCACTCCCGAGACATTACTAAAATCGAGCGATGAAGGCGTCCAAACCATGTCGCTTGCAGGAACAAAATCGCTTTTGACAAAAACAGAATGGACTGATAAAGAGCGGGAAGAGCAACAAATGGTGAGTAATTATGTAGAAAGTGTACTACAACAATTTTCATTCTCTGATATTGAAAAAAACGGCCCTACGGAACAAAATGCGGGCAACGTGTGTCATTTGATGACCACCTACACCTGCAAGGGAAATATTTCGGGAAATGAGCAATTAAAATTGATAAAAACGTTACATCCTACGCCGGCCGTATGTGGCATTCCCAAAGAAAAAGCCTTACAATTAATCAGCGCCACAGAACTTCACGACCGAGAATACTACGCCGGATTTTTAGGGCCGATAAACGCAAAAGCATGTAATCTTTTTGTAAATTTGCGCTGCATGAAATTGACCGACGAAGGAGTAGCCTTTTTTGTAGGTGGTGGACTTACGGCACAATCCGTTCCCGAAGCCGAATGGAATGAAACATGCATGAAACTAGAAACACTATCGAAAGTAATAAACAGTAATCAGTCAACAGTAATCAGTCAACAGTAATCAGTCAACAATTAAAGACATAATTTACTTGTTTACTTGTTTACTTGTTTACTAATAATAGAATAATGACTACAACAGATAAAAAGACCGTTCAAATAATTGTAAATATTTGTGCCCAAAAAGGCATAAAACGTGTGGTGGTTTCTCCCGGTTCGCGAAATGCACCACTTTCTATCGCGTTTAATCGCGACGAGCGTATTGAAAGTTATGTAATTGTGGACGAACGAAGCGCTGCATTTTTCGCTCTTGGCTTATCCCAAAAATCAGGAGAACCGGTTGCCTTAGTTTGTACTTCGGGAACAGCCTTGCTCAATTATGCTCCTGCAGTGGCCGAGGCTTTTTATCAGCGCATTCCGTTAGTTATTCTCTCGGCCGACAGACCTACCGAGTGGATCGAACAAGATGACAGTCAAGCTATTAATCAGCAACAGGTATTTGCTAATTTTACAAAACATAACTGTCAATTACCGGTAGATATTACCTGTGATGACGAAGCGTGGCATGTAAACCGGAGTGTAAACGAAGCCATTAATGCAGCTGTTTCGGGTCGTAAAGGACCGGTACACATTAATATTCCCCTGCGCGAGCCATTATATGGAATTACAGAAATCAACAATGCTCCGGAACGGATTTTCAATCAAATAGAACCTGATTCTCAATTGAACGCAGTACTTATTGATGAGTTGAAAAGTCGATTACCCAAGAATCCTAAAATAATGATTTTAGGGGCCTTTTTACCAGCTGACGTTAAAGAAGAGTTCAATACTGTCATAGAAAAAATCGAGAGAATCAGCAATGTAGTTATCATTGCCGAGCCCATTTCAAACTTACAAAGCGAGCTGACAATCAATAATATTGATCGGGTATTGAACGTTATTTTTCCCGAAGAAACAGATGATTTTCGTCCGGATGTGTTGATCAGTTTTGGCGGCTCATTGGTTTCGAAACAAATTAAAACATTCTTGAAAAATAATCCGCCGGCAGAACATTGGTATGTTGGGAAAGGTGAAAATCACATCGATACCTTTCGCATACTTACCGCTTTAATTCAATTGGAGCCAAGTGCTTTTTTGGAACAATTTTTCGACAGCAACAGCTTTGCTGCATCTGATTTTTCGGCCAACTGGCATAAGAAAGAGCGAATTTCAGCTGAAAAGCATGCCCATTTTATGGCTACAGCACCATGGAGCGACTTAAAAGCATTTGAGATAATAAATAATCATCTCCCCGTCAACTCCGACCTTCAATTGGGCAACAGCTCAGCTGTACGTTACGCGCATTTATTTGAACAAAAAAATCTGAACAGCATTCAGTGCAACCGTGGAACGAGTGGCATTGATGGTTCTACCTCTACGGCAGTAGGTGCAGCAGCTATCAGCGCTGTTCCAACTACATTTTTAAGTGGCGATATAAGTTTTTTTTATGATTCAAATGCCTTATGGAACAAATATCTATCTGCGAACCTACGAATCGTTGTTATGAAAAACGGTGGTGGTAGCCTGTTTCGGTTTATTCCGGGACCATCGGGTGTAGAAGAGTTAGAAGAATTTTTCGAAGCGAAACAGGAGCTTGATATAGAGAAAATGGCAGCCTTGTATGATCTTCCATTTTATAGTGCTGGTAATGAATCAGAACTAGCATCTGTTCTTCCACAAGTATTTGCACCACATACCAAAGCAGTTATATTGGAAGTAACTACACCAAGATTGGAGAATGATAAAGTGCTAAAGGATTATTTTAAAGCAATGAGAAGCTAACTTCATAATTAGAAACTAAATAATAATGTCGAAAATGAGCGAACAGCAGACTTTCTACATTAATAAAAAACAAAAAATATGAGAAACTGGACAACAATTAAACAATACGAAGACATCAAGTTTGAGTATTTCGAAGGGATTGCAAAAATCACCATTAACCGCGAGGAGGTTCGTAATGCTTTTCGCCCACAAACAAGTACCGAAATGCTTGATGCTATGGATATTTGCCGCGAGAGAAGTGATATTGGGGTCATCGTTTTCACCGGTGCGGGCGATATGGCATTTTGTGCCGGTGGCGACCAAAAAGTAAAAGGAATTGGTGGTTATATCGACGAGCAAGGCGTTCCACGTCTTAATATTTTGGATCTTCACAAGGCCATTCGTTCTATTCCTAAACCGGTAATTGCTATGGTAAATGGTTTTGCAATTGGCGGTGGACACGTGCTGCACGTAGTTTGCGATTTGACAATTGCATCTGAAAACGCTATTTTTGGACAAACAGGGCCAAGAGTAGGTAGTTTCGACGCCGGTTTTGGATCATCATACCTGGCTCGCTGTGTAGGTCAGAAAAAAGCACGCGAAATTTGGTTCCTTTGCAAACAATACTCTGCTAAAGAAGCTGAGGAAATGGGCATGGTAAACAAAGTGGTGCCATTGGCCGAGTTGGAAGATACAACTGTGGATTGGTGTCAACAGATATTGGCAAACAGTCCAATGGCTATCCGCATGATTAAGCGCGGACTGAACGCTGAACTCGACGGACAACGCGGATTGATGGAAATGGCCGGTGATGCAACATTAATGTACTACCTTATGGAAGAAGCACAGGAAGGCAAACATGCTTTCCTTGAAAAACGCAAACCCGACTTCCAACAATTCCCTAAATTTCCCGGATAAATTACTGATTCATAATGCGTAATTATTAATTGCGCATTATGAATTATAAATTAAAATGGCATGAATTCTTCCATTACTCCTTACAACCTTATTTTCAAAAAACCGAGTGGCACTTCACGCGGCATACTGACATCAAAAGAAATATGGTTGCTAAAGGTCTGGAATGAAGATTCACCTGACGTTTTTGGGCTGGGAGAATGCGCATTATTTCGTGGACTGAGTGCCGAAGATCGACCCGGATACGAAGATGTGCTGCAAAGCCTCACCCCTAACCTACATCCATTGCCGGAGCTCTTTGAACGATTACGAGACTTTCCGTCCATTCTGTTTGGATTGGAAACGGCGTTGGCCGATTTGAAAAATGGTGGAAAACGAATTATTTATCCTTCGCCATTTTCGGAAGGAAAATCATCTATTCGTATCAACGGATTGATATGGATGGGTACAAAAGTAGAGATGCAAAGGCAGATACATGAAAAAATAGAACAAGGTTTTTCGTGTATCAAGCTTAAAATAGGAGCCATAGATTTTGATGCAGAACTGGATTTATTAAAAGCCATCCGACAAGAGTTTGGTGCAAAAACGATAGAATTGCGCGTGGATGCCAACGGTGCTTTTTCACAGGCTGATGCTCTGCAAAAACTTGAAGCGCTGGCGAAACTGAACATTCACTCTATCGAACAACCTATCAAAGCGGGTCAGTGGCAAGCAATGGCGCAACTCTGCGCCAACACGCCACTCCCCATTACGTTGGATGAAGAACTGATTGGCGTCAATGACTTGTCACAAAAAAGATCATTGTTAGAAACAATCCGTCCTCAATATATTATCCTCAAACCAAGTTTACACGGGGGCTTTGCCGGTAGTGAAGAATGGATACAACTAGCCAACGAACAACATATTGATTGGTGGGCAACTTCAGCTCTTGAGTCGAATATTGGTTTGAATGCCATTGCACAATGGTGCGCTACTCAAAAAAACGAAATGCCCCAAGGCTTGGGCACCGGACAGCTTTATACCAACAATTTTGAATCGCCACTATCATTAAACGGAGAAAATTTATTTTATGACCATCAGAAAATCTGGGAGTTGGATTTTTAAAGAACGAATAATTAGCAAACAAGCACAATGACCCTCACTCTATATTCCCAAACATACACTTTTGCTCAACTACCTGCATTGATAGCTGAAAAGCGACGGTTGCAACTGCCCGAATGGGAAGAAGCACTGTTTGTGTTCCTCGAAAGTTGGTTTGACAAAAGCGACACAATTCTGGCACAAACCTCAGGATCGACCGGCGTGCCTAAAAAATTGGAGCTTAAAAAAGAGCAAATGATGGCTTCGGCTTTACTGACAAATCAATTCTTTGATTTGCAGAAAGATGACACGGTTCTACTTTGCTTATCAACCAATTATATTGCCGGAAAAATGATGATCGTGCGGGCATTGGTGGGTCAGCTGCATTTAATTGCGATAGAACCTGCCTCCTATCCTATTATAAACAAATCAGTTAAGTTCGCGGCCATGGTGCCTATGCAAGTGGAAACCTTACTCAATTCAACAGAAGGATTGGAAGTAATGAACTACATTGACAAACTGATTATCGGTGGAAGTGCTACCTCTGCATTATTGGAAGCCAGACTTCAAAACGTTTCGACAAGCTGCTATGCAACTTATGGTATGACTGAGACCGTTTCGCACATTGCATTACGAAAAATAAACGGGGCAGATTCTTCGAACGAATACAGGGCCTTAAAAGGCGTTCGGTTTAAACAAGACGAGCGTGATTGCCTGGTGATACACGCTCCTCATTTACAAGTTGAACCTTTTATTACCAACGACATTGTGATATTAAAAAACTCAATGTGCTTTGAATGGATAGGTCGATTTGACAATGTCATTAATTCCGGTGGAGTAAAACTTTTTCCGGAGACGATAGAAAAGAAAATATCATCCTTCATTGCTCAACGGTTTTACATTACAAGCAGAAAAGACGAAAAACTTGGGGAGAAAGTAGTACTCGTTATTGAAAGTGAGCCATTCACTGAACTAAAAAAACAGGAGTTAGATATACAATTAAGTAGTCATCTGGGGAGATTTGAGAAGCCACGCGAAATCATTTTCATTTCCCGTTTCGAAGAAACAAGTACAGGAAAAGTAAAACGAATTGTCAACGAATAGCCGACAACTGTTGCATTGCCACCTTTTCGTTTTCAGCAATCACTTTCAACACCTCCGATGCTTGAAGGATATACTTAAGCTCTTTTTTTTCTGCTGCTTGAAGAAATAAATCAGCAACCCTATTCCAAGCCTTAGCTATCTCCAAAAAATCCACGTAAGCATTTTTGAGTTCCTCTTTCTGGAGTAATTCATAACTCTCTTTCAAAAAATCGCGGTATAAATTACGGAATAATGCGCCACCGGTACCAGCTTTCTCCATCATTTTAGCACTGGCTTTGAAACCGCCTGGTGCTTCAACACTTGTTCTAAACCAGTCGATAATTTGAGAACTCAGAGCGGAAACTCCACTGTTTCCTTCAAATGGATTTGCAGGCTGAAGGTAATTTGTTGCATTATTCTTTATTGCTGTAACAATTGCAGTCTCTAACACAAACGGCTGTTCGGTTTTGTCTAATGTAAAATACAAATGATCCGATCCCATAGGTCCTTTTTGCGCTCTGGCAGTAGCCAGACTTTGCAGCGAAGTTTTCACCTTACCTCCCTGCTGAGTAGTATCAACCAAAAAAGCATCCGCTTCATCATAACCATACATTGCCACAAAGTGCTCGGCAAAATGATAAGGTCGTTTGAAGTATTCGAGGTAAAAGCAATCCAGTTTCAAACCAACTATCTGATTATTATCAATTAATTTCTTCACTTCACTCCAAGCCTTATCCGGTGAAACAGTTTCAGAAACTGTCAGCTTTAGTTTCAGATTTCGGGCCAGTTTTTTGGTAATTATTTCGGGACGTACCCGCCCACTAATAAACGGAAGCAGCATCGTTTCTATATCCCAAAGATAAAAGCCCAAACCCTCACCGAGGCCAAACAGCATAGGCTCTGACAAATTAATATCTAATTGGCTGAGCATGACACCTGTGGTAGTCGTTTCGCAATGCTGTCCATCCGTTGTATGTATATTTTTGATGATCATAGTGCAGGGAAATATGAATTATATCAGCAAAAACTCATATTGTTAATTTAAAACAACAAAATAATAATTTATCTTCTGGCAAAGAAATTAGATAGCACCCTATTTAAGCTCCTTTTCCAATTGTTCTACCGTTTCGGGTAATGCTACAATTTTATTCGTTTTAGCATCTACCAAAATAAGTGTTGGGGTAGACAAAACGAAGTAAGCAGTGGCTTCCTGACTTCGAATTCCTTTTTCAGCACGCTTGTGTTTAAAAGCCGGATAATTTACTATCGCCTTTTCCCATACAGGAATTTCGGTATCCGTTTCGTCCAGGCTAATTGCAAAAACATCCATCAGGTCACGATAAACAGGATTCTGATACCAAGGATAAAGCTTGCCTACCAATTCTTTGCAATGCTGACAATCGGCCGACCAAAATAACACCAACTTATACTTAGCTTCTGTTTTAAAATCGTGGAACTGGATTATCTTACCAGAATTCAACTTCCATGGAAAGTCGGGAGCCAAAGAACCCGGCACCAGCGTTTCCATACCTTTCAGACGAGCTTCAATGGCTTGTCTTTTGTTCGTCAGGCAATACGGGTCGTCCAGATAGGCCTGCAACATTTTCATTCCCGAAGTGATATTAAAACTTTCGAACCCGGTATAAAAATAATCCACCATCCAACCATACACCAGCGGATGACCCAGTTTTGCTTTTTCAATAGCCCGCTTTCCAGCCAGTGCAAAGAGTGAATCTCTCAGTGCAACAGTAGTGGACATAGCACCATAAAGGTTTACATATTTATTCATCCAGTCTTTTAAATCTGCTGTTTTGGCCAGCAAAGGATTTTTAAAATCCATCCCGTCGAAATAATGTACCATCAAACTATTTAAGCGCTCTTTTTCTGTGCCTTTCCAAATAATAGGTGACACATACTGAAGTGGAAAAATACAACTTACAAATGCATCGTTATGCGTTTCAACCTGAGCACTAAGCCATGAATTATATTCCTTTCTACGATTTTCATATTCTTCTACACCACTGACATAAAATTTAGATTCGGGTTGATCATAACTCATTAGAAAATTCTGTAGTAACCCCAGTTGCTCTTTACGTTTAGCATTTTGTATAGAGAAAGTCATAAAAAGAGTATTTTCTTTCTCCCCTTTTTGAAAATAAGTACTATCCGGATTATTAGCTGACTTAGGCTTCACCCTCAGTTCCAAATCCTGATTATTTATAAAAATGTACTTTTCTGAAGGATATGGATTACTGCTTTCCTTCTCTTTATAATCGAAACGCAGAACAAACTGTCCGGGCAGTTTATCTTTAGGAACATTCAAAACTACCGTTTCATTATTCAAAATCCCATTTTTTTCGATAAGAGGTTTCAAAGCGCCTGCACCTGACATGGGCATCAAGGTAATTTTACTGGAGTGAACGCCATTTAAATGAACTTTTATATTTACATCACGTGTGTTTTGAGCACTTAGATTTAAATTCAAACCTAAAAAGAGTAGATATAATACAACACCAGCATTCTTAATTTTAATTCTTGATAATTTCGTTTTCATTTTTTGTTTCTAATTCTTTTATTTCTTAAACAATGTATTTTGTTCTTTTGTTTAATTCCTGATACAACGCAACGAGGTTGCAGTAGCCTTATTGATAGTTGTGCTAGCACTTGTAGCACCGGACACAGACAGATAATATGCTGTGGTACTAGCACTTTGAGTATTACTCCAATAATATCCCAGACTACCCCGACT
>CAXXUM010000002.1:0-674956 GCA_963664445.2 uncultured Paludibacter sp.
AATGAAAAGTCAGGAAGAACTTACCAATGCTAACGTTGCAATTTCGGTCGCCGATGTTAAAGGTGTTTCCAATGGAACAGTGGATATTGCTGACGTAAAAGCTGCTGTTACAGAAGTTGAACCTGAAAAAATCTGGGATGTTATTGAACAAATGCCTTCTTTTCCAGGGGGTGATGGTGAATTAATGGCTACGTTAATGAAGAGCATTAAATACCCTGTTATTGCTCAGGAAAACGGAATACAAGGTAAAGTGATTTTGGGATTCGTTGTTACCAAAACTGGTGCAATTTCTGACGTTACTGTTTTACGCTCACTTGATCCTTCTTGTGATAAAGAAGCTATCAGAGTAGTGAAATTACTTCCTAAATGGATTCCAGGTAAACAAAATGGTGAAAATGTAAATGTTAGATACACATTACCTGTTGTATTTAAATTGCAAGATTAGTATGAAAAATTTAAAGTTTTTATCTCTAATTATATTGGCATTGTTTTTGTTTTCTTGTGAAACAAAGAACAAAGATGGTAAGACTGATACTTTGACAACTGGCGTTATAAAGATTGCCGTTGACGAAAGCTTCCAACCGATTATTCAAGAAGAATTAGATGTGTTTGAAGCACAGTTTCCAAAAGCAGGTATTGTTCCTGTGTATACTAACGAGGTAGAAGCAATAAATAGCTTATTGAAGGATAGTGTGCGAGTAAGTATTGTTACTCGCCCGCTTTCTTCAAGAGAAGAGAGTTTTTTAAAAGGAAAAAGTTTTGCACCTCATGCATACAAATTAGCAACCGACGCTATTGCGCTGATTGTGAATAATCAGAATCCTGATTCTTTAATTTGTGTGAGCGATGTAAGGAAGATTCTTACAGGTGAGGTGACTGATTGGAAACAGATTTATCCAACATCTAAACTGGGGAAATTTAAAGTTGTTTTTGATAATGCGAACTCAAGTACTATCAGATATGCAATCGATTCTATTTGTAATGGAAAACCATTAGCAAAAAACCTAAACGCTCAAACAACGAATTTAGAAGTTATCGACTTTGTATCCAAAACCCCAAATGCTATAGGCGTAATTGGAGTAAACTGGTTAGGCGATCGTAAAGATACAGCTAATTTATCTTTCAAGAGTGCAATAAGGGTAATGTCGGTAAGTAGAGGAACTGCTGCAACCATTGAAAATAGTTATAAACCATTTCAGGCTTATTTATTCTATGATTATTATCCGCTTACCAGAAGTGTTTATATAATAGTAAACGACCCAAGAGGAACATTACCAACAGGTTTGTCTACATTCTTGACTTCTGATCGCGGACAACGCATAATACTAAAATCGGGTTTGGTTCCCGCTACTCAACCAATTCGAATCGTCAATGTAAAAGACGAACAATAATTAATGATTTATAAATTCATGCCACAATGAAACGTATCTTTTATCCCCTATCGCTTATTATTACTATGTGTTTTGTAGTAAATGTCTCTTCTGTAAGAGCTGCTACTACACATGGAATTGCATATTATAATGCAGGTTTTCCACAGGTTGCCAAATCTTTGTTGCTTGATGAACTGATCACAAGCAAGGAAAATCATGCTGATGTGTGTTTTTATTTGGGTAATATCTATTTTGAAGAAAATAAAAAAGATTCTGCCGCTTTGTATTTTAATAAAGGTTTGGTTGCTGATCCACTAAACTCTTTAAATACGGTAGGTCTGTCGATGCTTAAAATTAAATCAAATCCACAAGCTGCTGAATCAGAAATTAATAATGCTTTGAAAGCGAAAAATAACAAAGGTAATGTTGACTTGGTTATTGCTGCCGGGCGTGCATTTTTAGTGAATGGAGTACTTGATAAAGCTCTACTTTATCAGGAACAAGCAAAAAAGATTAAACCTAAATATGCACTGGTTTATGTACTATTAGGTGATGTAGAGCTAGCTAAAGCAAACACTGGTGGTGCTTGTAGCAATTATGAAATGGCTATTTACTATGATGATGCATGTAAGGAAGCATATATCAAGTATGCCCGAGCATATAAAAATGTAAACACTCCATTAGCTATTGAGAAATTGAATGTACTGAAACAAAAAGATCCTTCATTTCTTTTAGTAGACAGAGAATTAGCTGATATTTATTATTCTACAAATGACTTTGCAAAAGCAGCTGAGTTATACGGTAATTATTTGAAATCTGGTAATTCTAATGTTCTTGATTTAACGAAATATGCTTCTACTTTGTTTTTTAAAGGTGATTTTGCGAAATCATTAGAAGTTGTAAAATTGGGTCTTGTTAAAGCACCTAAAAATCCAGCTTTTAATAGATTGGCAATGTATAATAATGTTGCATTGAAAAATTATGATGATGCCCTTGCTGCTGCTGACTTGTTCTTTAATAAATCAGATAAGCCTGAAATATCATATTTCGATTATACTTATTATGGTCAGGCACTACGTGCTAAAAAACAATATGATTTGGCAATTTTAGAATACGAAAAGGCAATCAAGTTTGATTCAACCCAAATTGGTGTTTGGAAAGAAATTTCTGATATGTACACCGAGAAAGGTGATAACAAAAAAGCTGTAGAAGCTTATCAAACGTATATGAACTTATTACCAGCGGATAAACCAAATGCAGAAGCGATGTTGCAATTAGGTAAATTGTACTACACTTATGGAAATGAAGCAACAACTACTCCGGAAATTAAAAAAGATGTTTTAGTAAAGGCTGATACGTTGTTCTCTAAGGTAGCTGCTCTTGAACCTGCTAACTACAGAGGAAACTTTTGGCGTGCACGTGCTAACTTTTTATTAGAGTCAGAAGCAACTCCAGCGTTGGGTAAACCATTCTACGAACAAACTTTAGCGTTAGTTGAGTCTAAAGCTGATCCAAGATTTAATTCGGTAATTATTGAATGTTCAAGATATCTTGGTTATTATTACTATCTGAAATCTGATTATACTCAATCAAAAATTTATTGGAATAAGATATTGGTAATTGAACCAACTAATCCGTTGGCAATTCAAGCAATTGAGGGTATGAATAAACCTGCTAAGCCAGCAAAAAAATAAAAGAAAGAATTGAAATTTTGCCTTATAATTTAAAGAAGTAGAATAATTGTTCTACTTCTTTTTTTTGTTTGGTAGACATTTCATGTTTTATTACTAATTTTGTCAGAGTTTTAATGCCATAATTACAGTTCTGTTATTTTTATCTTATGCAACACTCAGAAATACAATCAGTAAAGCAACGATTCGGTATAATAGGAACATCCGAATTGCTGAATAGGGCAATTGATATTGCTGTACAGGTAGCTCCAACCGACCTTTCGGTACTGATAACAGGTGAAAGTGGTGTAGGTAAGGAAAACTTTCCACAGATTATTCACCAATATAGTCATCGGAAACATGGCCCCTATATTGCTGTAAACTGCGGTGCAATACCCGAAGGGACTATTGATTCTGAATTATTTGGACATGAAAAAGGTTCATTTACCGGAGCAACGGCCGACAGAAAAGGATATTTTGAAGTAGCCGATGGTGGTACTATCTTTTTAGATGAGGTGGGTGAATTGCCTCTTTCTACTCAAGTGAGGTTGCTGCGCGTATTGGAAGCCGGCGAATTTATTAAAGTAGGCTCTTCTAAGACACAAAAAACGAATGTTCGGGTAGTAGCTGCTACTAATTTAAATATGGTGCAAGCGACAAGAGACGGTAAGTTTAGAGAGGATCTTTTTTATCGGCTGAATACAGTACCAATTGCAGTTCCTGCATTGCGTGAAAGAAAAGATGATATTGTACTTCTGTTTAGAAAGTTTGCATCTGATTTTGCTGAAAAATATCGGATGCCTTCTATTAAATTGACAGAAGATGCAAAAGTTTTGTTGTCGAATTACTATTGGAATGGGAATGTTCGTCAGTTGAAAAATATTACTGAGCAAATATCTGTTATAGAACAACAACGTGAAATATCGGCACAGATTCTTCGTACCTATTTACCAAAAGATGATATTGAGCGATTGCCAGCCTTGTTTTCTGGCTCAGGACGCGAGCATAAAGCGTTCAATAGCGAACGGGAAATACTTTACCAGGTGCTGTTTGATATGAAAAAAGATATGAATGATTTGAAGAAATTGGTTCATGAAATTATGAATGGACAACATGCTGAAATTCATAAAGATGATGTTTTATATCCTTCAAATATTTTTGCGCATAATGAGACAAGAATAACCCCTGCTGTAGCTGGTGTTGACTATAAATCTGATATTTCGACTAAAGAAACTAAAAAGTATAACGAGATTGATGATGAAGAGTCTTTTCAGGTGGCAGAAGAATATCATGATGTTGATTCACAGACTCCATTGACATTAGAAGATATGGAGCGGCAGATGATAAAAAAAACACTAGAAAAGCACAGAGGCAAACGTAAAGCTGCTGCTGATGAACTGGAGATTTCGGAACGAACTCTTTATAGGAAGATTAAAGAATATGGAATTGAATGATAACCCGATGTTTGATAAGTGTAAATTAGCATATAACTCCATGGTCAATAATAAATTAAATAAGTCAAGAATAATGACGTTATTATCACTGATAATGTTATCATTCGTCCTTGTTTCTTGTTCTATATCGTACAAGTTCAATGGAGCATCTATAGATTATACTAAGACGAAAACTATTTCTATCGTAGATTTTCCAAATACGGCAGAATTGGTTTATCCGCCATTGACACAGGTGTTTGGCGAAGGTTTGCGCGATGCGTACAGTAAACAGACCAGATTGCAATTACTGAAAAAGGGTGGTGACTTGCATATTGAAGGAGAAATTACCGGATATCAATTGACTCCAATGGCTATCGGAACAGATTCGTATGCTGCTGAAACTAAACTTACAATGACTGTAAAGGTGCGTTTTACAAACAATAAAAATCCGGAAGACGATTTTGAAAAAAGTTATTCGGCGTCTCAAATTTTTCCAAGTACCACTATGCTAACTGCAGTGCAGGCTGATTTGGCTAAAACTATGGTTGCAGATATTGTTGACAATATCTACAATGATACGGTTGCAAAATGGTAAGTTGAGATTAAAAGTAAATAAAAATATTCCCGTTATATCGATTTTCAACCTATGACTCAAGAAGAATTCATTTCTCTTGTTAAGCAACCCGAAAGTGTCGCTGCTCAACATGTATCCGACTTGAAGGAAATGGTGGAGCGATTCCCTTATTTTGTGCCGTCACGCATATTGTTGACGAAATCTTTGCAATTATCAAACAGCATTCATTTTGAAGCTCATTTGAAAACAACAACTGTATTTATACCAAGCCGTCGTTGGTTGTATTATTATCTTTATCCGGAGAAGCTGCTCTCGGCCGAACCTTATCGTAGAGAAAAAAATGCAAAGTCAGGGGGTGATTATTTTGATATGCTGAATGTTGTTGAGTCGGGGGGTGGGGATACCAGACAATCGCTAAAAAAATTAGCTGATAAACTAAAATCAGCTCGTTCATTGGTAAACATCCCAACTGTGCCCCTTAAAATTCAGAGCGATAAAGTTGCTAAAAACATAGAGGTAGAAATGTCGGCTAATGAATTAGATAGAAAAATTGTTGAAGTTGTTGATGCAAATCCGGTTGATGTCTCAGTTTCACAAAGTTTTGAAAATTCGGAAGCTAATGCCAAAAAATTAATTTCTGAAAGAAAATACAATGAAGCGATTATCATTTTGAAGGAATTAAATTTGAATAATCCGAAAAAAAGTGTTTACTTTGCAGACCAAATTCGATTTTTGGAAAAAGTTGTATCAAAATCAAAAAAATAAAAACTTATTATGTACGTTCTACTTACTATTTTAATTGTCATTGCTTCAGTATTGCTCACTTTGTTAGTGTTGGTTCAAAACTCAAAAGGTGGAGGATTATCAGCTGGTTTTTCGTCATCGAACCAAATTATGGGCGTTCGTAAAACTACCGATTTTCTTGAAAAAGCTACTTGGGGATTGGTTGCTTTTGTTGTAGTGCTTTCAGTTGCAACAGTTGCTTTCCATAGCAAAAAAGATGTTGCAACAGATCAATCTGAAATCAGAGAGCAAGCTCAACAAGCTAAGAAAGACGAACCAGGAGTAGTAGCACCAAACTTTGGTGAAACGCCGGAAACAAAAGCTCCTGCAACTCCAGCTAAAAAATAGTTTTTTGAAAATATAAATGGAGCGTATCAAAGTTATATTTGATACGCTTTCTTTTTTTATAGTGTTTTGTTCAAATTTAGTGCAAAATGAACTTTATTCATTTAATCGATTATGCCGGAACATTCGCGTTTGCCATTAGTGGTATTCGTTTGGCTTCTGCTAAACGTTTCGATTGGTTCGGAGCTTATGTTGTAGGTCTGGTTACTGCCATTGGGGGTGGAACTTTAAGAGATTTATTATTGGATGTTACCCCATTTTGGATGTTGCAACCTTCGTATCTCGTCGTCACAGGATTTGCCCTGCTATTTGTGATTCTGCTCGGTAAACAAGTGATTCGGTTGACGAATACTTTTTTTATTTTTGATGCCATTGGTTTAGGCCTTTTTGTAGTGGTTGGTATCGAAAAAAGTCTGGCAGCACATTTCCCTTTTTGGGTGGCTATAATGATGGGGATGATCACCGGTTCGGCCGGCGGGGTTACCCGTGATATATTTATAAACGAAGAACCGCTTATTTTTAGAAAAGATATTTACGCTTTGGCTTGTGTGATTGGGGGATTGGTTTATCTGTTATGCTTTAAAATGGGGATGATACCTGTGTTGATGCAAATTTTATCAGCAGCATCGGTGATAGTGACAAGGGTATTGGCAGTTAAATATCATATTAGTCTGCCGGTCCTGAAAGGGCATGATGATCAGACACCCTCAAAAATTTTGTAATTAGAATAGTGAAAAATAAATTAGAATATGCTTCAAATAGATGATACTATAATAAGTTTGGATTTACTTGATCAACGTTTTGTTTGCGACTTAGATGCATGCAAAGGAATCTGTTGTATTGAAGGGGATGATGGAGCTCCATTGGAAGAAGAAGAAGTGAAAATTATTGAGAATTTACTTCCGATAATATGGGATGACTTAACTGAAAAATCGAAGGAGCTAATAAAAAAGCAGGGAGTTTCATATATTGACTCTGATGGTGAACCTGTAACTTCGATTGTAAATGGTGACGAATGTGTTTTTACTTATACCGATGAGAAAGGGCAATGTAAATGTGCGATTGAAAAGGCTTTTCGTGAAGGGAAAACAGATTTTTATAAACCCATATCTTGCCATTTATACCCGGTGCGGTTGCAAAAATACGAAGAGTATACAGCTGTAAATTATCACCAATGGAGTGTGTGCAACTGCGCACGTAAATTAGGTGGCAAATTAGGAGTGCCGGTGTATCAGTTTTTGAAAGAGCCATTAATTCGTAAGTTTGGTAATGAATGGTTTGAACAATTGGAAATAGCGGATGCTGAATTGAAAAATAGAAAATAATATGACAACTATCAAAAGTGTAAAGGTAGAAATTATTACCATAGGTGACGAGATTCTGATTGGTCAAATTGTTGATACGAACTCGGCTTGGATGGCTACAGAATTGAATACTGCCGGTTTTGAGCTTGCTCAGATAACTTCGGTACACGATGATACAAATCATATTATTGAAGCCCTTGAAATGGCTCTGAAGCGTGCGGATGTGGTTCTTTTTACCGGTGGTATCGGACCAACAAATGATGATATTACAAAACAAACTTTGTGTTCGTATTTTGATACCAAATTAGTGTTTAATGATTCCGTTTATAAGAATATTGAACGATTGTTTGCGAACAGGCCAAATTATAAAATGAATGAACTGACCAAAGCTCAGGCAATGGTTCCCGAAAATTGTACGGTTATTCAAAATGAAGTTGGTACTGCACCGATAACATGGTTTGATAAGGCAGGAAAAGTGGTGGTATCGATGCCCGGCGTACCGTATGAAATGAAGCGTGCCATGACTGTAGAAATTATACCACGTCTTCAAAAGCAGTTTGATACGCCTGTGATAATTCATAAAACGGTACAGGTCTATGGTTATACTGAGTCTGCATTGGCTTTAAAAATTGCCGAATGGGAAAGTAATTTGCCGGAATATATCCATTTGGCATATTTGCCTAACTCGGGTGTGGTTAAATTGAGGCTGAGTGGCTTCCTGGAAAATGTACTGGCGTTGGAATTTGTGATGAATCAGCAGCTGGATTTGCTGAGTCAATTGCTAGGCAATGCTATAGTAGCTAACGAAGATATTCTCATTGAACAGTTACTTGGAAATCTGTTGATTGCAGGTGGAAAAACTGTTTCTACGGCTGAAAGTTGCACCGGCGGAAATATAGCACATGTTTTCACTTCGCTGTCTGGCAGTTCCTCCTTTTTTAAAGGCTCTGTAGTGGCTTATGCCAATGAGGTGAAGGAAAATGTGTTACAGGTAAATTCGACTGATATAGAGACTTTTGGTGCTGTAAGTCAACATGTGGTAGAGCAAATGGCTGTTGGGGTGCGTAAGTTGCTGAAAACCGATGTGGCCATTGCAACCTCCGGTATAGCGGGTCCTGCCGGTGGAAGTGACGAAAAGCCTATTGGAACTACCTGGATTGCAGTATGTTCAGATGAGAAAGTTTTGAGCCGGGAGTTCCGATTTGGAAAATTACGTGAGCAAAATATTCTTCGAGCCACACAAGCTGCATTGCTTCTTTTGAAAGAAATTTTGTAGGGTAAGTAAAATATAATCAATTAGTTATGTTGATTATGTGAGCTGCGAAATATTATTATTAGAATTTAAAGAAATAAATCCTTGCATAATTCAAAAAGATAGTGTACTTTTGCACACTGTTTTTGAGAAAAAATGTAAACAATAAAAAGATATAGAAATGTCAAAGATTTGTCAAATTACCGGGAAAAAAGCTATGGTAGGAAACAACGTATCACACTCAAAACGTCGTACTAAAAGAACATTTGAGGTGAACTTGTTTACAAAAAAATTCTATTGGGTTGAACAAGATACTTGGGTTAGCTTAAAAGTTTCTGCTAATGGTTTACGTACCATTAACAAAGTTGGATTAGATGCTGCCATTAAAAAAGCGTCTGAAAAAGGGTATTTATACGCATAATTTAGGAGGAAAACTACAATGGCAAAAAAATCAAAAGAAGCAAGAGTCCAAGTGATTTTGGAATGCACAGAGCATAAAGAAAGCGGTATGCCTGGTACATCGCGTTATATTACTGTGAAAAACAGAAAAAACACACCAGCACGTATGGAATTGAAAAAATACAATTCTATTCTTAAAAAAGTAACTGTTCATAAAGAAATTAAATAAGATCTGAGTCATGGCTAAAAAAGCGGTAGCATCTCTCCAAAAAGGAGAAGGTCGTTCATTTGCAAAGGTTATCAAGATGGTGAAATCACCTAAAACCGGCGCATTTATGTTCCAAGAAGAAATTGTACACAACGATAAAGTGAAAGATTATTTCGCAAAATAAAAAATATCGTTCTTGAAAAATTCGAAAAATCCTCTCATTTTATAAATGAGAGGATTTTTTTTGCGGTAAACTCAGAAAAAAAACTTAATTTTGTGAGTATATTGTTTATATGCAAAGTGCTAATATACATTGGGGTAATTGTGAATTATTAATCGAGAATTATTAATTGAAAATATGGGATTTTTTAATCTATTTAGTAAAGAAAAAAAGGAAACGCTCGATCAGGGATTGTCTAAAACCAAAGAAAGCGTGTTTTCTAAATTAACGCGTGCTGTTGCCGGAAAATCGAAGGTTGATGATGAGGTGCTTGATAATTTAGAAGAGGTATTGATAACTTCGGATGTGGGTGTTGAAACCACTTTGCGCATTATCGAACGTATTGAAAAACGGGTGGCACAGGATAAGTATGTAAATACTTCGGAGTTGAATGTTATCTTGAAAGAAGAGATTGCAGGTTTACTCTCGGAAACTAATTCCGATTCGCCTGCTGATTTTGATGCACAGCTGCCTGCTTCGCCTTATGTAATTATGGTGGTGGGTGTAAATGGCGTGGGCAAAACGACCACTATTGGTAAGTTGGCTTATCAATTTACCAAAGCAGGTAAAAAAGTGTATCTTGGAGCTGCTGATACTTTTCGTGCTGCTGCAGTAGATCAATTAGTTATTTGGGGTGAACGTACCGGCGTGCCGGTTATAAAACAGAAAATGGGTGCAGATCCGGCTGCTGTAGCATACGATACTATTGCTTCGGCTAAAGCAAATAATGCCGATGTGGTGATTATTGATACGGCCGGTCGTTTGCACAATAAAATCAACTTAATGAATGAGTTGACTAAAATTAAAAATGTAATGCAAAAAGTGGTGCCTGATGCGCCACACGAAGTGTTGTTAGTGTTGGATGGTTCTACAGGTCAAAATGCCTTTGAGCAAGCCAAACAATTTACAAAGGCTACGGATGTAACTGCATTGGCCATTACGAAACTGGATGGAACAGCCAAAGGGGGAGTGGTGATTGGTATTTCCGACCAGTTTAAAATTCCGGTGAAATACATTGGATTAGGCGAGGGAATGGAACATTTACAGATTTTTGACAGAGATAAATTTGTTGAGACGTTGTTTGAATAGTCTTCAAGACCGGAGGGATTTTTGAAGAATTTGCATATTAAGATAATAGAAAATAAATTGGAAAATAATATAAATAAAGGAATAGTCGACGTTATCACACTCGGTTGTTCAAAAAACCTTGTTGATTCGGAGCAGTTGATGCGCCAATTCGATGTGTTGGGGTATACGGTAAGGCATGATGCTGAAAATCCGGATGGTGATATAGTGATTATCAATACTTGCGGATTTATTGGTGATGCCAAAGAAGAAAGTATCAATACCATTTTGCAGTTTGCGGATTTGCGCAAGCAACAAAAGATACAGAAATTATTTGTTATGGGTTGCTTATCCGAACGGTATTTGAAAGAACTACGTTCTGAAATGCCCGAAGTAGATAAGTTTTACGGGAAGTTTAATTATAACGACATTCTGACCGATTTAGGCCAGGATTATCGTGCTGATTTACGCTTGGAACGCACGCTGACAACTCCTAATCATTACGCTTATATTAAAATTTCGGAAGGTTGTAATCGTACCTGTTCGTATTGTGCCATTCCGATTATAACCGGAAAGCATCGTTCGCGTACGATGGAGGATATTGAGAATGAAGTAAAAGGTCTTGTGTCGAATGGGGTGAAGGAATTTCAGTTGATAGCGCAGGATTTGTCATATTACGGACAGGATCGTTATAAAGCATCCAAATTGGCAGAGTTAACCCAACGACTTTCCGATATTAATGGCGTGGAATGGTTACGATTACATTATGCATATCCGGCTCATTTCCCCTATGATTTGTTGAAGGTGATGCGTGAACGCGATAATGTTTGTAATTATCTGGACATTGCATTACAGCATGTAAGCGATAATATGTTGACAAAAATGCGTCGCAATATTACATCGGCACAAACGTATGAATTGATTGACCGCTTACGTACAGAAGTACCGGATATTCACTTGCGAACCACTTTATTGCTTGGACATCCGGGTGAGACAGAAGAAGATGTGGAGGAATTGAAAACATTTATCCGTAAAGCACGTTTTGAGCGATTAGGAGCATTTGCTTTTTCGAACGAGGAAGGAACCTACGCTTACAAAACTTTTAAGGATGACATTCCGGAAGAAGTAAAGCATAGGCGTGTTGACGAGATTATGTCTATTCAACAAGGAATTTCGGCTGAAATAAATCAGGCTAAAATAGGTAAAACGCTGAAAGTAATGATTGATAGGGTAGAGGATGAGTATTTTGTGGGAAGAACAGAATATGACTCACCGGAGGTTGATCCTGAAGTGCTGATACCCATTACAACGCAAGGAGTGAAAAAAGGAGCGTTTTATAATGCAAAAATTGTCGGATCTACCGACTTTGATTTGTATGGCGAATAGAAATTAATCAGCATGTTGATGTAAATATTAAATAGGAGTGAATGTGTTCTGTATACAGCATGTCATTCTATTTTTTTACTGTTTTGTTGTAACTAAAATCTTGTAACGAATTATGAATCACAAAGAATTAATTGCCAGCATGGCAGAAAAAATGAATTCTCCCAAATCCATTGTGGCTGATTTGTTAGAGAAAACCATTGAAACGTGCACTGAACTTTTAGCAGATGACAAAACGATTGGCTTTCAAAGTTTTGGTAATTTTGAGGTGCGAAAAAAGGAAGAACGTCTTTCGGTTCATCCTTCCACACAAATCCGCACATTGATTCCGCCTAAATTGGTGGTGAATTTTAAACAAAGCAATATTTTAAAAGAAAAACTTAAAGATCTTCCGCACCATGATTAAGGATAAAATTTCATCTCAAGAGATTATTGACCTCGTTTCCTCGAAAGCGTCGGTTAGTAAACGTGCTGCAGAAGAATTCCTGAAAGTGATGATTACATCTATCGAAGAGGCTTTAATGGCCGGCGAAGTTGTGAAGATAAAAAACTTTGGAACGTTCAAACTTCAATGGAATGAGCCGCGTAAAAGTGTAAATGTTCATACCGGCGAAGATATTATTATTCCCGGATATTCTAAAGTGACTTTTGTTCCTGATGTGGTGTTGAAAAATGTGGTAAATGAGCCATTCGCACACCTCGAACCTGTAGTTTTGGATGGGGATGATGAAGATTCGGATGAAATAGCTGTTGATGAAGTTACGTTGGATCCATTACGCGTGTTAAATGAACAAGCTGCTGATATTAAAGGACTTTTGGCTGATATTCAGGCTTTGTCGCCAAAGAAAAAACAAATGGTGGTCGAAGAAGTGTTGCCGAAGGAAGAAGTGAAGTCGGAGCGTATTGAAATACAGGATTACGACTTGACTGCTTTAGACGATATTGAAGTGATAAAAGAAGAAACTGCTGTTAATGATGATAAATCAGAACTAAAAAAGGTTGAAGAAGTAATCATTCCTGAGGCAATTTTGGATTTGAAACCGGAAGTTGCTCCTGAAATTGAGACCAAAATAGAATACGCGACAGCTGCTGTCGAAAATGAGACAGATATATCGAGTTATGATATTCCAAAATACGAAGATGATATTCTGACAACCGAACCGGTAGTTTCGGAGGAGTATGTTCCCAATCCTTTTTTAGACAACCATAAATTTTTGAAGAAAAAGAAAAGATGGTTAGTGCCTGCCGGTTTGTTGGCATTGCTGGTAGTGCTGTGTGGACTCTATTTTTTAGTACCCCCCATTACAAATCTTGTCGACAGTTCGCTGACTTCACTTAAAAATGCTACGGCAGATGCCAAGCAAAACTTCTCGATGACCGAGATGTTTAATACGGTGTCAAAATGGGCTGAACCTAAGAAGGCGGCGTCAGAGATAGTGGTGGTGCCGAAGACAAAGCAAGTAGTTGATTCAATTGGTGATTCTATTGCAAAACCAAATGTGGGTCCTGCGGTAGTAAAACCGTTAGTAAAATCAATAGAGAAGCCGATTCCGGTAAAGAAATCGGTTGATAGTCTTCAACTAATGCTTGACGGACCAAGAGTATACAAAAAGTTTATTGGAAGTGAACGGATTACTTCCGGAAGTAGATTAACTCTAATGTCGAAGAAGTATTATAAAAAGTCGGATTTTTGGGTTTATATTTATGAGGCGAATAAAGCTAATATCCCTGATCCCGACCATATTGCTGCCGGTACGTTGATTCAGATTCCCAAACTCGATCCTCGTTTAATCGACGTTTCGAATCCAAAATGTATGAAAAAGGCATTGGAGTTACACGATCTATATGTAAAAAAGCGGCAACAAGATTAGATGTGCCGGTAAATATAGGTTTTGGATACCAATTAATGAAAAAGTTCTGAAATAATGATAATTTCGGAACTTTTTTTTGTTCAAAAAATGTATAAATTTCCTAGAAAAATAGGGAGTTTGACGTCGTAATATTTATTAAACTAAAATCAGGTTAATAGATATTAAATGAAGGTATTAACACATTTTTTAATGCTATATTTGCTACATAAATAAAAAGCAAAACTAATAAAAAATAATATGATTCAATCTGTTGATATTCGGGAGCTTAATGAACGCATAGAAAAACAAAGTTCTTTTGTTGATGCGTTAACCATGGGAATGGATAAGGTTATTGTAGGCCAAAAGCATTTGGTAGAGTCTTTATTAATCGGATTACTATCTGATGGACATATCCTGTTAGAAGGTGTGCCTGGTTTGGCTAAAACATTAGCAATTAAAACATTATCGGACTTAATAAAAGCCGATTTTAGTCGTATTCAATTTACACCGGACCTTTTGCCGGCCGATGTTATTGGTACAATGATTTACAGTCAGAAGAAAGAAGAGTTCAGTATTAAGAAAGGACCTATTTTCGCAAATTTAGTGTTGGCGGACGAAATTAACCGTGCACCGGCTAAAGTGCAAAGTGCTTTGTTGGAAGCCATGCAGGAACGTCAGGTTACCATTGGTCAAAATACTTATCCGTTGGAAGAACCGTTTTTGGTATTGGCAACTCAAAACCCGATTGAGCAAGAAGGGACATATCCACTTCCCGAAGCACAAGTTGACCGTTTTATGTTGAAAGTAATTATCAATTACCCAAACAAAGAGGAGGAAAAGTTAATTATTCGTCAAAACTTGTTGAAACACAAACCGGAAATTCTTCCGATTCTTTCTCCAAAAGATATTATCGAGGCACGCGATGTGGTTCGTCAGGTATATATCGACGAAAAAATTGAGCGTTACATTGTAGATATTGTATTTGCAACCCGTTTTCCACAAGATTATGGATTGGATGCCTTGAAAGAAATGATTTCATTTGGAGCTTCTCCACGTGCTTCTATCAATCTTGCTTTGGCTGCTCGTGCATATGCATTTATCAAACGCAGAGGCTATGTAATTCCTGAAGATATTCGCGCCGTATGTTATGATGTCCTTCGTCACCGTATTGGTTTGAGTTACGAAGCTGAGGCCAACAATATGACTTCCGACGAAATTATTACTGAAATTTTAAATACAGTTGAAGTGCCTTAATTAATTCACAATTAATAATTCATAATTGATAATTAGAATTTATGGAAACAAGTGAGTTAATAAAAAAAGTACGAAGAATTGAAATAAAGACGCGTGGCCTGTCGAAGAATATCTTCGCCGGCGAATATCACTCGGCTTTTAAAGGTCGGGGTATGACTTTTGCCGAAGTGCGCGAATACCAATATGGTGACGATATTCGTTCGGTAGACTGGAATGTTACTGCACGCTTCGGGCATCCTTACATTAAGGTGTTTGAAGAAGAACGTGAATTGACAGTGATGTTACTGATTGACGTTTCGGGAAGTCGCGAGTTTGGTACGGTGACTCAGTTAAAGAAAGATATCTTTACCGAGGTGGCTGCTACTTTGGCTTTCTCCACTATTCAAAATAACGACAAAATAGGCGTCATCTTTTTCTCGGATAAAATTGAAAAGTTTATTCCCCCAAAAAAAGGGAAAAAACATGTTCTGCACATTATCCGCGAATTACTGAACTTTCAACCGGAAAGTAACAAAACGGATATTGCAGGTGCCTTGCGCTATTTTACCAATGCCATCAAAAAGAGCTCTACAGCTTTTGTCATTTCCGATTTTATCGATACAAATTTTGAAAAAGATTTGACCATTGCCAATCGGAAACATGATATTGTGGCTTTGCAAGTGTATGATATCAGGGAAACTGAATTACCCAATGTGGGTCTTGTGAAGCTCAAAGATGCTGAAACCGGAGAACGTATTTGGGTAGACACATCAGATAAACGACTTAGAACCAGCTATAAACATGCGTGGGGTGAAGGTCAGTTGGCGTTACAGAAGACTTTCGTGAAATCAGGAGTTGATTCAGTGTCGATGAGTACGTCCGAAGATTATGTGCGAGCTTTGATGAAATTGTTCAAAATGAGAGCTTAAATCATAGTTGACAATTTACAATTGAAAATTAGTATGAGAAAATTTCTATTATTGTTCCTAAGTATATTGTTCTTTGCGCATTCTACTGTGTTTGCACAAAAAATAACGGTAAATGCGCGTCTCGATTCTACTGTAATGTGGATTGGTAATCAGGCGCATTTGTCGTTTGAGGTAACGCAACAGCCCAAACAAAAAGTGGTAACGCCGCTTTTTTCGGATAGCATTGTAAAAGGCCTGGATTTAGTGGAACAAGCCAAAACAGATACGGTAAAATCTGAAAATGGGAGTGTAAAAGTAACTCAACATTATGTTGTAACAGCCTTTAAAGACTCAATTCTAACTGTCCGATCGTTTCCATTTGTGATAAATGGCGATACTGTTTGGTCTAATTCTCTTACACTTAAGGTAGTTCAGCCCTTTAAGGTTGATACAGCTGCAAGTTCAGTTGCCGATATAAAACCGGTTTACGAACCAAAGTTTGACTGGGTTGGTCTTATTCAAACTATTCTTTTGATATTGGTAATTCTTGCTTTATTGGTTGTTCTGTATATCTACGTTCGAAAGTACTGGCAGAAAAAGCCCATCTTCGAAAAGGCACCGGAACCCGCTTTACCACCTCATATTATTGCTTTAAATCAGTTGGATAAGATAAAGGAGGATAAACCATGGCAACAAGGCAGGACTAAAGAATATCATACAGAACTTACGGATGTTATTCGCGAATATATTGAACCAGTGTTTGGTATGAAGAGTATGGAGATGACGTCTGAGGAAATTTTATACCAACTGCGTGCAATGCGTAAGAGTGATAAAACTACCTATCTGGGATTGCAACAGATTCTACAACTAGCTGATTTAGTAAAGTTTGCTAAATGGAATCCGCTTCCGGATGAACATGAATTGAGTTTAAAGAATGCTTATTTGTTTGTGAATCAAACTAAAAAGGCAGAGGAAGTAGTTCCTACTGAAGAAAAGCAAAAGGAAGTAAAAAGTGAATAACGAAAGCGGCTGGCTTTCAATCTCAATAGGTTATTGAGATTAATTTCTAAAATCATTAAATTACGGCGATGACCTTTCATAACCCAGAATATTTGTTTTTACTGCTACTTTTACTGCCAATTATTTTTTGGTATGTACGGGAAATGCACAAATCGGATGCTAGTTTACAAATATCATCACTTCAAAAACTAGCTCAATTTCCGAAAAGCAAGCGAATTAAATTACGTCATGTTCCATTTATTCTCAGAACACTGGCTGTTCTGTTTATTATTATTGCTTTAGCTCGTCCACAGGCGTCAAATAGTTGGCGTAGTGAGAATACCGAAGGAATAGATATTATGATGGCATTGGATTTATCAAGTACAATGTTAACTGAAGATTTGAAGCCGAACAGAATTGAAGCTTCAAAGGCTGTTGCTTCGGAATTTATACTTTCCCGTCCGAATGATAATATTGGTTTGGTTGTTTTTGCCAGCGAGAGTTTTACTCAATGTCCATTGACAAACGATCATGCAGTTTTGATAAATCTGTTCAATGGTGTAAAATACGGATTGATAGAAGACGGAACGGCGATAGGCTTAGGTCTAGCGAATGCTATCAATAGAATAAAAGATAGCAAAGCCAAGTCGAAAGTCATCATCTTGTTGACTGATGGATCCAATAACAGGGGGGATATTGCTCCGGTTACGGCTGCTGAAATTGCGAAAACCTTTGGGATAAGAGTTTATGCTATCGGGGTCGGTTCGCACGGTATAGTGAATATGCCGATACAAACTCCAATGGGTATTCAGTATCAACAGATGCAATCGGAATTTGATGAAAAAACCCTTCAGGAAATAGCCTCTGTTACCGGTGGTAAATACTTTAGAGCGACTGATAATTCTAAACTTCGTAAGATTTACCAGGAAATAGATCAACTTGAAAAAACGAAAATTAATGTACGTGAATATAGCAAGAAAAATGAACAGTTTTTCGTGTTTTGTTTATTAGCATTTCTATTGTTATTTACTGAAGTTTTACTACGTAATACCTTGCTAAGAAAGATTCCATGATGAATCGCACATTTTTTATCTGCTTTGAAATAAAGCGTGTAGTGTTCTAATTTTAGTTTCAAAACTGTTTAGATCATCAACCATTTCAATTAATTATTATGTTTCGATTTGCACATCCAGAATATCTCTTTTTATTCTTACTAGTTCCAATATTAGTAGGTGTATTTATTTATACGAGCATTCAAAAACGCCGAAATTTAAAGCAATTTGGTAATGCCGAACTGTTGGCTGGATTGATGCCCAATGTTTCCTTCGTTCGTCCTCAGGTAAAGTTCTATCTGCAATTAGCTGCCATTGTTTTATTGATAATTGTTTTGGCTCAGCCACAGTTTGGTACTAAGGTAGAAAATGTGAAGCGTCAGGGGATTGAAGTAATGATAGCTATGGACGTTTCCAATTCAATGATGGCGCAGGATGTTCAACCAAGCAGATTGGAAAATGCTAAGCAAATTCTGTCTAAGCTGGTAGATAATATGACCAATGATAAGGTCGGTTTGGTGGTTTTTGCCGGAGACGCTTATACCCAATTGCCAATAACGGTCGATTACGTATCAGCAAAAATGTTTTTATCTTCTATTTCTCCACAGTTGGTTCCACGTCAGGGAACTGCTATTGGTAGTGCAATTGACTTAGCAATAAAGTCATTTGGGACAAAAGATAAAGCAGGAAGAGCAATAATCGTTATTACCGATGGCGAAAATCACGAAGATGATGCCATTGGTGCGGCTAAGTTAGCTGCCGAAAATAATATAGCGGTTCACGTAATTGGTATGGGAAGACCTGAAGGTTCACCAATTCCGGTGCCGGGAACTATCAGCTTTTGGAAAGATAAGGATGGAAATGTAGTGGTTTCTAAACTTAACGAGGACATGTGTAAAAAGATTGCTGAAGCCGGAAAAGGAATTTATGTGAGAGCTGATAATACAAATAATGCATACCGACTTGTAAACAAAGAACTTGATACGCTGGCTAAATCGGACATAAAAACCAGTGTTTTCTCAGATTATAATGAACAGTTTCAATCTTTTGCCATGTTGGCATTACTACTTTTAGTTCTCGACTTTTTTGTATTTGATCGTATCAATAAACGACTGAGCAGATATAAAATTTTCGATTTGAAAGACAAAGTAATTAAGAATAAATAATATACAACTTACATTTCAATTGATGAAAAAAATAGAATATATATTGTTGATGTTTTTAGTTTCACTCTCTGCGGTGGCGCAAAAGGAAAGTGCCAATGTGCGGGAAGGAAATAAATTGTATAAGTCTTCTAAATATACAGATGCCGAGATTGCTTATCGCAAAGGGCTTTTGCAAAATCCAAAGTCTTTCGAAGCCAATTTTAATCTGGGTAACGCTTTGTATAGACAAAAGAAGTACCCAGAGGCACTTGAGCAATACAATAACACTGCAGCCTTGCAGCCCAAAGAGAAAGGTAAAATCGCAGCAGCATTTCATAATATCGGTAATTCATTTCTTTCGGATAAAAAATATGAAGAGGCAATAAAGTCATATGAAAAGGCGTTGAAGAATAACCCGAAAGATAACGATACACGTTATAACCTAGCTTATGCGCAGGCTCAGCTTAAAAAACAACAGCAAAAGGATAAGGATAAAAATAAAGATAAAAACAAGAAAGACGATAAACAAGATCAAAAGAAGCCTGACGCAAAACCAAAAGAACAACCTCAGCAGCCAAAACCTCAGCCACAGCAGCAACAACCTCAAATGTCGAAGCAAAATGCACAGCAGATATTAGATGCTTTGCAACAGGATGAAAAAAATGCACAGGATAAGGCTAAAAAACAACAAGTTAGAGGTACGAAAAAATCAGATATAGATTGGTAGGTTCAGTAAATTTACTCACAATAAATAGATTTCAAGAAAATATATGAGACGCAGATTCATCATTTTATCACTTTTACTTTTGGTTCTCAATACGTGGTTGGTTCGGGCTAACGAACCGGTGCGTTTTATTGCACAGGCGCCGTCTGCTGTTGCCATGGATAACCCGTTTCAGTTGGTTTATTCTGTTAATGCTTCCGGTAAAGACTTGCGTGTTCCGGAGATCACTAATTTTGAAGTTTTAGCAGGTCCTTTTGAATCGCACAGTTCCAGTGTTGAAATAATAAATGGAAGACAAACATCTTCTGTTTCAATATCATATACTTACACTCTTCAAGCAAAAAAAACAGGAACGTTTGTCATTCCGGCAGCTAGTATGTTGGTCGATAATAAGCGGGTTACTTCTAATGCTGTTGCCATAAAAGTATTACCTGCCGACGCTAATACAAACTCAGGAAGATCGCAGTCCGGTTCCTCCTCAAAGGGTCAATCCATTTCAAACGACAATATTTTTGTAAGAGCCATAGTTTCTAAACCCAATGTGTATGAGCAAGAAGCTGTATTGGTTACCTATAAACTATATACAACACTTGATGTAATTCAATGTCCGCCTACAAAATTTCCTGATTTCAATGGTTTTATGAAACAAGAAATTGAATTGCCAAAAAACAGACAATTTACGCTCGAAAACTATAATGGAAAGAACTACACATCTGTGGTATTATTTCAATATTTATTGTACCCACAACGTTCGGGAGTTATTTCAATCGATAAAGCTGAATTTGAGGCGGTCATTCAAATGAGAAATCGAGCCGCGGCCCGCAGTATTTTCGATGATTTTTTTGAATCGACCACCAATGTATCTAAAAAAATTAGTGCTCCGGCAACTAAGGTTACGGTTAGTGCATTGCCTGCCAATAAACCTGCGTCGTTTAGCGGTACAGTTGGGCGATTTAGCATTGACTCCAAAATTTCAGCCACCCGGATTAAAGCTAATGAAGCTGTTACACTGAAAATAGGCATTGCCGGTGCTGGTAATATGAAACTGATTAAAAATCCGGAGATTAAATTTCCTGAAGGATTTGAACAATATGACCCTAAAGTAACTAATAATTTCAAAACAACGAGTACGGGTGTAAGTGGAAACAAAACCATTGAATTCATGTTTATTCCTCGTCATTCGGGGAATTATGAGATTCCGTCGGCGGAATTTTCGTACTTCGATGTGAACGAAAGAACATACAAAACCCTACGTACCCCGGTTTATAAACTTGAAGTGCTAAAAGGCTCCGGAGCCGAAGGCCCAACCGTGGTGGGTAATTACGTAGATAAGGAAGATGTAAAACAACTCGGGAAAGATATTCGGTATATTCAAACAGAAGATATAAAGTTATCAAAAGAAGAAACACCGATTTATGGAACGTTGACTTGTTGGTTAATGTACCTGATACCACTGCTTATATCACTGATTCTATTTATATTCTTCCGCAAACAAGCTATGGAAAATGCAGATATGGATTTAGTGAAAAATAAAAAGGCCAATAAAGTAGCACTAAAACGCTTGAAATTTGCTCAACGATTATTGAAAGAAGGCAAGAAGGACTCTTTCTACGAAGAAATTCTGAAAGCTGTATGGGACTATTTGAGTGATAAATTGTCAATACCAGTGGCTTCGCTTACGAAAGAAAAGGTAGCTGATGAATTATCGAAAAAAGCTGTTGAAGCACCTGTTTTAAATCAATTGAATCAAATTCTAAATACTTGCGAATTTGCACGCTATGCTCCAAATTCGGGACAGCAAGAGATGGGAAATCTTTATGATGACACCATTCGGGTGATAAGTGAATTAGAAGAAATCATCAAAAAATCATAAACACAATATTTAGTCAAAATATATGAAACGTATAGCATTGTTTTTATTTTTAGTTTTGTGTTTTTTTACTTCTACTTTTGCTCAATCTGGCACATTAAAAACGGCCAATGATTTATATGTGAAGGGCAATTTTGCAGAAGCCGCAAAACAATACGAAAAGATTCTTTCGACGGAAGGTGTTGCGCCAGAGTTATATTACAATTTAGGTAATTCATATTTCAAATCGAACGAATTGGGAATGTCTATTTTGAATTATGAGCGTGCGTTACGCTTAGCCCCGGGGTTCGATGATGCCCGATTTAATCTGGAAATGGCACAGCTAAAAGTTGTTGATAATATTGTACAAACACCGACGTTCTTTTTGGGTCGCTGGATTACTAATTTTATTAAGCTTCTGACCTCAAATGGCTGGATAATTATGAGTGTAATCTCATTTGTTATTTGTCTGATAGCCGGTTTTTTGTTTATTTTAGGCTCTACACGATATGTGCGCAAAAACTCCTTTTATTTGGGTACCATACTCTTTGGAATTAGTTTAGTAACCTTAGTTTTTGCGGGAATTAGGAATGACCAAATGAAAAAACACAACGAAGCGATTATTATGACCGGAGTTGTGACTGCTAAAGGTTCGCCGGATAAAAGCGGTACAGACTTATTCCAACTGCATGAAGGAACCAAAGTAAGCCTGAAGAGTACGTTGGGTAACTGGATTGAAATAAAGTTGGGAAATGGAAGTGTCGGTTGGGTAGAAAAGGATAATATTGTAAAGATATAAGTCTCGTCTATTGTCTTAAACTCATTTTATATCAAACAATTATACACTGCCTTAATGAATCTATTTGAATCGCTTCTACTTTTGGACAAGAACTTGTTCATACTCATCAATGGATTGCATTCTTCATTTTGGGACGGAGTTATGTTCGCCATAAGTGCTAAATACACTTGGATTCCGCTCTATATTGCGGTTTTGGCTGTTATAATAAAAAACTGGAAGCGTGAGTCTATTTGGTTGGTAATAGCGCTTGTTGGGTGTATTATTATTTCAGACCAGATTTCTTCCGGCTTAATAAAAGAGTTGGTACAAAGACTCCGCCCTTCTCATACTCCCGAACTCAGGAATATGGTTCATTTAGTGAATGGATATAGTGGAGGTCAGTTTGGATTTGTGTCATCGCATGCTGCCAACTCATTTGGATTTGCATTCCTTTCTTCCGCTCTTTTAAGAAATAGAAAATACACAAGTATTATTTTTTGTTGGGCAGTTTTAGTATCTTATTCGCGGATGTATTTGGGTGTACATTATCCGTTGGATATCCTTGGTGGTGCATTAGTAGGCGTTCTGGCTGCATTAGCGTGTTATTACGCTATTATTAAACTACGTCCCTCACTACTTTTCCCTCACAATGATTATTCGGTAGTTGGAAGGCCTAAAATTGTTCTTCCGTTGTGTGTTTTCGGACTTTCTATTGTTGGGATCGTAATTTATAGCCTAGCTGTTTTTTAGGGTTGAAAGCTCCAAAAATCGTTCAACACATTGGTGTCATTATCCCCAAAACCAATGTAGCCTTTGCCGTTGATAGTAAATGAAATGGAATTTTCACGCCCTTCGGCAGGCAGATTTCCTCTTTCATACCACACATTTCGGATAATGTCATATTCCAGTATATCCGATTTTACATTTCCGCCTGTTTCCGGACCTCCGAAATGTCTGCCTGTAGCAACGAATATCCGTTTATTTATAGCTAAACTTACAGCATTTTCGCGACCATCATCCGGCATCGATTTCAACTTTTTCCACGAATCGTTTATTGGAAAGTATTCCCACCAATCTGTTTCGCTCAGCGTTCTGTAACCTGTACCAAAGAATATATGCTCACCGTTTGAGCATGCAACGGCGCAAGCTCTGTGTGCACCTTCAAAATCCTTTAATGCCACCCATTTGTCCTGAGATGGGATATACTTCCAGAATTCTCTTGAGAAATAAGAATTGTCAAAGCCAGAGCCGACATAAACGCAATTGTTATAGGTGAAACTAACACAGGCATTTGCTGCTTTGCTGGGTAAGTCTGCTTTTCTTGTCCAACTATCGTTTTTTGCATCGTACATCCAAAAATCAGTTAAGACTCCACCAGTGTAAGCACCTTGGTTTCTTCTGAATCCAAGACCCACGTATGCCGTGTCGTTGAGTACTGTAGCCATTGCTTTTACGCGTCCAATACCTGGGAAGGGTGCTTTTTTCGTCCAACTATCGTAGTTGGGATCATATTGCCAGCAATCCTTTAGTGAGTCTGTATATTCGGCGTTTCTACCCAACGTTACGTACGCTTTTCCATCAATAACAAAAGCTACTGATGATGCTCTGCCAATTCCCGGCATGGGAGTTTTTTTTTCGAAAGTAATGGTTGGGTAGGGTGAATCAACGGCATTATTGCAGCTGATTAAGACTAATAGAAGAGATAGAAAGGCAATAGGTTTTGTGAAATGCATATGATTCTGTGTGAAGTTGCAGGACGATTGGTTATCTTAAATTCTCACTTCTACACCTTTTTCCTTCAAAAAAGACTTTAATTCGGGAATTCCAATTTCTTTGTAGTGAAAAATACTTGCAGCTAATGCCGCATCAGCTTTACCTTCGCCAAACACATCTACAAAATGTTCCATCGTTCCTGCACCACCACTGGCAATAACGGGGACGTTTACTGCTTCGGAAACAGCACGGGTAATATCCAACGCGAATCCATCCTTTGTACCATCGTTATTCATGGAGGTTAGCAGAATTTCTCCTGCACCTAGCGAAACGGCTTGTTTAGCCCATTCTACAGTACGAATATCTGTTGGGATGCGGCCGCCATTGAGGAATACAAACCATTCACCATTCATAAATTTGGTATCGATAGCTAAAACAACACACTGACTTCCAAACTGGTTGGCCAGGTCGCTGATAAGTTGTGGGTTGCGAACCGCTGAAGTGTTTACTGAAATTTTATCAGCACCACAAGCCAGTAAAACCGACACATCCTCCACACTCGAAATTCCACCACCAACAGTAAATGGAATATTGATATGTTTTGCAATGCGCGTAACCAGTTCTGACAAGGTTTTACGCTTTTCGTTGGTAGCAGTGATGTCGAGGAAAACCAGTTCATCAGCACCCATTTGTGCGTACAATGCTCCAAGTTCTACGGGATCACCCACATCAGTGATATTCTCGAAATTAATTCCTTTTACAGTTTGTCCGTTTTTGATATCCAAACAGGGTATGATTCGTTTAGCTAACATCTTATTTATAGAATTTTATTTGTTGAAATTTAGAGGTTTGACGCTTTTAAAGCTGATTGGTCTTCGTTCCACTCTCCAAACGACACAGATTGTATTGTGTTGACCAATGATTTTTCAAAAGGTCTTTCAACCCGTATGTAATTGTTCGTAAAGCCTACCATGTTATCGTCCTTTTGTCTGCTTTCCCAAAGTACAAGTCCGGTTTTACCCATTTGTTGCTCGTAAAACAGTTTCGTTTTTTCATCGGATAGAACATGTAACACATCGCTTCTTCGTTTGCGTTCGGGAATTGAAACAGTATGTTCGATTTCAAGCATTTTTGTGCCCGCGCGTTCGGAATAACTAAAAACATGAAGCTGAGATATATCTAAGCTTTGAATAAATGTTTTTGCCTGTTCAAATAATTCGTCGGTTTCACCCTTCACACCCACAATCACATCCACGCCTATAAATGCATCGGCATTTGGTTTTTGATAGTGGATACTTTATTGGCAAAAAGTTCGGTAGTATAACGGCGTTTCATCAGTTGCAACACTTCGTTTGATCCGGATTGTAACGGAATATGGAAATGCGGCATAAAATGATTACTTTTCGACACAAATTCAATCAATTCATTTGTCAATAGATTTGGTTCGATGGAAGAAATGCGAAAACGAATTTCGTGAGGAAGTGCATCCAGTACTTTTACCAGATCGAAGAATGTTTCGCCGGTTGATTTACCGAAATCTCCTGTATTTATACCGGTTAGAACAATCTCTTTTGCACCTTCTTCTATGGCTTGAACGGCCATTGCTACCGTGTCTTTAACTGTTGCGTTACGACTCCGACCGCGTGCAAAAGGAATGGTGCAATAGGTGCAATAATAATCGCAACCGTCTTGCACTTTTAAGAAATAGCGCGTTCTATCATCACGAGAACACGAAGGCTTAAAATCTTTTACGTCCTGAATGCGTATACGATGTATTTCGCCATTCTTTTCGTTATCTAATTTAGTCAGATATTCGAGAATACTGAATTTTTCGTTTGCTCCGAGCACTAAGTCAACGCCTTGTATCGCAGCAATTTCATCAGGTTTTAGTTGTGCGTAACAACCCGTAACTACCATTATGGCGTTGGGGTGCTGACGATTAAGTCTGTTGATGGCCTGACGACATTTATGGTCGGCAGTGTCGGTTACCGAGCAGGTATTTATTATGCAAACATCGGCTTGCTCGCCGGCTTTAGCTTTTACAAATCCTTCATCACTCAATTGTTTGCCAATAGCCGACGTTTCGGCAAAATTCAGCTTACAACCCAGAGTGTGAAAGGCTACTTTTTTATTGTTAAATAATGTATTATCAATCATTTTAGAGGGGACAAATTTACTTGTACAAAGGTAGTAAAAAAAAAGAATAACCGATTTAATGGTATTTTTTGTTGCAGCCATAAACGCATAGCAATGAGTAGTTGTTTATTTTACACCTAAATTTATGTGTTTTAAAATTGGATGCAGTCTTAAAGAGTTTTTATTTTGATGAAGAATGCAACTTATTTGGGAGAAATGATTGGAAATGTAAAACAATTAACTATTTTTGTAGGCGCAAATCATTTGTGTCTACTTAAACATAAAATCAACACATTGCGACTGAAATACATATTATATAAACTGAATAAATGATGAGAACCTGCTTTTTAAAAATTTACATTTCACTTTTCTTTTTCCTTGTTTCCATATCTGTTTTTGCTCAGGACGAACGAGCACAAATTCCGTCTATTTTACAAAAAGCCTATTTCGAAGTAAATATAGGTTCCATTGATTATGATTTTACGCAGTTTCAACCCGAAGCCGGCTTTTCATTTCAGTCGTTGAAAGTGCCGCATCCCGCAGTACGTCTGGTTTTGTTTGGTTATGAGTTTAATAAATATTTGTCTGCACAACTAACTTATATGCGTCCGGTTACCTGGGTGAAATATCAATACAAAACGGATGCCACCGGTGCAATTGGACAAAGAACGATATGGATGAATGTGGGAGGTTTAACCCTGAAACCTCAATTGCCTATCACTGATCGGTTTTCTGTTTATGGAGAAGCGGGTTTAGGAATCGTTACCCGAAGTGGATTTAATGATGATATTACGAAGAAACCGGTAATTACCGACGCCAATTATGCTACATTTCTTTTTGGTGGAGGATTAAAATATAATGTAAGTAAAAGTATGTCTTTGCAACTGACAACTGCTTATTCTCCGGCGCAACCGTCCGAAAAGCAACCTTCTACATCCTTCGTGGCTGCCGGTTTTTCATACCGACTCCAAAAAGTGTCGGATAAAAAGATTGAAAAAGCAGCTGAAGTTGGGTATATTCACCCGAAACACATGTTACAAATCGGATATTCGAGTAATGTATTGGGTTATGGAGTGAATAATTTTGTGTCGAGCGATAAATTCCCGATTTTTTGGGGTGGTGATGTGGAAGTGTTTCAAGGGGTGTCACTTACTTATCAGCAGAATATATTTCACACGGCTAAGGTGTTTTCACTTGATTGGGGCGTGAGTACATCTTATTGGCAAAGTAAGGGTAGGGGCACTGGTTTAAGCAATTCAAACAAGCAGGATTTCTTTACATTGTCTGTTTTTCCGGTTGCTCGTTTCACTGTATTGCATACCAAACCTTTCGATGCTTATTTCTATTATTCGGTTGCTGGGCCAACGTATATATCTAAAGTAATGATTGATGGACAAAATACAGGTAAACACTTTACATTTCAGGATAATATGGGTGCCGGAATCTACTTTGGCGAAAAACGAAATCTGAATGCAGAACTTATGATCGGACACTATTCGAACGGAAATTTATTTCCCCATAATGATGCTGTAAAAGTTCCATTAACCTTAAAAGTCGGATATAATTTGAATTGACCGACGCGAAAATAGATCTTTCTTCAACTTAAATCGCAAAACTATGCTAGTAAAAACCTTTGGAGCGGCAGTTCAAGGAATTAACGCTACTATTGTTACCATCGAAGTTAATGTAAGTCAGGGAATACGGTTTATGCATGTGGGATTGCCCGACAATGCTGTGAAAGAGAGCCACGAGCGTATTGCTTCTGCACTTGAATATACAGGGAATAAGTTGCCCCGAAAACAAATTGTTATCAATATGGCACCTGCCGATATCCGCAAAGAAGGTTCGGCATACGATTTGGCATTGGCTATTGGCATAATGGCTGCTTCGGACAGTTTGAAGTCGGATGAGTTGGAGAACTATGTGATTATGGGCGAATTGTCGCTGGATGGAGGGTTGCAGCCCATTAAAGGCGTTTTGCCCATTGCCATCAAGGCACGTGAGGAAGGTTTTAAAGGATTCATTCTCCCCAAACAGAATGCTCGTGAAGCAGCGGTTGTGAATAATCTTGATGTATATGGAGTTGAAAGTATTACGGAAGTTATAGATTTTTTTAATGGTCAGTCAACACTTGAACCTACCATTGTAAATACCCGCGAAGAGTTTTTCAGTAATCTCAATCATTTGGAAATAAATTTTTCGGATGTAAAAGGACAGGAAAGTGTAAAACGTGCGCTGGAAGTATCGGCTGCCGGCGGACATAACATTATTATGGTTGGTCCTCCCGGAGCCGGAAAGTCTATGCTGGCCAAACGATTACCGACTATTCTACCACCATTATCGCTGCAAGAAGCATTGGAAACTACTAAAATCCATTCTGTGGCCGGTAATATCGATAGTAATACATCGCTTATTTCGCAACGTCCGTTTCGGAGCCCCCATCATACAATTTCTGATGTAGCCCTCGTAGGTGGTGGGGCATTTCCTCAGCCCGGTGAAATATCATTGGCACATAATGGAGTACTGTTTCTGGATGAACTTCCAGAGTTTAAAAGAACGGTATTGGAAGTGATGCGTCAACCGCTCGAAGACCGTAAAATATGCATTTCGCGTGCTAAATTCTCAATTGAATATCCTGCTAGTTTTATGTTGGTGGCTTCAATGAATCCCTGTCCGTGTGGTTATTACAATCACCCCGACCGTGAATGCGTGTGCGGTCCCGGAATGGTTCAAAAATATCTGAGTCGCATATCAGGTCCATTGCTCGATCGGATTGATATTCATATTGAGATTGTGCCTGTTCCTTTCGAAAAACTGGCAGAAATGAAAGACTCTGAAACCAGTGAAGCGGTTCGTGAACGGGTTATCCGTGCCAGAGAGATTCAAGAGCAACGTTTTAAAGATATCGATGGGGTGTATTGCAATGCTCAAATGTCCTCTAAACAACAACGAACCTTTGCGTTACCCGATAAAGCAGGTTCTGAATTGCTCAAAAATGCCATGCAAAGGCTCAATTTATCGGCACGTGCCTATGATCGTATCATTAAAGTGGCTCGTACGATTGCTGATTTAGACGATTCTGAACATGTACTCTCCAACCATATTGCTGAAGCCATCAATTATAGAAATCTCGATAGAGAAGGATGGGCCGGTTGATATTTTAGGTTTGATATGACTGTTCTGAATATAAATACTATTGAGGAAGATTGGAAATTTAATATCGTCAGAGCGAGTTCCGGATCCGTGGTTAATAAAATCGTAAAAAATGAAAATTTACTTTTTTTGTGACAATTGAATATTATTTTATAATCTGTTATTGATTTAAAAAGGCTATCTCAACTAGATTGAAATAGCCTTTTTTTTTATAAATTTTGCTTTTTCAATCTTCTTTTTTATACAGGTAAATCGTATTCAGTAGTTAAATGCAATCGATTTCTATACACTTGCCTATTATTTTAGCACAAATAAATCAAATTTATTGTTTATTTAATTATATTTGCGGGGTAGTATTTAACGCGTTGTAACATAATATGGAGTCATATTTGATGATTTGTAGTAATTATTGCTACAAATCAAAAAAAATGGCACAGCTTTTGTAAAGAACGTAAACAAAATTAACCCACTGTTGTTTTATTTTCATTATTCAACTAAATTATGTCACTAAATGTGATTATACGGTATTGTTACTAAAATAATATTGGAACAGTTTATCTCAATTAATTAATATTTAAATTAAAAACAAATGAAAAAAAAGAGTCTATTATTAGTTGGCTTATTGTCAATGGTCTTGTTTGTTGGTGCTCAAACGGCTGATCAGAAAGTTGCCGTTGGTTTGTACGTCGGAAAAAATGAATACAAAGGAGATTTAGGAAACGCAATCTTTAATTATTCTCAAGTACCGTATGTTTTTGGTGGTCTGTCTGTCGCTACTTACATTTCTCCTTCTTTCGATTTAAGTCTTCAAGCTAACTCAGGTGATTATGGGTTTTTCCGCAATAATCTGGCTAACGGTAGTCTTAGTAGTCAGGGTAATCTTAGTGGAAGACTGTTTGGAACAAAGTCTGACGCGACTTTGTCTTTGCACTACAAGTTTAATAATGGCTACTTCTTAAGTAAAGATGCTAAGCTTTCTCCATTTCTAGAAGCCGGCTTTGGTTTAGCCTGGTATGGAGTTAAAGACCAAGGTGGCGTCTCTAACGCAACAAGAATGAATACTACAGGAACTGATTTTATTGTGCCACTGGGTGCAGGTTTGAAATATCAGTTTACTAAGAGTTTTGCGTTGCAATATAAATTCGTTTATAATATCACCAATCAAGATAAACGTGATTTCATTATTAAAAATGAAAATAATGAAGCGTTTGTTGAACATTCACTTGGTGTAATCTTCTCTTTTGGATCACCTAAAGATTCAGACCACGATGGTGTGTCTGATAAATTGGATAAATGTCCTGATACCCCAAAAGGTGTAGCTGTTGATGCATTGGGCTGCCCAATCGATACTGATGGTGATGGTGTAGCTGATTATTTGGATAAATGTCCTGATACTCCTGCCGGTGCAAAAGTTGATGCAATGGGTTGTCCTGTTGATACCGGACGGTGACGGTGTTGCTGACTATTTAGATAAATGTCCTTCTACTCCTGCTGGTGTAAAAGTTGATGCAAAGGGTTGCCCAATCGATTCAGATGGTGATGGCGTTGCTGATTACCTTGATAAATGTCCGGGTACTGCTAAAGGAATAAAAGTTGATGCAAAGGGTTGTCCACTAGATTCAGATGGTGATGGTGTTGCTGATAATTTAGATAAATGTCCTTCTACTCCAGCTGGTGTAAAAGTAGATGCAAACGGTTGCCCACTTGATAAAGACGGTGATGGTGTTGCTGATTATTTAGATAAATGTCCTGATGTAGCCGGTATAGCTGCAAATAAAGGATGTCCTGAAGTGAAAGCAGAAACAAAGAAAATCTTTGCTCAGGCTTTGCAAGGTATTCAATTTGAATCAGGAAAGAATGTTATTAAGAAATCTTCTTATTCTATCCTTGATAAAGTTGTGAAGGTAATGAAAGAAAATCCTTCTTACAATTTGGAAATCAACGGACATACCGACAGTCAAGGTGCTGCCGCAACAAATCTTGAATTGTCTCAAAAACGTTCGGATGCAGTTCAGGCTTATTTGACTAAAGGTGGTATTGAAGCTTCAAGACTTACTGCAAAAGGATTTGGTGAAACTATGCCGGTTGCAGATAATGCAACTGCTGCTGGAAAAGCTAAAAACAGAAGAGTAGAGTTTAAAGTAAACTTCTAATCTTTATTTCATAAATTTGAGTCCCCATTCATTCAACAGAATGAATGGGGACTTTTTTTGTGCTTATATACGCTGTTTGTAGAAAAAAATAAAGGCTATTTCATTTTGTTGAAATAGCCTTTATTACGTCATGTATCGAATGTATGTTTATTCCCAGTCGCTTGTTGGTTGGCAAGTGCATACCAGGTTGCGATCACCAAAGGCATTGTCAACACGTGCCACATTTACCCAGAACTTGTTTTCAGCTACCCATTTCGTTGGATAAACTGCTTTGGCTCTGCTGTAAGGATGATTCCAATCGTCAGATACAATTGAATATTCAGGGTGTGGAGCGTTTAATAATACATTGTCAGTGGCATCAGCAGTTCCTGTTTCAATTTCTTTTATCTCGGCAAAAATTTGCAGCATTGCTTCTGCAAATCTATCCAATTCAGCCAGCGACTCACTCTCGGTCGGTTCAATCATTAGCGTGCCATGCACAGGGAATGATAGAGTAGGAGCGTGGAAGCCATAATCCATCAATCGTTTGGCGATATCGCCTTCTGTTACGCCCGATGTGGCTTTAAAGTTGCGCGCTTCCAAAATTAATTCGTGTCCGACACGTCCGTTTTCGCCGGTGTAAAGTATGCCGTAACTATCTTTTAGTTTTGCAGCCAGGTAATTGGCATTTAAGATAGCAATTTTTGTAGCCTGAGTCAACCCTTTTTCGCCCAACATGCGGATGTATCCGTAAGTAATCGGTAAAACGCTTGCACTGCCGTTAGGAGCAGAAGAAACGGTGTTTTCACCGTTAGTCTTGCTTGGCAAAAATGGAATTAAATGCTCAGCCACACAGATTGGCCCAACACCAGGACCACCGCCACCATGGGGAATGGCAAATGTTTTGTGTAAGTTTAAATGGCATACATCTGCGCCTATCGTTCCCGGATTGGTCAGACCTACCTGTGCATTCATATTTGCACCATCCATATAAACCAGTCCACCATTATTGTGAATGATTTCACACATATCTTTGATGTGCGCTTCGAAGATGCCGTGTGTAGAAGGATAGGTAATCATACAGCCGGCTAACTTATCTTTGTTAGCTTCTGCTTTTTCTTTCCAGTCGGCTAAGTCGGTGTTACCACCTTCGTCGCATTTTACCACCACTATTTCAAAACCTGCCTGATGAGCTGAAGCAGGGTTGGTTCCGTGTGCCGAAGCAGGAATCAGAACGGTGTTACGTTGTGTTTCATTGCGCGATTTGAAGTATGAACGTAAAGTCATTAATCCTGCATATTCACCGGCTGCGCCCGAGTTAGGTTGTAGGCTGCAAGCAGCAAATCCTGTTATTGCGGTCAGGTATTTTTCTAATTCTTCTATCAGTTCATTATAGCCTTCGGTTTGATCGGCCGGTGCTAATGGGTGCATGCCCCCGAATTCGGCACGACTAAGTGGAAGCAGTTCAGAAGCAGCGTTCAGCTTCATGGTACACGATCCTAATGAAATCATTGAATGGGTCAGCGAAATGTCTCTGCGCTCCAGTTTCTTGATATAGCGCATCATTTCTGTTTCGCTATGATATTTTGTAAAGACTTCGCTTGTCAGGTAGTCCGAAGTTCGTTCCAAACTTTCGTCGAACGATTTCAAATCTTCCAGGTCTTCCTCATCTGCATACACAGGAGCATTGTCAGCTGCAGTTGCAAGTATTTCAATCAATGTGTTTACATCATCAATGTCGGTTGTTTCGTCAATGCTGAGTCCGATTTCCCCTGTTTCGAAATAGCGGAAATTTACTTCGTATTCCAATGCAATTGATTTAATTGTTTCCGCTGAAATGTCTTCGGGCAAACTGATTTTCAAGGTGTCGAAGAAGTTATCATTTTCTTGCGAATAACCGTATACCGGCAAAATTTCATTAATATAAGTGGCAATGGCGTGGATACGTTGCGTGATTGCTTTTATGCCCTGAGCGCCGTGGTAAACGGTATAACAACCGGCCATTGAAGCTAATAAAGCCTGTGCGGTACAGATATTTGAAGTTGCTTTTTCGCGTTTGATATGTTGTTCGCGGGTTTGTAGAGCCATGCGCAGTGCAGGTTTACCGTTCACATCCTTGCTGATACCAATAATCCTGCCGGGTAAGTCGCGTTTAAATTCTTCGCGTGTGGCAAAATAAGCTGCCGACGGACCGCCAAATCCCATTGGAATTCCCCAGCGTTGTGTTGATCCGAATACAATGTCAGCTCCCCATTCGCCCGGAGGTGTGAGTAGCGCCAGACTAAGAATATCAGCTGCCACAGCCACTTTACAACCTGCTGCGTGAGCTTCGGTTACAAATTCGGCGTAATCTTCGATGTTACCGTTTGAGTTCGGATATTGAACAATGGCACCATAATGTTTCTCGGTAAAACGAAGCGTTGAGTAGTCGCCAATTTCCAATTGAATACCTTGCGCTTCGGCGCGTGTATGAAGTACAGCCAATGTTGATGGCAAATACATTTTTATCAACAAAAAGAATGTTGGCAGTAGCTTTTACCTGGTCACGACTGCGAAGGTTAAGCATCATGGTAGCGGCTTCAGCAGCTGCAGTAGCTTCGTCCAGCAGTGATGCGTTGGCTAGTGGTAATCCTGTGAAATCGCTTACTGCTGTTTGGAAATTCAATAAAGCTTCCAACCGGCCCTGAGAAATCTCGGCCTGGTAAGGTGTGTAAGAAGTATACCATGATGGGTTTTCGAACACGTTGCGTAGGATAACCGCAGGTGTGCAGGTATCGTACCAACCCTGACCAATATATGTAGTGAATAATTGATTTTTAGAGGCAATTTCTGCAATATGCTCGGCATATTGTCGCTCGGTAAGTGCTTCGGGTAATTCGATATTGTTCGTTAAGCGAATGGCTGACGGAATGGTTTGTTCTATTAGTTCATCCAGCGTATTAACGCCAATAATTTGAAGCATTTGGGCTTCGTCTTGTTCTGAAATGCCGATGTGGCGGGCTTGCAGCAAGTTTTTCATGTCGAAAATTGTTTTGTTTTTTTGTGCCCCAAAAGTACTGCAATCTTTTGTAAAATGACTAATAATCAGCGAAAAGATATCAACAAATAGTTGGTTTTTTTTGTCGGTTTCAACCTGTTACTTTTCAATGAAATAAGTGATAATTAATTGCCAAAAGCACACGTATATAATCAGTTTTTAAAACTTTTTTAAACCAATTGAATACTGGATTGTTTATAACGATATAAATTTTTAAACCAATCACTATGCTTCGTGATATTCGTAAACAATATGAATTCTCTGCTTTGAATGAAGAAAACAGTCATTTGAATCCTTTCGACCAATTTAAAATATGGATGCAGGAAGTCCTGGAAAGTGACCAATCGGAACCTACCGCCATGATTCTTTCTACCGTTGACAGTCAGCTACATGTACATTCGCGAGTGGTGCTGCTTAAAGAATTCAGTGCGGTTGGGTTTACTTTTTATACTAATTACGAAGGGCATAAGGCACAGCAAATAGAACAAAACAAGAGCGTTTCATTGTTGTTCTTTTGGCCGGCTCTGGAGCGTCAGATACGGATTGAGGGAGTGGTTGAAAAAATAGATGAAAAATCATCCAGCGACTATTTTAAGTCGCGTCCGCTGGATAGTCAACTGGGGGGCGTGGGCTTCGCCTCAGAGTAAAGTGATTCCGTCGCACGATTTTTTAGACGAACAATTTCAGGCTTATCAGTTGAAATTTGGAAACGATGTTCCTAAACCACCACATTGGGGAGGTTTTATTGTGAAACCAACTAGTTTTGAGTTTTGGCAGGGACGCACTAATCGTTTGCACGACAGGTTGTTTTATCATTTTGAAGAAGGTGCCTGGATAATTTCAAGATTAGCGCCCTGACTTCATTGATAACAGTCAGAACCAGTGGTCAATAGGCGGGCAATTTAGAATGAAAATGTAGTTTAATGTTTATTGGCAATTAAAGAGTATCTTTGCACCGCTTATTAAACAGATAATAAAAATGAATTTTACGGAATTAAATCTCAATGCACCTTTAGTTAATGCATTGAACGACTTAGGAATAACAAAAACTACAACCATACAGGAAAAAGCTTATCCCGTTATTATGTCCGGTAAAGATGTGGTTGGTATAGCTCAAACAGGTACCGGTAAAACCATTGCCTATCTTTTGCCCTGCTTGCGTCAATGGAAATTTACAAAAGAAAGACATCCCCAAATTTTAGTTGTTGTTCCTACCCGCGAACTTGTAGTTCAGGTAGTGGAACAGGTTGAGAAACTTACTGTCTACATGAATGTACGCGTAGTAGGTGTTTTTGGTGGTGTGAACATGATTCGCCAAACTCCCTTACTTATGGAAGGTGTTGACGTATTGGTTGCCACTCCCGGTCGCTTGTTGGATTTTGCGTTGAACGGTACATTGAAATTGAAATCGATTAAACGGTTTATTATCGATGAGGTTGATGAGATGTTGAACCTCGGTTTTCGTCCTCAACTAATTCGCGTTATCGATTTATTGCCTACAAAACGTCAAAATCTGATGTTTTCGGCTACCATTTCCGAAGAATTAAAAGATTTGGTTCACGATTTCTTTGTGGAACCTGTTGAAATAGAAGCTGCTCCAACGGGAACTCCCCTGGAAAAGATCAAACAAATTGGTTTTAAAGTGCCTAACTTCTTTACGAAAGTAAACCTGTTAGAATTTTTGATGGAGACTACTCCGGAATTCTCTAAGGTACTTGTTTTTACCTCCACAAAGAAACTGGCCGATGCGCTTTACGAGCAATTGGAGCCTAAGTTTGTTGGTCAGATTGGATTAATTCACTCCAACAAGTCACAGAATAATCGTTTCGAGTCCCTGAATAATTTCAAGGCCGGATTAAACAGAATGCTTATTGCTACGGACATTGTAGCGCGTGGACTGGATATCTCTGATGTGTCGCACGTGCTCAATTTTGACGTGCCCGAAGTGGCCGAAAACTATATGCACCGTATCGGTCGTACCGGTAGAGCGGATAAGAATGGTGTAGCTATCACCTTTATCACCAAGGCGGATACCGAATTCAGAGCCAGCATTGAGGCATTGATGAACAAGAAGATTCCAATCGTGAAGATGCCTTTGGAGGTTGAAGTTTCAGCCGTATTGACGGATGATGAATTGCCACAGGTAAAAATGAAAAATACACTTGTAACCCTACCTAAGAAAGAAGAAGGCGGTGCTGCATTTCACGAGAAAAAAGGCAAAAACCTAAAAGTAAATATGAAGGTCAGACGTCCGGAAGCCATGAAGCTGAAATACAAGAAACCTAAAACAAGGGGACAAAAGAAAACAAAATAATTTACGCATTGCTTTCTAAGCAAAACAGGGGGAAATACACATTTAAATGTATTTTTCCCTGTTTTGTTTTTACTAAATGATACCGGGTGCCTGTTTACGTTTTTGAACATTTATTTATATCTATTGTTTTATAAGTTGAATTCCTGTTTGCCCATACAGCCTAACTATTAGATGTTTGGCCTGGAAGATAGAAACTATAATATCAACTTAAAAGCAATGAATATGAAAAAAAAATTACTTAGTTTTATACTGGTTTTTTGTACAGTAATATTTGTCTCTGCTCAGGATGCGGTCTCGAAAGTGCCTGTACAAGGTGAAGTGATTCCCAATACGCATTGGTCTGTTTCTCTAAAAGCCGGAGGGAGTTATTTCCGAACCGGGGGCATGCAGTATAATTATGCCCGTCCTTTTTTTACCAGAAGCCGACTCGATTTTACAAGTGTGGTAGGTGGTACTGTTGAGTACACCTTTACACCGGTCTTCGGACTCGGTCTCGATTTGACCTATACCGGATATAGCCGGTGGAATGATCTGAACGAAGACAGAGTCAGAGACAATTATTTAAACGGTAACACCAAGGATGTTGCCTTGTTCGGATCGTTTAATCTTTCCAACATTATTACTCCCAAAAGAACCGGTTTTTGGGAAAAGCTCAGCCTCTATGCCAATCTGGGTACTGGAATCGCCTTTTACAAGTATGATGTTTCAGGACATCTTGCCCATCCGAGTTCTTTTTTGGCTCTCGGAGGGTTGAATCTGGAGTACAATATCAGTAAATCGTTTGCTATCGGAGGAGAAGTGCAGTACCGCTACTATGCCAAAGATGATATGGGGTATTATCCCAATTATCAGCCTACTGGCTTCTGCGATGCAGCTCTTGTCACGCTGAATGTGCGATATAAAATCAATGCTACCGGTGCGAAGAAGCACGTGCGAAATATTAATGCACTCGAATATGTTCCTCTGGATGCTGATAACGATGGAATAAGCGACTTAAAGGATAAATGCCCCGATACTCCTGCAGGAGTGAAGGTCGATTCGGTGGGTTGTCCGGTTGACTCGGATGGCGATGGTGTGGCCGATTATCTGGATAAGTGTCTGGATACTCCTGCCGGCGTAAGCGTCGATTCAGTGGGTTGTCCTGTCGATACCGATGGTGACGGAGTAGCCGATTATCTCGACAAATGCCCTGCAACACCTGCAGGCGTTAATGTAAATGTGCAGGGTTGTCCGATTGATACGGATGGTGACGGTATTCCCGATTACCTCGACAAATGTCCGACAGTGGCAGGAGTAGTAGCTAATCATGGTTGTCCCGAAGAAGTGGTTGCTTTACCACCATTCCCAACAATAATGGGAGTTTCGAACTTTAAAATCGGATCGGCAACGATTAAACCGGTTTTTGTTCCAATTCTGAACGGTCTGGTTGATTATTTAAAAGCAAATACAAATGCAGTGGTCGATTTACAGGGCAATACCGATAGTACCGGTAGCGATGATCTGAATCAACGATTATCCGTTAAGCGTGCCAAATCATGTGCCGGCTATTTGGTGAAGAAAGGTGTACCTGAAAATCAAATAACGACTCAGGGATTCGGTGAGAAAAAACCGATTGCCACCAATGCCACTGTTGCAGGCAGAGATAAGAACAGACGTTGTGACTTTGTTATCAGTCGTAAATAATTTACTAACCTGAATTCGGGATAAGTTATGTTTCAAATAGTTGGTTTTCAACTTTCATTGCCGTCACTTTTAAGTGACGGTAATGAATTTTTATTTCCGGGTCGGCTTTAGCCAAAATGCATAGCTGAAATGTTTGGCTAAAGCCAGCTATTTATTATTATTCTTTACCGCCCTTTAAAAAGGACGGCAATGAATAGCTTTGACAATCAGCTTATTTGAAAATGTAACAACCATTTTCTTATCCCGAACTCAGGTTACTAAGTATTCACACAAAGAAGAGGATGTCCGTATTGGACATCCTCTTCTTTGTGTGAATACATTTTATAACTATCTGTTTTGTCACCTAAGTGTAATGGTTCGGTATCGGTCGACCTCGTCTGGTGAACCGAAAAACAAGTGAAGTTGGCGGTTAAAAATCGTCCTGTTTGAGTCCCGACGTATTTCGTCGGGGCGAGTTTGGACGATTTGAGCCAACGAGCGTAAGTTTTTCGAGTGAGGCAGGCGGAGTCTTGACTTTTTTTGCTTCCTTTTTTGCGTCAAGGCAAAAAAGGAAGTGGGGTTTTAGGGGCAAAGCCCCTGATTAACAAAAGTGAATACAACAACAGCAATATACTAAATAATCATGTAATGCTAGTTTCTATTCATTTAAATCGACAATTTATCCTTCCCAATAATGGTGTTGCGGACTTTCATTATAAATATATACGTGATAGGGAAGAGCGATAATAAATTGGCCCAGATAAGCGGACCGTCGTGCAGAAGTATTCCATAAACCATCCAAAGTGTAATACAAACTACCACTATACAATACATTATAAGTGAAATGCTGTGCGTGTCTTTCGACCGAAATACTTTTATTGCTTGAGGAAATTGATTTAATACCGATAATAAAGAAGCCATGAAACCTACGGATTCAACTACAGTCATACGTGTGATTTTTTTAGGTGAATGATTAGGCCGTAAAAATACAAAAGATATTTGATAAAACAACTTAGTGTCACTCTGCCAATAACAATAAATTCACAATTCACAATTCATAATTCATAATCGTTGATGGGGAGTTCAATAATTATGAATTATGAATTACAAATTATGAATTATTAGCTGTTAATCGTGTCCGTAATCTTCTCCGTTCTAATCATAAAATACCGGGCGAAATTCTCATCCGTCATATGTTCAATCAAGTCTTTTTGCCAGCCCTTAGCATCTTCTGACAGTGCCATCAATTTCTTGTTGTTTTCCAAATGGTCAGGGTCTTTTTTCTGAAACTTAGCCATATCGTGAAAAGCTTCCAGCCACTTCTCGTACTCATCCAAAAAAGCCGATTGCTCCTTTGTAAGTACAATATCTTCCACTTTATCTTCAATTATTTCTGTTAGTTTTACAGCACCGCTTGCTGTAAGTACCGTTGCACTCGCTATCAGTCCCAGCTTTTTTAAAAAATCGCGACGCTTATATTCATATCCATCCATGCTTTCTCTGTTTTTTTGTGTCAGACTTTTCTACAGCAGCTGTATCGTCCGGTTATTTATTAATTGCTATTATTATAATTCTAAATTGTTAACTATCAACTGTCAATTGTCAACTGACTAAAGTCCACTTGCCGGCGAAATTGTTTCCTTCACATCCTCCATATAGAATGCTTCCAGACCCTCAATTTCCAGTATCGACGCAGCTATCTGCTCGCTATTGTATTGCTTTTCTATGGAGCCAAATTTATTGAGCAATTCCAGTTGTTCATCACTGCTCAGTGCCTTATCGGCCAGCTTGAAAAGTACATTGTTTTCCTTGCTGATATGATCGCGCAGCAAATCTACATAGCCCTGCATATAATGGTAAATTTCGGGCAAGGCCGATACGTTACCTGCTTTATATACATCTATTCGCTGGCTGATTCCTTTCACAAATTCCCGACCTTCCACATGCTCGTGAAGCATCACTGCCACTGGTCCGTGCACTTTCGAGAAACCCTTTTCTTCCAATAGCGGAAATAATACCTGTTCCTCTTTGGCATGATGAAAACCATCGGCATAGGTTTCTATCAGGTTTACCACCAGTTCCATATGTGCCGTGTCGGTAGCACAATTCAGTACCATTTTCCCCATCACATCTATCAACCTGAGGATGTAGACATGATCGTTTTCCAAATTTTGTGTTGCTGTGTTCATTTCAAGTAGATTTATCTAAATTGTTCCAATCTTATAACTTTAATCAGCATTTTTTGTTCAATAAAAATTCATATTTTTGAAGATATATCTAACTAAAAAGCATCTCATGACATGTATCACGAGATGCTTTGGGGTTAGAGCTGAAGAAAATAAATATATTTCTTACAGTCCAAAAGTATCAGCCACTGCCTTACAAACCACTTTACCATCAACAATATTCAAACCTTTGCGGAGATCTTCGTTTTCTTCGCAGGCTTTTTCCCAACCCAGGTTCGCCAACTTCAACGCGTAAGGCAAAGTAGCATTGGTGAGTGCAAGGGTAGAGGTAAACGGTACTGCACCGGGAATATTCGCCACACAGTAGTGCAAAATACCATCCACGGTATACACAGGTTCGGCATGAGTGGTAGGGTGTGAGGTTTCGAAACATCCGCCCTGGTCGATAGCCACATCCACCAATACCGAGCCGGGTTGCATCAGTTTCAGCATGTCGCGGGTAATAAGGTGTGGCGCTTTAGCACCTGGTATCAGCACTGCACCAATCACCAAATCGGTATGAGGCAGCAATTCTTCAATATTGTAGGAAGTAGACATAAGGGTATCCACATTGGCCGGCATAATTTCGGCAAGGTAACGCAAGCGCGGCAACGAGATATCGGCTATGGTAACATGTGCGCCCAATCCGGCAGCCATCAGAGCAGCCTGTGTACCTACCACACCACCACCCAATACCAATACATGAGCTGGTTTCACACCCGGTACGCCACCGAGCAAAATGCCTTTACCACCTTTGGGTTTCTCCAGGCAGCGTGCGCCATCCTGAATAGACATGCGTCCTGCCACTTCCGACATAGGAATAAGCAGGGGTAAGGTGTGGTCGGCTTTTTCCACCGTTTCATAGGCCAGGCACACGGCTTTGCTTTCTATCATGGCCATGGTCAGTTCCTTGCCCGAGGCAAAGTGGAAATAGGTAAATACCAGTTGGTTGGGACGGATCAGTTTATATTCGCAGGCGATAGGTTCTTTCACCTTCATAATCATTTCGGCAGCAGCGTACACTTCGGCTGCGGTGGGGATAATCTCCGCACCTGCTTTGATGTATTGCAGGTCGGTAAAACCACTGTTCTCGCCGGCATGTGTTTCTACCATTACCGTATGTCCATGTTGAACCAATGTTTTAGCTCCCGATGGTGTCAAGGCAACGCGGCTCTCGTTGTTCTTGATTTCTTTTGGAATTCCAATTTTCATATGCTTGTTTTTTTTATAGGTAAATAAAGTGAATGTATGTGTTGGTAAGTTTGATAAAGTGATTGTCCGAATCTAATGTTGTACTTTTTATCTGTTCTATGTGAATATCTGTTTTGTTACTTGATTGCTTTTACAATCGTTCGGGTATCGATTGACCTCGTCCGCTGAACCGAAAAATGGAGTGAAGTAGGCGTAGAAAACTTTTCTGTTTGAGTCCCGACGTATTCCGTCGGGGCGAGTTAAAAAGTTTTCAGCCTACAAGCGACTAATTTTTCGAGTGAAGCGGGTGGAGTCTTGAACTTTTTTGCTTCGTTTTTTGGTTCAAGCCAAAAAATGAAGTGGGGTTTTAGGGGCAACGCCCCTGATTATTCGAATTGAATATGAAATAGCTAATACTCTTCCCAAATACTTATTTCTGCATAAATACGCTGTAAAAATACAAGATTAATTTCAATTTGGAACATGAAATTAAATTTATTTGCATCAGGACGCAAATAAATTTGATAAAGGCTTATTTGTAAGGACTTAGAGCCGGTTTTGAATCGTTTTCTGTAGGTGCGTATAAGTAGCAAAATGCTTGATTCTTACTATTTATTTACATAAAATACTGCTGATATACTACGAAAAATGCAGGTGTACTTACAGATTGAAATCAATCCGATACGTACACCTGCATCCAGTGGGATGAGGGGTGATTTGTAGGTCTAAGCAGTTCAGATAATATTATTGATCCAATCAAGACTCAGATTCTTATGCTAAGTCGTCGGTTTCAAATCGACCTCGTCTGGTGAACCGAAAAACAAGTGAAGTTGGCGGTTAAAAATCGTCCTGTTTGAGTTCCGACGTATTTCGTCGGAGCGAGTTTGGACGATTTCAGCCAACTGAGCGTAAGTTTTTCGAGTGAGGCAGGCGTAGTCTTGACTTTTTTGCTTACTTTTTGTGTTAAGACAAAAAGTAAGTTAGGGTTTGGGGCGGAAGCCCCGACAGAATTGCCGCTTTGTGGCAAAAATACCTTTTCCTTCGCCTCAGCCTCAGCCTCAGCCTCAGCCTTCTCCTATAACCTTATTATCTTCACTGTGCTCGAATAACTTCCAAACACACCCAATCCATTTTTTATGTTGCAATGAATCTGAACCGGCTCGGAGAATACATTATCCTCGTTGGCCACTGCCCGGGTGCGCAGGTAGAGATAATAATCTTTGCTGATTTGCTGAAGAGCAATGATAAGTTCTTGTTTAGTCTCTTTAGGTCGATTGTAGAATGTAATCACATTTTGACTCAACTTAAACTTAAGTGTATATTCTTTTCCATTGATAATGTCATCCGAAAACACACAAAACGGATTACTGTCATCCTCAGTTTGTAGCGGATCGGATGAGTAAGCTTCCGGATCAATATTGTCAGTAATATGTACGAATTCATAACCGCTTTCGCCTTCAAAAGTGGATTTTCTCACGACAGCCAATCTGTAATAATTTTTTTCGCTGCCTTTATCCTTCATTTTTATTTTGAATTCACAATCATAGTTTCTACTTTTGCCAATGGTATCATAAACCTGAGTGTCATTGGAATTTAGCTTGGTATGATAGTCCAGGAGGTAACCGCCTGTTGACGAAGTCACAGTAGTATCTACCGATACTATTTCCGGTCGGGTAAGTACCTTATCCTGGCAGCTCACGTCCGTTTTGTTAGGAACGGTTACAACCAGTTTTATTATTTCGCCAATCGTCGGGATGTAGGTGCCTGTGTAGTTTCCTTTATCGGTATGAATCATTTTTTCTTTAAACACATCATTCACATAGACCGATACGGTGGCATTTTCTATGCCGGTGATCGTGCTTTCCTCTTCCAGAAAGAACTTGCTTTCGGATACGTTGGCCGATACTACCGAGTCGGGCGATACAAAACTGTTGACCACCAATACGGATTTGGTCATTGTTCCTTTAAACTCCACATCTTTCTCGCAAGATGCGAACAAAACGAGGCTTATTATCAGGCTTAAATATATTTTTACAGATTTCATTGTTGTATTTTTTTTAATGGAAAAGGATTAAAATTTATAGCTATAACTTACTGATGGTATGATAGGAAAAATAGAATACTGAGTCAGTTTTTTGGTTGTTTTGCTCGTATTTGTTGCCGGGTCGTAGGTGTATTTGTCGTTCTGCATCGTGATGAAAGGGTTCTTCTGATTGTAGGCGTTGTACACGCTGATATTCCAGGTTCTGATACCATGTTTGCGTTGCTTGTGAAAGTTCATGCCAATGTCCAGACGATGATAAGGCGCGTAGCGGTAATTGTTGCGCGATCCCACGTAGGGCAAATAGACATTGTATTGAGATGATGAAGAAGAGTAGCCATAACTGTATTCCGATGAAGTTTGATAATTGCCGGGCAGTGTTGTACCGGCAAAGTTCTGCAGTGCCAATGTCCCGCAGCTACCGGTGCTGTAGGTCCAGGTGGTAGCTATGTCGAATTTTTCGGAGAACTTATGCGACAGCACGATATTGATATTGTGTCTGCGGTCGTATTTTGCGGGGAAAGCTACTCCGTTGTTCAATTCTTCCCCCTCGCGGTCAAACAGTCGCTCTGTTTTCGACCAGGTATACCCAACCCAACCGGTAGTTTTTCCTACTGTTTTTTGTGCCAGAAATTCTATGCCATAAGCCCATCCGCGACCCATGCTCACCTTATCTTCCCATCCGGTACTCGACCCCAGAAAGCTTGCACCGTCTTTGTACTCAATCAGATTATCCATTGACTTGTAATATCCCTCTACCGACAGATCGAATAAATTCAGCAGGTTATAGAAAGCACCCAGCGAGTATTGACTGGACTTCATAGGGGCGATGCGTTTGGTAACCGGTACCCACAAGTCGGTAGGCAGGCTGATATTACTGTTCGAAAGCAAGTGAATATATTGACTCATGTAAGCATAGCCGGCTTTCAACGATAGTTTGTCGTTAAGCAAAATACGTGCACCCAGCCGGGGTTGTAATGAATTGTAAAATTGGTTTTGCACAATAAAATTGGAGTAATGTAGTCCGGCATTTAGTTTAAATATCCGGTTGATACTGATATTATCTTCGGCATATATCATCGTTTCGTGCGCACTTACATTTTTATCGCCAACGGTAGTATCATTACGTTCGGTGCTACTGTCTTCTATCGTTTTAGACTTTGCCACCAACACACCGGGACGAAAAGTGTGGAAGGTGTAGTTGGCTCCGAATTTTATATCATGATTGGAATTAGGGGTGTAGTCAAAATCTACCTTTCCCGAATAGTCAACAATACCCGATTTATATCTGACACTTGTCGTTTCTTTCGAGTAGTTTGCCGGCGAAGTGGTACTCCATTCGTAATCCGTGCCAATACCCATGTCGAAACGATAACGGGTAAAGGCTGCTGTGGTATTCATAAACAGCTTATTGTTTATCAGATGATTCCAACGCAAGGCACTGATGATATTTCCCCATTTCCAGTCCACTTTGTCAATATCTGTTCTTTTATAGGTGTTGGTTGAGCCGGAATTATAATTATCAGAGCCACTATTGTAAGTGTACTGATCATTTACATTAATCACATCGTCTCCCATATATGTGCTCAGAAATAGCTTGTCTCTGTCTGAGATGCGATGAGATATTTTAGCGTTCAAATCATAAAAATAATATCCTCCGGTGGTTTTATCCGATGTGCTTTTAGAATTGGCCATTGCCATAAAGGGTTTTGCCAACAAATCGGCATAGGTTCTGCGGGCAGATATATTGAAGGTGGTTTTATCGCTGAAAAGTGGTCCTTCAAGGTTGATCTTTGAGGATATAAGTCCAATGGTAAAGTTTCCATGTAGTTTCTTGTTATTACCATCCTTCATTTGTATGTCCACTACCGACGAAAGTCTCCCTCCAAACCTTGCCGGGAAACTGCCCTTGTAAAGGGTTACATTTTTAATAGCATCGGCATTGAAAACCGAGAAGAAACCAAACAGGTGATTCACATTGTACACCGGAACGCCATCGAGCAATAGCAGGTTCTCATCCGGTCCGCCACCACGTACGTGAAATCCTGCTGATCCTTCTGTTCCTGCTTTAACACCGGGCAACAACTGCAATGCTTTCAGTACATCTGTTTCGCCAAACAGGGCAGGAATCGTTTTTATCTGTGTTATAGGTATGTCTATAGCACTCATTTGTGAGCCCTTTACACCCAGTTCCTTGCGGTTAGCTATAACCACTACTTCTTTCAGTTCAGTGGCTTCTTGTAGCTGAATGTTTATAACCGTGTCTTTCGATAGTTTGAATACGCGCTGCTCACCACGATACCCAACGTAAGAGTAGGAGAGAGACACCTCGCTCTTAGGCAGCGTAAGTGAGTAAAAACCGTATGCATTGCTTACCGTTCCTTTGCCCGATTTTGCTTCGAATACCGAAGAACTAATAAGTGTTTCACTACTTTTAGCATCGCTGATATAGCCGCTTACTGTATAGCTTTGCGCCTGACCAACCACTGTAACAAACAGAAAAATGTAACATAATAGAAAGTTTCTTTTCATAAATAAATAGTTGTTGAGTTAAATTAGGCGCAAAGATAGTTAATGACAATTGTCGGTTAACAATGGCTGCGTCAAATTTAAAGTTAATTATATAAATTTATGAACTTTGTTAATGTTGTGTTGGATGCATAGATCTAAATAGATATGATTTAAACAAATATATTTTTCCGCTCTTTTCTCAGGTTCGGTGCTACGCACCTTATAAATAGTCTTTTCTTATAATTCTACAAATGGTTCGCAACTACTTTGCTTTTAGGTGCATAGCACCGTACTATTTGTAGAAAAATTAAACGCAGAAAACAAAGGTGCGTAGCACCGAACCTAAAATGTAGATTGAAATAAGAACGTGTTTTTTTAAAGGTAATCCTTGTTTTTTTTGCACCTCACATTTCAGGATTCTATGATCTACTTTTAATAGATTATGCGCTTTTTGCTTATATCGAACTCATGTTAATCTATTAGATGGTAATCTAAGATAGATCTGCAATGAAAAAGCCCTCCTGTTCGATTTCGAATAGGAGGGCTTTGGTAAACAAAACAACCTGATTTTGTTTGCAATATGCTTATGTATGAAGGTTTTTACAAATTTACTTTTAGTACATTGCTTGCGTAACTTCCTACCAGACCAATTCCTCCATTTATATTGTTGAATATCTGGATCGGTTCAGAGAAGAGCTGATTAGCTGTTTTCTGATCAGATCGGGTTTTTAAAAACAAATAGAAGTTATTGCAAACCGACTGCAAATCAATCTCTACTGTCTTCTTTGGTAACGGTCTTTGATATTCGGGTAGGTAGATACTTGCTGTGTCGTTGATGGTAAACGAAAGCGGATATGTTTTTCCATTGATAAGATCGTCGGTGAAAACATGAAATTGATTTTTGGTTTCATTGATAGCCGGAATGCCGGGTAATAAATCTTTCGTGTTGCCGGAAACGATGTCATCCAGTGTATAATCATAGTTCACCTTTTTTTGACCGTTGAAAGTGCTTGTTTGGTTTACTACCAGGCGGTAATAGTTTTTCATGTTTGCGGCATCTGTAAAAGTAAGGATGTACCGAATGGTTCTGAACCTGTATTTACCCACTACTATCGTTTCTGTCTTCGATAATCCATTATCAACGGTGTTTACAGTTTCAATGATGGGTTTTGCTCCTGTCCAGGTAACGGTAGAGTCAAGTTTCAGAATATTCGCTTGAGGATAAATAGTTGTTTCGCCGCTGATTTCTTCTTTTTCAGGAACCTTCACCACTAATTTTACGATATCTCCAACCGCCGGTTTAGTGCTGGAAATGTATTTCCCGTTTGTAGTATATTGCATTGTTTCTTTCAAAGTGCCATTGCAATAGATGGATACTTCGGCATTTTCCACTGCTTTGAAAAGATAATCGTTGTTTAGAAAAAACTGACTTTCCGACACATTTGCCACGATGGTGGAGTCAGGTGTGATAAAACTATTGAGTACAATTTGCGATTCGGTAGATTGTCCATCAAAGTCGATTTCTTTTTCACAAGATGTAAAAATTGAAATGCTCAGCAAAACAAACCATATGATATGTAGTGTTTTCATATTCCAATTTTTTAAAATTTATAAGTATAACTTACTGACGGAATAATCGGGAAAATAGAAGTCTGTATAAGCGTATTCTTTTTTGTGTAAACTTTTGTCGATTCGTTGTAGGTGGAATTAGATTTTACAGTGACTAAGAAAGGATTCATTTGATTGTATACATTGTAAATGCTTATATTCCAAGTTCTGATGCCATGTTTCCGCTTCTTGTTGAAGTTGATACTCACATCCAGTCGGTGATAAGGTTCGTAACGATAATTGTTTCGTGAACTGATATAGGGTATTGAATTCGTAACATCTACCGAAGTGGCATCACTGGGAACGGACGTTGTCGGACTGGTTCCCGGTATGTCGGTGGCAAGGTAATTTTGCATGGATAATGTACCTGCGCTCCCCGAACTGTAAACCCATGTTGCCGAGACATCAATCTTTTCGCTGAATTTATGTGAAACCACTATGCTCAGGTCGTGTCTTCTGTCGTATTTCGTTGGAAACGTTTTTCCGCTGTTCAATACTTCACCGGGTCTGTCGAAAAGACGTTCGGATTTTGCCCAGGTGTATCCAATCCAACCGGTGGTTTTACCCACTGATTTTTGCGCCAGAAACTCAACTCCATACGCCCAACCACGCCCAACACTTACTTTGTCTTCCCAACCGGTGCTCGATCCGAAAAATGATGCTCCATCTTTATATTCAATCAGATTATCCATTGACTTGTAGTATCCTTCTACCGACAATTCAATCAGATGATTCAAATTATAGAAAGTACCAATAGTCACTTGCCGCGATTTCATTGGTTCAATTCTTTTGGTAACCGGCACCCATAAATCGGTAGGCAACGAAACATTATTGTTTGATAATAAGTGGATATACTGGCTCATGGAAGCATATCCGGCTTTTAATGATAGTTTTTCATTCAGCAAATAGCGTATTCCCAAACGCGGTTGCACTGAGTTGTAAAAATGATTTTGTACCAAAAACGAGGAATAATGTACGCCAATATTTGCTTTAATGGCATGACTGATACTTATGTTATCTTCTACATAGGCTATGGCTTCGTGCGAAACTATATTATGATCACCAATCACAGTATCAGAAGTGCCGGAAGTATTGCTTTCCATTTCGGCAACCGTTACTCCGGGTCTGAAGCGGTGAAACGTGTAGTTGGTGCCAAATTTAATATCATTGTTTGCGTTCAGAGAATAATCAAAATCTATTTTTGCCGAGATATCTTCAATGCCCGAATCGTAGTCTAATGTTGTGTTTTTAAATGTTTCTTTTGCAGGGGAGTATCTAACGGTTTGGTTTTCATTTCCAACGGCTAAGTCGAAACTATAGTGCGTATAGGAGCCGGTTGCATTCATAAAAAGCTTGTTGGAAATAATATGATTCCAACGCAATGCACTTATAACATTTCCCCAGTTCCAATCCATCTTTAACCAGTTTGTTTCATACCCGTTTACACCACCACTAGCGTTTGTGTATTTTACTTCACTTTGTTTGATATTTGTATATATCACATCATTGCCCACATAGGCGCTTAAATAAATGCGATCTTTGTCCGAGAACTTGTGCGTTATCTTTGCATTCACATCGTAAAAATAATACCCGGCTCTGGTCTTCTTCAGGCTCTCCTCACCAATGGCCGACTTTAAGAACGGTTGTGCCAGCAGGTCGGCATAGGTGCGACGGGCTGAGACATTGAACGTAGTGTTTTCACTTCCTAACGGACCTTCAAGATTCATTTTAGCCGAAATTAATCCGAGTGAGAAGCTGCCATGTAATTTTTTATTGTCGCCATCTTTCATTCTTATATCTACCACCGATGAAAGTCTTCCTCCGAATCGTGCCGGGAAACTGCCTTTGTACAATGTCACGTTTTTAATGGCGTCCGCGTTGAATATGGAGAAAAACCCAAACATGTGATTTACGTTATAAACGGGTACTCCGTCAAGCAACAACAGGTTTTCGTCGGCACCACCACCGCGAATATACAAACCGGCCGAACCTTCGACACCAGCCTTAACACCAGGCAACAATTGTAATGCTTTAATCACGTCTTTTTCACCAAAAAGCGACGGCACTGTTTTTATCAAACTGATAGGAACATCGATAGTGCTCATTTGAGAGCCTTGCACTCCTATATTTTTTTGATTGCCAATTACAACCAGTTCTTTCAGTTCAACAGATTCATTTATACGGACATTGATAATTGTATCTTTCGTAAGATCAAATGATTGATGATTTAATGTGTAACCGGTAAAAAAATAGCTTAGATTCACTACGCCCTTAGGGATAGTCAGTGAATAAAAACCATACGCATTACTTAAACTTCCTTTTTTTGAATTTGCGTCATAAATCGACGCTCCTATCAATGTTTCCCCACTTTTAGCATCTGTAATGTGTCCACTAATGGTAACACTTTGAGCATGAGTGAACAAAGAAAAAAATGTAAACACTATGAATGTGAGGATGAATTTCGTCATAGAAACGCATTCTTGTTAAAGTGATATGCAAATATATTTAGAACTTTTGTTTTGTAATGTAGTAAAACGTTTATAATGCTAAAAAAGTTTGTAGATTATAGAATGATAATTTTTTTAAGTGTTGTAGTAATTAATTCATATTTCATTGATAATGAATGATAAAAAATCCCCACAGCTCAATAAAGAGTGCGGGGATAGTAGATGTGGTGGGCGTTTCGGGTTTATTTGGCCAATTGATACACCTCATCGAGCGTGTAAATAGTGGAATGATATTTTCGTGCTGCGTGTATCATTGCCTTTGCCACTATTTTTTCCTTGATAGGTTTGAATTGTTTCAAAAGTCCGATTTTATTCAAGCGGCGTAGCATAGATAATTTGATCCTGTCGCTAATTTGTGTTTTGGTTCTGTTTCCATAGAGTTTACCCGGACGTAGAATATTTATATATTCAAATGGTAAGTGTTGAACAGCTTTGTCAAGTCTGCCTTTTATTTTTCTATAAAATGCACCGGAATTAATATCAGCGTCGGCCGATGAAACTAATACATAGGCTGTAACGCCATTTTGTGCAGCTACCTCAGCCACCTTGTACTGGTAACTGTAATCTACCTTGTATTGCTCGTCTTTTGTTTTGGCTTGCTCAGCAGTGCCCCATGTGGAGAACAGCACATCGCCTTGTACGGTATCTTTCCATGTTTCAGGAGTGTTGATGTCAATTATGTGCTCGGTTAGTTTTGAATTACTTAAGCCACAGGGCTTGAGTCCCAGAGAAATGATTTCAGTAAAATTCTCGTTTTCAATAAGTTTTTCGATTAGTTCTTTGCCTACCGTTCCGGTAGCTCCAAGAACAATTGCTTTGTGGATACTCATAAGATACAATTTAGTTACAGGTTCTGCTATTTAGTGAAATATTATTTATTGATGAGGGTATTATCAATACTATAAAATTTATGCATGTTCCAACTAGGGTACTTTTATCCGAATGTAGCTTGCAAAAATAATGAATGGTTTTAGAATGGAATGTAGTGAAATAAATTTATTTTAAATTTATTTGTAGTTTTCTAAGTGGCAATTGCTTTATGGCGCAGTAGTAAAATAGCATAAATGTCCAAAAAACAATCCCCACAAACCCATTGGGAATGTGGGGATTATGGATGGGGATATTGGACCTTATTTTGCAAGTTCGTGAACTTCGTCGAGGGTATAAATGGTGGAATGTGTTTTCCGGGCAGCATGAATCATTGCCTTAGCCACTTTTATGTCCTTAATGGGCTTGTAGCGCTTGAATAAACCTATTTTATTCAGGCTGTGCATTACAGATAATCCAACTTTTTCGCCAATACGTTTTTCGCTTCGTCTACCATAGAGCTGACCCGGGCGCAAAATGTTGATGTATTCAAACGGCAGACTTTGAACTGCTTCGTCCAGCTTGCCTTTTGTGCTCATATAGAAAGCTTTTGAATTGGCATTGGCTCCTGCCGATGATATCAGCACATAACTCGTAGCTCCGTTTTCCACAGCTATTTTGGCAACATTGTATTGGTACGTGAAGTCAACCTTAAACTGCTCTTCTTTGCTTTTTGCTTTGGCAATAGTTGTTCCTAAAGCAGAAAATAGGACATCTCCCTTTACAAGGTCTTTCCAGGTTTCAGGATGGTCAAAATCAATAACATGTTCGTCGAGTTTTGGATTTGAAACTCCACTCGGACGGCGAACCAGAGAGATAATTTCAGAATAATGTTCGTTTTCAATCAGTTTTTTTACAAGTTCTTTTCCTACCATACCGGTAGAGCCTATCACAATAGCTTTTTGATTGTTCATAATAAGTTAGTTACAGGTTGTTTTTGTTGCGTTATATATGTAGTACTATTACTTTTCATTACAAATGCATACGCTGAATTACATTTTAGTACAGCGAAATAAATTGTAATAATCAAATCATTCATGTAATTGAATGGGAGTAATGCTTACAATTAGCAACAACCCCATCTATCAACTATCTATATGTATATCTCTGAATCCTAAGAAATACAATACGCCATCCAATCCAATAGTAGAAATAGATTGTTGCGCATTGGCTTTAACCTTTGGTTTAGCATGAAATGCAATTCCAAGTCCGGCGAGGTTCAACATTGGTAAATCGTTGGCTCCGTCGCCTACAGCTATTACTTGCTCCAAATCAATTTTCTCTACCTGAGCAATCAGTTTCAGCAATTCAGCTTTTCGTTTACCGTCAACAATATCACCCACATGATTTCCGGTAAGTTTACCATCGATAATTTCCAATTCGTTGGCGTAAACATAATCCACATCGAACAGTTTTTTCAGATGATTACCAAAATACGTGAAACCGCCCGAAAGTATAGCAATTTTAAAGCCACATTTTTTTAAGATGTGCATCAAGCGTTCGGCGCCATCCATAATGGGTAGGTTTTTTGCTACTTCTTCCATCACGCTTTCGTCCAATCCCTCGAGTAATGCTACCCGTTGTTTGAAACTCTCATTAAAATCAATTTCGCCACGCATGGCTGCTTCGGTAATCGCTCTCACCTTTTCGCCCACTCCTGCACGATCGGCCAATTCGTCTATCACCTCTGTTTTGATAAGTGTTGAATCCATATCAAAGCATATCAACCGGCGGTTGCGGCGGAACATATCATCTTTTTGGAATGAAATGTCGATACCCAGTTCGGCCGAATAAGCAAGAAACTGCGCTGAAAGTATACTTTTATCAACCAACTCACCACGAACGGAAAGCTCTATACATGCCCGAATCGAATTTTCATCCTCTGTTTGTAAGCTCGGGCGACCGGTTAACCGTCGGATAGAATCGATATTCAAATTCTGGTCTGAGATAGCCTTAGTTACTTTCGATAATTGCCTGGCAGTAATTATTTTACCAAGAATAGTTACAATGTATCTGCCTTTACCCTGACGACCAACCCAATTGGTGTATCTTTCTTCGCTTACCGTTGTAAAGCGAACGTTTACGCTCAATTCAGAGCATTTAAAAAGCACTTCCTTTAAAATATGTCCCGAAGCTGCATTGTCGGACATTTTGAACAGTATTCCCAGCGACAGCGTGTGATGAATATCCGCCTGACCTATGTCTAAAATTGTGGCATCGTATTTTCCTAAAATTTCTGTAATTGCTGATGTTACTCCGGGTTTGTCATCGCCCGATATACTGATTAAAATAATTTCACTGTTTGGCATAAAATTGATAACTGTATTATTAGATGAGATATTGAGATCTAACGTTGCAGCACTTTTGTACTTTTAACGCTAAAATTAAGTATTTATTTCCGGCGCATGTATTTTTCTCTTGTTTCGAGTACATCATGCACATATCTTGCGGTTATTTTGCCTCTGTAGAAACCGTATTTTACCACTTTATCCTGATAAAATTCGGGTTCGCTTTTTTTGAGGAGATAATATTCTACATTATTGAACCAAACCTGGGGGTTCTTCCCATATTTCTTTGCCAGGGCCATGGCATCAAGCACGTGTGCAGGGCCGGAGTTATAGCCGGCTAATATAAATTTGATTCGCTCATTTTTGTCAGCCACTGCTCTGAAAGTCATGCTCAAACTTTTGATATACTGAACCCCTGCTTCTATATTCATTTCGGGGTCTAATTTAGTAGTACTGTTTAGGCCAAAATTTGATGCTGTGTGTGGCATCAGTTGCATCAATCCTACAGCACCCGCCCACGATCTTTCCGAAGCATCAAATCGAGACTCGTGAAATGCCACTGCAGCCAATAATTGCCAGTCCCACCCAATTAAAGGAGCATATTTTTTAAATAAATGATCAAAAGGTGATATAGCCCCTTTCGGAATTCTTATTCTTTTGAGTGCAAAGTACGGACTTTCGTCCCAATATTTATCAAAAAGTGAAGATTGTAAATCTACAATCTCCGGTAGTTTTTCCCATGTTTCGATGGCTTTTTGCAAGTTCGGATTTCCTTTTCTGATCAACCAACCATTGTGCTGCCCGAAACTCACCGGCATTCGGCAATCAATATCCCTGTAAAACGATTTATGAAGCAAAGCCATGTTATGATATGCGAACGTGTAATCAATCTTTTTTTCACCCACCATGTCGATCAGATCTTCATTTGAGAGCGAGTCGGCAGCAAGAACGATATTAATTGTTCCACCAATTTCGTCGTTTATAGCTTGCAATCGTTGATGAAAAACGCTGTTGGCTTTTACGTAAACGCTTTTACCCGCCAACTCAGAAATATCGGATAGGGGATTGGCACTTAAATTCTGAACCAACACCTGGTAAGACTCCGACTGAGGTAACACGAACTGGAAATGCTCCTTCAATGCTTTTGTTTCAATAAAATTATAACAGGCTATATCTACTTTGTCTTCGCGGAGCCACTGCGTCATCTCTTCTTCGTCTTTGGCAATGTTGATTTTGAGATTTACATTCAGGTTGTTAGCCAGATTACCCACCATTTCGTAGTCAAATCCCATCATCTCGTCGCGATACAAAAAATAAGATGTTGATCCGTACATGGTTGCTACTCTTAGCGTGTCAGATTGAATAATCTCTTTCAGATCGGTAGTTTGCGCAACTAACCCCACCTCCTTTTTCTTTGCTCCGCACGATGCCAGCAAAAAAACGGAAAATAAAAGGAACGTGATGTGGTTTGTGATTCGCATAGATAGATTTAATTCATAATTTGCAATGCATAATTCAGAATAAGAATAATTTTAATTATGAATTATGCATTTTGAATTATACATTATTTGGAATGTGCTCAATATTTTGTTCTTTAATGACTTCGAACCCATTCATTCGCAGAAAAACCTGCGCTGTGGCGAGTACATCTTTCTGGCAATAAGTAGCTATTCTATCAAGGTTTTTCTCTTTGTAATAGACCTCTGCCACCTGACTTCCATCAATATCATCTTTAGGTGTTGGGATGTTAAACACAGCCGTAAGCAGTTTGAGCGAGGTGTAATTTTTATAGTCGCCAAACTTCCACAATTCCAATGTGTCGATAAAATTTATTTCCCATGGTTTTTTACCGGCAATTTGAAAAATGGCGGGCAAAGCCAGCCCATTTATCAACATGCGTCTGCAAATATACGGAATATCAAACTCTTTTACGTTATGTCCGCAGAGTGTGTGCTCTTTAGTGGTGCAAAATTTGGCAATAAGATGTGTAAATTCAATGAGTAATTGTCGTTCATCATCATTGGCAAATGACTTGGTGCGAAAGTGCATTTCCACACCCTGAAAATGGATAAATCCAACGGATATACACACGATTTTTCCAAATTCGGAATAGATGCCTGCACTCGAATTAAAGGCTTCGCCTGTTGTAGTCTCGTCGGTGTATTTCTCGGGCATGCGTGCCTGAATGAGTTTGAACTTATCGTCCCAACAGTGAGCCAATGCTTCCGGCAATTGCGAATAATCGGCAGTTTGTGGCACTGTCTCGATGTCTAGAAACATGATTTTTTGTAAGTCGCTTTTCAACATAAGCTTTTCAGTTATCAGTTAGTAGCAATCAGTTAATAGTTATCAGTTATCAGTTATCAATAGGCAGCAAGTCGATAACTATCAACTATCAACTATCCACTATCCACTATCGATTATCAACTATTAACTGATGACTGCTAACTGTCTACTGAGTATATACTTGGTTAAGATATCAATGGCAATATGGTTGTTGCCGCCTTGCGGAATGATCAGGTCGGCAAAGCGCTTGGAAGGTTCTATAAATTGTAAATGCATGGGTTTTACAGTACATTCGTAGCGTTCCATAACCTTGTTTACCGATCGTCCACGTTCCACAATATCGCGATTAATGACCCGAATCAGACGATCATCGGCATCGGCATCGACAAATACTTTCAGGTCCATCATCTCGCGCAACTCGGGATTGGTAAGTACCAAAATTCCCTCTACAATGATTACATGGCAGGGTGCGATGGGAATAGTTTCGGTGGCGCGGGTGCAAGTGAGATAGGAGTAGATGGGCTGTTCAATAGTCTTGCCCTTTTTAAGCGCTTTCAAATGTTTCACTAATAACTCAAATTCAATCGAATCGGGATGATCGAAGTTGATCTCCAAACGATCTTCCAATGGGAGATGACTGCTGTCGCGATAATACGAATCCTGTGGAAGAATAACTACTTCGCCCTGAGGTAAGCGTTCTAAAATTTTACGAACAACAGTTGATTTACCCGATCCTGTTCCGCCCGCAATTCCAATTATTAGCATACTGTTTTTATGTTAGTTTTCAGACCACTAAAGTAAGAAATTATTCTTTTTTGACCGACTTTGTCGAATGTTTTTTTTTACATGTGAATGCTCGGTTTTTATATTGCTGATATTTAGTCAGATATAAATGGGCGTTAATTGCATTGTTATTACAAAATAGTTAATCTATATCTGCATGTGTAAATAATGAGCTTGTATTTTAAGATAAACTATTAAAAATATCGTATATTTGTGCAAGCAAAATACAAAAATAAATAGTGATATGATAAAATTACCTTCATCTTTACAACGCATCTTTGTCGGTTTTTTCTTTCTAATGGGTGCTACCGGTTTTAGCCATCTTGTTGCAAACGAATATAATATTATTCCTTATCCCCAAAAATTGATACCTCAAAACGGGATGTTTACCTTCAATAAAAAAACCGTAATTCTTTGCCCCAACAAACCCGAAGTATTGAAACTGGCGCAGCAGTTTGCCACGCAGTTTGCATTGGTAACGGGCATTAAACTGGATGTTCAGCACAATAGTAAAACAGGCGCTTCTAATGCTGTTATTTTTCAACTGATAACCAGTCCTGATGTGAATGCAGAGGCCTATGACTTGCAGATTTCGCCACAAAATATAAAATTAAGTGCTCAGGCCGGCAATGGTTTTTTCTATGGATTACAGTCGCTTTATCAGCTGTTGCCAACCGATATTTACGTACCGAAACGATCGATACTAAAGCGTTGGGTGGTGCCGTGTGTGTTGATAAGTGATGCGCCGCGGTTTGCATACCGTGGATTGCACCTTGATGTTTGTCGTCACTTCTTCCCGCTATCGTTTATCAAAAAATATATCGATGCAATGGCCATTCATAAGCTCAATACTTTTCATTGGCATCTCACCGATGATCAGGGATGGCGCCTTGAGATAAAAAAATACCCACGTCTGACGGAGGTGGGTTCAAAGCGTAGCGAAACGCTCGAAGGATATTATTTCGATCGTTATCCACAGCAATTTGATGGAAAACCCTATGGTGGATTCTACACTCAGGCCGAAGCCCGCGAGGTGGTGGCTTATGCGAAGGCGCGTTTCATCACAGTGATTCCTGAGATAGAACTGCCGGGACATGCGCAAGCGGCTATCGCTGCCTACCCCTATCTGTCGTGTACGCAGGATTCGACCACAAAAGTGGCTACCAAGTGGGGTATTTTTCCCGAGGTGTATTGCCCGCGCGAAAAGACTTTTGAATTTTTAGAAAACGTATTGACGGAGGTAATGGATATTTTTCCCGGTAAATATCTACACATTGGCGGCGACGAATGCTTGAAAGATCGTTGGAAAGCATGCCCCGACTGTCAGGAACTTATCAAGCGCCTTAATTTAAAAAATGAAGAAGGTTTACAAAGCTATTTCGTAGAACGTATTGAGCAATTTGCCAATTCAAAAGGCCGTCAAATTATTGGTTGGGACGAGATATTGGATGGTGGATTGGCACCTAACGCCACTGTGATGTCGTGGCGCGGGATACAGGGCGGTGTGGCAGCAGCTAAAAGTGGTCATGATGTTATTATGACACCGGGTACGCATTGCTATGTTGATAAATACCAGGCCGAACCGGTGAACGAACCAACCACTATCGGTGGTTATTTGCCCCTAAAGATGGTGTACGAATATGAACCGATACCGGCTGAACTGACTGCCGACGAGGCAAAGCATGTGCTAGGGGCACAGGCCAATGTGTGGACAGAATATATGCCTACCCCCGAGCGTGTGGAATATATGGCTTATCCGCGTGTGTCGGCTATGGCGGAGGTGGTGTGGGGAAGTAAAGAAAATCGTAACTGGGATAGCTTTCGCAGTCGCATGCCGGCCGATTTTGAACGGTTGAACAAGTTGAAAATACACCCTTGCCGTGCGTTTTTCGATGTGCAGTTTCAATCTACACCTACTGCTAACAAGCAATTACAAATTACCTTGCTGTGCGATCAGCCCGACGTACAAATTCATTATAATACCACCGGCAAAACACCCGCTGTAACCGATGCATTGTACATACGACCGTTCGCAATTGATGCCTCTGTCAGAATTACAGCTGCGGCTTTTGTAAACGGTAGAATGATAGGAAAAACCACTTCAAACTCCTTTGTTGTGAGTAAACTCACGGGACTGAGTTATACCAAAAATGTAGCTACCGGTTGGTACGATGGTGGTAATGCCAATGCGCTGACTGATGGGAGGGAAGGCAATGCCAAAGTTACCAATCAGTGGGTGGCGTTGGGCAAAGGTGCCGACCGCGAGATTATTTTTGAGTGTACTTATGCCTTGAACTCTGTTACTATTGAGAAGTTCTCGATAGGTATGCTTCACGCAACAGCCCTTGGAGTAGCCATTTCGCCCGAAATACAATTGTATGGGTCGCTCGACGGCAAGCAATATAATCTTATTGCCGATAATAAAACAACCTACCCCACTGCTCCCATTTGGGAAGTGTATCGTCCGTTGATGATTTTCCCACCGGTGCGTGTTCGCTTCCTGAAGGTAGTGTTGAAAAAAGCCCCCGACAGTCCACTCGATTTCCCTAAAGTGGGTGGCAGCAGCACCCTGTTTGTGGACGAAATAGGAGCGTGGTAATATAAAATCCTTTCGAATAACTAACCAAACCCCCTTGTCACTTTCTAGTGGCGAGGGGGTTTTTCGTTTATTTAGGAGCACTTGCAGGTGCAAGCACACTGTCAGGTTGCTTAATTTCATCAAGTTCTGCTTTTTTTCTCTCTGATAACAGTCTCGTATTTTATAAAAAATATTTTAAAAAAATATCAATATTTGTTGACAGTGTCAAATTAACTCACTATATTTGTAGCGAAATATAACTAAATAGGAGCATGACTTTCTTTAGTCGCGCTACTATGGTTTATAAAGTAAACGGAGTAACCTGAAAATCCAATGTAGAGTAGGGAAATACAGCCTGTGAATAGGCGAAAAAAAATCAACGTTTTAATTATGAAAACATTTTTCAAAGTAGTTTTATTTGTATTTGTTTCAGTTTTTTATAGCTGTGGAAAAGATGAGGTTTCAAGTGCCTCAAGTTCAATTACCAGTGCCGGAGTGATAAGTGGTACTATTTCAAATTACGGTGTAAGTCCCGTTGATTCAATACATTTTAATGGTAGTAATACAATAGTATCGACAGATGGAAAATTTACATGTGCATTAGCAATTCCAAAGTCAGCGGATTTACATAAATATTCTGCGCCTATTGGAGTTCAAACTAGTGATATAAATGCATTAATTTGTGAACTTAAGATTGTTCCATACAGCAATACTGGAGTGGGAGAACTGATGAAAACAAATTTTTCTGAAAATATAACTTCTCTTGACGGTTTAGCTTTTTCAGATTTTATATATTGCGATAGAGATGTCGCTATAAAAGGAAGTTACAGTGGGGGTATTGACATTATGAGTGGAGGAGTTAGTGTAAGTGGAATGATTACTTTAGATTTTAAACTAAAAAAAGGATGGAATGAAGTGATTTTTACGATTGAAAAAGGATCATTAACTACTGGAGATGCAACTGTGAGTGTCTCGAACACAATTCCGTCGGGTTTAAAATGGATATATATGGGGGTGGAAGATTCTGCAGGAACTGCAAGCAAAGTTAAAACATTGAAGAGTTTCTTGAAGTAGCAATAAACTATAAAATAACCTCCAATCCGGCTGAATTTCTATAAAGATGTTCAGTCGTTTTTTTATTAGTAAAATTCTACCAAAAACCCCTTGTCACTCGAGAGCGACAAGGGGTTTGGCTTATATATAGTATCCACAGGGTTGCGCCTGCGGGAAGATAGTTCTTCTTTAATTCATAATTATCAATTCACAATTCATAATTGAAAATGCATTATGAATTATACATTATGAATTATGCATTGATTTACATCATTCCGCCCATTCCGCCGCCCATAGGCATTTGTGGAGCCGGGTTATCATCTTTCTTTTCGGTGATAACGCATTCAGTAGTAAGGAACATGCCTGCAATTGAAGCTGCATTTTCAAGTGCTACACGACAAACTTTAGCCGGATCAACCACACCTGCTGCATAGAAGTTTTCGTACACATCGGTGCGGGCATTGTAACCGAAGTCGTCTTTACCTTCGCGCACTTTCTGAACTACTACTGCACCTTCTTTACCAGCGTTGAAAACGATCTGACGCAATGGTTCTTCGATAGCACGTTTAATGATTTCGATACCTGTTTGTTCGTCATCGTTGAACGCTTTGATGTTGCTCAACGAATCGATAGCGCGGATATACGCCACACCACCACCGGGAACAATACCTTCTTCGATAGCAGCACGAGTTGCACAAAGTGCATCGTCTACGCGGTCTTTTTTCTCTTTCATTTCTACTTCAGAAGCAGCACCTACATACAATACAGCAACACCACCGGCCAATTTAGCCAAACGTTCCTGTAGTTTTTCGCGGTCGTAATCCGAAGTGGTAGCGGCAATTTGCGCTTTGATTTGAGTTACGCGGTTAGCGATAGCTTCTTTTTCTCCGGCTCCGTTTACAATTACTGTATTGTCTTTGTTTACGGTCACTTTATCAGCTGTTCCCAACATTTCGAGAGTAGCTTGTTCCAGTTTAATACCTTTTTCTTCAGAGATAACGATACCACCGGTAAGGATAGCAATGTCTTCCAACATTTCTTTACGACGATCGCCAAATCCCGGAGCTTTTACAGCACAGATTTTCAACGAAGCACGCAAGCGGTTTACCACCAAGGTAGTCAACGCGTCGCTATCCACATCTTCGGCAATAATCAACAACGGACGACCTGATTGAACAGCTGGTTCCAGAATAGGAAGCAATTCTTTCAGGTTCGATATTTTTTTGTCGTGGATAAGGATATATGGTTTTTCCATTTCCACTTCCATTTTTTCGGTATTGGTAATGAAATAAGGCGAAATGTATCCGCGGTCGAATTGCATACCTTCTACCACTTCAATGTTGGTGTCGGTACCTTTTGCTTCTTCGATAGTGATTACACCGTCTTTCGAAACTTTGCGCATAGCGTCAGCAATCAATTTACCAATCACTGCGTCGTTGTTAGCAGAGATAGAAGCCACTTGTTCAATTTGATCGTAGTTGTCGCCTACCACTTTAGCTTGAGAAGCAATGCTTTTTACCACTTCAATTACCGCTTTGTCGATACCACGTTTCAAGTCCATTGGATTAGCTCCGGCAGCAACGTTTTTCATACCTACGCTTACGATAGATTGAGCAAGAACGGTAGCAGTAGTAGTGCCATCACCTGCATCATCACCGGTTTTAGAAGCAACTTCTTTTACCAATTGTGCTCCAAGATTTTGAAATGGGTCTTCCAATTCAATTTCTTTAGCTACAGTTACACCATCTTTGGTAATGTGTGGTGCACCAAATTTTTTCTCGATAATTACATTACGACCTTTTGGTCCCAGCGTTACTTTTACGGCATTAGCCAACTCATCAACCCCTTTTTTCAATTGGTCGCGAGCATCAAGATTGAATAAAATTTCTTTTGACATATCTTTTTTTAGTTACAATAACCCCTAGCCCCTAAAGGGGAAAGAGTTACCATTGTTTGTTATTTTTTTTGATAATTGTATTTCTGAGGCTGTACTAATCTAGTTCCCCTTTAGGGGTTAGGGGTTATTAGATAATGGCTAAAATATCCGATTGTTTCATAATCAAATACTTCACGCCTTCCCATTCCAGTTCTTGTCCGGCATATTTACCATACAACACAGTATTACCAACGGCAACCACCATTTCTTCATCTTTTGTTCCGTTACCTACTGCCATTACTTCACCTTTCAAAGGTTTTTCTTTTGCTGAATCGGGAATAATGATTCCACTGATTGTTTTTTCTTCTGCCGCTACGGGTTTTACCAACACTCGGTCGGCTAAAGGTTTAATATTCATGTTTTCAGTTTTTAATTGATTAATATATTTTACTATTGAGTTTTACTGTCAAAGGAAACAATTGCTCCTGTAAATTGTCGACGAACATTGTGTAAATCGCGCGAAGTCTGTCTTTGCTAATTTTGTGCCAATGCGTAATCGTGTCAATTATGACATAAATAACTATTTTCAGCCCTAAAAGTTTAGCCGTTTCACTGCCAACTTGTCATTTTGCCAATGAAGTTTTGCAGATAAAAAGGAGTTTGTAAATATCATAGAGGCGGAGGGAAGGTGATGGGCTGAATAAATTGCGAAGCAAATAACGTTTGGATATATCAAATGCTGCTGCACCTACTCGTGCAAGTCCTGCTTTCTTTAGTTTTACAAAGCTGTGAAGCAATTTAGATTCGTGTGTCAAAAACGGATAGTTCCCGTTTTGATAGAGTAGAAAAAGATTACGGGTGCCTTCTTCTGTTTTACGAATAAAGGTCTCGTTGTCGTCCAATCCTTTATGTAGAAGCGGATTTTCGATGTGTATAAATTCGCAACCCAGTTCATGTAGTTGATGCCCGAAAAGTGTATCCTCATGACCATAACCGCGAATACTTTCATCGAAACGAATACGGTTGAAAAGTGATGTGGAAATAAGAAAATTGAACGTAGAAAAGTTGTGATAAGTGCTTTGTTTTGATCGTTCTATTGCCGATTTGGCTTCCCGTTCACGGCCATACTTCAACCGAAGGCAATAACGGGGATCATGCTCATTGACATCGTAAGTTGTTCCGCCCATTACCACGCATTCCTCTTTGCAAAACGACACATATTTCGCCACGAAATACTCCGAACAAACTTCGGCATCGCCATCAATAAACAACAGATGATTGTAACGGGCCTCGTCGGCTAACTTATTCCGTACAGCCGACCGACCAATATTTTTATCGAGAATAATATACCGACAAAATTCAACATCAGCAATTGTTTTGTTCTCTTCAATAAACAGAGTAGACCCATCTTCCACCACGATAATTTCAAAATCGACATAGGTTTCCAGTGCCTGTTGGTGAAGATCTGCCACCAAACGGGTAACGTTGTGATTGTATGTGGGGATGAGAATGGAGAGCATGAGATTTATTCTTTAAGATTCAATTCATAATATTCTAAATCAAACCAATCTATTTTGATATTTTGGAAATGGAATTTCTCTAAAATTTTTATTGAGGCTACATTTCTTTTATCGCAAATAGCTCCTACTTTATTAATTTTACCTTTTAGATAACAAAGAATCATTTCCAAGATTTGGCTCATTATGCCATGATCCCAATAATGAGAATCTAGGATATATTGTATAAACCAAACGTTTTCAATTTCATATGTGTCTTTAACTATTTTTGGAGGAATTAATATGAATTCTCCAATAATTGAGTTAGTCTTAATTCTTTTGATGAAGTATGTATATTGAACATTATCTTTGATATGTTTTTTAAAACCAGTTACATACTTCTCTATTTCTTCGCTAGAGTCGATTTTTAATTCGTGGATGTATTTCAAATTATTATCATCAGATAATAATTTGTACAATTCATTTCTTGTCTGATTCTTATTATACATTTCAAGAATCTCAAATGTGGCAATTTCAAATTCATTGTTCTTAAGTTGAAGAAATAGTAACTCTATCATGATATTATAGATGATAAATTTTTACTGATTAATTCAGGTCACTCTATACGTTCGATTAAATCCATATTATTTATGGGTTGAAAGAAGAAAGGTTACAGTAATATCTTATTTCGACCTCCCCAACCCCTCCAAAGGAGGGGCTTTGAGTTAGTTTATTTGATTGTTACTTTCTAAAGTCTTTCGACTATCCAAGATTTCTTTTATTTTCGTTGCTACTAATGCCGGATTGGCAAAGACTTCCGCATTCATGAAACGTATTACTTTATAGCCTTTCTCATTCAATGTATTGGTTCGATAAGCATCGTATTCTTTTTGTTGGATATGGATTTCACCATCTATCTCTATTATTACTTTTTGGGGAAGACAAACAAAGTCAGCTATAAAATTATCTATTACATGCTGTCTGCGAATTTTATGTCCTGTCTTCTTATTTCGCAAGTATTCCCATATCAATTTTTCTGCTTCTGTTGGATTCTCTTTTAGATTTTCTCTACCATCTTTGATAAATCTATAGTTTTGAAGATTTGCAGTAATGTACCCAGGAAGTTGTTTCTCATTTTCAATATTCTCCACAAAATCTTTTGATTCCGCAGGTTCCCCTCCTTTGGAGGGGTTAGGGGAGGTCAGTTTAGTGTTCATCGGTCAAATAATATTGTTGATCACTGATACAAGTGCTTTTTCTTCTTTTTCCCAACAAAGCTCCTCTTTAGCTTTAGCTGTGTTTTGTTTTAGGAGCTTGTACCTCGTTTCGTCATCAAAAATTCCTTTGATGACCGTTGCAATATGTTTTGGGTCATGGTTTTGAATGTAATAGCCAACGTCATATTTGTCGATGATTTGTTTAAGTTCTACTAATCCGGACGAAAGTGTTGGAATGCCGGAATGTATGAAATCAAATAACTTATTGGGAAGCGAAAAACGATAATTCAAGTTGCTGTCTTTATCTATTGCCAGTCCTAAGTCGCTGTTCATCGTGTATTGCCGCAGTTCTTCGAAAGACATTTTAGGCTTGATAATGACTTTATCCTGCAAGCTGTATTGCTCTATCATTTTCTTCAAAATCGGAAAAACATCCCCATTTCCTATAATCAATAACACCGTATCTTCAAGATATTGCATCGCCAAAACCGCTTCTTCAGCTCCACGTTGCACATTAATACCTGTTCCTTGCAGAATTACAATTCTCTTGTTTTCAGGTAAATCTAGTTCTATGCGGGTTTTTAAAATCTCAGGTGTAAATGTTAGTGGAATGTTACGACTGACATGTACCGTTTTATTGAATTTATCGCCATAAAGCTTGGCAATAGACTCATTTACAGTAATAATGTCTGTGAGACGCGGAAATATAAAGTTCTCAATCGTTCTCCAAATAGCTTGCGTTATCGGGCGATGAACGAGTTCGGGTGTTTCTGTATAATATTCGTGAGTGTCGTAAATCAATCTTTTGTTGCGGAGCTTTGCAGCTAAAAATGCAGCCGGTAGCGTATCCAGATCGTTGGAGAAAATTAAATCGACTTCCGCAAACAGCAAATACAAGAAAAAACGGATGTTTAGTTCGGCATAAAACAATGGTCCACCGCGGAACCTCAGTTTTTTTCTTAACACGAAATAGGGGCGTTCCAACGGCTGACTGTCCGGGAGCAACCGACCCACTTCCACCACCCAGTAACCGCACTTTTGAAGTGTAAGGCAGGTTTTATGAACGCGTTGGTCATTGCTCAAATCATTGCTAACACATACGATAGCCGTTTTTTGCATATTACTTGGTTTTCAAATGATCGATAACATCTTTGTATAACTTTCGGTGATACGATTTTGGAGTGTCCTCTACCGATGTGTTGTGCCAAAGCAATACCAATTCGCCGTTCCAGTTTTCTACCATATTAATCAATCGCACACAATATTCATATGCTTCATGTGCATTCATAAACATGTATCGTTTGTCAGTCAAACTGCCGTCCATTATGGTTAGCGGATGTAATGTCAGCGATGTGAGTTGCTGTGTTTTAGGATTTATCCAACGAACTGCTCTGCAGGTTCCTAAACGGAATCCGGCTATGCCTGCATACCCCAGTGTGAAATCGTCTGTTATACCGGCATCAATTAATGCCTGCATATCTTCCGGTTCACGTGTGGTTAAAAAGTGACTGCGATTATAATAACTTTTCTTTTTTGCAATTTTATCTAAATGCTTCTTTTCGTCTGTGATTCTTGAAGGAGTAATGCCGGCTTCGTAGCTCGAATGGAGCCCAAAAACAACGTTCTTTTTCCTGCAATGTTTCATAAATGTTTGAAAATCGGGTGTGTGAAACAGCATGATGGGCTGGTCTTCTTTGCGTAAACCTCCACCGGCTCTGATAAATACTACCGATTCGCACCTGTCGGCTCCCAAAGCCCGTTTTGCAGAATTGTCAACATTGAATAACCAGGGGAAAGTGTACCACGGGTCATATTTCAATCCTCCAAAAAAGCTTCTGATGGCCTTGTTGCCTTCTTTTGGTAAGCGTATACCTCGTAACAGTCCGCCTAAAAAACCACGTATATTCCGGAAATGAGCCAGTTGGTCTAAATCGTGTGTCAGATAAACTTTCTTAATGGTTTTAGGAGGTTCAATAATATCACAACCGGTAAGCCGTAGCTGATCGCGCAATAGTTTCCCGTATTCTTCAACCAAAGGTGAATCGATAAATCCCGCTCTGAAGGGTAATGATTCTTTACCATTAAACCTGCCATGTTCATCTCTTACATTTCGCCTAACTATTTCCTCATAGCGCGAAATGAGAAAATAGGTACCTGCCACCAAATCAGCATGCAGTACCAATGTTTCTCCAATCGTTTCGGTACTGGCCTGACCAAAAAGAATGGGCGTTTCTTCCCATATTTTTAATGGCAATACAGGTAGCGATTGCTCCGTACCATATATTTCCTTATCAAAGAAATGAGAGGGTACAATCACAAGTTTATAGTTGCTAAACTCGCTTGGATCGGCGGTGTAACCTATTTGTTTGATTATTTCGGGCGAGATATGCTCCCCTAATAAAAACCCGATAATATAGTGTATAATTTCAGTCATTAATGTATAATTCCAGTTTTAATAAGATCATTGAAATGATTCAATGTTTCGAATTCTTCTTTCGTTCATGATTAAATGTAACTACCAAAGCCACAATCAATCCCAATAGAATATCTTTTTTTGAGATAATCCCAAAATACTCTAAACTTTGAGGTGCGCTACTTGTAAAGTATCTTAATGAAACTGCAAAAGTAGTAAATACGGCAAATACGCCAAGTCCAAATAATAATGTTTGTAATTTCGGGTGCATATGTCAGTTAATTAGATGCGATCGTTTAAAAGCAATCAAAGAATTCAAAGAGATAAATAATAGTCAGCAAAACTCAACTCAGTTTTCATTCCTTATTCCGAACTTTAAGCGTTCAACTCCATTTTTAGAAATTTTCCGGTTTCACTCTTTTTGTTCTTAGCAACTTCTTGAGGAGTTCCCGTACAAATGACATAGCCACCTGCACTTCCTCCTTCGGGCCCAATGTCAATGATATGATCGGCAACTTTGATAACATCCATATTATGTTCAATGATAATCACTGAGTTGCCTTTGTCTACCAGTCTGTTTAATACGCCTAACAACACTCTGATATCTTCAAAATGCAGTCCGGTAGTGGGTTCATCTAAAATATACAAGGTTTTGCCGGTATCTCGTTTTGAGAGTTCAGTAGCTAATTTTACACGTTGGCTTTCACCGCCCGACAGCGTTGTACTCGACTGTCCGAGTTTGATATATCCCAATCCAACGTCTTGCAAGGTCTTTATTTTATTGAGAATTGACGGTTGATTTTCGAAGAATTCCACAGCTTGATTGATGGTCATTGCCAACACATCGGCTATTGATTTTCCTTTGAAACGTACCTCCAGAGTCTCTTTGTTGTACCGTTTGCCATCGCAACTCTCGCAAGGCACGTAAACATCCGGCAAAAAATTCATTTCTATGGTTTTATATCCATTTCCACCACATGCTTCGCAGCGACCTCCCGCTGTGTTGAACGAAAAACGCCCGGGTTTGTAGCCACGTATTTTTGCCTCAGGTAAAGTTACAAATACGTTGCGGATATCCGAAAAAACACCAGTGTAAGTAGCCGGGTTGGATCGTGGTGTACGTCCGATAGGCGACTGATCCACTTCCACCACTTTGTCGATATTATCTATTCCGTCAAAACTTTTGTATTCCAATGGGTCTTGCAGCGAACGATAAAAATACTGGCTCAGTATGGGTTGAAGAGTTTCATTGATCAAAGTCGATTTTCCACTTCCCGAAACACCGGTCACACAAACCATTTTTCCTAGTGGAAAAGTAACATTTATATTTTTTAGATTGTTCCCTTTAGCACCTTTTATGGTCAGACTCAAACCGTTTCCGGGACGAACTTTATCCGGAATTTCAATGGTTTTTGTTCCATTCAAATAGGCCGAAGTCAGTGTGTCAGCCTTTAGCATCTCTTGTGGCGTTCCTGCAAACACTACCTCACCACCATGTCGTCCGGCATGAGGGCCAAGGTCAACCACATAATCGGCAGCCATCATCATGTCTTTATCGTGTTCAACCACTATCACCGAGTTACCCGTATCACGCAGTTGCTTCAGCGAGCGAATCAAACGTTGATTGTCGCGCTGATGCAGTCCGATACTTGGCTCATCGAGAATGTAGAGCACGTTAACCAGTTGCGAGCCGATTTGAGTAGCCAACCGGATACGCTGACTTTCACCACCCGAAAGTGACTGAGAACTGCGATTCAATGACAGATAGGTCAATCCGACATCAAGCAGGAACTGCAATCGGGTGCGAATCTCTTTCAAAATTTCAACCGCAATCGCTTTTTGTTTCTCCGATAAAAACTGCTCTACATTTTCCAACCATTTCGACAATTCGACAATGTCCATAGCCGACAATTCGGCTATATTTTTGTCGTGCATGCGGAAATGCAAAGATTCTTTGCGAAGTTTAGCACCCTTGCATTCGGGACAGGCAATTGATTTAGAGTATTGATTGGCCCATTTCTGCTCGGTAGCCGATGCGCCTGTATCGGCCTGCATTTCGATGTATTTCAGAATGCCATCGTAATTCAAAAAGTAATTGGTACCCAGCGAATGATTTTTTATTTGTAATCGTTCATCGGTACCATTCATTATTTCATCTATCGCTTCGTCGGGAATGTCGGCTATGGGCGATTTGAGTGTGCATTCATATTTTTCAAGAATGGCTTCAATTTGCCAAAAAATAGTACTGCTTTTATGTTTTCCAAGGGGTGCAATACCTCCCTGATAGATACTGAGTTTTTTGTCCGGAACAATCTTGTCCATGTCAATCTCGTTCACAAATCCAAGTCCCTTACAACGTGGACAGGCACCGTGAGGCGAGTTGAACGAAAAATTGTGAGGAGCTGGTTCGTCGTACGAAATACCACTGGTAGGGCACATCAACATTTTACTGAAGAAACGCGCTTTATCCGTGTCTTTTTCCAACAGCATAACAATGCCATTTCCTTGTTGCATGGCTTTTTGCATCGATTCCTTGAGACGCTTGCGGTCTTTTTCGCTCACTTCCAGTTTGTCAATAACCACTTCGATATCATGGTTTTTATATCGGTCGAGTTTTAGGCCGTGCGTCGCTTCTCGTATTTCACCATCAATACGCACGTGCAAATATCCTTTTTTGCGTACCTGCTCAAATAATTCTTTGTAATGCCCTTTCCGACCGCGAACCAATGGCGCCAGTAAATACGTTTTTTTGCCTTCATAATCTTGTAAGATTAAATCAACAATTTGATCTTCGGAATATTTTACCATTTTCTCGCCGGTAACGTAGGAGTATGCTTCGCCGGCCCGGGCATAAAGCAACCGTAAAAAATCGTAAATCTCAGTTGTTGTTCCAACAGTTGAGCGTGGATTTTTGTTAGTGGTTTTTTGCTCGATGGAGATGACAGGGCTTAAGCCGGTAATTTTGTCGACGTCAGGTCGCTCCATAGTTCCTAAAAAACTACGTGCGTAGGCCGAAAACGTTTCAATATAACGGCGTTGTCCTTCTGCAAAAATGGTATCGAAAGCCAATGACGATTTACCACTGCCACTCAAACCGGTAATTACGGTCAAAGCATCACGTGGAATAGAAACGTCAATGTTTTTTAAGTTGTGAACCCGAGCTCCGATAACTTCTACCATTTCTGATGTTTCGGGTGGGTGTATGTTGTTATTTTTAGTCAAAGCTGATAAGTCTGATTCGTAATTAATGAACTCGCAAAGATACAAAAATGAACCAGTGAAACAACATAAAGCCTTCTAAAAAAATCTTTACTGAATAAAATTGCATTTTTTTTGTGATGTTATTATGTAAATCTTTATCTTTGCGTATCAAAATTATTCTCTTTTTTAATATATAATGGAAAAAATACTGAAACATCTCTCAAGTTTGCGTGAAGCCATGATTCAACATGGTGTCTCGGCCTGCATAATCCCTGGTACTGACCCGCATGCAAGTGAATATATAGCTGATTATTGGAAAGAACGTGAATGGATATCGGGTTTCGACGGTTCTGCCGGAACGGCGGTTGTAACACTTACTGCAGCGGGGTTGTGGACAGATTCCCGTTATTTTCTTCATGCAGCCGAACAACTCGAAGGTACCGGCATAGAACTAATGAAGCAGGGTTTACCGGAAACATTGGAGATTTTGCCCTGGTTGGCAACCCAACTGAAAGCGGGCGAAAAAGTAGGGGTGAACCCTCAGGTGTTTTCGTTGAATAGTTATGCTTCAATGAAAAATGAGTTGAAAATGAATGGGTTGGAGCTGCTGTCTGTCGATTTGCCCGGTGAAGTTTGGACTGATCGACCTTCAATACCGTTGAATCCATTCTACGCATTTAATGTAAAATATGCCGGAAAATCAACTGTTGACAAGCTAGCTTTGGTGCGCGCCGAACTTAAAAAAGCGTATGCTGATGTATTTGTTATGTCGGCTCTGGATGATATTGCATGGCTGTTTAATATTCGGGGAAATGATGTTGATTATAATCCGGTAGTAATATCGTATGCTTTGATTGAAAACGACAAGGCAACCTTATTTATAGCTCCTGAGAAGTTGACCCCCGAAACAAGCTCTTATTTCAAAAATGAAGGAGTTGTCGTTGAAAGTTACGAAGCAATTTATGGTCGTTTAAAACAACTTAAGCCTTCGGAATCTGTGCTTGTTGATGGTTCAAAATTAAATCAGGCTTTGTATGAGTCTATTCCTTCTACTTGTGTTATTCGTAATGCTATGTCGCCTGTTTTTAAATTGAAAAGTATTAAAAATGAGGTTGAAATGGCTGGTATTCGTTCAGCAATGGTGAAAGATGGCGTGGCATTAACTCGTTTTTTCATGTGGTTGGAAGCTAACTTGGAAAGTGGAAAATTGACTGAAATCTCTATTTCTGAAAAATTGTGCGAATTCCGTAGTGAACAAGAAAATTTCATGGGCGAAAGCTTTGGAACTATAGCAGGATATGATGCTCATGGTGCAATCGTGCATTATAGCGCACAACCTGAAACAGAATCGACCCTTAAAGCCGAGAGCATTTTACTTCTTGACTCCGGAGGACAGTATTTAGATGGAACTACAGATATAACACGCACTGTTACACTTGGGAAAGCAACAAGTCAGCAGCAAATTGATTTTACACTTGTTTTGAAAGGGCATATTGCTTTAGCAACAGCGATGTTTCCGGCAGGTACTCGCGGTTCTCAACTCGATATTCTCGCACGTAAAGCATTGTGGGATTTGGGTTTGAATTATGGACACGGAACTGGACATGGTGTAGGTCATTTCTTAAATGTACATGAAGGACCTCAGAGTATTCGTGCAGAAGAGAATCCTGTTGTGCTGCAAGCCGGTATGTTTATGTCGAATGAGCCAGGTTTATATCGTACGAATGAATATGGCATTAGAATAGAAAATTTAGTGCATGTAGTGCCTGCTCAAAAAACTGAGTTTGGGCAATTTCTTCAGTTCGAGACAGTGACTCTTTTTCCAATCGACAGAGAATTGATTGATATTACTTTACTTAATGAAGACGAGGAAATATGGATTGATGAATATCACGCTGAGGTTGTTCGAAAGCTCTCACCAAGTCTGAGTGATGAAGAAGTTATTTGGCTTGAAAATAAATGTAGACCAATATTTGATCTGGTATTCTAATTTATAATACAAAGAAACTTTTCTTGAGTAGAAACTCATGGAAAGTTTTTTTTATAAATAAAACAGCATGAAGTTTAATATAAACGACACTATTCTTGGAAAAACAGCTTCCACGCCGGAGCATTACGATGCACAACTCTTGTTTCGTATTCCACGATCCGAAAATAGAGAGCAATACGGTATTTCGGATGCAAATCTACCTTTTGTAGGCTTTGATGTGTGGAATTGCTACGAACTTTCGTTTCTAACTGACAATGGCTTACCGGTTTCTCGGGTGATGAAGTTGATCTATCCGGCTGATAGTAGATATTTAGTGGAATCGAAATCGCTGAAGCTTTACCTCAATGCTTTCAATATGGATAGTTTTGGACAGACGATTGCCCAAGCCGAGAAAAAGGTGGCGGAGATTATCGCTAAAGACTTAAGCGCCTTGTTGGAAATCGAAGTACACGTTACATTGTTTGGTGTTGATGTACCCGTTCAACAGGCATTTCCTCAGTTGCAAAAAAGGCATCTTTCCGATTTGGTGCCGGCTGAGATGCAAGAATCTATTCAATTTAAACGTTTTACCGAGTCGCCAGAGTTGCTTCGAAGCATAGAAACTGATACTTCACATTCATATGCGTTTTGTTCCGATTTACTGCGTTCCAATTGCCGGGTTACCAATCAGCCCGACTGGGGTGATTTGTTTGTAGAAATGACTACCAAACACGAAATAGAGCTTGGTTCAGTCATGGAATATCTCGTTTCTTTCCGCAAAGAGAACCATTTTCATGAGGAAGTGGTAGAAATGATTTATAAACGTTTCTCAGATGTTTTTAATCCCGAGAAACTGATGGTTGCTGCCATGTATACCCGCCGTGGTGGAATTGACATTAACCCGATACGAGCCTCGCATTTAGAATTGCTTGATACTGTGTTGTTAAGCCCGGAAGTGAGAGTGGATAAGACATTGAGGCAATAATCGAATTCGGCTGGGTTTGAAATTCGTGGACTGAACGTAAATAGAAAATTACGATATTTACATTGAAAAAATGCCTTCAACGCTTGTGGATACGAAAAAAGATAGTATCTTTGCACTCGAATTACACAGCATGCGGCTGTGGCGTAATTGGTAGCCGCGCCAGACTTAGGATCTGGTGCCGAGAGGCGTGGGGGTTCGAGTCCCTTCAGCCGCACTGAAAATCCCGATAATCTAACGATTGTCGGGATTTTTTCAATACAACACTTTGTAGGAAACACACGATTTATAACTTTTAAATTAATTCTTTATGGAACTTCAAGACAATCAATTAAACATTGAACTATCGGAAGAAATAGCCGAAGGTATTTATTCTAATCTGGCCATAATATCGCATTCTACATCTGAGTTTGTAGTCGATTTTATTCGCATTATGCCGGGTACTCCCAAAGCCAATGTGAAATCGCGGATTATCTTAACGCCCGAACATGCAAAACGCTTGCTTTTTGCATTGCAGGAAAATATTACTAAGTTCGAAAAGCAAAATGGAAAGATTAAAATAGCTGACAATGGTTTTCTTCCTCCGGTGCCAATGGGTTTTGGTGGAGGTGAAGCTTGATGAATAGTCAATGATATAATGAAGAAGGCCGGTTTGTATACACAAACCGGCCTTCTTTTTTTATAATATTGAGATTTACTTAGGATTTGATTGCTTTCGACAATTCATATTCTATTTCTTTGAGTATCTCTGTTTGTTGTTGTAGGGTTTTGTTCCCACTGTTTTTTGAAATTGACTCAATAACTGGTCGAATTGACTCAAGCAATCCCTGAATGTTATGTAAAATCTCATTCTCGTCTACTTCAGGAGCACTTGATACCGCTGGCTGGAATTCCACATGCTTGTAGTTCGTTTCGAGCTTTTCGGCCATGTCATTGATTGCTTCTGATAATTCCTTGAACTCATCGTTTGTAGATATTCTTATTCTACTGCTAAAATTATTATCAGCAATTTCCTTGACGTTTTCTGTAATTTGTTTAATCGGTCCGGCAATATAGTTGGGGAAATTAAACAGAAACGAAGCAGTTATCAGCAAGCAAAATGTAAGTAGAATAGATAGCGTTTTGTAGATGTGACTCACCATTTCGCTCAATTTCTCATTTTTCTGAACAATAGAATGCATGTTAAGCGTTGAAACCGAGAACATCTGTGCTTTTAGATCATTGACAAGTGGCAAAATATTGAAAGTGTAAAAATTCACCTTTTCGGATTCGGGTATAGAATTTATATTTTGTCCTAAAACTAATGATTTGTATCTGGTATACTTCTCCTTGATGGATTGTACCAATTCTCTTTCGCCTAATTCGGTAATGTTTTTCTCTTCCAGCTGAAGATTTTTTTCAAATTTATCGAAAGAACCGGCCACCAATTCTTTGTCGTATTGATAGTGTTTGTTTAAAAACAATGAGTTGACAATAGTGTTGGTTTCATCAAGCGATTGAATCATATTCTCTGAATACTCAACCGATCGGTAATTGTTCTTGATCATTAGTTCCGAACCGTATTTCAGGGTGGAGACATAATACATACTCAAGAATCCAATGATAACAAATTCCACAAAAACAAAGAGAATCCCAAGAAGAACTTTTGTTCTGATTTTTAGTTTCATGATGTTGATTTTTAGCTGAGTTTTATAATTGAATTATTGTTAATTCTCTGTAAATCGATATTGTTTACCGGATGATAGATAAGTGGAATATGCTCTACTTCAACATCGTTTTTATCCAACCCAAATGCTTGAATATCCCTTAGTCCCATGTGTTTTAAATAGACATATCCTTTGAGCAACATTCCTTCGCGCAGACCAAATTCATTTTCGACCGATAGGAATTTTTCGATAACCACAAATTTGAAATCCGGCTCATTATTATACTTGCAGGCCGCATCTGTTCTGGTATGTAAATTCAATTCTTTGTTGGCTATAAGTTCCTGAACTATTTTTTTGAAATACAATTCAGTACGTGGTTGTACCCTGAATCCAACATTAATGTCAATTTTAATCAATTTATCTTCTATTAGTTCCGATACAGAATAATCTAAAGTGTAAGGGTGCTCAGTGCGATTAATGTGTACAAACCAGTATACATCAGCGCGTTTTGGTTTTTTAGCAAAAATTGAATTAAAGATTTTCTCTTCAATTTCGTGACGTTTGTTTGCTTTAGTAAGATAAATTAAATGTGTTGAGAATTTCGGAATTGAGGTGTCGTCGCTTAACTCTTTAAGCTTGCTACTGAACTGTCCGATTTCAACGAATTTAGTGAAACTATTGGATATTCTACGGGCGTTAAACCAGATATACATAACCAAAAATATAAATAATTCGAAGAACAAGAACATCCAACGTTCTTTAATTTTGGCCACGTTGGCTATAAAAAATGCAATCTCTATAGTACTAAATACCATTAGAATGGAGACAATGTAGATTTTTTTCCATTGTAATTTAAATATCAGGAAGTAGCTCAAAAGAACTGTTGTCATTAACATGGTGATAGAGATGGAAAATCCATAGGCTGCCTCCATGTGTGCACTTTCTTTGAAATATAAAATCATTAATATACAACCAAACCAAAGTATGGTGTTTACGCTTGGGATATATATCTGACCTTTGCTCTCCGTTGGTTGTCGTACGGTGATACGTGGCCAGAAGTTTAAGTTCATAGCCTCGCTTATCAGTGTGTAACTTCCACTAATTAACGCTTGAGAAGCGATAATTGTTGCTACAGTAGCAATTAAAATACTTGGCAATAGGAACCAGTGAGGAATGATTTCGAAAAATGGATTACGACCGTTCAAAAATGGTTGTCCGAGATGCATTAACCAGGCTGCCTGACCAAGGTAGCAGGTCACCAAACTTATTTTTACAAAGACCCATGTGATTCTGATATTGCGAATTCCGCAGTGTCCAAGGTCTGAGTATAAAGCCTCGGCACCAGTTGTACATAGAAAGACGGCACCCAATAACCAAAAACCGTTCGGATAATTGACCAGTAAATTATACCCATAATATGGGTTTAGTGCTTTTAGTACATCCGGATGAACTGCGATTTGATGAATTCCAAAAACCAAAAGCATGGTAAACCAAATAGCCATCATTGGTCCGAAAAATTTTCCAATTATTTCTGTTCCAAATCGTTGAACGAAAAATAAAATAGAAAGTATCGCTATTACAATACCAATAGTTAGTCCATTTCCAGGTACTATGACGTTTTCTAAACCGTGAACCAAATTTAAACCTTCGATGGCCGAAGCAACAGAAATAGGAGGGGTGATAATACCGTCGGCCAATAGAGTTGTGGCACCCAATATGGCTACCATTACGAGTTTTTTGTTGTATTTTCCAACCAATGCATACAGTGAGAAAATACCACCTTCACCCTGGTTGTCGGCTCGGAGCGTAAGCCAAATGTACTTGATTGTTGTCTGGAATACCAGTGTCCAAAAAATACAGGATACACCTCCGTAAACTAAATCCATATCAATCAATCTGTGTCCGATTACTGCTCTCAAAGCATACAGCGGACTTGTTCCAATATCGCCATAGATTATGCCTAGAGCAACTAATAATGAGGCGGCTGTAACTTTACTTTTTATACCACTTTTTGTTTTTTCCATTTTTGCTATATTTTATGCGGCAAAAGTAGCCACAAGGATATTGGCAAAAAGTAAAATAATTGGTGAGTTATATAAAGATTTTATAAAGATTGATCAGGTAAAACGATATCCGACACCATTTTCGGTAATGATATGCTTTGGTTGATTGGGTATTAGCTCTATTTTTTTTCGGAGTGTGCCTATAAATACACGTAAATATTGTGTCTCGGTTTGATAGTTAAAACCCCATATTTCGCGCAAAATAAATTGATGCGTCAATACACGTCCTTCGTTTTTAGCAAACAAAGCCATTAAGTTGTATTCTGTGGAAGTCAGTTTGACGATTTCATCGTTTTGTTTTACGATTCTGGCTACCAGGTCAATTTGCAATTCACCACAGGTAATCAGGTTGTTGTTTTCTTCTGACATATGCCTGCGTATCGATGAGCGAATGCGTGCAAGTAGTTCGCCGGTGCGGAATGGTTTGGTCAGATAATCGGTAGCACCATTGTCCAGTGCTGTAATAATATCATTTTCGGTATTTTGCACCGAAAGGATAATGATCGATTTATTGTACCACGTTCTGAGTTCCTTCAATACCTCGTGTCCGCTTTTGTCGGGCAATCCAAGGTCGAGAAGAATCAGTTCGGGCGTATGATTGGCGGCCATTAAAATACCTTCCTTGCCTGTGGCAGCTTGCCATACTCTGTAGTCGTTACTCTCGAGAGTAATTTCCAGTAGTTTGCGTATTTGTGGCTCGTCGTCGATAATTAAAATTTCAGCGTTATTCATTCTTTAAATTATTTATAAATGAACTTTCAACAGGGATGTTCATGGTGAATTTTGCACCCGTCGGTATATTATTTTCGGCCACAATGGTGCCGTTATGTGCTTCTATATAACCTTTTGAAATAGATAGCCCCAAGCCACTGCCACCCGTTTTGGTGTGAGGAAGCCGGTAAAATTTTTCAAATAAAAATGGAATTTCAGATGTAGGGAAACCATTGCCATCATCGGAGATTGCAATTCTGAGCATATCATTATGATAGGAAACTTCAATCGTTATGGTTGAATATTCAGGTGTATAAAGGATGGCATTGTTGAGTATATTGTAAAATACGTGCTCCATCAATCCGCTGTCAAGCTTAACTAACGGTAACTGATCGTTGTCCTTAAATTTTAAGTTGTTTTTTTTTGTGGTCAGGTCAAGCTTCTGAATGACGGAATAGATTAATTCATTTATATCACACCAATCGAGTTTCAGTTTTAGCATTCCGGTTTCCAATCGGTTCATGTTAAGCAGGTTGTCGACCTGATGGTTCAGTCTGATACTAGCTGTTCCGATTTCGGTCAATAGCTCGTCGCGTTGCTTTACGCTCAGTTTTTCTCTGTTTTCCTTTATAATGTCTACAGCGCCCAGAATGGTGGAGATAGGTGTTCTCAGTTCGTGCGACAGAGAGTTTAAAAGTGTGTTGTACAGTCTGATTGAATTTTCTTTTTCTTCTTTGTCTCTGGCAATCTTTTCCACTTTCCTAATTCTGTTTGTAAGTACCGCATTTATCAATGCAATGACGATAAACATTAGAAAAAGGAGTATATCTTCAGAATTATCGATATGAAACGTGTAGAGTGGCGGTATAAAAAAGAAATTAAGTACCAATGCGCTTAAAATTGCAGCGAGTAGTACAGGCATAATTTCGAATGTTATTGCCAGTAAGGAGACCACCACCAGTAACATTAGTGCTGTGCCAATGTAGCCCACCACCTTTTGGGTGAGGAAAGCGACAAACGCAACAATCAAAACGAGCAAAAAGCTGCTTTTATATTGTATACTCAGTGACGGTTTTTCTTTGAATATTTTTTTCAATGCAGGTGTGTTAGAGTGAATGTTTGAGTGAAAATAGTGTTTGGTTTTGAAATAATGTTGAAAGCACGCTCGACTATGAATTTTTCATTACTAGACACGTATAAATTAATAATGTGCAAATCTAAGGATTCATAATGATAAATGCTACACCATCTTGCATTTTTTTTTGAGGAATTTGCCCCCGATTTTCCGCTGAAAATATCTGTACGAAAAAAAGATGTTTAATTGTTTGGTAATCCAAAGAAAAACAGTATTTTTGCAGTCCGTTTATTATCACAGTGTAATGGTCAGTTTTGTTGTGTGTAAATATCCTATTTTGTGCCGATTAGCCTCTTCCAAAATATGATTGAAGCAAATAAAATGGCTCAATTATTAATCAAAAACATTTTAAACAAGTGGATACGTTAAGTTATAAAACCATTTCTGCCAACAAAGCAACGGTGCAGAAAGAATGGGTAGTTGTGGATGCTACCGATTTGGTATTGGGGCGTATGGGTTCAAAAGTTGCTAAACTTTTGCGCGGAAAATACAAACCAAGTTTCACTCCTCACGTAGACTGTGGAGATAATGTGATTATTATCAATGCAGAAAAAGTACAATTAACAGGTAACAAATGGAACGATCGCATCTACCTTAGCCACACAGGCTATCCAGGTGGACAACGTGAAATTACACCAGCTAAATTGATGGAAAAAAGTTCTGAAAAACTTATCAAGAAAGTGGTGAAAGGTATGTTACCTAAAAACCGTCTTGGAGACAAACTTTTGGGCAATTTATATGTATTCCCAGGTGCGGAACACAATATGCAAGCTCAACAACCAAAACAATTAGATTTAAACTCACTTAAATAATCAGTATGGAAGTAATAAATGCCTTAGGAAGAAGAAAAGCGGCTGTTGCTCGTGTTTTCGTGAGCGAAGGAACTGGACAAATTACCATTAATAAACGCGATATAAACGTTTACTTTCCGTCACCATTATTACAATTTGTGGTTAAACAACCTCTTACCAAATTGGGAGTGACTGAAAAATACGATATTAAAGTAAATCTAAATGGTGGTGGATTTAACGGACAAGCGGGTGCTTTGCGTTTAGCAATTGCTCGTGCGTTGGTGAAAATGAACCCAGAAGACAAACCAGCACTTAAAGTTGAAGGATTTATGACTCGTGACCCTCGTGGTGTTGAGCGTAAAAAACCAGGTCAACCAAAAGCACGTAAGAGATTCCAATTCTCGAAACGTTAATATTTATTTACCATTCTATCATTTACCATTTATTATTTTGCAATGCGCGTAAGCCTATTGTAAATAGTAAATGGATGAATAGTAGATGGTTTTGGTTTAGTATCTAAATTGTTGAGACTCTAAGTAAAATTGAAGACTACTCGGCAATTGAGTTAAACAGAATGTAAACAACTTTTTAAACAAAAAAAATGTCTAGAACAAATTTTGACGAATTATTAGAAGCAGGTTGCCACTTTGGTCACTTGAAACGTAAATGGAATCCAGCAATGGCTCCTTACATTTTCATGGAGCGTAACGATATTCACATTATCGATTTGCACAAAACAGTAGTGAAAATTGACGAAGCTGCAGCAGCATTGAAACAAATTGCAAAATCAGGACGTAAAATCCTTTTCGTTGCAACAAAAAAACAAGCTAAAGATGTGGTTTCTGAAAAAGCATTAGCTGTTGGAATGCCATACATTACTGAGCGTTGGGCCGGTGGTATGTTAACTAACTTCCCTACTATTCGTAAAGCCGTTAAAAAAATGACCACTATCGACAAAATGGCGACTGATGGTACATTCGAAAATATTTCTAAACGCGAAAAACTTCAAATTACTCGTCAACGCGAGAAATTAGAAAAGAACTTAGGTTCTATCGCTGATTTGACTCGTCTTCCTTCTGCACTTTTCATTGTAGACGTGATGAAAGAACACATTGCCGTATTAGAAGCTCAACGTTTGGGTATTCCAATTTTTGCAATTGTGGATACTAACTCAAATCCTAACGGACTTGATTTCGTAATCCCTGCAAATGATGACGCTACAAAATCGGTTGACGTAATTTTAGGCGCTATGGTTGCTGCTATCCAAGAAGGTTTGGAAGAACGCAAAGTAGAAAAAATTGATACTGAAGCTGCTGAAGCTCCTGTTTCAAAAGACAAAAAGTCAAGAATTACAAAAAAACCAAGAACTCAAAAAGAAGATGATGATGCTTTGAACGCTAACGTGATCAAAAAATTCGTCAAAGAAGAAGAATAAGATTAATTGAAAGTTGTCAGTGACCGTTCGGCCTTAGCCGCTTGGTTCACCAAGAATTGACGATTATATATTTTTAAACGAGTTACCTGTTATGAATTATTGTAGCTTGTAACTCGTTTTTTCTTGTCTTTCAATATTCTTTCAAAGAAGAAACATATCAAATATATTAATAACTCACAGCTCTCTTATTTTTATTAAGGACAGAGAGTCGTAAAATACTTATAATTATGGCAGTAACAATGGCAGAAATTTCAAAATTGCGTACCATGACTGGTGCTGGTATGATGGATTGCAAAAATGCACTCACTGAAGCCAATAGCGATTTTGACAAAGCAGTTGAAATTATTCGTAAAAAAGGTCAGGCTACAGCATCAAAAAGAAGCGATCGTGAAGCTTCTGAAGGTTGCGTTTTGGCTAAAGCTGAAGGTGGATTTGCAGCTGTATTAGCATTGAAATGTGAAACTGATTTCGTAGCTATCAATGCAGATTTCGTAGCTTTGACAAGATCAATTCTTGATGTAGCTATGGCTACAAAACCAGCTACAATCGAAGAACTTAAAGCCTTGACGATTGATGGTCGCGTTATTTCAGATGTGATTCTTGATCGTTCAGGTATTACCGGTGAAAAAATGGAATTGGACTACTACGAATTCGTTCAGGGTGGTACTACTGCTGCTTATATTCACCCGGGAAACAAACTTGCTACATTGGTGGCGGTTGCTCAAGAAAATGCCGAATACGATACCTTACGTGGCATGGCGATGCATATTGCAGCAATGGCGCCTGTGGCTATTGATGAATCTGAAGTGCCTCAAAAAGTAAAAGATAACGAGCTTGCAGTGGCTATCGAAAAAACTAAAACCGAACTTGTTGCAAAGGAAGTTGAAGTAGCAATAAAAAAAGCAGGCATCAATCCTGCTCACGTTGATAGCGAAAACCACATCGAATCAAACATGGCTAAGGGCTGGATTACTGCTGAGGAAGCTGCAAAAGCACGCGAAATTAAAGCAACAGTTACTGCAGAGAAATCTGCAACTTTACCAGAACAGAAAGTAAACAGTATTGCGGCTGGACGTATGGCAAAATTCTACAAAGAATATACTCTTTTAGAACAAAAGTACGAAGGTGGCGGTGAAGAAGCTGGAAAAATAACAGTAAAAGAACTGCTTGTGAAAAAACAGTTAACTTGTGTTGGTTTCAAACGCGTAACTTTGAATCAAGAATAAGATTCAACTTTACTGATTGATATAAAATTTAAAAACCTCTTGAAGTTATTCAAGAGGTTTTTTTGTGTAATAGATTGTGGTGGATTGAACTCACTTTATAGTGACCCGTAGTGCTTTAAAAAAGTCATTTTGTTTTATAGGGGCTTCCGCCCCAAACCCTGACTTACTTTTTGTCTTAACACAAAAAGTAAGCAAAAAAGTCAAGACTACGCCCGCTTCACTCGAAAAACTTACGCTCAGTTGGCTAAAACCGTCCAAACTCGCTCCTTCGTCGCTCAGACAGGACAGTTTCAAACGCCAACTTCACTTGTTTTTCGGTTCACCGGACGAGGTCAGTCGCTGCCAAACCGTATCCAGTTTAATAACTCTTGTATTTCTATTGAAGATATCTATAAATGTACTACAGTTTATATTACTTCTTTTCCTTTGACCAAAAATATACGCTTTCAATAGCCAGCATAACACCAATCCCCATCGTGTAGGCAATTATATCCGTCCACAGAAAGCCAAAGCCCAATACTAAACCTCCTAAACGGGTGTTTCTGATAGCATCAATCCAAGGGGCGTGATAGAGTTGACTTATTTCAATGAGGTAGCAAAATGACAAGCTAAGTAATGTAATTAGCGACGGTTTCCGGTCTTTTAAAAGTAGTGCTGCAAAAAGATAGATCATTACCGCCCACAGTGCATCACCGAGGTAGGTGTTGATATATTCGGGAAGATAGCCGGCATATTTTCTCGACGAAAGTCCCAATACCATAACTATAGCTACGGAAATAAGATAGACGATTCGATTGCGTGCCGGTTTCACGTTAGTAAATGTTTCGTTTACTATTTGCGCCGTCTAAGGTGAATTTTAGATTACGGTGAGCAAGTTTAAACCCTTTCAGGTTGAGGAAAACCTGTTGCTGGTATTTTTGTGGGATGTCAAAGTAAGAGCGATTGTCTTCCACCACTACGTTTTTAATGTCCGAGAGATTAAGTCCTGCTTCTTCCACTAAGAAATCGGAGACATTGCCCTTCGTAAAACCTTGTCCAAAACCAATATTCATATAGATGGTTACCGGAGCACTTGGACGTTCGGGTTTGGGCTCGATGTTTAGAGCTGAAAAATGAATTTTAAGTTCCGACTCCATATTTTTGATTTCGGGCATATCTTCTGTTTTGACCAGACATACAGAGTTCCCCGATTTACCGGCACGAGCCGTTCTACCGCTTCGGTGGGTGTACTGTTCTGTTTTTTCGGGTAAATGATAATGGATAATATAATCCAGATCCTTCACGTCGATACCTCTGGCAGCAATATCTGTAGCTACCAGCAGGTTGATTCTACCTTTTTTGAAGCCACGCATTACTTTGTCGCGCATTTCCTGGTTTAAGTTGCCGTGCAAGGCATCAGCCACCACTTCAAAGCCGGCCAATTGTTTGGCCAGTTTTTTTGCCGCTACTTTGGTGCGACAGAACATGATGCCACGTTGATCGAGTCGTTGCGATAGATATGCTTTTAAATAATCGAGCTTATAGCCTTGTTTGTAAATAATATATTGGTGATCAATTTTTTGATTGACAAACTCTTCGGCATTAATTCTGATCTCCACAGCATTCGGACGCAGGTATTCGCGTACCAGTTGTTTTACGTCGTTAGGCATGGTAGCAGTAAACAACATGCTGGTGATATCGCGCTTACAAGACTCCAAAATCTGATCGATTTCCGATTTGAAGCCCATGTTGATCATTTCGTCGGCTTCGTCCAGTACTAGATACTTCAAATCCTGAAGGCTTAGTGCGTTTCTGTCCAACAAATCGAGCAAACGGCCGGGAGTAGCTACCACCACATGTGTGGCGCGTTTCAATTTCTGAATTTGATCTTCGATAGGAGTGCCACCATACACCGCTTCGGCAAATACGCGTGGCATGTGTTTGGAGAAAAGAAAGAATTCACGCGCCACCTGTTGCCCGAGCTCGCGCGTTGGAACCAATACCAGTGCTTGTATTTTTGCTAATTTAGGATCGATGGTTTGGAGAATAGGCAGGCAAAAGGCAGCCGTTTTACCTGTCCCGGTTTGCGCTATGGCCACCAGGTCATGTTCCGAAGTGAGTATGTGCGGAATGGCCTGAAGTTGAATGTCGCTAGGTTCTGTAATTCTGTTTTCCTGAAGTGCCTGAACTATATTATCGTTAATTCCTAAGTCTGTAAAAGTCATGTTTGTTCCAATTTAGTTTAAAATGCTCGTATTGAGGATTTGACTACAAAGGTAAGTGTATTTGTTGTATAAATTCGTATGTGATAAGGTTTAAGTGGCAGAAATGAAATAATGCCGTATAAAAAGAATTATTTAGACCTCTATCCCTAACCCTTTCTCCACAGGAGAAAGGGGACACAGCACCTCAAATAATGAGATTCTATTGTTAGTTCTCACTCTGTAAAGTCCCTCCCTTGTGGGGAGGGATTTAGGGAGAGGTCCGGATCTGGAATGCGACAAAAAACCAATTACTTAGGATATTATTCCTTTTAAAACAATTTCAATTCATTGCTATTTTCTTCCTTGTCGGTAATTCCATTATGAAAGTGGCACACGGCATTCATCACACAACTGTCGCACATTGGGTTGGTGGGGCGGCATATCTCGCGACCGAGAAAGGAAATAGCCATTCCGATATCGTTCCAACGCTCTTGTGGTACGATGGCCATGATTTGTTTCTCTATTTTCTCGGGTTGTGTGCCCGAAGCAATCCCAATTCGTGGGGCAACGCGCACGACGTGCAGGTCGACGATAACGCCTTCGGCAGTATTGCCTGACTCACGAATAATAACGTTAGCCGATTTACGCCCAATGCCCGGCAATTTCGTCAGCTCGGCCATAGTGGTGGGGATGTTATCGTCATCACCAATCTGCTGTGCCAGTTTCACCAACCAGTTGGCTTTGTTGCCAAAATTCCGTACCGTGCTGATGTATTGGTGCAGGTCTTCAACCGTGGCTTGCGCCAGGCTATTCATCGACGGATAGGCTGCAAAGACCACCGGAGCCAGTTCGTTGATATGCTTATCAGAGTCCTGCGCCGAAAGGATCACCATTACCAACAGTTGATAGCGACTTTTATAATCAAGCGGATGCTTGCGCTGATGATACTGAGCCATCAGTGGCTCCAGATGTTCCAACCAGTTTTGTTTCATGATATTTTAGAGTGTTATCAATTTAAATTTACAACAAATGTAACAAAACTATTCTACGATTTAGTTGGATGAATTTAAGTTGTTTTTAAAATAATATTTTTTCTATTTCCCTCTTTCAATATAGTTGGTATGGAGTAGATGATGCGACTTTTCACCCAGCGGTTCTATCAGAAAATCGTTATAGAGCGTTAGTATTTCGGGGTTTTCGTGCGATTTGCGGAGGCCTTTGTGGGCATCTTCGTAGTAAATGGACTCGGCACGCTTTTTACGTATCTCGTAATTGGTAGGTATGGGCTGTCCGCCACCGCCCAGGCAACCACCGAGGCAGGTCATCACTTCGATAAAGGTGTAGGGCGACGTACCGTTTTCGATCTGCTCCAGTAAGATAGCAGCATTTTTTAGCGTATGCGCTACTGCCACTTTAATTTTTGTGCCCTCCAAATCGACTTCTGCTTCCTTGATGCCGGTGAGTCCGCGCACAGCCGTAAAGTTGATATTCGCCAGTGTTTTTCCGGTAAATACTTCGTAGGCGGTACGCAAAGCAGCCTCCATAACACCTCCCGTAGCCCCAAAGATGACGGCAGCACCGGTGGATTCGCCCAGCGGATTGTCGAACTGTTCTTCGGGTAAATGCGTGAAATCAATGCCTGTTTCTTTGAACATGCGTGCCAGTTCGCGGGTGGTGAGCACGGCATCTACATCGTAAAAGTGTTCCTGTTCGGTCATCGTCACTTTTTCTTTCCAGTACTGAAAAGCACCATCCATCTCGGGTCGGCGGGCTTCAAACTTCTTGGCGGTGCAGGGCATCACCGATACTACCACGATGTTGCGGGGGTCGATGCCTGCTTTTTCAGCATAATAGGTCTTGGCAATGGCACCAAACATTTGTTGCGGCGATTTGCAACTGGACAAATGCGCCAATGACTTTGGATAAAAATGTTCGATATACTTGATCCAACCCGGTGAGCAGGAAGTGATCATGGGCAGTGTGCCGCCGGTTTTAATCCGTTCTATCAGTTCGTTTCCTTCTTCGATAATGGTAAGGTCGGCTGCAAAATTGGTATCGAAGACTTTGGAGAAACCCAACCGGCGCAAGCCGGCTACCATTTTGCCGGTTACCAGACTGCCATCGGCCATGCCCATGGCTTCACCAATAGCAACCCTTACGGCGGGAGCGGTTTGTACCAATACTACTTTATCGGGATGGTGCAGGGCGTCCCACACTTCGCTCACGGCACTTTTTTCGGTAATGGCACCGGTAGGACAAACCAACGCACACTGTCCGCAATTGGTACAGGCCACTATGCCCATGCCCAAATCGAGGAACGTGGATATCTTACTTTTCAGTCCACGACCGGAAAAGTCGATGGCTTTTACTCCCTGCACCTCGCTGCATACGGCCACGCAGCGACCGCATAGGATGCATTTCTCCGGGTCGCGCACCAGCGACTGCGACGTTTCATCTTTGGGGCGAACTTCCCGTTGCGTTCTCACAAAGCGCTGGCAGGTAACGCCAAGGTCGAACGTGATCTCTTGCAATTCGCAGTTCTGATTCCTGTCGCACAGCAAGCAATCCTGCGGATGATTGGCCAGCAGCAATTCCACGTTGACCCGCCGGGCTTCCATCACGCGTTGGCTGTTGGTGGTGATTTCCATATTCTCCGTTACCTGCGTGATACACGAACGCAACAAGGATTTGGCACCTTTCACCTCTACCACACAAACCCCGCAGGACGCATTGTGCGAAACATCTTTCAGGTAGCACAGCGATGGTACATTGATGCCAACAGAATTACAGGCTTCCATAATGGTGATCCCCTCCGGTACCTGTACGGGCTGATTGTTTATTGTGATTTTCATAATTAGTATTTTTTAGTCTAAGGACAAAGGTCTGACGACAAAAGATAAAAGACAAAAGATAAAAGAAAAAGGTTAAGACAGGCTTTTTATGATGGCTATAAAATCGAGAATCGTTGACCTTTGACCTTTGACTTTCGACCATAGACCATAGACCTGTTTTAGCATCTCACATCACACCTCAAACACCTTTCTACCTCATTGCGGGCTTGTTCGCCGGTGAAGCCAACTTCTACTTCCTGAAAATTACCGATACGTTCTTTCACCGAAAGCTTGCCGGATTTATTCTTAGGACTTGTTTTCGGATTTAATGGAATATGGTTTTTATATTGAAATTCGCGGAACAAGAGATGGAATCGTATTTCTTTCATTAGCGCTAAGTCGATGGCTGCAGCCGCTTTTTTTGCCATGCCCATCGCCTCGGCAGCCGTAGAAGGACCGGTAACGGCATCGCCACCTGCATATAGTTTGGGGTCAGATGTTTGGAACGTAAACGGGTCAACAATGAACCGTCCATCTTTTGTGGTAGCCCATCCGGCGTTGGCGAGTTGCTCCGAATCTACCCGTTCGCCCACAGCCATAATGATGGAGTCGCACGGAATTTCCTGATATTTTCCGGTGGAAACAGGTCGTCTTCTTCCCGAAACATCTATGCTGCCACCACTCATAATTTCTACTTTTAATGCTTTTACCTTACCCTTTTCGTCGGCAATGATTTCGTGTGGTGCAGCCAGAAAATGATAGTTTATTTTTTCGGCTTCCGATTCAAATATCTCGGTTGCATTTGCCGGCATATCGCCTTTTTCGCGTCGGTACACCACCGTCACTTCTTTGCCTAATCGCCAGATACTGCGGGCTGCATCGATGGCCACATTTCCGGCACCAATAATCACCACCTGTTGACCCAGCTTTGGTGCTTTTCCCAGAGCCATCTCTTTCAAAACTTCAGTGCCTGCAAAAACACCTTTTGCGTTTTCGCCGGGGATGTGCAAATCGATATCTTTCCATGCTCCAATGGCCAGATATACAGCGTCACATTCATTTTTCAACGTTTCTAACGATAGATTCTCGCCCAGTCTTTGGTTGAATTGAAATTGTACACCCAGCTTTTTGATGAACTTAACTTCTTTTTGCAACACCGATTTTGGTAAACGGTATTGAGGAATGCCAAACCGAACAACACCACCGGCTTCGGGCAATGCATCGTAAACAGTAACAGCATGTCCCAATCTCACAAGGTAATAGGCAGCCGTAAGTCCGGCAGGCCCTGCACCCACAATGGCAATTTGTTTACCGGTAGCAGGCAGTTTTTCTTTTATCAGTTTAGTGTAAATATCGTTTTCTTTGCCGAGCTTGTACATGGTGTCGGCCAGATAGCGGTGAATTTCTCCCTGCGAAACAGGCTCGTCCAACTGTTCACGACGGCAACGCATCTGGCAGTGAAAGTGACAAATACGTCCGATTGTTCCCGGGATAGGATTGTCGCGCAAGGTTAATTCAAATGCTTCATCCAGGCGGTCTTCCTTTATCAGTTCGATGTAGCCCGGAATGTTCATGTGTAGCGGACAACTGTTTTCGCACAAGGCAATGTACAACGACTCGCAAGCACCTGCATGGCATCGCTTTTCCCTGATATGCTCTTCGTATTCGTGACGGAAATATCGCAGGGTGGTAAGAATCGGATTTGGTGCAGTCTGCCCCAGTCCGCAAATGGCTGTGTCTTTTATAGTTTTGCTCAATAGTTCGAGCGTGTCCAGATCTTTGTAGGTACCTTGCCCTTTGGTAATTCGGGTAAGAATAGCAAGTGCTTGTGCCAATCCTTCGCGACAAGGAGTGCATTTTCCGCACGACTCAGCTGAATTGAACTCCAGAAAATAACGGGCCACATCCACCATGCAATTGTCCTGATCCATCACCACCATTCCGCCTGAACCCATAATGGCACCCAGGCCGGCCAGCGATTCATAGTCGACCGGTGTGGAGAAATACTCCAACGGAATACAGCCGCCGGAAGGACCTCCGGTTTGTACTGCTTTTACTTTCTTCGAAGTTCCCGTTCCTTCACCGATACCGTATACAAACTGTTCCAGCGTCGACCCCAGCGGGAGTTCTACCAATCCGGTGTTTTTTACTTTCCCCACCAACGAAAACACTTTTGTTCCCGGGCTCTTCTCCGTTCCGGTTTCTTTGAACCAATCGCTTCCTTTTTCAAGTATGACGGGAATATTGCACCATGTTTCTACATTGTTGATATTGGTTGGTTTTCCATACAAGCCTTTGCCGGCAGGGTAGGGCGGGCGTGGCATGGGTCGACCGGCTTTGCCTTCGATAGAAGCAATCAACGCCGTTTCCTCACCACAAACAAAGGCACCCGCGCCTTCCACCACTCTGAGTGTAAAGCTAAACCCCGAACCCATAATATTTTCACCCATTAGCTCCTGTTCGGTGGCTTGTTGGATGGCTATCTGTAGTCGTTTTACAGCCAATGGATATTCGGCACGCACATAGGCAATTCCTTCGGTAGCCCCCATGGCATAAGCCCCTATCAACATCCCTTCTATTAACATGTGCGGATCACTTTCTATTTCGTTACGGTTCATATAAGCACCAGGATCACCTTCGTCAGCATTGCAAATAATATATTTCTGGTCAGCTTCGGCTTTTCGCATGATGTCCCATTTAATTCCGGTAGGAAAACCAGCACCCCCACGACCGCGAAGTTTGGCAGCCATTACTTCATTCACAACCTCCACGGGTTGCATTTTGAGTGCTTTTGCAAGGGCTTTATAACCTCCCACAGCAAGATAATCCAGAATTGATTCAGGATCAATCAGTCCGGCATCGCGCAATACTATTTTTTTTTGACCTTTAAAAAACGGAATCTCGTTCCAATGCGGTATATCTTCGTAGCCTTTGCCAAAATTGATTTTCGAAGTATGGAAATCCCATTCATCTATTCTGCAAAGCAGTTTTTTCCGATAAGCTTTTCCTTTCAAAACGCCTTCGGCAATGTGTACAGCATCTTTCTCATCTACTTTGCTATAGACTAACATTGGTTTCCCCGGCTGGTAAAGCATAACCAACGGTTCTTCGGCACAAAAACCAAAGCATCCGGTTTGTTTTAGTTCGAAGCCGGCATTTGTGTCTGCTTTATAGCTGCGAAGTCGAGCAAAAACCAAATCAGCTCCGTTACCAATGCCACAAGTTCCCATGCCTACCAATATCGTGGGAGAAGATGAAAATAAAGAACCCCTAACCTCTAAAGGGGAATTGAAGTTGTTTTTTTCAAATATATTGTTTGAGTTTGTCATGTTAGTAAGTTTTTAATTATGAATATACTAACTTAGTACCCCTTTAGGGGTTAGGGGTCATTTTACCTTCTTCAATATCTTCATCAATCGCTGCGAATTGACATTACTGAAAATGACACCATCCACCGCTACAACCGGTGATTGCGCACACTGGCCAAAACAGGCAACTGTTTTAATGGTAAATTCATTGTCGGGGGTAGTGAATGATGATTCCGTTTCGTCTTCCGTACGTTTAAATCCTAGAATAGGCCCAACTTCATCCAGAAGGGCTTTAGAGCCCTTGGTATGGCATGCTGTACCACGGCACACAATGATAGAATGTTTGCCTTGTGGTTTAAGATTGAAAAACGAATAGAATGTGGCTACGCTGTACACTTGTGTGTAAGGAATGTTCAGCTTTTGCGATACAACCGTTAAGGTTTCACCTGGAAGGTATTTTAAAGGATTTTTTTCCTGCACTTCTTCCAGGGTGGAAAGTAGCATGCCGGGTTTACCTTTATATTTCTCAACGATTTCGTCGAGAATAATTTCGGGGACGATAGAATTAGTAAGCGTTTCCATAACTATATTTTGATAATTAGTTATTTATTATCTAACAAATTCCGAAAAGTGAAAGTTCCAAAGCCAGACACTCAAATGATCTTTTATGGACTTATTTCTGACGACAAATATAATGTATTATTATGGAAATATTTCTTTAAACGTGAAATAAATCAATAAAAATGCAATAAATGTACAAAAAGAAAGGAAGCTCATTTGTGAACTTCCTTTCTTTTCCTGAGATAAATGGGAATCTAGTTTTTATACCATTTTTGTACCATTTCCTGCATAAAGGCTAAACTACCTTTTGCCAAATCTTCTGAGTTATATTTGGACGGTCTCCACAGTGAGGTGGGTCCTACCAATTCTTTGATCTCAGACGAGAAGTTTTCAAGCACCAATGGTCCCTGGTAGTTGATTTCAGCTAATCCACGGAATAAATCGTCCCAATGCACATTGCCTTCGCCCAGCATACCGCGGTCACTCTCAGTTATGTGGAGGTGTTTTAGACTGTTTCCTGCTAAAACTACCGGATCGTAGAAATTGGGTTCTTCAATGTTCATATGGAAAGTGTCCAAATGTAGTCCGATATTGTCGACTCCAATGGCATCTATCATTTCCAACACCTCTTCAGTCGCCGTAAATACGTAGCTTTCGTAGCGGTTAATAGGCTCAGGAGCAATGGTGATATTTCGTTCACGGGCATAAGCAGCTACTTCGGTAAATACCTGTTGAACGATCAACCGTTCATTTGCCGTGCAGGGTTGTCCGGTAAATCGGGCAATGGCAGAATGCAATACACCACCCAGAAAATCACCCTCCATTTCAGCTACTTTATCAAGCGCAGCTTTTATAAGTGCACTTGCTTTTTCGGGATAAACCGGCATATGACAATCGGCAGGTATATTCAGCGTAAGGCGACCTGTAATGCCATGATTATCCAGTTGTTTTTTTACGGTTTTTGCATCAAAATCCAACGATGCAGGTAAGCATACTTCCAGCATGTCAAAACCGTATTCCGCTGTTTTCTCTATGGCAAAACGTCCACCCTCGGCGCTCCAACTGGGGATAAATGATAATATTGTTGTTCCAAATAGTGGCATAAGATGAATGATTTAAAGAAGCCCCCTAAATCCCCCAAGGGGGACTTTCAGACAGGACTTTGATTTGTAATTGTATATTCTAATTGATTCTAATTAGGTTTGTTGAAATGTATCAAGTAATTATTGACTTGATTTAAAATTGCTAAAGTCATCAAAAACTTGTTTTTTAAGTCCCCCTTGGGGGATTTAGGGGGCTAATGACTAAAACAGCCACCATTCTGTTTTCACTCCGATATAAGTACCCCAACGACTTTGGTTGATTTGCAGGTAGGGTGAATAATGGTTGTCACGTGCATAATCGTTGTAACGAGCTGCTGAAAAAACGAGTCGAATATGCGGACGACACCATGGATCGCGTTTACCAAGGGGTGCAATAGTGGGGGCAAATGAGAATTTCCACATTCCTGCTTCAGGGTTGTCACCATCTTTACGCGTAGCATAATGCGCTTCGCCAATTAAATGCAACCAATTAGTGGCGTAAAACAGTACTCTTCCTCCTACAACAAAATCTCGCTTTTGATTATACAACTGTTTTCCATTGAAATAGGTATCCATATTTGAGTTTGACGATCCGCCATGACTGTGTGTAAAAACACCATAGCCATTTACACTTACATTTTTCGATAAGTTCAACAGAAAATGTTCTACCGTTGTAAACGAATAGGCATGAGTATATTTCCCGTTTTCATCCGGGGCTCCGTAAGTTGCCCATGTGAAGGTATTTCCATTATCGCCACCGTTGGCAATTCCCGTTCCATAACGAACTGAAAACTGATTAAATGAACCGGGTAGGGGAGTCTTTAGTGGATTGTTGAACTTTACCCCGGCCACCCAACCATTATCTGCTGCATACACTTTCGATGCATTTTGTGAAGAGGCTGGTACGGAGTGAAATTCTCCAAGAAGTTTCATCACACTTCCGTTGTTGAACTTAATGCTGTGCTCACCTATCCAAACCATTCGTTGACGAATGGCCGGATTTGTAGCTCCTGCAACTGTGACATCATAATTATACGGAAATACTCCCGCTGAATCTGTAGAAGCGGGCATCAGTAAGGTAAGTTCCGTGGTTTTATAACTTACACCGGCTCCCTGTGCCGAATGATCGTCGAAGTAGAAATAATCGCAAATATGAATATCGTCGTACCGGCGGAAACGTACTCCTGCCCATGCCGACCAACGGCTACCCATAATATTCCGGGCTTCAATATAGGTTTCGGGTAGAATAATGGTCAAGCCTTTATCCGTGCGGGTGCTGGTATTACCCATAAACTGACCGTTAGCCGAATACATTCCCAATCGCACCTGAAAAGTGACATTGGTACTGTCAGTTCCATTCAGTTTTGGCGTAAAGTGAATAGCTGGTAACAAGTCCATATAATCAACCTGTTCCATACGTCCGGCCAATGAGCCCTGACCCGAAAGATTCAATGGTTTCCATTGTGTTCCTTCACCGTTTGGAGACATTCCCACGCCAATACGTCCGGTTGTTCCCAATGAGAAGTTAGAATTGGTTATTACCACTTGCGAAAAAGCGCAGGCAGGTAATATGCATATCAATAAAATAATAAGTGTGTTTTTCATGGCAGTAGTTGTTTAATCGTTTAAACAGAAAGGTAAAAAAATAATCTCTCAAGAAAATAAAGATGTTTGTCTAATTCTGCATTTCTGTTTAAATACGATTTTTTAGTCAATGGCTTCAGTTTTTTCTTTGTAACCTTTTAAGCCATAATAAGCTACAAAAATGAAACAAAGGAAGGGAACTACAATTGCTTTACCGATTCCAAAATGTACAGAAGCTAGGCCCATTAGAGGTGTTATTAATGCACCGCCTATTATGGCCATTACCAACACTGATGCTGCCAGTTTAGTGTGTTCGCCCAAATCTCTGATGCCTAATGAGAAGATTGTAGGGTACATAATTGACATAAAGAAGCTAGTTCCAACCAATGCCCACAGTCCGATAGTTCCGGGGAAAACGAATGCAATGCTGATTAAAATCAAATTGATGGTGGCATACACCCAAAGCAGGTTGTGTCCTTTTATTTTTTTCATTAATGCTGTTCCAATAAACCTACCTACAGTGAATACAACGAGTGAAATGGTAAGGAAATTAGCAGCAGTTTTTTCAGGAGTTCCTGGAATTGTTCCCTGAATGTAACGGATTAAAAAACTCCAGATACAAACTTGTGCACCAACATAAAAGAACTGTGCCAATACAGCTTGTTTGAAATGACGCTTTGCAAAAATAAATTTCAAGGTTTGCTTGGTAGTTGATGTGCCATGTGCTTCTTCGTCTTTTACAACTGGGAATTTGGTAATTAAGATAACCAGTGCAGCGGCAATAATCACGATTCCGATAATCAAATATGGAGTTTGTACGGCATGAACTTCAGCTGTATAATAAGCTTTTACAGCGGCAGGTGACATTTGAGCTAATTGTTCTTTACTGTGTTCAATACCCGAAAGGATGAAATTTTGTCCAATAAGAATGCCGGTAATACAGCCGATAGGATTGAAGGATTGAGCCAGGTTCAGACGCATAGTCGCCGTTTCAGGGTCACCCAATGCAGAAACATAAGGATTACCGGCAGTTTCTAAAAACGTAAGGCCCGAGGCAATTACAAAAAGTGCCACTAGAAAGAAACCATACGATGCATTTTCGGCAGCCGGATAAAATAACAAAGCACCCGTAGCAAATAGGAAAAGCCCGATAACAATACCTGTTTTGTAATTAAATCTGCGCATGATAAGCGATGCGGGAATAGCCAATGAAAAATAGCCCAGATAAAATGCTGATTGGACAAGTCCTGATTCAAAGTCGGTTAGCACAAAGGTTTTTTTGAACTGCTGAATCAAAATGTCGTTGATACTACCGCCCATTCCCCACATAAAGAATAAACTGACAATCAGAATAAGCGGGAGAACATAACTGTTTGTTTTTTGCGCACTGCGCGAGGTCGTTGAATTTACATCGACCGGTTTTGCTGATGTTACATTTGTTGTTTGCATAATAATTAGATTTTGTTGGTTTGTTATGAAGTTTGTTTTTGGAAAATATATGATTCAAGTTTTTCGATATTGTATGCCGGACATGCCCCTTCGTGCGAAGCCACAAATGCTCCAAGTCCTGTCGCGTAGATCATGCAGGTTTCAGCTGATTCGCCTTCAAATTTCTTTGCTAAAAATGCAGCCAGGAAAGAATCGCCACTTCCGCAGGTATCAGCCACTTTTACTTTAAACGCAGGGAAGGAGTAGGATGTTGATTTTGTGTAATAGCTTGCACCTTCTCCGCCTTTGGTAACAATCACTTCATCAATATTATACTCATTCTGTAAAAAGCGAACTGAACTCTCCTCATCAAATTTTCCGTTGGAAAACCAGGTGATAATTAATCCTAATTCTGATTCATTCAGTTTCAGCAAATTACATTTGGTAAGCAGATATTCAATTATTTCCGGTGAATAATGGGGTTGGCGTAGGTTGATGTCAAACACATTAAATGTTGCTTTTTCGATCAATTGGTACAACGTTTCGCGTGAAGTTTCGTTGCGGGTTACCAAACTCCCGTATACAAATGCATCGGCTTCGCTTACCAATTTGTCGTTTTCGTTTTCAGGCTTAATCTCATCCCAGGCTACAGGCGAATAGATTAAGTAACTCATTTCATTTCCTGGTAATACTGTGGCTATCACTTTCCCTGTTTCGAATGTTTGATCAATCTGACAGTTCTCTGTAGGAATATCCCACTCAGTAAGTAGATTCAGCAATTTTTTTCCGGCCTCATCGTTGCCAACTTTACTTATCATTCGGCTGTCGATGCCAAACTTACGTAAATGGTAGGCCACATTCATGGGGGCACCACCCGGTTTTGTTTTTGTAGGGAAAATATCCCAAAGGATCTCACCGTAGCAGACTACTGTTTTCTTTTTTTCATTTGTTGTTTTCATGTTCTCAGATTTTTTGATTTTAGTCTTTCCTTTATAATGTTGTTTAATCGTTTAAACAACTGTTTAAAAAAATTATTTTTGAATTATGGAAGAACTTCGAATTACCAATTCCGCCTCAAGCTCAACTACCTCAATGTTATCTATATTCTCAATGGTGCTGAGAAGCAGTTTTAGTGATGCATTTCCCAAGTCAACCAACGGTTGCTTCACAAAGCTAACCGGTGCGTAAAATAGATCAAAGGCATCCGTCTCGTCAAAGCCCACAACAGCAATTTGATCAGGAATTCTGATACCAAGGCTGTTGATATGCTTCAGTCCGGAAATGGTCAGTAAATTTGAAGTGAAAAATATAGCATCCACGGGATCGGGATCAGATAGAAATCGATCAATGGATGCAACAACATCCTGATTGATAGAGTTGATTCCAACTTCTCCGATAAGTGCGTTTTCAGCCAATAAATCAACAGCTCCTTTGATACGTTCGTTCAGATGAAATAATGACGTTTTATAAGCAACCACTCCAATGCGTTTATGACCATTGTCCATTAAATGTTGAATGGCTTTTTGGGCTGCATTAAAATTATTTATTGAAACTGAATTTGTTTGAATGGTAGGATAATAGCGGTCAATCAACACAAAAGGGACATTGATTTTTTGTAGATAGTGAACCTGTGCTTCGGTATGTTCGGGTAAGGCTATGATTAGTCCATCAACCTGACGATCGAGAAGTAATTTGATTAAATCGCTTGTTTTTTCTGCACTTTCGTCGGAACTGCCAAAAATTACGGAATATCCATAAGTTTTAGCTTCATCCTCTATGATACGTGCAATTTGGGAAGAAAAGGGATTCGCAATATCTGCAACGATTAAGCCAATGGTAAAAGTCTTTTGGGCTTTTAGGCTTCGTGCAATCTGATTAGGACGATAGTTCAGGTCTTCGGCTGCTTTTTTAATTTTGGCAGCTACATCCTTGTTGATTCTGTCTTTTAACTTATTGTTCAACACATACGACACCAGAGCAGTTGAAACTCCAACGTGTTCCGCTATGTCTTTTAAGGATACATTCTTTTTCATGAACGTAGATGTGTTTTTTCGTGTTGAACAGATTTAATGGCACAAATATATGTTTAATCGTTTAAACTTGTACAAATAAAGTCAATAATTATAGTATATTAGTATTTGAATACATATATTTGCATATACGTAAATGAATAATAGGGCGAGTAGTATTTTAAATTATTGATGTGTAGTCTGTTATGTTGTAGGGTAAGAATGGGTCATTTTGGGAAACAAAAAAAGGAAGCTCATTTCTGAGCTTCCTTTTAATTTTTGTAGCGGGAACGAGAGTTGAACTCGTGACCTCCGGGTTATGAATCCGACGCTCTAACCAACTGAGCTATCCCGCCATTTTTCTAAAGCGGTGCAAAGATAGGCTTTTTTGAGCATTTGACAAACCTTTTCGGGTAAAAAAAAGGATTTTATTGTCGGAGTAATTGTTTGCTAAATCTAAATGTTTGATATTTAAAGAGTAATTGTGAACTATGAGCTGTGAACTTTCAATTAAAAAGTTGGCTTCATGCCCAAATTAAACATAACAAACGACCACATATCAGTTTGTGCCTCTAATAATTTACCAATTGGCTTACCGGCTCCATGACCTGCTTTTGAGTCAATACGAATTAAAGTTGGTTTTGTACCTCCATTTCCAGCCTGAAGAGTGGCAGCAAACTTAAACGAATGCGCAGGAACTACACGGTCGTCGTGATCGCCAGTCATAACCATTGTAGCTGGAAATTTTGTATTCGGCTTAACGTTATGCAATGGAGAATATTCTTTCAGGTACTCAAACATTTCTTTGCTTTCGAGGCTGGTGCCATAGTCACTGGCCCATGACCAGCCAATGGTGAACAGGTTGTAACGCAACATGTCTAAGACGCCCACTTCGGGAATTGCTACAGCATACAAATCGGGACGTTGGGTCAGACATGCCCCAACCAATAAACCTCCGTTAGAGCCGCCATCAATGGCCAGTTTTTTAGAAGAAGTATATCCGTTTGCAATCAGGTACTCAGCAGCCGCGATAAAATCATCAAATACATTTTGTTTATGCAATTTCGTTCCGGCCAAGTGCCATGCTTCCCCATATTCACCACCTCCGCGAAGGTTGGCAACAACATACACGCCGCCATTCTCCAAAAATGGGATTCTTGATACATTAAATGTGGGATTTAAACTGATATTGAAACCACCGTAACCGTATAGCATTAGCGGATTTTTGCCATTTTTTTTCAATCCTTTTTTGTACGTAATGGACATAGGCACTTTGGTGTCATCCTTGCTGGTGTAAAATACCTGTTCGGTAACAAAATCTTCTGCGTTAATTTTTACTTCGGCTTTATGGAACGTTGTAGTTGAGTTTTTTTCTACATCCAATATAAAAATGGTAGGAGCAAAGGTGTAGGATGTAAATACATAAAAAGCTTCCTTGTCATTTTTATCGCCCGAAATTGAGGTTACCGACCCTAAAGTAGGCAGTTTGACTTCGTATTGTTTTTTGCCAGTCAAATCAAATGCATACACATGATTACTTGCATCGATCATGTATTCAGCAATAATTTTTCCACCGATTATATTTACACTTTCCAAAACATTCTCTGTTTCGGGAAGAATTTCTTTCCAGTTCTCGTGTGATGGCTGCGCCGGATCAATTTGCATTAATCGCGATTTTGGTGCTTTCCAGTTGGTGAGAACATAAATCTTTCCATCAACATTATCAACCACTGTATAATCGTTTTTAAATCCCGGTGCTAATTCAACGAATTTAGAATCAGGGCTTGATAGATCTTTCATTTTAAGTGAATTCCCGGTTGTTGTTTCAGTCTCGGTTACAAACAGAAACTTTTCGTCGTCAGATACACTCGAACCACACTCGCGAAGCGGAAATTCTTTGTTCTCAAATACAATTCTGTCCTGACTCTGTGGCTGACCAATAGTATGATAGAAGATTTTCTCAAATTCATTTTTATTAGAATATTCTTTTCCTACTTCCGGAGCATCGAAAGCGCTGTAATAAAATCCATTACCTTGCCATGAAATGCCGTTGAACTTCGACCATTTAATATGATCAGGCAGGAGCTGACGTGTTTTTACATCCATCACGAAAATTTCATTCCAATCGGAACCACTGCGTGCAATGGAGTATTGAAGGTATTTTCCGTCTTTCGAAAATGAAATATTGGTCAATGCAACTGTTCCATCTGTTGAAAGTGTGTTTGGATCAAGTAAAACCACAGGTTCCGAAGTCAACGTTTCTTGTTCGCACAATACACTTTGGTTTTGTAAACCATTGTTTTTATAAAAATAATACTTTCCATTTTTCTTGAATGGTGAAGCATATTTTGGATAATTGGTCAAATCAGTCAACCGTTTTTTTAATGCAGAACGAAAAGGGATTTGCTCCAAATAATTCTTTGTAACTACATTTTGGGCTTTTACCCAGGCAGCTGTGGTTGCAGAGGTGTCATTTTCTAACCAGCGATACGGATCCCGAACCTGAACGCCAAAATAATTGTCAACAACATTTCCTTTTGTCGTTGTTGGATACGTAGTTCTTGAAGCTGAAAAGGCTGTTGACATAAGCAGCAATAGTAATGATGTAAATGTAATATGTTTCATTTTTATGAATTTAAATCGATATGTATCTGAATTTTGATGCTGTTTTTTAATCTTTGGCAACGCCTAATTCTTTTGCCACCTGTATCATGTAAGCCTTAGCAGCAGCATATTCATTCGGAATAATTCCGTCCAGAATGGCATCTTTGATGCGCATTTTTATGTCGCCAACTGTTGCACAAGCCGGTAAATTAAATGTCTCCATAATTTCTTGTCCACTGATGGGTGGCTGAAAATTGCGAACTTTATCTTTTTCCTCAATCTCTTTCAATTTCTGTCGGACGAGTAGAAAATTGGATTTGTATCGCTTTACTTTTTCTTGATTTTTAGACGTAATATCCGCTTCACAAAGCATCATTAAATCATCAATATCGTCACCCGCATCAAATAACAATCGTCTGATGGCTGAATCGGTAACTTCATCTTCGGTCAACACAATAGGACGCATATGAAGAGTAACCATTTTTTGGACGTACTTCATTTTTTCGTTAGTAGGTAATTTCATTTTTCGGAAAATCTCTGGAATCATTTTCTCACCAACGAAGTTATGGTTGTGGAAAGTCCACCCCAGACGCGAATCAAAGCGTTTGGTTCGTGGTTTGCCGATGTCGTGGAGCAGTGCTGCCCACCGCAACCAAAGATTATCAGTGTGTTCGCATAATCCATCCAATACGGCCAGCGTATGATAAAAATTATCTTTGTGCCCTACACCATCTTTCGTTTCAGCACCTTTTAAGGCCAATACTTCAGGAAATATAAGCTCCAGTAGACCCGTTTTTTCGAGCAAAATAAAGCCTACTGAGGGTTTGCGCGACATCATGATTTTATTCAATTCGTCTGCAATTCGTTCCTTAGTAATAATCTCAATACGTTCTTTGTTGCGGGCAATAGCATCGAAGGTATTCGACTCCAAAAAGAAGCCCAGCTGAGCTGAGAACCGGATGCCACGCATCATACGCAACGGATCGTCCGAAAAAGTGATGTCTGGGTTTAGCGGAGTGCGGATAACAAAATTTTTGAGATCCTCTACGCCACCAAATGGATCAACTAACTCACCAAACCGTTCTTTGTTGAGGCAAATAGCCATTGCATTGATGGTGAAATCACGTCGGTTTTGGTCATCTTCCAATGTTCCGTCTTCTACTATTGGGTTGCGCGAATCGCGTAGGTACGATTCCTTTCGTGCGCCTACAAATTCAACTTCGAGGTCGTTTAGCTTTACCTGTGCTGTTCCGAAATTTTTAAATACTGAGAGACTCGCTTTTTTTCCTAATTTTGCTGCTACACGTTTAGCCAGTTCAATTCCACTTCCAACGATCACCACATCAATATCTTTCGATGGTCGTTTCAAAAAAATATCCCGAACATATCCGCCAATCACATAACATTCCTGTTGTTGTTCGTCGGCAGCTTCGGAAATAATGCTAAATATCTTATCTTGAAGAAATTCTTTCATAAATTCATTGTCGTAATTTTGGGAGCACAAAGGTAAGTCATTAGTTCGGATTAGCAAAGAAACTGCTTGTGCAAGTGTTTCGTGCGGGTTTATACAAAAAGAACTTACTGAAAGGTCAGTAAGTTCTTTTTGCGAAAAAAGTAGTCTCTATTTTTTTGATTCTTCCACTTTCGCTTTCCGTGCTCTCAGTTTTTTTAATTCATTTTCGAGCAATTCTATTTGTGCTTCTTGATGATTTATAGTTTTAAGTAATTCGTTTAATTCTTCGTTGTCAATGGTTGTTGGATATTGAGCATCAACTCTTTCTAAAAAATCGGCGAGTACATTCATGTAATTCATAAAAGCATCATAAGCCGATTCGTAGTTAGTACCCCAGGCATCCTTATGGCTCATGTATCTGAAATGATCGGTCGATTGCAGGATTAACCAGTCGCGCAACAATGGCTTGTCGGTACACATTCTAACCCGTTCTCCAACAGCATATAATTTGGCAATAGCTTCGTTTTGTAAATCGTTTCCTGTCCATGGCGTAAGGTCTTTGTCGTTGCCCACCCAACTGATTGGGAATGGAACTGATAGAGGACCGGCCGATTCATTTTTCTTTGATAATTCCGATGGAAGCATAAAACTCATTTGATGCTCCATTGCATGGTAAGGAATGGCTTTCAGGAACTCAAAAATACCAGTGTATGCCGGTTGAGTAATACCAAGAGCTTCGTAACCCATTCCCAGGTTGATAACGTTATCACCTTCCGGTAAACTGGCTATCCAATGTATAAAGTTTTCAGCCGTTAACGATAAACTTGAGAATCGGAAAGCAATATCATCGCTTAATTTATGGTTTCTAACCAATAGTTTGAGCTTTGGAAGGTAAGAATGAGAGTATACATAATTAGGACTTTTCCAACCTAAAATATGTTTAGCTTCGTCAATCAACATGGTTTTAAAGCCCATTTTTGAAGCTATCTCGCCAATTTCATCCGAATAAATCAATTCAGCATTAAAAAGTGAACTTGGGCGTTTCCCAAATAAAGTTTCAATTTTGTCGGCATGTAACTTCAGCTGACGCTCAAATTCTGTAGCGTCAAAAACCGATGAAAGCGAATGAGCGTATGGCTCAGCCATAAATTCTATACAGCCGGTTTTAGCTAAATCTTTGAAGCTGTCAATAACTTCCGGAGCATAGTGTTCCAGTTGATCCAGGGTTACTCCCGATATGGTGAAAGCGCAACGGAATTTGCCGTTCGAACTTCGAATCATTTCTGCGATAGTGCGATTAGCCGGCAAGAGTGATTGCTCTACATATGCTCTAATGCGTTCCTCGATTTGAAAATCATCGTAGTAATAATGATCTTGACCTATTTCGATGAATCTATAACGTTTCAAACGATATGGAAGATGAATTTGAAAATAAAAACAAATGTTTCTCATAAAAAATTAGTTTTAAAGTTACAGTTACAAATCGGGAATATTTAAAACAATTATAGAGTTAAATATAAGGATTGTAGTTGCAAATCAATAGATTGTAAATTACATTACGCTTTCGTAAATACCTCGTACTTTTAATCCGGCGTCTTGCCAACGGATATTATTTACTTCGTCTCTACCCAATTCCTGCAGACTTTTATGCATTGCCGGGTTTTTTACGATAGCATAAATTGCGTCGGCCATTGCATCAATGTCCCAATAATCGGTCTTGATAGCATGCGTTAAAATTTCTGCACAGCCCGATTGTTTTGATATGATGGATGGTGTTCCTACTTGCATAGCTTCAAGTGGTGAAATGCCAAATGGTTCTGAAACAGAAGGCATTATGTATACGTCGCTCTCGGCCAGCATTTCGTGCACTTGGCGTCCTTTCAAAAATCCCGTGAAATGAAATCTGTCAGCAATATTTCGTTTGGCCACAAGGTCAATCATTGCGTTCATCATATCACCACTTCCAGCCATTACAAACCGAACATCTTTCGTTTTCTGTAGCACACGATAGGCAGCTTCTACAAAATACTCAGGTCCTTTTTGCATGGTAATACGTCCAAGGAATGTTACCACCTTATCTTTTCTGGGCGTTTTGGTAAACGAGTCGGCATCGGGGAGTGGATCTACAGCGTTATGAACCGTTGTAACTTTTCTTGGATCCTGATGATACTTTTCAATAACAATTTTGCGGGTCAGGTCACTAACAGTCATAATATGATCGGCTGCATCCATTCCACTTTTTTCTATTCCGTAAACGATTGGGTTCACTTGTCCTCGACTTCTATCAAAATCGGTGGCATGAACGTGGATTACAAGTGGCTTTCCGCTGATTTGTTTTGCAAATACACCTGCCGGGAATGTCAACCAATCGTGAGAGTGAATAATATCAAAGTCCATTTGATGAGCCAGCACACTAGCCACGGCTTCATAGTTCGATATTTCTTCAATTAAATTGTCAGGATATCGACCCGAAAAATCAACACAGCCTAAGTCGTTAGTATATATCCGGTTGTAGTTATATTTAATCCCATTTCTCAACCAAAAGTACTCGTCGGGATGCATCGTTAAACCGATACGTTGATTCACATAATTCCAGTCATTCTCTTTCCACACAATGGGAACATTACAAGCGCCGACGATTTTCAAAAAGCTTTGATCTTCGTCGCCATGAGGTTTTGGAATAACAAATGTAATTTCCAAATCTTCCTGCATCGCCATTCCCTTTGTCAATCCGTAGCTTGCTGTACCCAATCCGCCCAAGATATGAGGTGGAAATTCCCAGCCAAACATTAGTGCTTTCATTGTATATTCGCGTTATCGTATTTCTTTAATAAATCTAAAACTCTCAATATTTCTGCCACGCTCATAGCAAACGACATTCCACCGTGACCTTTAAATGGTGGATTACCATCAAATAATTCGGGTAGAGAACCTACACAAAGCTCAGTCATTTCACCTTCAAATCCAATAAGCATTCGTTCAATAAACGATTTGCCGCTTTCTTTGTATACTTTTAAATAGGCCTGAGCAAATCCACCAAATGTAAAAGGCCATGCCGGACCATTGTGGTAATTTCGATCACGTTCTAGCTGTCCACCAATGTAGGTCGGTCTGTAAAAGCCACTCTTTGGGCTCAAAGTTCTCAATCCTTTTGGTGTTAATAATTCTTTTGTCGTGATGTCTAAAACCGATTTTTGTTGATGTCTGTCGAGTGGTGAGAACGCGAGTGCAACAGCAAGAATCATATTGGGTCTCACTTCAATGTCGTTATAGTTACCATCCACGTAATCATATAAATAGGTTCCGTTCCAAAATGTTTTTACAAATGATTCACGGGCAATTTCAGCCTGATAATCAAACAAATCAGCCGAGTGTTCGTTCCCGCTTGCTCTGGATAATAATGAAGTGAATTTTAATGCATTGTACCATAATGCATTAATTTCAACAACGTAGCCGGTGCGAGGGGTAATCGGACGTCCGTTTTCAACAGCATTCATCCAAGTAGCTGGTCGCTCGGTTCCATTTGTGTATAAAAGTCCATTATTGTGGAGGAACAAGTTCGGATGATTTTGTTTGCGGATAAAAGCAATTATGTCAGATGCTAATTCGTAAAAACGACTTGCAGCATCTTCAATAGATGTACTTATAGCATATTGTTGAATGGTCCACAAAAACCAAAGCAAAACATCCGGATCCTCAATTCCCTGAAGTTTGAAACCTGTTCTCTCACCGTCCATAAATCTTTTCAGTTCGGCAATAGCAGTTTCAATGATATCATTGAAATAGTCCATTCGTTCGATGGTGAGCGTACAGCCCGGTAAAGCAATAAACTGATCTCTGGCCCTGGCTCCAAACCAAGGATAACCGGCCAATAAATAGGTTTTACCACCTTCACGTTTATAAAGCTGTTGAGCTGAATTTTTCAAACAACTGAACATATCAACGCGCTCATTTCTTCGGGTCAATTCCTCTTCCCATAACGTTTTTAATTTACGGGGAGAAACCTCGGTTATTCCAGCCGAAAAAATGATGGATTCTCCTTTTTTCATAGGCATCTCAAAATAACCAGGGACAAGCAAGTCTTCCTTAAAGGCATAACCACGCTCTTGTTCTTTAAAATATTCTATGTTTTTATGCCAATCGGGTTGGTGTACATATGCTATTTTTTTTGAAAACTGCATGTGTAAACAAGGATAGCTTTCGTACAAACACATGCGTATTCCATCTTGAACTTCGACGTATGAAGTGTCTGCCATGTCATTCTGATGAGTTAGCTCGTTTACGCTCCTGAATGCTAAGAATGGTTTGAGACGCAATAAGGTAGGTGAGTGAGCCTCCAGTAGAGTGTATTTAAAAAGAACCCGCGGCTCAAAGGATACCAGCATTCGTTCTTTCGAAAGGATAACCCCACCTACACGATAAATGGTGCGGGATACAACCTCACAGTCGAATTGACGAATGTATTTATGACCATTCGGGCTAAAAGTATTGCCTTCGTATTTATGAATACCAAGGTTAAACTCAGCTCCATGTTGAACTACCGTTTCATCCAGTGATGATAGAAGCACATGATTTGTGTCATCTATCTCCGGGATAGGCATTACTAACTGTCCGTGATATTTTCGGGTATTACAATCAATTAAAGTAGTACTGTTGTAAGCGCCTGCTCTGTTGGTTCGAATCATCTCTTTAGTAAGCGATTTATCGAGGTTAATAAGCAAGGTTTTATTAAAATTAAGGTAACTCATATTGTAAAATAATAAAAGGTAGCGTTTTCAGTGTGTAAATCAATTTGTGAAGATTAAATCCATGTGTAAAGAAGTATAATCGTCAAAAGAATGACATGTAAATGTTATCGACTGCAATATATAAAACATTTTTCAAATAAAAAAAGAATTATACGGCATTTTTTTGTGTTATATAATAGTTTTTATGTAGTGTTTTATAGCTAATCAATTATTTTAATGTTTATTGAAAACTGATTTTGAGTCTTTACTATTTGTGTTTTTTTTTAATCAAACATTGTTGGCTTTCTAAAGTTATAATACCTTTGCTCTATAAATATAAAAAAAGAAGATGCTTTTCAAATCGGATTTATCAGACTTTAAACGTCAGCTTTTACATGCTGCATTTGTTCCAACAATAATAAGTGTTGTTATAATTCTTAGTTTTGTTTTGGAGAAAGGTATGGGTTGGGATTTTCATACACTAGGAGTATATCCTCGCAGGGTTGAAAATCTAGGAGGCATTTTTACATTAGTGTTGGTTCATAGCGATTGGAGTCATTTAGCCAATAACGTTGTATCATTTATGCTTTTGTCCAGTTGTTTGTCTTTTTTTTATAGACAAATAGCCCTCAAAGTTATGTTTGTGTCGTATGTTTTTAGTGGTACTATTCTTTGGATTATAGGGAGGGATAGTTGGCATATAGGTGTGAGTGGTTTAATTTACTCGATGGCTTTTTTCCTGTTTTTTAGCGGTGTCATCAGAAAGCATGTCCCGCTGATTGCCATTTCTTTTATTGTTGCATTTTCGTACGGTAGTATGGTTTGGCATATATTTCCCTGGGAAGTTCATGATCCTATCTCGTGGGAAGGGCATTTGTCGGGTGGAGTAGTGGGGCTTATATTGTCGGTAGTTTATCGAAATGAAGGTCCACAAAAGCCAGTAGTTGTTTGGGAGGAAGAAGATGAAGAAGAGAGCGAGGAATATAATGAGCAGCTTGTAGAAGATGATAATACTGATGATGATTCAAATTCTACATTATTATAGATTCTTGTACCTATAATTTGTATCAAAAAAAGCTTCCACACCAGTGGAAGCTTTTTTTGAATATAAACAGTAAGCTGTTTTAATGTTTTAGTTTTTCTTCAATCTCTTTCACGCTGGTGCGGAAGTTTTTGTCAGAGTCCATTAAATCGGTTACAATTTTGCAAGCATGAAGAACGGTAGCATGGTCGCGTTGACCGATGGTGCTTCCAATGGATGCCAGTGAGCTTTTTGTAAGTTGTTTGGAAAGGTACATTGCAATTTGACGTGCTTGTACCACTTCGCGTTTCCGACTTTTTGTTGAAATGGCATCAATACTCAACGAGAAATATTCACAAACAGTATCGCGTATTTTCTCTACAGTATTGACTTTGCGTGTAATGTTTACAATTCTGCTTATGATTTTTTCTGCCAGTGTAACGTCTATTGGCATATTAGCCAAGGTAGAGTGAGCCAAAAGTGAAACCAGAACACCTTCCAGGTCGCGAACATTATCTACCACATTTTCTGCAATAAAGTTCACCACATCTTCGGGTATCTCCAACCCGTCACGATAAATTTTGCTCTCCAAAATCGACTTCCGCAATTCAAAGTTTGGTTTTTCGATTTCAGCAGATAATCCCCATTTGAAGCGGGTAAGTAAGCGTTGTTCTAGTCCTACCATTACAATCGGTGAGCGGTCTGATGTAAGAATCAGTTGTTTACCGGTTTGATGAAGGTGGTTGAAAATGTGGAAGAATGTATTTTGTGTTCCTGTTTTGCCGGCAAATTCCTGAATGTCGTCCACGATTAAAACGTCGATGGTTTGATAGAAATTCAAAAAGTCATTTACAGTGTTGCTACGTACTGCGTCGGTATATTGAATCTGAAAAGTGTTTGCCGATAAATACAGCACGCGTTTTTCAGGATGCAATTGTTTTGTCATTACTCCAATGGCATTGGCCAGGTGAGTTTTTCCAACACCGGATTGTCCATAAACAAACAATGGGTTGAAAATCGTTTTTCCCGGTTCGTTGGCAATGCTGATACCTGCCGTACGAGCTAATTTGTTGCTGTTTCCTTCAATTAAATTGTTGAAGTTATATGCAGGGTTCAATTGTGGATCAATCTCCGGTAATTGAGGCTTATGATACGGGCTAACATAACCCGAACCATTTGCTGCCACTTTTGGCTTTGGCTGTTCGCTTGCGCTCGGTATTTGCGTGCCTCTTCCGCTCGATTTGTCAATAAGTACGCGGTATTCTAAACGAGTACCAACACCTACCTCACGGTAAAGGGTCATTCTTAATAGATCGATGTATTTTTCTTCTATATACTCAACAAAGAACTGGCTGGGTACTTGTAATACGATAATGTTGTTTTCGTATTTAAGGGGAACGATCGGGGCAAACCATGTGTTAAACGATGCTTCGCTAATATTGTCCTTAATAACGCTTAGGCAGCGACTCCATAATTGATCGTAATTGTTTAACATTTGGTTTGGTTCAATTTTTAATAATAATGTAACAGACTGATAATATATACTAACTGAAAATTATTAGAGGCGATTTTCAGTTCTACAAAATTCGAAAACTTTTTCCAAATAAAAAAACCGCAAACTTTTTCCAAATTAAAACTTATTAGCATTTGTTTTATTATCAGCATGTTAATGTAAATGTTTGGTTTTAAGGTATTTATTTGTAATATAAATGAAATATGTCTGATATTAAAGTCATTGACTATTTGTAAGTGTTTTTGTTAATTGTTTCCATAAAAAAGCCGAAACTCTTGTAACAAAGAGTTTCGGCTGTAAGGGATTGAAAAAACAATTATTTTTATCGATTTTGTTATTTAGAATCGTGACAAATAATAAGCCTATTCTGATTTACGTCCGAAGAGCGAAAAATGAACATATCGTTTAGGGCTTTTTTGCAAATCAATCAGCAATTTGTCTGCACTTGCAGCTGTGTTAGAGAGGTTGACATACAGGTCTTTATTGTTTAGTAAAAGGCCTATTGTTCCTTCTGAACTATTCATTTTTGTTGTGAGCATATTGAGGTTCGCAATAGTATGATCGATGCTCGCAAAAGTGGCTTCGTAGTCGATTTTTTTCAATTTCCCGCTAATCTGTTTGAAGTCAGAAGTAATGTCGTTGACATTGCCCAGAATGTGCGGAACATCGTTGTTCATCATCTTCTTCAATTGCGAAGAACTGACAGCCAAATTGGCTGTAGTATGTTCGATTGAAGCTATGCTTTTTGTCAGATCTTTGTTGTCGACCAGGGTACGTACCGAACGAATAAGCGAATCGGTTTGTGTAGAGATGCTCTCAATTTTGGGCAATAAACTGCCGGTGAGCTGAGCCATTAATCCGGTTCCTACTTGAGACTCTATGGTGTCACCGGATTGGTGCATGGTTTGACTTGCAGTGATAGGCGCATAAATCAGTTGAATGGCTTTTCCGCCCATTAATCCATCATCGTACAATTCAATTTTAGTTCCAATGGGCAACTGAATATCTTTTGCAACCGATATTTTCACTACAAATGAGTTTTGTTTCGAAAAGTCGTATTTGATTTCTTCAACTTGTCCAACTTTAAACCCTTTTACGTAAACGGGTGATGAAGGCACTAAACCGCCGATATTTTCATAACTAGCGTAATAATTGGATACAGATGAGAATATGTCTCTTCCTTTTAGAAAATTCATTCCAAAATAAAGTACCAATATGGCTACAATGGCCATAATCCCAACTTTAACCTCACGCGTAAAAAACTTTTTTTCCATTCTAATTCTATATTAAAGACTTATTTTGTTAATAATGCGGCTTCTTTCGGAGACAGCTTTCTGTCACCATCGAAAACAATTACAAAGGCATCCGGAAATTTGGAAAGGATGGATGCACGAATTTTCTCTATTTTATGATATTCATCTTCTGCTCCTAATGTATATTTTTTTAATCCGTTTTCAACAAAGAACTCTACGTTTTGAACGCCTTTAAATTCAGATGCATTGGGATTTAAATTCACTCTGGTGGCAAAAAGCTGCACCTTGAATGTGATATTTTTAGCAGAATTTGCTTTTGTGTCGGCTGCTTTCTGACTTTGTACTTGTTCATGATTCCTTTTAGCAGGAGTTGACTGATTTTTTGCAGGAAGTTGAGTTGTCGGAATTACAGTGTCAGCAGCTACTTGCGTGGTTTCAGCCCGTTCTATAGGAGCTCTTTTGAGTATTTCAGCCTTTTTTATTTCTTGGTCTCTGGGTTCGGGAATCTCTCTTTTAGGAACAAATACATTTTGGATACCCGATTTTTTATCGTGATCGTGTTTGTAGTATATAAATGCATTGTAAATAGCTTTTGCTATTTCGTTTTTTCCAATGTCTGACGAAAGATACCTTTCTTCAGCAGGGTTAGAAACAAATCCGACTTCAATTAAAACGCTCGGACAAGCAGAGCGGTGTAGTACCCAAAATCCGGCCTGGCGAACCCCTCTATCGGCACGATTGCTAAAACTTACAAATTGTTTTTGGATATTCGAAGCCATATCAAGGCTTTTATCAATATATTTGTCTTGCATGAATTCGAACATTATGTACGAATCCACCGAATTCGGATCAAATCCTTTATATTTGGATTGGTAGTCTTTTTCGAGCATGATAACCGAGTTTTCACGCATTGCTACATCTAAATTGGCTTTTGTTTTGGCTAAACCCAAAGTGTATGACTCTGTTCCAGATGCTGATGGATTAGGGTTTGAATTGGAGTGTATGCATAAAAATAAATCGGCATGATTATTATTTACGACGTCGGCGCGCTCTTGTAAAGTGAGGTATTTATCCGTCTTTCGGGAATAGACTACCTTTACATCTTTAAAATTTCGTTCTATAATGGCGCCCAACTCTAAAACAATGGCTAAATTTATGTCTTTTTCGCGCATAAACGAACCCATAGCTCCCGGGTCATGACCACCGTGTCCGGCATCCAATACAACTGTAAATTTTCCATCCTGAGCATAAAGAGAAGTGGGTGTAAAACCCCCTAATAGTATAGCTCCCAACAGACAAACAAGAATAAATTTTTTATTAATTTTCATAATAATTCCGTTATTTGAAATGGAATTTAGTGTGTAATTTGGTGCAAAAGTAATCTTTATTCCTCTTTCTTAGGCGAAAAGAAGCAGTATTTTTTCAAATTAATCATAAAAAAGAGTTATATGTAAATCAGACTCCTATTTTTTGACTAATTTTGCAGCCAAATCAAGAAAACCTGAATCAAACCAGATGCATATCTGTAAATCCTTATATTTCAGCAAATCACGTTTGTATTTGCTTTTTTTATTGTGCCTTGCTTTATCTTTTGCCGGATATAGCCAGGTTAAAGTTGCACCTAAAACTGTGATAAAGAAAGCCCTTGCAGCTGATTCTTTAGGTAAAAATGCGCTCGATAGCACAAAAAAATCTATTCCAGTTAAAAAGAAATCAAACCAAATAGACGCTCAAATTGATTATAGTGCGCAAGACTCGATTGTGTTTTTGGGAAATGGTACAGGTTTTCTTCACGGTAAAAGTGATATTACTTACAAAAATATAAATTTAAAAGCCGATTATGTTCGTGTAAAAATGGATAGCAGTACGGTTTATGCGCACGGTACTGTAGATAGTGCCGGTACAAAAATTGGTGAGCCTGTTTTTAAAGAAGGAACGACCGAATATGCTTCAAAGGAACTTACCTATAATTTAAAAACCAAAAAAGGATATATCCGTCATGCTGTTACACAACAAGGCGAGGGTTATATTATCAGTGATAAGACCAAGAAAACGGATGACGATATACTTTGTATTGCCAATGCAAAATATACAACCTGTGATAACCACGAACATCCCGACTTTTACATGAGCTTATCGAAAGGGAAAGTGAAAACAGGAAATTGGGTTGTGGCAGGTCCTTCTCATCTGGTTGTTTGCGATGTTCCATTGCCGATAGCATTACCGTTTGGATTTTTCCCATTCACCGATAAATATTCGTCGGGCGTTTTGATGCCTACCTATGCAGATGATTTAAATGCTGGTTTCGGATTGGTAAATGGTGGTTATTATTTTGCGATAAATGATTATATGGATGTAACCATGCGTGCCGATTTTTATACAAAAGGAACCTGGTCGGTTAGTGGCAATACTACCTATCGAAAAAAATATAAATATAGCGGAAATCTAAGTATCAATTATAGAGAAACAGTGACCGGCGAAAAGGACATGACAGATTATAGTAAACAGAAAAGTTTTAGTGTAAAACTGTCACACTCACAAGATGCCAAGGCCAATCCGTACAGAACGGTATCAGCCAGTGTCGATTTCTCAACCAGTGGATATAACAGGAATAACTTAAATACCTATTCCCGACCAGAGATTTCTTCTCAAAATACAAAAGCTTCGAGTGTTAGTTTTACGCAACGTTTTCCTGAAAGTCCGTTCAGTATTTCGGGAAATATGAATATTGCTCAACGAACAAGCGATTCTACTATTGACATGACTTTGCCCAACGTCAGTATTTCTATGAGTCGTATTTATCCTCTGAAACGGAAAAATGCGGTGGGAAAGGAGCGATGGTATGAGAAACTTTATATGTCGTATACAGGAACATTGGACAATCGAATTAGCACAAAAGAGAATTTACTTTTGACTTCTTCATTGACCCGCGATTGGAAAAATGGTATGCAGCATAGCATACCGGTAGGTGCCACATTCAACTTGCTTAAATATATAAACGTGTCTCCAACGGCCAATTATACAGAGCGTTGGTATCTGCAATCGGTTGATAAGTCGTGGGATAAAGTAAATGAGAAAGAGGTTGTTACGGTTAAGGATGGTTTTAATCGAGTGTACGACTTTAATGTTGGCGTGTCGGCATCTACAAAATTGTACGGTTTTTATATGCCCATTCGCTCCATATTTGGAGATAAGATTGATAGAATTCGCCACGTCATGACGCCAAGTATAGGGTTGAGTTATCGTCCGGATTTTGGTGAGTCGAAATGGGGATATTATAGTGATTACACTAAGCAGGTGCTAAATCCAACAACTCAGACTTATAATGATGAAAATGTACAATATTCTCATTACGATGGTAGTTTATATGGTACACCAGGAAAAGGGAAATCAGGAAATGTGAACTTTTCGTTGGCCAATAGTGTGGAGATGAAAGTAAGAAATGATAAAGATACTACAGGAACAAGTCCCTTTAAGATAGTAAGTTTAATCGATAATTTTACCATAAACACTGCATATAACATGGCTGCCGATTCGATGAAATGGTCGAACCTCAGTACCAGTTTACGTTTAAAATTTGGTAAAAGTTATAGTATTAGTTTGAGTGGCGATTTTGACCCTTACATGTATGGTTATAATAAATCGGGTAATCCCGTGCGTATTAACCAACTAGTTTGGGGTCATGGCAAACTTCCTCATTTTTTAGGAACAAGTACATCATATAGTTACACATTAAGTAATGAAACATTCAAGAAAAAAGATAAATCAAAGAATGCGAATAGTTCTACTAATCCTGATCCGCAAATAGCCAGTGCAAACAAGGATATTAGAAATGATCCGTCGAAAAAGAAGGATGAGCCTAAAAAGAAGGTAGAAAAAGGTGAAGACGGCTATGAAAAAGTCACTATCCCATGGAGTATCAGTGCTAGTTATTCTATCCGGTATGCTCCAAATTTTAGCGATTTTAATCCCAAAACAATGTTCTATAATTATAAGATTACTCATAGTCTTAGTTTATCGGGTAATTTGTCTTTGACAACCAACTGGAAATTTAATTCCAGCGCAAGTTATGATTTTGATGCCCATAAAATGACTTATGCAAGTATTAATATTACCAGAAATCTGCACTGTTGGACTATGACCGGAAGTATGGTGCCATTTGGTCCTTATAAAACTTATAATGTGCGCATTGGAGTAAATGCAAGTATGCTTAGCGACCTGAAATATGAAAAACGAAGCGGTTATCAAGCGAACAATATTACCTGGTATTGAGTTATTATGGGAATACTTATTCTAAACCGACTGATTTATAAAGAAACGAAATTAATTTAACAACAAATAATAAGAAAAATGAAAATTACAGCAGACAAAGCGGTATCTGCCGAATACGAATTGTACGTGGACGGTGAAGTAGAAGGTGAATTAGAATTGATGGAAAAAGCGACAGCTGAACAACCGTTAAGCTTCATCTTTGGTGTGAACATGATGCTTCCTAAATTTGAATCAAATTTGTTCGGCCTACAAGCTGGAGATAAATTTGATTTTACTATTGAAAAAGAAGATGCTTATGGAGAATATGATGACGATAGTGTGTTGGATCTAGATCGCGCTATTTTCGAGATTGATGGCAAACTTGACGAAGAAATGATTTTCGAAGGCAATGTTGTTCCATTGATGGATAACGAAGGTAACCGTGTAAACGCACAAGTTGTTGAGGTTACTGATGCACACGTAAAAGTGGATTTGAATCACCCATTAGCTGGCGAAAATCTTCACTTCAAAGGAACAGTACTTGAAGTACGTGAGCCTTCTGAAAAAGAATTAGCTGCTTTAACCGGTGGTGGATGCGGAAGCGGTTGTGGTTGCGGATCTGGTGAAGGTAGCAGCTGTGGCGATGGCGGATGCGGCGACGGTGGATGTGGTTGTGGACCTGAAGAAGAAGCGAAAGTTGGTGGTTGTGGAAGTGGTTGCGGTTGCAACTAATCAACTGTAATATACTTTTGATATAATACAATGGATATTAAGTGGTAATGCGCCATTTAATATCCATTGTTGTAAATATACAACACGAATTAAATCTTAAAATGTAGGTTGGCGCTTAGCACCTGGCTTGAAAAACAGATATTTTCTACTAACTTTGCACTTTAAGGTGAATTAAAAAAGCAGTTTATAATTAGTTGCCCGTTATTTTGCTACAACTATTTTGTAGGTATTAACCAGTAACGCATAATTAAAATAATATGTCGAATACAATTGGGAAATTATTTACTTTTACTTCTTTTGGTGAGTCGCATGGTCGGGGAATTGGCGGAATCGTCGACGGCTGTCCGGCAGGGATTGAAATGGACATCGAATTCATTCAACATGAATTAGATCGTCGTCGTCCGGGTCAATCCGATATTTCTACACCACGAAAGGAAGGCGATAAAGTAGATATACTTTCGGGCACTTTTGAAGGTAAAACTACCGGGACGCCTATTGCTTTTGTAATTTGGAACGAAAACCAACACAGTACTGATTACGATCATCTGAAAGAAGTGTATCGTCCATCGCATGCCGATTATACGTACCAACAAAAATATGGAATTCGCGATCATCGTGGTGGTGGCCGTAGTTCTGCGCGCGAAACAGCTTCACGGGTAGTAGCGGGTGCCATAGCCAAGTTGGCATTGAAACAGCTGGGTGTTGAGATTACAGCTTTTACTTCACAGGTTGGGCATATTGCCATGACGCAGACATTCGAAACTGCAGACTTGTCGTTGATAGAAAGCAATGTGGTTCGTTGCCCTGAAACAGCTACTGCCGAAAAAATGATTGAATATATCAAACAGTTGAAGGCTGAAGGCGATTCAATAGGCGGTATTATTTCGTGTGTGGTGAAAGGCGTACCTATCGGTTGGGGAGAGCCTATCTTTGATAAACTGCAGGCCCGACTGGCGCAGTCGATGCTCAGCATTAATGCTACTCATGGTTTTGATTATGGTAGGGGCTTTGAAGGTGTGAGTCTGAAAGGTTCGGAGATGAACGATTCGTTTGTAAAAGAGGGCGATCAAATCACGACCAAAACAAATAATTCGGGTGGTGTGCAAGGGGGTATCAGCAACGGACAGGATATTTATTTCCGCGTATTGTTTAAGCCCGTTGCTACTATTTCGAAAAAACAGGATACTGTGGATATTCATTCCAAAGAAGTCGAACTTGAAGCCCGCGGACGTCATGATCCTTGTGTTCTGCCGCGTGCAGTACCTATCGTGGAAGCAATGGCTGCCCTGACGCTGTTAGATTTGTATTTGACGAAGAGTTGATATTGATGACCCCTAACCCCTGAAGGGGAATAAGTTAGTATCGTCTCCTATCCCTTTTATATAAGGTTTTAGGAGACGATACTATTTTTTAGATTCCCCTTCAGGGGTTAGGGGTCATCATTGTCACAAATTTTTCAGCTTCGTCCAGCACATTGAGTTTTCCTACATCCATCATCCTGAAATCTGTTGGAATGTAGCCATTGATAATATGCTGTTGTGCATTCGAAAGATAGAAATCCATAATGGGGAATTTGGGTTGCAGGCTTTCCATTCTATCAAAAACCACTGGTGAAAGTACCTGGATACCTGCAAATGCCAATTTGTTGAACCCCGAAATGGTTTCAAATTTCACCGGTTTTGTTTCTCCTGTTTTCTCATTTATCCAGCCGAAAAGTCGGTTGTCTTCGTTGAACAATAGATACCGGAAGGTGTCCCGCTCACTTACCACCAAAGTCGCCAATGGGTTTGTAGTCAGATGTTGATGGTATAAGTCACCCAGATCTAGATTGGAAAGGATATCTACATTGTGCACAAGGAATGGTTTGCCATCGTCGAAAAACCATGCGGCTTTGCGTATCGCACCACCGGTGTCGAGCAGCTGATCGCGCTCGTCGGATATTTCAATACGAATGCCGAAGTTTGAATTCTGTTTCAAAAAATCGATTATCTGATCGGGAAAATGATGCACATTGACAATCAGTTCATCAAATCCTGCCGATTTTAGTTTCAGTATTATATGTTCCAACAGTGGTTTCCCTGCAATAGGTACCATAGCCTTTGGAACAGAATCCGTAATTGGTTTCAGACGAGTGCCAAGCCCCGCTGCGAATATCATTGCTTTCATTATTTTACTTCGTGTTATTTTGCCTTCGGCGTTAGTATACCTACGGTGTTATTTGCTTCGCGTTATTTGCCTTCGGCGTTATAATTGCTTCGCGTTATTGATAGTTATTTGCCCCTGCCTGCCGCAGGCAAGTTCGGCGTTATTGATAGTTATTCGGTTGTTATTTGATGGGGTTGTTCATTAGTTTGGTTACTGAGTTGATAAAGTTGTTTAGCTTAATCCCTAATTGATTGTAGTCAGTCGTTAATTGATTAAAGATTTCCTCATCAATTAGATTTCTTCTTTTGGCTTTATCCAGCCATGTTTTACTTTCACAAAGAGAGCCGCGCGAGAAATAATAGAAATTGCGTTGATCTCTAAAGTTATTTCTGCCAAAACCTTCACTGATATTGGCACTTACCGAATCTGCAGCACGAACCCATTGTTTTCCTAAAGTATCTTTCTGAAAATAATCCCATTTTATGACTAAATCCCAAATTTTATCAGATAAATCCATCGATAATTTATATACTTCTAAATCCTCAAATTTCATATCAATACTATTTTTGATGAATACTCAGGTAAACATAAATACACAATAACAATTAATAACGCCGAAGGCAAAATAACATGAAATTAATAACGCGAAGCAAACTTCGATTCAATATTCTGTTCCCGGTGTATCAACTGTACTTCCACGCCAAATTTTTCGTGGATATGCTCGGCCATTTTTTGAGCTGAATATACCGAGCGGTGACGACCGCCCGTACAGCCAAAGCTAATCATCAAATGAGTAAATCCTCTGTCTTTGTAGCGTTTTACCGATGCATCCACCAACGCAAAAGCATGATCGATAAAGCTAAGTATTTCGCCATCGTCTTCGAGGAATTTCTTTACCGATTCGTCCAGTCCGGTAAGGCTTTGGTAGCGTTCATATTTGCCGGGATTATTTACGGCGCGGCAGTCGAACACAAATCCACCTCCATTGCCTGAGTTGTCCTGCGGAATTCCTTTTTTGTACGAAAAACTATACACCCGCACAATCAAAGGTTTTCGCACTTCCACCTCTGTAAATTGTTTCAATTCGGTCATTTGGTTCAGCACCTCCAGCAAGTAAGGATATTCGGTAAATTCATTGCGGAGAATGACACGTAGATTTTCGAGAGCAAAAGGGATGCTCTGCAGGAAATGTGGTTTTTTCTCAAAGTACCCGCGGTATCCATAAGCACCCAATACCTGCAAGGTGCGGAAAAGGACAAAATGCTTCAGCTGTAGGCGGAAATCTGCTTCGTCAACGGGCATTAGTTTTTGCAATGCGTTGAGGTATACTTGCAGTAATTCTTCTTTCAGTTCGGCACTGTATTGCGCCTTGGCTTGCCACAGAAACGAAGCCACATCGTAATACAATGGGCCTTTTCGTCCGCCCTGGAAGTCGATAAAATAAGGTTCATCGCCTTTTATCATTACATTTCTACTCTGAAAATCGCGGTACATAAAGGTGTTGGAGTGGGAGCGGAGCAGCACTTCCGACAGGCGTGCAAAATCATCTTCCAACAGGTTTTCCTGAAAATCCAGACCTGTTGATTTCAGAAAACAATATTTAAAGTAATTCAAATCCCAAAGGATAGACCGTTCGTTGAATTCCGGTTGCGGATAACACACCGAAAAGTCGAAGCCCTGCGCGCCTAATACCTGTATGGCGGGAAGTTTCTGCATGGTTTTGCGGAGCAATTCTTTTTCGGCTTCGCAAAAAACACCCGTCTTGCGTCCCTCGGCAATAGCGTCGAAAAGCAAAGTGTCGCCCAGGTCTTCCTGCAGGTAAAACTTACCGTCTTCCGATTGTGCCAATACTGCAGGCACAGGCAATCCCTGACTGGTAAAATGATGAGCCATTTCGATAAAAGCCTTATTTTCTTCCAGCGAAGTGCCTTCCACGCCAATCAGCGTGGTTTTCTCGCCTTGCAGTCGCACATACCGGCGGTTGGAACCCGAAGCCGAAAGCTCGGTATCACTAATTATATTTTCGTGGGTAAAGTTTTGAAAAAGGGTTGTTAATTCGGTCATGATATCTGGGGTTGAAGTATATAATCGCTGTGCAGTTTTTTAATATCCACAAAGATACTTCAACTTTGCTAATTGAGAAAGAAATGGGGAATGGAAGTTATCCAACTAGAGGTGAGCCGCAGTTAAAAAACATTTTCTCAACATTAATTTTATTCCTGTCTGATCTTTTATAATGCACCAAAATGCTATCTTTTAGGGTTGATCGTATCTATCCTAGATTCTAATTTATTTCAAGCCAAACTATTTAAACTTTGAATTTGTTTTAATAAGGAAAAGCAAACGATGCAATGTTGTGTTTTAAAATCAATAGCCAACAACAAATTTTGGAAGGAGTGAAGGAGGTTGACTAACAATACGGTTACTATGCCTCTTCTATTTATCACAATATATATCCTCTCTGTTTTTTCTTTTTAAATCCATTTCTTGCGGTGTATTTATCGTGTCTGTCGTTTTTTTTTTGATATTCAGTTTGTCGTTTCATTTTCTTTAAAAATAAAGATGTATGAGAAACCTAATATTCAATAAAGAAAACCATTCAATTTTCAATTCAGGATTCGTATTTCTAATTGTATTTAGCTTTATATTTTTAGAAACAGCTATAGCTCAAGATCTAATTACAAGAAAAAATGGAGTTGTGGTCAATTATCTGATTACAAAGGTTGATTCTGCCCGCATTCTATTTAAAGTTGAAACAAAATCGGGTGCAACCACCGAAACTTATCTAAACTTAGACAGCATTTCAGGTTATAAATATGAAATTAATCGTCCAGTAATTGATTTAATGTCTAAATGGTGGGTGAATATAGGAATAGGGATCGGCTCACCAACTAGTGGATCGGGCAGTGACAATAGCCCAATTTCATCGGGTATCATTTATTCAATACTAATTGGAAAGGGTCTTCTTTCCATCAGGTTTGTAGGCAACAAAGAATTTAGTCTTTTTGCTTCTCCATCAGAGTCAATTTGGGATATAGGGGTACTTTATGGCGCAATAACCCGAAGCCGATACTTTTTTGCGTCGATATCGGGGGGTGTCGCCTTCGTCGGAGGTGTACAACGTGGTGAAATTCTCACTTCTTTATATTTTCAGTCGGAATATGAGAGTTCTTCTATTACTTCTGTCGGAATTCCCCTTGAAAGCCAATTTTTCTGGACACCGTCTCGGTACTTCGGCATTGGGGTCTATGCTTTTGCAAATGTGAATTTAGAGAAATCGTTTTATGGATGTTTATTCTGTTTGCAATTTAGTCTGCCTAAATAAATACGAATAAAATTCCCCCTGTTTTCGCTGTAGCATATAAGTTGGCATTTCTAAGTCTCAGCCCAAGCAGATATTTAACTGTTACTTGCTTGCACAAGAGTGCGGGCTGATGAGTGGGTGGATAATTGTCAGTTGTGAGTGGTATATAGACAAACCAAAAACCGCATTGCCCATTACTATCAATGCGGTTTTTGCTTCATTATACACACAGGATGATTAGAATCCTACAGTTTTTAATTGCTTTTTGCAGTTTTCATGTTCCGATGAGTCATTTCATTGATATTGTCTTTGACTTTATCGTAATTCTTTGACACACTTTCTGCAAATTCATCGTATTTTTCTTTAACGTCATCCATTCCCTTCGCACTCACTCTCCTTATTTTTCTGCGAAGTACTTTCCCTTTTGCCGGAGCAAACAACATTCCTAAAATTGCACCGGTAGCTGCTGCAGCTACTATAACCAATGCTACTTTTCCAGAGTTCATACTATTCTTTTTTTATGGATTAATAAATTATACAGATAGAGAATTGTTATCAATAATTATACTGTTCAAATTTTTATTCTCAAAAAAATAAATACAAAAAATGTACGCGCTCATCAATTGATAATAAAACCTATACATAAATAAACCTTGAGAATGATATAAGTTCAATGATTAATAAAAATTAATATTGTCGGAATATAAAAACCTGTTTGCACAGATAGATCGATATTACTTACTGCTGTACTGACCGTCGGGTTCCACACTAAGGTTTGCCGGATCATACTGGTTGGCGTTTGCCGGCATAGCGCTCCGGTTTTGTCTCACAACCGGTGGAGTTAAAATTCTGCTCCCCTAATGAATTGTAAAGCTCTAAAAATGAATAATGCATTATACATAATCTGTTATTCATTATGAATTATGCATTAGTTTTTGTACTTTTGCAGCAATTTGTATATCAAAAACATTATGAGCACAGAACTAAGTGAACAAGAACAGTTCAGACGCCAGAGTCTGGACGAAATGCGTAAATTGGGTATCGACCCATATCCTGCAGCAGAGTATCCTACCAATGCATTTTCTACTACTATAAAGGATGAATTTAAAGACGATGATAGCAAAAAACAAGTATGCGTAGCCGGTCGTATTATGACCCGTCGCATCATGGGTAAAGCTGCATTTGTGGAACTTCAGGACTCGAAAGGTCGTATCCAGATATATATTAGTCGCGACGACATTAACACCGAAGCGCAACCAGAAATGTATAACACCGTGTTCAAGAAACTATTGGATATTGGTGACTTTATTGGAATTAAAGGTTTTGTATTTCGCACACAAACAGGCGAAATAAGCATTCACACGCAAGAAATGACGGTGCTGAGCAAATCGCTTCGTCCGCTACCGATTGTAAAATATAAAGATGGTGTGGCATTCGATGCATTCGAAGATCCTGAACAACGTTACCGTCAACGCTATGTGGATTTGGTGGTGAACGAAGGAATAAAAGATATTTTCCTTAAACGTACCAAAGTATATCAAACTATGCGCGACTATTTTAACGCACAGGACTATGTTGAAGTTGAAACTCCAATTCTTCAATCCATTCCCGGTGGTGCTTCGGCGCGTCCGTTTATCACGCATCACAATGCGTTGGATATGCCGCTTTACCTCCGTGTGGCTGACGAATTGTATCTGAAACGTCTTATTGTTGGTGGTTTCGAAGGAGTGTACGAGTTTTCTAAAAACTTCCGTAACGAAGGTATGGATCGCACGCATAATCCGGAATTTACCGCTATGGAAATATATGTAGCCTACAAAGACTACAACTGGATGATGACTTTTACCGAAAATATGATTGAAAAAATCTGTATGGAGGTAAATGGCAAAAACGAAATTATGGTGGGCGACAAGTTGATTAGCTTCAAGACGCCTTTCAAACGTATCACTATGATTGATGCGATTAAAGAATACACCGGTATTGACATCAACGGCATGGACGAGGTTCAACTGCGCGAAGTGTGCAAACAATTGCACATTGAAGCCGACGAAACCATGGGTAAAGGCAAAATGATCGACGAAATTTTTGGCGAGAAATGCGAAGGAAATTATATCCAACCTACATTTATCACCGATTATCCCCGCGAAATGAGCCCGCTTTGCAAACGCCACCGCGACAATCCTGAACTGACAGAACGTTTCGAGTTGATGGTAAACGGAAAAGAGTTGGCCAATGCGTACTCTGAGCTGAACGATCCTATCGATCAGTTAGGTCGTTTTCAGGAACAGTTGAAGCTAAGCGAAAAGGGCGACGACGAAGCCATGTTTATCGATATGGATTTTGTACGTTCGTTGGAATACGGTATGCCTCCAACCTCAGGAATGGGTATTGGTATGGATCGTTTGGTGATGTTGATGACCGGTCAGCAAACCATTCAGGAAGTACTTTTCTTCCCGCAAATGAAACCTGAAAAAGCGGCTAAGAAAGATGGACCTGAAAAGTTTATGGAATTAGGTATTCCCGAAGCATGGGTAGCTGTGGTTCAAAAAGCAGGTATCACCATGGTTACCGATATGAAAGGTCTGAATCCAAACAAATTCCATCAGGATATTTGCGGATTAAACAAAAAGAACAAACTTGAGCTCACCAATCCGTCGAAAGAAGAAGTGGCTGAGTGGATAGCGAAAGCGTAGAAAAGTAAGCGGTAAACGGTAAGCAGTAAGCGGTAAAGACCGGAGACTGTTGACCGATGACAATAGACATATAAAAATGAACGAAAAAAGTAAAATTGCGGTAATAGGCGGCGGGAGCTGGGCCACGGCAATTGCTAAAATAGCACTTACCAATGCGGATAGTATCAATTGGTACATGCGCCGACAGGAACAAATCGATGAATTTATTCGTTTGAGTAAAAATCCATCGTATCTAACCGGTGTAAAATTTGATACCGACCGTATTAATTTTACCAGTGACATCAATAAGTTGGTGCGCACCTCCGATATCTTGATTTTTGCAACACCTTCACCTTTTTTGAAACAACATCTCAAAAAGTTGAAACGCAAGCTGGACAATAAGTTTTTAGTAACAGCTATCAAGGGGATTGTTCCAGATGAAAATATGATTGTTACAGACTATTTTGAGCAATTTTACAACGTTTCGAAAGAAAATATAGCCGTACTGGCCGGGCCATGTCATGCCGAAGAGGTAGCGCTGGAGCGACTTTCGTATCTTACATTCGGGTGCGCTTCGCGCGAAAATGCCCGCATGTTGGCGCAACGTTTCAATACCAGTTTTATCCGCACTTCGATAAGCGATGACATCATGGGTATTGAATACTCGTCGGTAATGAAAAATATCTATTCCATAGCGGCAGGTATTTGTCATGGGTTGAAGTATGGCGATAATTTTCAGGCGGTGCTTATCTCTAATGCCATTCAGGAAATGAATCGCTTTTGTAACGCTACCAATCCGATGCATCGTGATATCAACGAATCGGCCTACTTGGGCGATTTATTGGTAACTGCTTATTCGAAGTTCAGTCGTAACCGCCTTTTTGGAACTATGATAGGCAAAGGTTATTCGGTGAAGACTGCTCAGATTGAAATGGAAATGATTGCCGAAGGATATTACGCTACCAAGTGTATTCACGAGATAAACGAGAAATACCATATCAGCATGCCTATTGTGGACGCTATCTACGAAATACTATACAACCGTTCGTCTCCCACTATGGAAATTCGCAAACTGTCGGAACACCTGAAATAGTTGGTAGTGAGTAGTAGGTAGTAAGTAGTTAGAAATATCATTGGCGAAACAAATAAATAAGTAAACATCAAACTATTATAATAATGCAAAACATTAAATTATCTATCGACAAAGCGTTTGGATTTATTTCCGAACAAAGTGTAGCCGGGTACAAAGCAGAAGTAGCTGCTGCAAGTGCAGCTTTGCACAACGGTACATGTAAAGGAAGTGATTTTTTAGGTTGGTTGAACTTGCCAACTTCAATCGACGAAGCTCAGTTTGCTGACCTTGAGGCCACAGCTAAAATTCTTCGCGATAATTGTGAAGTAGTGGTTGTCATCGGTATCGGTGGTAGCTACCTGGGTGCAAAAGCAGTTATCGATGGTCTTTCAAACAGTTTCGACTGGTTGCAAACCGAACGTAAATCACCGATTGTGGTTTATGCAGGTCAAAACATTGGCGAAGACTATTTATACGAATTGCAAGAGTTATTGAAAACAAAGAAATTTGGTATTATCTCTATTTCAAAATCAGGAACAACAACTGAGCCTGCTTTGGCTTTCCGCTTGTTGAAAACTCAATTGGAAGAGCAACAAGGTAAAGCTGTTGCTCAAAAACTGATTGTTGCCATTACTGACAAATCGCGCGGCGCATTGCGCACAGCTGCTACTCAGGAAGGTTACAAAACATTTGTAATTGAAGATAGTATTGGTGGTCGTTTCTCTGTGCTTACTCCGGTAGGTTTGTTGCCTATTGCTGTTGCCGGATTTGATATTCGTCAATTGGTTGCAGGCGCTACCACTATGGAAGCTGCTACGGCTCTTGAAATTCCTTTTGAGGATAATATTTCAGCTCAATATGCTGCGGTTCGTAACGAATTGTACAAAAACGGAAAGAAAACTGAGATTTTAGTAAACTTCCATCCTAAATTGCACTTTTTCGGCGAATGGTGGAAACAACTTTACGGTGAAAGCGAAGGTAAGGATGGTAAAGGTATTTTCCCAGCTGCGGTTGATTTTACTACTGATCTTCACTCTATGGGTCAGTGGATTCAGGAAGGTGAACGTACTATTTTCGAAACTGTTATCTCTATCAAAGAAAGTAACTATACTAAGATTTTCCCAACATCGGAAGCAAATCTTGATGGTTTGAATTTCTTAGCCGGAAAACGCGTAGACGAAGTAAATAAAATGGCCGAACTGGGTACCATGATTGCGCATATCGATGGTGGTGTGCCCAACCTAAAAGTGGAATTACCTAAATTGAATGAGTACTACTTGGGACAATTGATTTACTTCTTTGAAAAAGCATGCGGAATCAGTGGTTACCTGTTAGGCGTAAACGCATTCGATCAACCGGGTGTAGAGGCTTACAAGAAAAATATGTTTGCTTTGCTTGAAAAACCGGGTTTTGAAGCCGAAACAAAAGCAATTAAAGCGAGACTTTAGTCAATTGACAATTGAATGTTGACAGTTGAAAATGAAAAAAGCAGCAATTCGATAACCCGGATTGCTGCTTTTCTTTTGTGTTTTGTGATAAAATTAGGAGAACTAGAATTGTCAACAATCAACTTTCAATTGTCAACTTTCTACGTATACTTCCAATAGTGTAACTTCGTTGTCCGGTATTAAGTTTAATTCATCTATCGAGGCCGGAATAAGGATGGTATCCCCTTTATTGACAATTGTTTTTTCGCCTCCGAACTCAATCACGAAATTTCCCTCGAGACACATGTATGAAACAAACGAATCGATTTTTGCATACTGACGCGCAATGCTTTTGTTGAAGCGAAGCATGTTGGTAGTAAAATAATTGCAGCTAACCAATGGAGTCACCTCGTTCATAAGTGAGGTGTAAGCTGTTTTCGGCTCTTTGGAAGCGTTGAAGTTGATCACGTCCAATGCTTGTTCGGTATGCAACTCACGCTCGTTACCCTGATCGTCTACGCGTTTATAGTCGTAAATACGATAAGTGATATCACTGCTTTGTTGAATTTCGGCAACCACCACTCCTTTGCCTATGGCGTGAACCAATCCGGCAGGAATAAAGAATACATCTCCTTTCTTTACCGGTACTTTTTGAAGCAAATCCTCAACAAGATCTTTGTCTAGAGCATCGAGATAGGCGTCGCGTGAGCAATCGTCAGAGAATCCGATAATAAGTTCAGCACCCGGTTCTGCATCTACCACATACCACATCTCAGTTTTTCCATACGAATTGTGTCGTTCTGCAGCCACTTCATCGCCCGGATGTACCTGAATAGAAAGGTTTTCGTTGGCATCAATCAGTTTAAACAGCAATGGAAAGGATAGTCCATACTCATCGAAAATAGAATCGCCAATCAATTCGCCCATGTAAATCTCAATCAATTCGGGTAAGGTATTTCCGGCAAGAAAACCGTTTGTTACCACTGACTCGTCGTTTTCGTAACCCGATAACTCCCAGCTTTCGCCAAGTTTGTCGGTTTCTGCAGCCTTGTTGAATAAGCTTTTTAATTTCGTTCCACCCCAGATTTTATCTTTTAGAATGGGTTCAAATTTTAATGGATATAACATGTTAGTAGATAGTTTAAGTACTTAGTTTGTCACTATGAATAAAAAAACGAACAATTAACAGCACTGAAAATCAGATGTATTAATTGTTCGTTTTTAATAATTTGTTTTTTATTTGTTGCGTTATTCCGCTTTTGCTCTTTGTGCCAGATTTTGTTCCCAAACCCATGAGCTACGAAGTGTTTCTTCAAGTGTTTCGGTAGCAGTCCAGCCCAGTTCGTTATTTGCATAACTTGGATCGGCCCAAACTTTTTCGATATCACCTTCGCGACGAGCTACGATTTTATATGGAATTTTCACTCCGTTCACTTTTTCAAATGTCTGGATAATTTCCAGTACCGATAATCCTCGTCCTGTTCCCAAATTGAACGTTTCAACCGATGATTTAGTTTGTTTGTTCAACATGCGCTGAACGGCAATAACATGCGCCTTGGCCAAATCCACCACGTGGATATAGTCACGGATACATGATCCGTCAGGCGTGTTATAGTCGTCACCATATACCTGCAATTGTTTGCGCAGGCCAATAGCCGTTTGAGTAACAAATGGAAGTAGGTTGTTTGGAACACCGTTAGGTAATTCACCAATTTCAGCCGAAGCGTGTGCTCCAATCGGGTTGAAATAACGCAGGATAATACTTTGATAGCAAGAGTTTGCATAAATAGTATCGCGAATTATTTCTTCACCAACTTGCTTTGTGTTGCCATAAGGCGACAAAGCAGCTTTGATAGGAGCGCTTTCGGTTACCGGTAAAATATCAGGTTGACCGTAAACAGTACACGAAGAAGAGAACACAAAGTTCTTTACTTTGTGAATTGGCATTAATTGCAATAAGTTGATAAGCGAAACTAAATTATTGCGGTAATATAACAGTGGTTTCTCAACCGATTCTCCTACCGCTTTACTTGCAGCAAAGTGTATAATTGCTTCAATATCTTTGTGTTTTTCAAACATGCGATCCATGCTCACATAGTCAACACAATCGATGTTTTCGAATGCCGGACGAATGCCAGAAATTTTCTCAATCCCAGCTAATACATCAATGTTTGAGTTGGACAGATTATCCACAATCACCACATCAAACCCTACTTTCTGCAATTCTACAACTGTATGCGAACCAATGTATCCGGTTCCGCCAGTTACTAAAATTTTTGCCATAATTTTTTAAATATTATTTGAATAGTTTTTCAGGATAAACTCCTTTGCGAACTAATTCGTTGATTTTTAGAACAACTTGTGAACGATCTTCTGCATAGGTTACGCCAAACCATTTCGATGGTGTATCCAATACTTTACAAGTTACTTTTTGTTGAACAATTAAGTTGTTTACTGCTAACGGAATGTAGAATTCAGATTTCAATTTTTGTCCATTTTCAACTAAGAATTCTCTGAAGAATTTTTCAGAATAATCGAAGTAATCAGGAGTGAATCCCCACATATTCATCGATACCGGAGTGTCGTGGTGAATACTAACTTCTTCGCCATTTTCATCAACGAAATTAATTTTTCCGCCTTTTTCCTCAATGCTTGTGCGTTCTACAACGTTTTGTAATAAATTGTTTTCGTCTACAACACATACTCCACGGCTTACCGAGCCACTTTCTGATAATGTGTTACCTACACGATATCCAATCATACAATACTCATTCTTTTTACCTTCAACGCTACGAAGAAAATCGGCCAAAATAGCAAATGATTCCTGACCATAAAAATCATCAGCATTAATAACTGCAAATGGTTCTTTGATAGCATCTTTTCCCATTAATACGGCGTGGTTCGTTCCCCATGGTTTTTCGCGTTCGGGGTTGTAGGTGCAACCTTCCGGAACATTAGAGATTTCTTGAAAAACGATGTCGGTGTCAATTAAATTCTTGAATTTGTTGACTACTACTTCTTTGAAATCTTTTTCAAAACTTGGACGAATAACGAAAACTATTTTTCCAAATCCAGCTTTGATGGCATCGTAAATAGAATAATCCATAATGGTTTCGCCGTTTGGACCTAATCCATCTAATTGTTTTAAGCCGCCATAACGACTGCCCATTCCCGCTGCTAATACAAATAAAGTTGGTTTCATATATGTTTGATTGATTTTGAGGTGCAAAGTTAATTAATAGTTTTTGGATTGAAGAATAATTTTGTCCTCATTTTGTCAATATTTTGAACTTTAACCTGCTACCGTTAATTAATAACTTTTGCTATAAAATCTCTATGCGATTTCACTATTTTTATCATATATTCTATGCACATAAGTTGTACTTTTGTGTGCTAAACCACGAAAAAATATGATCTCTTATAAAAAAATATACATACTGTTTGGATTAACCCTTACTTTGCTTTTGGGAATTTCTTTGACGGTATACTTTTTCAAAAATAAGGCAAGTAAAGTAATTGTTTCAAACTGCGATCCTATACATTATGCCAACATTCCTATAGCCCCTAGCAATAAATTGAATGATAAGAACGATATTCATCTGTTCAATGCTCAAAAGAACGGACTGAAAAGAACTTTTGCTACCAATGCCGATTTTGATGCCGAAATTGGTGATTATGTCCGTAGATCTATCTTGGTGGAAGTGGTGGATAATCCGCTGTATCAACTTAAAAATCTAACCAGCTCGCGACCCTATCTTATTCCAGAAGCAGTTGATTTGCTCAATGAAATTGGGTATCGGTTTCAAACAGAGTTGAAAGAAAAGAAATACAAAAACTATCGATTTAGAATAACTTCTTTATTAAGAACCGAAGAAGACCAGAACAAGCTGACGCACCGAAATTCTAATGCTACCATGCATTCGGCTCATTTGTATGGTACAACATTTGATATTTCATACAAGGACTTCTGCAGGGTTGATAATGATAGTATTGAAAGTCGTTATGAGACAGTACAAGCACTCACCAATGTATTGGTTAAAATGCGCGAAGAGTGTAAATTCCTTGCAGTTCGTGAGCGAAAGCAATCGTGCTTTCACATTACTGTAGTGGTGTGTAGAGCAATAAAATAGAATAACTTGTTACGGAAGATTTCAAATGCAATTAAAATATTATCTAATAAAACTGAAATATTTGCACAGGTTGAAAACAAATAGCGTCTTGTTAATGTTATAGGTGGCATATAATCAATAAATACTTATCTAAACAAAACGGTTATGAGTTTAAAAGACAGTTTAAACTGGCGCTATGCCACCAAGAGAATGACCGGAGCCAAGGTTCCTCAGGAAAAAGTAGACAAAGTTTTAGAAGCTATTCGGTTGGCGCCAACCTCATTCGGTTTGCAACCATTTAAAGTAATCGTTATTGAAGACGAAAAGCTTCGTGAAGAGATTTTTAGCAATGCTTGTCAGCAACCCCAGATAAAAGAAGCATCCCATGTGCTTGTTTTTGCAGCTAATAAGAAAGTAAGTGCAGAACAGGTTCAGGAATACATGGAATTGATTGCCACCACCCGAAATATCCCTGTAGAAGGTTTGAATGCATTCAAAGCAATGTTTGATGGTATTGTTGCCGGAAGTGCTGAACAGAATTTCGTTTGGACGGCTCGTCAGGCTTATTTGGCTTTTGGAGTTGGAATAGTAGCTGCCGCTTTGGAACAGGTAGATGCTACTCCAATGGAAGGATTTAATCCTCAGGCATTGGACAAAATTCTCGGATTGGATGAACAAAACTTAGGCTCTACAACAATTCTTTGTTTGGGTTACCGCGATGTGGAACACGATCATTTGGCTGATGTAGCAAAAGTAAGAAAGAGCACAGATAAGCTTTTTGATTTTAAATAATGAACGGAATGAAACTATTCCTGTTAGAAAAGGATAAAAAATAGACTAACGGTTGAATGTCGTAACTGAAATTCAACCGTTTTTTAATTTGTCTGTAGTCAAAGACAAAAAGAATATAAAGCATGTGACAAGTTGATTGTCATAAACAAACGAATAACAACTATATATTAAAATGGAATTATTAGATGCATTGAAATGGCGTTATGCCACCAAAAAGTTTGACCCAAGTAAAAAAGTGGATCAGGTATTAGTAGATAAAATTGTAGAAGCAGCATGGATTGCACCTACTTCTTCGGGACTGCAACCTTTCGAGGTATTGGTTATTACAAATCAGGAACTGAAAGATAAAATTGTGCCTATTGCTTTTGATCAGCAAATTGTGGCCGATTGCTCGCACTTGTTGGTTTTTGCTGCCTGGGATAATTATACTGCTGAGCGAATTGACCAAATATACGCGCACACCACTGCCGGAAGAGAACAACCGGCTGATCGCTATCAGGCGTATACCGATCGGTTGAAGGCTATGTACCTCAACCGCCCTACAGAGGAAAATTTCGCTCATACAGCCCGTCAGGCCTATATAGCTTTTGGATTTGCGATGGCCGAAGCCGCTAGTTTGAAGGTTGATGCCACTCCTATGGAAGGATTTGTAGGTGAAGAGGTTGATAAATTACTCCACCTGACCGAAAGAGGCTTGAAGAGTGTAACATTATTACCGATAGGTTATCGCGATGAAGTGAATGACTGGTTGGTGAACCTGAAAAAAGTACGTCACCCGAAAGAAAAATTTGTAACAGAGATTGTATAAATACTTGTATATCAGTATGAATTGAATAAGAGACCTCAAAGTAACAACGTTTGCTTTGAGGTTTTTTATTGTCTGCATATTGCAGATTTTTTCGCGATTATCCGGTAACCAGACATTAAAAATAAATTAATTGTAGCATTGCTTTTGAACTTCATAGCTATTCGTTTTGTTTGGATAATAATTTTGATGAATACTTATTTTAAAACAACCAAAAGAATGGAAACGATACGTAAAATTACATTTCTAACAGTTTTGATTATGACATCAATCATTTCCGGTTTTGCTGAAAAGGCTGCAGTTCCTAGAATAAAAGAAGAAAATGTGAGCTATACTATTGGCAAAAAAGTTTTCAAAGGATATGTTGCCTACGACGAAAACAAGAACGGGAAACGCCCTGCAGTATTGATTGTGCACGAATGGTGGGGACTGACCGATTACCCCAAAATGAGAGCCAGACAATTAGCAAAGCTCGGATACATTGCCTTTGCCGTGGATATGTTTGGTGATGGTAAAATGGCTGCGAATCCTACAGAAGCTCAGGCGCTGACAGGGCCTTTTTATGCAGATCCTCAACTGGCAAAAACGGAACTGGAAGCTGCGTTCAATAAACTAAAACAATTTAAAGAAACCGACCCGGCTAATATCTTTGCCATCGGATATTGTTTTGGCGGTTCGGTGGTGCTGAATGCAGCTAAACTGGGACTTGATTTGAAAGGAGTTGTCAGTTTTCACGGTGGATTGAAAGGAGTCCCAGCCGACAAAAAACTATTAAAGGCAAAGATTCTTGTTTGTCATGGTGGTAGTGATAAATTTGTTTCGGAAGATGATATCCGTATTTTTAAACATCAACTCGATTCGATTAAAGCTGACTATCAATTTATAGTTTACCCCAATGCAGTGCATGCTTATTCGAATCCGGCAGCAACAGAACTGGGCAAAAAGTTTAATATGCCTATCGAATACAATCAGAAAGCTGATATAGATTCGTGGAATGATATGAAATCATTTTTTAAATCCAACATCAAATAAGCCGGAAATATCGAAAATGTAAATTGAATTTTACATTTTCGATATTTTGCTATTCAAAATAGATTCCGTACTTTTGTGGCGTAAAAAATGTGGAGAGATTTGGACTGCTTGCAACCACAGAAAAAAATGCTAAATCGCAACCCGCATTTTCTGCATCTCATAAAGTCCTCCAAACATTCTTCCCATTTTTACGTTTACTCGGTTACGAACAACAAGCACGAGTGTCGTTGTTTTTAATTGCTCATTATTAAGCGTAAATTATTAATTATAATCATTATGGGATATTTATTTTCATCTGAATCGGTGTCGGAAGGTCATCCAGACAAAGTTGCCGATCAAATTTCTGACGCTTTGCTCGACAATTTCTTAGCTCAGGACAAAAATTCAAAAGTAGCGTGCGAAACATTGGTAACTACCGGTCAGGTAGTGTTGGCTGGCGAGGTAAAAACATCAGCTTATGTTGATGTACAATCGGTGGCACGTGAAGTGATTAACGAAATTGGTTATACCAAAGGCGAATATATGTTTAGCGGTAATGCCTGTGGTATTTTCTCTTCTATTCACGAGCAATCGGCTGACATTAATCAAGGTGTGGAACGCGCAGAACCGATGGAACAAGGCGCCGGCGACCAGGGAATGATGTTTGGATATGCATGTAACGAAACGAAAAATCTGATGCCGATTGCACTTGATTTATCGCATGCTTTGGTACAGGAATTGGCCGCCATCCGCAAAGAAGGCAAGGTAATGACTTATCTTCGTCCTGATTCAAAATCGCAGGTTACCATCGAGTACGATGATAATAATCAACCTGTTAAAGTACATACGATTGTTGTTTCTACTCAACACGATGACATGGTGAATCCTGTAAATGGAGAACAAACAGCATCTAACGATGAAGAGATGTTGAACATTATTCGTCAGGATGTAAAAGATATTTTGATCCCACGCGTAAAAGCGTTGGATCCTCAATTTGCACAACTGATTGTTGACGGCGAATATGTTTTGCACGTAAACCCAACCGGTAAATTTGTTATTGGCGGACCTCACGGCGATACCGGTTTGACCGGACGTAAAATTATTGTAGATACTTACGGTGGAAAAGGTGCTCACGGTGGTGGTGCATTTTCGGGTAAAGATCCTTCGAAAGTGGATCGTTCGGCAGCTTATGCGGCTCGTCATATAGCTAAAAATATGGTAGCAGCTGGTTTGGCTAACGAAGTATTAGTGCAAGTGGCTTATGCCATTGGTGTGGCAAAACCAATGAACTTGTACGTGAATACTTACGGCACTGCTCAGGTTCAATTGAATGATGGTGAAATAGCTACGAAGATTGAAAAACTGTTTGATATGCGTCCGAAAGCCATTGAAGAACGTTTGAAATTGCGTAACCCTATTTATAAAGAATCAGCATCATACGGTCATATGGGACGTGAACCACAAACGGTTACTAAAACGTTTAAAGATGGTAACTGCAAAGAATTTACACAAACGGTAGAACTGTTCACCTGGGAAAAAACGGATAAAGAATCCGATATTAAAGCTGAATTTGGTTTGTAAGAACCCCAGATTTTTATAACAACATCTTCTTTTAAAAGCCCGGTTCATTCTTATGTTCGGGCTTTTTTTATGCCTAATTTTTATATCATACAACTTTAAGTCGGATGAACCGTTTTAGATAGAAAATGTATGGCTGAGATGAACTCAACATCACTTATACTCTTCGACGGTGTCTGTAATTTATGTTGTGGTTGGGTTCAATTTCTGATCAGGGTCGACAAAAATGAACGTTTCAAATTTGCAGCATTGCAATCGGACGCTGCCAAACGCGCCTTGACCGGACTTGGATTGGTATCCGAAAGCCCACCAACGGTGGTTTATCTGCGGGGAAATCATTATTTTTACGCCTCGACAGCCGTACTGGAAATTTTACACGATATTGGGGGTGTCTGGAAAATTGTTTTTCTTTTTCGTTTGATCCCCAGGTGTATACGCGACTATGTTTATCGATTTATTGCTTCAAGAAGATATGAAATTTTTGGAAAAAAAACCTCGTGTATGTTATCAATTCCGGAAAACGAAAAAAGATTTTTATTCTAGCCGCAAAACGATACAAAATTCCAGCTTTTACTTTAACTTTGCACCAAAATTAGGAATACATTATGTGGAAAAAGTTTATTGATCAACTACCTAAGATAGGGACGTTTATTAAGATTTGGTTGAAGAAATTCATTGCCTGGCGTAAAGCTCGATTAAACCGTTACAGAGGTTTGGTGTGGTACAAGAAAATGGCCAATATCTTTATTACATCCATAGTGTTGTTCATGCTATACTTGTTTTTGGTAGACATTAACTTTTTGTGGTTATTTGGTAAGTCGCCCGGCTTGAGTAGCATCAGTAATCCCACTCAGAGTGAAGCCTCCATCATTTATACAGCCGATGGAAAGATACTGGGTAAATACTTCCGTGAAAATCGTACACCCGTAAAATTTGAAGAGATTTCTCCCAAGCTCATTAAGACGCTTGTCGCTACTGAGGATGAACGGTTCTACCACCATTTTGGAATTGATATTCAAGGTGTTTTTGCTGCCATTAAAGATATGACCAAAGGTCGGAGTCGTGGTGCAAGTACCATTACTCAGCAATTGGTAAAGAATATGTATAAAACACGTAATCTTTATTCAACGGGCTTATTTGGCTATATTCCCGGTCTGAAATTGTTGGTAATGAAGACCAAAGAGTGGACTACTGCTGTGAAAATCGAGATGTTCTATAGTAAGAATGAGATTCTTACTATGTATTTTAATACAGTGGATTTTGGTAGCAATGCATTCGGTATTCATACAGCCGCTAAGACATTCTTTAATACCACTCCCGATAAACTCAACTACGAACAATCAGCCACGCTGGTTGGCTTACTTAAAGCTACCAGTTCGTACAGTCCGATAGCTCACCCAAAACGATCGAAAGAGCGTAGAAATGTGGTTCTTGAGAATCTGTTTCAACACAACGTCATCACACGCAACGAGTGCGATTCTTTAAAGAAAATTCCGATTCGTCTGAACTTTAGTATTGAACAAACGATTGATGGTGATGCACTTCATTTCCGCGCTTATCTTGAAAAATACCTGCAGGATTGGGAAACTGAAAATGGATATGATATCTATTCAGATGGGTTGAAAATTTACGTTACCATAGACTCGCGCATGCAGAAATATGCTGAAGAAGCTTTGCATAAACAAATGCGTAATATTCAGAATAAGTTTGATAATCACTGGCGTGGTCAAAATCCATGGCAAGATGAAAATCATAAGGAAATTGTCAATTTCGTGGAAGATATTGCCCGTAGAACAAAAGCCTATGCTGCTTTAGCTGCCAAATATAAAGACCAACCCGATTCGATTACCTATTATCTTAACAAACCTCACAAAGTGAAAGTGTTCGATTACGAAAAAGGTGAAAAAACGATGGATCTGAGCATTATGGATTCCATTCGGTACATGAACCGTTTTATGCACAGTAGTTTTGTGGCTATGGAGCCCGAAACCGGAAATGTAAAAGCCTGGGTAGGTGATATCGATTTTAAATTCTGGCAATATGATAAGGTCGCTCAGTCGAAACGTCAACCCGGTTCTACATTTAAACTCTTCGATTATACTGCAGCCATGATACAAGGTATGTCGCCTTGTGATAAGCTGACGGACAAAGCTGTAACCTGGACCTATAAGGAAGGTAGTGGAGAGAAGTCATGGAATCCACGAAATGCTAACGGCTATAGTTTAGGTTATGAAGTATCGCTAAAAAATGCGTTTGCACAATCTATCAATACCATTGCTGTGCAGGTGGCACAGATAGTGGGTATCCCCGAAATTATAAAATGTGCGTACCTGCTGGGAATTAAAACGCCACTAGAAAATAAACCGTCGACTTGTTTGGGGTCGTCGGACGTATCACTGCTGGAGTTGGTAAATTCGTACAGTACTATTATAAACGAAGGTAATTATCACGATCCGATTATGGTAAGTCGCATAGAGGATAATGAAGGTAATATTATCTATGAGAAGAAAACAGTGCAAAAGCGGGTAGTTTCCTATGAAGTTTCCTGGTTGATGACAGAAATGCTAAAAGGTGGAATGACCGAACCGGGCGGAACCTCAAAAGCGCTTTGGAGTTGGGATCTATTCCATTACAATACCGACTTTGGTGGAAAAACAGGAACTTCATCCAATCACTCTGATGCATGGTTTGTAGGTGTAACGCCTAAGTTGGTTGGTGGTGCATGGGTTGGTGGTGAACAGCGTTGCGTACACTTCCGTACCGGGGAACTCGGACAAGGAAGTCGAACGGCCTTACCTATATTTGGTATGTTTATGGAAAAAGTATTGAAAGACGAAAGCCTTACACGATACCGTGGTAAGTTTCCAACTAAACCAAAAGAAGAAATTTCGCGCAATTACAGCTGTGTGACACATTTAAGAGTAGATTCTACTGCTTTAGACTCTACAGCTTTCTCACCAGATGAGGCGACCGATGAAGTTCCAATGGAAGTTGAAACTACGAATGAATAGACTGTTTAAGAGATAAAAAAGGCCGAATCCAATCTGATTGTATTCGGCCTTTTGATTTTCAATAATTTACATATCCCATTGCTCGCAAATGTCTATGAGATCGTCGAAGGTTTGTACTTTCGATTTGGCCTGTACTTCAGCTATCTGGGCTTCTACGGCTGCATCGTAGGTTTCTTCTACCACGTCGCGAATCACACCCATGGCAATTGGCATATCGGGACCTTCCATCATGGCCAGTTTCATATGCAGGGTGCTGTCTTCGCAGGTAGCATCATGAACCAGCACATCGCTTTCGGTCACGCCACCTTCGCCAACGGTTACGACACGGAGGTTGAAGCCGTCGAGCACCAATCCTTTGTCTCTATCTTTTCCGAATATCATCGGTTTGCCATGTTCCAACACGATAGTGCGGTCGGCACGGTTTTCCTTTTGAGCCAACCAGCCGTGAGCTCCGTCATTGAAGATAACACAGTTCACCAGGCATTCCACCACAGAGGTCCCTTTGTGCTTGGCAGCAGCTGTCATACACTGTTGAGCAGTTTTCAAATCCACATCCAGCAAGCGGGCAAAGAAAGTGCCGCGTGCACCGAATGTAAGTTCGGCGGGACGAAAAGGACGCTCCACAGTTCCGAAAGGCGATGATTTAGTTACAAAACCTTTTTTGGTAGTGGGCGAATACTGTCCTTTGGTCAATCCGTAAATCTGGTTATTGAACAGCAATACGTTTAAATCCACGTTGCGGCGCACGCTGTGGATAAAATGATTTCCACCAATGGCCAGACAATCGCCGTCGCCGGTAATCTGCCATACGGTAAGTTCCGGGTTAGCCACTTTTACACCCGTTGCCACTGCTGCTCCACGTCCGTGAATGGTATGAAAGCCATAACTGTTGATATAATACGGCAGACGCGACGAACAACCGATACCCGAAATAACAGCTGTGTTATGAGGGGCAACGCCAAGTTCGGCCATTACTTTCTGTAATGAGTTCAGCACCGCGTGGTCGCCACAGCCGGGGCACCAGCGCACGTACTGGTCGCTTTTAAAATCTTTGGCTGTATATTGTAATATTTTTGTTGTTTCCATAAAATGAGAATTTGTTTGTAATTAGTAGCTTCTAATAATATATGAATCAATGTCGTTTAGTTAAGCATGATTTTTTATTCGACCTCTCCCTATATCCCTCTCCCAAGGAGAGGGACTTGAATTACTACTGTTTTGACCAACTTTTCATGTAAAAATCACGCTGACGATAGTAATCTAGCTCTCTCTCAAAAACTCTATTTCGTATTTCTTTCTCCTAAAGGAGAAAGTATCCGTCAGCTGACGGAGGATAGAGGTCAGAGAGGGCTGGGGAGAGGTCTTGACTTAATATAAGAACCTGGAATTTGTACATTCTAAGTTCCCCTTTAGGGGTTAGGGGTCTTTACATCAAATCGCTAAAATCAGCTTCTAACTCAGCCACGGTGAAAGGTTGTCCCTGCACTTTGTTGTACTGAAGGAATTCCACTCCGGGCACTTTCGAACGCAGGAAAGTAGCAAATTGTCCGCTGTTTAGTTCACATACCACCACTTTCTTGTATCGTTGAATAACGTCTATCGTGTTTTTTGGAAGTGGGTTGATATAATTGAAATGTGCTAATGCGATTTTCTTTCCATCCTTGTTCATATTCATTACCGCACTCATCAGGTGTCCGTGCGTTCCACCCCAACCTATTACTAATATGTCGGCAGTTTCATCGCCTTCTACTTCTAGTTCTGGCAAGAAATTGCTCACATACTCCACCTTTGCCTGACGGGCATTCACCATTTTTTCGTGGTTCAATGGTTCGGTGGCTATACATCCGGTTTCGTAATCTTTTTCCAATCCACCGTTGCGATGTTCGAATCCTTTCCTACCCGGAACACTCCAGTAACGTGCTTTTGATACTTCGTCACGTGCCGTTACTTTGCAACCTTCCATACCCGGTTTCACGTAGTTTGGTGTTATTGCAGGAAGCTCAGCCAACTTGGGCAGTTTCCACAGCGAGGTTCCGTTACCGATAAATGCATCAGTCAAAAGGATAACCGGAGTCATGTGTTCCAGGGCTATTTTACTGGCCATGTAGGCGTAGTGAAAACAGTCGTCGGGAGTTCCGGCAGCCAGCACCACCACGGGGCTTTCACCGTTACGTCCGTAAAGGGCTTGCAATAGGTCGGTTTGTTCGGTCTTAGTTGGCATACCGGTTGAGGGACCACCGCGCATCACGTCAATAATCACCAAAGGCAATTCGGCCATCACAGCCAGTCCGATAGCTTCCGATTTCAATGCCAACCCAGGGCCTGAAGTATTGGTTACCGCTAAACTTCCGGCAAAGGCAGCACCAATGGAAGTGGTGATACCTGCAATTTCATCTTCGGCCTGAACCACTTTCACGCCCATATCTTTGCGGGCAGTGAGTTCGTGCATGATGTCGGTAGCAGGCGTAATGGGGTAACTTCCGAGGAATAGTTGCAGTCCAGCTTTCTGCGCAGCAGCAATCAGTCCCCAAGCAGTAGCTTTGTTACCGCTAATGCTGGTATATTTCCCTTTCGGAGTCTCGTGCGATTTGTCGATCACGTAAGTCGAAATAGTCAGATGCAAATTGTTGCCGTAGTTGAATCCGTCTGTCAATACTTTCACGTTCGCCTGAAGCAAGGTTGGCTTTTTGCCGAACTTATTGGTCAGGAAATGAATAGCCTGATCGATGGGGCGGTTGAATAACCAGCAAATTAATCCCAACGCAAACATATTCTTGCTGCGTAATACGGTTTTGTTATCAAACCCGAAACCTTCCAGGCTGCTTTGCGTGAGCGATGACAGCGGAGCGGGTATCAATTGAATGGTTTCCGAAATACCCAATTCTTCAAACGGATTCTCAGTACTAAAGGCTGCTTTCTCAAAGTCCGATTTCTCGAACGAATCGGCATCGTAAATAATCACACCACCTTTTTTAATTGCTTTCGCGTTTACCTTGAGTGCTGCCGGGTTCATTGCCACCAACACATCGGCGTCGTCGCCCGGTGTGTAGATTTTGCTTGATCCTAAATGTACCTGAAATCCCGAAACTCCACCGAGTGTTCCCTGTGGGGCACGTATCTCCGAGGGGAAATCGGGGAAAGTTGAAATTTCGTTTCCTAAAATGGCCGAAAGGTTTGAGAAAAGTGTTCCCGTGAGTTGCATCCCATCGCCTGAGTCGCCCGAGAATCGTACTACTACATTGTCCAATTCGGTTGTCTTCGTTTTGTCCATGATTTTAATAAATAATTATATAGTTTTTTAATGCTTTTGTTCTGTAAAGGCACGCAAAAACCTAATAGCCTGAAATGTCGGGCTACAAATAAGTTTTTGCGGTCAATCATTTTGAGTTTTTAATTTGGATTTTTAACCGGTTATAGTTGCCGTGACCAAATTAATCAGGGAAGGTTCATTTTCGCACCGTGATGGTTGATTTATCTTTTCCGACGCCGGTTATCACTAATGATTTCCATTGCCCCGGAAGGACAGTTTTATGTTGAATAATTCCTTTTGGAGTAATATCAAGTCCTCCAAATCCCATCAACACGGCCTGCATTACACCACCTGCTCCGGTCAGGAAATAGGGATTATCGCCGCCTTTTGTCTCAGCAATTACCCGAAAAGGAGGAAGCAAGTTGGGGCGATAAGCATCTTTAAAGAAATGATAAGCTTTATCGGCATTGCCAAGGCGGGCATAAAGCAGTGAAAAAATAGCCTGGGTCATAGCCGGCGTTCCTCTCTCGGGAACGCGTACTTCGTAATAATTCAGGTCTTTACGAATTTGCACTGTGTCTTTAATGGTTAGAAGAGGATAAGCCAACAGATTGACATCCGCTTGCTTAATATTCTCGCCATTGTAAGTAGCATGCTCGCGTGTCACGCCATTTGGGAGTTTATTGAAAACAAGTTTATCAGCTACCATTTTCCATTCGGGTTTCGGAGCTTGCTTCAATACAGATGCTGCCACAACTGCATTGCGCAAGTTCACCTGAGCCGATGCATTCGTAAACGCATCATTATCTACGTTTTCGGCCCACTCGTCGGAAGCCACCACATTTTTAATTTCGTATTCGCCTTTTTCATTTCGTTCGGCACGACTTACCCAAAAGTCGGCTGTTTCGGAAATAATCGGCCAGCCTTTCTGGCGCAACCACTCCACATCCTGCGTTACGCAGTAGTATTGCCATGCTGCGAGAGCCACACAGGCCGAGATATGATGTTCGAAAGGTCCGGCTAATGCCCAAACGGGTGTTTCTTCCACGCCACTGTCGGCACTTTCCCACGGAAACATGGCTCCTTTGTAACCATGTGCAAATGCATTATCGCGAGCTGCCTGCAAACGATTAAAACGATATTCCACCATCGAGCGGGCTAGCTCGGGGTGTAACACGGCAAGAACAGGGAACAACCACGTATCGGCATCCCAAAACACATGTCCGTTGTAGCCCAGACCCGAGAGCCCCATTGGCGAAACCGAGAGTCCTGAACCGGCAATGGTGAATGAATAAAGATGGTACAACATGCTGTGAATATCCTGTTGTGATTGCTGATCTCCTTCAATCTGGATATCGCTTGCCCAAAGCTTATCCCAAGCCGATTGATGCATTTTCATCAATCGATCCACACCTTCGAGTCGTGCAAAGATGGTTAATCGTTCCGCCTCATTGTACGGATCGGCTGAATGAGCTGACGAGAGCGTAGTTCCAACCAACGAGAAATGGTATGTTTCTCCAGCTTTCACCGATTTTGTAAACTTCATTTGGTGGAGGTTATTGTCGGGCATTTCATGAATCACATTGGGCTCTTCGCCTCGTTTTTCGGAAAATGCAAAAGAAGTGGTAGCGCAGATAGAAAGCTTTCCGGTAGGACTTTTGGCTTGTGAACTCATTAGCTGAATGCCAATATGTTTCCGATTTATTTCGTTGAATGTGAATTTTGCATCGCGCAACGCATCGGGTGTTTCCAACACATTGACAGCGGTAAGCGTAATATCTTTTTTGGCAGTTACTTCTACAGTTGCTAAAACGCAGTAGGGTAGGTGGCGTAAAGCACTGTAACTGTATTTCACCGTTGCCCGATCACCAAGATCAAAACTGGTTGTGAACACGGCTTTTTTCATATCCAGTTCTTGATGAAAATTGCTTACTGATTCGGCATTCACAGAACGTCCGTTGATGTTCAGTTTCAGATTCAGCAAGTTGAATCCCTGTATGAAATTGCTCACGCGACCTCTGCCATATTGGTCGTAAAGCCCTGCAAGGATGACATTTTTTACTTTAAGTGGTTCGGGCGAGGAGACGATACCTATCATGCCATTGGCAACCGAAACCCCGTAATAATTTTGAGAAATAATGCTATCTGCACTAACTCTCCATGGATGTTGTGCAGATATTTTCTGGACCCAGATAAACGATCCGATAATGAATATGAATATAATTTTTTTCATGTCAATAAGTTGGCAGTTTCATCTACCTGAAAAATAATACCTTAGTTTTATTGTAAAAGAACGGAAAATTTAAAATAACTCCATCGAATAAAATGATTATTAAAATCAGTTACATATATCTTAAATGAACGGCTAAATCTAATTAATCAATCGTATAATTATATACCACTTCATTCAACGGAGTTATTTTCTCAATAAAAAACATAAACTAACAACACAATCTAAATAAACCTCAAAACTACAACCTCAAAAATAACTTGTTAATTAACTATAAATATTCCATACGATACTCCGTCTGTATCTATCCGGAGTTTATTATTTTCGAGCTTTAAAGATGCTCTGTCGACCAAAACAGGCTTAAACTCTTTAGCAGCACCTGAGAAGGAACATTCTGCTTTTACTGCTTTCCCCGAAGGATTAATAACGATGATAAATCGTTGTCCATTGGCGGTGCGTTCGTAAACAAGTGGATATTTGTTGGCTTCGGCATACAAAAACCGGATACCACCACGTGTTCCCAAGGCCGGATATTGTTTTCTTAACTGTAATAATCGTCGATTAAAATGTAACAGCGAAGATGGGTTCGCCATTTGTGTTTCCACATTGGGACGATACGACGAATCATCGATTGGTAAATAGTATTTGTCCTGACCGGTTGTTGAAAAGCCGGCACCTTCAGAGCCATCCCATTGCATTGGGGTACGCGATCCGGCTCGGTTACCTTTGGTCAATAAACTGCCTTCTTTACTGGGTAATCCATCGATAAATTTCATTCCTATTTCATCGCCGTAATAAAAGAGCGGCACACCTGGAATGGTCATCAAAAAGGTAGAAACAGTTCTCAATTGTGCATCGTCATTTCGTGTCCCGCAATTGGGACGTTGAAAATCGTGATTGGCCGTTGGAACGCATAGGTAACCGCTATCGCCTACATTTTTAAGCTGTTCCAGATAGTAATCTACAAATTTGGTTGGAGTTCCGTTTCCTTCGAGACTAAAATAGCAAGTATCGTGGCGGTAAGTGCCTACTTTGTTGAAGAACAAAGAGCTATAACCGTTATTGCCTAAGTGAATAATGAAATCCATCATAAAACCTGCTTTGATAGCCCTTGCCGGATTTCCCCATTCGGCGATAAGAATTCCTTCGGGAAATTTGGCTTGAAAATGATTTCGGATTTCGGCCCACAATTTGTTGGTTTCCACACGGTTGGGATCATTCTTAATTAAAGATGGAGCCATGTCTACCCTGAAACCATCGCAGCCCATGGTCATCCAAAAATCCATGATGTTTATCAATTCTTTTCTGGTTTTTTGCGGCCCTTCGGCAGTTACGGGCAATTGCCAGGGTTGAGCCGGATCAGGAACACCGAAACCGTAATTTAATGCCGGTTGACAGTCGAAAAAGTTTTTCCGGTATGTTCCGTTTCGTCCGAATTTTCCGGATATATGCCTTTCTGGTTTTACTGTTGAATCATTGGTCCAAATGTACCGATCGGATAACTCATTGCGCGTTGCCGATTGTGAAGCTTTAAACCATGGATGATCGATAGAAGTGTGTCCGGCAACAAGGTCAAGGCATACTCTCATATTATGCTTATGTGCTTCCCTGAATAACCGCTTCAAATCGTCGTTGGTGCCGTATCGTTTTGCCACACGATAAAAGTCGGTTACATCATAACCGGCATCCTGATACGAAGATTCGAAGCATGGATTCATCCAAATAGCATCAATCCCCAACCATTTCAGATAATCGAGTTTGGAAATAATACCGTTAATGTCGCCAATACCATCCCCATCCGTATCCTTGAAACTTTGTGGGTATATTTGGTAAAATGCCGCCGTTTTTAGCCAGGCAGGAGCCGGTTTGAAGGAACTTGCCCAAATGCTTAGCGGCAACAAAAGAAATAGCAGTGCAGTGTGTTTTAGTCTCATTTTGGAGAATATAAATTGTGGATTAATTGGGAAATAAAGGCAATAGTTTAGCTAGTAAGGGAGAAACCAATCTCCCTTACCTATAGAATTAAGTGCTACTAAAAATTATTGAAAAGCAGGATAGCCCGGGTTTTGAACCATATTTCTGTCAGCATCATAAGCTGTTAGCGGAATAGGGAACAAAATTTTATAAGCTGGAGTTACGGTTGTTTTTTCGTAACGGGCATCGCAATATTTGTTGAAACGAATCAAGTCATTCCGACGACAATTGTCCCAGTAGAATTCATAACCACGTTCGTTCAGGATTTTTTCAAGTGTCAATTCGCTCAATGCGTAAGCTGCAACTCCACGTTTTACACGAACAGTGTTGATATCTGTCAATGCACCATTCACATCATTGCTGCGGAATTTAGCTTCAGCGCGCATCAGGTATGCATCAGTCAGACGGTAGTATTGAAAGTCATTTTCACTTGCACCGGGATAAGTTGTTGTTGGGTTAGGAGCATATTTTACTACACGTACACCCTGTTCTTCCAACGAGTTATTGTTGCTGAAATCAGTGGTAAAATTCAATGGACGACCGCCATCTTTAGTCTTCAAAGCTACTCCGGCCGGACTATATTGCTGACCAACCAAGAACCCTAAGTTGAAACCTGTTGAGCTCTTTAGTCTGTTATCACTAAAACGTGGATCGGCTTGATTCCAGGTAGCAACGAAAGTTGGAGTTGTACAGCAACCATTCCACATATTTGATGACAAGTAGGTGCCAAAGAACTGATTATAATCCAATGTCATATTTATCCACGGAATTCCACCAATGCCAATTTTAGAATCGTAGATAATCGGTAAAATGGTTTCGGTCTGATCAGAATATGTAGCATTGTCCGATAAATAAAGTTTCCAGAAATCATCTGCCAATACATAACTACCCGATTTTCCGTTGATAATATCATCGCACAAGCTAATAGTCTCCGCCCATTTTCCGGTTCCATCACTAAAGGCAGGAGCAGTACCGGTATAAACCTGATAATTCAGATAAATTTTGGCTAAGAGAAGCTGAGCAGCAGCTTTGGTAATGCGACCATAAGGAACTGCACCTTTCACTTTCATTGTTGGAATAATATCATTCAAATCAGCAATCATTTTCTCTACTATTTGCGCACGGTTCAAATGTTGCGGTATCTTAGAGTAATCATATTCATCCGATTCGCGGTAAGGCATTTGTCCAAAACAGTCATTTAGTTGGTACATCGCCAACGCTCTAATAAAACGCACCTCAGCAATATACTGTTTCACCTTATCGGTTTGGGTCAGTTTTTGCATGTAATATAAAGCCACATTACAACGTGTAAACCCTATCAGGTAACTGTTCCATGTGTTTTTGATATATCCGTTTGACGCGGTATAATCGTGCGTAAAAATGGTTCGATAATCTGCACTATTCCAGTTGGCACCACGTGTTGGAAAAACCACTTCATCTGTACATGTTTCTTGTGCCAGCCAACCTGCACCCCGACTTTGCAAGTCGCGCAGAAATGCATATGTTGGTGCTACCAACATATCTACATTCGTCGTGTCGGAAGTTATGGATGAGCCATTTACTTCATCTAAAACTTCTTCTTTCAAGTCAGTACAAGCTGCAGTACCCAATAAAAGAAAAGCTAGAAATATATATATCTTTTTCATAAATTTGTCTCTTTAATTAGTTATTATAACTCTACATTAACCCCAACTGTAAAGGTTCTTGCTTTCGGGTAACTTGTCCAACCAATTCCCATTGCAGGCACACCATTCGAGTAACGTGTGGCGTTTACTTCAGGATCGTATCCTGAGTATTTGGTGAATGTGAGTAAGTTTGTTCCTGAAACGTAAACTCTTAAACGATTAATATACTTTTGATTTGCCAGTTTGAAGGTGTAACCAAATGTTGCGTTTGATAATCGGAGGTATGATCCATCTTCGATAAAACGGCTCGAATAGTTCAACACATTGCTGGTTGCTTCACCCGAAGCTACAGCTGTAGCAGTAGTGTTCCAACCACTTCCGAACATGGTCATTTGATCCATGATATTTGCTAAGTTGTTGTAAACATCATTGCCCTGTACGCCATTAAAATTCAGACTTAAATCGAATTGTTTCCAGGTCACATTGGTACCAAAGTTATACGTGAAATCTGGTAATGCATTTCCGATTACTCCCTCGATATCCACTCCATTGGCATCTTTAGCAAAAATACTTTTACCTGCAGCGTCAAAACCTAAGAAGGTTTTACCCCAAAAAGTACCGAGTGATTCGTTGTTCACAATGTATTGTGATGGAGTTCCTGTAATCCCCGGACCACTAGGATATCCTGTAGGTAATTTCGAAATGGTCATATTTTCGACTTTATTATCAACTTTTGAAAAGTTGATATTTGCAGACCAATTAAAATCCTTGGTGTCAATGATTACACCATTCAGTGCTATTTCAAGACCTTTATTTATGATGTTCAGATCTTTATTTGTCCAAACCATAGCCGATGGAGTTGGCATAATAGCTGCTGTATACATTTGAACATCAGTTGTATTTTTGTAAAATAAATCTATAGTTCCACTAAGTCTGCCTTTTAGTACACCAAAATCTACTCCCCAGTTATATTGGGTTGTCTTTTCCCATTTAATGTCTGGATTTGGTGTTCTTATCAGTGTATATCCCGGAGTTATAGTCGATCCGCCATTCAGTACCGCACCGGTAACTGTACCAAGTGATTCGCTCGCAATTTTAGAAGTGATTTCCTGATTTCCGGTAATACCTGCACCTAAACGCATTTTTAGGTTACTGAATACATCTAATTGTTTGATGAAGTTCTCTTCAGACATACGCCAGGCAACGGCAGCTGATGGGAAATATCCGTATTTGTTGTTACTACCAAATTTAGTAGAACCATCCGCGCGGAAATTAACTGTGAACAAGTACTTATCCAACAAGTTATAATTTACACGACCAAAGAAAGACTGTAATTCGTTAACTGTTATGTCAGAGGATACAACTGCTTGCGTACTTTTACCCAATAATAATTCATTTAAGTTATCAACGGTGCTTTTTGCAAAACCGGTTTCGGTCATTCCGTACGAATAAATTCTGAATTTCTGATACGATTGCCCGGCAAGCAGATTAAACTTATGAGCGTTGCTCAGTTTGAAATCGTACGTAAGGTAGTTTTCAATCATTGAGTTCCCAAGTTCAACATTATTAATAGTTGCAGTACCTTTGTCGGTCATATATGATAGTTGAGCATCCTGAGTGACTTTACGAGTAGCTTTTGATTGATCTACCGACATGTTTACCTTGTAATTCAACCCCTTCATTATGTTTAAAGTGGCTGAAATATTACCTAATACACGGTCTGTTTGGGTGTTGTCATTTGTCAGATTTATCATAGCAACCGGATTTCTAACCTGGTCTGATACCTGATAATAGGTTCCATCTGCATTGTAAACCGGATAGGTTGGATTCAGTTTAAGTGCCGAAAGTAATAAGTCTCCTTCAACACCCCCGCTTTCACCAAGTGGAGCACGTTGATCGTTAGTGCGAGCAGCTGTTAAACCAACGTCAATAGTTAACCTATCATTCAATGTTTTGGTAGATACATTTAAACGTCCGGAGTATTTTTTCATCCCGGTTTTCAAAATGATACCATCCTGATCCATATAGTTTAACGAAGCACGATAGTTGGAATTTTTATTTCCCCCGCTTAACGATAAACTATGGTTTTGTGAGTAAGCTGTACGAAATATTTGGTCTTGCCAGTCGGTATTTGAACCAAGATTGGCAGCTGCCAATCCAAGGGTAGCGCGGGCAGCATTGTACTGGCTAGCGTTTAAAACCGGATATTTAGAAGGTAATTCAGAGATTCCGGCATATGCAGAGTATGAAACTTTTGTTTTTCCGTCTTTCCCTTTTTTTGTCGTAACTATAACTACTCCATTTGCCCCTCTCGAACCATAAATGGCTGTTGCAGAGGCATCTTTCAATACATCAATAGACTCAATGTCATCAGGATTGAGAAAGTTTAATGGATTTTTAGTTGAACTGGAGCCAACGCCCGAAGTTGAAGCACCTGATGGTTGCACATCGGTAATGTCTAATGGAATACCATCAACAACGTACAACGGTTCCTGACCTGAACGGATAGAGTTGGCACCACGGATACGAACGGATACACCTGCACCAGGCTCACCACCGTTGGTGGTAATATTTACACCCGGAATACGACCTTGTATCATATCAGTTGGTGAGGTAAGCACACCCTTATTGAAGTCTTTTTCTTTTAATGAAGAAACTGCACCGGTTAAGTCACTTTTTTTCTGTACGCCATATCCGATAACCACCACCTCGTCCATTAATTGGGTATCGTCTGCAAGCACAATTTTTAAAGTTTCCTTTGTAGCTTTAATAGTTTGTGGTTTGTAGCCTATGTACGAGAATGTCAATGCAGCATCCAATTGTGGTACTTTGAGCGAAAACTGACCGTTTATGTCTGAAACTGTACCTGTTCCGGTACCTTTTACAATGACTGTAACTCCGGCCAAGGGTTGATTCGCTTCATCTATTACTATTCCATTGACAGATGCCGGTGCCGGATTATCGACTCTGCCATTTTCCTTTTTTTCGCTTTTCGAATTGAATACGATGATTTGACGATCGCTGAACTTGTAGCTAATATCAGTTCCTTCCAATATTTGTTTCAGAATAGTGTCAACTGTTTCGTTTTTGACGCTGATACTTACTTTCTTTTTCGAGTCGATTACGTTGTCGTTGAAAATAAAAATGAATTGGCTCTTTTTCTCAATTTCACGAAAAACGTCTTTGATGTCTTTGTTCTTAACTGTGAGAGAAATACGGGTTTGTTGACTGTATGGAACAGCCGGTTTTGCGGAAACGATTCCGGCAAAAAGAAAAATGGAAATTAGAATACTAAAAATTCGTAACGAATGATAGATTCTTGCTGTATCCATGTGTGGAGAAGCATTATTTTTCATATTTTTACATCGATTTTGATAAATAACATAAGATTACTTGTTTTAGACTTGTTTTTCAAAGTCACTACCGGGGAATAGTCTCAATATTTCCCGGTTTTTTTGTCGGTGTATTATTCTTTCATTTCTGCATATGTTTATGAATTTAAGGTTTTACATCTATTTTTATTGATTTCTTCATGTGTTTATAGTCTATCGGGCTAATGGTGGCAATGACTTTTAAAGCATTATCCACATCGTTATTCAAATCCAGTTTTCCGGTTATATGTATTTCATCCAGCACATTGGGCTTATAGTCGAACTCAATGCCATAGTAATTGCTCAGTTCGTTGAGGACATTGCCTAAATTCTCGCTATTGAACGATAGAATGCCATCTTTCCAACTGATGTACGGGAATACGTTAACTTCGTTGACCGATTGCATTTGACTGTTTTTGTCAAATGAATAACGTTGATTTGGTACGATTTTCGTCTCGTCGCTCGACGCAGAGCGAACTTTTACAGAGCCTGTAACCAACACCACCGACTGTTCGTTTTCTCCCGGATAGGCCGAAACATCAAAACTGGTTCCCAGCACTTCAACATCCATCAATTCGGTTTTTACGATAAATGGACGTTTCTTATTTTTAGATACTTCCAAAAAAGCCTCACCTTGAACATAAATTTCGCGCTCATTTTGGGCAAACATGGTCGGGAAAATCACTTTGCTGCCCGGACGAACGGTCACCCGTGATCCATCTGCAAAAATCATAGAAGCTCTTTTTCCTTTTGGTACTATCAATTGACCAAAATGTTTCTCAGAAAGCTTTGAGATATTCAACGATATACGGTCTCCTTTCGACGTTTTTAATGTCATTTCACCCTCGTTGCTCAACATTACTTCTGCTCTGTTCGACAGTGTTATTTGCGATTTGTCGGGCATTAGTAACTTTATTTCAGATACCGAATCAACGGATACTTTAGCTACAATTTTCTTATAATCTATATCATTGTTCAATCCGAAGAAAAGATAAGAGCTAAACCCGACTACCAATAAAATACTGGCTGCTATTGACCCGATTCTAATCCATTCATTTATGCTACGGTGCTTTTTGCGTCCGTCAACGGTTTCCGACCTTACATTCTCCCACATTTGTTCAACGGATTTATCGCTCAAAGTGGGTTCATTGTTGGCGATTCCCTGTAAAATTTGCATTGCTGCCGCCATTCTTCGGGCTAATTGCGCATCTTTAGCCATCAACGACGTGAAGAATGCACCTGCATTGCCTGTTGGATTTTTGACCCAACCAACAAAGTCGGCATCTTCCAGCCACTGTTCAATTTCAAATTCTTTATAAGTCTCAAAATTCTTCATTTTGTTTGGTTAATTATTATTAGTTCTATTGTTTACTAGGTAACGGGTTATTTGAAAATTGTGTACTCAAATTTGGCTTAAAATTTATTTTAAAATAGCTTTTTTATAAATATACACTGTTTTTATATTGTCTAATATATTTGTAGCAAATAAGTTATGTGTTTATTGGTTTTAATTTAAAGTAAGATAGATGAGTAATGCCAGGTTTAATAAAAGTTCCTTGCGGAGTTTTTCTACCGAGCGGTGGATTAAATTTCGGGCCGATTGGTAATTCATCTCCAGCAAATTACTGATCTCTTCGAGCGACATATCCATGGTGTAACGAAGGTATATAGCTTCGCGTTGACGGGCAGTGAGGGCAAGCAGTCCTTTTTTTAGCCGCGACTTTTGTACTATTTGTTCCCAGTCATCTTCTTTGTCGGCTTCATCGGGATTGGCAATTTCAAAAGGCAGGAGAGTGGACGATAATGAAACGGTGTCCTTGCGGGAGTAGAGCGCATCTATCAACTTGTTTTTTAATGCGCGGAAAAGGTAGAGACGGATATTATCCGTAGTTCCGAGGTTCAGGCGATTGTTGTAAAGTTTGATAAATAATTCCTGTATGGAGTCCTTCACCATTTCCTCATCCTGAATGAATTTCACACCGTACCTGAATAACATTTGAACATGCCTGTTGAAAATCTCAGAAAACGCTTTTTCATTCCCGTTTCTGAAATCCTCCCACAACTCGAAATCATGGCTATCGTCATTAGTTACTTTTGGTTCGGACATGCTTATCAATCGGTATTATTCTTAGCTCAAATCAGTTCTTTTTATCTCGTATCGTTTATCTTTAACTTAGGTAAGGTCATTGCCACGTAAATTTTCTCTTGCAAATGATTAAATGACTATCATTCAGAAAATAAGAATTCGTTTTAACTATGTCTTTAAAGTATAACGCCCTTTTAAATATTTGTGTACTCAATTATTCGAAGTAAAAATACAAAATTCAATAATTAATATTGAGTTTTAACGATGACGATTTAGGTAAACACGCTATTATTTATAATTCTATATTTATTTCTTAAGTACTTTGCTGTCTGTTATGCAAAAAAAAATGCAGAGCTACGATTAAGTAACTCTGCATTCAGATAAATGTTTAGTGTATTGTGATGAACTTACAATATCAGCATTGCGTCTCCATAAACCCCAAATTTGTAACCTTCTTTGATGGCAACTTCGTAGGCATTCATTACCTTGTCGTAATCACCAAAGGCTGCTGTAAGCATTATCAGTGTTGAGTAGGGTAAGTGGAAGTTTGTAATCAACGAATTGGCAACAGTGAAGTCGTATGGAGGGAAAATAAATTTGTTTGTCCAACCATCGTAAGCTTTAATTTTACCTTCGGTACCGGCTACAGTTTCCAACGCACGCATAACGGTGACACCTACTGCGCAGATGTTTCTATTCTCGTCGTGTGCCTTGTTTACCTGATTGGCAGTTTCGAGCGTAACCAACATTTGTTCCGAATCCATTTTATGCTTGGTAAGATCTTCCACATCAATTTCGCGGAAATTACCCAAGCTCATATGCGAAGTAACAAAAGCAGTATCAATTCCTTTAATTTCCATGCGTTTCATTAGCTCGCGGCTAAAGTGCATACCTGCTGCAGGAGCCGAAACGGCGCCTTCATTCTTTGCAAAAATTGTTTGGAAACGATCTGCATCTTCCGGTTCTACTTCACGCAAAATATTGCGGGGTAGTGGGGTTTCACCTAATGCATAAAGTCCTTTTTTGAATTCATCGTGTGTTCCGTCGAACAAGAAACGAAGTGTACGTCCACGTGAAGTGGTGTTATCAATAACCTCAGCTACAATAGAATCATCTTCGCCAAAATATAATTTATTTCCGATACGAATTTTACGAGCAGGTTCTACAAGTACATCCCAAAGACGCATCTCGTGGTTTAGTTCGCGTAACAAAAAAACTTCAATTTGTGCACCTGTTTTTTCTTTATTTCCGAATAAACGTGCAGGGAAAACTTTGGTGTCATTAAAAATGAACAAGTCCTCTTCGTTGAAATAATCAAGTACATCTTTAAATGTTCTGTGTTCTATTTCTCCAGTTTTGCGATGTAACACCATTAAACGTGATTCGTCACGGTGATTGGCAGGGTGTTGAGCTATTAACTCATCCGGTAGTTTGAACTTAAACTTAGATAACTTCATATTCTTTTTTGTTTTATTTGTTTTAATTTAATGCCTACTTAATCACTTAAGCAGGTTGTTACTCCTCAGTCACTGAGGTATTAATCGAATTCTCTATTCCAGTTTCTTCTATGTGTTGTATCAAATCATCGATTTGCCAACAATCTTGCAGCTGAACTTCACCAATACGGGTACGTTCCAAGCCAATTAGATGTGCTCCACTGCCCAGCGCTAAACCAATGTCGCGTGCCAAGGCTCTGATGTAAGTACCTTTACTACAAACAACTCTGATTTTTAAGACGGGAAGTGAGAAATCTAATACTTCAATCTCATCTATAACCAGCAACTTGGCTTTTAGTTCAACTTCCTGGCCATCGCGTGCATAATCGTAGGCGCGCTTGCCATCTACCTTCACGGCAGAGTAAACCGGTGGTACTTGCCATATTTCTCCCAGAAAACGTGGAATCACTTCGTCCACCATTTCGCGGGTAATATGTTCAGTAGGGTAGGTGCCGTCAACAGGTAATTCCATGTCGAACGACGGTGTGGTGGCTCCTAACTCCAACGTGGCAATATATTCTTTTGTTTGATACTGAAAAGTCTCAATCTGCTTGGTACATTTACCAGTGCAAATAATCATTACCCCTGTTGCCAAGGGATCGAGCGTGCCGGCATGACCCACTTTCAGCTTTTTTATTTTCAAGGTTTTTTGCAATTTCCACCGCACCTTACTCACCAAATTGAACGACGTCCAATTCAATGGTTTCGCCACATGCAATACTTCTCCTTTTTCGAAATCCATTCTGTTTTTAATTTTGAGACCAGCAATTGTTACGTTAATTTACATAAGCCGTCTGAGCATAAGACTCGTAACTCGTAACTAAATCCTTGTAACTTCTATCTCTGGTGTTCAATTACATTACGCTTAAGTCAATTCCCATTGACAGCAATACTAAAATGACTACTCCGACAATTATGCGATAATAGCCAAATGCTTTGAAACCGTATTTTGTAAGGTATCCAATAAAAAACTTGATAGCAGCCATAGCCACTAAGAATGCCACCACATTGCCAATCAATAAAGTTGTCAGATTATCCGACAGCATCGAAACGCCGGCAGGATCCATAATCAACTTCAATAATTTATATCCCGAAGCAGCTGCCATAGTAGGTACTGCCAAAAAGAATGAAAATTCGGCTGCATTTTTGCGTGTCAGCTTGGTAGACATACCTCCAACGATAGTGGCCATAGAACGTGAAACTCCCGGAATCATAGCGATACACTGGAAGAATCCAATTTTCAATGACCGCTTCCAATCCATAGTTTGATCTTCGTTAGTGGCATTGAACCATTTATCTACAAAAAGCATCAATACACCACCAATAACCAACATTATTGCTACCACGGTTACGTTTTCGAGCAGAGCATCAATTTTTTCGCTGAACAGAAAGCCCAAAACTAAAGCAGGCAATACAGCAATAACAAGTTTATAGTAGAAATCAAATGTTTGAAAAAAGCGTTTCCAGTATAGTACTACTACTGATAAGATGGCGCCGAACTGGATATTTACTGTAAATGCTTTTACAAATTCGGTGCTTTCTATTGCCAGTAGTTTTTGGGCAATTATCATATGACCAGTGGATGATACAGGTAGGAATTCCGTGATTCCCTCAACAATGGCAATGATAATGGTTTGAAGTATATTCATTTCTCTTATTTAAATATTTGTGCGATAAAGTATATAATGTTCTTGTTGATCGATTATTTACTTTTCTTTTTAAATAAGATGGCGAAGATGATAAAGATAAATCCCGAAAAGGCAACCACCGGGCCTACTGTGATACGACGCGTACTGAAAATATCCGGATTAAACTCTGTACCGGTTGTTGAGCCGGTCATTAATACAAAGCCCAGAACGATAATGGCAAAACCAATGGCAATCAATATCAAATTGATTTTCTCTAAGGTAAAACGGGTGTTATTTTCCATAAATTTATATTGTTTATTTTCTTGTTATCTTTAATCTTTGTTCTATTGTCTTTGTTCTTTTGTCTATCGTCTTTCTTCTTAAATAAAATACATATCATTCGTATTCATTCTTAAATACCTGCCTACCGCTAAATAAGATGAAATAGCCGTAAGAACCGCACCTAACAGAATCACGATGCCACATACTACAACCGCAGTCATAGGTTGAATGATAGTACTTGCCATTCCAAATTCGTATTGAACAAAATTGATCACCCCAAATAGCATAGCAATTGCGATTACCGATGCTATCAAACCATTTACCATAGTGCTTACCATGTAAGGTTTACGAATAAACCAGTGAGTAGCACCTACCAGTTTCATAGTGTTTATGAGGAACCGATTTGAATACAATGCCAAACGAACCGTGTTGTTGATCAGAACTATGGAAACAACAAGTAGGATAATAGCTATTCCAATCAAAATCAGACTTATTTTTCGGACATTGTCGTTTACCAAGCTGACCATGTCTTTTTGATAAACAACGCGCTTAATGCTTTCAAAGGCCTTTAGCTTCTTTTGTATCATATTTACGCTGTCGTTGTTGGCATACGCTTCATTCAGTTTTACTTCCAACGAGGCCATTAAAGGGTTGTAACCTAAAAAGTCCTGTGGATTTTCGCCCAAACTGGCGATATGGTCTTTCAATGCATCTGCTTTCGAAATGAATTCTACTGATTTGGCATAGGGAGCCCCAAGTAAATAGGTTTGCACTCTTACCTCATCGTTTCTGGTCGCTTCGTCGTTGAGTATGATGGATAAATTGATGTTTTCTTTTACGTAAGTGGTCATGTCGCGACCCAAAAAAAGCAGCAAACAAACCAGTCCTACTAGAAACAGAACAAGTGACGTACTAATAGTGGATGTCAAATGTAGATTCCAGAAACCGGGTTTTGATACTTTGTTTTTAGTTTTCATTTTAATAAGGAATTATTCGGTTCTTGTTGATTTATGCTTTTACTTCATCTTTTTTACCACTTTTCCATTGCCAAAATAAAAAGGCAAGGATGCAAACCAGTAGTGCTATCGATGAAATAAGTGCTGCCATGTTACCATAACTGTATGATTTTGGTTCGAAGCGGAATTCAATATCGTAGTTACCGGCTTTCAGTGGCATGGCGCGTAATAAATAGTTGGCACGTACATAAGGTACTTCTTTTCCACCTATATATGCCGTCCAGCCTTTGTCGTAATATATTTCAGAGAATACAGCCACCTGATCGCTTTTTGAACTGAAATTATAAATCAAATCATTTGGTTTATAACTGGTCAATGCGATGTGAGCTGTGGTGTCTGAGGTAATTTTGGTTGGCAGTTGAGCTGCAAACGACTTATCTGCCACCATCTCCGTTTTAGTGTTTATTTCGCCGACCAATTTCATTTCTTCGTTGGCATCAGCCGCTACGCGTATGTTTTTTACAAACCAGGCATTACCGTTGGCGTGTGGATTCACAAGTGGTGCAGCTTCTTTGTTGTAGATAAGGTACTTCATGTTCAGCATGTTCAGTACGCCCAACGAATCCATGGTGTTAGTGATAACATCCGGTGTTTTGGCGCGTTGGAATGTTCCAAACAATCGTCCTATTTCTTTATCCAACTGCATATTGATCAATTCCTGATAACGGCGCAATTTGGCAGCATGGTAACCTCCTATATTCTTGTGGAAATAAGATGGAGTAGCATCATTGAAAATGTTTGATGTGGCATCCAATACCCGGAATTGTGATTTGTCCTGCAATATTGCATTGTCGGCAACAGTTGGTTTAATCAATGTTTCAATTTGGCGTTTACGTTGGAAACTGCTATCGTTGAGGTAACGTTTTGCAACAGGTACCATATCAATGAGGATGATGACTGCAAAGCAAACATAAGCCAAGTTCTTTTTCAATATGTTTTTAGTGTACAGCCAGATTAACCCGGCAGCAGCCAGCACAAACATAAGTGAGCGGAGAGCATCACTGCGCAACATAGCGGCACGGTCGAGTGGGAGAGTTTCTTTCAGGAATGAGTAGTCGCCCTGAAACTGAGCATCGGCTGGGTTCTTGATGGAGTCTGCCACAAAACTTCCAGATAAAGAAGGAATTAAAGCAAATAACAACGCAATACCACCTACAATACCTGCACTGATAGTCACAGCGCGTAGCAATACTTTTTTGTCTGTTTTATCGTTGAAAACCTCTTTTAATGCCAGCATTGCCATCAATGTAATTCCAAATCCGGTAGCTACAAGGGTCATCGATACCGTACGGAATTTGTTGTACATGGGAGCATATTTGATAAACAGCTCGGTAAGCCACATAAAATGCTCACCCCACGATAACATTAATGTCAATGCAATCATGGGTAATAACCACCATTTTGTGCGACGGTCAACCAAAAAGAAGCCAAGTACAAATAAGAAACAAATGATAGCACCAATGTACACTGGCCCCGAAGTGCCGGGCTGCGTTCCCCAGTAGAGAGGCAGTTGCATATCTTTCATCATCGTGTCTACATTGGCAGCACCCAGACTGGTCAGCTTTTTACCTGTTTCGCTATCGGGGGTCAATGTACCACCACTTGCACCACCTTTGAAGTTTGGAATAAGTAAAGTCATTGTTTCGTCAATGCCATAACTCCAGTTGGTGATATAATCCGTATTTAAACCATGTTGTGAGCTGTGACTGTCTGTCGTCAATCCGTTTGAATCGCCACGCATGGTGTATTTGCCATATTCGTAGGTAGTCAGCAGCGTAGTGGCATTCATACCAACAGCAATAATGGCTCCTGCAGCAAGCATCCCTGCCGACTTAGCAAACTCAGCTAACTTCTTATCTCTGATGCTGTAAATGAATTCAACGATACCAAAAATCAAGAGAACAATAACCGTATAATATAAAATTTGAACGTGATTGGCACGGATGGCAAGGCTTAGAAAAATGGCTGTTAGCAAACTCCCCGCCAAACGTCTGTCTCTGAAAGCCATGTAAACACTACCGATAAGCGGTGCCATATAAGCAATGGTTATGGCCTTGGAGGTATGCCCCGCCAGTATAATAATGAAATTGTAGGAGGCAAAGGAGAAAGCAATGGACCCGACAATGGCCAGCCATGGATTAAATCGGAAGGCCAACAGAAGGATATAGAAACCTATTAAGTATAACAACAGGTTGTAGATGGTATTTGGGAAAAAATGAATTACATCTTCAACGTATTTAATAGCGTTGTAAGGCTGATTCATCGAAATTTGATAAGTTGGCATACCACCAAACATAGAGTTGGTCCACAAAGTCACTTCATCGTGAGTGGTATTGTAGTCCATGGTTTCTTTAGCCATGCACATCCAACTTTCAGAGTCGTGTCCCAGTAACTGTTTTCCTTCTAAAACAGGGGTGAAATACATAAAAGAAATGCAGATAAAAAGCAGGATAGCAGCAATGTGCGGAGCAAATTTGGTAAGAGCAGTTTTATTCATGTTTATACGCTTCGTTGGCTGAAAAGTAGTTTTTGGGAAAAATCATACAAAAGTACATCATTTCTTCACAATTGCTGTCCGTAAAACGGTTAATAATTGTTGAATTATATATTTGATATAGTATAGAACTAAAAAATCAGCACTAAGGCACAGAGGACACAGAGATTAAAACTGTTGCTTTTCTCTGCTGCTAATAAGGTAACTATTTAGCACCTTCTATTTTATCAAAGACTTATGCGAGTCAGCAGTTGAAAATAATTCTATTTTGGTTACAGTAAGCCATTTCCCGTAGGGAATGTATACCAATAGAAAATAAAAATAAACAAATCAATTCCCCGTAGGCTTCGGCGTGAGCTCAGTCGAACGGGGATAAACAAAGATGAAACGTTAATGTCCTACGGACAATAAACCATTGATTCATGTTTATTCTATTGATATTAAAGTCCTACGGACTATTTTTCAACTCCTGATTCGCATGACTGATTCATTTATTTGATAAAAAGGAGAATAAGTTCTTTGCCACGGAGTGGCTAAATGTGAATTGAAAATCGGCGTAGCCAATAACCCCCAGTAAGCGAAGCGCAACTGGGGGTAAATGAAAATAAATAACCCTGCATTTGACTTTTAATTCGACTAGTCGAATTAAAAGTCAAATAGTTACAACAATTGTTGGATACTTGGTAACTCTGTGCACTCAGTGTCTTAGTGGTCTTTCTTGTTTGTTTGTAATTAAATGATATTTCATGCTGTCTAAACATTCATATACACCCGTATTTTCTTTCTAATTGACATGTAAATAAAGGTTCTACTGTCTTAGTTAGCTTCCCTTTGCCTTGGCACATTAGTAAAAAATCTGTACTTTTGCAGAACAAAACTCATTTTAAAGAGTTTCATCATCATGAACAAGCAAGAATTACTAAATATACGTGCCGATTTTCCCATCCTTGATGAGAAGATTTATAATAAAGACCTTATTTATTTCGATAATGGTGCTACCACTCAAAAACCACGCGCTGTGGTCGAAAAAATAGAGGAAGGCTATTATCATCTCAATGCCAACATTCATCGTGGCGTTCACTATTTAAGTCAGAAAGCTACCGAAGCGCACGAAGCTGCCCGAATTACAGTGGCTGAGTTCCTGAAAGCTGCCAAACACGAAGAGATTATCTTTACACGCGGTACTACCGAGGCTATTAATCTGGTGGCAACGAGCTTTGGCGAAGCGTTTTGTAAGGCCGGCGATGAAGTGGTGGTGTCTGTTATGGAACATCACTCCAATATCGTTCCCTGGCAAATGCTGTGTGAACGAAAAGGCATGACTTTGCGTGTTATCCCGATGAATGAAAAGGGCGAACTGGATCTTGACGCTTTTAAATCGTTACTCAACGAACGTACTAAGATTGTTTCCATTGCACATGTATCCAACGTGTTGGGCACGATAAATCCGGTAGCTGAAGTTATTCGCATTGCCCATCAAAAAAACGTTCCTGTATTGGTAGATGGAGCGCAGTCTGTTCCTCATATTCCGGTTAATGTGGTGGATTTGGACGCCGACTTTTATGTTTTTTCGGGTCATAAAATATATGGTCCGACCGGCATTGGCGCATTGTACGGAAAAGAAAAATGGTTGAACGCTATGCCACCGTATCAGGGTGGGGGCGAAATGATTGCCACCGTCACCTTCGAAAAAACAACTTACAACGAATTGCCCTTCAAGTTTGAAGCCGGAACACCCGATTATATTGGATCTACCGCTTTGGCAGAAGCGTTGCGATACGTGCAAGCTATTGGAATGGACAAAATTGCTGCACACGAACACGATTTGTTGGTGTACGGTACAGAACGTCTCATGGAAATTGAAGGCATGCGCATTATTGGTACTGCCGACCAAAAGAGTTCGGTCATCTCGTTTCTGGTGGGAACTATACATCCCTACGATATCGGCATGTTGCTCGATAAATTAGGCATTGCAGTTCGTACCGGTCATCATTGCGCACAGCCACTGATTGATTCGCTGGGCATACCGGGCACTGTGCGTGCATCGTTTGCATTCTACAATACCAAAGAGGAAATTGACGTGTTTGTTACTGCGCTGAAAAGAGTAGTGATGATGTTGGAATAGAAGACAGAGGTAAGCGGTAAGAAGTAAGAAGTAAGAAAAAATATAAAATTCAAACATATAGAGTTATAAGTACAAGAAAAGAAATAATGTCCTGTAATATTTGCAAACTTCTGAACTTGCTGAGCGGCTGCTCCCTCTCCTCGGGAGAGGGCGGGGGGAGAGGTCATAATCTACAAAGGACGTTATTTACAGTAGTTCATATAACTCAAAAATAAAAAAAATCGCAACTGTATTATGACAATTAATGAATTACAAGACGGAATAATTGAAGAGTTCAGCATGTTCGACGACTGGATGGATAAGTATGCCTTATTAATTGATTTAGGCAATTCGCTCGAATCGCTCGAAGATGCAGGTAAAACACCACAGAATATTATTGAAGGTTGTCAGAGCAGGGTGTGGCTACATGCCGAAATGAAAGACGGATTGGTTCTTTATCGTGGCGAAAGTGATGCAGTGTTGGTGAAAGGAATTGTGTCGCTGCTTATTCAGGTGCTTACCAAACATACGCCCGACGAAATTATCAATACCGAACTGTATTTTATCGATAAAATTGGTCTGCGCGAACATCTTTCTCCAACTCGCTCCAACGGTTTGGTGGCTATGGTAAAACAAATGAAAATGTACGCGCTGGCTTTTAAAGCAAAAAACAGTTGATCAGTAATCTTTTCAGTTATTAGTAAATAGTTTTCTGATAGTATAAATATAGAATCGGCTGAGTTTCAGAAATGAAATTCAGCCGATTTATTTTTTTGGGGGGATCGTAATTCCGATTGCGATATTTCAATAGAATAGTGCGAATGCGACGGTTTGTTATTCGGAATCGGAATTCCGAACTCCCGCCTTTCAACTTTTATTAATAAGCCGGGATTAAGCATTCATTTACTGCGTTCACGCACCGATTTTATGCGTTATCGCATACTTTGCCCCCGATGTTTAACGAATTCGATGCGATATCGCATACTTTTGGTGCGTGAACGCACACTTTGACCCTGAATCGGCACTCATACTGTCTCCCACGTGGCATTTCCAACTCAATTCCGCACCTTTCCAACTCCGTCCCCAATCAGGAGTATTTAATTATGCATTATGCATTATCAATTATGAATTAATCTCACCCTCTCGTAAACACCATCTTGTTCTCGCTCGACAGTTTTTCGCTATACCAGTATCCTTCCGACGAAAAGCCCCGGAGATCTTCGGTGTCTTCTATTCGGTTATCAATTACGTAGCGGGCCATAAGTCCACGCGCTTTTTTGGTGTACATTACTATCGGTTTATAGACGTCGTCTTTGTTTTCAAGAAACTCGAAATCAATAACCTCGGCTTTCAACGTGCTACGGTTGATGGCTTTGAAATACTCGCCAGAAGCAAGGTTGAGAACCGTTTTGGGCTTGCCGCTGGCATTCACGGCTTTGTTGAGCCAGGTGGTTAGTTTATCACCCCAAAACGCGTACATGTCTTTGGCGGTATCTACTTGTAGTTTCGTGCTTATTTCCAGTCGGTAGGGCTGTATCAAATCCAGCGGTCGGAGTGCACCGTACAAACCGGACAGAATGCACAGATGCGATTGGGCATATTCTAAGTCGTCGTCGCTGAAGCTTCTTGCATCCAGTCCGTGAAACACCTCTCCGTTGAAAACCAAAACGGCTTGCTTGGCATTGTCGGGTGTAAAGGGTTTTTTCCAGTTGAAATACCTGTCGGCATTGAGTTGTCCCAGATTAGCATTTATGCTCAGCAGTTTTGAAAGTTCGTAGGCCGATAGCTGTCTGATTTCATGTACAAGTTTTTCGGCTTCTTTCAAAAAAGTGGGTTGTGTAAATGTGTTTGTCAGTTGCTGTGGTGCGAAATTTTGTATTTTGGCAGGCGAGAGAAGAATTAGCATTTGTATTTTGTTAGTTGATTAGAAAGCGATGCGTGATGTGACTAAGTGTTGGCGATAGTAGTTGAATAGTGATTGTTATTCCCAATAAAATGTAGTCCGATGAATTTTGAAAGCAAATGTACAAAAAAATAAAACGACAACGAGCCTTCGCTTAGTTGTCGTTTTGTTTATTCTAAAAATTATCAGGCTTTCTTTTCGTCCGCTTTTGTCGGATCTTTGCTTTTGTCGAACATTTCTTCTGCCTTGTCTTTGATGTTTTCGGTCACATCTTCTACTTTATCCTTGGCAACTTCTACTTTGTCTTTGACGCTCTCAACCATTTCACTAACTTTTGTCTTGGCTGTGTTGATAGCCTCTTCTACTTTTGGTTTTGCAGTTTCAATCACATCTTCAGCTTTGTCTTTGATGTTTTCCACTACATCTTCAGCTTTGTCTTTCGCAAGCTCTGTTTTGTCTTTGACGCTCTCAACCACTTCACTGACTTTTGTTTTGGCAGTGTTGATGGCTTCTTCTACTTTTGGCTTTGCAGCTTCAATAGCATCTTCTACTTTGTCTTTTGCATTTTCGAAAGTGTCTTTCGCCGTTTTAATGGCGTTTTCTACTTGTGGGCTTTTCGCGAAAGTCTCCACTTTTTCCTCTACCTGATCTTTTAAATCATCTAGTTTCTCGGTTAGATCTTCCGTTTTTTCTTTGATGTCTTCCCACATAGTTTCGGCTTTATCGCCTACTTGATTAGCTGTTTCGTTTGTAGAACCGAAGAGCTTCGAAATAAAGTTTTTTAATCCCATAATGTTGCGTTTTTTAGTTAATGTTATGCAAATGTATGTTTTTATTCTCATATAAGCGCATAAAACACAACAGAATAAATAGTAATGGCACGTTAAAGAATGTATAAATTATTTTTTTGTATTGGTTTCAAAGCAACGCTAAATAGTAGCTATATAAAAAAACGGACTCACCGATATGGCAAGTCCGTTTTGATAGTGTATTTATCTATTTTATTAAATTTTTCCTTGTTCCAACATTAGTGTTCTTGTTGGTAGGTCACATACTTCAGTTGGACCGTAGTATTGGATTGGACCCGGGTAGATATAGCTTGTTTTGTCATCAGCCCAGTCTTCACGTACTGCCTTGAAGAATTGGAAAGGAGCTCCGTCCAAACGAACCAATGCTTTTTGAATTACAGGTTTCATAGCGCCGTGGCGTTTTTCCATGTTCATCATTGTAGTAATCGGCACACCACCGGCAATCCATTCAGATGCCGGAGCAGTAAGATTACGTACAGACGACATATAACCTGTTTTACCTTCCGAAATCAAAATTGAAGCAGTATAACCTAATGAATAAGTATAGTCAGCATCAAAGTTTGATGGAATAGCGCAACGTCCTTCGTAACCGAAGAAGTGGTTGATAGCAGAGAATTTGCCTTTGTATTTGCCTTCGGCTTTCAATTGAGCCAAACGTTTAGCCACCATCTCGATCAACAGTTTTTCTGTTTCAATCAATGATACTTGTACGTTTCCGTGTGGATCGCGATCCATGGTCAATTGTTTAGCGATGCCTTTTGGTAAACTGCGGTAAATATCAGAGCTAACCGGTGATAACATACCTTTTACGTATTGGCGTTTTTCTTCGTCAGTACCCAATGCCACGAAGTCATCGTTGTGAGCCAACAAGTCGTTCAATTCAGCAATTAATGTTTTCATTGCAGGAATGAATTCGATTAATCCTTCAGGAATCAAAATAGTACCGAAGTTCAATCCGTGGTTAGCGCGGTTTACAATTACTTTTACGATATCGTCTACAACTTCGTTAAGTGTCATGTTGTTTGCTTCCACTTCTTCCGATACAATACACATGTTTGGTTGGCTTTGTAAAGCACATTCCAATGTGATGTGTGAAGCCGAACGGCCCATAAGGCGGATAAAGTGCCAGTATTTTTTTGCTGAGTTGGCGTCACGTTGAATGTTACCAATCAACTCAGAGTATACTTTACATGCAGTGTCAAAACCAAATGAAGTTTCAATCATTTCGTTTTTCAAGTCACCATCAATTGTTTTTGGGCAACCAATAACCTGAATGCCGGTTTTCTTTTGAAGATAGTATTCGGCCAATACACAAGCATTGGTGTTAGAATCATCACCACCAATAACTACGACAGCGTTGATACCTAATTTTTTACAGATTTCAGCACCATCTTCGTATTGTGCTTCTTCTTCCAGTTTAGTACGACCAGAACCAATGATGTCGAAACCACCGGTGTTGCGGTATTCTTTCACTACTTCTTCGGTAAGTTCGATGTATTGGTGTTCAACCAAACCACTTGGACCACCAAGGAAACCATACAATTTATTGTTTGGATTCAATGTTTTCAATCCGTCAAATAAACCTGAAATAACATTGTGTCCACCCGGAGCCTGACCGCCCGATAGAATTACACCAACGCCAATTACCGGATTTACTTTCTTTTCGCCGGCTTCAAAAGTAATAATAGGCATTCCGTAAGTGTTAGGGAATAGCTTTTTGATTTCAGCCTGATCAGCGATCGATTCGGTAGCAGCTCCTTCTTTTAATACAACATTGCCACGCAAAGCAGCTGGCAACTTTGGTTGGTAACTTGCCCTTGCAATTTGTAAAGGGCTTTTAGTCATTGATTTCATATAAATTATAATAGTTTGATGTTTTATTTCCTAGTCGTATGCAAAACGCCCGCAAATTTAGCTCTTTTTTTTGGAAAATGCAAGATTCTGTGTCCTTACTTAAAAATAGGTGATGACTGTCAAATTGTATCGTTTTTCGGGAAATAATTACGAAAACGAAGTTCAATAGTTGGGTTTTATATTGAATTAGCATTGGGAATGTTTCGTTTTGTAGAGTTTTTCTGTTTAGTTTGTTCAATAAAAATGTTATCTTGTTTCTTTCTTGTGGTGATGCAGTAAATACTCGTAAATTATTACTACCTTTGTGCCCGAATTAAAAACAACTATACGTTGTGAGTAAATGTCCGATTTACACTGCCTTAACCTTTGGCAGTTCGCTAATCTGAGGGTGCACGTTTAAATAAATAAATGAAATCCTTACTTGGTTTTTGATTTTTGAGGTGTTTTTATTAACTCCTACCACCAATCAAATACAAACTCTAAATCTCTTTTTTGTAGATTTATGGAGTTTATCGCCGGATTACTACTCGAAACGTGTACTAAAACAAACAAAATGACATTTAGAGAATTAAATTTGAAAGAAGAGATTCTATCGGCTATCGAAGAACTCGGCTACGAGAATCCTATGCCCGTACAGGAACTATCTATTCCTTTTATGCTTGAAAAGACTGCTGATTTAGTAGCACTTGCACAAACAGGAACAGGTAAAACGGCGGCTTTCGGGCTTCCTGTATTAAACTTGATTAATGCCCAAACTAAACAAGTACAAGCATTAGTTCTATCACCTACACGTGAACTTTGTATCCAAATTGCCAACGACCTTAAGGGTTATTCTAAAAACATCCGCGGATTAAAAGTCGTAGCTGTTTATGGTGGTGAAGATATTCGCGTACAACTTCGTCAATTGGATACTGCCCCACAAATCATCGTGGCTACTCCGGGTCGTTTGATCGACTTGATCGAACGTGGAAAAGTGGAACTTGGAGCAGTTGACTTCCTTGTATTGGACGAGGCTGACGAAATGCTTAACATGGGTTTCAAAGAAGATATTGAAACTATCTTGGAACGTACTCCTGCTTCTCGACGCACTATGCTTTTCTCGGCTACAATGCCTAAAGAAATTGCCAATATTGCTAAACGTTACATGAAAAACTACGAAGAAATTACCGTAGGAACTAAAAATGCAGGTTCGGAAAATGTAGAACACATATATTATGTGTCGCAAGCCAAACAACGCTATTTGGTGTTGAAACGTATTGTGGATTTAAATCCTGATATTTATGGTATCGTTTTCTGTCGTACCCGTATGGAAACCAAAGAGGTGGCTGATAAATTGATGCACGACGGTTACAATGCCGATGCGCTTCATGGTGACCTTTCGCAAGCACAACGTGACACGGTAATGCAAAAATTCCGTAACCGTAACATTCAATTGTTGGTAGCTACCGATGTAGCTGCACGTGGTTTGGACGTAAGCGATTTGACTCACGTTATCAATTACAACTTGCCTGATGATGTTGAAATTTATACTCACCGTAGTGGTCGTACCGGACGTGCCAATAAAAAAGGTATTGCTGTAACGATTATCCACTCAAAAGAGCGTTTCAAAATTAAAGATATTGAGCGCATGTTGCGCAAAACATTTACACAGGAACAAATTCCTAACGGATTGGAAGTGTGTAAAAAACAATTGTTTCACCTTATCGACCGCATGGAAAATGTAGAAGTAAGCGAAGAACAAATTGAAACCTATATGCCTCAAATCATGACACAGTTGGAATACCTTAGCAAAGAAGAATTGCTAAAACGTTTCGTGTCATTGGAATTCAACCGATTCTTGAGCTATTACAAAAACACCGAAGATTTGAACTTGCCCGAACGTAGCGAACGTGGTGAGCGAGGAGAAAGAGGTGAACGTGGCGAGCGTGGTCCTAAACCGGGCGGACGTGTACGTTTGAAAATGAATGTTGGAGAGCGCGAAGGTGTTGATGCAAAACGTTTGTTAGGCATTATCAACGATGTGACTAACGACAAATCAATCAATATTGGTGCTATTGAAGTAACCAACAAATTTACTTTCTTTGATGTATTCCCTGATCAATTGGATCAAGTGATGACTGCATTTGCAGGTCAAACAGATGTTATTGTATCAGAAGCAAAAAGCAGCAAAGGATTTGAAGATCGCAAATCGGATTATCGTCCACGCAGTGGCGGTAGCTCAGATCGCAGAAGCAGTGGTGGTTCAGGTGGTGGATATCGCGGTGGTGATCGTGGTGGAGATCGTGGAGCAAGCAGCCGTCCTGCAGCAAGTGGCGGTGGCGACAAACCTTGGCGCAATCGCGAACTAAGCGACAGAAGCAGCCGTCCTTCGGGTGGTAGTGATCGTCGTAGCAGCGGTGGTTCAAGTTCAGGTTCAGGATACAAAAAAAGATACTAAGATGTAAGAGTCTTTTTTGAGATATAGAAAACGGATGATTCGTAATGAATCATCCGTTTTTTTTTGTGCCCTTATCTCAAAGAATGATAATTGTAGTTTTAGCCCATGGGCAACTGTTACTCAAGTATTAATGTATCAAAATCGATAGCAGATGTATCAAAAATGATAGTTTTTTACCTCAATAACAAATATTTTTACATCGTGGAATTGTGTTTCCAAAATAGTGTGACAAGAACTCATTTAATGCAGCTTGTTGCCTCTGCTATTTTGATATTCAATCTAATATTTCTCGATTCGAGCAATAAAAAAATGCAAAAACAACAATCAAAAACAACTAATTTTTTAAAACTTATTTAGTATGAAAGGTGATATTATAGTTTTGGAAAAGCATCATGAGAATGCAGCCAGGATCATTGTTCCGGAAATCATTGAGAAAATCAAAAACAAAAAATCGCGATACACGATTACAGTGTCCGGTGAATCGGGAAGTGGAAAGTCGGAAACCGGAAAAGCAATTGCCGACGAATTGGAAAAGCACGGTATCAAATCGGTGTTGTTAGGGCAGGATGATTATTTTGTGTTGCCTCCGAAATCGAATGATAGTCGACGCCGCGAAGATCCGGAGTGGCTTGGACCTCATGTAGAAGTAAAGATGAATGTGTTGGAACAAAATCTGATTGACGCTATCGACGGTAAAAGCGAAATCATCAAACCGTTGATAGATTATAATCAAAACTCGGTAGAAGACGAAACGATTAGCTTGGAAGGTATTCATGTGGTGATTGCCGAAGGAACATATACTGCTTTGTTGAGAAATGTAGATACAAAAGTATTTATTGCCCGAAACAGAATTGATACCCTGGAGCACCGTCAGAAAAGAAATCGAGGAACCGAAGTTGGCGACCCATTTATTGAACAAGTGCTTATTACAGAGCATAAAATTATAGCCGGACATGGTCAACTGGCTGATTTTTTAATTACAAAGGACTATGAAGTGATTGTAAGATAATCTAATACAAAGAAAAAGAAAAAATACACTAAAATTACGTATAAAATGGCAGTAAAAAATCAAGTACAACTTATTACATATCCCGATTCACTTGGTGGCGATTTGAAAACATTGAATAATGTTCTATTAAAATATTTTCCGGATATATTTAAAGGAGGCATTCATATTCTACCTCCCTTTCCTTCGTCCGGCGACAGGGGTTTTGCTCCGCTAACCTATCTTGAAATTGAACCTTCGTTTGGGACTTGGGAGGATATTCGGAAATTGAGTGAGAACTTCGATGTTTTGCTCGACTTAATGGTAAATCATATATCTCGTCAGTCGCCATTCTTTCAGGATTTTTTGAAAAAAGGACGCGATTCGGAATATGCCGACTTATTTATAACCTTGGATAAAATATGGGCGGATGGCAATCCGCGTCAGGAAGATGTAGATAAAATGTTCCTGCGTCGCAAAGAGCCTTACTCAACTTTCACAATTGAATCGACAGGAAGAGAGGAGCGGGTGTGGACAACTTTTGGAAAAGAAAACCCATCGGAACAAATCGATATGGATATGAATTCCGAGATTGCTCGCAAACTGCTGATTGCTTTCATGGAAAACTTCAGCAAGAATAACGTGAAAATAGTTCGTTTGGATGCTGTGGGATATATGGTTAAGAAGTTGGGTACATCTTGCTTCTTTGTTGAACCAGAGATATTTAATTTCCTCGATTGGATTACCGATTTGGCTCATTCGTTGAATATTGAATTGTTGCCCGAAGTACATTCACATTATTCTATTCAATACAAACTAGCTGCAAAAGGACATTGGATTTACGATTTCATTCTGCCATATACAGTACTCGATACATTGATAAATAAATCGAGTGCAAAACTTTATGAATACCTGAAAGACCGTCCTGAAAAGCAATTTACTATGCTCGATTGTCATGATGGTGTTCCGGTAAAACCGGATTTAGATTCGCTGGTTTCGACCACTGATGCCCGAAAAATGGTGGATGTTTGCCTGGAAAGAGGTTCAAACTTGAGTCTTATTTTCTCAGATAAACACAAAGATGCAGATGGTTTTGATGTGCACCAAATTCGTTGTTCCTATTATTCAGCACTGAATTGCGAGGACAATGCCTATCTGGCTGCTCGTGCCATTCAGTTCTTTGTACCGGGCATTCCACAAGTGTATTATGTTGGTCTTTTGGCCGGAAAAAATGACGAAGAAGCTGTAAAACGTACTGGTGAAGGACGTGAAATTAATCGTCATAACTTTAGTCTAGATGAAATTGACGAAGCGGTGAAACAAGATGTTGTTAAACGTTTAATGCAGCTTATTCGTTTCAGAAATGAATATCCGGCATTCAACGGAACTTTCAAAGCGATAAATTCATCCACCGATTCGGTTATTCTTTCGTGGAAAAAAGATGACAAAGAATGTACGTTGAATATCAATCTAAAAACCAACGTGTCGGTTATTGAATATATAAAAGAGGATGGCAAAACTGCCTCATATTTGATTTAGCATATCAGCTTTAGCAAACCATCACTGCTCAAAAGGAGTGGTGGTTTGGTTTAAATAATCTTACATTTAATAAAATCACATATTATGAATAAAAACACATCCGAGATTCCTGCTCAGCATAATCTTGGAACAATTAAATGGCTAACTTTCATGATGTTTATGATGTTCGCCATGACTACCGATGCAGTTGGAGTAATCATTCCTGAGGTAATGAAGAAATTTCATTTAAGCATGACTGCTGCCGGTTTATTTCATTATGGACCAATGACTGCCATTGCCTTAGCAGGAATTTTTCTTGGTTTTTTGGCAGATAAGTTAGGACGTAAAACCACTATTTTGATTGGATTAAGTCTTTTTGCATTAAATTCCTATCTTTTTATTGTTGGCAATTCATTTGCATTTTTCCTTAGCTTATTGATTGTTTCGGGAATGGCAATTGGTATTTTTAAAACAGGTGCATTAGCGCTTATTGGTGATATTTCAAAATCTACCACCGAACATACGTCGATAATGAATGCCGTTGAAGGTTTCTTTGGCGTTGGTGCCATTATCGGACCTATTATTGTTAGTTTTTTGCTTAAAGCACATGTCGACTGGAAATGGTTGTATGTTTTTGCCGGAACGCTTTGTGTGTTACTTATTGTGCTGGCTTATTTTGTAAAATATCCCGAAACAAAGCATGTTTCGCAAGAGGCTATAAGTATGAAAGGTACATTAAAAGCGTTGAAGAATCCTTATGCATTGGGGTTTTCATTGGGAGCATTTCTTTATGTAGCCACCGAATGTGCTATTTACGTTTGGATGCCAACTTTAATTGCCGGATACAATGGTAGTCTGGTGTTTATTGCAACATTTGCTCTTTCGATTTTTTTTATTTTAAGAGCTGCCGGCAGATTCCTGGGTGCCTGGATGATGGCTCATTTCAATTGGCTGATTGTTACTACCATTTTTAGTTTTGCTATTTTGATTTGTTTTTTAGTAAGTATCATTGGTGGTGTAAATTATGCAGTGGTATCTTTGCCACTTTCGGGCTTATTTATGTCGGTTATATATCCCACCTTGAATTCAAAAGGTATCAGTTGTTTCCCCAAAATGCAACATGGTGCGGTGGCAGGTGTGATTTTATTCTTTACTGCTGCCGGAGCAGCCATTGGACCTTTGGCAATGGGTGCCGTAAGTGATTTATTCGGACATGATGCACGTATGGGCTTTGTATTAGCTGCCTGTTTTTCGGGTTTACTATTCGCTGGTCTATTATTGAACTGGATTTTTAATCCAACAAAAAAACGATTACAACAACTTGATATAAGTGAATATTAAGTCAGTTTGCTAGCAAGTTAAAGCGAATAATATTATTTTTATTTTTACGAAGCCATCACTCCTCAAAAAAGTGATGGCTTTAATTTTTTTTAAGGTTTACTGTGTTGAATATTATCTGCGACACTTACTGTACTTCGTACAGTAAGCTTATCTGAAGAATTGAATCATTAATCGTTTCATACTAAGTATATTTAAGGAAATTGGAATAGAAATACATATTGTATAAAGTACAATATTACGTTATGTCTTATTGTATATTTTACATAATTCAACATGCTGAAAATGTGTTTTATAACATAGAAATAATTATGTATTATTTCAAATAAAGCCACTATTTTTGTCCACGTAACAAATCAATAACAAACTATGCCCAACTCAAACTTATATAATCCACATATCTCGGTCGATTGCGTTGTGTTTGGTTTTGATGGCGAAAAATTGAAGGTGCTGCTCATCGAACGGAGTATTGACGAGCAAAATGAATTGTATAACGACAAGAAACTTCCGGGAAGTATTATTCTGAATGATGAAGATTTGGATGAGGCTGCTTCGCGTGTATTAAATGAGCTGACGGGATTGAAAAATATCTACCTGAGTCAATTCAGAAGTTTTGGAAGTCCAAACCGAATGACTAACCCTCGGGATATTCTTTGGCTTGAGCGCACTACGCAGTTGAAAATAGGACGCATTGTTACTGTGGCATATGTTGCTTTAATAAAGATAGATCGTAAAATTGTGTTTAATGCCGATGATTATTCTGCCAATTGGTACGATGTGAATGAAATCAAGAGCATGTCATTGGCATTTGACCATATTCAGATTATCGAAAAAGGATTGGAACATATTCGTCATCAACTGGATGTAGAACCTCATTTATTATTCGAATTATTACCGAAGAAATTTACCATTTCTCAACTTCGAATTTTACACGACGTAGTACATCAAACGCGCTCCGATGTTCGTAATTTTCAGAAAAAAGTGGCTCAAATGCCCTATTTGCTAATGCTCGACGAAGTAGAAGAGGGTGTTCCTCACAGAGCTGCAAGACTTTATAAATATAAGAAGTGATATTTGCACTTCGCGCGATATTTGCTTCGCGATATTAACTCCCAACGGTCATGATATTAATTGTAAATTGTAAATGAATTAATTGTAAATTAAAAAAATATGTACTTATTAGGTTATGATTTAGGTAGTTCGTCGGTAAAGGCGAGCTTGGTAAATGCTGAAACAGGCGAATGTGTTTCGAGTGCCTTTTTCCCGAAAAAGGAAATGGAGATTAAGTCGGTAAAAGCTGGTTGGGCTGAGCAAGACACCGAAACATGGTGGACAAATCTGAAATTGGCTACAGAAGCTGTATTGTCAGAGTTTGGAACCGATTCGTCTGCTATCAAAGCCATTGGTATTTCGTACCAAATGCACGGTTTAGTGCTTGTTGACGAAAATCAAAAAGCCATTCGCGATTCAATTATCTGGTGCGACAGTCGTGCTGTGCCTTACGGACAAAAAGCATTTGAAGAAATCGGCGGTGAGAAATGTTTGTCACACTTGTTGAATTCTCCGGGCAATTTTACCTTGTCTAAAATGGCTTGGGTAAAAGAAAACGAACCTGAGAATTTTGCGAAAGCCAAATACTATATGCTACCGGGCGATTACCTTGCTATGCGCATGACCGGAAAGGCATGTACTACTGCTTCAGGTTTGTCGGAAGGTATTTCATGGGATTTTCAGGATAAAGCACCTGCCAAATTGCTATTCGATTACTATGGTTTTGATATGAACTTGATTCCGGAAATAGTACCAACTTTTGGACAACAAGGAACCCTGAAAGCAGATATCGCAGCCGAACTGGGTTTAACCGAAGGAACTCCGGTAACCTATCGTGCAGGCGACCAACCAAATAATGCTTTGTCGTTAAACGTATTGAACCCTGGTGAAATTGCTGCTACAGGTGGTACATCGGGTGTGGTTTATGGTGTGAATGATGATGCTAAATACGATCCACAATCGCGTGTAAATTCATTTGCTCACGTAAATCATACTGCCGAAGCAACGCGTGTTGGTGTTTTGCTTTGTATTAATGGAACAGCCATTTTGAATACATGGATTAAAAATAATGTGGCTCCCGAAGGAATCAGTTATGCCGAAATGAATGAATTGGCTGCTCAAATTCCGGTAGGAAGCGAAGGTGTAAGTATTATTCCTTTTGGAAACGGAGCGGAACGTGTTCTTGGAAATCAGGAACCTAATTGTTCTATTCATGGTATCAATTTCAACCGTCATACCAAAGCGCATTTAGCTCGTGCAGCGCACGAAGGCATTGCTTTCTCGTTCAAATACGGAATGGACATCATGAACCAAATGGGTATTGAAACCAAAACGATTCGTGCGGGTCATGCCAATTTATTCTTAAGCCCTATTTTCCGTCAAACACTGGCAAATATCACCGGTGCAACTATAGAGTTGTATAATACTGATGGCTCGGTAGGTGCAGCCCGTGGTGCAGGAATAGGAGCAGGGATCTACAAAGATGCCGAAGAGGCTTTCTCTACTTTAAAGAAAATTATAGTAGTAAAACCAGAACAGGCAGATGTTGCAGCGAGCCTCGAAGCGTACGATAAATGGGTGAAATTCATTTAATCATTTCCAAACAGCGGCTTTTGCCGCTTGTTGGATTAAATCTCAATTGTTTTTAACGCACCAAACGGACTATAGCCAGCCGCTGGATGCTACGATAGAAATCAATAAGGCCGAAAGGCAAATAACATACAGTAAATAACTATTAACAACAACTATTATGAGTGCAAAAGTGTATTTCCCAACGGTGGAAAAAATTAAATTCGAAGGAAAAGAAAGTAAAAACCCATTAGCATTCCGTTACTACGATGCAAAGAAAGTAGTTTATGGAAAAACTATGGAAGAGTGGTTTAAATTCAGTATGGCTTGGTGGCATACTTTGTGTGCTGAAGGTGGCGATCCATTTGGTGGTGGAACACAAGTTCACCCATGGGTAGGAGCTGCTGATGCATTACAAGCTGCAAAAGACAAAATGGATGCTGGTTTTGAGTTTATGACTAAAATCGGAATCGAATACTATTGTTTCCATGATTTAGATTTAGTAAGCGAAGGTTCTTCTATCGAAGAATACGAAGCTAACCTGAAAGCTATCGTTGCTTACGCAAAAGAAAAACAAGCTGCTACAGGTATCAAACTTATGTGGGGTACTGCTAATGTTTTCTCTCCAGCTCGTTATATGAACGGTGCAAGCACCAATCCTGATTTTGATTCTGCTGCTCGTGCCATGCTTCAAATCAAAAACTCAATCGATGCTACTATCGAATTAGGTGGTAAAGCATATGTATTCTGGGGAGGTCGTGAAGGTTACATGTCATTGTTGAACACCAACATGAAACGTGAAAAACAACACATGGGTAAAATGTTGCAAATGGCTCGCGACTATGCTCGTGCTAAAGGTTTCAAAGGAGTATTCCTTATCGAACCAAAACCAATGGAACCAATGAAACACCAATACGATGTGGATACTGAAACTGTTATCGGTTTCTTGAAACAATTCGGTTTGGAAAATGATTTCAAAATCAACATTGAAGTAAACCACGCTACTTTGGCTGGTCACACTTTCGAGCACGAATTGCAATGTGCAGTTGATAACGGTATGTTGGGAGCTATTGACGCTAACCGTGGTGATGTTCAAAACGGTTGGGATACTGACCAATTCCCTGTTGATATCTTCGAATTGACACAAGCTATGATAGTTGTTCTTCAAGGTGGTGGTATGCAAGGTGGTGGTACTAACTTCGATGCTAAAATCCGTCGTAACTCTACCGATAACGAAGATTTATTTATCGCTCACGTTGGTGCTATGGATATTATGGCTCGCGCTTTGGAAGCTGCAGCTGCAATCTTAGAAGAATCTCCTTACAAGAAAATGGTTTCTGACCGTTATGCTTCTTACGATGCAGGTAAAGGTAAAGAATTCGAGGAAGGCAAACTTACTTTCGAAGATGTTTATGCTTACGCAAAAGCTAATGGCGAACCAAAACAAATCAGCGGAAAACAAGAGCTTTACGAAGCAATTGTAAATATGTATATTTAATCAGATATTAGAGCCAAGAATCAAGAAACAAGACAAAAATGTATTTGTCTGAGTCTTGGCTCTTGGCTCTTGATTCTTAAATCTAAAAAAATGAACACAGAAAAAGGAAGTAAATTATATATCTTCGGCATTACTTTGGTAGCAACTCTTGGCGGGTTGCTTTTTGGCTATGATACAGCCGTTATCTCGGGTGCAGTTGATTCTTTAAAAACAGTTTTTCATTTAAATGAGGCCACTTATGGTTCTTTGGCTACATTCTACCATGGTGCTACCGTTTCGAGCGCGCTTATCGGATGTATTCTGGGTAGTGCCATTTCAGGAATTTTTGCTGAAAAGTTAGGACGTAAGAATTCTTTACTTTTGGCAGCTATCATGTTTTTTGTTTCAGCTTGTGGTGCGGCTTATCCAGAGTTCTTCTTCTTTACCAAAGGCGAAGGATCAGTTCAGGTACTTATAGCATTTAATTTCTATCGTATCATTGGTGGTATCGGTGTAGGATTGGCTTCTGCTATTTGCCCTATGTATATTGCCGAAATTGCTCCTGCCGAAATTCGTGGAAAATTGGTTTCGTGGAATCAGTTTGCCATTATCTTCGGTATGTTGATTGTTTATTTTGTAAATTATTTCATTACCAAAGGTCAACCTCAAACATGGATTGACGCAGAAGGATGGCGTTATATGTTTGCTTCTAATGCTGTGCCTGCAGCTATTTTTGGTATTTTGTTGTTCTTTGTTCCCGAAACTCCCCGTCACCTGGCGTTGATTGGTCAGGAACAAAAAGCACTGCATATCCTTGGTAAAATCAATGGATCAAACAAAGCCAAAGAAATTCTTCAGGATATTAAAGAGTCGGCACACGAAACAGTGGAAAAAGTATTGGCTTACGGCTGGAAAGTGCTGGTTATTGGTATTCTTCTTTCTGTATTCCAACAAGCGGTGGGTATCAACGTGGTGCTTTACTACGCGCCAACCATTTTCAAAGGACTTGGATTCGGTAACGATGCAGCCATGTATCAAACCGTTATCATGGGCTTTATCAACATTATCTTTACCCTGGTGGCTATCTTCACTGTTGATAAATTTGGACGTAAACCATTGTTGATTATCGGTTCTATTGGTATGGCTATCGGTATGTTTGCTATTGGTTTGTTAGCACACTTGCAAATTATCGGAGTAAGTACGTTGGTATTTATCGTTATCTATTCGGCTTCGTTTATGATGTCATGGGGCCCAATCTGCTGGGTGCTTATCTCAGAAATTTTCCCGAACACTATTCGTGGAAAAGCCATTGCTATTGCCGTTGCAGCACAATGGATTTCTAACTTTATCGTATCAGCTACCTTCCCATCGTTAGAAGCGTTCAGCATTACCTTTACTTACGTACTTTACGGTGTAATGTCGGTTCTTTCAGCTCTGTTTGTTTGGAAAATGGTTCCCGAAACCAAAGGAAAAACATTGGAAGATATGAATCACTTGTGGAAAAAATAAAAGCATTTCCTATTTAGTCATTGACTAATTACTATTTAATCGTCCTGAAGCTCTGCAAAGAGTTTCGGGACGATTTTGTTTTATTGGTGGACAAAATTGCATATTCATCTGATTCTGTTTGAAAGCAGTGAGTTTTACATTAATTTTGTGAGCAAACACAATTTAATACTCATATATATGCGAAAATGTTTTTCTGTTCTGCTTTCTATCTTAAGTATAGGCTCGCTTTTTAGTCAGGAAGTGACGCGCGACACCACCTTTCGAGCCGAAGGTAATCCCGTTATCCGTTATAAATACACTGCCGATCCCGGAGCTATGGTGTATAAAAACAAGTTCTATCTTTATACCGGACACGATGTTTGCCCTAAAGGGCAGGAACGCTATGTAATGAATGATTGGTGCGTGTTTTCGTCGGACGATATGAAGACGTGGACGGAACATCCAACTCCCTTGCATGCTAAAGACTTTGCCTGGGCAAAGGGTGATGCGTGGGCTTCGCAAGTAATAGAGCGTAATGGTAAATTTTACTGGTATGTGGCGGTAGAGCATGGTACCATTCACGGTAAAGCCATTGGTGTGGCCGTTTCGGATAGCCCAACCGGACCATTCAAAGATGCTAAAGGTTCGGCCATTATCACCAACGACCTGACTACCCAATACACCAAGATTAGTTGGGATGATATTGACCCAACAGTGTTTATTGATGACGATAAACAAGCTTACCTTTTTTGGGGAAATACCCAATGTTATTATGTGAAGTTGAAAGAGAATATGATAGATACGGTAGGGCCTATAGTGGCGGTTAAAGATTTGCCCCGCTATACCGAAGCTCCCTGGATTCACAAATACAACGGTTGGTATTACCTGTCGTATGCATCTGAATTTCCCGAAAAAATAGTATATGCTATGAGCCGAAACATTACCGGACCGTGGCAATACAAAGGCATTTTGAACGAACTTGCCGGAAACTCAAATACCAACCATCAAGCCATTGTTGAGTTTAAAGGTAAATCATATTTTGTGTATCACAATGGTGGTGCTGATGTGGGTGGAAGCAGTTTTCACCGTTCGGTATGTATTGATCAACTCTTTTACAACAAAGATGGTTCACTAAAACGGGTTCAAATGACTACCGAAGGAGTGAGTGCTGTAAAATAGTCTGTATAAGTAAATCAATAATTGCCCCGAAATTCAGAAATGAGTTTCGGGGCATTTATTTTTATGTAAATTATTTATACATTTGCAAATGAATTACAAAATCATTTTACTATTTATAAGGTTGTGATTTGTGCAGTATCTATTACTATTTCGAATCGGGTCTTGCGAGTTCCGACTCGCAGTCATTAACAAATACCGCGAGTTGGAACTCGCGAGACCCAAATAAAATCATTCAACATCAAATTAAAATACATGACAGTAACTATCAGAAAAATAGAGGAGAGTGATTACCTCGTATTGATTTCTCTTTTCAAAGAGTTTGCACTTTTCGAAAAATTACCGGAGAAAATAACTAACTCGGTGGAGCAAATGTTGAGGGAGAAAGAATACCTGAAGGGATTTGTGGCGGTGAATGATGCGGATGAGATAGTGGGTTATGTGACCTATTTCTTCGGCTATTACACGTGGATAGGCAAATCGTTGTACATGGACGATCTGTACGTGCGACCCGATTTCAGGGGTGCAGGTGTGGGTACAAAATTGATCAGCGAAGTAATAGTCTTTGCTAAAGCTGAAAACTGTAAGAAACTGCGTTGGCAGGTTTCGGAATGGAACCAACCGGCCATAGATTTCTACAAAAGCCTTGGTGCCAATGTAGATGCGGTAGAGTCGAATTGTGATTTGGTGTTTTAAATCGGGTCTTGCGAGTTCCTACTCGCAATTTTATATATAATACCGCGAGTTGGAACTCGCGTGACCCGATGAATACTTTCTTTATATTTCGGTGCGCTGCACCTTTGACATTTCTATCACAAATAAGCTACAAATAGAACGGTGCGCTGCACCTAATACAAAGCCACAGCGTGGCTAAATCTTTGTAGAAATGGATTTAAAGAGTAGTTCAAAGGTGCAGAGCACCGTAATCTTAAATACAAACTAAAGAGTTGTTAAAAAATTATCGATTAATATATGGCAATAAATACAATATACCAAATAGATGCTTTTACAGCTGTGCCTTTCAAAGGCAATCCGGCAGGAGTAATGATAGTGGATGAACAGTTCCCGGCAGAAAAGATGCAACAGTTGGCCATGGAAATGAATCTTTCCGAATCGGCTTTTATCATTCCCAATGGAAAGGAGTTTCGGATACGTTACTTTACACCCAACCGTGAAGTGCCGCTTTGTGGACATGCCACGCTGGCCAGTGCACACATTATCTACCAATTGGGATTGAAAAAAGCGGATGAAGCTATTATTTTCAAAGCCGAAGGTGGCGAGTTGACCATCACCAAACAGGGTGATTGGATAGCCATGAACTTCCCTGCTTATCCATTGGCAAAAATGGATATTCCGTCAGACATTAAAACTTCGGTAGGTTTCGAACCGCAGGAAATGTATTCGAGCATTTACGATTGGGTCATTGCCGTTGCGGCTTCGGAAGCCGACATTCTAAATGCCAAGCCGAACCTTGAACTGCTGAAAATGAATGGACTTGGCCATTTAATGATTACAGCTGCAGGCGAACAGCCCGACCGCGATTTTGTATTGCGGGTTTTTGCTCCATTAGCCGGGATTGACGAAGACCCTGTAACCGGTTCAGCGCATTGCGCACTCACGCCTTTGTGGCACGCCAAGACCGGTAAGACGGAATTCAACTCCTACCAACTCTCCAAACGCACCGGCCGACTGAAAGTAAAACTGCTCAACGATCGGGTAGAGATAAAAGGTCAAGCCATAACTGTTTTTCAGGCAGAATTGAAAATCTAGGCTATTTTACGGCTATGAGCAGATTTTTATGAAACAAAACATCCCGAAACTATCTTCTTAGTTTCGGGATGTTTTGTTTTTTATATTCTGGGGGAATAGACTGTTGATATTGAAATAGAACAACTATTTTACTTCCACAGTTATCATTACTGGAAAATGGTCGGAGGGAAATCTTGTTTCAACTTTGTTCCCATTTTCCTTGTTTGTTGCTTGATATGTATCGTCTAAAATACCATATTTCGATACCGTGAAATTATCTGTCAGGAAGATATGATCAATACGTCCGGTTTCTACATTGTTAGCATCGAATCCGTTGAACGTGCCAATGACAGGCTCGTAAATTAATGTCGCCTTATCGTAAGAATCACGTACTATTCCTGATGTATTTAATAACTTGTAGGCGGACGAAAACTGATCGACATTAAAGTCGCCAGACAATATTACCGGTGTACCTTTCGGCATTTCCTGAATCTTTTTCAAAATCAGTTTAGCACTTTCTTCACGGGCTTTCGTTCCTTTGTGATCCATGTGTAGGTTGAAATAAACAAATGTCAACCCTGTACTGAGTTCCTTGAATTTCCCCCACGTGCAAACACGGATGCATACCGCATCCCAACCGCGATTGGGTTTCGTTTGATCTTCCGACAGCCAGAAATCGCCATGCTCAAGTACCTTAAATTTATCAGTGCGGTAAAAAATGGCCGAATGCTCTCCTTCCTTCTTGCCGTCCTCGCGGCCCACACCGATATATTCATACCTTGGCATCAACCGTTTCAAATCCTTTAGTTGCTCATAAAACCCTTCCTGTGTCCCGAATATATCGAATCCGTGAAACAAAGCAACCTTGGCTACGTTGGGAGCTCGTTTTCCCCAACCATTCCCGTTTACAGAATCTCCGTGGTTAGCTAGTCGCACATTATAGGTAGCCACTGTAAAAGTAGCCGGTTGTTTTGCTATCGCGTTGCCTGACAATAGCATTAAAAATAATACTAAATATTCGATTTTTTTCATGATGATTGTTCCGTTGAATAAACCGGCTGTGTATCAGTTATTGAATCAATTCGGAAGCAAAAAGAATTTGTTCCATTTCCAATTGTACTTTTTCTGCTTCGAGGCGTGCTGCTTTTGCATAATCGGCTTCTTCAGAAGCATAAATAATCTGGCGCGATGAATTGACTAATAAACCACAAGTGCTGTTTAAGCCGTATTTAGCCACTTCAGCCAAGCTTCCACCTTGTGCTCCAACACCGGGAACCAATAAGAAATGTTCCGGTACGATAGCACGGATATCCGTCAGCATTTCTGCTTTAGTAGCGCCTACCACGTACATCATGTTTTCGTCGGTTCCCCAACCGAGTGACGTTCTGAGTACTTTTTCGAACAACCGTTCGCCGGTTTCGGCATCTTTCATAAATTGAAAATCGAATGCTCCTTTGTTAGACGTCAAAGCAAGCAGCGTTACCCATTTGCCCTCATAAGTAAGGAAAGGAGTTACCGAATCTTCGCCCATATAAGGTGCTACGGTTACCGAGTCGAATTCCATATTGCCAAAGAAAGTACGTGCATACATAGCCGACGTATTACCAATATCACCACGTTTAGCATCGGCAATAATAAACTGATCTGGATAGTTTTCACGGATATATTCCACGGTGCGTTCCAAAATTTCCCAACCTTCCAGTCCCAGACTTTCATAGAATGCCAGGTTAGGTTTGTACGCCACACAAAGATCGGCTGTAGCGTCGATAATGGCTTTGTTGAATGCAAAAATGGGATCGTCCGATTCATCGAACAAATGTTCCGGAATTTTATTTACGTCAGTATCCAATCCTACGCAAAGAAATGATTTTTTGCGTTGTATGTTTTCAAATAATTCTTGTTTAGTCATTGCTGTATTTACTATTTATTCAGTTACTATTTACTATCTAGTGGTTATTCTGATTTTCAATTACCACATCATCATATCAACAAATTATCACATTACCACATTACAATTCACTTTCCTTTAATCGTTCGGCATTCTCAGCCACTATCAACTGATCGATAACGCCTTGTACATCTCCGCCCATAAAGGCAGAAAGATTATAGATGGTAAAGTTGATACGGTGATCGGTGATACGTCCTTGTGGATAATTGTAGGTTCGGATTTTAGCCGAGCGGTCACCGGTAGAAACCATGGTTTTACGTTTCGAACCGATTTCGTCTAGATATTTTTGGTGTTCCACGGCATATAAACGCGAACGAAGTTCGTTCATCGCTTTCGCTTTGTTTTTATGTTGCGATTTTTCGTCCTGACATTGAACGGTAGTGCCTGTAGGGATGTGCACTAAACGAATGGCCGAGTAGGTTGTATTTACCGACTGACCGCCAGCTCCCGACGAACAAAATGTATCTACACGAACGTCAGATTCTTTCAGTTCGTAATCAAATTCTTCCATTTCCGGTAGAACAGCAACCGTTGCAGCTGATGTATGTACGCGACCTTGTGTTTCGGTTTGTGGTACACGTTGTACGCGATGCACGCCTGATTCGTATTTCAATGTTCCGTACACATTTTCGCCCGAAACGGTGAAGATCACCTCTTTGTAACCACCCGAAGTTCCATCGCTGATATTGGTTACTTCCACTTTCCAACCTTTTGTTTCGCAGTATTTTGAGTACATGCGGAAAAGGTCGCCGGCAAAAATGGCAGCTTCGTCGCCACCGGTGCCACCGCGAATTTCGACAATGGCATTTTTATTATCTTCAGGGTCGGCAGGAATAAGCAATAGCTTAATGTTTTCCTCCATTTCCGGAATTTTTGGTTCAATCTCGTCGACCTCCATCTTTGCCATTTCACGCATTTCAGGGTCGCTTTCGCCGTCGAGTATTTCTTTGGCTTCAGCCAAATGGGTCAAAGCCGTTTTGTATTCTTGTTGCGCCTGCATGATGCGTTCCAATTCGCGGTACTCCTTGTTGAGTTTTACGTACCGTTTCATGTCGCCCATCACTGCGGGGTCGGTTATCAATGTCGAAATCTCTTCGAATTTATGCTGTAACCCTTCTAATTTTTCTAATAATGTCTTTTCGGCCATATTTTATGTTCAATCGTGTAATTTAATGGTGTAAAGTGTAATAATAAGTAGTTATTTGTAGTAAATAGTCATTAGTAAGTAGAATGTCGTAGCTATATATAACTGCTTACTGATCAATATTTACTGCCTATTGTTTATTGCTTTTTCACGCTTTTCGCATTCTATTCTCATATTTTCGGTAAACTTTTTGATTCTCCACTCTACAATGCTTTGGTACCGTTTTTTGGTAATAAAGATATTGAAAAACCAGCCAAACCTGATTTTCAGGTTAGAGACAAAGAGTTGTTCGTTGTTTTTTTTGTGGAATAATCGTGACGGTTGCCGATGCATTTTTTACCAATAAACTTGAGTAGGTAATAATAGCAGTGACCCTTGTAGCTCCGTTCACCAAATGGGCTTTTGTAACCGAGCCATCTACTCTGACATTGTTGAAGGTGGTAACTCCCGGCACTACTATGTCAAAAACTCCTTCGCTGATGCCTGTTTTCTCATTGACGGTGGACTTTTTGAAAACGATAATTACTTCGTTGCTTTTTTTCTCATCCTGAACACCTAAATCTTTTAATGCCCAATCGAAGAGCTTTCCCGGTGAATTATGAAATTCAGATACCAAATCATCTGTGACGGATGCTGTAATTGCGGGTGTTGTTTTAATTAATCGTTGATATTGCGATACAAATTCTCCATCCTTGTATACCGTGACGATTGAATCGGCAGCGGACGCAGATATCGACGATATACAGAATAAAATAAGTAATATGTAAGTGTATATTCTTTTCATTCCAAATTTGTAAACCTCTGTTATTATGGATTATTTTAAAATGAGTATGTTTCCACAATTCAGTCGGCAAAAACGTTACAAAATTACCACTTATTTAGCTTATTTGAAAATTATGATGATAATTAGACCAAATTATAACCAATATTTTTTCATTGTTAGTAAATAACATTCGGTTTACATGTTTTGTTTCATGCAAATAGGTTGACTTACAGAGTATCTTTGATATTTATTCTACAGATTTTACCAGAGCTATATCGAAGAATATCATGCTATGTCAGAAGGTTCATTCATATATAAAATACACGACTCAACCAAAGCAAAGCCGTGTACTTGGGGATAAATAAGGTATTTGTTTAGTTTGTTGGATTATTTAGCAGTATGATAGTTATAATCCTTTAGCAGTGTGTTTATTAATTGCCTTTCGCTTTTAAAAGGATTGCGGATCCCCATAACAGCTTCAATTTTATCTGTCAGACGAGCTAGTATTTCAGGATTGCTCTGTCGGGTAGCTAGTTCGGTATTCTCTTTGATGATTCTGATATCATTGTCGCTGAATAAAATAACCTGATTTTGAGAGAAGTAGGGCTCGTAGTTGTCGGCTACATCCATGAGGATGGTATGCGAAATATCGTATTTCGATTTTTCTGTGATAACGGCCGTACCGGCAGCCAAATCTCCGATTCGTTGGGTGTGTTTGGTGCTAATCATAGAAATTAATCCCGGAACATACCCCATCTGAATATCCACAATTGAAAAGATCCACCTGATTAAAAAGTCCATAAAACCGGCCTGATAGCCATCTATTTTTACCACTTTAATTTTCAGTAATTTTTTCCCCGGTGTTTGCCCTTCCATATAAGTTTCGAACAGAAGAGTATAAAATATTAATGGTAATGAAAGTAAACCAATGAATGCAATGACCAACCAATCGTTTTTAGTGATATTGCTTCCTATATTAAGTACCTGAAAGAATAAAATAAAAACAACAATACAATAGGCTATTTTAATCAGTAAATCAGCACCATACGCCAATATACGTTCGCCGACAGATGCCGGGGTGAAAAAAAGATTAACGTTTTGTGTTGTAGTAATATGTAAATTTGACATTTTTTGTTATTTTTGTACGTTATATGAGAGAAATAGCATTCATAAAACAGAATAAGTCGAAATGGTTGGATTTTGAACAATCATTAAAGACAAAAAGTAAACGTAATCCCGACGAACTGGCGGATTCGTATATTCAGCTATTGAACGATCTGGCCTATTCGCAGACCTATTATCCCAAAAGCAAAACGACTATTTATCTTAATTTTCTGGTGTCGCAAATATACAGAAAAATTTACAAAACAAGACGTGTAGAACAAAACCGGATTGCTTATTTTTTTAGAACAGAAGTACCTGGTATCGTGTATCAGAACAGAACATCGGTTTTGTTTGCTTTTGTGCTGTTCTTCTTTTTCTGTCTGTTGGGCGTCATTTCGGCACGATACGATCATACCTTTATTCGACTGATACTGGGTGATGACTACGTAAACATGACCTTGAAGAATATAGATAACGGTGACCCTATGGCGGTATATAAATCGGGAAATTCACTCGGGTCTTTTATCGGTATTACGATGAATAATATTAGTGTGGCAGCCCGGGCGTATATATACGGGCTTTCGGCCGGTGTACTTACTTTTTATATTACACTGCAAAATGGCATTATGTTGGGCTCATTTCAATATTTCTTTTATGAACAGGGCGTTTTTGCAGCAAGTTTAAGAGGAATATGGCTGCACGGCGCTATGGAAATATTCAGCATAGTGATTTCTACTGCTGCAGGATTTATGCTCGCCGGTTCGCTGCTTTTCCCTAAGACTTATTCGAGAATGTATTCTTTCAAAATGGGAGTACAGGAGAGTATGAAGGTATTCATCAGTACCTTGCCGTTTTTTGTAGCGGCGGGATTTATTGAAGGATTTGTAACCCGGCTCTCTAATACTATGCCATTGTGGATCAATATACTAATCATTAGCGGTACTCTGTTGGTTATTTCGTTTTACTATTTAATATATCCATTCATCTTAAACAAAAAGCAAAGCTATGTCTGAATTTCAACTTTACAAAAAGCGTGATTTTAGTGCTTATATTGGTGATACAATGCAGTTTTTTAAACAATTCTGGAAAAATTATTTTCAAAATTATGTGGTGATCAACGGCGTATTATTATTGGTTGTTATGTCACTTTATTATTTGATGTTTAAGGATTTATTTAGTAATATGTATGACCCCAATGCCCTGAAAACATGGATGACATATAACAACAATGCGGTATCATCAGTGCTTCTGATTATGGTGTTTATGGTAATAGCAATTATATTCTCCATTTTTACAACAGCCTTTCCGATGGTTTATTTCAAATTACTAAATACAACCGGTAGAGACACGTTTACTGCTTCGGAAATGCTGAACGGGATAAAGACTTACGCAGGACGAATGATTCTATTTGGCATTATTTCTTTTTTTGTTCTGGTTCCGATTGTATTTATTTTCTTTGCACTGGGAATTGCGCTAAGTTTCCTCATTATTGGAATTCCAATCCTTTTTCTGGGACTGCCCACCTTTCTGATTTGGTCTATGCAATCGCTGTATGTTTATTTGGAAGAAGAAACGGGTTATTTTCAGGCATTGAGCAAAGGTTGGAAAATAACCTTTCAAAAATACTGGCATTTGGTAGGTTCCACCATTGCAGTGTATTTCTGCATTACTATTTTGGCCGGTATTTTCAGTATGATTCCTGCATTTATGATGCTAGGTTCTATTATTACTTCAGGTGGAGCACCTAAGCCCCCAACAATGACTCCTGTTATGATGGCTTTTTATCTGATAGGTATGATTGTTACTTTTATTGGCTATAATTTAATATATGTTCAACAAGGGTTGATATATTACAGTGCACAGGAAAATGCGGAGCATCATCAGGCCTATTCCGATATAGATAATATTGGTAAAGATGAGGAATAAGTCTCTGATTCTCTTTCTGCTTTGTTGGGTCATGCAACTTTCGTTGTCTGCCCGATCCGATTCCACTACATTAGCGAAGCCTTCGCCGATTAGTACTTTTTTCTCCAATAATAAGGAGGATAGACTAGCTCGAATGAAGAAACTATTTGCAACAGTACCCAGTGATACGGTGTCAAAGAAAGTGGTTGCATTTAGTCCTAATTTTAGCGATAAATACCGCAGTGATGATGAGTTCAAATATGAACAGACAGCTGCCGGTAAGACCTTTATTGCCCGCTTGCTCGAAGGATTGGGAAAGCTTCTAAAACGTCTGTTCGGTATTGGTTACAATACTAAGGTTACCGGCATAACTATAATCGTTTTCAAAATACTGTGTGCGCTCATTGTACTGGCAGTGATTTATTTGATTATCAGGATGCTTATGAATCATAGAGGCGACTGGTTTTTTCAGAAAAAGAATGAATCACTGCCTATTGATATCAATAATGCAGAGCAACTTATTCAATCGGCTGATTTTGAGCAACTCATATCCGAAATTGAAAAGCAGGGGGATACACGTCAAAGCATCCGGCTCTATTATCTGTGGTTGTTGAAAGACATGAAAGAGAAAGACCTCATTATCTGGCTTCCTGAAAAAACAAACGCCGATTACCTGTCAGAGCTGAAGCAGGAAGCGCTACGCAAACAATTCTCGTATCTTTCATACTTGTATAACTATATTTGGTACGGTGAGTTTTCGATAACCGACGAGGATTATCTTGCGGCCAAAAAAGCGTTTTTGACTTATTTGAGAAAGGGGTATCGCAATGGATAGGAAGCTGAAAATGTATCTGGCGGCAGTGTTGGGAGTTGTTATCCTTCTCGTATTTATCGATATGTCGAAGACGAAGCCCACCGACTGGACACCATCTTATTCGCTGGATTATAAAAACCCACTTGATTTATACGTGTTTAATCATGAAGTGGATAAAATGATCCCGAAAGAAAGATTAAAGCGAGTTACGGTAACTCCTTTCGAATACCTCCGCGAAAACAGCGGTAAGGCCAATTTTTTGATCATTACTCCGAATGTGTATGATCAGGTTGACTCGACTTTATTAAAAGAAGTCAGTGAGGGAAGTACACTTTGGATCAGTGGCGAAAATTTTATTAAGCCGTTGACGGATACGTTGAAATTAGAGTATACGGATGTTGACCCGAACTCTAGTCTGAAAGGATTGGACTCGTTGAAGATGACGTTATCGATGAAAAACTGGGAGAATGATTACTATTATTTACATCCGGTTTTTAATACGTATGCTTTTGTTAAGATGGATTCTTCGAATACAACTATTTTGGGAAAAACCGAAACACCTGATGAAGTAGCATCTCCAAATTTTATTCGTGTCAGGTTCGGCAAAGGATCTATCTATCTGCACAATCAGCCGGAGGTTTTTTCCAATGTGGCAATGCTTTCCGAAAACAGTTCGGCTGATTATGTAGCACATGTCCTTTCGTATATTCCAACGGATAAACCCCTTGTGTGGTTTGTAAAGGATCAGACAACATATCCGGGCGAACCGGTAAATGAATCCGCTCTTTCGGTAATATTTCGATATCCGGCTTTACGCATGAGTTGGCTGCTGTTTATTTATGGAATGTTGCTGTACCTGTTATTTAATGCCAAGCGTCGCCAACGGGTAGTGCCGGTGGTAAAACCGCTCAGAAACACAACAGTTGAGTTTGTTCAAACGATTGGTAACCTGTATTTTCAGGAAGGTCATACACCCAGTATTGTTGAAAAGAAAATTATCTATTTTCTGGATCGTATACGGTACAGATATTACCTGGATACCAGCAAGCTGGATGATAGTTTTGCAGAGAAGCTTCAGAGCAAGTCGGGAAAAGACAGGGCATTGATAGATTCAATATTACATTTTATCAATGAATTTGAAAGAAAGAGATTTGCGATTCAGGTTGATTTTGTGAAGCTAAACCACCTGATAGAAGAATTTTGGAAAGATGATAAAAAATAATAACGTACAACTAATATAAAAGATATGGAAAACGAACAAACAGAATCAACCGATATTCGTTTCGAATCGCGCATTGACATGGGCGACTTACAGCAAAACATGGATGCTGTTCGTCAGGAACTTAAAAAAGTAATTGTAGGACAGGATAAAATGATTGATCATTTACTGGTGGCTATCCTTGCTAACGGGCATGTGCTGTTGGAAGGTGTGCCGGGAGTGGCTAAAACCATAGCTGTGAAGCTACTTGCAAAAGCCGTGGATGTGAAATTCAGTCGTATTCAGTTTACTCCTGATTTGATGCCTTCCGATATTTTAGGCACATCGGTTTTTGATCTGAAAAAAACAGAGTTTGAATTTCGTCCGGGACCTATTTTTGCCAATCTGGTATTGATTGATGAGGTCAACCGTGCACCGGCAAAAACGCAGGCAGCACTTTTTGAAGTGATGGACGAACGCCAGATAACTATTGATGGAAAAACCTATCAAATGGATGCTCCTTTTTTAGTAATGGCTACTCAGAACCCGATAGAGCAGGAGGGAACCTACCGTTTACCGGAGGCGCAGCTCGACCGCTTTATGTTTAAAGTGATTATTGATTATCCGGTGCTTGAAGATGAATATGAAATTATTCGTCGTGAGCACGAAGCAGTAAATGGTGACAAAACAGCCGATGTGAAACATGTACTTACAGCTGACAAAATTGCCGAATACAAGTCCATAGTTCGTCGCATTATCGTGGAGAAGAACATCATTGAATATATAGCCAAAATAGTGAATAACACGCGGGAGAATCCGTTCCTTTATCTGGGTGCTTCGCCACGTGCTTCGTTGGCTATTCTGAATGCTTCCAAAGGATTTGCTGCTTTGCGCGGGCGTGATTTTGTAACTCCGGAGGATATAAAAGATTCGGCTGTAGTGGTACTGCAACACCGTCTTATCGTATCGCCCGAAAAGGAAATGGAAGGTCTGAAAGCCGATGAGATTGTAAAACAAATTATTGAATCGGTTGAAGTTCCTCGTTAACGCCAAATTACTGAAATCGTGCTTAGTCCCTTTTGGGATTTTTAATTATAACATATGAAAGTACTCAAATCAATCTATATCCGGCATCTGTTTTTCTATATCCTGTTGGGTATAGGCGGGGTGTTTTTTATCTCATTCTTTGTGAAATGGATGTTTGATATGGCGATGGTGATGCTGGTGTTATTGCTGTTAGTCACGGTCATCGATTTGTTTATGCTCTATACTGGCAAGAAAGGCATTGAAGCCGAACGTGAATTGCCGGACCGACTTTCAAATGGCGACAATAATATCATTCATATTCGTTTGAAAAACAATTATCCACTTCCGGTTACCTTGGAGATAATCGATGAGATTCCCTTCCAGTTTCAAAAGCGGGATTTTTTGATGCAAGTTCGTATGAATGGAGGTGAGAAAATCGAAATTGAATATTCACTTCGACCTACCGAGCGGGGAGAATATCTTTTTGGAAAGTTGAACGTGTATGTGAAATCGCCAGTGCGTCTGGTTTCTAAGCGATATATTTTCTGCGAAAATGTAATAGTTGCAAGCTATCCATCGTTTATTCAGCTGCGGAAATATGATATGATGGCTTTTTCCAATCAGTTGTCGCAATATGGGTTGAAGCGCATTCGCCGGATCGGTCATACTATGGAGTTTGAACAAATAAAAGACTATACGCAGGGAGACGATTTGCGAACGATTAACTGGAAGGCTACTTCGAAAAAGAATGTGTTGATGGTCAACCAGTATCAGGATGAAAAATCGCAACCTGTTTATCAGGTAATTGATACGGGACGCTCCATGCAAATGCCTTTTTTGGGGCTGAGCTTGTTGGACTATGCCATTAATTCCACCTTGGCACTGAGCAATATTGTGCTGAAAAAACAGGATAAAGCGGGTATGTTTACTTTTTCTAAAAAAGTGGGAAACTATGTGGCAGCCGACCGCCGTGCCGGACAAATGCATAAACTGTTGGAAACACTGTATCGTATTGACACCGATTTTTTGGAGAGTGATTTTAGTCGCCTGTATGTGGATATTAAACAGTCGGTCACGCAGCGTAGTTTGATTATGCTGTATAGCAATTTCGAAACTATGGACGCGCTGCGCCGCCAACTAAGTTACCTAAAGGGGATAGCCCGAAATCATTTACTGATTGTTGTTTTTTTCGATAATACAGAACTGAATCAACTAATCACCCGCCCAACAAAGAATGTGCAGGAAGTGTACGATAAGATTATCGCTGAGAAGTTTGCTTTCGAAAAACGACTGATTGTTCGTGAATTGCAAAAGCACGGTATTCAGTCCATTCTTACCCAACCCGAAAATCTAACGGTTGATACCATCAATAAGTACCTTGAACTAAAAGCAAGAGGAATGATTTGACAATCACTCCTCTTGTTTGTTTATAGATGAATTTTACCGAATAATCAACTGTTTAATCTGTTAGTACGATTCGTTTTCGTTCGGAAAATCTTTGCTTTTTACATCCGAGATATAATTTTTCACCGCGTTGGTAATAATTGTATTCAAATCCTCATATCTTCTCAGAAATTTGGGAGAGAAATTTTTATTTATCCCCAGCATATCGTGCATAACCAATACCTGACCGTCAACTTGTGAGCCGGCACCTATACCGATGGTAGGGATTGACAATTTAGAAGTTATTTCACCAGCAAGTTGTGCCGGGATTTTTTCTAAAGTAATGGCATAACAACCAACGCTTTCCAACAATAAGGCATCGCTTAGCAACTTATCAGCTTCTTCTTTCTCTTTAGCACGCACCGTGTAGGTGCCATATTTGTTGATAGATTGAGGCATTAATCCCAGATGTCCCATAACAGGGATGCCGGCACCGATAATCTTTTTTATATCTTCAATAATTTCTACTCCACCTTCAATTTTAAGTGTGTCGGCTCCAGTTTCTCTCATTATTCTAATGGCGGCTTCCAATGATTTCATTGGGTTTCCTGAGCAGGTTCCAAAAGGCATATCAACAACTACTAACGAACGTTTAACTCCTTTCATCACCGATGTACCGTGATATATAATCTGATCAAGTGTCATGGGAAGCGTGGTAATGTTTCCGGCCATTACGTTTGATGCCGAGTCACCAACTAAAATCACGTCCATTCCTGCCTGATCTATGATAGTAGCCATCGAAAAATCATAAGCTGTAAGCATTGATATTTTTTCTCCACGATCTTTCATTTCCTTCAGGCGATGCGTGGTCACCTTTCGTTTGTCATTTTCAATTGCTGCTGACATAGTTTATTTTGAATTATAAGTGTTTGTTAGAAGAGACAAAATTACAACAGTATTTTGGATTTACAATGCAGCCTTTTTTGTTAGAATACGACTAAAGCTAATGAATCACATTCACAATGATTCAGTACCGTTAAGATTAGTTTGCTGATTTTATTATCGATGACTTATCTTTACCGTTACAGGCTGTAATTTCCCCTTGTGATGGATTTTTGATGCAGTATCTTTGACTTTTTGATGATCAGCTTCTGTCACTTTCCGATTTTGGTAAAGCTGATACGAGTTGTACACATTGTGCCAGATACTATAAAAACCACCGGCCATAGAAGTCACCGGACTCATAAAAGTGGCACCTAACCAAATGGAGAAAACCGTACTTTTCTGTCCAAGGCTTTGTCCGCCTCCAATGCGGTCATCGTATTGTAAGCCAATTTTTTGTCCAAGAGCAAACTGTGCTGCACAGCAGATGAGTGAAGCTACGGCAATACCTATCAATAAAGTAATAGCTACATCGCTGTGGACAATGCTTCGTACCGTAACTCCAACTGCTATAGCCAAAGCCACAGCCCATAGGTAGAATGCCAGATCTTTGAAACTAAGCAGTTTTGCATGTACTTTAGGCAGATAGGCACGAACTAACCATGCGGCTACGAAAGGAAGCATAAGTAGTGGAAACACTCTGCGCAGAATAAGTAGAAATGATGGTAAAAAGCTCAGCGATGGATTGGGGTGCACCAAGGGTAATGCCAACGGAATGATAATGGCAGAAACCATATTGATAATGATGGTGTAGCTAACAAGCGACTGCGTATTTCCACCCAGTTTCCCGGTAATGACGGCTGCGGCAGTGGCGGTGGGAGTAATCATACAAATCATAGCTCCTTCGAGTACAACGCGATATTCGGTGTCGGGAAAGAATACGAGCGGCAAGCCCAATAGGCAAAAAGCACCTACCTGAATAAGCAACATCCATAAATGCATGCGGGTGGGGTGCAAATCACGCGGATCGACCTTACAAAAGGTAACGAAAAGCATGAGAAAAATAAGCGTAGGTTGTATGATGTTGATAAATTCGTTGACAAATGGTTTAGTGGGTGCCAACATAGGAATGTTCACAAAAATGAAGTAGGCAAGGGCACCGGTGATCATGGATAGCGGAAGCGTCCAGTTTTTGATAAATCTTATCAGTTGCATGAGGAAATGTTTTTTAGTTTTTCTTTGTTTCGGGTGCAAAGTTATGGCGTTCTTTTCAAACGATTCCTATTTTTATTAGGGATAAAATCTATGAATTAATCGGTATTACCTATCGATTCTGATGTTGGGAAAATAAAACTCGTGATAGTTTTTCTTGTCCTAAGATGAATGTAGTATCTTTGCAAAAAAATACAGAAAATATGGAAATAAGGCAGTTGAGATATTTTATAAAATCGGCAGAATTGCTGAATTTTACAGAAGCGGCAAAGGCATCTAATATTGCAGAAAGTACACTTTCACAGCAAATTAAACAGTTGGAGATAGAGCTGAATATATTGTTGTTTAAACGTATAAAAAAGCACATAGAACTGACCGAAGCCGGTGAAATGTTGCTGCCCTATGCCCGAAGAACGGTGGCGGGGTCGGAGGATGCAATACAACGGATGAAAGATTTGCAGAACCTGCACACAGGGACGTTGCGCATTGGTGGCACATTCAGTCTCTGCTCGTTACTGACAGATACTTTGTTGAAATTCTCACAGAAATATCCCAACATAAAAGTATCGGTAGAATGCCAAACGGCCAACAAACTATTGGAGCATCTGAAAGATCATAAACTGGATTTGGCACTCTGTTTTGAATCGCCACTACCGTTTGAATCGGTGGAAAGCGAATATTTGTTTGATTCACCAATGTGTGTGATTATGCACCGGTATCATCCTTTGGCAGCGATGAAAGAAATATCGCTGCAGAAACTGAGCGATTATCCATTGGCACTTACCATCAAAGAGATGCATGCCAGGGCTATTTTCGATAATTTTTTGCTTACGAATAAGCAAAAAGTGGAACCTCAGCTGGAATTGAACGATATAAATATCATGTTTCAATTGATCAAAACCAAACACTGGATTTCCATTTTGCCCAAGTCGACCATTATCAATGAGAAAGAACTGAAGGCAGTACCGTTTATAGAAAAGGGATTGAATATGCGGGCTGCTCTTATGTGGTTGAAGGACAATTATCAGAAAAAGGCAGTTACGGAGTTTTCACAAATGTTATTGAAGAATCTGAAAGGATAAAAAAGGGAGGGTGACCTTTTGTGACACCCTCTTGAATATTTCCTATGAGTTTCTAAATATCTTATGCCAATGCTTCGGCCAGCACTATTACCAGTGGCGTTGTAGGGCGACCAATCAGCTTGGAAAGCGCGCGTGAATCATCAAACAATCCACCTTTCGAAGCACCTGTATCCGAGTCGGCAAGCATTTCAGCTAAACCATCGGGTAAACCAAAGCTTTTCAGAATTCCGGCATATTCCGCTTCAGTTAGGTTGTTGTAAGGAATGTTTTTCCCGGTTTGACTGGAAATTTCAGCGGCAAGCTCAGCCAGTGTATATGCTTCGTCACCAGCCAGTTCATAGGTTTTGTTTTCGTGACCTTCGCCAGCTAATACTACCGCAGCTACTTCGGCATAATCAACCCGAGCGGCTGAAGCGATTTTACCATCTCCGGCATTTCCTATAAATGCTCCTGCACCTACTGCTCCTTTTGCTGAACCGGTATAGTTTTCGGTGTACCAGCCATTGCGCAGAATAGTGTAGGTTAGTCCTGATTCTTTTATGGCTACTTCGGTGCCTAAATGCTCTCCGGCTAATCCAAGTGGTGAACTGTCGGCATGCAAAATGCTGGTATAGGTAATTTGTTTTACACCTGCTTGTTTTGCTGCTTCAATAACTGCCTTATGCTGCGGTAGACGCTGGCCAATTTCATTCCCCGAAATCAATAACAATTTATCGATACCTTTCAACGATGTTACTAACGTTTCAGGTTGGGTATAATCAAATGGACGAGTCTCTACGCCTAGATCTGCTGCTTTTTCAGGGTTACGTACCAATGCTACAACACTATCTGCAGCAACTTTTTGTTTCAATTTTTCTACTACTAAGCGACCCAGTTGACCGGTTGCTCCTGTTACTCCAATTTTCATTTTTTGTTTCCTTTCTTTTAAATTAATATGAATGTATATTCTTTATGTTTTGACAAATCCTTGAAATAAAACAATCTGAGATATGTTTTGATAGAATTATATAGTTAAATAAATATGTTCATCTATCTTAACGAAAACAACCGATTGATTTTATTCCTACTTTTGTTACGCAAAGTAACTAATAATAGTTTATATCCGAAACAGGTTACTTTTTAGTAACCATGAAAATAGTAGTAACCTAAAAGTAACCATTATGGCTAAAGTAAAAGTAAAAACCCTATGTCCCGTGACGGCAACGCTACAACTGATAGGTGGGAGATGGAAAACCATCATATTGTATACTCTCACTGCCGGTACAAAACGTTTTGGTGAGATAGCCGTTCGTATTCCCGATATCTCGCGCAAGGTGCTTACCGAGCAACTGAAAGAGCTGGAGGCTGACGGATTGATTCTGCGGGAACAATTTAAAGAAATCCCACCGCGGGTAGAATATTCGCTTACAGATCTGGGTAAAAGCCTTTCGTCGGTAATTAGTGAACTGGAAAAATGGGGAACAGAAAATGTGTTGTCGAATTAATCATTTTTCATTGATAGAAAAAATATCAAAGCCGCAGAGAAAATCATTCACTGCGGCTTTAGTTTATTTGTAAAATTCAATCAATTTTACAGTTCAATAATCTCTTCGTTCAACAGGGTGAGCTTTTCAATGCCGGTTGCATGCACAGCGAAGGAGTTTTCAATACCAACAGCTCCTACTCCCGGAATCACGAATTTGGGTTCCAGTGCAAAGATATGCCCTTCTTTTAATTCGTCTTTGGAGCGGGGAGCCAATACCGGCGATTCGTTGATCTGAATTCCGATGCCGTGTCCTATAAAACCTGCTTGTTGGCTGTAACCCATAAAATAGGGGAGGAGATCTTGTTTCTTTACCATTTCAATGGCCAAATTATACAAGTCGCAAGTGGCAACCCCGGGTTTAGCTATAGCTTCAATTTCGCTTTGAATTTCCAGTGCTACCTGATGGGCTTTATAGGCAAGTTCGTTCACTTTTCCGATGGAGAATACACGCGTCATATCCGAAATATAGCCAGTAAATGTTCCACCCATATCCACCATCACCGTGGTGCCGGCAGTCATCACCATACCATTGGCACTTACAGGCAACGAGCTATGTAGTCCGCCACCACCCATGGCAAAATCGTAGGGAGAAGGGGTATTGGCATTATCACCGGCAATGACACTACCCATAAATAGTTCCATCGATTGCCCGAAAACACGGAAATGACCGATAGCCCCTTTTTGACGGAAAAGTCGCTCTATCTCGATAGAGAAATCAATATCGGTCATGCCAGGTTTGTACAGATTAGGTACTTCGGCGTAACAAGCCGCATGCAGTTGGCCAGAGTGTCGCAACAGGCCTGTTTCATATTCCGACTTAAGCGAACGTACCTTGCGCAAAGTGGATGTAGCATTAAGCGTTTGTTCCGGTAGAAAGATAGATTGCAACCGCACTACATCGTTGTAAGGCAATTCGTCAAGTTCCAACATAATCGTTTGTGGCACAGGCAGCCCTTTTTGACTCAGAATTTCTATAATTTGCTCCGGCTTGCGGATATAAAAAACATTTTCACCTTTGAGTCCGATAGGGCGTTTTACAAAAAACAAGGGCTGACCATGAAGAGGTAAATAAAAATAGCCGCTATAAACACGGTCGGCTACATAAAACAGGTTGACATTACCGGCAATCAGACAGCCATCTGCTCCCTTTTTAGTCATTTCCTTTTGTATAGCTTTCCAACGGTTCGCTAATTCGGGGAGTATTTCAGTTGTAAACATAAAGCGTTATTTTGAGTTTTTATTCGAAGTTTTTGTTTTGGCTGCAAAATTAAAACAAAACACTAGAGAATGATTGTTTCTTTTCTAAAATTACTTGCATAGAATCTTAATTGGTTCATTCTGTGATTTCTATCAGCTAAATGTATCTATAGTTTTCTTTTAGAAAACGAATAGGTACTTACAGTTTAGTTAGTCTAATCCCCATTAATAATGAGTTCCTCCCGAATCTTTACCTACTTTCTGCGGTTGTCGCCCTTTTCTTAACCCTTTACCTTTGCAACATAAAAATTATAATAATTCAACATAATGAAAAGGATACAAAAAGTTGTTTTGCTCAGTGGATTTATTCTATCCATATTTACTCCCTCGATTGTTCAAGCTGAAAATAACAATCCTCCTGCCCTTGGTGAACGTAGGTTTTCGATGAGCGATTCTCTAAGCTCATACGCGCTGAATGAGGTTGCGGTTGTTGCCCGCAATAAAAAGAACCTTGCTGTAGGAAAGATGAATATTAGTGAAATGGATTTACCTCAGGCAATGATAGTGATAGACGAGAATGCTCTCAAAGCGCAGCAAATAAGTAATATTACCGATCTTCTTAAGAACGTAAACGGTATGTACATTATGAGTACCACCGGTGGCTATCAGGAGGAAATTGCGTCGAGAGGTACTAACCTCACAAGCACCAATACTTTTAAAAACGGAATTCGCTATTACGGTGGGATGAAGACCGAGATAAGTGGCATTGAGAAAGCTGAGATTCTGAAGGGGAATGCGGCACTGCTTTTCGGGAATGTGGCGGCAGGTGGTGTGCTGAATTTAGTTACTAAGAAACCGAAATTCGATTTTGGGGGCAATGTGGCATTCACTTACGGTAGCTTCGATCGCTACAAACCGCAGTTCGACTTTTATGGTCCGCTCAACAAACAGAAAACAATTGCTTTTCGTCTAAACGGATCGTACGAACAGGCCAACAGTTTTCGTAACTATGTGGACTCAAAAACCTATTACATAAATCCATCGTTGATCTTTGAAGTGACTCCTAAAACTACTATTTTGCTCGAAGGTGACTATACCAATACCAATACTACTCCCGACTTTGGAACAGGTATCGTCAATTATAAATTGGTGGAGATTCCCCGAGATCGCTTTATGGGTGTGTCGTGGGGAGAATATAAAGCCAAACAGTCTTTCATGTCCGGTAAAATCACCCATACCTTCAACGATAAGCTGAGTATCTCATCGCTTACCGGATTAAGATATTACAACACCGACCTGTTCAGTAATGCCCGCCCCAACACCAGTGGCAGCGTTATTGCACAAAACGGTGACTGGAAAAGAAATATTCAGCGGAGCGCGGTGGACGATAATTACTTTATTGAACAAATAGACCTAAATGCGAGTTTTAGAACAGGCGCGTTGAAACATCAGGCCCTGGTAGGATTTGATATTGAATCGTCCGAAACCCAAACCACAGCTTACAATCAGTTTGCGAATTATGATATGATTAATATTTACAACGACTATAATCCTGCAATTGAGCCGACTATTCCGGTAATGACTCAGAATACGCTGACCAAAAACCCGCTTAACCGTTACGGTATCTATGCGCAGGATTTGATTAGTCTGCAAAAGTATATCAAGTTGTTGATAGGGGCGAGGTATTCTAATATTGAATCAACAAGCAATGTATATACTTATTCTACTCAAAAAACTGCAGACACGAAAGCTACGGACAAAGCCTTCTCTCCGAAAATTGGTTTGACGCTACAACCCACTAAACAACAATCGCTGTTTGTGTCGTACTCTAACTCGTTTGCCTTAAATACAGGTGTTGACATAAACGGTAATGCGCTGGATCCGTCCATTATCGACCAGTACGAAATAGGGATTAAGAATAAATTGTTACATAATAAGCTATCGGTAAATGCTACCGTGTATCAAATCAACAACAGTAATCTGGCACAGACTTCGCTTGAAAATGGTAACACCAACAGCAATGTGAAAGAACTGGCTGGAGCCACCAAAACCCAGGGTGCGGAGCTGGATATGGAGTACCTGCCTTTCCGTAATTTGAGAATACTGGGTGGATACAGCTATACAAAAACTACCTACACGCAAAGTAATACCTACATTGTGGGAAGTGAACTAAAATATAACCCTAAGAATACAGCCAATCTGAGCGCTACCTATACTTTTACCAAGGGTGCATTGAAAAATGTTCAGTTCGGTTTTATCTCTTCGTATGTCGGCGAGCGATTTGCCGGACGATCAACACGTTTGACTGTTCAGAACGATGCTTATAAACTTATTCCTTTGGCAGCTTATTTTACCCACGATATTACGCTTGGATACGATTTGAAGAAATGGAACTTCAAAGCCAAACTGAGCAATATCACCAACGCGCTCAGCTACAATGTGCACGACGACAACAGTCTGAACCCGATCGCACCTTTTAATTTTAGTATCAATGCTCAATATAATTTCAACTAATGATAAATAGAAAGAAAATCAGAAACCTTCATGCCAATCTGGGCTATTTTTATGTGGGACTAATTATTTCGTTTGCTCTGTCGGGTATTTTTATGAACCATCGACAGTCGTGGCATCCCGATAAATACACCATTGCTAAAAAAGAGATAACGCTTGCTCAGCAAATCGATGCAGCAGCCATTAATGAAGACTTTGTGGCTGAATTGGTAAAAAAGCAAGGCATAGACGACAAGGTGAAGAGACACAATGTTCGCAAGGGCGAGTTGAGAATATCCTGTTCAAACTGCGATATTGATATAGACCTTAAAACGGGCAAAGGAGAAATCACCGAATTTGTAAAAACACCGGTTATCGGTCATATTATGGATTTGCACAAAAACATCTCCGTTTGGTGGATTTATTATTCCGACGCCTTTGGCATCTCGTTGATCATAATTGCCGTGACCGGTTTGATGATGAAATCCCCTTCAGCTGCCGTCAAAAAGAAAATATGGCTGTTAGCCATTTCCGGATTATTATTCCCTATCTTATTTATGCTGGTTCTTAGTGCTCTTTAGTATATACCGAATCATAATGAAACTCCGAAACACCTCTACCGACTCATTCGGTAGAGGTGTTTTTGGTAGTAAATAGTCTTTTGGTTGTGTTTTGTCACATTTGTAGTTGCTTTTATATAGCTGATTTATGTACAGAGGTGCACAGTGTATCGGAGCTTAGGCTCTCCGATTGTCTGCGCTTAGGCTCTCCGGTTGACTGTGCTTAGGCTCTCCGATGTACTGTGCTTACCTATTCGATCGAATCGATGCGAGGCTATCGCATGAAGTGATATTGCGGGATACAAAAATCACAACCCCGCATAGGCGAAATCGTGATTCTATTATATTTGAGATAGCCTTTTCTTTTTGATACGATACATCTAAGATATTGCAGCAAAAAGTTTACTTCAACCCCAGAAGTAACCAGCCCATTTCGTCGGTTGAAATAACTAGTCTCTCGAACTGAAAAAATCAGGGATGAAGTCTGATATATTGCAAAATCAGTTCAACGGTCTGTTCCAAACTAAACTTACTTGTGTCGATAGACAAGTCGTAATTCGTAGCATTCATCCATTCCTTATGGGTAAATGTTTTACAATAGGCAGCTCTTTCTTTGTCCGATTTTTCAACCATTTTTGTTGCTTCGTCGTGCTGCCAATTATATAATTTCATAACCCGGTTAACCCTGAATTCTTGATCAGCATGCAAGAAAACGCTGATATGATTCGGCTCATCACGCAGAATGTAATGGCCGCAACGTCCTAAAATAACTGCAGACTTTTCATGAACAATTTTCTTGATTATCTCAGCTTCAGTATCGAATAATTCCTGATCGGTATACTCCAATGCCGAAGCAACTGCGGGTACGGTAAGAACATCCTTTTGGGGAAGGGTTTTCAAAAGAGAATGCCAGAAGGAAAGCAATCTTTCTTCGCGCGATTCCAGATTTTCTTCAAAGGTCGAAAGTCGATTGGCCGCATAACGAACGATGTCACGGTCTGCAAAAAAAATATTTAGCCTACTGGCAAGCTGCTGACCAACGAAAGATCCCCCGGCTCCTAACTGCCGACTGATGGAAATTGAAAACGATTTTGACGGTGTCATGGTTATACCTCCTTTTCTTTAGTGATTTATTCGTATCTGAATACTAACATAACAAATATTGAACGGTGTTTGTTGTATTGGAGAAAAATCATATTCACTATTTTTAGGCAGTTATAGGCATGAGTTTATTCTGATACACTGACTTACCTGTTCACTCGAATTGATACGAGGCTATCACATGAAGTGATATTGTGTAAATAAAAAAATCACGACCCCGCATACGCGAAGTCGTGATTCGATTATATTTCCCCTCTCCTCAAGGAGAGGGGTTAGGGGTGAGGTTATTTATTCTTTTCCACCCATTCTCTGGCATTTACAAACGCTTCCACCCAAGGAGTGATTTGGTCGTTTGCTTTGCGGTCGGCAGGGTAATGCGCCCATTGCCATGGGAACACGGCACGCTCAGGGTGAGGCATCATAGCCAGGTGACGACCATCGGTAGAACAAATACCGGCAACACCATAGTCCGAACCGTTTGGATTGGCAGGATAGCTGGCATATGAGTATTTAGCAATGATGTTGTATTCGCTTTCCGGTTTTGGAAGGTAGAATTTTCCTTCACCGTGAGCCACCCAAACACCCAGTTTGCTGTTGGATAGTGAACCCAGCATCACCGAATTATTTTCAGGAATAGTAAGACCAACGAAGCTCGATTCGAATTTATGTGAATCGTTGTGCAACATGCGTGGTTTCACGTCGTGTTCCTGATTTACCAATCCAAGTTCTATCATCAACTGGCAACCGTTACAAATACCCAAACTAAGGGTGTCTTGTCGGCTATAGAATTTATCAAGTGCTGATTTCGCTTTTTCGTTGAAAAGGAATCCACCGGCCCAACCTTTGGCTGAACCTAATACGTCGGAGTTGGAGAATCCACCACAGAACACAATCATGTTCACGTCTTCCAGTGTTTCGCGACCTGTCGCAAGGTCAGTCATGTGAACGTCTTTCACATCAAAACCGGCAAGGTAGAGCGCGTAAGCCATTTCACGGTCGCCGTTGGTTCCTTTTTCGCGGATAATAGCAGCGCGTACACCACTTGGTTTACGGTCTTGCGATAAATTGAATTGTGAGAATTTACCGTTAAAGCTATCGGTAAATGCAAATTCCAACGGTTGATTTTTATAGTTGTTGAAACGAGCCGAAGCGCAGATTTCACCACTTTGTTTGCGATCCAACAAGTAAGACGAGCGGAACCAGATATCGCGGAATTCATTAATTGAGAATGAATAGGAAGCTGATTTCTTTTTGATTTCCATGCGACGTTCAGCGATAGGAGTAGCGATGCGGGCAAAGCCTACACCGTTTCCTTCAAGGATTTTCTCAACCGCTTTGCGATCTTTTACCTGAATCAATACGCCCGGATTTTCAGCAAACAGAATGTTTACCAATGATGTTTCAGCAATTCCTTCGAGGTTTACACTTAAACCACCGTTAGCATTGGCAAAACACATTTCGAGCAATGCAGTAATCATACCACCTTCCGAAATATCATGACCGGCAAGTATCAAATCTTTGTTGATTAATTCCTGAATGCTATCGAAAGCTGCTTTGAAGTATTCTGCATCTTGTACGGTTGGAACTTCTTCGCCCAGTTTGTTGAGCGTTTGTCCCAATACCGAACCACCTAATTTATGAGTATCGAAAGAGAAATCAACATAGTAAACAGCCGATTTTGGGTCATTTACTACTACCTGACCAACGGTTTTCTTCACGTCTGATACTTCAGCACCAGCCGAGATAATCACTGTTCCCGGTGAGAATACTTTTTCGTTACCGTATTTTTGAGTCATAGAAAGTGAATCTTTTCCTGTAGGAATATTGATGCCCAATGAGCAACAGAAATCGCTACAAGCTTCAACGGCTTTGTACAGTCTGGCATCTTCACCCGGGTTGTTACAAGGCCACATCCAGTTGGCGCTGAGTGACACGCTGTCCAATCCATCAGTTAATGGAGCCCAAATTATATTGGTCAATGCTTCGGCAACAGCCAAAACCGAACCTGCTTCAGGATTTACCATGGCTGCCAACGGTGCATGGCCGATAGAAGTAGCAATACCCACGTTTCCGCGGTAATCAAGCGCCACTACGCCAAGGTCGTTCAATGGCAATTGAATTTCACCTGCACATTGTTGGCGGGCAATTTTACCGGTAATAGAGCGGTCTACTTTGTTCGTCAGCCAGTCTTTACAAGCTACAGATTCTACCTGCAATACGTTTTGAATATATTCTTGTAATTTATCTTCACTGATTTCGATCGGAGCATATTTTTCTTCAATAGTGCTATCGGTCATAATCGTGCGAGGCGGTTTGCCAATCATGTAATCCAGGCGCAAGTCGATTGGCATTTTGCCATCGGCTTGTTCGAATACAAATTTCATATCGCCGGTAGTTTCACCCACCACGTACATCGGAGCGCGTTCGCGTTCGGCAATGCGGCGTACGCCATCGATAGCATCTTCAGGAAGAACAAATCCCATACGCTCCTGACTCTCGTTGCCCACAATTTCCTTGGCACTCAGGGTTGGGTCGCCTACAGGAAGCGCAGATAAATCGATTTTACCACCGGTAGTTTCTACCAATTCCGATAAACAGTTCAGGTGTCCACCTGCACCGTGATCGTGGATAGAAACGATAGGATTTTTATCGGCTTCAGCCAGCGTACGAATCACGTTCGAAACACGTTTTTGCATTTCAGGATTGGCACGTTGTACAGCATTTAACTCAATAGCGTTGTCGTATTCACCTGTTTGAACAGACGATACTGCCGCACCACCCATACCAATACGGTAATTGTCACCACCCATTACCACTACTTTTTCGCCTGCTGCCACATCACCTTTCAGGGCGTCGCGCATGGTTCCGAAACCAACACCACCGGCCAACATAATTACTTTGTCGTAACCGAATTTTTTGTCGTTTTCTTCGTGCTCAAAAGTTAGCAATGAACCACAAATAAGCGGTTGACCGAATTTATTTCCAAAGTCCGAAGCTCCGTTAGAAGCTTTGATAAGGATTTGTTCCGGTGTTTGGTACAGCCATTTACGTGGGTTAATAGCATTTTCCCAACTGCGTGAATTGTCGTTACGAGCATATGAAGTCATATAAACCGCTGTTCCGGCAATCGGCAAACTGGCTTTTCCACCACCGAGGCGGTCGCGAATTTCACCACCTGCTCCGGTAGCTGCACCATTGAAAGGCTCAACAGTTGTTGGGAAGTTATGTGTTTCGGCTTTTAATGAAATAACCGATTCAATTTCTTTTGTTTGGAAATAATCCGGTTTGTCACCACTGGCAGGAGCAAACTGTTCGATTTTCGGACCGGCGTTGAAAGCCACGTTGTCTTTGTAAGCCGAAACCAGTTTGTTTGGATTTTCTTCCGAAGTTTTGCGAATCATTTTGAACAAAGTCAGTTCTTTTTCTTCGCCATCGATAATAAACTGTCCGTTGAAAATTTTGTGACGGCAGTGTTCCGAGTTTACTTGCGAGAATCCGAAAACCTCACTATCGGTAAGTTTACGACCCACTTTTTCTCTGATACCGTTCAGGTAATCAATTTCGTCCGGACTTAATGCCAAACCTTCCTGAGCACTGTAAGCAGCAATATCGTCAATTTCCAAAATTGAATCCGGTTGTTTATTTACCGTGAATACTTCCTGATTAACGCCGGTGTAAATGCGTTGAAGCATCGGGTCGTACTCCAAACCACCTTTGGCCGACGGAGTAGAAGGCATTGCTGTAAACTCTTCAATACGAATAATGCCGCTAATTCCCATGTTTTGGGTAATTTCAACGGCATTAGTGCTCCAAGGAGTAATCATTTCGCGGCGCGGACCCACATAGTTTCCGTCTACAGTTTCCTGATTGAGAAGGGCAGCTTCACCAAAAAGCCATTCTAACTTTCTGACATCATCGGCGGCAAGTGGTTGCGCCGTTTGTACAGCGTAAAGATGTTGAGCGGGAGTTCGGAAAAATTGAATCATAATGTATTTTGAAGTTATAGAAGTTTTGTGTTGAGTGGAAGTTGCAGATTTAGAGGTGTTTATCTCAAAGCTAAATCATCCTTCAATTTGAACGCAAAGATAGTCTTTTTTAGCGGTTTTTGAAATATATCGGTTGTAAAAAATCCTCATAATAAGATAATAACAATCATTGGAATGAGCGAGTTGAAGATGTATTTTTATTGGATTAAATAGCTCTTTATAGACTGTTGGTTTCAGAATAATTTCTTGCCTTTTGATATGTATTTGAAAAAACAGTTACTTTTTGTGACTATCAATGGATTGTATATCATGTAAATACATGGATTTAGTACAATATTAAAGTTGTATTTTAAAATTGTACACTATGCGCCTAGTGAAAAATTGAATGTAGTAAATAAAAAGTTATTGACTAAATTATTCGTTGTTTTTTAAGCGAATTCAAACAAATGACAAGAATCGGTTGTTATGCTCTACTCAAATTGAATTAATAAAAAGTAGAACAGGCAAATGTTAGAAAATAGAATTGATAAACGAATTTTAAAAGAGAACCTTCATAAAGAGTCATTTAAGCGACAAACAATTTCATTTTACAAGTATTTTGAAATAAATAATCCCACCGAATTTCGTAATCAACTTTACGAACAATGGTTTGCACTGAACTGTTTCGGCCGAATTTATGTGGCACAGGAAGGCATCAATGCCCAAATGAGTGTGCCCGAAGATAATATGGCGGAGTTTATAAAGCAACTGTATGCCATTCCACAACTTACCAATGTGCCTATTAAACAAGCTATTGAAGATGATGGAAAATCATTCTACAAACTGACCATTAAAGTGCGTCCGAAAATTGTGGCCGACGGACTTGAAAACAATACCTACGATTTATCAAAAGTGGGCAAACATCTTACTGCGCTCGAGTTTCACAATGCTATCGATGAACCGGGAACTATTGTTGTGGATATGCGCAACCATTACGAAAGTGAGATAGGACATTTTAAAAATGCTTTTTGTCCGGATGTGGATACCTTTCGCGAAGAAATTCAGCTGGTACTCGAAAAATATAAAGATGAGAAGGACAAGCAGTTTCTGCTCTACTGCACAGGTGGTATTCGTTGCGAAAAAGCAAGTTCATTCCTGATAAACAATGGTTTTGAGAATGTGTCTCAACTCTACGGTGGCATTATTGAATATGCGCAACAAATAAAACAATTGGGTATTGAACCCAAATTTTACGGAAAGAATTTTGTTTTCGATGAGCGATTAGGTGAAACAATTGACGGACAGGTGATTTCTCATTGTCATCAATGTGGTAAACCTGCAGATACACATACCAACTGTGCCAACAATGATTGTCATTTGCTCTTTATTCAGTGCAATGACTGTAAAACAAAATATGAAGGTTGCTGCTGCGACGATTGTAAATCGGTCATTCAACTTCCTCTCGAAGACCGTAAAAAATTGCGCGTTCAGCATCATCAAAAATATGCCGATAGCAAGATTTTTAAAAGCAGATTGCGTCCCAAATTAAAAGCAGATATTTAGCATTCGGCTGATATTCACTCACTTCGTTCGTGATATTTGCTTCGCGAATATTAAATTAAATTGTAAATAGTAAATGAATAAATTGTAAATATGGATGATTTCTGGCAATCGCTCCAAAAACCCATCATTGCCCTGGCACCTATGGAGGATGTGACGGACACCGTTTTCAGAGAGGTGATTCGTTCTGTCTCTGAACCGGATGCGTTGCATGTGATGTTTACTGAGTTTACCTCCACCGATGGACTTTGCAATAAAAAAGGACGGGAATTTGTAGCTGCCAGATTGGTTGTGAACGAAACAGAACGTGATTTGCTCAAAGCTACAAATACCAAACTGGTAGCTCAGATTTGGGGTTCCGACCCGGAGAAATTTCACGAAAGTGCAAAGCTGATTTCCGATATGAGACTATTTGATGGCATTGACATAAACATGGGCTGCCCGGTAAAAAAGGTGGTGAAGAACCATAGTTGCTCTGATTTAATTAATCACCCCGGTGTGGCAAAGGAAATTATTATTGCCACCCGCGAAGGGACAAATTTGCCCGTGAGTGTAAAAACCCGCATTGGTTTTAATTCGATTGTTACCGAGGAATGGATAGGGGAGTTGCTCGAGGTGCATCCGGCAGCTATCACCATTCATGGCCGAACGCGGACTATGATGTCAAACGGATTGGCTATGTGGGACGAGATTGGTAAGGCTGTCCAGCTGCGAAATCGGTCGAACAGTTCAACGCTGATACTTGGAAATGGAGATGTTGATAGTCATGCTACCGCTTTAGCCAGGGTTCAAGACTTTGGAGTGGATGGAGTGATGGTGGGTACGGGTATTTTTAAAAATCCGTGGATGTTTAATGCTGCTGAAAAGGAAATAAGCATGCAGATGCGTATAGATCTGCTCGTAAAGCACATCACTCTTTACGATCATACCTGGAAAGACAAAGGAAACTTTAATGTGTTGAAGCGTTTCTTTAAAATTTATTTCAATGGTTTTGAAGGTGCTGCCCATTGGCGTGATCAATTAATGCATTGTAAAAATTGTGGGGAAGCATTGGAAGTGATAAAAAGAATATAAACGTTAGAAGCTGAATTTCATGATTGAAATTCAGCTTCTGTTTTTTTTTGAATAACCTTTAGATAACAAGCCTTGTAATTCGTAACTAAATACTTGTAACTATTTCTATATGCCCAACAGCGTTTCTAAATAATGCTTTTCGATACCAAAAACTTGTTTAATTGCTGCAATATTTTTCAAAATACCTTGTTTGTCAGACACCGCATTTCGCACTTTTTTTCCAACTATCATCACATTTTTCGGAGTGTGTTCCAACGGAATAAATTCAAATACATTGGTTTTGTAACCGTGAGCTTCCAAAATCATGGCACGTATGGTGTCGGTGATTATTTCTGCTTGTCTCTCTTTTAAAATGCCAAATTTGGTGATATTGCTCAGTTCGTTCGTCACGTTGAATGCTTTTCTGATTTGCTTATGGCAACATGGAGCACAAACAATCAGTTCAGCATCCGATTGTATTCCCCTGAAAATCGCATCGTCGGTAGCAGTGTCGCAGGCATGCAATGCAATGAGTATATTTATTTTTTCTAATTCCGTTTTTTCGATGGTTCCTTTTACAAAGCTTAGATTTTCAAAACCAGCCTGGCGCGCAATGCTATTGCAGGTCCATACCAGATCTTCGCGATATTCAACACCGGTTGCATGGGTATTTATCTTCAGATTATTAGATAAATAATCGTACAATGCAAAGGTCAGATACCCTTTGCCGGAACCCATATCTGCAAAATGCAGGCTATCCGTAACGGTAAGTTCAGTCAGGTAGGGAGCCAGCAACTCGATGTATTTATTGATCTGCTTGTATTTGTCGTTCATTTCGCGACGTATTTCCCAGTTAGCATTTGTAATGCCCAATTCCCGCAAATAAATATTCTCGAAAGGTTCTATCAAACGCTCTTTTACTCTGTCATGCGTAAAAGTGCTTGGAGCTTGCAAGGTTGGTTGCGAACTTTTGAGTTGTGCTTTTTCGTTTGGCAGGATAATCAGATGTACATTTTCCGTTTTAGCAAACAGCTCAGCGTTGTAAAAATCATTCGCCATAGCTTTTACTATCAACTCAATGCCTTCGGCAATATCGAAGTTTTTTGTAATGTCCTTTGTGTTATGGCGGTACACAAAATTCAGACAATAGCCTTTTTTTATCTCAACTGCAGTAACAATGATCTTTTTTAAATCCGACGCCTTCTCACGTTTTCCGGTGAGTTGAAGTTTTATAAGTTCCTTGTTTTCTACAATGATTTGGAGTTTTTCAAAGAAAGTTTTTGTGTTGCTGTGTATCATAAGAAATAGAGTTTAAAGCTGAAAGGTATAATTTCGTTGATAATTTCGATTAATCCCTCGCTGTTGTTGAAATGTTTCGCACCGGGAACAATCACCACCTTAGCGCTTAGGTTTTCTTCCCACTGTTTTTTGTTCGATTGTGTGTCGGAAGTATAAGGATCGTTGTCTGATAAAATGCTGACTATGTTATTGCTGCATATTTCTTTAATGCCTTTAAAGTCGATTGGCATTTTAATCCATTTCTTTAGTTGTGGCCAGGGCTTATCTATGCTCCACCATCCGGCAACGCACAGCAAACCACCCATTTTGAGCTTCGGATTGCTTTTGTGCAATTCGTTCAGATACAGTAAAGCGGCCTTGCAGCCAATGCTATGACCAATAAAATAAGTGTTGCTATCTATTTTATTTTCAGGAATTACTTCCCTGATAAATGACAAAAATTCATCGGTAGATGGCTTGTCCCAGTTTGGCAGAGTAAGTGGAATAATGGTGATATTCTTATCATTATGTACGAACTCTCGTTGAACTTTTTGATACCAGTCCGAATTCTCATCTCCACTGTATCTTGGGAAAATATATATGCGTTTCATGTTTGCTTAAATGGTATGTGCTGTGCAAAGATACGGAATTTTTTGTGGCGGTAGGTTTTCTTTTCTTGAAACTAAAAGAGCCTTACGTAATGTAAAGCTCTTGAAATATAGTAATGTGTAAGTTTTATTATTTGCCTCCAAAAAACCATTTGTGCAATTCGCCGTAATGTTTTTGGTACATTTTGTAGCTATCATCCAAAATTTGCATAGCCGTAGCTTTATCAAAGAATTTTTCTACTACCACAGTTTTGTTTTCCAGTTTAGTATAATCTTCAAAGAAGCTCATTATTTCTGCTGTCATGTGTGGAGGTAGTTCCGAAATATCGTTATAGTGAGTTACACTTGGGTCACCGGCAGCTACAGCAATGATTTTATCATCGGCTTCTCCATTATCGAGCATTCGCATTACGCCAATCACTTTGGCTTCAACGATACACAACGGCACAACTTCAATTTGTGAAAGAATCAGAATGTCTAAGGGGTCATGGTCATCACAATAACTCTGTGGTATAAATCCATAATTGTGTGGATAGTACATTGACGAGAACAGTACTCTGTCTAAACGTAACAAACCACTTTCTTTATCTAGTTCGTATTTAGCTCGGTTACCTTTTGGAATTTCTATAATGCCTTTTACTACGTCTGGTAATTCGGTTTGAGGGGCAACTTGATGCCAGGGGTTGAAATTGTTACGCATGAATGTGTATTTAACTATTTTGTGTACAAATTTGGTAATTGATTTTTTTTTGACTTAGCTTTATCTCAGTCTAGTTTTATTGAGTCTGCAAAATTATACAATAAAACTAACTTCCAGTATGAAACATGTATGTTTTTTCTGATAAAAAAACTGATGTTTTTGGTTATAATATAGATATATAGTTTGTTATGTTCTAGTTTGTAGTCTCTTTAAATTGGAAAAATAGTTTTCGAATGAGAAATTGAAGCATATAAACAGCTTTTTTTGTGTCAATCTACTGAAATTGTTACAAATTGTAATGCACTATTCTCCGAAAGTCAACTTTCAAGCAAGGATTTGTTCGGCATGCGTTTTAGTATTCACTTCTTTAGGCAACATGATACGGGTAATAGTTCCTGTTTCATCAATAATAAAAGTAGTGCGAAACATCCCCATATATTGCTTGCCGTACATAGATTTTTCGCCCCAGGTACCCAATTGCTCCGATAGTTTTTTGTCTGTATCAGCTATCAGGTTGAATGGTAAATTTTGTTTAGCAATAAATTTCTGATGTGATGCTGCACTGTCGGCGCTCACACCTATCACTTCATAACCCGCTTTGCGAAGTTCATCATAATTGTCGCGCAAACTGCATGCCTGAGCCGTACAACCCGGCGTGCTATCTTTGGGATAAAAGTACAAAACCACTTTTTTACCTGCAAAATCAGACAATTTTATTTCTTTTCCATCTTGATTTACTCCTAAAACTTCTGGAACTTTGTCGCCAACTTGTAATGCCATATTTTTATAATTTATAATGTGTAATTCATAATGCATAATTTTAAATAAATGCATTCAATGTTTTTTAGATATTTATATTTTAGCTATTGAAGAATTAAACGCTCAATAAGTAAAAAGAGTTTAGATTGCAATTGAAATTTTAGAACCAAATTCATTCGCGAATGAAACTAATAACTGTTTACTGCCAGCTGTCAACTGAAAAGTCTCCCTTGCCAGGTATCCCGTTCTTCCAATCGCTTTTCTATTTTAGCCAAAAATTCAAAGTTTTTTAAACCCCACTCAGGAGCAATCAGCAGTTTCTTTGGCGATTGCGAAACGAAACGTTCGATGCCAATTTCTGGACGCAGATGTTCAATAAAATCAATTGCTAAATCGCAGTATTCTTCGGCGGTATAGAGCTTAAACCATTCGGGATGTTCGGCAAATTGTTCTGCCATTTTGGTGCCGCGCACCAATTGTAACTGGTGTATTTTCAGAGTGGTAAGGGGCAATTGTGATAATTTTTGTGCATGGGATATAATCGTTGCTTTGTCCTCGGTAGGTAAGCCCAGGATAATGTGAGCCCCGGTTTTTATGCCTCTTCGGGCGGTTTCGCGAATGGCACGTTCGGCACATGCAAAATCATGTCCCCGATTGATAAACTCCAGCGTTTTGTCGCAGGTTGATTCGATTCCATACTCAATCATTACATAATAGCTTTTTGCCAGTTCGGCAAAATAATCAAGCAATTCGTCGCTCACGCAATCGGGGCGCGTGCCAATCACCAATCCCCGAACGTTAGGGTAGGAGAGTGCCTCCTCGTAAATGGCTTTCAGATTTTCAATCTTGTCGTAAGTGTTGGTATACGATTGAAAATAAGCCAAGTAATATTGCGCGGCGTATTTATGATGAAAGAAGGTGATACCTTCTTCTACTTGCTGGCTTATGGTTCTGCTCGGTTTGCAGTATTCGGGACTAAAAGTCTGATTGTTACAATACGTGCACCCACCGGTACCTTTACTACCATCTCTGTTGGGGCAGGTAAAACCGGCATTGATAGATATTTTTTGCACCCGCTCAGCGAATTCGGTTTTAAGTACTTGATTGTAATTTAGATAACGGGATTTCATTTCTATTGATTATTTTTGCCGGCAAAGATACGCAATCCCGAGTTTGCAACAAGAAAATAATTAATAAATATATTGAATTTGAGCATTGTAATTTCTAAAGAATTTTATATTTTTGTATAACCTTGAATTTAAGAATTGAAATAAAAATCATTAACTACGAAGAATATGTATTGGTCAAATTATCACAGTCACTGTACATTTTGTGACGGACGCAGTACGATGGAAGAATTTGTTGTCTGCGCCATTGCTAAAGGAATTAAAAAATATGGTTTTTCTTCACATGCCCCACTTCCTTTTTCAACAAAATGGAACATGGAGGAGGCTAATTTTCCCCACTACGAGTTAGAATTTTATCGATTAAAGGAAAAGTACAAAGAACAAATTGAGTTGTATTTCGGTCTGGAGGTTGATTATATTCATGACTGTTCTAACATCCGTAATGATTTTTTTCGTGATAAATCATTCGATTATCTTATTGGATCCTTGCATTATCTTGATAGATTGCCCGATGGTGGTTTTTGGTGTATCGATGGTAATTTCGAAGAGTTTAATAAAGGGCTACACTTGCTTTATGATGGTGATATCCGATTTGCAACCCGTCGTTTTTTTGAATTGACATCCGAAATGATTAAAATCGGGGGTTTTGATATTATGGGGCATTTTGATAAGATATCTTATAATGCCAGTCATTGTCCGGAGTTTGATATGACAAGTCAGTGGTACAACCAGATAGTGGGCGACGTACTACAAATGGTCAAAGACAATGGTTTGATAATGGAATTAAATACAAAGTCGCTTATTGATAGGGGTCTGACTTATCCTCACCAACAATTTTATTCTTTGATAAAAGAACTGGAAATTCCCATTGTTGTCAATTCCGACTGTCATCACCTTCCCAATGTGATTATTGGCTTTGAACATGCCTTCAGAATGTTGAAAGATGCAGGATTCAAAACCATGCATCAGTTATGCAACGGAAAATGGCAACCCGTGGAGTTTAATGAGTTTGGTATGATTGAGTAAAAAATATTGGTGAGTGAATTTTTAATTTGATTCTACATGAATCTTAAAGTTATTCATAATGTTTTGCCAACCGTCTTTTTGTACTTCAAGAGGATAGATGTCTTCTGTTTCAAAGGTTTCCGATACATGTGTTTTGTCTCCTTCGCTGCTGAAGGTTATCTTCACAGATCTTCCGTCATTGATAATGTATTCAATCAATTGGTAGTGTATTATGTGTGAATATATTCCTTCGAAATCAAAACTGTAGCTCACATCTTTTGCTGCCATGGTTATTTTAAATTTTCCACCTACTCGGAGGTCGTTGGCTGAGAAAGGAGCATGCCAGGTATTCGATGCAAAGTACCACTGAGTAATATGTTCCGGCTCATTCCAGCATTGCCAGACTTTTTGGAGTGGAGAGCTTATGGTTGTCTCAACAGTGATTGTTGATTTATCTGGCTTTTCCAGATAGTCTTTGAGTGCGATGTGGATAATGTAATACCAGCCCTCTACAAAGTTATCGAACGCAAAATCGGGATTATCCTTAGGGAAATTATCTACCCCAATGTGTTTGAATTTCAACAAAGTCTTGTTTTCAATTTCCGATAGTTCGAACGTGACATTTGAAACACCGGGATGACCATCGTAACACCAGTTGTAACTGAGTTTGTGGAGAATGTCTATATCTGTTATCTCACAATTATGCTGATATAGTTTATCTTCGTTTTCGCCTGCAATAAATTTGAATTTAGCACCTGTTTCCAGTTTCATTTCTTCAATGTCAAAGTACCAGTTTCTCATTTCTGAAACATCGGAAATTGCATTCCAAACTTTTACTATTGGAGCGTTAAATATTCGTTCGTGGAGTATAACTTGTGTTGACATACGCTTTGTGTTTTAAAATGAAACGTAGTAATGTTTGTTTGGAATGATTACAATTTAATAGGAATTATTGTAACAAACAATCTTTGTTTTTGGTTCAAGTGATTGACAGTAAATCTTTAAAATGATATTTTTGGCAAAAAAAGAGCCATTCAATTGCTTGAATGGCTTAATTAGTGAAAAAAGATTGTTTACGACATTGTTTGAGTTCACTTACTTATCCCAATTTTTGCTCAATAAAACGACGAATATAAGCAACTGTTTCGTCAATGCCGAGTACCGACGAGTTGATGCATAAATGATATGATTCAGCTGCTCCCCAAACCTTATTGCTGTAAAAGTTGTAGTATTCAGCCCGTTTCTTATCCATTTTATCAATCAGAGCTTGTGCCTTTTCGAGCGATAGTTCGTGGCTCTGAGCTATACGTTTAATGCGATCATCGGTATTGGCAGTAATAAACACGTTGACGCAGCGAGGGTTTTCGCGCAAGATATAATCGGCACATCGCCCTACAAATACGCAGGATTCTTTTTCGGCCAATTCACGAATAACGTCGCTTTGTATTTTAAAGAAAGTTTCGTTACACAAATAATTATTTCCGTAAATTTCGCTGTTGACGTTTGTGCGCAGACCCAGTAAACCTCCGAAGAAACTATGACTCTCTTTTTCGTCGGCTTTTTCGAAGAATTCTTTTCCCAGTCCACTTTCTTTCGAAGCAATCTGTATCAGTTCTTTATCGTAAAAGCTGATTCCAAATTCCGCAGCCAGCTTTTCGCCAATTGCCCGACCACCACTTCCGAGTTGTCGACCTATATTTATTACAAATTTTTCATTCATGATGATATGTTTTAGACAAAAGATTAAAGATGAATCAGCCGATAGCTGGCTTTTTGAATTTTCTGAATTGCGATATCAGCATGAATGCCGATACAATACTCGAGGCTAAATCGGCTGAAGGCAGGCTGTACCAAACTCCATTCACTCCAAAAATATGTGGCAGAATTAGCAAACAAGGCAGTAGGAATAAAAGTTGACGCGTCATGGATAGGAAAATAGCTTTGCTCGCCATACCAATGCTTTGAAAGAAGTTCGAAGTCACCATTTGGAAGCCGATAATAGGAAAAAATATTAGTACAATACGCAGTCCGTCGGATGCTAAATCGATTAGTTTCGTGTCGTTAGTAAAAACCGAAGCCACAGCATGCGGGAAGAGTTGTCCGATCATGAATCCAAGTGTCGTTACTGCCGTTGCCCAAAAGATGGTTCTTTTGAGAACTTCGGTTACCCGCTCGTAGTGCCCTGCACCAAAATTATATCCGGCAATGGGTTGCATGCCCTGATTGAATCCCATTACTATCATCATAAAAAGAAAAACTACCCGGTTGACAATGCCGTATGCTCCAACTGCTAAATCGCCGCCATAGCGGATAAGTCCCTGATTGATGATAACCACGATTACACACGAAGCAGCATTCATCATAAATGGTGCGAGCCCAATGGCCAGCGAATCGACTACAATTTTACGTTGTAACCTGAAGACGCCTTTTTTCAGGTGTATGAAATGTTTTTTATTGCTGAAGATATTGATTTGCCAAATCAGCATAAGCGTTTGCGAAATGACTGTGGCAAAAGCACTTCCTTGGATACCCCATTTGAAGACAAAAATAAAGAGAGGATTCAGAATAATGTTGATGAGTACCGATAGGAGCGTGGCATACATGGCTTTTTGAGGGCGCCCGGTGGAGCGCAGCAACGCATTCAGACCAAGATACATGTGGGTGACCACATTGCCCAGCAGAAGCACCACCATGTATTGATGGGCGTAGGGTAGGGTGGCAGCACTTGCCCCGAAGAAATAAAGAATAGGATCCAGAAACAGTAGCATTACTACCGTGTAAGCCAATCCGAGAATAATGTTCAGAATAAATACATTGCCCAGAATTTTATTGGCAGTTTCGTAATCTTTTTGACCCAAACGCACCGACATCAACGTGGAAGCTCCGATACCCACCAACGATCCGAAAGCGGCTGCCAGATTCATTAATGGAAACGTAAGCGCCAGACCCGAAATGGCTAGTGCACCCACACCATGACCAATAAAAATACTATCGGTAATGTTGTACAACGACGATGCCGTCATGGCAATAATAGCCGGGATGGCGTATTGCATCAATAATTTTCCTACATTCTCCGTGCCTAACGCAATAGGCGATCCTTTTTGTTCCATCCGCATTTTTTTGATAAATAATTCAGGTGCAAAGGTACTAAATAAGCTATGGCTTTGTAGCCACCCAGGTGATCAAATTTATGATAATATAACGAATGCACCTCTTGATGCGGATCATCACTCACCGGTTACCGGCACGGTATAGGTGTTTACTTCCGGGTCGGTAAACGTTTTTTTTTCGTAGCGGGGTGCTATGCTCATTTCCACATAGGCTTTATCTGAGAAGTATTTTGTTTCCCACAGTACGGAGATTTTCACGTTAGCGTCAATTCCCTGAAGCGTGTTATCGTTCAATAGTCCAACGTAAAAAGTGCCTTGCGTTCTGCTTGTGTTTTTGCCATAAGCAGCCACCCCTTTTCCTTTGTCGAACTGCATAAATGTTTTGCTATTCATAAATAACACAGAGTTTTTATAATCGGGGATAAACCAATAGGCAACGTCTTCGCCCATCGAAGGCATAGCAAAACCGGCAACCGTACCAATGGCGAATCCGGCAAGAGGTCCGCCTCCAAGAATGGTGGCTGCACCGGAAGTAATGTTTCTGAAAATACTCACATTTTTTTTCCAGGCATCACTTGCTTCTTTTCCTACACCTATCCAGTAAGCCCACGATACCACTTTTCGGGATTTATCTTCAGTAATTACGTTTTGTGGAAGATGGATAACCAACGTTTTACGATTTTTATTTCCAATGCTGCTGGTAGAATTCACCCTTTCGGTCTTATCCATTATCATGTCTTCGGATAATTCTGTTTTTACCAGCTCTTTCTTATTTTTCTGTGTATAGATGGTATCATAACCCACTATCACGTCCTTTGTGTACGTTTTGTAAGTAGTTACCTGTTGCGGTTGCCAGTTGACGGTTGAATTAAAATTAGTGGTAGCTTCGCTGGCCGGAGTACGTTGAACCTTAAATTTGAGAACTCTGCTTGTGGGGGCCAGGTTTTTAAACCGAAAAACATAAACTCCCTTTTGGGGAACCACTATCGTTTTGATATTTACTTTTGTGATATTCATATCCGAAAACTTTGATGTGCCGGGATATTCCAGTATCTCTACTTCGCTCAGGTAATCATTGTTGGCCACAGTAAGTGTGAACGTAATTTTATCGCCTGCCGCAAATCCATAGTAAAGCTTTTCTTCTTTAAGGGCGTCTATTCTTATTGTTTGTTCGGTTACGTTGATAGTTTTGAGTCCAAACGCGTTGGTTGTTATAAGAAGCAGACCGGAGATTATAGTCAATAATCTATTCATATATTTATGTTTAATTCGTTGAAATACACTGCAGAGCTGCACGGTTGGTGTGTTTTGTTTTGTAATGCAAAGGTAGTTGTTTAAGATACGATATGCAAAGTTTAAGCTTGCTTTATTTTCTATCTATGTGCTTTGTAAAGTTGTAAGTGAGTTCGGTAAAGTTGTCAGAGAGCTCGGTATAATTATCAGAGTGCTTTGTAAAATCGTCAGAACCCTCGGTAAAGTAGTCAGAGCCAATTATTTTTTTTAATATAGTGTTTGGTAAAACCGTCAGACTCCTTGGTAAAGTAGTCAGAGCCAATTATCTTTTTTATATAGTGTTTGGTAAAACCGTCAGAAGCCGCAGTAAAGTTATCAGAACGCTTTGTAAAACAGATATGATGTTCCGTAAAAAGAGAATACTCCTAAAAACTAAAGATTCCCACTGCAAAATTTGTAGCGGGAATCTTGTTTTATTCAAAGTTGTCAATCATGAGAGCTGATTTGCTTGTCTCAATCGACTATTAAGCCATTACTTCAGCACCTTTTTTCGCTCTGCGATACAGGTATGAACTCATAATGTTTCTCTTTGCAAATCGCATTGGTTTATCGGCATTTGCCAATTTAGTAACCATGTTTTTTGTTACACCAAAATATTCGTAAGTAGTACCATCCATGTAGGTGATTTCGAGGGTCAACCCTTTGTGTTTGAAATCGGCAATCCCCGATTCAGCAGTAACGGTAGTATATTCTTCGAGGTTGGCTTCTTTTGTTTCTGGAGCAATGCTCACTAAAAAATGATAAGCATCAATAATTTGGCGACTTTTTAGTTCAGCTTCGGCTTGCTCATCTCCGTTTGGAAATTTGTCAGGATGCCATTCTTTTACCAAATTTCTATAGGTAGTTTTTAATTTTTTAAGATCTGAGTCAGGTTCAACGTTAAATAATTTCTTGTATTCGTTAATACGCTTCATAAATGGTTCTAAAAAGTTTTAATTGATGGTTGTTTGTCGTTTTTCCAAGCACGGATTAGCCGCATTTTTCCAAATCGGGCGCAAAGATACGGAATATATCCCATTGAATACGAACTATTTGTTCTTTTTTTATTCTTATTTCCATATCTTGTCAATATGTAAAATCGTATGTGCTAATTTATTGCTTTACTTAAGTAAAAGAAAAATCAACTTGTTGTCGTTGAAATTAATTGGTTTAAGCATTTCGACTGCTCAATTCTGTAAATGACCTGAGTGTGTCCATAAATCAGCCCAAGTGCTGTACTTACGGGGTAATTGCTTACTGCTCTTTAGTATCAATTTTATAATGAACAAATCGAATCTATCTTTCAACTAATGAACATAATGCAATGATTCGTAAATTCAAAATACAAGTTATATTCATTCGTAATGTTTATCAATTCAAAAAAAACACCTAAGTTTGTAACAAATGAATAAATTATAAGCCATGGATTTCTTTGATGATATTATTGAGTTTAAAACCTCTTTGGGGATACGCAAACGCCTACAAGAATACAGTGTAGTGAAAACGTTTAAAGAAGGAGAGAATATACTGAACGAGGGAGTCTTTATTAAAAGTATTCCGATTATTGCCAGTGGAAGTGTAAAGGTAATGCGTACGCATGATGATGGCCGCGAAATTTTATTGTACTATATTAAAACCGGCGAGAGTTGCGTAATGTCTATTCTTGGGGGTTTGCATAATGATACAAGCAAAGTAAAAGCCATTGCCGAAGAAGAAACTGAGATATTATTTATCCCAAACAATGAATTTGCATCTTTGATAAAAGACTATCCTGAGTTCTTGAGTTATATATTCAGATTGTACCACAAGCGTTTTGAAGAATTTCTGGATATTATCAATGATATTGCCTTCAAAAAAATTGATGAACGGTTGCTGGAACTAATACAAAAGAAAGCAACGCTTTACAACGATTCCACCATAAGCATAACGCACGAACAGTTGGCGAATGAACTGGGTACGGCCCGAGTGGTGGTTTCCCGATTGCTTAAACAAATAGAAGATTATGGTTTGGTGCAACTGGGTCGTAATAAAATCACGGTGCTTAAAGATTTCCAAGAGTTTATTAATCATCGCTAAACAAGCATCTTAGGTAATAGGACGCAACCCCCGATAGCTATCGGGAGTCGCATTTGATTTGAAAAAAATTAAAGAATAGAACGCGGATTTTCGCAGATAGAGCGGATTTAAAAAACGGATTTGAATTCCGACATGTCGGAATGATTTTCAGATAGTTGCATCTTGATCCTCTTGCCGGAGGCAAGAAAAATCCTTTTCTTTTATCCGTCCTTTTCCGCTAAATCAGCGAAAATCAGCGTTCTATTAAAGATTTTAAATGGCACATTAAATAGTTCCAGTTACTTATTTGTCCGTTTGAAATAAATCTATTCTCTTTTATAAAATAAAAATCCTTATGTAACAAAAGTAGCAAACCAGCATTTTTTCATACTTTACCTTTGTGCCCAGAATAATAAAGGTACAATTATGAAAAGAAAATTTCTAACGCTAACTTTGATACTTACGGTTTATGTTTCGGGATTTGCACAGAAAGAGTCACGCTTTTTAGGTTTGAGCGAAGCTGTTTCTACTGCGCTAAAAGAGAATAAACAAGCAAAGTTATCACAACTGGAACAACAAATAGCCGCATCGGACTACAAAAAGTCTGATGCGTTTTTTTTGCCCCGGCTAAGTGCTTCGTACACGGCCATGTCTACTAACAATCCCCTTAATGTTTTTGGCTTTAAGCTGCAGCAACAATCGGTAACCGCCGCAGATTTTAATCCGACTCTGCTCAACAATCCTCCAGCACAAAACGATTTCAGTGCAAAGATTGATCTATCGATACCCCTACTTAATGTGGATCAACTTTACATGCGAAAAGCTCTCTCGGCTCAGAAAGAAGCCACGCAGTATGGAGTAATGAGAACAAAAGAGTACATCACCTTCGAAGTAAGAAAAGCATATCTTCAACTTCAACTGATTTATCAGCAAAAGAAATTATTAGAAGAAGCTTTAAATACAGCAAAATCAGTTTATAGTTCTACCGAGCGGTTTTTCGAACAAGGACTCATTCGGAAACCGGATGTGTTGAATGCCAAGATGCATTTGAGTGGAGTGGAAACGAAGTTGGAAAAGGCCAAAAGTAGTATATCCAATGCTTCGGATTATATGAGTATGCTGATGGGACAGGCTGCCGGTACTGATTATCAAGTGGAAGAACCTTCTCTGTTGGGCTCTACAGATAAGATTCTACCCGCAGAACGTGCCGACTTTAAAGCTATGGAAAAGGCTGTTCAAGCTTCGGACATGATGTTGAAATCAGCACGCATGTCATTGCTGCCCCGATTAAATGCATTTGGGAACTATCAGTTCAACGATTCAAAACTGATGGGCTTCAATTCAAAAAGCTATCTGGTTGGTGCTCAATTGTCATGGAATATCTTTAATGGTACCCAAACCAAACATACTATCCAGTCGCAAAAACTGACGAGTGACAAACTAAAAGAACAGTATAGCAGTCAGGTGTTGCAGGCACAAATGGAATGGAATCAGACAAAACGCGACCTGAATGATATCAGTTTCGAACTTCGTCAGGAGTCGGACATTGTACAGCAAGCATCCGAGGCTTTACGAATCATCAAAGACCGCTACGAACAGGGACTTGAAAAAACAACCGATCTACTGGTTGCCCAAACTCAACTTTCTGAACAACAACTGAATTATGCAGCTACTATTTATAAACAGAACCTAACCGCTGCTTATCTCTACTTTATCACTTCTACAAATAATTAGTTACAAGTTAGTAGTACGGTTATATGAATATTGATTTGAAAAAAACACACCTTCAAATAATCATAATTGCTTAACTATAAAAATAAAATAAACAAAACATTATACTTTATGAAACAATTCAGAAACACAGCTATTTTGCTTTTATCGGTTTCGGTGGGGGCTCTATTATCCGCTTGTTCGTCTTCTCCAAAAGAAGAGACAAAAAATGAAGCAACAATATCGGTTATTGTGGCAACTCCTTCTTCGAATAACAATTCGGGTGTGCAAGCTAGTGGACAGATTGAATCCGGACAAACAGCTATGGTTAGCACCAGGGTTATGGGATATATTACTTCGATTAAAGTAAAGGCCGGTGATCAGGTAAAACAAGGACAGTTGCTTGTTACTATTTCTAATGATGATTTGATGGCAAAAAGAGCTCAGGTTCAGGCTTCTGTTTCGGAAGCGGAAGCAGCTGCTAAAGTATCTGCCAAAGATTTAGACCGTTTCACTCAATTATACAACAAGCAAAGTGCCTCGGCTAAGGAACTGGAGAATGTAAATCTTCAGAATCAGTCGGTACACGCTAAGCTGGAAGCCGCTCGTCAGATGCGTAACGAGGTAAATGCTATGTTAGCCTACACCCGTATCACAGCTCCTTTCTCGGGCGTAATTACTCAGAAATTCATGGAGGCTGGGAGTATGGCCAATCCTGGTATGCCTATTTTGGCTTTGGAGCAGACTAAAAGTTTTCAGGCGGTTATTGCTGTTCCAGAAGCTGATGTAATGAAAGTTCAAAAGAAAGGGTTGGTAAAAATTGCTGTAAAATCGACCGGAGATACTTTTATGGCTCCCATTTCAGAAATAAGTCCTTCCTCACAATTTTCAGGCGGACAATACATCGCTAAAATAGCTATCCCCGATAAAAATGCAAAAAATCTGAAAGCAGGTATGTATGTCAATGCATTTATAGAGGCAGATGGTAAGCAAACTGCCGAATCATTGCTAACTATTCCTGTGGCAAGTGTAGTTACCAAAGAAGATTTGACCGGAGTGTACGTGCTCGGTTCTGATCATCAGGCCTTGCTTCGCTGGGTACGATTGGGCAAAACACTTGGTGATAGAGTGGAAGTGCTGTCGGGACTTTCTCAGAATGAGTCTTTCGTGCTGAAAGCGCAGGGACGAATTTACAACGGAGCAAAATTGAAAATAACAAAATAAAGAAACGAACAAAAATATAAAAAGATGAAAGATGGATTTGCAGGCAATATAGCAAGCGTTTTTATTCGATCGAAACTTTCGGTCTTGTTGATGCTGGCGTTTCTTTTATTGGGAGCTTTTAGTATTTTTCTTATTCCCCGCGAGGAAGATCCTCAGATAGAAGCCCCTATGGCGGATATTATGGTGGCTTTCCCCGGTGCTAACCCACAGGAAGTGGAAAGTAAAGTGGCAATTCCACTCGAGAAGATAGTATCCAATGTAAAAGGTGTGGAATATGTCTATTCCACCTCTATGAATGGGCAAATGATGCTCTCGGCTCAGTTTTATGTGGGTGAGGATATGGAACGCTCTCTGGTGAAACTTTACACCGAGATTATGAAAAACATGGACAAGATGCCCGCGGGGGTATCTATGCCATTGATTAAAACCCGTGCCATTGACGATGTGCCTGTAATGGCACTGACACTTTGGAGCTCGCATTATGGTGATTATTCGTTGAGACAAATGGCCGATGTGCTCTCTACCGAACTGAAAAAAGTGCCTGATGTGGCAGCGGTAAATATCATTGGTGGTCGTGGCAAAGAAGTAAAAGTAACGCTGGATAAGGATAAAATGGCAGGTAACAACCTGGATATGGCTACTGTGTCAAAGTACATCGGAGGAAGTAATATGCAGTCGTCTGCCGGAAATCTCTTGCAGGGCGACAAAGCAGTTGCAATTGAGGCAGGTAGCTTCCTGCAAACGGCGGATGATGTAGCGAACCTTGTGGTGGGTGTCAATAACAATCAACCGGTTTATCTGCGTCAGATTGCCAAGGTGGAAGAAGGGCCCGGAACGCCTGCTCAATATGTAAGTTTTGGACATGGTAAAGAAGCTCTGAACAAAGGCGAAATAGCCGGAGTTGATTATCCTGCCGTAACTATCTCTGTTGCGAAGAAGAAAGGTGTAGATGCTAAGAAGTTATCTATGCTAATTCTGAAACAGTTGGATGAACAAAAAAAGGAGCTTATTCCTTCGGATGTAAATGTAACTACTACCCGCAATTATGGTCAAACGGCTTCAGATAAGGTTTCCGAATTATTGCTCCACTTATTTGTGGCCATTATTGCGGTAACTCTCTTTGTGATGCTGGCCATGGGCTGGCGTGGTGGCTTGGTTATTTTCCTTTCTGTGCCGGTTACTTTTGCGTTGACCCTGTTTGCGTATTATTTTATGGACTATACGCTTAACCGGATCACGCTCTTCGCACTGGTATTTGTCACGGGAATTGTGGTGGACGATTCCATTATTATTGCTGAAAACATGCACAGGCATTTTAAACTGAAACGCTTACCATTTTTGCAAGCGGCTATATATGCCATAAATGAAGTTGGCAATCCTACTATCCTGGCTACATTTACGGTGATTGCTGCCGTTCTTCCCATGGCATTTGTGTCAGGAATGATGGGGCCTTATATGAGCCCTATGCCTATTGGTGCTTCTATTGCCATGATTTTCTCATTGGTGATAGCACTTACACTTACCCCTTATCTTGGATATATTTTCCTTCGTTCGAAAGACAAGAAAGAAGGTGATGCTGAAAAACACGAAGAGAAAGCATTGGAACAAAGTAAAGTATATAAAATGTATAGCCGCATTGTGAGTCCTATGTTGGAATCTCGTCGTATGCGTTGGTCGTTTATGATTGGAATAACACTTCTGCTCTTTTTCTCAATAGGTTTATTCTTTACAAAATCAGTTCCGGTGAAGATGCTGCCATTCGATAACAAAAATGAGTTTCAGGTGGTGATAGATATGCCCGAAGGAACAACACTCGAACGGACTGCTGCTGTGGCAAAAGAAATAGGAAGCTACATAGCCAAACAACACAATGTGGTGAATTTTCAAACGTATACAGGAACATCGGCTCCTATCAGCTTTAACGGATTGGCTCGTCATTACGATTTACGCAGAGGTGAGAATGTGGCCGATATTCAGGTAAATCTTACCGATAAAGGAGAACGGAAACCACAAAGTCATGATATTGCCAAGGCGATGCGCCCCGGTATTCAAGCCATTGCCCATAAGTATGGTGCGAATGTTAAAGTGGTGGAAGTTCCTCCCGGACCACCTGTCTTGTCTACATTGGTAGCTGAAATCTACGGACCGGACTACAACAATCAGGTAAAAATTGCCAGACAAGTGGAAGGTTTGTTTTTGCAAACTCCGGGTGTTGTGGATGTGGATTGGATGATTGAAGATGATCAGTCTCAATACGCCTTCAATGTGGACAAGGAAAAGGCGATGCTTCGTGGAGTTGCACCGGCTCAGGTAGTAGGTGCACTTCAAACGGCTTTGTCGGGACAAGTGGCAGGCATGGTGCATCAACCGGCTTCTTCATCCCCCGTTCCGGTAAATTTACAACTCGCTGATGCCGACAAAACAAATATCAACGATTTGCAGAGTTTGAAGATTCTCAATCAGCGGGGAGAAATGGTATCGATTGGAGACTTAGTTCAAATAACAAAAACTATTAAAGATAAAAGCATCAACCGCAAGAATCAAAAACGGGTGGTATATGTTACCGGTGATATGGCAGGCAAACTGGAAAGTCCTGTTTATGCTATGAATAGTATTTCTGATAAGTTAGGTAGCGTAAAGCTTCCGGTTGGATATGAATTAAAGGAAGAATATAAAAGCCAGCCGGAATCCGAGAAGCAATTTAGCCTGAAATGGGATGGTGAATGGCAAATTACTTACGAAGTATTTCGCGACTTGGGTATTGCATTTCTTATCGCGATTATCATTATATACATGCTAATTATCGCATGGTTTCAAAACTTCACCGTTCCACTGGTTATGCTCACGGTTATTCCTTTGTCGCTTATTGGAATTATACTTGGACACTGGATGATGGGTGTGTTTTTTAGCGCCACTTCTATGATTGGATTTATTGCCTTGGCAGGTGTGATGGTCAGAAATTCGATTTTGCTGATTGATTTTATTGATATCCGCCTTAAAGAAGGTGTGTCGCTGAAACAAGCAATTCTTGAATCGGGCGCAGTGCGCAGTATCCCCATTTTACTTACTGCAGGAACTGTAGTGCTGGGTGCTTTTGTAATTCTGTTCGATCCTCTTTTTCAGGGTTTAGCTATCTCGCTGATGGGTGGAACCATTACTGCCACATTACTCACGCTGGTAATTGTACCTCTGCTTTACTTTAAAATGATGAGAAACAAATATAAATAATATACGTATGAAACTATTAATAGTGACCTGTCTGACAGATTATGGCGATAAAGTGGTGGAAATGCTGACGCAAGTCGGGATTCAGGTTTTTAGCAAAACTGAAACGACTGAGTTTAAAGAAACTCCACACACAAATTTGATTGATAATTGGTATGGAGGAGATAATGATAACTATAATTCCATCTTTTTCTTCTCATTTACCGACCAAAACAAAGCTGAAAGTATGCTCGAAGCCATCAATCGGAGAAATGTTGAGAAAAACAAACTCTTTCCAATCAGAGGGTTTATCATGCCGGTAGAAAACTTTACTTCTTAAGATAATAAGATGTAGAAAACGTAATTTTTAGCAATGCAAGTATTGTCTTTAATAGAGCAATACTTGCATTTTTATTAATTACCCGTTTTGACTAACGAGTTGCAATGATTTTTTATTTGTGATTTGAATCTCTTTTCCTTTTAATTGAATAATTCCATCCTTGTCAAACTCGGTTAGAATGCGACTTACACTTTCGCGGCTGGTGTCAACAAGGTTGGCCAACTCTACTTGCGAAAGTGGCAACGTAAATGTATCTGACAGGAATATTTTGTCGGAAAATTCGAGCAAAGCATCTGCCATATTTCCACGTAGAAGCTTTTGAGTGCGATTGGCGCAGCGATGGAATGATTCCAATTCATTTCGGCAAAGTTCAAGTATTATTTCATGTGAAAATGCTCTGTTTTCATTCAGGATAGTTTGAAAAACCTCCACGTCGATAAAACAAACTTCAACCTCCGAAACTGCCGTTACAGAATACTGATTGATTTTATCACCAAAAGTGGTTGGCAATCCTAAGTATGTCGGGGCCTTTACCAGTTTTACAATCTGCTCATGATACGGACCGGCTAAATGAATTTTAGCCAATCCGGTACGAAGAAAAACAACGTTGGTGGAATACATCCCTTGCTTGATAATGCTGTCGCCTTTCTTGAACTTAAGAACAAGATGATTCTCAGATAGTTGGTCGAAGCTGCAGTCGCTTAGCATGGCTGCAGCTTTTGAATTAAACGGACAATTTTTACAATCGTTTTGCATGTGTAGTTGATTTGACGAAACAGGATGCAAAGATATATAATGTGATGCATATCACAAAATAATGTATGCAGCCACACGCGATAAAAATCATTTTCGTTTTTTTATTCACCTACATTTGCAGAAGAATTTCTTTAATCAGAATCATTTAAAAATAAAAACAAAATGGAAGACAATCAAAAGGTATCTATTGAACAATTGCAAGTGCAAATTGATGCTCTGGAAGATAAAATTTCGCAGTTAGAAAACTCCCGCAAAGATCAGCTTTCTATCGCGGTTGTTTCGGGTGACTTAGACAAAGTATTGGCAGCAATGGTGATTTCTATTGCTGCAGCAGCCATGGACACTCAAGTGAAGCTATTTTTCTCGTTCTGGTCGCTATCTGCTCTGCGTGACCCTAAAAAATCGCCTAAAGGAAAAGATATTATTTCTAAAATGTTTGGTTGCATGCTTCCCAGAGGAACGAAAAAACTCAAACTATCCAATATGAATATGGCAGGCATGGGGCCCAAGATGATTGGCTATCTTATGAAAAAGCAAAATGTGATGTCTCTGGAAACTATGTTCAAAGAAGCGGGTGATTTGGGTATCGAAATCGTGGTATGCGAAATGTCGATGGGACTCATGGGCTTCAAAAAAGAAGAATTTATTGATTACCCCAACTTAAGTTATGCCGGTGCTGCAACATTTGTAGCCGATGCCGGTGAGAGTGCAATACAATTATTTATCTAGATATTCAGTTTCACTGTAATTTTCTGGCTAAAGCCGTTATTAATTGTTATTTGGCCTCGCCGTTATTACGTAATATAAAAACAACAATATCGTCCGAAGAGCAAATATCACGAAGTAAATAACACGAAGTAAAATAACGCCCGCAGGGCAAACTAACAACTTATTATTATGACAGTAGAAGAATTAAAATCAGTAGATGTAGCAAGATCTGTAGATGCACGTGGAACAGCTTGTCCGGGACCACTTTTGGAAGCAAAAAAAGCCATTGGCACTATTAAAGCAGGTGATGTAATGGAAATTCTTTCGTCGGACGAAGGAACAAAACAAGACATCCCAAAATGGTGTGGTAAACAAGGTCATGAATACATGGGGTGGTTAGAAGAAAATGGCTACTTCAAGGTTTACATGAAGAAAAAATAAGAATGAATACGACCCCCCAACCCCTAAAGGGGAGTAAGAAATATTAGTATTGATATTTTTAAATGATAATTGAAATTGAATTGAAAATGAATGAAACACAAGAGAATATACAGAACAATACTAACTTCAACTCCCCTTTAGGGGTTGGGGGTTCTAAAAATAGTGCGAAAATACTGGTATTTTCCACCGAAAAAATATCCGATCCGGCCATTGATATGGCCGGATTGCTAAAACTACATTACCCACCTACCGTGTACACCATTTCTATTCCCTGTTCAAGCGGAATAAAACCAAGTTGGATACTATACGCTTACGAAAAAGGATTCGACGGCGTGTTTATTGCTGCCGATGGTAGCGACTGTGTTTTTGGTGAATCATGTACCGAGAAGACAGGACATTTAGTAGGAAAAACACACAATTTGATGAAAGAAAATGGGATTGAACCGGCTCGTTTACGAATGGCTGCTATCTGTTCGGTTTGTAGTGAATCGTTTGTAAAACAGATGCGGACATTCAACGAATATCTACTTAAAACACTACATGCCTGATGGAAACACAACTTAAAAATATAACCTACGATGCATTGGTCATTGGTGCCGGTATTGCCGGTGGTGAGGCGGCGTTAAATCTGGCTAACACGGGCTTTAAAGTGCTTTTGGTGGATAAAGAGCTTTCGGTGGGTGGTAAAATGATTATGCTCAGTAAAGTGTTTCCAACACTCGACTGCTCGGCTTGTATCACTACTCCAAAGGTTTCTGAGATATCGCGTCACCCGAACATTACCATTTTTACAGGAAGTGAAGTGGGTGAAATTCGCAAAATCAGCGACAATGAATTTACAGCCAAAGTAACCAAACATCCCCGCTACGTTCGAGTAGAAGATTGTACAGCTTGCCAGTTGTGCGAAAAAGCTTGTCCGGTAAATGTGCGCGACCAATACCAGTTTGGCCTAATTGGACGTAAGGCAGCTTTTATTCCGTTCAGCATTTGTAGTCCCAAAGCAGCTGCTATCGACATTGACAACTGTACCTTGTGTGGAGCTTGCGAAAAGGTTTGCCCTACTAATTGTATTGATTTTACCCAAGAAGTTGAAGTATTGGATTTGCATGTAAAAACAGTTGTTATTGCTACCGGTTTTGATATGTTCGATGCTAAGAAAATGCCCCGTTATGGATACGGACAATATAAAAATGTGATTACGGCTTTGCAAATGGAACGCGAGTTGGCTCCAACCCGTCCATTCAATACCATTCTCCGTCCCGGAGATGGAAAAGTACCCGATAAAATTGCGTATGTCCTGTGTGTTGGTTCGCGCGATGCTTCGGTTGGTAATCCTATCTGCTCGCAAATTTGCTGTATGTATTCCATTAAACAGGCTCAACTGCTGATGGGTGCTTTGCCTATGGCCGATGTAACGATTTATTACATCAATATTCGTTCGTTCGGAAAAGGGTTTGAAGAATTTTATCAACAAGCCAAAGGGATGGGGGTAAACTTTGTGAAGGGGAAGATAGGACGAATCAGCGAGAAAGAAGGTGGAAACCTAATGCTCCGATATGAAGACATCAACGAAGGGAAATTGCAGGAAGCAGAACACGATATGGTTATCTTGTCGACCGGCGTATTGCCCAATAAAGGTATTGATAAATTTTTCGTCAATGAAACCTTGGAACTGGATCCGTTTAGTTTTGTGGGACAAAGTGATATGCTTGCCAGTCCGGCAAAAACAAGTATCGAAGGCGTTTTTGTGGCCGGTACTGCCACCGGACCTATGGATATTCCGGATTCAATTCTATCGGCAGGTGCCGCATCGTCCGAAGCAATTAGCTACCTAATTCAAAGAGCAAACTAAATGGAAAAGAAACAGAAAAAAATAGGAGTCTATATTTGTCATTGCGGCGGTAATATCTCCGATTATGTAGATGTAGAAAAAGTTCGGCAGTCGGTTGAAGGAGAAGATATTGTTTTTCTTGCTAAAACAACTATGTTTGCCTGCTCCGATACGAATCAGAAAGATATGGTGGACGACATTAAAGCCAATGATCTTGATGGAGTAATTGTAGCTTCGTGCTCACCCAAACTTCATCAACTGACTTTTCGTAATGTGTCCATTCGTGCCGATTTGAACAAATATACTTATGTTCATGCTAATATTCGCGAACAGGCTTCGTGGGCACATTCCGACAACAAAGTGGGTGCTACCGAAAAGGCAATTCATTTGGTAAAGGCTGCCATTGCCAAAGCGCGTTACGCGGATGCATTAGAAACAAACAAGATTAAGGCCAAGAAAGCTGTTGCAGTTATTGGTGCAGGTGTAGCCGGAATAAAAGCCGCAATCGCTTTGGCTGAAAAACACACAGACGTTATTCTGATTGAAAAAGCACCCGAAGTGGGTGGACGTGTAGCTCAATGGGGCTCACTGTTTTCAACTGCAGAAACGGGGAGAGATATGATGAAACGCCTTTCTTCTGAATTGTCAAAACATCAGAATATCACACTCATGACCAATACCGAGGTGATTGAAAACAAAGGAAGTGTGGGAAATATCTCGCTAAAAGTTCGAACCTCAAACGATATTGTGACCGAATTAAATGTCGGCTCTGTACTTTTGGCTACCGGTTTCGACTTTTACACACCTGCCGAAGGAGAATTCGGATACGCTATTTCGGACAAAGTGATTACTTTGCCGGAATTCAAACAAATGATTGATACGCAATCGGGAAAACTAATACACAAAGGCAAAGAAGTAAGAAATATTGCTTATATCTATTGTGTTGGTAGCCGTCAGACAGAAGGTGAGAACACCTATTGTTCACGCAACTGCTGTACTTCTACCATTCATGCTGCGGTTACTGCCAAGCAAAAATTCGCCGACATCAACAATTATCATTTCAATCGTGGTTTGCGTACTTATGGGAAACAGGAAATACTCTACGCTGATTCATTGCGTTCGGGTGATATTTACCTGCAATCGTACGAAGACGGACTGCCAACCGTAATTTCTGAAGGCAAGAAAACCATTGTGAAGATCAATGATATCTTGACAAATGGTCGCGAGATAGAGGTAGAGGCTGATTTGGTAGTGTTGGTGACCGGTATGGTGCCTCGTGCCGACAATACCATCGGAAGTCTGTTTAAAATACCGAAAGGTCGCGATAAGTTCTACAACGAAGTACACGTGAAGCTTCGTCCGGTAGAAACGGTGATTGATGGAATCACGATTGCCGGAACTTGTCAGGGACCGAAAAACATCGCCGAATCGGTAAACTCAGCACTTTCTGCTGCAACAAAATCGTATTCTATTTTGAGCAAAGGAGAATTGGAAACCGACCCGTTGGTAGCGACTATTAATCCGGTGAAATGCACCTGGTGTGGTGCTTGTGAGGCGGCTTGTCCGTTTGATGCCATCCTGAAAGTAGAGAAAGATGGTAAAACAATCGCTGAAATCAACAACACTGTTTGTAAAGGTTGCGGTATGTGTGCTCCGGTTTGCGATCCCGATGCCGTGAATCTGATTGCCTGTTCGAGTAAGGAAATAATGAGTATGATTGACGCTTTAGTATAAAATAGCAGTAAGAAGGTAAGAGGTAAGCGGCAAGTAAATGCCAATTACTTACTTCTTACTTTCTTACCTCTTACCTCTAAAAAACATGGAAGTAGAAAAAGGAAAAACAGCAAAATATCTGCGCGAAAAACTGGGCGGAATCCCTGAGCAGGCCAAAGAAAATCTGAAAATATTCAATGCTATCAAAAAACAGATACTTGAAGCATTGAAAGATGAAGATCTGACGATTAAACAACTCACCGAAAAACTCAATATGTCTTCGGATGAAGTGGTTTATTACCTGATGTCACTGGTGAAATACGGTTTTGTGAAAACCGGCGAAGTAGATGATATGGACGAGTATTACACGTATAAATTGAATAAATAATGGCAAAGATAAATCCTGCATTTGGAAAAGAACTGAACAAATATGGTGCTGTAAATTTCAACGCCTGTTACAACTGCGGTAACTGCACAGCGGTTTGTTCATTATCGACCGAAGACGATTCGTTTCCGCGCGAAATGGTACGATTAAGCGCTCTTGGGCTCGAAGACGATATCAAAGCATCCCTCAAACCCTGGGCGTGCTATTACTGTGGCGAATGTTCCACCCATTGTCCGCAAGAAGCCAATCCGGGTGAGCTGATGATGTCGCTACGTCGGTATCTTACCGGAAAGTACGATTGGACCGGTCTTTCGGGACTTCTTTACAAATCATTACCAGTTAGCTTGGCGGCTTTTATTCTTACTTTCGTAGGAGTAATAGCGTTCGTTGTGTCGGTTGATTTTGAGTTGGAGAAAATGGTTCACTTTGGGCACCTATTCGAAATGATAGCCATTGGAACTGTGGGTTTAGTCGTTTTATTACCCAACGTGGCGCGCATGTGGTACTTCACCATTCTGAAACCGAAAGTTAATGTATCATTCACCAAGTATGTGAAGAGCATGGGCGAATTGTTCATACATATGTTTACACAGAAACGTGCATTGGGCTGCGACGATAATCAGTTTCGCTGGTTCGAACACTTTATTCTGGTCATCGGCTATTTATCATTGCTCTTTACCACGGTTGTGCTTGACTGGTTTTCCTCCCAAAATATGTTCGTTATCATACTGGGTTACGTAATGAGTGCTATCGTATTTGTGGTGACAGTAGATTTTGTTTCGAGTCGCATGAAGAAGCAAAAAGAAGTAAGCAAACACTCACAACCTTCTGATATTTTCTTTGTGGTATGGTTGTTTCTGATGGGTTTAACCGCTTTTCTGGTTCGTCTGTTTATCGACCTCGATATGCTTGAAGCAAACAAATGGCTGTATATTTTCCACCTAACCGTGTTGGTTCAATGGGCATTGATCATTGTTCCGTTTGGTAAATGGACTCACTTTTTGTATCGCTCGTTCGCTATGTATTTTGCAAAGTTGAAAGAAGAATAATGCAATAATTTGATGATAATGCAGATATGGCTGAATTTCGAATCCGGAGTTCAGCCATTTCTGTGATTTATCGCAAAATAAACTACAAATAATCACTTTATAATGAACATAAGTTCAAAACTATTTGTATCTTTGCAGAAACAAAACTGATAAAATTCAATATGCCCCGTCCAAAACAAAACCGAAAAATTTGCAATCCTCCACTTATGCAGGGATTTAAACCTTACGGCATTCAACGGCATATATTAAGCTCCATTTCATTGCTATATGATGAATACGAAGCTATCCGTTTGCTCGATTACGAAGGAATGAATCAAGATCAGGCAGCGGAGCAAATGAATGTATCGCGCCCTACATTAACCCGTATTTACGAAAAGGCTCGCAAGACAATTGCTCAGGCTTTGGTAGAAGGTAAAATGATAGTGATCGAGGGCGGAAATGTGCAGTTCGAGAAACAATGGTATCGTTGTAAACGCTGTTTTAAATTGGTCGGAGGGTTGGAGAATCATGTTCGTTGTAAAGACTGTAAGAACTTCTCGAGTGAAGAATTGACACCAATAAATAATATATAAGGCAATAAAAAAGAAAACAATATGAAAATTGCAATACCAACAAAAGAAAACAACCAAATTGATGCCCATTTCGGACATTGTGAATTTTACACTATTTTTGTCATTTCAGACAACAAAGAAATCATGGCGGAAACCATACTTGAATCTCCGAAGGGTTGTGGATGCAAATCGAATATTGCTTCCGATTTAGCAAAGTTGGATGTAAGCATCATGCTTGCCGGAGGAATTGGAGATGGAGCAGTCAGTAAACTGACCTCTCATAATATTCAGGTTGTACGCAACTGTAAAGGTGATGTACATCAACTGCTGGAAGATTATTTAGCAGGCAAGATTCAGGATGGTGGCTCGAACTGTGCATCGCATGCCCATGAAGAAGGACACGTCTGCAGTCATTGATATAAGAGACATTGACCCTAATTTTGATAAAAGTTATAAGCGATATGAAAGGAAATTTTGATACAATAATCAATGAAAATCGTCCCGTTATCGTGGATTTTCATGCTGTGTGGTGCGGACCGTGTAAAACGCAATCGCCAATACTGAAACAAGTAGCTGATGAACTTGGAGAGCGAGTAAGAGTTATAAAGATTGATGTCGACCAAAATCAAGCTATTGCAAGTCGATATCAGATACAAAGTGTGCCGACCCTAATGATTTTTAAGAATGGTGAAATAAAGCATAAGCAGGCTGGCGTGCATACTAAAGCTCAATTAATGAATATTTTAACGAATTTGTAACCGTCGAAATGGAGTAAAAATTGCAAGTTCTTTTGTCAAGTTTAAAAGTAAGATTGTTTGTTAGCTTGTCAAACTAGTGTATCATGGTTACTTTGCTGGCGAATTTGGTGATAAATAAGGCTTCTTCCACCGCTAAATTTCCTCCGCCAATAACCGTACTTCTTTATCTACAAAGTATTTGGCATCACAGGTAGCGCAATAGGAAATTCCTTTGCCTTTGTATTCACGTTCACCCGGTGCATTCATGGTGTTTGGAGTTGTGCCGGTAGTAATAATAATCTTTTTTGCACGAATTGTTTCCAGTTCGTCTACCACTATTTCTTTTTTCAATATGTCTACCGACGTAATATCGATAGCTACTGTAAAGTCAATGCCCGTCTGCTTGGCTTGTTTACTCATATAATGAACCAACGGCTTGTTTTACAGCAACCTATAGGACCGGTCAGTAAAATGCCTTTGTTCAAGTTGATCCCAAACTGTTGGGCTTGTGTTTCGTCCTGCAGAAACCACGTGAGTAATTTATGTGCCACTTCGTAATCTTCGGGGATTATTTGGGTCACTAAGACTTAAAAATACGAATGGAACAACTTCCAACTGGATATAAGTTTATTTGGGTCTTACTTGTCCGCTTCCCTTTACCTGCCATTTGTAGCTACAAAGTTCCGCTAACCCCATTGGACCTCTGGCATGAAGTTTTTGAGTGCTGATGCCTATCTCGGCACCAAAACCAAACTCACTTCCATCTGTAAAGGCAGTTGAGGCATTAGCATACACTACGGCAGCATCTACTTCATTCATAAACCGTTCAATGTTTTGAGCATTGTTGCTAATGATTGCTTCGCTGTGTTTTGAGCTGTACTTCGAGATATGGTCTATTGCTTCATCGAGATTGCTAACCGTTTTTATTGACATTTTATAGTCTTCAAATTCCGTATTATACAATTCATCGTTTACCTCATGCAAAAGTTCTTTCGGATAACAGCCTGACAGATTTGACATGGCGGCTTTATCGGCGTACAGAATTACATTGGTCTTTGCCAACAAACTAACCACTTTAGCTAAATTGTCAAGTTGATGCTCGTTGATGATTAAACAGTCGAGCGCATTGCAAACACTAACCCTGCGGGTTTTGGCATTGTTTACAATTTGGGTAGCCATATCAATATCTGCATCTTCATCAATATAAGTATGAACGATACCGGCACCTGTTTCAATGATTGGCACTTTTGAATTTTCAACTACAAAATCAATTAGTTGCCGACCACCCCGTGGTATTACAACATCCACAAAACCCCTCGCTGAAAGCATAGCTTGTGTTGCTTCGCGTTCTGCAGGAAGCAACTCGCAGATGGAGGTATCCAGCGAAAAGTCGGTAAGGACTTTTTTGATAACGGATACAATTGCCGTGTTTGAGTATATTGCATCACTACCTCCTTTTAGAATGCAAGCATTTCCTGACTTGAAACTTAGTGCAAAACAATCGAGCGTTACATTTGGGCGGGCTTCGTAAATGATTCCGACTACGCCCAAAGGAACCGTAACTTTCGAAAGTTGAAGACCGGATGCCAGTTCCCGCTGTTCCAATACTTTACCGACAGGATAAGGGAGGTTGGAGACGTTACGAATGTCATTCGATATTCTCTCTACCCGATCTTCGGTAAGCTTCAAACGGTCATATTTAGGATTTGTTTGCTCCATCCGAGCAAGGTCTTTTTGGTTTTCAGCTAAAATAGATGAGGTTTGCTTTTCTAGTTCATCAGCTAATGCTTTAAGCACTTCATTTATTGTGTTGACATCTATCTTATTTAAATGACGAGAAGCTTCTCGTACCCTTTCGAAAGTTGAGTGATACATCTACTTATTATTTGTGGTTGAAATATTCTTATATTATCAATACCCGATTTATTCCTTGATAAATTTATTGACCAATTTTTCTATTTTGGGCGAAATAAACAAAATAACGGGTATAGCAATTAGATAAGCAATAAGCCAGGATTTCGACCAAATTTCCAGTAGCTTAATCCCAGATAAACTCGTATTCACAAGAAGCAGTATTAGAGAGATAATACCCGTGGTTACAAGCCCCATTATTAGCATAGAGACAATTTTCTTCTTCATAAAATTATATTCGACAAATTATTTTGAAATCATTTTACGCATCCGCTCCCGGGAGGATCGTGATATATCTTATCTAACGGATTCTACAACTTAATAAAACATCACTCCCCAATGCAATTTATGTAAAATGCTTTAGGAACTGGATAAGTGTTTTTTCTTTATTCGCAGAGTTTATAGGCAATAAATAATCCAAAGCTTGAAGATGCTCTGAGTTCCCAAAATTGTTTGTCTCATTTTGATTATGATTGTTCATTGTGAAGAATCTACATTGTTAGACGTAAATTCTTCACAAAAGATATTATTCAGTTGCGTTATCCATGAGCTTCAAATGATAATGCAACTACTTGTTCCCATTGCGACAATCTATCGGCATACACCTGTTTGACCCATGGCAAAGCTGTTTTCCCGAAGAAAATTCTTGTGGGTGGATTTTCTGATTCGACCACCTTCAAAATAACATCAGCAGTTGCCGAAGGGTCACCGTTAGGCATAGTTCTAAACTGTTCAAACACTGCTTTTTTAAATTCTTCGTATACTGCAATGGGATTGCTTGATATTACACCTGAAGCAGTTGAAAAATCGGTGGTATAGGCTATAGGCTCAACCAGAGTTGTTTTAATTCCAAAAGCTTGTACTTCTGTAGCCATCGTTTCCGTTAAACCTTCGATAGCAAATTTGGTAGCATTGTAAAGTCCCATAAGAGGAACTGTAGCAACACCTAAAACGCTGGATAATTGTACAATATGACCACTACCCTGATTTCTCATTACAGGAATTGCAGCCTGTGTCATCCATAATGTGCCGAATACATTGGTTTCAAACTGATCCCGGGCTTCCTTTTCACTGGCTTCTTCGATTGTCCCAAATAAACCGTACCCAGCATTATTAATCAGTACATCAATTTTTCCAAATCGTTGTTGGGCTTTACTTACTACCTCAAAACACTGATCCCGATTGGTTACATCCAGTTGTAGCGGAAGTACTGATTCACCATATTCCTTCACCAGATGGTTAAGTGAATCTACGTTTCGTGCTGTTGCAGCAACTTTATAACCTTGTTTCAAAAATGCTTCTGTCCAGATTTTTCCAAATCCGCGTGAAGCGCCTGTAATTAAAATTGTTTTGTTCATCTTGTTTAATATTAAAATTGAATAAATGGAGGTGTTTTATCTGGCGTTTTTTACATTATTCAACATTGTGTTTTCAAATATTTTAGTTAAATGACTTTGCAGGAACAGAATCATACCTGTCATTTTCCCCACCAGGTTTTTAAGTTTTGGTTCTTTTGTCTCTATTATTTTTATAATTGTATTTACAACCGCATCGGGAGCTTCTGCATTATTTATCCCATTTTGGATAACGGCATTCACTTGTTTTCTATATGCATCATAATCATCGATATTTTTGCCTTTTGACGAAACCGAATTGTGCCCCAAATTAGTTTTAAACCAACCGGGCTCTACCATACTTACTTTTACATTGAACTGTTCCAATTCGAAACGAAGTGATTTGAAGAAACCTTCAACTGCATGTTTGGACGCTGAATAATAAGACAGGTTAGGTGGCCCAATTAAACCAACTATAGAACTAACAGTAATGATCTTACCGTTTCTTTGACTTCTGAAATAGGGCAATAGGGCATTTGTAATTTTAACTGTGCCCCAGAAATTAGTTTCAAATTGTTGGCGTCCAAGTTCTATCGGAGTTTCTTCAGCGATTCCTGTTATCATAAACCCGGCATTGTTTACCAGCACATCTAATTGTTTTATATGCTTAAATAATTCCTGTGTAAACGAATTGATTGAGTTGTCATCATCAATGTTTAGCTGTAATAATTTAAAAGGTGTTTCGCCCTTATATTTTTCCGGTTCACGACTTGTGCCTATAACCGTATAACCCTTTTGATGCAGTTCATTTGCTAACATCAATCCAAAGCCGGACGAAGCACCTGTTATTAAAATTGTCTTGCTCATTTCTGTTGTTTTTTAATTGTTGAGGAAAGATTTGATGTATTCTGTTGATAACTCGGGATATTGAAAATGCATTGCATGTCCGGATTCAGGGAAAATAATGTGCTGAACCGATGGTGCATGTTTTAGAAGCGGAAACCAATTTGCAGCGGCAAATGATATGTCGTGGTCGGCAGAGAGTACCAACACGGGTGTTTTCAATGTTGCATAAGCTTCTCTAAAGTGGTCTTTATCTTCGGCAATGGCAGCATTTGAAGCAAAATAGCGTTGAAATAATTCTTGTGTTGCCGGAATTTTTGAGACATCGCCATGGGCGGAAATTCGACCCATTGACGCTTGTGCAGCAGTTCTGCTTTTTTCTGATGTAGGTTCATAGAAAATTACTACTCCATCTTCAAAATCGTTTTGCGGTTTCAATGCTCTCTCTAAAAATGCAGGTTCGAATGATATTTCATTTTTACCCATTGGATTTGTCCCAATAAGTACAGTTTTCAACACTCTTGAAGGGTTCAAAAAGGTAACATATTGTGCTACCCAACCTCCATATGACCAACCCATAACGTTAAACTTGTCGATTTTCAGATAATCTGCCAGTTTTGTTACTTCGGCCGCTACTAGTTTAATATCCAATGGTAGTTCGCCATCAGAATAGCCAATGCCGGCATAATCGAATGTTATTACAGTATTGTTTTGTGCCAACAAATCGAGAAAAGCGGATCCCATGTATCTAATGTACCACGGAAACGATTGGCTATGATAATAGGTGTGCCTTTTCCGAATTTCCGGTATGCAATTTTTTTGTTGTCGATGCTCGCAAATTGCGTTTGAGCTTTTGTTACTAATTGTTCCATACTATTGTTTGTTTTTTGTGAATACGCATAATTTGATGATAATAATGCTATTACTAAGAATAGAGCGAATGAATTTATTGTTTTCATACAAGGTGATTTTATTGTACTATTTGGTACATAATTAATTTAAAAAATAAAGGACTAATTGTTTAATTGTATTGTTAAAGCAAGTGCTATTTCACTCGCTTCTGAGAACTTATACTCGCGATGAGCAGCTAAATGGGTGCTTTTGATAACTATTGTTGAGTTCAAGTATTTATTGCGTTAAATGATTTATTTACGTTGCTATTAAATTGAGATTTAGCGTTTAATTACAGGTGTATTGAATTCGCATGGAACTTTCGTTTGGCACAAGCCGCAGCCCGAGCCATATTGATATTCACCGCCCCAGGCCACAGCACGTTGCCGCCCTTCTTCGCTGTAAGTAAAAGCATAGCATTTATATTTATCATGCCCCTCTTTTGTGATAGCCCCAGCCGGACATCGTTTAATACAAGCCCCACAAGTACCATTATTGCAAAACAAGCAATTTTCGGTATGATGCTTCGCGATTCGAACATCTGTAGGCAATATGGCATCTGTTACAACAGACATCATACGGACTGCCATCCCCTTTTCGGTTATAAAGCCATCATTAAGAGAAAAGGATCCCTGACCTGCCACATAGGCTACATGCCGTTCCGACCAATTGGAAGCTATGCCAACTTCAGTTTTGGCGAAAATCTTGAACTGCTCCGACCGAGAAGGATCTAAAGATTTAAAGCCACTATTTTTCAGCAAGTTGACAATGTGATTTGATAGTGAATCAATGAAAAATTCATCGCCAAAAGTGCGAAGTAAAGCCCACTCTTTTGAAGCAAATTCTTTCTGAACACGGTTACTTTTCCGAATAGCTTCGCTTATGGGCAAAACCACGCTTATAACTGTCCCCTCGTGAAAGCTTCCTTTTCCAAATTCCATCTCAAATGCTTCTTCTGGAGTAAAGTGAAACGATCCGATGATTTGTTTGTATTCTTTGAAAAGCGAATCATTGGCCGCTGCAAATTTGACTATTGGTTTCTCGTAATATGAGATGTCAGTACTTGACATTTTGTTATACTCACTTTCGGAAACAAAGTTATTTATTGATTCAATAATTCGATTTTGCATCACAAGCTTTTGCTGTATTTTTTAAAAATGGAACTGGCTGTATGTCCTCCGAAACCAAACGTGTTATTAAGCACGTAATTCACCGGCTCATAACGAGAATGATGCAGCACCAAATCGATTCCTTGTGGAATTTCCTTATCCGGATGAAGCGTATTGATTGTTGCCGGTATAATATTGTCACGGACTGATAATACAGAGATGATACTTTCTATTGCTCCGGCAGCCCCAAGGAGATGACCGGTCATCGATTTTGTTCCGGTAACCTTAACATTATTCTCGCCAAAAACTCTTTTTATACCTTTCAATTCACTAAGATCGCCCATTGGAGTAGAAGTGGCATGAGCATTTACATAATCAATTTGAGAAGACTCAATGCCAGCGTCAGCAAGTGCTTTTTGAATGCACAACATTGCACCTAAACCGTCAGGATGAGTTCCGGTGAGATGATAAGCATCGGCAGCCATGCCTCCTCCAATTATTTCGGCATAAATGGTTGCATTACGGTTTAGCGCATGCTCCAACTCTTCGAGTACTAATGCTCCGGCACCTTCCCCAATAATAAATCCATCGCGGGTTTCATCAAAAGGGCGTGAAGCTCCTTGTGGATCATCATTCCTTTTTGACAATGCCTGCAATGCATTGAAACCACCCACCGAAGCTTCCGTGATGGCTGCTTCGGAACCTCCACAAATCATTGCAGTTGCTTTCCCCAACCTGATCGTATCGAAAGCGTTGATGATGGCAGTATTGGATGAAGCGCAAGCAGAAACAGTTGCATAGTTCGGACCCAACAAACCGTTACGAATTGAAATAACTCCTGCGGCAATATCCACAATCATTTTTGGAATAAGAAAAGGACTAAAACGGGGAGTTCCATCTCCGGAATGGTACTCTTTCAATTCTTTTTCAAACGTTCCGATACCGCCATTTCCCGAAGCCCAAATCACACCAATTTCAGATCGCTCGCCTTCACTCATTGTTTTCAAATTCAACCCTGAGTCCTGAATAGCCTGATCAGATGCTGCGATAGCGTATTGTGTAAAAAGATCGTACGAACGTAGTTCTTTCCGATCCAAAAATTCTTCGGGGTGAAAGTCTTTTACTTCACAACCAAACTGTGTTTTAAATTTTGTGCTATCAAATTTAGTAAGCGGAGCAGCTCCACTTTTTCCTTCGACAATGTTTTTCCAAAATTCATTGATCGTATTTCCCAGAGGGGTAATTGCCCCAAGTCCTGTTATTACTACTCGTCTCATAAATTATATTTTTAAATAATATACCAATCGGTATATTATTGGGTAAAAAAATTATATCTGATTTATGTAATCACGTAATGATTGCATAATTAAGCAGATATGGTTATTGTTATCCGTGAGTTTATTTATCATGATTGCACCTTCAATCAATGCCAGTATCGTAATTGCAATCTGTTCTGTATTTAAGTCGGACGTGAATTCACCAGCCTGAATACCTGCATTCAATATCCCGACAAAATCATTTTTCCAATTCAACAATGCTTTTTTTGCAAGCTCTTTAAGTACCGGATGTGTATCATCAGACTCAACAGCCGTGTTAAGTATTGGACATCCCCCAAGGGGTAACTTTGTACCGGATGGATCACATAATATTTTAGTGTATATTAAAAGTTTGCCCCTGTAGCTTTTTTCTTTCGCCTTTTCTGAAGTAAAAAGCTGGTTCATTACCTGCAAGTTATACTTAAAAGCTTCTACAGCTACATCATCTTTATTTTTGAAATTGCCATAAATGCTTCCTTTAGTTAAACCGGTTACTTCAGTCAAGTCATTGATAGAAGTACCTGCATAACCCTTTGTGTTGAAGATTGATGCTGTCTTCTCAATAATATATTCCTTTGTTTTATTAGCTTTTGACATGATTTGATATTAATTCTGGTGCAAAGATAGTAATAAAATATACCAATTGGTATATTTTATGTAGTTTTTTTATTCATTTTATTTGTGCCCATCCATCTATAAACGCATAATTGACTTAAAAACAACGTGTTATATAAAATGAAAAACACGATATAAATCGATTTTATTTACAAGGAAATTACATTCGAGTAAATTATCAGCTATGGTTTAAAACAAAATGCAAAGTCTCTGTAATGAAACTTTGCATTTTTGAGTTGAATGACATCTTGATTACTCAAAATATCATTTAGCCTGCATACACTGGTAGAATTGATGTTCCAGGGTATTGGCTCGAAATGGCTTGACAAACTCAATGATTTGTAAGAATTCAGCGCTCTGCGTGTATTCGGCTTGAGCTTCACGGCTTTCCCACTCCATACGAATGATATACTTACCGGGTTCGTCCAGATTTTTTGCGATTTCGTAACTCACAATTCTTTTCTCATTGTCTAAAATGTGCATCGCTTCTGAAATCGCTTCTTCAAATTGAGCGACTTGTTGAGGAGAAAACTCATAACGAAAAACTTCAATTACTTTCATGTTTGATTTTTTTAATGAATAATTTATTATCTTCGCTACAAAATTAGATATATTTGTTCGTTACCGGATAATACTATCCTTGTGGATAGTGCTATCCACAAGGATAGTATAAGAAACCATGGCTAAAAACAGAAGAATGATAGAAGATCAAAAATTAGAATGCTCACAAGCAATTCTTCCCGTAAAAGATGCATTAGATGTTTTAAATGGCAGATGGAAATTGCAGATAATCATCTCATTGTACTATGAAAATAAGCGATTTAATGAAATATCTAAAGAAGTGCATGGTATTACGGATAAAGTATTGTCAAAAGAACTGAAAGATATGGAACTAAACAAGCTCATTAGCAGGACTGTTTACGATACATTTCCACCAACTGTGGAATATGCTATTACTGAGCACGGAAAGTCATTGAAAGAAATCCTGGTAGAACTTAGTAAATGGGGAATTAAGCATCGGAAGGTAATACTTGGTAAATAATTTTTTTGAGCTATTTGCCAATCAACTTGAAATTAGAGAAACCTTGGTATTTAAAAACAAACTGTGTCAGGCTAAATTTTCTCTAAGAACTCACTTCCATGTGAAGCATCAGTCAGGGCGGGACTCCCGCCCCAACGAGCTCAAAACGATAAAATCTCAATTCGTTCTAGTGCTTATAGCTACCAAACCACTTTACAATTGCAGGGTCACGATGATCTAAAAACAGACTTTTACCGGTATCAAGTGTTTTAATTGTATCCATATCATCATCGTTTAATTGAAAGTCGAAGATATTGAAGTTCTCGATAATCCTCTCTTTACGAACCGATTTTGGAATAACAACGACACCACGTTGCGTAAGCCAGCGAAGGACTATTTGGGCAACTGATTTATTATATTTCTTAGCTATCGATACCAAGACTTCGTTTTTAAACAAATCGTTTCTTCCTTCGGCAAATGGCCCCCACGATTCAATCTGAACATTGTTTTCAGTCAGAAAATCCTGATTTTCAATTTGTTGGTTGAAAGGATGAGTTTCAATTTGATTTATTGCCGGTACTATTTTGTTAAATACCATCAAATCCATAATGCGGTCGGGCTGGAAATTACTTACTCCAATCGCTTTAATTCTTCCTTCGTTATACAATTCTTCCATTGCCCGCCACGACCCATGAACATCGCCAAAAGGCTGGTGAATCAGATATAAATCAAGATATTCAAGACCCAGATTGGTTAATGATTTTTCGAAGGCCTTTTTTGTCTTTTCATAACCCGCAGCCGAAATCCAAAGCTTTGTGGTGATAAACAACTCGTTTCGCGCCACACCACTTCTCTTTATTGCATTCCCGACGGCTTGCTCATTACCATAAGCCGAAGCTGTGTCTATGAGTCGGTAACCTGCATTAATAGCATCCAATACGCTATTTTCGCATTCCTGTGCATCGGTTATCTGGTAAACGCCAAAACCTAAGATGGGCATTTCAATTCCGTTATTTAGTTTTATCTTTTGCATACTATTTCATTTTTCTAATTTACCCTTGGCATAGTCTAAAAAACAATTTCACCCATTTTCATAGCTGCAATAATACCTCCATCCATGAGTATATCGCTACCTGTCATGAAACTTGAAGATGGACTAAGAAGATAGCTTGCAAGACCTGCAATCTCATCAACTGTTCCCACACGTTTTGACACAGATCCTTTGATCATTGTTTTATAAACCTCGCCAATTGGAGAATCCATTTCGTGTTTGGCCAGTGCGGTTAGAATGATTCCCGGACTGATTGAATTAATGCGCGCTCCCCGCTTGCCCCATTTAATACTCTCGGCCTGGACTCTTAAGCTGTTAGCTCGTTTCGAAAGACTATACGCATGGCTCGAATTACGGATATTGGAAAGTTGCAACACAGGTAAATTTAGTAGTTCGCTTACCGGAGTGCGGGAAAGCGCATCGTCTGTTTCCTGTCCTAATGCAGGTATCATATACCCTGCCATACTTGAAATATGAATACCTGAACCACCTTCAGAAATGACCTTGCCAAACTCTTCGAGTACATACGCAGTACCCAATAAATCTACAGCAAATATTTTCTCAGGTGTAGCCATATTGGGCGACAAGCCGGCGGAATTTACCACCTGCATCACATTTCCCAATTGAGAGGCAGTTGTAGCAAGGAATTTCACAGAATCTTGTGATGAAATATCTACCTGTTGAGTTTTTACAACATACCCCGCACTTTCTAAAGAGTCGGCTGCTTCTTTAAGGGGTTTCTCATTTATGTCGGCAAGTAATACAATCTTCCCGGCACCTTCGCGCCTTGCAATGGCTAAACCAATGCCACCTGCACCAATAATAACTAAAACGTTTGATTTCATAATGATTGTCTTTTATAATGTTTGTAATTTTCAAGAATGAATTTTATATGAGCTCATTACCTCATCTTACCTGATAAAATTTGTCAACACTCGTTGCCCTTGTTCGGGAGCAGAAAGCGAATCTTTGGTTTGTTCCTGCATTTTCAGTAACCAGGCCATGTTTTTTCCCAACGCTTCCATAATCTTGATACCTTCGGTATCTTGCAAAACTTCACCCGGCAAACGGCCATGTATGATGTTCCAATAATTCGATGTTGCCTGAATCATTTCTGAATAAGTAATATAATGATTGAGTTGATCAAATGTTGATGACCCACCGGTACGGCGCAAGGTGACTAAAGCAGCTCCCACTTTGTGCCGAAACAGACCGCCATTGACTGCAGCCACGTAAAAAGCCCGGTCGAGAAAACTTTTCATCGTTCCCGGAATACCGGAAAAATAAACCGGAGCGCCTAGAATAATCCCATCGGCAGATTTCATTTGCTGAATAACTTCATTTACGGGATCTTTCGTAATACTGCATTTTTCGTCTCTGTTTTTAAAGCATTGTCCACAGGCTATACAACCATGTATTAATTTATGTCCTATATGAATTATTTCGAAATCTATACCAACTTCTTTCAATTCGGCTCCAACGATTTCCAATGTTTGATTGGTATTCCCTTTTTTGTTGGGACTCCCATTAATAGCAACTACTTTCATTGATTTATTTTAATTAATTAGTTTTTATCAATTGAATAATATTTCATTTTTTCTCATATTTAAGACTGGAAAAGAAAATTCGTGCTACTTGCATAAATGTGACTTCTTGAAATTTAACAGTTAGCACAAGGTATCTGATGATTAAATTATTGCCAACTCGTCGGCAAGGTGAAGTTCCCCGAAGCATTATTTTGGCTACCATTTTTCTGCGCTTGTGTGGCCACTCCTTTACTTACTCCTTTAAAATGATTATAAGGCAAAACAGGCAGGTTCAATGCAGATGGATATTCATTACCGAAATATAGGGTGTATATCCCTCCCGGCAGGGTTTCCTGCTGTGGTTTAGTAAGACCGCAAGGCTCTGAGGTGAAGGGTATCATTCCCTTGTCGGGGCAAATACTTTCGGGGCTTTGTGAGGTAATTTGAAGTACCAGTTTATGACCAGGCTTTACGGCATATTGACGGGTTGCAAGAGGTATGTCGAACCTGTTTACTTTATTGGGCGTTAAATATATATCCTTATCTAACTTAGGCCAGGGCCAGATATAGGTTCCCTTTTTATCTTTCCATGTAAGTAATGTATCTAATTCACTCAAGCTTCCTAATATTGCGCCGTAGTTTATCCTGGTAGAATCACCTGTAGAAGAAACATCAAAAAGCTTAGCTATGACTTCGATATTCGTATTGCTTGAACTGGCATAAAGCGTTACGCTCATTGGCCCGGCCAGTGTTACTCCTTTCTTAAATGCAGATGTACTGAATTCTATTTTGCCATCCTTTTGCGAAGGCCTTGTCCAATTCAGTGTTTCGGTGCCTGCTTTTATTGATTTAGATGTTTCAAGTACCTTGTTCGAATTGAAATAGTAAATTTTGTATTCATTTACCAGGGGATATCTGTCGGTATTAATCCACCTTTCGGAACCCACTTCATATATGTGCAAAGGGTTTTTAGTATTCTCCAAACCAGTTTTTAAACCCTTAATCCAGCTATCATACCATTGAACAAATATAAGAGGCTCCAAGCCCTGTCCGTGTGCCCAATCGCCCAGTATTAACTGATACTTTGCTGATACAGCTATGTTTTGAGGCATTGGCTTATAAACTTCAACACCGTTTGCGGCATTCTGTAAAGCAGTATAAGCATGTACTGCACCGGTTTCATTTATATCTTTCCACCCTCCCCATAGTAATACAGGAATGTCATTGTTTACTATATTTTTTGCCCAGCTGAGGGGTAACCTGTCTTGCCAGTATCCATCATAGGCTTCTTCGCCTCCAGCCATTAAATTGTTATAAAATTTTGACCAGTACTGGTTAATGGAAGGGAAATCGCCCATGATATACTTAGCATTGGGAGCATAGGCTGCAAGAGCCCCATTAGGCAAACCATTTGTTGACCAAACCTGGCGGTACTGCATATCTAACCCAATACAAGCGGAGATTACTGCTTTAATCGGGGAGTTTTTATCTATTACAGCAGCGGCAGCTAATGCCGTGGCACCAGGATAAGAACATCCAAATAAACCCACGCTGCCATTAGAACCTTTTAATTGCTGGGCTGCCCAATATGCAACATTTTTTCCATCAAGCCCTTCTCTTGAATTAAACTGCTGTACTTCTCCTTCACTTCCTCCGGTACCTCTTGGTCGTGTGATCATAAAAATGTACCCGTTTTTATTGAAGTATTCAATGTAAGGTGCAGGGGATTCTTGGGGATAAGGAGTCATTTCCACTATAACAGGAAATTTTTCGTTGGCCAGTTTTCCTGTACTTAAAGTTGGATAGTACACAATGCCTTTTAGCACTATTCCATCGTCCATTTTAATTTCAATATCGGTTGGTTTTGATGAACCATAGTTGGTAGCTCGTGGAATATAAAAACCATCATTTGCGGTGTTGTTTGTTTGTGCCATACTTTTATTCATGGGAAAAGCGGCTAAACTGCAAATGATCAACGTAATGATTTTGCGCCTAATAAAAGGCAAACTTGCATTATAGGCTACAAATTTTCTGTGACTTATTATTTTTACATCTTTCATATGGATCGTATTTTTTTAATTATAATGGGAAGTTGGATGGTTGTTTTAAAACTTAATGACTACTTCAAAAACGATTGTAAAACATTCCAACCATTGAAGTAATAAATTCCGCCGGCATGTGCGTCAGAAGCCATAGGTACACTTTTAATGATTGGTTTTTGATTTAAAGTATTCGTAGCCGGCATACCGCTACAACTTAAGTGTAAGTGGCAACATGCTCAGAATATCTTCTACGCAACGATTTTGGTTCAACCTTGCTGAATATTCTTTGCCGTCAATTGTAAGTTTTATTTGTTTGTCCATTATCTATGTATCCTAATTGAAATATATTTTTAAAGTTTTTCTCAATTTTTATCTTCTATCTTTTTATGGTTGGGAATGAGCCACGATAAGGAAATCAGTACCAAGAGTACAAAGGCTAGTTTCGGAAGGCCTAGATATGCGATTAATGCTGCGGCTAAATTCAATGCAATGGTTGTATATATTTTCCAATATCCTTTGAATGCTCTGGAAAAAGTAGAGTTATAGCCATGCAGGCAACGCAACTGATGCACCAGAATGAGGTATGCTATTACACTAAGAGTTAACGTAATAGCATAAAATGCCACTGTGGTGCTTTTAAATGAATTTTCTCCCATCCAGGCTGTGGCAAAGGGTGTAAATGACAGAAAAAACAGAGAAAGTAAATTAGCCCACAGCACTTTATTATTTACCTTACTGGCTAAATGAAATAAGTGGTGATGGCTGCTCCAGTTCAGACCAACGAAAAAGAAACTAAGCGCATAACTCGTAAAAACGGGCCACAATTGTCCCAACGATTGCCAACTGGTGTCTTTGGGAACTTTGAATTCCAACACCATAATTGTAATAATGATAGCCATTACTCCGTCTGAAAATGCTTCTAATCTGTTTTTATTCATAGTAATGTATATGCTTTAAGTTTTCAGATAACCCCGTACTTTGCTTATGAATTTGGTTTGTTGATGCCTACACTTGCGCGTACGTAGGTTTTCGGATGTTGAATGAGTTCGGAGATAAATGCTGCAATACTTTTTTGAGAAATAACAGATCCTCTTTCGGATTCTCCTTTCATTGTAATTTCATAGTCAACTTCATTGCCTGAGGTAAACCAGGCTGGTCTGATTACAGTATAATCCAAATCTGAGTTTTCAAACGTATCAGCCAATGCTCTGTAGGGTTTTAACACCGGTTTAAGCGGAATATTGTAAATTTCGATAGAACTAATGGCAATCACTCTTTTGACCCCGGTTTCATTCATTGCTTTCACTATGTTCTGAGCCATTCGACCCAAATCACCGGCAAGATTCACATATACTATATCCTGACCATCGATAGCACTTTTGAGTGCATTATAGTCCATTACATCACCTTCGATGCTGTCACAATCATTTATTAATGAAGCATTCAATCTACGTTTATTTCTAAGAAATAAAGTCAGTTGGATGTCTGCGTTCTTTTGTAATTCCGGAATTACGTAGGATGCAAGTCCACCGCTTGCACCCAGAATGATAACTTTTGTCATGTTTATATGGTTTTTATATGGTTTTATCTGAATTATCAGAGGACTGACCATCGAATGCAATCCTCTGATAAACTCTACATTTGTTAATTAAAAGCTTTTTTAAATATTTCTAAAGCATCTTCTTTGTTAATATTGCACAATGCTCCGATGCTTCCCCACTCAGTTGCCTTTTCTGCCAAATATTCTAATTTGTCTTCTTCAACACCTGCTTCTTTGAGATTTTTGGGCATATTAATGCTATCCGCAAATTCCTTTACTTTCAAAATTGCCAATTGAGCCGCAACATTGTCGTCAGCTTCTGTCACACCAAATACATTGCGGGCAAAGTTGGCAAACAACCATGTGTATTGAGGTGCTTTTTCTAATGTATAAGCCAGATAAGAAGGAGCTACCAAAGCCAGCGTTTCACCATGAGTCATGCCGTACAAGCTTGACAATTCGTGTCCCATACCATGCATCGGCCAGTTCGAACCTTTTTTACCAGCAACAAACTGGAAGCCAGCTAATGCCATTGAGCTTGCCCACATGATATTAGCGCGAGCATCGTAGTCTTCAGGATTAGCCAATACTTTAGGAGCATTTTTTACAATTGAACGCATCAAGCCTTCGTTCATCATATTTTGCACATCGGTAGATTCGCTACCTGCTACAAAATAACATTCCAACAAGTGGTCAAAAGCGTCGAAACAACCAGCCATTGAGTGTTTTTCAGGAACTGAGAATGTATAGGTTGGATCAAGAATTGAAAATTTAGGATATAACAATGGGTGCATAATGGTGTGTTTTTTATGGTTTACTTCACCGGTTATCACACCGCCCATGTCCAATTCACTACCTGTACCAGCCATAGTCAACACAGAGGCTAATGGAGCCGCCGCTTTGATTTCTCCTTTACCGCCTGCCATTAAATCCATTACATCACCCTCGTAGTAAACACCTGCAGCCATTGCTTTAGCAGCATCGATGGTTGATCCACCTCCAACAGCAAGTATAAAATCACAGTTGTGTTCTCTGTAAATTTCAATGCCTTTTCTGACATCGGCTACTGGTGGGTTGGGTCTGATTCCATCACAATCATAATAAGGGATGCCTGCGTTTTTGAGTTCGGTAACAATTGCATCGTACACACCGTTTTTCTTAATACTACCGCCTCCATAGACCAGTAATACTTTACTTCCACCAAATTGTTTGATAGATGAAGCTAGATTTTTGATTTCACCCTTACCGAAATATACGGTTGTGGGTATATAAAAATTGAAATTTTCCATTTTCTTATTATTTAATATGTCATGTCAATATTTAAAATTCTGTTTTGGTAATTTCATTTGATGATTTTCAACTTCTGAAGCCAGTCATTAATTCGATCATCCGAGTTATGAGCTGTTTTTCCCTGGATAGCTAATCCTTGAAGAATGATGGATTTCGGACACATTTTCTTCAAATCGGCAACACTTTCGCCCAACTCGCTTCCTTCGTGAGTACAGAAAGGAATAATGGTTTTGCCGGCAAGATTATTCATTCTTAAAAATACTTTTACAGCTTGAGGATAAGTTCCCCACCAGTTGGGATAACCAATAAAAATGATATCGAACTGTTTGATATCTTTAATATTATTTGCCAGGGTGGGACTAAAATCGCTGCGAAGTTCTTTTTTTGCAATATCAACAACAGTATTATAGTCTTCAGGGTATGGTTTCGCTGTTTTGATTTCAAAAATTTCAGCATCGGTTTTCTTAGCTATGCTATACGCCACAGCTTTGGTATTGCCGCTATGAGAGAAGTAAGCTACTAGCACTTTTTTCTGAGCAGTAGATTGATTTGCAGAGCAGAGCAAAACAGCTAAAAGGAAAATAATGTTTTTAAGTTTCATATTTCTAAGTTTTTAAAATGGTCGATTTTTATTTATTTAGAGATTCCGGCAGTACTTCATTCAAGCAGGCAAAAGCATTCAGCGTACGTGGGTAGCCAATGTATGGTAAAAGCTGAGTGGTTATACTAATCAGCGTTTGTTTATTATTCCCCACATTAAAATTTCCCTGAATATGACCTTTTATCTGCGATTCGGTTCCACCCATGCTGATAAGCATTGAAAAAGTCAATAGCTCACGCGTTTTCATATCCAATCCGGTGCGTGTGTAATAATCTCCAAAGCAATTGCCTCTTAAATAGTCCTGAATATGTTTTTGATTGTCGGGAGCTGTCTCGCGCATTTCGGCAATTCTATCTCCAAAAGTAGCTTTCATTAGCTCCAAACCTTTGGCATGACGGTTTTCTCTGGTGGTGGTTGATTGCTTTTCCAATGGCAACTGAATGTCTCTTTCCCTGAAAATTTCGTTGGCAGCATATAGAAAATCTATCACCTTGGCCACCCCCACATAAGCCACCGATTGATAGAGAATTTCTTTGACTTCAACCGGTGTAACTCCTATATTCAGAGCGGCGTTGACAAACATTTTATATTCAGTCAAAGCACCCTGAGCAATGCAGGAACCCATAATCATCATTACCCGGGTTTTGGTGTCGATATGCCCACTTTTCTGAATGACTTCGTCAAAAGCCCAGTTGTCGAAGATCTCAATTAATTCCGGATCTGTTTTCGCAGCTTTCGAATCGTAACCCGGCCATAATTCTTCATGGTTTTTTATCGCCGATTCGCTGATATTTAGCTCATTGATGGTATTGTCGGCTGTAGCTTCGGAATATTGCTCATCTGAAACAGGTTCTAACCAGGTGTTTTCGTTGAATTGTGGATTAGCTTCGATAGCCAGGTGGGAGAACCAGCTTTCAGGAGCTGCGCCATGCCAATGAATAACATTTGCCTGTATTTCAACCACATCGCCGGGCAGCAACTTTTTTGCAAACTCACCTTTGGCCTGATAATAACCTTTCCCGCCCACCACAACAAGTATTTGACCGCCTGTATGACTGTGCCAGTTGTTTCGGCAACCCGGTTCAAAGGTCACATTCGCTATTGGGCAATTCAAATTTTTGTTTTGTGTTAGCGGAGCCAGAAACGCCCGGCCGATAAAGTATTTTGAATACATTTCGGGAAGGGGATTCCCTACCGGAAAATTACTGATTGATGGAATTTCTGTTTTCATTTTTTTTTTATGTATTTAACTGATAATTGCGACCAAAATTAAATTGACCACAATTATCAATACTGCTTTTGGTTTGTTAGTAATAAATGAGTTATTTTAATGTTGTCATATCAATCACATATCGGAATTTGACTTTTCCGGCCAATACATTTTTATAAGCTTCTGTAACGGTATCAGCATCGGCTTTGATAATTTCCACCTCAGGATAAATATTGTTAGCTACCGAATAGTCCAACATTTCCTGTGTTTCTTTCATGCCTCCAATTTGAGATCCATATACATTTCTGCCAGCATAAAACACAAAATCCATTACTTTAAATGTAGGTTGGTTGTTAAATGCTGGTAAGCCGACAATCGCAAAATCGCCTTTGAATTTTGTCATTTTAAGATACATGGAGGGATTGTACATTGCAGGAATGGTACTTAGGATAAAGTCAAAGCTATCGTCCATTCCCTTCAACTCGCTTTCATTATTGACATTGACATATTTTATTGCGCCCATTTTAGCAGCCTCAGCCCGTTTGTCTTCGGTGATATCAAATACGGTAACTTTGGCGCCCAATGCTACTGCATATTTTACAGCCATATGACCAAGCCCTCCAAAACCGGCAATAGCCACATTGTCTCCTTTTTTTATGTGCGACTGCCTGAGTGGCGAATAAGTGGTGATACCGGCGCACAATAAAGGAGCCACTTTTTTCATATCCGCATTTTTAGGTACCAATACCGCAAAACGGTCTTTGACAATAATATTATTTGAATATCCGCCTTGCGTGATTTCGTTGCCGTGAGCCCAATCCTTACCATGATAGGTCATCATTACCTTTTTGCAATACTGCTCTAAACCGGCTTTACAATAATCACATTCACCACATGAGTTTACCATACAGCCCACCCCGGCATAATCACCTACTTTAAATTTGGTAACATTTTTTCCAACTTTGGTTACTTTTCCAACTATTTCGTGTCCGGGAACCATCGGGAAAATTTCAGTTCCCCAATCTTGGTGTGTGTGATGTAAGTCGCTGTGGCAGATGCTGGCGTACTTTGTTTCGATGAGAATATCATCATCGCCGATGGCATGACGGGTAAACTCATAGGGTTTAAACCCTCCTCCGGCCTCGTAAACAGCAAGGCCTTTAGCCGGAATTCTTTTTTCTTGCGCAATTGTCATAGAAGACAATACAAAAACCAATAAAAAACTAATACTTATTATCTTTTTCATATTCTGCATTTTAAATTATATTATTATTTGGATTGAGGAGCCAAGTCGCCATACCAATAGGCTGAAGTAACTCCTCCGTCCATCAGAAAATCACTTCCGGTAATAAATGCACCATCTCTGCCCATTAACAAAGCTGCCAGTACGCCTACTTCATCGGGAGTGCCGGCTCTGCCTGCAGGCGATAATTCCAGCATCCGTCTGTAGCCTTCACCTCTTGGCCCGCTCAGTTCGTCGTTAGCAAGCGGCGTCATGATAATACCAGGACTGATCGTGTTGATACGGGCACCTCGTTTTCCCCAGCGCACAGCTTCAGCTTTTACGCGCAATGAATTTCCTCTTTTTGACAATTGATACGCAAAGAGAGAGCTGTCTACAGCTTCTGATTGCAAAAAGGAAAGTGACAATAATTCTTCGGCTGGAGTTGTTGCAAGGGCTTTATCCTGTTCCGGAGTTAATGAGAGTAACCTATGACCGGATTGCGAAGCGATTACCACACCCGATCCGCCCGGAGCAATTACATTTCCAAATTCTTCGAGTATGATAGCAGTACCATACAAGTCTACTTTGAAAATCGTAGATGGAGATGCCTGCGAGGGCGATACTCCGGCAGCATGAACAAGCCCGGTAATTTGACCAAGAGCAGTGGCCTTTTCTACAAGTGCGTGAACAGATTCGCGGGATGAAATATCAACGGTAGCGGTGCTTACAATAAAGCCTGCGTCACTTAATGTTTTGGCTGCTGCGTCGGCATTTTCCTTTTTCAAGTCGGCTAGCAGAACATGTTTACCTACACTTACCCGACGTGCAATGGCTTGACCAATTGATCCAGGGCCAATCACTACAATAACTTCTAATGGTTGATGCATAATTCTGATTTTTAATTATTTTAGTGTTTTTCCGGCCTGAAAAAATAAAGAGTCGGAATTTGATTTATTATTTCCAATAGTCCAACAAAGCAATTTCATCGGACTATTGAACTGAGAATGTTTTTTCGATGTTTCTTTCTAATTATCGATCGATCATTTTTTCATTTGCCGGAGCATAACGTGCACCCACCAATTCAATTTTCGATAAGGCTACAGCTATTTGTTGTAAGTCACTTTCAGTAAGTGTAACATTGGTTGCACCTGCATTTTCCAGCAATCGATCCACTTTTGTTGTGCCTGGAATAGGTACAATCCATGGTTTCTGAGCCATCACCCAGGCCAATGCAATTTGAGCGGGCGTTGACGATTTTCGATTCGCAATTTCTGTAATCAGACTCACCAAAGCCATGTTGGTTTGTCTGTTTTCTGGATTGAGACGGGGCACGCTGTTTCGGAAATCGGTTGCTTCAAATTTGGTGTTGGCATCAATTTTTCCGGTAAGGAAACCTTTTCCCAGCGGACTAAATGGCACGAAACCAATGCCCAACTCTTCCAATACCGGTAAGATTTGCTCTTCGGGCTCTCTCCAGAATAATGAATACTCGCTTTGCAGGGCAGTTACAGGCTGAACGGCATGTGCACGACGAATGGTATTCACTCCCGCTTCCGACAAACCAAAGTATTTTACTTTTCCGGCCTGAATCAAATCTTTTACAGTACCGGCCACGTCCTCAATAGGTACATTGGGATCAACCCGGTGCTGATACAATAAGTCGATGCATTCCACATTCAATCGTTTGAGCGAAGCTTCTACGACTTCACGAATATGTTCCGGACGACTGTTCAATCCACCGCCTACTGCTCCCGCATTGAATCCGAATTTAGTAGCAATAACTACCTCGTTTCGAAATGGTTTGAGGGCTTCTCCCACCAGCTCTTCGTTGGTAAAAGGGCCATATATTTCGGCAGTATCAAAAAATGTAATTCCACTTTCCACAGCTTTTCTGATCAATGCGATCATTTCGTTTCTTTCAGGAATGACACCGTAACCAAAACTCATTCCCATACAGCCAAGTCCCATTGCAGAAACTTCCGGGCCATTATTTCCTAATTTTCTTGTAATCATATTTTCTCGTGTTATTTGTTTAACCAATTTTGAAGCAGGTGGTCGGCGCTATGCACTGAACTACCTTTAATTGCAATTCCTTTTTCTATTTTTGCATCCGGACACAACATGCTAATGTCCGAATGTCCACCCATTCCACTACCTTCGTGTGTGCAAAAAGGGATTATCGTTTTGCCTGAAAAATCATACGATTCCAGAAACGTAAAAATAGCCATCGGGAAAGTACCCCACCAATTGGGATATCCCAGGTAAATGGTGTCATATTCATTCATATTGTCAATGCAGTCTGTTAGTTCCGGTCTTGCATCAGCGTTCAATTCTGCTTTTGCCACCTGGGTAGTTGCGGTATAATCAATCGGATACTCTTTTATCGTATCAATTTCAAAAATATCGCTACCGGTAATGGCCTGAATTTTCTGTGCAATAACTTCGGTGTTTCCAACAGCCAAATCAATGATTCTTCCATTTACGTAATTTTGTCCTTTGCGTGAATAATACGCTATTAAACTCTTTGTCATAAGTTGAGATTATTTATCGATGCAAAATTCGGACATTTTTTGATGCTGCTTGTTATACAGATTACGGATTAAGCTACCATTTTTACTGATTACCAAAGCGATCGTAAAATAATTGAAATATGAGTCTTATATTTGCATCGTATTTAAAACAAAACAAATTATGGAACAGTTGATTCATTTAGAGAAAGTATCAGAATATAATGTTTTGAAACAAACTGAAACTTTACATCCGTTGGTAAGTGTCATTGATAATACCAATCAAATTCCTTTGCCTAACGGTAAATATCATTTCGGATTTTATGCTGTATTTTTGAAAGAAACGGTTTGCGGGGAATTGGGATATGGTAGAAATAAATACGATTACGAAGAAGGAACTTTGGTGTTTATTGCCCCCGGACAAGTAATTAGTGTCAAGCACGATGATAACACGAAACCACATAAAGGACTAACGCTGATTTTTCATCCGGATTTGATCAACGGTACTCCGCTGGCTCAAAATATCAATAAGTACCATTTTTTTTCGTACGAAACCAATGAGGCTTTGCACATTTCGCAACGGGAGAAAAAAATGATTTATGACCTGTTTGAACAGATTCAGTTTGAACTTTCGCAATCAATAGATAAGCACAGTAAAAAACTAATATCCTACAATATAGAATTACTGCTTAGCTATTGCGAGCGCTTCTATGACCGACAATTTATCACTCGTGAACGTATGAGTCAGGGGGCAATGGAACTTTTTGAACGGGAATTGAACGCATATTTTAATTCTGGCAAACCTCAGGAACTAGGGCTACCTTCGGTTGCGTATTTTGCAGAACTTTTACACCTTTCGCCCAACTATTTTGGCGATCTGGTGAAAAGAGAGAACGGAAAAACAGCCCAGGAATATATTCATTTCAAAATTATGAATATAGCCAAAGACCGAATTCTGGAGGATGCGAAAACAATCAGTGAAATTGCCGACGAGTTGGGCTTTAAATATCCACAGCATTTTACCCGTTTGTTCAAAAAAACAGTGGGAGTTTCGCCCAGTGAATTCCGAAATTTGAATTAGAGAAATCCCGATAGAAACTTCATCTATCGGGATTTCTTATTTCATCCAGCAATAGTATTTTTATTTAGCTTCTGCGCTTGATCCTTTCATACAGCTGCCTTCTATCGACCATTTTTCAGGGACTGTGTAACGTTTGGTACTTAATTCGATTCGTTTGCCATCGACAGTAACATGGATGTAAATAGGGACTAAACCATCGGTTGTGGTTTTAGCTCTCTTTGCGTAAAAGAGAATGGAAAGTTTTGCATTCATTGTGGTAACCTTTAAAAGTTTTCAAAAATACTTACTTTTAAATTCCCAATCAAGATGTTCGAAGATTGAACTGCTTGATTATAAATACTTTTAGCCCATATTCGGTGGAGTTTGTATTTTAAATTTTCAAGTCCACCGAATTCAGCACCTACAGATTGATAGATATTGAATATTTTGTGACTTGCTTAAAACACAAATGCCTGTAAATCATTGATTTTACAGGCATTTATTGGTTTTTGATATTCATTTCGTGGAGCTGGAGGGAGTCGAACCCTCGTCCAAACAAGGAAATAATAAGCTTTCTACATGTTTATCTTCGCTTAAGTTTTCGAGTGTAGGCAAGACCGAAGCCACCAACCTGCACCTTATCCTTTTTATTTCATCGCGCCTCCAAGGCTAAGCGCAACTATCCCCGATTTAGCTGCATCTCCATATCAAATTGCCTCGAGGCGAGGGCATTTGGGAAATGTCTCGTTCTAGTACCTAGTACCGGAATTAAGCTTATCTACTATGATTCGATTAAGCAGCAAGAGCGTAGTTATTTTCGCCAGTTATAAGTTTGTGTTCCGAGATTTACGAGCCAGCTTCACAACGCTCGACATGCTTACATATCAGTTCTACCTGCTGTCAAAACCAAACAGCCCCATTGATTAATTATCTATTTTAATATCAAATAGATAATGTGTCTTATGTTGTAGTCAAGTAACAAACTGGTAACAAATGCCCAATTCTTTGGTTATTCTCAGTTTATTCTTGTGCAAAGATACAACTAATTTCTTATTTGCAGTTTACTACAAAAGAAATGCCAAGAATACTTCTTGTTTTATTCGAATTATATAACTTTTTAAAATGTATATATTGCTGTTTAATAGCAATATAAGCATATTTCCTGTTAGAAATTTTTAAATTTATATAAAAAAAACGTTTCTAATTATTTGTATTTTGCTATATATCAAATGTATATGTCAATGTATAAAATAAAATCATATTACTTTTATATGATTTATTGTTTTTGCAGAGTACATTGGTGAGAATTTTAGAGTACTTTTTGTCATATCGCAGATAATATGGCAGCTTCCCAAAATAGGTGGATGATAGAAGTCGACAAATTAACCCTGCAATTCAAAGTCGGGGTGAGCTGATCTCAAAATTTAAAATTATTGAGAATTAGTTTCTAAAATTCGTTTAACGTAATAAAGATGAATTATCTTTGTCCTTGCTTATCTTTAACAACAGCATATATGGATAATATAACGGATACTGCATCTTCAAAACTAAGAAAAGAAGCTGAGGCGTTTCTTCAATCGAGATCGGCGATAGCCGCTACTGATGATACCGGTTTGGAGAGCCTGCGCCTTATCAAGGCACTACTGGCTAATCAGACGCAACTGGAAAATAAAAATAACGAGCTTCTGGTTTCGAAAGAAACAGTCTTGCAGGAGAATGAGATTTATCAGGATATAATTAATAGCCAACCCGTTGGTGTTTATCGTATTCATGTATTCTCACTGAAAGAGTGGGGCGAAAATGCGTGGCATAGCTCCGATAATCCTCCATATAAAATGGAGCTGGCAAGTGACCGGTTCTGCGAAATCCTGGGTGTAACCCGACAGGAGTTTGACGTAAATCCGTATCTTATTGTTGACCTAATATGTGCTGATGATAAATTCGACTTTGTACAAAAAAATGAAGAAGCGAATCGTAATCTGACGCCTTTCAACTGGCAGGGGCGGCTAGTGGTTCAACAGGAGCTGAAGTGGGTACGTCTTGAGTCGCGTCCACGGGTACTTACCGGTGGTGACATCATCTGGACGGGTTTGCTCTATGACATAACCGAAAGAAAGTTGACTGAAGAAGCTTTAGTTGCAACCCGGTTTAAACTTGACAGTATTGTAGAGGCATTACATGTTGGCATTGTAGATATAAATGTAGAAACAGGCGAGTTAGCCTTTAATCAGGTGTACCCCCAAATGGTTGGCTATACGTATGATGAGTTGAGCAAATCTCTAAAAGAATCTGTCACCCCTGGTTGGAGAGGAATAGTGCACCCCCATGATATAGAAATAACTTATGATGCCTACACCCGATATTTGGAAAGTAAACTGCCTTATTATGAATATGAATGCCGGGTGAAACATAAAGATGGTCATTGGGTCTGGATGCACCAACGGGCTAGTATTACCAGCAGAACTCCCGATGGTAGACCGTTGATAATGTCGGGAATTCACACCGACATTTCGCACCGAAAACGCCTGGAACAAGAACTAAATCAATTAAACGAAGAGTTGGAAGAGCGTATTGCCGAACGTACCCGGGAGCTAGAGGAACTCAATTCATCACTTCAACTTACCGAAGAGAAGTTTCGAACAATTGCGGACTTTACCTACGATTGGGAATACTGGAAAAGTCCGGAAAAGGATATCATCTACATGTCGCCATCAGTGGAAAAAATTACGGGCTATACAGCTCAGGAGTTTGTAGATAATCCTGCACTATTAGATAATATAATTTATCGGGGTGATAGTGCTGGTTGGCAGAATCACAAGAAGAACAGGCATAATCATACATCAAATGAAAATAGTACGGAGATCAACTTCAGAATTGAACGTAAAGACGGGCAGATACGTTGGATTGGACATATCTGTCGCGATATTATCGTGAACGGTAAATCTCTGGGACTTCGGGTGTCGAATAGGGATATTACCGAAAAGGTGGAGGCTGAGAATAAATTGTTGCAAGTGGCTATAGAGGTTGAGGAGCGAGAACGGAATCGCTTTTCCAGTGAACTACACGACGGGATGGGGCCACTGCTCTCCATTATAAAGTTATACTTCCAATGGTTGTCGGAGACGGATGACGTTGAGAAGATCAAGATTATTACCCTAAAAGGAAATGAAAGTATTGAAAGTGCTATACAGTCCACCCGCGAATTGGCTCGTGGCCTAAGCTCGAGGTTATTGATGAAAACAGGTTTTGTAAACGCCCTGATGCATTTTACAGAGCGAATTAATGAGACGCAAAAGATTAAAATCAGTTTTACTTATAATAGCACCAATCGGTTTAGTCGGGTTACAGAGATGGCATTATATAGAATTACTACAGAGTTAATTAAAAATACCCTGACCTATGCCTGTGCAACAAATATTGAGATTCAATTTGATTTTGATAAAGCTAAAAATATAATTACCTTTGTGTATACGGATAATGGTATTGGGTTCGACTGGAACGAGGTGGCTCAAAAAGGAGATGGACTGGGTCTAATGAATATTCAAAACCGGGTGCAGCAGATGAGAGGGGAACTCAATATTGATTCCAGTCCGAAGAATGGCATGAAAGCCTTTTTTAAACTTCCGTTGGATGAGTATTCGGATTTGAATTTATTTAAAGAATAAGAGATCTAATGAAACTATAATGTAGTAGTTCCGATAAACATAAACTGTTGAAATATGGAGAAAATTATACTCGTCGATGATCATGCTTTGTTTCGTGAAGGAATGAAACTACTGATTGAAACAGAAGGAATAGGTATGGTAGTAGCCGAAGCCGAAAATGGAAAAGAATTTATAGAATTACTAGACACTCATAGCCCCGATTTAGTTATTCTGGATATAGAAATGCCGGTTATGGGTGGTCTGGAGGCCCTGAAGAAAGCAAAAAAAATTCAACCCGACATAAAAATACTGGTACTCACAATGCTCAGCGAAAAGGCTAACTACTCCGATATGGTAAGTGCAGGAGCTATGGGCTTTGTGCTAAAAACTGCCGGCAAAAAAGATTTGGAGAAAGCCATGAGAACACTCATTGGAGGCGAATGCTTTTTCTCCAATGAATTGTTACGCCAAATCATTGTCAATATAACCACGCAGAAACAAATTGCGCCCAAATCGTTGGTCAAAGTTGATCATGGAATTACGGATAATGAGATGGAAGTGCTCCGCTATCTTTGTCAGGGTCTTACGGTTTCACAAATTGCCGAAAAGATTTACAGATCCGTAAAAGCAGTGGAGGCGCGTCGATCTTTGCTGCTCAAAAAAACAAATGCTCCCGATACTATTAATCTTATACTATATGCTATTAAATGTGGCTGGGTAGATGTTTGAATCCTACTAAACGCCTAATTATCTATTAATTCAAATTTTCTTCAAATCGCCCCAACTATCTTATCAAAAGATGTTGGGGCGATGTTGTTGTATCCAATTTATAGTATTTCGCACCCGCCAATTAGGGTTTACACTAATTCTATGAGGGTTTTTGCTTCCTAACACTGTAATTATTTTGAGTTATCTTTGCTACATACTTAAATGACTATTGGGCGGCCATATGAAAGCCTAAAAAACCGGGGAGACGTCTACCTGCACACCATGTGCAAAAGGCTGGAACAGCATCATTTTTAATTGCAATCCATTCTACCCATTCAATTGGCTGACAGAAGTAATGGTGTTTTCATGCTTAGCCGATAAATTTTTACAATTCAACATTTTATCGACATACAAAACTGATTGTATATTTAAATACAAATCAAATACATAGAGCTACTAAATTAATATTTGTACAATTAATCTATTGTTTAATTTTAAACTATCTAAATGTATGAGCAAATCACCCCAACCCACAGTATCCCAACGATTTGTTCTCAATTATTATACCTTGATTAATTTGATTGTTTTCTGAAATGGCGGCAAAGCGTTTGTTTTGCCGCCATAATTTACCAACTCTAACCATAATTAATGGTACATCTTACATTAAAAAAGTATCCTTTATGACCATCCAAAATGATTTATCAACAGTAACGAAAGCTAACACAACCGGAACTGCTATAAAACTAGTGCAAGATACTATTACCGACAGCTTTTGTATAGAAGGCATAGAAAATACAGCCCTGCTAATAGTAAGTGATCTGCGCTGCAAGATGCTCATAAAGCAAACTATCGTCAATCGGGAATTTGTGTCGATCAGTTCATTAAGCAAAGGCATATACATAGCCAGAATTACAACTGCCGCCGGCATGGTGGCCAAAAAATTGGTGAAAGCCTGAATCAACAGAATACTCTAGTATCCGCATCTTTAAAAATTCAATAATATATGAACCACAATGTATTTATCAAAACATTAGAATTTCGTAGTCATAATTTGCAAGTTATTAAACGAAGTCTTGTTATATTGTGCATGGCTCTGTTTGCTAATTCAATGAGTATTCATGCACGAACAATTAACTCATATCTCGTCCAGGATGCTTTCTGGAATGATGCTTTTGGTTCTGGCCATGCTGTACCGACTCTAATCATGGCGACTAATTATGTGTCTGAGACTGATAATTCAATTATCACAAATTACGTAGGAACATCGATTTTTCCCGGCAACGAGAATCAGGCTCAAGCCGCCCTGAGATTTATGCTGCCTCGAAGCGGATCTGTCCTTTCTAGGGCAAAACTCTTTTTTAAAGTCGTGGATATAAAGGGCAGCCCGACGGCTACAGTCACTCTGACAGATGATAACGATTGGATGCAGACGACAGATGAAGCTACATCAAAATTCCCGACTTTATCCAACGCTTCGACTCTTTTGACCAATGCCCCGGTATCATCTACCGGCTGGTTTTCATTGTATCTGCCTACTTCTGACCTGGGTGCTAAGATTGTTCACGCCGCCACAACAGAAACCACGCTGATTATTACGGGTAGTACTGCGCCAAACACCTACTTCAACTTTGTTGCTGATGATGATGCCAGCGGGAATAAAGCCTATTTGAGATTTACATTCAAACCTCAGGTGCAAAGTGTTAGCGTTCCGGCCAATAATACTTACAAAATAGGGGATGTCCTTCATTTTACCGTATCTTTTGATTCGCTTATCAATGTAACGGGAATACCCAAACTCCCGATAACCCTTAATACGGGTGGTACTGTACGAGCATCCTATGTGTCTGGCTCCGGTTCTCAGAATCTGGTATTTCGTTATACAGTGGCTTCCGGTGATTTGGATATGGATGGCGTTGCCGTTGGCAATGTAATCGAGCTTAATGGTGGAACAATAAGGAGTGATAATGACGATGATGCTGAATTGAATTTGTATAGCGTGGGGGCAAGCACCGGTGTCCTGGTAAATGGTATCCCTCCAACCATCAGCGGCGTAGCTCCGCCGACAAGTGGAACATATGCTTCGGGACAGAACCTGGACTTCACTACAACATTTTCCGAAGCGGTGAATGTAGTAACAACGGGAGGTACGCCATACATTGCACTGACCATTGGTGGTATTACCAAACGTGCGGTGTATGTTTCAGGAGGTGGTTCAACAGCACTTGTTTTCCGCTATATCCTGGCTTCGGGCGATGCCGGGGCTATTGCCACCGCAACTGGTATTACGACGAATGGCGGTACGATCAAAGACAGTGCCGGCAATAATGCAACACTGACATTTACTTCACCGACCACATCGGGTATCATGGTTGATGCAGTTCTTCCAATCATCAGCGGCGTAGCTCCGCCGACAAGTGGAACATATGCTTCAGGACAGAACCTGGACTTCACTACAACATTTTCCGAAGCGGTGAATGTAGTAACAACGGGAGGTACGCCATATCTTACCTTAACTATTGGTAGTACTACCGCTCACGCAACATATATTTCTGGTACGGGAACAACTGCATTACTCTTCCGCCATACAATTGTACCTACCGACTATGATGTTGACGGCATTGCTTTGGCTTCGAACATTACTTTAAATGGCGGAACCATTAAAGATGGGGCTGGTAATAATGCAACTCTTTCTTTTACCGGAAGTGCGGCTACCGGTGTGCAAATTGGCATTGCTCCTACTGTAACAACAGTAGCTGCAAGTAATATATCTTCCTCAACAGCTACTTTAATAGGAACAGTAAATCCCAATAATATAAGCACAACTGTTACCTTTGAATATGGTTTGACTACAAGTTATGGAACTACCGTAACTGCAGTGCAAAGTCCGGTTACGGGTGGTACAGCTACCCCGGTAAGCAAAGCAATTACCGGATTAGCGGCGGGTACCACTTATCACTACAGGGTAGTTGGTGTAAATTCCGAGGGAACAACGAATGGGGGTGATATGAGCTTTACAACTTTAGTTCCTAAGCCAGCAGCAACCACGAATGCTGCAACCAGCATTAGTTCGACGGGGGCTACCCTCAATGGAAGTATCAATGCAAAAAATGGCAGCACAACTGTAACGTTCGAATATGGTTTGACAACCAGTTACGGAACAACTGTAACAGCTGATCAAAGTCCGGTTACGGGCAGTGCAGCTACCTCTGTAAGCAAAGCCATTACAGGATTAGCGGCGGGTGTCACTTATCATTATAGGGTAGTTGGTGTAAATGCCGGGGGAACAACCTACGGGTTGGATAAGAGCTTTACGACTCCGCTTTTTGCCGGAAATGGTACGCCGGAAGATCCTTACCCAATCGCAACACTTGCAGATCTCAAATGGGTGTCGGAACACAGCGATATATGGAATGGTTCTTTTGTTCAGACTGCCGACATTGATGCTTCCACAACATCCACATGGAATGCCGGCAAAGGTTTTTCGCCCATTGGTGATGTTACAACTAAGTTTACGGGCAGCTACAACGGACAATATCATACCATTACCGGTTTGACCATTAATCGTCCTGGTGGAAACGACTACAATATTGGTCTCTTCGGAGTGACCACAAATGCGACACTCAAAAATATTGGTCTGCCAGATTGCTCGATTAGAGGGGGATATAATGTTGGTGCTTTGGTAGGGTATATGGGGTACAATAGTATCCGTACTTCTTCTATAAGTGACTGTTATTGCACAGGTGAGATTTCAGGAATAAGTTATGCTGGCGGATTGGTGGGAGTAAATCAAACTTCCGGCATTATGAATAGCTATTCCACATGTAAGGTTACTGCATTAACAGATGCAGCAGGTTTGCTAGCCCTTAATCTGAATTCCACTATTGCCAACTGTTTTTATGACAAAAATACCTCCGGGCAAAGTGACAACTCAGGTAAGGGTACTCCAAAAACTACCGCCGAGCTGAAAGAGCAAAACACTTTCACCGGCTGGGACTTTGTCGGCGAAACAGCCAACGGCTCTGCCGATATCTGGGCCATCAGCAGCATACAAAACAACGGGTATCCTTGCTTTAAGAGCCAAATCACGTCTCCCACAGCTCCCACAGTAACTACCCAGGCAGTCACTGACATTGCTACGACAACAGCCACAGGCAATGGAGATATTACCGGGTTAGGTGTTCCCAATCCGGGTTCGCATGGTATTTGCTGGGGAACAAGTGCAAATCCTACGATTATCGATAATACTGTGGTGAATAAAGGTGTAGTCTCTGCTACAGGAGCTTTCTCTGCTCCAATGACCAGTTTGACACCCAATACCCTTTATCATGTAAGAGCCTATGCTACCAATAGCACGGGTACCGTTTATGGCAATGATGTAAGCTTTACAACACAGTCTACTTCTCAAACCATTTCTTTCGGAGCGTTGGATACTAAAACCTATGGTGATGCACCTTACAATTTGACTGCCACTTCCACTTCCGGATTAGCCATAAGTTACAGCAGTGATAATACAGCAGTAGCACGCGTATCGGGTTCTACCGTGACTATTGTGGGTGCAGGTACAGCTAACATTACAGCCTCGCAAGCAGGTAATACTACTTATGCTGCAGCTGCTAACGTAACTCAACAGCTGACGGTAAGTAAAAAGGCATTAACTGTTACAGCCGTAGCTGATGCCAAAACCTACGATGGAACGACTGTTTCTACAGCTATTCCTACGGTAGGAACATTAGCCACTGGCGATGTGATAAATACTGTTCCTACACAAGTATTTGATAATACTTCGGTTGGAACAACGCATGTACTGGCAGCTTCGGGGCTGACTATAAAGAATGGCAGCACAGATGTAACGGGTAATTATGATATCAGCTATGCAACGGCTACAGGAACGATCAACAAACTGGGAGTTACCGTAACAGCCGTAGCTGATACGAAAACCTACGATGGAACAACTGTTTCTACAGCTATTCCAATGGTCGGAACATTAGCTACCGGTGATGCGATAAATACAGTTCCTATACAAGTATTTGATAATGCAACCGTTGGAACAACGCATGTGCTGACTGCTTCGGGACTGACAATAAAGAATGGCAGTGCAGATGTAACAGGCAATTATGACATCAGTTATACAACGGCTACAGGAACGATCAATAAACTGGGAGTTACCGTAACAGCCGTAGCTGATACCAAAACCTACGATGGCACAACTGTTTCTACTGCTATTCCTTCGGTCGGAGCATTAGCTACCGGTGATGCGATAAATACAGCTCCAACACAAGTATTCGATAATGCAACCGTTGGAACAACGCATGTGCTGACTGCTTCGGGGCTGACTATAAAGAATGGCAGCGCAGATGTAACAGGCAATTATGATATCAGTTATGCAACTGCTACAGGAACCATCAATAAGTTAGGAGTAACCGTAACTGCCGTAGTTGATACCAAAACTTACGATGGCACAACTGTCTCTACAGCTATTCCTACGGTAGGAACATTAGCTACAGGCGATGCGATAAACGGAGCTCCTACTCAAGTATTCGATAATGCTGCGGTTGGAACAACGCATGTACTGACTGCGTCGGGATTGACCATTAAAAATGGCAGCGCAGATGTAACGGGCAATTATGACATCAGCTATGCAACTGCTACAGGAACTATCAATAAGAGAACGGTAACAGTAACAGCAGCAGCCGATACCAAAACCTACGACGGTACAACTGTTTCTACAGCTATTCCAATGGTCGGAACATTAGCTACAGGCGATGCGATAAATACAGTTCCTACGCAAGCATTTGATAATGCAGCCGTTGGAACAACGCATGTCCTGACAGCTTCGGGACTTACAATAAAGAATGGCAGCGCAGATGTAACAGGCAATTATGATATCAGCTATGCAACTGCTACAGGAACGATCAATAAACTGGGCGTAACCGTAACAGCTGTGGCTGATACCAAAACCTACGATGGAACGACTGTTTCTACAGCTATTCCTACGGTAGGAACATTAGCTACCGGTGATGCAATAAATGTAGCTCCTGCACAAGTGTTCGATAATGCTTCGGTTGGAACAACGCATGTCCTGACAGCTTCGGGACTTACAATAAAGAATGGCAGCACAGATGTAACAGGTAATTATGATATCAGTTATGCAACGGCTAACGGAACGATCAATAAACTGGGCGTAACCGTAACAGCCGTAGCTGATACCAAAACCTACAATGGAACAACTGTTTCTACAGCTATTCCTACGGTCGGAACATTAGCTATAGGCGATGCGATAAATACAGCTCCTACGCAAGTATTCGATAATGCTGCGGTTGGAACAACGCATGTGCTGACTGCTTCGGGACTGACTATAAAGAATGGCAGTGCAGATGTAACAGGCAATTATGACATCAGTTATACAACTGCTACAGGTAGCATCACGGTAAAAGCTCTGACAATAACTACTCCTGCTGTAACACTCAGCAAAGTGCACGATGGAAACACGCTTGCGGCGGTAACTGCAGGAACCCTATCGGGTGTGGTGCCAGCTGATGCGGGTAAGGTCACAGTGACGGCTCAGGCAAACTATGATAATGCTACTGTTGGAACCAACAAAACGATAACGGTAACATATACTTTGGGCGGTAGCTCTGCCGGAAATTATAGTGCTCCTGCTAATTATATTGCAACCGGAGCTGAGATTTATTCTGCCACCATCGCATTGCAACCCTTGTCGGATCCGACTCCTAACCCTGCAAACACAGGACTCGTTTTATCCTACAGCGTTGTGACGGGAGGTCCAACCCAATATCAGATCACCTTTGAAACTCGTGCAGTATCAGTGGGATTTCAGAATGTGAGCTATACAGCTTTGGTTACTACAGGTACAGATGGAAGCATATCTATCACTGTACCAAAAGGCACAAGACCAGGAAAGTACAAGGGAACTTTGAAAATGCGAAATGATTCCGGTGTCGAAAGTACTGCTTATGACTTTGTAATTACAGTCAATATTCCAACAGAGTATATTGCTGTAAAGTACAATCGGGTACTGGTGTTGGATAATAGCACCAGAATCTTCAAAGCCTACCAGTGGTTCAAAAATGGTGTGGCTATAGAAGGCGCCACTAAGCAGTTCTACCGCGACCCTAAAGGGCTGGTTGGAACTTATTCGATGCAAGCAACCGACATTGATGGTGAAATAATTTATTCATTCCCTAAGGAACTGAATATTCCGATAGCTCAAAAGGTAACGGCTTACCCAAGTTTGGTTAGAGCAAATCAGACTTGCACAGTGGAAATTACCGACGAGGCTATGGAGTTGGATTTGAAGGGCGCTGAACTATCAGTCTATTCATCACAAGGTATTCGCGTGTATCATTCTACCAACGTTGAAAAGCTAAACACGGTCAAACTTCCTGCAATGGACGGTACATACTCCGGGCGTGTAACTACAACCGACGGGCAATCATTTTTATTCAAAGTCATTGTGGCAAACTAGCGATAAGCTTTGCAGTAGCAAAAAGAGCTACTGCAAAGTTTATTCATTACTAAAACAACATTAATTTGTAAACGAAAATATAAATGAGAAGACATATTACAATAGTGCTGATCCTTCTTTTTTGCAGCATGCTGCAAGCTCAGGAAAAACAACAGTATCTGCATCTGACAGTTGGTGGTGGATTACATAATCTTTCGTACGATTTACAAAACGGGACGCAAAGTGGCAGATTCGGAAACTCGATAAATGCAGGATACAGTTACTTTTTCACGAAACACTGGGGAGTACAGTCCGGACTCGGACTTCAATGGTTTAATGCCCGGTCGACCATCAACTACTTTTCGGCAACGCCGCAGGTAGATATTGACGGAGAGAATGTTGAGTTTCGTGCCAATTACAACAACTGGCAGGAAAAACAGCAAGCCTTGTTTATGGATATTCCATTGACCTTGCAGTACCGACATACACTGAGCAACAAAATAAGCCTACAGGGATCGGTCGGTGGCAAGATATCGATTCCCATCAGTACTCGTTTTAAAACTACCGGTGGTAGCATAACCACTACCGGCTATTATGCACAGTTAAATGCAGAACTAAGCGACTTACCGGAATATGGATTTGCAACAATTACCGACAGTTATAATGGTAAATTATCATTACGCCCATCGTATATGGCTATAGCCGATCTGGGAGGACTTTATACCTTGTCGCCCAAAATTGACTTGTACGTGGGAGCTTACATTAACTATGGGCTAAACAATATATTGAAAGCAGACGCTAAAGAGATTTACCAACTGGATGGAGTGTACAATGGTGTTTTAGCAAGTACTCAAACCACGAAGGTAACTCCGGTATCAGTCGGCATTAAAGTAGGTGTCTATTTCAGCTTAGCGAAAACCCGCGAGATTAAAATTGCTGACGAGTTTCCGGTGATTACTGAAGCCGCCAAGCCTGTTCAAAAAACAGATACCGTGATTGCTCCTCAAAAGGTAGAGACTACTGCGGCAATAGCTACTGAACTACCAATCATTACACCTTCTGCTCCTGTTGTAGAAGAAAAGAAAGTAGGACAACCATTAGAGGCAACATCTACTATTACCATCAATTTTACAAAGAATTCCAATGAAACGGCAAATGAGAAAAGCGCTGAGATAAAAGCGCTTTGTGAAATGCTCAACGCAAATCCTAATCGGTGTTTACAGATTATCGGTCACACCTGTAACTGGGGAACACGCCAAAACAATCTTCGGGTTGGGTTGACAAGAGCAGATAAAGTGAGAACGAAACTCAATGCTGAAGGCGTGCCTGCAAATAAAATGACTACTGAAAGTAAAGGTGAAAATGAACCATTAGTTCCAAATACTTCTGAAGCAAACCGTAAGAAGAACCGAAGAGTAGAAATCAAAGTTATGAATTGCAAGTAATAAATAGAGAATACTCAATATATGACTCGTAATGAAAACCTAAAGTTTTTAGAGCTAGTCATATATTGTTAGGTGCTTTGATATTATTTGACAGTCAATTACTGTATCTCAACAACTAATTTGTATTGCGAGTTTCATTTTGTAAGTGAAGTTTTTACATTTACAAAAGATGTTGTGAAAAATAAGGGTTCTTGTTTTCCTCTAAAGCTTATATGAGTAATGATGCAGATCGATGCTAATTATTAAAATTGAAATTTGCACTGCTGAACCACTCGTATTAAGCAACCTTGCTTGGTAGCTTATCTTTTAAATATTATTGAACAGACTGGCATACAACTATTGACTAAATATTTTGAATTTGGACATAAATTGTTGATATATTTGTATTTATAGTTTGCTATGAGCTGTTGAAAGAAAATAATTTGAATATTTTTCAATTGAATTGCTTGATATAAAATAAAAACATTTATATTTGCATTAAATAATACAATCAAGTAGTATATAATGAAATTATCAAAGACATCCGAATACGCTTTACGCATTTTGATTTATATGGCAAAAGAGCCAGATCAATTATATACTGCAAAGCAACTGGTTGAAGAATTAAAAGTTTCTGATAAATACCTACGACGTTTAATGACTGATTTATCGAAATCGGGATTTATAAGAAGTGTGCAAGGCAGAGAGGGTGGATATATATTTGTAAAGAATACCAATGACATCTTTTTGTTTGATATTATTGATTCTGTTGAAGGCATGGATAAACTGAATGGTTGTGTATTGGGATTTGAGATGTGTTCCTGTACTAAACCGTGTGCGATGCACGATACATGGCAACATGTAAGAGCAGAATTGAACAGGGTTTTTCGCGAAACGAAGCTGTCAGACATGAATTTTGATAAGATATTACGATATTAATTTTTTTTAGTGTTATATGCTACAATGAAGTAGTATATAAACTTGGCTTATTGTTCAAAAACAATGTAATGAGAAAAAGAATAAAACGTGGATTTACAATTTCGAAACATATAATTTACAGGGAGACGTTAGTTGATTCAAAAGAACATTTCTGGTCATTTTTGGGTGCGTTTTTCGGGGTTGGACTAATTGCTTTATGTCAAAGTTATTGGCTTACAAAACAAGAGAATATTTTTCTAATAGGTTCGTTTGGAGCGTCGAGTGTGTTGATATACGGAGCAATCCAAAGTCCTCTGGCTCAACCCAGAAATTTGATTGGCGGACATGTCGTTTCAGCCATTATTGGAGTGACAGTTTATAAACTTATGCCCGACGTAATTTGGTTAACGGCTCCATTTGCTGTGGCACTTTCAATTGTATTGATGCAAGTAACCAAAACATTGCATCCGCCAGGTGGTGCAACAGCTTTAATTGCAGTAATTGGTTCGGAAAAAATAAAGACTTTGGGCTATGGCTATGTTTTATCACCAGTTCTGACCGGCTGTTTGCTTCTGTTTGCAGTGGCATTAATTTTCAACAATATCACTTCACACAGAACGTATCCTAATGGCAGTAGATCTACAAAGATCATTAAGAATCTATTCATCAATAGAAAAATTTAAATTTACAAGAAAACAAAACTAAAATAATTAGAAACAAGATGAAAACAATAAACTATAATAATGCTGACAGGGTGAATAATCCTCACGGTGTAGATGCCCGGAAACTTCATAGCAATGAACATGTACAGGCAGTTCATATCCATTTAAAAGCTGGCGAAAGTCTGAAAAAACATGCCACCCCTGTAGATGTATTTTTCTATGTGCTCGAAGGTGAAGGCATTGTAGAAATTGGCGATGAAAAACTTACAGTAACTAAAGATACGCTTATTGAAAGTCCGAAGAATATTCCACACTGTCTATACAACGAAAGCAATGCCGACTTCAGGGTATTGGTAGTGAAAACTCCAGCACCAACTGTCGACCAAAATAAACAAGCTATTGAAAATATAATCAATTCAAAATAATCAACTAAACTATAAAAATATGCCAGCAATTGATATTCTAGTAAAGGAACATGATAGCATCCTGAAGGTAATTGAAATTACTCAAACTATTTTGAACACAAATGATAAATCGACAGTGAAGCTGAACCATGTAGAACAGATTATTGACTTTATAAAGAACTTTGCCGATAAATATCATCACCTCAAAGAGGAGGATGTGCTGTTTATGGAAATGGAAAAGCACGGCATGTCAAGAGATGGTGGTCCTATCGCTGTAATGCTTCACGAGCATGATGAGGGCAGAAAATACATCAAACTAGCTGTGGAAGCTATCGAAAAGCTAAAGCTTGGCGACGATTCGGCTTATGAACAGATAAAAGAAAATCTGCTGAACTACTGCACACTGCTTACCAATCACATTGGCAAAGAAAACAATATACTATACCCAATGGCCGAAAGGTTATTGCCTGCAGATGTGAAGTTAGCTATGACCGAGAATTTTGAAGAAACCAATCTGACAACGATTAATAACGAGTACTTCGACAAATACCTGAAACTGGTGGATGAATTAAGCGCTGTTTATTTGAATTAATTGAATAACAAAATGGAAAACTATAAAGATATAAACATAGGTGAAATTGTAACCCGCGATTTCAGAGCCGCAGAAATTTTTAAAAATGCAGGTATTGACTTTTGCTGCGGTGGTAATCAGAGTCTGGAACAGGCCTGCAAGGAAAAGAATCTGGACAGCAGCGTGCTCGAAACAGAATTAGCAAAGCTTGAAAATACAACTGTCAACGCATTGCATAACTTCAACGAATGGAATTTGGATTTCCTGTGCGACTACATTGTGAATACACATCATAAAACGGTGTTGAAATTGTTACCTCAACTCACTGTTTACACCCGGAAAATTGAACAGGTTCATGGTGCTCACCATCCTGAGTTGGTTGAAATTGCTGAGTTATTTTCCCAAATTAATACTGAATTATTGCAACACCTCAAAAAGGAAGAAGAAGTTTTGTTTCCGGCAATTAAAGACGTGTTGAAAACTAATTCTTCTGAATCAAAAAAGATTGTAATTTCTGAAATTACACGTATGAAAGGCGAGCATGAATTTGCCGGCGGAGCAATGGATAAGATAAATGTCCTGAGTGATAACTATGGTGTACCAGCCGATGGTTGCAATACCTATCAGGTTGCCTATAAACTGTTGGAACAGTTTGAAGATGATTTACACATTCATGTTCACTTGGAAAACAATATATTATACCCTAAAGCATTAACATTTTCTATCTAATAAATTGAATCATTTTAAATTATCACAATATTCATCTAAAACAGTAAATCAATGAAACAATCATTTCTTGACAAGTTTATGAGCAGAAAAGGCTTATCATCTGCCTTTTGGATTATTGCTCTGGTAATGGTTTCCGCGTTAATTTATTATACGGCAAACCTTCAAAAGGAAGTACCACCCATTCCACAGCAAGTGAAATCGGAAAGTGGTGAAGTTCTTTATACTTATAATGATGTGGTAGCCGGAAAAGGCTATTTTCAGGAATTTGACTTAATGGACTGGGGATCAATGCTTGGAATGGGAGCCTATATTGGGCCGGACTTTACAACTGATATGCTTCATTATCGGGCAGTTTATCTTTACGATTATTATGGAGAACAGCTGTATCATAAGAAAAATAAGGACTTGACAGAAATAGAAAGAGGTGCTGTTAAAGTACGCGTTATACAAGACGTAAAGAAGCAGACTTCGTTGTTAGTTGGAACTACAGTCTATACAAACGCTTCAGCCGCAGCCTATAAAGAAAATGTGAAATACATTACGAATATGTTAGTCAACGGCGATCCGGAACGTGGATTTAAAGGAGGAGTAATCAAACCAGAAGAAGCAGTGAAGATTGCAGCTTTCTTTGATTGGGGTCAGTTAGTCGCTTCGTCATTCCGCCCCGGAACAATACGAACCTGGTCGAACAACTGGCCTGCAGAGCCATTGGTGGATCAAAGCCTGACTTTCAATTCGCACAAAGTTTCCTTATGGGAATTTCTAATTCTTTGGACAATGACCATTGTCGTTATTTTTCTATCGTACGAATATCTGTTTAAGAAAGACCCTGACGAAAAATTAGAAGAACCATTGGTTGTTACAACCATGTTTAAATCGCAAAAAAAATTATTGAAGTATATTCCAATTGTAGCAGGTTTGTTCTTTGTTCAATTGATACTTGGTGGCTATTTATCACACATTTATACTGAACCAGCCAAGGATCTGGTCTTGTCACAGTCCCTCGTACCTTTTAATGTATTGCGTTCGATGCACGTGCAATTAGCCATTTTATGGGTTGCAGTGGGTTGGCTCGTTGGTGGGTTGATTATTGCACCCTGGATAGCTAATCGTGATCATAAATATCCATGGTTGGTAGATGTTTTGTGGATTGCATTATTAGTAGTGGCAGTAGGAAGTATAATCGGGTTGTATTTAGGCGCTACCGGTCATATGCGTGATGTCTGGTTTTGGTTAGGGAATCAAGGACGAGAATATCTCAATTTAGGCCGTGTTTGGAGCATAGGGTTGGTAGTCGGATTGGTATTTTGGTTCTTACTTATATTTTCGCTTATCCGAAAAGCAGCATCAAATAATCCAATCGTAAATACGATTATCTGGTCGGCTTTTGCCATCGCTACGCTTTATATGGCAGGAATGATGCCAATAAATAAAATATTTCCAAACTTCACTATTGATGATTATTATCGTTGGTGGGTCATCCATTTGTGGGTAGAGCTTACGTTTGAACTTTTTGCAGCAGGTGTAATAGCATTCTTCACCGTTTCATTGGGCCTGATTTCACACAAAACGGCTGTCCGGGTTATGTTCTTCGAGATATTTCTTATTTCCTTAAGTGGAACGTTAGGAGTGGGGCACCATTATTTCTGGCAGGGGCTTGATGAATATTGGATTGCTATAGGCGGTATATTTTCTGCCCTTGAACCACTACCAATTGCTTTGATGATTATCGAAGCAATAAAAAATCAACGTGAGAAGTTGCATTCAGGGGAAAACTTTAGTTTCTCGGTTCCATTTATGTGGATTGCCGGTTCTGCAGTATTGAACTGGATAGGTGCCGGGTTCTTTGGCATGGTAATAAATACGCCGACTATTAGCTACTATGCTCATGGAACGTATCTGATTATGCCCCATGCCCATGTTGCCTTGTTGGGAGCATTCGGATATATTTCAATAGCATTTCTTTATCTGACTTCCAGGGCAAATGCATTGGCAAATAACTATGTGTGGAGTGATAAATTCAGCAAATGGGGTTTCTGGATTCTGACTATCGGTACATTATTATATGCTGTACCGACCTATATTATCGGAATTCATCAGGCTCAGGTTGCGATGGAATCAGGTTACTTTTTTGCCCGTACTCGTGAAGCCATTGAAGGACTTAAATTTTGGATGTGGATACGTCTTGTGCCTGATGGATTAATGATTATTGGCGGTGGATTAATTTTTTATGATTTAGTCCAAAAGACATTCTTTACCAGAAAAATAAAAATGGAATAAATGATTGATTCATACAGGAATATTCGAGTCAATATTCCTGTATGTTTTCATTTTTCGGAATCCTGCGAATTAAATAATTAGTTAATAGAATATTACTCATAAAACATGAATCTTAGTGAATCTGGGTGTCCTAAGTACCTTAGTGGTAAATGATATGTATAGATTTTTCAAAAAAGCTCACAAGTGGGTAGGTATTGTTATTGCGCTCTTCATTATTCTATTTTCATTGTCGGGCGTTATTCTCAATCATCGTTCGTTTTTTTCTTCTGTAGATATAACGCGCAACAGACTTCCAACCGAATATCGTTACAAAAACTGGAACAACGCTGCTGTACGTGCCACTCTGAAGGTGGAAAACAATCGTTTTCTTGTGTACGGAAATATTGGTATCTGGCAAACTGATTCGACCTTCTCAAAATACACAGATTTCAATGCTGGTTTACCGGAAGGTATCGATAACCGCAAGGTATTTAAAGTTCTAAGAACTAATAAAGGACTACTCTCGGGGACTTTATTTGGATTGTATGAGTTTAATCCGGTTACTAAACGTTGGATAAAAGTACCGCTGCCTGTGCGTGAAGAAAACGTGGTAGATATGTTGCAAAAAGGTGACAGTACCTTTGTAATGACACGTTCCAACCTGTTGTGGAGCAGTAATTTGAAACATTTCAACATTATTAAACTACCACCATCCGAACACTTCGACAACAAAATAGGGTTGTTTAAAACCTTGTGGGTAATTCACAGCGGAGAGATATATGGAGCTGTTGGGAAATTACTTGTGGATTTAGTGGCTCTGATTTTTATTCTACTGAGTATAGGCGGAGTAATCTTGTTTTTCTCAAAGAAAGGACTGAAGAAGAGTAAAGCCGATTATCCCAAGCGTGACAAAATAAAGAAGACGTATAAGTGGAACTTAAAATGGCACAACCGAATTGGTTGGATAACCGGATTGTTCCTTTTTGTAACAACGCTTACAGGTATGTTTCTTCGCCCACCTTTGCTGATTGCCATTGCTAATGCTCGTGTAAAAAAGATACCGCTTACCGAGCTTGATACGTTTAATCCGTGGTTCGATGCGTTGCGTCGTATCATTTATATCCCTAATGAAAAGACTTTTATTGTTTCAACATCTGAAGGTTTTTATCATTTCGATACAGACTTTAAAACGAAGGCAAAATCATTTGATCCCCAACCGCCGGCAAGTATCATGGGTGTAACGGTATTGGAAAGCCTTGGTACAGATCATTTAATGGTGGGATCATTTGAAGGGCTCTTTAGGTGGAATTATAAGACTGGTGAAGTTTATGATTTAATAAAGAAACGAAACTATATTCGCCCAACTAAACCAGGACCGCCAATTGGGGATTATAAAGTGTCAGGGTTTAGCACCGATTTTCGTAAACAGCCAATTGTTTTCGAATACGAAGAAGGTGCAATAAATATAAACAAAGGTGCTAAATTTAGCACTATGCCTGGAGATGCAATTGAAAAGTCAACTATGTCGCTATGGAGTCTTGCACTTGAGGTTCATACTGGTAGAATCTATGGAGTATTCTTAGGTATGTTTTATATACTGGTTGTTCCGTTAGGTGGTATTTTGGTCCTATTTACCCTTATTACGGGAATTGTAATTTGGTTTAAATATCATTCAAAAAAGGGAAATAAAACTCTAAAGATATGATTTGGAATAAGAGTTCTAACATTCTATAAGATTAGAAATAAAACAGGATTTATGGGAATAAAAAAAGTTTGGATTGAGGATGGTTGTACGGGCTGTGGTTTGTGTGAAACCATTTGTCCCGGGGTGTTTAAAATTGATGCTATAGCTTACGTAATTGAAAATGTAAACTATGCTAAGAATACGATAAAGATAAAAGAAGCAGCTGAATGTTGCCCAAGAGTTGTAATAAAATATTCAGAGTGACTGCAAACTGACTATAAGAAAGAAAATAGTATAAATGAACATTACATTATAAAAAAAAAGAATCATGAAAATAGCAAAAGTTTGGGTGGAAGACGGTTGTATTTCCTGCGGCGTGTGTGAAGATATTTGTCCGCAAGTTTTTCTAATTAAAGACATATCGACAGTAATTGAAGATATAAATTTTTCGGAATATGATGCGAAAATACGTGAGGCTGCTGATGGTTGTCCTGTCGAAGTAATAAAATTTTCGGAATAATAAAGAATAGCCTTCGCTCTAACCCAGCGCTTCGAAAGGCTCAGTAGCCGGTAGGTGTAATCGTCGAAAATTTGTTTACTTATTAAACATAGCAAAGATAGTTGCAATTTTTAATTCAAGTGACAAATGAGTGGCAAACGAGTAACAGACAAAAAAAAAAGAAAGCCATTTGCAAATAATTGCAAATGGCTTTCTTTTTTTTTGTCTGTTAAGTTGCTGTAAATTAGTCTATTTGTTTTGTTTTCTTATTTTTTTCTCTTTTAAAATCCTATGATTATTAAAACAAAACAGCCCATTAGTTGATAATTGACAGTTGATAATTGAAATAACTATCAACTGCCTTTTATTAATTATTTTGCATAGCTTACCGCTCTCGTCTCTCTGATAACGGTAATTTTTACCTGACCCGGATAGGTCATCTCATCTTGTATCTTTTTGGCAATATCAAACGACAGTAATTCTGTTTCTTTGTCGTCGATCTTGTCTGCTCCAACGATAACGCGCAATTCGCGTCCTGCCTGAATAGCGTATGTTTTCAATACACCTGGATAAGATAGCGCTAATGCTTCCAAATCGTTCAATCTTTTAATATATGCTTCTACAATTTCGCGACGTGCACCTGGGCGCGCTCCCGAAATAGCATCACATACCTGAACGATAGGTGCAATAAGTGTTTCCATTTCCACTTCGTCGTGGTGAGCACCTATAGCGTTACAAATATCGGGTTTCTCTTTGTACTTCTCTGCAAGACGCATGCCTAGAATTGCGTGTGGCAATTCCGGTTCATCATCTGCCACTTTGCCAATATCATGAAGCAGACCTGCGCGTTTAGCCTTCTTAGGATTCAATCCCAGCTCTGCTGCCATTGTGGCACAAAGGTTAGCTGTTTCGCGTGAGTGTTGCAATAAGTTTTGTCCGTATGACGAGCGGTATTTCATTTTACCTACCAAACGAATCAATTCTGGGTGTAATCCGTGAATTCCTAGGTCGATAGTGGTACGTTTACCTATTTCTACGATTTCTTCTTCAACTTGTTTACGAACTTTAGTTACCACCTCTTCAATACGGGCAGGGTGGATACGTCCATCGGTTACCAATTGGTGAAGTGACAGACGTGCTATTTCGCGACGAACAGGGTCAAATGCTGAAAGAACAATTGCTTCGGGGGTATCATCAACAATGATTTCAACACCAGTTGCCGCTTCCAGTGCGCGGATATTACGTCCTTCTCGACCAATGATACGTCCTTTTATTTCGTCAGATTCAATGTGGAAAACAGTAACTGAATTTTCAATAGCTGTCTCAGTTGCAATACGTTGAATGCTTTGAACAACGATTTTTTTAGCTTCTTTATTGGCAGTCATTTTAGCCTCTTCCATGATGTCGTTGATGTACGACATGGCTTCGGTTTTGGCTTCTTCTTTCAATGCTTCTACCAATCGTTCTTTAGCTTGTTCGGCCGAAAGGCCCGAAATAGTTTCGAGTTGAACCTGAGCTTGATGGCTCAAATGATCCAATTCCTTTTTCTTTATTTCAAGACTACTTTCTTTGTGTTCAAGTTGTTCTCTTTGCGCTTCTACTTCGTTTACTTTGCGTTGTACATCCCCTTGTTTTTGGTTCAGTTGCATTTCTTTCTGTTGAAGTCTTATCTCTACGGCTTGAATTTTTGCATTACGCTCCTGAACTTGTTGTTCGTGTTCCGCTTTTAGTCCGATAAATTTTTCTTTTACTTCTATAAGCTTGTTTTTCTTAAGCAATTCGGCTTCCGCTTCTGCTTCCTGAACAGCTCTTTTGTTGACAAAGCGTAGGACGACAAATGATCCTCCGGCTCCAACAACTAAGGCAATCAGTCCGATTATTATGGTTTCCATGTTGTGAATTTAAGTATATAATTAATAATTGTGTAATCTCTTCTTTTTTGTAATGTAGATGCATAAAAAACGCATCGCATCGAAAAATACGATAATTTCATTCTAAAATGAAATTATCTGTACTAAACAACGTAATGCGGAAATAATGAAAAAAAACGATGTGTTTGATACTATTCTTTGGTAAGTAATGCTTTTAATTCATTGTCCAAAGATTGTATTTTTTCGGCTAACGGTACTGTATCCTCTTTTAATTCCTGCTTGGACACTATGACAGCAATTTGAAATGCTACCATAATAAGGATTTCTTCAGAAGGTCGTTGATTATAAAGTTTCTGGTATTTTTCCAGATAATTTACTACCATTTTTTCGGCTTTCCGATACAACTCCTCGTCTTTACGAGCAATACTTAGTGGCATTCTAAAGCCACCAATTTGTACATTTATTGTAAAATTATCGTCTCTCATACGCTCTATTCATCCAAAAGCGCTAAACATTTGTCTATTTCCCGCACCATTTTGCTTATTTTTTGTTTCGATTCTGTTCGTTCGGCTTCTGAGCCTCCCATGTTTCTTGCAATTTGCAAATGGTCGTAATTTTTTCGGAGCTCCAAAATTTCTTGATGAGCTATCATTAGGTCGGTTTGTTTTCGATCTAATTCGGCTTTCAATTTCTTGTTTTGGTCAAGCAATGACGTGTACTCCGAAATCAGTTTTCGCAGTCTTTTTTCAAATGCGCTTATAAGTTCTTCGTATCGGTTTGTCATTTTCAAAAAAATCTATACAAAAATACACTTTTGATTTCAATTTAGGAAATGTTTTGTGTGTTTTTTAATGATTTGTCTCTAAAATTGATACTTCTATCTGCCAATTTGTCTTTTTTTATTGCTTACTACTTTGTTTGACTTGTTTTCGTTAGTATTGCGAATGAATAAGTGCTGGATGTAATCGGAATTACTTTTTGTACTTATTGTATATCGCTATTCGTACCGGGCAATTGCAAATAGTTGATTGATGTCCGTATTTCATGCGGTACCTGCAAAAACTATTGTTACACTTTACGAAGAGCAATTTATTACTTACGCACTTCACAATTTCAATATTCAGACAATGGCTACTACTTTCGGTGGTTAAACAACCATGATTTTTTTCGCAATGAATAGTATTTGCTAAAACTTCTGCATTAATTTCAAACATAGCTCTCAGATATTCTTAGTAATTGTTACTATCGCAGTAACTGACTTATGGTTAACATATACATTTAGATGCGAAAGACGAATATGCTGCCTAAACATATGGTAAAGTTACCAGTAATGAAGGTCTTGTTTTCTTCGATTACGTGTATTTATTTGTGAATTTCTCTATCTGTACTTTTCTATTCATTTACTCCTATATCTTCAATTTCATCTCCGTTGCCAATTCCTTTGGGGTTCAGACCATAACCATTTTCGCCAAAATCGCTATCGCCAAAAAGCATCCATAGCTCGTAGAATGGAATTATTTGATACCAACCGCTGTTGTCTCTGTCGTGACAACGTTTAGCCCCTTGCGCCAATTTAAACCATAATAAAGGAAAGTACGCGATGTAAGCAATCGGCATATCTTTATCTACAAACGTTTCAATTATCAGTGCCAATATGGTATAAATCAAATAAGTAATCCAAAATTCAGTTCTTCTTATTCTTCCTTCTGATGAAAATGGCGCTTTAAACATATCATGTTTTTTTTTGTGATTCCCAATTTTTTACACTCCAAAATTACAACATTTACTTAACTTCTGCAAATAAACGAACCGTTATTTTTTAATTACTTTAATAAATCCTTTGTTGATGCGGGTTTTAGTGAATTGATCATGCTGTGTTAATGAGTGATACTGAAAGAGGCTGTCTCAAATGTTATTTTGAGACAGCCTCTTTCAGGTTGTTATTATGCTTAATTTCTAGGACCGTAAATGAAATTAATACAGCTAAGGACAAATTGCTTGCTGCATAGCAATGAAATTTACAGTCTTCTGGTTGCTCCTTCGGTAGGTACACTTTCGTGCTTGTAACGGTTTACAGCTGTCACTACAAACGCACAATGACCTTTAAATTTACGATCTATTTCCCGCAAATCCACGCAGTTTTCGGTAGTGCGTAGCACTATATTGGCTGGATCATTCATGTCGCCTACTTTTTTGCCTTTGAAAGCATATACCACGTAGTAAGCCACCTGACAACCACCTTCTTCGTCCACTTTATCCCACAGAAGATAAGCTTCGCTACCATCCTTCACAATGCGTAGATTTTGAGGTTGTGCCGACGGTTCGCCCACAATATTACGGTTAATAGGACAAATAGCCGGATACTTATAATAATTGCTTTGCAGTGTGTCATTGAGTCCCTGTTTGTTTTTGAGGAAAGGTTTGGCACTGAAATATACTGCTCCATCAATTTGTGGAAAGCGGAGATTCATATTTAGTTGTCGTGCCAGTTCATTACCTTTTCGCCAAGCTATATTTGCTTCGGGCGATCCTAATTGAGAATTATAAAGACCGATGTATAGATTTTTACCATATGAATTCTCGCTCCACCATTTCGCCAATACTTCATAGTCCGCCACCTTTTTACCTATTTCCCAATATAGTTGCGGTACCACATAATCAATGCTACCTTCTTTCAACCATTTCAGAATGTCGGCATACAAGTCATCGTAATTTTGTACACCTGCACGGGTAGCCGATCCGCGAGGGTCAACGTTATCATTACGCCACACACCAAAAGGCGAGATCCCGAATTCAACCCATGGCTTAATACTTTTGATGGTTTTTTGAAGTTCTTCAATAACCAGGTTCACATTGTTGCGTCGCCAGTCTTCTTTTTGATTAGGAGCAAAGCCACGTGGATATTTTCGGAAGGCCGCTTCGTCGGGGAATTCTTGTCCGGCAACGCGGTAGGGGTAAAAATAATCATCGAAATGAACGCCGTCAATATCATAACGTTCCACAACATCTTCCACCACCGAATTCAAAAATTCACGCGTTTCGTCCAGCCCCGGGTTGAAGTAGTATTTGTCGCCATATTTTACAAACAAATCCTTGTTTTTGTAATACAAATGATTGCGACTCAAAATGTCCAGATTGTCGGAGTTGGTAACGCGGTAAGGATTCAACCATACATGCACTTCAATGCAGCGTTTGTGGGCCTCATTGATGATAAATTGTAACGGATCGTAGAAAGGAGAGGGTTTTACACCCTGATGACCGGTAAGCCAGTTCGACCAGGGTTCGAGCGCAGAAGGATAAAAAGCATCCGCAGTAGGACGAATCTGAAGTACGATGGCATTGATATTATTTTTCGCAAGTCCATCAAGCATGGAGCGCATTTCATCACGTTGCGCTTTGCTACTTAAATTACGCTGACTCGGCCAATCGATATTGGCAACTGTGGCAATCCACACTGCTCGCATTTCGCGTTTATGTTGTTGTGCTTTAAGGTTTAACAACATGAACAAACAGCAAAGAAGGATACTGGTTTTTCTGATCATAACTTTTTGATTATTTAACGCAAAAGTAAGCAAAATCTCTATACCCACCAACCCGATAGTATTATTTGAAGAACTTTTGTGCTAAATGCTTTGTTTAATGTGTAGAATTCTTAACTTTGCACAATGAATAATGAAAATAACGAGAGTATGAATAAACAATTGACAATTGCATTAGTAGCTCACGATAAGCGAAAAGCAGATATGGTTGAGTGGGCTGTGTTTAATGCCGATATGTTGTCCAAGCATAAGCTTATTTGCACAGGAACAACAGGTAGCTTAATTCAAAAAGCCTTAGAAGAAAAAGGTGTGGAAGCTGATATTACTTGCATGAATTCCGGTCCGCTTGGAGGTGATGCCGAAATTGCTGCTTTAGTAGTTCGCAAACAAATAAATCTAGCAGTTTTTCTGATTGATGATTTAAATGCACAACCACATGAAGCGGATATTCAAATGCTTTTACGTCAATGTCGTGTGCACAATGTGCCAATTGCCTGCAACCGTTATAGTGCCGATTTAATGATTACCAGCACGCTGTGGGATAACGATGAATACGTTCCGAGTGAACCGCGCTATATAAAGTTTGAAAGATAAAATTCAGTACCAATTATAAATCAAAAAACATCGTCAGAATAAAATCCGGACGATGTTTTTTTGTTTCATGTCAGCTCAGGTCCTGCAATCGTTTGTTTCGCAAAAGGCATTGTGTTTCACTTTTATTTACAACCAGCAACGATATTAAATATAAATTTGCTGAATGAATAATTATTTGTATTTTTGACAGATTTTTTTGAAGGATTATTGAATTTAAAATTAGAATCAATCGTGGCTGTTTGTTCTACTTTCTTTTTTGCCATTCTTTTTTATTTTTGAGAGTGGCAGTTGTAATAAGATTAATTCTACGTAAGATAAACCTTACTATTTGCAGCTACAGACAAAATTTTGACACAGAGTAATTTCCAATTTATCAGGACAAGATTTTATAACTTGCCAAGTATATTTAGTGTTCGTGACAAAATAACTAACCAGATTTATTATTTATAAAAATGAGAAAATCAAAACTTACTTTACTTATGACTGCATTGACTTTTGCTGCAACAGTATCTGCAGGAAATCCATTTTTCGAGACATTTAAAACTCCTCACCAGACTTTTCCATTCAATGAAATCAAATCAGAGCACTATCTCCCGGCTTTCGAGGAAGCAATAAAGCAACACAACAAAGAAGTGGATGCTATTATCAACAATCCTCAAGCACCGACATTCGAAAACACGATAGTTGCATTGGAAAATTCCGGAAAAATGCTCAACAAAGTAAGTTCTCCATTCTATAACTTATTAAGCTCAGAAACTACCGATGAGCTGCAAAAAATAGCAGAGCAAATCTCGCCAATAATGAGCGAACATTCTAATTCCGTTCGTCTGAACGAGAAATTGTTTGCGAGAGTAAAAGCGGTGTACGAGCATAAAGATAAACTCAACCTCAATACCGAGCAAAAAATGCTTTTGAAAGAAAGCTATGATGGATTTGCTGATAATGGTGCCAATTTATCGGAAGCCGACAAGGTGACCTACCGTCAGTTGACCAAAGATATCAGCTTGTTGACACTTGTTTACGGACAAAACGTGTTGAAAGAAACCAATAAATACAGCATGCTGATTACCAACAAATCATTATTGTCGGGTTTACCTAATGATGTAATGGATATGTTGGCCGGTAATGCCAAGAAAGCAGGAAAAGCCGGTTGGTTGCTTAATCTGAAAGCTACCACTACTGTTCCTGTAATGAAATATGCCGATAACCGCGATTTGCGCCGTGAGTTGTATCTGGCTAACAGTACAAAATGTATGTTGGGTGGTGAGTTTGATAACCGCGAGAACATAAAGAAAATTGTAAACATTCGTTTGCAGATAGCCAATCTGTTGGGACATAAATCATTTGCCGATTATGAATTGGTACATCGTATGGCCGAAAACAAGAAGAATGTATACGATTTACTTGACAAATTGTTGGTGGCTTACAAACCTACTGCCGAGAAAGAATTGGCTGATGTGCAAGTGTATGCTGATAACAATGGTGCTTATTTTAAACTACAAGCCTGGGATTGGGCATATTATTCGGAAAAACTAAAGAATGAAAAATATGCCGTAAACGATGAAATGACCAAACCTTATTTTGAACTGGAGCATGTAAAAAAAGGAGTTTTTGGTCTTGCTACTCGTTTGTATGGCATTAAATTTACGAAAAACCCAAATATTCCGGTATATAATGCCGAAGTAGACGCCTATGATGTTACAGACGAAAATGGTAAATTTTTAGCTGTTTTGTATACCGATTTTCACCCACGTGATGGAAAACGTGCCGGTGCATGGATGAGTGAATTCAAAGGACAACATATGATTGGTAAGACGGATAGCCGACCACAGGTTACTATTGTAATGAACTTTACTCGTCCGACATCTACAAAGCCGGCCTTGTTGACCTTCGACGAATTAACCACTTTCTTGCACGAATTTGGTCATTCATTGCATGGTATGCTTACAAAATGTACTTATGAATCATTATCGGGAACAAACGTATACCGTGATTTTGTAGAGCTTCCATCACAGGTAATGGAAAACTGGGGTTCAGAAAAAGAATTTCTGGATGGTTTTGCCGTTAATTATCTTACAGGTGAAAAAATACCTGCGCGAGTTGATTGAAAAAATCAAAGCTTCGGAGAACTTCAATAATGCTAACCTTTGCTTACGTCAATTGAGCTTTGGGTATTTGGATATGGCCTGGCATTCGCTCGAAAAACCTTTTGATGGGGATGTTATTGCTTACGAAAAACAAGCCATGGCGTCTACTCAAATACTTCCGGTCATCTCAACGATGGGAATGAGCCCAACCTTCAGTCATATTTTCTCGGGAGGTTATGCTGCCGGATATTATAGTTACAAATGGGCCGAAGTGTTGGATGCTGACGCTTTCTCTGTTTTTGCGAAGAATGGTATTTTTGATAAAAAAACAGCTGCCTCATTCCGCGAAAACATATTGATGAGAGGTGGTACTGAACATCCAATGACGCTTTACAAACGTTTCCGTGGTCAGGAACCTACAATTGATGCATTGTTGAAACGTAACGGAATCAAATAAGTCAGTAGAAAAATCGTTTCGATACCCATCGTTGTGAAGAATTCATTTATGAATATTCAATAAAATAAATTATGAAAAGGCATTTTTTCTTTATGTTACTGATTTCATCAATATTCAGTGCATGTAACAAAGTTCCAAAGTATGCATCTTATGATGAATATCCTGTTTACGATGGTTCGGATTTAGAACTAACTTATTCTAAACAGTCGTGTAAGTTCAGAGTTTGGGCACCAACTGCTTCGCAGGTAAAATTGCTTATCTACGAAAACGGAAACGATGGTGGTGCTTATCAAACCCTTGATATGGATCGTGCTGAAAAAGGAACGTGGACATTAAAAGTAGACGAAAATCTAAAAGGAAAATTCTATACATTTCAACTAAAAATAAATGAAAAATGGTTGGAAGAGACACCGGGTATGTGGGTAAAAGCCACCGGTGTAAACGGAAAGCGTGCTGCAGTTATTGACTTTGCCGAAACCAATCCGGCAGGTTGGGAAAATGATGTACGACCACCGTTGAAAAACTTCACCGACATTATGTTGTACGAAGTGCATATGCGAGATTTCTCGGTATCTTCAAATTCAGGGATGAAGAATAAAGGTAAATTCCTTGCTTTCACTGAACGTGGAACTAAGAACACTGCCGGTGAATCCACAGGAATTGATCATTTAAAAGAACTTGGAATTACCCATGTTCATTTATTACCTTCTTTTGATTTTGCTTCGGTAGACGAAACAAAACCAAAGGATAATAAATACAATTGGGGTTACGATCCGCTCAACTACAATGTGCCCGAAGGAAGTTACTCTACTGATCCGTACAATCCGGTAACACGTATCAAAGAATTCAAGCAAATGGTACAATCATTACATCAGGCAGGGATTCGTGTCATTATGGATGTGGTATACAATCATACAGCTATTGGCAAAAATTCGCATCTCGATTTATTGGCTCCGGGTTATTTTTATCGTCATAATGCCGACAGCACTTTGTCGAATGCTTCGGGATGTGGCAACGAAACAGCTTCGGAACGTGGTATGATGCGTAAATTCATGGTTGAATCAGTTGTTTATTGGGCCACTGAATATCATGTGGATGGTTTCCGTTTCGATTTAATGGGCATACATGATATTGAGACTATGAACGCTATTCGTGCAGCGTTGGATAAAGTGGATCAAAGCATTTTTATTTACGGCGAAGGCTGGACAGCGGCTGCATCTCCACTTGAAGAAGGACTTCGGGCAGTAAAGAAAAATGCAAAAGAACTTAATAACATTGCGGTGTTCAGCGACGATATTCGCGATGCTTTAAAAGGAAGTTGGATGCATTCTCAAATTCCGGGTTTTGTGTCGGGAATTGATAGTCTGGAAGAAGCCGTAAAGTTTGGAGTGGTGGGAGCAACCCAACATCCACAAGTGGATTATTCGAAAGTGCTTTATTCAAAAGCACCTTATGTGAATAACCCTAGTCAGATTATCAATTATGTATCGTGTCATGACGATATGTGTTTAGTGGATAAACTGCGCGAATCGAAGCCTGCTGATGCTACTGATGACGAATTGGTTCGTTTCAATAAACTGGCGCAAACAGTAGTGTTTACTTCTCAGGGTGTACCGTTTATTTATGCCGGTGAAGAACTTTATCGAAACAAAAAAGGGATTCATAATACCTTTCAATCGCCTGATTCAATCAATAGGATTGATTGGAATTTCAAAACAACTCACAGAGATGTGTTTGATTATTATAAAGGTCTGATAGCGTTACGAAAAGGGCACTCGGCTTTCCGAATTCCTACTCAGGAGCTTACACAAGCACATTTGAAGTTTCTTAGCTTCCTGGTTCCGAACGTGGTGGGCTTTACCCTGAACAATCACGTAAATGGTGAAGTGTGGAAAGATGTACTGGTGTTGTACAATGGTAACAGAAAACCAATGAGAGTAGGTATTCCTGCCGGTGAATGGAATGTGGTTTGCCACGACGGAATTATCAACCTGAGCGGTATCGCGCAAGTAAGCGACACTATCTTTACAGTTGCACCCTCATCAGCAAGTATACTTTATACAAAATAAGTTGACAACGAATCAACTACTAACTAATTATAACCAGTTTCCCAGTTCCCCAATAATGGAAGAAGAAAAAATCACGGGATTACCCGAAAACGCATCACGCGAATTGCGCGAAGGAGAGGAGTACAAACCACTACTCTCACCCGATAAAAATTATCCGGAAGTAAATTTCCGTTCGGTAGTAATAGGTTTGCTTATGGCTGTGCTATTCTCAGCAGCTGCAGCTTATTTAGGATTAAAAGTAGGTCAGGTTTTTGAAGCTGCCATTCCTATTGCCATCATAGCTGTAGGACTTTCTAGTGCTGGTAAGCGTAAAAATGCCCTTGGTGAAAATGTGATTATTCAATCCATTGGTGCCAGTTCGGGTGTTATTGTGGCGGGTGCCATTTTTACGTTGCCGGCTCTGTACATTTTGCAAGCTAAATATCCCGAGATAACGGTTAGTTTTTTACAAGTATTCTTAAGCTCGCTGCTTGGTGGTGTGCTGGGTATCTTATTCCTCATTCCTTTCCGCAAGTATTTCGTATCCGATATGCATGGTAAATATCCATTTCCTGAAGCAACCGCTACTACTCAGGTACTTGTGTCTGGCGAAAAGGGCGGAGATCAGGCTAAGCCCCTTATCGTAGCAGGTATTATTGGTGGTTTATACGATTTTATTATTGCTACCTTTGGAACCTGGGCCGAAACTTTTACTTCACGAGTATTACCTTACGGGCATGAATTGGCAGATAAAGCGAAAGTCGTTTTTAAAGTAAATGTGGGCACTGCTGTTTTAGGATTGGGATATATTGTAGGACTTAAATATGCCGCCATTATTTGTGCAGGTTCTGCACTTGTTTGGTTTGTCATTGTACCTATTCTTCCTTTGCTGGATCAAAGTCTGTTGGCGGTATTGAATCCAGGTTTCACCGGCTCATTAACCGATATGGCCCCCGAGCTTATTTTCAAAACCTTTGCCCGTCATATTGGTATTGGTGGTATTGCCATGGCCGGTATTATTGGTATTGTTCGCTCACGTAGCATTATAAAAAGTGCTGTTGGGCTGGCTTCCAAAGAGTTTAAAGGTAAGGGTCATGAAGTTAGTGCGCAGGTTAAACGTACTCAACGCGATATTTCGATGAAAATTATCGTTATCGGTGTTATTCTGGCATTAATAGCTACCTTTATTTTTTTCTATTTCGGTGTGGTAAGTAACTTACTTCACGCGGTGGTTGGAATCATTGTGGTGGCTGTCATTGCATTCTTGTTTACCACTGTGGCAGCTAATGCTATTGCCATTGTGGGAACAAATCCTGTATCGGGCATGACACTGATGACGCTTATACTTGCCTCGGTAGTAATGGTAGCTGTAGGACTGAAAGGTACAGAAGGTATGGTGGCCGCGTTAGTTATTGGAGGTGTGGTGTGTACTGCATTGTCTATGGCTGGTGGCTTTATCACCGACTTGAAAATCGGATACTGGGTTGGAACTACGCCCGCTAAACAGGAAACATGGAAATTTTTGGGAACACTTGTTTCGGCAGCTACTGTTGGTGGAGTAATTATGATTTTGAATAAAACATATGGTTTTACAGGCGATAACGCTTTGGTGGCTCCACAGGCCAATGCCATGGCTGCAGTTATTGAACCTTTAATGTCGGGTGCAGGTGCGCCATGGTATTTATATATTGTAGGAGCTGTTATTTCGTTGGTTTTGACTTATTTTGGTGTTCCAGCTCTGGCATTTGCACTGGGTATGTTTATTCCTCTTGAGCTTAATACACCTTTAGTAGTGGGTGGAGCTATCAGTTGGTATGTGTCTACACGCAGCAAAGATAGAGCATTGAACACAGCTCGTCATGAGAAAGGAACGCTGCTGGCCTCCGGATTTATTGCCGGTGGTGCATTGATGGGTGTGGTAAGTGCTTCGTTGCGCTTTGGAGGCATCAACGTAATGAACGAAGCATGGATGGAAAGTGCCGGAGCCGAATGGTTGGCATTGGTGATGTATGGCGCAGTTATTGGCTATCTAATTTGGGACTCATTAAGAGCGAAATTAGAGAAATAATTACTTCTGTATAGAAATAAAATTTAAAAAGAGGCTACTCCGGTTTGGAGTAGCCTCTTTTGCATCCAATACAGTTGGATTATTGATATTATAACATACTAATTGTTTGATATTTTTTTTATTTATATATCTGTTTACTAGTTGTTTATTGCGTCGTCATTTATTCCTTATAAAATCCTTATACCTTACCCTATCTTTTTGATTTTCCCCTTATACCTTTCAATATATATTTGCATCAGATAAACAAGACAATAAAATTAATACCGCGAAAGCAACTTCTAATGTACAAACAGCATGAAACCAATCATTGAACTGATAGTAGAAATGGCAGGATATCTGATCCTCCTTTTCGCAGTAGTATGGGCATTTGTCCGTTTAACTGGCTACGGTAAATATTATGATAAAATGTTGTCTGGTGATAACGATTCAGAAACGACAATTGATAAGAATAAAGATATAAAAGATAGCAGTGAAGATAAGATTCACGATGTAGAAATTAAAAAAACAAGTACAAAATGGAAACAAAACTATTAATGGTAATAACAACAGAAATGAACACCCCGACGGGGTATATCATTGGTGCAATTATAGCATTGGCTATACTTGGTTATTTGATTTATTCACTAATTAAACCTGAGAAATTCTAGGATCAACTCATTCTCATAATATTATAAATCTATGTTCACAACTTATGATTTTTTACAGATTATCATCTTTCTCGGACTATTGATAGGCTTAACGCCTGTTCTGGGAAGTTATATGTACAAGGTGTTTAAAGGCGAAAAACACCTAATGTCGGCACCGCTTGGTTGGCTCGAACGATTAATTTACAAGCTTGTCGGTGTTGACACTACTGAAGAAACAAACTGGAAAAGCTATGCTTTCGGGATGTTACTGTTCAATTTAATAGGATTTCTGTTTGTATTCCTGCTTCAGCTTACGCAGTCATACCTTCCATTAAATCCGACAAACTTACCCAATGTGTCGTGGCATTCGGCATTCAACACGGCGGTGAGTTTTATGACCAATACCAACTGGCAAGGCTACGGCGGTGAAACCACATTGAGCTATTTAGTGCAAATGCTGGCGCTTACCGTTCAGAACTTTGTGAGTGCTGCTACCGGAATAGCCGTTCTGTTGGCTCTTACCAAAGGACTCTCGCGTAAGACGACTGACAAGCTGGGTAATTTCTGGGTGGATTTGACTCGCTCTACCTTGTATGTTCTTTTACCACTTTCCATTTTATTTGCTGTCTTTCTTGTTGGACAGGGAGTTATTCAAAATTTCGATACCTATCAGACAGCTCACACATTACAAGGCGCACAACAAGTAATTCCAATGGGACCGGTGGCATCGCAGGAAGCTATCAAGCAGCTGGGTACCAATGGCGGTGGATTTTTCAATGCCAATAGCGCCCAGCCTTTTGAAAACCCAACTCCATTAAGTAATCTTCTTGAAATGCTGGCTATCCTATTGATTCCTGCCGGACTAACTTTTACGTATGGTAAAATGGTAGGGTCTAAACGTCAGGGTTGGACAATTTTTATTGTTATGCTTATATTATTGCTCAGCGGTTTAGCCATATCCTTGTATGGCGAGTATTCTGCCAATCCTATTCTCGGTCATTCAGCATTAATGGAAGGGAAGGAGACCCGGTTAGGAATTACCAACAGTGTGCTTTGGTCGACCTCCACATCGGCAGCTTCCAATGGTTCTGTAAACGCTATGCACGATAGTTTATCTCCTCTGGCAGGAATGGTTGCCATGATTAATATAATGCTTGGCGAGATAATTTTCGGTGGGGTAGGTACAGGTATTTACGGAATGGTTGTATTCATTATTCTCACGGTATTTATTGCCGGGTTGATGGTGGGTCGTTCGCCCGAGTATCTTGGCAAAAAAATAGAAGCATTTGAAGTTACAATGGCGATAATAGCCAATCTGGCAACATCATTTGTCATTCTGTTATTTACCGCCTGGGCATCAGTAAGCAGCCTCGGACTATCCAGTTTGAATAATGCAGGACCGCATGGATTCTCCGAAATGTTATACGCTTTCAGTTCTGCAGCCGGTAACAACGGTAGTGCTTTTGCCGGACTAAATGCCAACACGGTTTTTTATAATTTGCTTCTTGGATTTGGAATGTTGATTGGACGTTTCGGGGTGATTATACCGATTCTGGCCATTGCCGGAAATATGGCTAAGAAGAAAATTACACCGGTATCTACGGGAACTTTCCAAACGGACAATTGGCTGTTTGTCGCCTTATTAATCGGTGTTATTCTTATCGTCGGCGGGTTGACCTATTTCCCGGCCTTATCATTTGGCCCGATTGTGGAACATTTATTAATGAATAATGGAATTACATTTTAAACTCCTAATTCCCTAAAGGGAACTAAATACTTTGCATTATGACAACAAAATCAAATAAAAGTATCTTTAATAAAAAGCTACTTGCACGGGCTCTAAAAGACAGCGTAAAAAAATTAAGTCCCGCATTACTGATAAAAAATCCGGTTATATTTATAGTTGTTATCGGAGCAGTTCTGACAACTATCATTGTTTTTCTCGGAATTTTTCAGGGAGGATATTCGTCATTCAATTTACAAATTGCCATTTGGCTATGGTTTACGGTACTGTTTGCCAATTTTTCTGAAGCAATAGCCGAAGGACGTGGAAAAGCCCAAGCCGAAAGTCTGCGTAAAAATCGTACCCAAACTGTTGCCCGTAAAATGGTTGGCGACAAAGAAACGGAAGTGTTGGCTCCCGATTTACGCAAGGGCGACATTGTGGTTTGTGAAGTGAATGATGTAATTCCGTCGGATGGAGAAGTAATTGAGGGAATTGCCAGTGTCGATGAGTCAGCCATAACGGGCGAGTCGGCACCGGTAATTCGCGAAAGTGGTGGCGACCGTTCAGCCGTAACCGGTGGTACCAAAGTTTTGAGCGACCGCATTCTGATTCGTATTTCTGCCGATGCCGGAGATACTTTTATCGACCGTATGATTGCCTTGGTGGAAGGTGCCAAACGTCAGAAAACACCCAACGAAATAGCCCTGACGATCTTGCTTTCGGGCTTATCCATTATCTTCCTTTTGGCAGTAGTTACGCTTCCGGCTTTCTTCGGATACAGCTTAAATGCTTCGGGAATATCACAGTCGCATAACTTATCTATACCGGTATTAATTGCATTACTTGTATGTCTTATTCCAACTACCATTGGCGGTTTGTTGAGTGCTATCGGTATCAGTGGAATGGACAGGCTTATACAACGAAACGTAATAGCAACCAGCGGACGTGCCATCGAAGCAGCCGGTGATGTGGATGTGCTTTTGCTCGACAAAACAGGAACAATTACACTCGGAAACCGTATGGCAACTAACTTTGTTCCGGCCGAAAATGTAACGTTGGAAGAACTAGCCGATGCAGCACAACTCTCGTCTCTTTCCGACGAGACGCCCGAAGGACGTTCGATTGTGGTATTGGCCAAAGAGAAATTCAATATACGTGGACGTGACATTACCCATTTGCATACAACTTTTATTCCTTTCACCGCACAATCGCGTATGAGTGGTGTGGATTTGAAAACTCCGGAAGGCAAGGTTCATCAGATTCGCAAAGGGTCTTCGCAGGCTATTCAAGCCTTTGTAGAAGAAAACAACGGAGTTTATTCTCAAAAAGTAATTGATATTGTATCAGACCTGGCACGTCAGGGAGCAACTCCTTTGGTAGTGGCCGAAGATAACAAAGTATTGGGTGTAATCCACTTGAAAGACATTGTAAAAGGAGGTATCAAACAACGTTTTGCCGAGCTTCGTCAGATGGGAATTCGCACGGTGATGATTACCGGAGATAATTCGCTGACCGCTGCTGCTATTGCCGCTGAAGCCGGTGTGGATGATTTTATGGCCGAGGCTAAGCCGGAAGATAAATTGCGCCGTATCCGCGAAGAACAGGAAAAAGGACATTTGGTAGGAATGATTGGAGATGGAACAAACGATGCGCCTGCTTTGGCACAAGCTGATGTCGGTATTGCTATGAACTCAGGAACACAAGCTGCCCGCGAAGCCGGCAATATGGTGGATTTGGATAGTAATCCTACGAAATTGATTGAAGTGGTGGAAGTAGGTAAACAGCTACTAATGACCCGTGGTGCGCTGACTACCTTTAGTATTGCCAATGATGTGGCCAAGTATTTCGCCATTATTCCGGCTATTTCCATTGCACTGTATGCCGGGAGCAACGGACAAGGTCCTTTGTCTGCACTCAATATCATGAGGCTTGGTTCGCCGGAAAGTGCCATTATGAGTGCTATTATATTTAATGCGTTAATTATCATTGCACTTATTCCACTGGCTTTGAAAGGTGTGGCTTATAAACCAATTTCAGCCAATAGGGCACTCACAAAAAATTTGCTGATTTATGGATTGGGTGGCCTGATTGCACCATTTATCGGCATCAAAATTATCGATTTATTGATAAATTTATAAGACCCCTAATCCGTCAGCTGACGGAGAACTTAATTACAACTGATTAAAAAAATACAGATATGAAACAGATAAAAAATTCATTGGAAACTTCTGATAATAGAAGTAATGAGACTCTTAATTCCCCTTTAGGGGTTAGGGGTTCTATGAAAACATTTGGTATCGCTTTAAAAATATTCCTGGTATTTACCATTCTTACCGGGATTGTATACCCACTTTTGGTTACAGGAATTGCACAAGTAGTTTTTCCACACCAAGCTAATGGTAGCCTGATTTTAAAAGATAATAAAATAATTGGAAGTGAGTTGATTGGACAACAATTCGATAGTACTATTTATTTTTCGTCGCGTCCTTCGGCAATTGGAAATAATCCATTACCTTCGGGCGGTAGTAATTTAGGTTTGACGAGCAAAAAACTAAAAGATCAGTTTACCGAACGAAGAAATAAGTTTATAGCTTTCAATCAACTTGATAAAAATGTGGAAGTGCCATCCGAAATGCTTTTCGCTTCGGCAAGTGGTCTCGATCCGCATATTTCGCCGGAAGCTGCCGAGTTACAAATTAATCGAATAGCAATAGCTCGGAGTTTTAGCAATGTGCAGAAACAAAAGTTGAAATCACTTGTTGAAAAGATGAGCGAAGCACCTCAACTGGGCTGTTTGGGTGAAAGTCGGGTGAACGTATTATTACTGAATATTGCTTTAGACAACCTAAAATAAAATGTTTTTACCACTAAGACACTTAGGCCACTAAGAGTCACTAAGAAATGTATTATCTTCTCGTTAGTGTTTCTCTGTGTTCTCCGTGCCTTAGTGGTTATTCTTAATCTTGATTAAAATGAGCGACTTCGAAATTGACAGACCAAATCCCGATGAACTTCTCGCAGCATTGGCCAAAGAAGAAGAAAAAAGCAAACGGGGAAAGTTGAAGATTTTCTTTGGCATGTGTGCCGGTGTGGGAAAAACCTACACCATGCTTCAGGCAGCGCATATTGAAAAGAAGAAGGGAAATGATATTGTCATTGGTTATATTGAAACTCATAAGCGGAAAGAGACAGAAGCATTGGTACATGGTTTTGAGGTCATTCCCCGCAAAGCCATCGAATATAAATCCACTTCCGTTGAGGAGATGGATTTAGACGCCATTATAGCTCGCCATCCTCAGATTGTGTTGGTGGATGAGTTAGCGCATACCAATGCCCCGGGTAGCCGTCATACCAAGCGTTACCAGGATGTTCAGGAGCTGCTTGAAAACGGTATCAATGTTTTTACCACACTCAATGTACAGCATTTGGAAAGTCGTACCGATACGGTTGCTCAAATTACCGGTGTGATTATTCGTGAAACGTTGCCGGATTTTATTTTTGAAAATTCGGATGATATTGAACTCGTTGATATTACCCCTGATGAATTGCTTCAACGCCTTTCGGATGGCAAAGTCTATACGCCGGAACGCTCGAAAGAAGCCGTAAATAACTTCTTCCGCAAAGGAAATATTACGGCCCTTCGCGAAATGTCACTGCGTATTGTTGCGGACCGTGTCGATAACCAGTTGCACGATTATATGCAGGATAAACGCATCCGTGGCCCATGGAAATCGGGATTGCATTTTCTGGTGGCTATCGGCGTAAGTCCATCTTCGCAAGGTCTGCTGAAATGGGCCAAAAACCTGGCCTACACCATGGGAGCTAATGTTGAAGCACTTTATGTTGAGACGACTCAACGGTTGACCGCTAAAGACCACGAGCAACTCGATTTGAATATTGACCTTGCCAAGCAGCTTGGATTTAAAGTTCGGATTGTTACCAACGACGATCTGGTAAAAGCAATTGTAAATTATGCGCTGAAGGAAAATATTACGCATATTATCGTTGGAAAATCGCGGTTAAGTAATGTAAAGTCACTATTAAAACTCGGGAATTTTGTAAACCGTTTGATTAAATACAGTGGTAATATTGATGTCTATATTTTGGGTTCCGACACGCCTGTTGATGATAAGTTCAATGCCAAAGCTTCCATTCCACCATTTACATCAAATCTCCGACAATATCTCACTGTTTCGCTCATTGTCAGCTTAACCTCAATACTCAGTTACTTTGTAAGAGACATTGTTGGTTATCAGGCTATCTCTTGTATTCTGTTGTTTTTGGTGTCTTTTCTGGCCCTTTTTTACGGCACCGGACCCATTCTGTTTGCAGCAGCATTAAGTGCGTTGATTTGGGACTACTTTTTCATACCACCTCAATTTACCTTCCTTATCCATAATCCATTGGATATGCTGTTGCTGGTCATGTTTTTTATTATCGCCCTGTTGAATGGAACATTAACATCAAGAGTTCGTCGTCAGGAAAAGAAGATACGGATACGTGAAGAGCGCACCCATGCCTTGTACCAACTCACTAAGGATCTAAACTCCGTTTCCGGCTTTGATGATGTCATAAAGGTAGCCGACGATTTTATTCATCGATATTTTAAATTGAGATGCTGTATCGTTGTAAAAAATGATTTAAATCAACTGGAAGTAAAATCGCTCGAAAGTTCCGATATCAGGCTCACAGAAAGTGAAATGAGCATCGTTAACTGGGTAGAAAAGAATTCGGTCAAAGCTGGTAAATTTACCAATACTTTGCCATCAAACGAATACACATTTTATCCGTTGATAGGCAGTAATGGTGCGCTTGGTGTTATTGTGGTGAAACAAGATACTGTTTTTACACATGGCGAAGAACAGTTTTGGGAATCCTCGCTGGCACAGATTATAGGTAAATATGAGCGCGAATTGTTACGCAATGCCACCAAAAAGACTTATATGATAAGTGAATCGGAAAAGCTGTATAAAACACTGTTCAACTCCATTTCGCACGAATTGCGCATTCCTTTGGCTACTATTATGGGCTCCTCCGAAACACTGCTGGAGCAACAACTTCCGGAAACAATTCAAAAGGAACTGTATTCCGAAATCAATATTGCATCTATCCGGCTGAACCGATTGGTCGAGAATTTATTAAACATGTCGCGGCTTGAGTCGGGTAGAATTACTCCACATCCCGACTGGTGCGATGCTCAGGATTTAGTAAACTCTGTTTCGGAATCGCTTAGATACGAATTGGAATCCTTTACGTTTAAAACACATATTCCTAATGATTTTCCTTTAATTTATGTAGATTTCGGATTGATAGAGCAGGTGTTGCATAACCTTGTTCTAAATGCCACCCAGCATTCACCCAAAGGGAGCGTTATTGATTTGAAAATTCAGATTTCTGATGAGCATCTAATCATTAAAGTTGTTGATCATGGATCAGGATTCCCCGAAGCGGAGCTATCTTCTGTTTTTGATAAATTCTATCGGGGCAAGGATGCAAAAGCGGGTGGTACCGGACTTGGTTTGTCTATTGTAAAAGGGTTTGTTGAGGCTCATCAGGGTACTGTCTCCGCTTCAAACGGGGAAAAAGGTGGTGCTGTTTTTACAATCAAAATCCCTGCTAAACAAATGGATTTGCAACAATAATAAATAGCTAAAATAAGTTCCAGAACTACAATTGTAGTTCTGGAACCTTTTTTTTAAACTCCGCTAAATCGATACCCGATACCTGATTCTGTAATCAACAATTTTGGTTTTGAAGGATCGTCTTCTATTTTTTTACGAAGCTGTGCAATGAAAACCCTTAGATATTGTGTTTGTTTGGTATACCCATATCCCCACACTTCCTGAAGGATATAAACATGGGTAAGTACCCGACCTTCGTTTTTGGCCAAAAGTGCTAATAATGAGAATTCAGTTGAGGTAAGTTTGATTATTTCATTGTTCTTGGTGGCAATATGCTTTGCAAGATCAATCACCAGGTTATCAAAAACCATTGATGCTTCCTGTTGATGAATGCTGCGTTGGCAGGCAACCCGTATTCTTGCCAGTAACTCACGGGTTCGAAAAGGTTTAGTCAGGTAATCATTAGCTCCGTTGTCGAGCGCGCGGACAATGTCTTCCTCCGAATTCCGGACCGATAGAATTATGATTGGTCCCGTATACCACTCGCGTAATTTTTTCAATACCTCCAATCCATCCATGTCAGGCAGCCCTAAATCAAGAATGATAAGTATAGGATTGGCGGATGCTGCCAGGTTACAACCATCTTTTGCTGTGTCGGCTTCTGCAACCTTATACCCATTTGCGGTCAGATTTATTTCAAGAAGCCTTCGTATCTGGACTTCGTCATCAATTATCAGAATAGTCTGCTTTGTATCCATGTCTTTGGTTGTTAGCGTGTGTTTTTCTGTTAGTTTTATTCATGCAAAGGTATATTTTTAGTCATAAAGATTTTATAAATATTTATACACATAATATAATATTTCTATGATGAATAACACAGGGCTTACCTAAGGGTTCAAATACAAAAAAGAGGCTACTCCATTTCGGGTAGCCTCTTTTCATGGTTCTCGGTTTACGAGATCTTTTCTATTTCTTCTTGTAGGTCAATTTCAATTCCCTTTTTGTCATAAAATTTGTATTGTAAGAAGCCCAATTTTTGTTCGGGAATTACTTTACAACCTTTTCCAAATTTTCGTTTCCATTGCCATTTCATCGATAGAAAACCTTTAGAGATATAGGCGTCTACATAAGGATGAACATGTAATACAAACTCTTTAATATTTAATTGATTTACCAGGTAATCTATTTTACTTTCCAGTTGGTCGGTAAAGAGGATAGATGGTTTGGTGCGTCCTTTGCCGTAGCAGGTAGGACAGGTTTCTTCGATATCGATATGTATCACCGGACGAACACGCTGACGTGTCATTTGTAACAACCCGAATTTGCTAAGTGGAAGAATATTGTGTTTGGCTCTATCGTTGGCCATATTTTCACGCATTCTGTCAAATAGCTTCTGACGGTTTTCTGTCTCGTGCATATCTATAAAATCTACCACGATTATACCACCCATATCGCGTAAGCGAAGTTGACGGGCTATTTCGTCGGCAGCAGCTAAATTCACATCAAGGGCGTTGTCTTCCTGACCATTGCCTGCTTTCGAACGATTTCCGCTATTTACGTCTACAACGTGAAGTGCTTCGGTATGTTCTATAATCAGATAAGCTCCGTTTTTAAATGAAACGGTTTTGCCGAAAGCCGATTTTATTTGCTTGGTAATACCAAAACTGTCGTAAATCGGCGTTTCTTCCTGATATAGTTTTACAATATCTTTTCGTTCGGGTGCAATCAGTTCTACGTAGTCACGTACTTCTGTATACACTGCAGCATCATTGATATGAATATGCTTGAAATTTGGGTTGAATAAATCTCTAATTATTCCCACCGTGCGACCTAATTCTTCTAAAATAAGCGAAACTCCTTTGGCTTGTTGTGTTTTGGCGACAGCTTCTTCCCAGCGTTTTACCAAAATCTTCAACTCGTTATCGAGCTCGGCTACTTTTTTCTCCTCGGCAACTGTTCTTACAATTACTCCAAATCCTTTGGGTTTGATGCTTTGAATCAGTTGTTTCAGTCGTAAACGCTCTTCCTCCGTTTTTATTTTTTGCGATACCGACACTTTATCGGCAAACGGGATAAGAACTAAAAACCGTCCGGCTATGGATATTTCGGCAGTCAATCGCGGTCCTTTGGTTGAGATGGGTTCTTTGGTTACCTGAACCAATATCTCCTGACCTGTTTTAAGGATGTCGTTGATTGAACCGTTTTTCTCAATTTCCGGTTGCAGTTTTGTTTTTTGAATGGCAGGCGCCTTTTTACGGTCGCTAAGTGCCTGCGTTGTAAATTGTGTAAGGGTGTTGAAATTGGAACCTAAATCAAGATAGTGTAGAAAAGCATCTTTTTCGTAACCTACGTCTACAAAAGCTGCATTTAAACCGGGCATTATTTTTTTTACCCTGCCCATATAGATATTTCCAACGGCGAATTGTTCTTCTCGTCCTTCCTGGTTTATCTCTACAAGGCGTTTGTCTTCGAGCAGCGCAATAGAAATTTCGGATGCTTTCACATCAACTACTAGTTCGCTATTCACTTTTTTTGATTTTTGGTTTTTGACTGTTTATTTTATAAAGAAAAAACAAACTTAAAGCCAAGAATTTAGCTTATAAGTTTGTTTTCTTGGACTTTATAACTAAAGACCAGTAAGACTATTTCTTCTTGTGTCTATTCTTTCTAAGTCTCTTTTTTCTCTTGTGAGTTGACATTTTATGTCCTTTTCTTTTTTTACCGCTTGGCATCTCGATTGATTTATTGTGTGAAAAATTATTTTACTACGCTTACAAATGTCTTTGCAGGTTTAAACGAAGGTATATTGTGAGCTGGGATAATAATCGTAGTATTTTTTGAAATATTACGAGCCGTTTTTTCTGCTCTTTGTTTGATAATGAAGCTACCAAAGCCTCTCAAATATACGTTTTCATTTTTTGAAAGTGAGTCTTTTACGGTTTCCATAAAAGCTTCAACAGTTGTTAATACAGTTACTTTGTCAATGCCTGTATTTTTTGCAATCTCGTTTACAATGTCTGCCTTAGTCATTTGAGTAAATTTTTATATGTTAATAAATTATTAATATTTTATGCTTTTCAAAACGGACTGCAAATATATAGCTTTTATTCTGATTAAAAAACAATTGCGGTCTTTTTTTTCTGAAATTTCAAAACTTTATTTTTTTATAAGCTTAGTTCTCAGTAGCTTTTCAATTTCGTGAATACTTAGAATTTTAGCTGCAAATTGATAAAATTTGTTAATTATAACGGTAAAAGAAATTGAGTCTAAATTACACTTCTCAGTTCTGTTTGATTTACAGTGTTTTATGCTCAGTGAAAGTTCTGGTGAATTTGCTGTTTGGCTTGTGGTAAACAGTTTTTGGCTTTGTTTTTATTGAGTTAAATGCTTGCTAATATACACATTAAGCCCTCAACCGTGTTAGAATTATTTTCAAACTAAGATAATGAAGTTATGCCTGACTTGCATCAATAGAGTTCGTAAATTGAGCTCAATTCGCCAACTAAAACAAAATCTCTTTTACGTTGAATTCCAGTTTTAATAGTTCAGATTTTGTAGCTCGATTTATCGGCCTTACTTTTGTGGCGCAAAGATGCGACATATTCACATACTGTGCAATACCGTAAATAAAGTATTTTTATACATTTTTTCATATGAGTAATAATAGCAATTCAACATATATTTTCGATACACTTTCTGCATGGTATTTAGCCAATAAGCGAGAATTGCCGTGGAGGGATATTTCTGATCCGTATTTAATTTGGATTTCGGAAATTATATTGCAACAAACACGTGTAAATCAGGGTATGAGTTATTATCTACGCTTTATCGAGCGCTTTCCAACTGTAGCTGATTTAGCTCTTTCGGATGAAGATGAAGTGTTGAAATACTGGCAAGGGTTGGGATATTATTCGAGGGCACGAAATTTACACAATGCTGCACGGCAGGTGATGACTGATTTTGGCGGCATTTTTCCTTTCGAACATGCTGATGTGCTAAAACTAGCCGGAGTAGGGGACTATACAGCTGCCGCTATCTGCTCTTTTGCATACGATCAGCCCTTTGCCGTGGTGGATGGAAATGTGTATCGTGTGTTATCGAGACTGTTTGGCATTGAAACTCCCATTGATTCGGGTACGGGTAAAAAAGAATTCGCAAGTTTAGCACAGGAGTTGATTTCTAAATCCGATCCCGGAAGTCATAATCAGTCAATTATGGAATTTGGGGCGTTGCAATGTGTGCCGGTATCGCCGGACTGTACTGCTTGTCCATTACAACAGAATTGTCGCGCTTACGAATTAAGTATTGTAGATAAATTGCCGATTAAATCGAAAAAAACGAAGGTGACAAATCGCTATTTCAATTACTTTTTTATTGAACTGGGTGGAAAGACATATTTGCAAAAACGAATAACAAAAGATGTGTGGCAAAACCTGTTTGAATTTCCGTTAGTTGAAGCCGATACATTACTCGCGGTTGAAGACTTGCTGGAAACTGATGGTTTCAAAAATCTTTTTAGTGGAATCGGCGAAGTGGAGGTAATGAAAATATCAAACCCGATGAAACATGTTTTGAGTCATCGGGTCATTTATGCACAATTTGTAACCGTGAAAATTACGGACGAAAATGCAGTATTGTCGAAATTGATTAAAGTTTCAATCGCCGAAATTGATCAATTTGCTGTTTCGCGATTGATGGAGTTGTTTCTCGAAGATATACTTGGTTGATGCTTACAATCCGAATTTAGATTTTACCAATGCTTCGAATTCAGGGTAATCTCTGTATCCTAGTTCTGAGGTGTATTTATTTTTTGCTCCGATAAAAACAATTGTAGGCATAGCTTCCACTTTAAAAAGTCGGGCTAATTCAGGTTCTTTATCTACATCAATTTTATAAACAATCAGTTTTTCGTTATATTTATTTTGAATAGCTTGTAAATGGGGTGCCAGCATCTTGCATGGACGACACCAGGTAGCATGAAAGTCTAGAATAATAGGTAACTTACTCAAACGATTAATAGATTTATCTTTTTCGAAGTTCCATACTTTTTGTTTGAACTCTTTCGCGGTTAATTCGGTAATTTGAAATTTTGAAGTTTGTTGTGCTATTGCGGTAGTGCTTACTACAAGGCAGATGACAAGCAATTGGAAGATTTTTTTCATGTTTTCTAAATAACTTTTGAATTATATTTTATAGCTTAATTTCTGTATTAAACAATAAACCGTGGCTTTTGTTGAAAAACGAAGGACAATTTATTCTCGGAATTTGTTTATTCTTGCGATTCTTATTTTCGCCTTTTTTATTTCCTTTTCAAGTTGGGTGACATCTTTTTTTACGACCCATAAACGATAGGTTTCGGCAATGGCTTTTTTGTCGGAATCAGCAAGATAGTAAACGTAGGATTTTTTTCCATGCAACGATACCTTGATTCGTTTCGAAGTTTCCTGAGTAATAAAACCTGCCACTCCGTTCGCGGCATCGTTTTTATAGGTCAACGTTTCCCAGTGCGTTCCTCCATCATTGAAACTATGATTGGCAGCATTCGTAGTTGCTAAAGTGTCCGTTCTAGCCAGCAAATCATCTACCGATACTTCGATAGAACTATGTTCAATTTTCGGGCCACAATAATTACTTATCAGATACAAATCGCAGTTTTCGTCCACATACGATTTTATATAAATTCTGCTGGAATTGCTTTCGGTTAGTTGAGTTTTGTAAACGAAGTTCCCAAATTCCTGATAAGATTCATCTTTCTCAAACCTGAAATTTCGTTGAATAGAATCGAGCTCATGTTGTTTTTTTGGTAAAATACTGTCACAATATGCCAATGTTCGGGAACTTTCCCTTCGCACAATGGTATCTTCAAAAGCAGCTGCAATTTTGCGTTTTTCAACTAGTTTTGGAAATAATATATGTATGCTATCAATTTCAATTTTAGCTGCATTCAAGGTATTTTGGCTAATAAGCTGTTCAATATGCTTTAAGCGTATATCTGCTTGTTTTTCTTGCTCTTTACGCGAATCACACGCTGTAAAGACTGCAAGTACAAGTAGTGTAAAAATACATGAATTTATTTTAGTCATAATGGTGTTTTTTGTTATTTGATATCCGGTCCTGTATTTCTTTTTTTTGTAAAAACTAAAATAACATATAAACCTTAAACGAAAAAATCGTACAAAAATAATGGATTTAATTTATAATTTCGTCATTCTTTGATTATGATTTTAAATAATGAAAAAATAGTAGTGTAGTTTAATGATATAAGGTGTTCTGTTTCGGGATAGCATGTAAGTTGAACTATTGTAGCTATAACTGAGAATCAGGGAAAATAGTGTTCAATCTGCTATTTTATATTTACATAAATAGAAGCACAATATTAACGTCGATTTTTCAAACGGGGAATTAAGAGTAATAGTCTCCATTTTTAGGTATTTCTGCAACTATTTTACATTTTTTGTTTATCTTTGCTTCGAATTCATTAATAAATACAACAAGTATGCGTAGACAGTTTATTCAACTTTTGTGTATCATGATGTTAACTTTTCAGTTCACATCCTGCATTACTACTCATGAGACGAATTATATGCAGACTACTAAAAATTTTATTCCTTCGTACAAAGATACGGTTGAATATCAGGATTATCGTTTAAGAGAAGGAGACAAATTGTTTATTCAGGTGTATTCTATTGATGAAAAAACGAATGTGCTGTTTAATGGCTCTTCGAATATGAGTTCTCAAATGCAGGGTGGTTCCGGTGGTGAAAGTAATGATTTATATACTTATACGATTGATAAAAACGGAGAAATAAAGTTACCGCTCGTTGGTGCTGTTGTTTTGCGCGGTAAAACAATCCGTGAAGCTAAGGGTTCTCTGGAAAAATCAATTGAACCGATATTAAAAATCAATTCAGTTGATGTTCGGATGGTGGGCCGCTATTTCAGCATTGTCGGCTCCGGAAAATCAGGCCGGTTTGCCTTCCCCCGCGAGAAAGTAAATATATTTCAGGCCCTCGCAATGATAGGTGATTTTAGTTATTATACCGACCGAAGTACCATTAAAATTTTACGCGAAACCAATAAAGGAACTCAAATTAAGGTTTTTGATGCCCGGAGTGTCGACATTATGCATTCAGAGTTTTATTATCTGGAACCAAATGATGTGATATTCCTGCAACCTATGAAATCACAGTTCTTTGGAGTCTCAACCTTTTGGACTGCACTTTCGACAGTCGTAACTACCTATTCGTTTGGCGTTATTATTTATAAAACTTTTCTGGAGAAAAGCGCAACAACTACAACCACACCAGCTGCTAACTAGTTGTCAATTTTTATTTAGTCCTTAATATTAACTCGATGTACAGCTCATATGATAAATAAAACTCAACTATTCTCGTTGTTTTTGGCTCTGCTCTTATTCTCATCGTGTTACAGTTATAAAAGTATGCGATTGCTTCAGGACGGCAATACTTCGCTACCTAACTACCCCAAAACGGATTATACTGATTACCGGATTCGTGTGAATGATGAAATTATATACCGCCTTATTTCTGACGACGAAACCGGACTTTCAAAATTAATATCTCCCGAAACAGGCTCAGGCGGACAAAATCAAATTTCCTATCGGGTATACACCGATGGTACTATTGATTTGCCTTTTGTGTCAAATATACCGATAGAAGGTCTTACTCTCAATGAAGCTTCTTTGGTTGTAGAGAAACGATTCAGAGTACTTATCCCTAAAGCTACTGTTAAGCTTAGCCTTGCCAATAAAACATTTTCAGTGTTTGGTGACGCCGGTTATGGTGTTTTCCCAATTTACAAAGAGAAACTGACTATCTTTCAGGCATTGTCTCTAGCTGGCGACTTTAATGAATCCAGTGATAGAAGGCATGTTAGAATCATTCGTGAAGTGAATAGTGGAACTCAAATTCTTGAGTTTGATATCCGTCCAAAAAGCATTATCGATTCAAAATACTATTACATTTATCCAAATGATATTATTTATGTGAAGCGTGAATATTCAAGTTTCTATAAAGTTACTAATTATTCAACGCTTTTGGGAGTAATCACATTTTCTATGTCTTTATTGTTCAATGTTTTGAATTATAGTAAATAACTATGTTAGGCCAATTCCTTATTTTTATACTAAAAAATTAAGAACGCATTATGGAATTAAATAATTACGAAAAACAGCCATTTACAGAAGAAGAGGAATCGGGTTTTGATATAATCGAATGGGTGAATTATTTCCTTCATTTCTGGTATTTATTTGTTATCGGAGTTGTATTGTCGTTAGGATTGGCATCGCTCGAAAACAGAACCTGGAAGGCAACGTATCAAACTGCTGGAAAGGTGATGATTGAAGAATCGCGAACTCCTTCGGCCAATGCCATGGGCTTAATGCAAGGTTTTGGTGTGGAGTCAGGCTACCGAAATGCTCGAAACCAAGTCATTATGTTTGGTTCTTATGATTTGATTAGCAAGGTAGTAGATAGTTTGCCGTTTATTAAAGTAGATTATATTTCGAAGGGGAGTTTTAAAACCCGTAATTTATATAACAATTCACCGATTTATGTTGAAACGGACTATATCGCACCGGAGGCTTACAATCTGCTATTTAAAATAAACCTTCATTCAAATGGTACTTATACCATAACTGTCGACGATAATAAAAATTATGAAAAGTTTAGTCTTAATGGACGCTTTGAGCAACCTTTGCAAGACAACTTATTTTTTCTGACGGTTCATTACCTCAATAAAAACTACATTAATTCAGAGTTTTATTTCCAGTTTAGATCAAAGGAGTCATTGGTGTCTGATTTCTCTTCCCGGTTAAAATTTGGGTATGAAGTGGAAGGTTCATCAGTGCTACAAGTTTCGATGGAAAGCGATACGCCTGATAGAGATATTGACTTTATAAATAAACTTTGTGAGTGCTTTTTGTCAGATAACCTTGAACGTAAAAATGAAGCTGCTAATAAAACGATTAAATTTATTGATAGCCAATTGAAAGACGTTGCAAAAAGTCTCTCTGTTTCAGAAGATGAAATGACGCGTTTCAGACAAGAGAACCAGATTGTGGATGTGGCTAGTCATACCGCCGACCTGCTAGGGAAAGCTTCCAAATATGATGCTCAGGAATCTGAGCTCAAACTGCGCGAAACCTATCTGAATTATTTGACCAAATACCTGAAAACCAATCTTGAAGATGGTACGGTAGTGGCTCCAACAAGCCTTGGGGTTAATGATCCTATGCTGATTGCAATGGTTCAGAAAATCAATGATTTGTATACGCTCAGAAGTGATGTGAGCGATAAAAATATATATTATGCTAAGTATACGAAAGAAATAAACAACGCAAAAAATACTGTGTTGGAAGTGATGAAGAGTATGCGGGCGTCGATGGATATTGAAAAGAGAGATTTTAAGGCTCGTTATGCTAAAGTTAATGAAGAAATCAAAGAATTACCAAAAAAAGAATTGGAAATGATTGCGATTGAACGAAAATATAAAATGGATGATAACTATTTTACGTTTTTCCTTCAAAAACGTGCCGAATCGGATATTCTAAAGGCTTCGAACTCTCCGGATAATATTATTTTGGATAAAGCTCGAATTGTGCAAATCACTAATTCAGATAAAAAATCAAAAACTACCATGATGTTTTTGATATTGGGATTACTTATTCCAGCCGTTATTGTTATTGTTATTGAATTATTGAATAATACAGTCAGATCGACAAGAGATATTGAGAAAAATTCGTCGTTCCCATTAATTGGTTCGGTACGTCACACCACCAGTACCGACCCTTCGTTGGTACAAAAGAATCCGCGTTCCACATTTACCGAAATGTTTCGGGTTATTCGAACCCGTATCGAGTTTATTGTTAAGCGTAAAACGAATATCATGGTGATGGCCACTTCTACTGAGTCGGGTGACGGTAAGAGTTATTTCTGCATAAACCTGGCGGCAGTTTACGCTATGGTAAGTCCGAGAACAATTTTGGTAGATATGGATATTCGTAAACCAAGTATAAATCAACGATTTGATATTGTTCAGACAAATGGTGTAAGTAATTATTTGATAAATCAATGTACGCTCGATGAAATTATTATACAAGGATATCCCGGAGCCGAATTTGATATTTTACCGGCAGGTACTATACCTCCAAATCCGGGTGAATTAATTCGTTCCGAAAAACTGATTGAAATGTTTGCTGAACTCCGTAAGCGATACGACTTTATCATCGTCGATTCAAGTCCAATCGGTATTGTGACAGATGCTTACTCTCTGGCAGCATTGGTTGATGCTACTATTTTTGTGGTGCGTAGCGGTAAAACGAATAAAGGTCTTTATAAACGACTAAGTACTCAACTGAAGTTTGATAATATTAAGAATATGTATACGGTTATGAATGACGTTGGAAGTAATGATGGTTCTCATTATTCTAAATATAATTCATACGGGTATCGCTATTCATACGGTTTTGAATATACATCGAAGAAAAAGAAGCAGCAAGCTAATGAGCAATATGCTAAATATTATGAGGATGATAGCGAACTTTAATGTATAAATGACAGATATAAAACTTTTTGGGTATAATTATCATTATACACTTAGTGAAGAAAGTAAAGTAACGAAGAAAAATTTGTATTGATTTAAAAGAAACAAGATGAAAAAAGTAGCATTGATTACCGGAGTAACCGGACAGGATGGCGCGTATTTAGCCGAATTATTATTAAAGAAAGGATATATTGTACACGGATTGAAACGTCGTTCGTCGATGTTTAATACGGAACGTATTGACCATTTATATCAGGATCCACACGTTGATAATCGTAATTTCGTATTGCACTATGGTGATATGACAGACTCGATGAATCTTACCCGTATTATTCAGGAAACCCAGCCGGATGAAATTTATAACCTGGCAGCTATGAGTCACGTAAAAGTAAGTTTTGATACCCCCGAATATACGGCGAATGCTGATGGTATTGGTACATTACGTTTGTTAGAAGCGATTCGTTTACTTGGTCTAACAGAGAAAACCCGCGTTTACCAAGCTTCTACGTCTGAACTCTACGGTTTGGTACAAGAAGTTCCACAAAAGGAAACAACTCCATTTTACCCACGTTCGCCTTATGCTGTGGCCAAAATGTATGCTTACTGGATTACCGTCAATTATCGCGAGGCGTATAAAATGCATGCAAGTAACGGTATTTTATTTAATCATGAATCACCTTTACGTGGTGAGACCTTTGTAACGCGTAAAATTACCCGTGCAGCGGCTCGTATAGCTATGGGTATGCAAAGTCAGTTGTTCCTGGGTAATTTATCGTCAAAACGCGACTGGGGGCATGCAAAAGATTATGTACGTGCTATGTATCTTATTCTTCAACAAGATGAACCGAGCGACTATGTAATTGCTACCGGTATTACTACCGAAGTTCGTGAGTTTGTACGGATGGCTTTTGCCGAAATAGGTATTGTTATTGCGTTCAAAGGTGAAGGGATTGATGAAAAAGGGTATATATCTGAAATAAATGAGGATGTATTTACAACTCAAATCGGAGCAGAGTTCTTAGCTGCAATTCGTGCTATCGAAGGACCGATTGTTGAAGTTGATGCAAACTACTTCCGTCCTACAGAAGTGGATTTGTTGATTGGAGATGCAACAAAATCGCGTACAAAACTTAACTGGATTCCAGAATATGATTTAAAGGCGTTGGTTGAAGATATGATGCGTTCTGATGTTCATCTAATGAAAAAAGAAACCTATCTGAAAGAAGGTGGATACAATGTGTTGAATTATTTCGAATAACCCAGAATGGTGTAATTGTTTAATAGTGTAAGGTTTAATTGTTTTGATAGTTAGTTTTTTATGTCAACTAACTATTAAACAACATTTTGATTAAAGCATATAAAAAGCGAATAGACTAAATTTACACTTTACACTCTAAATTACACCCTTACACCAAGTATTACATCAATCTCACACAATAAACGAATGAACAAAGATTCAAAAATATATATTGCCGGTCACAATGGAATGGTTGGGTCGGCTATTAAGCGTAATCTCGAAGCAAAAGGATTCACAAATATAGTTACCCGTTCAAAAGATGAACTCAATTTACTCAGTGAGCAAGCGGTATCAGCTTTTTTTGCAGCGGAAAAACCTGAAATTGTGGTGCTTGCTGCTGCTAAAGTAGGTGGTATTGTTGCTAATAATACCTATCGCGCTCAGTTTATTTACGAGAATTTGATGATACAGAATCATATCATTCATCAAAGCTATTTGAATGGTGTGAAGAAACTTCTGTTTCTGGGTTCATCGTGTATTTATCCACGCGATGCTGCTCAACCAATGAGCGAAAATGCATTGTTGACAGGCATTTTGGAAAGCACCAATGAACCTTACGCTATCGCTAAAATAGCGGGTATCAAAATGTGTGAGGCCTACCATGCGCAGTACGGATGCAACTTTATCTCCATTATGCCCACCAATTTGTATGGACAAAACGATAATTACGATTTGGAAAAATCGCATGTGTTACCAGCTTTGATTCGTAAGATGGTATTGGGAAAAAGCCTTTTGGAAAATGATTGGGCAGCTTTGCGCAATGATTTAAACAAACGTCCGATTGAAGGGGTGGATGGTTCGGCTGATGATGAAGCAATATTGAAAATACTGAACAAATATGGTATTTCAAATGATAAGGGAGAAGTGGCTATCACGCTTTGGGGTTCAGGCTCTCCGTTACGTGAGTTTTTGCATGTGGATGATATGGCCGATTCGAGCGTTTATCTGCTTTTGAATTACGATGCTCCGGATACCTTACCATCGCATGTAAATGCCGGTTGTGGAAGCGATGTTTCGATTAAAGAATTATCGGAAATGGTTCAGAAAACGGTTGGTTATACTGGTAAAATTAATTGGGATGCAACCAAGCCTGATGGTACTCCCCGTAAACTGATGGATGTTTCCAAATTGAATAACTTAGGTTGGAAACCTTCTATCTCGTTGGAAGAGGGAATTAAAAAAGTAGTGGCTGCATACTAAAAATAGTACAAAAATAGATAGTTGGTTGTCAGTGGTTCAAATGTATTATCCATTGATTACCAACTTTTTGCTAATTCGACTAAAAGAAGAATAATGAAAATTGCAATTGTAGGAACAGGTTACGTTGGGTTGGTTTCGGGTACGTGTTTTGCCGAAATGGGTGTTGATGTTACTTGTGTGGATATTAATGTTCAGAAAATTGAGAACCTTGCGAAGGGAATCATTCCAATTTACGAACCAGGACTTGAAGATATGGTGTTGCGCAATGTAAAGGCGGAACGCTTACATTTCAGTACAGACTTAACTGCAGTTTTGCCGAATGTTCAGGTTGTTTTTAGTGCAGTGGGTACTCCGTCCGACGAAGATGGAAGTGCCGATTTGAAATATGTGTTAGAAGTTGCCCGAACTATTGGGCAGCACATGCTGCAATACGTATTGCTAGTAACCAAAAGTACCGTTCCAGTTGGAACTGCTACTTTGGTGCGCCAAACGATTCAAAGTGAGTTGGATAAACGTGGAGTGGCAATTGAATTTGATGTGGCTTCTAATCCGGAATTTTTGAAAGAAGGTGATGCCATTAAGGATTTTATGAGTCCTGACAGAGTAGTGGTAGGTGTGGAAAGTGAGAAGGCAAAGGAATTGATTACCAAACTATATCGTCCGTTTTTGTTGAATAATTTCCGTGTTATTTTTATGGATATTCTTTCAGCAGAAATGACCAAATATGCGGCTAATGCGATGTTGGCCACTCGTATCAGTTTTATGAACGATATGGCAAACCTCTGCGAATTGGTAGGAGCAGATGTGAACATGGTGCGTAAAGGCATTGGATCCGATCAGCGTATTGGTGGGAAGTTTCTCTATGCCGGTTGTGGTTATGGAGGTTCGTGCTTTCCGAAGGATGTAAAAGCTTTGATCCAAACATCGGAACAAAATGGGTACGAATTGAAAGTGCTTAAAGCCGTAGAGGAAGTCAATGCGTTCCAAAAACAAGTGCTTTTTCACAAATTACAAAAACGTTGGAACAAGGATTTAAAAGATAAGACGGTTACCATTTGGGGATTATCCTTTAAACCCAATACTGATGATATGCGTGAAGCGCCATCGTTAGTGTTGATTGAAAAATTACTGGAAGCAGGCTGTCATGTTCGGGTTTTTGATCCGGTGGCTATGCCAGAAGCTAAAAAAATACTTCAGTCGAAAATGGCTGATTTGAAAAATAGTTCAGCACTTTATTTTGCCACCGATATTTATGATGCAGCTCTGGAAGCCGATGCTTTACTGTTGGTTACCGAATGGAAAGAGTTTCGTATGCCTAGTTGGGGGGTTGTGAAGAAAACGATGAAAGGTTCATTAATACTCGATGGAAGAAATATCTATGATAAAAATGAACTGTTGGAATCGGGTTTTGAGTACGAGGCAATAGGCTAATATAATTCAGAGCATCAATAATTCAGAAAAATGGAATATACTACCATCATTAAGCCCAAGAATAAACTTTTTGACATAGATTTTAAAGAGCTTTGGCAATATCGCGATTTGTTCTCGATGTTTGTAAAACGCGATATCATAACGCAATATAAACAAACAATTCTTGGTCCGGCCTGGTTTTTTATTCAACCTGCCATTACTACTATCATGTATATGATTGTTTTTGGCGGGATTGCGGGCATCCCAACCGATGGTTTACCCCAGCCCATGTTTTATCTTGCCGGAATCGTTTGTTGGCAGTATTTTGCCGATTGTTTAAATAAAACCTCATCAACATTCACTACCAATCAAGCCATTTTTGGAAAGGTGTATTTTCCACGCTTAATTGTACCTTTATCTACTGTAGCATCTAATTTAGTACGTATGGGTATTCAATTTTTAATGTTTCTGGCTGTCTATATTTATTATATTTTGGTGGGAGTGGCAGTAGCACCGAATATCTATATTCTTTTGCTGCCGTTGCTTATTCTAATGTTGGCTGGTTTGTCGCTGGGATTTGGAATTATCATCTCGTCGATGACTACAAAATATCGTGATTTGACCATTTTGTTTACCTTTATAGTTCAATTGTGGATGTATGCCACGCCCATCATTTATCCGTTGAGTAGTATGTCGCCCAAAAGGCAGTGGATAATGGCACTTAACCCGGTAACTTCAATCGTAGAAACGTTTAAATACGGAACTATGGGTGTTGGTACTTTTAGTTGGGGACAACTGGGTTATAGTTTTGGCTTTATGGTGGTGTTGATGGTGATTGGTATTGTAATTTTCAATAAAGTGCAACGCAGTTTTATGGATACAGTTTAATTTTAAATTGACAATTATTTTATTTGTAATCCAATTGATTAAACATTAATCAATTGGATTATTTTTTTGTGAAGATCCTGTGTTTTTTCAAAAACAGGATTTTTTCGTCTTTTAAATACATCAAAGCGAAGTTTTGCAATATGTTTTCTGAACTCGTTGTACCAAGCTAGCGACCATTTCCCAAGAATATATTGACTAATATAAAATGTAATAACTATCCACCATGTTGATGCTACAAAATAAGCAAAAAGAACCGTTTGAATTGTGTAAAAAATTGGAAATGAAAAAAGACTGAACGTAAAATGCAATGAACAATTGAAGCCTCCGTATTCTACTTTCATAGCTTTTCGAAGCCAAACCGGAGTAAAAAATGGTAGAACATTAAGGATAAAACCCTGTAAGAATATTGGCAAAGTGCAAATAAGCAATAGACCATCGAAGAGGAGCAAAGCTCTATTGAAACTAGTATGTTCAAATAACCATGAACGTAGCTTTAATTTCTTCAGATTGGCTTTATACTCCGAACAAAGTATAGCTAATTCTACTATCTTCTTTGAATCGGCATTCTCAATTTCAACTAATTTAGCTGCTACCTTTTGTTTAGCTACAAATTTAAAAACAGTTCCGTTTGGTAGATTATGATTTTTCTGAACAGTGGCATACGCTACTTCTACAGCCGTTTCAAAACACTTGTTATAGGTGTCGGTTGCCAGGTCAAGCGTTGAGGAATTTAAATCACTGCGTAGCTTTTCGCGAATATCGTTTGTAGCAGTAACAGGATTTTCGGCATAAGCCTTCATGTAGTCCGATACTTCAATCGGTTTCCCGATATTGATAATCATATGTTTACCAAACTTCACCAAATGGCCAAAATCGATACCAATCGGAATGATTTTCACTGCCGGTGTTGTTCCATATTTTTCCTGCGCTGCAAATGCAATTCGAAAAATACCTTTTACGAGCGGACGAAGCTTGTGGTCCTCACCCTGGTTACCTTCAGGCATTATACCCAGCGATTTGTTATGATGAAGAATATCTACACATTTATCGAAAATTTCTGCATTTCGGCCTAAGTTTTCAACACCATCACGCATCCGAAATGCAGGTAACATTTTTACAAAATAAAGCATTTTTGCTATACGCTTATTATTGAACATGTCGGAACGTGCGAGAAACGTCACAGGTAGGTTGGACGGAACAACTGAATGAACTGCAAGAGCATCCATTAGTGCATTCACATGATTTGGAGCAAATATTATTGGACAATCGGTTGGGATGTTTTCGCGCCCAACCACGATATATTCACCATAAAATTTTTTGAAAAAGAAAACAACATATCTCTTTAGTACATTTAGCGAAAATGAAATTTCATATTTATCGGACATAATCAGTTATCTGTAATAATTTTTAAGTTTTGTAGTTGCACTTTTAGAACGGTAGTTTTTCGTTTGTTATTTTATACCAATGAAATTTGCTCAACGTCTGGATGATTTTGTATATTTTCCACAAATGTAATAATTATTTATTAACATCCCTCGTCTTTTTTTATTTCATTCAGTTATTTTTTTATTGAAGCTATATTTTCAGTATATTTGCATCGGGTTTAGTGTTGACTCATCTGTTTGAAAAACTGAAATTTTACGCTTATGAAGAAAAATATTTTACTTGTTTTGTTAATACTAGCGGGTCTCAGCAAAACATATGCCACAACTAACGAAGCAACCCCTATTGTTGCTTTGGAAACAACTTATGGAAAAATAATCCTGAAATTATATCCCGAAACGGCAAAACATCGTGATAATTTTCTGAAACTGGTGAATCAGGGTTTCTATAATGGTGTTTTATTTCATCGTGTGATTGCTAATTTTATGATTCAGGCCGGAGATCCGAAATCAAAGACATCTGCTGCAAATGCAACGCTGGGTGCCGGTGATGTTGGTTACACTATTCCGGCAGAATTTGTTTATCCTCAATACTATCACAAACGAGGTGCGCTCGCTGCTGCTCGCGAAGGCGATAAGCGGAACCCGTTGAAGGTTTCCTCAGGATGTCAGTTTTATATCGTGCAAGGCCGGGTATTTGCAGCCGAAGAGTTACAAGAAATGGAGAAAACCAATTATCTTAAGCTAACCGAGAAATTGTATCAGGAAGCAGCCAGCGCAAACCAGGCACAATTCAATAAACTTAAAATAGAAAATAACCCTGCAAAATTGGATGCATTGCGTGATAGTCTTTTAAATGAAGTGCGTAATATGATTATAAAAAATCCAACGTATAAATTTACAGAACAGCAGCGTAAGGACTACACAACTATTGGAGGAACTCCACATTTAGATGGCAATTATACTGTATTTGGTGAAGTGATTGAAGGATTGGATGTTGTAGAAAAAATTTCGAAAGCTCAAACTGCTCCAAACAACCGACCTGTCGAAAATATTATAGTGCTTAAAGCAGAAGTTGTTAAAGAAGCAGTAAGCAGTAAACAGTAGGAAGATATAGTTTATTTCTTTTTTCAAAGAAGCATATAAAAGAAACGCAAAGTGTTGAATGTAAATTCAAACTTTGCGTTTTCCTTGTTTTGATAATTGATTATTGATGTTCAGGTCTCAGTAAATCATTTACGGTTTTTACCGGATTGAAGGTGTCGATAGGTACTTCCACAAAAATGCTGTTCCAGTCGCTCATAGCTCCATTCCAAAGACCTGGTAGTTCCAAGGCTTTCAGTTCTTTTCCGCTTTTTGATTTGATGGAGATAAATCCTGTTTTTTTATCAACGTACTTCACTAGATCAAATTTATCACCCTTGTAGTTTTTTACGCCGCACACCAAATCAACGGGATTGAAATGGGTAGAACCTAGCATTTTTTGTTTATCCACTGCGTTGTTCATATCTATTTGCGAACTTTCCAAAATCTGAGGTGACACTGTGCCATCAGCATTAACTGTAAGGAAAGGCCCACCGCCGGGTTCACCAACATTTTTTACCATCCCGCATACACGGATAGGGCGATTTAATTTGGTGTAAAGATAGTTTCTCAATTCAGGTTGCGAGAGCGAATGTATGTCCGTATGATGATTGTTCAGGCGCACTTCGCAGAACTGTGCAATGATAGATAGTTTGGCATTTGATATGGCTTCGTTTTCCAGTTCGTGTAAGTAAGCAAAACTTTGTTGTTGAAGATGAACCAATAAACCGGCAATAAGTTTTTTGTATTTTACAGTGCTGCTTTTTAGCGAATCCGGTACTACATTATCGATGTTTTTGATGAAGATAACATCAGCATTCAGATCGTTCAGGTTCTCGATAAGTGCGCCGTGGCCACCCGGACGGAAAAGTAACTCGCCTTTGTCGCGGAACGGAGCATTATCGGCATCTGCAGCAATCGTGTCGGTAGACGGTTTTTGCTCAGAGAAACTAACATTGTAGTTCACGTTGAAGTTCTTCTCATAAAAACTAATACAGTCGTTTATGTGCTTTTCGAATAGGACGCGATGCTCTTTGGAGACGGTGAAATGAATATTCACTTTGCCGGAAGCATTCGCATACAAGGCACCTTCTACCAAATGTTCTTGTGTTGGAGTTCGCTTTTCGGCGGGGTAGGAGTGAAATTTAAGCAAGCCTTTTGGCAATGCGCCATAGTTCAATCCTTTGTCTGAAAGTAAATTTTCAACTACCGGTTTAAATAATTTCTCAGCAATGAGTTCCGGAATCGACTTGCTGTTATTCTTTTTACATACTTCGTTTAGATCATTGTAAAAAGCAAATTTTTCGATTTCAGCGAAAAATTTCTTTTCAAAAGCATTTTCCGGTTCAGTGGCATCCTTTTCTAAAAATTCAAAAAGGTCTTTAAACATGCGGCTTGCTGCCCCCGAAGCAGGTACAAATTTCTGAATGGTAGCCTCAGTTTGTAAATAATTTTCCCATTCGGTAAGGAAATTGTTTATTTCACCTTCTGATACCTGAACTATGCCACTACCTATCTCGGCTGCACTTTTAATTTCTAAATATGGAAATCCGGTTACAAATGAATGTAGCTGTTCTTCAATTTGTTTGGTGGTGATTCCTCTTTTTTCTAAGATGGTTTCGTCGTTTGGTGAAAACATAATGCGTAATTTTTTAGTGAGTTTATGTTGGAATAAATAAGTTGTTTTGGAAATTTTCAATCATCAGTTTTCAATCCTGTTGAATTTTATTTCTCGCCAAGCTGACTCTTCAGCGTGATCATTTCTTTTCTACGTTGGATTAATTCGGTAACATAATCTGCAATTCGTACAAATGAGTTATAATCGGCAAAAGATAGTTCCTGAAGGTTGTAGAATGCTTGCGAGGCATATTCTAATGCTTTATCCACATTACCGGTAATTTCATAAGCAATGGCTATGTTGTTAGCCGCTTGTGCTTTTGTCCAGTTACTTTTGCTTTGACTCATTGCTGTTTGCCAAGTGGAAATGGCCGAATTCCAGTTTTTTACGTATACAGAGTCCATCGCTTGTTTGAAGTATTTTTTGTTTGGGTTGAAGAAGTATCTATCCACTTTATCCCAGTAAGGTACAAGCCGGTTAACCGTGTTTTGTCCCACGTACAAGGCACCATCTACTAATGCATCTTCTCTTTTTGGCAATCCCTTAATTCCTTTTTTTCTGAAATTTGATTCCGCTTCCCAATATACAGTATCTTTAAATTGCATGGCATAGAACTCTTCTTTGTTGGGATAGTGGAGACTCCAGAACGACTCAAAATTGAGTTCCAGGGTCGAAACATATGTGTTGGTTAGTGCATCGAATACCTCCGTAATTTCATCTTTTACTTTTATTTTGTCGAGCGAAATGATGGCATCGCTCTGAGTGGAGTTGCACAGAGCTTTCACAGTCTCATCGGATATGTAATTTGCTGAACCAAAGTCAGTGTTGGCGTTTATACTGTTAGGCGATAACTGTACCGACGCAAAAAAGTTTTTGCTTTCAAGATCTTCCTTCAAAGCACCTAAACAAAATATCGACAGGCTATCGGTATTATATGTTTCTTTTTTTTGTTCTTCGAATGCAAACAGGGTAGTGTGCCCAATGTCTGCAGGTTGCGGAACTGTGTTGTTGATAATCAGTACGTTGTTGACGTCACTGTTAAAGGCTACTTTTGCCGGACGTAGTACATCAAGACTTGTATAAAGTAGCTTTGTGCAGGAAGATAGGAAAACTGTTCCAAAGGCCAGTATTATGATTTTCAGTTTGAGAGTTTTCATGCAAAAGTAATTTTAAGTGTAAAGGTTTATTTTTAATACTTATAAAGCAACCAAAAGACTTTGATACGGAATTTATTTATTATTCTGTTTTTTTATCACCTACATTAATAGATCATCACATTACCACATTATCATATTCTATTGTCAACTGATCATAAGCTAATTGTACATTGTCAGGTAAAATTTTGTTTATGTCATCGTGCAATCCCATATCATGGCTCATGTGCGTGAAATAGGTCATCTTAGCATCTATTTTTTTTGAAATCTCAAGTGCCTCGCTCAATGATAGATGAGATATATGTTCATCAATTCTTAAGGCATTTATAATTAAGATGTCAAGACCTTTTAATTTATCGATAGATGTCTGATCAATGGTTTTTACATCGGTCAGATAGGCCATGTTTTTAATTCTAAACCCGAAAATGGGTAATCTTGCATGCATAACCCGTATTGGTTCGATGAGTGTATTATCAATATAAAATGGGTTCTCATCTATCTCGTTTAACTGAATTCTGGGTACTCCCGGATATTTGTTTTCGCCAAAACAATAGGGCATGTTTCGCTGAATAATGTTCAGAACTTTTTTCTCGGCATATACCTGCGCTTTGCCCAGCGGTCTTACATCGTCCAATCCTCCAACGTGATCATAATGTTCATGCGTAAGTAGAATTCCCGATAAACTGTCGATTTTATTTTCAAGGAGTTGTTGACGTAAATCAGGTCCACAGTCGATAAGAATCTTTGTTGATTCCTCACTTATTAAAACCGAAGCACGCAAGCGTTTATCTTTATTATTCGTCGAGCTACACACCTTACATTTACATCCAATCTGCGGAATGCCTGTAGAGGTGCCTGAGCCCAGAAATACAATTCTCATTTCAGTAATCAGTTATCAGTAAATGATAGAGGCAAGGAGCAAGAAGTAAGAGGCAAGAAATAAGAGTTTGCCACTAGCCATCTATCATTAACCACTAATCATTAATCGTTAAATCTTCATTCTTATTCTCCATTCCTGCGGATAGAGATTATTGCATCTGTTTCCCACATTTTTTACCCAACCAAGAGCTTGCTGTTTGTAGCAAACTAAAATATAGCCGCGACCGGTTTCGGGGAGTTGAATGGCTTCTTTACGCAAAAAAGCGATAGCAGTCTCGTAATCTACCTCCACACTTTCCACCGATTCTTTGTCGAGCATTTTGGATAAGGCTACGCAAGTTGCAGGTATAAAGTCTTTTCCTTTCAATTCGCCCAACAAAATGCCTGTATGCATACATTTCAGATGTTTATTGAGTAACAAAAAATCATCTAATCGGTTTTTATCGTAAGCATTTATTTGATTATTATCCATCACTATTTCCCAGCGCTCGGGATGTAGTAATGATAACGGTGGACTAAAGTTTTTATTTGTTATTTTTCCAGATTTTTTTCCTTCGCTTTTACTTTTCAAACTGCGGGTAGGGTGGGAGTTCTTTCGCAGAACAGCCATAAAAAATCCTTCTCCTTTCGTTTTATGAGGATAAAACCTATATCCAACATCAGATTTCGTAATGTCTGCATTTCCCTGTAAGTCAACTTGCAAAACATCAGCTCCCAGTTCATTGCAGATCCATTGTACATTTTCTTCGTTTTCTTCACGATTAAATGTGCAAGTGCTGTACACCAAAACACCATCGTGTTTCAGTGCTTCCCAAACTGACGAAAGTATCTCGCGTTGTCGTTGGGCACAAAGTATCACGTTATATTCCGACCATTCCTGTATGGCTCCGGCATCTTTTCTAAACATTCCCTCGCCCGAACAAGGAGCATCGATGACGATGGCATCGAAATAACCGGGTAATGCATCAAAATCTTTTGCTTCATTATTGCTTACTACCACGTTGGGATTTCCCCATTTAATAAGGTTTTCAGCCAAAATGTAAGCACGTGAACGAATAATTTCGTTGCTCACCAGCAAGCTACTTTCGGGTAATGCTTGCGAAAGTAAAGTCGATTTACCACCCGGTGCTGCACATAGATCCAATACCGTTTGAGCAGAAGGAAAGTATTGCTTTACAGCTTGATATAAAAACATCGAACTGGCTTCCTGCACATAATAAACACCGGCATGCAAAAATGGATCGGCAGTGAAAAGCGGTCGCTCGCTTAAATAAAATCCTTTTTCGCACCATGCCACGCTCTCGTTTGATGGTGCGTATTCCATTTTATCATTTACCCGAATACTTGTGGGTGGTACATCTTCCAACGCTTTCTCAAATGCCTGAAATTCATCGCCTAATAGTTTTTGTGTGCGTTCTTTGAAAGGAGCCGGAAGAATCATTCTTGTTTGGTTTAAAGGTAAATGGTGTAATAGTTTAATGGTTTAAGGTGTAAAAGTGTAAGGAGCAAATAACTTCTTAAAGTAATTGAGGCTCAAAGTTAAACAATTTAAGTTCAATTGACAATAGGATGTGGTTAATTGTGAATGATAAATGGTGAATTAGTAGATGAGTAAATGAGTTGAATGAGATATTTTATTCGTGTTTTGAATTAGAATGGCCTCCCCAACCCCTCCAAGGAGGGGCTTTCAGAGTCGTCATCATTTATGATTGTATTTCGATTATCCAAGACCTCCTTTATTTTACTTACAACTAACCTGGCATTTGTGAAAACGTCCTCATTTTTAAACCGTAATACTTTGTAGCCTTTTTCATTTAATGTTGATGTTCTTAATTCATCTTGTTCTTTTTGTTTAAGATGAATTTTTCCATCTATTTCAATGATCACCTTCTTTGACAGACAAACAAAATCAGCGATGAAATTATCAATTATATGTTGCCTTCTAATGCTGTGACCTGTCTTCTTATTTCTTAATAGTTCCCAAATGATTTTTTCAGCTTCCGTTTGGTTCACCTTTAGAGTGTTTTTTATCTCCTTTAAAAATCTATAATTATGAAGATTTGATGTGAAATAATCAGGTCTCTGTTTATCGTTCAAATTCTCCAAACTTGCAGGCCGACTCTTGTTCCCCTCCTTGGAGGGGTTAGGGGAGGCCTTTTGAGTGCTAAACGAATCAGGTTTTATTTTCATAGTATCATTAACAATAACACCCAGTCCTTCCGAATAAATCTACTTCATTTCTAGTAGAACGGTTTGAACTGGGTGTTAGATTCAAAAGTTTGGATTTTCTCTTCCCTCAAGGGGTTGGTTTCTTAGTTTTTTGACAATTCACCATTAAACCCTAAACTGCATTCTACAATGCTTTTACAATTTTATCAATTGTTTCAGCATATTCAGCATCAGTTGGATATACTTTTTGAGGATTCATCTCGAAAGTACCTCCAAATCCAAATTGTCCTTCATATTTGGGTACCAAATGGAAATGTAAATGTGCTAATTTGTCGGAATAAGCTCCGTAGTTAATTTTTGTAGGGGAGAATGCTTTTTGCATGGCACTGGCGGCCTGACAAACATCTGCCATAAAAGCATTTCTATCGCTTTCCGAAAGTTCAAATAACTCATTTACGTGGTCTTTATATGCCACAACACAGCGTCCCGGGTGACTTTGTTCTTTAAATAAGAAGAGGGTAGAAACCTGTAGGTCACATATTTCTATCATTAAACTTTTTTGTAATTCATTGCGTTGGCAATACAAGCAGTCTGGATTTTTTTCCATTGTTCTTTTTTTAATTGTTGATTGTAATTATTTTGGTTGATTGTTTATTTGTTTTATTATAACGTTTCTACCATAATGTCATCCCTACGGGATTTAATTTGTGTGTGTTATGATTGCAATGTTACCATAATGTCATCCCTATGGGATTTCTTAGCTCTGTTATGATTCCGGTTTACCATAATATCATTCGTCTGGTATTCATCTCCAATCTTCTAATTTCTTCATCATCACATCATCACATCATCATATCATCACATCAGCATATCATCACATCATCACATCATCACATTACCCCATTTTCCCGTTATTCAAATTTTTATCAAAAAGAAAGCAGTGAATGGATATCACTGCTTTCTCACAATTTATTTAATTTTATTTTGTCTATGACTTACTATCATCAAGTATTCTAAATGCTAAATCCAATATTTGTGTATCATCTAACATCACCAAACCGCCATCAGGACCCGGTTCAATATGTACTCCACAACTTTTACCATCTTTGTAATCATGTCCACCAAAATAGTTGCGCACAGTTTCTTTTTCCAGACCAAGCTGCTCTGCAATCTTGGTCATACTACCGCTTGGAAGCGCATCTTTTACTTTACGTAGCTCGTTGAATGTTATCGTTTTCGTCATGACATTAAGTATTAGAATGTTTATAAAATAGTGATCTATAAAAGTGCAATAAATATAGTGTGTTCTTTTGTAATTACAAAATAATTTCACGACTATTTTTCTTAAAAAAATGAAAATTCATAATGCTTTATTGTAAGTCTTTGTCAATTAGTTATTTTTAATCTTGTATTTTTGATAGTTTTATTTAAATTAAGTGTAGATAGTATTGTTTTGAAAGCCAAGTGTTCAGTTCATACTTCGACTACGCTCAGTACAGGTAATTCATAATTCATAATTCATAATTCATAATTCATAATGGATCTTACAACTGCTTACTGATAACTACCAACTATCTACCTACTACTATCTACTTACTACTAACTATTCACTTCTTTTTGGTCTGTTTTTTGTAAGTAAAATATTTTTTTCTTCAAAATAAAAGCCAAAAGTTTGTTTTTTTACAATTAGCTTGTGTAGAATAGCATTTTTGAGTACTTTTGTGCCTTAATTAACAGAAAAATATAGTTGTATATTGAATACGTTTATTGATTTAAATAAAACTACGAACAAACCTATGAACAGAATTAAACTTGCCTTCCTTACTTTGCTAATGGTAAGTAGCTTAGCCGCTCAGGATTTAAGTAAACTCACTCCTCAACAACTTGAAGCATATAAGAAATATACTTCAGGAAAAGCTTCAACAACTACCGCTAATGCTCCGGAAGAATTTGAAGAGCGTACATTAATAAATGAGAATGGTGAAAAGCCCCAAAAGACACAGGCCGATCAACAAGTAAAAAAAACTGTTCCACCGGCTGCTCCAACAGAGATCAGTACCGTTTTTGGTTCGCAGTTATTTAGCAAGGAAAATCTTACTTTTGAACCGAAACTGAACATTGCTACCCCTACCAATTATGTATTGGGAACGTATGACGAAGTGATGGTTGATATTTCCGGTTTATACGAAGCAAGTTACAAACTTAAGGTTTCTCCTGAAGGTACTATCCGTATTCCTAACGTGGGTCCGGTAAAAGTGGCAGGCTCAACCATTGAAAATGCTACCCGCGCTATTCGCAATCAGGTGGCTAAAATTTATATGGGTGTTTCGTCCGGCGAAACGCATGTAAATGTGAGCCTTGGGAATATTCGCAGTATTCGTGTGAGTGTGGTGGGTGAAGCTACCCGTCCGGGATCATATACACTTCCTTCGCTTGCTACAGCATTTAATGCTTTGTATGCTTGCGGCGGACCTAATGCTATCGGTTCTATGCGTGATATCAAGGTGATACGTGCTAATAAAGTGGTGGCCAATTTAGATGTGTATAGCTATCTTTTCGATGGTGTTTTGTCTGATAATGTTGGATTACGTGATGGTGATATTATCAAAGTTGAACCGTATGTAAACAGAGTAACTATTGATGGAGCTGTAAAGCATCCAGCCGTTTTTGAAACAACCCGCAATGAAACATTACAACAACTGGTTCGCTATGCAGGTGGATTTGCAGATAATGCTTACAAATTGAAATTAACTGTTCTTCGATTGAATGCTACTGGAAAAACGGTGGTGGATGTGACCGATAAACAACTGTCATCGTTTAAACTGCTGTCAGGCGACTCTTGTTTTGTTTCGACTACAGCTATTAATAAATATGATAACCGCGTGGATTTAACCGGAGCTGTTCTTCACCCTGGTACGTATGCATTGGAATCGGGTCTTACCGTAAAACAATTGGTTGAAAAAGCCGGTGGTTTAAAAGACGATGCGTTCCTGAACATGGCTTATGTCAACCGTAAACAATTGAATCAAATCCCTGAAATTATCGGGTTTAATTTGGGTGATGTGTTGAAAGGAGCTGCTAAAGATATCTTGCTTCAGAAAGATGACTCGGTAGTGATTAAAAGTTTGTTCGATTACCGCGAGGAGCAAATGGTGGAAGTAATGGGTGCTGTTAATGAGCCTGGAAAATTCAAATTTGTTGAAAATATTACGCTGAAGGATGTGATTTTCAAAGCAAAAGGATTTAAAGCAATGGCTTTGACCGATTCGGTTGAGTTAGTGCGTGTTATCCGTGACCCTGAACAATTGTTGAATACCAACGAAAGAACCATTGTATTTAAATTTGCATTGGACAAAGAATTGAATTTCAAAAAAGGAGTAAGCGATATGGTGCTTCAGAATGGTGACCGTATCATTGTCCGCACTATTGCCGGTTACGAAGAAGTGCGTATGGTGAAGGTAGAAGGCGAGGTGATTAAACCGGGATCTTATAATATCACCAACAAGGCTGAACGTATATCGGATGTCATCAAACGTGCAGGTGGTTTTACGCGCTACGCTTATCCATTAGGTGCTTTCCTGATTCGTACCGAAAAAGCTACAGGTGTTGAACAACGACTAAATGCCCTTACTAAAGAGAATACAAAAAAACAGCTTCAATCGAAAAAGGATAATCAATTGGATGTTACGATGCTCAAAACTGCTGGTACAGCTTCAGCAGGAATTGCTATGAAGGATTCGTTACAGAAATCCGCTCAGGTAGATAAAATATATAAAAATGAAGGTGTGGTGGGTATTAATCTGGCCGAGATTATGAAACATCCGGGTAGTAAGAACGATTTCTTCCTGGAAGAAGATGATAATATCTATGTTCCCCGCGAATTACAAACAGTACGTGTAATGGGTGAGGTGCTTTTCCCAACTTACGTAGGGTATCAAAAAGGCATGAGCCTGAGCAAATATATCAATAATGCCGGTGGCTTTAGCTTGCAGGCTGAGAAGAAGAAAGTATTTGTACTTTATGCCAATGGAACAGCCAAAAGTACCAGCCGTTTTATGTGGATTCGTTCTTATCCGAAAATTCAACCGGGTGCACGTATTATTGTTCCTGAAAAACCTGCTGAGATTAAGAATAGACTATCTCCAGCCGAAAATATCGCTGTATTGACATCCGTTACATCGGTTGTAGCACTGATTTATTCGATGCTGAAATAGGACCCCAAACCCCGTTCGACTGAGCTCACGCCGAAGCCTGAAGGGGCTTAAAGAGTCAGAAATTATCAGTAAGCAGTTATCAGTATACAGTTATCAGTAATCAGTAAACAGTGAACAGTAATCAGTAATCAGTGAACAGTAAGTAGTAAGCAGTGAACAGTAAGTAGTGAACAGTAAGTAGTTATCAGTTATCAGTAAACAGTAAGAGCTGGTACTAATATTGATAACTGACTTCCAGTAACAAACTGATAAAATTGCGTTTTACACAATTACACAATTACACAATTACACAGTTACACCTTTACACAGTTACACCTTTACACAACTACACCTTTAAACATTTACACGCTTAAACAATATTTTATGTCCGAACAAATAAAAGTAGCGCAACAAGACGACGAGATATCGCTAAAAGAATTAATGCAAAAAGCCCGTGAATGGTGGCAATACCTATTGAGCAAATGGCTTATTATCCTTGTTTTTGGACTAGGTGGTGCAGCCATTGGGTTAGCAGTTTCTTTGCTTACCAAACCTAAATATACCGCTCACCTTTCATTTGCGTTGGTGGAAAAATCTGCCGGGGGAGGTGGATTGGCCGATTTGGCTTCTTCCTTTGGATTAAGTGCGATGTTGGGTGGTGGGAGTAATGGTACTTTTAGTGGTGATAACCTGCTGGAGATTATTCAGTCGCGCCACTCTGTAGAACAGACCTTGCTTTCTCCCGTAGACTATTACGATAAAAAACAAAACCTGGTAGATGTATATGCTCAGGTAAATGAATTGAAAGACGATTGGAAAGAGCAAACAAAGAACAAGGAGCTACAAACCCTGACCTTTCCTATCGGTCAAAAGCGGGAGACTTTTACCCGTACACAGGACAGTGTGCTGTACTCTATTTACGATAAAATCGTTAAATCGAATGCGTTGACTGTGGCTCGTAAAGATAAAAAACTGAGTCTGGTGAACCTGAATTTTGTGAGTAAGGACGAACTTTTTTCAAAATTGTTTGTAGAAACATTGATGAAAGAAACTTATCAGTTTTACAGTGATACCCGTACTGCCCAAAGTCGTGCGAATATAAAGATGATGGAAGCAAAAGCCGATTCGGTACGTCATCTCTACGAATCGTCGCTATATAAAGGAGCCAGTTATTCGCAGGCGAATATTAACCCTGCGCTGCAGATCGCTGCTGTACCGGGCCTGAAACAGCAAAATAATGCGCAACTCTATGCAACGGTCTATACCGAGGTGCTGAAGAACCTGGAATCATTGAAACTGGACATGGCGCGCGAAACACCGATTGTACAAATTGTGGATACTCCCCGTTTCCCGTTGGAGAAAGAAAAACTCAGCAAGGTAAAGGCGGTGGCTACCGGCGGTATATTGGGTGGATTCCTGATCGTGTTTTATTTGTTAGGGGCGTTGTTTCTGAAAAATGCGATGAAAGACTAATTCACAATTCATAATTAAAGGGATCTTGCTTGTGTGCAGGGTCTCTTTTTTTTAAGATGGGAAATAACACCGTGTTACACTGAGTAATCACTGTGTAACACTGTGAAATAGAAGAATAACACTGTGTTACACTGAGTAACCACCGTGTCACACTGAGTAATCACTGTGTAATACTGTGAAAATAAAATTACACCATTACACTCTTACACCAATTTCACCTTCTTTCATTGTTCACAGGTTATTTGGATTTCCACAGATGGTTCCCCGGATCTAAATTTAAACAACGAATTTTCCTAATTGCACGAATTTATCATTTTCACCACTAAGTCACTTAGAACACTGAGATTCACTAAGCTGCTATCCCAGCCGAACGGCCGCTATAGTCGGCCTGTCGGGTGATATGCACAGATGGGGAGCACCGTGTCACACTGAGTAATCACTGTGTTACACCGTGAAACTAAAATAACACCGTGTCACACTGAGCTATTATCTCCCGCTGATGGTTTTTGCCCCCAATTTACACCTTTACACTCTTACACCCTTACACCAATTTATTGACCACAGATTAATTTCATTTTCCGAATTACACTATTACACTGTTGCAACAAGTTTTTATGTAGTGATTCCAAGCGCTCGAAGCATTCATTTTAGAATAACATAAACGACATTATTAGATCTTGTGTTTGTGTTTTCTTATGTGATATTTTTTTTGCATCTCCTCCAAAATTGCTGTTTTATCGGGATATCTGGACGATAGTAATTGTTATGGTTAACAGTATCTTACGTTATTATTATCTTATCCGTTTGTTTGTGTTAGCGTTTTGTTCTTTGCATACTAAACAGAACCATCTGTCGTTATCAACTATTTATGTAGTCTTTTTTTCTATTTTCAAATTATTGAGTGTTAATGAATTGGTGGTTGGAGGATAATTTTATTCTATTTTCTGCCACTATTGTGAAAATAATGTGTTACTTTTGTAGCCCGATAGGATAGCCCTTGCGTGGGTTGTTCTGCAAGAACGAAATCACACCCGTTTAGTTGCAAATTAAAAGTAAGAATTACAAATAGATATAATACAATCAGTAGTGTTGAGAAGGCCGCTAACTGAAAATGATAATTGATGTTCAGTTGAACACAAATGGAGTTAAGCTGTGTAATTACAGCCAATGGTATGCGGTCTTTCTATCTCAACTCTTTATATTCATAACTAATTATTTTAAATCAACTAAAATGAAAAGTGTGAATCAACGACTCTTTCATTGTAAAGATGAAGAGTTACCTGTTGTTTTAAAAGCTGTTGCATTTGCTTTCAGACGTGATTTGCCAGATTTTTCTGCATTTTCACCTATGTTTACCGAAGCGTATGCTGCTGACTTTGAAACAAGAGTTACAACTGTTTGTGATTTGCTGGAACCTCAATCCGAGACCCTGGCAAAATCGATCATTACCGAAAGGTACACGAATACGATGACCGGACTTATTCAACCGATAAATCGTGTAACGGGTTATCTTAACCTGGCAAAGAAAAATTTGAACATTACACCTACTGCCTTTGGATTGACGGCTTTGCGTCAAAGCATCCGTTTCCACAATGTAGAAGGAGTTATTGACAATCTGCATGTAGTCTTAGAAAATATTCGTACCTATAAGACTCCATTGGCCGAGAAAGGTTTAACTGACGAGCAAATTGCTTTTTTGACTGCCGCTTTTAGTACAATGGCAGCCGACAAGCAACAGCAAATCGAAATAACCAGCCATCGCAGAGCTATTGTTCAGGATAATGTGTTGTTGCTGAACGAAGCACACCGGCAAGCGGCCGAGATATCTTCGATAGGCAAAATTCTGTATAAAAGTTCTAATCCTGCTAAATTAGCAGATTATACTTTTACACGCATTCTCAAAAATGTAAAACAGACGGGTAGAAAGTCATCAGCGGACGACAATACAACTCTACCTACAGAGAAGTAAATAGGATATGAAGAGGGGAAATAGAAAGACTTTTTTTATAACTATTTATGAATTTACACTGTGTAACACTGAGTAATCACCGTGTCACACTGTAAAAATAAAATAACACTATGTTACACTGAGTAACCACCGTGTTACACTGTGCAACTAAAATAATACCGTGTCACACAGAAATTATGGAACGAGATCAGATAACACATGAGATCATTGACTCCGCCTATAAAGTACATACTAAGCTGGGTCCCGGATTACTTGAATCTGCCTACCGAACCTGTCTTGCTTATGAATTAAGAAAAAAGGGTTTGAAAGTAGAGGAAGAAAAGCCACTACCCATTATCTATGAAGAAATAAAGCTGGAATGTGGATATAGGTTAGACCTGTTGGTTGAGAATGAGGTTATAGTAGAACTAAAGACCGTCAATGCATTTAACGACGTTCATTTAGCTCAATTGCTGACCTATCTTCGATTTTCGGATAAACATATTGGTTTATTATTAAACTTTTATGTGAAGAGTTTAAAGGATGGAATTAAAAGGGTATCTTTATAAATGCAACCCTGTGGAAGTACACCGAGTGGCACTATAATAACACAGTGTTACACCGTGAAAAGTACACTGTGTAGCCACTGTGTTACACAGAGTAATGTAATAAAGAAAATATGCGAATATAAAATTATATGATATTTCACGGAGGATACAAAGAAGTTCGTTTGCCCGAAATTATAAAAGGAAAGTATGCTAAAGACTTTGGTATAGGTTTTTACTGTACTGAATTGCAAGAGCAAGCAGTTCGCTGGGCCAGACGTTTTGATACTCCTATTGTAAGTACCTATGATTTCAAGCCTAATGCAAAGTTGAGAGAACTTGTATTTTCCGAAATGTCCGAATCCTGGCTTGATTTTGTAGTAAATTGCCGGGCCGGTATGGAGCATGATTATGATATATAAGTGGTCCTATGGCAAATGACCAGATATATAACTATATATCCGATTATGTCAATGGAATACTTACGAAAGAACAATTCTGGGTGTTGGCAAAATTAAAACATCCTACGCACCAGATTTGCTTTTGTACCGAAGATGCACTGAAATGTCTTACTTTTATCAAATCTGAAGATTATGACAGGTAGAGAACCCAAAGAAAGCAATGATGTTTTTTTTGTTTGTAGTCTTATAGAACATATTGCACGTGGTACAAAGAATCACAGGTCGGTTGTGGTTAATGCACTGGGTAAGGATAAATTGCAACATATATTCAATTTAGCAGATATTTATCACAGCGATAATATGGATAAAATAAGCAATGAGCTGATAAATACATACAAGATAGAAATAGGACATTTTGATAATGTGGTGGCAACTCACTATTCCATACCTACCATTTGGGATATAGGCAAAGTCTATAAACGGTTGATAATGGATGTTGTTAATAGTCGAAATACATCTGATGCTATCGGAGTGCTGATAGAAGTGTATAACTCATGGATTTCCCGAAAAATAGAAGACTTTAATAGTAGTATGTATTTCGAGAATCCCAATTATATCTTTCAGTCGTATTTGGCAGGTGATGTTTTGGATTAAAAGTGCATAGCGAAATATAAATAACACCGTGTTACACTGAGTAACCATTGTGTTACACTGTGAAAATTACTCTGTGAAACTAAAATTACACCGTGCTACACTGAGTAATCACCGTGTTACACAGTGAAAATTATACTGTGAAACTAAAATTACACCGTGTTACACTGAGTAACCACTGTGTTACACCGTGAAACCAGGCTTCGAAAGCCCTAGCAGAACATTCGAAAGGCATAGCAGAGCATTCGAAAGGCATAGCAGAGCATTCGAAAGCCCTAGCAGAACATTCGAAAGGCCTAGCAGAGCATTCGAAAGCCCTAGCAGAGAGTTCGAAAGGCATAGCAGAGCGTTCGAAAGACCTAGCGGAGCGTTCGAAAGGCATAGCATAGCCATCGAAAGTGTCGGGGATATATTTTAAACGTTACACTCAGTGCTTTAAAGTTTCGAGTAATCATTCTAAAGTTTCGAGTAATCGTTCTAAAGTCTCTCGAGTAATGATTCAGAAGTTTCGAGTAAACGTTCTAAATCCTTTGCAATTGATTCTAAATAATAAAGTAGCATTGGCAACAATAAAGAAAATTCAAAACTTAATTAATAGAATTACGATGATACTTTCAATAGGCATTGATATAAAACAAATCGAATTTGAATTTTAGTCGGATAATATTATTAAAATATCAATAACGCATAACATGAAAAAAATACCTTACGGACGACAAAATATTACTGATGAAGACATTCAGTCAGTTATAGAAGTGTTGAAATCAGATTTTCTTACTCAAGGGCCTAACATCGCTGAATTTGAAGCAGCTTTTGCCCAATATGTTGGCTGTAAATATGCCGTTGCAGTTTCAAATGGAACTGCAGCTTTACATTTATGTACTTTAGCACTTGGGGTTAAAGAAGGTGATAAAGTAATTACAACACCTATCACTTTTGTCGCATCCGCCAATTGTATACGATACGCCAATGGTGATGTAGATTTTGCAGATATTGATCCTCAAACTTATCTATTAGATATAAACTCGGTAAGAAAGTTACTGGAGTCATCTCCAAAGGGAACATATAAAGGCATTATTCCTGTTGATTTTGCAGGTAATGCAATAAATATGGAACAATTTAGAGAATTGGCAGACGAATATGACTTATGGATTATTGAAGATGCATGCCATGCGCCAGGTGGGTATTTTTACGATTCGAAAAACAATAAGCATTTTTGTGGAAACGGAGAATATGCTGATTTGTCTATTTTCTCTTTTCATCCGGTTAAACACATCGCTTGTGGCGAAGGCGGGATGGTGACAACAAACAATGAAGAATTATACAAAGAGCTGAATAGATTAAGATCGCATGGTATAACTAAGTTCGACGATCACTATCGCAATTCTATTGAATTTGCCACCGGAGGATATAAGAATGAAACAGATTATCCTGGTTGGTACATGGAAATGCAAGAATTGGGCTATAATTACCGGATTACGGATTTTCAAGCAGCTTTGGGTACTAGTCAGCTTAAAAGAGCACAAACAGGATTAAAAAAAAGGAGAGAAATTGCAAAAATATATAACGATGCATTCGAAAATAAACCTTATATTTTGGGGCAAGCAGGGATTGTTGATGGACACGCTTATCATTTATATGTAATCGAAATAAAAGATAGACTTAACTTATATAGACACTTAAGAGAAGAGAATATTTTTGCTCAAATTCATTATATTCCTGCTCACCTGATGCCTTATTATCGTCAATATGGCTGGAAGGAAGGCGATTTGCCTTGTGCGGAAAAATATTATGAACAATGTCTTAGTTTGCCCATGTTTCCAACACTTACCAATGAAGAACAATTATTTGTAATTAAAACTATTGATGAATTCTATAAATAATCTCGCAATAATCCCTGCACGTGGTGGTAGTAAACGTATCCCACGGAAAAATATAAAAAATTTTCTTGGTAAACCTATTATTGCTTATTCAATTGAAGCAGCCTTGGAAAGCGGTTTGTTCGAAGAAGTGATGGTTTCTACCGATGATGAAGAAATTGCGGAAATTGCAATTAAATATGGAGCTAAGGTTCCGTTTTTTCGTTCAAAAGAGAATTCAAATGATTTTGCATCTACAATTTCAGTTCTCAAGGAAGTTGAAAACGAATATATTAAAATATTTAATAGAAAATTTGATTTTATTTGTTGCATCTACCCAACAGCTCCACTAATTAAAGTAGAAGACCTCAAAAAAGGATATAATTTATTGACTAATAATAATTTTTCAACTGTATTTCCTATAGTATCATTTGGTTATCCGGTATGGAGAGGATTGCGAATTGAAAATAATGGTAAAATAAAAATGGTTTGGGATGAATATCTTAATTCTCGCTCGCAAGATTTAGAATCCATTTATCACGATGCAGGACAATGGTATTGGTATAATCCAATTGTGATTAAAGATGCTTTATTTACCGAAAATTCGTCATCAATTATACTTAGTGAAGAAAGTGTACAGGATATTGATAGTATAACAGATTGGAAATTAGCCGAAATTAAATATGAGCTCTTACAAAATTCTAAATAAACAAGAATATTCATTAGGTATTTATTCCCTTGTCCCAATACGGATAGATGATCGTTTTGAAATAATGAAATGGCGTAACGAGCAAATTTACCATTTGCGCCAATCTGAACCTCTTACAGAGGAAACGCAAAATAATTACTTTAAAAATGTGGTTTCAAAATTATTTGAACAAGATAAACCGTCTCAATTACTATTTTCGTATTTAGAAAACGAAAAATGTATTGGCTACGGTGGTTTGGTTCATATCAATTGGATAGATAAAAATGCGGAGATTTCCTTTATCATGGAAATATCTCGTGAAAAAACAGAGTTTCAGAATCACTGGGGAATTTATCTAGAGTTGTTGGAACAAATTGCTTTCGGTGAACTTGGATTTCATAAAATATATACATACGCTTTCGATTTACGTCCGCATTTATACGAAGCAATTGAAGCAAAGGGATTTAGACGAGAAGCTGTTTTGAAAGAGCATTGTTTATTCAACGGTGAATATAAAGATGTAATAATACATTCAAAAATTAATTAGTAGTAAATAGGAATATGTTAATAGATAGGGATAATATATTTGAATTTAAAAATTATACTTACAAGAACTATGTACTCTTAAGTAATCAAGAGAAGAAAATGATATTAGAGTGGAGAAATCACACGAATAACAGAAAATGGATGTTTAATCAGAACATTATTTTACTTGATAATCATCTTAATTTTATCGAAAGTCTAAAGGAAAATTCTAATAGTTTTTATTGGTTAGTAATTAAAGAAGGAACGCCTATTGGAGGAATAAATCTAATTCACCTTCAAAGTGATAATAAATCAGCCGAGATAGGTTATTTTCTTGACCCAGACCAACAAGGAGGAGGATTAGGGTTAGAGTTTGTATATAATGCTATTTGTTTTGCATTTGAAGTAATTGGCTTGGAAACTATTACTGGCAATGTTATGGATGATAATAAAATAGCTTATATATTAGATTCCTTTATGGGGTTTAAATACAAAAAAGAATATACCAGTATAATGGAAGATTTAAGTGTTAAATTTCATTATTGTGAGTTGACAAAAATTGATTTCTTCAAAAATATAGAGATAAAAAATGATATAGAATATTTTATGAAATTTTACAAACAAAATAGATATGGAAATGAATGAATTTATTAAAAATTTCGCAGACCAATTTGATGATACTGATGCTTCTGAGTTCACAATGGAAACCCGTTTCAGAGATTTAGAAGAATGGTCATCGCTTAACGCATTGGCAGTATTAAATATGGTGGGTAAGAAATACACCATAATTTTAAAGCCGGAAGAAATGAAGGCGACCAATACAGTTCAAGAGTTGTTTGACTTAGTACAATCAAAGAAATAAAGGTATGAATATTTTTTCTCTTTTAGGGAAAACTATTTTAGTTACTGGCGCCTCTTCTGGTATTGGAAGGGCCATTGCAGTGGAATGTTCTCGAATGGGGGCAAATGTAATAATTACTGGTCGTAATAGAGAACGGCTCTCAGAAACATTTACCATGTTGGAGGGTGAAAATCATCAACAATTTTCTTGTGATTTGGCTATTGTAGGTGGGTTAGATGCTCTCATTGTTTCATTGCCAAAGTTGGATGGTGTGGTGAGTAATGCAGGTATTGCTAAACCATTGGTATTGCAATCGACCGAGGTGGAAGATGTAAATGAGGTGATGCAAATCAATGCATTGGTACCAATCCATTTGACACGATTGATTTTACAAAACAAAAAGTTGAACAAAGGGGCATCATTGGTGTACATTTCTTCCATTAATGGTAACAATTGTGCTTATATTGGAAGTTCGATATACGCAGCATCTAAAAGTGCTTTGACAGGTTTTATCAAAGGGGTGGCATTGGAATTAGCGCCTCGAGGTATTCGTGCCAATTGTATTAATCCAGGTATGATAGAAACTGATTTGTTGAAATCGGGAAGTATTGGAGAAGAAGAACTTGAAAAAGACCGATTAAAATACCCTTTGAAACGTTATGGAAAACCTGAAGAGGTGGCTTATGCTGCGGTCTATTTGTTGTCGGATGCTACCAAATGGATGACAGGGAGTAGTTTGTTGATTGATGGGGGATATACGTTACAGTAGTTTGTAGTCGGTAGCTAGTCAGTAGCTAGTAGTAAAGATAAAATATATATCAGAAATTATGAAGGCATATATAAAAGTAATATCCTACTATCTTCCAGAGAAGATTGTAACCAATGAAGATTTGGTGAAGGAATTTCCTGAATGGACAGTGGATAAAGTGGCAGGGAAAGTGGGTGTTAATCAGAGACATATAGTGGCTGAAAACGAAACTGCTTCGGATATGGCTACTTGTGCTGCGGAGAAACTTTTTGCTGAACATGATATTGATCGTTCAACGATTGATTTTGTGCTGCTTTGTACGCAAAGCCCCGATTATTTTCTGCCAACTTCGGCTTGTTTGATTCAACATCGTTTGGGTTTATCAACCTCGTGTGGCGCATTGGATTTTAATCTCGGTTGTTCGGGCTTTGTATATGGTTTATCATTGGCCAAAGGATTGATTGCTGGTGATATTGCCAAAAATGTATTGCTACTTACAGCTGAAACCTACTCAAAACACATACATCCCAAAGATAAGGGTAATAGGACAATTTTTGGTGATGCTTCTGCTGCCACCTTAATTTCGTCTGATGGTTTTGCGTCTATCGAGGAGTTTAGCTTGGGAACTGATGGGCGAGGAGCTGAAAACTTGATGGTAAAAAGAGGCGGTATGCGTCAACCCAATACTAAAGATGATTTGGCATTTGATGAAAGTGGAAATCCATCGTCATCCGATTACTTGTTTATGAATGGTGGCGAGATTTTTAATTTTACCTCAGAAGCTGTGCCAATTTTGGTAGGTGAAGTATTGGAAAAGAATTATTTATTTAAAGATGATATTCAATTGTTCGTCTTTCACCAAGCTAATAAATACATGATGAACTATTTGCGCAAATTAATAGAAATAGAGCCAGATAGATTCTATTTTTGTTTGGAGAATGTAGGGAATACAGTTTCATCAACCATCCCCATTGCATTGTGTGAAGCTCAAAAGGAAGGGAAATTAGATGGAAATATTTTATTAGCAGGCTTTGGTGTTGGGTATTCGTGGGGTGGTGTTGTGTTAAAATGTGTAATATAGATATTAATGTATGGATGAAATTTTTATCATTGCAGAACTTTCTGCAAACCATAATGGAAGTCTCGAAGTCGCAAAAGAGACAATACGAGCAGCTAAAAGAGCTGGTGCCGATGCAATAAAACTGCAAACTTATACTGCCGATACCATTACAATTGATTGCAAGAAAGATGATTTTAAAATTAAAGGTACTATCTGGGAAGATAAATATCTTTATGATTTATATCAAGAAGCATATACTCCCTGGGAGTGGCACAAAGAATTATTTGAGGTTGCAAAAGAAGAGGGATTGGTTTGTTTTTCTTCACCATTTGATAAAACAGCCGTTGATTTTCTTGAGAATTTAAATAATCCTATATATAAAATTGCATCTTTCGAAATAACAGATATTCCATTGATTGAATATGCTGCAAAAAAGCAAAAACCGATGGTTATTTCAACGGGCATAGCTACTGATGAAGATATACAATTAGCTGTGGATACTTGTAGAGCAGTAGGTAATAATGATATTACAATACTTAAATGTACATCATCTTATCCAGCACCAGTTGAAGAAGCAAATTTATGTATGATTAGAGATTTAGCTACTAGATTTAATGTTAAAGTGGGCCTGTCCGATCATACAATCGGTTCCGTAGCAACGATTGTTGCTGTAACTTTAGGAGCTCAGATGATCGAAAAGCACTTTATAATTGATCGCTCTATTGGTGGCCCTGATAGTTCTTTTTCGATGAATGAAGTAGAGTTCACTCAAATGGTAAAAGATATTCGTATGGTCGAAAAAGCCATGGGCGAAGTTTCTTATGAATTGACTGATAAAATGAAATCTAGTCGTGATCATAGTAGGTCACTCTATGTAGTTGAGGATATTAAAGCAGGAGAGGAGTTAACAGAGAAAAATCTTCGTTCTGTACGACCAGGATTCGGGCTTGCACCAAAGTACTTGAATGATTGTTTGGGTAAGCACGTAAACTGTGATTTGGAGAAAGGAGATCGGTTTACTCTTGAGTATTTGAAATAAAGAGTCACAAGCTGGAATAGTAAATGTCGCTTCAATGTGCCAGTTGTAAATCTTCATAGTAATAAGATCCGAAGAAATAAGGTTCTGCAGTATAAGATGCAATGTTTTTAAGCAGTTTTAGAATTTTAACCAATACTATAACTCTTTTTCAATAAGAAGTCATACTTTCCACTTTTAGGGTCATAAAGGTTGACTATTTGCAAATTACTAACAATTAAGACATTATAAAAACACTACGCATGTGAATTGCGATTAATTTTTTATGAATAAACTAAAGAAGGCATACTTAATTCATACAGTACTGATTCAGAACTTCTCGTACGTTACTTTACTTCAATTTTTTTTGGTAGCTGCTCCGCTTATTACTTACCCCTATCTTGTGAAAGTATTGGGTATGAAATTATACGGATTAGTAATAACGGCACAAGTGTTAAGTAGCTATGCATCATTGATAATAGATTTCGGCTCAAACAGTGTCTGTGCTAAACACGTTTCTGTATTTAGAGACTCTAAGAATAAGCTATCGGAAATTCTAAGCTCTGTTTATATTGTTAGAAGCATACTGTGGTTGTTATGTTTATTTATATATTCAGCAATAGTATTTATCATACCTGCTTTTCGTGATTATTGGTTACTGTTTCTTTTTTCATTCGGACTCACCTTTAACGAGCTTCTTTTTCCACAATTTTTTTTTCAAGGTCTGGAAAAAATGAAATATTCAACTTTAATCAATATTGGTATTAAATTACTATTTATTGTATTAGTCTTTTTTTTTGTTAAAAGTAAAGAGGATTATATCTATGTTCCAATATTATATACAATCGGTTATACAGTAGCTGGAGTTGTTTCAATAGTGACAATTTTTTATGGCATGCAATTAAAGCTTCAAGCTCCTAAGAAATCTCATATATTATTTTACTATAAAGATGCTCTACCTATATTTGCAACTGATATGATTTGCACCATTAAGGATAAATTTAGTTATTTCATCCTCGCAGCTGTTTGCGGTACTGCAAGTATTATTGTATATGATTTAGGAATAAAAATCAACTCAATATTAACTAAGCCTGTTCAAATAATATCTACAGTGCTTTTTCCAAGATTCGCAAAAACTAGAGATACAAAGAAATTTCTTACCGTGTTAAAGATAAACACTATAGTAATTATAATTCTCGTCATCGTAACCAATTTGTTTCTTGTTGATATAATTCATTTTTTTATCAAAGATGATATAAATATTGTGTATTTGAGATTATTCACATTAGCTCCATTATTCTTATCTATAAGTTCTTGTATTGCATCCAATCTATTTGTTGCATTTGGCTACAACAAATATATGTTATACAGTATTTTAGTTACAACAGCTACCTACCTTGTTCTTTTGCTGATATTTTACCTTACTGACAGACTGAATGTTAATTCATTTATAATAATTGCCGTGACTTCATATTTTGTTGAACTAGTATATCGACTAATTAAAGCGCGAATAGTAATAAAAGATAATCAATAGAGTATTATGAATTATACTTTTCAAACGAAGACTATTTCATACATTATAGAGGTTATTATATCTCTTGTTATTCTATTTATTGAGTATGTTATCATAAATGACAATTCCAATATGACAGCATTTTTTGAGGTACAACTATTGGTAGTTTGGGGGTATGCTCAGTATATGAGTTATAAACAGTTTGGTACTTTTAATCTTTTTTCCCTCATTTTGGCTTCAACATTTTTGTTTTCCATTGGAGGAGTGTTACATTTTCTAATTTCTGGAGAAGACATTAGATACCTTAACAATAGGGGTTTTGGTGACTTTTCGTTCTCAAATACCATTATTCAAGAGAGTCTGTTAATGTATGCCATTTTTATTTGGCTCTCTTTTGTGACGTACAAACACAAATTCTCAACGAATCCCACAAACAATGTTCTCATTGAGAAATACAAAACTGGCCAATATGGTCAGGCTTACTTTAAAATTGGAAAATTTTTGATGTTTGCTTTTTTATGGACAATGATATATAAAGGTTACTTATACGTGAATTCATTTTCAATGGACAGGATCCTAATTTTTCTAAATGGAAATCTGGACAATCCAGTCCCAACTTGGGTTCGTTTTCTCGCCACCTTTTATGAAATTGGTTATTTCTTTATTATTGCGAGTAAGCCTGATAAGAAGCTATTTAAACAATATTCCAGTTTATACTTTTTCTCTATTATCCCTGATATTATTCTTGGTAATCGTATGGCTTTTGGAGCTTTTATCCTATTCTATTGCTGGTATTATGCAAAAATGTACGATACAAGGATCATAAAAAGAAAATATATTATTCTCGCTGTCATCGGGCTATTGTTAATATTCCAAGGAATGGAATTCATTAGGGATGGCATGACGTTGTCTAAAAGTCATTTTTCATTGACGTCCTTTCTAGTGGGACAGAGTGTCTCTTTTTATATTTTACCAATTTATATTACATATAGTGGTTCCATTTTATATTATCATTATCCATTCATACTTTACAATATTATAGGAGGATTTTCTGGATATACGGGTCAATCAATAGAAGTATTGGAACATAACTGTGGTGTCGGTCATCAGCTTATTTATACAGTTAATCCAGACTATTATTTAATGGGCGCATCTTTTGGGTCAAACAATATTGTCGAATTATATGATATCGGAGTGGTGGGAGTTATCTTGGGTGCAATTTTTTTACCTTATATGTTGCGGTTTTTTGAAAAGAAAATAAATAGTAGTCATTTTTGGTTATTTATGTCATTAATGATCGTATCTCATTTTGTCACATTCTCGCGTGGCTCGTATTTCCCATCCCTATACCTGATCGTAAAGTATTTCATCTTCTATCAATTTATATTAGGAATTTTTAAATTAACAAAAATGTATAAATCATATAGAGAATAAATGTTGTAGGGGAGAAGTTTTAGAGTATATTGTTTTATGCCATGATATTACGAAACATGAACTATAGGGAAAGTGAAAATATCTACTCATCGGAAAGAGTATATTTTTTAATTATCAACCATTCTATTTGCTAATTGGAAAGAGACTATTTGCAGCCAAATAGTCTTTATAAATATAACATTATGAAGAAAATATCAATTATTAGTTCAGGAAGTTTAAAAGAGATACATGGTGCCAATTATGTTATTGACTTCCTCATTAAATCTAATAAGTTTTTTAAAAATGTGAGTATAATTAGAGTTTACTCAAGTCAAGAGATATTGGATGTTCAGAAAGGTGATACAATGCCAATTGGTTATGGCATTCAAACAACTGAATATAGAATAAATAGGAACATCCGCTCTATTCTCAGAGAGTTACTTAACTCTAAATATATTCTATTTGCAAGAATTAAATTATTCTTCAATTTATGGAGGCCAGCACAAAAGGTTGTGAGAAAATTTAATGATACCGATTTAGACACCGATGCTTTGATTTTCCAAGATTTGTTTGGCGCATATAGTTATTTTCGTAGCGATCATAAATCATCAATAAAGACAGCACTTATCATTCATACTGAGGATGATTCTTTATCTCAATTATTTTTAACTTTTTCCGCATTTAATACAACATATCGAAAAAATAAATTGTATAAAATTAGAGATTATGTTTATGAAAATTTAGATAAGATTGTTTACATATCAGATAAAGCGTTTAATAACAGCATGGTTTCAGGAGACAAAAAGGTTCGAATTTATAATGGAATTCTTGATTTTGGAACAACAAATGAAATATATGAGAGTACACACACAATGATCAACTTTGTATGTGTTGGTTCAATGTCCGGAAGAAAGGGCCAAGATCTAATTATTAAAGCATTGGCTCAGATGTCTAAAGAAAAGCTTAAAAGAATTCATCTGTACCTTGTTGGCGATGGTGGAGAACGAAGTAAATTAGAGGGTCTGGTGGAATCTTCGCATTTGAAAGATTATATTACGTTTACAGGACAAAGAAATGATGTGAGCATAATTTTGGAGACAATGGATGTTTTTATTATGCCTAGCCTCAGTGAAGGCTTGTCTATTAGTACCCTAGAAGCACTTCGAGCAGGTTTATTCCTGTTATTAACAGACACGGGGGGGAACAGTGAGGTTATGGGAAATGAGTGTGGATTTATTATTAATAGAGAAATCTCAGATATTAAGAAATATATTGAAATAGTTATTGATAATGAAGTTATAAATATTAATCAAAAGCAAAAATCTAAGGATCGGTTTGCATCTCATTTTAGTCTACAAATGATGGCCGAAGGATATGATTCATTATTTGATTGAAGTATTTTACAGAATGAAAAACAAATACAAATTATACTATTTGAAGGGATATCTCAACGAGTTTTACAACTACCACAAACTCATTGAGTTGTCAGAATTTGAAAAATCATATAAGTCATATAAGCTATATATGGCATTGAAATACCTAGGCCTCAAACAAATATCATTGGATAACAGATTCCTGTTCTCATTTCTAACGATTTTAGAACCACTGTTTTCAGCAATAATTGTAACGATCAGATTAACTATTGTTATGATGCAAAAAATAAGGTGTGGAAATAAAGTGATTACAATTAATAATACAATAATGTTAGCTGCTGGCTTAACCTCTTTTACAAAAAGCACTTTAAAATTCTTGAAAATACCTAATATCTTATTCATAAAGTCCCCTTTCACTAGATCGGATCAGGATTACATGGCAGAAAATCTACTGCATTTTATATCATTTAAGGATATAATTAGTTCATATATAGGATCTCTTCACATTGTCTTCTTTATGACAAAGAAATACTCAAAGAGAGATACTCTATATCGCTCCTATTCGTCTTTTGAGTTTTTCCTTACATGCATAGCTGTAAGGAAATTCGATAGCGGAGGAAATCGGTTTATAACTTGCGACATAATAGATCGATGGGCATTTCTTGTTTCTAATGTTCAATCACATTTAATATTTATTCAACATGGGAAAATGTCGGATAAAGTAAAGTATATTAAAATAGGTACACCAGACGTAGCTTATTATATGAGTACAGAACAACAAAAGGTGTTGGAGTCAAATAACTTTTTAGGTATACCGAAATCATCACAATGCCTTAATCTATTTGAATTTACGGGGAATGAATTCTTGTTGAGTAATGGGAAAAAGGATGTATTACTGATTTGCAATACTTTATTTATCGAGAGTGAAAAAAGAATAATATCCATGATAGGCAAATATGATTTCAACCTTTATATAAAACCACACCCTCTGACCAAGAATATTAGTGTATATAAAGACCTTGCAACCAAATGTGAAAAAGTTATTCTCAGTAAGGGAGTTTTTCCCAAAGTGGATTGTGTGATATCATACGATTCAACATTAGCTGATGAGTATGCCTCTGTCGGTGCATTTGTGATCAGATATGACAAACTTGATGACATAACCGCAATTAAGAAGTTACTTATAGAAAAGTTAATCGTACAATAAATGAACTAATGAATATGGCAAATATAGGAGAAAGACATTATCAATTATGTACCAACTGTGTACTTGATACCACAGACCCAAGTATTACTTTTGATGAACATGGTGTTTGTGATCAATGCAATGACTACAAGCAGAATGTTGAACCTACTCTAGATTGGGAAAAGAAAAAGATTGAGTTTGATGCAATGATTAAGAAGATAAAAGAGGATGGCAAAGGTCGTGACTTCGATTGCCTTCTCGGTATGAGTGGTGGTGTTGACTGCTCGTATATGTTGCATCTTGCTGTAAAGGAATTGGGGATTCGCCCACTTGTCTTCCATGTGGATGGTGGTTGGAATTCAGACTTAGCCGTGAACAACATCCAGATGATGGTTGAGAAACTTGGTCTTGATCTCTATACCGAAGTAATAAATTGGGAAGAAATGAAAGCGTTTCAGCTGGCATTGTTCAAGTCGGGAACACCAACTTTGGATGCTGCCCAGGATCTTGCATTCATGGGTGGTATGTATAAGTTTGCCGAAAAGAATAAGATTAAGTATATCTTGAATGGATATAACTATTCATCAGAATTTTGCTCTTATCCATCTATGTACTATTATCTTTCGGATACTGGTTACTTTAATGATATTCGTGATAAGTTTTGCGACAATCCTATGAAGACTTTCCCAATGACCTCGGTTTTCTATCGCAAGTTCTATATGAAATACATCAAGCGAAGTACTTTTGTTAAGCTATTAACCTACTTCTCATATAGCAAGGATGAAGCAAAGACTATACTCGAGAAAGAGTATGGATGGAGGCCTTATCCTCAGAAACATTTTGAGTCTCGTTTTACTCGATTCTATGAAAGCTATTGGCTGCCTGAGCGCTTTGGGTATGATCCTCGTCGTGTTCAGTTTTCAAGTTTGATTCTTGCTGGACAGATGACTCGCGAACAGGCTATTGAAGAACTGAAGAAAAAGTCATACGACCCAGAGACAATTAAAGATGACTTCAAGTATGTTGCAACCAAGTTGGGTATTTCAGTTGAAGAACTTCAAGGATACTTCGATATGCCAAAGAAGTATTATTGGGACTATAAAAATAGTTCAAAGCTAATTGGATACCTCTCAAGGTTGGCAGTTAAATTACATTTAGGAAGGACTCAAACCAGATGATAACAATATTAGACTATGGATCGGGTAATATCAACGCCATCAAGAATATATATGAGCGTTTGAATATTTCCTATGAACTCGCGACAACGATAGAGCAAATTATCAAGGCGGATCACATCCTACTCCCAGGAGTTGGTGCATTTGATGAGACAATTTCCACTCTTAAGGAAAAAGGTTTTACAGAGGCGCTAAATAAGAAAGTACAGGAAGAAAAGGTGCCTGTACTTGGAATTTGTGTTGGAATGCAGATGCTTGCTGATACCAGTGAGGAAGGCACGTTGAATGGACTTGGATGGATTCAAGGAAAAGTTAAGAAGTTCGACAAGAACCTTATTCCAGACAAACCTAAGATTCCTCATCTTGGTTGGAACTCCATTGGGATAGCTCGTAATTGTTCTCTCTTTAAGGATATTGATCCTGAGCTGGGTTTCTACTTCGTGCATTCCTATTATTTTGAATGTGCTGATGAAGCAGATGTTATCTGCAAAACTGTCTACGGCAATACATTCCATTCAGCCGTAAATCGAGAGAATATTTATGGTGTTCAGTTTCATCCGGAAAAGAGTCATGACAACGGAATCCAATTACTTAGAAACTTTGCAAACCTATAAAAGCCTATGTTAAGATCAAGAATCATCCCTTGTTTGCTGGTGCATAACAAAGGTCTGGTAAAGACACTGAAATTCAGTGTGGAGAATGGTAAATATGTGGGCGATCCTATCAATGCTGTCAAGATATTCAACGAGAAGCAAGTGGATGAAATTATGGTCATAGATATTGATGCTACCGTACAAGGACGTGAGCCTGACTACGTAATGATCAAGAATGTGGCCACAGAATGTCGTATGCCATTGTGCTATGGGGGTGGTGTTACCTCTGTAGAACAGGTTCGCAAGATAATTAAGTTGGGAGCAGAGAAAGTCGCAATCAGTGCCGCAGCATTGGCTAATCCAGAAATGCTTTGTCAGATGAGTGAGGCTGTGGGTGCACAGAGTGTGGTGCTTGTTCTGGATATAGCGAAGAAGAAAGGTCTCTTCGGAGGTAGTCATTATGAGATTTTTACAAATAATGGAAAAAAGAAGACTGGAAAAAAACTTTACGAATTTCTGGAAGAAATAAAAGACATCTCATACGGAGAGCTTGTTATCAACAACATCGATTTGGATGGTGTAATGGAAGGTTATGATATGGAGATGTGTGATAAGGTGCGTAAATTGACAGATGTGCCTTTGACCTTCCTTGGAGGTGCTGGTTCGTACGAAGACCTGAAGAAACTCGTCTCTCGTTTTAAGGTGATAGGTGCTGCAGCTGGTAGTATCTTTGTTTTCAAAGGTGTATATAAAGCAGTGTTAATTCAGTATCCTTCGTCAGAGGAAAAAAATAATCTAATAAATGTCATATAAAAAATCAAATAGTATGTTTAAAAATAAAACACTTCTCATTACCGGCGGCACAGGATCTTTTGGTAACGCAGTACTCAAACGTTTTCTCGATACAGATATTAAGGAAATCCGTATATTCAGTAGAGATGAAAAGAAACAAGATGATATGCGTCATGCACTTCAAAATACGAAGGTGAAGTTTTATATCGGTGATGTTCGTAATAAACGTAGTGTAGATAATGCTATGCATGGAGTTGATTTCATATTTCATGCTGCTGCTCTAAAGCAGGTTCCTTCGTGTGAGTTCTTTCCAATTGAAGCCGTTAATACAAACGTGTTAGGAACACAAAATGTATTAGATTCGGCTGTCGAGCATGGTGTAAAACGCATGATTGTACTTAGTACCGATAAAGCGGCATATCCAATAAATGCCATGGGAATCAGTAAGGCCATGATGGAAAAAGTAGCTATTGCTAAAGCACGCTCGTTAGGAGACGATGCCAAAACCACCATTTGCTGCACTCGTTATGGTAATGTGATGGCCAGTCGAGGCTCGGTTATTCCCTTGTTTGTTGATCAAATGACGGCTGGTAAGGATTTGACGATTACAGATCCCAATATGACTCGTTTTATGATGACATTAGATGACGCCGTTGATTTGGTATTGTATGCATTTGAACATGGTCAAAACGGAGATTTGTTTGTTCAAAAAGCGCCGGCAGCTACTATCGAAGTGTTGGCAAAAGCTATTATTGATTTGTATCAGTCAACCAGTAAGGTGCGTGTAATTGGTACCCGTCATGGGGAAAAATTATATGAAACATTAGTAACCCGTGAAGAGATGGCTAAGTCCGAAGATATGGGAGATTACTTCAGAATCCCTGCTGATAATCGTGATTTGAATTATGACAAGTACTTTGTGGAAGGACAAGAAGAAGTCTCAGTAATAGATGATTATCATTCGCATAATACAGCACGATTGGATGTGGAAGGAATGAAAAAACTATTGTTAAAGTTAGATTTCGTAAGAGAAGGAATTAGTAGATGACAATACTTATAACAGGTGCAAAAGGTTTTGTAGGTAAAAACCTGGTAGTCGAATTGCGAAATCAAGGATTTGAAGATTTGATGGAATTTGATGTGGATAGTGACCCTAACCAATTAGATAAGTATGCTCGTGAATGTGACTTTGTGTTTCATTTAGCAGGTGTCAATCGTCCAGAGAACCCGGCTGATTTTATGGCTGGGAATTTTGGCTTCACATCTCAACTATTGGATGCGCTTAAAAAACACCACAGTAAAGCTCCGGTTCTAATAACATCATCTATTCAGGCAGCTCAAAATAACCCTTATGGTGAGAGCAAGAAGGCAGGAGAAGACTTGTTGTTTGATTACAGTAAAGAAACCGGGTCTAAAGTGTATGTTTATAGGTTACCTAACGTTTTTGGCAAATGGTGTAGACCTAATTACAACAGTGCAGTGGCTACCTTTTGTAATAATATTGCTCATAATCTACCGATTCAGGTAAATGATCCTAATGTGATTTTGAACCTGGTATATGTGGATGATGTGATTAATTCGTTTATTGCAAAATTAAAAGTGGAAAGTCCTCTCGATCTAAGTAATCGTTTTGAGGAAGTTTCACCGGTTCATACAAAGCCATTAGGTGAGATAGTATCGCTATTGAATCAATTTAAAGATAGTCGATCAACATTACAACTCCCTGACATGGGTGATTCGTTTGTGAAGAAGCTTTATTCCACCTACCTGAGTTATTTGCCGGAGAGTGATTTTAGTTATCCTTTGAAGATGAACGTGGATCAACGAGGTTCATTTACAGAGTTTCTAAAAACAAGTGAGCGTGGACAAGTATCCGTAAATATATCAAAGCCACATATAACAAAAGGAAATCATTGGCACCATACTAAAAATGAGAAATTTTTGGTAGTCAGTGGAAAAGGAGTTATTCGGTTTCGAAAAATTGATTCGGAACAAATCATCGAATATCTTGTTTCGGGTGAAAAACTGGAGGTGGTTGATATTCCTGTTGGCTATACACACAATATTGAAAATTTAGGAGATACCGATATGGTAACTATTATGTGGGTAAACGAAGTTTTCGATAAAGAAAAAACGGATACATATTTTTTGGAAGTTTAAATTGCTATTCTTTGAAACATATAATTATGAAAAAATTAAAAGTACTGACTGTTGTTGGCACGAGACCTGAGATAATTCGTTTATCGTGTGTTTTACAAAAGCTGAATGCATCTGAAGCCATAGAGCATGTATTAGTTCATACAGGTCAGAATTACGACTATGAATTAAACGAAGTGTTTTTTGAAGACCTCGGATTACGTAAACCCGACTATTTCTTGAATGCTGCCGGTAAAAATGCAACTGAAACTGCGGGCTTGATTCTTATAAATATTGATCCTGTGCTGGAGGAAGTTCAACCTGATGCATTTTTAGTGTTGGGTGACACAAATTCATGTTTATGTGCAATTGCAGCTAAAAAGCGGCATATTCCTATTTTTCATATGGAAGCAGGTAATCGCTGCTTCGATCAACGAGTACCGGAAGAGAGCAATCGTAAGATAGTGGATCACACCGCCGATATTAATCTGACGTATAGCGATATTGCTCGTGAGTATTTGTTGGCAGAAGGACTTCGACCGGATCGGATTATCAAGACAGGAAGCCCAATGTACGAAGTGCTTTCTACTTATTTACCCAAGGTTAAAGCATCCAGCATTCTTCATAGCTTGGGGCTGACAGCTGACTGCTTTTTTGTTGTTTCAGCTCATCGTGAAGAGAATATTGCCTCCGAAAGAAACTTTTTTCATTTGGTGGAAATTTTAAATATGGTGGCCTCTACTTATAGTTTACCGGTTATTGTTTCAACCCATCCCCGTACCCGAAAAATGATTGAGAAACACGAAATCAAATTTCATGAGAATGTAAAGTTGATGAAACCAATGGGACTGAGTGACTACATTGCCCTACAAATGAATGCAAAAGCTGTATTGTCGGATAGTGGAACAATAAGTGAAGAGTCATCTATTCTCAATTTCAGAGCGCTTAATATCAGAGAAGCGCATGAGCGCCCGGAAGCAATGGAAGAAGCTTCGGTGATGATGGTTGGGTTAAACCCAGAACGTGTAATGCAAGGACTGGTACAATTAGAAGCTCAACAAAAAGGAACTGAAAGAAATTTCAGACCTGTAGCAGATTATAGTATGCCAAATGTAAGTGATAAAGTGGTGCGCATTATTTTGTCTTATACAGATTATATTAAACGAGTGGTTTGGAGCGAATGAAACATTTATTTGTTACTCAATATTTTTACCCTGAGGAATTTAGAGGTAATGAAATAGCCTTTGATTGGGCCAAAAGAGGAGATAAGGTTACGGTTATCACTGCTATTCCAAACTACCCAACTGGTAAATTCCACAAAGGATATGGATTTTTCACTAAAAGGAGTGAATTCTTTCAGGGAGTGAAAATAATTAGAATCCCTGTTATTCCAAGAGGGAGCGATAATAGCTTAATGTTAGTGTTTAACTATTTTAGTTTTGCCATTTTAGGTTCTATTTATGCTTTTTATTTAGCATTAACTCAAAAATTTGATAGTATTTTTGTTCAGCAACTTTCGCCTGTTACTATGGCCTTACCAGCTATAATTATTAAGAAAATTCAGAAGATACCATTATATCTTTGGGTGTTGGATTTATGGCCCGAGAGCATTACCTCCACTACGAAAATCAATAATACAAAAATATTAAATCCCATAAACGCTATTGTTCGATTTATCTATAGAAATTCAGATAGAATTTTTATTAGTTCACAAGGTTTTGAAAGTTCTATAAAGACTAAAGGAGATTTTGCAAGTAAAATTGAACATTTTCCTAATTGGGCTGAAAATGAATTTTCACTGTCTGATAGATTCAATATTCCGATTATACCCAAAGGATTCATAGTTATGTTTGCCGGAAATTTGGGGGAGGCACAAGATTTTGAAAAAGTAATGAACGCAGCTTTGTTATTAAAGAATGATATTGATATTAAATTTGTAATTTTAGGAGATGGGCGTAAAAAGAAGTGGATCGATGAATTTTGTGCTCAAAATGATATGTCTGATACTGTTTTTTGTTTAGGAAGATTTCCTTTAGCTAGTATGCCAACATTTTTTGAAGAGGCTGATATTATGTTAGTATCTTTAATGGATAAAGAAATATTTAATTTAACACTACCAGCTAAGATACAAGCCTATATGGCTGCAGGGAAACCTATCGTTGGGATGATGAACGGTGATGGTGCAAAAGTTATTAGACAAGCAAAATGTGGTTTTTGTGTAGATGCAGCTGATTACACTGGACTAGCTAAACTGATAAAGGATATTTCTTTGTTAAATCCAATAGAACTTTCTGTTCTAGGATTGAATGGAAAAAAATTTGCACAAGATAATTTTGATAGGGCTACGCTATTAGATAATTTGTATTCCAAAATTTCTAAATTAAATTTATAGTTATGTAATAGTTGCATTTTTTATATTCAGGATTGTATTTGTATGATTACTTATTTAATAAGAAAAAGTGTTTTAAAAATAATTTGCAGGTATAGCTTGTATAAATCAGTTGAATGTGTTTAGAAATAGTTATATTGTTTGTATTTGTTTATTGTTTTTTTCTTCAGTAGCTAATGCCCAAAATGATACGATAAAGTATGAAGTGGGCTTTACGGGAGTGGGTTCCACAGGTACTTATGCTCCGTTTTGGTTGCAGAGTGCTAACTATGGACAGATTTCTGCTTCTCCAAACTCCGCCAATATGAATGTGGGGTTCAGCAAAGATTTCAACAACAAGTCAGCGGTATTTGATTATGGCTTTAAAGCCGATATACTACTTCAGACTTACGATAATAAAACAAAAGCTTATTTTCACGAAGCCTATCTGAAAGCCCGCTTTTCTGTTTTGGATCTGATCGTCGGGGCGCGCGAAGAACATCTGGGTACTCAGGATTCCAGTTTGTCGTGCGGTGGTTTTCTGTTCTCCAAGAATGCCCGCCCCATGCCCAAAATCACCCTTGGAATAGAACGTTTTACCCCCGTCCCTTTTACCAAAGGCTATTTGGAAGTAAAAGGAGCTGTGGCGCACGGTTGGTTTACGGATAATATCTACATAACAAATCTCTTTCTTCACCATAAATATATTTATTTTAGAGTGGGAGGGAGCTTGCCTTTCCATTTTCAGTATGGGGTAGACCATGTGGCGCAATGGGGTGGTAATGTACCGGGAATGGGGCAGCAACCCACTTCGCTAAGTGATTATCTGAAAATAGTAATGGGTAGCTCCGGTGGTAGTTCCGCACTTGAAACGGATCAGATCAATGCGTTGGGGAATCATATTATTTCGCAGAGCATGAAAGTAGAGTATCGCATTTCTAACTTCTCGCTAAGCGGTTACTGGCAGAATATATCGGAGGACAGTCCTAAATTTATGACGAACACCATGAATAAGCCCGATGGACTATGGGGCATTTCCATTCGGAATAATACATTCCCAATCATCAAAGGACTGGTCTATGAGTACCTCAACAGCACTGATCAATCGGGACCGTTTCATGACCGAGATGGAATTGTTTATGGTGGAGCAGATAGTTACTTCCAGAATGGAGTCTACCAAAACGGTTGGACTTATTTTTCCAGAACGATTGGTACGCCCTTTATATCGTCACCGGTTTATAATAAAGATGGAGGTGTATCAGTAGTGAACACTCGTGTGCAGGTGCATCATATCGGACTGGAAGGAGAGGTGCAGGGGTATCAGTACAAAGCCTTGTGCTCTTTTAGCAAAAACTATGGAGGTTATTATGCTCCTTATCCTGAAATGATTAGAAATACATCTCTGCTGCTGGAAGTAAAGAAACAATTTCCTAAACTCTCGAATATAGAACTGGGATGCTCGGTAGGTGCTGATATAGGTAAACTGTATGGTAACTCGGTAGGGTGCATGGTGAGTGTGCGGAAGAGAGGGAATTTGTTTAGTAGGTAGTTAGCACTTCGGCTACGCTCAGTATAAATAGTAGGTAGACGGTAGTAGTTAGTCAATAGTAAACAGTAATCAGTGAACAGTCATCAGTGAGCAGTTATCAGTAAGCAGTGAACAGTCATCAGTGAACAGTGAACAGTCATCAGTGAGCAGTTATCAGTAAGCAGTGATTAGTAAATAAAACAGTTTTACCACTAAGTCACTAAGTTCACTTAGATACACAGAGAGATTATACAGAATAAATTTCAGACAACGAATTAGACAGACTCCACGAATAGGAAAGAGATTAATTCGTGACATTCGCGTCATTCGTAGTTTATTGTCAGTAAGCAGTTATCAGTAAATAATAGTAAGCCTATCCTCCGCCAGTCGTCGGACAAGCTCTGAAGGGGCTTAAGAGTGGTATTCGCGGAAATATGCATATAATATTAGACTTGTTTAAACAAAACGATTATCAAAACATTCATAGAAATTGGATGTAGGAGACGATACTAACTTCAAGAGTCCCCTTCAGGGGATTAGGGGTAGAAATAACTAAAAAGCATGAATTACATTTTCATTTTTCTTTTACTATTTGTAGCCGAGTTGGCTTATTTTAGAGTGGCTAATCATTTTAATATTATTGATAAGCCGAATCAACGCAGTTCGCATACGCGTATCACCTTGCGTGGGGGCGGAGTGGTATTTTATATCGGTGCGTTACTTTATTTTGTATTACAGGGTTTTCAATATCCCTGGTTTTTCGGTGGGTTAACGATGCTGTCGCTTATTAGCTTTGCAGATGATGTTCGTCCACAATCTTCAAAACTCCGCTTGCTGATTCATTTTACGGCTATGGGCTTGATGTTTTATCAGTGGGGATTATTTGAATTGCCCTGGTACTTCAGCGTTTGCGCGTTGGTAGTTAGCACGGGTATACTAAATGCGTATAACTTTATGGATGGTATCAATGGCATCACGGGTGGGTATAGCCTAGTGGTGGCAGGGGCTTTGCTCTATATTAATATCTATCGGGTGCAGTTTATAGATAACGAATTGATATACTATGTGATTTTATCCTTGTTGGTGTTCAATTACTTTAATTTCAGAACCAAAGCCAGGTGTTTTGCCGGTGATGTGGGATCTATCTCTATTGCTTTTATTCTCCTGTTTTTATTGGGTAAACTTATCATTGCTACCAACGATATCAGTTATATTGTTTTGCTGGCGGTTTATGGTGTTGATACGGTATTGACCATTATTCGTCGCTTGCTATTAAAAGAAAATATCTTCGAAGCGCACCGTAAACATGTCTACCAACTACTCGCCAACGAAATAAAACTGCCGCATGTGTGGGTATCATCACTCTACGCATCATTACAAGCGCTTATCATTGTCGGTTGTATGCTGTTGGAGCCTCATTCCTATTGGTACTCGTGTGTGGTAGTCACTGTGCTGGCGACAGGATGGTATGCGGTGGTCAGATATCAGGTATCAGTTAACAGTAAGCAGTTATCAGTCAACAGTAAGTAGTAAACAGTTATCAGTAAAAACAGTTTTATCACTAAGTCACTAATGGAACATCCCGAGAATCGGGAGTTCACATAGAACCACAAAGATTAGTAGGGAATAAATTTCAGACAACGAATTTAGCTCCGCTGACCGTTGGTTCACAGATTGCACGAATAAGAAAGAGATTTATTCAGTTATCAGTAAACAGTTATCAGTAAGTAGTTCCGATAAATCGGGATGTTCCGATTCTCGGAATGTCGAAATACTCCATCGCAAGCTCCATAAACATTTCAAAACAACGAATTGCACAAATTCCACGAATAAGAAAGAAGTTAATTCGTGTCATTCGTAGTTTATTGTCAATAAAAAAACCAGGGAGCATAGTTTGTAAGGTATCTATACCGAAAATTCGGAATGTCGGGAGCTCTATAACAGTAAGAAGTCACTGGTTCGCAGATATGGACAAGAGCAAGGATCAGTTTGTTTCTAATAGATATGGTGGTACTTTTCTTGATTTGTTTCGAATTTGTGGTTATGTTTTTTGATAAAATAATGATTTTTCGGTGGCTTATCCCGATAGATAGGGATGTCGCAAGCTCCATAAGTAGCCTCGATAGATTGTGATGTTCCGATTCTCTGAATGTCCTGAAAGATCGGGATGTCGAAATACTCCATCGCAAGCTATTAGTCTACTGTCAACTTCTGTTACTGAGCGTAGTTGAAGTATCATTGTATATTATGATTGATGAATGAACTATTATTTGTATTTTTGTCAATTATAATAGATGAAAACATTGCAACTTAAATTCCTATCAGTTATGATTGATGAAATATTGACAACAAGACCTTATGTTCCTCGTCCAATTTATACTGAACGAATAAAACCATTTATAGACAAGGAAATAATAAAAGTTATTTCAGGACAGCGAAGAGTGGGAAAAAGTTATATTCTTTTTCAATTAATAGAGGATATAAAAAAGTCAAATCCTTTAGCTAATATTATTTATATCAATAAAGAGCTAAAACCTTTTGAGCATATTATTAACGATGAGATTCTTTATAAATATGTGAAAGGACATCTGAAAGCAGAAAGGAAGAACTATCTTTTTGTAGATGAAATTCAAGAGATTGACTGTTTTGAAAAAGGATTGAGGAGTTTGTTAGCTGAGAATTGTTGTGATATATTTTGTAGTGGTAGTAACGCCAATATGCTCTCGGGAGAATTGGCAACATTTTTAGCAGGAAGATATATTGAATTTACCATTCATTCGCTTGGATATGGTGAGTTTCTCGATTTTTTTCAATTGGAGAATTCAACTCAAAGTGTAAGTAAATACCTTACAGTTGGAGGCATGCCTTATTTAAAAGTGATAGGGTTGGACGAATTATCAGTTTTTGAATATTTGCGTAATGTTTACGCCTCCATTTTATTGAAAGATGTTGTGGCTCGCGAAGGAATACGAAATATTCACTTTTTAGAGTCGCTTATTGAGTTTCTTGCTGATAATGTTGGAAATCTATTTTCGGCTAGTAATATCGCGAAATATATGAAGTCACAACGCACTTCGGTTTCTACGCAGGCAGTATTGAATTATCTTAGGCCTCTAACGAGTGCATTTTTTGTTTATAAGGTTTCGCGTTTTGATATTACAGGCTTAAAAATATTTGAAATAGGAGAAAAGTATTATTTTGAAGATCTGGGCCTTCGAAATTGTATTCGTGGTTTTGACACCCGAAAAGATATAAATAAGGTTATGGAGAATGCTGTATATCTTCATTTAATAAGGCTTGGGTTTAGGGTTTACGTAGGTCAATTAGGAACAATGGAAATCGATTTTGTAGCAGATAAGGGCGGTACATCAATTTATGTACAGGTGGCTTACATGCTTACAGATGAAAATACAATAAATAGAGAATTTGGAAATTTATTGAAAATAGGCGATAACTATAGGAAATATGTCGTTACAATGGATGAATACAATGCCGGTAGAAATTATAATGGGATAGAGCAACTGCATTTAAAAGACTTTTTATTACTGAATTTGTAATCTCAGTAATCAGTCCAGGATATCGCAAGCTCCATAAACAATTGTCAGTTTAATCACTAATTATCAACTACTTCTACTTATCCTGAGCATAGTCAAAGTATTAATTTTCACCTAAAAAAGCATGAACTATATTCTCATTTTTATCTTACTGCTCGTAGTTGAACTAGTCTATTTTTGGTTGGCTAATCGGTTTCGTATTATTGGAACATCCCGAGAATCGGAGTTCAGATAGAATCGCAAAGATGATTAGGGAATATATTTCAGACAACGAATTTAGCTACGCTGACCGTTGGTTCACAGATTGCACGAATAAGAATGAGATTTATTCAGTTATCAGTCCCGAAAGATCGTGATGTCGCAAGCTCCATAAACAGTTATCAGTAAGTAGTTCCGATAAATCGGGATGTTCCGATTCTCGGAATGTCGAAATACTCCATCGCAAGCTCCATAAACATTTCAAAACAACGAATTGCACAAATTCCACGAATAAGAAAGAAATTAATTCGCGTCATTCGCGTCATTCGTAGTTTATTGTCAATAAAAATAGTTTTTACCACTAAGTCACTGATGGAACATCCTGAGAATCGGGAGTTCACGTAGAACCACAAAGATTATTATCTAATCACTGCTGACTGCTCACTGTTGACTATCCACTACTATCTAATCACTAATCACTACTTACTGATAACTGCTCACTGTTGACTGTTCACTGTTAAATAGAACTCCACGATGGTTTCGATGCCTTTTTGGAACAAGTCGAGTGGAAAATTTTCGTTCGGTGAATGGATGGCGTCCGATTCAAGTCCAAAGCCCATAAGGATTGGTTTTACGTTCAGCACTTTCTCAAAAATCGGAATGACTCCAATGCTTCCACCACGGCGAACGGGCAGGGGCTTTACTCCAAATACTTTTGTATAGGCTTTTTCAGCTGCTTTGTAGGCGTCGGAGTCGATAGGACAAACATAACTTTCCGCTCCATGCAAGGTGCTCACCTTTATGTCGATATGCTCAGGAGCAATAGCCCTAAGATGTTCGGAAACCAATCGAGCTATCTTTTCATATTGTTGGTGTGGAACCAATCGTGCCGATAGTTTGGCAAATGCCTTCGATGGTAGTACTGTTTTAGATCCTTCGCCAGTATATCCTCCCCAAATACCGCAAATGTCTAAGGCCGGACGAATACCGGTGCGCTCGATAGTGCTGTAGCCTTTTTCGCCGTATACCTGCGAAATATTTAGGTTACGTTTATACTCTTCCTCATCGAATGGAATCTGAGCGATAAGAGAACGTTCGTAATCGGACACTTCTTCTACATCGTCGTAGAAATGAGGGATGGTGATTTGCCCCTCAGCATTGGTGAGCTGTGCCAATATTTTACTAAGCTCCATGATGGGATTAGCCACAGCACCGCCAAAAATGCCCGAGTGCAGATCACGGGATGCAGCAGTAACTTCAATTTGCCAGTACGCCAACCCACGCAATCCGGTGGTGATGCTCGGCGTATCTGCCGAAAGCATGCTGGTATCCGAAACCAGTATCATATCGCATTGAAGCAGCTCTTTGTTTTCGGCACAGAAAGCTTCCAGACTTGGCGATCCTATTTCCTCTTCTCCTTCGAGTAAAAACTTGACATTGCATTTCAATTGTTTGCTTCGAACAAGGTATTCGAACGCTTTGGCATGCATAAAGGATTGACCTTTATCGTCGTCGGCACCACGTGCAAAGATTTTTCCGTCACGAATTTCGGGTTCAAAAGGCGGTGTGGTCCATAACTCCAAAGGTTCGGCAGGCATAACATCGTAATGGCCGTAGACCATAATGGTCGGGTAGGAGCTATCCAGTATTTTGGTGGCAAAAACCACAGGGTTGCCTTTGGTTGGTAGTATCTGAACAGTGTCTGCACCTGCTTCGAGCAATAGTTTTTGCCATTGGCCGGCACATTGTTGTATTTCAGGTTGACGGTGTGCATGCGCACTCACACTGGGTATGCGGATTATACTGAAGAGTTCATTTAAAAAACGATCCTGATATTCGGAGATATATTCTTTTGGATTCATAAATGGATATGTTTTTGATTCGCAAATTTAGCGAAGATGTTTAAATTGATTAGTGGAAATATGTATGTTTTAATTGCCGTCCCATTTATGGGGCGGATAAAATTGTGAAACTAATATTGGCTTTAGCCAAATGATATTTAATGTTTGGCTAAAGCCAATACCCTTTTTCATATCCATCCGTCCCATAAATGGGACGGCAATTGACAAAAAGGAAGCAACATTATATTAAGACCATTTCTTAGTGGTAAAATGACTTCAAAATAACATAATAAATGATAGACCACCAAACTATTGCTAACTCAATTATAGATTATTTTACATTATTTGGAAACAATGTTTGTGGATTGATAATGATTTGCGTAATTTTGTGCAATAAGCAATAGCTAATCGATTAATTTATAGGAGACAATCAATATGTTTCTATAGATATAACCGATATGTCTAAAACGAAAAGATCACTTATCACAAACTATTTACTCCCTATTTTGCGATGGACAATAATAAACCTAACATATCTAATCCAAATTCGTTCAGTGTAAGAGACTTATTCTTCAGGTATCGTTCTAAATGGTATTGGTTTGCGATCTCTGCGGTTATTTGCTTCGGTATGGCGACCTTGTATTTATGTGTTGCTAATAAGAAATATAAAGTTGAAGCAACCATTTTATTGCGTCAGAATAATTCAGGACCTGCATTGCTCGATAAATCGCTGATTGATTTAGGAATGGGTGTTACTAATAAGGATGTTGAAGATGAAATGCAGTTGCTTAGCTCTCAAACAATCATTCGAAATGTGATATTGGATTTGAATATTCAAACAGAGTATTTTCAAAAAAAAGGATGGCGATATGTGGAGCTTTATCCTATAGTTCCCGTCCAACTGCAGGTTCCGGCTCAGTTTAATGATACGGCAAAGTATCGCGCTATTTTCAAAATAGGTCGCTCTGAAAAAGGCTATACCATTCGGTTCAACTATGATGCCATCAGCGGGGAATATCAGTTAGCAAGTCTTTCAGACCCTGTTCGGACGCCTGTCGGTGAATTTAAATTCAAGCAAATTTTACCTCTGGAAGGCACAAATACCTATAAAATAGTATTGTATCCTATTCGCAATCTGATTGAAAACTATTGCGAAGATATAAAAGTGAGTGCCGTGCTGAAGAGGTCGAATGCCATTAGTGTTTCGACTAACTCGGCCTGTGTGAAAAAGTCTCAGGCATTTTTAGATAGACTTATTGAACGGTACAATCAGCACGACGTTGATGACAAAAATAAATTGGCGAAGGTAACTGCTTATTTTATTGATGAAAGATTGAAATTGATAGGAGGCGAACTTCAAAAGGTGGAAGCTGAGCTGAATAAAAATAAAACGAATGTTGATCTACTCAGACAACAGAAAGTGAAACAAACACTTTATCTGTTTGTATTGCAAAAACGTGAAGAGAATGAGCTTAGTATGGCTACGGCTATTCCTACTTCTAAATCTATCGATCATGCGTTTGTTTCGGTAGAACCTGTTTCGCCAAAAGTGCTTCTTATTCTGCTATTGGCATTTGTAGTATGTCTAGGAGTCCCTATCCTGATTTTTTATATAATGGATGCACTCAATGATAAGATTGTTGATAAGACAGAACTTCAGAAACTACTGAAAGTGCCTTACCTGGGTTCGATTGCAAAGAACAAAGATGCAAATACAATAGTGTTGGCTGATGACAAGAATTCGCCGATAGCAGAAATGTTCAGGTCAATTCGCACTCATCTTCAGTTTACGTTGGAAGGTACAAAATCGCCTGTTATATTGGTAACTTCAACGATTGCAGGTGAAGGAAAAACATTCACAGCAACAAACATGGCTCTGTCATTTGCAATGATGAAGAAAAAAGTGGTGTTGGTGGATTTGGATCTTCGGAATCCTATGGTTGACGAGTATTTGCACCTAACCAAAGATAAAGGAGTGAGTCTGTTTTTATCCGATACAAGCAACGACCTTAGTGATATCATTGTCTCTTCGGGCATTCACTCTTGTTTAAGTGTAGTTCCTGCAGGTTCTGTTCTTTCCAATCCGGATGAGTTACTGATGAGTTCTCAGTTAGACGATTTGATAGGGAAACTAAAAGAAGAATTTGATTATATCATTCTTGATTCGGCACCTGTAGGTGTTGTTTCGGATACGTATTTACTCAATAGGTTGGTTGATAACTGTATTTATGTGGTTCGTCAGGATTTTACTCCCCGTGAGGCTTGTAGTCTGATAAACGAAATATATGCAGCTAACAAGTTCAATAAAATGTCGGTAGTGCTGAACGGAACCGATGAACGGATTGGTTTTGGATATGGGATGATATGATGATAATGTGTAGATGTGCTGATATGGTAATGTGATGATATAATGGTGTGGAACAAAAAGACACAGAGAACACTGAACTGCACGAGGTTTAAATCTTCTAATATTATAGTTACTAATAACATAAAGAGTAGGAAGGATAAAGCATGAATGTTTTATTTGTCAGCAGTTTTGAAAATCGTTGATTGTGACTTGCGCCTACATTAGATCTTTAGTGATTCTTGGTGGCCTTTGTGGCTAAGTGGTTACTCTTGTACGCTAGAATAAAACCCAAATAAAAATGTGCCTCCCGAAATAAATCGGGAGGCACATTTTTTACTGATTACTGATAACTGTTTACTGATTTATACCATCAATTTTTTGTAGCGTATCCGTTTTGGAGCTTCGTCGCCCAAGCGCATTTTTTTGTTTTCTTCGTATTCGGAATAAGATCCTTCGAACACAAATATTTCCGAGTTACCTTCAAAAGCAATGATGTGGGTACAAATACGGTCGAGGAACCAGCGGTCGTGCGAGATAACCACAGCACAACCGGCAAATGCTTCGAGTCCTTCTTCCAATGCACGTAAGGTATTTACGTCAATATCATTGGTCGGCTCATCGAGTAGGAGCACGTTGGCTTCCGATTTCAAAGTGATAGCCAAATGTAAGCGATTACGCTCACCACCCGAAAGAATACCACACAATTTCTCCTGATCGCCACCGGCAAAGTTGAAGCGCGACAGGTAAGCACGTGCGTTGATTTCTTTTCCACCTACGCGAATAAAGTCCGTTCCGCCCGAAACTACTTGATATACTGTCTTTGTTGGGTCGATGTCGGCATGACTTTGATCCACATAACCGATTTTTACCGTTTCACCCACTTCAAATGTTCCTTTGTCGGCAGTTTCCAATCCCATCATAAGGCGGAAAAGTGTTGTTTTACCAGCACCATTTGGTCCGATAATACCAACGATACCATTGGGAGGAAGCATGAAGTTAAGATGTTCGAACAAGGAGCGGTCACCAAATCCTTTGGCAACATCTATGGCTTCTACCACTTTGTTACCCAGACGCGGTCCGTTTGGAATGAATATCTCCAGTTTCTCTTCTTTTTCTCTTTGATCTTCGTTAATCAACTTATCGTAAGCTTCGATACGTGCTTTACCTTTGGCATGACGTGCCTTAGGAGCCATGCGCACCCATTCCAACTCGCGTTCCAGCGTTTTGCGACGCTTGCTGGCTTGCTTTTCTTCGCCGGCCATACGGGCAGTTTTTTGCTCTAACCACGAAGTATAGTTCCCTTTCCATGGAATACCTTCACCACGGTCGAGCTCCAGAATCCAACCCGAAACATTGTCGAGGAAGTAACGGTCGTGGGTAATGGCGATAACGGTTCCGGCATAGTTTTGCAGGTAGTGTTCCAACCATTCTACCGATTCGGCATCCAAGTGGTTGGTAGGCTCATCGAGCAATAAGATATCCGGATTGCGGAGTAACAAGCGACACAGCGCCACACGACGACGTTCACCTCCCGATAGTACCGAAACCAGTGCATCTTCGTCCGGACAACGCAAAGCGTCCATAGCACGCTCCAGTTTATTGTCCAGGTTCCATGCATCTGCATGATCCAGCAATTCCTGCAATTCACCCTGGCGGGCAATCAATTTATCGAAATCGGCATCCGGTTCAGCAAACTGTTCGTTGATACGCTCGTATTCAGCCAGCATATCTACAATTTCCTGTACACCTTCCTGCACAATTTCCTTCACCGTTTTACTGTTGTCCAGTTGTGGCTCTTGTTCCAAATATCCAACCGAATAACCCGGAGAGAAAACCACTTCACCATCGAAACTTTTTTCGACGCCGGCGATGATTTTCAACAAGGTAGACTTACCGGATCCATTGAGACCAATAATACCAATTTTAGCTCCGTAGAAAAACGAAAGGTAAATGTTGTTCAATACTTTTTTTTGTGGAGGGAAAGTTTTACTAACTCCCACCATCGAGAAAATCACTTTTTTATCGTCAGCCATATATTTTAATTCATAATTGATAATGCACAATTAATAATCGGAGTGCAAATATACAAAAGAAAGAGGGAATTTGGAAATAGGTGAGGAGGGAGGATGTTGGATTCTTCTATTCATCTTCTATTCATCGGCAATGATTGCTGCTATCTTTAATTCGAATATGGGATAAATATGAGGCAATGATTGATGGTATCATTAATCTCGAATATGGGATAAATCTGACGGTAATGATTACTGTATTTTTAGTTTTGAATATTGATAAATATGCCGGTAATGATTATTGGTATCATTAATTTCAAATAATGATAAATCTGACGGTAATAATTGATGCTGGATTTAATAACGAATATAGGTTTCATTGAATCAAATCGCTATCATTGCCGTCCCATTTATGGGACGGATGATGAGCCGAGAGTAATTAGGGCTTTAGCCCCATTATTTTTCATTTATATGTTGAAATCCATATTTCAATATAAATTCATTGACCTCATCTGTATATGTCTTGCCTGAGTGATGTTTTTCCTGATTCTTAATGTAGTTGGTAACAGTTGTCAAATTAGATTCGCTTACAGATACTGCGAAATAATCATCTTGCCAACTAAATTTGGTCAGTGTGATTTGATGTTTATTTATCCAAAATGATGATTCTCCCTTTATTAAATGAGCAACCTGTGAAATTGTTTGATCTTTTCCCAAGGAAATTAAACAATGTAGATGTTCACTCATACCATTAATGGCTTGTAGGAAAATGCCTTTTTCTTTGCAGTTCTCGATGATATGTTGATGAACATCGTGTCGAATGCTTTTAGATAGGAAATTTTCTCTGTTTCTTGTTGAAAATACAATATGTACCCAAATTTTTACAAATGACATAATTTTAAAGATTAGGGCTAAAGCCTTGTTATGAATTATTTAATGCTCCGTCGGCAAAGATTGATACTATTTTTTGTTTCGAAATCTGGATATATTGGGGAGTAATTATTTGCTCATTATCAAAATTAAAATAGAAAAGGAACATTGATGTTAGAGCTACAAACTACACAACTCCATTAATCAGTTATTTCTGTTATTCATCATTTTTTTGAAAATAATATACCCAACCACTACCACCGCAAATCCGGCAACAAAACTTAGCAATGAATCCATGTTTAGATTTCTTGCGACAATTCTTCTGGATAATACGGCAAGAAGAATAAGCACTACTCCGATAGTGGCAATAACCGACTTTTGTTCTCTGATTTTCATGGCTTTTACTGTTTTAAAGTTAGTACTTATTATTGTCCAAACGGTTTCTGGTCACTGCAACTGATGTTTTCACCGGGTGAAACATTTAGATAATTGCAAAAATATTTATAATACTTGTAACGATAACCGGTTTTTTCGAATTCATTGGCTCCTTTACCGCATTCCACACCTCCATTAATAACGTTTAATGTAGCACCAAAGCCCGGTACGCGTCCTTTTTGCAAATCATTTTCGGTAGGTTTCCAGGTTCCGTCCATAATTTGGTGGCACGATGGTTTAGGGAACTGTGGAGTCATCCAAAACCAAATGGCTGAAGCAAATGATAATTCAGGGTCTTCCGCCAATAATTCCGGGTGATGAAGCAGAGTATCTTTTGTTCCAAACCATGCTTCGCTGAATTGTCCGTAGTTATAGTTCCAACTCAGTTGTTTCGGGCCACGACCCATATAGCTTTTGCCCGGCACCGGCGGATAATTTACTTTGCTAGCGTCGGCATATTTGTTTTTAGAACTGTCTTCCACTTCTTCCACAAAATAAAGTCCCCATTTAAAATATCCGCCCGGCGCTTCGGCCCATCCGCTACCTGTTTCTTGGGCTATATTTGCCAGAAAAGCAGCCAGTTCACGCTTTTGAATGGTTGTGCTTCCGGTAAGAAAATCAGGAAAATGTTTAGCTGCCTCCACCAGTGCTTTGAATGAATAAAAATCCGTTGAGGGCTTCTTAGGGTTTTTTCCACGCATTCCGTGCCGGTTCGGGAACAGTTCATTCCACTTTGCGGCATTTAAATAGTGTGTGATATTTGTTTTATTCCGACTGCTTGACATTTTGTAGAGCGGTGCTTTTGGTGCTGTACCCGATTGAGCATAACAGATCGTTGCAAGTAATAATGATAATCCTATTAATTTGTATCTCATCCGATTTTTAAAGTTTTGGGTAGGGCTAATGCTTCTGTGTTGTAATGAATGGTCTAATCCCAAACATATTTCCAGGTCTTGTCTTGTTGCAATTTCCATACCGTATGAAAAACACCTTTCGACTCCGAAGTGGTTCCGTCTTCTTTCCGAATTTTCCATACATACTTTCCGTAGGTGTATGCCAAAGTGCCATCCTTCGAAACTTCAATAAAATCGGGAGTCCAGTTTACAGTAGTATTTTTATTCTGCTTCTTTTCGTAAAACTCTTTTATATGGACATTTCCCCTAATGATAGAGTCATTTCCCCGAAGAATCACAGCGTTCTTATCGGCATAGAAATAGAATGCTTCGGCTATTCCTTTTTCGGAAGCCATTCGTTCGAACGCTTTCTCAGTATCATATATTTCCTTTTTAGCCAACTCTTCTTTAATTGTTTGTTGACAAAACGAAGTTGTAATAAATGCGCTGACAACTATACAAGCTATAATCTTTTTCATGTTCATAAAGATCTAAATTATACACTATCGCAAAGATACATAGAAACTGAGAATTTAAAATCTAAGAAAATATAAAAATTAAGAATATAAGTTTGAGGTGTGAATTCTGCAATAAATATATATAATTGTGTAATTCCTGCTTTAACTAAACGTCTACCTTTGCCTCATTCAATAAGTACTTTTGAATTACAATTTAAGAAGATTATTTACATTCAATTATTAGTATACATTCAAACAGTAAAGAAAATTATGAAACAAAAACTTAGTATTGCCGTTTTATTATTGGCATCAATTGGTTATTCTTCTGCACAGGAAGTTGTAACGGTGAGTCGTTCGGAGAGTTCCGAAATCCCAAAAACAACAACTTGCGAATTTGTGCCGGTTTCGCACTGGTCCATAGGTTTTAAAGGAGGAGCTAATTATTTTCGTGTTGCTCCGGGAATTCTATCTCGTCGTGATCAAATTCATCTAATGGGTGGAGCAGAATTGGAGTACAGTATTAATCCTTTATTAGGTCTTGGTGTAGAATACATGTACAATCCTTATGGCCATTCTTTTTTGCTTAACAATAATCAAACGGGTACGCTTGACGGTCGTACACACGATGTTCTTATGTATGCTTCGGTGAATTTAGCTAATGTGTTGATTCCAAATCGTACCGGATTTTGGAGTTACATGAATATCTACGGAAACGCAGGTGTAGGCGTTGGTTTCTACCAGTTTAAATTATCGGATGCCAATGATAATGTAATTGTTGACTCACGCGACGCAGGCGATGGTGTTCCTGAAACTTTGGTGGCAAAAGCAGGTTTAAATCTTGAGTTTAATTTGAGTAAATCGGTTGCTTTTGGTGGCGAAGTACAATATCGTTATTACGATAGAGCAAACCTGGGTGGTTATAATATGTCAAAAGGAAACAGTGATGCGTTAACTGCAACCATTGGTTTACGCTTTAAACTTGGAGCTACCGGCGATAAACAGCATGCCCGCAATATCAGCATGTGCGAGTATTATCCAAAACCGGCTCCTGTTATTGTAGAAAAAATAGTGAAAGACAATACGATTGAAACCGTTAATCGTTTGAATGCTTTAGAAGCCGAAAATGACTCGATAAACAAAGCAAACAAAAAAATGGCTGAAGATATTAAAGCTTTATCACTTCGCGAAAACAAAGCCGAAACTACAGTAATTGTAGGAAATAATGATGCTTTGAATGATAAAATTCAGAAATTGGAGAATGATTTGAAAGCATTATCGTTGAAAAACAAAGGAGTAGTGAATGCTTCTTTCGATAATATTGAATTTGAACTAGGCTCTGCTCAATTGACAAGTAATTCATTTTCAACATTGGATAGGATTGCTGTGGTTTTAGTAAGAAACCCAGCATGGGCAAGATTGAATGTAGCCGGACATACCGATTCAAGCGGTTCCCGCAAATTTAATCAGACACTTTCGAAGAACAGAGCCAATTCTGTAAAAAATTATTTATTGGGCAAAAATGTTCCTTCTTCGAGCATGTCTGTCTCCGGTTTTGGTGAAGATAGACCCATTGCTACCAATAGCACTGATTTAGGTCGTCAAAAAAACCGTCGTGTGGAATTTGTAATTACGAAATAATACAGGCCTTTACTAAGTGAAAAATAGACTGTCTATATGAATAGGCAGTCTATTTTTATAATCAATATGAACGTATTTTTAATTCTTTAAAGCAGCTTGTGCTGCAGCCAGTCGTGCAATTGGCACACGGAACGGCGAACAACTCACATAGTTCAATCCTACACGATGGCAGAATTCTACCGATGATGGTTCGCCACCATGCTCTCCACAAATACCCACTTTCAAATCGGGACGAACTGAGCGTCCTTTCTCTGTAGCCATCTGCACTAACTGTCCAACACCAATTTGATCGAGAATCTGGAACGGATCGGCTTTAAGAATTTTCTTTTCAAGATAAATAGGTAAGAAAGAAGCAATATCGTCGCGCGAGTATCCAAAAGTCATTTGAGTCAAATCATTGGTTCCAAACGAGAAAAATTCAGCTGTTACAGCAATGCGCTCCGCAGTTAATGCTGCACGTGGAACTTCTATCATTGTTCCTACTTTAAACTCGATGCTGTCACCTCTTTCTTCGAATAGTTTGGCAGCAGTTTCTCGTATGATTTTATCCTGTTCGTTAAACTCGAACCTGATACCAACCAACGGAACCATAATTTCCGGAAGAACATTGAGTCCTTTTTTCTTAAGGATTAAAGCGGCACCCAGAATGGCACGTGTTTGCATTTCAGTAATTTCCGGATAGGTATTACCTAACCTACAACCACGGTGGCCTAACATTGGGTTCTGTTCATGTAGCGAATCCACACGTTGTTTAATAACTTTGATGGAAACACCCATTGCTTCTGCCATTTCCTGTTGTCCCTTTTCATCATGAGGTACAAACTCATGTAAAGGAGGATCGAGCAATCGTATTGTTACCGGGCATCCTTCCATAGCGGTAAAAATACCTTCAAAGTCAGCTTCCTGATAGGGAAGGATTTTTGCCAAAGCAATACGACGACCATCTTCATCTTTTGCTAAAATCATTTCGCGCATGGCCTTGATTTTTTCTCCTTCGAAAAACATGTGTTCTGTACGGCAAAGTCCGATGCCACATGCACCAAACTTACGAGCTACAATTGCATCATGTGGTGTGTCTGCGTTAGTCCGAACACACATTCTAGTGTGTTTATCAGCTAAAGTCATAAGCTCAGCAAAATCGGCATCCAACTCGGCTTCTTTTGTTCCTACTTTACCAAGGAAAATATCACCGGTAGATCCATTGAGCGAAATATAATCACCTTCTTTTATCGTTATGCTATCAACTTCAATGGTTTTAGCTACATAGTCAATTTTCAATGTTCCGGCGCCCGAAACACAACACTTACCCATACCACGAGCTACTACTGCGGCATGCGACGTCATACCACCACGTGCCGTCAAAATCCCCTGAGCAGCGGCCATACCGGCTAAATCTTCGGGTGAAGTCTCAACGCGCACCATGATTACTTTTTCGCCACTGGCAGCCCATTCGGCAGCATCATCGGCATTGAACACAACACGACCCGAAGCAGCCCCGGGAGAAGCAGCCAATCCTTTGGCAACAAGTTTTGCTTCTTTAATGGCTTTTTTGTCGAAAATAGGGTGGAGGAGTTCATCCAATCGGTTTGGATCGATACGCAGGATGGCCGATTTTTCATCAATAATGCCTTGATGGAACATATCGATGGCAATTTTAACCATGGCAGCACCAGTACGTTTTCCGTTACGGGTTTGCAAGAACCAAAGTTTACCTTCTTGTACGGTAAATTCCATGTCCTGCATATCTTTGTAATGATTTTCCAGTTTTGTTTGGATTTCATCGAGCTCTTTGTAAATAGAAGGCATCGCTTCTTCCATCGAAGGATATTTAGCTAAGCGTTTTTCTTCAGAAACACCGGCCAATACCGCCCAACGTTGTGAGCCGGCTTTTGTAATCTGCTGCGGAGTACGGATTCCGGCTACCACATCTTCGCCTTGTGCATTAATTAAATATTCACCAATAAATACGTCTTCGCCGGTAGCAGCATCACGACTAAAGCAAACACCTGTTGCCGAAGTTTCGCCCATGTTTCCAAAAACCATCGATTGTACGCTTACCGCTGTTCCCCATTCGGCAGGGATATTTTCCATTTTGCGATATAGAATAGCACGGTCATTCATCCATGAGTCAAATACAGCACAGATAGCTCCCCAAAGTTGCTCGTAAGCCGAGTCAGGGAAGTTTTTACCGGTTTTTTTTAGTACGGCGGCTTTAAATTTGCTCACCAGCTCTTTTAAATCGTCAACAGAAAGCTGGGTGTCTAATTCCACACCACGGGATTCTTTTATATGTTCTATAATATCTTCGAAAGGATCAATATCATTTTTATTTTCGGGTTTCATGCCTAAAACTACATCGCCGTACATTTGCACAAAGCGACGGTACGAATCCCATGCAAAGCGGGCATTTCCTGTTTTACGAGCCAGACCTTCCACTACTGCATCGTTCAATCCTAAGTTCAAAATAGTGTCCATCATGCCCGGCATAGAAGCGCGCGCTCCTGAACGAACAGAAACTAACAGCGGATTCTCAACATCGCCGAACTTTGAATTCATAAGAATTTCAATGCCTGCAATTGCTGCTTCAACCTCAGGTTTAAGGAGTTCTACAACCTTTTCTTTGCCCAATGTGAAGTACTCATTACAAACGTCGGTAGTGATAGTCAGACCTGGTGGAACGGGTACTCCGATTAAATTCATTTCGGCAAGGTTCGCGCCTTTTCCACCAAGCAAATTCTTCATGTCTGCTTTACCTTCGGCTTTTCCGTTGCCAAAAGTATAAACTCTTTTTGTGTTACTCATAGTGAATTATTAAATTTAAAATTGGTTATTTCGTATTCTTTAAGATTTTACTGTGGCAAATATATGAATTTTTATGCGATTATATTAAAATCGAACATCAAAATTGAAAAAAAAATAGCGGTCTAAATATCATATTGAAATTGAAATAGAAACCGAACTGCCAAAAATTCCATTTATATGCAATAATGTCTTCTTTTTCAGCTGAATATCTTATAAAATTGACAAAATAACCGATTTTTAGGATTGGTGAATTTTTTGCTGTGAATTGTTCGTCATAACAGATACAACACACATTAAATAGAAAATAATACAACAAACTATGAACTTTAATAATTTTACAGTGAAATCGCAAGAAGCGATACAACAAGCTATTGAATTAGTCCAATCAAATGGGCAACAAGTGGTTGAAACACCTCATTTGTTTAAAGCATTGCTTTCAAAAGGTGAAGATCTTACCCAGTTTTTATTTGGAAAACTGGGAGTAAATATGTCTACCTTACAAGTTATCGTGGATAACATGATTAGTGGTTTTCCGCGTGTTTCGGGTGGCGAACCTTATCTGAGTCGTGATACAAATGCCGTACTACAAAAAGCCGCGGCTATCTCATCAAAAGCCGGTGATCAATTTGTTCCTTTAGAATATATACTATTGGCTTTGGTTGCCGAAAAAAACACTTTATCACAAGTACTTAAAGATGCAGGTGTTTCTGAATCGGAATTACAAAAAGCAATTATTGAGCTTCGTAAGGGAGCAAAGGCCGATTCAGCCACTGCTGAAGAAAGCTATAATGCATTGAACAAATATGCTATCAACCTAAACGAACAAGCTCGGGCCGGCAAACTTGATCCTGTGATTGGTCGTGACGAAGAAATTCGTCGTGTACTCCAGATTTTGAGCCGTAGAACAAAAAATAACCCAATACTGATTGGTGAACCAGGCGTAGGTAAAACAGCTATTGCCGAAGGTTTAGCACATCGTATTGTTCGCGGTGACGTCCCGGAAAACCTGAAATCTAAACAGATTTTCTCATTGGATATGGGTGCGCTGATTGCCGGTGCAAAATACAAAGGAGAATTTGAAGAACGACTGAAAGCTGTGGTGAACGAAGTAATCAAAGCTGATGGTGAAGTGATTTTGTTTATCGACGAAATACACACTTTGGTGGGTGCGGGTAAAAGTGATGGTGCTATGGATGCGGCAAATATCTTAAAACCAGCTTTGGCGCGTGGCGAATTGCGTGCTATTGGCGCCACCACTTTGGATGAATACCAAAAGTATTTTGAGAAAGATAAAGCATTGGAACGTCGTTTTCAAATTGTAAATATTGATGAACCGGATATTCCGAGTTCTATTTCTATTTTGCGTGGACTGAAAGAACGATATGAAAATCACCACAAAGTACGTATTAAAGATGATGCTATTATTGCAGCTGTTGAGCTTTCCAGCCGATACATTACCAACCGTTTTTTGCCTGATAAAGCTATCGATTTGATGGATGAAGCAGCAGCGAAATTACGCTTGGAAGTTGATTCAGTACCCGAAGAGTTGGATAAAATAGATCGTAATATCAAGCAATTGGAAATTGAACGTGAGGCTATAAAGCGTGAAAACGATACCCGTAAATTGGCGCAACTAAACGAAGAAATAGCCAATTTGAAAGAGGAAAGCAAGGAAATGCGTGCCAAATGGTCGAGCGAAAAGCAGCTGATAGACAGCATTCAGCAAACAAAAATAGAAATTGAGAATCTGAAATATCAAGCTGATAAAGCCGAACGTGAAGGTGACTACGGACTTGTGGCCGAAATTCGTTACGGAAAGGTAAAAGCTGCCGAGGAACAAATAGCAGAATTCCAAGCGAAACTGGCTACCATGCAGGGTGTTCACGCTTTGATAAAAGAAGAAGTTGACAGTGAAGATATTGCAGATGTAGTAAGCCGTTGGACGGGTATTCCTGTAAAGAAAATGCTGCAAAGTGAAAAGGACAAATTACTGCATTTGGAAGATGAGTTACACTTGCGTGTTGTTGGACAAGATGAAGCCATTCAGGCAGTTTCGGATGCTGTAAGAAGGAGTAGGGCAGGGCTTCAAGATCCCAAACGGCCTATTGGTTCGTTTATTTTTCTTGGAACTACCGGTGTTGGTAAAACAGAGTTAGCAAAAGCCTTAGCCGAATACTTATTCGATGACGAAAATATGATGACGCGTATTGATATGAGCGAATATCAGGAAAAGTTCTCGGTAACCCGATTAATTGGTTCGCCTCCGGGATATGTGGGTTACGATGAAGGTGGTCAATTGACAGAAGCCATTCGCCGCAAACCCTATTCGGTAGTGCTTTTCGATGAAATTGAAAAAGCGCATCCCGATGTGTTCAACGTGTTGCTGCAAGTACTGGATGATGGTCGATTAACCGACAATAAAGGACGACTGGTGAACTTCAAAAATACAATTATCATTATGACGTCCAATATCGGGTCGTCATTGATTCAGGATAGCTTTGAAAAAATGACTGATAAGAATCACGATGAAGTATTGGAAAAAACCAAAATACAAGTTTTCGAATTGCTTAAACAAACCATTCGTCCAGAGTTTTTGAACCGGATTGATGAGCTTGTTATGTTTGCACCACTTAATATAACTCAAATTGAGGAAATTGTAAGTTTGCAAATAGCTATGCTTCAGAAGACGTTGCTCCAAAATGGCATTCAGTTAGAAGTGACTAAAAGTGCTTTGAATTTAATCGCTAATCTTGGTTTCGATCCGCAGTTTGGTGCTCGTCCTGTAAAACGAGCCATTCAGAAATATGTGCTCAACGATTTATCAAAACAATTGATTTCAGGGAAAGTGCATAGCGACCAGACAATAGTGGTTGATACTGACGAAAATGGATTGGTATTCAACGAAAAACAAAATTGATATTCTTTGAATAGGTGCAAAAAAGCCGGAATGTTGAATTCAACATTCCGGCTTTTTATATTTGTCAATTTACTATGTTACAGTCCTTTTTCAGACAAGTAGCGTTCGGCTTCAATGGCTGCCTGACAACCGGTACCTGCAGCTGTAATGGCTTGTCGGTAGTGCGGATCGGATACATCGCCCGAAGCAAATACTCCGGCCACATTGGTGCGTGGTGTTCCGGCAATGGTTTTGATATAACCTACTTCGTCGGTTTCAATCCATGGTTTGAAAATGTCTGAATTAGGTTTATGACCAATGGCAAGGAAAAAACCGTCAATATCAATGTGTACTTGTTCTTCGTCAGCTTTTCCTTTTCTTTTTACCAGGTTAGCACCTTGTACCACACCTTCGCCTGTTAGTCCAAGTGTTTCATGTTCGAAAAGCACTTCGATTTTTGGATTTTCCAACACACGGTCTTGCATAATTTTAGAAGCACGTAAAAAGTCTTTGCGTACAATAAGATATACTTTGCTAGCTAAGCCCGATAGATAAATGGCTTCTTCGCAGGCGGTATCACCACCACCAACTACGGCCACGGTCATCTTGCGATAGAAAAATCCGTCGCAAGTAGCACATGCCGATACACCTGAGCCTGCATATTTTTGCTCGTCGGGTATTCCTAGGTATTTTGCAGTAGCTCCGGTAGAAATAATGATGGTTTCTGCTTCAATAACTTTATCGCCATCGATGGTCACTTTGTAAGGCGCGGCTGATAAATCGGTTGCAGTAACCATTCCAAACCGAATGTCAGCTCCAAAGCGTTCAGCTTGTTTTTTTAGGTCTTCCATCAATTCTGTTCCTGTGGTACCTGTTGGGTAGCCCGGGAAATTTTCTACTTCGGTTGTTGTGGTCAATTGACCACCCGGTTGCATGCCTTCGTATAATACCGGTGCAAGATTTGCGCGCGAAGCGTAAATGGCTGCGGTATATCCCGCTGGTCCTGAGCCTATGATTAGGCAACGTACTTTTTCGTTCATATAATTCTTTTGTTGTTTGTTTTTCGGCAGGCTACCGTTTAATTATTTCTTTGTTTTATTAGTCAAACGCATTTATAATCAAAAGGTTTTTTGAAAACATCAAATAGGGTCTCAATAAAGATATTTATAAATTCTATAAAAATAAATGACGGAAAATGAGAATAAGTTCTAGTAGATTATCTCAAATCATTTACTTCTACTCCTTTGTATTTTGCGGAATTGAATACAAAAATAGCATCTGCAACCTTTACGTTTTTCTGAAAATTAGATAACGACAGGAGCGAAGCGCTTCCATTCTTATTGATTAATTTTATAGAATACAGGTTTCCGTTCGATTTTGCTATCTGCACTTCTATTTTTGCAATGTCCTGATTCTTTGCTTTTGGGGTCATTTCTATGCAATAGTTTTGAGCAGATTTTACTTTTGATGAAAAGCGAATAATGCTTTTAGCTTTAAATCCGGATAGAATAGCCATTGGGTTTGTTTCCGATAACTCTTTTTCTGATGGTTCGGTAACAGATACTTCATTATTTTTTGCCACGTAAGCCCATTGTGTTTTTCCATCGAAATAGACTTTCATATCTACCATTTCCAACACAAACTTGTTGCCTTTAATGGTGAACGTTCCCATCGATACCTGCGCTTGCGAATTGCTTTTCTCGCTGATGGCCAATTTAAAATTGGTTTTTATAGCGTTGCCTCTGGCTTCAGCAAGCAAGTCGCTGACAATCTTGTCGGCTTTTGCATCAGTTTGGGCTACGGCAGTTTGAAAACAAAAAAATAAGAGTGCTATTGAGTAAATTATTTTTTTCATAATTGTAATTGAAAATTATTTGATTGGGGTAAATTCACCCTGTTGTTATAGGTTCTTCAAAATCTGTTCCAAGTGAAATGCGTCCATCACCAATACCTGGCGGGCTTTACTTCCTTCGAATGGCCCGATAATTCCGGCCACTTCCAATTGATCCACAATCCTACCTGCGCGGTTATAACCAATCGAGAATTTACGTTGAATAAGCGAAGTTGAACCTTGTTGGTTGGCCACAATCAGATGCGCGGCTTCTTCGAACAAAGGATCGCGTTTGGTCATGTCAACCGAGCTGGAGTCAATACCATCACCATCAGCACGAACAAATTCAGGTAAATAAAATGCAGTAGGGTAACTTTGTTGTACTTTGATATGATTCACCACATTTTCCACTTCCGGTGTATCTACGAAAGCACACTGAACACGAATTAAGTCATTTCCCTGCGAGAAAAGCATGTCACCACGTCCAACCAATTGGTTAGCGCCGGGTGCATCAAGAATGGTTCGCGAGTCAATCATCGACGATACGCGGAATGCCACACGAGCCGGGAAGTTGGCTTTGATAACACCGGTAATAATATTTACCGACGGACGTTGCGTGGCAATAATCATGTGAATCCCCACTGCACGAGCTAACTGCGCAATACGGGCAATCGGCATTTCCACTTCTTTACCGGCCGTCATAATCAAGTCTCCAAACTCATCGACAATTACCACGATGTAAGGCAAGAATCGATGCCCCTTTTCAGGATTCAGGTGGCGATTAGTGAATTTCTCGTTATATTCTTTGAGGTTACGAACATGAGCTTTTTTAAGCAAATCGTAACGATCGTCCATTTCTTTACACAGTGAGTTAAGTGTTTCCACCACTTTGCTGGTGTCGGTAATAATAGCGTCATCGCCATCGGGCAATTTAGCAAGGAAATGTTTCTCTATATCGCCATAGATGTTGAATTCTACTTTTTTAGGATCCACCAATACCAATTTCAATTCGGCCGGATGTTTCTTATAAAGTAAAGACGTAATAATAGCATTCAACCCAACCGATTTTCCTTGTCCGGTAGCTCCTGCCACCAGTAAGTGAGGCATTTTAGCCAGGTCGACCATGAAAATCTCATTCGTAATGGTGCGTCCAAATGCCACCGGAAGTTCAAATTTTGACTCCTGGAATTTTTTAGAAGCGATAATAGAATGCATCGACACCACTTGCGGATCGATATTAGGTACTTCAATACCAATGGTGCCTTTACCGGGTATTGGAGCGATAATACGAATGCCTGTTGCAGCAAGGCTAAGCATGATATCGTATTCCAGATTTCGTATTTTAGAAATACGCACACCTGCTTTTGGCACAATTTCGTAAAGCGTAATGGTTGGACCTACAGTGGCTTTGATGGTATCGATTTCAATGCCGTAGTTTTGTAAAGTAGTGGTAATGCGTTTTTTATTCGCATTTTGCTCCACCATATCTATTTGAGTATCATTGTCGGTTCCATACACTTTTAGCAAATCGAGTGTAGGTGGCGTGTAATGCGTCAAATCTAATGTCGGGTCATATTTGCCCAATTTTGCAACATTATAATAGGGATCATCATTCTCCGGCTCTACAATTTCCATTTCAAGCGCATCCACCGCCTTGCTTTCTTCTGGCTCGGCAGGTTGTTGAATTTCAAAAGGGATATCATCTGTTTCATCTGTTTCAACCGATTCCACAGGAGTAGCAGGTTCAATAATTAATTCTTCTTCAGTTTCTCCGTCATCATTGGCTTTTGTAATCCAATCTTCGGGGATTATTTCAGTACCAACGGCTATTGATGCATCGCTATCGGTAATTCCATATTCAGTGTCCATCATTTCGGCAGTTGTTGCTTCCACTACTTTCGATTTGCGGGAGAATAACCGTTTCAGAAACGGAATAGTGGCTTTGGAAGATATAATACAGTACACCAGGAATGCACCAATGATAATCATCAACGTACCCGGAAAACCTACATAGGAGATAAGCCAATTGCTAACACCATCGCCATGTTGTCCACCCGGAGAGAAAAATAAATAGTCTTTGTAAAATGAACGCAAAGCAAATGCAAGTAAAACAGATAGCCACACTAACCAGAAACTTGAATGAAAAAAAGCTTTCCAAATAGTTGTTATCTGTACTTTCATTAGCCTTAATGCCAGTACAATAGTGAAATACAATACGGCAAATGAGGAAACCCCAAACCAACGATTTATAAATGTTTCAGACAAGACAGCACCCGTTACCGAAGCCCAGTTTTGAATATCGTTGCGCATTTTTTGCAATTCGCCGAACGATAACTCCATTTTGCTTTGATCGGCAGCACCGGTGAAAAAGTACGAGATAAACGATAAAAACATAAACAAAGCTCCCAGCAGCAAGCCTAGTCCTATCACGAAGCGGGTTCGTTCGTCAGTAATAAATGCTTTGAATTTTTGTCCAATGCCGGGTTCGTTAGGATCTGTGATCTTTTTTTCGGCTTTTGGTTGAAACTTAGGCTCTGGTCTTTGTTCCGGTTTTGGAGTGGCTTTGATAGGTTTTCTTGGTGCCATGTATGTAATTGAGAATTTTAAATTAAGTGATGAGAAAGTTCTACTTTATCTCATCTCTTTTTCTGTGAAATAAACAAGCTTAAGTCAGTATAAATAAATCAAATCAGATTGCAAATACAATTTGCTTCTTTAATTTGCAAAAATAATAAAAAGGAACGCTAGAATTACATCTTTTGATATAAATTTGCAGAAAAATCTGTCAATACGTTCTAAGCCCCTGACAGGGACATGCGGATGTTGTGATTTTAATCTCAGACTCAAACGCACTTCACTTTTTTAAACGAAAATATGACAACAGCACAACGATATAAATACATAATTGCCTGGTTTACTGAAAATATGCCTATCGCTGAAACCGAACTGCATTATTCCGATCCTTTCGGACTACTGGTGGCGGTTATCCTTTCGGCACAATGTACCGATAAGCGGGTGAACATGATTACGCCCCGATTACTTGCCGACTTTCCGACGCCGGAAGTAATGGCGGCATCTAGTCACGAAGTGATTTTTGAATATATCCGGAGTATTTCTTATCCAAATAATAAGGCCAAACACTTAGTGGGAATGGCGCAAAAACTGGTGTCCGATTTTGGAGGTTTGATGCCCGATGATATTGAACAACTCCAAACTCTGCCCGGTGTTGGTCGCAAAACAGCCAATGTTATCGCATCCGTTATTTTCAATAAACCCACCATGGCAGTAGATACGCATGTGTTTCGTATTTCTGAGCGATTGGGATTAACTACTAATTCCAAAAATCCACTGCAAACTGAGCTTGAACTGGTAAAATACATTCCGGCCGAATTAATTCCCAAAGCCCATCACTGGCTTATCTTGCACGGGCGATATGTATGTGTTGCCCGCAAACCCAAATGTAAGGAGTGTGGTTTGACAGCATGGTGCAAGTATTATGCCAGGACTTGATTAAATCTGAAAATCAATTGTTTTGGTAGTGGAACTTTCGCAATTAAAATTTGTATTTCTTGATGGTTAAAAATAGGCAGTCTTTTTTGCTCCTTATTAATAACTTATTATCTTTGCATTTCAAACCAATTTTAAAATTATTACAAAAAATGATAGATGAAGAATTAGTACGTTGTCGCCCGTGCGGTTACGTAATGAAAGAAAGTGAGTTAGGCGACGTTTGCCCTGCTTGCGGTCTTCCCAGAAATGTGTTCGAACCTTATCGCGAAAAGGTTTCGGCAAACCGTTTATTTATTCTGGCATTGGATATTCACCCGATTGCTATTCACCTTTCGCAAACATTTGTGGCTTTAACACCGATGTTGATTATTTTCCATTCTATTTTTCCAAGTTTTCAGGAAGTAATTGTTCATTCTGTTATTACTTTCTCAATATTAATGTTGCCGATATCGCTGGTTGCATCTACCGTTTCTGGCATTTTAGATGGTATAACACGATTCAAAACATTAAAGACACCGTTGCTAAGATCCAAAATAATTTTTAGCTGCATTATTATGGTTTTGGCTTTTGCACAATGGTATACGGCTTATGAAAATGTTTATACCTGGGTGACTTTAGTGTTGAGCTTGCTATCGTTAGGCTGTGCAGTTAAACTCGGGCTAATGGGTAAAAAATTATTAGATGTAATTCTTCCCGGCAAATATGTACCGCGTAAGAAAAAATCGACCACAGGTACACCTGCTCCCAAAGTAGTAAAAGGTCAGGCTGAGAGTTGATACTCCAATATCTTATTATATATCCTCGTTTCTGAATTATCGGAAGCGAGGATTTTTTTTATAGAATTTCGATTTTAATGGCAAATAATCGCCAGAAGTGTTAAATATTGTTTTAAATTTAGTTTTAATCTCTTTTTTCTTAATTAAGGTTGATATTAATTCATTAACTATTCATACCTTTACTGCCAATTTTGTAGAAAATTCTAAAAAGAGCTTTCTAAATGTATAACAACAATCATTCTGGGAGTGCTTTTTGAGTATCGAATTATACACTAACAGCCGATTTGATTTCGGGGACTTAAAAATACAGCTGTGAATACAACATTAAAAATATTCTTCTTTTCGATTTTGATTTGCTTGACATCTGCCTGTAACAGGGATGGTGTTGACCAAAACTATGGAATAGATTCAGAGGATATAACTTTTAGCGCAAAATACCGCGAATTGCCTGAAAACCCTTTTGTAAAGGTAGATAATCAAACTATTTCGATTGTTTCGACTGATGTAGAGGGTGCTTCGTATCCCGATATGCGACAATACATAAACTTAGGACAAACTCCACCAACTACAACGGTGAAAATTGAGGATTTGATAAATTACTTTACTTACAACTATCCCGATCCTGCTTCGTCCGAAAATATTTCATTGAATTCCGAGGTAACCACGTGCCCATGGCATGCCGGTCATTACCTGATGCGTTTAGGATTGAAGGGAAAATCTATTGCAGAGAGTGAGCTTCCAAAATCAAACTATGTTTTTCTGATTGATGTGTCGAAATCAATGAATTCGCCGGAAAAGATTGAATTATTGCAATCCGGACTTAAATTATTAATTGATAATTTACAAGCTACTGATAAAATAGCTCTGGTAACTTATTCTAACGAAACCAAACTGGTACTTAAAAGCACTACCTGCGATAAGAAAGATGAAATTAAGAAGGCTGTGGACAACCTTTTTTTGGGTGGATCGAGCGTTGGTGCGCCAAGTCTGACGTACTCGTACAGTGTGGCTATGGATAATTTTATTACAAATGGTAGTAATCGGGTTATTATGGTATCGGACGGTGATTTAAACGTAAATCCGTCTTCGAAAGATGAGCTTATAAAAATTATCAATGAGAAAAGAAAGTCAGGTGTTAATCTAACGGTACTTGGCTTTGGAAAGTCTAATCCAAACAATCATTTAATGGAGCAAATTCCTAATAAAGGGAATGGAAACTACGAGTATATCGACAAATTAGGACAGTTTATAAAGGTTTTTGTAAAAGAAAAAGCGAAGTTCTGTTCTGTAGCCAAAAATGCGAAGATTCAAGTGAAGTTTAATGAATTGAAGGTTGATTCGTTCCGTTTGGTGGGATACGAAGAGCGTGAGTTTAAACTAGAGGCGACCGATGGTTATGCTCTTGATGCCGAAATAGGCTCCTCACAAACGATTACCGCAGTTTACGAGATAGTGCTACGTAATTTAAGTCCCGATGAAAAAATTGGGGTTGTTGATTTTACTTACACTAAGCCTAACGAATATGTGAGCCGACAATTGGGTCTTGATATTCAGGCTATACCTGTAGACTTTAAAAATGCTTCAGAGAATACACGGTTTGCAGCCTCTGTAACCGCTTTTGGTTTGTTGCTAAAGAATTCTAAATACAAGGGAACCGCTTCTAAAGAAATGGTGCTCAACTTAGGACAAGATGCCTACAATTTTGATCCTAATGGCTACCGAAGGGAGTTTCTCTCGCTGGTAAGTATGTGGGCCGGTGAGTAAATTTAATATTGATATCCCTGAAAGGTGACTTCGCGAGGTCACCTTTTTTTGTTGATAAGTTTCTATCAAAAAACACCTTGAATTTCTTTGTTAATGTGAATGCAATTCATATCTTTACGCCCGATTAACAACATGTTGTTAATCGGGTTTTACTTTAAGTACAGGTTGTATAAAAAAATAGCTATGAAAACAAAACAATTACTCATTACTTTGCTATCGCTAATGTCTATTACTATGTATGGACAAGACACTACTTACGTTGATGAAAATGGAAGTCGGGTAAAAACCAAAGAATTGGCTAAAGCCTATAGAATTAATAGTACTGATACTGCTGTAAGCAATGGAATTGTTGAACGGGTCTATTATCTGTCTGGAAAACTGAAATCAGAACTGCATTATTACAAGAAACTTGACGAGAAAACGAATAAGAATACCAATGTGCGCAATGGTCAATATCAATTATGGAATGAAAATGGGAAATTGAAAATTGACTGTGCTTATAAGGAGGGAAAGAAAGATGGACTATTTGCCACTTATTGGGAAAATGGAAATATTAAACGTAAGGATATATATTTAAACGGAGAATTGACGGCTGGTAAATGTTTTGATGACAAAGGCCTGGAGGTGAAGTATTATCCTTACGAAGTTATTACCATATACGAGGGAGGAATGGATGCGTTGATGCGTTTTTTGAGTTTAAATATAAGGTATCCGATTTCAGCACAAGAAGCCGGAATTCAGGGAAAGGTCATTGTTTCGTTCTTGATAAAGAAAGATGGTACTGTAGATAAATTTAATATAGCCCGAAGCCTTGATACAGCTACTGATGCAGAATCAATCAGGGTTCTTTCACTGATCAAAAATTGGAAACCTACGATTATTGATGGTGAGATCGTTGACTTCCCAGTCACTCTGCCGGTTGTTTACAGACTAACAAAAAGCACTACTGTGATAAATAGAAATAGCTTTTAAGAACTGATTATGAAAACAAAACAACTCCTTATCGCTTTGCTATCGCTAATGTCTATTGGTATATATGGGCAAGACACTGTTTATTTCGATATAAAGGGTGATAAAGTAAAATCACTGAAATTAGCCAATTATTACACAGTAACGATTCAGGATTCTGTTGCTGCCAATAGAAAAATTGAACGTGAATATTATATGTCGGGAAAGATTAAGGCGGAAAAGCATTTATTGGAAATAGCTACCAATGCAAAATTAAAAAAAACTTTTTCTCAACTTGATGGTAAATTCAGGAAATGGTATGAAAACGGTCAACTTTGGAAGGATTTAAATTATGATCATAACAATCTTACCGGGGAAATTATGACCTATTGGGATAATGGACAGCTAAAAAGACATGAGTTATTTCAAAGTGGAAAATCGATCAAGGGAGAATGCTATAATCGGGAAGGGCAGTCTGTCGATTTTTATGCTTTTATGGTTCTGCCGCAATTTCAAGGAGGAGTTAGTGCGTTGATGGAGTTTTTGTCAAGAAGAATTACTTATCCTGTAGCTATGCAAAAAAGTCAGACAGAAGGTAAAGTGTTTGTTGGATTTATTGTGAATAAAGTAGGAGATGTGACAGATGTAAAAGTGATAAGAGGTATTTCACCTGAATTTGATGAAGAAGCGCTTAGAGTCACCAAGTGTATGCCTAAATGGAATCCCGGAATGCAAGATGGGGATAAAGTAAACGTACGTTATACATTACCCATTAACTTTAAGTTACATTGATCTGTGAAGTGTATCTAATAATTGTAAATCAATAGGTGGGCTTAGCAGAGTTTTCTGTATCATTGTGATTGCGTTTATTCCAATTTAGTTTTAAAATGTGTTTTTATAATATCATACCTTTAATATCATGATCATGAACAGATCTGTCCGTTTTCTTAAATTGCTTGTTTTGCTTTTGATAGTCACTGCTCCAATTGTTTACGCGCAGGACAGCACAGCCATTCGCAAGATTAAATCATTTTCTCAACACTTCGTTTCTTTTTCAAAAAGTTACCCTCAGGAAAAGGTTTATCTCCATTTTGATAATTCGTCGTACTATTTAGGCGAATCAATCTGGTTTAAAGCATACGCTGTGCAAGCTGACCGTAATGCTTTGAGTAAAATTAGTAAAGTTCTTTACGTTGAACTGCTGAATGCCGAAGGTTACGTGGTGGAGACAAAAAAACTCAAGTTGGAGAATGGAGCTTGTCATGGCGATTTTAAACTAAATACAACCGGTTATGCGGGCTTCTATGAAGTGAGAGCGTATACGCTTTATATGCAGAACTTCGGACAGAAAAATTACTTTTCGCGTGTGTTTCCGGTGTATGATGTTCCCGAGATAACCGGAAAATATGTACCTGTAATTACGCCGCGATCAAATTCGCAGGTTATCCCTAAGCTACGTCCCGATGATACACAGTCAGGAACTTTGGCAGTTAGTTTTTACCCCGAAGGTGGAAGTTTAGTGGCAGGCGTATCTTCGAAGGTAGCCTTTAAAGCTACGGCGAAGAATGGTGAAAATATGATTGTCACCGGATCGGTTTTTAATGATAAGGACGAGAAAGTGGCCGATATGAAATCAGAATATCAGGGGATGGGGGTATTTGAATTCACTCCCGGTACTGGCGGGTATGTTGCTAAAGTGTACAGCAACGATAAAGAGTATAAATTTGAACTTCCGGTGGCATTGCCCAATGGATATGCCATGAGTATTGATAATTCGGCTGAAGAAAAGATAGATATACTTATTCAGAAAAATGCAACTAGCAAAAGTGAAGCCCTCGGTTTATCCATTTCCTGTCGCGGAGTTTTATATGCTTTTGAGCCCGTAAATACTGGTGCCGATAACGCTATTGTGTTTAAATATCCAAAGAAATTACTTCCCACCGGTGTGGCTCAAATCACACTTTACAATGCTTTGGGCGAAGTAGTGAGCGAACGGTTGGCATTTATCAATCACCAAAGTCATATGAAGATCGATGTATCGCAAAGTAAAGCCGGTTACGAACCTTACGAGAGGGTAAATATGAATTTTCAGTTGAATGATGTCCGCAATAATCCCGTCGAAACCACCTTCTCAGTGTCGGTACGCGATGGTGCAACTAGCTCCAACAATCCATACAGCAACAGTATTCTTACTGATCTTTTACTCTCGTCCGAAGTAAGTGGATATATCGAAAATCCGGGACAGTACTTTCAGTACGATGATAATTCTCACCGTCAGGCACTGGATTTACTGTTGTTGACGCAAGGATGGAGCCGCTATTCGTGGAAACAAATGGCAGGTGTTACTCCTTTTGTAATTAAACATACTGTAGAAAAAGGACTGGTGATAGAAGGCAATGTGGTGTCGACAATACTGAAAAAGAAAATGAAGAATGTGGATATTTCGATGGTCATGCTTTCGGATAGCACATCACAACAAGGAAAGTGTATCACCGATTCGGCAGGTAATTTTAATTTTGGGTTGCAGGACTATAAAGGCGAAGGCAAACTGATATTACAATCCAAAGTAAACGATAAACGCCGGGAAATGCGCGTTATGCTCAACCGTCAGTTTAGTCCAGATCCGAAAACCTATTTATTCCCCGAATTAAATACCACTCAGTACCTCAATAGAGGTAATGCACTTGCTCAGACAACCGGAAGTGCTGCCGACAGTGTGGAGGCCTATTTACAAAAGAATAACAGCAAGTTATCTATGGAGAAAAAGGATCATTTACTGAAGGAAGTGGTTGTAAGTGAGAAACGCTTGCCTTTGAAGGTTACTGTGAAGTATAATGTGGCCAAAGAGATGGATAAAATGGAAGATAAAGGTGAATATCAACCCACTGAGATTGCTAATTTCCTGAATAAAATGAACAATTACTTTACCTATACACCGCAAGCTGATGGAAGCTTAAAAATGTTGTACAAAGGTAAGAAAGTGATTATGCTACGTAGGGAATCCAGTCAGTTTGCAACCGAAATAAATGAGTTGTACTCAGATAATGAAGGTGATGCTTCAGGTGGTGATAACGGTGGAGTAAGTCCCGGTTTTAAAGCCCGAATGCCTTTGTTGGATGAAATTGAATCTATCAATGTAGTTGAAGATAATATCTCCATGCAAAGAATATACAAGGGTACACTTGATCTCTCAAATGTCGTGATAGTGGTTATTAAATGCAAAAAGAACTATCAACCCGATCCTAACGGCATCAGAAATACTACTTTCTCAGGTTATTCGTATGTAAAAGAGTTTTTCAGTCCGCAATACAACAGGTACCGCTTGCCAAAAGAGAATGATTACCGCAGAACGTTGTATTGGAATCCCGATGTGAAAACTGATGCTGCGGGTAAGGCTACTATCAGTTTCTTTAATAACAGTTCATGCAAAGCCATGACCGTTAGTGCCGAAACAGTTACTGCCAATGGCGTGATAGGAGTATATAACCGCTAATGATACTTAAATCAGACACAAAAAGCGCGAATCGATTTATCCGGTTCGCGCTTTTTTGTATCTGATTACTATTCCGGTAGCATACGTATTTACATTCCATTTATATTAAATACCTAAGAATTTGTAGAGTAGGAGGAAGCTGAACCTTCGTCCACCTAAAAACAATCAATAATAACAAATTATCATCTTTTTACTGATGCCTCATCTTAAAAAATGTCATAAGAGTATGAAAACTGATAGAAAAGGTGTCGATACTTAAAATACTACTTAAAAATGCAGAGTATTCCACTAAAACTTTCGTCATTATTTATTTTTTTTGGATACCTTTGCAAAATTTTTATTACATAAAACTTAAAAAACGGTATGGCACAATATTTAAACGACATCTCCAGAACTTTCAGTGAGTATCTATTAATTCCCGGACTTACAACAAAAGAATGTACTCCGGCGAATATATCATTGAAGACTCCGCTCGTGAAATTTAAAAGCGGCGAGACATCTCCGATTAATCTCAATGTTCCTTTTGTATCTGCCATTATGCAGTCGGTATCCGATCACAAAATGGCTATCGCTTTAGCTCGCAATGGTGGACTGGCTTTCATTTTCGGTTCGCAAGGTATAGAAGAACAAGCCGAAATGGTATACAAAGCAAAATCGTACAAAGCCGGCTTTGTGGTGAGCAATGCTAACCTGACTCCTGAACATACATTACGCGATGTGATTTCGTTAAAAGAAGAATCGGGTCACGGAACAATCGGTGTTACTGAGGATGGAACTTCACAAGGCAAATTGCTTGGTATTGTAACCGGTCGTGATTATCGCGTTACCCGCGATAGTCTTGATAAAAAAGTAAAAGACTTTATGACCCCGTTTCCAAAACTGATTACAGGATCATTTGGTATCAGTATCACCGAAGCAAACGACATTATCTGGGATCATAAGTTGAATTGCTTACCAATTATTGATAAAGATCAATATCTAAAATACCTTGTATTCCGTAAGGACTACGAAAACCACAAAGAAAATCCGAACGAATTGTCGGACGACAACATGAAACTGCTTGTAGGAGCTGGTATCAATACCCGCGATTATAAAGAGCGCGTACCCCGATTGATGGAAGCCGGAGTGGATGTCATGTGTATCGACTCGTCGGATGGTTTTTCGGAATACCAAAAGGAAACACTCGAATATATTAAGTTGACTTTTGGAGACAAAGCAAAAGTAGGAGCAGGAAACGTTGTGGATCGCGACGGATTTATGTACCTGGCTGAAGCTGGTGCCGACTTTGTAAAAGTAGGTGTTGGTGGTGGTTCTATCTGTATCACCCGCGAACAAAAAGGAATCGGACGTGGACAAGCTACTGCATTGATTGAAGTGGCAGAGGCCCGCGATGAGTATTTCCGCAAAACAGGTGTATATGTGCCTATCTGTTCCGATGGTGGAATTGTTCAGGATTATCATATGGTGTTGGCACTGGCTATGGGAGCCGACTTTATCATGATGGGTCGTTACTTTGCCCGTTTCGACGAAAGTCCTACCCGCAAACTGATGGTAAACGGCAACTATATGAAAGAATACTGGGGCGAAGGTTCCAACCGTGCCCGTAACTGGCAACGTTACGACATGGGCGGTAGCGATAGCCTGAAATTCGAAGAAGGAGTAGATAGTTTTGTTCCTTATGCCGGAAAGCTGAAAGATAACCTCAACATTACGCTTGGTAAAATTAAATCGACTATGAACAGTTGTGGTGTGATCTCGCTCGACGACTTGAAACAAAATGCGAAGATTACATTGGTTTCATCTACCAGTATTGTTGAAGGTGGCGCTCACGACGTAGTGGTAAAAGATAGCCGTAATACAAACAGTTGATAGAAACTATTCCCATTATAAAAATGGAAAACCGCGAATTGAGTAAAATCGATTCGCGGTTTTTTCTTGCCGCTTACTGTTTACTGCTTACCGCTTCTTTATATCTCAACAAACGTGAATTTTCTCCCTTAAATTCCAAATTCTATTTAAATACCTCCTCCTAAAAGTTATTATAAGAGCCTCGTTCCAAACAATCTGCACAAAACCGGTGTTTGAGTTTGAAAAAACAGCATGAGATACTTTGCAATAATTATAATGACACTACTAACACTTAATGGTTCCGCTCAGAATACCGCAAGTAAAAAGCCGGTATTGGGCGGTACGTCCCAACATGACTACTCTGTAACGATTGTGCGCTTTGCCGATTTGGAGGCGGTTATGAAGCAGAATGATGACAAATTGTACGTGGTCAACTTCTGGGCTACCTGGTGCAGGCCTTGCGTACTTGAGCTCCCTGAGTTTATAGAAGTAAACGATACGTATCGTAACCATCCTCATTTTAAAATGATACTGGTCAGTTTGGATATGGCCAAAGAAGCCGAAACAACTGTTCGAGCCTTTTTGGAAAAAAGAAAGATGGATGTGGATGTGTACTTGTTGGACGACAATAAACGTATGAACGAATGGATACCTGCCATTGACAAAAACTGGAGCGGAGCAATTCCGGCTACTGTGTTTTATCGAAACGGGGAAAAAGTAGAATTTATTGAAAACAAAATGCAAAAGAGTGAGTTGGAGCAACTCATTAAGAAGTATTTATAAACAACTATCAATATGAAAAAAACAGTATTAATCGTATGTTCAATCATCTTCCTGGCCGGCCTGGCTCAGGTAAAAGCGCAAAAAATGGAAAATAACTCAGCACATAAAGGATACAACGTCGGTGATGTAGCTACCGATTTTAAGTTGAAAAATGTAGATCAGAAAATGGTATCATTGTCCGATTATAAGGGCGCTAAAGGTTTTATCGTAGTATTTACCTGCAACCACTGTCCGTATGCCAAAGCGTATGAGAGTCGTATCATTGCACTGGATAAAAAATATGCTTCGAAAGGTTACCCGGTAATTGCCATTAACCCTAACGATCCGAAAGTAGAACCCACCGATAACTTTGAAGCTATGCAGGTTCGGGCCAAAGAAAAAGGATTCACCTTTCCCTATTTGTTCGACGATGGGCAAACGGTTTATCCGCAATACGGTGCTACCAAGACTCCGCACGTGTTTCTGCTAAACAAAGAAAATGGTAAGAACATTGTTCGCTATATCGGGGCTATTGACGATAACTATGCTGATGCAAACGATGTAAGCAATAAATACGTGGAAGCTGCGGTTGATGCTTTACTGACTAATCAACCCATTGCACAAACCACCACAGTAGCTATTGGTTGTAGTATCAAAGCGCAAAAGAACTAAGGTATTCAATTTCATAAAAAACGCGAACCGACTAGATCGGTTCGCGTTTTTTTTATCTATAGGCCATTTACGGCTGCGTTTTTTCTAACTTTAGCGTACTCTGGTGAAAGCTTGTAAGCTGTATTTACCGATAGCTTTTTATTATTGTTTAAATAAAACTGTTCAGCCCTTCATAGATAAGGTATTTTTTTATATTTTTGCACTTAAACTTATTTTAGATTGTGTTGAATACTTCAACTATCTAATCACAGTACGTGCATGTAGGTGCTGTAATTTAAAACTAACAGGCAATTTGCATGTGGATTGCCAATAATAAAAGTAAAAATGAAAAAACTCTTTGTTCTAATGATGGTTGCGTGCTTTACAGCAACTTTGTTCACCGAAAGTGCACTAGCCACAACTCCAACAAAAAAAGCCGTAAAGACAACTGCTACAACCACTAAGGCAAAGGCTACTACCACCAAAGCAAAAACCACAGCTAAGGCAAAAACTACTACAAAAAGTGCTGCTGCCGCTAAAGAAACTGTAGCTGTTGCGGTAAAAGATACTGTTGCTGTAGTAAAGAAGGAGGATTCGTTAGTTAAGACTGTGTATACTGCACTGAAAGACACAGTTACTAAAGTGGCAATAGATAAATTGAATAAAACGTCATTTGGCACAAAAGACAGTACTGTAAATAAAGTGAAATCTACACTTGGCAGTATTTTCGGAGGAAAATAAACTTTCAGTAATACTCAAACGAAAAAGCGCGAATCGATTTAATCGATTCGCGCTTTTTTTGTGATTGTAGTTTTTGTTGGACTGTATTTTTATCTTACAATAGGATTTTCGGTGCTGGTTACTTTGTCATTGTTACGTGGGTTACTCGCGCATTCAGTTGCGTTTTGTAGTAGTCGACTATGTTGCTTAGTTTATTGGCAAGTGACTTTTTTTTTCAGGAGGTTGCGACATTTTCGCAGAGCTGAATATTTGTTTGCTATGCGAAGAATATGCACCGAAAGGGTGTCCGTAAATTTAGATAAAAAAGTCAACCAATAGGTTAATTATTTAAGAAATGTTTTTATCTTTGGTGCGTAAATCTAAAAATGAATGCAATCATCACCCATAAATCTGTTTACTTATGGCTAAGAGTAGAAAGAAAAAAAATGTAATACAAAAATTTTCTATTGCAAAGGATTATGAAGTTACTAAAACTTATTTCGACAAATTTTCGGAAGTAGCGCGCAAGACGCTTTTACTGTTAGACCTTGATCCTACTCTGTTCGATCACTTTAGCAAGAAGCAAAAAATGGAAATGATGCATGCAAAAGTGATAACGCCGAGGGTTATAGTAAAGAAAGGCCATTCCATTCCGCGTCAATATGTTAGACTTGTACAGCAAGAAATGCACAGGTTCATGAAAATACATTATGTTGGATCTTCCGATATTGGACTATTCTTTATTGATTTTGTAACTTATGGGATGACTTTTCTTATGTTCATACAAGCTCGGGGAAACTCGAAAGAGTACTGCGAACAGTCCGATACATATAAACTCATTGCTGCCAAGGCTCAGCAAGTCGATGATGACTCTACCAATAATCTGATGAATGATTATTGGTACTATGTGCATTATCAGTTGCAGGGTTTATCAAAAATAAACTTCCGTATTTATGGTTTCGAATGGGAGTGGAAAGAAACAGAGAATAGGTGTAAATTTGCCGGACATGTAATGCTTACTTCCAATAAACCGCAAAAAATTCATTTTACTTACAATAATAAGGTGCGGCCTGCTTTCAAAGTCGGTATTGGTCAGTATATTAGTTCCGAATCTATCTACTTTGCCATACCCTACAACAAAATAATAGAAGAAAGTGAGCAAACCTATCTACTCGAAGTTTATGTGCAAAGTCACGCACTGAATCGCCTCAAAGAACGACTCAACGTATTAGCTCCTGTTAAGCGAAATATACTGCTGAATAGCTCGTTGCAGAACTCCAGTATATGTAGATTTAATAATGGACAGCTAGTGTTAAAATATACCGACGCAAATAATAATATCTTAGGCTACCTGCCGTTTACTATCATCAATAAAAAGTTATTTATACTCTCATTTCTGCCCATTTGTTCGCAAAATGCACCCGAAGGAAAACGACTGCAAGAATTGCTGGGCATTACGCGCAAAGAAATGGAATTTCTGGGTATGGACAAACTTAGTTTTTTTATTGACACAGACTTTGAAGCTATTCCACGATTAAAACAAGCTATTATCGATGCTGATCTCTGGCACTTAATAAAATTGGAGCCTTTCTATGATTATGAAAGTCAAAATTACCTGAGCGCAGTCACTCTTTCACGTTTCTTCCAAACCGAACGCACACACGAAGATGTATTGAGTGAGATAGGAGAGAGGTATTGATAGATTTCTGGGATAGGTTTAGGGCAATAATAAAAGAAAACGCGAACCGAGTTAATCGATTCGCGTTTTTTAATTATAAATTATGCATTAGCTATTGTATTGATTCACTAAGCTGTCTACTTCGTCAAGTATTAGTTTCGCAAACTCAGCCACTTTCATGGTTCCTTTATCACCTTCACCTTGACGGCGTACGGCAACTTCGCCATTTTCAGCTTCTTTTTCACCAACGATAAGCATGTATGGAATACGTTTCAATTCGTTATCGCGAATTTTACGACCGATTTTTTCGTTGCGGTCATCCACAGTTACACGAATATCCTGCGCATTCATATCTTTCGCAATCTGGAAAGCATAATCGTTGAATTTTTCGCTGATAGGTAAAATAACCACTTGATCGGGAGTTAACCACAATGGGAATTTACCAGCTGTATGTTCAATCAGTACAGCAACGAAACGCTCCATTGAACCAAACGGTGCGCGGTGAATCATTACCGGACGGTGTTTTTGATTGTCATCGCCTGTATATTCCAATTCAAAGCGTTCAGGCAAGTTATAATCCACCTGAATAGTCCCCAACTGCCATTTACGACCGATAGCGTCGCGTACCATAAAGTCCAGTTTAGGTCCGTAGAAAGCTGCTTCGCCGGTCTCTACTTTTGCTTTCAATCCTTTTTCGGCACAAGCTTCAATGATCGATTGTTCGGCTTTATCCCAGTTCTCGTCAGAGCCGATATATTTTTCGCGGTTGTTCGGATCACGCAATGAGATTTGAGCTTCGAAGTTTTCGAACTCCAATGCTTTGAAAATGATAAAGATAATATCCATTACTTTAAGGAATTCATCTTTTACCTGGTCGGGGCGACAGAAGATATGCGCATCATCCTGGGTAAAACTACGTACACGCGTCAATCCGTGTAACTCTCCACTTTGTTCGTAGCGATAAACGGTACCAAATTCAGCAATACGAACCGGCAGTTCTTTGTATGAACGAGGTTTGAATTTATAAATTTCGCAGTGGTGAGGGCAGTTCATTGGTTTCAACAGATACTCTTCACCTTCTTCAGGTGTATGAATAGGTTGGAATGAGTCCTTACCGTATTTTGCGTAGTGACCCGATGTAACATACAATTGTTTGTTACCAATGTGCGGGGTCATTACTTGTTGGTAATCGAAACGACGTTGGATTTTTTTCAAAAAGTCTTCCAAACGTAAACGCAATGAAGTTCCGCGTGGCAACCACATAGGAAGTCCTTTGCCCACCATTTCGGAGAACATAAACAATTCCAGTTCTTTACCAATTTTGCGGTGATCGCGTTTTTTAGCTTCCTCCAATAATACTAAATACTCATCGAGCATTTTCTTTTTTGGGAAGGTGATACCGTACAAACGGGTCAACATTTTACGTTTTTCATCACCGCGCCAGTACGCACCGGCCACGCTAAGCACTTTGATGGCTTTAATGTCGGCAGTAGTTGGTAAGTGTGGTCCACGACAAAGGTCGGTGAAATTGCCTTGTGTGTACAAGGTAATGGTTCCGTCGGCCAGATCGTTAATCATTTCTGTTTTATACACTTCGTTGATAGCTCCGAAACGGGCTAATGCTTCTGCTTTGCTAATGTCGCTACGCACGATGGCCGATTTGCGAGCTGCAAGTTCCTGCATTTTAGCTTCGATGGTAGCTAAATCACTTTCTTTTATGGATACTTCACCCGGGTCTACATCGTAGTAGAAACCGTTTTCGATAGCCGGTCCGATACCGAATTTAATGCCCGGATACAACTCCTGAAGGGCTTCGGCCATAAGGTGAGCAGAAGAGTGCCAAAAAGCATGCTTCGCTTCTTCATCGTCCCATTTGTGCAATTTTATAGATGCATCTGTTTCGATTGGACGGGTTAAATCCCAAATTTCATCATTTACTGTGATAGCAAGCACTTCTTGTGCTAAGCGAGAGCTGATACTTTCAGCTAGTTGTAGTCCGGTAATGCCTTTGGCAAATTCGCGAACAGAACCGTCGGGGAATGTTACTTTAATCATACGTTTTGAACCTTACAAATGGTTTTTAAATTTGAAGTGCAAAGATAGGAAATTATGTTGAACTGAGTAATTGTTTAATAGGTGAATTGAGTCTTAAAATGCAGCAATCGTCTAATTTGATACCTTTAACTTCGAAACGCATTTTTGAAGCATGACTTTATGAATAAATAGGTTTTTGCGGTGCAAATATTTACAAATCAATCATTAATTGTTATATTTTCATTGTTTTTGAGAAATGTAATAGTTCTTTTAAATAAATAGTTATACTTTTGTAAGTATTATTGAAAGAGAACTAAATTATTAGAATAATCATGCCAGAAAAAAATAAGATTTCGATCGATTCATCCATCGAAAATTTGATTTCCATTCATCCATTGCTTTCCAAAACCTTTACCAAATCCATCCGAACGAAGACAAATTTAAATCCGGGGTCACTGTATGTGCTTGGAGTGTTGCGTCGACACGATATTTTATCCATGTCGGAAATCGGCTGTAAACTGTCGATGCCTAAACCGCATGTTACAAATTTGGTAGATAAACTGATTGCCGAGGATATGGTTGAACGTCTACTTGATCCCAAAGACAGAAGAATCGTCAATATAAGAATAACTGAAAAGGGGATAGCAGACTTTAATGCTATCAAACTCGAAATAAGTCAGGAGTTGCGAATCAGATTAGAAAAATTGAGTGCCGAAAAGTTGGACATTCTTGCAGAAGCCTCGCAACAGATCAAGGATATACTGATAGAAATGGAATTGTCCTATAATGGCTCTTCAACTTGCTGTAAATAAATGTATTTTAGAGAAGAAAATAAATTTAAAATAAAGTATAAAGTAAAAGTATGAAAAAGAAAAAAGATTTGAAAGTGTACATTCCGCTTACATTAGTTATTTTATTTGTAATTGTTGGCGGATATTTCTGGTATGTTGATTACTCCAGTTATATTAAAACGGACGATGCCTATGTAACGTCTGACGTTGTTTCGGTAAGTCCGAAAATTATGGGACGTATCAGTCAAGTTTACGTGCAGGAAGGCGATTCGGTAAAGAAAGGTCAACTAATTGCAGAGCTTGACAGCGTTGATTTGTTGGCTCAAAAACAACAGGTTTTAGCTTCGAAAGTACAAACCGAAGCCAACAAAGCACAGTCGGAAGCTAAATATCAGTTTGATCAGACCAATATAAAAGTATTACAAATTGCTCTCGATCGCGCAAAAGAAGATTTTGAACGTGCTAAAACACAGTTTAATGGTGGCGTAATTACAAAAGAGCAATATGACCATTTGAAAAAAACGGAGGAAACAGCTCAGGCTCAATTGGAAGCTGCACGTGCTCAGTTGCTGGTTTCAAAATCGATGATTAAAAGTGCCGAAACTACTGTGGCTGGTGCTGTAGCTCAAATAGCTGTAATCTCAACTCAGTTGAATAATACGAGATTATATGCACCTGTTGACGGAGTGGTAGCCAAACGTTGGTTGTTGCAGGGCGATATTTGCCAGCCAAGTCAGTCGATTTATACCATAAACAACAACAGCCGTTTTTGGGTGATGGTGTATTTGGAAGAAACAAAAATGGAAAATCTAAAAATGGGACAAAAAGCCATATTTGAATTGGATACGTACCCCGGTGTTGTTTTTACGGGTAAAATATTTACAATTGGATCTACTACAGCTTCACAATTTTCGCTTATTCCTCCTAGCAATGCTTCAGGTAACTTTACGAAAGTAACACAACGTGTGGCACTTAAAATTTCGATTGATGGAACCGAAAAAGGGCAAAATCTATCATCGTACCGTTTGCTTACAGGTATGTCAGCTGTTGTGAAAATTATCAAATAAGAAATGCGAAAAATATCAAGAACACATAGAATTCGTCGCAAACTCCGCAATTCGGATTCGAAGTATCATCCCCGTAGTCCTTATTATAAATGGTTCGTATTGGCCAATATAATGTTAGGGACTTTTATGGCTGTGCTCGATAGTACGATTGTAAATGTGAGTTTGCCGAAGATCATGTCATCATTCGGAGTCGGATTATCTACTATTCAATGGGTTGTGACGGCATATATGCTTGCCATGGCAGCTATGTTACCCACTTCGGGTTGGCTGGCCGACAAGTTTGGCTACAAGCGTGTTTATTTCTGGGGTTTGTTTCTATTTACCTTCGGTTCGTTGCTTTGCGGTTTATCCAACGACGAAACGACACTTATCCTCTCGCGTATCGTGCAGGGATTGGGTGCAGGGATGATTCAACCACTTGGTATGGCTATTATTACACGCGAATTTCCTCCTCAACAACGTGGGGTTGCACTTGGTTTTTGGGCTATTGCTGCGGCCGCATCAGTGTCATTCGGACCACTAATCGGAGGGTATTTGGTTGATAATTTCTCATGGCAATTGATCTTTGATGTGAATGTTCCGGTGGGAATTGCAGCATTATTATTCACCATAGTTATTCAACGTGAATTTGTTAGCCCCAATGCGCGTAAGTTTGATTATATCGGTTTTATATCGGTAAGTATTTTTCTACCCGTTTTGCTCTACGCACTTTCGGAGGGGAATGCGCAAACCAATTCGGCAGGTTGGTCGGCTCCGTATATATTGATCTGTTTTGCTGTTTCTGCCATTGCGTTGACGGTTTTTCTAACGCAGGAGCTGACTACAAAATATCCCTTACTCGATTTGCGCTTACTGAAAGATCATAACTTCGGGATGAGTAATCTGGTAATGTTGGTATTCAGTATGGGTATGTTTGGTAGTACGTTCTTATTGCCTTTGTATCTTCAAAATTCAATGGGGTATACTGCTCTTCAATCGGGAGCTGTATTTTTGCCCGTAGGAATCATTCAAGGCGCTATTTCGCCGGTAGCAGGGTGGTTTTCGGATAAAGTAAATGCAAAAGTACCCGTTATATTGGGTGTAGGGCTGCTGGTATTTAGCTTTTTCCTGAATTCACAACTCTCGTTTCTTACCGAACGATCGTTTGTTATGACGTCGCTTTATCTACGTGGGTTGGGTATGGGATTAATCTTTACGCCACTAAGTTCGCTTGGTCTGTTGACCATCCCGCGCGAAAAAATGGCGCAGGCATCTGGTATTTCAAATACTGTTCGTCAGATTGGTGGTAGTCTTGGAGTAGCATTATTGTCTACAGTGTTGACTACCCGAGTAAATTTCCATGCGCAAATGTATGGTGGTGCCGTTCAAAGTGGCTCGCAGGTATTTCAGAATGTAACGCGCAACATGGGCTATTATATCCAACAACATGGAGGCTCTTCTGTAGCTACGGCTATGAAACAAGGTCAATCTATTCTGATGTCGAATGTCAGTTCGCAGGCGTTTATCAGCGGAGTTGATGATGACTTTTTAATTGCAGCATTAATTACCACTATTGGATTTGTTCCTATCTTGCTGATGAGAACGAAGAAAAAAGGAGCGAATCCTAATGAGCCGAAAGTGCATTTGGAAGTAATTGAATAAACTAAACAGATTACAATTAATACATAAATATAAAATGAAATCAATCTTTAAACTAACTGTTGTTTTGCTCTTGTTGCCATTTGGGATGGTAGTTGCACAAAATACAGACAAAATTTCCGGTGATTCATTGACCTTGAATGAGATTTTGAACGAAGTAATTCATAATTATCCTTCAATCAAAAAAGCTCAGACCGATCTCGAATCTTCCGATGCAAAAATAGGATTGGCCAAAACGGCTTATCTCCCCAATGTTGATGTAGCTGCTGCCTATACCTTAATAGGCCCGACATCTACCATCTCAATTCCCGGTTTAGGTTCGTTTCAAATGAATCCAGCCAGCAATTACTCGGCGATGTTGAGTGTAACTGAGAGCATTTACGATTTTGGAAAAACGCAAAAGAACATTGCATTCGAAAAGCAAAGTCGCGAATTGGCCGGACTTTCGGTTGAACAACTGAAACAAAAACTATCAGGAATGATGGTTGGCAACTTTTATTCAATTCTTTTCTTGCAGGAAGCCATTAAAATAAAAGACGAAGAGATGCTCACCCTGAAAGCGCATTTTAATTTTGTAGAAAAGAAAGAAGCTTCCGGTTCGGCAACTAAATACGAACTTTTGACTACTAAAGTCCGTATCTCGGCTAATGAGAGTCAGAAAACCGATTTACAGAATGCACTGCAAATTCAACTGAGCCAGCTGAATTCTTTTCTTGGAAAATCGCAGGACACAAAACTAAAAGTGAAGAAAGAATTGTTTGCCCCTCAGATAATGGCTTCGAACGATTCGCTGTTCTCGTATGCGTTCGATCATCGCAATGAGATTAAAGTGGCTCGTCAGAAAACAGAATTGGCTAACTCGCGTCTTGGAATTGTAAATGCGCAAAACAATCCTTCGCTGAATTTTATTGGTTCAGCCGGATTTAAAAATGGGTATATTCCGGATTTGGCGAAGTTTACTCCCAATTTTGTGGCAGGTGTGAGTCTAAAAGTTCCATTGTTTGATGCTAATCGTTCTAAATACACCAAAATTCAGGCACAATCCGAAATAAAAGGCAATGTGCAGGAAACTGATTTGACCCGTAGAGCCATTGTAAATGAGGTAGTAGAAAGCAAAGCAAATGCAGAAACGGCTTTGAAAAAAGTGAATCTGTCGGAATTGCAATTAGAACAAGCAGAGCAAGCGCATGCACTTGCCGAAACCAGTTTTAAAGCAGGAGTTATTACCAACGTGGAGTTGATGTACAGCTATACTGCTGTGACCGATAGTAAATTGGCTTTGCTGAAAACTAAAATCGACTATTCGGTAAGTTTATTGAAACTCAAAATCGCATTGGGAGAGCAAATCTATTAATCTCTGAGCTATAACATAAGAGAGGCTGAATTTCATTATTGAAATTCAGCCTCTCTTTTTGTATCAACTATTGCATCAGATTCTTTGATTCAATCTGTGCCATGCGCCTCCATTGTATACATTCACATAGGCGTTAGAGGATAAAATACCTTTTGCCGAAGCACTGCGCATACCCGAGGCGCAACAAGTGATGATGTGTTGATTCTTATCTTTCAGCTTATTGAGATTTTTGCTCAATTGCTCCACCGGAATATTTATAGAACCTTTAATATGTCCTGATGCATACTCGCCTTTGCTGCGCACGTCTAGAATAATAGCACCTTGTTTTACTAATTCCGAGTAATCTGTTGCCGGTCCGAAACCAAATAATTTTTTTAATGTTGATATCATATTATGTTAGTTTGTAAGTGAGTAATTTATCTTCTGCTCATCATTTGCATGATTCCACCACCGTTTGTTACGTTAGTAAATCCATGTTGTTGCAGAATACGCTGACCATACGCCGACCGTGCACCTGAAGCACAGTAAAGTGTAATATCGCGCGATGGACTACCTAGTTTGTTGATATGCATTTGCAATTCATCCAACGGGATGTTTACAGCTCCCGGATATGCACCACCCGAGAATTCTTGCGGTGAGCGGACATCTACAATGAGGGGCTGATTTGAAGGGGTTGATGTTGTAGCCGACGATTGAGCATTTCTGCTTGCCATCATGGCCGATATTCCACCGCCATTCTTTACATTTGTGTATCCTAGTTGCATTAATTGGCGTTGTGCATAAGCCGAACGTCCACCGGAAGCGCAATAGACCACAATTTCACGACCCAAATCATTGCCGAATTCACTGCGACGTTGCATCACATCATCCAGCGGTATGTTTAAAGCTCCGGGATAAGCACCGGTATTGAATTCCTGAACAGTACGCACATCTACTATTAATGTTCCGTTGTTCTCCGCTTTTTTGCTTTCTGCTTTTTGTTCTTCTTTCTCCACTTCTTCGGTAAGCGATTTTGATACTACAGGCAGTAAATTAAGGCTGATATTTTTGAATCCTATGGCTCGTGCATGGCGCTGTAAGGAAGTATGCCCCCCGGAAACATTGGTAACATCTTTAAAACCTGCTCCAACTAATGTGCGAAGAGCTTGATGGGCTTTTTTACCCATCTCGCAATAAACAATGATGGAACGGTCGGTTGGTAACGAGTTTATTTTTTGTGATAATAATTCCAGTGGTAAATGAATAGCTCCTTCGATATGACTTTTCTCAAATGCAAACACGTCACGCACATCTACATAAACAGGATTTTTACCTTCCACATAGCTGTCCAGCTCCGAAGCAGTTACAGAAGGACTGAAACCCGATTGTCTGTTTTCTGCCGTGTACGCTGCCATATTAATCGCATCGTTGGCTGTACCAATGGGTGGCGAGTAGGCAAAATCTACATCTGCAATATCATGTATGGTTAGTTTTGCTGCGGCTGCAGTTGCAATAATATCCAGTCGTTTGTCAGCACCTTTGTACCCTGCGGTTTGCCCGCCAAGTATGATGCCGGTTTCGCGGTCGTAAACCAACAGTGCTGTAACCGTTTCCGCACCGGGATAGTAGGAGGTGTGATGCTCTTTGTGAACCACCACTGCATCCGCATCAATGCCCAATGCTCTGGCTTGTTTCAACGACAGTCCGGTAGTTCCGGCTACTGCTTCGAAAACGCGAACCACTGAAGTTCCCAAAGCACCTTTGTATTCGTGATGTCCTCCAAGTACGTTCTCGGCAGCAATTCTTCCCTGACGATTGGCCGGGCCTGCAAGCGGAATACGTACTTTTTTACCGTTCACGCGATGTTCAATTTCGACCATGTCGCCGGCTGCATAAATGTCCGGATCGTTAGTCTGTAATTGTGAGTTTACCAATAAACCACCGGCTTCACCAAGTTCCAAACCTGCATCCTTTGCTAGTTGCAGAGTAGGGCGTACGCCGATAGAAAGCAATACCATATCTGCATCAATTGTTTCTCCGTTGTCGAGTTTCACCGTTTTTGGAGTGATTTCAGTTACTCCTGCACTTGTGTGTATTCCAACGCCGTACGAAAGCATTTCATTCTCAATGAATCCGGCAGTCTCGGCTTCCATAATCGCCATCACATGTGGCATCATTTCCACCACATTTACTTTTAATCCACGTTTCACCAATGCTTCCACCATTTCCAAACCTATAAATCCACCACCAACTACCACCGCAGTTTTGGGTTGCTTGTCGTGCAGATGAGTTGCAATTTTGTCCATATCTTCCAATGTCCAAAGCGTAAACACATGTTCCAAGTCAGCTCCGGGTAGAGTAGGAGTGATAGGGCGACCGCCTTGTGCAAGAATTAGTTTGGTGTATTCAAATGTTTTCTGAACGCCGGTCTCTGAATTCGTTGTTGCAATTTGGTGGCCTGTTCTGTCGATAGCTGTTACTTTGGTGTTGACATGCACGGTTACATCATATTGTTCTTTGAAACTCTCTGGGCTTTGTAAAATCAATTTTGAACGGCTTTTAATATCGCCACCAATAAAATACGGTAATCCGCAATTGGCAAACGAAATATCCGGACCTGCTTCGAGCATGGTTATTTGAGCTGTCGGTGAAATGCGGCGAGCTTTAGCAGCTGCTGTTGCTCCGGCTGCTACTCCGCCTATAATTACAATCTTTTCCATATCTTCAATTCTTTTTTTTCTATATATTTTTTATTTCTGAACAGGTAAATTGTTAGTTAGCCAACCGGACCAACCATCCATCATCTGATAGATGTTTTTAAATCCACTTTGCATCATGTGTTCAACAGCCATTCCACTCCTGTGGTTTGTTCGGCAATGAACGATATATTTTGCATTTTTATTGAGCTTGTCTATTTTGCTAAACGCATCCGGCTGGCGAATGTCGATATTTAGAGCCCCTTTTATATGACCACTATTGAATTCTTCTGCACTGCGGACATCCAATACGATCCATTTTTTGTCTTTTTGGAGCATCGAATTTACTTGTTTTGAATTTACTTCAACTTTGGTTTGAGCTGTAATCGTTGTAAATGAACAAAACAGCAAGGCTAGAACAGGTAATAATAGTTTTGTTTTCATGAGTTTTTTTATAAATGAGTTTTGATTACTTTTTATTCCATGTGTTTATTCCAAAAGGCAGGTACAGTGGGCAAAATCGAATTAGTCCGGTAAGAATAAATATTCCTGCCAGTACTAATAATAGAATGGCCAATGTTCCGGTAATAACATGCGTAAAATACAGAACAATAATTACAAAGGCTGCCATTATCCTGACTGCCCTGTCGATAATTCCTACATTTGCTTTCATATTTATGAGTTTTTAATTGTTATTTACTATCTGTTTTTATTCTTCTGTGTAGCTTGTCCGATAGTTGTCGGAGACAAGTGTATATTTAATCCGTTGCAAAGATATAGTAATATTTTTATATTACAATAGTATCACTAATAAATTATATTGGTATCACTAAAATTTTTATTATCTTTGCATTCTATTTTGTTGTTGAAATATATAAACTATATTGATTGTATGATATTTAAAGAAGAAATTTCGCTAGATTTCGCTAAACAATTATTTGATGATAGTGAAAAAGTTTTGAAATTTATTGCCGACGTAAAGTGGGAGAGTGGTTTTGTGTGTCGAAATTGCGGACATACAAACTTTTGTGATGGCAAAACTCCGTTTTCCCGTCGATGCACCCGTTGTAAAAAAGAGGAGTCGGCTGCGGCCAATACCATTTTTCATAATATAAAGTTTCCCATCAATAAGGCATTCTATATTGCTTACAACGTTTGTGTACTAGGAAATGATTTGTCGTCCTACAATTATTCTGATCAGCTGGGGTTAAATCAGATGACTTGTTGGAAATTCCGTAAGCGAATACAAAATTGTATGTTGAAAATTGAAAACAATAAAAATGTGCCGATTCAGACCATATTAATGTCGGAAATTAAATAATTCTCGTTAAATTTGCGACTTGTAAAAATCAAATATATAAATATGAAAAAAAATTCTACTCTAAAAGTGCTGATAATGTGTGCTTTTCTACTTTCAGTATTTAATTCTAACGCTCAGGATTGGCCTAATTTAAATCGATTCCGTGCAGATAATGCCTTACTAGGCGCTCCGGACAAGGGTGATAAACGTGTTGTGTTTATGGGTAATTCCATTACACAAGGTTGGAAAGATACTCATCCTAAGTTTTTTACCGAAAATCCGTATGTAAATCGTGGCATTAGCGGTCAAACTACTCCACAAATGTTGGTTCGTTTTCGTCAGGATGTGATTGCGCTTCAACCAAAAGTAGTCGTAATTCTTGCCGGAACGAATGATATTGCCGGAAACACAGGGCCTTCTACTCTCGAAATGATTGAAGATAATCTGGCATCGATGGCCGAGTTGGCTAATGCTAACGGTATCCGTGTGGTGCTGTCGTCGGTTTTGCCCGCCTATGATTATCCATGGAAGCCGGGTCTGGAGCCGGCCGAGAAAATTGTAACATTAAATGCCTGGATTAAATCTTACTGCGAGAAAAAGGGATTTATTTACCTCGATTATTTTACTCCAATGGCCGACGAACGTCACGGATTGAAAGCTGAACTGACCTATGATGGCGTGCATTGCACAGCTAAAGGGTATGATGTGATGGAGCCACTAGCCAAGGAGGCTATTAAACAAGCGTTGAAACATAAACCGAAAAAATAGGCGGTTGTTTGTAAATGTATTTTTTGCATATAGATATTTTGATTATATAAGTATCTGTAAATGAGTCCAATTTTAGCGTTTTGAAAAGAAATTTTCGAAACGCTATTTTATTTAAACTGAAGATGAAATAATATGCATTTTACAGGATGTAATTTCATAAATAAGTTGTACCTTTGCGCCCGTATTTCGTAAAGTCATCATAATGTCTAACCTACTAATTTATTAGTAATTAAAAAACAATTTTTCAGAAATGGAAGAGAACAAAAACATTGCAGAAGAAGTAATTCCAGCTGCAGTAGAAAACGTAATTGAAACTCCTGCAGTAGTTGAGGAAACTGTAATTGAAGAAACTCCAGTTGTAGCAGAAGAAGCAGTTGTTGAAGAAACAGTTGTAGCTGAAGCTCCGGCAGTAGAAGAAATCGTAATTGAAGAAGCTCCTGTAGCTAAAGTAAAAGCTCCAAAACCAGTTCCTGCTGGTGATTTTGATTGGGATGCCTATGAAAATGGTGTTACCATGACAGCTGCTTCTAAAGCAGATTTAGAACTTATTTACGACAACACTTTGAACGCTATCAAAGACAAAGAAGTTGTTGAAGGAACGGTAATTTTGATTAACAAACGTGAGGTAGTTGTAAATGTTGGCTACAAATCAGACGGCGTTGTGCCAATGAGCGAATTCCGCTACAATCCTGATTTAGCAGTTGGCGACAAAGTTGAAGTTTACATCGAAAGCCAAGAAGATAAAAAAGGACAATTAATCCTTTCTCATAAACAAGCACGTGCAACCCGCTCATGGGATCGTGTAAATGCAGCTCTTGAAACTCAAGAAATTGTAAAAGGTTTTGTAAAATGTCGTACTAAGGGTGGTATGATTGTGGATGTATTCGGTATCGAAGCATTCCTTCCAGGTTCACAAATTGATGTGAAACCAATCCGTGACTACGATGTATTCGTAAACAAAACAATGGAATTCAAAGTTATCAAAATCAACCACGAATTCAAAAACGTTGTTGTTTCGCATAAAGCACTTATCGAAGCTGAGCTTGAATTACAAAAGAAAGAAATTATCGGTAAACTTCAAAAAGGTCAGGTTCTTGAAGGTACAGTTAAAAACATCACTTCATATGGTGTATTTATCGACCTTGGCGGCGTAGACGGTTTGATTCACATCACCGACCTATCATGGGGACGTGTTTCTCATCCAGAAGAAATCGTTGCATTGGATCAAAAATTGAACGTTGTTATTCTTGACTTTGATGATGAGAAAAAACGTATCGCTCTTGGTTTGAAACAACTTTCTGCTCATCCTTGGGATGCTTTGGATCCAAACTTGAAAGTTGGTGACAAAGTTGTAGGTAAAGTAGTGGTTATGGCTGATTACGGTGCATTTGTTGAAATCGCTCAAGGTGTTGAAGGTTTGATCCACGTTTCAGAAATGAGCTGGTCACAACATTTACGTTCTGCTCAGGATTTCTTGAAAGTAGGCGAAGAAGTTTCAACTGTTATCTTGACTCTTGATCGTGACGAACGCAAAATGTCATTAGGTATCAAACAATTGAAATCTGATCCATGGGAAAATATCGAAGAACGTTATGCAACCGGAAGCAAACATACTGCCAAAGTACGTAACTTTACTAACTTCGGTGTATTTGTTGAAATCGAAGAAGGAGTTGATGGTTTGATCCACATCTCTGACTTATCTTGGACAAAGAAAGTAAAACACCCATCTGAATTTACTCAAATTGGTGCAGAAATCGACGTTCAGGTTCTTGAAATCGACAAAGCAAATCGTCGTTTAAGCTTAGGTCACAAACAATTAGAAGAAAACCCTTGGGATGTTCTAGAAACAATGTTTGTTGTTGATAGCATTCACGAAGGTACAATTGTTGAAATGTTGGATAAAGGTGCAGTAGTTTCATTGCCATACGGCGTTGAAGGTTTTGCAACTCCAAAACATTTGGCTAAAGAAGACGGATCACAAGCACAAGTTGATGAAAAATTATCTTTCAAAGTAATTGAATTCAACAAAGATGCTAAACGTATTATCCTTTCTCACAGCCGTATTCACGAAGATGTGAAACGTGCTGAAAAAGGCGAAAGCACTGCTACTGAAGCTCCAGTAAAAAAGGCTGCTCCAAAACGTGCTAAGAAAGAAGATACACCAGTTGTAGCTTCTACTTCTACAGTAGAAAAATCAACTTTGGGTGATATTCAATCTTTGTCTGACTTGAAAGATAAAATGGATTTAGCTGCTGAAAAAGCTGCAAAAAAAGAAAAGAAAGCTAAAGTTGCAGAAGTTGCTCCTGAAGCACCAGCTGTGGAAGAAACCCCAGAAGCATAATTCTGATCTGAATAATTATAGAAACAGGCTGTTCGAAATACTCGGACAGCCTGTTTTGTGTTATGTAATAATCTCCTGCGTTTAAGCCCGAAACATACTACTGAAAGCACCCTAGCTGCTTGCGACTATTTGTTTGCTTCTCATAAGCTTAAAAAGTGTCTCCTGTGAGGTTATATTGTATTAATGTTGCTGTTAGTTGACCTGATTTACTGAAGTGCTGAAATCTTTGTAAGCAAACTCATCCGTTGACTTTAAGCCAGCGGATGAGTTTGTACTTATCAGTATTGTGTTTGGTTCGTTGTGCCTTTGCCACTATCTTTAATGGTGCATTGCCAATAGTATGTTTGCTGACCTTTGGTTGTAGGAGCATCGTGCTGTTATTATATCAACTATTACCTAAAGTGCGCACCGCACCATTCGGTCTGTTTCAATAACATTCTTTTATGTAACACTATTTCCAGGACGAGACAATTATTATAAAACCAAAAAGCGCAACACTCCTATCGAGTGTTGCGCTTTTGTTTAATACTTTCTATTTTGAAATAATGCTATGGTTATTTCTTTTCACAGCGTTCGTTAAGCAGTCTTGTAACTTCAGCAGTGATATCATATCCTTTGGATGCCCATAGAACATTGTCACTTGACGTGTTGCTAAGTATCATTTCGTACTTTCCGTCTTTGTTGTACTCTTTGATAAACTTAGTAATGGTGTCACGTAAACCTTCGCTCATTTTTTGTTGAACTTGCATTAGTTCCTGACTAAGTTTGCCATCCATTTGTTGCAACTCTTGTTGTTTTTTTTGTAGACGAACTTGTTCTTGTTCTGCGCGTTCACGGCTCAAAAAAGCATTGTTTTCCAGCTTGCGTTGAAATTCACCCATTTCAGTTTGCAACTGACGTGCTTTAGTGTTAATCGTAAGACGAGATTCTTCTTGTCTTTTTGTCAACGCCTCGTTTGCATCTTTTGCAAATTGGTAATTTAATAACAATGAATCAATGTTGATATAAGCTATGGGCAATTTACCTACACTGACAACTCCTTTTCCCGTTGATGCTTTTTTACCGGTTTCAGAAGTTTTATTTCCCAATACCAGCCAAAAAAGAATTATAACTGCAACTGCCAAAACGGCATTTAAAATGAGTGATAAGTTTTTCATTCGCATTTTTTTTCTATTAATAATTATCAGTGATTTTTTATTGTATCCTAAGTTTGTATTCCTTTTATCCGTTTATTGTTCCAAAGTTGCTCACAAATCTACACCTGAAATGCTATGCAAAGTCCATTTTCAAAAGATTCGAGTGCAAAGATAATTTTTTTAGTAGATATCAATACTAAGGACAAACAATTTTTAGGAAAATGAATGTTTCATTGTATTTATTAATATAAATTTAGATAAATAGTCTTAGTTTGCTGAAATTTCGTTCAATATTGTTTCAATAATAAACAAAGCCGAATTGATTTATTCAATTCGGCTTGTAAATATGATAACAAGTGACCTTTTGTTTTCTAAATAACGTTTAGAAAATAAGATAGGTATTGCCTTTATTTGTTTTAGTAACGTGCAGAAACTTTATCCCAGTCCACTAAATCCCACAATGCAGCCACGTAGTCAGCACGACGATTTTGATAATCAAGATAATAAGCATGTTCCCAAACATCGAAAGTTAGGAGAGGAGTCAATCCTCTTGTCAATGGGTTTCCGGCGTTGCTTTCTTTTACAATTGATAGTTTACCATCAGCATCTTTTACAAGCCATCCCCAACCCGATCCGAATACGGATATCGTAGCTTTATTGAATTCGGCTTTAAAGTTATCAAATGATCCCCATGCAGCGTCAATCGCTTTAGCCAGTTTTTCACTTGGTGCCGAACCCTTTTGGGGAGTCAATGAAAGGAAGTAGAAATTATGATTCCATATTTGTGCAGCGTTGTTGAATATTGGACCATCTGCTTTTTTTACTATGGCGTCCAAATCCGAATTTTCAAATTCTGTTCCTTCAACTAAGCCATTCAGATTTGTAACATAAGTCTGATGGTGTTTCCCGTAGTGGAAGCTAATGGTTTTTTCGCTGATAATTGGTTCTAATGCATTTTGTGCATAAGGTAATTCTGGCAATGAAAATTTCATGATTGTAGTGTTTTTTATATGTTTGTAAAATGTGTAATTTCGCTTTCAATAACTTCTAAACGCTATTTCCAGTCTTTTTGTTTTTAAGAAAGACTTATTTTTTTGTAAAAAGGATGTTTTGATTTGGTTCGTTTCAATTTTCTTATCATCTTTGTAGTCGAAATGAGATATCTAGGGGAAACAGTTTCCAAATTCGAATTACAAAGTTAATGGAAATAATGAAACTTAGATTCAACATCTCACGTTTATTCATTGAAATTTTTTCATTAATCAATCAATTTTAAATAATCAAAACTTTATGAACAATTCAATCCGATTAATTATTGCGCTTGGTTTTGTTGTGTTGGCAACTACATCATGTAAAACAAAACAAAAAATTGCAACTATCCCTTCAGGTGCAAATGTTGAAGCTACTGCACCAAAATCAGTTAGTTCTACAACCCCAAAGCAAGTTGTAGCCGACCAGGTTGAATCAGCACCTGTTGTTTACGAAAAAGAAGTTACACGTAACGAAAGTTTCACTTTAGTGGATGGTCAGAATGCCGATGCGTTGAAATACAAATACCATGTTGTTGTGGGTAGTTTTTCTAAACAAGAAAACGCAAAGGGTTTACAAAGTACATTAAACGCTGAAGGAAATAAATCAATCATCGTTGTAAATGAAAAAGGAATGTATCGCTTATTGATTGCTTCGTTCAACGATTACAATCAAGCACACGTTCGTATCAAAGAAATTGCAAACCGTTTCCCTGATGCATGGGTATTGGTTCAAAAATAGATTATTAGTTACAAGTTACAAGTAAACGAGTAAATAGTAAAATAGATAAAGGGGAAAAGCAACTGGCTTTTCTCCTTTTTTTTAGTGTGATTTTTTTTTGTGCAGGGGAATAATATGGATTTAACAACGTCGTATTTGTGATTCCTGAAATTTGCCAGTAAAGTTGCTTCGACCTAGCTTCTAGAATTCGATAACATGTATACTTCTATTTGCCTGAATGTTATCTGGATTGTTGCTACGCACCTGTCTTAGCCACAGAGTGGCGGTAGTATGGTAGATTTAATTTTTATTCGAGAACAACAAAGCTCCGTAGGAGCGACACTATTTTTCAAGAAGAGACATAAGACATTCTCGTTTTACAGGCTTAAATTGAAATGAACTACGAATTAGGATAATCTGTTTTTCTGTTTAAACTTCTTGACAAAGAAATAAATAGTTACAGCAGTAACTACAGTAGATAATCCGTCAGAAACCGGCATGGCCATCCAGGCACCGTTTAAGCCGTAGAACGTAGGCAGAAGCAGTAGACAGGGTATTAGGAACAGAACTTGTCTGGTAAGGCTAAGTAAAATAGATATCTTCGCTTTCCCGATGGATTGAAAAAAGTTGGTAACCACAATCTGTAATCCGATAATGGGAAACATCGTTACCGAAATATGAAGTGCCTTGGCAGCAATATTCTGCAGTCCAATATCCCGGGTGAAAAGGGAAGCCATAAAATGGGGCAGGAATGTGCCAACCAGAAAACCGAATGTGGTAATGCATGTGCCGATAATCACTCCGTATTTTAGCGTTTTAAACATTCTGCTGTAATTCTTAGCTCCGAAATTATAGCCGATTATGGGTTGGGTTCCCTGATTTAACCCAATGATAATCATTATTATCAAGGTGTTTACACTGTTTATTATTCCAAATGCACCAATGGCTAAATCGCCGCCATAGTGCAACAAGGTAGAATTGACCAACACATACACAAAGCTGGTGGCCAGTTGCATACTGAATGGAGATAATCCAATGCTGATAATTGATAATACAATTTCTTTTTCTAATTTGAAATTCTTCGCATGGAACTTTAGATTTGAGCTTTTTTGCATAAAATGCGATAATACCCACACTGTACCTACCAAATAGGATATGTTGGTAGCCATTGCAGCCCCTTTTATCCCCCAGTGGAAGCCAAAAATAAATATGGCGTCAAGCACCACGTTTATGATGGCGCATATAATCATGGTGTACATAGCTTTTTGCGGATACCCTGCTGCACGCATGATATTGTTGAAGCCAAAACTTAATGCCGAGAATATTGCTCCGGGAATGATAATGCGCATAAATTCTTCAGCATATCGAATTGTTTTTGGCGTTCCTCCAAAAAGTTGCAGCACATCGCTCATGTAGATATACGAGAGAATAATAACAGTTCCGGAGATGATAAAAGTGAGAGTGAGGGCATTCGCAAGAATTTTCTCGGCTTTTTCTTTGTTGTTTTCGCCCAGGGTAATGGAAATACGAGCCGCAGACCCGGCACCTACCAACATACCAAAAGCCATAAGCAAAATCATAAAGGGAAAGGTGAGGGCAAGTCCCGAAATGGCCAACGGACCGACCCCCTGACCAATAAATATTCGATCCACAATATTATAGAGAGACATTACTACTGTTCCGATAATAGCCGGAATAGAGTAAGTCCAAATGAGTTTGCCAATGTTTTCTGTTGCTAATTGATGAGTTGCAGTTGTGGATTTCGACATAAACAGGGATATATTCATTTAGAAACATCTCAAGAATACGATTGTTCATGTTGATACATCATGCAATTGTATTCGGATGCTGTAAAGATACGCAGGAACTAGCCTATGGGAAGCGGAAAAACGATGATTAATAGGCTTAAAAACACCTGCTATAAATTCTTGTCAATGATACCAAAAAAAACTATCTTTGTCGCCAATTGAAATCAAAACAAACGGATCTATATAGCTTTCAATTGTTTTGTGTTTAACTTACTTTTAATCAGGTAACTGTCATTTCAGATTCTTGTGTAATTTTGAAAAATAAAAATAATGAGATATCTTTATATTTTCGCAACACTTCTTTTTACGGTCTACGGACAATTGATTATGAAATGGAGAATTTCCAATATCCATTTTGCATTGCCCGAAACAGGTATCGTCGATAAATTTGGAGCTTTAATACGATTAATTTTTGACCCGTTCGTTTTCTCAGGATTTATGTCTGCATTTGTTGCATCCTTGTTTTGGATGGCTGCCATGTCGAAGTTTGAAATAACGGAAGCGTATCCGTTTATGAGTTTAGCTCCCGCCATCGTTTTTCTATTAGCCGTTTTTTTTATGGGCGAAACGTTTACCATTGGTAAAGTAATAGGATTGATATTGATTATTATCGGTACTATTGTGACGGTTAAATACTAAAGGAAAAATTTCGTTTTTATGTATATTTGAATACTCTCAGTCTCTTTATTTAGTAACCTAACTATGAAAAAAAGCATTATCTATTGGAATATTAGTTTTTACAGGTTATTGATGTCTGTTTTGTATTTAGGGAAATACAAAAGGCGATTTGAAAGGATAAATGCATTACTAAAACCAACTACTGATACTGTAATAGAGCTTTGTTTTGGCGATATTTATATTGCTGAATATTGTAAAAAAAACGGAATTGATTGGAAAGGATACGATATTAATGAACATTTTGTAAGGAATGCAACCCGGCTCAATTACAATGCTATATTGAAAGATGTTAATGAATTGAATGCGTTCGAAAAATGTGACACATACATTATTATTGGGTCACTATATCATTTTAAAGACAACAGTGCAGAAATACTCAGAAAAATGATTGCTTCTTCTAGTCAAGTAATTATTTCTGAGCCAATTAAAAATATTTCTACTGTAAAAGGGTTAATTGGAAGTATTGCGTCCCTATTTACAAATGCGGGAAATGGAAATGAAAATTTCAGATTTAATGAAACTACATTTTTAGCGATGTTGGATAAATTAGGCTCAAATTATAAGATAGTTAGCATTGATAAAGATATTCTAATCCAGATAACAAATGATTGAAATAAGTATTGTTGTTCCTGTTTATAACAGCGAAGAGAATTTAACAGAGTTATGCTTTCAGGTTGAGGATGCGTTGAAGGACATCTCCTATGAACTGATATTGGTAAACGACAGTAGTACAGATAATAGTTGGAAAGTAATTGAGCAACTATCAGTAAAATACGCTCAGGTAAATGGAGTGAATTTGCGTAAAAATTGTGGGCAGGATAATGCATTAATGGCTGGTTTGAACCTGTCTAAAGGTAATTATGCCGTTATTATGGACGATGATTTGCAACACTCTCCTTATGACATTGTGAAGTTGTACGAAGCTTGTAAAAATAGTAATTCGGATGTTTGTTATGCTAATTTTGAAAAACGTGAACAAGCACTTTGGAAGAATTTTGGGAGTTGGTTCAATGGTAAAATATCGGAATGGATGATGAATAAACCTAAACATATCTACCTCTCTCCCTACAAGATATTTACAAGAGAAATTGTTGATGAGATAATAAAATATGTTGGTCCATATCCTTATGTGGATGGTCTTATACTTTGGGTTACCGATAATATCATTCAGATAGATGTGGAGCATCACAAACGGTTTAAGGGGAGCAGTAACTTTAATTTCACTCGGTCTATATCTGTTTTTCTTAAAAATGTAACTACTTTTTCGGTAACCCCCCTTAGAGTTGCCTCCATAGTTGGTTCTATTTGTTCTGTTATTGGTTTTGTAATGATTGTATATTATCTGATCGATTATTTTGTTCACAAAAACATAGTCGAAGGGTGGACTACTTTGGCTGTATTACAGCTATTTATGGGTGGATTACTATTATTGTCTTTAGGTCTTAAAGGAGAATACTTAGGAAGAACCTATATGAATGTAAATAACAAACCGCAATTCACAATTAAGAATACTACAAAGAGCTAATTGTTTAAATTATAAAGAAGAGCGGATACTTAACTCTAATTGCCATGCAAAAAAAAATACACATATCAGTTGTTTCGCCGGTTTATAGGGCAGAAATGATTGTTTCAGAACTCGTGAAACAAGTGAAAGAAAATCTTTTACCCATTACGGAAAATTTTGAAATCATTCTGGTCAATGATGCTTCGCCCGATAATTCATGGGCTGAGATAACAAAAGAAGCAACAAAAGATAATAGAGTGAAAGGTTTAAACCTTAGTCGCAATTTTGGACAGCACTATGCCATTACAGCAGGTCTTAACTTTGCCAGTGGTGAATGGATAGTGGTGATGGATTGTGATTTGCAAGACCGTCCCGACGAAATTCCTCACCTGTATCACAAAGCCTTAGAAGGCTACGACTCGGTATTCGCGCAACGTACCGAGCGTAATGATACCGCTTTCAAAAAACTGTTTTCGCATTTGTTTTATAATCTGTTTAGTTATCTGACGGATACTAAACAGGATGCTACAGTTGCGAATTTTGGAATTTATAGGCGCTGTGTGATTGATGCTATTTTATCCATGCGTGATTCCATTCGCTTTTTCCCCACTATGGTACAGTGGGTTGGTTTTCGTAAGTTTTATTTGCCCGTTGAACATGCCGGCCGCTTTGAGGGTAAGTCCACCTATAATTTCAAGGGACTCTACAAACTGGCATTAAATACCATTATGGGTTTTTCTGATAAGCCTCTACGATTAACCGTGAAAGTTGGATTTTTTGTAACAATGCTTTCTATTTTGGTAGGAATAGTCTATTTTGTACTTTATATAACCGGTAAAATTCAGGTTATGGGATTTACCACACTTATCATATCCTTATGGTTTTTAGCTGGGTTGATAATGTTTATTTTGGGGATTTTGGGTTTATATATCGGTCGTATGTTTGAAAAAGTGAAGCAGCGTCCGGTTTATATAGTTCAGGATCAATGTAATATTCAAGTTGAAGAACATTGAACTTCTTTCACATATAAAACTCACCGAAATTTAATCATCTTCAATGAAAATAGACTATTGCAATTGGGATTCCGAATTCTTTCATAAGAAAATAGGAAAAATAGAATATGATAATTCGCAGGAAAGTGAATTTACTCAACTTTTACATACCGCGAAGGAAGATGGTTATCAACTTCTTTATGTCTTTGGAAATGCTGATATGTATATACAAGATGCAGTTTTAGAGAAATTTAAAGGCAGATTGGTTGACCGAAAATGTTTGTATTCAAGAACAATAACCCCTGTAGATGGTTGTGAGAGCAATGCTACTGAATATCAGTTAACTGAATTGACAGCCGAATTGGAATCACTGGCTCTTTTGAGTGGCACTCATTCACGTTTTCGATTAGATAAAGGCTTCGATAAAGCAGACTTTCAACGATTGTATTCAATTTGGATAACCCGATCGTTGAAAAAGGAGATTGCGGACAAGATTTTTGTTGTAACAGAGTCCGATAAAGTAATGGGAATGATTACACTTAAATTTTCTGAGAATGCTGGTCACATTGGTTTATTTGCTGTATCCAAATCTGCTCAAAGCAAAGGTTATGGGAGTAGCCTAATCAATGCTTGTGTAAATGAAGTAATTGCTAAGCAGCTACACCAGTTGGAAGTGCCAACACAAATGGGAAATGTAGGAGCGTGTCACTTTTACGAAAAATCTGGATTCTCTATTAAATCTATTACAAATACTTATCATTTTTGGTTATGAAAAGAGTGGTAGTATCGAAAATAGTATTTAAATACAATTTCTTTGTATTGCTAATACTCAATGCACTTTTCTTTTGTACAGTTGCATATTTTTTTAAATTTCGATATGAAGTTGATGATGATTATTTTATGTTGCTGTTTGCTTCAGGTAAATATTCAGGAGTGTGCGATCCACATTTAGTGTTTATAAATTACATCTATGGACTTTTATTGACTTTTTTGTATTCAAATTATGCTTCGATTGAATGGTATACTCTTCTGTTTGTAATTATTCATATATTTTCATTGTCAGTAATTTCCTGGTATGTTTTTAATGGGAAAAGGAAAGTGCTTTATAAAATATTATTTATTGGCTTATTATATGTGATTGAAATGCGACTAATTATGCTTTTTCAATTTACAACTACGGCTGCAATTGCAACGTTGGCTGGAGTAATATTAATTTGTAGTAAAAAATGGTATCAGAATTTAGTTGGAGTATTTTTTGTCGTTATTGGTAGTCTTATTCGATTTGAAGCTTCTTTATTAGTGCTATTTGTTGTATCACCTTTTTTTCTAAAGTTCTTTTTTCAAAAAAACAGATTTACTCTTTCAAATCAATTAGTATTTCTCATTGCTGGAGTTACTTTCTCATTGTTATTCAAATTTATTGATTACAAAGTTTATCAATCTGATCCAGAATGGAAATGTTATCAAGAATATAATCGACTACGTGGGCAAATTAACGATAATCCTAATTCAGGATTAATTATAAACAATCTTCCGCACGGTATTAATAAATGTGACTATCAGTTGTTGTTGAATTTTTTTATTGATGCTAAGACTCTTAATTTGTCAAAAATACGATTGATAAACAGTCAACTTAAACATGTAGAAGTAACTAATAAGTTAAGTAATATTTATCCGTCACTTCGCAAATTTACATTTGTACTTTTTGTTATATGTTCAATTTGGCTAATTATTTTAGTCAGCACCAAAGAAATAATTAACAAATACATATTGGTATTTTCTATGATTATTTTCATTTTTGCGATTAGCTACGTTTCACTAGACGCAACATTGAAAGATCGTGTTTTTTATTCTGCACTTCTACCTCTAATTATAATAATGTATGATAGTTTGTCTGATATTTACATAAAACCCATGAAATTATCTTTTGTAGTATTCATTTGCATGTTTGTATCATTATTTTTTTATAGAGTAAATAAAATATCATGTGTGACAGAGGAAGGACGAAAGGTTTTTAGTCAACAAAACTCGCTATTAAAAGAGTATATTGGTAATAGTAAAAGTGTAATTCGTTTTTGTGGTGATATTGCATTTGAATTTTCAGATCCTTTTTCAATTTCTTCATCAATAAATATAAATAAGATATACATTTCTAATTGGGCAACGAACATGCCAACAAATAAATTGTTCTTTTACTCATTTCAAGATTTGATAAATAAACATTCTATTTTTCTTGAGAAAAAGAATGCAAATTCTGTATTGACTCTTATTAAAGAGAGCATATTTCTCAATTACAGTATCCGCGTTAAGTCTAAAATTGAGATGCAATCAAAAGATTATATTATTGTTAAGTTGTATACTAAAAAAACACACATTATAATTTCGAATAAATCATAATTCACCCATACATGATCCCTTTTAATAAACCCTACCTCACCGGTAAAGAAACGCATTATATCTACGAAGCAGTTAATAGTGGTAAAATTTCAGGCAATGGTATGTTTACCCAACGTTGCCAAAGCTATTTCGAAGGTCGTTATGGATTTAAGAAATGTTTGCTAACTACTTCCTGCACCGATGCGTTAGAAATGGCAGCTTTGCTTTGCAATATTCAACCGGGTGATGAAGTAATTATCCCCAGTTATACTTTTGTTTCTACGGCATTAGCTTTTGTCCGTCAGGGTGCAACAATCATTTTTGCAGATAGTTATGCCGATAATCCAAACATTGACGCCGATAAAATTGAAGCACTTATAACTCCCCGCACTAAAGTTATTGTTCCGGTACATTATGCCGGTGTGGCTTGCGATATGGATAAGATTATGTCTATTGCCAAGAAATATAAATTGTTGGTAGTGGAGGATGCTGCTCAGGCTGTGGATTCGTACTATGACCCCCTGCACCCTAAAGGGGGTTTAGAGAGGGTGTGTGAACCTGAAGAGATTACAGCAACTTTCGAAAATAACTCGAAATCGTCAATTTCCAACTCTTGTCCCCCTTTAGGGGTTAGGGGTCGTTCTTTGGGATCAATAGGTCATCTTGCAGCTTTTTCTTTTCACGAAACAAAGAATATCATATCGGGTGAAGGGGGGATGTTGGCCATAAATGATGATCGGTTTGTACATAGGGCTGAAATCATTTGGGAGAAAGGCACCAATCGTGCAGAGTTCTTCCGTGGCGAAGTAAATAAATACGGTTGGGTTGATACCGGTTCTTCATTTTTACCTTCCGAAGTTATTGCTGCTTTTCTTTGGGCGCAGATTGAAAATCTGGAAGATATTCAACTTCGTCGAAAGGCTATTTGGAATCAATATTATCAGGGATTGAAACCGCTTGCAGATAAAGGACTCTTTTTATTGCCAACGTTGCCCTTGTATGCTACTAATAACGCTCATATGTTTTATCTGGTATGCGATTCTCTGGATCAACGTACCCAGTTTATTGCGCATCTGAAACAGCACAAGATATTATCTGTATTTCATTATTTGAGTTTGCATAGCAGCCCCTATTATATCGATAAATACAAAGGTGATGCATTGCCAAATTGCGATCATTTTGCCGATTGTTTGGTTCGTTTGCCATTGTTTTACGAATTATCGGAGGTTGATGTTGAGAGAGTTGTACAGGCAGTAAATACATTTTTCATGTAGTAATACGCATCATGCGTCTAACGATTGATTAATTAAGAATTGATGAAACAAAATAAACTACTACTGTCAACCGCATTCCTGCTTTTATGTGTGGCATATATGGCCGTACTGGCAGCTATACCCGATGGTTACAACGATATGCGAGAACATGCAGCTTTTGCGCGTGAAATGCTGAGTGGAGTACGACCAACTGCGGGTAACTTTATGTTCTATTGGTTGGTGAATATTGTCTCTTTGTTTAGCGGGAATATTCGTTTTTCAGAAATAAGTTTGTGTTTGCTTTTAGCCGGTGCCACTATGTATCGGCTATACTGGTCACAAAAAAAAATTGTGGCTGTAACCGCTGGCGGTAAAAGCAGTCGGTCGGACTATTGGCTATCATTTGGCTTTGCGGTAAGCTTGCTTTTTGTTTTTGCTGTTCCCATTCCAAGCTATTCGTTGGATGAGTTTATGTATATTGGTAACTATGTACCCAATGTATGGCACAACTCTACAGTGTTGTTTGTATTTCCTTTTGCATTGCTGCTTTTCGAGCAGTCATACCGACAGTTGACGCAATACGAAGCGCAAAGAAACAATTGGATTTTGCTGTTTGTTTTTCTGAATGTATTTATAAAACCGAGCTATTTTTTTGTTTTTGTAAGTGTGTATCCTTTGCTATTGCTTCTTAAGTACAAATTTAAAAAGGAGTTTTGGCAGGGAATTTTACCGGTCATGATTGGGTTGGTCTTTTTAGGGTTGGAGTTTTGGTCTATTTATCTAACGAAAGATCCGTTTAGTAACGAAAAATCGTCAGTCATTTTTCAACCATTTTATAGCAGTCCGCTATTCCCCGATTTGTGGCCAATGCCTTATGCTTTTATTTTTTCATTGTTCTTTCCACTGCTTTACGCTGCGTTTAATTTCAATACAGTACGGAAAAGTCAGTTGTTTTGGTTCTCTTCTCTTTCCTTTATTGTCTCGGTATTTATTTATCTGTTTATAGCCGAAACAGGTCCCCGAGCTACGCATGGTAATTTTTACTGGCAAATAGTTATCTGTACCTGGATATGTTTTTTCGTTTCACTGATAGCATTGTTGAAGGATTTCAAACAACAGGGTAAGACGTTTAAGAATAGTTTGTTGCTTTCGGTTTACGGTGTACAGGTGGTGATGGGTATCATTTATTTTGTAAGACTATGTGCTACCGGATATTATTATTGAAAGTTATATTATGAATAAGCTTGAGTCTAAAAAGGCATTTTCGGATAAAACCATCTTGTTGCTTTGTATACTAAATCTATTGTTTCTTTCTTATTATTTAATGTTAGCGTTTTACTCTCGCTTTCATTATGACGATTTACATTTTTTGTGGAAAATGAAAGAAATAAGTATTGGGCAATTTGTTAGTGATTTTTACTTTTCAAGATCCGGACGTTTTGTTAGCTATTTTAAAGTTGGGCTATATTCGAAGCTTATTTTAATATTTAATGAACACCGTTATTTGCCTGTTTTATGTTGGCTTTTTGGAGTTGCATTATGTTGGAGTTTTGCAAGATACATATTTAGGAATGTCTCTAATTTATTATTAATAAATATTGTATTCGTTTTTTATAATTTATTTGTACTTACTAATATAGATTTCGCAGTATTTAACTGGCTATGTGCCATGGACTATTATTTATTGGGACCAATGTTAGTTTTTGTTTTTGACTTGGTGAATAGAGATAAATTGTCAAAAATACAATGGATATTACTAATTCTGGTGTCAGTATTAATCGGAGGTGGTCAGGAATCATTCACCCCTCTTGTACTCGGGGCTTTGTTTTCTAGTGGTTTGTATTATTTGAGTTTATATCATTTTAAACCAAAAGTAGCCTTTCAAGATATTAGAGTTATTCGTTTAGTCATTTCAATCCTTGTAATCTTAATTTGTTTCGTTATTGTAGTTATAGCTCCAGGTAACTATAAGCGAATTGAAATGTCTGAATTCATTCGACCAACAAATATCTCTGCTTATCTATTTGGATATAAGGATGTAATTATTCAATTGTTTTATCAGTTAATGTTTTATGTACCATATTACTTTGTGTTGAGTTTGTTGTTTATTAAACTTGGTCGCAACACATCCAAACAACCAACTCTATTTAATTTAAGTTATAAAGCACTAATCTTTTATTCATTTATATTATACGGAATATATATATTAATATCTATATTCCCGAATGTTTACTTATGGAGTGGCTTTGGTATTCAACGAAATTATACACCGGTTGTATTTTTTACAATGATTTTCATTTGTTTTCATGGTTTTCTGTTTGGTTGTTTTAATTCTCGTTATTTTAGTAATAAAATAGTGAGCTACTCACTTAATTTTGGATTATTCTTGTTGTCTTGTATAATGGTATATAATATTTATACTGATAGCATTTCAGCAAAAGCTTACGCAAAAACGGTTGATGATAGATTAGAACTTTTACAAAAGCTAAATAAGGAAGGTAGTACCGGCATTATCACCGTAAGTCCAATTGCAATACCTTATACTACTGATCCTAAATACATGTTGTATAAACTGATGGGTAGGAAAGTAAATCCTCATCCTGTTTTATATTATATGTCTGATACAGAATTGGAACCAAATGAATATTCATCTCATTATAAACGATTGTATGGTTTTAATTTTGATATTAAACTGAAGTAAATCTTGAGCGTACGGTTATAAGAAGCAAATATAACTCTTGAATCATCAATAATTAAACTAAATAATATATCTTTGTTAATCAAATATAAAAATATGAATCTGGGACTGTAGATCCACCAATTATTTCACGGTCAACTATCATCAGGAATAAAGATATCCAGCATGCCAACAGCCATAAAATTCGAAAATATATCCAAACAATACCGACTCGGAGTAGTCTCTACGCAAACGCTTAGTCACGACCTCAACCGTTGGTGGAAAATGAATGTCCGTGGACAAGAAGATCCCTACTTAAAGATTGGTGAAGTAAACGACCGGGCGCATAAAGGCGAAAGCGAATATGTATGGGCACTAAAGGATATCAACTTCGAAGTGCAACAAGGCGATGTACTCGGTATTATAGGAAAAAACGGAGCCGGCAAATCTACTCTTTTAAAGATTCTCTCCAAAGTTACAGCACCCACTACCGGAACCATTAAAGCAGCCGGACGTATCGCTTCCTTACTGGAAGTAGGTACCGGTTTTCATCCCGAGATGACCGGACGTGAAAATATCTATATGAATGGTGCTATTATGGGCATGACCAAAGCAGAGATAACCCGCCGTTTCGACGAGATTGTTGATTTCTCCGTCGTGGAACGATACATAGACACACCCGCCAAACGTTACTCCAGCGGTATGACCGTACGTCTTGGCTTTGCCATAGCTGCTCACCTTGAACCCGAAATACTGGTAGTAGACGAAGTACTGGCCGTAGGCGATGCCGAATTTCAAAAGAAAGCCATTGGCAAAATGCAGGATGTAAGTAGGGGAGAGGGAAGAACAGTATTGTTTGTGAGTCATAATATGGCGGCAATAGCAAGTTTGTGTTCAAGATGTATTTTGTTGGAAAACGGTTCAATTTATGAAGACGGTTTAACTTCCACAGTTATTTCAAACTATTTGAATAGGAGTAATAAGGTTTCATCACAAAAACTTACGAACATCGATATAAATAATAATCAATTTGAAATAAAAGATTTTGTAATAAAACAAAATCAAAAGGAAACATATAAACTTTATCAGGGTATACCGTTTGAATGTGAATTCAAGATGGCGAATAATTCATATTATAATGGCTCATTAGAATTTAACGTTGAAATTAAAAATGCAGAGGGTGAAGCAATAACATGTTTTGGTAACGAATTTCAGAATAATACAATAGAGCTCAATACTAATTCCAAGAAAAAGATTAATGTCTCTATTAATGAAATGCTATTAAAAAATGGTAGTTATTATGTTTCAATATATTTTAAAATAGAGTATAATAACTCCTTGGTCGATAAATACATTGAGGATGCGATCAAAATTGAAGTAGAGGGTGCTTCTCCATTGTATTTGGGTAACGATAAAAGAGCATGGAAATCTTTCCCTATGAGGCATCAACATGGTTATTTATTTCAAAAAATTGAATGTTTTTGTGTTGAGGATATTTTATTCTAAAATTGTTTTTTATGCTTTTAAGTATCATTATCCCAGTTTACAACGTAGAACAATATTTATGCGAATGCCTTGATTCAGTATTTGCACAAGATTTGGCAGATTGTGAAGTAATTGTGGTTAATGATGGTTCTACAGATAATTCAAGGCAAATCCTTACAGAATATCAAGCGAGATGTCCAGAGTTAATTATTATTGATCAGGAAAACAAAGGATTGAGCGGTGCTCGTAATGTAGGAATGGCCTTTGCAAAGGGTGAATATCTGTATTTTCTGGATAGTGATGACTATATGATACCCAATGCTGTTGATACCATGATAAAAGCTATTAATAGCACAAAAGCTGAAGTTATTGGGTTTAATGCCATGGCAAATGGTGAAATCATTTATATTCCCTCATTTAAGGTAAGCGATAATGTGAAATCGGGTATTGATTTTCTTTGCGATTTTTATATTGATAATGGTTTTTATCCATATGTGAATGTACCCATTTACGTCTATCAAAAAGATTTTCTGAATAGCAAACAACTGTCATTCAAAGTCGGAATATATCATGAAGATGTTCTTTTTTCATTACTAGTGTTTTATTACTCCAAAAGTGTTAGTGCTTTTAATGTACCAGTATTTAATTATCGACAACACCGAGATGGATCTATTTGTACAGATATAAAAGAGAAGAATTTACTTGATCGTTCAATTGTATGCCGAGAATTGAATACTTTTTTTATAAATGAGAATTTTTTCAATAAACACTTTTACAATGCCATGTTTTATCAATATCATTATAATTTAATTTTAGCTGATACAAATAACTTTACACATATCCTGCCTGTAATTTTTCGAAGGGAGGATAAAATAATAATGAAGAAGGGGATTACTTGTGAATATGATTACAAGCTTTGGATTTTGTCAATTATAAATATTAAATTTATGAATAAGTTTAATAAAAATAGACTGCCATCATTTTTTAGACGCTTTATAAATATTACAATAGGAATTCTATTCAAGATTCAATTTTCAAAGAATAGTAAATGAGTATAAATTTATATTCGATTTTTCTCTAATTTTCGATACGATTAGTCGAAAATGATTCAATGCTTGCATTTAATACCATGTAAATTAACTATAAACATAATATGAAAATCATAATTAGAAAATTCAAAACATTATTCAAAATAATATTCCCTAAAAAAAACATTACTCAAGTAGAGGCTTTTAGCACTGGGCATTACTATAGCGTAATACCTTTGATTGATGATGTTAAGTTGATTAATGATGAGATATTTTCAAGAAGAGATGATTTATGTGGGATAGATTTTGATATAAATAGACAGATTGTATTTTTAGAAAAATTTAGAACTCTTTTTAATGAAGAACCATTTGTATTAAGTAAACAGCTTAGATTCGATATTGAAAATGATTCATTTTCATTTGATGATGCTCCTATTTTACATTATTTTTTAAGAGATATAAAACCTGAAAAGATTATAGAAATTGGATCTGGAAACTCATCAGCACTTATGCTTGATACTAATGATTTATATCTAAATAAAACAATAAAGGACTTTACTTTTATTGATATAGACTTTAAATTGTTGAAAATTAACTTATTGCCCAATGAAGAAACAAATTACTCTCTTATCGAAAAGCCTATTCAACAGGTTAATATAAATATCTTTAAAAAACTAACAAAAGATGATTTTTTATTTGTTGACACTTCTCATGTATCTAAAATTGGAAGTGATTTGCATACAATTTTATTTAAAATTCTTCCAATTTTAAACTCTGGAGTTTATATTCATTTTCATGATATTAGATACCCATTTGAATATACTGAAGGTCTAGTTAAAAATAATGTGTTTTGGAATGAAGCCTATCTATTAAGAGCCTTTCTTATGTATAACAAATCTTTTGAAATTTGTTTTTGGCTAAATAGCATAGTGAATCAGAACAACACGAATATTGATTTGGATTTCTTACCGCTATCCGAATGGGACAGAAGGTTTAATGGAAATAATAAAGATCTAAGGGGAGCTGGAGGTAGTATATATTTGAGAAAAATTTGATAATCCAATGATGTAAAAAACTATAATTGTATTAGTTCAATATGAAAGGTGAGATTTATATATTATGCATTGCCAATCTTCAGTCCGGTGGTCCTGAAGCGCTTCATCAGTTGTGCTATTATATGAGTCAAGTTAGTCTGGATGTCTACATTACTTACTTTAATACAACAGAGGGATTAGACCCAATGCCTGATGTATATAGTAATTATGGTATAAAATGCAAACATATATCGGAAATTGTAGATTGTAACGAAAATATCTTGATTACTGCTGAATCAAGCACCATAATGCTTAATGGTTTTGATAAAATTAAAAAGTATATTTGGTGGTTAAGCGTAAACTGGTTTGATTATAAGCCACTGACAAATAAAATATTATTTAGGCACAAGCTAAAAAAACTGTTTGGAAAAGAAGCAAGTATTTCATCTTACTGTAATTTTAAATTAGATGATTGCACTCATGTGTGCGGATCAAAGTATGCTTATGAATATGTTTTAAGTTTGGGAATCAAAAATCCATTTTATTTTGTCGAACCAATTAGTAAAGTTTTTCTGGAAAGTAGAAGTCAGACTGATTATGAGAGGAATGATATTGTGCTTTATAATCCGGCTAAACCTTCTGAAATAATGAGTAAATTGCTTGAAGAAAATCGTTTCCAGTTTAAGGCTTTGACGAAAATGACTCCAAATGAATTAATTGAATCATATAAGAATGCAAAACTGTATATTGATTTTGGACATTTTGGAGGACCGGAACGTATGCCTAAGGAAGCAGTCTATTTTGGATGTTGTATATTAGTAGGACGACGAAATGCATCCGAAAATGATTTTGATATTGCAATCCCAGACGATTATAAAATTACAGATTATAATAATTTGAACGAAGTGAATTTAAAAATTGAATATATACTTTTAAATTATGACAAGTGTTTGAACGATTTCACTTACTTTAAATCAAAAGTATCATTGTTAGAAGAAAACTTTATAACTCAAATAAAGAGCATTTTTGCAAACTAAAATAGTGTAAAATGAAATTCAGCAAAATAAGAAATAAGATAAGTAAAAATATTAATAAAATATTCAATCTAGATGTATTAAGTTCATATTATTACAGGAGAAAATTAAAGATACAAAATAATGTATCTTTTCATATATATCCGAAATGTAATATCAGGGTTGAAAACGGAGCAAAACTAAAAATTTTCAAAGGCACTTTCTCCATCAATAATTCATGGACAGATTGGAGAAAGAGGAGAGATATTTCTGAATTTATTCTGTGTGAAAATTCAGAATTAATTATTGAAAATGATTTTGGTCTATACCAGGGCGCCTCGATATATTTAGCTCCAAATGCAAAAATGCTTATTAAAGGGCAGGGCTTTGCTAATACAAACACGATAATAAACTGCTTTAATTATATTGAAATAGGGAGTGGTACATATATTTCGGATGATGTTCGCATTCAGGACTCAGATAACCATGCGGTCTATGAAAATGGGATTGCAAAAGAAATATCAAAACCAATAATTATTGGTAACCAGGTGTGGATTGGTAAAAATGCATTAATACTTAAAGGTGTAACAATCGGTGATGGCGCCATTATAGCCGCAAGTTCGGTTGTGGTGAAAGATGTTCCTGCAAAAACAGTAGTTGCCGGAAATCCTGCAAAAGTTATAAAAGATAACGTTGAATGGAAATAGCAAAAATTTTTGTAATCATAGTCACCTATAATGGCGAACAATGGTATGACCGTTGTTTCCAAAGTTTACGTCAGTCTTCAATCCCTGCGCAGATTGTGGTAGTTGATAATGCTTCTACTGATAATACTGTTAGCTATATTCATTCAGAATTTCCTGAAGTATATTTGATTGAGTCCAAAATTAATCTTGGTTTTGGACAGGGCAATAATAAAGGGTTGCGGTACGCTTTAGATCAAGGTGCTGATTATGTATTTCTATTAAATCAGGATGCATGGATAGAGCCGGATACTATAAAAGAGTTAGTAAGAATACATAAAGAAAACACGGAATATGGAATTCTAAGTCCGATGCATTTGAATGCTGAAAAAACCGCAATAGAAAAAGGATTAATGCATTATGTTGCAGATTATCGCATTACAACAACCGATTTGATAAATGACTTATATTTTGGAAGAACTAGAGATATTTATGAAACCCAATATGTGAATGCAGCTGCGTGGCTTTTACCCCGAAAGACCTTGGAAACAGTGGGAGGATTTGATCCAATCTTTTTTCATTATGGTGAGGATGATAATTATATGTTACGAATTAAATATCATGGCTTAAAAATAGGAATTTGTTCAAAGATGAGTGTTTGTCATGATACAGAAAGGCGTGAGATTCAGAAAACTTACATTGACCTGACTTCAAATAATTGTTTATTAGTGAGATTTACGGATATAAATAAAAATGAATCAGTAAGTAGGTTTATTAGATATAATATGAGAAATGCTTTATTGAAGTGTTTTAAGATTAATTTTCATTCAGCCAAAGTATTATTTAGTGAAAGTGTTTATATTTGGAAACTGAGAAGACAAATAGAATACAGTAAAATTCAAAATTGCAAAAAAACAAATTCTTGGCTATAATATAATATGAAAGAAAAATTAGCACCAATAATACTGTTCGCCTACAACCGTCCATGGCATACAGAACAAGTGTTACAAGCATTAAAACGGAATGAACTTGCTAATCAAAGTGAGTTAATAATTTATGTTGATGGTCCTAAAATCAATGCCACAGAAGAACAAATAAAACTAATTAATCAAGTACATGAGGTAGCTCAAAAGGAGCTTTGGTGCAAAACTGTAAAACTTCATTTTGCAGAAACAAATATTGGATGTAGAGATTCAATTATTCAAGGTATAACAGATGTTTTGGGACGTAATGATGCAGTTATAGTATTGGAAGATGATATTGTTACATCACAATATTTTTTACTCTTTATGAATAAATGTCTTGAATTCTATCGGAATAAAAAGGCCGTATTTTCTATCAGCGGAATGAATTTACCCCAAAATAGGATGCTATTGCCAAATGATTATGAATATGATGTTTTTGTTTCATTACGTCAATTGAATTCCGGTTGGGCAACGTGGAGGGATCGCTGGAATCTGATTGATTGGAATTTAGATTTTATTCCAGACTTTTTGCAAAACAATGAACTTTTAGAAAGTTATTCGAGAGGTGGGGATGATTTGATTCCAATGTTATTGGATCAGGTTGCTGGTAGAAGTGATGCATGGGATATTCAGTTTACATATAATCATTTTATAAATCATTCAGTATCTATTATTCCACGGTATTCCTATGTAGATAATATAGGAGGTGATGGTTCAGGTATTCATCATTTGGATTCAAATGAAATATGGAGGTTTAATCTAAATCAGGCTTTAGAATCACCTAGACTATTATCAGTTATTTACGAGGATAAACGTATTATTAATGCTTTTTATAATGCATTTTGTTCCCGCAAAAGACCAATTTGGCAAAAAGGACTTAATCGATTAAGTAGATTGTTTGGGGGTAAGAATATTTTTACGATTAAAAAGAAAATTTATGATTAAAATTGATACTGACTATTTCAGTAAACAAATAATGCTTGTTGCATGAAAATTATAAATAAAATAAGATTAAAGTTAGGTGTCAAATATCTTTACATTAATTTGTTTTCAACAAAGCCAGTAAGTAATATATTTGGTTTAGATAGGGGAGTTCCTATTGATAGACTTTATATTGAACATTTTCTTAATGCTCACAATGTGGATATTAAAGGAAAAGTTCTTGAAATAGCTGAATCTACTTATACAAAGAAATTTGGAATCAGTGTGGATGACAGTCAGGTTTTACATTTTGACAAATCCAACAACCAAGCAACAATTGTAGGAGACTTATCAGCTCCTCATGACTTACCTGAGGGCATTACTGATTGTTTTATTTGCACGCAAACCCTAAATTTTATTTACGATGTAAAGTCAGCTATAGTCGGTTGTCATAAATTACTTACAGACGGAGGAGTTTTTTTAGGAACTGTAGCCGGTTTATCACAGATATCCAGGTATGATATGGATAAATGGGGTGATTATTGGCGCTTCACCGATTTGTCTATTCGAAAAATGTTTGAGGAAGTGTTCGGTGAAGGGCATGTCGAAATAAAAATTTATGGTAATGCCTTAGCAGCCACAGCTTTTATACAAGGCTTGGCTGTTGAAGATATTTTGAGTGTAAAGAAATTGATGCAGGAAGATAATAACTTTCAATTAATTATTGGGATAAGGGCTGTGAAATGATAAAGCTTATTAGACGAAAATTTAAGACTTTATTTAATCTGGTATATAACAAACCTATAGGGACTATATACATGCTGCATCGCGTACACCCGTTTGAAACGAACAAGCTTTCATTGAATGAGAATATGAAAGTTACTCCCGAATTTTTAGAGCAATTCATTTTGGAGCGATTGGATCAATATGAATTTTTATCCATCGATCAGGCGGTTGCAGTTTTAGAAAAAAAGATTAAATTGACCAAGCCCTTTATTGTATTTACACTTGACGATGGATATGCAGATAATTATACCTATGCATTTCCCATTTTTCAAAAATACAATATTCCATTTATTGTTTATATTTCTACCGGTTTTATAGATCGCTTTTCGCTACTGTGGTGGTATCAACTGGAAGATATAATAATGAATAATAATTCGGTTAAGTTATCCAATGGAATGTGTTTTAGTTGTGAAAGTAGTACAGAAAAGGAAAGTTCATTTTTGGCAATAAGGAAGATTATACTTGAACTCCCCACTATAGATTTTGATAATCAGTTGCGTGAATTACTTTCTCACTATACATTGAATTTTGGGAATTATTCGGAAGAACTGATGTTATCATGGAATCAAATACAGCAAATGTCTAAAAGTTCTCTATGTACTATTGGCGCTCACACTATAACGCACCGAAGACTATCTGAATTGTCTTTAAACGAATTGAGTAAAGAAATAAGTGAAAGTAAGGCAGTTCTAGAAGATAAAATTAAACAGGAAATAGAACATTTCGCATATCCTTTTGGAACCAGTTTTGAAGTGAATGAGCAAGTTGTGGACGCTGTAAAATTATCGGGGTTTATTTCAGCTATTTATGCTAATGGAGGAGTGATAAGGAAACAAGATAAAGATTTATTTAGGATAAACAGAACGATGTTAGTGGAGATAAAATGAAGATACTTTTTCTAAACAGTTCTGATACAAATGGAGGGGCCGCTATAGCAGCCTATCGGCTTTTCGTGGGTTTACGTAACGAAGATGTTACTGTGAAAATGCTTGTACGCGATAAGGTTACAAATGATCCGGACATAATATCCTGTCTGGATTTCGATCGAAAAGGATGGATAGGAAAGCTGGATAAACTTATTTGGAAAATAAAAAACAGAATCCGTAAACAAAAATGGAAGAAATACCCCAATCGGGAATCTATCTTTCTGAACGACTTAGACTCCATATCACTTTTGCGTGCTATACATAGCATTGAGTTTGATATATTGCATCTTCATTTTGTAGCTAACCGCTTTTTAGACTTACATGAACTGACAAAGATAAATAAGCCCATTGTTTGGACTTTACACGATAGTTGGGCATTTACCGGTATTTGTCATTTTTTTTACGATTGCAAACGATATGAGGAGAGTTGTGGTTGTTGCCCCATGTTGCATTCCGATAATCCAAACGACTTTACGAACCAAATTTGGAAGATAAAAAATAAAATATATAAAAATTGTGATCTTCATATAGTTACGCCAAGCAATTGGTTAGGGAACTGTGCCACCAAAAGTAGTTTGTTTTCTGGATTTCCTCTTTCGGTTATTCCTAATGGAATAAGTACTCAGTTGTATAAACCTTTGCCAGTCACAGAGGCTAGAGAAAGTCTTGGATTGGATGCTGATAAACATTATTTGCTATTTGGCGCTGTAAATGCTACAAGCGATAGTAATAAAGGGTTTGATTTGTTGCTAGATGCACTAAAACAGTTGAAACAAACTGATAATAAACAAATTGAATTACTTGTTTTTGGAGCTGAGCAACCTTCCTGTGAGTTGAATTTTGGTTTTCCAACAACTTATTTGGGAATCATTCGGGATGAAAATAAACTGGTGCAAATTTACAACTCGGCTGATATAGTTATAGTCCCTTCTCGATCAGAGAATTTCTCGAATACAATTTTAGAAAGTCTGTCTTGTGGCACGCCTGTAGTAGGTTTTGATATTGGTGGAAATAGCGATTTGATTCATCACAAACAAAATGGATATTTGGCTAAGCATTTTGATACAGAGGATTTAGCTAATGGAATTATTTGGTGTTTGGACAATTGTAAAAAAAAAATATTAGAGGTTGCAAGTAAAAATAATGGACTAACTTTAGATTTAAAATTAGTTTGTTTAAATTATATCAAGTTATATATCAATATTTACTAGATACCTAACAGTTTGATTACGAATGTAAGATAATATATGTTCGACGTTTCGAATTGTGCTTCAAACGAGAATAAAGCCCCAATTATATTTTATAAATACATTGACAATGAGAATTAAGTTTTTTTTATATGGGCTGCTCCCAATCGTTATTTGTCTTTTATATGTCAATAAACTACTAAGTTTAGATACGAACTTAATTACAGTTTTTGATGAAGGATTTTACTATTTGACAATTTGGAAAATTAAGCATGGAATTATTAATGATAGTTTAAGTCTATGGGCATTTATTGTAAACACAACATGCTCAGAGAAAATAACTTCAAGCATATTAAATTTGAGATATTTAAGATTTTTCTTGCAGATAGCAACAATTGGAATATTTGCATATATTTCCTCATTTTATTTATATAAGAAAGGAATTTTAAATACGTTGATTAATTTTGTTTTGTACTCCTCTTTGGTTTTTTTGTTTGGGTATTCTACTTTGGGCGATAAAGTTATCACTTATAATGAATTGCAAGCTTTCTTCCTTTCTACGATGATTGCTTTATTTCTTATTTCGACTGTATATCAGACTTTTGAAAGATTTATTTTTTATTTTATTATTGGGTTCTTATCATTTCTATCGTTTATAACCATTCCACCTTCTGGATTTTTAGTTTCGACAGCAATAATAGTTATGTTGTTGGTTCAATATTGGAGTCAAAAAAAGAAGATAACACATTTACTTTTCTTTTTTTTAACTGGTTTTATTGTTTCTTTATTATTTACTCATTTTTTCATATTGAATTTGAATGTTGCTTTTCATAATATGATGATGTCTATGCAAAAGTTATCAAACTCAAACAGGGGATATGATCCGATTTCGTTAATATTGAACTTGTTGTTTTATTTTAGAAATTTCTTTATAATTACAAGTTTGTTATTAGGTGTAACCTTTTTGTATTTCAATTTGAGTAAATTTACTAAACATTGGGTCGCTTACTTATTTTTCTTACTTTCTTTCATTGTTCTCGTGGCGTATCAAAAAAAGCCCATAATGGCTTTGTCTACAATATTGGCGTTTCCATTTATTATGTTCGTTTTCTTGAAATTTACTAATAAATTCAACAACAGTATTCATACAATTTTTACTTTCGAAATATTGATAAATGTTTTTTTATTTTTATCTCCTTTAATCTCTGCAATAGGTACAAATACTGATTTAAGTGGTAAAATGGTCCTATTTATCCTTCCATGGAGTGTTTTATTTGCCGAATTATTCTATAGTATTAAGGTAGTTATAGAATTTCAAAACCTGAAATGGATTATTATTGTTTGTCTCTCAATCATTATTTTTCAACCGATGAAAACGTTTGTGTTTGATTTTAAAAATAGAACTACAAACTACAGTTTTATTGAATACAAACCCATTTCTGAAATTAAACTAAATAAGTCTCAATTTATATATTTTAATAAAGTTGATGAAATACTAAAAAACTATAATTATAAGGCAAAGAAAGATGTGATTTTTGCAACAACATTCGATCACATGACAATATGTGCTTTTGATGCCATACCATGTGAAACATATCAGTTGCCAAATGATTTTATTGGAGAAAGAGATAAAAAAAGATTATTGAAACCTGATTTCATTTTTTTAGATAAATATGACTATGATATGATGTCTGACTCTATTAGAACGTTAGATTGGAAATTTCCAGAAAATTATGATAGATATTTTGTTGGCACACCAGATCCGGATTGTCTCTGGGATAATCAGAGATGGCTTTATTGTTCGAAAAATAGAAAAATTTAATAATCATGAAACTTTCTATCATCACTATAAATTACAATAACGCTTCCGGTCTTAAAAAAACCATGGAAAGTGTTTTGAATCAGACTTTGAAAAATTTTGAATATACCGTTGTAGATGGAAATTCAACAGATGGAAGCGTAGAGTTAATTAAGCAGTTTGATAATTCTTCAATTGAATATTTTTCATGGATTTCTGAATCGGACTCAGGTATTTATAATGCCATGAACAAGGGTATCCGCATGGCTAAAGGAGAATATATACAGTTTTTGAATTCGGGTGATATAATGGCTTCGAATGATGTAACTGAGAAAATGCTAGGTTCATTACCAAATGACTGTAATATCCTTTATGGAAATATGTTGAAACCTCTTTCAAAAAGAATACACCGGGATAGAGGGTTTGCAGGTAAAACCCCCACTATGCTAGATTTTTATACCGGAACACTGAATCATTCTTCTGCTTATATCAAGCGTACTCTGTTTAATACCTATGGCTTGTATGATGAAAATTTGAAAATAGTATCGGATTGGAAATGGTATCTTCAGGTTATTGCTTTACATGGAGTAATTCCTATTTATAAAGATATTGATGTCACTATTTTTGATATGACCGGAATAAGCAGTATAAATATAAGATTAGATAAAGAAGAACGGTTGCAGGTACTTTTAGAAATCCTACCAATTTCAATATTAAAAGACTATGAAAGTTGGACATTTTCTATTGAACAGTTAAAACGAATAAACCGATATTGGATAACTCGTAAAATATTTTGGTTAATAGAAAGAATCGTCTTTAAGTTTGAGAAAATGCATGTTGATGTTTAGAACTTAAAAGATGATTATTCCAAATTTCTTTTTTACCAATATATGATTCAATAGTTTCAAATAAACAGAACCGCACCAACTAATTTAGTCGGGGCGGTTCTTTTGAAAACACCTCTTTTGTTCTTTCGTTTTTCGACATCACTGTCAGGATACGTAACATGAAATCACTTCTACACTCCATACCCGTTTCGTATCTGAACCTACACCTGCTACCTGCACTATATAGGTTTGTCCCGGTACCAGGTCTTCAAGTAATATCTTATGCTTCGTACTGGTGGTATGGGTAAATACACTAGTCTCTGTTTTTGGGTTTTTTGTATACCGAATTTCATAGCTATACGCATGATTTACGGTATCCCAACTGACTTCCAGACTCCCGGAGAGTTTACCTTGTTTTATCTGAACGTTTATTACCTGATCCAATATACCCACCTGTGTTGCTTTACGATTAATATCAAAACCCGAGCTGAGAATCTTTGATTCATCACCTTCGCTGATATCCTGTACTTTCAATGCTCCGCTGAGTAAACTGTTTTCCAGCTGTTTGCGGGCATTGTTTTTATCTACCGTCAACTGCTTATTACCATCCGCCATCTTCGTGAGCAAATCTGCAAAAATCCCATTCTTTGTTTTAATGCTTGCTGCTGTTTCTGCAAGGGTAGGAAAATTAGGATTATCAGTCAAATCATCCGCTATTGTTCCGGCTTTCACTGTCAACTCTTTGTCTGAGAAATTGTGTGTTGAGAAATCAACACTAACTTTTGTTTTTGCCATAATCAAATCGTTTTAATTGGTTATAATTATTTCGGTTTAAAAAAGATATTTTAAATATTAACATTCGTAATCCCTTCTTACGATACCGTATTCTGGCTTTACATATCCGTAAACTTGATTTAGAATACCGTAATCTGATTTTTCATATCCGTCATCCTATTTTACTATACTGTAAAATTAATTTACGATATGGCAATATGATTTTTCATATCCGTCATCCTACTTTACGATACCGTAATATCGATTTACGGTATCGTATTTTTCATTTTCATATTCGTAAAGTTGCAATACGGATATGAGAATTGGAATTACGGACTCGAATTACCGCTATTAAAATCGGATGAATAGCTAAGCTAACTTGTATTCTAGCAATCGTAATTCGTATATGAACCTTAGTGGTTGTTACTGTCGGAATTTCGATAATGAATGTTCTGTTATTTCAGTTCAAGGAGCTTTTATTCAGCCGATTTTCAACAAACAAAGAGCGTTTAATTAGTTTGAAGCAAATGTCAGATTAATTAATAGCTTTAAAAATAGCCCCTGAGGGTTATTTTTGTTTTTATTAACTGAAATAGACTTGATTTCCTTTGGAAATGAGGTATAAACGGATTAAATTTGCTAAATAACAGTAGAGTAATGGAGCATTAATTCTGTTTACGGCTTAATCTACTATTGATTTTTTTATCCTATCATCTCTAAACATCTGAAACTATGAAATCACTAATTGAATGGGAAGAAGACTGGTTAGCCATGTTTCAACTTCACAGTGCGCATCCAACACCCAACATGCTCGAAGAGTGGGAGAGTGAGAAAAAATACATTTTGAATTTACACAGCCATCCGGATGTGAGTACTACTTTTGTAGATATACGTCAACCTAGATTTGAATTACATATCGAAGTGCATAAAAAATGGTTGGAACATGAAGCCGTTCGCATGAGCGAGCCTTGCAATTTCAAATATCTCACAGATCTGACACATAAGGATGACCGCATTTTTTCACTTGAAACGGAACTGATGGGCTATGAAATTATGATGACTCTTCAACCACATGAACTGGCGAAATTCTGGTTTAAGTACCAACGGCGGTTGAGGGATAAAAATGGGATTTACATTTTCTATTCGCTCTATATAGAAATATATAAACTGGACGAAAATAACTGTCCATGGCTATTGAAAATTGTAACCCAACGTTTACCGGAAACTTATCAACCGGAGGAAATTCATTACCGGGCATTTTCGCACCAGCAAAAGAAAGGCAAAATAACAGCCACTGATCCGATAAAGTTAAGCCGTCGTGAAAAGGAAATATTGATATTGGCCAACGAAGGATTCAAGTCAAAAGAAATAGCTATAAAGCTACATATCAGTTATGAAACGGTAAAGAATACCCGAAAACGATATTTAAAGAAACTCAATGCCGATACTACCTCTATGGCCTATACAGTGGCTCAGAAACGAAAAATGATCTGATAGCTATTAAAATTTTGATTCTAAATACTTGAATTTACATTGTCGATTCAAATAATGTTATTATATTGCATTGTTTTAAGACTAATGCAGAACAAAGTAAATGAAAAGAGATAATGCCCAATACATTTGAGGATCGTTGAACCCTCAATACTTACAGCTCCCTTTCCTTGGGAGAGGTCAGAGTATACACCATTATTTTTTTTTAGATATCCTATTTATTCTGTATGTTTATCTAATCCATCTAAATTTAGTCTTTAAGTTTCCCTTCGGAATGTTGAGGCTAAGGACTTATTATATACCACTATTAGCCTGTGTTTTCTGTCATTATTCCATTATACAACAAAGCCGCTTATATTGAAAGAGCAATACAGTCGGTACTTTCTCAGACTTTTCAGGAGTTTGAGTTAATTGTGGTGGATGATGGATCCACTGATGACAGCTCCGCTCAGTTATCAGTTATCAGTCAGCAGTTATCAGTGGCTGCCCCGGAAATTTATAAAAAGGTCAGGGTCATTCAACAACAAAATCAGGGCGTATCTACGGCGCGAAACAATGGCGTAAAGTTGGCAAAGTACGACTATATTGCTTTTCTGGATGCTGATGATAGTTGGGAGCTTACTTATCTGGAGGAAATGAACGGTTTGATTGCGACTTACCCCAATGCCGGCATTTATGGTAGTGGCTATTTTATTGTAAAAAACGGTAAGAAACGGATAGCTCCGATAGGAGTAGAGAAAAATTTTGATAGAGGACTGATCAATTACTGTCAGGTCTATAGCAAAACACTTTGCATGCCACTATGGACGGGTGCTACCATCATCCGTAAATATGTATTTGACCTTGAAAATGGCTTCAATCCTCGATTGAAATTAGGGGAAGACTTTGATCTTTGGATACGGGTGGCCATTAAGCATTCGGTTGCATTTTTGAATAAACCGCTGGCCAGCTATCATCAAGATGTAGACTTGACTAATAGAGCGATAGGAGAGAAGCTGTATAAGCCGCAGGAACATATGTTGTTTACTGATTATGGCGAATTCAAAAACAATCCCGACTTTGTATATTTGTATGAGCGATTGGCACTTTATGGCCTTTTACCTTATTATCTAAAGGGAAAAAACAAAAAAGAAGTCAAGGCAATTTTATCTCAGATTCGTTGGAATCAACATGAGTTGAAATATAGATTGTATTACCAAATATTGCCAAGAGTAATAGTAAGAGCCTGGTTTCAATTACTGAAGTTTGGGTCTGTGCTTAAAAGGAAAATGAAATTAGTGATAAATTATAAATGATCAACTATCTACTAACTATCAATAACTACTATCTACCTACTACTTACTATCAACTGTCTATTAACTAGTGACTAATGAAAATAGCATACTTACTTGGTTCTTTAAATCGTGGCGGAACGGAAACATTGTTGTTGGATGTTTTTCGGAATGCTACTGCCAATCAATTAGAGGCTATAGCTATCTATAGAAAATCAGGAGTGTTGGAACCTAATTTTATCAACAGCCCTGTGCCACATTATAAATTGCCCTTTCAAAAAAATATCTTTAGCTACTTTTTTCGTCTTCGTAAAATATTGATAAATCAGAATATAAAATGCGTACATGCGCAGCAACCACTTGATGCTCTACTGGCTTGGATAGCTACTCCGGGGCTCGGTATTAAAATTATACTAACCTTGCATGGATATGATTTACAGGAGAGTGGATTGGGCAACATGATTCTTTCCTTTATCCTGAACCGAACCGATACTAATATCTACGTTAGCAATGCCCAACGAGAATATTATCAAAAGAAGTATAGATTAGACGAGAATAAGCAGAGGGTGGTATATAATGGAATATCGTTTAATAAATTTACTGGGACAAAGAGCGCAAGTACTCATAGTATGACTTCAAGTCATACTATGAGTAAAGTAGATATGCTGCGAGATGAATTAAAGCTCACTCCCGAAACAATGCTGTTTGGTACGGTAGGTAATTTCAATAAAGTGCGTGACCAATTGACTATCTGTCGTTTTTTGAAATTTTTGAAAACGAAAGATGAACCATTTCATTTTATTTTTGTAGGAAAGAAAGTTGAAAACTCCGCTAATTTGTATGATGACTGCGTGAAGTATTGTCGGCAGAACAATCTATTGGAGAATGTAAGCTTTTTAGGTAGCAGAGAGGATGTTCCGGATATTTTATCTCAGTTGGATGCCTTTGTGTATGCTACGGATCACGATACCTTTGGTATAGGAGTAGTGGAAGCTATGGCGGTAGGAATTCCGGTATTTGTAAATGATTGGATGGTCATGTCCGAGATTACTGATGATGGAAAGTATGCAACACTCTACAAAACGAAGGATGAGCAGGATTTACTTCAGCATTTTTTGTTATTTTTGCAAGATAAAACGAGTTATTTGACAAAGGCAGCTAATGCTTCTTCTTTTGTCCGACAGAAATATAGCATCGAAAAACATATTGAGAAGCTAAAGAAGATCTACAATAACTAGTATGTAGCTAATAGTTTTAAACTATCAACTATCAACTATCAACTATCAACTATCAACTATCAATGCTAACCTACTTTCCCAAATACTTCACGTCCAAGGCTATTACACTTTATCTAATTGTATTGGTGTTTTGCAACCTGATTTTCTTTAAAAATGCCTTATCGATGATGTGGTGGGTGTTTGGATTGGCAGAGGTGATTGGATTTTTTTATTTTGCCAACCAATTCACCCGTCAGTGGGGAAAATTCTCGACGAAAAAATTCGGTAAGCGGCTTTTTAAAACCGCTTTCGTCATTCGGTTAGTCTGGATGGTTTTCAGTTATTTTTTCTATACCTATATGACCGGCCAACCCTTTGAGTTTGATGCTGCAGATGCTTTGGGATATCACAAAGAAGCTGTATGGGTACATCAGCTTATAAATGAGGGTAACTTACAAGCTTTTTTCACTTATCTGGATGGTCGCTTCTCCGATATGGGCTATACTTTCTATTTAGGCTGGCAGTATTGGATAACGAGTGACTCTATTTTTATAGAGAGACTCTTAAAAGTATTGTATGGAGCTTATACCTGTGTCCTTATCTATAAACTCACCGTTCGTAATTTTGGAGAAGAAACGGGGCGTATGGCGGCTATATTTTGCATGTTGATGCCCAATTTGATTTTATATACAGGGATACATACAAAAGAAGTGGAAATGGTGTTACTGACCGTTGCTTTTATGGAACGGTCGGATTGGATGTTTAGGAACAAACAATTTAATTTTGTCGAAATAGCTCCACCCATAGTGTTAGCCGGTACGCTTTTCTTTTTTAGGACGGTATTAGGTGCCACTGCCATTTTTGCTCTCTTTACTACTTTACTGTTCACCTCCACCAAGGTATTGGGTATGGGAAAGCGAGCCATATTGATTGTTTGGGTTTTGTTGACTGTGGGTTATTTTGTTGGAAGTCGATTAAGTACAGAAGTGGAGCAGGTTTGGAAGGCCCGGGAAGCAACTCAGGCAGCTTCAATGGAATGGCGCTCGGTCAGAGACAATGGAAATAAATATGCCAAATATGCCACGGGAGCAGTTTTTGCCCCTATTATTTTTATTATTCCTTTTCCGACCATCGTTAATACACCGGGTCAGGAAAATCAAAAAATAATCAATGGGGGTAATTATGTGAAAAATATACTGGCGTTTTTTGTTATCTTTGGTATGATTTGGATTGTAAAAGAAGGAAAATGGCGGGAATATATCACGATGGGAGCTTTTACCATTGGTTATTTACTTGTAATATCCATGAGTGCATTTGCTCAGTCAGAGCGTTTCCATCAGCCGGCATTGCCTTTTCTGCTGGTATTTGCAGCCTTTGGCATAAGCAAAGTGACCAATACACAAAAGAAATATTTTACCTGGTATATGGCTTTTATTTTTATTGCTATCGTTGCCTGGAGTTGGTTTAAACTGGCGGGAAGAGGAATGACGTAATAGTTGGTAGTTAGTAGTTTCTAGTAAGTAGTTGGTAGTAGTTAGTTAGTTAGTTAGTTAGTTAGTTAGTATTCAAAAAATAGTATTTAGTGATATCTATGAGTGAAGGTAGTCAGGGTTTTAAGGCATTAATAGCTTATCAAAAGGCATTTATGCAGGCATGTGAAATTTTCGAAATTACTATTTCCTTTCCGAAAGAAGAAAAGTATTCATTGACAGATCAAATTCGACGCTCGTCGCGCTCAGTTTGTGCGAATCTGGCAGAAGCGTATCGTAAAAGAAATTATTATTAGCATTATTTACTCAAAATATCTGACTGTCAGGGTGAGAATAGTGAAACCTTGGTTTGGATTGATTTTTCATTCAATTGCAACTATATAACGAAAGAAAGCTTTACTAAACTTACTGAACTAAATGCGGAGGTCGGTAAATTATTATCCTATATGCTTAGTAACCCTGAAAAGTTTGGAGTAGATACAAGCGGTCGATAGTAAGTCGTAGGTAGACGGTAGTTATTAGTAAGTAGTTATTAGTAAGTAGTTATTAGTAAGTAGTAAGAAGTAAGAAATAAGTAGTTATTAGTATGTAGATATTAGTAAAAAGCAAGTACTACTAGAAATTATTGTAAACTATATACTAGACCCCTACCAACTACAGTCTACATACTAGAAATTACCAACTATTTCTAACTATCAACTACCTACTATCTACTATCTACTAGAGACTAAAAACTACCAACTATTTCTAACTATCTACTATTAACTACCAACTCAAAACTACCAACTACTAACTACTAACTACCAACTATCTACTAGAAACTACCAACTATGAAACTACTTGTCGTTTGCAGCAAAAATTCCGGTAAAATAGCTCCTTTTATTCTGGAGCAAGGGGAATCGTTGCTGCGATTAGGGGTGGAGGTGGATTATTATCCCATCGTTGGCAAGGGCTTGCTAGGATATTGGAAAAACAGAAAATTACTCCTTCAGAAAATAAAATCATTTCAGCCCGATATTATTCATGCTCATTATGGATTGTCAGGTTTATTAGCTAATACGCAACGAAAAATACCTGTGGTAACTACTTATCTCGGGACTGACATTAATAATTCGAGGGTATTTTTATTTTCTAAACTAAATATGGTTTTATCAAGATACAATATTTTTGTGTCAGAGAAAAATCAACGAAAATCGGAAGTTCGTAATTGTGTGACACTCTTACCCTATGGGATTAATACAATTCTATTTACTCCAATCAATAAATTGAAGGCTCGAGAATTATTAGGTATTCAACCGCATGCTTTAATAATCGTATTTGCAGGAGCATTTAGAAATGAAATAAAAAATCCGAAATTAGCAAAAGAAGCTGTAGAGTTGATTCCTAATTCAGAATTATTAGAGTTAGGAACTTATACAAGACAAGAGTTATCACTGCTTATGAATGCAGCTGATGTGGCATTAATGACCAGTTTTACTGAAGGTTCGCCACAATTTATCAAAGAAGCAATGGCTTGCAATTGTCCTGTTGTTTCAGTTCCGGTAGGAGATGTGCCCTTTGTGCTCGAGGGAGTGGAGGGGTGCTTTATTGCAGATTATGATGCTGTTGCAATTGCGGAGAAACTAAATATGGCATTCAGCCTTGGCAAACGAACAGAAGGTAGAAAGCGAATTCTGGAATTGGGATGGAGTAATGAAAAAGTGGCTGAGAAGTTGTTGAATTTATATTCTGAGATTTTAGGGACTAAACCATCCTAAACTATCCGCTGCTAAACAAATTCCAGGAAATAAATTAAACAATTTTTGTATCTTTGCATTATTGTGAATTATACTAAAAGCTAATGACAGTTCTACACTCCTCCATAAATGATATTGATCCTGCTCAATGGGAGGAATTAGTGCTACATTCACCAACAGCAAGTTTTTTTCAAACCCGGGCTTGTTACGATTTCTATGCTTCACTCACTTTCTTGCAACCTTTTGTTTTCGGTATTTCGGAAGATGAAAAGTTAGTGGGAGTGGTGTGTGGATATAGCATATCAGATGGTGGCGCGTTGAAAAGATTCTTTAGTAGAAGAGCCATTGTACCGGGTGGTTTATTGTTAGATACTACTATTTCGCAGACTTCTATTACATTTCTATTGAAACATGTAGCACAGGTTCTTTCTAAAATAGCAATTTACACAGAAATAAGGAATTACAACGATTATTCACGCTTTCGTACTCCCATCGAATCGGCAGGATTTAAATACCGACCACATTTAAATTTTCATGTCAAAACATCAAATCTTGACGAAGCTTTTCAAAAGCTAAATAGCAGTAAGCGTCGTCAGATTAAGTTGACATTAAAGGCTGGTGCTACGATTGAAGAAGCAAAGACTCCACAAGACATAATTGAGTTTTATGAATTGCTGAATGAGTTGTATTCTATAAAAATTAAATCGCCATTATTCCCGCTCGATTTTTTTCAACATTTAAATGAATTATCGAAAGCTAAGATCTTAGTAATTAAATACAAAGAGAAAGTAATTGGAGGAATTGCTTGTGTCCTTCTAGATAAACGGGTGGTATATGAGTGGTTCGTTTGCGGAAAAGACGGTACGGAAAAGAATCTGTATCCATCGGTATTAGCTACATGGGCCGGTATTGAGTATGCTGCTAAAAATGGATTTGAGTGTTTTGATTTCATGGGTGCCGGTAAGCCGGATGAAAGCTATGGGGTGCGGGAATTTAAATCGAAGTTTGGTGGCGAATTACATGAACAGGGACGTTTTTTATTGATTAATAATCCCTTCCTGTATACATTTGGAAAGCAGGCGATTCGAATGTACAAACATAAAAAGAACACTTCAAAATCGCATGTTAGTAACATAATTTTAAATGTAGAACAATCCGTTCAGAATATTGACAAACAAGCCTGGGCTGATTTTGTATTGAACCATCCGAACGGAAGTATATTTCAAACACCACAAATGTATGAAGTATATGAAAAAACGCCCAATTTTACCCCTAATATATTGGTAGCTCTTAATGAAAAAGGAAAAATTGTTGGTTGTTTGATGTCTGTTGTAAGAAGTGACTTTTCCATTCTAAAGGCTTTCACTACGCGCTCCATAGTGATGGGAGGCCCTTTGGCATTGAACAATAATGCTGAGATCGTTGACTGGCTTTTAAGATATTATAATCAATATATTTCCAATAAAGCTATTTTTTCGCAATTCAGAAACCAATTTGATATGAGTGCCTATAAATCGGTATTTAAGAAAAATGGATATGAGTTCGACGAACATTTGGATATTTTGGTGGACTTAACTTGCTCTACCGAGCAATTGGAACAAAATCTACACAAGGAGCGAAAACGAAATATTGCAAAAGCGGTACGTGAAGGATTGGTATTTAAACATTTGTCGACGGATGAAGAGATAAATACAGTGAGTGGTTTATTAAAAAAAACTTATAATCGGGTGAAATTACCCATGATTTTTCAACAACTGTTCTTGAATACCCGAAATTTATTGGGAGATGAGGTTCATTTTTTTGGAGCTTATTACGACGATAAAATGATAGCAGGCCAGGTGAGGTTGTACTATAAAGACGTGGTATATGCCTGGTATGCCGGTAGTAATTCAGAGTATTTTAATAAACGGCCGAATGATTTTTTAATGTGGAATGTATTGCTATGGTCCAAAGAAAAGGGCTACAAACTGTTTGATTTCGGAGGAGCTGGAAAACCAAATATTCCCTATGGCGTAAGAGAGTATAAACTGAAATATGGAGGTCAATTGGTCAGCTTTGGTAGATTTGAAAAAACGCATAAACAATTGTTTATGATATTGGGTAAAAGAGCATTGAAACTATATAAAGTAATAAAAAAGTGAACATTCTAATAGAAATAGGGCATCCGGCTCATGTGTTGAAATTACATGCTACCATTAAACAGCTAAAGGTTGATGGGCATAAGGTAGCGGTTGTAACAAAAGATGTTCCCTCTATTACTTTTTTGTTGACTAAATTCAATATTGCATTTACAATTATTGGAGTAAAAAAGGATAGCCTTATTGCAAAAGGATTTTTACAATTGTGGTACAATCTGAGATGTTTTCTCATCATAAAAAGCAAGAAGATTGATTTAATGATTGGTTGTGTATCTGTTGCTTATATGACCCGACTCACCAATATACCTTCCATCTTATTCGACGATGATGATGATGAAGTGGAACCTTTATTGGTAAAATATGTACATCCTTACCTTACTCATATCTTATCGCCGGACGCTCTGACCGGAAACAGAAAGCGGACAGATACCATTTATTATCCTGGCTATCACGAACTAGCCTATCTTCATCCTAACCGGTTTAAACCCGATCCTTCTGTTTTGTCTGATATTGGATTGAAAGCAGGAGATCCTTATTTTATTCTTCGGTTTAATGCATTTAAGGCGCATCATGATGTTGGTGTAGAAGGACTATCTATTGAGAACAAACGCAAATTAATATCTTTGTTGGAAACCAAAGGAAAAGTGTTTATTTCCAATGAACGGAATATTGACGAAGAGTTTAAGAAATATCAGTTGCTTTTATCGCCCGAAAAGATACACTCGCTTATCTATTACGCAACCATGCTGATTGGCGATAGTCAGACTATGACTTCGGAAGCAGCTGTGCTGGGAACACCGGCGGTAAAGTGTAATAGTTTTGCAGGAAAATTGTCGGTGCCCAATGAGCTGGAGGAAAAATATCAATTGTGTTATTCTTTTCTGCCCGAACAGGCGGATCAGTTTTTTGCAAAAATTGAAGAATTAGTAAATGATGAAAATACAGCATCGGTTTTTGAAATGAATAAAGAAACGATGCTGGCTGATAAAATGGATGTCACTAAGTTTTATGTTTGGTTTATAGAGAATTATCCCGAAAGTGCAAAACAAGTGAGAAATTTCCGAACTGCTGACTACCAGCTACTAACTACCTACTAACAATGCCTGTCGATTTTACTTTGTCTGCTTACCGGCAATTGCTGAATGCTCTTCAGCATGCTCATTATGCATTTTACACTTTCGAGGATTGGTGTGAAGGGAGAGCAGTGGGGCGGTATGTACTATTGCGTCATGATGTTGATCTAAAAGCCGGGCGTTCGTTAGTGACGGCTACCATAGAGGCGGAGATGGGCATTCGCGCTACTTATTATTTTCGGATAGTACCACAAAGTAATCAACCCGAAATAATACGAGCTATTGCAGCGCTGGGTCATGAAATAGGCTATCATTACGAAGATTTATCGTTATTCAATGGTGATAATGACAAAGCATTCGACCATTTTAAAACTCAATTGACCTATTTTCGTCGGTTCTATCCTGTAAAGACGATTTGTATGCACGGTAGTCCGACTTCAAAGTTTGATAACCGTGATTTATGGAAGTTGAATGACTATCGGGAATTGGGAGTGATTGGTGAGCCATATCTCGATTTTTTATCGACTCCAACTGTTCTGAATGGTGATATTACCTACTTTACCGACACGGCTCGTATGTGGGACGGTGGAAAGTATAATGTGAGAGACAAATCAGTCATCAGTCATCAGTCATCAGCGACCAGTCATCAGGTATCAGTTATTAGTTCAAAAAAGATGACAATTCATTCGACTTATGATTTCATAGAATATATCAATAATAAACCAATTGAAAATGGGATGATGATAACTACACATCCCCAGCGTTGGACTGATAAACTGCTCCCCTGGTTGCAGGAATTAGTCTTTCAAAATATAAAGAACTGCATAAAGAAAATGCTTGTAGTGAGACAATAAACGTTTTTCACACAAAATGTGAAATTGTGTTGATATTTCGATTTATTCGTATTACTTTTGCATAAACACATACATTTCAATGAAAATATTTCACAAACCAACTATCATCACTGTGATTGTAGATGTCCTTCTACTTTCGTTTAGTTTTTTTGTGGTGTTGAAATGGTTCCCTTTGACCACCAATACTCCCTTCACAAAATACTCATTACCGTCTCTTTTTTATGTGATTACCTGGGTTTTATGTTCGTATCTATTTCAACGATACCGACCGTTAAAACGACAAGGTTTTTTTGTAACGGCCTTAAAGCTGGTAGGAACTTCCGTGGTAGTGTCCTTGTTTTATTTGGTGCTGATTCAACTTTACTTTAATAATCAGTTTTCGGAATACGTTTTATTTGCCGTTTCAATTATCGTTTTTGCGATTAATTACGTTGCCCTGAATATCTATTTCGCATATCGCTTTGCGGTTGAATATAAAGATGTTGTACTGGCATCGGAAGAAAATCGTGTGAATGCAAAGGCGAAAGAAGCCGTGCCACTTGACAAGGAAAGCTGGATTGACTTATGTGCTACTATTCAGGATCATTCCGGTAAACGGGTTTTTCAATTTTTGAACGAAAACCTGACTCTGGCCGATGGAAACACCTATGTGTATGCTACAACCGACCCATTGGTGCTAAAGTTTCAACCGCATTATCAGTATTCTACCATTATTCAACTCGAGAAACTTAATAACATCCTCGGCATTAATAAAATGCTATCGATTGCCAACGAAAAGTTGCCTGACGATGGTGTTTTTATTTGTTGTTACGAATCGAAAAGTACTTACAAAAAAGAAGTGCTGAATAGATACAACAAAGGATTTAATTATGTTTTCTATGTATTCAATTTCGTGGTTAAGCGTATCATTCCTAAGATATTCCTATCACAATGGTTGTATTTTTATTTTACAGGGGGGCGTAATCGGGTTTTATCGAAGGCTGAGGTGCTAGGTAGAGTCTACAGTTGCGGTTTTAAGGTACTTCGTGAGAAAAAAATTGGTCATTTGACTTATGTCTTTGCCAAGAGAGTGAAGCAACCGGAGATGTTGTTGAACAAAACCTACGGTCCGCTTATTCGTTTGCATCGCTATGGTAAAAACGGGGAGCCTTTTGATGTTTATAAAATGCGAACCATGCATCCTTACTCCGAATTTCTGCAGACGTACATATATGAACGCAACAGTTTAAAGGATGGAGGTAAATTCTATAAAGATTTCAGAGTGACCACTATGGGTAGAATTATGCGACGGTTTTGGATTGACGAACTACCTACCATTTATAATTTGATGAATGGAGATATGAAATTGGTGGGAGTGCGCCCCTTGAGTGTGCAATACTTCAATTTGTACGACAAGGAATTACAGGAAAAAAGAATTGCATACAAACCCGGTCTGTTGCCTCCATTTTATGCCGATATGCCCAATACTTTGTCCGAAATACAAGAATCAGAATTGAAATACCTTAATGCCTGCGAAAAACAGGGCACTTTTATTACCGATGTCCGCTATTTCTTCCTGATATTACAAAATATATTGATTAAAAAAGCCAGAAGTGCGTAGGGGAAAATTGGAATTGCTTAATTTGACGTGGGTTCAATATAGCATTTATATTAAGTAATAAATAAGTATTATTGATATGTTTCTTAATTTCGACCTCTCCCTAAATCCCTCTCCCGAGGAGAGGGACTTTGCTGAGTGAAAGTTAATAGCTACATTTGTAAATATGAGATGATGTGTCCCCTTTCTCCAAAGGAGAAAGGGCTAGGGATAGAGATCTAAATAAGCATAGATGATTAAGAGATGCACATTTGAAAAACATATCAATAATAATTGTCACTTACTTATTTCAATTGTAATATTCAAATTTATAAAAAGGTTTTGGGGGTGTTGCGAATAATTCTACTAAGGTTTCTTAAAAAAAATAAGGTTTTTCTTCATGTTTAAGACCTTATTTCTTGTTTTTTCAACCTTAGTAGTAGATATCGTGCTATTCACATTAAGCTTATTCCCTTATTTTCAATACAATATATTTATATTTTATATCGAATTCACGTTAATCTATTTTATACTAGATATTGTTATGTTTAATCTACATGAAACCAATTTATTATGAGAAAAATTATACTATTGTTGTTTTGTGCTTTTGCTATTTCAAACATCTTTTCACAGGATATTCCTGAACATGTTTCTTATACCCGAATTTATGATTACCTGGATGAATTGGCCAGCGAAGGAGTAATTGAACTAAATTCTACCGTTAAACCCTATTCTCGCCAGTTCATTGCCGAGAAATTATTGCAGGCTCAAAAGCAAAATACGCTACTGAATAAACGCCAGAATGATGACCTGCGCTTTTTTCTGAATGAATTTGCATTAGAACAAAATATCTTGCCCGAAACTAAGTTAAACCTGGTCAATAAGGAAACTTCCACATTGGCATTTATACAACCTGCTTTTCATTATAAAGATAGTATATTCAGGGCAAGAATTACGCCCATAATTGGGATGACTATTACTCGCAATACCAATGGTAATATCACGAAACGTTGGTATGGAGCTGAATTTCAGGCAATGATGGGCAAGCACCTGAGCGTGTACGGAAGTCTTCGCGATATTTCTATTCAGGGACAGTTGTTAGCTCGCCCCGGATATTTAAATGACTTCTCAGGTTATGAGTATAAGGAATCCAGTGGTGGTGGTGACTACAGCGATTCTCGTGCTGGAATAAAATATGCCTGGAACTGGGGATCAGTAGGTTTGGTAAAGGATAATATTGTCTGGGGTGATAATTACCATGGATCGAACATTCTTTCGGGTCGCGCACCATCGTTTCCAATGCTCACGTTACACTTAAAACCTACTAAATGGTTCGAAATGCAGTACATCCATGGTTGGTTAGTATCTAATGTTGCCGATTCAAGTCATTACTATCTTGAAAATGGTACCACAAAATGGTATCGCCCGGCCAATAAATTTCTCGCGGCCAATATATTCACATTTACTCCGGTCAAACATTTAAATGTCTCGGTAGGAAATTCAATTGTATATGCCGAAAATAATGTGCAAGCTGCTTATCTACTACCATTTGCGTTTTATAAATCCATTGACCATAGCATGACAAAAGGATTGGGGGTAGAGAATCAAAACTCGCAAGTTTTTTTTAATGTAAGTTCGCGCAACATTAAGCATTTGCATTTGTTTACATCTGTATATGCAGATGAAATAAATTTTGCCCGCTTTAAACCAGGTAGTGCCGAAAAAAATCCCGTTTCAATAAAGGTAGGAGCTAATCTGAGTAATTTCCCTATTCAGAACTTATCAGTTATAGGTGAATTTACCCGTTCAAATATCATAAACTATAAGCACTCTATTCCTGTGTTGACATGGGCATCGAACAGCTACAACCTTGGAAGTTATTTAGGTGACAATTCGCAGGAGATGTACCTAGCATTGCGTTATAAACCAATTCGTGGACTTGATTTGAACTTATCGTTTATGGATGCAAAACATGGAAATGAATATGAGTATTTACGCAGAACTGCAAGTCATACCGATGCCATCTCAAAGATTATTAGTCAACCTTCGTTGGGTGATATAACCTGGAGCAACAAAACAATAGGATTTAATGCTCAATATGAGGTTTTTAGTAATGCGTACGCTTTGATTAATGTTACGTATAGTGATATTCGGGGGTACAATTTAACGTCAACACCTATCGACGGAGAGATACGTAAAACGGCACAAGGATATTTAGATCTGTTCACACCGGCCTATCTTCAAGGTAAGAATACAACTATTACGGTTGGTTTTAGTATCGGATTTTGAAATTAGAACTAGTCATTAGTGACTAGAAAGTAGTTATAAGTAGTTAATTGACAGATGACTAACATTAAAAATTCACATACGAGTCAATTCTCATTAAATAAAAACAAATGAAAACTCCAATAATCATAGGAATAACCGGTGGCATTGGGAGTGGAAAATCAACACTTTCGGAGCGACTACGTGAAATCGGATATTCTGTCTATGATTCGGATTTGGAAGCGCGACGATTGCAGAATGAACATCCCGAAATACAAGATCAACTGATAGAATTATTTGGCGAGGATATTTATAATGATCAGGGTTTGAACCGCCCCGTACTGGCAAAATTAGTTTTTGGTAAACCTGAACTTCTGGCAAAGCTGAATGCAATTGTTCATCCGGTGGTGCATACCGACTTCATGAATTGGATTCAGAAGCATAGTGCGGAGAAGCTATTATTTATGGAATCAGCTATTTTATTTGAAAGTGGTTTTAATAAAATGGTTGATAAGGTAATTGTTATGACAGCCTCCGAGAATATTCGAATTGCCAGAGTGATGAAGCGGGATAAAGTGACCGAGGAGCAGGTTAAGGCCAGAATGTCGCATCAAATGGCTGACGATAAGAAAATAGCAAATGCCAACTTTGTTATTCATTCGGATGATTGTCGCCCCTTGGTTGTAAAGATGAAAATAATGTTGGAGGAGCTTCTGAAAAGTTTAGAGGCTGACAACATATAAATAATGCTGATTATTGATATACCCTCCAGTGCATTTAGAAAAGGCTATTTTGTTATATTGGGGCTTCCACCCCAAACCCGGACTTACTTTTTGTCTTGACACAAAAAGTAAGCAAAAAGGTCAAGACTGCGCCCGCTTCACTCGAAAAACTTACGCTCAGTTGGCTAAAACCGTCCAAACTCGCTCCTTCGTCGCTCAAACAAGACAGTTTCAAACGCCAACTTCACTTGTTTTTCGGCTCACCGGACAAGGTCAGTCGTTGCAAAACTGTGTATGGTTAATAGTTCTTGTATTTCTATTGAAAATATCTATTAAATGCAATACGGGTTATTGATATAATAAAACGAGGCTGCCATACATTATGGCAGCCTCGTTTGTAAATACTCTTTTTATCGGGAATTAATTTGTCATTAATTTATAGATGGCAAGGACGAATAATCTTTTGAATAACGCAAATGTTGTTCAGTATATCCTTCTTTGTAGGTAATGGTCACATCTTTAATTTCACCTTTTTCGTCTTTCACGAGGGTGTAAACAGGGTTTACAAAGCCGCGATAGGGTGCAAGATTTAATTTTTTGTAACGATCCAGCACTTCGGTGTGTAAGGCTTGGTTTACTTTGACTCCGTAATTTTCAACGATTTCTTTTCCACTATTGAAATCCCCGGTAGATCTAATGCGTTGGATTTCTGCTAACAATTGTCCAAATAAATTGCGTAATTTCAAGTAATCATTTACGACAATGAAAGTTTCGCCATCGCGTTTTACCATTTCAATTACCTTTTCAGCTTTCCCTTTTTCATATACCCAGTCGGCAATTAATTGACGATTTCGCATATGTGCTTCTTCAATATTTTTACCGGGTTGAATGCGCGTTAGTTGCGTCATTAATCCATTCATAATGTATTGGTAATATTCAGCTTTGTACGCTTCTTTATCCGGCAATAATCCTAATTCTACTATTTTAGGATCGCCCATGTAGTACAATCCAAACAAGTCGGCACGAGCTTCTTCTATTGTTGAACCATAAGCTTTTAGTGCATCAGGATCAACTCCCGGGAGTAATTTACCCGACCCGTGACCCAGACATTCGTGTAAGTCGGTGTGCAGATTATTGGTCAGTGAGGCAAAATCTTTAGCACGTTGGCGCTCTACATCGCTCCACATAAATTCTTCGGCAAATCCATTTCCCAACGAAGCCTGATCGTAGGCCTCTGTAATATTCTCGATAGTAACCGATTTAGAACCATGATCGCGACGAATCCAGTTGGCATTTGGTAAGTTTACACCAATTGGCGTAGCAGGGTAGCAGTCGCCCGCTAAAATGGAGGCAGTGATTACTTTTGCTGATACTCCTTTGACGGTTTCTTTTTTGAATTGCTTATCAACCGGCGAATTGTCTTCAAACCATTGTGCATTGGAGCTAATAATCTGAGTGCGTTTTGTGGCCTCAATATTTTTGAAGTTTACAATGGATTCCCAACTGGCTTTCATGCCGAGTGGGTCGCCATACGTTTCGGTAAAGCCGTTCACAAAATCTACTTGCGAGGCTAAATCTTCCACCCATTTGATAGAATATTCATCGTAAGTTTTCAGACTTCCGGTTTTGTAGAATTCATTAAGCGAAGTAATCACGTCTTTTTGTTTTGGATTTTCAGCTACTGTAGCGGCTTTTTCTAACCAACCCACAATGCGTTTAATAGCTGCACTGTACATGCCACCTACTTTGTAGGTTTTTTCCACTAAAACGCCATTTTCTTTTACCAGTTTACTGTTCAATCCGTACGAAATTGGTGTATTATCCTTCGGATCTTTCATTTTGGCATAAAATGCTTCCACTTCGGCCTGAGTAATGCCATCGCCATAGTAATTATTGGCTGATGTTTTTATTAAGTCCACACCTTCGGCCTGGTTGGTGCGTTTAGGATAGACCTTGGCATCAAACAGGATAGGAGTGAGGGTTTTAACAAGTGCATCAACAGTTTGCCCTTTGGCAAGCGGCAGTTTTTTAGCGTCAATGCTTTTTACTGCTTTTGCAAAAAACGGAGCTGTAAATTCCGGAATAAATTTATCTTCCGAATAATGGTGATGAATACCATTACCCATCCAAACACGCTTCAAATAGGTAGTGAACTGGCTGAACTCTTTCGATGTACGATCGCCTTTGTAATTTACATATACAGCTTCCAACGTCCGACGAATTGTTAGATTGTACTTGTTGTTTTGGTCGTAAAGGATATCACGACCTTCTAATGCAGCTTGATTCAGAAAATAAATCAGTTCTTTTTGTTTCAAACTTAGTTTCTCGAAATCGGGAACACGGTAGCGTAAAATCTCAATATCGGCAAATTTATCTACCGTATATTTGAAATTCTCAACAGGAGGGGTGCTTGCTTTTGTCGCAGCACTGGCCATTAGCATACTTGCCATACAAATTAGGGTTGTTTTTTTCATTTTTAAAACTTTGATTTACAGAATTAATCCTGAAGTGTTACACTAAAACCATTTCTATATCAAATTGTTGATTAAGAAAGTTTATTTACATACAAAATTAGAAATTCTTTTCTATAATGTGCAGGTTTGTACAGAACATATACAATTGTTTTTTACAGTTTACTATTCATAGTTTTGACACTTAAAAATGTGACGAATTACTAGCAAAACAGATATTTTGAAAACTTTGCGTAACTTTGTGCCCGCCTGATTTATATTACAACTGATGACAAAAGACTTTCCATACACATTGCTCAATAAGCACCAAGTAACAGAACAGATTAATCGGTTGGCTACTGGACGAATACCATTTCTATTTATTATCGATTACAAAGCGGAGCATGGTTATGTCATAAAACAGGATGAATTAAACAATGAGTTTGTTCGGTTTGAGATTGAATCAGCAAGTAAACCAATTGATATGACTATTAATTGGTCGGTAAACCCCATTTCATTACAACACTATCAACCAAAATTTGAATTTGTTGTAGATCAATTACACAAAGGAAATTCCTTTCTCACCAATCTTACACAGCCTACTGAGGTGCAAACTAATCTTTCGTTGTTCGATTTATTTCAATTCGCGACGGCAAAATATAAATTATGGCTTAAAAATCAATTTGTTGTTCTTTCGCCCGAAAGCTTTGTTCGCATTCAGGGACGCACCATATCATCTTTTCCAATGAAAGGAACCATCGATGCTTCAATTGAGAATGCAGTTGAGATGATTTTGAACGATCCGAAGGAAAAAGCCGAGCATGCTACCATTGTAGATTTGATTCGCAATGATTTAAGTTTGGTGGCTGTGAATGTAGAAGTGAAGAGATACAGATATATTGAAAAACTAACCACCAATCGACAAGATTTATTGCAGGTCAGTTCGGAGATTTCAGGTCAGTTACCAGAGAATTTTTATTCCCGATTGGGCGATATCTTGTTTGTATTGCTTCCGGCAGGTTCTATTACCGGTGCTCCTAAGCCAAAAACAATGGAAATAATTGAACAGGCCGAAGGGTATGAACGTGGATTTTATACCGGTATTTGCGGCTGGTTCGATGGCGAAAATCTCGATTCGGCAGTTATGATTCGTTATATCGAACAAGAGGGTGAGCAATTGATCTTTAAAAGTGGTGGTGGAATAACGTCTCAGAGTGATTTGAACAAAGAATACATAGAATTAATTCAAAAGGTATATGTGCCAATTTCTTGAAACTATACAGCTGCGTGATGGACAATTTATACGTCTTGACCGACACCAATCCCGAATGGAAAGGGCAATGGCCGACTTTTATCCAACTGCAATTGTTCCGTCTTTGTCTGATCAATTATCTGCAACAAGCTTTCCAACAGAAGATTTGTATAAATGCAGGGTGATTTACGATTCGGAAATTCGGCTCATTGAGTTTCAACCTTACGTTCATCCTGAAATTCGCACGCTAAAAATTGTTGAAACCGATATTCCTTCTTTAGCGTATAAGATGGCTGATAGGATGGATTATGAGGCTGTTTCAGCTCTCAAAGGTGAATGCGATGATGTTTTACTGGTTAAGAATGGTTTGCTGACTGATACATCTTATTGTAATATTGCACTTTTTGATGGTGTGAATTGGGTTACGCCGCTTACGCCATTAATACAGGGTGTGACTCGTGCTCAACTGCTTGAAGACGGAAAGTTGATAGCGAAAGATATAAAATTGGAGGAGCTAATGAACTTTCAAAAGATAGCTTTGTTTAATGCTTTGAATGAATTTGGAAGCATTCAGTTAGATATTTCTGCTATTTCAGCAATAAATATATTGAAATAGCGTATTTTTTATTCTTTTTATGCTGAATTGATAGAAAAATAATCAAATTATTTTCACTTCGTATTTGCGGGTTTAAAAAAATGCTGTATCTTTGCAGCGCAATAAAAAAGAAACAATGGACAAGAATTTTCTACATACATTACTACTCGGTATTATTATTCTCTTGCAAAACAAGTAGAAGTGAGTTTGGTGTGTAGTTATACAATGAATAATATATAAAGCCTTTCTCACTTCGGTGCGAAAGGTTTTTTTTATGAACAGCCCCCTAAATCCCCCAAGGGGGACTTAAGAGAGCAAAATGTAAGTTAAAGTAATATTACCCTTACCCCCTAAAATAGCTTGGGTAAGTCCTCCTTCGGGGGATTTAGGGGGCTTAAAATTATGGATAGATTATTTATCTTCGACACCACCTTACGCGATGGCGAACAGGTTCCGGGATGCCAGTTGAATACAGTAGAAAAAATTCAAGTGGCTCGTGCATTGGAAACCTTAGGTGTGGACGTTATAGAAGCGGGTTTCCCGATTTCTAGCCCGGGCGATTTTAATTCGGTAGTTGAAATATCGAAAGCGGTTACCTGGCCTACAATTTGCGCGTTAACGCGCGGAGTGCAAAAAGATATTGATGTAGCTGCCGATGCCCTCAAATACGCCAAAAATAAACGTATTCATACCGGAATCGGAACATCTGAGTTTTCATATCAAACACAAATTTAATTCTACTCAGGAAGAAATTCTTGAACGTGCTATTGCTGCTGTAAAGTATGCAAAAAAATACGTCGAAGATGTGGAATTTTATTGCGAAGATGCGGGTCGTACGGATAATGTTTATTTGGCACGTGTTGTAGAGGCGGTGATTAAAGCAGGTGCTACAGTAGTAAATATACCGGATACTACCGGTTATTGCTTGCCTTGGGAATTTGGAGACAAAATAAAATTCTTGATGGAAAATGTAAAAGGTGTGCACAATGCAATTATTTCAACTCACTGTCACAACGACTTAGGTATGGCTACCGCCAATACTATGGCAGGTGTTATGAACGGTGCCCGTCAGGTAGAAGTAACCATGAATGGTATTGGCGAACGAGCCGGTAACACTTCGTTGGAAGAGATTGCTATGATTTTGAAATGTCATAAAAGTCTGGAGATTGAAACTCAAATCAATACTCAAAAGATTTATTCTACAAGTCGCCTGGTTTCAGGATTAATGAATATGCCTGTTCAGGCAAACAAAGCGATAGTTGGTCGCAATGCTTTTGCGCATTCATCTGGAATTCATCAGGATGGGGTGTTGAAAAATCGTGAGAGCTACGAAATCATGGATCCAACCGACGTGGGTATTGATCAAAACTCAATTGTATTGACTGCCCGTAGTGGACGTGCTGCACTTAAACACCGTTTGAGCGTGTTGGGTGTTGATGTTGAAAACGGAAAATTAGATGAAATATACGAAGGTTTCTTAAGACTTGCCGATAAGAAAAAAGACATAAACGATGATGATGTTTTATTGCTTGCCGGAATGGAGCGTAGTGAAAAACAACGTATAAAACTGGACTATTTACAAGTAACTTCGGGAGTAGGAGTACAGGCTGTGGCTAGTATCGGATTGACTATTGCTAACGAGAAATTTGAAGCTGCTGCTTCGGGTAATGGACCTGTTGATGCGGCAATCAAAGCCTTGAAGCAAATCATCAAACGCAAGATGACTTTGCAAGAGTTTACCATTCAGGCTATTAATAAAGGTAGTGATGATGTAGGTAAAGTACACATGCAAGTTGAGCATAACGGTGCTATTTATTACGGTTTTGGAGCAAATACCGACATTGTTGCAGCTTCGGTGGAGGCTTACCTCAATGCGATCAATAAATTTGTAAAATAAGAAAGTCAACTGTCTACAGACTCCGGTCGACAGTTAAATACATGTATTGTAGGCTACCACAGAATTATAATTAAAGTTTGAAACATATTTTGTTTTTAGACATTGCGAACTAATAATAATTTGGAAGTAATATGAAATGTTTTGAGGAACCTAGAACTTGGCAAGATGCACGCGTATTAGTGCAAGAAGTGTATTCGTTAACTCAGAATTTAAAAGATTACGGATTTAGAGACCAAATTCAAAGAGCTGCAATCTCAATAATGAATAATATTGCTGAAGGTGCTGACTCAGGTTCTGATGCATTATTTGTCAGATATTTGCGAATCGCAAAAGGAAGTTGTGGTGAAGTCAAAAGCATGCTGAAGCATCTGATTGTTCTGTAGAACAGGCAATGAATTATTGTTCTGTAGAACAGGCCAATGAATTAAGATCTAAATCAAAACTAATTTCTGCCTCAACTCAGAAGTTAATAGATTATTTAAAACAAAATAAACATAATAATTAATAATATCAATTAGTCTTTAGAATCCAGTCTGCTCTCGTCAGTTGACTGCTGACTGTTGACTGTTGACTTAAAGAGTATGAAAACATTATTTGACAAAATTTGGGATGCCCACGTGGTATCTACCGTCGAAGGCGGACCAACTCAGTTGTATATCGATCGTCATTTTTGCCACGAAGTAACAAGTCCTCAGGCTTTTAATGGCCTGCGTGCACGTGGATTGAAAGTTTTTCGTCCTGAACAAACAACTTTGACAGCGGATCATAATACGCCAACGATTGATCAGGATCAACCAGTTAAAGATCCGATTTCAAAAAACCAGTTGGATACATTTCACCAAAATGCAAGTGAATTCAAATTGCCATTGTATTTTCCATTAGGACATATAAAAAATGGTGTGGTTCACATCATTGGCCCTGAAAATGGATTCACTCATCCGGGTGCAACTATTGTTTGTGGTGACAGTCACACTTCTACTCATGGTGCTTTCGGAGCGATTGCATTCGGTATTGGAACCAGTGAAGTGGAAATGGTTTTAGCAACACAGTGTGTGCTTCAATCACGTGCAAAGACAATGCGTATCACTTTTAATGGCAAACTTGGTGCTGGTGTAACTGCTAAAGATTTAGCACTTTATATGATTTCTAAATTGACTACTGGTGGTGCAACAGGTTACTTTGTGGAGTATGCCGGTGAAGCTATCCGTAATCTGTCAATGGAAGAACGTATGACCGTTTGCAACCTTTCTATCGAAATGGGTGCCCGTGGTGGTCTTATCGCTCCTGACCAAACAACATTTGATTATGTATATGGCCGTGAGTTTGCTCCAAAAGATGAAGAATGGGAAACCAAATTAGCTTATTGGAAAACATTGAAAACAGACGAAGGTGCTACTTTTGATAAAGAACTGGTTTTTGATGCTGCCGATATTCAACCAATGATTACATATGGAACTAATCCGGGTATGGGAATGGGCATTACTGAAGCTATCCCAACATTGGATCAGATTGATGAAGCGGGACGTATTTCTTATCAGAAATCGCTTGAATATATGGGTTTTGAAGCCGGTGAAAAACTGGAAGGCAAGGCAATTGATTACGTATTTCTTGGAAGCTGTACCAATGGCCGCATCGAAGATTTTCGTGCATTTACCGCTTTTGTGAAAGGTAAAAAGAAAGCCGATAACGTCGTTGCATGGTTAGTGCCGGGAAGTTGGATGGTTGAAAAACAAATCCGCGAAGAAGGTTTATATGATATTCTGACTGAAGCTGGCTTTGCACTTCGTCAACCGGGATGTTCGGCTTGTTTGGCTATGAACGATGATAAAGTACCTGCAGGTAAATACGCGGTTTCTACATCAAACCGTAACTTCGAAGGTCGTCAGGGGCCCGGAGCACGTACTATCCTTGCTGGTCCGCTTGTAGCTGCTGCTGCTGCTGTCACTGGTCGTATTACCGATCCAAGAGTATAGTTTTTTGAACGCAAATTACGCAAAAACCGCAAATCTTCACAAAAAGTAATTTTTATGGAAGAGTATGAGGAATTAATTCCTAAAGAATTGATTGATTTAATTCTAAAACATTTTTATCGAATATATAATGATTTAGGATATGGTTTTTTAGAACGAGTATATCAAAATGCACTTTATTTTGCTTTGCTTGACGAAGGTCTTAAATGTGAAGCTGAAAAACCAATTAAAGTTTACTTTGATGGTAGAGTTGTTGGTGATTATCGGGCTGATATTCTTGTAGAAGATTGCGTAATTTTGGAATTAAAAGCAGTTGATGAATTTAATCCGGCTTTTGATAATCAATTGATTAATTATTTAAAAGCTACTGATATTGAAGTTGGTTATGTTCTTAATTTTGGAAAGAAACCGAAGTACAGTAGAAAAGTGTATTCAAACAGTAGAAAGTTTCATTGAAATAAATATATAATTTGCGTTTGTTTGTGGTTTTTGCGTAATTTGCGTTCCACATTATAAACGTTCAATAAGTAACAAAATGGAAAAGTTTATAAAATTAACTTCAAGTGTAGTTCCACTTCCGATTGAGAATGTGGATACAGATCAAATTATACCGGCTCGCTTCTTGAAAGCGACCAACAAAGATGGTTTTGGTGATAATCTTTTTGCCGACTGGCGTTACAACAAAGATGGTAGCCCTAAAGCCGATTTCGTGTTGAATAATTCAACTTTTAGCGGTTCAATATTGGTTGCCGGTAAAAACTTTGGTTCAGGCTCAAGCCGCGAGCATGCTGCCTGGGCAATTGACGGGTACGGTTTCAAAGTAGTTGTATCAAGTTTCTTTGCTGATATTTTTCAGAATAATGCGTTGAACAATGGTGTACTTCCTGTAGTTGTTTCTGCAGAGTTTTTGGCAGAAGTATTTGCTTGTGTTGCTGCTGACCCAAAAGCTACCTTGACAATCGATTTGGAAAATCAATCGGTAACTAATAATGCAACAGGTAAATCTGAAACTTTTGTAATCAATGCCTACAAAAAAGAATGTTTGCTTAATGGATTGGATGATATTGATTATTTGTTGAGCAAAAAAACTCAGATTGAAGCTTACGAGAGTGCAAGATAATTTATAGTATGCCAATACGCTAATATGCCAAACTGTTGGTGCATTAGCGTATTGACTCATTGGCACATATTGAGAGAACTATGATAGAAATAATGGATACCACCTTGCGTGATGGAGAACAAACGTCGGGTGTTTCTTTTGCTGCAGAAGAGAAATTGAGCGTTGCTCGACTTTTGCTGGAGGAACTCTGTGTTGACAGAATTGAAATTGCTTCGGCCAGGGTATCTGATGGTGAATATGCAGCTGTGAAGAAAGTAGCCCAGTGGGCTCGTAATCACGGGCATATCGACAAAATTGAAGTGCTTGGATTTGTTGACGGACGCTTATCGCTCGATTGGATTCGTAATGCCGGCTGTAATGTGATTAATTTACTGTGTAAAGGTTCATTAAAGCACTGTATTCATCAGTTGAAAAAAACGCCTGAGCAACATATTATCGATATCAAACAGGTGTTGAATAATGCTAATGATATGGGTATTTCGGTGAATATATATCTTGAAGACTGGTCAAATGGTATGCGCGAATCAGAAGAATATGTGTATTTTATGGTTGATAATCTGAAAGATACCAATATTAAGAGATTTATGCTTCCTGATACCTTGGGGATTTTGAATCCAACCGAGACTTCAGATTTTTGTTCCAGAATGATAGCCCGTTATCCTGATTTGCATTTTGATTTTCATGCTCATAATGATTACGATTTAGCAGTAGCCAATGTTTTCGAAGCAGTAAAGGCCGGTGTAAAAGGGGTTCATGTTACTGTGAATGGTTTGGGCGAACGAGCGGGTAATGCACCTTTGTCAAGTGTTTTAGCTATCTTGCACGATCATTTGAAATTGAAAACACGACTAAAAGAAGATCAGGTCAATTCGGTAAGCAAAGTTGTGGAAACCTATTCAGGTATTCGCATACCACATAATAAACCGGTGGTTGGTGAGAATGTCTTCACGCAGGTTGCAGGAGTTCATGCTGATGGCGACAATAAAAAGAATCTTTATTATAATGATTTATTGCCCGAACGTTTTGGACGTGAACGTCAATATGCACTTGGCAAAACATCAGGTAAAGCAAATATACTGAAGAATCTACAGCAATTGGGTATTGAGCTTGACGATGAAATGATGCAGCGTGTTACCAAGCGTGTTATCGAACTGGGCGACAAAAAAGAAACTGTGTCGATGGACGAGCTACCGTACATTGTGTCGGATGTGTTGAAAAACGAACAGGAAGCACAAGTTGTAAAATTGATAAATTATTCATTATCTTTAACTTCCGGCTTAAGACCAATGGCGGCGGTGATGATGGAAATTAATGGAGTGGTGTACGAGCAATCGGCTTCGGGAGATGGTCAGTACAATGCGATTTCGAAAGCTATGTGGAAGATTTACAAGAAATTGGATAAACCGACACCCGAGTTATTGGATTATGTGGTAGTTATTCCTCCGGGAGGAAAAACAGATGCTTTTGTTCAAACGATTATTACCTGGAAGTTTAATGAGAAGGTGTTTAAGACACGTGGTTTAGATGGCGACCAGACAGTGGCTGCAATAAAAGCAACTATTAAAATGCTTAATATTATTGACTGATTTAATTGGCTAGTAATAACCACCTTGCGTTAACAGGTAAAGTGCGATTACAAGAAAAACTAATATTGAAATTCCAATTACTATCATTCTCCTTAAATTTTGATGCGGTGTCTTTGTCGACATCGAATTCAATATATAAGCAGTTATAATAGCCATAACAGCCATAATTGCCAGTACAGATAATAATTTGTAAATCATATAAATTTAGTGTTATTTAATACCACAAATATATACACTTTTTTCAAAATCGATTAAAATTAATCATAAAAAAATATATAATTATGTCAGAATCTTTTCAAAACGGTGATAAGCAAGTGAAGTCTTTGAATATTGCAGTTTTACCAGGAGATGGTATTGGACCGGAAATAGTAGAACAAGCATTAAATGTAACAAAAGCTGTTTGCGAGAAATTTGGTCACAAGCTTACTTATGAGTTTGCTATTGTAGGTGCTTGTGCTATCGACGCAGTGGGTGAACCTTATCCAAAAGCGACTCACGATTTGTGTATGAAATCGGATGCAGTTCTTTTTGGTGCTATTGGTGATCCAAAATATGATAATAATCCTGCTGCTAAAGTTCGTCCGGAACAAGGATTGCTTAAAATGCGTAAAGACCTGGGATTATACGCTAATATTCGTCCTGTTACCACTTTCCCGTCGTTGATACATAAATCGCCACTTCGTGCAGAATTGATCGACGGTGCCGATTTTATGTGTATTCGTGAATTGACCGGTGGTATGTATTTCGGTCGTCCACAAGGTAGAGCCGAAGACGGAAATACTGCTTACGATACTTGTGTATATACCCGTGAAGAAGTAGAACGTATTCTGCATTTGGCTTATAAATATGCCGGCCAACGCAGCAAAAAAGTTACTATTGTGGATAAGGCTAACGTGTTGGCAACATCTCGTTTGTGGCGTCAGATTGGTCAGGAAATTGCACCTCAATATCCTGATATCGAAACTGAATTTATGTTTGTTGATAACGCAGCGATGCGCATTATTCAATGGCCAAAGAGCTTTGACGTGATGGTGACCGAAAATCTTTTCGGAGATATTCTTACTGATGAGGCTTCTGTAATTACCGGTTCATTGGGTATGTTGCCTTCAGCTTCTGTTGGAATTCATACTTCTGTATTTGAACCTATTCATGGTTCATATCCGCAGGCTACCGGAAAAAATATTGCTAATCCGTTGGCAACTATTTTATCGGCTGCATTGATGTTTGAATATGCTTTTGGTATGATGGAAGAAGGCGCTTTGATACGTGCTGCAGTGACTGCAAGTATGGAAGCCGGCATTGTGACCGAAGATATTGCGGATAATGCAAAAGCTTACAAAACAACCGAAGTGGGTGAGTGGATCGTAAATTATATCTCAAAATAACTTTCTAATCATAAAAAAAATGGCATCCAAATTCTGGATGCCATTTTTTTTTTTATTCAGCGAGTAACTTTTCAATATCTTCAGTGATATTTTCAGGCTTTGTTACTGAACCATATCGTTGTATGGGTTTGCCATTTCGATCCAAAAGGAATTTAGTGAAATTCCATTTTATTTCATTGCTCAATGTACCGGGGAGTTGTGTTTTTAGAAATTTATAGAGTGGATGCGCATTGTCACCATTCACTTCAATTTTTGAAAACATAGGGAAACTTACACCATATTTCAAAGAGCAGAAGTTTGATATTTCTGTAGCATCCCCGGGTTCTTGTCCGCCAAATTGGTTGCAAGGAAATCCAAGAATTACTAATCCTTTGTCTTTAAATTTTTTGTAAAGTGCTTCCAACCCTTCGTATTGTGGAGTAAAACCGCACTTACTAGCTGTATTTACCACCAATACTACCTTTCCTTTGTATTCTTTCATGCTAATTTCTTTTCCTTCGAGCGATTTTGCTTTGAATTGATAGAAATTTTCAGTTGACTTTTTTTCTTTGGCGTTTATTGTTGACAATACAAAGAATGTCAAACACAATAATATAACATTTTTCTTCATAATGAACTAAATTTAAATTATTTGTATATTAAAACTATTTATTCTGATTTATTCTCACCTGCTTCCAGGGTGTCAATGATTTTATAAAGCCTGCTTTTAAGTTCCAATGCATCTGCAATTTCTGCTTCAGTCATAGTCATATTGAGCTTTTTAAGCAGATTGGATGGTACTTCTGCCGCACGAAGTTGTAGTGCTTTGCCTTGTTCTGTTAAGCATATCATAACCTTACGCTGATCGATTTTTGACGGCACGCGCGAAAGCAGTTGCATCGACTCCATTCTCTTTAATAACGGAGTTACGGTGTTTGTGTTCAAAATTAGTTTCTCTGCAATTTCATTAACGCCGAGTTCATCAGTTTCCCAAAGCACCATAAGCACTAAATATTGTGTATAAGTAATGCCCAAAAGATCTAAGTCGTCCTGGTATGCCCTGATAATGAGTCTTGAAGCTGCATATAGTGGAAAGCAGAGTTGATTTTCTAATTTAAGTTGATTGTAGTTCATGATAATTTAATTTTGCCGGTAAAGGTACTAAAACCAGGAAAACGAATCTGTTTTCCTGGTTGAAATGGAAACAAATACTTATTTCAGTAAAGTCTCGATATGGCTTCTTAGTTTGTCAGGCGTAGTGGTTGGTGAAAAACGCTTGAAAGGAGTTCCGTCCTTATCGATCAAAAATTTTGTAAAATTCCATTTGATTCTATTTCCAAATGTACCTTTTAGTTCACTTTTCAGATATTTGTAGATGGGATGTGCATTATCTCCGTTTACTTCAATTTTTGAAAACATGGGGAATGTCACTCCATAATTTATCAGGCAACCCTCTGCTATTTCTTTTTCTCCTCCGGGTTCTTGTTTGCCAAATTGGTTACATGGAAATCCGAGGATGACTAATCCTTTGTCTTTGTAGTCTTTGTACAGCTTCTCCAGTCCTTCGTATTGAGGTGTTAAGCCGCATTTGCTGGCTGTGTTTACTACTAAAACTACTTTGCCTTTGTAGTTTTCCATTTCTATCTCCTTGTTTTGAAGGCTTGTGGCTTTGAATTGATGAAAATTTGGATTCATGATTTTGTATGTTTAAATAAATATATCGTTTACGATACAAATGTAGTGTATTTATATCGCAAGCGATATAAACTGGGTGAATATTTATGAATAATTCACAGTGGATATTGATTGTAGCGCTTGAAGTATGTTTTATTCGATATTTTGAAGGGCTTGTGTGAAGAATTAGTTAGTAAGCAACAATGGATTCGGTTGTTCGAACTTCTAACAAAATAAAAAAACCACTACTATTCGTAGTGGTTTTTATACAATATTGTCGTTTGTACAATAATTGAAAATCAATTACAGCAACTGATATTGATTATTCTGATATGAATTTTTTAATTTTATTGAATTCAATCATATCAAGGTTGTAACGTTTTTTTTCAACATAGGGTTTCGAATCAATCGTAAGCCCTTGTAACTCTATTTTTTCGTAAATTTTGCAGATTTCAGGATTTTCCTTTTTAACAGCAAATTTTTTATTCGAAGTGATGGTCAGATAATAGAACAACGAAATCACTTCAGATAGAGATATCTCCGTAGCTTGGAAAGTATAGGGAGGATTGTTGAATGCAATTTGAATATCATCATTCTCAAGTGTGATATAACATTGCTTATATTTGAATTTTCTTTTGATTTCTACATTGTTTTCATTGTCTTGTAAACGTTTGTAGTAACCTACGGTCTCATTTTTTGTAATGTCTTCAAATCCAAATTTTTGAATTAGAAGCTGAAATTCTTTTCTTTTCATATCGTGCTTTTGTTAATTGATTATTGTGCAGGCGTATAAAAATTCTGCAAACAAACGAGAATTTTATGTATTCATAAGTTGTCGGCTCAATAAAAAAAAGGCTCTACGATCGCTCGACAAGCCTTAAATTTTAACCAAGTGGAGATTATCGGACTCGAACCGATCACCTCGACACTGCCAGTGTCGCGCTCTAGCCAGATGAGCTAAACCCCCGAGCTTGATTTTGAAATTGCAGTGCAAAGATAATGAAGTTTCTGAAATTATGACTACTTTTGTTTATAATATTATCAACAAAATATCGATTCTATGCTTATTTTCAATACAACATTTTTAGTTTCAGACAAAGTGCATGGTGCGTGGCTCAAATGGGTTCACGAACAATATATCCCGTTTATGGTTGAATCAGAATTTTTCTCAAAACCGCAAGTTGCAAAAATTCTTACGAATGATGAACAGGAGGGAACCTCTTTCTCGGTTCAATTTCATGTTCAGGATATGGAAACGTTGCATATCTGGAATGAGAGATATGGCGCAGATTTTCAAGAACAATTTTCATCCAAATTTGGAACCGAAGCACTTTTTTTCACAACTATTTTGGAGTTGATAATTAATTCTTAAATATTTATTTTTGAATGCACTTGGAGTTGCTTGTATAATTCATAATCATTAATGATAAAAGAACAAATAATATTAGGTATTGACCCCGGAACTACGATAATGGGATACGGTCTGCTGAAAGTGACCGGTAATAAGGCTGAGCTTATTGCTATGGGTGTATTGGATTTAAAAAAATACAGCAATCATTACCTCAAACTACAACGAATTTTTGCCCGGACTTTATCATTAATTGATGAATTTCACCCCGACCATTTAGCAATTGAGGCACCATTTTTTGGGAAAAATGTACAGTCGATGCTTAAACTTGGAAGAGCGCAGGGTGTGGCCATGTCGGCAGCTCTGTATCGCGACATTCCAATTACGGAATATGCTCCTTTGAAGATTAAAATGGCTATAACAGGCAGTGGTGGTGCCTCTAAGGAACAAGTAGCCGACATGCTTAGACGTATGCTCAAAATTCCACAAGAAAGTATGTTGCCACAAATGGATGCAACCGACGGATTAGCAGCAGCCTATTGTCATTTTTTGCAAGCGGGTAGACCTGTATCCGACAAGGCATATTCGGGCTGGAAAGATTTTATAGCTAAAAACGAAGACAAAGTAAAAAAAAATAAATAGCTATTACTGGTGATGTTCTTATTTGTTAAGTGATAGATAATCATTGCTTTAAAACAAAAAAAACACAGAGTTCTGATTTCCAGAACTCTGTGTTTTTTGTAAAATACTACCGATACAATCAGTCATTTGTAAATTCGCTGTCGGCTACAATTTGTATCAGGTCACTGACCATTTGTTCCGGAAACTTCGGTCCAATTCCATAATCAGAGCGCTTTACCGAGCCACTAATATGGAAGCCGAAAGTGTTTTTCTTATTCATTGGATTTACAACAGTGCCATAATAAACAACGTTTAAAGTCACCGGTTTGGTTATGCCGTGCATGGTTAGATTACCTGTCAATGTGAATCTTTTATCCGAAATCTTTTTTGTTGAAGTACTTACGAACGATAATTCAGGATATTGTTGAACTTCAAAAAAGTCAGCTGTTTTCAGGTGATTGTCGCGCATTTCAACTCCTGTAGAGATGCTTGACGTTTTTGCAGTTACGTTTACTTTCATATCGCTGAAATCGGATTTGCTCGCTTTTACCTTTACAGAAAAGTCGCTGAACTGTCCGTTAATTTGAGAAATTGTAAGGTGTTTAACCACAAATCCAAGTCGGGAATGCATAGGGTCGTTAGACCACGATTGTTGTGCCGAAGCTACTAATGATAATGATAGCACTAAAATGCTTAGAATAATTTTTTTCATGAGAATTGTTTTTATTTGTTTGTACTAATTATAATCAATTATTTTATGATGCAAAATTACAATCATGAAGGCGTTATGGAAGTATGAAAATACGGACAATGATTACAAAAATCCGACTATTCGCCTATAAACAAAAAAACGACTACCTGAAATTCAGATAATCGCTTTGTTGTTTTAATCTATAATCATTTGAGAAATAAATTATAAAGCTCTCAGAGAAAGTCTATCTTGATGATGTGATCGGATATTTTATTTCAATAATTTAATTAGTTCTTTCGCTGCAGCTTCTGACGATCCCGGATTTTGTCCGGTAATTAATAAGCCATCCACTTTTACATACGAGCCCCAATCCGGACCTTTACTGTAGTCAGCACCTAGCTTTTTAAATTCATCTTCCAATAAAAAGGGTACCACTTTCGTTAATTGTACAGCCTCTTCCTCCGAATTTGAAAAACCGGTAACTTCTTTTCCTTTCACCAATGGTTCACCGTTTGGTAATTTGGTTTTTATCAATACACCGGGAGCATGGCACACAAAAGCAATTGGTTTCTTATGATTGTAGAAGCTTTCTATCAATGCTATTGAATTTGCATCGTTTGCCAAATCCCACAATGGTCCGTGTCCGCCGGGATAAAATACAGCGTCATAATCTTCCACTTTCACATCGGTCAGTTTCAATGTGTGCGCCAGTTTTTCTTGCAGCGCCACATCACCATCAAACCGACGGGTGGCTGCTGTCTGAGATTCGGGTAATGCACTTTTAGGATCGATAGGAGGTTGACCACCCAGAGGAGATACCAAGGTGATTTGTACTCCGGCATCTGCCAGTACGTAATAAGGAGCGACAAATTCCTCAATCCAAAATCCGGTTTTATGTCCGGTATCACCCAAATCGCTATGCGATGTCAATACTATTAATACTTTCAAAATTGTGCTCATTTTATTTGTTTTTATTTGTTTAATAACTCATTTCAATAATTTTAGCTGCATCGACCGGAGCTAATTTACGGTGTTCACCCAAGCCTAACCAACCGCGATCGGTAAAGCGTTTTGAGACTATTTCAGCAGTTCCGGAGTAATCGGAAGTGTACTCCGATAGTTTGGTTTTAATGCCCAGGGAATGGAAGAAATCTTCGGTTTTATCGATACCGGCTTTTGCTTTTTCTTCTGTTGTTCCCTCAGTTACACCCCAAACACGCTCTGCATATTGTGCGAGTTTCTCTTTCTTTGTTTCAATGTTATAGCGGTAATGACTTGGAGCAATGATAGCCAACGTACGTGCATGGTCAATTCCAAACAAAGCAGTTAATTCGTGTCCCATCATATGCACCGCCCAATCCTGAGGAACTCCCTGACCGATAAGTCCATTCAATGCCATGGTACAACTCCACATAAAATTGGAAGCAGCATTATAATCTGATGCATTTTTTAGGATAGCAGGAGCAACCTCAACAAGCGTTTGAAGTATGCTTTCAGCAAAACGATCCTGCAGCAACGAATCGCTAGGATAAGTCATGTATTGTTCCAAAACGTGGGTAAATGCATCTGCCAGGCCGTTTGCAATTTGTTTTTGAGGAATTGAGCTCACAACTTGCGGATCGAGAATAGAAAACTGCGGATACAAGGCAGGACCGCCCGAAGCCAGTTTTTCTTTTGTTTCTTTGCGGGTAAGCACAAATCCTGAATTCATTTCAGATCCGGTTGCAGGCAAGGTGAGCACAGCGCCAAAAGGCATTCCTTTTAGTATTGGTTTTCCTCCCGTAAGTATTTCCCACGGAGTTTCTCCTTCATATACAGCTGCTGCCGAAAGGAATTTTGTACCGTCGATTACTGAACCACCACCAATTGCCAATAGGAATGTAATCTTTTGTGCTTTAATTATTTGTAGGGCTTCCAATAATACTGCATATTCAGGATTTGCAGGTATTCCGCCAAACTCAACCACTTCAAAGGCAGAGATTGCTTTTTTTGCTTGCTCATATATGCCATTGCTTTTAATGCTTCCACCTCCGTAAAGCATGAGTATTTTAGCATTGGCCGGTATTTCTTTGGCCAGATTTGCAATTTTATCTTTTCCAAATATAATTTTAGTTGGATTTTTAAACTCAAAATTGTTCATAATAGTATTGCTTTAAATGTTTATAAATCAATTATTTGTATCAGTTATTTTTTCAATGGCATCCAACCTGTTCTTAAAACAAGTCCTTGCCAAAGTGGATTCGGGATCTTCAATGCATCTTGAGCATTTATATCCAGTTCAGTTTCTATTTTGTCAACGGCATTTTCTTTTACTTTCGTCAACCAATGTGGATCCATTAAAAGTTCGCGTCCCATAGCTACCAACGGAATACCCAGTGTAAGGACTTTTTCAGCATCTTCCGGTGTATGAAAACCACCAACTCCAATAACAGGAAGAATATGCCCTACTTTAGCAGTAATTAGTTGAGCACGTGAGGCTGTATCTTGCTTATCGCGCATAGAACCAGCCCAAAAATCCATGACGGATACATGCAAATAGTCCAGTTGCTTGTGCGAAAGAGCTTCTACCAACTGAAGTGTATCTTCCAATGTAATTCCGGGATTTTCCATTTCTTCGGGCGATATGCGGTAGCCAACCAAAAATGGATGACTTGCAAGCGCAGCTGCTTGTTTTACGGCATCAACTACGGCTAACGGGAAAGTCATTCTCTTTATCAAATCACCTCCCCACTTATCGGTGCGGCGATTAGAATGCGGTGAGAAAAATTGTTGTAGCAGATATGTATTTGCTCCATGTATTTCTACGCCATCAAAACCGGCTGTAATAGCTCTGCGGGTTGCTTCACCGAATGCCACAATGGTTTCTTCGATTTCTGACTCTGTCATTTCGCGCGGAACCTGTGCACCTTCTCTTTCGGCAGCTACTGCACTGGCACTTACCGATTGTCCATCAACCAGTTCTTCGGGCGGTGACATGCGTCCGCCATGATAGATCTGAAGCACCGCTTTGTTACCGTTTGCTTTTAAGGTTTCGGCAATTCTTTTCAGACTAGGAATAAGTTCATCGGTATCAGCACCTATCTGTCCGTGAAATCCTTTACCATGTTTAATCACATAAGCACAAGCAGTAATTAGTAATCCTGCTGACAGGTTTCGCTCTTTATAATATGCCACTTCGGCATCTGTAGTAGTACCATCATCATTTCCCGAAAAAGTAGTCATGGGAGCCAACACTATGCGGTTAGACACTTCTATACCCGAAATCGGAAAAGTAAAAGGAGATAGTAAGTTTTCAAAATTAGAATTCATTTTTGTTATGCTTAAATTTATAAAATATTATATGTTAGATTTTTACGATCATTTTGCCATTGTTCTGACCTTCGAAAAGTCCTATGAATGCTTGAGGTATCTGATCAAATCCATCAATAATTGTTTCTGAGTAGGTGAGTTTACCGGCTTGTAGCCAGCTGGATAATTGAATAATAGCCTCAGGAAACTTAGCAGCATAATTGCTTACAATAAATCCTTGCATCAAGGCACTATTTTTTATCAGGATTGTTTCTACCCGTGGTCCCATGGGTACTGAGGTTTCGTTGTATACTGAAATGGAACCGCAAACAATGATTCTTGCCAATTGATTGATATTGGCTAATACGCCATCGGTTATATCACCACCTACGTTGTCGAAATAAACATCAACACCGTCCGGACAGGCAGTTGCAATAGCTTCTCTCATGTTGGAAGTAGTTGTATAATTTATGGCAGCATCAAAACCGTACTTTGCTTTCAGCATTTCTGCTTTTTCGTCGGTTCCGGCAATGCCAACAACCCTGCAGCCCAATAATTTTCCAATTTGGCCTACTACGCTTCCAACAGCACCAGCCGCACCTGATACAACCAGTGTCTCGCCTTTTTTAGGTCTCCCAATTTCAGTAAGTCCTAAATAAGCCGTTAACCCCGTCATCCCTAATACTCCCAAATAAGCTGATAATGGAGCTTTTGCGGGGTCTACTTTAAGCAGCCCTTTACCTTCCGATTTTTGAAATTCTTTCCATTCAAGAAGTCCTGATACATAATCACCTTTCGTGTATGCGGCATTGTTTGACTCCAACACCTCGGCTACAATACCCGAACTGATTGGCTGTTGTAGCTGAAAAGGAGCAGAGTATGATTTGGCATCACTCATTCTACCTCTCAGGTAGGGATCAACAGAAACCAAACTTGTTTTAAGTAGTACTTCGTTGGCTCCAATTTGAGGAAGTTCGGTATCTGTGAATTTGAAATCGGACAGTTGTGGTTTCCCAATAGGTCTTTTTTCTAAAATAATTGTTTTATTCATGTTTATTTTGGATTTATTTTATTGATGGTTCAATAATGAACGTTCATTCTTTTTTAGTTGAAAAAATTATACTTTTATGGAGTCCCATGCAGCCTGAAAGGCCTCTAATCGATCCTCTTCGGTTACCTTACAAATCCCTTTTACGTGCATTGCCAGTAAAAATGACAATGGATAAACAGTGTAAGCATATAATAAATAGGGAGATATCGACTTGATAATCCCTTCCTTTTTTCCTCTTTCCCATAAATCGAGTAAGGGTTGAAGATGTTTTAATCCTTCCTGTACACTTACTTCATCTATCATAGGTGTGTTATCGCACTGCGATAGAAACATTGCTTCTTCAACTTTGTTCATTTTGTACTCTGCTATGTTGTACCAGATTACTTCAAATCCCTTTTTTACTGGAAGTTCTGAGCTGTAACCCTGCAGTGCATAGCTGCAAAATGAGGCCTTCACTTCGAGATAGAGTTTATTGATTAAATCTTGTTTGTTTTCAAAATACAAATAGATAGTAGCAGGCGAAACTCCAGCCAGTTTAGCTATTTTCGACATCGGTGTGTCGTGAAAGCCGTGGTTATTTACCAGGGTGAGTGTTGCTTGAAGCAGTGCTGTATATTTATCGTTTACTTTCTCTTTCATAATTACTTTTTGTTTTAATGTTTATCTCTATACAAAGATATAAATATAAACTAATGAATGAACGTTTATTCTGTAATTTTGTTCAAAATTATTCAAAATAAAAAAGCACCGACAGTCGAAAAGATTATCAGTGCTTCAATAAATAGGGTTTAGAATGAAGAAAATTATTTTTTACCGCTTCTTAACCAAGCCATAAATATAGAAATTTCAGGTTGTGACATTATTCCACCTAGCATTTGGTATACAGAACCGATTTCGGCTGTGTTTTCCATTACTTTTACTGCTTTATCACGCTTTTCTTTTGTTACAAAGTTATTGATGTCCAATTCGCCCGTGCCGATATATTTACCCAGGTGAGTGGCAATAGTAGAAATGCCAAGATTGCGACTGCTGGCTATTTCTTCAATGGACATTCCCTGATTGTACATCGATAAACTCGTTCTCATTGTTTCACCAACCGGTTTTTTCTCCTTCTTTTCTTTCCCTTTTTCTTTTTCGTGCATCAAGGATGAAAGCTTGTTTTCTTTGCAATAGGCCAGAATAATATCCAAAAATTGCTTGCCATATTTCTCTACTTTGGCAGGTCCAAAACCATTTATGTGCAATAGATCCTTTTCATTTTGAGGTAAATAGTCCGACATTTCGATAAGTGTCTTGCTGCCTGCAACAATATATATCGGTAGATCTTTTGGTTCGCACAGTTTGTTGCGAAGATGTAATAATTGATTAAACAGTTTGGGCTGTCGCGTTTCTAACGGTTTGTTGGAACTGTTTTTAGCATAGGCATTTACGGTAAAATCGGGTAGGGTAAAGGTATTTTTCAGAATGAAATAATCTTCTACCGTAAATTTGCTTTTTAATCCTCTCATTAAGAAGCTTTTTTGTGCAATATTAGAGAAAATCATACGAATCATATCGTTGTATTCCGACGCATTTTGTTTACTGTCGGTAGTAGCCGGCGATTGACGCAGCGTCTCAATGAGATTATTCATCTTGTCATTGAAAAACTCTGCGGCAGCCGTGATGCGACTTTGCAAATGTTCTTCTTCAACGGGTCGTTCCTGAAGGATACGCTGCAATTGGCCCTGGAATTTAGCACCCACTTCTTGCAGGGCTTGTGTTTGACGCAATACATCGTCTAAAAACGGAAATGTTTCTTCGTTGAACGAGCTTTTTACATCGGTAGTTTCTTTTATCAAACGCGACGTTTGCCCTATAGCATTCTTGAAATCGAAGAGTTGCATAAGGATAAAGTTACGATATAGATTTCGTGATTCATTTAGCTGTATTTCAAGCTCTTCTATTGGAAGTTTATTGCGTTCGTGCGCTACAATCTGATGGTCGTTTTGAATACTTCCCGGGTTTATCTTGCTTAATAAAACCATGCCTTCAAGCGACCTGCAACGGCTCAGTGCAACATATACCTGACCGGACGCAAAAGCTGCTCCGGCATCAATAACCGCCTTATCAAAAGTCAAGCCCTGACTTTTATGAATGGTAATAGCCCATGCCAATCGCAGTGGGTACTGAATAAATTTACCCAGTTCATCCTCTTCGATTTGCTTGGTGGTAGGATTGGTTGAATAGCGGATATTTTCCCAAACGGCTTTGCTAAGTTCGATGGCCTCATCGTCGCCGGGGCATTTTATGGTTATCGATTCGTCTTCGACACTTTCAACCACACCAATTTTTCCATTAAAGAAGCGGCGAGGGGTTTCTGTATCGTTTTTCAGGAACATTACTTTTGCACCAATCTTCAAAATCAGTTCTTTTTCCGTTGGATAGCTTTTTTCGGGATATTCGCCCTGTATTTCGGCATCAAAAGTATAGGTTTTTCCTTTTACTTTCATAAGCTCTTCGGCGTTTATCTGGTCGGCTTTGCGGTTGTGCGTTGTGAGGGTGATGTAGGTATCGTCGCTTGGTGGCACAAAGAGCGGATTGTATCGACTCTGAAGTAATGTCAATCCTTTATCCGAAAGACGGTTGTTACGAACTTCGTTGAGTACGCTGATAAAGTCTACATTGCTTTGTCGAAATATTTTATCCAGTTCGATGTAAACCGGTTGTTGCTGCAGGATAGCCTGACTATGAAAGAAATAGGGACTGGAGTAATACTGGCTCAGCAAGCGCCATTCTTCATCCGTAGCCACCGGCGACAATTGAAACATATCACCAATGAAAATGACTTGTACGCCACCAAAAGGCTCATTATTGCGATATCGTACGTGGCGCAGGATAGTATCGACCGAATCGAGCACATCGGCGCGTACCATACTTATTTCGTCGATAACCAGCAGTTCAAGCTCTTGCAGTACCTTACGACGATTGCCCTGCATTTTCATCTTCTCAATCAGATTTTTACGTCCTTCTACGGTTGGTACAAAAGGAGTGAACGGCAATTGAAAGAAGGAGTGCATGGTAGTGCCACCTGCATTGATGGCAGCAACACCCGTTGGCGCAACAACAGCCATTTGTTTTTTAGTCGCTTTCTTTAAATTATGAAGAAAAGTTGTTTTCCCGGTTCCTGCCTTGCCGGTAAGAAAAATGGAACGATTGGTAAACAAGGCAAAATCTTGTGCTAGTTGGTAGTAAGGTGAAGGTGTTTGCATGGTGGAATATCTAATTAGTTATCTGACACAAAAATAATGAAAACAAATAGAAATTTGGCAAATACAGGGCGTGTAATTTCTGTGTTTTATAGTATTTTAGCCTTCTAACTGTTTGCTGTCGAAATATATGTGTAATATGGCTAGACATAAATAGCACGGCGCACTGTCTTTAAAAAAAAGTAACAGTGCACCGTGCTATTTATTATTTTTATTGGAAACAAATGTGAGTTTACGCTTTCGTTACTCTTACGGCATTCATGCCTTTTAATCCACGTTCCAGTTCGAATGTAACCATGTCATTTTCTTTGATTGGGTCAATCAAACCGTTGACATGTACAAAATATTTTTCCTGAGTATCCAGTTCTTTAATAAAACCAAACCCTTTTGAATCGTTGTAAAATTCTACCTTTCCCTTTTTGATAGGTGAGGTTTCTTCATCTTCTCTTTTTCTAACACCAAGTACAATGCTGTTAACATCAACAACTATTTTCTTCTTAGTCGGATCCGGCGGAGTATCTGTCAAATTTCCATACTCATCCACATAGGCAAACATATCCTCAAGTGCACCACCAACAGAATTTTTCTTGCGGTCTTCACTTCTTTGTTGCTTGTCTTTAATCTTTTTTAAACGTTTGGTTTCTTTTTCTTTCTTTGTACTACTTACTTGCGATTTCGCCATTTATCTATTTTTGTTTTTACGTGTTTCTAATTTATGTTGCAGTTTAAGTGTAAAAAACTGTAGTTTTTACAAAGATAGTGGTAAATCAGCTAAGTTCATAATTATTAATTCATATTTGCTAAAATAAATGATAAATAATTGATTTTTATCGTTTGCACACATATCGTCGATTAAAATGAACTCTTTTTATTTAGCATGTGAAATTTCCTAACAAAAATAGGGTGGAAAAGATAACCACATCTTGCATAGCATGAATCATCCAGGATGATACAAATCCTTTTGTTTCGTACATGCTTCGGCACATGTACCAACCCAATAGTCCACTCATTATCACACCAAGCGGACCACCGGGTGCTCCATAGTAATGAGAAATGCCAAAAAACAAAGCTGCTATCAATACAAGTTGATTTTTAGGGAGTTCATCTTTCAAAGTTGCCATGATTGCCGAACGAAATATTAGTCCTTCGCAAAAAGAATTAGCCAGTGCCAGTACCAAAATTAATGGAAGATAACTCAACCAATTTCCAAGTCCTTTAATTTCAGAAACGTTAGTAACAGTAATAATGGTGAGTAATATTGTACCAATAGAGATAAGCAGACCGGAGATAATGGCGAGTTTTCCCCATGTAATTTGATTTTCTTTTATTCCCAACCAGTTAATTCTACTGGCTTTTTGTTTTAAATCTCCAATACAAAGATAAAATTCGCTGCGCGAACGAAAGATTAATAACAGAATTGTAAGAATTGGTAATATACCTATGATTTTCAGAAGTATGGAACTTCCGAAATTTCCAGAAAACGAGGCGGTATTAAAGGTTGATTCCCAAAAACTTGTTGTCTGGATAAATCCGGTGAGCATGTTGATAGTCAGTATGGCTAGCAGTATCAACAAAAAACCGGATAATGGTCGGAGTTTTTGAGAAAAAAATGAGATAAAATAAATACAGGCCAGTACAAGTATCTTTATTCGTGCCAGCTCTTCGGGTACATAGCCAATGGTTTGTTGCAAAATAATATCGATTGCAATTGATGCAATTAAAACAAGAATAACTGGAATGATACCTTTTTTGATCATACTATTACGTGTTATAAATTATAAATAGCATATTGATGATTAAGCACGAGTTAGATTGGTTTTTATTTCATTGATTGATAAATCACCTCCTGTATTTTTGTTCTAACGCCTGTTTTAGCCAGCTTATTGACACCGTCGTTAGGATAAGTGCGGTTGCTCAGGAAAACATAAATTAAATTGTTTGTCGGATCGACCCAACAACATGTTCCTGTATAGCCTGTATGTCCGTAAACTGTAGATGGAGCATCAACACAACACGGACTCGATTTTGGGGCAGGTACAGGTTTATCGTAGCCCAAACCGCGTCGTCCACTTGGTGAGGTAGTAGTTGTAAAAAAGTGGCAGGTTTCCGCACTAAGGTAGCGTTTCCCATCCAGTTCTCCTTTATTGAGGAGCATTTGATACACTGTTGCCACATCGCGGGCAGAAGCGAACAATCCGGCATTACCCGATACGCCACCCAAAAAAGCTGCATCGGGATCGTGTACATATCCCTGAACTATTCCGTTACGCAAAAAATCTCTTTTCAAAGTAGGTGCTATTTCATCTTTGTTGTGAGTGCGCAGTGGCAAATAAGTCATGGTACTTAGTTTCATTGGAGCGAAGAATTCTTTGTTGAGAAATTCGTCCATCCGTATGCCGCTAATGGTTTCTACAATTTCTTTCAGTAAAATAAAGTTCACGCAACTGTAAACGTAAGTCTTGCTATTCAGACGAGTATCAGCGATCATCTGCATTGCAGCTTTATGAAAACGGTTGGATAAATAAAAGCTATCCGATACCTGCGATTGGAAGTCAGCACCCTGAATTTTAGATACCCAATCCGGTTTGTATTTCATAGTTGTGCTATTCAATCTCACTGTATGTGTTGTATCTTTAGTTCCCGCTAAGAATGCCGGAGTGTTGTTTTTTTCCATCGCCAGTTTATAGAATGGCAGTCCGGCGGGCAAACCCGATTCGTGAAATAGTAGCTCTTTAATTGTTATGTTTTCCTTGTTAGTCCCCCGAAGGAAAGTTAGGTAGTTGGATGCTTTATCGGTAATTTTGAGCTTATTATCATCATAGAGTTTCATGATGCCAAGTAATGTTCCGGTAGTTTTGGAAAGTGACGCTAAATCGTATAGGGTTGTTGGCTTTACATTTTGCGCAGATTCGTAGGTGTAGTTTCCAAAACATTTGTCATAAACAGGTTTGCCTTCTCTCATAACGATAACCTGACAACCGGGAAAAGCTCTTTCTTTGATGCCTTCTTTTATAATAGAATCAATTTTGAATAATGTTGAAGAATTCATACCAACAGCGTCGGGCGAATATATAGCAGTTGCCTCACTGTTATTCTTAGCACTTATTTTAGTACGAGCAGATGAATTATTTCCAGCCTGATTGCTCAGAATGATTGAAAATAAAAGAATCAATAATAGTGTTGTTGCTTTTTTCATTTTTCGCATGTTGTTCGCGTTTTTGTTTAGCAGTTTATTTTATAATCAAATTATTAAACTTTGATTTATAAGTTATTCTGTAATATCACTGTGTCCGTATGCCCATAGATAAAGTGATGCTATTGATGCATAGGGATGGTATTGATTTTTGTATATTCCGAATTGTTCTTTGGTCAACTCTTCCAACTTATAGAGTTTCATTATGCTACGGCGAATAATTAAATCATCGTAACTGATAATGTTTGGACGTTGAAGTGAAAATATCATCAACATTTCGGCTGTCCAAACGCCAACTCCGGGAAGTTGTGTCAGTTGCACAATGATTTCTTCGTCGGTCATAGTGCTAAAGTTATCTAATTTAATTTTTCCGTGCAAAATCGCATCGGCTGCAATTTTTATATAACCTGCTTTTTTGAGCGTAGTACCACATTCCTGTATGTGAAAATGATTAGTTGCTGATACTTTTTCAGGACTTATCTCCCCATTGAATCTGTCTTTTAATCGTTGATTGACCGTTGCTGCCGCTTTACTCGAAATCTGTTGTCCGATGATGCTTTCAACCAATGCTTCGAAGAGGTTAGGTGTTACCTGACGTTCAATTTTACCTATTGCACTTATGATTTTTAATAGCTGTTTATCTTTTTTGCCAAGATACGTTATTTCTTTTTCTCCGTAGTCAAATACTTTCATTTTTGATATTTTTTAAACTATGCCTCTAAGTCTAAGTTCTTTTTCAACATTATGATGCAAATGTAATACGTATTTTCGTGTAGTCAAATCCGAAACTTGCTATATTTTGGTGGGTAATCTTACTCTTAACATAACAGCACATGCCAATTTGCTATTGAGTTATAGTCTCATACAAATTGACATGTGCTGTTTTTATACATGAAGTGGGAGCAGAGGCTCACTTACTTGTTCTGGTTTACTACTGCCGCCTGGCTTTTCCGGTAATGGACTGTATTGAAAGCTTAATAACACTTACTCTGTCATATAATTTATCGATATATTCATTTCCTTCAGCTATGAAATTGGCAGAGTATTTTTCAATGATTCTCTTCAACGCTTCCCGTTTTTCATTTCCATCCACCTCTGATGTTGTTCCTGACACAATAGTGCTTTCGTAAAGTGTTCCAAAGTCCGAAGGGATAACAGTGGTATTTCCAACTACGCAAAACGAAACTTTGTTATTATTCCGCAAATAATCAAGTTTCGACCCCGCAGCAGCACAATGAAAGTAAATTTGATGATTGTCCAAAACGTAATTAAGCGGTATTCCATAGCCTTCGTTTTCCGGGCTACACATCGAGAGTATTCCATATTCACCTTTAATCAGTATTTCAATGGCTTCATCTTCTGTTATTTCTCTATCCTTTCTTCTCATTCTTCTAATTGTTTATCTTTTCAGGGTTACAAATCCTTTGCGTGTTTGAACATTCTTGTTTATGTCGGTAAAATTCAGGTAATAGTAATAAGTGTCATTGTCTACTTTTTTGCCTTTATAGGTTCCATTCCAACCGGCATTGCCCTTGTAGAGTACTATACCATTCCGGTCAAAAACCTGCACTTCATATCCGGCCATAAACAAATCGTTCACTCCATCTCCGTTTGGCGAAAAAACATTGGGGATAAAGGGCACTACTTCAATTTTCTTAATGCTGGTACTCGTACAGCCAATACTGTCCTTAGCCGTCAGTTTAATTGTATATTCGGGTATGTTTCCGGCAATAGTATAGGCATAATTAATGGTGGTTTGATTCGAAGTTGTTCCGTCACCCAGATCCCAATCGTAGACAACATTTTTTTCGGGCGTGATGCTGAGTGACACAGTATTATGTCTGATGTCAATGGTCTCGGCTGAAAGTGTGAAATCGCTATTGGGAGCCGGATTCACTGTGGCATGGGTGGTAGCTATGGCTGTTTGCCCGAGCGCATCGGTTACAGTCACGGTATATGTTCCGGTTGCGGCAGTAGTGGTATTGGAAAGTACAGGATTCTGATCGGTGGAGGTGAAACCGTTGGGGCCTGTCCATGCATATACAAAGGGTACGGCATCGCCTTTCGGAACAGCGTTGAACTGAATGGGCTGCCCCTGACACACCGGACTGATATTGCTAGCTGTTATTGCCACAGGATCTGTATACAGTGTGCTTAATAAAATGTCATCGATATAATAATCGTTTCCATTCACCAGCGAAAATTTATTTTGCAGTCCGGCGGTAACGTTGTTCAGGGTTACTGCTGCCGATTTCGGAACCGGAAAGACTAATGTATATTCTTTCCATACACCCTCGGCATCGAGTACGGGTCCTGCAAATGTACTGGTGGTGTTGTTATTCTGATTAACTACTTCCATAGAAAATTGCGAACTACGCGCCACCACGTATATCCAAAACGAAAACTTATAGCGGAATCCTGTTTTTAAAATTACCGGACGTTTATATATATAATTCACCGTGGTACCCGCATTCACCACCATCACTGCTCCATCTGTGTTGCCGGTGTGATCTGTGGCGTAATAGGGTCTGGCACCTCCGGGTAAGGTGGCAGTGGGACTTGTAGAAGTCCAGAAATAGGAAGATGGACCTGCATCTGCAATATGTCGGGGATCAACAACTGCATAATAATTGTCCTGAATTTCCTTTTCGTTACTGTTACCGCTGGCATTGGCAAACGTGTAACTTCCACCGGGCATATAGGGTGTTGTTACCCTGGTAATGTGTTGCCCAAAATCATCAAAAAAGATGGTATCGCCATAGGTTGTTGTTTGCGCATGTGCAGTTATCAGAAACAACCCGAAGAAAAAAACGACCGCGGTCAGGAGCATTCTTTTGTGAGACATAATCATATCTTTATAAATAATTTAGGGTTAGCAAACTATAGCGTTTTTTTACAGCGCATGCAAATTTAATAAAAATAAGATTATATCCACTATACCATCATCAGTCGGATGAAATAAGAGTGGGAGTAAAGGCGGTTAAGGTGGGGTGTAAAAAATCAGGGTTCATTTTTAAAAGTACACGTTCTTATTTTAATCTACATTTTATGTTCGGTGCTACGCACCTTTGTTTTCTTTGTTTAATTTTTCTACAAATAGTACGGTGCTACGCACCTAATAGCAACGTAGTTGCGAACCATTTGTAGAATTATAATAAAAGCTAACTATAAGGTGCGTAGCACCGAACCTAAAAAATGGTGGAAAAATATATTTATTAAAATCAGATTTTTTACACCCCAGCTCTAAAGCGCTATCAATTTCACAGCATATTGCTCGCAATTAAATCCAAAACTGTATATTTCCTATCCTCAAAGTCCTTTATCAAAGCAGCTTCAATTATCAACTTAACGCCCTTTGCATAGGAATCATGTCCCAGTACTTTTGTTTCGATCGATACTTCGTCGCTTCCGTCTTTGATAATAATTTTATGATAGGCATGTTTTTCCAGGTATTCTTCCGGTATACCTATCTCGTTTTGTTGTATTTCAGGATTACGTATCGATACAATCTTGTCGACCGGGAATTTCAATGAATTGGCAAAGGCATATGCCGTTCCGGGTTCAGTCTTTTTTGTTGATTGATGAGATTCAGTGATGGATATCGAATAATTTTCAAAGTTCCGACCGTTTGCTTTGAGCATGTTTAATGTTTTCAACACCAGAATGGAAGTGTTGGGACAAATAATAAGCGGAAAATCAGATTGAAGGGTTTCTGTTTCCAGTCCGGTCGACAGTTCAATAAATATAGATTTAGTTCTGGCACAAAATTCCATACATTCTTTCAGTTGCCTTCCTGATCCGGCATGTACAAGTATCGCCTTTTCATCAAGCGTTTGAAATCGTGTATCCCATTTTAGTATTTCGCACGATTGAAATGACAAACCGGAACTTAGTATCGCATTGGCTAACTTTCCCGAACCGGCAACAAATATTTTTATTTTCTCCATTTTGTACTTATTCTTCGTTTTGCTATTCATAGAATGATAACAATATCAATCCAGTATAAAGCGCATATTTCTTTTTATCTCATTTACGTTTTGAATATCCGTTAGCATCTCAAGCAATTGAAAAGCCACATCAATGCTGGTGGCAGGCCCTGTTGATGTAATAATATTTTTGTCGATGACCATTTGTTTATCCAGCACATTGGCACCAAAATCAGCTAATTGCTTTCGTCTTGCACCATCATTCAAATCCCAGGTGGTAGCATTTCGGTTTTTCAATACGCCGGATTTGCCTATGGGCAAAGCTCCCACGCATATGGCAGCTATATGTTTACCCTTCTTATCAAATTCCCGTATCAAATCAAGAAACCGTTCGTCATACGCATCTTCGTAAAAGCCGGCTTCACCCGCGCCACCCGGAATAGCCAATGCATCAAAGTCATCAACGTTTATCTGATCGAAGGCCATTTCCGGTTGTACAATCAGGTTCCAATAGCATTTAATGGTTGGTCGCAAGGCCGTAGTGACCATATCAACAGATTCCAACCCCGATTCTTTGCTCCAACCAAATACATCGGTAAACGCACTGGCCTCGTAAGCTTCAAATCCCTGAGCCAAAAATAAGAGTACCTTTTTAGTCATGTTTTAAAAATAATTGTTTGTGAAATCAGTTTATTCTATTTGCGTATCTCTCGGGTGCTGATACCCAAGAGGGTGGGACAGGCCGTCGATTTTATTTCTCGTTCAACCATTTCAGCCAATCGGTAGCAACTTTATCCCAATTAAACAAATCGTAATTTGGTTTATTTTCTTTAGTCAATGGATAGTAATTATGCTCAGTTCCAATATACGGATTGAATTGAAAGTTAGTTTTTCCTTTTCGTATAAAATCAATTCTCATAAAGTCGACAAATGGTGCACACCAATCTTTTGTTCCATAACAGACAAGTACCGGGATTTTCAGTTTGTTCAAATATTCAATTGGTGGGTATGAAAATCCATATGTTGCTTTGTAAGCGTCGCCATGTGTAGCATCCATATTCGTTTTGTCCTTTACTATATTTTGCCAATATTCAATCGTTTCTTCTCCAGACTTTAAACTATCTGTTTCGGTAGCTCTATTTTGTTCTACAATTGACATAATTCGCCCCATTGGATTACCACTTGAATAAATCAAGTGCGTTGCTAAGCGTGAGCGGCTTGCCATTTTTGCAGCAACTGTACTTCCTTCTGAATGTCCCGCTAAAACCAGTTGCTTATTGAAACCCATTTTTGCTTTTGCAAATACTTTATTATTTCAATGTTTCTGTCAACGTAATAGTCTAAAAGATTTCTATCTGAATATTCTTTGAGATAATTTCCAGTGCTGTCAACATAGCAGAAATTTGAGTTAAGTGTTTTTGAGTCTCTAATTAATGGGATATTTGGTTTACCGACTATTACCAAATGATACTTAACCGCTAAACTGTCCGGATTAAATGGAAAAACTCCAAAAAGACCATGTTCGTCATACATAATTAATGGTCGAGGTAAACTTCCCTGACAAAAAAAGAACAATGGTTTCCGTTTGTTTTCTTCTCCTTTCTTTGATTTTATCAGAATGTCTACTTTATCTGATTTGTAATCAAATTGCAAATGAGTAAATCCATAGTCTTTCGCTGTTTTCGTTTGTCCGAAAGCGGTTAATGTTAAAGTAAGAGCTATTACTGTAGCAAGTATTTGTTTCATTGTCTATTTTTCTATAATATGCAGCCAAATGGTCTGACTTTAGCTATATCATTAGTTGAGGAGGAAGCAGCATTCACATCAGCTCGTTAATGAACATCTTGTGTTAGGGGCTAGGTACTTCCTCATCACTATCTTATTTTAAATTTGGAGTCAGTTTGACTGCAAATGAGTAATGAGTTGCTATTATAAGATTTTACTTGTTGTAAATGTCCAATAACCAATTATAGAAACTGTTTTTCCAAAGTTCTACGGAATGACCATTTTCGTAGGCTAACCCAAATCCATGATTACCCTTTGAGTAGATATGCAATTCTGATTTATCAACTTCTGCAACTATTGCAGACAAAAATGGAATGACATCTTCCATAGGAAGTTTTTTGTCATCTCGTGCCACTGCCATAAAAAACGGAGGTAATTCTATTTTGTTTTTTATATCTTTAAAGGCTTTCAATTTATCTCCGTGATAAATCAGACCTACAAAAGCCGGTTTCCAATCAACTGTACCTTCTGCATCTAAAGACCGGAATACGGTTCTTTCACTTAACCAACCGCCAGCAGAAAAGCCCATGATTCCAATTCTATTTTTGTCAATATTCAAACTGTCGGATAATTCTTTCATCTTTAATATACTCGCTCGTGCATCTAGGTAAATGGCTCCTTTATAATCATTAAAAGGTATAATAAAATCTCCTTTCTCATCCTTTCTGTTTGTCCTGTATTTGACAACCATGCAGTTTATTCCTTTTGCTGAAAGCCATATAGCCAAATCTGTTCCTTCCTTGTCAAGCCAATTGTTGACTAAGCCTCCTCCAGGATATATGACAACTCCAATATGTTTATTGTTGGACGTTGACGCAGGATACAAAACAAATGTAGGAGTCGAGATATTGCTTATGACTCTGTTTGAGTGTGATAATGAGTTCGGACTAACTAAAGAATCGACTACAGTCTCTTCTTTTGGATGGCTTACTGGATTATTTTCAATCCCTTTTTCAAATAAGAGTCTTTCACGGTTTATTTGTCCAAATAAATGGGTGCAAACTAAAAGTGCTGAAAGTGTGATAAATAATGTGAGTTTATTCATTTTTATATGAGTTAGATTGTTTGGTATTTCTTCAATTCTACCGGGTGATATTTAATGGTTTAGAAAATCTCGTTTAATTCTAAATATGTGTGTTTTCTTTTTTTTCTTCACTTGCCCCTAACAACCGAGACTATGGGCATTTGTTCGTCGGCCAGCCAATGACCATAGCGTGTGTTATGGTCAATAGTTCAGTTTTTCTTCAGTCGTTTTGTTGTCAGCCGTTTAAACGCTGAAAATCTGTTCATTTTGTTGTTTTGTAAGTCAGCACAAAATTGTCAGAATGCAAAAAGTCCGTCAGTCACAAAGTCAAGTTGGTTTTTCTTTCTTTTCTTTGTTGTCTGACGGCTTAAAACTTTCACAAATCTAAGAGATTATTTTTATATTCTTATCTTTTGTTTTTATGTTTCGCAACATGTTATAGTTAACGGATTATTGTCGCATGTCCTGAATTTGTAACTTAAATCCAGATAATATCATGTTTAAAGTTACAACGCTGTAAAGGTTCGCAGTCAAAGTTTGTTTTACTCGGTTCTGCTCCAGTTGGACGCAAAATGATAGGTACTGTCAGTTAACTTTTCCAATTCGGCCTTCCACCGATAAGTGGCAATCCATAATTTCCCCGGATTTGGTTGCCAGCCGTTCTCCGGTTTAACCTCAATTCCAATCTTTTTCCCAGATTTTAGCAACTGATAAGTGCCTGCCATTATACCTTCATTGCTTGATGAGTTTACACAAAACCGGCCTTCTAACTGAATGCTATTCTTCAAGGCAACTAAATCTGGAATTGCAGGAGAAAATTTGATGGTTAATACTTTGCCATGGTAGTCAAATTGTTGATAAGACAATTCTTTATATCCGTAATTGTCGACATAGCCATTTGTTGTTCCTCCAGAATGATTATTGACTATCGGTTGAATGATGGTATCCGTGTTTGGTAACCACTCGGCACTGATAACCGAATGGGAGTATCGCGTTAACCTGTAGTTGCAAAAAGGAATGACCGCTGGTTTCATCTTTTTGTCGGCTATTGTGAGTGAATAATCGGAGCCGCTTTTGGATAAGAAAATCATATCTTTCATGTAAAGCATAGGAAAGTATTGTGGGACTTGAATGCCTGAACCGATTGGAGCAATAAATGTGGCCGCTGTGCCTTTTGCTTTTCTTTCGGAAATATTCATTCCTATACTACGCCCGTATTTATCAGTCAACAGCAGGTTCATTTTAAAGCCTTCGTTGTCAGTTATAAAAGAGGCTTGAAAATTGCCGGGGTGCATTTGGGCGTGGTTTATCATTTTTTCATATTCCGATTTCAGCAAAGGGATGTCGGTTGGATAATACACATCAACAAAGGCCTTGTCGGTGCGATATACCAGTGCTACAACCCCCTTGCCGCCGGCATACTCTACATTTTGCAACTCTATCTGATTATACACGCTGTCTCCTTTGAACTGGGTGAGAGCGAGCCCTGTTATCCAATAGGGTTTAGTACTTTGGTCCCGAAACGAAAAAATTGGCAGATTTCCTTCCGAGGGGCTGTTGGCATAAATGTCCACATTATTGGAACTACGGGTTTTAAAAAAATAGTTTTCCTGATTCGTGAAGTCGGGCTCAAGGTTTACACAGCTTGTTAGTATTGCAGTCACTGACAAGGTGAGCATAAATAATATTCTTTTCATTCTTTTTGTTTTTTACTTTTGGGTTATTTCTTCGATAAATAGTTCTATGTTTTTATAATTGATTTTTGAGATACTGGCGCTAGCTCCAGCTATTTTTTTTACCAGAAAACGTTCAATAAAGTTCATCTCCTCAAAGCGAAACTCTCCACCCAGGTGCTTTACACTGAGGGCGTGCTGAATCAATGCTTGCGGAAACCCCTTTTCTATTTGTTCCTGCGCTTTGGCAAAAAACATGCAGCAGACAAAAATACTTAGTTCTTTTTGGAGGAGTTCCACCATGTTTTGCTCTATAAATTTTCGAACTTTGGGCAAAACTGAGCCTGCATACACCGAACTTCCAAGTATAATTCGATCGAAGCGGCGGAGTTCCACTCTGTTTTGATCATTGAGATTGAATAACACCACCTCGTCATTGACTAATGATTTTTTTATTTCGCCAGCTACAAATGCTGTTGTTCCATGTTTCGAAGCGTAAATAATTGCTGTTTTCATAGTTATTTAAATTGATAGATAAGGCTTAGTTTCATATAACTAGAGGTGGGCATTTTGAACTCCTTGCGATTATATAGATCTTCGAAAATCTGCGAGCCTTTGTACACATCGAAACTCAAACCCATTCGTGAATTGTCTTTGAACTTAACGGGTAACGTAGAAATGCCAAGGGCAACTCCACCGGTAAATGGATGAATGGTATACCCCGGCAAGTGACTTCCATTGTCTTTGATGGAGGCCAAATTATACTCCAGGGCACCTCCGAGTTTCAAACAAATAGTTCCGGCTGGAAGTGAACTTTTGAAAAGGTTTAAATTGTACGTAAAGGGCATAATGAATTGGGAGAGATTGATTTTTCGGGTACCGAAATATCCATTCACATCATCGTCGTAAGTGAAGGTTTGTGGACTGTACATATAGTTCATGCCGACCTGAACATCGTTCCAACCAACCGGCAATGTAGCATGACCACCCACATGTCCACCTATACGCGTGGCTCCCGAAAAAGCATCCACAGAAGCTCCGTTGATATACGACATATCTGTATTTTCAACAATGCCGCCTTTATTTGCTCCGGCTTCTACCCCAAAGTGAATCTTGCGTTTTTGATCATCTTTGCTTATTTCGCGGTTACCCACGCAACCGGCCAAAGACATCATTCCAACTAAAATAAGAGTTTTTGTTTTCATTTTTTGTGCGTTTAAAATTATGACACAAAAGTAGAAAGGGTATCGGTCAGAGAAGTCTCAATAAATCGTATGGTAGTCTCAGAAGGGGGAGGAGTAGGTCTCACTAAACGTGATACGCTCTTAATTGAACCGAAGCGTTGGTATTATTCGACAAACAAAGTAATTCTATGAATTAAATCGCGCATAATCACCGGGAGTATTACCGGTTGCATTTTTAAACACACGATTAAAAGTAGCTTTGGAGTTGAACCCACAATCGTAAGCTATGGCAATGAGCGTGAAATTCTTGTTCTCCGTTGCCACGCAGCGGGTTTTGAATTCTTCGATGCGGTAGTGATTGATCAAGTCGTAGAAGTTTTTTCCTAATTTACTGTTGATAATGCCTGAAAGAAATTCAGGCGTCACTTTCAGGTCATCGGCCAATGCTGCTATCGTAATCTCGGGTATTAAATACGGCTTTTGCTCATTCATGTGTTTTAGAAGGGATTGAATAAACTCATTCTCTTTTTTATCTAACGAATACGTTTCTTCCGATAATGGTGTTGGTTCATGCAATTCCATTTCAATTTTTTTATCCGAAAAAAGATTGCCTTGCCGATGACCGTAAAAGCCCAGTACGATAATGTAAACTGCGCCCAACATGAAACTGGTTTGATGCAACCACTTGAATGAAGCCAGTGGTACAACTAAATCTACAATAAAAGTTAGATAAATCACTGTGTAAATCACAGCTGAAGCAATCATAAGCATCCGAAGCCAGGCTAAATCGTAGTAGGATGTCTCCGAAAAATATACTTTTATTTTACGATTGTATCGCTTCACGAGCATTACAGCCCACGAAAAATACACTCCCGATGACAATGCCATGGATAGAATTACCATGGGATAATCCCACTGTTGCTTAAATGATTCAGTTTGAATGGAAGCAATTTTTTCCGTAATCGGTCTGCTGTAGTATTCAACGCTAAATAGAAGAAAGCAAAGTATAAATGGTAATAGATGAAGCAAATAGATTGGTTTGAATTTGAAATGTTGATCGGTAAGTGATTTCACATATATCCAGATCACAGGCCAATGCAACAATAAAAAGGGTGTGGAAATAAAGAAAAACCACGGATATGGATATCCGTGGGTACGATTATAGATTTCCAGATAGCTTAGAAAAGTATCAAATGAATACAGCAGAAAAAAGGCAGATAACAGGTAGTCCGAAACGGTTTTCTGCCGTTTCAGAAATAGAAGCAGAAAAATGATTAATCCTTCAAAAACTCCGAGTAGTATTATGGATTCCATTCAATGACATTAAATTGGGTCAAAATTACAGTTTTTTTTGTAAATAAGTAGTTAAACGAGAAGGAAAACCGAGATTACAACAATCTGCGAAGTTTAAACTTTATCCTTTTTGCTACACCCTCAAGTGTTCTGTACTTTATACTCACATTTGTATCATCTTTCTTCAGTATTTCTCTGTAACAACTCAAATCCATGCTTTTTATCCCGTTTACCGATAGAATCGTATCGTTCTCACGTATTCCCAGTCTATATGCGTCACAGGTTGTTACAATACTTGCCACCATTACTTTCTCATCCTGTACTTTTAGCTTCATCCCGGAAACCGGAAATTCAAATGCCGTTTGAAAATATAAATTTGGTTGAAAATAGAGCTTCTGAGTCGAATAGTCTGCAATGAAATTAAATCTGTGGATTATTTTATTGCCTAAAATGCCTAAATAGCCATCGAAAGAGCTGACACCTACAGTGTCCGAAGCCAATCCTATTACATGTTCTCCAAACTTGAATTTCCCAATTTGGAGTGACGCAATAAGCGCTTCTTGTTGTACTGATGCCGAGCTTAAGTTGTTGGTTTGGGTTTCAATGGTTCTTCCAACTTGTTGCGTCACACGATTTCGAAGTTTAAATGGTGTATTTACCAGTAAAGACAACGCGGCTCCACTATCAAAAAAGACCGTATCCGTATAGGTTGTTCCATTCTTTAGCTCTATCGTGATGGGGAATTGAGGGATAGGAATACCGTTCTTAAATGAAAAACCCAGTTCACTAAAAGCCCTGTTGTCTACTTTGGTGCCAAAAGTATATAATTCAATAATGTGCTTATCAAAATCGACTTTGGTAATATATTTCTTCAGAACAGAATATCCTATAATTCCATCAAAATTTTGCCCTAAAGTGGCTTTCAGTCTCGACAAATCATCTATAACTATGTGCGTACTATCGATGACAATACTGTCTTGAATTCTTATGCATTGGTTGAGAGCCATTTTATACGTTTTGTTTCCACCGGCTCCTTGTACCTGCTGTTCATAATTCGGTAGTAAGCCAATTTTGGATGCAGCACGTTCGTCAATAAGCGTTGTGGCTGCACCCGTGTCAAAATAGAATTTCAAACTATCGCTGTTATTGACTTTTATTTTGATAAAAACCAAGCTGTTGTCCACTAACTGAACAGGAATACGGGCAAGTTGTCCGAATACAATTGCATGAATGCTAATTGTGAAACTTAATAGCAGAATTGTTTTTCTCATTTTGAAAGTTTTTGTTGCAAAGAAAGACTATTTCAGTTTTTCAGAGGTCTCAATTTTCTGAAAAAAGGTCTCAATAACCAACAAGGCATGATTCACGATTTAAATTTAATGCTTTAAGCCTATAAAAAATTATCTGCCGAGTCGAGGTTGATATCTGAACGAAATATTTTGTTGCAAATTAGTTTGAAAAAGTCAAGATGTGGAGATTTAGTCATTTATCTTCAGTCATTTATTTCATTTTTTTTTCTTTTTAAACTGCCCATAACGACCGCGACTATGGGCATTTGTCCGTCAGCATAGCCAATGACCCATAAGAGCGTATGTTAGCGGTTTGTTGTTTTCTTTAGTCGTTCGTTATGACAAACGATTACGTTTTTCTTTTCACCATGCCAGTAATGAAATCCATTTCCCTGACAGTTTTTATAATCCTTACATTCGGCGCACTTTCCTGTTTTCGTCCAACTTCTGTCTCTGAATAACTCGTACTTTGTCTGCCAAACAGAAAAAAAATTGTCTTTGTAGATATTTCCTTGTGAAAATGTTCGGTCAATATTCGGACAAGCAGAAATTGAGCCGTCAATTAATATCGAACCAATATTTATACCTGCACGACAGAAGAAGTTCGAATCACGTACTTTCGATTCGTATTCGCCAACAAAGCCTTCACAACTAAATTTTACGTCAATATCTGTTCTTGTTCTCGATTCACTGATAAAGTCCATCAACTCTCTGAATTGATGATCTGTCAAAAACATCTCATCATCCTCTTTTGCTCTTCCAATGGGAACAATTGTAAATAGTCGCCATGCTTTTACTCCTTTCTGAATCAGATATGTTCGTATTTCTTCCAGTTCACGAAAGTTTCGTTTATTTACGCACGTCACCACGTCAAAGTTAAGTCGTGAAGAACTTGCAGCAAGACCAATCGCAATATCAACCCGTTCAAAACTCTTGTCGTTATTCCTTAGCCAGTTATGCGAGCTTTCTAAACCATCAAGGCTTATTGTAAGTGCTCCAAGTCCGGCATTCAGCAAAGATATATGTTTCTCGTTGTCATACAAATAACCATTGGAAACCATACTCCAACGCATGTCACGTTTTCTGATTTCCCGACCGCAAAGTTCAATATCTTTTCGCAAAAGAGGTTCTCCTCCGGTCAGTACTACAGTGAAGTTTTCAGAAGGAGATTCAATTGTATCAAGAGCTTTTAAAAAGTCGTCAAGAGGCATGTCTTTATAAAAACTATCTTTCGAACAATCACTTCCACAATGTCTGCAGTTCAGATTACACCTTGTTGTACATTCCCAAAACAGATAATTGAGTTCATGGTGTTTTGTTTCAAATTTTCTGAATACCCTAAATAAAGCTTGTTTTAGCATTGTAACCATTTACTTATTTTCCAGTTCAATGTTCAAATACACTTTAGGTTGCTTACTCGTAAGTACCGAATTATTGATTGTGATCAATGTGTCTTTATCGGAAAACCAGATATTCTGGGTAGAGTCTACATCTTTAAATTTAATAGTTGCATGTTGAAGTTTATCAATGTACAATGAGAACTTCCCATTTTCATCGGTATTCGCATATTGTACTCTTTCGTCAACCGAAACCTTAATTCCTTTGATTGGAAGACCAGTCTTTTTTGATTTTACCTGTCCCTCAACTAATAAGTCATTCCCAAAGTCTTGTGGAGTGCCATAGCAAGCTTGAAATACAAATGCAACAGAGGTTAAACAAAGTCCTCCAATAATTTTTCTTTTCCAGTCTCTTTTCATAATTTGTATCTGTTTTAGTTTTAAAATATTAGTACTTCTTTTTTCTACAATAACCATTAACTATCTATGCTATGGACATTTGTCCGTCGGCTGACGGACAAAGTGAATCGAAGATCAGCGAAGCTAATTGCAAATCAGCGCAGCTAATGCGGGAGCAAAACCGCCGAAATGCACGTCAACCCGCCAATGAACAGAGCGTGTGTTAGCACCAGTTATTTTTTGTGTTATCTGTTTCAACGTTGTCTGGTTTAGTTTCCACTCGAACACACTTGCTGCTTGTCAAATTGTTAGTTTTTGAATTTCCAGTCCGTCAAAACAAGAGTGATTATCACGTCACTCCACATTTCGAAACTTGTCAATTTCGCTCTAACTGGATAGACATTTGTATCTATCCATTTGTCATGTCCGACAATAAACATCATTGCTTTATATTCAAGATCCTTGTCAAATGGATTCACTATTTTAAGTGTCATTGACTCACTTTTTCTTTCCTTCGTTGTCTGAGTAAACTCAACAATAATAGTCTTTTGAGGATTTAGATTTTCTTTTACAACTTTCATTGAAGTAATTTCAGTTTTAGTCTTTTCAACTTCAATAAAGAGGTTTTCTCCAGGGTAAATTTGAAGAACATTTTCTTTCACGAAATAAGGTGATTTGTCAACTTTCTGTTCATAGAATTGAGTCCCATTTACAGGAAGTTTTAAAGTAAATTCGTCTCTGTATGCCTTGTCATTTTGTCCGAATGCAAGTGCAAAACTGGTACATAATAAAATCGTCAAAAATGTTCTTGTTCTCATGTCTTTTATTTTTTTTATAATTGGTATTTGTCCGTCGGCTGACGGAGGGAGCATTCGCTGTCGTGAAACGACAAAGTGAATCGAAGATCAGCGAAGCTAATTTCAAATCAGCGAAGCTAATGCGGGAGCAAAACCGCCGAAATGCACGTCAGCCAGCCAATGCACATAAGAGCGGGTGTTAGCGGTTCGGTGTTTGTTTATATTATCAGTATTTTTTCAATTTGGTCGTGTAATAATTTGGAGCTTAGAACTTGTTTTTCTTCATATCCTTTTTATAACTCTTAATCACTTTTCCAAACTCTTTATCTTTTTTTCGTCTCTCTTCAATTGTTGAATTAAAATGCGCTTTTTCTCGTTCCATTTTTAGGTAGTTTTCATAGGAACTTTTGTCAATTTCTCCTTTTTCAACAGCTTCAAGAACTGAACAACCAATTTCGTTGGTGTGAGTGCAATCTTTGAATTTGCGCTTTTGCGAAAAACTTATAATTCTATCGAAAGTTGTTTCTAATCCGCCTGTAGTATCAGCAATACCCACTTCTCTCATTCCCGGATTGTCAATAAGAATTCCACCACTTTCAAGAACAATTAATTCTCTATGACTTGTAATGTGCCTTCCTTTATTTGTGCTCTGGCTAATTGTATCTGTTTTCATTAAAGTTCTTCCTGAAAGGTTGTTCAACAATGTAGATTTTCCAACTCCCGAAGAACCAAGCATACAATATGTTTTACCCTTTTCAATAATCTTTTTAAGTGCTTCGTATCCATCTCTCGTTTCATTACTAATTGAAAAAACTAGAATGTCTTTAATTCGCTGTTTAATGCTGTCAGTTATTTCTACAGTCTTTTGTTCAGCTATTAAATCAGTTTTCGTCAGTACAATTATTGGTTTTACTTTAGACGAATAACAAATGGTCAGGTATCTTTCAAGTCGGTTGATATTAAAGTCCCTGTCAACGGCTTGAATCAAAAATGCGTAATCAATATTTGTTGCTATTATTTGTATCTCACCAAATTGACCAACAGCCTGTCTTGTAATGATTGAAAATCTGGGTAATGTTTTATGGATTATAGAAAAATCAGCATCATAAGTTGTCAATGCAACCCAATCACCTACCGCAGGGAAATCAATACGACTTTGTGCTGAAAAGCGTAAATTTCCAGTTATTTCGGCTTCAAATTCGCCGTTTTCTGTTTTTACAATATATCTTTCCTTATGTTCTGCAATGACTCTTCCAATTTCAAAGTCTGAAAGGCTACTCTCAATTCTTATTTTTTCGAGTTTGTCATTATATCCAAAATCTTCTAATTTCATGATTTGTGCATTTTATTTTCTTTTTTTACACTAACGACCGAGGCTATGGGCATTTGGCGGTTTGCGGGAGCATTCGCTGTCGTGGAACGACAAAGTGAATCGAAGATCAGCGAAGCTAATGCGGGAGCAAAACTGCCGGAATGCACGTCAGCCAGCCAATGGACATAGGCGTGTGTTAGGCGGTCGGTGTTTGTTAGGAATCTATTTTTTTGACTCTTTTCTAATTATTCTTCCAGTCTCTAGTATTTCACAATATCTATCAAAACTCTCGATTTTATGTACTTTTTTTTCTGACTCTTCTGTGTTTTTCGAATCGCTATTTGTCCAATAGTCTGATGTTGAATGTTCCATAAAATGATTTCCATTAAAAATAGTTTTCATTTCAAAATCAATATCATCTTCGCTACAATCTTGATAATTTAAAATTGTTTCACGATCTATCAATTTAAAGTTATTTTTGTCGATAGTTACTAATATATATGAGCTTTCACAATCAACATAATTATAAAGAATAAGGGCGAAATAACTCTTTGAAATATATTGAATTGATAGAACAAAAACATTTGAGGTATCATAATATCCATATAAATATTTCTTAGCTAGTGTTGAATCTAATCGATAAGTATCCTTACTCTCAGTATTAAAAAAATCACTTCCCGTTGAAATTGAATCAATGGGTAAAGAAATAGCTTTTATAGGTTTATTCCCTATCACAATAGAATAATTGTTTGTTAATCTAGCGCTTGATTTGGGTTTTTCAAAATTAGTCGGTTCATTTTGTGATTTCATATTTTCTTTCTCTTTTCCATTTATTGAGCAAAAAGAAAATATAAAAATTAAACATAGTGAGCATAAACATTTCATCATAGTTGTTTTTTTAATCGTTTTAAATTCGTCCAATTATGTCACGAAAACGGCGAGTTAGTCAAAGATTATCTAGCAACAACAAGGTCGTCTTATCATTTTTTACACTGCCGCCTAACGACCGAGGCTATGGGCATTTGGCGGTTTGCGGGAGCATTCGCTGTCGTGAAACGACAAAGTGAATCGAAGATGAGCGAAGCTAATTGCAAATCAGCGCAGCTAATGCGGGAGCAAAACCGCCGAAATGCACGTCAGCCAGCCTGTGCCCATAGAGCGTATGTTAGGGGCAGTCCATTTTTATTTTATCAACGGTTCAAATTCAAATCTCAGTTTTTCTAAAAAGGTATTTTGGACATTTCTATATAATATAATTTCACTAGCGATTCGTTCGTATGTTGTTGATATAACAAAGATATTATTGCACATATTTACCTTTAAATATAGTTCTCCACTTTTATTCAAGGATTTTATTTTTCGAATAGCACTATCTTTTATTTTTAATAAAACCATACTGTCTGAGGGTATAAAATGTTCATTCTTGTCAAAATTTTCTATATTGTACTTTTTGATTTTAATATATTCAATATCTGAAATATTTAAGTCTAATTTATTCTCATTTGTTTTGTGAATGATAAGTCCGTAAATACTATCTTTTTGCTGTATTAATTCGTATGTAAAACCTTCAGATTTCAATAAATTTTGTTTTAAAAGCTGGATTAGTTTTAATGTGTCGTTTGATAATACATACCCTTGATAAACTGAAGGTTTTGGTCTGAATTCTGAATTTAGATTTAGCAAAAGCAATCTAAGTATAGGATTTTGTCTACTGTTTGATTCTTTCGAGTTATCATTCAATTCGTCTAAAGAATTATTTAGTTTGACAATTTTAAAACATAAATCTTGACAAGTATACGTGTCTGCAATTTCGATTTTAAAATTATTTATATCACTACTTTTCAGACTTTGACTCAACAAGATATTTGTATTAAATAATGTCAGTACGATTAGTATTGTCAGTTTTATAAGTTTCATTACAATAATAGTTTAGTATTTTTTCTGTCACAATGTAATTCCGAATAATATTTATTGCATTCCTACTAAAAATTACTTTTGTCTTTGATTTTCAATGCTCGTGTTTTGGTCGTTAGCTTCGTAACTCAAAGGGAATTTTTCTTTTTTTTGGATTGCCCATAACGACCGAGACTATGGGCATTTGTCCGTCGGCTGACGGACAAAGTGAATCGAAGATCAGCGAAGCTAATTTCAAATCAGCGCAGCTAATGCGGGAGCAAAACTGTCAAAATGCACGTCAACCCGCCAATGAACAGAGCGTGTGTTAGCACCAGTTATTTTTTGTGTTATCTGTTTCAACGTTGTCTGGTTTAGTTTCCACTCGAACACACTTGCTGCCTGTCAAACTGTTAGTTTTTGAATTTCCAGTCCGTCAAAACAAGAGTGATTATCACGTCACTCCACATTTCGAAACTTGTCAATTTCGCTCTAACTGGATAGACATTTGTATCTATCCATTTGTCATGTCCGACAATAAACATCATTGCTTTATATTCAAGATCCTTGTCAAATGGATTCACTATTTTAAGTGTCATTGACTCACTTTTTCTTTCCTTCGTTGTCTGAGTAAACTCAACAATAATAGTCTTTTGAGGATTTAGATTTTCTTTTACAACTTTCATTGAAGTAATTTCAGTTTTAGTCTTTTCAACTTCAATAAAGAGGTTTTCTCCAGGGTAAATTTGAAGAACATTTTCTTTCACGAAATAAGGTGATTTGTCAACTTTCTGTTCATAGAATTGAGCCCCATTTACAGGAAGTTTTAAAGTAAATTCGTCTCTGTATGCCTTGTCATTTTGTCCGAATGCAAGTGCAAAACTGGTACATAATAAAATCGTCAAAAATGTTCTTGTTCTCATGTCTTTTATTTTTTTTATAATTGGTATTTGTCCGTCGGCTGACGGAGGGAGCATTCGCTGTCGTGAAACGACAAAGTGAATCGAAGATCAGCGAATCTAATTTCAAATCAGCTCAGCTAATGCGGGAGCAAAACCGCCGAAATGCACGTCAGCCAGCCAATGCACATAAGAGCGGGTGTTAGCGGTTCGGTGTTTGTTTATATTATCAGTATTTTTTCAATTTGGTCGTGTAATAATTTGGAGCTTAGAACTTGTTTTTCTTCATATCCTTTTTATAACTCTTAATCACTTTTCCAAACTCTTTATCTTTTTTTCGTCTCTCTTCAATTGTTGAATTAAAATGCGCTTTTTCTCGTTCCATTTTTAGGTAGTTTTCATAGGAACTTTTGTCAATTTCTCCTTTTTCAACAGCTTCAAGAACTGAACAACCAATTTCGTTGGTGTGAGTGCAATCTTTGAATTTGCACTTTTGCGAAAAACTTATAATTCTGTCGAAAGTTGTTTCTAATCCGCCTGTAGTATCAGCAATACCCACTTCTCTCATTCCCGGATTGTCAATAAGAATTCCACCACTTTCAAGAACAATTAATTCTCTATGACTTGTAATGTGTCTTCCTTTATTTGTGCTCTGGCTAATTGTATCTGTTTTCATTAAAGTTCTTCCTGAAAGGTTGTTCAACAATGTAGATTTTCCAACTCCCGAAGAACCAAGCATACAATATGTCTTACCCTTTTCAATAATCTTTTTAAGTGCTTCGTATCCATCTCTCGTTTCATTACTAATTGAAAAAACTAGAATGTCTTTAATTCGCTGTTTAATGCTGTCAGTTATTTCTACAGTCTTTTGTTCAGCTATTAAATCAGTTTTCGTCAGTACAATTATTGGTTTTACTTTAGACGAATAACAAATGGTCAGGTATCTTTCAAGTCGGTTGATATTAAAGTCCCTGTCAACGGCTTGAATCAAAAATGCGTAATCAATATTTGTTGCTATTATTTGTATCTCTCCAAATTGACCAACAGCCTGTCTTGTAATGATTGAAAATCTGGGTAATGTTTTATGGATTATAGAAAAATCAGCATCATAAGTTGTCAATGCAACCCAATCACCTACCGCAGGGAAATCAATACGACTTTGTGCTGAAAAGCGTAAATTTCCAGTTATTTCGGCTTCAAATTCGCCGTTTTCTGTTTTTACAATATATCTTTCCTTATGTTCTGCAATGACTCTTCCAATTTCAAAGTCTGAAAGGCTACTCTCAATTCTTATTTTTTCGAGTTTGTCATTATATCCAAAATCTTCTAATTTCATGATTTGTGCATTTTATTTTCTTTTTTTACACTGACGACCGAAGCTATGGGCATTTGGCGGTTTGCGGGAGCGTTCGCTGTCGTGAAACGACAAAGTGAATCGAAGATCAGCGAAGCTAATGCGGGAGCAAAACCGCCGGAATGCACGTCAGCCAGCCAATGAACAAGAGCGTGTGTTAGCAGCTGGCATTTTTAATATCGAATACCGTTGTCATAACCAATAACAACTGAGTTCATGTCATTTATATATGCATAAGGATAATCTTTATTTGTTGGTTTTATTTTCCATGCTTTTGTGAAATTCTCAGAGGCATTGCTTATTCCTGTATTTAAGTCATAATATCCGAATTCAACATCAAAACAATTATTTTTTATTGCTTCTTTGTCTCCAAAAAAATCTTTATCCTGATTCAATTCATAGACAAATTTTGTTACCACACTATTATAGTTCATTGTTGATTTCGAATCTAAACTCACCTTATCTATTAATTTACCCGACAGAAAATAATAATTATTTTTTTTGTCAAAGTGAAATATCAAATCATTGGTAAATAGTTTCAAGTTGTTCTTAAATTGATAACATTTCACGTGGTGATAACCCAGTTCATCAAGCTGAAAACTATAGAATTGATATTTCGTATAGTCTAAATGATTATAATCAAACAGATATTTTATTGAATCTATTTGATTCTGAGGTAGACTAATTGTTGTAACAGAATCATGAATCTGGTTTACGCAATATTGACTTTCTGTCTTATATTGTTCGCAAGAAATGAAGCTAATACACAGCGAAATTCCAATAATAATAGTTCTCGTTTTCATAATGTCGTTTTATATTACAGATGCACTATGTCGCCTTAAAGTTGCATTTGCCCATTTTTTTATGCTTGCTGCTAACGACCGAGGCTATGGGCATTGGCGGTTTGCGGGAGCATTCGCTGTCGTGGAACGACAAGGTGAATGCGGGAGCAAAACCTGCTAATTGCACGTCAGCCAGCCAATGAACATAGATACTATGATTAAATCCAAATATAATTGTACTTATTTTTGAAAAACTTTATATATTTGCATCGCACAGAAAGAAGACTTCAGTCGATACTTTGTACCGAATGGTCTATCTAGCGAAGCGGGGCTCAGCTCCGCTTCTTTTGTTTTCGGCTCTTCGAGCCGGCACAGAAAGAAAGAGCTTAGTCTCCTCTTTACCCGATGTCTATCAATGTGCGTTCCAGTTGTATTCCATGTTATAGGCTTCATTTTTTTTCCAAAGTACAAATATAAGTACTAGTAGTTTACGCATACCTGCGATAACGCCTTTTCTTTTTATTGTAGGATTGCGTTCAATCACTCTTTGATACAAGGCCTTAATATGCTCATTATAACTGGTAGCGGACAAAGCCGGCATATACAAACACTCCCGGATACGTGAATTCCCTTTCTTTGAAATTCTTGTTTTACCTTTAAAAAGCCCCGATTGTCGTTCGGCAATATCTAACCCTGCATAACTAACTACCTGACGTATATTGTTGAACTGAGCAAAACCATTGGTTTCGCACAAAACAGTGACAATCGTAAGTAAGCGCAGGCCTTTAATAGTTTCTATGTTTTTAACTCGTTGGCTAAATTCCATATCCTGTTCTGTTATACGGATAATCTCATTTTCAATGATTTGAATGTTCTCCTCTAAGAATTCTATTTGTTGTCCTTTTAGTTGCAACACTACATCAAGCGTACTATGAGCATGTTTCAAAGCATGAACCTGACATTTGCAACGTACCAGGTCTTTCTTCAACGATAATCGTTCTCGGCACAAATCACGCAGGTTCTTCATCTGTGGCATCATTGGCTGCCACCATTCTAACTGGCGTTCTAGTCCGTACTGGGCTATCATTTGAGCATCAGCCTTGTCTGTCTTGGTTTTAATGTTCAAACTTTTAGCAAAATGCTTCATCTTGTTGGCCAAAACAACCGACACTTTCTGATCGTTTGAATACAAGAAATGCGTAAGATCCTCATGATAAACTCCTGTTGTCTCCATCACAAAAATGGGAGAGGGGACTTTTCGTAATGTCCATTTCAAGAAATCGTCAAATCCCTTAAAGCTATTTTGAAAACTGTGAGTAGCCTTTATAACCACTCTTTCACTCACTAATTGCTTAATGCACACTTCAAAACTGTCCTTGGAAATGTCTATTCCAACACTCGGCTTTAATTCTTTCATATACAAAAAAGTTGTTTATGGTCAGAATTATTCCCTTTCATTCGCCTACCCTCGTAATTAATATACTGAATACAAACTCACTTGTTTGTTTCTTAGATACTTATTCAGGCTCAAAAAAGGAAAAACAAAGGGCGCAAAATCTATGTTTCGATATACAATTCTGTTATCAGGCGTGTGTTGCTATTCCCTTTGCTAATTCTTCCTGGTTTGCTTGCAAATATCTCAATTTTTTGTCAATTTGAAATATAATGCAAACATACGAGGCGTGTGTTATGGGCTAGGTGTTTGATTTTCATTTAGTTTTTTTTTTCGTCGTTTATTACTGGTGTTGTAAACTTAACTGTTGATTTAAATTGTCTCGGTGGTGGCAGCCTTTTAAACAAACTGTCTTGCAACCTACTAATTGTCTCTATGGGATAATTGTGTTTGTATTTCACCAAGTTTGTTGAATTCACATATTTGTCAACTGAATCGTCAATTTGTTTCAGTTCTTCTGGCAAAAGGTTGTGTTCATAAGGAATGATATTAAAAAGACTGTCTCGTATAATGATAATAAAATCCATGTTTCTGTCATCAATACTTCCTTCGCTTAAAATTCGTCTATATGTCTTTTTATAATTGTAATCCAATAATTTAGTCATTGATTTTACAAACTTGTCATTGACGTTGTAATGGTAGAAGTTATCCAAACCATATAAAGGAGTCTTCGTATTGTCTGCTTCATACATATTTTCGGACTTCGAAATAATTAAGCCGTCTTTTGTCGAAAGCGAAAATTCTGCATATTCTTTTACAACTAGTTGTGGGACACCTAAACTATCCCAACTTACTCGAGGATACAAACTTATAAAAACAATTTTGTCGTTCTTATGTGTATTGCAACTTATAAAAATGAATGTTATAAACAAAATAATTAGTTTTCTCATTTTCTCATGTTTTACAACTGAAAATAACCTGTCAGTCTGTCTTTTCTTTTTTTTCTACACTTGCCCATAACGCATACAGCCATGAGCATGTGGCGAAATGCGGGAGCTGACTTGTCAGCGAAGCGATGCAGCCAATGCGGGTGGCGAACCTCCGAAATGCGATGAACTCGCCACTGATTATGGGTGCATGTTATGGTTTCGGTTTTTCTTTCTTAATCGCAAAACTTCAAAATTTAAAAACTATATGAAAAACTTTGATTTAAAACAAACAGACTTAAGCGCAATTACTGTAGGGCTTATCAAAAATGTTATTGAAACATGCCTATCAAAAGGTCATAACGATTTCGCTCCATTAGGATGCGGAGGTGACGATTTTATGTTATATGGTGAATCGAGAAGGCGAGAAATATCATTAAGGTTGCATTCTGGTGACGTAAAGTTACTTGTTACAGACAATGCAGGTAATTTCCTTTTTTACGGTGGCTTCGATAGCTCTCATTTACCAATATCATTTATAGCAGAAAAGTATCACGAAATAATTCAAAATGTCAAATATCTACTTGATAACACATCTACCAAGTCGAACGTTAGTCAATCTGACAAGGAAGAAATGTTTAAACGTCAAGAATTCCTTGACCCGTTCATGGCTGTGGCTCGTTTTTAAACTAAACCATAACGAGCGACTGTATAGGCATGTAGCACGTCTGCGAGCAAAATACTGTCAGACTTGTGAAAATGCTACTATGGGCAAATAAACAACGCAACCGCACAATGTGTGCTACTGACTATACAGTAGTGTTATGGCTTCGGTTGTAATCTTTTCGAGTTATAAATTTTAAACAATAAATATATGAAATCCATTAATGAATTTGCTTTTGATTATCTGAAAGAAGCAAAGCCAGAAGATTCAGATACTTTAATTTTTACAAAAGGTGCAAAATGCATTTTAGAAAATGCTTCAATAAAATTTGATTTTGATTGCACAGAAGTAGTATTAACTAATTGCAAAGGAGATACGCTAACACTTCCATTTAATTCAAAAACCGAAGGGCTTGTTGATTTTTTCAGCACCCATAATAAAGAAGTAAATAAACTTATCTTTTCTATAGCATGTCAACCCGGAACTTATGTTTTTGGTTCGATTACTATGCCAGATAAAGAAGTAGGTCTTTCAGTTGGTTCAAGATACCTCGTAAAATACAGAGGTAAAGACGAAATTGGTATAATTAACGATTTAGGTGAAGAATGCGAGTATAGTCCTGATTTTTTTTCAACTGAGCCATAACACTAGTATATACTCAGTTGAAAATTGGATATACCCAGTTAACTGGACATATATCGCATTTATCTATACTCGAATATTTTTCTATACAGCTGTAATAGAGATATATAAAATAATAGAACAAGTTCGGACTACTGGGTATATCCAACCTGTTAATAAGTTTATTGGTAATATAATGTTTAATTATTTAAAGTGCCAAAGATAGAAATGTTTTAATAATTAACGATATATTTTTTTAATTAATTACCAATTTGTCTAACGGACTCTTTATTTGGTCAAACCCTTTGGTAGTGATATGAGTATAGATCTCTGTTGTTTTACCACTCGAATGACCTAATAGGCTCTGAATATAGCGAATATCAGTTCCGGCTTCTAATAAATGAGTGGCAAAACTATGTCGTAATGTATGAACCGTTATCCTTTTTTTTATTCCAACCTTGTCTACAGCAATTTTTAAATTAGCTTGAATGCTACTAGTAGAGTATTGTTCTCCTTTTACCCCTTCAAATAACCATACTTTTGGTTTATATTCGGCAACATATTTACGCAAAACTTTTAAGGTCTTCGCACCTAATAACGTGTAGCGGTCTTTTTTCCCTTTTGCCTGCTCTACACGTATTTGCATACGCTTACTGTCAATATCTTTTATTCGTAGATTTATCAGTTCGCTTATGCGGAGTCCGGCTGAGTAGATAGTCATTAGTATTGCCTTATGTTTCAAATTCTCAGTAGCATTCAATATTTTTACCACCTCTTCTTCGCTCAATACCTCGGGCAACATCTTTTCTTTGCGAGGACGGTCTATGGTGTAAATTTTACGCTGTCCGCCTTTTACTCGCTCGTAATAAAATTTGATGGAATTGATGGATTGATTCTGATATGAACCCGATATATTTCGTTCGTTGACCAGATAACGTAAAAACTCAATAATCATCTCATCTGTAATTTCGTCAATCTCCGTTTCCGAGAAATGATTGATAAACTCTTCGAACATATGTTTGTATGTGTCGAGTGTATTTTGGCTGTAACGCAATTCTTTCAGCTTCGCAATATATTCTACGGGACATTCGCGGTAATTTTCAATATCGTGTCGCGAAGTGCGGGGCTTCACAGCCGATTTGGATTCTTCACGATAAATAAAGTCCAGCGAGTTTCGTTCCGCCATCTCTTTAAGTTCGGTTTTAAACTTTTCCGACGAAGGTACTGTCCAACATTGTTCTTCACCATGCCAACTACGATAAGACATTTTCTTAATTTCGGCCAGCATATTTTTACTGTAACTAAAGTATACTTTCAATATCCTGAAGTTATTTATAACCAGTAATTGATCTTTAGTGAAACTAGTAGCATCGGCAACATTTGTTTTTTCAATACTTGAATGGTATTCTTTTATTTCCGGATTTCGCTCTTGGAAATAAGCTCGTATTTTATCTGCATTATTTCGTAGGTTGGGAACTATCCAATTATAATTACGCATATCCCACCTGGAATATTTAAATGAACGAATATATTGAATATCTACTTCGTTTTTAGGCAATTTGATAAAAATCTGTTTGTCGGTAATTTCTATTGAAATAGCATTCTGTTTTATCTTGTGATCTGTCTTTATGTCTCCTTCTCCCTTGGTGAGGGTCGGCTTAGAGTCCGAATTTAGGGGGCTTTGTGATGTTATATCCCTGCCATCCAAACTCTTTTTTTCAATTGGACGGTTGAGGGTGAGAGGGGCAGGGGATGAGGTGATCTCCACCTCCGGAAACAACTCTTTCAACTGCCCAAATGCTTCGCTGGTATACGGAATATGCCATGCACCCATGGTTTTACTCCAACGGGCATCAGCTATCTGCCTCAATTTCGACACCAACTCCGCGTTATACCCGAAGTCGACGCGTATGCGTATTTCCGAACGATGAACGATTTTGGATGCTTTCATATCCGATTCTTAATTTTCGCCTCCAAAGGTAAAAATATTATTTTATATTAACGATATGTTTTTTTTAAATTAATTCAGATTGTTTGTCGAACTTATTATTTGCTATAAATTAGGTTGAAAAATCTAAGTTGTTACCGGTTTTCAATCCCATAACCAATGCTGGCATATCGTGCGTGGGATTGGGGATTGTTGCGATGTTGGATGGTTGTCATGCGATATGGTTTGGATGTGGTGCGATACGGTTTGGATGTGGTGCGATATTGCTTGGTTGTCATGCGATATGAGATGGATGTGGTGCGATATTGCTTGGTTGTCATGCGATATGAGATGGATGTGGTGCGATATTGCTTGGTTGTCATGCGATATGGAATGGTATCCGTGCGATATTGGATGGCGGTCATGCGATATAAGATGGTATTGGTGCGATATAGTTGCTGCATAGTGCGATATAGTTTGCTGCATAGATATAGTGCTGCATGATGCGATATAGTTGCTGCATGGTGCGATATAGTTACTGCATGGTGCGATATAGTTACTGCACAATGCGATTTGTAAATAAAAATATACGATAATTGTTGTCTCCCCGTATTAATTTTCAACTAAAAAAAAGGTTTAAATCAATATCTTTAAATTTTATAGCTAAATTGTCGTTCTCATTAAACCTTTTGCCTATAAAAGCGTCTATAGCAGTTATCACTTAAATGACCCCAAACCCCTGAAGGGGCTTAAGAGTGGTATCCAAGAAGATATACATTTAATTAAATAAGCTAAAGGCAAACTACTATAATACAAAAACAGTCATAGGATCTGGTTAGAGACGATACTACTACAAAGCCCCCCTTTAGAGCCTGTCCGACTATTGGCGGAGGTTTGGGTGGTTTCAAGGCAAGTTTATAGGAAACAAAACTAACATCGTCTTTAGCCCCTCCTTGGAGGGGTTGGGGAGGCCAAAATATACATATTCAAAAATAGCTCAATGAAAAAGAAATCGACCCTATGGATTGCCATAGTGATGGTAGCATTAGTTGCCTTCTTTCTGAAACTCGCCTTTACAAGTCCGGTGAAAAAGACAAACGGGGCGACAAGGAAAGGTGGAAAAGAAAGTAGATGCCATTATTGTAAAACCAAGCTTGCTGATCAATGAAATCTCTGTTTCGGGATCGTTGCTGGCTTCGAAGAAGTGGAACTGAAAAACGAAGTGGCCGCCGTGTGTAAAGATTAATTTGCCCGAAGGTAAATTACGTAAAGAAAGGCACTCTGTTGGTGAAGCTTTCGATGATGATTTACAATCATCCCTGCACAAACTAAACCACCCAACTTGCCATTCAACAAAAGATTTACAACCGTCAGTCCGAATTGTTGAAAGTCAACGGATAAGCCAGAACGATTATGATCAGACAGGCTTGCTGCTGAACTCACTGAAAGCCGATATTGAAGTAGAAAAAACCCTGATTCGTAAACCGAAGTACTCGCACCATTCGACGGTGTTATCGGATTGCGCAACATAAGCATCTGGTGCCATTGTTACTCCGCCACACTGCTGTCTACTATTCGCACTGCCAATAAGATTAAGCTCGACTTCAGCGTTCCCGAAAAATACAGTTCGGTGATTAGCACAGGCATGAAAGTAAAATTCAAAATGTCCAATGCCGATAAACCTACGACGCCACCGTAATTGCTACCGAGCAAGGTATCGACGTCGGCACCCGTAACCTGAAAGTAAGAGCGCTGGTCAATAGTTCTGCCGCGAACTGGTGTCGGGAGCCTTTGCTAACGTAACGCTTCGCCCTGAGCGAAACCACAACGCCCTGATGATTCCTACTCAAACCATTATACCCGAGGAAGAAGATAAAAGTGTGATTGTAGCCCGCAATGGTAAAGCTCATTTTATAAACGTGCAAACGGCATTCGCAAAGCCTCTGACATTGAAATTACCGACGGCCTGCAACCCGGCGATACCGTTATCACCTCCGGCTTGTTATTTCTCAAAGAAGGTGGAAAACTACAATATGCAACGATAAAGAAGTAATCAGTCAGCAGTAATCAGTGCACAGTCAGCAGTCATCAGTAATTAAACGACCAACTACCAACTACCAACTACCAACTACTAACTATTCACTGTCAACTATCAACTACCAACTACCAACTATCAACTATCAACTACTAACTACTAACTATTCATGAGTATATCCGATATTGCCCTCAAACGTCCCATAGGTTCCATAGTACTTAGTTTGATTATCATACTAATGGGCGTGGTAGGTTTTAATTTTCTGGGCATTCGCTTATTCCCGGCCATCGACCCGCCCGTTATTACGGTTCAGGCCAACTATACCGGTGCCAATGCCGAAATCATAGAATCGCAGATAACCGAACCGCTCGAGAAATCGCTCAACGGTATCGAAGGGGTGAAATCACTTTCTTCGCGTTCGGCCATAGGGTCGAGTAATATTACGGTAGAGTTCGAACTCGGTGCCGATTTGGAGAAAGCAGCCAATGATGTTCGTGATAAGACTTCGCAGGCCATGCGTAGTCTGCCGCAGGATATTGATGCACCACCTACCGTAACCAAAGCCGATGCAAGTGGCGAACCCATTATTATGTTGGCAGTGCAGAGTAGCGCTATGAATGCTATACAGATTAGTGATTATGCCGAGAATGTGTTGCTCGAAAAATTGCAGACCATTCCCGGTGTTAGTTCCATCGGCATTTACGGACAACAAAAAACCGGCCATGCGCTTGTGGCTCAATCCTACTAAGATGTCGGCCTATAAGATCACAGCTTCTGATGTACAGCAAGCTTTGAGCAGAAGAAAACGTAGAAAATGCCCGGTGGAAAAATCAGAGGCAATACTACCGAATTGACCGTGAAACACACGTGGTCGACTGATTACCGAGGACGATTTCAACAGTCTGATTATTCGTCAGGACAACAATCAGATCATTCGGTTCAGTGATATTGGTGAGGCAATCCTCGGAGCGCAAAACGAGGAGTCGGGAGCATTGGTCAACGGTACTACCGGGGTAATGTTAGCCATAGTACCACTGCCGGGTGCCAACGATATTCAGATTGCCGATGAGTTTTACAAACGACTTGATCAGATAAAAGTCAATGCTCCGAAAGGCATGGAGTTGAACATTGCACGTGATAAATCTATCTTTGTTCGTCAGTCGGTTACCGATGTGTTGGAAACCTTATTGATTTCCATTTTTCTGGGTGGTAATGATTATCTTCCTATTTTTCCGTAACTGGATCATTGCTTTACGTCCGCTGATTGATATTCCTGTTTCGCTGATAGGTACCTTCTTTATTCATGTATATCTTTGGATATTCCATCAATGTACTTACACTGCTGGGCATTGTACTGGCTACAGGCTTGGTAGTGGACGATGGAATTGTGGTTACCGAGAATATCTTCAAACGTATCGAACGCGGTATGGACAAGATGCAGGCTGCCGTGGAAGGTACCCGCGAGATATTCTTTGCTGTTATCTCCACATCGCTTACACTGGCCATTGTGTTTATTCCCGTTGTCTTTCTGGAAGGATTCACAGGCCGTTTATTCCGCGAGTTTGGTATCGTGGTAGCCAGCGCCGTATTAATCTCTGCACTTGTATCGCTTACGCTTACTCCTGTGCTCAACGTAATTCTTGGCGGTTCGGCAACACATCATTCTAAGTTCTACACAGCTTCAGAACCTTTCTTTTTGGGAATGGAGAAAAAATACAAACGCTTTCTCAGCTTCTTTATCCTCAATCGCTGGATTTCATTTTCCATCCTTGGTTTATGTATCGTTATTATCGGTAGTCTTGTTACAACACTCAAATCTGAACTTGCACCACTCGAAGATCATAGCTATATCCGTACTTCTATCACTGCCCCCGAGGGAGCAGAATATACTACTACCAATAAAGTGGTGACTCGTATCGCTGATATGAGTATGAAACTGCCTGAAGCGAAGTATACTCTTGCTCGTTTTGGTGGTGGTAACTCCAACTCAGGAGCCAATGCAGGATTTGTAATCACCTTTCTTTCCGAACCCGATCAACGGAAGAAGTCGCAAAAAGCTATTTATCAAAATCTGACAAAGGCGTACGACTCTATACCCGATGCCCGAATCATTGCCAGCCAGGAGCCAACCATTACCACCTCAAGTTCCAGAGGCTTACCGGTACAATTTGTATTGCAAAACCTCGACTTCGACAAACTAAAAACCGTTCTTCCTAAGTTTTTGGATGAAGCCAGAAACAGTCCGGTGTTCAGTAATGTGGATGTGGATTTGAAATTCAACAAACCGGAGCTAAACATAGCTGTCGATCGTCAAAAAGCCACCAGTCTGGGGATAAACGAAAAAGATGTATCGGATGCACTGAATTTGGCGTACAGTGGTAGCCGCTATGGATACTTCCTGCAGAACAATATGCAGTACTATATTATTGGTCAGGTAGCACGCACCGACAGAAGTGCACCCGGCGACATATCCTCTTTGTATGTTCGTTCCAATGCCGGTAATATGATTCAACTGGATAACCTGGTGCAGATCAAAGAAAACAGTAATCCGCCCATGTTGTATCACTTCAACCGATACAAATCGGCTACCGTATCGGCCAATCTTGCCGAAGGAAAAACACTGGGTGAAGGTATTGAGGAAATGCAACGTATCTCTACCAAGTTATTGGATACCTCGTTTGCTACTGCACTGGCCGGACCGTCGCGTGACTTTGCCGAGAGTAATTCCAATATCTCCTTTGCACTTATTTTGGCGTTGTTGCTTATTTATTTAATCCTGGCAGCACAGTTCGAGAGTTTTCGTGATCCGTTTATCATCATGCTTACCGTGCCAATGGCCATAGCAGGTGCTATGCTTTCGTTGTGGATCTGTGGCGCAAACACTGAATATCTTCTCAGAGATTGGAATGATTCTGTTGATTGGTATTGTAACCAAAAACGGTATCCTGATTGTAGAATTCGCCAACCAGAAACGTAAACTGGGTATGAATAGGAGAGTAGCTGCTTTCGAAGCTGCTGCTGCCCGTTTCCGTCCTATCTTGATGACTTCGCTGGCTACCATCTTTGGTGCATTACCTATCGCATTAGCCTTAGGAGCAGGAGCCACCAGCCGTGTATCACTCGGGATAGTGGTGGTAGGAGGTTTGCTCTTCTCCTTACTGCTTACTTTGTTTATCATTCCGGTAACGTACATGGTATTATCTAAAAAAACAAAGAAGATAGTTGGATAAAATGATGCTCCGTTTTATTGGCTACTAATTCGAATTAGGAGCTGATAATAATTCTCTTTTGCTTACAGTAAGCTATTTCCCGTAGGGAATGTATATCAATAGAAAATATAAATAACCAAAATCAATTCCCCGTAGGCTTCGGCGTGAGCTCAGTCGAACGGGGATAAACAAAGATAAAACATTAATGTCCTACGGACAATAAAACATAGGTACATGTTTATTCTATTGATATTAAAGTCCTCTGGACTATTTTTCAACTCATGATTCGCAGAACTACTTAACTCAAATACGTTTTTTGCCCCAAAGGGGCTTAATGTAAATAACCCCCGGTAAGCGAAGCGAAACCGGAGGATGATAATAACCCGATGCACACAACCCCGAAGGGTTGAATCAATAATAAAAACGATTATGAAGCGACTTCCAATAATACTCTTAGCCTTCCTCTGCACTACCGTCCACGCTCAAAAAGCCATCACGGTAGATGATGCCATAAGCATTGCCCTGAAAAACAACTTTGATATTCTAGTGTCCCGCAATGATGCGGATATTACAAAAGTGAATAACACAGCCGGAAATGCAGGAATGTTACCAACAGTAGCCATTACCGGTACAGGCAACTACGGCCTGAATAATACCACTCAAAAGCTTTCTTCGGGAACAGAAAATAACTATAATTCAGTGTCTACTACTGCGCTGAGTGCAGGTGCACAGCTTAACTGGAACCTGTTTGATGGCGGTAAGATGTTTGTGTACTAAAAACAAGTTGAACGAGATACAGACACTGGGGTGAGATTCAGTATAAGGACAAAGTAATGCAAACACTTTTCGAAGTCATTGCAGCCTATTATGATGTCGTAAAGCAAAAGCAACAGCTCAGTTCCATTAATGAAGCACTGAATTATAATCGCGACAGGGTAACTATTGCACAGGCGGGTTTCAATGCCGGTTCGATGATGAAGTCGGATTTGCTACAAGCCCGGATGGACCTTAACCTCACTACCGAGAGTCGTATCAGTCAGCAATACGCCATTGAAGCAGGCTTGAAATACCTCAACCAACTATTGGGAAAGAACGCCGAAGACCAACTGTCCATTGCCGATTCTATTCCTTTAAACTACACACCCGATAAGGCCGACTTATTTCAAAAACTCAATAGCTCCAACACAAGTATTCTTAGTTTTCAGAAACAGATAGATATTGCACAATTAGCTTTGAAAGAAAGCCGTAGCGCCTATCTGCCTACCTTTAGCCTCAAGGCCGGATATTACGCTTCGCAAACCGTCAATTCTGCCGGAAGTACTTTGCGCAGCAGTTCAATAGGACCTCAAATAGGAGGGACGCTTGTAGTACCTATTTACAGTGCCGGTGAGAACAAGCGAAAAGAAAACGTAGCCAGAATTCAGGCACAGACTGCCGAATATGATTTACAAAACATCAAGTTGCAGGTAAATACTCAATTGCAAAACACCTTGACAGAATTTGAAAATCAACAGGAATTGTTGAAGATAGAGGCTGAGAACAATACATTAGCCAAAGAGAACCTTCAAATTAGCGTTGATCGTCTGAAACACGGACAAACTACTTCGCTCGAGGTACGACGAGCACAAGATGACTACGTTCAATCTTCTACCCGCCTCATCAACTTCCGCTATGCCCTCAAACTGGCAGAAACCAAGCTAAAACAAATCGTTTCTGGTTTGTAAATATCTATCAGCTATTGTGCTAAAAGGATATGAAAAAGCCCGACAATCGAAATTGTCGGGCTTTTTCTATATTTATCTCAAAAGATTATTTCTTATTCGAACTCAAGTAAGATATCATCTTGCATAACAGCTTGTCCTGGTTCTACAGCAATGAATTTCACAACACCATTCTTTTCAGAAAGGATATTGTTTTCCATTTTCATAGATTCCATTACCAAAAGCAGATCACCTTGTTTAACAGTGTCGCCAACTTTGGCTTCCAGGCGGATAATGCTTCCTGGAAGTGGAGCTTTAAGAACATTTGCACCTACTTTACCCGACGATTTAGGTGCAGGTGTAGCAGTAATCTTATTTTCTCCCGGTTTAGTTTGCACTTCCTTACGAACAAGAATAGGAGTTTTCAAGGTATTTACCTCTTGTTCCAATCCTACTGCATACGCTTTACCGTTTACTTCAATCTCAGCTTTATTGCCTTCTACCGATTTGACATTCACACTGTATGAAGCCCCATCTATTGTAAATTTGAATTTCTTCATATTCTCTTATCTGATATTATTGTTTACACCATAAATTTTTGAACTCCAAGGCGAATAACGTCTCTCGATACGCTTGATTGTAATAACATTACTTTCATCATCGTGAACCTCATCATAATAAAGGTGCAAAGCCATAGCTATTGCCACTATATCATTTTTTGGCACTTCAGTTTCATCCTTTTCAGTTGAAGGAGATTTGGATTTTTTTCCAAATAGTTTTTCAAATATCATAGGATTAATTATAAAGGTATGTTAGAGTGTTTCTTAGGCGGATTAACCACTTTCTTGGTTTCAAGAGCTTGGAATGCACGAATCACACGGAAACGTGTATTACGAGGTTCAATAATATCATCGATATAGCCATAAGAAGCTGCCTGATAAGGATTAGCGAATTTTTCTTTATACTCATTCACTTTTTCGCTTATGAAAGCTGCTTTTTCTTCTGCATCGGTAAATTTAGAAATAGCGCGTCCTTCCAACACTTCAATAGCACCTGCTGCACCCATTACGGCAATCTCAGCTGTAGGCCATGCGTAGTTGAAATCACCACGAAGTTGTTTACAACTCATTACGTCGTGTGCACCACCGTACGATTTACGAATAGTTACCGTTACTTTAGGAACAGTAGCTTCGCCATACGCAAACATCAATTTAGCACCATGTGAAATGATACCTGCATACTCTTGTCCTGAACCTGGTAGGAATCCCGGTACATCAACCAAGGTCAATACAGGAATGTTGAATGCATCGCAGAAACGAACGAAACGCGCTGCTTTACGAGAAGCATCACAATCAAGTACACCGGCAAGGAAATTAGGCTGATTAGCCACAATTCCTGTAGGAGCACCGTTGAAACGAGCAAAACCAACAATAATATTACGTGCATAATGACGGTGAACTTCAAGGAATTCATCGTTATCCACAATTCCGTGGATGACATCCTTCATGTCGTAAGGCATGTTCGGATTATCAGGGACAATAGAGTTTAATTTATCGTCCAAACGAATAATCGGATCAGTATTTTCGAATAATGGAGCTTCTTCCAGGTTGTTAGAAGGTAAGTAAGAAAGCAATTTGCGGATAAGCATCATACCTTCTTCTTCGTTTTCAGCTTTGAAGTGCGAAACACCTGATTTACGAGAGTGGACATCAGCACCACCAAGATCTTCTGTCGAAATATCTTCACCGGTAACTGATTTTACAACTTTAGGTCCGGTTACGAACATATAGCTGTTTTCTTCGGTCATCAATACAAAGTCAGTAAGAGCAGGAGAATACACAGCACCACCGGCACAAGGCCCGAAGATAGCTGAGATTTGAGGAATAACTCCCGAAGCCATAATGTTACGTTGGAAAATTTCAGCGTAACCGGCCAATGAAGTAACACCTTCCTGAATACGGGCACCACCCGAATCGTTGATACCAATCATCGGACAACCCATTTTCATGGCCATATCCATTACCTTACAAATTTTAAGTGCCATTGTTTCTGACAATGAACCTCCGAAAACTGTAAAATCTTGTGCAAAAACATACACAGTACGTCCGTCGATAGTACCATGACCGGTAATTACACCGTCGCCAAGGTATTTTTCTTTTTCAAGACCGAAGTTGTTGCAACGGTGAGTAACAAACATGTCCAGTTCTTCGAAGCTACCTTCATCCAACAACATTTCCAAACGCTCACGAGCTGTGAATTTTCCTTTGGCATGTTGCGATGCAATTCTTTTAGCACCACCTCCCAATTTGGCTTGAACGCGCAAATCGATAAGGTTTTTTACTTTTTGTTGATTTTCCATTTTTTTATATATGAAGTTTTGGTTGTTGTTTTATTGACACAAAATCACGTGTAAGTGTCAATCAGCCAAGTAACTATTTATTTGTTTGGATCTTCACACAATTCTGTCAACACTCCAAATGTAGATTTTGGGTGAAGGAAAGCAATGTTTAAGCCTTCAGCACCTTTACGAGGTGTTTTGTCAATTAAAGCTACGCCACGTTCTGCAGCTAAGTCTAATTTTGCTTGTAAACCTTCAACAGCAAATGCGATGTGGTGAACACCTTCGCCTTTCTTTTCAAGAAATTTTCCAACTGGTCCTTCAGGATCGGTCGATTCTAATAGTTCAATTTTGGTTTGACCTACCTTGAAAAAAGCGGTTTTTACTTTTTGTTCCGGAACTTCTTCCACAGCATAACAAGTTAATCCCAATACATTTTCGTAGTAGGGGATGGCAGTTTCGAGGCTTTTTACTGCAATGCCTAAGTGCTCAATATGAGTCGGTTTCATAAATATATATTTTAAAAAGATTGATTTAAATTATAATGCTCTGATAAACAAAGATGTATGCTTGAAATTACGATACAATTACGATTTGAAATTATTTTAATTACAGAAATTTTTCCGTATTTCAAATTTCGTGCAAATTTACATCAATAATTCTTCATTATCAACGAAATACACAATAATTTTTCATATTTTTTTTTCGTTTTGATTATCAGAAAGATAGCATTAATATGCAAAAAATTGCTCAAAATAGGCAGAAATGAGCAGTTTTAAAATGAATTGTAAGTTGGAGAGCTAAATGGATATGCAAAGTGAGATAGAAATACACGATAATCGGACGATTTGTAACAGGTATTTACTTAAATGTATTTTGTCCGCAATTGCGTTGAGTGCAATTGTGTCAAATTGAAAGTACTGAATTAGTGAGGGGAAAAAAGAAAAGATAGTTTATTTCATTATAAATTGTACACAGTCACCATAATCAACCTTTAAATCAAAATATTTTTCGGCCGAGAATTTTTCGAGAATCACTCCAAAGGAGCGAATAACACCTGCGTGTGTGAAAATTGCAACATGCTCGTGATTTTGTTTCTTAAGCTCTTCAATAAAAGAATCGACTCTGCAGATCAAATCCATTAGCGATTCTCCTCTGGTAGGTGTTTCGGTCACCCAATTTTTATACCAACGTTTAAGCCGCGGATCGCGAATATCGTCCCATGCTTTCATTTCCCAATCACCGAAGTTTATCTCCATCAATCTGTTGTCAATGGTTGGGTTTTCGAAACCGCAATAACGGGCTAATTTCTCACATCGTTTTAATGGGCTGGAGTAAACAGCATCAAAACGATTTGATACCAGTTTATCTTTTACAATTGGTGCTTCAAATTCAAAATTGCCCGAAACATCTATATCACTTTGTCCATAACAGATTCCAGAGGGTACATTTACTGAAGTGTGTCTTATTAAAGTGATAGTCATATTAAATTGTGTTCTTTTTCTGTTGTCTTTCCTGCAAAAGTACAAAATAGGATCAGATTATTGAAACGAATAATTTATAAATTTCGCGAAATCGGGTAGATTAAGAATCTATAAAACCCGTTACCATAACCGTTTTAGAATAGAGATAGTTGGTAAAAGTGTAAAGAGAAACTTGAAATTAAAGTTAATTCATAAATGAAGTACTACATAAAATGAGAGGTAAAAGCTTAGTTCACAAAGAAGAGCTGTTGCTCCGCAAATATCGCCTGTATAACCACCAATACGTTTTTTTGCAAGAAAGAAAACAAAGCAAACTGTGACAATGGGCAGCAAAACCGTTAGCCAAAGTTTAACTTCCAACAATAGAATAATGGGCAATAATCCGAAAACAAGGATAGTGATGAGTCTACTGGGACTCAATTTTTCGAAAATGGTTTTGCTTTTGCTTTCCTGCTCCGTGCGGGCGTAGGGTAGCAGGTTCATCATCAGTGCTGTGAGCATTTTTGAGAATGGATCGGCTGTAAAGATGGCTATTGCAATCATTTCCTTCGGAATACTAACTACTGTATTGATTAATAGTAAATAATAGAAAATCATTCCGATAAGTGCATAGCTACCCACATGCGAGTCTTTCATGATGCGGAGCACATCTTCTTTGGTTCGTCCGCCTCCGAAACCATCGAAGAAATCGCCCAGCCCATCTTCGTGTAGTCCACCTGTGAGTAATACTTTGCAGCCAAAAGCCAGTATTACAGCAAGAATAGGAGGGAAGATCATAGAAAATGCCAACCATGCTAAAGCTGTAAAACCAGCTGTTATCCAGCTGGTAAGTGGCCAGAAACAGATGATTTTTTTGAAACTTTCAGATGGAATTTCCAGCAATTTCCACAAGGGCAAACGAGTGAAAAAGGTGATGGCTGCCGCCAATTGATATAGAATTTTCTTCATATCTTTACTTATTATTTTGTCGGTCAACTGATCGACAAAATGAGATATTTGTAATACAATTCCGGTAATTATTCGAAATACTTAGTAACGCTGGCTTTTTTAAAGGAATTCATTTCATTAATCATACGCACAGCAGAGTCAATTAATGGATAAGCACATAATGCACCGGTTCCTTCGCCAAGTCGCATTCCGAAGTTCAACAATGGTTTTGCATTTAAGTGTGTCAGTACAAATTTATGTCCTGCCTCATCGCCCTGATGAGCAAAAATACAATAATCGAGCATGTTGCTGTCGAGTTTTGAAGCTGCTAAAACACAATTGGTCATGATAAATCCATCGACAAGAATTGCCATTTTTAGTTCTGCTGCTTTTAGCATGCCGCCAACAGTCATAACCATTTCGTAACCACCAAAATAGCCAAGCATGTCTACAATCGAACCATTACCGTCGTAGTTGTTCATAGCCCGTTTAAAATTATAGTTATCCAATGATTTTTTGAGTATGCTATATTTGCGCTTTACACCTTCGCTATCGAATCCGCTACCGGCTCCAACGCAAATTTCGAGTGGAATGCCGGTTAAGCAATTCATCCACAACGATGAAGAAGAGGTGTTACCTATTCCCATTTCTCCAAAGCTAATGATATTGCAACCTTCGTTGAAACAATCCTCTACCACTTTTGCTCCACGTTCGATGCAAAGGTCGAATTCCTCCTGCGTAATGGCACGTTCGTGAAGGTAATTGCGTGTGCCTTTACGAACTTTTAGATCGATGAGTTTATCAAGACCCTCAAAGTCGTAATTAATACCCGCATCTACCACTTTCATGTTGAAGTTGTGTTGACGAGCCAGAAAGTTGATACCAGCACCGCCTTCCATAAAGTTGAAAACCATTTGTGGGGTAACTTCAGCGGGCGAATAACTCACTCCTTCGGCCACGATACCATGGTCTCCACCAAAAATAACATGGTACGGTTTTTTTAGTTCCGGCGTAAGTGTTTGCTGGATAGTGCCAATTTGCAGAGCCAGTTCTTCCAATCGTCCGAGTGATCCTTTCGGTTTGGTGAGGTTGTCTATTTTGTCAATCAGATGTGGCACAATGCCTTGTTTAGGTTTTTCGATGTTGAATTTGTACTTTAGCATAGTTCTTTGGTTTTATATATTTGTCAATTATTTGATTTTCATTGGAATAGATGATACCATTAAGATGACTTCATCCGATTTTGAAGCGATATACTGGTTTACCCAACCGATGAGGTCGGTAAAGCGGCGCTGTAAATCGTTTGCTGAGATACCGCCCAATCCGATTTCGTTGGTAACGAAGATAAAATGCGCATCTTGCTGCACAAATTGGTCGAAACGGGAAGTAATGGCTTCGAGCGATTGCAATGTGTCACCTTCGTATTCGGTGAAAAAATTTGTGCTCCAAAGTGTAACACAGTCAATTACGACCACGCGTCCTTCTACGGTTATGTTCTGCAAGTCTTTAAGCTCCTCAACATTCGTCCACTCTGCACCACGGTCGGCTTTGTGCCGTTCAATGCGCTGTCGGTGCTCTTCGTCCCAAACAGCCGAAGTAGCTAAATATATCGGATTGGATGAAAGTGTTAGTGCAAGTTTCTGTGCATAACTGCTTTTTCCTGAGCGCTGTCCGCCGGTAACGAGTGTAATTCTTTTCATTCTTTTAGTCCAAAATAATATTTAGGTTGATAATCGGGCAAGATTTCCGGATGGAAGATTTTGATCAAATCCGACAAAACGACATCGGGCTCTAATGGTCCTTGTTCGTAATAGGGTGTATTGCCCGAATTCACAGCAAATACATGCTTGTTTTTATAGGCAGCGAAGTTTTTGTATAAGTCATATTCTTCACCTAATTGCTTGTATGTTAGATTCGATTCTGAATTATTGTACTTTATAAGCCAGAAATCTGCATTAAAAGCTTTGGAGAATACGGTTTCGAAGGGGAGTGGTTTTGATCCATTAATTTTTAAATCACTCCAGAGGTAATTGGCTCCTGCATCTTTCATGAAATTTCCCATATAACTATTACCTCCAGCCACGTACCAGGCATCACCGTATTTCTTCTCACCAAAAACAGTTGGTCTGTTTTTCGTTTTATTTACTTTCTTACAAAGGTCTAAGTAATGTTTTTCTATTTTTGAAAATATTGTATTAGCTAATGAATCTTTACCCAGAAATGCAGCTTCAAACTTTATCCACTCGGTTCTTCCCAATGGAGATTCTTCCATGTATGAAGCATCTTTTACGACACAGATTCCCATTTTCTTATATTTGTCGTGCATAGATACCTCAAAAGGAGAGATAATTATGATGTCAGGTTTAGACGCAATTAATTTCTCCGTATTTAGTGATGTTGTTATTCCTAAATTGGCAATTCTGCCTGTACCTAATCCCTTTTTAATTTCAGGAATATTGTAATACTCGGGTTCGCTAACAGCTATAATTTTTTCTATATCACCAAATTGCTTGTATTCTCCGGCAAAAATGGATGAACAAGTAGCAACTCTTTGAACGGGAACTCTTACTATGTTTCCATCTGGCAAGTTTGTCGGTAATTTTATATTTCTATCCACCAGAATGTATTTTTCCATGGTTTGAGTAGTGTCCCATGGATTGCGGACAGTAATCTGTGTATACTTATCAAAATGCTGAATAGTAAAGCCTTTGGCGTATTTAATTTCTGATTTTTCTTTTAATGTGCCTTTATCGTTTGATTGTTTTGCATTTCTGCACGAACCAAGTAGAGTAACAAGACAAAGCGTAAAAGCAATTGTACTAATTTTCATATGTGTTTCCAGTTTTAGTTATGATAATAAAAGCATTGATAATGAAACAAGCTGAACCATAATTACTTCGCAGTATCGATTTATTTTTACAGCGCTCTGCATGTCGTCTAAAACGAGTAATCTGTTGTTGCTTCCGATAAACGGTTTATCGACTATTGTACCAAAATAACTGTTAGGACCGCCAAACCGACAGTTGAGAATGGCTGCCAAAGCTGCTTCGGGATAACCGGAGTTCGGGCTGGAATGCTTATTCCAATTTTTAATAACAAAATCTGTTTTTGATAATTTGTTTGCAGATAACAACATAATAAATGCTGTGATTCGAGCTGGAATGTAGTTGGCTACATCGTCCAGTCTGGCTGCAAACTTTCCAAAATAAAAATATCTATCGTTTTTATATCCTATCATCGAATCGAGCGTGTTTATCATTTTGTAAGCCATCATGCCCGGTGCCCCCAATAATGCGAACCAAAACAAGGGGGCTATAACGCCATCACTCAAATTTTCGGCTAGAGTCTCCAATGCTGCCGACCGAATTTGTTGTGGTTGGAGCGTTGCCGTATCGCGACCTACAATGCGTGATAGTTGCTTTCTTCCGGCATTGGTCGATTGTTCTAGCGCTTCAAACACCTGCCGTACTTCGTGTCGAAGCGTGCGAGCCGATAAACAATAGAAGGCAATAATTGCCGTAAGCAGTAGATTAAATATGTAGTTGTAATTTGTTGTTATATTGATGAATAGTTTTGTTGCTAAATAAATAGATGTTACAAGAATCAATGTCATTATAGCCCCTTTAGCAAACAAGTATTTTCCTTTGTTCAATCGTTTCTCTCCAAACGAGATGAGATGACCAAAGCCAACAATGGGGTGCGGTAGTTTTTCCGGATCACCCAGCAGTTGGTCGAGAGTAAAACCAATTAGTAGGCCTATAATTGTGTAACAGACTGATTCCATTCGTTCAATTTGTTGATTAATAAATCGTTTTTTCCTCTTGATAAAGTGCAAATCCGGATGTGTTCGCCTTCTAAACCTTCAAAATTCGTTGCTTGACGAACTAATATTTTATGGTCCAACAAGAATGTCTTCAAATCGCTCGCATTTCCATTGTTTAGTTTTACAAGAAAGTAGGGAGTTTGGCTAGGAACAATGTTGAAACATTCGAACGAATCTATTTTGTTTCTTAATATCTCGCATTCGCAAAGCCAGTTATGCAATTGAAATTCATCGTTGTCATTTTCCAAAATAAATTTTCCGGCTTCAATGGCTAAGCTGTTGACTGTCCAGGGCACTCTAAATTGGTTCATCCGACCAACAATTGTTTCAGACGCCATCAGGTATCCAAGCCGTAGTCCCGGAATTGCATATCGTTTTGTAAGTGATTGAACGATAATTAGATTAGGATGTTTCTGAATTTCATTTACGACACAAATATCTTGTTGCGTAAAATGAATATAGGCCTGATCAATCACAAAGACTGAATCCGGAAAGTTCGAAAGTAATTGTTTTATTTCTGTTGCTTCGAAACAATATCCATCCGGGTTATTGGGGTTGCAAATCCATACCAGATCAGGCTTTACTATTTTAATGTGTGTATTTAAATCAGTTCTGTTGGTAAGCCGAACGTTATGATTGTGCATTCTACAAGCATCGGCGTATTCCGAAAAAGTCGGTGTTACAATTAAAGATTGTGACCCTGAAAATGTATTTGCAATCAGATAAAAGGCTTCGGTAGAACCGTTGCAAATGAGCAGTTGATTTGTTGCAACCCGGTTCTTTTCGGCTAACAGTTGTTTCAATGAACCGGCTTCAGTATCAGGATACCGTTCGATGGTGTACATTTGCGAATACAAGTGCTTGTATAATGCTGAATTATCAGCACCGTACCACACATTCGAACTGAAATTAGCTGCCAGTTCACCCATATATTCATCGCCGTGCCCGTTTATCATCTTATAGCCCCTTAGGGAGTTTGGGTTCTTTCATTATCTTGTAAACTAAATCCATATCCACATGTTTACGAACATGATCGGCCAGTTTATCGAATTGCTCTTCTTTAAATCTGAAATAGTCGAACGAGGGTTGTTGGGCTTTCTCAATTAGAAATGGTGCAATAATCATATCCACAAATTCTGCATTGTCCAGTATACCATGGATATAGGTTCCATAGCAATTCTCTGTAAAACAGCCGTCAGTAAAGCCATTTTCCATTTTGTTCAACGATTGTATTCTCGACAATATTTCCGTTCTGCCGTTGTGTATCTCGTAACCTGTGCAAGAAGTTTTTCCACCCACAATGGAGAAATTTACTTGTTTGGTAATTTTTTCGCCTTCCATTTCGGTTCTGATGGGCAAGAGATTTAAACCCGGGAGTTGTTTTAAATCGCTCTCAATGCCGGTTGGATCGAGCAATTCTTTTCCGAGCATTTGGTAACCACCACAGATACCCAGTATTGTTTTGCCGCTTGCATGGGCTTGAAGAATGGCTTGAGCAGTTCCATTTTTGCGCAATATCTGGAGGTCGTGAAGTGTGTTTTTTGTGCCAGGAATGATAATGATGTCTGCATCGGCAATCTCCGACGGTTCATTTGTATAATAAAGATGAACACGTTCATCATGTTCTAATGGGTTGAAATCGGTAAAGTTGGACATGTGTTGCAATAACACTACTGCTATGTTCACTTTTCCTTGCATCGAACCACGGTTTTTGGTGTGCAACATCACCGAGTCTTCTTCCTCGATATGGATATTTTTGTAATAAGGAACTACGCCTATAACCGGAATTTTGCATAAATCTTCCAGCATTTTAATGCCCGATTCGAACAAGCGTAAGTCGCCACGAAACTTGTTGATTAATATACCTTTTACCAGTTTACGTTCATTTTCATTGAGAAGTAATATAGAACCATACACCGACGCGAAAACCCCTCCACGGTCGATGTCAGCAACGAGAATAACAGATGCGTTGGCGTGTGCAGCCATAGGCATATTGACCAGATCCACTTCACGCAGATTAATTTCGGAGATACTTCCAGCTCCTTCGAGCACAATGGGATTGTAGCGTTTCTCTAATCTGTCGAATGCCGAACAGACCTCTTTGCGTAGTACGGCTTTGTTATTCGATGTAAAATAATCAATTGCGTGTTGGTTTCCGATTGATTTTCCATTCAGCACTACCTGACAAATGGTGTCGGCTGAGGGTTTTAATAAGAGCGGATTCATATCGGTATGGCAGGGGATGCCGGCAGCTTCGGCCTGTACGGCTTGTGCGCGACCAATTTCCAATCCTTCGGGGGTGGCAAATGAATTCAGTGCCATGTTTTGGGCTTTGAATGGGGCGGGAGAGTAGCCGTCTTGCTTGAAGATGCGACAAAAAGCAGCAGCAATAACGCTTTTGCCTACATCGCTGCCTGTGCCGGCAAACATGAGGGGAGATAATTTATAATTCATAATGCAAAATGCATAATTAAAAATATGATATCAGAATTTAATTTTCAGATGAACAGGCTTGTAATCTGCCTGCCGCAGGCAAGCTCTTAATTCAATTCTTGTAACTTAAAACAGGAATAACTGAAAATAAAATTTGGCAGTATTTTATCTTCAATTATTCCATACATGCATTTTGTTTTGCTTAGAAATGAATGCCTGTGTTTGTTTTATTTGCTTAGAAATACGATCTTAGACGGAGTTATCCCCGTGGTAAATTTATATTGTTCTACTCCAAGTTGGTTGTAGCAGTGCATAGTACCATTGTTTGAATAATCTGTTTCACCAATATAAACTAAGTTTGTTGATGGATCAACATCAATGCAAGATGTATTTGTTTTTATTAAGTCCGCTGATATGAAATTAATACTCGTTGATGGATCGTTCTTTACATCATATATGGAAAATTGTTTATTCGTAACATTCCATGAAGCATCATAATCTGAGTAATAGATATAAGCTTTATCACCCACTATGGTCATAGAACTAGCTTTAAGATTGGGTAAAGTTGTAATAGCGTCCGTAGTGCTGTTTATTTTTGAAACTACTGATTTGATCGATTGATAATTTCCACGTGCGATTACATACACATCACCATACTTATCAGCATTTACAGACCCCGGGTTCAAACCAACTTTAATCTTTTTAGTTTCTGTAAAAGTGTTCAAATCGATAATTGATACTGTACTGTCTTTTACGGCTGCCAAACCACCTGAGTTAGCTACGTATAATTTATTGTTTGAAATAGCACAACCATCGGGATAACTACCCACAGGAGTGGTTTTAGTGATTGAAAGTGATGTAGTATCAAGCATTGCTACATTTCCTTTGCCCACATTACCAAATGTTTTATCATAAAGAGTAACATAAACTTTGCCGTTTGCAACAGCAAAGTATCTTGGGTAGCTTTTTGAACCAGAAACAATATCAAGTACAGGAATTGACTTTAGTGAGACAGCTGTTTTTGCATCGATTACTTCAATTATGCTGGAATTATAAACAGAAATGTAAATTTTACCTCCGTATTTAATCATATCCTGCCCGGTGTCGCCCAAACCACGATTGTTTTTAGCTTTGAAAACATCTGCAGTAACAAATTGGCTGGATAAGTCAAAGTAGTTTAATGATGCGTTGTTACCTTGGTAGCTTCCTTCGTTCAATATAAACATACCTGTATTAATAACAGCGTCCGGAGTAGCGACAACGTCCGATTTCGGATCACATGAGGTTATTGATGTTATTACAGAGCCTGCAATAAATATAAATGAGAAAAGTTTTGTTGTTTTCATAAATTTAATTGTTGTTTTGATTTATCTTATATAATTGTTGAAAGTGTGAATCTAAAATTTCGTCCAGGCATTGGATAGAATTTGACAATTTCGTATTGTGTGTTGAATAGATTGATTATCTCTGCTTTAATATGAATTTTCATTATTTGGGCTGATGCGTATATTGAATGCTCAGCATACGCGCTAAGGAGATTGTCTGAATTATTGGGTCCCTTCCAACGCAACCCGGAGTAAAGAAGGTTATAGCCAGTCTCTCCAAGCTTATTTTTATATGACAATGTTCCCGAGCCCGATGTAAAAGGCGTGTAGGGTATTTGTTCTCCATAATTAGGTGAATCAATAGTTTTGTCAGTTGCTTTATTGTAAGTGTAATTTAGTCTGACTAGCATCTCATCGTTCTGATGTAACTTTATTCCCGATTTAAAATTAATGTCTACTCCTTTAATCTCAACACTACCTTTGTTTACCATTGTCCACAGAAATAAGTCTTTTGGTATAGCTATTATTTTATCCGTTATATGATTGTAGTATCCGTCAACACTTATTTCTAAATTGTTTAAAAATAGAAGTTTGTTTAATTGATACACAATGCCAAGATTATATTGTTGGGTTGATTCCGGTTTTAGATTTGTATTTCCAAGATCTTGATAATATAAATCGTTAAATGTTGGTACGCGGAAGATATCCTTGTAAAATGCACGAATATGTAGACTTTCGTCAGAAAGCATTCGGTATGATAGGCTTATCGAAGGAGTTATTTTGTGTCTATCGGGCGAAGCCAATCCACTTTTAACCTGTTCCTGAGTAAATGTGCCCAATATATTCGCCGAAATAATAAAACTCTCCGAGCTATATTTAGCTGCCATGTTCAGCAATTCAGTGTTACGGGTTGGGTATCCAAAATTATTGTTATAGATGCTTTTTGCTTCTAGGTTGGTTAACCACCAGTCAGTGGATATAGATGTGCTTAGCCCGCAAAACGGTTGGTAGATAGCCGAGTAGGAGCTATAATATTCATTTTGTGTATATTCGGAATATGAACTCATATCGGTATAATGAATGTACGATCTATTGTATTTGATGAAAAATTGTTGTTGGACTGAAATGGAATTTTTATTCAAATAATGCAATTGAGAAAAAAATTGTTTCTCTTTGAGGCGTTGTTCGCTATATCCATTATAGAATATATTTGCAGGCAATCCTCTTTCTGAGTTTAAATAGTTACCTTTCAGCGAAATCAATTCTTTGTCGTTGATATGATAAGTGGCATTCACCTCGGAGCGTATTGAAGTGACATCGGCATTTGTACGGGTTAATATTTCTGATTGATTACTCAAGTTGCCATAGTATTGAGTAAACTTATACTTCCCATTAGCAGTTAGCACATCGGCCGATACGTTGACAATTAATTTCTTGTTGAAATTTTTAGCAAGTAATACAGATAGATTAGCTAGTCCGAAAGAGCCTGTTTTTGCTGTAACTTTCGTTTCAAAAGTCTTTAATGCATTGTAGGGAGCTTCTTTTGTGGAAATACCAAGTACTCCAGAGTAAGAGAACATGCGAGCTGTTTGAAATATATTGTTCGGTTGTCCGTTAGAGACTGAAACTTCCGATACGTTTTCTAACGAATATCTCGACAAATCAATTTGACCGGTTTGAACATCGCTAAGCATTACACCATCATAACTTACACCGGTGTGCTGTGCTCCCAATCCACGAATGGAAACTGTTTTCAGCCCTCCAATGCCGCCGTAGTCTTTTACACTAACACCTGCAAAGTGCTTAGCCGCATCGGCTACATTGCTGGCATTAAGAGAGGATAGTTCTTTCTCAGAAATAATTTGAACAGGAAGGGCGGCACGTGCAGTCTGTATTTTCTGTCCATTAACGACTACTTCGTTTAGGCTTTTATTATGCAACGAATCAGTTTGATATTCGTCGGCCATAGCGGCTGAGCTACAAGCTAGAATACCAAACAGCAGAACTGACTTAATGTATGAATGAGAATAGAAATTTTTAAACACAGTTGTAACTATTTGACGATGAATAAACCGCTCAAATAGCTCCCGAAAATGACCTGACAAAGGCAAAAAGATACTGACTTTTGCTGATGTGTTCGTCGCCTTTTCCTCGAAAGCTTCTGAAATATAACTATGCTCGGCAGGTCTTCTGACTTACTCCCGTTTCTGAACGCCTTCCCGAAATCAGTTGACAGTTATCAGTTATCAGTTATCAGTTTTTTAGGACTGTTTACTGTTCACCGTTTACTGTTCACTGAAAAAACCAGTGGCAAAAGTGTTGTTCAAAACGTTTTATTTAATAACTGTCAACTGTGAATTATCAACTGTCAATTATCAAAGGAGCTTACAGCAGCGGGACTGTACAGGAATTACACCTGTTTCCCTTTTAATCACTTTCCGCCGAACGGCGAAGTAGTGAACCAAAGCGATGCAAAAGTAATGCTTTTTTCTGAAACAGAAAAATGGATTATTCAGTAATTTGAAATTTTCACACTATTTATTTGAGGATAATTAAAATAATTACCTTGCCATTAGTGGATTAAATAAAAAAATGGTTGTCGGATAATTCCAACAACCATTTTTAGCAAATGATAATTTCTTGAGATTAATATTTATCCCAGAATAATTTTGTTGTTACCAAATCACCTCCGATAGCAGTTGCAGCTGCTTTATATTTATCGGTATTGAGCGTTTGTTCGTTTACAGGATAAGTGAAACGTACTGGAATTTGGTTATATGCAGTCGTACTTTCTGGAAGATTAAAGATTGGATAATCTAATCTTCTCCAGGTTGTATATCCTTCAAGTCCTCGGGTGTAGTTAGCAATCCATGATTGAAGTCCGATTTTTTGTTTCCATGTACCCGGTGCAGTTGCATACGCCACGGCTGGGCTCAATAAATAAGCATCAACTCCGCTTGTACCCCAGAAATCGAATGAAGCCTTAACACCTTCAGTATAATACGTAGCAGCAGTTTGAGGTAGCGTATAACCTCTTTCTTTTGCTTCAGCCAAATAGAACTGAATTTCAGAATAAGTCAGCAAAATGCCAGGAAAATCTGGTTTTGCAATTTTACCATTAATGTGCGAATACTGACCGTATGGACTGTTGTAACCATATTCTCCACCAACATAAGCTAGTTTTTCAACACCGATAACAGTTGAAGTATCAGCCAATGTAAAATAGCTCGCAAGTCTTGGATCGTTTAACGAGTTCATTTTATCAACAATCGTATTTGCAGCAACAAAGTCATGACGACCAGAAGCAATTAACTCAGCGTACAATTGATTGTAATTAGGAGCAGAGGTAACATATTGCAAAATACAGTTATCATCATTCGATTCAAAACATTTGCCGGCAGCCGACTCAATGGCCGATTTAGCCAAAGCGTTGTCTGCATCAGCTATGGTGATAGCCATTCTGATTTTCAACGAATTTCCAAACTTAATCCATGAAGCTACATCGCCACCATAATAGATATCCGATGAACCAAAGCTTTCAGCGTTTACATCTAGTTTTGCTAATGCTGCGTCTAATCTTACAAATAAGTTTTTGTAAATAGTATAGGCATCATCATATTTAGGATATACATTGTTGGCATCCAGGGCTTCTGTATATGGAATGTTACCAAAAATATCAACTAGCTGAGAATAGGCAAAAACGTTCATCAGTTCTATGATTTGCAATTTGTTTTGTTTAACAGGCTTCTCAGAGTCAAATAAAACTTCTTTGTCACTAATCAGTTTAGATGATTGTTTTAAATCTGTCAATACACGCATATAATATCTCGAATAGATATTTGCAGGAATATTACGTGTAATCAAATCGTAATTCGCCTCATCGGTATAAGTGGTTTCAGTCCAATATTGCGACATCAGTTTAAAGATATTGATGTTCACATTAGTATTGTTGGTGAAGTCAGACAATTCTTTTTGTGCGTTTGAGAATAATGATTCTCCAGGCACATCAGCCGGATGCTTTTGATCCGTATTGTAGGCTTCAAATTTGTCTGTACATGCCGAGAATACGGTCATCAAGACTATAAGTATAAAATATATCTTTTTCATATTTATCTGTTTTTAAAATTGTAAGTTTAAAGTTAATCCTACATTGCGGGTAGATGGCATTACACCACTTTGCCATCCCTGGATATTACCTGAACCTTGGCTAGCTTCAGGATCGGCATAAGGCAAGTTTTTTGATATAATCCAAAGGTTAGATCCAACAATACCTACTGTAGCTTTCGTTAAACTCAATTTGCTAATCCAATTTTTCGGTAAATTATATGTCAGCGTCAATTCTCTTAGTTTGATATACGATGCATCGTAAACATATCTTGCATTTGGACTGTAATAGTAACCATCTGCTTTGTAGTTTTCGTTGTTTACACGTACCCAGTTAGCAGTACCATCAGCCAATACGCCGGGGTTAATAGTACCTCCGGTATTTGAAGCATATCCTAGTGAATGATTAGCAGAGTTAACCCATACGATTGGATCGCGTTTAGGGTTTCCTAAATCATTTGAACCTGCTGATTCGGCATATAAACCGGTTGAAGAACCGTACCACATATCAAGCGAGAAGATATCACCACCATGTTGAACATCAATAAGGAAACTTAATGAAAGGTTTTTATAGGTGAATGTATTGCTGATACCACCATTCCAATCGGGTGTTACATTTCCAATAACTTGGTCATTCGTTGATGTTTTTGCATATTGACCATTTGTTCCATCAATTGTTTTTTGTCCATTTGTGTAAACAAAATCAGATCCGGTAATAGCTCCGTAAGGTTGACCTACTCTTGCATTGATTGAAACACCACCACCTAGAGCAGCTATTTCAAGGTTTGTCACTTCGTTCCCCGCTTCGTCAGTAAATAATGAAATTACTTTGTTCTTGTTTCTGGCCCAGTTCACTTTTACATCCCATTTAAAATCTTTTGTTTGAACAGGAGTTGCGTATATTGATATTTCAGTACCTCTGTTTTCAATTTCACCGGCATTTACCCATTTGGCAGAATAACCTGTTGCATATGAAACAGATAGTGGCATTAATTGATTGAAAGTGTTGTTTTTGTAGAATGCAATATCAAATCCAACTCTGCTTTTGAAGAAGTTCATTTCTAAACCGCCTTCCAATGCGCGTTGACGTTCAGGCAATAAGTTCGGATTTAATTTTGTATTTGGCACTGTTGCCATTGCTGTACCGTTAAATGATTGAACTTGTGTGTATGTATCACTCAAACTCAATGCAGGCGCACCACTACCAACTTCAGCAAAATTCAATCTTACTTTTCCTAACGAAAGCCAGTCCTGATTGAGAATGTTTGAGAAAATGAAACTTCCTGTCACAGAAGGATAGAAGTATGAGTTATGAGCTACCGGAAGAGTTGATGATTGATCTCTACGTAATGTTGCATCCAAGAAATAAGTATTGTCATATCCTAAAGAAACGCTGGTGAAAATACCGTTTACACCTACTTGAGCTAAGTTCTCTTCTGGTAGTAACATTGGGTCAACAGTATTTGTTAACGCATAGATTCGGGGTACTGCTAAACCGTTATTAGTTGAAGCATATACACTTTCAGTTTTTGTTCTACGGATGTTTGTACCCAATAAAGCAGTTACATTGAATTTATCAATTGTTTTGCTGTAGTTCAACATGAAATCTAAATTCGTTTCGGTAAATACTCTTGAAAAACGTGAATAACCCGAAGTTACATCGTATCTACCAACTCCTAACTCGCCACCAATTGATCCAACAGCTTTGCGTTCTTCCTGCAATTCGTTGTATGTATCGATTGCGTAACGACCCATTGCTTTTAGGTCGCCGGTGATTTTCCAATCCAATTGTGCATATCCGATTAAGCGGCTACGGTTATCAGTTTCGTAGTTTTCATTTCTAATCCAGTAAGGATTATCCCAATAGGCAGGTGCACCATTATCATATGCATTACGGTTCCAGGCTACATTTCTTTTTGTCGATTCGTACAACTTCTTTTGCATGCCTAAGTCAACATTGGTTTGATACCATTGACGGAAGCTTGAAAGTATATTGTCACTATATCCGGTTGAAGGTCGTCCTTTTCCTGACGTGTTGATATAGTTTGCAGAAGTCGTAATCTTTAATTTGTCAGTAATATTGTGCGAACCATTAAAAATTGCATTGTTTTTATCTAAATGACTGTTAGGCATAATACCTTTTTGTGAAAAGTTGGTATAAGAAAAACGATAAAGTGTTTTTTCATCACCACCACTTACATCAATAGTGTTAGATGTGCTAATTCCGGTTTCAAAAAATGATACAGGACTGTTGGCACCTGCTACCCATGGTGTTGCTTTTCCAAAATTAGGCGAAGCCGGATCAAAAGCGTCCCATTGATATACCATTAAACTAGGATCGAATTTTTCACCACGTGATGCATCTTCGTAATATGGAGTTGTATAATCTACTTTTCCATCTCCGTTTACGTCTGCATAATTTTCTAAACCAGGGTGGTCGCTATCACTGTAATAATACTTTCCATAACCTGCACCATATTCTTTTTGGTAGGTTGGGAAAGTACTTTTATCAATGGTACTAACTGTTAAGTTAGAACTTAAACTCACTTTAGGTCCCTTAGAAGCTGATGCTTTTCCTTTTTTTGTTGTTATCAAAACCACACCATTGGTTGCACGTGAACCATATAATGCACTTGCAGCAGCGCCTTTTAATACACTGATTGATTCAATGTCATTTGGATTGATATCCGATGCAGAATTACCATAATCGTAACCACTTCTACCAGTTGTTTGACCAGAGTTATTTGTGTTTGAATTGTCAATTGGAATTCCATCAACGACGAATAAAGCCTGGTTATTTCCTGTAAGGGAAGAAGAACCACGAATAATTACATTTGTAGATCCACCAAAATTGGCACTGTTTTTAATCTGGATACCAGAAACTTTACCGGACAATGCGCTCACAAAATTATTCGATTTCACTTGATTGACAGCATCACCGCCAACTTCCTGAACAGAATAACCCAACGATTTTTTTTCTCTACTAATACCTAAAGCAGTTACTACTACTTCGTTAATCATTTTTGAGTCGGACTGGAGCTTGATAGTCATACCACTTTTAGCCTCAACTTCTGCTGTTGTCATACCCACGTACGAAAACAATAAAACTTTTGCATCTCCCTGCAAGTTAATTTTAAATTCGCCATCTACATTGGTAATAGTGCCCATGCTAGCACCTTTTACCTTTACAGTGGCACCAATAATTGGTTGCCCATCCTCCGCGGAAACAACTCTCCCCGAAATGGATTTTGATTGAGCATTAACCAAACCCACACTTACCATTATCAGGCAAGCCAATAAGAACGTTAGTTTTCTCATAAATAAATACCTTTTTTTTGTTTACAATCTGTTCTGATTACAATCATTTTGTAATCAGAATGCAAAAATAATGAATATTATTACATAAAACAAATCTATTTGATTGACAAAAGAAAACTTATTTTCAAAAAGGCTAACAATGTGATAATTGTTTTTGTATTGTTATACGGTTAAATTGCATTAATAGCTAGGCTTTTTAGTGAAATAATATTTACAATTCTTTGGTAATCAAAATATAATGACATTTATGTTACAAAAAAATAAATTTACTAAGTTTATTACTTTGTGTATAGATGACAATATAATTGCTACTAATTTAGTAGGAAAGTTTAACGAACTAAAAGCTAAACAATTAGTGAGGTGAACAATATAGCCAACCAATCTGAGTAATTGTCATCAAAATTTCTATTATCTTTACAACATGAAAAATAATTCAACACAAATAGAGAATACGCTGCAAAGCATGGGGATTGAAACCCTCAATGCCATGCAATTGGCCACACTTGATGCTAACGAGAAAGAAAAAGATATGATTCTTTTGTCGCCCACTGGTTCGGGCAAAACATTGGCTTATCTGTTGCCTGTGCTTATGAGCCTGAATCCCGAATGTGCAAAAGTACAGGCTTTGATTTTGGCTCCGTCGCGTGAGTTGGCGCAACAAATAGAACAGGTTTGGCGCAGTATGAGTACCGGTTTTAAGGTAAATACTTGCTTTGGAGGTCGCCCCAGCAATGGTGAGAAGCGCGACCTAGCCGTTCCTCCGGCTATACTTATAGGTACTCCCGGACGTTTGCAAGACCATGTGGAGCGTGGTAATTTTGATGTGACAGATATCAAAGTGTTGGTGCTCGACGAATTCGATAAATCGCTCGAAATGGGTTTTACTGAACAAATGGAAGCTATTATCAGTCGCATTCCTAACCTCAAAAAACGGATTCTGACTTCGGCTACCGACGCTGTTTCGATTCCTGCTTTTACGGGTATTCAAAACCCCATCAAACTGGATTATTCCGAAAAAGACAATAAACTAAAAGGACTTAAAACCTTTCAGGTAAAGGGTAAAAACAACGATAAGATGGACCTGGTCTATCAGTTGCTTTGTTATTTAGGTAATGACTCTACCTTGATTTTTTGCAATCAACGCGAAACGGTGGAGAAAGTTAGTGCTTATCTGGCTGAGCGACGAGTGGCGAATGAATTTTTTCACGGAAAACTGGAACAACCCGACCGCGAACGTGCACTTTCGAAATTTAGGAACGGTAGTTGTACTGTTTTTATTTCTACCGATCTGGCTTCGCGTGGACTGGACATTCCGGAAATAAAAAACATTATCCATTTTGATGCGCCTGTTCGGGTAGACGAATATGTACATCGCAACGGTCGTACTGCCCGTATGGAAGCTGAAGGTTCTGCTTTCTTGTTATTGACAGAAAAAGAAGAATTGCCTGAATTTATTACTCCACAGCCCGTTGTTATAGCCTTGCCAGCACTGGCTTCAATGCCTCCGAAACCCGATTGGGCTACACTTTATATAGGCAAAGGCAAAAAAGATAAGTTGAGTAAAATGGATATTGTGGGCTTTATGTTCAAAAAAGGACAGCTAGCCAAAGATGAGCTGGGCATGGTGGAAGTAAAAGAATATTATTCATTTGTAGCTATAAAGGTGTCGAAAGTAAATGAAGTACTTCGATTGGTTGCAAACGAAAAGATAAAGAACATGAAGGTGAGGATTGAATTGGCAGAGTAGTACTTTTGTTTCTATTGGATAACTATTGAAAACATAATAACTAATAAATCAATATCATGAAAATTAAATTTATTGGAGCTGCCCGTGAAGTAACCGGCAGTAAGCACATTATTACAACCAACGAAGGAAAACGCATTCTGCTCGATTGCGGTATGTTTCAGGGTAAAGGGTTGCAAACAGACGGAATGAACCGTAACCTCGGTTTTGATCCTGCAACTATAGATTATCTGATTCTTTCTCACGCTCATATCGATCATTCAGGTTTGATTCCGTACTTGTACAAAGGTGGTTTTCGCGGCTCTATCATAAGTACAAATGCTACCCGCGACCTGTGTTCTATTATGTTGGCCGATAGTGCTCATATTCAGGAAGTGGACGTACAGCACTTCAACGAGCGACGTGTAAAACAGGGTTTACCAACTGTTGAGCCTTTGTATAGCCAAGTAGATGCCGAAGCCAGTATGAAGCTATTTATTTCGTTGGCTTTTGATCGTCGTTTTTATATCAATGACCAGATAAATGTGAAATTTACGAATACGGGACACATGCTTGGAGGCGCTGTTGTGAACTTGGAATTGTTGGAAAATGGCAAGAAAGTGCACCTGGCCTATACAGGTGATATAGGTCGCCAACACAACCGTATTCTTCATCCACCAACCGCTTTCCCGCAATGCGATTACCTGATTACTGAATCTACCTACGGGAATCGTTTGCACCCTGCTGACAAAGAGATAGAGGATGATTTATTACAAATAGTGGTGGATACCTGTGTGAAAAATAAGGGAAAACTGATTATCCCATCATTTGCCATTGGACGTACACAAGAAATAGTGTATGTGCTTAATGATTTGTTTAATAAGGGGAGATTGCCAAGAATAGACGTATTTGTAGATAGTCCATTGTCGGTAAATGCTACTGATATTTTCAGAATGCACACTGATGGTATGAATGAAGAAGTAAAAGCATTACTAAAATACGATTCGGATCCTTTCGGATTCAACTCTTTACATTATGTCAAAAAGTTAGAAGAATCAAAGGCTTTGAACAGTTACGACAAACCGTGTATCATCATATCTTCTTCAGGAATGATGGAGGCCGGACGTATAAAACATCACGTTGCCAACAACATTTCGAACCGTCACAATACCATTCTTATTGTTGGTTATTGTGCTCCGGCAACTTTGGGAGCGCGTATACAGGAACCCGGACTACGCGAAATCTCTATTTTTGGAACTATTCACCCTATAAATGCGCGTATTGCTAAAATTGAAGCCTTTTCCGGTCATGGTGATTATAATGAAATGAAAACCTTTTTGAGCTGTCAGGATAACAAACAGATTAAAAAGACTTTTTTGGTACATGGTGAGTACGAAACTCAACTTTTCTACAAAAATGAACTGGAAAAAGCTGGATTTAGCAATATCGAAATTCCGGCATCAGGCGACGAGTTTGATTTGCATGAATAAATATATAACTATAACAGAAGAGACGCAAAGTTTATCAATACTTGCGTCTCTTTTCATTTATAGAAAGTTTATGTGATAATAATCCTGTTTGACCTAATCAGTAACTGCAGTTACCTTATATCCCTTTTTCTGCAGTAATTTTACCAATCCGTTTTGCCCGCCCAGATGCAATGCACCAACAGCTACAAAACAGGAAGACTCCTGAAATAGCTGAGGTAGCTTTGTAAGCCAGTCTGTATTTCTATTATCTACCAGTTTGGCATACTCCTCAAGCGTCATATCTGATTTTTTGTTTTTTCCTTTCGAAAGTTGCACTAATTCATCAATTTTGCCGGTTTTGTACAATTTGTTCATGTGTACCAATTCAACCAATGCACTATCTTTCTGTTTCATTGTTTCCACCAGTACCTCTGCTTGCCTTTGTAAGCTTGCATTGCCAAATAAAATGGTTATCTGTTGTTCAACTGTTTCCAGACCTATTACTTTTTTATTCTGCTCGGCAGCCACTAATTGAAAATAAGAATCGGTTTGTACATCTTCGGTAAATCCGGTCAGCTTCTTGTAAATTTCCATTTCGTACAAGGTATTTATTAGCGTTGGATTCATCATACTAAATTCCTTCAATCCGATTTTTAAGGTCGATTTCAATTCTTTGTCTACCAGTTCATATTCTTTTTCGGATAACAAATCCCGCATTTTGATATGTTTTGGCATCATGGCTGCTTGCTGTATTTTAGCCGTTGCATCCACGTTGCTGGTGAGCATTTCGCCAACTACTACGTTCGAGGCATTAAATGCTTTGTATAAGCCGGGTACGCTATCCAGAAATTGTATCGGAATTAAATGATGAGTACCAAACAAATAGGAGGGATGCTTAAGTCCGTTTCCGCTTACTTTCCACAACAGTTGTGCTTGAGTAGCCGAAATGCTTAATAACATGCAAACGAAAAGGAGATTTTTTTTCATGCGTTCATTTCTATTTTTTAATTATTTGTCGCATGGAACTCGCAATGAACATGGTTCTAAATTTAAACTCCTGTTTTAATGCTTGTTTCATAATTTATTTTTTTTCTCCGCAAAGATAACTAAAATCATTCCTTTCAGATAAATAAAGGCTTTGATTAAAGTACATTTTATGAATTACAAAGCTTAATTAATCAAATATTTTGAAATTAATCTCTGAAAATGTATTATTGTTAATGCTATAATTATTACCTTTGCATAGGTTTTATCTATAAATAATTGCCATGACATTACAACAACTTGAATATGTATTAGCTTTGGAAAAGACACGCCATTTTGTGCGTGCTGCCGAATTATGCAACGTAACACAACCGACACTCAGTGCCATGATTCAAAAACTGGAAGATGAGTTGGATTGTAAAATATTTGACCGTTCACGTCAACCGATAGAACCAACAGAGATTGGTGAAAAAGTCATCCGTCAGGCACAAGTTATTATTTATCAGGCCAATCAGTTGAAAGAAAGTGTTCAGAATGAAAAGGATACACTTTCAGGTACACTGAACCTCGCCATTATTCCAACCATTGCACCTTATTTATTGCCACAGTTTATTGCTGGATTCAAAAAAGCATATCCTCAAATTTCGTTGAAAGTGACAGAGATGCACACCAGTACTATTGTAGAAAAATTGCGTATTGCCGAGATTGATATGGCCATTCTTTCTACGCCGCTCGACGATCCTAAGATACTGGAAGTACCACTCTACTACGAAAAGTTTGCAGCCTATATTTCGCCCACTGAACCTATTTATGAGCGCACAGAACTTTCGGCAAACGACATGCCTCTGGATAAACTCTGGGTGTTGGAAGAAGGCCACTGTCTGCGCAATCAGGTATTCAATTTTTGCAATGAAAAGCCGGAACATAACCATACATACGAAGCTGGAAGTATAGATACCTTAGTGAAAATTGTAGATATCAATGGCGGTTACACGGTTATTCCTGAACTTCATATCGAATTGCTTTCCGATAATCAAAAAAAGAATCTTCGCGAAATAGTTAAGCCGGAAGCAACTCGTGAAATATCGGTTATCATCCGTCACGATTTTGTGCGTGAAGGAATGCTGAATGCCGTAGCCGAATGTGTGAAGCAAATCATACCCGCACATATGCTCGATGCCCGCCTGAAAAAGTTTGCAATAAGACTGTAATTTAGTTTGTAGCATAAAAAAAGAAGGAAAGCATTTGCTTTCCTTCTTTTTTTATAAATACGTTTATAGTTAGTGTTTTGAATAGTATTAATAAAAATACTTGTTATTCGTAAATATTAACTCGTAACTATTTCTTAATCACCTCTACAATTGGAGTTCCAATACATCCGCTTGGCATTTGAATATGTAACAGCGCTGCCAATGTGGCTGAGATATCGGTCATTGCAGTTGTTCGGTTGGTCGTTCCATGATCTATATTCCAACCCATAAAAATAAGTGGGATATGCGCGTCATATGGATTCCAAACACTATGTGTGCAACCTTTGTTGCAATAGTGAGGTAGCCAACCGGGCAAAGTAGCGAACACTACATTGCCGCTTCGTTGGTGGTTGTATCCGTTTATCATCATTTCTTTTAATGGTGATGGAATAGATGCTTCCACAATTTTATCCTGATCTACTGCATATTGAATCCCTTTTGATGCTTTTAAATAATCGATAGTAGATTCTTTGATTTTGCCAAAGTCTAAGTTCAGGCTATCAATTTTAGGTCGGTTGAAAAATACCTGAAAATTTTCAATTTCGTATGCCAACTTACTGTAACCAAACTGTTTTGTTAGTCTTTTGTCCAGATTTGCAAACAAATCAGCATCGAGCAATCCTGTAGGCATTTTATTCGTTTGCATAAACCCTTCGGAATGTGCTGCTCCATGATCGGCCGTGAGAAAAACCAGGTAATTACCTTTGCCTAATTTTAGATCGAGATATGAAAAGAAGTTAGACAAATCTTTATCCAGTCGTAAATAAACGTCTTCAACTTCAATAGCATTCGGACCTACTAAATGTCCGGAATAATCAGTGGAAGCGCAGTTGATGGTTAGAAAATCACAACTTTTTTCCTGTCCCAGTTTATATCCATCTACTGCAGCCTGAGCAAACTGAAGTGTAAGCGTATTTCCGAAAGGCATTTGGCGTAATGAACCATGATCCAACGCGTATGCTTTTTTTGTGTCGTAAGGAAAAACGGGTTGTGCTGCACCTTTCAGTGTGCCTTCCCAGCTCACATTATCCGCCGTACTTTCGGTATATTGGTCGATGGGCAACAAAGTACTCCAACCATTATCAATCAGTTTGTCTATAGGTTTCGAATCATTGAAATCGTTTACCCATTGCGGTAGAAGCGACATATAATACGAACTGCTGATAAATTTACCCGAAGCATCATCTATCCAAAATGCAGCGGTTGGATTATGTCCTGCCGGTAGAATTGCTGCTCTGTCTTTGAGCGAAACGCCTACTACTTTCGATTGAAAATTTGTAGCCAATCGAAGTTCATCGGTAATGGTTGTTGCCAATAACTTGCGTGGCGACATTTTACCGGCATTGCCTTTTGCACCTATTGTTTGTACAGTGGAATCATCCGTACAATAAATGGATTTTCCGGTTTTATCTATCCAGTTGTTTCCGGCTATACCATGAAGTGAAGGAACCGACCCCGTGAAGATTGAAGTGTGACCAATAGCAGTTACAGTTGGAATATAATTAATCATGGTGTTCTCGCACGAAAAACCTTCTTTGAGTAATCGTTTAAAACCTCCGTTTTCATATTTATTGTAATAACGATATAGGTAATCCCAACGCATTTGGTCAACAACAATTCCTACCACAAGTTTAGGTCGTTCCAGTTGCGTGTTTGTTACTGTTTTTTTTTGAGCAAATAATTGAGTAGAGACAATGAGGCAGAGTAAAGTTATTCGAAAGTAGTTTTTAATTTGTATCATATACGGATATTTAATGTGCAGGAAAATGGATGCTTGTTTCAAAATAAATAAACTGCAAAGTAAACAAGAAATAAGGAATGAAGTTTACACGTTTTGAAAATGTAATCAATTTTTAAAACGTTGAATTAAATTGTAGGATTTGATGATACCTAATTCACCGGCTTTACTTAAATCGGATAACCCTTTATTATCTTCGCCGATAAATAGGTAGATGAGACCACGGTTGAAATAAGCTTCTGCGAATTCCTTATCAACTTCTATAGACTTAGTATATAGTGTAATGGCAGTTTTAAAATCTTTATTAGCACTTAAAATATTGGCTTTGTTGAAGTAGGTAAACGAAAAATCAGGAGTCAATTCAGCAACTTTATCCAAATCTTGGATAATCATTGCCAAATCAATTTTGTAATTACTGTTTTCGATTACCGGTTGATTGTTTTTGAATAATCCCGGTTCCTCATCAACCACCTTTTTATGTTCATTCTTTTTAGCATCCAACAATCTGTATCGAACATTAGCACGAGTAAAATAGGCAATAGTGAAATCCGGACGAAGTTCAATAGCTTTGTCCAAATCATCAATGGCACCAATGTAATCCTGCACAGATGCAAACTGCAAAGCTCTGGCGTAATAGACGTCGGCACTGGGTTTTATTTTCGAGATGGAATCGGTTGTCTTTTTTATAGCATCAAAATATGCTCCAAGCAATTCGGAAGTGAGTGGTATTTCCCTGTTCGAAATCCTTAGCGACGATGGGTAATTTTCTTTATTATACTTCTCAATCAAAGGATGGAAAAGGTTTGTCCTACGGATTTTATCAATAAGTGTGATGTGACTAATCACAAAGTTGCCTTCTGTGGTTACATCGGCATATTTGTTTTGAATATTTCCCCAGAGCGCGTTTCCATATTGCGACTTAGGTTCATTATCAGTTGTATTTTGGGCTTTGTTCTGATTGAATAGGTTTCGTTTGTTTCCTCCTGAACCTACATTTTGTTTCTCGGTAGCTATTTTATTTTCTGCTAGAAGTATTTCTTTCGCTTTTCGTTTATAATAATCTTTGTTGGCTTCAATACTCTGAGCCATTTGTCTGTACTTGAACGCATTTTTGGCATTTCCGAGTTTGTCCTCACATTCAGCTAAACCTTGATATGCGGGAATGTAAAAGGAGTATTTGCTGATAATGATTTTATAATCGGCAATGGCATTCTTATATTTCCCGGTTGTATATTCCAGAATCGCCTTTTTTAATCTTGCTTCGGTATTGGCAGAATCCATATCGAGCACCTTTGTGAAATCGGCTAATGCGTTATTGCTATCTCCCAGAAATCCACGTAAAAAGCCTCTATTATAATAACCTAGACTTTCGGTACTATCAAGCTTAATGGCATGATCATAGTCGCTCAGTGCCTGTTTATAGTTTTTCTTATCGTTGTTAAGTATTCCTCTGTTAATATAATCACCGGCAAAAGTGGAATTATGTTTTATTGCTTCATTATAATCCTTGAGAGCCCCATCTTTGTCCTTTTTCTGCATTTTAAGTAAGGCGCGGGCACTCCAACCCAAACTGCTCTTTTTGTCAGCATCAATAAACTTATCAAAAGCTTTTTCAGCTTCAACCGTATCTTTTAGTTCTAAGTAGTATCTCCCTTTCTCATACAGTAAACCGTACGATTTAGGGTTAATGTGTAAGAGTTGGTTTACATCATTTAGCGCGGCAGTATAATTACCATCTCTTTCGTAAGCTTCAGCTCTTCCTCTTATAAAAGTAGTATCGTTAGGACTGAATTCTAATGCTTTTGAAAAGTCAATAGCAGCTTCCTTGTGAAGCTTTAATTGATTTCTCAAAAAACCACGAATGTAATACGCTCTGGGAACAAAGGGATTGCGGTTTATTGCTTCGGTGCAATCTTGTTCGGCACCTTCAAAATCGCCAAGAAAATACTTTGCATGTGCACGCATTAGATAGGGCTCAGCTAAGTACGGTTTTATGGCAATTACCTGATTGAAATACTGTATTGAAATTACATAATCGCTGAAATACATGGCATTTTGCCCCATATCCATAATACGGTCGGTGTTCCATTGAGCCATGGCTGTAAGCTGGCTTAGCAGATAAAAGGCTATGAGATAAAATCTTTTCAAGTGTATAAAATTTTGATGGAATTTAAAATGACACAACAAAGATAGTTAACTTTTGAATACTCAATATTCTATTTAATTATATTTACAGCCTTTATAGGTTTTTTGTTTATATAGAAATATATCGAGGTCAAAATTATTATTCTTCAACAACCACATCACAGCCTTCGTTGGCATTAAATGAACTTGGAACGTCGAATTGTTCGGTTGATGAATATCCTAAATCCGGATCGGCCAGTACTTTTTTCATGTACAATGCCCAAATGGGTAAAGCCATGCTGGCACCTTGTCCCTCGCCGATATTGTCGAAGTGAATAGAGCGATCTTCGCCACCTACCCATACACCCGAAACAAGCGAAGGTGTGTAACCCATAAACCAACCATCGGAGTTGTTCTGAGTTGTACCCGTTTTACCACCCATTGGCATATTTAATCCGAATCTGCTGCGAATCCTGCTCCCGGTTCCTCCATCTACTACAGCGCGCATCATGTAAATCATTTTATAGGCCGTTAGTTCGCTGAAAATTTCATGCATCTGAGGCGCAAATGTACCAATCACATTTCCGTTTGCATCTTCAATGCGCGTAACATATACCGGTTCTACACGAATACCTTTATTGGCAAAGGCAGTGTATGCATCTACCATTTCGGCTACAGATATCTCGCAAGGTCCTAAACACAATGAAACTACATTTGGTAAATATCCTTTGATACCAAACGAACGCATGAGTTTTATCAAAGCGTCGGGGGTAAATAAGCTCATCAAGTATCCCGAAATCCAGTTGTCGGAATTAGCCAATCCCCAACGTAGTGGAACGATATCTCCAATATTTTTCCCTTTAGTAGTGGTTTTTGGCGACCACATTCTTCCTGTACCATCAGGCAATGAGATAGGTTGCCAAGCTGTTTTATCGCAAGGCCACATGCCTTCTTCCATTGCCAGGGTATATAAATATGGTTTTACGGTCGAACCCACCTGACGTTTACCTACGTTCACCATATCATATTGAAATTGGCTAAAATCCGGTCCGCCAACATATGCTTTTACATTTCCGTTGTGAGGATCCATTGACATAAATCCACAGCGGAGAAAGTGCTTATGGTAGCGAATAGAGTCCATGGGTGTCATTAACGTATCAATATCACCATTATACGAGAAAACCTGCATTTCGATTTTAGTCTTGAATGAATTTTCAATTTCAGATTCACTTTCACCGGCAGCCTTCATTCTCAGGTAACGATCGGATTGTTTCATAGCAGTTCTCATACTACTTTCTATTTGATCCGGTGTCATTTTTCGTGAAAACGGAGCATAACTGCGATTCTTTTTTTCCTTGAAGAATGTTTTTTGTAATGAATGAATATGTTCACTCACAGCGGCTTCAGCATACGTTTGCATTCTTGAGTCGATGGTAGTGTAAATCTTAAGACCATCGCTGTAAATATTATAGGGCGAACCATCTGCTTTTTTATTTTTGTTGCAAAATCCATACAGCGGATTATTATCCCATGACCAACGGTCTTCATCAAATTTTTCTTGTTGCCAACTGGCATAATCACTTCTGTTTGGTTCTTTAGCTGTGAGCAATATCCGAAGATATTCTCTGAAATAGGCAGCCAAACCTAGTTTGTGATCTACTTTATTGTATTTAAGAGTTAAAGGGAGTGTTTTTAGTGAATCATATTGTTGTTCGGTGATGAAATCAGCCTTTCTCATCTGATTCATAACCACGTTTCTACGATCGCGTGTGCGTTCATTGAATCTTACCGGATTAAAGTAAGATGGATTTTTACACATTCCAATCAATGTAGCTGCTTCTTCAATTTTTAATTTAGCAGGAGTAGTGCTGAAATAGATATATGCTGCCGATTTAATCCCAACTGCATTATTCAAAAATCCAAACTGATTGAGGTACATGGTAAGGATTTCCTCTTTGGTATATAATTTTTCAAGTTTTACCGAGATGACCCACTCAATAGGCTTCTGCAATGCACGCTCGATAAAATTATCAGCTTGTGGTGAATAGAGTTGTTTCGCTAATTGTTGAGTAATAGTACTACCTCCCCCGGAACTTTTCATTTGAAAAATTCCCCGTTTGACGGCAGATCTTGCCAAAGCCCACCCATCAATGCCCGAATGGTCATAAAATCGTACATCTTCAGTAGCTACGAGCGCGTTCACAACGTTTTCGGAAATTTCGTTGTATTGAACGCCTACACGATTCTCTTTTCTGAAATAACTGCCAATTAGCTGTAGGTCAGATGAATATATTTCTGTAGCATACTTGCTTTTGGGGTTTTGTAACTCATCGATTGGAGGTAAATAGCCAATCCAACCTATATTTAGTAAACACGAATATTAAAACGACACAAAGAATTCCGAATGCAAATAATTGCCAAAATATGCGTAAAAATTTAGAGCGAATGCTTCTTTTTTCAGTTGTTTTTTCCATAATTTGAGTTACGTAATAAAGACCACAAAAGTACTACTTTTTTTGATAATTATACCCTCATTAAATCCATAATAATGAGGTTCGAAATCTGTACTCCTTGTGAGCTTAAACACAGTTTATCATTTGAATAATTTACTTTGTTTGTTTTTATGAATTTTTGTGCATTTTGCAGGCAATATTCCTTAAAATCAGTACCGAATTCTTTTTCAAGCAATGTTACATCTAGACCATCGGATGTACGTAACGAAACCATTACAAAATCATTGTATCTATCGTTGATACTTAAGATCTCACTTTCAAAAAATAGTTCGTTTTCAGCTATTGCTTTTATATAAGTTGTGATGGACGATACATTCCATTGGCGTGAAGTCAGATTGTAAGAGTGAGCTGAAGGGCCAATGCCGATATACGGTTGCTGCTTCCAGTAGGATGTATTGTGTCGTGACCGATGGTTTGGAAGTGCAAAATTTGAAATTTCGTAAGCCTCAAAACCGTTTTGTTTTACTTTTTCGATTAAAAGTAAATACATTTCATTCATAATATCATCTTCAACCGTTTTTACAAGTCCTTTTTCACGCTGTTTCCACAAAGCAGTTCCTTCTTCGTAGGTTAACCCATAAGCCGAGATATGTTGAACATTTAAAGTAAAGGCTGTGTCAACTTGCTTTTCCCATGCGTCCAGTGTTTGATTCGGCAAGCCATAGATCAAATCGATACTAATGTTACCAAATCCCGCATTTTGAGCATTTTTTACTGCATCGATAGCTTCTTTGCCCGAATGCCTACGATTAATCCGTTTCAAATCGGTATCATCAAACGATTGTATACCGATGCTCATTCGATTGAACGGAAGTTGGCGTATGGATGCAAGGAAATCCGTTGTCAGATCATCCGGATTGGCTTCGAATGTTATTTCAGCATCATTAGCTACGTTGTAAGTCGAGTAAATTGTATCAAAAATCAGTTCGAATTGACTTTTATTTAAAATACTTGGTGTTCCACCACCAAAATAAATGGTGTGAATTGTCTCGTTTTGCAGATAATCTTTACGAATTTGCAGTTCTTTAACGATAGATTCAATCAAATTTGGAATTAATTGGGGTGCAACCTCTGTGTAAAAGTCGCAATATGTACATCTTTTCTTGCAAAAAGGAATATGAATATAAATGCCTGCCATTTTTAAGTTTTTAAGTTTCAGATGTTTGTCTAATAGGTCAAAAAAAAGTGCTTATTTTTTCTACAAATTTACTACAAATAGTTTGTATAATCGGAAAAAGCGCGTATCTTTGCACTCGCAATTGAGAAACAACAACACATTTAAAGTTGACCAATTGGAATGACAATTTTCGGGGTGTAGCGCAGTCCGGTTAGCGCACCTGCTTTGGGAGCAGGGGGTCGTGGGTTCGAATCCCGCTACCCCGACAAGTTGAAAAACGTAGTTTATATAAGTGGTTTACAGTTGATTATAATTTTTAATTCCAACTTTAAACCACTTATTTTTTATGTCCAAAAAACAACAATGTACAAGAAATTTTCAAAACGAAACGGCAAACACTGACAATTTGCGACAAAATGCGTCAAATCAGTTGTACGATTTTCAAAAAGTATCATTATCTTTATCCGGTTATCCTGAAGCAGTGAGCATGAAATTAGCCGTTATCCTTGAAACACGCCGGGCGAAAGCTAACGGCAAATTCTCCGTCAAAATTAGGTTCAACTTCGATAGCCAGGCTTTCTATGTAAATACTGGTATTGATGTCCCGCAAGAAAATTTCCTACTCGGCAAAATTGTTGGCTTACCAAAGGCTACTATGATGAATTACATCATATCCCAAAAACTGGAATACACACAAAATGTTCTCGAGGATCTGCAAATGCGGGGATATATCAAAACGAAATTCAAAACCGGTACCGAAATAAAACGCTTTATCGAGTCGGGTGCTGATGGATATGATGAACTTGACAAGGTGGACCGCATGAAACTGCATTTTAAAACCTACACCGAAAATCATCTTCAAAAGTACACTTCAAAATCTTCTTCCGATCAGTACCGGCTTATGCTCAAAAAAGTGGAGTCGTATTGCGAAATCCAAAATTTGTACATTTCTGATATAAGCGCTTCTTGGCTGAAAGATTTTGAATTGTTCTGTCTTAAGTCCGGAATGTCTGTAAATGGCGTTGGAAACTATATGCGGGCTATTCGTACTATATTTAATGATGCTATCGATAGGGAAATTATCAGCGTAGATAAATATCCTTTCCGTCGGTTTAAAATAAAGCGGGCCAAAACTGCTCACCGCAACATAACCATTCAGGATCTTCGTTATATGTTGCACCTGGACTATGATATATTTATGGCCGACCTTAAAACGAAGGCAAAAAAACATACTTCTGTTTTTCCTGACGTAAAACGCTATGTGGATTTATTTTTTCTTTCGTTCTTTTTTGCGGGTATGAATATGAAAGATTTGTTGTTCCTCAAAAAATCGGATATCCGCAACAATCAAATTTCTATTACACGTTTTAAAACTGGTGAGCCGGTTATTATTCGGGTGGAACCGGAAGCATGGGAAATAATCAAACGTTATCCGGGTAAAAAATATCTTCTTGATTATCTCGATGAGTACAGCACTGATGATTACCGCAGCATGGAACGCCGGATGAACTCTAATTTAAAACTGGTACTTTCTTTTGTTACTGCTTACTGGTGCCGGCACTCATGGGCTTCTATTGCTAGCGGACTGGATGTGTCCGATCCGGTTATTGATTTAGCACAGGGTCGAGTGCCTAAAGGTATGGCTTCTGTTTATATCAATAGAGACATCAAAAAAATTACTGAAGCCAACAGAAAGGTGATCGATCATCTTTTCAAACCAGAGAAAAAGAAAAATTCTATTCCAAAAACAGAATAATTCAATTTATTTGTTTTTCTTTGTAGCGCAAATGCTAAGAACGTTCAAATTATACTACCATGAAAACAATATTTCAATGTATAAAACACTTATTTGAAACCATCTTTATTAGACGTAAATACGTTATAACAACAACTAGATCTGGAATTATATTTTATTATTTAGGTGAAAATAGCAGTTGGACACCAATTCCTAGTGGAGCAAAAATATATAATAAAAAACCTGATTTTGAATGGATAAGTGATTTATTTCATAAAGTAGAAGAATATTGATTTAATTCTATACTATAACAAAAAAGCAACGTATGATTACGTTGCTTTTTCTTTTTTTATTCCCCTTCAGGGGTTAGGGGTCTTACCACGCCGTTTTCTTACTCTTCACTCCACTCACCACTTTTATTTTTGCAGGAGTTGGTAACTCATAACAAATATACAATCCTATCATAGTGGCCATAATCCGGTCATCATGCTTCCCTTGTTTTGCGCCTGTCTTACCGTCTTTCTTTGTCTCAAAGGTTCGTGCTTCATTCAATGTATCTTCGTCGCGCTCTACATATCCCTGCTCACGCAAAATGGCAATGTAGTTATTTATTACCATTGGCTTGGTACTCTTATTGGTATTAAAGCCGTATTTTATGGGCGCACCTTCGCGTATCTTGTCGGCCGGAGTTCTGCTGTACATATTATTGTAATACTCGGCTATAGTGTCGAAGATAAATTCCGTTTCGTCTCCATCGGCTGTACTGTCGTAGGTATTACTTTCTACTACCAACAATGCATTATTATAATACTTGGCTATCTGTGCAGCTATCCAGATAGTAATATCTTTGTCGATATGTCCGTAGAATAATGCCACAACGTATGGCTTTTCGCCGTACATCATCCAATAACGGTCAAACACCTTTATCACACCGTAGTCAGCTCCTTCACTCGTTCCGCGCTGTGGATCGAATACTACTACATACCTGTTACTTATTTTCTGAACTGTGTCCGGGTATTCCCATACATGCAGTTTATTCACGCCTTTGTGGAAACGTAGTTTCTGATCGCCATTCAATACAAAGTTGGTGGCTTCCGTATCTTCTACAAAGTTGACTTCCTGTAATATCTCTTTTCGGCGCTTTTGCTCTACTACGGCTATTTCGGGCGCACATTTCGAACTCATGGTACCAACCGCCACCGGTGGGCAACAATCCGGACGAAGTTTTTCAATATCGTCGGCTTTAAATACCGGACTACCGGAATCTTGAAACGCTTCTATATCATCACTGGGGTATTCTTGCTTCATCTTGCTTTCGCTCGGCATAGTGGCTGCCTTCATTCGTCTCCAGTTCAGATTTTCAAGGGTACACAGTTTTTGGTTATTGAATAGGTTTTGTTCGTAATCGCTGAAAGTGGATATAAATTCGCTGACAGTTCCTTTCTTCTTTCGGCCATTGTGCATATAAAAACTTCCATTGAAAGTTTCTTCATATAGTTTTATCATAAACCACGGTGCAAATACGGCTTCATAGGCTGTTTCTTTCTTCTTGGCTTTCTGATATTGCTCATAAAAGTAATCGCCAACTCCATTGGCTGTACTTTCACGTACTATCATTGTATATGGTCCACTTGTCGATGATGAAATTATACTGGCTTCCAATAATTCCGGATTATTTCCTTCGGTAGCCGGGTAAAAGGCTTCTTCCGAAAAATGCACCATTTTCACGTTTTGAGAACGTACACTATCGGGTTCTGTAGCCATACCCACGGTTATCGTACAACCGCGTTCCGGTACTACTTTTATGTTCTGAGTTGTTCCATATCCTTTTATAGACATTTTCACGCCATTTACGGGCGACATTTCTTTTATTGAATTCTCGTACATCATGCGCACATTAATAGCTGCATCACGCACGTGTGCGCATATTACACTATTCCAGTTTATCCGGTGTATTATTTGGATCCACTTCATGTACATCTGGGTCAACGTTGAAAAACCCATTTGTTTTGCTTTCAGTATTTGTGCTAATATTTGTTCTGCTAATGTTCTTTTATGTTCAAATACTTCGAGCAACATGCGTTGTGCCGGATTAAGTCTGAAAGGTATTGGTTCGGCTGTCTCCTTATCAATAATAGTGATACAGGTTACTGCGAAAAACTCAAAGTCGTACTTATACCGTTCTTCGCATATCTTCAACCAAAAAAAATCGATCTCTGTTTGTGTGGGTTTAGCCTTTAGTTTCTCACGCAATGCACCGGCTATGGATCCATGTTTTTTGAGTAGGAGTATAGCCTTATGATTTGTCATCTCCACTGGCATGTAAAATGTCCGTGGGTTCTTATCCGCAACCTGTAATACAAACCTATCCCCGCAACAATTCAGACCTGACACGGGGTCATAGTCTTTTTTCTTTTCAGCATTCCTGCGGGCATTCTCTTGTATTATCTGTTCTGCAGTCATTTTCTTTCTTAATCTCCCCTTTCAAAGGGGAGTCCCCGAAGGGGGAGGGGTTTATTCTTGTTACGTATACATTCTATTCCTTGCACTCTTAAGTCCCCTTCAGGGGATTTAGGGGTGGTATTATTCTGTAAATTCTAAAATTCTGTAAATTCTGATTCAGACAACTATTTATAAATGAAATCCCCGCGTTTCACAACGAGGGGATTCCGCTACTCAATCTAATACTATGAAAAAAAAATCACACAATCATTTCCTTTTTATACCTATAAACCACCTTTTAAACGGGTGATCATTACACCAGGTACGATAGTAATTAAGTGCGGTTATGTCGGTAGTCATAGTCGCTACCGACATTTTCAACAAACTTATGGCGGAGTCTTTATCGCTGTTGTTTTGCTTGAGTAAAAAAAGTGTTGTTTTCTGTGTTGTTATGGTACTGTCCAACTGTGTTATGGCACTGTCTTTCTTCTGAATATTATAGTTCTGAGCTGTCACCAATGAATCGCACTGCTCAAGCGTATGGTTATGGTCATATCTCGCGCGTAAAGTATCTACTTCGGTGTCCGAGTGCTTCAATCGCTCTTTCAAATCGCCATTTTTAGCGTACAGCGAGAAACAGATATTCTCAGTTTTCAACAGTTGACTGTCCCTGATAGCACATTGTTTCTGTAGTGAGTCCACCCGGTTCAAGTTCTCAACTACTACCGGCTGAATAGTCTGCACCGGCAATGGATCCTTTTTCATGGAGTAATACCACGCTGCACCCATTGCTACAATCACGATCGATAAAATGATAATTGTGTTTTTCATAATCATTCGAGTATTACGTAACCGTTTTCTGTTTTATTTTCCTTTTTTAACTCCAAAAGTTGTTGCCATGTATGACCAAATGTTTTTTCAAAATGTGGTTTGTCGGTAATGCTTTTAAAATCACCGCCCCATTTCCATCCAAGCAACTTGAAATACGCCACTACTTCCATCCAATCCGAATGTTTATCACCATCATAGTCCTTGTTAGTGTCCCAGATTGTTGTTTTACCATCTACTAAGCAAAAATCAAAGGCCAGTCCATAATTATGGATCGATTGACCACCTTTGGCGTTAGTTACTTTTGGACGCTGTGCGTATAGTTTATCTTGTTCCTCAAATGTTCTCAATCCTTGTGTTACAATCATTTTTACCTTTCCAGTAAGTATGTTTGTATTTACATGAAGTACTGCTTTCTGTACTTCATCTCTTACAATTGGATGTAATGTATCTATCTTACTCATGTGTTACTATTTACTGTTTACTGATTACTGTTTACTGATTACTGCTAACTGATTACTGCTAACTGATTACTGTTTCACCTCTTCCTTACTCTGCGCATACGCCACCACTGCACCCAGTACAGCACCAATATACCACGCGTAGTCCGTAAACCACTGCGGTGTATTTATTCCCGGTAATACGGAAGATGTTCCGGCTATTGCCACTACTACGGCCAAAAATGACGCTGCCGTGTTTCTAATCTTTTTCCACTTTTGTGGAGTGGGAGCGGTAAATTTGCTCCAAAATGGTTTTGTACTCATATCTTCTTCGTTTAAATCGTAATGCCTACTTGATTTGTCTGTAAATATTTTCTGTAATAATCTGGCCCACCATTTAGTATTGCAACTGCTTATGTTTTCGCAAACCGAAACGAGCTGAACACCTATTACTATTGCTGCAGCAATATTTGGTAAATGCAAATCTCCAAAATCTTTGGTAACATATTTATTTACCTGAATGGATAGAACTATAAATACCAATGCATTAATACTAGTTTCAATGATCTTATCTGCTTTTTTGCTCTTGAATTTTGCAGTAGATAATCCGGTATGTAGTTTTACTCGTTTCGACAGTTTATAAGCTGTCCAACAGTCCCATATTATTGCTGCAAAACAAATAGTTACGAAAGGTATTGCGGGTTCTATAATTGCAACTATACTTGTTGCAATACTAAAAGTCCATTTAATGAAGGGGCTTGTTGTCATAGTTTAAAATTTATAAATCTGCTATAATGTTTGTAAATTCATTCCAATACTGTGATGCTTGATAGGCTGTTAGCGAACCTACTGGTACGTGAAGAATACATGTAGTTTTATTAATACCTGCAAAGACACTACTGCTAATAGTAATTGGATTAATCATTTTTGCATTAATAGTTGACAGTCCACTACTTCTATAGAATGCATCTCCACCAATAGATATCAAAGTGCTAGGAAAAGTAATTGATGTTAACAATGAACAATATCCAAAAACCTCATAATCTATTTGCGTTAGGTTGTTAAACATATTTATTGTTGAAATTCTGTTTAATCCTTCCAATGCAAGATCAAGAAGCCTTGTAATTCCGCTTGAAATATTTAATACCCCAGTAAAATTTGAACCTTGAAATGCATGTGCACCTATTGTTATTACATTATTATACATAGTTATGGTGCCTGTCATACCTACTAGCTGACTAAATGAAGTAGGCCCTATTGTATTCAGATTTACAGGTAGTTCTAAATTTCCTATAAATCCGGAACAACCATAAAAGGCTGAACTTGCAACTGATATAAGTGAATTAGGCAAGTTTAAATTTCCTGTAAATCCGGAACAACCAAAAAATGCACCTGAACCAATCGATGTTACTGAATTTGGTATAATTAAATTACCAACAAGTTTTGTTTGATTATAGAATACTTCTGGCCCTATAAAATTAATAGTATTGGGTATCGTCAATATACCAGTTAAATCACAACCTTCAAAGCTTCCATATGGAGAAAGATCTGTCAAAGAGTTTAGTTTTTGAAAATGTATATATTTTAATGATGCATTTTCAATTGAACTAACTGAATATATGTATTCAGAACAATAAACCCAAATTGCTGTATGTGGTATAAATGCATATATATTTTCTGAAATATCAATACCTATAACATTTCTCTTTATGCTTCCAACTGTCCACGTTACCGTACCACTCACAATAGTAGTGTATGCTCCGCCATTTTCAGAATAGGCGTAACTTCTACCAGCTATAGCCGGTAGTACTGTAGTGGTAGAAGTTCCTACAGAAAATATATACTTCTTATTCACATTAGGATATGCAGCAAAAGCATTCACAATATTTAGATCCTGTGCATCCGGATCAAAATCTGCCGGTGCGACAAAAGCTTCCATCGTGTAATTTATTGGCTGTACGTATGCAAACGGATTTATTATCATCTCTTTTACGTAAATTGAGTGTATATTTTTACGAGGGTCATTCTCATAACCCTCGTTTAAAATTTCGGCTTCCATTAGTTAGTTTACAAATGGTGTATTCCCAATGGCAATATTATCGCGCTCAAAGCCTTCTGAGATATCAAGTACATTACCTTCGGTGAATTGCTCAATCAGGTATACTCTTCTGGCTGCATTCTGTGCCATTTTATACACTACGTCGGCATGTCGCTTTTCGGCATTTGCTTCTTCATCAGTAGGTGTTACTCCTTTGGCAATGGCAAGTGTATAAGCCGACATAAAGAAGGATAGTTTCGATTCTTCAGCTTCTTTCAGCAATGCTGCATTGGCGTTGGCTTCCTCGGCTTCAATCGACTTAATAATGTCGGCAAGCGGACGTTTTTCTTTGTCGTAGGTGGTAATCCACGTTTTGTACATTGGCCATTCCGGATGTGGAGTGTCGCTTGGTTGTTGCTTGTCAATACGAACATAAACCCGTTGATCGTACGAGATGGGCGGTACCGGAATATAATCGGCTAACCATTCTACTCCTTCACCCATAAATGGTATAGGTTCGCCCATCAGTACCGGGCATGGATTGTAGTTCAAAATCTCGAATGCGCTTTTGTCAGCATTCCACTGAATAGTTCTTCCTTTTAGTTGTAACATTGCTTTATGTTTTTATTAAGTTGAATTTTATTATTGCTCCTTTTCCTGTTGTTACTCCACCTACGGCATCTACACTTATTTCTAATCTGTCACCCACTGAAAATAGTGTTGGTGTAGTTACTAAAGCGTAGGGAGTATATGCTGTCAGGTTATCCAGTTCATTTACGTCAATAGTTATCTTTGTAGTAAAAATAGATGTTCCGTTTTTCTTTACGTTTGCTTGAAATACACTTCCTGTAGGTGCTTCGGATAAGCTCAATAATATGCTTGTAAGTGTACAGTTATAGGGTATTGTATCTTTAATTTTTACACCTACTGATATGTTTGTTTCCTGATCGGATAGTGCATAACCGAGTATTTCGGTGGAGGAACCTGTATTCCCCAATACTAAATTTCCATTTGCATCAGTTCCTAATACTTTTACTGGGGAAGTTGTTATTATCGGTGTTTTCCCTAGCTTCAATTCATCTATCGATATTTTTTTAGCAAGTATAGAGTCTGAAGATATATTACCTTCTCCCGGAAATGATTGAGATGCTGCATAAAACCATGATGTATCTCCTGTAACTCTAACTGTTATAGAAGATATGGCTTGTATAAGTACACGCGAATATCTGTCAAAACTCATTCCTGCTTCTATTTGAAATATCTTCACATACAAATTATTATATGATCCATTTATTTTTAAATAGATTGGTTGAAGTAGTTCTAAAATATTGTTGTCAAAACTTTCAGTAAAATGAGATATTTTATTTAATTCTATATTACCGGTACCTGTACCGCCAGTTACGACAATATGTGGTGTTTTTGCGGTATCAATTCCATCTGATCGGAATGAACAATCAAATAATTGAACATAAGCATCAGTCGAAAATAGATATCCGTCAACCGATGGATTACTAAACCAAACTTTTTCATAATAGCCTTTACTAATAGTCAGTTTATATTCGTTCAGGTCTATGTTTACCTGTGGTACTCCAACTATGGCTATCAACTTACCTGTGTTTGATGGTGGAAGTATCAAATCACTTGTTAGAGTTATTGTTCCGGCTGCATAAATCTGCGATGGTAGTGGGTTTACAACGGCTAAATCCCACGCTGATATTAATTCAGCAAGATTCGTTACGTAATAATTAGCTACTACTGTATTCTTGTCTTGCTTTCCTGCCAATCCTTCATTAAATTGTTCTAAGGTTATTCCGCTTTCACCTGGATCGCCTTTGTCTCCTTTTGGGCCTTGTATGCCCGGTTCACCTTGTGCACCTGCCGGACCTTGCAAACCTTGTTCGCCTTGCGCTCCGGCATTTCCAGTATCTCCTTTTTGTCCTGGTATTCCTTGTATACCTTGATCGCCTTTGTCGCCTTTCGCTCCAGTATAACCTTGTATACCCTGAATGCCTTGGATTCCTTGATTACCGGTATCGCCTTTGTCACCTTTATCGCCCTTTATACCTTGGATGCCCTGATTTCCTTGTAATCCTGTATCGCCTTTTATGCCTTGAATGCCTTGGTCACCTTTTGCGCCGGTGTCTCCTTTTGCGCCGGTATCGCCTTTGTCACCCTTATCACCTTTGTCACCCTTAAGGCCTTGATTACCGGTATTGCCTTTCTCACCTTTTACGCCTTGTTCTCCTTGAGCACCTTTCAATACGAATAATGTCCAATACAGTAGATTGGTGCTTGGTTCGTTACCCAATGAGTCAGCCATACAGTAATAGGCTTGACCATCTACTGTACTTCGTACTACATCGGTATTTCCGTTAGCATCCGAATGGTAATACTGTTCGGTAGGTACCCAATCGCCACGGTAGTTTATTTTTATAATGGCACCTTCGCCTTGTGGTCCTTGTGATCCGGTATCACCCTTGTCACCCTTGTCACCCTTGTCACCCTTATCGCCTTTTGCTCCTGGTGTAGTTCCTTCTATCGATTTCCATTCTTCTAACTCTTCATCCCAATAGGCAAATGTCTTAATGTCATTCACAAATGCGTAATACCCAAAGGACCCTCCATCGGGTAGTGCTATGTAAAGATCGTCTATGGTTTGTACGGGTTCCTGCTCGTAAATTAATACGTTGATATTCCGTGGTTCGGGTTGATGATTATGTGGTTCGGGTAGGGGACATGGAATTGGAAGTACATCATCTTTATCCCAAAGCAGAAATGAGTCGGTACCTACAATTCTATAGGCATTCGCACCACTCTGGGCTATCTTGCATTGTTTCCCTGTTCCATCGGTAAAAACAATAAGCTTAATATCACCTTCAAGTCCCGTAGGGGTATTTGTCGAAGCATCGGTGATATTATAAATCCCATTTTCGAAAGGATCCAACCACGATGTTACTGTAAGTTCGTCTACAAAAAGTATTTCTTCAAATATAAAGGCATCTACCCAACGGTAAAACTTTTGTTCGGCACGCACAAATGAAAACCAACCCCACTCACCACCATCCTGATAGCGAGTATACAGGTCATTCAGCGTAACTACTGCTTCTTTTATATATTTCAATGCGTCTACTACTGCCATATTACATCATCTCTAAAATTTTACTTTCCAATACTTTGGCTGCTGCATCTTTTTCAAAACTGCTCAGCACTGTAGCTGCACATAAATAGGCCAATGGTTCTATGCCCTGGTAGTTGATTTCAATATTTGCACCCATTTCGGTTACATTGGGTATGTATAGTGCTGTTTCTACAATGTGTGTAGTTGCATCTGCAGTTCTGGGTAAACTGTAATAATACAATGCTTGGCGCAAAGTATTCTGATAGCTTATGTACCTGAATACGCATACCGGCCGTTGTACGGTTCCGCGTAGGTATTCGTTGGATTGTTTTTTATTGATAGCGGGGGTTTCTTCAAAAGCGGTCAAACAGTTTTCTTTCCACCCTTTCATTTTAAAGGAGGATAGTAATAAAAAATCTGTTGGTAGTAATACATAACCGGTTCCGTCGGGTGCATCTACTATTATTGTTTGGTCGGCGAATGATTTTGTTATAAACCAACTGCGTGGAAATAACTTCACAGCTCTACGCCATGCTGCCGGAAATAGTTTTTCGATATATACCGCAACACTTGTATTATCAGATCCTACCATCTGTCCTCCTGTTATACTTGCATCTGCTTCGTTTAGGATTTGCAAAACTTTGTCTATAAAGGATGTTTTTGTCATGGTAGTATAAATGGGTATTTGGAAAAATGAGGATAAAAAAACGTTCTTTATCCTCATTCTTGTAACTTGTAACTCGTAACTTGTAACTTGTAACTAATTTTTATTCCGCAACTTTTAAATTCGGAAACGAAATGCCAAGTTCTCCGGCTTTTGCCAAAATGCCTTCAGGAGAAGTCAATGCTTTGTTTGTTTTCCCTACTTTGTAAGGTTCACCGGTAAGCACGTCTTTTGCTTGTTTGAATTCGATTACGTCCGGAAATTCGGCAGGTTCAAATGAGGGTTTACTTTCCTTTTGTGCAGGTGCAGGTTTTTTGTCCTTTTCTACTTTGGGAGTTACTGATTGTTCGTCATCAGTTTGATCCGAAAAGAATAATTGAATTTCATCTTCTGATCCTGAATCAAAAAACTGACTGTCTTCAATAGCTGTTTGCAGATTTTTATCTGGAGTAGAAAAAAATGCTTCCGTATCTGTACGTGCTTCTTTTACAAACTTTACGTACTTGTTTTTCCCATTCAACGGAATTGGCAAAGTATGTTCTTTACCAAGTGTTACTAATTTATAGATTTTCATTGTGTGGTGTGTATGACAATGAACAATGCGTAAGTTTTTACGCATTGTTCATTGAGGGTTAGACTAGACTAATTTTAAGCGGGTATGTGCATTTGCGTTGGTGAGAACGTAAGCAAATGTATCGATGAACACTTGTGATTGTGAGTCGCTTTGACCGTTCTTAAGGTTATCTAATTGGATAGATCGCCATGCATGTTTGTATTGTTTCAAATATGCTGTATCAATCACTAAACCATTTCCTGTCATTGCCAAATCATTAAAGGCGGGTTCATCACAAATAAGCAAGGTATATTGTCCGTAAATGATTTTTTGTACATCGAGTCCAAAAACTTGTGCTTGTTTACCGGGATAAATTACCTGATTGTAATCTACCTTATTTATTGTTTCCAACAAATCGGCACCGGCAAATAATATCTTCATATTGCTCGAAGCATTTCCGGTAAAGATAGTTTTCATCATCGAAATCAAGTCTTCGCGGGTAGCTGCTGTCGGTAATGAAAAGTCGCGACCGGCTTGCCACCAAATACCTTCTTGAAAATAAGTATCTTCTACTTTATTTTGATTATAGGCATTAGCTGCTTTGATAACACGTTTTTTTCCTAACAGAATATCAGTTTCGCACGATTGTTTATGTTCGAAAATGGCAAAATCGGTAATTTCAGTTTTACCCCATTTTACTAATGCACCATCTTGTGCAAATTGGAAGAAAGTTGTTTCTTCAGTCTCAATCAAACCCTTTTGCATAAATTGGGTCATTTTCACCGGAGTAGCTGCAATTGGAGCTGTTCTACTTTGTTTTTCCGAACCGGTCCTCATACCACGTACTACTACGGTTGTAGCTGCTAATGCGGGGATAGAATTAGTTACTGCACCACTTTTTACTCCATTTACCGGAACAATAATCGGTTTACCTGTAGTATCTTTATCTTTAATATAACCAATAAACCAACCTCCATCAAGTGTAGTACCATCGGCTAAATATCCGGGTATTCCTTTAAATGTCAATGTTTGATTCACCGCAACAAGATCATTGTTAGCTAAATTGATAGGCGATTGTGTTAGTGCTGCCGTGCTAAATGCTGTTGCTACTGTAGTAATCAATGGCAAGGTTTCAATTTCATCGTATTCGATAAATGGACTACCGGCATCGCGTACTTTCGCATGATTGGCACCAAGCGTATACAATGGCGTTAAGTGTGGCTTAATGACTACTACTTCCTTTTCTATTGTGGCCAACACAATTTCTGGTGAGTTTTCCATCGCATATGATAGAGAAACGGCTTCTCCATATTCAATGGTCCCTGCATTTGCGTGAACGGCTTCTACTCCGGTAATACCAAACAGTGTACAGCCCAATAAGATGGCAAACATTAATAGTCCGCTTCCTTTCAGTTTTTCAAAAATCTTTTTCATACCTTTTTTATTAATTAAAATTGTTTTTATTCTTTGTCTTGCAATGCTTCTGCTAAACTGACTACTTTAGGTTCTACAAAAGTTGGTTTCTTTTTGATCACCTTATTAGTACCTACTCCGTTAGGGTCGGGGAGCAATGATTTACTTCCTTTTGCGCCTTTCATTGCATCAATAGCCGAGTTTTTACCGGCCAGTTCTGCTGCTGCCAAATCTGCTTCTTTTGTTTCGTCGTAATCAAGGCCCTTGTGTACAATCTCAATTACTTCACGCGGAATAGCACGGTCATTAAATGCTTCGGCCAAATCAAGTATAGCATCATTGATGCGTTCTACCATTTCGGGATCCAACTTGTTTTCTTCGGCGTAGGCTTTCAATGTGCTTTCGTAAGCACTGAAGTTATCCTTCACTTTTTGGAAACGGGCTTTGTACTCTTCTTGTCCTGCACGTAATTGTTCCAATGATTCATCGTCCAGGTTATCGAGCATATTGCCGAAGCATTTTCCTAAAGAAAATGCAATGTTTTCACCACCGGCTACCATCGCAATAAATTGTGCAAAACGTGGATCTTCACTTACAATTGAAGCAAGGCGTTCATTCGATCCGTTCAGCTCGTTGTACTTTCCTTCGTATTCGTCGCGTTCACCAATTCCTTTGTGTGCCCAGTCCATCAATGATTCATCATCTGGATCATCGGTCATATCCGCATTCTTTGCTTTAAATATGGCCAGTAATGCTGCACGGCCTTTTGGAGCAATAACTGCATCGGTGGTTGCTGAGCTTGCCGAAGCGTCTGAAGCGTCGTTTTCTGCACCTGGTAATTTGTCTTCTTCTGTTATCATTTTACGATAATTTTGGGTTTTCTTGTCCACCTTTAGTGGCTAGGAGTTACATAATTGAATACAAATGAATACTTTTTCTATATTTTTATTTGCCCACGATGTCAAATTAAATAAAAGATGTATATTTGTAGCATTAAAACTACAAATACTTACAAAACGTATGAAAAACGCTACAGAAAGAAACGCGGAAATATTCAACATGTGGGCAAATCAAAACATGTCTTTCCAACAAATTTCGGAATTATCAATGCCGTCTTTTTATTCTATCAAATATATCCGCAACATTATATACGGTGGGCGTACGCGACTGAAATCCGACTTCGAAAAGGATGTATACCGAATCTTCCGACTCAAATTCCTCGAACTTCAAAATATAAATGATTCTATCTGGTTTGTCTATGAAAACCAACCTTCCGGATTTGTATCTGAAAGAACAGTCCGCAGGATCATTACTGAAACGTTGAAGTCTAAAAATAAAAAACAGATTTGCCAATAGTCCTAATAGTCTTCAATGTCCCCATAAAATACATAATCCTATGTCAGAAAAAAAAGTAATTGTTGTCGTGTGCGGTGGTGCCGATGGAATAGGTAAATCTATTCGTGAAGTTATTGCAGCTAAAAAATTGGATGATAATGATGTTCAAGTTGTAAACTTAGCTCAAGTTGAAAAAAACGAATTGAAAGAACTTGCTGATCAACTCAACTCACTATCCGAACGTGAAAATCGTGTAATGCAGGACCTATGCACAATTGATGCTCCGGAGAAAATACAGGAGTGTTTTATTCCAAGTCCAAAACATAGTCCGAAAGGGCACCAAAGACCATATAAATTTCATAAATAATACTCAATCCTATGACTACACAACAAAATGGCAACACAAAAACAGCATGATGATGCATATAATGAATTACTTAAATGGGAAAGTGAAGTATGCGAACATAACAATAGAATTCTTTCCGAATACAAAGTGCATGAAGATGATTTTACCGATTTACTTACCGACTGTGATATAACCGGTAAAATTGAAATTGTAAAAGAAGCGAAAGGTACCGAACAAACAGAAGAAGAGTACGGAAACCTTACCATAACTCATATCGAGCAGTGGACTATCGGAATAGAAGGCGATTCGTATGCAGGCTTTATTTATGCTAAAGTAAAATCAATTGAATTATGGTTGAAAATACCGTATTCTTGCTAATTTATTTTAGCAATAGCTATAACGATGAGGCTATGAAAAGTAGCCGTTACACAAAATTTTCAAATACTAACAAGCCTTACACGGCTATTTTTCATAGGCGTTTGTTATAGGAAGTTAACTCTTTATTATATGAAAAAAGACATACAAATAGACTTTTTATCCGAACTTAAAAATTATCATGAGAAATATATTTTCACATGTGATTTCACAAAGTATTTAGCAAAAAAGTACAAAATGGCTCAATATAAAGTAAGAGATCAATTTTCTGACTTTATGCCTTTTGCACACCCTAATAATATAAGCACTTATAGAACATCTGAAATATTTATGACTGGACGTGAAAAACACACTTGTCCAAAATATCGGTACTCTTGGGTATCGCACGTCTTTGTTATTTAATTGCTTATAACGACCGAGTGTATGTTTTTCGGGCTGCCCGACTACATGCGCCTCACTTTCAAAATTATATGCAGCCTGAAACATACACGTGTGTTAGGGGCTTACCGATTCTTATTATTAATCAATTAATTATCAAATATATGAAAACATTTAATGGTAAAGCAATTTATAATCCAAGCGGAAAAGCTGGCGAATACAGCTATTGGGCTTGTAATTTTTATACTGGTTGTAGCAATGGGTGTACTTACTGCTACCTGAAAAAAGGAGTATTAGCACACGCAATGGGTGGAAATATGCCAAAACTAAAAGCTTGTTTTCTTGGCAGTGAAGAATATGCTCTATTTTGTTTTGAATCTGAACTAAATAAAAACCTTGAAGAACTTCGTAAGCATGGTTTATTTTTTACGTTCACAAGTGATCCTATGCTTAAAGAAACAATACAATTGACATTTGCTGCTATTCAAAAATGTGTATATTACGATATTCCTGTAAAGATATTGACAAAAGTAGCTGATTTTGGAGAATGGTGGTTTAGTCAACTAACAAGTGAAAGTTCTATCAGAGAACAATTGTTGCATATTGCTTATACAAAAAACGTTGCTTTTGGATTTACGCTAACAGGACATGATGAACTTGAACCAAATGTAAGTACTAATTCAGAAAGAATTAAATCAATGAAAATACTACATGAAGGTGGATATAAAACATTTGCTAGCATTGAGCCAGTAATTGATTTTGAAAGTTCGGAACGTATGATCGCACAGACAAAGGATTTTTGTGATTTATATAAAGTAGGTTTAGAAAGCGGAAAATGCTATTTAAAGAAGGATATTATTCAGTTTATGAACAAAGTAAACTTCCAACTATCAATGACTTCTAAAATTCCAAAAATATATTGGAAAGATACTCTGCTAAAAAAAGCAGGGATATTACGCGAAGAACTTCCCGAAAATTGTGTAAGCCGTGATTATAATTTATTCAAAGGCTGCTAACTGCACGGACTTTCTTCGGTTTGCCCCTAACATCATCCTATCCGCACTACTACCTAATTACATTTATATTATAATCAATTACTTGTGATTATGAAACAACTATTTGAAAAACATAAATGCTATTCTCTTAAATGGCAAATTATTTTTAATTCAGATTATAAAGTTTCTGAATGTAAGAAGGTAATAAATATAAAAACAGGAAATATAATCAAAGAAACAATAGTGGGTTATACGCGCGGTTTTTGGATAGGTAAAAAGTTTATTGCAAAAAAACGACTAAATGATTTTGTTGAAATTATTCCCGAATATAAACTTCCATTTTAAACAATATGAAACACTTCTTTATCCTCTCATTCATCCTAACATACATGTTCTTCGGTTTAGAACTTGGTTATACCGCCACGTCATCATGGAGTACGCACATAACCTACTCTTTCCAACATTCCGGGTTCATGCATTTATTGATCAACTGCATTTCATTCTTCTTTCTGTTCCGGTTACTAGAAAAATATATTTCGTCCTGGCACATTGCAGTTATTGCGCTGAGCATTGCATTCGCTGTATCGTTTCTGTGTATTTACAGTAGGGTAGTGGTGGGTGCAAGTGCTATGATATACGCTATGATTGGTATATACTTCTTTCTGGTATTTATCGGTAAGATCGAGATTAAAAACAAGATCCAACTATTCACCGGAATAACTTTCATCATATTGTCTCTTATCATTAGTTTCTTCAAACCAAACAGCGCCGGCCTTCTCCATCTTCTATGCCTGATATCCGGCTGCATTATTTCTTCTATTCACTATTTATTCAACAAAAAATATCTTGAAAAACATAGTTGATTTCGAATCTATAAATTTAATCCAATAAAATCCTATTAATTTCTCTCTTAAGTCCCCTTCAGGGGATTTAGGGGTGGTTTAAATCATTTATCATGCCAACACTACCAATCAAACACCGCGCTAAGCGCAAAGACAAACCCACCGAATGGGTATACGGCTTCTATGCCGAAAAACCGATCATGCGTAAACATTTCATCCTTCAGGAAGAAATACAGCCATATTCTCGTGAAACGATCTTCCATGAAATCGAAGTACTACCCGAAACCGTTGGTCAGCTCCGACACGTAAATAAACATGGTGAGTATTTCGACGGTGATGTGTATTATCATGCCGGATATGGTATGGAAACTGTTTCCGCTATCTGTGAACTCCAATTCGCTTTAGCGCGTGGAGATGGTGACGATATTTGTGATAAACAAGGTAACATACACGATAATCCTGAATTAAAATGATAATTGAACACAATCACAATTGGGTAGAAATTACCGAAGAAGAATACAATAAAAACATTATTGTATTACCTGAAAATGCGTCATTTGAACAGGTTTTTAAAACTGTGTTTTGTCATAATCCAACGGAAATTGTAAAACGTGAATTAATAATTCCTGAACATATTTGTGGCATATTAAATACATGTGATTACATGGAGTCTAATGATCCCAATAAAAAGTACAAATACTATAAAAGCATTAGTAAACGGTACGATTTTATTGTTTCTCCTGCTGAATATGAAATATTAAAAGATGATCCATCTTTCAAACGTTCATATCTGAATAGTACTAATAGTCCCAAACGTCCCCCTAAAAAGAAACATGCATAGACTAAACGAAAAACCGCTTTCCGTAAATGATGCTTGGAAAGGGAAACGCTATAAAACGGATGAATATAAGGCATACCAAACGAAACTGCTTTGGCTGTTACCGCGTAAAATCGTTATTCCGGAACCACCATTTGAAATTTATTTTAAGTTTGGTTTCAGCTCTTCATTATCCGATTGGGATAATCCGGTAAAACCATTGCAGGACATTCTTTCTAAAAAGTATGACTTTAATGATAAACTTATTCGCCGGGCTATCGTAGATACTGAAATTGTAACCAAAGGAAATGAATTTTTAGAATTTGAATTAAAAACTTTTAAAATAGAAAATAAACGATGAAACTACCACGTAAATACAAATTACTCAAGCTACCTCGTAAACTCAAAAAAGAGTTGAAAAAAGGATTTACCCGCAATATTCATCCTACTGTTCCTACATCTGAAAACCTACTAAGTGGGTGTATTTCTTTCAGCATATACCAAAATATATCCTATTCAGGTAGCAATACAAAATCATTCTTCCGACTGTGCAAATTTGCTCGTAAAGAAGAACAACGTACAATGAAATTTCGTATTGAATCAATGGCAAAGATAGATTGGAACTTTGATAATTCTGTCACAGGACCTATTGATACTATACATGCAAGTATTATTGCATTATATCCTAAAACAAATATTTAAAAACCTCTCACTGTATAGGTAAGTGACATTAAATTATGAATGAATCAAATGCAAATTGTACTTCAATGATAAAGTACTTATGTGTAAAATCAGTTTACGCTGAACCAATGCTTAAGGGTCCTTATTTAGGTGCATTGTCTCCTAATAAAGCTGTAAGCGAAGCGACTTTCAACCAACCGGGTTACAGAATTGTTACACGAAACGGTGATATTTCATGGGAACCAAAAGAATTATTTGAAAAATCAGCCAAACCACTTCCCGAAGGACACAACGGTTTAATTATCGACGTAGATCCGCGCGATGGTTCATGGGCGTATGTAAATGAACTATCTGGGTGCATTGGTAAAATTGGGATTTCTGATCCTGATTTATGCAGTAAACAAAATTCTATTGCCGATGAATTTATTTCTGAATTAAAATCTGAATTTGAAGAATTGAATATGAAATTTGAGAAACTTGAATTTTTTATCAATTCTGATGACTTCAAATATTTAAATCCAGATAAGAGCAATTTGTTATATGCTAAATATCTTGCAATGAAACAATATCATCATTCTTTTTGGAAATTGAAATTCATCATGTAAATTGTCCCAACCGTCCCCAACGTCCCCCGAAAAGTAAAACAAAAAAAACAGCTTCCCGATCTCTCGAGAAGCTGTTTTTTTTATTATTCCCCTTTAGGGGTTAGGGGTAGTCATTTCAGTTTGTATCGCCTTCATCTCCTCATCACTCCCTGCATTATTAATCCTTACGGCAAACTTTTTAAACTCATTGGCCTTTTGTGCCAGTTCGTCTGGGTTCGGTGCATCTTTCATTTCGTTTTCCAACTTCGTTACTCCGGCAGTAATATATTTCAGCATATTATACTTCTGTGTCGATAACTCTGCCATTCTAGCTGTATATTCCGCCACCTTGCTAATATCTCCACCTTTCCGGTACAAATCCATTGCATTGCTTTTATACTTGCTTATATAGTGTTTTTCGTCACTGATAGATGCTTTAATGTCGTTGTACTCTTTGCGTAGTCCGGCTGTGCTTTCTTGTATATCATCTTTCGAAGTATACAATGCACTAAGTGGAGTATCACGAACTTTCAGTTCTTTTCCTTCTACCAGTTTATCACCTGAGTCTACCGATTTAATAAATATACTGTACAATCCACCCATATATCCACGCATCAAGTGATTAATTACATCGGGGTTCGGACTCACCTTTCCGGGCATTACGCCATCACCGCCACTGAGTTTGTCACTTTCTTGCGCTGCCCATACCAATATGGCCGGTGCATACGGTTCACCTTTTTTATTCTTACTGGCTTGCACATAACCGGGATCAGCATTGTTTGCATATTGGTTGTAAACATTTCCGCCGGTGTAGGTTGTATTAATGGCCAGTTGAACCCATGGCTTCATCATGTCGGGCGTTACGCTGTTAGCAAGCATTTTCCATTCTTTACCGTCCGATTTTACAGCACCCATCGGATTAATGGGTAATAGGTCGGTAAGGCCTATCATGGTATTCACGGCTAGTTCGGTGTTGCTCATTTTTCCTTGTGTGCTTCGGTAGATATTATCACCTAACGAATGGAATACGCGCAACTCCTGTGGCAACGACCATTTTACAAACCCATCACCGGTCCATATACACCAGTTGTTTTGCCTGTCCCACTCAGATAGGTTGTTGTATGCTGCTTCGGCTTCATCTCCTCCCAATAGTTGTGTGAGCATTGGTGCCAGTATTCCGGTAGCTACAAACGAAGCCAACAAGCCGGCCATTCTCCATGGATGCTGTTTTGTTGTTTTCACCATATTATCCAATGCCTGTACCGCAACGTTGAAAAACAGGAATGATTTTCGCATTTCGTCAGCTCCCAATGCTCCACTTCCTTTTCGGTTGAAGTTTACAGTTACTTCCTTGGCATTGTTTACGGCTTCCGGTATGGTTCGTCCTGCTTCTCTCGAAGTGATATAAGTGGCCAAACGGGTTGTATTTTCCGCAACTAAATTTCCTACTTCAAATATTTTGAATACCATTGTTGGTTCATGTACTTTACCGCTTTTTATTTCATCTTCTATTCGTTTCTGAACTTGTTTTATTTCTACAATATGGGTATAACCTGTTTTACCGCCATTCATCACAAATTCTTCGGCGTATTGGTCGTATTTATTTTTTACAGATCCTTTTCCCATCATCATGCTACTAATTGCTTTGATGGAAACGGGTATGTTCTTGATAAAATTAGCCTGGTAGACCAACCCTTCTTTTACTCCCAATGTTGTTGTAGCAAATGTCAAGTCTCTTTCAAGATTGGTGGCCATAAACAATGGATTGCGCGATGTAAAGTTGGCTGCCATCCATCGTTGTACTACGGAAATTGCGTCGAAGAACTTACCGGCTTCTACCCGGTTATCTCCGTTTATGGCGCGAGCTACTTTCGGGTTGGCATTGATATATACCACTTGCTCAGTACCGTTTTCAAAAACATGTATTTCGTGCTGTTTAGCTTGTTTCGGTTTCACAAACAATCCGATATCCAGTTTACCACGTTTCTGCATCGCTTCTCCTTTGTCGGCCAATGTTTGCATATCGGCTTCAAACTTGGTTATGTTCGTTGCGTATTGTTCGGGATCAGCATTCCATTCCGGACTTTGTTGTTCCCAGATAGGTTGCTTATCATCTGTTTCGCCTACTTTTTTGTACCAAGCTTGTTTCAGTGTTAGCATTCCCGATTTATCTTGTCTGGCCAGTCGTACCCATGCCTGATTCAAATTGTTTTTGTTGGCTTGGGTAATGGCGCTATGGTTCATCGAGAAGATATATGCAAATGGTGTTTCTGGTCGCGAAGTACGTCCTTTGGTCTTGATAAGTGGTGCTACAAAGTGTGTTCCCATATCCGGACTGTAATCGTATTTATCTTCGGCTATATCTTTATCAAATCCACGCAACGGTATGTAGTACTTGAACCTTGTTTTCAAATCTTCAAAGGTTTCTTTGTCTATCATTCCGTTTTCAAACTGTACTTTACAGGCATTTTTGGTGGCTTTGTTTATCAAGTCCCAAAACTTTGCAGTATATTGCTTGGCTTCAAATTCGTCAATATACTGTTTGGCCGGAATTTCCACTTCTTCCTCAATGGCTGTAATACCGGAATAGTCTTTTGTTGAATCGATCTTTGTTTCCTCAAGTCGTTTTTTAGCTTGATTAGTCAAATTCTCAATCTTCTGTGCGTATTCATCAACGGCTTCTGAGCTTGTCGCGTTCGCTGAGCCTGCCGAAGCATCGGTTACTAAGCTTGTCGCGTTCACTGAGCTTGTCGAAGTGAGCCAAATCTCCTTGTACTTTTCGTTGGTATTTAGCTTGTTTATTCTCTCTTCAAGCCAATCATTCCAATGTTTCTCAACTTCTTCTGGTGATTTATTGATCAAAGCAACTCTTTCTTTGTACCGTTCATCAATTTTCGATATTTTATTATCATAATCAACCATTTCAAGCGGGTCGGATGGTTTTTCAATTGATTTTATTTTTGATACTTTCCAATTATTAGCCCATTCAATCAATCGTTGTCTATCCATCCACTCGTTACGCTCAAGTCCGTGTTTCAACATCATGTAGTTTTCAATTTCACGGTAACTGGATATCTTTTCCATACGGTTCACTTCTTTCATAATAGGAAGATTGAACCGGTGTTCGTAAGCATCCATTTGCGAGTCATTCATTCCACCCAATGAAGTGGAACGCATATACCAATCATTGATCGGCGTAATCTTCAACCCATTATTAATAAGTACGTCCTGAAAATGCTTCACGGCTATATGCTGATCCTGATACGCTTCTTGTATGGCAAACGTAAGTTTTGATATTCCACGCTCCATCTTATTATCCAACTCATCCCGCAACTTCTCCGTTATCGGATTTCCTGCTTCCCGTGCCAACTTCGTAGCCTTACTGGTAGTGGTTGCACTCTCCAAATCTCCCCTTTCAAGGGGAGTGGCGAAGCCGAGGGGTTGGGGAGGGGTTTTTTCACTGTCAACTGTCAATTTTCCATTATCAATTGCTTTAAAGTCTTCCGGCTTACTTGTCCCGGCTTCAATCCTCTTCACCTTCGTCTGAATATCAAACTTCTCTTCATTCAGGTTCTTTACTTCTTTTACAAATTCGGAATTACCGATTTTGTTTTCATCATGCTGTTTCTTGAGTTCTTTCTTACGGTCCTCAATAGCTTTAATCTCATCGTTGTACTTCACTATATCCGCAGCATAATCGGATAAGGATGCAGCATATTTTGGCTTCTCTGGGGTATTTTCTTGTCCCGACTGTCCCCTTTCTAAGGGGACGAGCGAAGCGGAGGGGTTTTCTTGTCTCCCTTTAGGGGTTAGGGGTTCTTTAGTGGTTTGTGGTAATATCTGATCTTCCGGTACTACATCAGCAGTTTCCGCAAGCAACGTATTCCGGCGTTCTTCCGGTGTAAGTTCTAATCTCGATTGTACATTTCGTGCTTCTACTTCTCCGGCCGACTTACGATAGTTGTCAAATGCTTCTTGTTCTGATGCAGTGGTGTTGACAAGTTTTTTAAGTTCGGCTTTCAGTTTATTTATTTCCACTTCTACGCCGGCAGCTTTCCAACTCTTATTCCACCTTTTGGAGTTATTGATCTGATCGAGTTCTTGTTTTTTGTTCTCAAGCTCTGTCTCAAACGATGAAATAGCATCTTTGTACTCTTCAAAACTAAGATTATTGGCTTTGGCATTTACCTTATCTATCTCAACGTCGATATTGGATCCCAACGAGAAACCTTCTATCTCCTGAATAGAATGTTGTATCTCGTGTGTAATAAATGAATTGCCACTTTGTGGTATGCTTCCGTTACGCGATTTGTAAACGGTTATCTTATTTTCATCAGGAAAATTCATGGCTGAATATTTTCCGTTGAAAGGTTCTACATTAATTTGTATTTCCTTCAATTGCGGATAAGCGGTGAACAATTGTTCATCACTCCATACTTCCGACAATGATACTGGTTCACTGCTTAGCGTACCGCTCAATTTACCATCCGCCACTTCATACCGCCACTTTCCATCTACTCCCTTTTCCCAACCGGTTGCCAGGCGTATTTCTTGTGGTGTCTTCGTAGCTTCCATTTCCTTAGCTACTCTCAAATCATTCAAACGTGTGTTCGCTTCGGTGGTCACTGAGTCTGCCGAAGTGGCCGAAGCATCGAGCATTTCCGCACCCTTTTCTCCTAATATCTGATAACGTATATCAGTATCATCCGGCGAGAAGGAACCATCATTCCCGGTGGCTGATTTTATTTGAGTAGATGAGAAAACAATGTAAGAATCATTTCCTTCATCTTCAACTTTATTTTTGTAAACTATACCATCTATATTATTATTCTCAAGTTCATTTTTTATTTTATCTGATGCTAGTGATTGAAATTTACTTGTTGTAGAATCAATATTTAAATATTTCGTCCAAAAACGGTGGCTTGTCCATAATCCTGCATCTTCTGTTCTTAATATATTATCTATTTTTAAATAAACAGGAATTAATATATTACCCATTTGTTTTGCAGCTTCTTTTGTACCAAAATGATAGAAAAAATGTCCAACTTCAAATTTTGAAAATTGATTTTTCGTACCATGATAAACCACCAATGGCCGTCCACTTTCGTCAACAACTTTGCTGTCACCAAACCATTTCCAGAAGTTGCGTACTCCTTCTTCGGTACTGTGTATAGGTTTTCCTAAACTGTTGGTGGTACTTCGCTGTTTTCCGTCGACGTCGATGGTGTCATCAAGTTGTCTATTGCTTGTAGAATCAAGTCTTTCTGCCTTTCTGGGTCTATTGGGCTTTTTTCGTCCGCCGATAGCCGTAGAAGTTCCTGATATTCTTCTTCCGTTAAGTTCACTTGAGCGCGTGCTCCTGCTAGATTGATATAAATTGTTTTCATCTTGTATTGTGTTTACTATTTTTTGTATTTGTGGTAAAATTTGTTCGTGTACTGCACTAAAATCTACGTTTCCATCGATAATATCCTGAATAGAATTTTTATTCAAAAGTTCCTGAGTTGCATAGGCCATTATTTCATCGGCTTTCTGATCCTCTGTATAGTTTTCCCTTTCAAAATCATTCAAATAAATCGGTGCTAACTCCGACATGTATTCCTTTGCTGCACTGAAATCTTCTGAAGTGAAGTTTTCATGTACTATCGAATGTGCATTTTCGTGCAATATAGTTGTTGCCAGTGCTTTTTCAGTAACAGCATCCATGGCATTAATAATGATACCATCACTTGTTTCTGCACCTCCAATTCTACCTAAATTTATAAACCTTTTGTCTTTTTCACTAATCTCTCTAGTATCATACTCAGATAATTTCTGAATAAAATCTTGTCTGCTTGTTGGGACATACGACTCTTTAAAACCAAATAAATTTTCAATATCACGTACCAACGATACTCTGTCTGCATGTTTTTCTTCTACTGTAGAAAAATCATCACGCAAAGATACGTTATTTTTTATAAGCTCGTTTGGGTTGATTTGGAAGAGTACATGATTATCATCTTCTTTTATGGTTTCAAAAATGTTCTGATATGCTTCGTTTATCTTCGAACTTTCTTCGAGTGTTGGATATGGGTATTTTTCTGAAACATCGCTAATGTCACCTCTAACCACATCAATAAATTCAGAAAATGATTTGAAGTTTACCAAATAATCATTCTTTATATTTGATTGTGCGAGTTTATTCATCACATAATCTTCAAATCCCCTTGCACCTAGTTCAATAGGAGTTCCCCAATACTTACTTCCTTTTATTCTGTCTATTTTTACAGAACGAGTGTAAAAGCCAGTAGATCGTATTACTTTCATTAAATTTCTAAACGAATCATTTAGTTCACTTCTAAGTGCTGTTTTTCCGTCTTTTGTAAAACCAGCTCCATCGGTAGCATAACTTGATTTGTTTCCAACTGCACGAAGTAAATAATTATCTAATGCGTGAAACCATTCATGTGCCAATGCTCCTGCGCCTTTTGTTCTGGTAAGGTTTATAACTACTTTGTCTGGTTCGTAATGTGCTGAATATTTCCCACCTCCACGAGATCCAATCGCAAAACCTAATTCACCATTCAATGACAATGCCCTCGGTGATACTTCAATTATAGTTGCCAAGTCCATTAAAGCATCGTATGCTTCATTAATATGCGCTTGTCTTTCTTCCTGATTAACCCAATTGCCAAATTCTACACCACGGAAGCCAAATATATCGCTAAATTCTTCAGCGTAAATATTTTTGCCTTGTCTGTAATCAAAACCAACACGAGGATTATTCGTAATCCTTCTTTCGTCTGGTATTTCTTTCATTGAAGCGTACCTTTCAGTCAATGCTTGTGCATTTTCTTCTCTGTATTTAAAGGCTTCATCGGATGTTTTGAATCCGTTTTGTAAAACTATGTCTCCTTTTCCTTTTGGGGTAATGAAATAATCGTTATTTGAACGGCTTTTATAAACTGAGAATTCAATTTGTTTTGGTTTTCCGGCTGATTCTTTGGACATTTCAATCAGTTTTTGAACAGCTTCATCAATGGTTTCATATCTACCAAATAACTTAGCTCTATCGCCTATGGGGCTTTTAACGGCATAATATCTTTTACCCTCTTTATCAAGGCTTGAATGTATGGTTAGTTTACCTGTATTTACATTCTCGTTTGGAAAATTTATCGCTTTTTTGATTGTTCTATAATACTCCGCATTGGCAGCAATATCCATTGTCCACCTATCAGTATTCATGTTATCAATAAACTCCTGCATTAAATCCCTTTCAGGGGTTTTATTTAATACGGAATTGAAAGTGTCCAATGCTCCACGTACTTTATCAGCCCATGTTTTTACTTTATATGTTTTGGAAGGCTTGCTTGGTATCTTGTCATAGAAATAGCTTAGATAAATAGCCGTTTCCTGTGTCATTTTGCCATCTTCTACTAATTGCTTGAAGTTTGGTCGTGGAAATGATTTACTCAAAGGTAAACGGACAATATCTTCATCCGTTACTTCCGCTAATTTTTCAGCATATTCTTTGAATAAGTCTTTCTTTGCTCCGCCAATCTTTACTCCTACATCTTCAATTTTTCCCGCTTTAGCTGTTATTTTATGTTTAGATGTGGCATTTTGTATTCTTGTGTCTGTTTCAGCTATTTCAATAGTTTGCTCTATCGTTTTATCGGTTGCTGAGCCTGTCGAAGTATCAACTGCTTCCGGCGTATCTTTATACTCTGCAAATGGTTTCTTTTGTTTCTTACCGTCATACAACCATTCTTTGAACTTATCACCGGCAGGAGTAATGGCACTAAATCCATCCCATCCTTCGGAATAGTTACTCATGTAGGCTGCTTTGGCTTCCTCTGCTGAGTCAAAACCTAACATTACCTTACTTTCATCAAACTGGTTGCTGAGCGTAGTCGAAGCAGGACTTATTTGATCCACAACAAAAATTTGTCCTTGTTTTGGATCAGGACCAATAAATATATCAATAGGATCACCATCGTAACCCATCGTACCATCCAACTCACCATAGTGATTGTTCATGGTTACGCTCCATTTCTGACCGCCTTCGTCTATCCCTGAACGTTCTGTACCTTTCAGAGTTTCAATGGTTATATTATGTCCCTGTAAGCTCACACGGGCTTTTGGATAAATACCAGTTTCCTTTTGCTTTTCAGTTGGATTGGTATTATGATCTTGTTCGGATATGTAATCATCTAGTTCTTTGGTATCGCGTTCGGCCTGTGTTAGTCCTGTTCCTTCGCCTGATCCTAATCCTTCTTCATTCTCAGTTCCTTCACTGCGTTCACCTGTGCCTGTACTCGTTGGTTGTTGGTCAACTGGTTCGTTGATTGGTCTTTGTTCTTTTGTCTTTGTTCCTTGTTCTGCATAGTATTCGTTTTGTAAATTAGTAATTAAATCAAGTTGTTCGGGCGTAAAGTTAGTAATTCCCAAATAAGATGATAGTATTTCGTCCGGAATTTGTTCCAGGTAATTCAATTCTTCTGGGGTGAAACTTTGATATATTGAATAATCTTCTTCGTTAAGGTCTAGGTTATTATGCTTTTCTTCCGATTTTTTCAATGCTTCACTTTTTGTCTGTGTGCTATTGGCCACATCCAATACAAAGTTGAGTATATCCTGGCTATCAAGTTTATCAAGTCCGGGTATACGGCCGTTATTATTTTCACCGCCGTATTCGTCCCATATTGCGTGGGCAAATTCTTGTGGTGTAATTCCGTCATCACTGAGTATTCCTTTACGTGTTGTTTTCTCTTCGGTAGAAGATGCAAGTCCCAACTCATCACCTAATCCTTTATTTATTCCGTCACCGGTCCACTTAAATTTCAATTCACCGGCTATCGACCGCAACACATAATCTTCAACATCCAAATACTCACCTAAGTTCTGCAGTCGTTTATCCCACGGATTAATCTGTGTAGACTTTTGTTTCTCACGCACTGGCACCGATTCTTCAATAGAAGGTTCAATATTCTTAATAGCGTCAGCATTGTCCACAACGTCACCCGCATTTTCAGAAACTTGGCTCTCTGAAGCCACCATTTTGGGGTTGGGGGTCTTTTCATTATCAACTGTCAACTGTCCACTATTAACTGGTAAAAGTGCATTCAACTCCTTCAAACGTTGCTCAAGCTCTGCCTTCTTTTCATTCAGTTTTGTTTCCTCGGATTTAAGGCCTGCTTTAATGCTCGCAATCGCTTGAAGTGTCTTAGCTTTATTAGTACGGGAATACTTTTCTTTGTTGAACTTGTCAATTGCACGATTATTAGTTTGGATTTCATTTTGCGTATTTTTTACAACTTGTTTAATGGCCGAAATTGCACTTTCTTCTCCTTCCGTTTCTTTCAGATAGTTGAATGTTTGTTCATCACTCATTGCATTAAAATCCGGTGTTCCATCTCTCAATACTGGATATTGTGGTATTACGGTATTATCTTGTTCCCCTACTTTGGATGTGTTAGGTGAGGTCACACCGTCTGCATTGTCCGCAACGTTCCCCGTATTTTCAGAAACTTGGCTCTTCAAGTCGCCTTCAGGGGATTTAGGGGTAGTGGAGGATTTAGGGGTATATAACTGATTAATGTTCACCTCTTCATCATTCACCAATACCTTTCCTTCTTTCCGCAACGTTGGATCTATCTGAAGTATACCTTCGGCCACTGATCCTGTCGAAGTTGTATAACTCACCGTATCACCCGACGATAATCCTCGCAACTGTGTTTCAGGAAGTATATCACTTTTCGCAACCATTTTAGAAGTCCCATTCTCTGCCGTTACTTCATATCCTTCCGGTGTCACATTCGTAATGGTTCCATACGTTCCATCTTTCAACCGAACAAACTCATCAGTGGCATAACCTGTTTCTTTTTTTGTTTGTGAAAGTTCTTGGAGTTTATTGATAATATTTTTAGCATCATAGTAACTAATTTCAAATGCTCTTTGTACTGAAGAAGTACTTATAACACCGTCTTTCTCTGTAATTATTGATAACTGTTTATCATTAGCTTGTATTCCAATTTTTGACAGTTTTTCTTTTAATGATTTTTCATTGCTTACTTGATCCTGACCTACATTTTCAGAAACTTGGCTCTTTAAGTCCACTTCAGAGCTTGTCCGACTTTCGGCGGAGGATTTAGGGGTGGTTACTGATAACTGATAACTGCTGACTGCTGACTGAATAGCCTGTTGTCTCATCGCATCTTCTTGCGCGTATTGCTCTTGCAGCATAGCCAGTTGTTCGTCTGGAGTAGCATTGCTCACTACTTCCATATTATCGGCTGTGGTAACTTGCGTTTTTCCTTCTGCATCTTTATAATAAACGGCTTGTTCTGATTTCTCAGGATCAACTATCCACGGTTGGTCTTGTTTACTTTCGTCTTTCGTTACGGCCAATCCAGAAATAACAGGAAATGATTCATTTTCATCACCTCCTTTTATACGTGCGGTTACAACTGTTCCGGTAGTAGGGTTCACCGATTTTTCAACTTGCTGTTGTACTTGTTGTAGTTTAGTTTCCAATGCTGCTTGTGCTGCATTTTCAAGTTGTATAGATTTTGAGGTAGCCGACAAATAATTGATGATCGATTGCTTTTGTGGTTCATTGAGCTGTGCATCATTCATCACATCTGCCAATACTTGTTTTTTTGCTTCTGGGTCAAGTGTAAGCACTGTATTATCAAACTGTATTCCTAAACCGTTCAACTGTTCATCCATTACCCGTTTAGCTTCCGCAGCTTTAATACCTGTTTCAATGTGTGGTTGTGGGTTCATTACATCCACGTCAGTAGGTATGGTTGGGTTTACAATGCTTTCAGGGTTACTGATGGCTTGTTGGTAGGTTGGTTCTTGATAAAATCCGTTACGCTTGTCGTATTCGTGTAGGATCGATTGATGCACGTCGGCTATGTTGGCCGATTCCATAGGCGTTTCTTTCGGTATATTCACAACATTACCGCTTACATCCATTCCCATCAGTCCGTCATTGTTCTTTCCAATCACATACAATGCATTTCCGTTTTCATCTCTGGCCACGGTTACATTTCCATTATTGGAAAGTCTTGTCAATGTTCCGGCTACTTTGTTCGAAAACACATCTCTTTCGTTGATGGTTGCTTTTCCTGTCGAAGCATACTGTTTTAATGCATTGTTGAAGTCAGCAGTGGTCATGCTGTAAGCCTTATTCAAACTGTTTTCCGACAAGGTTACTTCTTTTCCTTCGGGTGTCAATCCTTTGTTACCACTTAGTATTTCCACCGGCTTTCCTTTTTCATCAAAAGTGATGGCTACTTGTCCCTGTGCGTTTCTGCGTTCTATGTTAGCTCTCGATTGTGCATGAATAGAGAATGGAGAAGTAAGCCCCGAAAAGATAGCGCCGGTTACTGCTGCTTCTGTAGCTGTATTTATCCAGTCTTTCAGATCGTGATGTTTTCCATAAATTTCATCAATGGCATTTTTACTTAAGTCCATTGCTTCCATGGTGCCAACGCCATGTAGTGTATTTCGCATAAGTTGTTTTACGATGGATGGCTGTGCTTTTGCAAATGAATTCATAACGGCTTCACCGCCTGTCCGCAACAATTCTGGGTTTGATTTGAATACAGATTGTACGGCTTCTGATAAAAGACCTTTCGGAATAGTTTTACCTACCAAATAATTAGCTGCTCCGGCCATTACTGCTCCGTAAAGAAGTCCTGCGCCTGTTCGTGCATATTCATTGGTTTCTTTTCCTTTGTTTACTTCGTCGTACATTTCTAATCCATCTCCATAACCTGACGCTGCAAATACGCCTGTTATAGCGGGTGTCAATGCACCACCGGATGCTATATCCGCAACCGCAGCACCGGCAAGTGGTAATAAACCTCCTATTTTCTGACCAGGTGAATCATTTGAGTTTTTACGCGCGTAGTTACTCGCTTTTTCTCCAAGGTCCTGAATTGTTTTTCCATAACTATCAAAAAAGTCTACTCCGGCTAAACTTTCGGTTTTGCTCGTTATATCTCCAATTCCTTTTAATGAGGATCCACCAATTCCGGCTAACGAATTTATAGCACCTTGTGCTACGTCTTTATAAAATTGTGGTTTGAATTCTTGTTCTGTTACTCCTTTCGAAATAGTCTGAGCTTGTTTGAACATGGCTTTTTCATATTCATTCGGAACATAATCATTCACCGGTGCATCAGGATCGGTGGTGATAGTTTGTACTTTCAGTTGTGGTGCATCTCCGTAAACCGATTGTGTAGGTACAGCAACTGTTTTTACTCCTGAATCTGAATAACCACCAAACTTATTCTTCATGGCCATATCTACTCCTAAAGTATTCAGTTGGTTTGCTCCTGTTTTAAATTTTACTTCGCCAGGCAAACTTCCATAAATTGCATTCTTTGCTTCATTATCTGTCAATGGTTTTGCTTGCTGCTTACTGCTTACCGTTTGCTGCTGTTGAGGGACTCCCGGAAACATAAAGTTTTGTTCTTCCGGTCGGGCCAATACACCGGAATCACCTAATCCTACAGCATGTGGATAATCTTTTAGAAATAAATCTTTGTTTTTTGCGGGTATAGCTACCGTATTTTTGTCTACTTGAAAGTGTATAATTGCTTCCGGATTATCTTTCGAAAATTGTGCAATGCTTTCTTGTGGTATATAACCTGTCTGTCCGTTTAATTCTACTTGTGGCATAGTATTATTGTATTACGTTTCCGCCATATTTGGCAAATGGGTTGGCTGAATTTATTTTTTGTCCTGATTGTCCTGATTGTCCTCCGGCATTATTTTTTGTAATGGGCATTTTCCATTGTACTGCTGAAGGGGAAGGTGATTGTGTTGTAGCTTTCGGAAACTTATTATTATACTGTTCTTGTGCGTATGTCCACGCTATTTGCTGATCAGTAGTAAGTCCTTTATGTGGAGTCCCAAACATGTCGGGTTTGTCAATCAATAGTTCAGGGTGGTTTTTCATAAATACAGCATCGTTCTTCGCTGAATTTGCCATTCCCTGAATTTGTTGTTTGCTCATTTGAAGTGGAACAACTTTTCTTCCTGTTGCATCTTCTTGCGCATTTGGATCACTTGGATGTGCATTGATAACTAGCCCCGAAAAATTGTTTTTAATGTCATTGTCGGCTTTCAATCGGCTTGTTTTGGCATTGTATTGCTCAATACCTAGCTTTTGTTTATTAATACCGTAATTCAAATTAAACTCTTTCATTTTTTGATCAAGTTCTTTTCCTTTGAATCCGAGTTCTTCCAGTTTCAATTGATAATCTGCAGCATTCTTTTGTTGCTCGTTGGCATCTTTCTGAGCTTGTTTGGCATTATCCTGTACTTCTTTCGATTTGTAGAGTAAGTATTGGCGTTGTTGGCCACGGGCATTCATGGCGCTTTGCAATTGTTGGTTGAAGTCCTGCATTTCTCCATTTCCTTTTGCTGCATTATAATTCAACATCTCGTTGTCATACTTATCTTTCAATGCTTGAAGTCGTGCATTGGTAGTTTGTGTACTTGTAGGTTCATTTCCACGGTTACGGACTAATGATCCTTTGCCATTGGCTACTATTTCAGCTATCGACGATAAACTATCGGTCAATGCAGCTCCAAATCTTGCTTTTTTGGCTTGTTCGGGTGTTATTTCCTGCTCCGGCTTTTTGTAGTTACTGGTAAGTATATCTACAATCGGTTTTTTACCGGTCTTCCATTCGTTGTAGAAGTTGTTGTAATCAAAGTTTGGCAACTGTTGCATCTGATTATCAATTGCTGTCGATTGGTTACGATAATCAGTAGCTTGTTGCTTATAATCATTAGCCTGTTGATTGTATTGATCAATAGGACTTACTTTTTCTTCCGGATCTATATTTGGTGTTGCCATATATCTTATTATTTATTCTTTCTACCTACTAAAAACTACTTAATACTTAATATTCCATTCCTTGCACTCTTCAAGTCCCCTTCAGGGGATTTAGGGGTGGGGTTGGTGATTATGGAAAACTAGGCCACCTCTTCATCGGTGTCTTTTTCCTATTGATAAAAGTGAGTATATCTTTCTGTGTTTTATCCAGTCTCGAAAAATAGGTACCGGCATCTGTCGGTGATGGTTTTTCTAACCAACGGTAACATACGTAATCAATCAAAAATTGCTGTAACTTTATGTCTATGCTCTTTGTGTAGTTGTCTGGGAAGTCATCAATCATATTCAGGAACAATACAAAATCCCTGTCTTGTCTGAAGTCAGGGAATTCATTGTACAATGGATTTAAATCTGTTGGTGTATCTGCCACGCAATGTGCCGGTATGCGTAGCATTACTTCGGCATGGGCTTCACTGAACAGGCGTTTGAATAGTATTTCATATTCTTCATCCATAACCAGTTCGTCCAATAGTTCTTCACTCTGTCCGGTTGTCATTTCGCGCTTACGGCGTTCAGCAAGGAGTGAAGTTTCTAACTTCACCGCTTTTTGAATTAAATCGTGTGTAAATATGAAATACAATAATTTCATCGCTTATAGTTTTATTTTGTTGATAACTTTTTGGTACTTGATATATTTATCCATCGCTTTTGCTCTGTCTTCTTTCGAATAACTGTTGTTGAGCGAAATAGGAGTGGAGTAGAAAGCCAGTTTTTCAAGTTCCAGGTAGCTCATTTTCTTTGGTAACCATCCTTTTTTCCTGCAATAATCAAAACCTGTATTGTCAATGCTCCGCAACCGACGTATAGGATCACCGTTTTTATTCACCCCAACTTCCATCAATACCACATGGAAGCGTTTATTCTTGGCTCGTTGCTTAATATCGCTCAAGCGCATGGCCAGTTTCAACTTAAATGCTTCAATTCTTAGTATAATATACGATCGTACATGAAATGTAAGTTCCTTAATTCCCTCATTTACGCTCGATGCTATGTCAAGCCATAATTGTTTCAAAAATGTTGTTGTCATAAATTGTGTGTTAGATTGTTGTAGATTATTTTATTATTTTATTTATTAACTCAATAGGTGTGCAATTATATTTATTTGATAATTCACATATTGTCATAGCCTGATTTCTAGTACTTGTAATATTAAGTTTTTCCATGATTTCATAGAATATACCATTTCTTCGCATTCCTGCTAATGTTATTTTTGAAACATCCATTGTTCCAGGTGTACACTCTCTACACCAAAAGTTTTCACTTTCTAATTCTTCTTCATGTTCTTGGTAATATTTTTCAATACTATCAAAATCAAGTTTAGCCACATAGTTATTATCATTCTCATCTACAAAACCACTTTTAAATGGTTTTGAATGTATAACTTCTTTAAAGTGTTTAATTACAGATTCCGAACATATAAAGAAATTACTGCCACTAACATTTGATTCATTTAGTGTATTGTTTTGTACAGTTTCGTTATTTTTATCTTCATTCATAATATTTGTGTGTTAGATTGTGTTTGTATTTATACGTTATTTTAAAGAATAAGAATATCCATGTGTTTCGAAACAAACACCCTTATAAATTGGATTTTCTAAATTATAAGAATCTATATTATTAAACCATACTTCTCCTAATTTTCCATCTTCAATACAAATTCTAATATCAAATGGATAACTTGAATAAGTGTGTTCACCGCCACTATTCCAAACATAAGTTGTACCCATATCATCTGGTAATGAAACTGCAACAATGATACATTTCCTAGTTTTACCACGGTATAAAACTTCTATCTCATAACCAATTAAACTCTTTGCTTTTACAAATTTTTCTATTTGCTCAGAAGTTAGTTTTTTTGCTTTATAGTAAGCATATTTATTTTCTCTGTATGGTGATTGAATACCAATAAAATAATCTTCTTTTGTAATTTCTCTTGTATTTGATGCATTCATATTGATTGAGTATTTATATTTATTACTGCTAACTGATTATATCCCTACCTTCGGAACTGGTAACGCTGCCATTAGTGGATTATCTGCACGTTTAGTTGCTCCACCCAATACACTTGCCCAGTCTGTTTTTGCTGCTCCTGTAATTCCGTTGTACAGCAAGTTATTTCCACTTTCTGCATTCTGTGCTGTGCTATCATATTCAAGACCTTGTAACGATTGTTTACGTGCCTGGTATCTGTTTTCTGCTCGGTCCTTGAATTGTTGTCCTTGCGCTGCCAGATTTCCAAAGAGGTTGCTCATATTTCTATTACGCTGATCTTTGTTGGCTATTTGTACTTCTGGTGTGGCACCGGTTACTACGGCGGTATTTTTATCAATTGTGTCCTGACGTTTTGTTTCGTCGCGCATTTGCTTAATCACATTTTGCGCATCAGCTCGCTGCGTGTAGTCACCGTAATAGTCTTTATTGTACAATGCTTCATTCTCAGCATTCCACTTTTGTGTTTGTGCTTGCATTTTTCTGCGCGCATTCGCTTCAGCATTCATTCCAAATGCTGTCGAAGCTAGTGATGTTACTGTGGGTATTAAGGCTAGTGGAAACATATCTTATTAATTATTAATTATCAATTGTAAATTATCAATGTCTTATTCTTACTCCCCTTTAGGGGTTGGGGGTCTATCTCATTTTATCATTATTATAATGATCCTCTACCATAAATTCCATAAAATCTATTTCGCTTCTTTCATTCACTTCTGCCGTAAAAGCGATCAGGTAGTTTCTGTATGTGGCGCGTACCATTAATCCCATATCAAAATCTTTATAATCCCTGTCTTGATATTCGGGTATAATTTTAAATGCTCTCAGTTGCGTAAAATTTACTCCATCGTTGGATCCATACAGCGATAAAAATTGTGTATCTCCTGTATTCATGTTGTATATTCGTCCGCGAACAATGCACCGCAACAACTTTTTTACTTCATCAATACCAAAATAAACTGGACGGGTAATAAAACTTACATTTACTCCTATTGCTCCTGCTTGAGAGTAGTCTTTTATAGTTTTATCATCCAATACTAAAAGTTCCGGGTAAACATTTTTTACTGCATAGTCTGTTTTCTCAGTGGATAGGTACCACGATTGGGTATCTATGTTCAACACGTAGTTGTAATTGCTGTCATTTACAAGTATCAACTCATTTTTCTGTACGTTGTACAGTATGTTATTGAGCGTTTGCAGAAATTCAATAAACGATCCTTCCGGATTACTGATCGATATTTCCACGGGTTCTTCTTCCAACTGTGCGCTAAGCATTGTTACTTCCTGACCGTTGATCACAAAAATTCCACGTTTCCCTACAAATACAACTCCGAACGGCGTTTGGCAAATAATATCCGAAATAGGGGTTTCGTTTGAAATAGGAGTGATGTTTGAATATACTGTGCTTCCATCTCCTACGTTTAGAGCGTAGATATTTTCGGATGTGAACACATATACCGGATATTGTCCAAACTGTCCGTCTGACGCACGCATGGCGTTACTCGCTGCATTTCGTGCAATTCCTGTACCTATCATGTAAGTGTTTAGTGCCGGAAAGTTGAACGGATTGTTTAAGGATGATACTTTCATCCCGTTTCTGAATATCTGTTCGCGCTGACTTTCTGCCGGTACGATTGGTTGTTGTCCTACTTGTTGCATAGTAAACCCGAAAGGTTTTAAATCTGTGCTTATGAAGTATGCAAAATTCTGCGTTTCACTGGCTGTCAGTTTAAATTCTTTTGTGTACGCATACCAGTTACCACCAAAGTACGTCATGCGGATAATGGTCATTTTTACCGCTCGGGAATCGGGATAACTCAAAAACGGACCCATTTCGTTTTGACTATTTCCTGCTGCAGTTGATTCGGTAAGTTGATACCTCACTACTGTCGAAAGTCCTGTTTCGGTCTTGATATCGGTTTTAATGATCCAACCTTGTCCCGGCGATGTGTTTACAGATGGTATAAATTGTCCTACTCCTTGGTTTTGCAAAAAATAATCCATTCCCCAACCGCGTGAAAGAATGGTTTTGTAATCAATTGCATGTAATCGCGAGTTGTACACCATTTGTTTTTGTGGTAGCAAAGTATGATGTGTCATATTATCCACCGGCAATTCGTCTTGGTTTACAATGTTATCACCTAATTTTCCTTTCAAATCGTCGGTAATGTCTATCCAATCACCGGCTACAAGTTCATCAAATGGTATTTCTTTTACTTTGTAGAATTGTTGGTTAGCTGCCAGTTCTTTGTAAAGTTCTACATCTGTCTTCAGTGGTGGAAGATAGTTCTCAGGTACTTCGTGGTATGTTCCTGAATCTGAAAAATGTGCAAATCCTACAAATTCATAGTTCTTTGCATTGGGTGTTTTGTACAGCGTTATTTCGGGTGTGATAAAAATCGACAGCGATTTGATCAGCGATTTGTATTTCTGATCTATCGTTGTGTTTACTTTAAATTTCAAACGGTTATAACTGGCCAGTAACCAAAGGTATTTATTGGCTACCTCGTTGTTGTTCTCCACTTTTCCATAAAATCCCAATACACTGGGTATTGAATACACCTGTGTTGCTATTCTGTCACCCGAATTGGGTGCAAATGCAAAACTAAGGTTTGTGGGTATTCCTATGTTTGCGTAACCATCGTTATTGATTACCGTTTCATTGAGCGGAAAGTTCCCGGGCTGAAATACGGCTTTCTTGTCCAGGTAATTATAATTGATCGCATTCACCGCAACCTGATACCGTGTTGATCTGTCAAAGGATTGGTTCAGCAATACTGGGTTTGAGTGCATGATAAATGAACCGTCGTACAATTCCAATGCAGTAATGGCCATCACAAATCCATTCAAAAAACCATCTGTCTTTATTCCTGCTAATGCTTTTGCGTGTAGTCCGTCGTAAATAAAAGCACGGGCTTTTCTGTTTTCATCTGTGTTGGCAGTATCATTACTACCATAACTAAATTGAACGTCACTTCTGTAAGCTCGTGTTTTTACATATCCGCTTGCATCCAGTTCACCATCTACTTTCAAATCTACTTTTACCGGTCCTATTGCTGTACTGGTTTGGTCACCGTCAAAATTGGAGTCGATAAGTTTATACTCATTGTCGTACCACAAAATATATTTCAATCCTGTAGTATCAAGTATATTCAGAATATTTCCGATCTGTGTAATGGAAGGAATAGATGCAACCGTACATAATTCAGTATCTGTTTGCCCTGGTGTTCCTATGTTTTGAATGTACCATAGTTTCCCACTTCTCACACCTATCCAGTTTTCACCAGTAGACGGCAATTGGTGTACAAACAGTTCATCGTACTTGGTGGCAAGTGTATAAATCGCTTTACGTGGAGATACAGGTTTAAATACGCCGTTCTTCTTGCGCATATTCACCACACTCATACAATCACCATCATTGTACACCGATGTAGTTGTTATCCCTTTTATCTCTACTGTCTTCTTCATACTTTATCAATCAATTATAACCGGAGTAAAATTGTACTTTTTTTGAAAATGATCTTTTATTTCTTCTTTGTTCGTAAAAACAGCTATTGGTTCTCCGCTTCCCCACTGAGTTAGTACATAGTGATTACCAATTATATAAATTTTCGCTCCTGAAATTCCACTTTCGTGAGAACCTTCTTTGTATTCAATTGATATTATATAATATCCTTTTTTCTTGTTGAATTTAATTTCAACTTTTGTATACTGTCTCATTGAATTAATGCTATTTTTTACCTACTATTTACTTTTTCGCGCTCTTAAGTCCCCTTCAGGGGATTTAGGGGTAGTTTTACTGTTCACTGATCCCCGCCAACTGTTGTTGTGCTTCCGGTGCAAACTGATACTGTCCTAACTGCTGTTGTAATTCTGGTGGCATTGGTTGTCCTGCCGGTATCGGTTGTCCTTGCTGTGCTGCTTCTTTTGCTTCTGTTTCGCGTTTATTGATATAGTTTAGCAATTGATCTTTGAAAGGCAAATCACCGGCTTCAAGCAATCCGCGTAAATCCAGTACATTGTTAGTATCATATCCTTTCAACTGAAATAGTAAGTCATTTTTCATTAATCGGTAAGCGGGTGTATCGGTATTCTCGGCCACCGATATTTCCACATCAATGTTTTTTACTCTGTTTTCATCATACAGCAATCGTTTACCTGATCCTTTGTCGAAAATATAGCGGGTACCTTTGTAGAATTGTTGCATCAGCTGTACATTTATCTTGTCCCTGCGGGTTCTGTACGAACTTACTGCTTCAAATATACCATTGAGACTAGTTGCTGAGTTCTGACTTTGCTGTGCATACATCTGCGCGGGTGTTCCGGCCGTGGGTGCCGAACCTTGCAAAGCTCCATACACTCCACTCACGTTTTCACTCAGTCTCAGGTACATATTCACTACATTCAGTGGGGTGAAGGCTTCTGCCACAGAATTTACAAACTCAGGCTTTGGATCGCCTTGTTTTCCGTTGTACCGTATCACTGCATCGAAATCAGTTATTTTCCGTTCAATCTCTTCTATACCGCCACTTTCTTCGTCAATAGCTGAGTTTGGCATAAACAGCAATGACTTAGCACTGTACTTGGATAGCAGTTCCGAAATGGCCGAAAGTTTGTTGACTTGTTTTTGTGTATCGATCAGGTCTTTTACGAACGGGTAAATCTTACCAACAAAGAATTCGTGTATTTCAAAGATAATCGGTGGTTTTTCGTGCCAGAACGGATTGATACCCTCATCCAATACTTCTCCAAATGGAGTCATAAAGTAGTATTTCCAATAACTTGACGTTCCCCACTCGTACTCAAGCAATAGCATATCTTCGGGTAATACTCCCATTTTTGCCTGTTCTTTTATCCGGCGGTTATTCTCGGCGGTTATCTCATACTCTTTTATTTTGAAGTCCGGGTAATACTCACCATTCAGATAGTCATGAATCCAATAGCATTCACCGCTTTCTTTACGCCATCCTTCAATTACTCTTCCCATCCCGAAGGCTTCAATTCCCGGAACAAAGAAATCTTTCTCTATTCGTTGGTCGGTGAATGTCTCTGTCATTTCGTACATGCGTTCTTTGTCAGCTCCACGGTAAAAACTGCGGATCTTCTCAGCACGTACTTTGCTGCCTTTCGAGAACATACCCACAATATCATCTACCGACATATCATAGAAGCAACCCACAAGGCTACAATCTTTGTAGCGTGGGTCTTTCATGGTATTGTCAACAAAGAAATTGAAGGGGGAAATGTAATCGTTCACTATGTCACTATCACCATCACGGTTCACGTAGTGGTTCTTAGTAATCATTAGGCCGGAGATAAGTAATTGAACTAATTGTGAGTAATCAAACTTCCAAAGTTCGTTTTTTCTGTACAAAGCGTGGAGTGTGGCTGTCAGTACATCGCTTTCGGCTTGGTGCTCTTCTTTCTGAGCTACGCAAACTGGCAAAGTCTTGTTACTGGACCATACACCCACAATGGTGCGTAAAACGTTGCGTATAATGTTGTATTGGCTTGGTTGTAATCCTTGTTCTACGAATAACTGGCGTTCTGTAGTGTATTTTTTATTCTTTGCATCATAAACTCGGTCACTGTGTTGATCGCCATACACAAACTCCTCATTACGGCGTATATCAGTTCTGAGCTGCGAAAGTGAGTTCCAACAGTTGTAAAACGACATCAATAGGTTTTGTTTTCGTCCCAGATCGTTATCTGAAAAATTCTCACTATTGGCTTTCTTACGGTCTTTCTGTGCTGTTTTACCGTACTTCTTGGCGTATGCTGATATATTTCGGTTGGTTTCTTTCATGGTGAGTCAAAATGAAATCAAAAATCCACATTTCTACCCGCTATTTTTACCCACGTTGTCAATTTGTTATTTGCAAACATTGTCTAACCATTTCTATGTGCGTATTTTGCATTTATATATGTTCGTTGAAGTTCTATAAAAAGTTTGTTTGGACGCGGGTTCGATTCCCGCCACCTCCACACCATGCCAGTTACATGTTAGCTAACCCGTCGCTTTAGTACGGTTCGGATAATTCCACTGATTATTCGTTTCGGGGCTTGAATAATAAGTTTTATCTCAAGCCCTGTTCAAGGGGGTGTTTGGTTTTGACAGCAAATGAGTACGTAGTATGGAGAACATATAAGCCAATAAAAGGCAATAAAACAATTCAAATGTTTACACCGTCGTTGAGAATGGCAGTGTGACAAGCCCGCAGGGAGCTTCATCCCTGCAATTTTTAAAACTAATGTTTACACCAATGAAAAAGAAAGAAGCAACACCGCAACAACCCATCGATGAACCCAAAACTGCAATACCTAAACTACCGGCTAAGAAAAAGAAAACAGGAGGTAGGCAAAAAGGAGTAAAGAACAAAAGCACTGCTGAACTAAAGACATGGGTTTCCACTTTCGTTTCGGCTAACCTTTCTAACTTTCAAAAGAAATTCAACGATCTACCATTCGAAGAGCAATTCAACATCATGATCAAGTTCATGCCTTACATTCTCCCCAAACAAACTGAAACTAAAATCAATCTTGATGAAGAACTCACCAAAGCAGTGAAAGACTCCATGGATAAAATAAACTCTATGTTCTAAATACGTCGTAACTGTCTACACTGTCCCCATAATTAAATAACTCAATAACACCTGTCACTCCAATGACAGGTGTTTTTTATTGCTTATTTCCTAATAACTGTCAACTTTCAATTATCAACTTTCAACTAAACTCTTCTATTTCTCTCTATTTTAGACTTTCCAACTATTCTAATAATTTATTATTCATTCATAACTTCCTAATTCATTGAATAATATCTTATCATAAACTGTGAACTATCAACTATCAACTATCAACTAAAGTACAGTTTCTTCCCCCGTAAGCGTGAATTTCATTCCCGCTTCCTGTTGGGAAGTATAGTACAAGCTACATAGTTTTATAAGTAATCATTATAAGGTTACTGCGGTCACTGCGGTCACTGAGCTTGTCGAAGTGGTCGAAGTAAGAAGTAAAAAAAAGGAATTGGCTCTATAAAGTAGCCAATTCCTTTTATTAATAGTTTGATAATCAATTATAGCATTTTTTCTATGCTTGATTATCAGTTACTTATATGTGCCTTTATGGGCATTATTTACGGGTTATATCATATATACTGAATAACAACGAGTTATATTCATTTTCTTGTGCTGAAATGATTGTTTTAAACCGTCTACTATCCACTTCATAGTCACGTATAAACTCCCGGATGGTCCTGTATTGCTTCGCTGTGATCTTTCCCTTCTCAAAATCCGCTTTTGTTTGCTCTAAGTACGCCTCAGTACCGTTATTGACAATGATACTCGCCCTTTCCACTTCACTCTTACGTGCGCCCTTATAGGCTCGTACAGTGCGAAAAAAAAACAGGTCCTTCCAGTCTATCCAAAAGTTCTTCACCAGGCGATTTATATTCTCATCCGTAAAGAATTTATCGCTCCTTTCATTCTTCCTTCGGTACACCGTCTCAATCCGCAGAATGTTTGGCGCAGAGATTGTCGAAGCACCGGTCACTGAGCCTGTCGAAGCACCGGTCACTGAGCCTGTCGAAGCATCGGTCACTGAGCTTGTCGAAGTGCTCCGCTTCTTCTCCTTCATCTCCCACGTCTTATCATAAATCTTAAAATACCTTCGTATATCCTTATGTTTCTCCGACGTTTTTTGGCGATTGATTTTGTAGTTCGCATCAATAAACATAATCTTGTTTTCCTTGATGTCATTCTTGCGTGGAAGGTAGCGTACTAGTTCTATAAAGGTGATGGGGTCATAACTCACCGGCATGTTTAGGCCAATTTCAAACAGGACCACCTTTGTTTTTTGTGGAAGCAAACCATTTTCAAACAGCAACATCTCGAAAGCTGCCTTTGCTTCCGAGATCGTAAATACAGTGTCGTTCCTGAGCTGACCGAAATTGCGATCATTCCAGTACTTATGCAGCGAAGTACTCAGCGTAACTGTGTTATTCTGTATCTTCACCGATATGCCGGTAAACTTCTTGTAATTATCGCTACTACGATAATCTACCTGTGTACCTCTCTCATTGGTCCACGATTGCAAATGATGAATCTGTGCTAAATGCACACACTCATCATTCGAAACTTTGGCTCTGATTGTTATTTTGTCGAACACTACAATAATTCTGGATTATCGTGAATGTTTCCAATTACTTCAATAATTCTTGGTTCATCTATAAATTCCTTTTGTTCTGGATGAAAACAACAGAAATTAAAAGCTCCATTTATAAATTCTACTACTAATCTACCAGTTTCCCAATTTTCGCCATCATCAAATTTCAAAATATATCCTTCAAAAATTTTGACTCCATTCTTATCAGTTAGTCCAGTAAATTGTCCAATAGTATTCACATCAATTCGATATGAAATACCATTACAATGTATATGTGGATGTTTGCAATCAATTACATGTAAATCACCTTCAACCCATTCACCATTATCTATTCTTTTCGCACGAAATAATATTTCTCTTTTCATGGCTTTAAAATTAGTAGTAGATAATTTTCTTCATTTTTAAAGACCTCTATTTTAGGTTTATCAGTTATTTCGTCTGTAACTAATCCTAATATTTTGATAGGCAACCCATTTTCGTCTAATAATTGGGTATCATTTATCATGTAAAGCGTAAATACATAATCGTTTTTAATAACTACAACTACGCCTAGTTTTGATAGTTTTTCGGTAAGTTTCGATAAATCGGACATATAATTTAATTTAATTGATTAAGAAAAAAACAGCGAATCGACACCACTCAAAAATTCTCAGTAAATAGCGGACATCCCTTTGGTATGCCAACAACCAAATTTTCAACACTCACTTCGGGGTAATACTCCTCCCATTCCTTCAGTGTCATATTTCCCGTGTCCGCGTTCTCCGGATCGTACAGCATATCCACCGGGTTATACTCCGTAATATGCACATAGTGTACTTCCTCTTCTTCATGCACCACAAACTTGCGATCCAAAAATTCATCCGGCACCGTTGCCAAAAAATTCCGAAGCTCTCTAATCGTTTTCGCTTCTGTCAAAATTGTGTTCTCCATAATTCTAAATTGTATGTTTTGTAAATAAATCGTTTTGTTTCTTATCGTAATTCATCCAAATAACCTCCTGCACTTCGCCACTACGTATATTGTTCTTTTTCACCGGAAACTCCACCTTTCTCCAGTCCTTGTACAGATCGTTGTATAATTCCGAATTGTAGCTGCTTATCATGGCCATTCCTTCAATGCTGTGTAGTTTCTCGGATAACAGGATATGTTTTTCGGTGCTAAACTCGTACTTGTAATCGTTTTTACTCGCGCGCGTTTCTTCGGGGTAGGGTGGATCGCAATAAAATAATGCTTTCGGAAAATCTAACTTATCAATACAGTCAGTAAAATCATTGTTTATTATCTGAAAATTGTATCTGATTATTTCCGCCACCTCATGAAGTTTCTCTATAGCATTGTTCCACTTACTCACCGTTTCACCGCCCGCAGCATTTACTTTTGTTTTAGCCATATGCCAACCTTTATTTTTATTCTGAGCTCCAAGTCCGAAAAATGATTGTCGTACACGCACATAAAACCTGCGGGCCTGTTCTATTTTATTGTCGGACTTTTCCCAACAGTTGTTGTATTCCAACTCACTGCAAGGCGTTAGTAATAGCAAGCGTACAAGTTCCATCTCATGGTTCCGCAGCACTTCAAAGAAATTGGTAATGTCTTCGTTTATCTCATTGGCCGTTTTAATCACATTACCCTTGTAATTCAGCGATACGCACATACTTCCTGCAAATACATCTACCAAATGAGTAAAATCATTCGGGAAGTTGGCATACAAATGATCCAACCAGGTGAATTTTCCACCGAAGTAATTAAATGCTATTATTTTATTCGTATTTCCCGACATATTATTTATTTAGGTTACTGAGCGTAGTCGAAGTAAGCGTCGTCGAAGTATCGACTATCAATTTATTCCAACTATCAAAATCCTTCTCATAAAACCATTTCACACCGCCGGCACTCTTTCGCTTTCCTTTGCAGCAATGGCGTATATTCGTAGCACTAATTTGCATTCCTTTTGCTTTTAGCAGTACTTCCGCCACCGCAGCACTTTCAAACATGCCGAAAAACTCACCGTCTTTTATCCCTACTATCTTTATGCAGATGCTCGGCTTACTGGCCAGTCCGCCTAACCGCCTACCTTCGTTGGTGAGGTTTGCAAGTATCTTCTTCCGGCTTTTCTTAGGTACCTTATACTCACCCCACTTTTTCCCCTTATTGGCCGGCACATGCCCCGGCAATATCCGCCCGTTCTTGGCATTACGCGTTAAGCGCGGTTGTTCTATGTATAGTTCCATAACTTATACTGCTATTCCATTAATAAAATACAAACTTCTTCCATGGCCTGAACTAGTATTAAAGCTGTTCCTGTAGAGTCATTCGCATCCATAATCCAGTTTTCAAATTCTTCCCAATTTGGATATCCTTTTTCTTTGGCAATCTTATCTTTGGCTAAATCTATTCGTTTTTTCATATTCTTCAATTGCTTTAAAAATTCTATAGGGTATTTCTGGTACTACGGCATTTCCACTTGTAAATATGCTTTTCGCTAACCACGCTGAAATGGTTTTATATCCCAGTCTTTCGGAAATCCCATCATCCATAGTATAAGTTGGGGATTGATCCAACCACTGGTTATCTGCGTTAATCTCCACATTTGTTCCCGTAATCGTCCGGGACTGCGGTTTAGCCTTTTCGAGTAGTAAGGAAAAAAAACTTTCGTCTCCTTGTACTCTGATGCTGTTGGGGTAAGCAACCATGTACATTCGGCTCCGGTGATGGGGGGCACCGACATCTGACGCTCTGCAAATTCTCCATTCTGCATTGTACCCCATTCGGGCCAGTTCACTGAGTATTGTTGCAAAGTCTTTTCCTCCGTTAACTCTAAGAATATTTTCAACGTTTTCGAGTACGATATACTTTGGTCTTGTTTCGTGAATAACTCTTGGTAATTCCCAGAATAAACCTGTTCTTTCTCCTTTAAGACCCGTTTTACCTGTTTCTCCTTGATTGGCATTACTTGCGTCCTGACAGGGTATTCCTGCTGATAATATATCGAGTCTTCCCCTCCAAATAGTAAAGTTTGATTGTTTGATATTTCCATAACTTACAGACTTAGGCCAATAATACTTTAAAATTTGTTGATTAAATTCATCAATCTCACAGTGAAATAAATTTTCAAAACCTGCTTTTTGTGCAGCAATATCAAATCCGCCTTTTCCTGAAAATAAACTTCCATGTGTCATACTTACTATAAGCTATTTACCGCTTGCTACTTACTGTTAGTTCTATTCCTCGCGCTCTTCAAGTCCCCTTCAGGGGATTTAGGGGTAGTAATAACTATCCACCTACTATTTATCGTCTCACCCATCTTTATCATTCCCATACGCTCCAATACCGACAGATCATTAGCTGCTTCCGGTTGACGTTTTATCACCTCAATTTCTATCGCATGTGTCGGGCGAATATTAGCAGCAATGTTTTCGGCTATCATTTGCCTGATCAGTTCCAGTGTTTCCATGTAGGGGATAAACAGCACGGCCAACTTGCGCCGGCTGTGCTATGATAATAGTGTAGGGGGATTTTATTCGTTGGCGTATGCTTCTGAAAATTCTCTTGGAATATATACACCTATTGGAATGGGTTTTGCCGACTCAATAGAAGTGCTGTAAGTCTGTACAGTATAATCTCTGCTTTTCTCTTTGGCTTCGTCAGCTCTGCGCTTCTCGTTTTTAATCAGGTAGTCGTTTATGAGCATCATTGCACGGTCCACATTCAACGTATGCACCACGGCCGAATTAGTAGTTACCTGTTCGCCATCAATTTCAACATTGAAATCTATCTGGTAGAATTTCTTTTGGTCGTTCTGATTTTCTTCCTCTTCTTCTACATTATCATCCTGATTTACTTTTTTGAGTGTATCGATCAGGATAATGTTCGTTTCAAACTCTCTTATAGAAGTCAGGAAGAAACCGGTAGAGTAATTCAACTCTATATAATCCTTCAGTAGGATTAATGCTGTAGCTATTTTTGTAGCGTAATAGAGAAACTTTTTTTTCTTACCGTCCATGTCAGCAATGGCAAGAAATGGGCGCATGGAAGTATTTTCATATTCAAATGCTACCCTACGTTGATTGCTTACTTCTACCTCTTCAATATCACCTGCGTCCTTGTGAAACTTCAATTGTGCTAATACATCCTGAGTAATCAATGTTCCACGTTCAAATAGAACTTCATTACGTTCAATTGTCACTACATCTCCCGTATCTTCGTCTACGAAATCTTCAGTCCAACCTTTAAGCACTCTACCTACAGTGTACTTATTTATCATTCTCTTCGGGTCAGTAGTTTTATACCTGATCTCCGTATTCTTAGTTTCTACCATTGTATTATTCTTTAATAGGGTTTACTTCATTATCAATATTATTCAGAAAAGTGAGATATTTTTGTGTGTCTAGTATTAGTTCATTCTCACTCACAAGTATATCGCCATGCATTAACTTGCTCGAATTCGTTTTAAAACTTGTAACTACCGTTACCTGATTACCAAAGTCATGCGTAATCTCTTCTAAACTATTTGATCCCTGATCAATTATTGGTTTGTTTGTTGTCCACATAATGCGATTGTTTTATTTAGTATTGTTTTAAAAATTAAGTTCTACTCTGCTACTAATCATTAATTCCGCTTTCTCTATCCATTCGGTAATCTTTTTATCCTTTATCTCGAGCAATCCTTTTATATGATTACTTCCATGATAAATTGTAGAGTGATTACGTTTCAGTATTCTTCCGGCTGCCGAAAGCCCCAACTCTTTGTTGTAATAAAACATGCATAGTTGCCGGGCTTCGCTGATATATCTTTTTGTTTTTTTTGATATTATTTCAGATGCTTTTACACCGGTAACTTCCGACACTATAGTAAGGTAATTCACTGAATTTGCTGTTTTACGTAATTTTCTCTTATCCCACGTCCAACCATTTCATTGGTTTCTTCGTTAGTAAAAGTGTCTTCCCGCAACACATGCAAAGGATCAGTACTATTACGGTTGCCATTTGTCCAGGTATCTGTCCGGCCGTCTATATGTTCCGCCACCCATTCTTTATTGTGTCGGTTCACACGTTCGTGCCATATAAGTTTTTCAATCAAATTTGGCTTAGATGGATAAACTGTCTTACCATTTTTCATATACTCCACTATCTCACCGGTCCACGATACCATTGGAATGTACATAAACCGTGGAAAATACGAGAATGCCAGTTTATCCGCGAAGCAAAGTTTCGAAGGCGTAGCACCGTTCTTCTTAGCGTAGTAGCGAGAATGATACATCGTAAAGTCTTGCCATTTGGTTGATGGTACCATTCGTTCTAATTTTATGGCATTATCTCCTTTCCATATCGTATGCCATCCGGCATTGCGTAACTCAATAAATCGTTGCAGCGACGGATATACTTCCTGCAGTTCTTCCCGCTCCATTCCGTCAAACAGAAAGTGCATGATCCTTGCACCAATCTCCACATGTGTTTCACCTTCCGCCCCGTCCATATTCGGTTTACCCCAGTAGCCTAGGTCATGCACAAAAAATGCTATCCAAATACGCGGATCCCACGGAAAGCCGTACAACTGAATCCATGCCCACGCAACGAAAACCGGGTGCAATAAAAACTGATGCGCCCCAAAAAGAATTGATTTTGTTCCTATTTTCATAAGTAGTTATTTTTGAGTTTATTTTTTCCGAGTCGCAAGTGTCTCCACTGTCCCCCGATTAATTGTTTTTATAAAAAACTCCTGTATATCCAGTTCGGAGTCTTTTTGCTCGTGGTAGTCGGTTTCCCATTCATTTCTGCATATAGCTTACTTTTTTTACTTTCTCTGAACGCACTGGCAGCAAACCGATTCAATTTATATTAATATCTAAATTTTGTAAATTGTATAATAGCCATTGGTTCGCTCAAGTTGTAACCTTTAAACCAGGCTTCGAAATCATCGAATAATAAGCCATCGTTTTTTGCTAGTTTTTCAACCCCACCAATAATTCTTTTATATTTATCAATCCCATGTTCTTCGACCATTACAGCAGGAAAATACATATTACTTACTTCAAATCTTAGTTCCTGCACCCCGCAACCTGAATCCTTATCCAATACAGCAAATACTACTTGCTTACTTCTGTATGGCTTTCCTTCCCAGTAGAATAGTTCTATCACCGCACGTCCGGCCTGTACTTCTTTCATTCGTTTTTCCCACAATGGATAATTAGCACGGCATGTATGAAGTTTAGGATCTAAATCAATTACAAAATCGCCGGGGGCTTCTATGAGCAAATCCAAACTAAGTTGAATTTTTTCTACAAAGAAGGTGGGTTTTCCTTTCTTCGGGTGAGTAGTTGGAAACGTCCGGCTAACTCCTAACCGGTAGCGTTTTATTTTTTCTGTTTTCATAACCCTGCTTATTTATGAATTTTACCGCCACTCAACTCACACAAAAAACTTATCACCAATTCCATTTCAGCATTTCTGAAAGCATGGTTCAAATAAATTTGTGGGTTACTCAGGTTATGACCGTTTACTCTTATATGTTCCTCAGCACCTTTCTTTGTAAAAAATGCATTCTCACACTTTTTTTCGTAGTCGTAATACACTTTTCTGTAGCCTATCTTTTCCATAAGTTCATCCCGATCATCTTCATCCAGTTCCTTGATTTTTTTCTTTGACATGCTACCATCCTTATAATCATAGATAGCTTCAATTATTTCACTCTCTTTCTCAACAAGAGATCCATCATAAAACCATGCTTGTGTTCCATTTCCTTCCGGTACGGATATAAGATGTTCTGTCTGAATTTGAAAGATGTAAGGCATTGCAGTAGCCAAATGATCCTGCGTGTTCAACTCCTTTGAAATTTCCATTAATGCTGCATGCATTTCGTCCGTTACTTCGATTGTTTTCATACTTATTAAATTGAGTAGTTTTTTTGGGGGGCGCTAGTGTCACCACTGTCCCCCTGATTAGTATTATTTCACCCCACCATAAACACTACTCCTAACAGGAATAAAAACCCGATAGTCATTAGCGTAATAGTGGTAAATTTGATTTTATCTTTAAGTATCATATCAATAAAGTGTTTTGAAAAATTCATTCATTTGCTCCGGTGTTTTATTGCTTGTCAGGCAACTGTAACTCGGCTTACCGTAGTCTTTGAAAGTTACTTCGACTACGCTCAACCGTTCGCTGTACGTGTGGAAGTTGACACGGTAATGCTTCAGGTTCATACCGCTTGTTTGCTTATCTATGAATATGGCTGAAATGCTTTGTATATCCATTCGCTCCTCGGTAGGCAATGTAGTACGGGCATATTCCTTAAACTTCCAATGCGGTGGTATCTTCAATGCGCGGAATGCATCACCACATATCTTATTCATATCCTCCACCGTTCGTTCCGGCCGTTGCCATTTTGCTGCGCGTGTTGCTGATGATTGTTGTTGTGCCATAACTATTCTAGTTTACTGAGCGTGGTTGCTGTGGTTGCTGAGCTTGTCGAAGCAAGCGTAGTGATTGCTGAGCGTAGTCGAAGTATGCATTCTAAGTAATTTTACTTCTGCTTCCAGTTCAAGTCTTTTGGCATGTTCTTCCCGGTAATCTCCGGCTAGTCGTTCAGATTGCCGTTTATGGTATTCATTACTTACTTTCAGTCTGGCATTTTCTTGCTCTATTGCTGTTATTCGGGCTGTTTCTTTGTCCGAAAACTTACCGCCTTTTCCCTTGTAGAATACTTTCTTTTTTGGCTTTGCGGGTTCTGTAGTTGAAAATAGATCTCCCATATCGAGTAGTTTTAAATTGGTTTATCATCAGTATGTTGCTTGCCATGCTTTCACTATCTCCAAGCCGGTTACAAATGGTTTACTATTTGCTTTTCGGTATTGGGCCTTTAATGTTCCACCTTTAATGTATCGTTGTATAGTGCGTGTGCTTACGCCCAGGTGATTGGCGGTATCAGCTATCGAATACCGTCCCGTTGCTTCTACTTGTGGCTGTGTGGCTGTCATATCGTTCAAAAAAAATAATTGTATAATTGAGTAAAATATTCCGTCTTTCCGAGCTTTCAATTTGTCAGAATGTTTCGTTTTATCTTTCAGATAGAGTCAACCGTTCTTTTCTCAGTCGTCAGCGTCCTTATAGTCGCTTCTATTTTGTTTCTGCGCTATCTTCGCACTGCTTCATTCGCTCTTCGTCATTGGGATTTTTGTTGCCGGTAGAAGTATCACTCTCACCCGGTTTAGAGTATTTATGCTAATTGTACAGATACTCCACGTTTATTGATTTTTTTATAATCACCATTTTCAACTACTGCTGCATTAGCAAATAATTCTGCCTGTTCTTGTGTATCAGCCATTACGCTTAAAAAGCAAGGAGTACCATTTTTTAGATCATAGAATACGTTATACTTTTTCATAATGTTACATTTTAAATTGATATTATATCGGTAATTCTTGTGCAGTTTCGTAAAAGTTCTCAAGTATCACTTCACGTCGTAGGTTCACATCTTCAGTTCTGAATTCGCAAAACCATACGCCCTCTTCAATATCGCGCATCAGGTTGCGACGTTCGTTGTCCTTTTCGGTTTCGATGTCTTTTTCCAACATCCCGAATTTCGCGTAGTACTTATCGCATAGCGTGTATAGCAATGTTCCCGGCTCTACCTCCTTACCAAATAGCGTGTAAGTACGTTGTTGTGTGGTGGGTGTTTCCATTTGAGTAGTTTTTAATTCTGGTTATGATTAGCCGATTATATATCTATTTCTTTACTTCCTGTTTTGGTTTTGCCAAACAAGTAACTATAAATGAATTTACCATTCCGTCTTCCGACACTGTAAATTCATATCCCTTCTTTGATTTTAGTTCCGAAGCCACAACGCGTATATGCTGAGCTTTAAAATCAGATGTTTTAAACAATGTTGGAATACCTATTTCAAGGGAAATCAGCGTTTTACTAGCCGATGGTTTTGTTATAATTTTTGCTTCTGTCACTTTTTCCATATTTTTTTTGTATTTTTGCCGATTATTTTATAGTATATGTTATTGTATTAGTATTCTTTATTTATCGCAATTCAGTTTAAATAATCATCATACTTACATTATTTTCAAACCTAATCTTGTATGTTTTGTTATAAGTATATGTAATACGTTTGCAAATATACAAACATTTCATTTGAAAATACAAACATTTCAATAACTTATTTTATGCAAATTCCAGATATTAACCTTAGAGTTAGGCAAATTATTGATTTAAAGACAAATGGAAATGTAAAGAAATTTGCTGAAAGTATCAATATTAAGCAACAATCTATCAATAGGCTGTTTAATATTGATACAAGGACCGGTAAATACCCTATAGTTACTACTGAAATATTAGTAGCAATTACTGAAATGTATGTAGATGTAGATTCTAAATGGCTACTTATTGGAAAAGGAGAACCTTATAAAAATGAAAAAAGCGTTTTAAAAGTTGCTGATCCTGGTATTGAATATTCTAAGAGTGATAAAAATGATAATTTGATAATTGAAGAACTCAGAAAACAAAATGATCAGCAAAGGAAGGATATCGAGTGGTTCAAAAAAGAGTTTGATAAAAAGCAAGAAATGATCGATGTTTTACTTTCAGGAAATGTATGCGTGAAAAAATAATTACTGAAAATAGTATCTAATAATATTTTATCAATAATGGAAAATAAATCGCTTATTAAAACAATAATTGTATGCATTACTTTATTGTGTAGTTGCTCTATTATTTCATACTCAATTTATGAATCAAATAGATATGAAGTTGTAGCATCAAATGGATCTATGGGTATAATTGATAAGTATACTAAAACAGTTCATGCTTACATTCCCGAAAAGAAAGAATTTGTACAAATGAATAATAAGTAATTTGAATCATGTTTGGAAAAAATCTTGAAAAACTAATCCGGGATCGGAAAACAAGTAAAACCAATTTTGCTGCTTACCTTGTCGTTTCCCGCAGCACGTTGGATGATTATCTGAATGAGGTTACATTTATGCCTTCAGATAAAATTGAAAAAACAGCAATTTACTTCAATGTTACTGTAGGTTTTCTGTTTGGCGAAGATCAATCCGGACAGCAAATAAACCTTTCTTTAGAACAACAACTTGCTAAAATGAGCAATCAACTCATCGAACAAACCGAATTACTGAATAAACTGCTCAGCAAATAATGTACAAGGAATTTTCAAGACAGCACATTTTCAATACTATTATTGTACGGTTTTCTGTACAAAACAAATACTATATGTAGTAAATTCCATACAATCAACATACTAAATCCTTATATATCTGCTTTGGGAGCAGGGGGTCGTGGGTTCGAATCCCGCTACCCCGACAGAAAAAGGATTTACCGTTTATTCGGTAGATCCTTTTTTGTTTTTTAATAAAAAAAAACATTCATATAAATAGAGTGTTCAAAAATTAATCTATCTTTGAACAATAAATAAGGTTAGCACAGAAACAAACTAAAAAATATACATTATGAAAACTCAAGAAGACGATTTGTTAGAATATGACGAAGATGATGCAGTTGCATTTATTCTCGATTTCATCCCTGCAGAGGCAAAAGAAAGAATCTCTGATGATAAAATAGAATATGTACTCGACGTGGTTTATGAGTATTATGATGAAAAAGGTTTGATTGATGAAGATTCGACCGAAGAGGCTAGTATCGACGAAGAAGATATGTTTAAATACATTCTGAAATGTTCGAAAAAGGACAAGATGGATATTCAGGAAGAAGATGTTCAACTTATTTTAGATGGTGAGTTTGAATATGGAAAATCGTTGGGGATTTATCGCGACGAAGAGGAAGAGTAGTATCCCTCCTTGTTTTAGCGTTTTACATCCTTAAATAAATTAAATAAAAAACACCAAGCTTGTACATTATGGCGTGGTGTTTTTTATTTGCAATATAATAACATGAATAATCTATGTTATTGCATATTAAATATATATGACTACAGCTATTGTTATTCTTAATTGGAATGGAGAAAAATATCTTCAGCAATTCCTTCCAGTTCTGACTAAATTTACCCCTGATACAGATGTTGAAATAATTGTTGCAGACAATGCATCAACTGATTTGTCGTTGCAGGTGATGAAGGAATATTTTCCGGCCATACGAACCATTGTGTTGGATCAAAATTATGGTTTTGCGGGAGGTTATAACAAAGCTTTGGAGCAAATTGAAGCAGATTATTATGTTCTGCTGAATTCTGATGTTGAGGTAACCGACAATTGGCTGTCGCCGTTGTTGAATTTTATGAACGAAAATGAAAATGTTGCTGCATGTCAACCGAAAATTCGTTCGTACTACAATAGAACTTCTTTTGAGCATGCGGGTGCAAGTGGTGGTTTTATCGATCAATATGGATTTCCTTTTTGCAGAGGGAGAGTATTCGGAGTTGTGGAGGATGATAAAGGTCAATATGACGATAACATTGATGTTTTTTGGGCGACAGGTGCATGTTTGGTCGTGAGGTCGAAGGTGTTTTGGAAAGTGGGAGGGTTGGATAGTGACTTTTTTGCTCACATGGAAGAAATTGACTTGTGTTGGAGGATGAAAAGCAGAGGTTACAGAGTTGTGTGCGTACCCGGAAGTGTTGTTTATCACATTGGTGGAGGAACCTTACATGTTGATAGTCCACATAAAATTTATCTCAACTTCAGAAATAATTTATTGCTGTTGTATAAAAATTTGCCAACTGATTTGTTGAGAAGGACGATGTTCTGGCGCCGTTTCTTTGATTACTCTGCTGCATTTCAGTTTATTTTGACCGGCAAATTTAAAAATGCGAAAAGTGTATTTCGGGCGAGGAACGATTATAAAAAAATGCTGCCGGATTTTATGGAAAAACGAAACGAAAATATACTCTATTCGACCAATCTCAATATTGCAGAAATTTACCCGGATAGTATTGTTTTTAAATACTATCTTCGGAATAAAAAAACATACAACTCTCTGAAAAATAAATAATTGTTCAAAACAAAAAATGCGAATCAGTAATGATTCGCATTTTTTTGTTTTAAGATTGCTGATAATTATCCACAACGTGAATAGCCACAGTTTTTACAAGATAAACAACCTTCTTGGTACACCAAGGTTTTTTGACCGCATTCAGGACAAGGTTTTTCATTAATCTGAGTTCCATCAGGGATGTATTTCTTCAATGCGCGTTCAACTCCCACTTTCCATGTATTGATGGATTCATTGTCGAGTTGAAGTCCCGAAACTAATTTAATTACCTGATCAATTGGCATTCCGTAGCGCAATACACCGGAAATTAATTTAGCATAGTTCCAGAATTCTTTATCGAATTTATGCGAAAGTCCTTCTACTGTAGTTTTGTAGCCTCTTTTATTTGCAAATTGGAAGTCATAACGTTTATTTCCGTTTTCATCGGACGTTTTAATGATTTTTCCTTCGGTAACTGTTTTTGGAAGTAGGATGCCTTCTTCATCATCTGCCAATCCTGTGAAAATTTCGTAAGGACGACCGTTTGATAATCCTACAAATGCAATCCACTTATCTTTCGCATTTTGGAATCGAACTACATCACATTCAAGTTCTTTTGGACGTGTAAGGTAATTTTCTTCGTAGCAGAAGCAATTCTCTTTTTTCTTTTCTTCTTTTTCTTCTTTTTTCTCCTCAACGGCAATTAATACGCCGGCGCGAGATCCATCGCGATACACCGTTACACCTTTACAACCACAACGCCATGCTTCTTCATACAATTTACCTACAAGTTCTTCAGTGGCATCGCTAGGTAGATTAATGGTTACGCTAATGGAGTGGTCTACCCATTTCTGAATGCGTCCTTGCATTTGTACTTTTTTCAACCAGTCGACATCGTTCGCAGTGGCTTTGTAGTAAGGCGATTTTGCAACCATTTCATCAACTTCTTCTTTCGAATATTTTACATCGATAGGGTAGCCGTTGGCTGTCATCCATGTTTCAAATTTGTGGTGGAAAACAATGTATTCTTCCCATGAATCACCATTTTCATCTACGAAGTCTACGCGAATGTTCTTGTCGTTAGGATTAACCTTGCGTCTTCGCGTATAAACCGGCATAAATACTGGTTCAACTCCCGAAGTCGTCTGGGTCATAATGCTTGTGGTTCCGGTAGGAGCGATAGTTAAACAGGCAATGTTTCTACGGCCAAATTTTACCATGTCATCGTACAATTTAGGATCTGCTTCGCGTAAACGTTGGATGTATGGATTGTTTTCTTCGCGTTTTGCATCGTATACATTGAAAGGTCCACGTTCTTTGGCCATTGTTACTGATGAACGGTAAGCAGCTAAAGCAACAGCTTTGTGTACTTTCTCTGAAAAGTCGGTAGCTTCGTCGGTTCCGTAACGGAATCCCATACCGGCTAGCATGTCGCCTTCGGCTGTGGTACCAACACCTGTACGACGTCCTTGTGAAGTTTTGATCTTGATTTTCTCCCAAAGTTGGAATTCGGTTCTTTTGATTACGTCATCTTCCGGGTCGGTTTGTATTTTTTCAATAATCTTCTCGATTTTTTCCATTTCCAGGTCGATGATATCGTCCATGATACGTTGAGCCAGACCAACATGCTTTTCGAACAATTCGAAATCAAAGCTTGCTTCCGGTGTAAATGGATTGTTGATATACGAATAAAGATTGATGGCCAATAAACGACAACTATCGTAAGGACAAAGTGGAATTTCTCCGCATGGGTTTGTTGAAACCGTTTTGTAACCTAAGTCGGCATAGCAATCCGGAACCGATTCACGAATGATGGTGTCCCAGAATAGGATGCCCGGCTCAGCCGATTTCCATGCGTTATGCACGATTTTTTTCCAGATAGAATTGGCATCAACCTGCTTTGTGTACCAGGGCTCATTAGAATTGATAGGATATTGTTGAGTAAATGGCTCGTTATTGATGGCCGCACTCATAAAGTCATCGTGCAGTTTAACAGAAACGTTAGCGCCAGTTACTTTTCCAGATTCCATTTTAGCATCTATAAATGATTCTGAATCAGGATGTTTTATGGATACGCTTAGCATTAATGCACCACGACGACCGTCCTGAGCTACTTCACGGGTAGAATTTGAATATCGCTCCATAAAGGGAACAATACCGGTAGATGTCAGGGCTGAGTTTTTTACAGGTGATCCTTTTGGACGGATATGCGACAAATCATGTCCAACGCCACCACGACGTTTCATAAGTTGTACTTGTTCTTCGTCAATTTTGATGATAGCACCGTATGAATCGGAATCGGAGTCGAATCCAATAACAAAGCAATTTGAAAGCGATGCTACTTGAAAGCTGTTACCAATTCCAGTCATAGGACTTCCCTGGGGTACGATATATTTAAATCCTTTGAATAGATCAAATAGTTCGTCCTCGCTCAGAGGATTTGGATATTTCTTTTCAATTCGGGCGATTTCACTCGCCAAACGGCGATGCATATCGTCGGGAGTTAGTTCGTAGGTATTACCATACGAATCTTTTAGTGCGTATTTGGTTGCCCAAACTTTGGTGGCTAAATCGTCACCTTTGAAATACTCCAATGAAGCTTTCTTTATCTCTTCCGGAGTGTAGGTTTTAGTTTCTTTTTCAAATAAATCCATAATAAGATTAAAATAAGTAAATTAAGTTAGTGAGTGCTTCTCAAATATTAGACTACAATGTTAGGTATTTATTATTTAATTACCAATTATATTTTATAGTTTTTGATAATAAATATATAAAGTTTTCCAAAATGTTTTATAATCATCTATAAATAAGATAGATGGATTTTTCATTTGTGGAGAAAGTTTCCCAAAATGAATTTTGTAATTTAGAAAGTGTTGATGTTAATGGAAAATAGTCAGGTGCTTTGTAAGAAAGCTAGTGAGTGGATATAAACAACAAAATGAAAGCATTTATTGTGATATTTCTCCATTTTCGACCTTGAAAATGGTTGCGTTCTGTCCTAATTGTTCAAGAATTAAATCTAAATGCTCACGGTTGGTGTCAGTAATAAAAATTTGTCCGAAAGTTTCACCCGAAACTAATTCTACAATTTGTTTCACTCTGTTTGAATCTAGTTTATCAAAAATGTCATCGAGCAAAAGTAAGGGTGAGATTTCGTGTGTCCGTTGTAGAAAATTGAATTGAGCCAATTTTAGCGAAATAAGATAGGTTTTGTTTTGACCTTGTGATCCGACGCGCTTAATTGGATAACCGTCGAGGAGCATTTCCAGCTCATCTTTATGAATACCCTGGGTGGTGTAACCGAGCATTTTATCGCGGTCGCGAGTGGCAAGCATTCTGTCTTTAATATTATGCTCATCATGCTGAGAGTGGTAGCTAAGACTTATTTGCTCGTTTCCGCCGGAGATATTTGCATAGAAATTTTGGAAGATGGGAATAAATTCGTCAATAAACAGCTTGCGTTGTTCATATATATAATTGCCATGCAAAGCCATTTGTTCTTCCCAAATATCAAACAATGAGTCGTCAACAGGAGTTTCAAGTTTTAATAATGCATTTCGTTGTTTCAATGCATTATTATATTGTAATAGCTGATTGAGGTAGCTTTTATTGTATTGAGAAATAACACCATCGATGAATTTTCTGCGCTCTTCGCTTCCTTCCGAAATAAGTACCGAGTCATCGGGCGAAACAAGAACCAGCGGCAGTAGCCCAATGTGATCAGATAAGCGATCGTATTCTTTTTTATTTCGCTTGAATTGCTTTTTCTGTCTGTGTTTCATTCCGCAATAGATTTCTTCCAGCGAATCGCCGACTTCATACTTGCCCTGAATTAAAAAGAATTCGGAATGATGAAGTATGTTCTGCGAATCGATAGAGTTAGAATGACTCTTGCAAAAAGAGAGGTAATAGATGGCATCCAAAATGTTTGTCTTACCCATACCATTATTCCCAATAAAGCAATTGATTTTTGGCGAAAAAACCAAATTTGCTTCACGAATATTTTTGTAATTAAGTATGGATAGGGAATTTAGGCGCATGAAATCGAAGTTTTTGTTCTATTGCAAATGTACGGATAAGCCGTGAATAATTGACAATGAAAATTGTAAAATAATTATTTCATTGATGTTTAAGCGTTTGTGTTGAACTTTGGATAAGATAATTTGAAACTAAATTTTAGAAATGTGTAAATATATTTATTTTACATTCGTTTGAGTTAAACAAAGTGATGGAGGCAAAAATAATGCGATTAATGCTATGAAATCCTTTTTCTTAATTGTAACTTTGTAGCTATTCAATTGGTAAAAACCACATTTTGTGTATAGTGTGTTTTTTATAATTTGACAAATTGATTATTCTGAATTATAAGTATTTTCTGCTCAGCTTCACTTTGGTGCTTAAGACTGGGATATCTGCGATTCAGAAACGCTATAACTGCCTCATTTGTATTTTTGTTTGATTTGTAATTTCTTTAAGTGTTTATGAATAAGTGTTTTGTTGGTTTCGTGTTACTGATGTTTGGTGTGTTGTATTCTTGTAATTCGCCGAAAAAAGATACTAAGGTTGTTCCAAGCGAGGCAAAACAGAAAGTGATTATAGACTGCGATTATACTTTAGAAGAAGCATTAGCGGGTACAAAGGCACCCAAATCGATACAAAAAGAGTTGAAGTTGATGGATGTGGAGTATTATTCTACCGACGGCAAAGTTCATTCGGGTCAGGTGCTGACGAATAAAAAGATAGCTAAGGATGTGAAAAGGATGTTTCGTTTCATGTTTAAAGCCCGTTTTCCAATTGCAAAGGTAATTCCGGCGGTGAAGTACCACTGGAACGATGATTTGTCGATGCGGGATAATAATACCTACAGTTTTTGCTATAGGGATGCCAGTTATTCAAAGCATGCTTTAGGAATGGCCATAGACATAAATCCCTTTTTTAATCCGGTACGTTGGAAAATAGGTTACAAGAATCGAAAAAACAAACCCGTCGGAGCAAAATATAATACCTCTGTAAATGGTACATTTTATGCTTTACATCCTGTAGTAATGGAGTTTAGGAGACGTGGATTTCGTTGGGGTCATACCTTTACACGTAACTTTGATGATCATCATTTTGAAAAATGATAATTATATTGAAAAAATAGGAGTAAATCTTTCATATTGATATATTTTTTTGTAAATTTGCGACAATTCCCTGAAATTGAACTTATCTAACTTACAATTTATATTTAATACTAAAATTATGGCAAAACTAACCAGAGAGGATGCTCTTCTCTATCACTCACAAGGAAAGCCTGGAAAAATCGAGGTTATCCCAACCAAACCCTACAGTTCGCAACGCGATTTATCATTGGCTTATTCTCCTGGTGTTGCAGAGCCGTGTTTAGAAATTGAAAAAGATCCGAATACTGCCTATGAGTATACCGCAAAAGGTAATTTGGTAGCAGTAATCTCTAATGGTACAGCTGTTTTGGGACTTGGTGATATTGGCGCAATGGCCGGTAAACCGGTTATGGAAGGTAAAGGCTTGCTGTTTAAAATTTTTGCTGGTATCGATGTGTTTGATATTGAAGTTGATGAAAAAGATCCTGAAAAATTTATTCAAATTGTAAAAGCTATTGCTCCAACCTTTGGTGGAATTAATTTGGAAGATATCAAGGCTCCTGAGTGTTTTGAGATCGAAGAACGATTGAAGGCAGAATTGGATATTCCTTTAATGCATGATGATCAACATGGTACGGCTATTATTTCGTCGGCAGGTTTGCTAAACGCATTGGAAATTGTTGGTAAAAAAATAGAAGATGTAAGAATTGTGGTGAATGGTGCAGGTGCTGCAGCTAATTCATGTACACAACTATATATGATGTTGGGTGCTAAATTGGAAAACATTGTAATGGTGGATTCTAAAGGGGTCATCAACAAACAACGTACGGACTTGAATTCGCGCAAAAAACCATTCGCTACAGATAGAACCATTACTACACTTGCCGAAGCTGTAAAAGACGCCGACGTGTTCCTGGGACTGTCTATTGCGAATGTATTGAGTAAAGACATGGTGCGTTCAATGAACGTAAACCCAATTGTGTTCGGATTAGCGAACCCAAATCCTGAAATTTCATACGAAGATGCTATGGCGGCTCGTCAGGATCTTATTTTTGCAACAGGACGTTCTGATCATCCTAACCAAATCAATAATGTATTGGGATTCCCATACATTTTCCGTGGGGCATTGGATGTACGTGCAAAATGTATCAACGAAGAAATGAAACTGGCAGCTGTACTGGCTATTGCCGAATTGACAAAACAACCAGTTCCGGATGTGGTGAATGCTGCATATGACCTTAAGCGTATAACTTTTGGTCGTGACTATATTATTCCAAAACCTCTGGACCCCCGTTTGTTGACTATTGTTGCACCGGCTGTGGCAAAAGCGGCTATTAAATCGGGTGTTGCGCGCAAAGAAATTACCGACTGGAACGCTTATAACGATAAATTGCGCGAAATGATGGGTAGCGATAACAAAATGCTACGTCACTTTTATGATATGGCTCGTCAAAATCCAAAACGTGTGGTTTTCTCTGAGTCAAATCATTTGAATATGATTAAAGCTGCTGAATCGGCTCTTGCAGAAGGCATTTGTCACCCAATTTTACTTGGAAACGAAGAGAAAATAGCCAATATCGCTGCTGAGAATGACATTGATTTGACCGGTATTGAAATTATCAATTTGCGTCATGATCGCGAAGAAAAACGCAGAATTGGATTTGCTCATAAATTGGCTGAAAAACGTAGCCGCGAAGGTATGACATTCGATGAAGCATACGAAAAAATGTATGAGCGCAACTATTTCGGTATGATGATGGTAGAAATGGGAGAAGCAGATGCTTTGATTACAGGTGTTTATACAAAATATGCTGATTCTGTACAAGCTGCAAAAGATGTAATTGGTATCCGCGAAGGAACAAAACACATTGCTGCTTTGCACATTATGAATACCAAAAAAGGTACTTATTTTCTAGCTGATACTTTATTCAATCGTCACCCATGTACCGATGCATTGGTGGATATTGCCAAGTTGACACATGATACTGTAAAATTCTTTGCTCATGAGCCAGTGATGGCGATGCTTTCCTATTCTAACTTCGGTTCGGATAAAAACGGAAGCCCGGCAAGTGTACATCAGGTGGTGGAAACATTGCACAACAGATATCCTGATATGATAGTGGACGGTGAAATGCAGGTAACTTTTGCTTTGAACAAGGAATTGCGCGATAAAAAATATCCGTTTTCTAAATTAACAGGAAAGAACGTAAATACGCTTATTTTCCCGAACTTAAGTTCTGCAAATACTGCCTATAAAATGTTGATTGAAATGGGATTAGCTGAAACAATCGGACCTATTCAAATGGGATTAAACAAACCGGTTCATATTCTGGATGTAGAAAGTTCGGTTCGCGACATTGTAAATATGACTGCTATCGCGGTTCTTGATGCAATTGTTGAAGAACAAATCAGAACAAACAACTTGGAAAGAATCGGAAAAGTGGCTGAAACTGCCGGTAAAGATGATACTTCATTGTGCTAGTATTCTACTGAACAACTAACTTTTTATAAATAATAAGCCTTTTCATATACATGGAGAGGCTTATTTTAGTTTAATTCTCAAAGGTATTATACCAATAAATCTCTTAATCGTTTGACATCTAGGATGGTAAATTCTTTTTTGTTGATGCTAATGATTCCTTCCTGAACCATCTCCGATAGACTTCGGGCTAATGAAGGACGTGCCACCCCGAAAAAATCGGCCATTTCGGTCTGATTACGGTTTAGCGTAAAAGTTTTCTTGTTTTCAGTAGCTTGTTCCAATAAAAAATGAGCCAGCTTGCCTTTGATTGTTTTGATAGAAAGCAATTGAAGACGATTGGTAAGAAACTGCGTACGATTTGAATTGTGCGTCAAAAACTGCTTCATAAAGTCCGGGTTGGTCATCATGAGGCGCATAATTTCCTCCTTGGGAATGCGCATGATCTCAACTTCCTCCAATGTGGTTACATCTACCGGAAAATGATTATTATCAGAAAATAAGAAGGCAGGAGCCAGTGGGCGGGGAGCCTTAATAATCTCGATACCCAATAAACTTCCGTTTTCTGTTATCATTTCTGTTTTTACCGAACCTGACATTAGCATATATAATGCATCACAAACATCCCCCTGCCTGATAATCAACTCATTTTTAGGATATGCTTTGATGGTACATTTCAAATCGAGTAGAAAGTCCTCCTGATTTTCAATATTCAACGTACTACAAATCGGACAGGCCGACAAATCGATATCTTTCATCTTATCATTTTATTTTCCACAAAAATACAAATTAAGTTCGGGAGTGTAACAACTGTTACACTTTTATTGTTCCTGTAGCTATACTTTTGCAACGTAATTAAAAACAAAAAACAATATGAGCGACTTCAAATTAGCACCTAAAAAGGAAAATAAAGCATTTCCAACCGCTGAGAAATTCAGCATGACAGATAAAGTGGCTTATGCCGAAGGTTCGGTTGTAAGCAAAATAATTATTCGCAATGAACGTGGCAACGTAACATTGTTTGCTTTCGATAAAGGCGAATTTCTTAGTGAACATACTGCCCCTTACGACGCCATTGTGCAAGTACTTGATGGAAAAGGTGAAGTAGTGATTGATGGTAAAGTTTTTGAATTGAACGTAGGCGAAAGTATTATCATGCCCGCCAACGTTCGTCATGCAGTGGTAGCCGTTGAGCAATTTAAAATGCTGCTGACAATGATCAAATAATTTCGCTTCGCTGTTATTTGCCCTTCGGGCGATATTCGCTTCGCTGATATTAATTGTTATTTGGCTCCGCCGAAAGAATAATAACAGAAGTAAATATTACGAACGAAGTGAGTAATAACGTGAGCGTAGCGAACAAATAACATACGAAGTATAAATATCGCGCAGCTAATAACGCGAACGAAGTGAGTAAAAAATGAAACGAACAATAATAAAAATAGACGAAGAACTTTGCAATGGTTGCGAAGCGTGTGTAAGTGGTTGCCATGAAGGTGCACTTCAGATGATAGATGGTAAAGCCCGTATGGTTAGCGAATTGTTTTGCGATGGACTGGGTGCCTGTATCGGCGACTGTCCGGTGGGAGCCATTACTCTTGAAGAACGTGAAGCAGAACCGTACAACGAAATTGCAACCATCGAACGTATGATACCTAAAGGGGAAGCAACTATAATTGCTCACCTGAAACATTTGAAAGATCATGGTGAGATAGATTATCTGAAACAAGGTGTAGGTTATCTGAGATCTAATGGTGTACAGATTGATTTTGCGCAAGTTCACAACCATGGTGGTGCAGGATGTGCTTCAAAACCGGTTGAAACTCCACAACATGCACATGCCGGAGGTGGTTGCCCCGGAAGTCGTGAGATGTCATTTGCTCCGGCAGCAGCTCCTTCGTTCAAAATGGCTACTTCGGCTACCGCAGTTAGTGCATCACAACTTCGCCAGTGGCCTGTGCAATTGCATTTACTGAATCCGCAAGCCGGTTATTTTCGTGGTGCTGATGTAGTGTTGGCAGCCGACTGTGTGGCTTTTAGTTTTGCCGATTTTCACAACCGTTTCCTAGCCGGAAAAATATTGGCCATTGCTTGTCCAAAGCTCGATTCGAATAAAGAATCGTATGTTGAAAAGCTTAAAGACATGATTCAACTATCGTCTATCAATACGCTTACCGTTATCATTATGGAAGTACCTTGCTGTGGTGGATTGCTTCAATTGGCCAGTAAAGCAGTAGCCGAATCGGGTCGAAAAATCCCATTGAAACTAGTCATTATCGGTACTCAGGGCGATGTGCTCAGAGAAGAGTGGGTGTAATCAGTTGACAATGGATAGTTGATAATTGATAATTGACAATTAATTATCCCGAAAGGACTAAAAATAACACAATAGCATCAGCCCCGAAGTGGGCTGAACATAGGAAAATATCATTTATCATTCACAATTAATCATTATATTATATGAACATGTTTTGTTATCAATGTCAGGAAGCCTCAAAAGGAACAGGCTGTACACTCGTTGGAGTATGTGGAAAAACACCGGAAGTGTCTGGTCTGCAAGATTTACTCATTTATCAATTAAAAGGTATTTCTCAATTTAGCACTCGCTTACGTGCTTTGAATATCGAAATGCCGGAAGTAAACAAATTCGTTACCGATAGTTTGTTTATGACGATTACTAATGCCAATTTCGATTATGATCGCTTTGTAAATAAGATAATTGAAGGATTTGAATTGCGCGATAAAGCCAAAAGTCTGTTGATCGAAAATGGGGGTGAAGTGCCTGTATCTGCCTGTGACTGCATTACATGGAAAACTACCGACCCTAAAGAAATGGAAGCAAAAGCTGCTACTGTTGGTGTGCTTTCAACCGAGAATGAAGATATTCGTTCGTTGCGCGAATTGGTAATTTATGGTTTGAAGGGAATTGCTGCTTATGGCGAACACTCATTTAATCTGGGATATGTAGACAATGAAGTAGATGCATTTATGCAACGTGCTTTGGCTGCTACTACCGATGATAGTTTGACAGGTGACGAATTGACTGCCTTGGTACTTGAAACTGGTAAAATGGGTGTACAGGTAATGGCTATGCTTGATAAGGCAAACACTACTGCTTATGGCAATCCTGAAATCACGACTGTAAGCCTTGGCGTGAAAAGCAACCCGGGTATTTTGATTAGCGGTCACGATTTGAAAGACATGGAAGAGTTGCTAAAACAAACTGAAGGAACAGGCGTAGATGTTTATACTCACAGCGAAATGCTACCGGCTAATTATTATCCTGCTTTCAAAAAATACAAACACTTTGTAGGTAACTATGGTGGTGCATGGTGGAGTCAGGTAACCGATTTCGAAACGTTTAATGGTGTAGTACTATTCACAACCAACTGTATTGTACCTCCACGCAAATCTGCCACTTATGTGGATCGTGTTTATACTACCGGAGCTTCTGGTTATCCTGCATTTAAACATATTGCTGATCGCGAAGACGGGAAGCCTAAAGATTTCTCAGCTATGATCGCACATGCTAAAACCTTTGCAGCGCCAACCGAAATAGAAACTGGCGAGATAGTAGGTGGTTTTGCTCATGCGCAGGTATTTGCTTTGGCTGATAAGGTAGTTGATGCGGTGAAATCGGGTGCTATTCGTAAATTCTTTGTTATGGCAGGTTGCGATGGACGCATGAAAGACCGTAGTTATTACACTGAATTTGCTGAAAAACTACCTACCGATACTGTTATTCTAACAGCAGGTTGTGCTAAGTATCGTTACAACAAATTACCATTGGGTGACATAGGTGGTATTCCACGTGTGCTTGATGCCGGACAATGTAACGACAGCTATTCATTGGTAGTAATTGCTTTGAAACTGGCTGAAATTTTCAAACTAAACGACGTAAATGAACTACCGATAGCTTATAACATTGCCTGGTATGAACAAAAGGCGGTAATTGTATTATTAGCGTTGCTTAGCCTGGGTGTGAAGAATATCCACCTCGGACCAACATTGCCGGCCTTCCTTTCACCTAACGTAGCCAAAGTATTGGTTGATAATTTCGGAATTGCACCTATCGGAAGTGTTGATGAAGATATGAAGTTGTTCTTGAATTAAGATCTTATTTCCATTACTGATATGATGACTTCAAGTCATCATATCAGTATTACAAAACCCAAAGCCAGCATTCAATGTAAAGTTGAGTGCTGGCTTTTTATGCATGATAAAATAGATTCCCTTTATGAGATATTATACTCAAAAATTCCATCCCATAATTCATCAATTCTAACGAGTGCCTGATGGATAGGAATAACTTCCCATTTTCCATTCGTTTCGATACCCAGTCCAATGTTCTTTAGTTTTAATAAGGCATCTTCTACATCAAAATCAAGGTCAGTATTTAGCTTTACCTTAAACCACGTCTCTATTTGATTATCGAGTTCTTCTGCTGTCAGAGTTTTTTTACTTCTGTTTAAAAAGGCATAAGCGAGAATGGTTTCCTTAAACTCTTCTTCCTCCGAAGAGTTTAATAAGGAATAAAATGCTCCGCTATTATTCCCCACATTCTTAAAGTAAAGACTATCAGACAGCATCTTCGAATACCTTATTTTTTTGTTTATAAAGCTGCTGTATTGACGAAACAAGTAGGCGCCCAACACCCCAAGTGCTATTAGTCCATGATTAAGCGATGTTTTGCTGTTTAATAGATCTATTGCCTCACCCGATTTATAAGCTCCATACATGCCAATCAAGGCAGGAATTACATTGGTACTTAATAACGATATACCACCACCAATACCCGGTATCCAAAACAACATTTTATCTGTGGTCGACATTTTCGGGATTGCATTCGGAAATACAGTTTCGAGGTCGTTTACGGGAACGCGCTTGAATATTTTTAATATTATACAGCTGGGATCAATCGGTAGTTTATCTAAACGAACCTTTTTTTCTTGAAAGTAATTGACATCTTTATAATTAAGATAAATCATTACACGATCGTAGTACTCAATTTCTATTTCTTTCTTCCAGAAAAGAAATTTAGGTACTTTCTCCGTAGCTTTATGATGCCCCCGAACGTATAACTCATAATCTTTAAATGCAGCAAAGTCAATGGCCAAATTTAAACCGATTAAATCGGAATCTATTAAAGCTTGCTCAAGTGTTTCTTGCTCTACACGACTATATTTGCTTCGATCGAGAACTTTAATCAGAGTTTCTTTAAAAACAGTTAAATCACTTTTGCCTATAAATCCAGTCCGTTCATTTGGATGTAAATCCGGGTCAAATAACGCATAATTTTGCTTTAACTGACGAATGAGGTTGAATCCTTCGTAGTGAAAATAATGTTCGAGTATCTCAAATAATTTTTTGAAATCCTCAACATCTATTTTAGCCACAGTATATTCTGCTATTTGTTGTTCGAGTAAGAATTCCTTATCGAATGGAATATACTGTTCTCGTTTCATATTCAAGTGCGTTTATGTATTAATGGCAGCAAAATTAATTAAAAATGGTGCTCGAAAAAAATATAATCTGTACTATATGCAATTTATTACTTATCAGTACTGCTTTCCAACGGTTATTTATATGCAATAAGAGCAAAGATTCAACTTCAGAATCTTTGCTCTTTATTTAAAATAAGAATGTCGTTTGGAAAATAAGATTTGTTTCGTTGATGAAGCAAACGATTTACCTCCCTCTGTTTTGCCGATCCTGATTTTTATTATTATTCTGTTGTTGCCTTTGAGGAACCTGCTGCTGTCTTTTCTCTTGTTGCTGACGAACTTGTTGCTGTTGCTGTTGGCCTTGCTGTCTATTATTTTGTTGCTGTTGGCGAACTTGTTGCTGCTCTTGTTGTCTATTCTGTTGTTGGCGAACTTGCTGTTGTTCCTGTCGTCTGTTTTGTTGCTGTTGACGAACTTGCTGTCCTCGTTGTCTTTGTTGTTCTCCCTTAGCATTAAAATTACGACCACCCACTTTATTCACCGATGAGATAGCAGGCCGTCCTTTGTTTACCGACGAAAATTGATTTCGATTTTTACTGGCGGCTTGCTGATGATTTGTTTGTTCGTAGGTTGGTCGTGCATGTGTTTGACGCATAGCTACCCGTTCTCTTGCATTTGGCTGTGACCTTACACCGCCCGGTCCATTATAACTTGGACGATTTGGAGCTCTGTTGCTACGAACATATCTACGATCTACATACACATTGTGTACGACGTTTCTATTTACATTAACCACAGCCGTATTATATTGGAAATAGTTGCCTCTCCAACGTCCACCATAATAACCCGAACCATTGTATCCGTATCCATAATTAACACCGCCATAATAACCTACACTACGACCCCAATAACCATTATGAAAACCATAATAACCACCACTGAAACCCCAATAACATGGAGTCCATAAATAGCCACGATGAGGTGGTCTTACCCAAGCACCCGGTACCCAATAATAATCATCGTATTCATTGTCATACCCCCAATAACCCGGTACCCAAAGATATCCATCAGTAGGACAATAGGGTTGATCGTAATATGGTAATGCCGGCGGGGCATGTCGTACCCGTATAGAAATACCTACCGTAACACTTGCTTCTACAGTTGATGGCTGTGCAAACAGCCCCAATATTAAAAGAAAAATAATGGAAATACTTTTGATGGTTCTCATTTTGTATAATTTTATTTTAAACGATCCTTGTAAAAGGCGTTTTTATAATATTACAAATATAGGTGGTTATAAGGTTTGAATTGTTGCATAACTTTTGGAATTAGTTATATGATTCACACTTTACAGCTATCTGTAAACCTTCATTAGAACTTGTAAGTAACTTCCAGTTGCATAACGAAATGGTTTGAAATGTTTTCCTTTTCTACTGTACCTGTTGACGATAAGATTGAAGCTGCATTTACTGGGATAGCATAGGTTGGAATTAAATCGAACTTGAAATTATGTACACTATATGATATCGGAACACTTATTTCATAGTCTAATACCTTATAACTCGAGGCTGCTTGCACGGTATATGTAGCTGCTGAAGTCGTGGTTGTGGTAGTCGTTGTTCCAGTATTACCTTTTCCGGTGCTTTTTACACTGCCTAGTCCTTTTCCATGTCCTTTATTGCCAGTAAGGTGAGATTTTCCGGCTACAAGATATGCGTTGTAATAGTTTTGTGTTCCGGCATTAAGTCTAAGGGCCGGTTCTATGGCAAATTTATTAATTTCGAAACTCTTGGTAAGACCAATCTGTGTAATAATATCTGTTTTATCATTAAAAGCTAATGCGGCAGAAGCATTTAAAGAAACGATTGAGAAATCGTAGGCAAAGTTTGATCCGACAGCAAAATCATTTACCGAATTTAGAGAGATACTGTTCATATCATAAAAATATTTTTCAGCCGTAAGCCCTGCATTAAATTTTTGCCCAATACTGAAGTCGTAACCACCTTCGAATGATATGGCATCGACTTTACTTATACCTGCATCCAACTGATAGTTTAACGATGCGCCAATATGTAGCCCCGACTTGTGATAATAGCCTATCGTAGGTACTAGATACATGATATTTGCAGAGTCGATTCTACCTAAATAAACATTGTTTGATAAATAACTGAGCCCAGCAACAAAATTTGATTTTTTTACGATACTTGAATCCGGTTCAGCGGCTTGAATCTGAATAGTTGAAAATAAGCATATTCCAATTGATAATAAAACTAATGTAAGATTCTTCATTTTCATTCTTTTGAATTTGTAGTTATGTGTTTTACTAATTATTTGGGGGGAGTGCAACTTGCTCCTGGCACTACACAAATGACGTGCCATTAGTATAGATTAATTGATAAAAAAGAAACAGTATTCGGATTTTAGAACGGATACTGTTTCCTTTTGCTTTAATTTCTGTTTCTCATTTTTTTAATCCAAAGGTAGAGAGTCCATACTAGCGTAATGCCAAAAATGATGATAAGTGGTACATAGAAATTTTTCAAGTAATCGTTGAAGAAAACTCCTATCATTACGAAAATGCTGGCTACACAGACCTTAAAAATGCCAAGTTCGCCATTTGACCAACTGGTTTTAATCTTGAAGAAGTTCATGATGTTTAGTTTTAAAATGGTAAGTATGGTTTCAGTTATATAACAGTTGTAATTCAGCAAAGTTGATAGAAAATAGGAGCTAAGTCTTTAAATAAAATGAATAAAACTCCCGATATTTGGAAATAAGGAAAAACATCACGAACTTTGCATTCTATTAAAAGAAAACAATTATAAACAAAGAATAATGAAAACAGCAAAAATTATCACCGAAAAAGGGGAGATGCAGGTTGAGTTTTACGAGCAAGATGCTCCGGGAACAGTAGCAAACTTTATTAAACTAGCTACCAGTGGCTTTTACGATGGATTGACTTTTCACCGTGTTATCCCTGATTTCGTTATTCAGGGTGGATGTCCAAACGGTACAGGTGCCGGTGGCCCGGGTTACACTATTCCTTGCGAATTAGATGGTGGTAATCAGTACCACGATAGAGGTGTGCTTTCTATGGCTCACGCTGGTCGTAATACAGGTGGTTCGCAGTTTTTTATCTGTCATTCTCGTAACAATACTTCTCACTTGGATCGTCAACATACCTGCTTCGGTAAAGTAGTTGAAGGTCTGGAAGTGATTGATGCTATTCGTGCGGGCGATAAAATTTTGAAAATTGAAGTTGCTGAATAAGCAGTTGTAGAAACAAAAAAACGGTCGAAAAAGAGTACTCTTTTTCGACCGTTTTTTTGTTTGTGACAATTTATAAGTTGAATCTTAATATCATATAAATCATTGAATCAGTTTCATCATGGTTTAGACAATTTTCCTTCCGATCCTTCGCTGCCCGGCACCAATTCAAAAATCATATCCGGTCGTAAATCATGTTCATCGCGATGCGAAACATACAGAATAGCTATCTTTTTCTCCAACGCAATGGCATTTACCATTTCGATAAACAGACTGCTATTTTCATCGTCAAGTTCGATGGTTGGTTCGTCCAAAATAAGGAGCGGAGGGTGTTTTACCATGGCTCTGGCTACCATTACCATACGTTGTTGGCCGATGGAGAGTCGCTGAAATGATTTATTGCGGTACGATGCGCCAAGCATTTCTATCCAGCTTCTGGCAATATCTTTCTGCATATCACTTGGTTTGCTATACAAACCTATCGAATCCATTAAACCCGAAACAATCATATTTTCTACTGTGTCGTCGTGCGTAAATTGTTCTATCATAGATGGCGTGAAATAACCAATCTGTCGTTTAATATCCCAAATCGATTCACCCGAGCCTTTCTTACGGCCAAAAAGAATCATGTCCTGACCATACCCTCGGGGATTATCGCCCGTAATCAACGACAGAATAGTACTTTTTCCCGAACCATTTGGGCCAACCAGTTGCCAGAATTCGCCGCTTTTGATGGTCCAGTTTACTTTATTGAGCACTTTCTTTTCACCGTACTTTACCGAAACATTGTTCAATTGTACCAATGGATTTATGTCTATGTGGTTTTCGTCGTACTGTTTTGGTAACCTGAAACGATGCACCGGTTTCTCTGTCTCTGCACCCGACTGTTGAAATGCTTCTGCCACTTGCTCGTTCACAATGACATTATTTTCGTCAACCGAATATACTTTCCCGATATAGGGCAACATATCTCGTTTGCGGAAAAATATCTGAATAAGCAAAGTCGTTTCGTCCAATTGCCCCAAAGTGGCCGTGATTGATTCTTGTGTGGCTTTATCAATATTGCTATACACATCGTCAAGCACCATATATTGAGGCTTTTGAGCTATCAGATAGTCCAGTAAGGCCTTTTTCTGTTGCCCACTGGACATAGATCCCAAACTTGAATTCTCAGTGGTTTGAATCAAATACCGATCGTGACGCAACTCATCGTCCACAAATCGGTTGATGGTTATAGCCGAATGCAAAGTACCTTGCAATACACTCAAATCGATGTATTCTCGCAAAAAATGATTATTCATAATTTGCTCCAAAATCAGGTTTTTATTCGAACTATTTGAAAGATAAAGTCCTACAGAAGTATGTTGAGTCATTTGTTTTTTGTTATTGTAATTTTAAATCGGAAAGCAGTTATTTCTTTTTCTTTTTTACTTCCGCTTTTTGGGTGTTTTCAGTTGCTCTAAACTGAACTATTTTAGTAATCAAATCAATAGGAAGTGCCTTATTCAAAGGAAATTGAACGGTACCTTTCGATGTTTTATAGTCTTTTAAATCTTCAGCGAAGGCCACAACGCCCGATGCACCGGGATAAAACCCAATATGATGTTTATAAGCAGCAAAGTAAACCAACATGCCAAATAATTTTTAAGCAGGCATTTGATAGCTGATTACTTCAACAGCAGCCGGAGCAGCGCTTTTGATTGTTGCTTTCAGCACTTCCAACAAAGCTTGTGTCGTAGCCGGAAAGGTGGCTATATATTCGTCTGTGTTCTTTGGTGCTGCTACGTTTGTTTTCATATCATTGACATTGATTTAGTTAGTGTATAGCTACTTTAAAGAAACAGTGGTCGATAATTTGAGTGCAAAGTTATGATTAAAATCGCCAAAACAAAAATCAGCATTCAATTTTCGTTGAATGCTGATTCTTGTTTCTCAATAATCTACCACTTGATATTCTTATCAATAAATTCAATCAAATCATCTGCCATAGCTTTTTGTTCGGCTACTTTTGGGTGTCCGGGAGTGTCTTTGTATGGGAAGAAATGAGTATAAATTTTAGCGTCATTCAATCCTGTTACTGCTTTTTCGATGTATCCCGGCCAAGCAGAACCAACTCTGGTGGCGTCCATATTGCCTAATGCACAAATAATCGATGAATTCGGATATTTTGAACGAATACTTTTGATGAAATTTTGGTATGATTTAATAATGAATGCTTCAGTTGGTGCTGCTGTGCCAAAACGTGCAATAAATTGTGGGTTCTGAGGATTATTGACTATCCATGAGTCGTTTTGAAAAAGATTAACAACCACTATATCAGGTGTGTATTTAGAAAAATTCCATTTGCTGGTCGAATCGGCAGGATTCAATCTATCATACACTTCGGGCATAATCTCAGGAAACCAGCTAACCATAATTCCAATGCCACTACGGGCAATGCACGAATATTGAGCGTTGAAATGGCGCGCTGTACGAGCCGCATAGGTCCAATAATTATTAAAATAATAAGGACTTCCTGAGTCATCATGCCCGGGCAACACATCCACACCATGCCCTGCGGTGATAGAGTTACCATAAAACTCAATTTTTCGTTGTGGGAGTGGAGTTGCTTTTAGCACTTTTGAGCCTTTGGCCAATTCAAAACCATAGAAATAAGTGTAAGAAGTATTATTTGAAAGCTTAAATAACTGAACCGAATGTTTGGCGTTTTTCAACCCTTCAGCCAACAGAATGGTAGATTTTACAGTGTCGGCTTTTATTTTTATGGCTTCATTTTCTTTACCATCTACTATAACATAGAAATAGCTTTCCTCGTATCCGTTTTTCAAAACAGCTTTCAATTTAGTTCCCTTAAAATTAATGGTAACCGATGTGCCCGGCCAATAGAACTTTACATATTGGTTTTGAACAGTTTCAACTCTACCCATGTAGCTTAGGTTTTTCTGATTAAATGGCACTAAAACCCCACCGTAACTGAATGTTATAGCTACGAATAATAAAAGGGAAACAAAATAACTTTTACGCATAATATGATTACTAAATTTATATAGTGTATTAGAAATGCAAATTTACGATTTTTATTTGATAGGGAATGAATGATAGTTTCAAACGATAGGAATTAACTTATAATTATTACTGTAGAATAATAAGAACAATTAAAATAAATATTTATACATTAATTAAACATTAATAGTCCTTTTCCGTTTTAAAATCAGATAGCTATGTTTCTCAATCTTCAAGACTACACCAATGCACTTAAATGTAAAAAATGAGACTTCAACACTTAAAACAGTGGTGTTGGGTCAAGCCGGTTCGATAGGCAGGGTGCCCACTTTGGACAAAACCTTTGATGCTAAATCCTATGAAACCATTCTCAAAGGAATTTATCCTAAAGAAGAGGCTATCTTCAAAGAAATGAGCGCATTCGAGAATGTGTTGCTGAAATATAATGTGCAGGTTTTTCGTCCATGGACATTGGAAAATTGCAATCAGGTTTTTGCGAGGGATGTGGGATTTGTTATTGATGATAAGATTATCAACTCCAATATTATTCCCGATAGAGAGGATGAAAAAGAAGCCTACGAGGTTATTTACGATCAGATATCATACAATAAAATCTATAATTTACCCGAAAAGGCACACGTTGAAGGTGGTGATGTAGTGTTGTTAAATGATACGGTTTTTGTTGGGTTGTATATCGGTGCCGATTATTCACAGTTGAAAACGGCACGTACCAATTTATATGCATTTCATTTTTTGCAAGAACTTTTCCCGGATAAAACACTTGTCCCTTTAGAGTTACGAAAACATGATACTGACCCACGTCAATGTGTTTTGCATTTAGACTGTGCGTTTATGCCTGTTTCTGATGATAAAGCTATATTGTATAAGGATGGTTTTAGCAATTTAGCAGACTATGAAATGTTGGTTGAAAGGTTTGGTAAGAAAAATGTTTTTGAGATAACTCAGGAGGAAATGTACTTTATGAATGCAAATATATTCTCCATTTCTCCAACGATTGTTGTGTCCGAAAATCGTTTTACGCGCCTGAACAATCACATGGAAAACGAATGGGGATTAACTGTCGAGCGTATTCCTTATTTCGAAATATCAAAAATGGGAGGTCTCTTACGTTGTTCCACTTTACCATTGGTAAGGGAAAATTAGAAACTATTTAATCGGTTATTATACTGATTAATAGATTTATTCGTCTTCGAATATAAAACAGAATAAAATGTTATTAAGATGAACTCCTTCAGTATCACACCAAAAAATTCTCAATTGGGGAATTCGGTAGTCAAACAAACAACAAATACTATTTTGATGATTGAACCTGTGGCTTTTGGGTTTAATAATCAAACAGCAGTAAATAATTATTTCCAGCAAAAAGAGCTAGGCTACGAAAAGGATATTCAGGCCAAAGCTTACGCTGAATTTGGAAAAATGGTGAAGAAATTGCGTGCGAATGGAGTTAATGTATTGGTTGTTAAGGACACTGAGCAGCCCCATACTCCCGATTCGATTTTTCCGAATAACTGGATTTCATTTCACGAGGGTGGTCAGGTAGTTCTGTATCCGATGTTTGCTAAAAATAGACGAAGAGAACGCCGCAATGATATTCTACAACTAATTGAAGATAAAGGCTCTGTTATCAACAACGTTGATGATTTTACATTTTGGGAAGAGCAAAATAAATTTCTGGAAGGAACAGGAAGTATGGTTTTTGATCGTATTCATCACATAGCTTATGCAGCCTTGTCGGACCGAACCAATAAAGCAGTATTTTTACAATTTTGTAAAATATTCGATTTGAAACCGGTTTATTTTTCGGCTAATCAGACTGTTGACAAAAAACGCTTAGCTATTTATCATACTAATGTAATGATGTGTGTAGCTAACGAATATGCTGTAATTTGTTTAGAATCAATTGATAGTGAGAAAGAATATAGATTAGTTGTTAATTCGTTAGTTGAATCGGGAAAGGAAATTATTGCAATTTCTGAAAAACAAATGCATAACTTTGCCGGTAATATGTTGCAGATTGAAAATACGAAAGGTAAACTGTTTTTAGTCATGTCGCAGTCTGCTTACGATTCACTAAATCAGTTTCAGATTTATCGATTAAATATTTATAATGAACTCATTGTAGTCGAAATACCAACTATCGAAAGGATAGGGGGTGGCAGTGTTCGATGCATGATGGCCGAAATTTTTTAGTCTGGATAATCTCTGAATAAAGGAATAAATATCAAAATACTATTTTTTATGACAAACCCAAAACTCAGAGCTACGGAATTGATGGAGCTCGAAAATAAATATGGTGCACACAATTATCATCCACTTCCTGTTGTCCTCGAAAGGGGTGAAGGAGTTTTTGTCTGGGATGTGGAAGGGAAAAAGTATTTTGATTTTTTGTCAGCATATTCTGCTGTTAATCAAGGTCATTGTCATCCAAAAATTATTGATACCTTAGTTCAACAAGCTTCAAAACTAACACTCACTTCGCGGGCATTTTACAACAGTCAGCTTGGACGATACGAGGAATTTGTAACGCAATATTTCGGTTATGAAAAAGTATTACCTATGAATACCGGAGCTGAAGCAGTTGAAACAGCTATTAAACTTTGCCGAAAATGGGCGTACGAAAAGAAAGGTTTACCGAATAATTCTGCACAAATTATTGTTTGCGAAAATAATTTTCACGGTCGAACTACGACTATTGTTTCATTTTCTGTCGATTCGGATGCTTTTAATAATTATGGCCCATTTACCCCAGGATTCATAGTGATTCCTTACAACGATGCTGACGCGCTCGAAAAAATTTTAAAGGAAAATGAAAATATTGCAGGTTTTTTGGTTGAACCTATTCAAGGTGAAGCCGGTGCCTATGTTCCTGATGATGGTTATCTGAAAAGATGTTACAATCTTTGTAATCAATACGATGTATTGTTTATTGCCGACGAAGTTCAGACAGGAATTGCACGAACTGGAAAATTATTGGCCTGCGATTATGAAAATGTGCATCCCGATATTTTAATTCTGGGAAAAGCATTGTCAGGAGGAGTTTATCCGGTTTCGGCTGTTTTGTCGTGCTGCGATATTATGGACGTGATACATCCGGGACAACACGGATCTACATTTGGTGGAAATCCTATCGCAGCAGCAGTTGCCATTTCAGCATTGGAAGTGATTCGGGATGAAAAATTAGCAGAGAATGCATTCGTTTTGGGTGAAATCTTTAGATCCGATATGGAGAAAATTTGCGTGAATTCCGGTATTGCTTCCTTTGTTCGGGGTAAAGGTTTACTCAATGCTTTGGTAATCAATAATGAAGGCCACAAAAACTTAGCCTGGGATATTTGTCTTCAGCTTCTAGAAAATGGTCTTTTAGCTAAGCCAACCCATACCAACATTATTCGTTTTGCACCGCCATTGGTTATAACCGAATCACAATTGTTTGAATGCGTGGAAATTATAAAGCGTACAATTCAAAGTTTTGAACAGTAAATGCAAAATAGTTATCTAAATCCTAACAATTGTATGAAAAACGATGTTATTCCTCCAACTAATTCAGATATGTGAAGAATATTGATGTTCAAATTACTTTCAGCTAAGATAATTGCCAATAAAACTAATGTACCGTATTTATACATATTCATCATTAACTTTGGATTAATATCCTTTAAATAAGTGAGATACAAATGTGAACCGTCGAGTGGGGGAATAGGAATGAGGTTAAAAATGAAGAGACTGAAGTTAATAACTCCCCAAGTCATAATAAGATTTATAACTTGTAAACCAAATGCGCTGTTGAATAAATCGATAGAATAAAGCACTCGGGCCAGCACAAAGAAAAGGATGGCAATCCCAAAATTGGAAATTGGTCCGGCAATGGATATCAAAATTTCATCGCGGTGCTTATTTTTTAAATTATTCGGATTAAAGCTTACCGGCTTGGCCCAGCCAAATCCCGCAATGATAATCAGGAAAAACCCTAGCCAATCAATATGTTTCAGTGGGTTAAGTGTCAAACGTCCGTCATCTTTCGCAGTATTATCACCCAGTCTATAAGCCGTATAAGCATGTGCAAATTCATGAACGGTAAGTCCAATTACTGCAGCAGGAGCAATTTTCAAAATATCAGTTAAATCTAATCCCATTTTTATCGAGTATTGTTTTATTAATTCGGATACAAATATATCTATAAATGCTTAACAAATCAATCAGTTCAACAAGATTTATAGAAAATAAAGGTTTTACGGGATACCGATAAGTATTGATTAACTGTTTTGCCATTATCTTTCTTTTTTAGTACTTTTGTTCCTCTTTTCGGATGCCTTATTTTTAAGAGGCAATTCGTAATTTGTAACCAGTAACTCCTGAATAAAAGTGATAGAAATTATACCCGCCATCGACTTAATTGATGGAAAATGTGTTCGCTTGTCGCAGGGCGATTATGCTCAAAAAACAGTCTACAACGAAAATCCGCTTGAGGTAGCAAAAATGTTTGCCGATGCCGGAATTCGTCGTTTGCATTTGGTCGATTTAGACGGTGCTAAAGCGCACCATATTGTAAACCACAAGGTGTTGGAAAGAATATCTTCAGGAACAGACTTGGTGGTTGATTTTGGAGGAGGTTTAAAATCGGACGACGATTTGCGTATAGCCTTCGAATGTGGTGCCAGAATGGTAACAGGTGGGAGTATAGCAGTTAAAAATCCGGATATGTTTTCTTCGTGGATTTCTAAATTCGGAGCCGAAAAAATTATTTTAGGAGCCGATGTAAAAAACGAAAAAATAGCAGTTGGAGGGTGGTTGGAAACTACCGAGCTGGAATTATTGCCATTCATTAAAAACTATATCCAACAGGGTATTACAAAAATAATTTGTACCGATATCAGCAAAGATGGCATGTTACAAGGGCCGGCTTTAGAACTCTATAAAAAAATGCTTGCTGCTCAGCCCGATATGTACCTAATTGCCAGTGGAGGCGTAAGCTCTATTCGCGATATTGAACTATTGCACGAAGCTGCAGTTCCGGCTGTTATTACCGGAAAGGCTATTTACGAAGGTCGAATAACTCTGAAAGAGCTCAGTCGATTTATCGTTAATTTATAAAGCACAGTAAAATACGGAAAATATTGCCGCGTTAAATATTGGTACTATTTTTGTTGCATAAAACACTACTCATTAAAATATTTAATTATAATTCAGTCATTCGCAATTTATTTTGGATAATGAATTATAGATCATTAATTAACAAGAAATTATGTTGAAAGAAATTCTCTCCATCCCAGGTAAACCGGGACTTTTCAAACTTGTATCACAAGGGAAAAACATGTTAATCGTAGAGTCATTAATCGATGGTAAACGCATTCCTACTTACACGAAGGATAAAGCTGTGTCATTGGGTGATATCGCAATATTTACCGAAGATGCTGAAATTCCATTGGGACAGGTTTTCGAAAGTTTAAAAGCTAAAGAAAATGGTGCGGCTTGCTCTACCGATCCAAAAGCAGATAACGATACCTTACGCAAATTCATGGGTGAGGTTCTGCCTGACTATGATCGCGACCGCGTTTATCCAAGCGATATCCGTAAATTAATTACCTGGTATAATATCCTTGTTAAAAGCAATATCACTACTTTTGTAGCTGTTGAAGAAGCAGTTGAAGTTGCCAAGTAATTAGTAATTTCCATTGATAACTAATATATTATGACTGTAAAATCTATTTGTGAACTTATCGAAAAAGTAGCCCCGTTGGCATTGCAGGAAAGCTATGACAACGCCGGACTTCTCGTGGGTAACTCGCAAATGGAAGTTACATCCGTACTGGTTTGCATCGATATTACCGAGGAAGTATTAGCGGAAGCTATTCAGAAAAAATGTAACCTCATTATTTCACATCATCCGCTTATTTTCAGCGGGTTGAAACGGCTGGTTGGGCAAAACGACGTACAACGTTGCGTAATCACGGCTGTTAAAAATGATATTGCTATCTACTCCGCTCATACCAATCTGGATAACGTGTTGGAAGGCGTAAATGGTAAAATTGCGGATAAAATAGGACTTGTCAACAGGCGTATCCTTCAACCCAGACAAGATGCATTACTTAAATTAGTTACTTACGTACCTCAACTTCATTCGTACGCGGTGCGTCAGGCTATTTTTGAAGCAGGAGCAGGGCAAATAGGTAATTATGATGCTTGTAGTTTCAATAGCGAAGGCACAGGAACTTTTAGAGCAAATGATGAAGCTCAACCTTTTGTAGGTGAGATAAATAAAATGCATTCAGAACCTGAAACCCGTGTTGAAGTAGTTTTACCCGAATACTTGAAATACAAAGTGCTCGAAGCTTTGCTGAAAGTACATCCTTATGAGGAACCGGCATATGACTTTATCCCACTCAAAAATGCGTGGAATACGGTTGGAACCGGCATCGTTGGTGAACTGGAGACGGAAGAAGATGAACTCGATTTTTTGAATCGAATAAAAGTCCTTTTTAATCAACCAAGTGTGCGGTATACCAGGTTGTTAGGAAAAAAAATTAAACGAGTGGCTGTTTGTGGTGGCTCGGGAAGTTCGTTTTTATCGGACGCCTTGAAAGTGAATGCCGATGTATATATTTCGGGCGATTTTAAGTATCATGAGTTTTTTGATGCCCAGAATCGGATACTTATTGCCGATATTGGACATTTTGAAAGCGAACAGTTCACAAAAGACATTTTTTTGGAGATAATTTCAAAAAAAATGCCTACATTTGCAGTCCAAATTTCAGATATTAAAACAAATCCCATAAATTATTTGTAATCAATATGGCTACAGAATTAAAAGCAGAAAAAGAAATCACCGTTGAAGAAAAATTAAAGGCTCTTTATGAACTTCAAAAAGCGGTTTCAAAAATAGATGAAATTAAAATCTTGCGTGGTGAACTTCCATTGGAAGTTCAGGATTTAGAAGACGAGATTATTGGTTTGAATACACGTATGGACAATTTCGAAACTGAAATTGCTGACTCAATAGCTATTATTGCAAGTAAAAAAATCGAGATTGAAGAATCTCGTATGAAAATTGCAAAATACAAAGAGCAACAAGAAAATGTGCGTAATAACCGTGAATACGACAATCTTTCGAAGGAAATCGAGTTCCAAACGCTGGAAATTGAACTATGCGAAAAACGTATTCGTGAATATACTGCTGCTCATGAAACAAAAAAAGCAGATCAAAAAAATACAGCTGATAAATTATCAGAACGTAAACTTGACCTGGAACAAAAGAAAGGTGAGTTGAACGAAATCGTTTCGGAAACTAAGCACGAGGAAGAAAGACTTCGCGAGCATGCCAAGCAAATCGAATCGCTCATTGAACCTCGCTTGCTAACTGCGTTTAAACGTATCCGCAAAAATGCACGCAACGGTTTAGCTGTAGTATATGTTCAACGTGATGCATGCGGTGGATGCTTTAATAAAATCCCGGCACAACGTCAATTGGATATTCGTCTTCGCAAAAAAATTATAGTATGTGAATATTGCGGTCGTATTTTAGTCGATCAGGAGTTGGCAGGTGTGGCTCCGGTAATCGAAGATTAATAACATATCAAACAAAATAAATCAAAGAGTTCGAAATTAATTTTTCGAACTCTTTTTTTTGTGCCTGTCATTCTAATTTTCGTGTGTAAATTCCCGAGACCAAATAAATATTTAATTCTCAGAAGCTCAAAATTAATCCAATTACCTCTATGTTTGCACATTACGTCATATTTTTACTAGTATAAAATTCACACAACTAGAATATTGCCTTCAATTTGTCTGTTTTTATCCCATTTTCCTCATTTATCTATCCTCATCAGCTTTTAAAATCCACTTTTTCATTTAAGGCAGGAGTGGTTGTATATTTATCTCATGCCAACGGTAAATCTACATTTGCTCTCTCTTAATTTCAGAATCTCAATACACTCTCCATGCTGGGAAATGGATGTGAGTCGAAGTTGAACATATTTGCTAAGCTCAACTGAAAATCTTAATCTACCTCAAAAACTGAATTTTAAACTCAATTACAAATGGGTAGTCCAATATAACATATTACACTTGTAACTTCACATAAATATATAATACAAAAGTGAATGATTACACATGTATTAGTTAAAGTATTTTACAGCATTCACAAAAATACAGAACAGTTTTTACAAACATATTGCCATATATAGTATGGGCATATATTTATGTGAACACCAATTATATTAGTCACATTATACATATAAACTACTATAAACCAATAAAATAGTCAATATATATACAAGTATAATTTAAGTGTATATTCATTTTTGTGATAATAGTGGCATTATATCTTAAATAAGATAAACATATAACATTAAATCACTGATAACTAACATACTTATATGTTTATATATAATAAATCACTTTATTTAATAATATACTTTATAAATTGGCTATAAAGCCTTTTAAACAAAGGGTTTTATAGCCATATGAACATTTCATTTTTCCATTTCTATGCATTACAAATGTGTATGTATAAATGTATTTTATTACAAATGTATTTCATTTGCATATGTAAACTAATTCACATATCTTTGTAATGTGATTACAAACATACACTTTACATTTATACTGTAAATTATGGACGAAAAAGACAGAATTGAAAAGGTTATGCTTACCGAGGGAATGAATTCGGCTCAGTTTGCAGCCGAGATAGGCATTCAAGGTTCTACACTCTCCCATATTTTGAATGGACGAAATAATCCGAGTTTGGATGTGCTAAAGAAAGTGCTCAATCGGTTCCGTACAGTGAGCTCAGATTGGCTTATTTTGGGCGTTGGATCGATGTATCGTTCAGAAAAGCAATCTCAGGCGCCTACATTGTTCGATTCTATTAATGAAAATAGCTCTAAATCAGCTATTTCAGAACCAATAATAGTCGAAAAAGTAGTGTCGCCATCTGATGTCATTCAGCAAAATACTCCACAAATTCCAGAAGCGGCAATTCAGCAGACTCCCGAAGCTCGTTCTATAATCAATTCTGTTGTTGAAACACCTGCAAAATATGTTCGGAAAATAATTGTCTACTATACCGACAATACTTTTCAGGAATTTGAAACAAAATGACAATTTATAAAATTTCGACTCTCCTCTTTCTGCTTTTTTGAAACTAAGTGGAATGTTGCAATATTGTAAGAAATTTTAACCTGACTTGATAGAGCGCTAAAAAGTAAAAGTCACGACATTATATTTTTTCTGTATCTTTTTATTGGATAGAAATCAAAATAACTATTCTTGTTTCATTTCAGGGGAGACATTCTCAATTATGCTTTATTTTAGCCTTGTCATTTCGAGATAATTGTGTAATTTTGCAGCCAGTATAAACTGTTATTAATTACAAAAGAACATTATTGTATGTAATTGATATATAACAATATAGATTAGATGAAGAAATTCATGCTCGATTTGATTGTAAAGAAAAATGAAGCGCTAAACAATCAATACTCTCTTTTAGTACTTACGTCGCCTGACAAGCTTCCCGAAATGTTACCGGGACAATTTGCCGAAGTGCGGGTCGACAATTCTCCTTCCACGTTTTTACGTCGTCCTATTTCCATTAATTATGTTGATTATGAGGCTAATGAGCTTTGGCTGTTGGTGCAAATAGTGGGAGATGGAACCCGCAAGATGTGCGAACTCAAGGTTGGTGAAGTGGTAAATCTGCTTTTCCCATTGGGAAATAGCTTTACATTGCCCGAAAGCAAGGATGCGAAGCTGCTTTTAGTAGGTGGTGGCGTGGGTATAGCTCCACTGTTGTTTTGGGGCTCATATCTCAAAGAACGAGGTTATGAGTGTAATTTCTTGCTGGGCGGACGCTCTAAAGATAATTTATTGCAGCTTTGTGAATTTGAGCAGTTCGGCAATGTATATACAACTACCGAAGATGGTACGCATGGAGAAAAGGGTTTTGTTACCCAGCATTCGCTATTACAAGGCTCAAATTTCGATTATGTTTATACTTGTGGGCCAACACCCATGATGAAAGCTGTAGCCGCTTACGCAGCCAAAACAGAGGCTATTTGCGAAGTTTCGCTCGAGAATACTATGGCGTGTGGTTTTGGGACTTGTTTATGTTGTGTAACCGATACAATCAAAGGTCATGTTTGCGTGTGTACCGAAGGACCTGTATTTAATATTACAAAGTTGAAATGGCAAATTTAGATATCAAAATAGGAAAATTACAATTGAAAAACCCGGTGATGACTGCATCGGGCACATTCGGTTATGGAACAGAGTATTCCGACTTTATGGATATATCGCGAATTGGCGGTATAATTGTGAAGGGAACTACGCTTCGCGACCGTCAGGGCAATCAATATCCACGTATGGCAGAGACACCATCAGGTATGCTAAACGCTGTAGGACTGCAGAATAAGGGTGTAGATTACTTTATTAATCATATTTACCCGACGTTGAAGGATATCGATACAAATATACTTGTGAATTTATCAGGTTCAACTATCGAAGACTATGTGGAGGCAGCTGAGAGGCTAAATGAACTGGAAAAAATCCCCGGAATTGAATTAAACATCTCTTGTCCTAATGTAAAAGAAGGTGGAATGGCCTTTGGTACAAGCTGTTTGTCTGCTGCACAAGTAGTTAGAGAAGTGCGAAGAGTGTATAAAAATGATATGATGGTGAAGCTTTCGCCGAATGTAACCGACATTTCGGAGATTGCGCTGGCTGTTGAGGCCGAGGGAGCCGACTCTGTTTCGCTTATAAACACTCTGTTGGGTATGGCCATAAATGCTGAGACAAGAAAGCCGTATTTGTCTACCATCACCGGTGGACTTTCAGGTCCTGCTGTAAAGCCTGTGGCATTGCGTATGGTGTGGCAAGTGGCTAACGCGGTAAAAATACCGGTTGTAGGAATGGGCGGAATTATGAATACTGCCGACGCTATAGAGTTTATCCTTGCCGGTGCCTCTGCCATTCAAATAGGCACAGCCAATTTTATAGATCCTACGATTACCGGTAAAGTAATTGACGGTATTGATGATTATTTAAACCGCCATGGATATTCATCAATTAATGATATTATCGGAGCAATGGAAGTTTAATTGTATTTGTAAGCTTTTAAATCTACATTTTATATGTAGAATTTTTATAGTTGGACTGCACAAAAGAATATTTCTATTTCTTTTGTGCAGTTTTTATTTATAAGGTATTAATAATTAAAACGTGTACTTATTTTATTATTGATTAGACGTATATGGATATAGAATTTGTTATTGAAGAATTGAAATTACTATCAACGCCTGAGCATTTTGCTAAATTGTCGCACTTTGGTATAGAAGATTCTAAAGCTTTAGGAGTAAAGATTCCATTATTGCGAAATCTGGCTAAGACCATTGGCGCAAATCATGCATTAGCTTTAGAACTTTGGGATACGGAAATACACGAAGCGAGGATATTGGCCTCAATGATTGAAGATGGTAAAATGGTGACTGAAAATCAAGTGGACAAATGGGTGAGTGACTTTAATTCCTGGGATATGTGTGATTCTTGCTGCGATTTGATAGCTAAAATGGACTTTGTTCGCGCTAAAATTGAAGAATATTCAACCGATGAGCGCGAGTTTGTGAAGCGAACAGCCTTTACTTTAATGTGTAAGCTCGCTTTTCATGATAAAAAGGCATGCGATTCATCCTATGAGCGATTTTTCAATATTATTGAACGAGAAGCGTGGGATGAACGAAATTTTGTGAGAAAGGCTGTGAACTGGGCATTGCGCCAGATTGGAAAGCGGAATGAGTATTTGCGCATCAGGGCAATTGAAGTGGCTGAACGAATTAAATGTCAGGGAACTAAGTCGGCAGTGTGGATTGCAACCGATGCATTGAGAGAATTGAACGATGAGAAGGTGGTGGCAAGGGTAAATCGAACAAAAAAGAGATTATAATACAAAAAAAAGAGGGTGTTACAAAATTTGCAACACCCTCGATTGTATTTGAATACAATGTATTCAGATCAAATTACAGACCAGCAATAAACGTATCGTTATTGTTGTTATAAACAGATACATTGATAAGTACAAGGTACTTTTTGTATTGTTCTTCGCTTAATACTGATTTTACATTTCCTAAATTGAAATACATTGCTTTTTCGGCAGCAACTTCGTCATCACCTTTCAATGCAGATTTCATTTTCTTTTCTGTCATTGTGAATACTAACTCCAATTGTTCGGCTTGATCGTAATCAGCCCCTAAATAACGTACCAAGCCATTGAAAGTACTTGCGTTATTCATCTTATTAAATACTTCGTATTTGTTTGTATCAACAGCAAATACACTAGTTGTGCTGGCAACTAAAACTAAAACAGCAACTAAAATCTTTTTCATAACCTTAACTTTTAAATATACCTTTTTCTTTTTACCTTACTTATTTGTTCTCTGAGAACATGGCGAAATTATTGTCATTGTTCAGATAGACATTTACAAAAACTATATACTTTTTGTATTGCTCTTCCGATAGAATACATTTAGCATTTCGTAAATTGTAATTGATAACATTATCAGCAGCAGCTATATCTTCTTTTTTTGCCGCATTTGACAATTCTTCTTCCGTAACTTTAAATACACGTTGTAAGAAAGCAGCTTGCTCTTGGTCAGCATCTATATATCCAACCAAGCCTGTGAAGGTTGCTTTGTTGTTCAACTTGTAAAAGCTCTTGTAATCACTAGGATTAAATGCAAAGGTCGATACTGAATATCCAATACAAACCGCAATTAGAACTAAAATCTTTTTCATAACCAAACTTTTTAAATTTATACCTTATACCTTTTAATAAAAAAACAAAGAATTCCCATGTGATTTTTTACCTGGGTATTCTTTGTATTAGATTTGTCATATCAAATTATCTTTGATTGACGATGCAAAATTATATGTTTTACAACATAAAAATCACATATCTCGTGTTAAATATATGGCGATGCCTAAAACTTTAACTATTTGGCTTTCGTATTTTATTGTGTAATTAATTGATATTTAGACTATTAGTTGCTGTTTTTGTGCATGCAGAATTTGATTGAAAAAACAAGGCCAAAAACAATGTTTTACAACATGTTTTTGGCCTTAATAAATGAATTATTGTGTATTTGTTTGTTATATAGTGATTTATGCGTTTTTGGTGACGATCTGGTCAAAATCAGGAATTTCAGAAAAAAACTCATATCGTGAAGTTTTGAGGTTCACTTTGCAGCAAAAATGTTCAATTCCGTTGCTAATTATAAAAAAGTCGACCTTTAATTTGGCATTATACACTGCTACCTGGTCGAAAGTGGCTTGTGAAATGGCAACATTGGGAGCCTTTAGTTCAATAATAAGAAATGGTTGAGCATGTTCATTGTATAGTATAGCATCACAACGTTTTTTCATTCCATTCATATTCAACTGTTTTTCGATTGCAAGATAAGCTGCAGGATATCCTTTCTCTTCTATTAAAAAGCGGATGAAATTCTGCCGAACCCATTCTTCTGGAGTGAGTGCCACATATCTTTTTCGTTGAGAATCGAAAATCACAAGCTTTTCATTCTGTTTTTTTATTCTAAAACTATACTGAGGGAGGTTAAGTTGCAACATTTTTTAGTATTTTTGTTTCCACTAAAAAATTGAAAGTCGAATTATTAGAAAACATAATAATCATTTGATCTTCAATTGAAGTGTTCGCATATGTAATGATAAACGATTGAATTTAATTCCAATTCATTGTAAAACCGTATGTTTTGCGAAGATACTAAAACAAACTATAATTATTGATGGTTATGAAAACAAAAAGAGAAATTGTGGAGAATTGGTTACCCCGGTATACTAAACGTCCTTTAAATGAATTTACTGACTATATATTACTAACCAACTTCAATAATTATGTAGAGCTTTTTGCTGAATGGTTTAACGTGCCTGTAGTGGGTCGTGATGGCAATATGCCCAATGCATCTGCCAACGGGATAACCATTATTAATTTTGGTATGGGCAGCCCCAATGCAGCAATTATTATGGATATTTTATCTGCAATTCAACCGAAAGCTGTTCTTTTTCTAGGAAAATGTGGAGGGTTGAGAGATAAAAATAAACTGGGCGACTATATTTTACCAAGTGCAGCCATACGTGGCGAAGGAACTTCAAACGACTATTTTCCGCCAGAGATTCCTGCGTTACCTGCATTTAGCTTACAGCGTGCTGTTTCGTCAAATATTCGTGATTTTGGAAAAGATTACTGGACTGGCACTGTATATACAACCAACAGACGCGTGTGGGAGCATGATGAGAAGTTTAAAGAATACCTTCGTGCCAGTCGCGCTTTGGCGATAGATATGGAGACTGCTACGCTTTTTATCGCCGGCTTCTCAAATAGCATTCCTATTGGAGCGTTATTATTGGTTTCGGATATGCCATTGCACGAAGATGGAATTAAAACCTCTGAGAGCGACAAAAAAGTGACTGCCAGTTTTGTAGAGGAGCACCTAAAGATTGGAGTAAAATCCCTTACCTCTTTGTTGAATAATAGCAAGACTATTAAGCATTTACGTTTTGAATAAAAAGATTATTTCGATATTTTATTTTCTGATATATAATTAAAGTGGCTAAACAAGATTCCGTCTCGTACGATCAAATATTTACCGATTTACGTAAAAAGCAGTATTCACCCGTTTATTTTTTAATGGGTGAAGAGCCATATTACATCGATTTGATTTCCGATTTTATTCAAAATAATGTACTTGGTGATGCAGAAAAAGAGTTTGACCAAACTATTCTGTATGGAAAAGATGTGGAAATCAGTACAGTAATTAATGCAGCCAAACGTTATCCAATGATGGGTACTCATCAGGTATTGATCGTTAAGGAAGCGCAACTGATTAAGGCTTGGGATGATTTAGTTCATTATCTGTCGAACCCATTAAAATCCACTATTCTAGTGTTTTGCTATAAATACGGAACTCCGGATAAGCGTAAAAAATGGTTTCAGGAGGTTGGGAAGGTGGGAATTACCTTTGAATCGACTAAATTGCGCGATTATGAAATAGCTTCCTGGATTACTAAATTTGCGAAGACGAAAAATGTAGCTATTGAAGATAAAGCGGTGGCTATGTTGGCTGAATATTTAGGAACTGACCTAAGTAAGCTGGTGAACGAGATGGATAAGCTTATTCTGACAAAACCGGCTGATATGAGAAGTATTACGCCCGAATTGATTGAGAAAAACATTGGAATTAGTAAAGATTTTAATGTTTTTGAGTTGCAGGCTGCTTTAATAAACCGGGATGTATTGAAAGCCAACAGAATAATTCGTTATTTCGCTGAAAACAAGAAGGCAAATCCTATGGTGCTGGTACTTGCTCAGCTTTTTAAATTTTTCAGTGATTTGATGATATTTCACTATTTACCGGACAAAAGTCAGGGAACAGCAGCTTCCGAACTGAAAGTAAATCCCTATTTTATAAAAGATTATCTAAAAGCTTCTCAGGTTTTCGGGGCATGGAAAACGATGAATATTATTACTTATATAAGGGAAACGGATGCCCGATATAAAGGGATAGATAATCCTAGTACCGACGAAGGAGAATTGATGAAAGAATTGATATTCAAAATATTGCATTAATTTATTCCGGTTAATCATTTCACTTTCTCAATGAATATTTCGGGTAGTTTTATATCTGCCCTTATACAAACTTCACAATTTTATTTTCAAATGTCTACAGATAATTCAACAATACCGGCGAAATTCATTTCGCTGATAGCTTCAGCTCTACACTTAACCGAAAAACAAATCAGAAACGCTATTCAATTATTTATTGAAGGAGCTACTATACCTTTTATTAGTCGGTATCGGAAAGAAATGACCGATGGGATGGATGAAGTGCAGCTTGGCGACACGAAAGAGCAGTACGATAAACTATGTGAATTGGCGAAACGTAAGTTGGCCGTATTGAAATCAATTGAAGAGCAGGATAAACTGACCGATGAATTAAAATCCAGAATAGATAATTGTTGGAATATCACAGAATTAGAGGATATATATTTGCCCTATAAGCCCAAACGACGTACGCGTGCAGAAATAGCTCGCGAAAAAGGACTGGAACCACTCGCTAAAATGCTGATGAAGCAGCAGTCGGATGATATTGAAAGAATGGCGCTTAATTTTGTGAAAGGCGATGTGTTTGATGCCAATGATGCGTTGAAAGGTGCGCGGGATATTATCGCTGAATGGGTGAATGAGAGTGAGGCTGCCAGAAATACAGTTCGTAGTATTTTTGCTCGAGAAGCTATTATTTCGTCAAAATTAATAAAAGGAAAAGAGGAGGAAGCTCAGAAGTATCGCGATTATTTTGATATGAGTGAAAAACTAGCGCGTTGTTCATCGCATCGATTATTAGCAATGCGAAGAGGCGAAGCTGAAGGATTTTTGCGTGTTAATATCACGCCTGAAGATGAAAATTGTTTGGATCGACTGGATCGAATTTTTGTAAAAGGAAAAACAGACTCGTCTATTCAAGTGTCTGAAGCAGTGAATGATGCCTACAAGCGACTATTAAAACCAAGTATCGAAACTGAGTTTGCTTCCGATAGCAAGGCAAAAGCGGATACCGAGGCTATTCGGGTTTTTGCTGAAAACCTCCGTCAGCTATTATTGGCTCCACCATTAGGGCAAAAACGTGTTTTGGGAATAGATCCAGGCTTCAGAACCGGTTGTAAGATAGTCTGTTTGGATGCACAAGGTAACTTGTTGCACAATGAAACTATTTATCCTCACGCACCTCAACACGAAACTTCCCAAGCCATGCGAAAAGTACAAAAAATGGTCGAGGCATATAAAATTCAGGCCATTGCCATTGGAAACGGGACTGCTAGTCGTGAAACAGAGCAATTTATCCAAAATACTAGTTTCGATAGAGAAGTTCAAGTTTTTGTGGTGAGCGAAAACGGTGCGTCAATTTACTCAGCGTCAAAAATCGCCCGTGATGAATTTCCTGATTACGATGTTACCGTACGCGGATCGGTTTCTATTGGTCGCAGGTTGATGGATCCATTGGCTGAACTGGTGAAAATAGATCCAAAATCGATAGGGGTTGGTCAGTATCAACACGATGTGGATCAAACTCAGCTTAAAAAATCGCTCGACCAAACGGTTGAGAATGCTGTGAATAAAGTGGGAGTGAACCTGAACACCGCCAGCAAGCATTTACTGACGTATATTTCCGGCTTGGGTCCACAGCTAGCGCAAAATATTGTTGATTTTAGAAGCGAAAATGGTGCATTTAAAAACAGAAAGCAACTGATGAAAGTGCCTAAAATGGGTGCTAAAACTTTTGAGCAATGTGCCGGTTTCCTGCGTATTCCGGATAGTGAAAATCCGTTAGACAATTCTGCTGTTCACCCCGAAAGCTACGGAATAGTAGAAGCGATGGCCAAGGATTTAAAATCAACTGTTGCTGAACTGATTCAGAATAAAGAACTTAAGAAAAGCATTGATTTGCAAAAATATATCACTCCAAAAGTTGGTTTACCGACCTTAAATGATATTTTGCAAGAATTGGAAAAGCCCGGACGTGATCCCCGAAGTGGAATACAGGTCTTCGAGTTTGATCCGAATGTAAAAACGATTGGTGATTTACGTACAGGAATGGAATTACCTGGTATTGTGACGAATATAACTAATTTTGGCGCATTTGTAGATGTAGGTATAAAGGAAAATGGCTTAATTCATGTGTCTAATATGGCCGATAGGTATATTAGTAATCCTGCTGAAGTCGTTTCAGTTCATCAGCATGTAAAAGTACGTGTTATTGAGGTTGATGCGGTTAGAAAACGAGTTCAATTGAAATTGCTATAGTGTCGCATTATCTGTATTGTTTGGCATAAAAATTGGAAGTATTTATCATAGATAGCTGATAATTATTTAAATAATTTAGGTAAATATGAAAAATAAAATTGTAATCATTGTTGTAATTTGCTTATTTACAGCTGGTGTGCGAAATATAATGGCAGAGGATAGTTTTAAAAGACAATTATTTAAAAACATCAATATAGGTTGGGATGTGAATAAGACCTATGATTATAGATGGAGTAATTTTTAGTCTGGGTACTGCCTATGGTCAAAAATTTGAATTTGATCCTCAGGCATCCTGGCAGGTAGGATTAAATTATAATTGGAGTAAATATACTTTGTACGGTGATGGAAATTATGCATTAAGTGCATCAGATGAGGTGTTTAGAACTCAGTCATTAACCATTCCACTAACAGTTGAATACAAGCTGTTTAATTCGTTTTTCAGTGGTATGAAAGTCTACTCAGGACCGGTTTACGAGCTGATTCTAGCTTCAAGCCTGAATAGAAATTATTATCCCGGTGTAAGTAACAACCAATTTGGTTGGACATTAGGGACAAAAATTCGATTTTTTGCCATTTTAAATGCTCGTCTGGCGTATAATTATTACCCGACAGGATTATTTACTAATGGCAATTTAAACCGTTCTGCAGTAAGTTTTTCGGTTGGATTTTAAATATTGGAAAAGATATATTTGAAGGGGAAATGGTTAGTTCTGTTTTCCCTTTTTACATTCAATAATTACTTTTTCTTCGTTGGCAAGCGTACAGGCAAATAGGTAAGTCTCGCCACCATCTTTTATTTTCAGTTTTTTGCGTAATTCGTCCACACTAATAGGATAATTTCGGGTAGATATATTTGCTTTCGGGTGCTCTGTTGTAAGTTGTTTTAATGAAAATTTGGAGTTTTCCCACACTTTATTCACGTTGAAAATTCGTCCCGGGAATTCAAGTAACAATTCATTTCCTGTATATAAATGGGTATTATCATGCAGTTTACTTAGGTCAAAATAATTTCCAATTAATTTGAAGCCACCGCTTTTCATCACAGCTGCATTGGGTTCGTACAGGTATTTTCCTACTTCTGAACTTAGTTTTGAAGTTGCATTTGATTCCTCGTGTGCATCAAATCTGAATAACTGTTGATGGTCGTTTTTTCCAAAATTGATAGTAAATACCTGCAAAGGCTTTTCATTATTCTTTCTGAGAATAAGCAGAACTTCTTTGCACTCATTTTCAACTGCCACGATATGAACTTCAGTTGTCTGAGGTAAATCGCGCAGAGCGGCAGATATATCCATCATTGGAGATAATTTTATCATTACATTAGCCGTTTTTTCCAATAAAAGTGCAGAAAGTGCTGATACATCCGGGTCGCAGTCTGAAAGTAAAACGACCTTTTTCCCGCCGATGCCGCGTCGTGCCGGATCAATAAAAATCCAATCAACAGTTTGCATTTCAGGCAAGAAAGTTTCTGTATCCTGATTAAAAATCTCTATGTGATTTCTACCCAATACTTTGAAATTATGGCTTGCGAGCTCACACAATTCGGATTGACGTTCTACATAGCTAACATGCTTAAAATGAACAGACATAAAACAGCAATCTATTCCGAATCCACCTGTTAAATCAGCTAATGAGTTTCCTTCGCAAAGTGTTGACTTGTAAGTTGCTGTTGATTGAGAGGATGATTGTTCGAGTGAAAGTTGAGCGGGATAAAGAATTTCGTTGGTAGTATAAAAGAGTGGAACTTTGTTTTTTATTTTTTGCATTCCATTTACCTGACGTATGGCTAATGCCATGTCAATCATTGGAAAGCGACCGGCTTGAAGTGCTAGTTGATGCACGTCAGCGTTAAGATGAGTGCTGATAAATTCTTTAGTTTCGGGATTCATTTCTTTCTGCAAATTTGAATCAAAAATACATTAAATAATCCATTTTTCTTTCATTCTTCATATTATGAAAAACGCGTTATTTGATTTCACTCAAAATAACGCGTCGTAATTTATTATAAATGAAATTATTACCACATGAGAACAATTCTGAAATTCATTGTCTCAGGTGGGTCACTCACAAAATCCGAATTAGTAACATAAATATTAACCCCTCCTTTTAAATAGTCGAAATCAACGGTACGTGTCCACATGGTACCATTACTATTTTCAAAATGACGAACGTAGGGTAGAGCTTGTTGCCTGTCATCCAGTTCAATATATCCTACAACTGCACCATTATTATAAATATTTGAATTTATCTCGTTAACGGGAAAGTGATAGGAGTAAAATCTGTTTAATCCGGCATTATCGGTATTTTCAACCCAATCGGAGCTATTTACCTTCAAACTGATAATTTGTTTAGTGTCTAATTGGTCCGAAACCGAATCTCTACACGAGATAACCGCCAAAGCGATTGCTAAAATCAAGAATAATTTTTTCATTGGAATGTGATTTACTATTAATAATTGCTGAATGATTCGAAAAAATTGAATATAGATTATCAATTTACAAAGTTTGTGCCACAAATTTGATGGATAAAATCATTGTTTTTTAGAAAAAAAATATATTTATTCGGCATATTCAGCGGATAAACAGGCCGATTATTTATTGAATTATTCTTTTTGAAAAAAATATTTTGTAATAGATTTCTGAAAATGAATACTGTAGGGCTTTTCCGAAAAAAATATCGTATAAAAGTTTTGGAGATTAACTCAAAAGTACTACTTTTGTCGTCGGGTAAGTCCTGCACGACATGCTCCTTTTGAATTCCCCCAGGGCTTGATCGCAGCAAGGGTAGAAGGTTGTAGCGGTGCGATGCAGGGTGCTTACCCACTTGCCTCTTTAGCTCAGTTGGCCAGAGCACGTGATTTGTAATCTCGGGGTCGTTGGTTCGAATCCGACAAGAGGCTCACTAAAAAAGCCGTTTCCAGCATTGGAAACGGCTTTTTTCATCTATCAATATCAATTTCAGATATCTTTTACCAATATATGATTGGTTTGTTCAATTGATTGTTTTTTTATCTCCAGTGTTTTTTGCCAAAACGAATCCAATAACTCATTTTTACTGGTCAAAAACAGCTCAGCCCCATTTTTTTCAAGCTTTGCAAATACAAGATTTACAGTCATTTGATTGATGTCGATTGCCGGTTGATAGGTTTTTGATTTAGAACTGTCGTGAAAGACCTCAATCAGAATAGAAACCTCAGTCAATTGATTTAGAATTTGGTTTACTAGCCTGATAGGGAGTTTGTAGTTCGTCGCAATCTGCTCCGAGGATAAAGGTGGTTTTTGATCTTCAAATTGTTTTACCACCAGGTGAGTGATAAAAAGAGTCAAGAAATTTTTATATCTAGAGCTAATATTCTTTGTATCAACCTCATAATCGAAATTTTTAATATTTTGAGAAGCATACGAAATCTCAGCTCCAAGTAAAATGATTAAACAGGATATCTGCAGCCAGAGTAAAAGCAATGGAATGGCCGCAAAACTTCCATATACAACGTTGAAACGCGATAAATAGACCTGGCCATTGATATACAGTATTTGAAACAATTGGAAGGCTGAGCCGGCAAGTATGCCTGCCAGCATTGCATTATAGAACCGAACGCGTGTGTTCGGAATAACCATGTACATTATGGTAAATACAATCCAATTAATAATGTAAGGTATAAATTTTACGCCAAAACGAAGTACAGGGCTTAGCAGACTGAAAAAATAGCTATGTGAAAGTATGGCGTTGACATATATTGAAAATCCACTTGATAACACGATTAAAAGCGGGATAATTAAGATAGCAGAAAAATAAGTGGTGAACTGACGTATGAGCGAGCGTGATTTTTTTACTTGCCAGATACTGTTAAAAGCTTTTTCTACCTGCATAAAGAAGTTCATTACCGATCCGAAAAGGATGGCAATGCCAATTCCAATAAATAAACCACCTTGAGTAGACTCCAGATAGCGCTGTACAAAGCCCATCACAGTAGGAACAAGATTGGCTTGTCCAATAAAAGTACCCTGAAGTGAATTTTCGATAAGCTTGTCTACTCCAAATCCCTTTGCAATGGCAATAATCAGCGCAAATAAAGGAATCATGGCAAATAAAATAGAGTAGGTGAGAGCTGATGCCCTAACATTCAAGTTGTCGACCACAAAACCCCGAATGGCCAGCACGATTGTTTTCACCACACGATAGAAAAAACGACGCGATTTGGTTAATTCATACTCAGTAATCCGCCAAATGTCAAAACGGATAAAATTATATATTCCTCAAAGAATGCAATAAGTTTAGACATAAATGTATGTGAATTAATGTAGTACAATAAAATATGCTAAAAAAACCGAATGGTTTAAAGCAGTATTCTTCTCAAAAGTTATTTGGTAGTTGTTGTTTGGTAGTCGAAAAAAAAATAGTAGGTCTATAAGCCGGGTTTTGTACTCTGCTTGCGCAAAGTGTCTGTCATTTATCTCGAACAAATGTCGCCATTTGCCTTTAGCAATCTACCCCCCGACATCGGGCGAGCAACCCTACTGCGTCGGTATACATGATCTTGCAACCCATAAGACGTACGGCTTCGAATGTTGCCATCCGAACCGGTGAGCTCTTACCTCACCTTTTCACCCTTTCCATACCCGAAGGCGTGGTGGTTATTTTCTGTTACGCTACTCTGCCCTCACAAACAGCTTCCCGTTAGGAAATATGGTGCTCTGCGTTGCCCGGACTTTCCTCCATTCCCAAGGGAAAAGCGACAAACCGACCTACTATTTTGATGCAAAGATACAGATAATATTTTATATTATATTTGATGATTTTATTGTGTTGATAAACAGATGGCTATAAAAAAATTAATTTTTAATTAGAGAAAAATTTCTTTATTGTCAACAATTATCTACCTGGGTTGTTTAATAGTCTGTAATACATAAAGGATTAAAATAGAAAAGAAGATGGATGGTTTAAGTTTTAAAAAAGGCGATAAATTAGTTATTATCGGAGGTGGTTTTGCAGGTCTTCAATTGGCCAAATCATTACAAAACAAAGATTTAAAGATTTTATTGGTAGATAAACAAAATCATCACCAATTTCAACCATTACTATATCAAATTGCAAGTGCACGATTGGAGCCTGCCAGTATTTCCTTTCCATTTCGAAAAGTTTTTCAGAAATATAATAATATAGATTTTAGAATGGCTGATGTTTTGAAAATTCTGCCGGCATCAAAAAAGATTCTAACTTCATCCGGTCAAATCACTTACGATCATTTGGTGATTGCAACAGGTTGTAAAACAAACTATTTCGGAAATGAGCAAATGAGTCAGCATGCACTTTCGATGAAGACAACTCAGGAGGCCATTAAGATCAGAAATAAGATTTTAATTAGTTTTGAGCAAGAAATTTTTGCAACGGAAGAAGAAAAGACAGCTATAAACAACATTGTTATTGTTGGAGCAGGACCCACCGGCGTAGAGCTTTCGGGAGCATTTGCAGAACTCAAAAACAATATCTTACCCAAAGATTATCCTAGTCTGGATTTTTCGAAATTAAACATAATTTTGGTGGAAGGTAGTAAGAATACGCTCAACAACATGAGCGATGATGCCAAAATAGCCTCGCGAAAGTTTTTGGAAGAGCTTGGTGTACAAATCAGAACAGAAACAATAATAAATACTTACGATGGAAACATTGCCACCCTGAGTTCAGGAGAACAAATTCCAACGCGAAACCTTATTTGGGCTGCAGGAGTGACTGGGAATATCGTTTCGGGACTTCAACCCGAAGATATTATTCGTAACAGATACATAGTGGATAGGTACAACAGATTAAAAAACTATTCGAATATCTATGCGCTTGGCGATATTGCCTATATGGAGACTCCAAAGTACAAAACAGGACATCCTCAAGTTGCTAATGTGGCTATAAATCAGGCTAAAAACCTTGGACATAATATTGTAAACACGCTAAAAGGAAAATCACTCAACGAATATGAATATCGTGATTTAGGACTAATGGCAACCATTGGTAAGCATAAAGCTGTTGTTGATTTACCATTTGTAAGATTCAGTGGCGTAATTGCCTGGTATATTTGGATGTTTTTACACTTAATGCTGATACTTAGTGTTCGTAACAAACTGATAGTCTTCTTTAATTGGGCATGGAGTTATATTACCAAAGATACTTCGCTTCGATTAATTTTGATCTCGGATAAAAAAAAGAAAAACGAATGAAATGCTGCGTATAAAAAAAGGAAGACTGATCATCTTCCTTTTCTTTTGTGGTTAATCTACTGGCTATATTTTTAATACTAAACCAGATGTTCCAGTTGACTTACGTTTTTCTCGATATCTTCATTTGACAATGAATAGTTTACCAAATCACCGGCTAAATATTGATCGTATGCAGCCATATCTACCAATCCATGCCCGGAAAGGTTGAATAGGATAGTTTTTGTTGTTCCCTCTTCTTTGCATTTAAGTGCTTCATTGATAGTAGCTGCAATAGCGTGAGCCGATTCCGGTGCCGGTATAATTCCCTCGGTTTGAGCAAATAATACGCCCGCGTTAAACGAATCTAACTGTTCAATATCTACAGCTTCCATTAACCCATCCTTCATCAATTGACTAACAATGGTTCCGGCACCGTGGTAACGAAGCCCACCTGCATGAATGTGTGCAGGAGCAAAATTGTGACCAAGTGTGAACATTGGCAATAGTGGTGTATAACCGGCTTCATCGCCAAAATCATATTCAAATTTACCACGGGTCAATTTCGGACAAGACGATGGTTCTGCTGCAATAAAGCGTGTTTGTTTGCCTTCTTTTATATTATGACGCATGAAAGGAAACGAAATACCCGAGAAATTTGATCCTCCTCCAAAACAACCAATTACCACATCAGGGTATTCGCCGGTCATTTCCATTTGTTTTTCGGCTTCCAGACCAATAATAGTTTGGTGTAAAGATACATGGTTCAGCACGCTACCCAATGTATATTTACAATTTGGCGTTTGCATAGCTAATTCGATAGCTTCCGAAATAGCGGTACCCAAACTGCCTTGATAATTAGGATGTTTTGTCAGGATATCACGTCCCGCTTTAGTCGACATACTTGGAGATGGGATTACTTGTGCCCCCCAGGTTTGCATCAATGAACGACGATATGGTTTTTGTTCGTAACTGATTTTTACCATATAAACTGCCAGTTCAAGCCCGAATGCTTTGGCTGCGAATGATAATGCTGTTCCCCACTGACCGGCACCGGTTTCGGTGGTGATATTGGTTGTTCCCTCTTCCTTGCAATAATAAGCTTGAGCCAAAGCCGAATTCAGTTTATGTGAACCAACAGGGCTAACACTCTCGTTTTTAAAGTAAATATGAGCCGGAGTATCCAACGCTTTTTCAAGATTGTAGGCACGAACAAGTGGCGTTGGGCGATATATTTTTAGTTTCTCGCGAACTTCTTCGGGAATATCAATCCATGGATCGGTTTGATTAAGCTCTTGATGAGCCAGTTCTTTTGCAAATAAAGGATATAAATCTTCTTCTTTCAATGCTTGTTTTGTGCCCGGATGCAACATTGGCATTGGTTTAGTTTCCATATCGGCCACAATATTGTACCATTTAGTGGGTAATTCTTTTTCAGCTAACAGAAACTTTTTTGTTTTTTCCATGATGTAATAAAATTATCGGTAAATATTTATTTTTATATATTTCTAAAATAATACAGCCTGTCGTTTCGTTAAACAACAGGCTGTTATGGTATTACTCATATTATTATGGCAACAACAACCTTATTGTTTAAAATAAAAGTTTTGCCAACGCCAGTATTTTATCGGGTAAGAAGTGTGCATTATTATTTTGATTTTTAAGATAGACAAAGATAAAAACAATTTTGTAAAATTGAAATATCCTGCTAGTTATTTATGATATTTTGGAATTAAAATGAGCATTTTACAATAAAATATATAGTGTTTAGGATAAAATCGCTACTTTAAAATAAAAATAGTATTTTTGCAATCAAGTAGAAATTTATATACTAAATCAATTAAAATGATACAATCGATGACCGGCTTTGGTAAAGCCACTTGCGAATACGGAAACAAAAAGATAGTAGTTGAAATTAAGTCGTTAAATAGCAAACAATTAGATGTTTCAACTCGTATTTCTGGCTTGTATCGCGAGAAGGATATTGAAATTCGCAACGAACTTTCTCAGAAGCTGGAACGTGGAAAGATTGACTTCTCACTTTATGTTGACAATTCGGGAAAAGAGTCGGTTTCACAGATTAATCAATCGGTTGTAGAAGCTTATTATCAACAAATTAAAGTGATATCCGATAAGATTGGTATTGATGTACCTTCTAATTGGTTCGAAGTACTATTGCGTTTACCGGATACGATGAAAACGGAGACAGTAGAATTGGATGAAAACGAGTGGTTGGAGATTCGTAAAACAATTGCTGTAGCTATTGAACAGTTCAACGCTTTCAGAGTGCAGGAAGGTAAATCATTGGAAGCAGTATTTGTGAATAAAATTGCTCATATCAGCCAATTACTCGATGAAGTGGCGCCTTTTGAAGCCGAGCGGGTTGAGAAGATAAAAGCTCGTTTAGAGGAAAATTTACAGGCTTTGTCCGATAAAATCGACTATGATAAAAACCGATTGGAGCAAGAATTGATATTTTATATTGAAAAGCTCGATGTAAACGAGGAAAAAGTACGTTTACGCAATCATCTTGAGTACTTTATCGAAACAATGCAACACGAAAAATCACCTGGGAAAAAACTTGGTTTTATTGCGCAAGAGATTGGTCGTGAGGTAAATACACTTGGATCAAAATCGAATAACAGCGAAATGCAGAAAATCGTTGTTTTGATGAAAGATGATTTGGAGCAAATCAAAGAACAAGTATTAAACGTTTTATAAGTAAATAGTTTGTTATTTTAAGTCAGTACAAAAGACCAAAAATATCGTTGTACTTTTTAGAACTACAAACTACCAACTACCAACTAAAAGACATGTCCGGCAAATTAATTATATTTTCAGCTCCGTCGGGGGCAGGTAAAAGCACCTTAGTGCAGCACTTATTAGGCTGTGGTTTCAATATGGAGTTTTCTATTTCAGCCACCAGTCGTGCTCCACGTGGAGCAGAGCAGAATGGAGTTGATTATTACTACCTTACAGTCGAAGAATTCAAAAATAAGATAGAAAAAGGAGATTTTCTTGAGTGCGAAGAAGTTTATTCAGGTTGCTTTTACGGAACACTTCGCAGTGAAGTTGATCGCATTACAAGCAAAGGAAACAACATTGTTTTCGATGTAGATGTAGTGGGAGGTCTAAATATAAAAAAAGAATTTGGAGATCGGGCTTTGTCGCTTTTTGTAGCACCGCCAAGCATTGAAATACTGCACGAACGCTTAAAAAACCGTGGGACTGATTCCGATGAAATGATAGCGAAGCGAATTGGAAAGGCGGATTTAGAAATGACTTTTGCCTCAAAGTTTGATAAAGTAGTGGTAAATGATGATTTAGAAGTGGCCAAAGAAGAAGCAGAAAGAATTATTCGCGAGTTTTTGAGTAAATAATTTGATATCATCCGATGAAATCAGGTCAAAATACTGATAGTGAGAAAAAAAAACGAATAGGAATTTACTCTGGTTCGTTTAACCCCATTCATCTCGGACATACCAAACTAGCCGAATATCTGATTGATAACAAGCTTGTTGATGAAGTTTGGTTTGTAGTTTCTCCATGTAATCCCCTTAAAAAACAATCAGAGTTACTGGATGAATATATTCGCCTGGATATGTTGATTCTGGCTATTGTGAAACACCCTAATTTTAAAGCATCAGATGTGGAGTTTTGTATGCCAATTCCATCCTATAGTATTGATACCCTTGAACTTTTGTCTATCCAGTTTGCTGATTGTCAATTCAGTTTGGTTATTGGAAGTGACAATGCATTGGTTTTTGATCAATGGAAAGACTACACTCAACTTTTAAAACACTATCCGATATTGGTTTATCCAAGAACAGGTTATGACTTTGATCTTGTTGCTGATAAATATCCCGAAATGAAACTCTTGGATAGTCCTCTTTATGATATTTCATCAACACAAATCCGCAATTTCATCGCACAAAAAAAGGATGTAAGCCAATGGTTACATCCTTCTGTCTATCAATTTATTATTGAGAACAATTTCTATCAATAATTTACAAGTACGGGTTGTTCTTTTTCTCGTAACCAATGGTAGTGCTAGGTCCATGACCACAATAAACCACGGTGGAGTCGGGGAGTACCAGTAATTTCTTTGTGATAGCTAAGATTAAGCTTGCATAATCACCCTTGGGTAAGTCTGTTCTGCCAATTGAACCTTGAAAAAGTACATCTCCGGCAAACATTACTCCATCCTTTTCTGAATACAAGACCATACTTCCAGGCGAATGACCCGGTGCATGAATGGCTTTTAAACTCGAATTTCCAAAAGTTATTTCTTGATTTTCAATTATGTAAGCGCCTAATGGTTGTGCTTCTTCAGTAACAGGGAAACCGTATGAACGTGCTTGCGCTACAACATTCTCCAACAAAAATTCATCTTCTATACAGGCTTCCGGAGCAATTCCATAGGTGTCGAATAAGAATTTATTGCCAAATTGATGGTCGAGGTGTAAGTGTGTATTTAATACTCGTTTGAGTGTTAGTTTGTTGTCTTCAATAAAGCGGGTTAGAATTTGCTTTTCACCGGCTTGTAAGCAACCTGCATCGATGACTACAGCTTCGTTAGTTTCGTCAAAAACCAGGTATGTATTTTCCTGAAAAGGATTGAATGTAAATGTTTTAATTGTCATATTTGAAAAAGTTATTCATTGTTATTTAGTTCTTCAATGTTATTTAAGATTGGAATAATGCCGCTGGCGAATAACAATTAAAAACATGAAGTAAAAATAGTACAACTTGGATAATACTGATTATAGCGGTACGTAAACTGCTTTTTTTGTTTTAAAAAACTCTTCTTTAAAGTAATCGCTCACTTCATAGAGCTCTGCAATGTTCTTGTACGGAAGTATCTCGTGATGTAACTCACCACCTTTCAGGCAGATAAGTCCGTTGGGGAGTGCATTTTTATGTTTCTTGCTGACATTCTTTTGCACCAACTTTACCAAATCGCCCAGCGGCATTACGGCACGACTTACAACAAAGTCATACTTTGCTTTCTCATCCTGTACCCGAAGATGCTTTAACGTGATGTTTTTTAACCCAATAGCTGCTGAAACTTCAGTCCCAACTTTAATCTTTTTACCGATGGAATCAATTAAAACGAAGCTTGATTCTGGAAAAAGAATAGCAAGTGGAATACCCGGGAATCCACCTCCGGTGCCAACATCCAAAATAGAAGTATCCGGCTGAAATTTAATTATTTCGGCAATGACCAATGAGTGTAAAACATGATGCTCGTAAAGGTTTTCGATGTCTTTGCGCGAGATAACATTTATTTTTTCGTTCCATTCTATATAGAGAGCATAAAGAGCTTCAAATTGAGCTATTTGTGTTTTACTTAGATTTGGAAAGTACTTTAAAATTAGTTCCATGGAGTTATTATTTTGCTGCAAAGTTAGTTGTTTTAATTAGAAGTATAAAGAGTTTGGGGTTGTGAATCTGAATAATATGAAAATCTTTACCATCTTGCTTGTTAAATCAAAATATATTTTTATTTTTGTCTATCGCATGTTAACTTCACAAATTAAATCAAAGTTTATTATGTGGAAAAATTTCTTCTATTTTTCGAAAGGACAAAGAATAGGGATTATCGTTTTGATAACCCTCATTATCATCGTTTTGATTGCTAACTTTGCTTTGCCGCTCTTTTTCCCACGAGAAGAGATGCCTAAAAATGCTTTTTTGAGTGAAGTAAAGGCATTCAAGAAGACGCTTGTGTCTCGAGATAGTATTCGTCAGGCTATGTGGCAACAGAAGTACGAGGACAGATACAAGAAGTATCAGCACTATCAAGATTATGCTCCAACAAAACACGATCTAACGTATTCACTTTTTACATTCGACCCCAATACTATTGATTCGGCCGGTTTTACTCGTTTGGGTTTAAAGCCTTTCATGGCATCTAATGTATTAAAATACAGGCTTAAGGGTGGTCGGTTCAGAACAACTGCTGATTTTAGCAAAGTATATGGTATTACTCCCGATAAATTTAAGGAGTTGGAACCTTATATTACAATAAAAGAAATGCCTAAACCAAAAGTTGATACAATAGTAGCTCCAAAAAAGGTATTTAAGCAAGATATAATTGTAGATTTAAACTCAGCCGACACCACTTTATTGATGCAGGTAAAAGGTATTGGACGTGGTTATGCAAAAGGAATCGTGAGATTCAGAAAAGAAACCGGTGGATTTGTATCAGTGGATCAGTTGCACGAGATATTTGGCATGCGACCTGAAAATTTCGATCGAATTCGTCCGTTTTGTACGGTGAATACGGCTTTAATTCAGCGCATAAAGGTGAATATAGCAAGTGTAGAACGTTTAAACGCTCATCTTTATATAAATTTTTATCAGGCCAAAGCCTTATTCGAATTGAGACGAAATAAAGGTAAACTTAAGGAAATAAACGATTTAAAAGTTTTGCAAGAATTCTCATCCGAAGATTTGAATAGATTGAAACCCTATTTAAGTTTTGAGTAATTGTGGTTACAATAGTATTGACAAAGGCATTGAGTGGTGCCTTTCTTAATGATTTGATTTTTATTGTTTTTGAGTTTAATTTGTATTTTTATGCGATAATTTCGGAAATCAGTCGAACAATTTCAGTACTTTTGTTCTTAGATATAAAATTGATAGACGTAAATATAATAGGATAAACTATGAAAAGTATTTCAGGACAAATTGTAGACGTAATTAATAAAACGATAATAAAAGGCATTATTCAAATTGAAGGTGATAAAATTATTCGCATTATTCCAACAGATGATGTTGATAATCAATATATTATTCCTGGTTTAATAGATGCCCACATTCATATCGAGAGTTCGATGATGTTGCCATCGGAGTTTGCGCGCTACAGCGTTACTCATGGTACCGTGGCTTGTGTATGTGATCCTCATGAGATAGCCAACGTTTCGGGTGTAGATGGTATTGATTATATGATTAATAATGCCAAGCATTCACCTATGAAGTTTTATTTTGGTGCTCCTTCGTGTGTTCCTTCTACTGCTTTCGAAACTGCCGGAGCCATTTTAGATGCACCTGCAGTTGAGAAACTACTTAAGCGAGATGATATTTATTTTTTGGCGGAGATGATGAATTATCCGGGAGTAATTCATAAAAATAAAGAAGTGTACTCAAAACTGCATGCAGCTCAGGTTATAGGTAAGCCTATAGATGGACACGCTCCGGGGCTCATGGGAGATGATTTAAAGGCATATGCTGCAGGTGGAATAACAACTGATCATGAGTGCATGACGTTGGCTGAGGCGAAGGAAAAAATGGCATTAGGAATGAAGGTATTGATTCGTGAAGGAAGTGCCGCTAAGAACTTTGACGATTTATTGCCATTAATGACCGATTATGCCGGAAGTATTATGTTTTGTTCCGATGATAAGCATCCGGATGATTTGATTAAAAATGGACATATTGATGCTTTGGTACGCCGAGCAGTGGCTAAAGGATATGATCCGATGGATATTTTAAGTGTCTGCTCATTAAATCCCATTGCGCATTATAAATTGGATATCGGATTGCTACAGGTTAATGATTATGCCGATTTTGTTGTTGTAGACAACCTTTCTAATTTTGAAATAAAAGCAACTTATATTCGTGGTGAAAAAGTGGCTGAAAATGGTTTAACGTGTTATCCCCGTTTTGAACCTACAGAATTAATTAATCATTTTAATGCCCGTAAAATTACTGAAGATCAATTGATTGTTCGTTCTACAGGTGAGTATCTGAAAGTGATAATAGTGGATGATGGCCAATTACTGACTCAATCAATGCTTTATCAGCCTAAAATGGAGAATGACAATGTGGTTTCCGATATTGAGAATGATATTTTAAAACTGGTAGTTTACAATCGGTATCAGCCCTCAACTCCATCTGTTGCTTTTATCAAAAATATTGGTCTGAAGCGGGGTGCTTTAGCTTCAACAGTATCGCACGACAGTCATAATATTGTTGCTGTGGGCACTTCGGATGCTGAGATTACAATGGCTATCAATAAAATTATTGACAGTAAAGGTGGTATTTTGACAAGTGAAGGCGACAGAACCTGTTTATTGTCGCTACCGGTTGGTGGATTGATGTCGGAGCTTGAAGGAGCTTTAATAGCTGAAAAATATGAAGAGGTAGATGCAATGGCCAAAGAACTGGGATCAACGCTCAGAGCACCATTTATGACAGTGGCTTTTATGTCGCTGTTGGTCATTCCTGAATTGAAATTAGGCGATGTAGGATTGTTTGATGGCAAATTATTTGCATTTACCGATTTGATGGAATAGTAAAAAAACTTATTACTTGGTTTATATACAGATACAAAAAAAGCTGACTAATCGTTTTGATTAGCCAGCTTTTTAGTATCAAGTTACTTCTAATTAGTTTGTTACTTTTTAGAATTAATAGCTAAGTATTCAGAAATTAATTCCTTTTGTTGATCGGTTATTTTAGCTTTTTTCTGCATGCTGTCTAAAATTGAAGGCCAATGTGCTGCCGTAAATTCCGAAGCGTTATATAATCGATGACATCTTTTACAATTGTTCTCGTACAATGTCTGACCCTGCAGAGCAGTTTCCGACAAAATAGTTTTCGTATCGGGCTGCACAACCACAACTTTTTTGGTGCTACTACAACCAAGCATTAATACCACTGCAAGCAAATATACAGGTTTTACATTCATACAATTATATTTAAAGGTAAATAATATAACTATTTAAAGTCAATAACTGGCAAAAAAGCAGTAAAACTCTGTAGTGCTAAACTCTTAGTATGCCATCGTTTTGTAATATACGAGTTGAATATCAAATATCAGCGTAGAATATGGCATTGATGGTAGGTAGTTTGCACCATACGCAAGTTGTTGTGGCAATACAATGGTTCTTATTTCACCAACTTTCATCTGCATCAGATTGTAAGTCCAGCCAGGGATAAGTTGATTTAATTTAAACATACGTGGTTTAGCATTTGCATCTCCGACCGGAGTTTTACCGGTATAGGTTTGATCAAATACAGCTCCACTAATCGTCCTACCTCTGTAGTTTACATAAACTGAATCAGTTGATAAAGGGCTTACGCTACTCTGATCACCTAGTGTGGAAATTTTATAATAATAGCTATATCCAGCAGAAGTTGATGGAATTTCATACAAAACATATCCAATACTATCTTTCATATTGCTAAAATAAGTTTCATTTTGTGTTTTCCATTTTGTAACTATTTCTGCGGTGTCATCTTTTGAGCATGAGTAAGCCAAAATAAGAAATATGGAAATAATGAGAATCAACAATTTATTACTTTTCATACTTTCTTGTATCGATACAATGTGTTTTTTGACAGAATACTTAACGCATTCAGTTTAAATTTTTTAGTTGTGATGTTTTTAGACGGTTTTTTCAACTTCCGAAACGTCTCCAATCATTTGGTAACCAACGCCATGATGGTTTACTAAATAAAGATTCGGGTCGTCAGCCAACAATTTTCTCAATTTGCAAATATACACATCCATGCTTCTGGCTTTGCGATGAGAGTCATTATCGTTTACCCAGATTTTTTCAAGAATAGTTTCGCGTTTTACCAGTGCATTGGCATTTTCAACAATTATTGTGAGTAGTCCGGCTTCTTTTGTGGTAAGGTAACTCGATTGATCAGCAAGAGTTAATCGTTTTCTGTGAACTTCAAAAATATACTTACCTACCTTAAACGTTTTCACTTCCAATGGTTCAGAAATGCTTTTACTGGCTCTTGTTCCGGTCATTCCACTGACTTTTGATCGGTTCTTATATTTTATAATTCTTACTAAATCTTCAATACTAAAAGGTTTAGAAAGATGTATCTCGTTTTCTACATTTAATCTTTCAACTTTCGTCAATTTTGGAAGAAGCGCAATAACGTAGGTTTCCGGGCTTAATTGATGTATTTCGTCAATCACCTTAAAGGCGTTTTCTCCAAACAAGGCTATATCGATAATACACATTCTATGCTTGTATTCGATAAATGCATCATAACCTGCTTTTGCATTCGATATATAGTCTACCCGAAAATTTTTACGAAGTAAAAAATCGCTCATCATTACACCCAGATTCTCATTTTCTTCTAGTAATAGAATTCTAGAATTGTCGTCACTCATATTCCTGTATTTTTTAGTTTTGAAATTATTTGGTTTTATGAGATAAAGATAATATTTAATTTTGAAATAAAAATGGATAATGTCAATTCCGGCTCAAAGTCGGATAATTCCGGTTCTTTTTATCTTAATATTCTAGTTTACAATGTTATTTGAATGTTTTATAGCGAAAGAATAATGTATTTTTGGTTCGTATTGTTAAGCATTCGCAAGTTGAAAAATATGGTTTGCACAACTGACTCTAAAAAAAGTATTGCCACCCATGTCAGCAATTTTAAGCAATAAGTTTCTGAATTGTTGTTTATCGTCATCGTTCAAAGAGGATACATGTATAAAGCAATCGTGAGGGTTAAGGCTCAATGCTCTATCCCAACAATTAAAGGGTAAATCCAATTCAGACAGTGCAATTTCAATTGCCGCCTGATCTCTTTCTTCATCAATAGCTCCATCGGCAGAAGCAATCATCTGATACAGACAATGCAAAATAGATAATTTCTGAATCATTTCAATAGTTTTCATACAGTTTTATAATTGGAACACCCGATTTTATGGTTAGGAATAACTATTTACGCTATCCACTCTCTCCCAGGTTATTTTTTTGTACACAAAAATACGGTTTACATAATAAATAGCGAGCAAATAAACAGGAATAAGCAATAGATTAGCAAAACTAAACCATTTCAGTAAGAAATAATGCGAGAATCCAAGTAGCGCGGCTATCAACATTAATCCCATTATTTTGAAAAATGAAGCACCGCCCTGAGTGGCTATTTTTTCCATACCAAAAGGGAAGTTTGCGTTTTGATAATAATAGAACACTATGGTAAACAAATAAATAGCCATCAAGGCAATGATAACATCGGGTAGTACTTTTATTCCCCAAATGGAACAAACAACGATGGCTAATAGTGTATAAAACGGAATAAAGAAGCGCGCAAAAGCAGCTTTGATAAATCCTTTAAAATAACAGGCAGGCGAGGAGAGTGGCATAGTTTTAAAAACCCATGCGGCATGTTGATTATTGCCGCTGACCAATGAACCTGAAAGAGAAGCACCGATGAAAACGAAAGCATAGAGAATAAGTAAGTATCGGTAACCTTGACTTAATTCATTAAAATTAAATGATTTGTTGAAAAATGGAACAATAATCATGATAACAATATAGCCGAATGCCGGTAACAAAGTTTGTTTGAACAATCGCTCGCGTCCCGACATAATCCAGATCATCTTAAACGCAGCTTTTTCATCCTGACGGTGCACAAATACAGCAGATATTATTCTATACCACCAGCTTTCCCTACCATTCTCAGTTTTTATTTTGGACACTCTGTCACCTTGTTCCAAGTCCATTAGCTTACGGTTGAATACAGGCGTTAGATATTTACCGGTGAGATAAATAGCTATCGGCGGAATAATTAATGCTTCAGCAATAAAAATTAGATGTTGCTGATCAAACATACGGGAACTCAGGGCTTCAATTAATCCCGAAAAGAAAGCCGGTGGAACCAGATAAGTGTACCAATAAACCGGTAGAATCATATTCTGGATATGTGTTTTATCTACCATTTGTATCCCAAATTGATAGGCTAACATAAACAATATAGCAATAACAATCTGGAAGTACATTAGCAAGTTCTTTAATTTCTCACCACTGGCAAGTCGCATAATAAGCAAGTAAAGAACGTTGGCCAAAAACAAGGTAAACAACACGTTCATGAATACGGTAAACATGAATACCAATGCCGAAGCAATTCCAAACTTGAAAACGGCAACAGCGATTGAAATAACCGAAAGATTAAAGGCCATTAACGACAGGTATATGAATACATGCGCATTACGAGCCAAACTAATGGTGTTTCCTCTAATAGGAAGCGGCTGAATGATAACATTTTCGGAAGTATCAAACAATATGGTGGTGAATTCTGATATAATCATCATCGCCATCATGGCCATCAAGAAAGTATGTGCAAAATAATAGTACGTAAACTGCGATTTAATCATCAATAAAAATGTTGCAAAGAATATCCCAAACATAATCTGCATAAAGGATTGTTTCAGCAATGCATTTTCAGTTTCTTGTTTTGATTTGTTCCCCAATCCTTTCATTCGTCGGTTGTCCATGGTCAACTTTAGTTGAAGAATGCGGATAAACTGATTATAATCGGCATCCATTTTTTCAATAAACCACCGGAAAGGTTTAAATAGCGAAAGTAAAAATCGGATCATAAGGCTTATTTTTCGAATGCGTTAATGAATGCTTCTGCTTTTTCGCTGTGATTGGTGTTCCCAGTCAAGCGGGTGAACATTTTCTCAAGATTTTCATCATTCGATAGTTTGTTCAGTTCATCAAACGACCCGTCGGCAATCACTTTTCCCTGGTCTATCAATATTATCCGATCGGATATTTTTTCCACCACGTCCATGAGGTGCGAACTGTAGAACACCGTTTTTCCTTCGCGAGCCAAATGAATAAGCATTTCTTTGACCATGATGACTGAGTTAGCATCAAGCCCTGATAAGGGTTCGTCCATAAATATCAGGTCAGGATTATGCAATAAAGCCGAGCAAATCATTACTTTCTGACGCATTCCTTTTGAGAATGTCGCAATTCGCTGATTCAGATTTGCTTTCATTTCGAAGATATTCATCAATGCTTCTGCTTTCGACCGGGTTACATCATTTTCCAACCCGCGCATCTCACCAATAAACTCCATAAATTCCATTGGAGTAAGCGATTCGTATAAAACGGCATTCTCAGGAATATAACCCACCTGCTTTTTTATTTCCAGAGTATTAGTACGAAGATCTTTTCCGAAAATACTAATATCACCATCAAATTCATTGATCAAACCACAAAGAATCTTTACGGTAGTTGATTTTCCGGCACCGTTTGGGCCAATATATCCAATGATTTGTCCGGAAGTAATTTCTAAATTAATACCGTGTAGAACTTGCTTTTGTCCGTATCTTTTTTCAAGATTACGAATCTCAACGATGGTTTGGTTATTCATTTGCATTTAGAGTTTATATGGTTGTAAGTTATTAATATGTTTTTCTATACATCTTTTTTTTTACAGCGTCAATGTTAGCTTTAAACCTGTGCTTAGTCTGCTTACATTTTCATCTGTAGAATAGTCGCTGCCGTTTTGTTTTAATTTTTTGTATTTAGCAGGCAAAAGGGATGTTTCTACACCTACACTTATCACTTTGCTTATGTGATAATCGAATCCACCTCCAAGAAAGGTAGTTAGAATACTTCCGTTTAGAGTCGAATTGTTGCTGTTTTGATGGTAGGCATTTGAAAATTGTTCGTTTTTATCAATTGAATAGGATTGTATGCCTATGGCAAATTTCCAAAATACATCAAGGCGGGGAGTAAGGACCATTTTTTTCCAAAGCACTTCAAGTCCTGTAAACTTTAGGCTAAGATGATCGCTAATCACACCATTATCTATACGTCCATCATGGTCAATATCAGAATTTTCAAAACTGGTGGTTGCATCGGCTGCATAGGTGTTGTGGATAATGCCCAAACCCCAGGAATTGATAAATCCACCCACTTCGAATTGATTTACACTACCATTTCTGAGTTTATCGATTTCATCATGAAAAGGATACTGTAATGATGAATTTACTGAGGCAATTATATTCCCAAAACTGCGGTTATAACTTCCAAAAAAGTGAATGTTACGGGACTGAGCTTGTGTGGTGGTAGTTATTAAAAGAGAAAAGAGGAGGACAAAGGGGATTTTCAGTTTAAATAATGATTTCATTAATTCAAAGCGCTTTATAGTAAGTAATTTGAGGTATTGAACGATCTATTTTTTAGTAATATTCAGATGGTTTACATGTAACTCCTAACTGTTACCTTGTAAACCATTATAGCTTATATTTTAAACCAACCAACCATGTGTTTGGACTTAGATTTATCCAAAAATCAGACTTGCTTGTTTTCCAATCGGTTATTGAATACTGAATTCCACCTAAAGCCACTGATAAACCAATCTGATTGGTAAAGAAATAGGTCATTTCAGGAATAATGGATGCAGCTGCAAAATCATTTTTATCTTTTGATACAGTCGTTATATTAGGCAATAGTATATTTGATACTAGTACTGGCTGAGCATTAAAGATGGGAAACTGCTGATAAATAGTCTGGTCAGTGGTGTTAGTTGACATTTGACCATAGTTGATTTTTAGATTTGCATTGAAATTCAATTTATTAGTAACATTCATATTATATCCTACTAACAGGAATGGGAGCGGAGCTGTATATTTCAGATTTAGAGTCTCGTATCTCATAATCTGACTATTCACATCATGTCCATCATTTAAAATCAGTTCGGACGTTCTGATGTCTTTTTGAGAAATGTAGTCCAACCCAAATCCCAATAACAAATGATTGCTAACATAACTTGTAAATGTAGCACCTAAGTTGAAATGATGATTATTTACTGTCATAGAATTTCCGATTACCCCATCCTGAGTAGTATTTTTAGTATACATACCGTTTAATGAGATAACATTATCACCTTTTTTAACCTGCGAATGCAATAAAAAGGTGGTATAAAGAAAAGCCAAAAGGAGGATTGTTAGTTTCACACTACGAACTTAGTGATTTGTTTAATATGTTGGTGCAAAATTGTGTTATATATTCATAATTTTTCCTGAGAGACTTGAATCAAGCCATTAATATCGTCTTATCAACGAAATAGATGATAATGTAGCTTAAAATTTCAACCCTGAACAATAGGAGAATAAGCTTCTAACTCTTCCACCTCAGGTTCTTTAACAGCAGTTCTATTCAATAAATGGTTGAAAATAGCTATTTATTCATGGTATGAATACATTAAAGGTGATCCTCCCTGATAATATGAATATGTTGCTGCAATATATGCTTGACTGCCTATTACCAAAAAAGACTTATCAGAAATATCTCCATAAATACCTGGAAATTGTGAAACTAAAATCCATACATTATTTACATAATCATACTTATATAAATCCGTTCCGCTATCTAGTAAATAACCTGTATTGTTAAATGTAAAGCACTTTGCACTTACACTATATTGTTGTTTTCTGAATGGATTTCCAGCCTTTAAAATCCAATTGTCATTTAACTTATCGTACATCCAGGTTTTTCCATACTGAACCGCATAAGCATTACCATTGGCAATAAAAGTTGATACAAAATAATCGGCAAATTGTGCAGGAAAATCATTTAATCTTTTATATAGTTCGTTTTCAAAGTCACATTGCCATAACTGACCTCCTAAAGTTAAAACATATAGTTGATTATCAAGATTGAAAAAAGAAGCACTAGAAAATGAAAAAGGAAGATTTGTTTTTTTTGTCCACGTATTATTTGTAAAATTATAAGACCATAAATCATTGATTGGCGAGTACATATAATTAACTCCTCCAACCCTGAAAACGTTATCGTTAGACTGAATAAATAAACTGCTATTATAAATTGCTCCTGGGAATGCACTTACACCATATTGAGTCCAACTATCGGTAAGACTATTATACTCTTTTAAAGTACCATCATTTGTATATAGCAAATAACCTTTACCTTTATAAGTAAATCCATTTTCATAAGCTGTAGAAAATGAAACAATACTTATTGGTGGATTCTTTTTTTGCCATGAATTTTTAATTAGAAATAAAGATCCATATGTAGTACTTTCTTGTCCAATGATTAGTTTTATTGTTACATTATTAACGCCTAACAAATTGTTTTTGGCAATTGGAACTGTTACCACAATTTTTGTTGAAGAGGCACTAACAATTTCAGCAGTATAGTTCCCGAATAAAACCGATAAATTACTTCCGCTTCTGATAAAGTTTTTGCCATTTAAGGTTATCTGACTTCCTGAAAACTCGGCCAATGATGAAATAGATGAAATCTGTGGACCAAGTATATTGAACTTAGATGGGGCTATTACTCTCACTGAATTTACTTCTACCGCTACTTCGGCCTTGCCAATAAAACTTTGCATTGGTACTATAAAATCAATGATACTATCATTGGACAAAATAATAGTAGCCGGAACATTATTTACAAAAACTTTATTGTTCTTATTTAAAACACTAAAATAATGACCTGTAAGATGAACCGTATCACCAGTAAGTCCTTCTTTTAAATTAAAATCAACTATTTGAGGCAAAGAAGATCCCAGGCTGGTGAACTTAACTTTATTTCCATAAACTAAGTGATGAGTGGTCGTTATATATGCTTTACACCAATAGTTTGTATTTAATATCAGATCAGACTTTATTCTTATTTTAAAATCTTTTAAACTAGACTTATTTAAAAGGCTTATTTTCATTTCGGTCGCGCCATCACTCCAAATAAATCCGTAGTCTGTTATATCCTCTTTTCCATTTACAACAATGCTTGCCTGAAATGTAGCACCGGTAGTATTAACTTCCGAAATAGGTTGTGTTACTAATAAAGGAAATTCACTCGTCTGTAATTCAGCATCTTTACAGCCAAATAAGAAAGATGAAAAAATAAGTAGAATAAGTATTTTTGATTTCATTTTCTTAGATATTTATTCCTGTGATTATTTGAAATTCAGATTTATTTAAAATATAATCAGAAGAAGAACTGTGAAGTTTATTATACCTCAATTCAATAAAGACAGCATGTCTGTTGTTTAATTTATATTCTACTCCGGTTCCACACGAAAATCCTAACTGGCTTTTTGATATAAGTGAAGTTTTATCTATTGTGGACGTTTCAATATAAGTTGGATAAATTGTAGAAGTATAGATAGCGGTACTATTTATTATATTATAAGTATAAATTAATCCTACATTCAGAAAAGGCTTTATATGCATGTAGGGGAATGTGTATCTTAGTAATACAGGTAAATTTATTGAACTTGTATTGGCTAAAAATATAATATTTTGATTTAAAGATAAATTATTATTATAAGATTCAGAATTATAAGAATATCCACTTTTAGTAAAATTCAAATCGGCATGTAATGAAAAATCGCTCATGTTAATCGGGTAATCAATAAAAACCCCTGGTAACGTACTTCCTATATATTTAAAATCGACACCAGTAATAGAATTCTCTGCGGAAGTCTCAAGCCTGTTTATTCCTAATCCAAATAAAATACCATACCTAAAATATTTAAACGGAACTAACTTACAGTCATTATAATTGCGAACCAATTCCGACAAGGATTTTATGTTATAGCTGACTAGTTTAGTTGCGTTTCTCATATTCTCACAATCCGAAGTTAGAAAAGTCAGATCATCACGAAAATTCATTTTAGAATAATCTTTGTGATTTTTAGGTAATTCGAAAAATTTAGTACTGTCTTTTTCCCAAAAGAATGTATTGCCTGATTTCCCGCTGTAATAATACAATGAAAGTTTACCTTTAACGAGTCGGAGTAGGAAAACTTTTTGTAATGAGTCAGATACATGTATATTTTTAGAAACATAAACGCGTCCATCCTCAAATCCATATTCTTTTACCTTGTTGGCTGTATATTGAACAATACTATTATTAGTTTCTACTGCACAAAATTGAGCATTTGAACGACTACCATTATCAATAATTTTACTTCCAATGGAGTATACAGAGTCAGTTACAAAATATGAAGTTTGTCCATAAAAACAGAAGGGAAGTAGGCAAAAAACTAAAAATAAAAGTACTTTTCTCATTGTTTTCTATAATTTCATATAAACTGTTCGATTTTATAATTCTTTGTTCAACGAAACGGTATTCGTATCTAACGCAATGGTTTATACAGGTTGTTACCAAATCTATTTATTCCCCCAACACCTCTTTCTTTATAATTCCGAAGGCTTCGGCGTGAGCTCAGTCGAATGGAATTGAATGTAAATAACCATGTATGCAATGCATGGATGAATAGACAAGCAAAACAATCAACCACGAAGTGGTTGAATAACTACATCAAAAGATAATATCTCATTTTCTTACATATTCCAATAACCACCAATATCTATTAAGATAAATATGATTGAATGGACAAGGGATAAAAGATATGACTTGTATTTAATCTCTATTTATGGAATATATATACAATCTTAAAAATCAGCTTTAATTGTCTCCAATTGATTTGAGAATAGATGTCTTTTTACTTATTTGAATTTGATTTTGTATTTCTTCAACCTTCTTTTTTGAATCTAACTTATGCTTAGCTAATTGAATTTTTTGAGATAATAATTGTTGTAAATACTTATTGTCACCTCCTTTAAATGCCAAATAGTAATTTAATTTGAATACTATAGCTGATTTTAAAATAGGAATTTTTATATTATCTATTGCTTTATCAATATAATCTTTATTTACCTTTATATCAATATCAATTAAGAGAAAGTAAAGCATGAAGAGTTTAAATTGATTGTTTGCAATATCTTCTTCCAATTTGATTATTTCATCTTTTATCATCTTCTCTAAATTAAAATGTCCTATTCCATCATAAAGACAAATTTGACAAATCATTGGAGCAAAATTTGAAATCAATCTTAAAAGGTTTAATGCTGGAGAATCATATATATTATGATCTTCATTTATAATTTCTTGTTTTGATATTAAAGAATACTCATCAATTAAATAAAATCCAAAATTACAATAAGCATCTATAATATAATTAAAAGCACTGTCAACAAGATGTTTATGGCCAGAAATCTCATCGGAATTTCTGAAAACACGAGATAAAATTGATAAATATCTTTCTATTAATTCTGAATTTATTTGATTTGGATCAAATTCGAACATTTCGTGTACATCTGCATTGATCAACATTTCATCCGAAGTATCCTCTATTTCTGCAATTTCGATAGAACTTAATGCTTTCTTAATAGATAAATTTCTACTCAATTCTTCAATATGCTCTGGCTCCTTTATTTTAGTTAAAAGTTCAATATCCTTGTTACTATTGTAAGAATTAAATGAAGGATCTACTTTAAGCTTTGTTTTATTAAAAATTCTAGTTAGGAAATCACTATCGTCTCTCTTAAAACCACTATAGATTTCAAGTTGATTTTTAAAAGCTAAATATTTAACTTCATCGTTTAAAATTTCATCCTTAAAAGAAGAATCTTTAGTCATTTGATATGCTAAAAAATATTCAAAGAAACCATTTAATCTGAAAACATAATTATTATTACTTTGTAGTTTTAATATGCTAGATGACACCAAGTATTCAAAAATCTCATGACTTCCAGCCGTTATTCTCTCATTTTCAGATAGTGTTGTCTCAATACACTTTAAAATATCAACTACTGAAGCACTATAAGTTGACATTTTGTGGTTAGTAAATAAATCTTTTGATAATTCGCCACAAATCTTTTTTAACTGATCGTAACTTATTCTACTTTTAGATATTAACAGATATTTTTTTCCGAGGATTTCATCAACACAGATATCTAAAATTTCAAATAAATTTTTGTAATAATTATCATTAGACTTTTTATAAATAAGTAATAATAATGATATTGTCCAGTAGTTTAATGGTAGTTCTAATTGTTTACATAGTGCAACTATTTTTTCTTGTATTTCTTCTTTATTTTGAGTCGGTGAAAGCCTTTTTTCAGTATAAGCAACAATCTCTCTTCTCCTTAAATCATGAAAATATAGCTTTTCATAAGTAGAATTTCCAAAATTATATATTTCAACAGTTCTTGAAACATTATATTCTGAACATATTATATAAGAGATATCTGGATATTTAAACAGAAAATCATTCAAAGTATCAGAAACACCTGATGTTCTGTCATAATTATCAATTAATAATAAAAAATCACCACTCTCTAAAATTTGCTGTGTTTTATTTCTATTATTCCCATAATACTGATTTATAATAGTTTCAATGTTGAATTTATCATTTAGTTGAGTCTCAAATATTCTAACATCAAATAAAAATGGAATTTTACCAATACGAGAGTATTTCATTAAACATTCCAGCTGAATTCTTTTAAGTAAAGAAGTTTTTCCACATTTATCTTTCCCAAGTATTAAATAATTATTTTGAAACGTCATTAACTCATCAAAACTTATTTGAGGAGTGACTTTTGTTTCACGTCCTCCTTCTGGTTCAGTTTTAATCAAAGGGTGATTAAATAATGAAAGAAAATCACAGTTTTCGTTATCATTATTCAATAGTAAAAGATTATTTGCATTTTCTTTTTCAATTCCAATTTTATCATATATTTTAGATCTAAATCGTATTTGTTCTAATTTTTCCTCCCCTGATGGTAATATATGTATAACTTTATCACTACAGATACATTTATTTGATTCTTTAATATAGGTTATTTCTTCAACAGAAATTTGATTTTCAACGATGTAGTTAAGTGTTATAATTGAACATCCTAATCCTTCGTCATCTGATAAAGATGATTTACTTACATGGTCAAAAATGCCATTTGAACCACAATAATGTGATGAAGACGATATTTTATGGACATGACCAGAGAACATAACGTCAAATTCATTGTGAACAAATTTTTCAACAGTATTAAAATTAAAATCTTTCAGAAAGTATAATGGATGATGTACTAGAATAATTCTTTTATCGACTCTGCCCATTTTTCTTTTTATTTCTTCCAAAAGACTTATAGGTATTAGTAAATTTTCTTTATCATCTTTACCCGTTTTTAATTTGTCAATTGCACTAAGCCAAGCTGAATTTAAACATACAATTCCAATTTTGGAATCAGCGTGGGTTCTAATATGAATAGAAAATAAATCACTTATGATATCATCTTTGTCGCTATTATCCTTTAAAAATTTATTAAAAATTTCACATGGTTTAATACTATCAATAAAAACCTCTTCCTTCTTTTCATAAAAAGAATTTAATGTATCATCTGTGCTTATATTTTCGATTAGATATGGTCTCACTGCACCATGTACTGCATTTCGATTAATATCATGATTTCCAGCACAAAAAATAATATTTTTAATATCTATTTTTAATTCATCTGATAGTCTATCAAACAGAGCAAGTTTTGCTTTTTGGAAATTTTCTTCTTTATTACCATTTTGAACTAAATCGCCGGTAAAGAAAACAAAATCAATAATTAAGTTTTTTCTCTTAATTTCTGCAATAATAGAATCTATTACGTTTTTTTGCAATGTAGTTATTGACTTAAAATGAAAATCTGTTATATGTAAAATAGTCATAGTATATAATTTTATTATTTTTATTTCAATATTATAAGTTCAGTTATTACATTGGTTGGTAATTTAGACCTATGAATTAGACAAGTTCCTATCTAAAGAATGTATAAAATTGAATTTTTCTTTTTCACACCCCAAAAATAACCATTTACATTAACACCTCAAAGCGTTTATTAAAAAACTTTTAAACAATTTGAAATTTCACTTGATGTCTTTAAACAAAAACCGTAGAAACGGGTTGGTTTCTACGGTTTAGTGTTGATAATGAGTGGGAGAGGAGGCTTACATCACATAGCTGATAATCTCATCGCTCCACACACGGCCGGGGTCTGTACCGGCAGCGGCTACTTGAATGATGTACGCTTTGCCACGTGTTAAGCCATCGATGACTATCTTATGCTTGGTGTTCGAAGTATGTGACCACTTGCTATCCACAGTAGCGGGTGCTTCGGTGTATTGCACTTCGTACAGATACGCGTTGGGTACTACATTCCAACTGATTTCCAAACTACCACGTGTTGGTCCGGCTTTAGCAATCACGTTCTCAGGTCGGGCGAGCAAGCCTACCGGAGCCCGTTTACGTTTCACTTCAAAACCCGCACTAAGGATAAGTTTCTCATCACCATTACTTAAGTCCTGCACTTTGATGGCGGCAGTGCTCAGTAAATTCTCTAATAAACTCCTCGACTGGTTTTTAGACAGTGTAAGCTGTTTGTTGCCTTCGGGCATTTTAATTAGCCACGAGCCAAAATCAGCTGCCTGACTTTTAATAGCGTTTCCCATTTCATTCAGTGACTGAAAGGTGCGACTGTTTAAAAGATCTTCACCGATAGTTTCCGCTATGTTCTTTAACTCCAGGTCGGAATAACGATTTGCTGAAAAATCAACAATTACTTTTGCTTTTAACATGATTAGATAAATTTAAATGATTATTGTTATGATTAAGAAAGATATAAGTTGCTATTAATCAATGAGTAATTACTATTACACTGCTGTTTTCTATATCAGTACTACTCTATTCATGATCATTAATGAAGCATTACTTGTCAGTAATGAAGCATTCATAACCATTAATGAGCTATTACTTGTCATTAATGAAGCATTACTGACCATTAATAAGGTATTACTTGTCATTAATAGACCATTAATGATCATGACTGAAGTATTCATAACCATTAATGGCATATTACTTGTCATGAATGAAGTATTACTTGTCAGTAATGGGTTATTCATACCCATTGATAAACATCAGTTGATATGATATTGATGTTTGATATTTCACTTTCGTGCAGACTGTATCATTTTGCGATTCTACTACCTGCTTACATTATTATAACTGTAAAATAATAGTAAATAAATTAGATAAAAAATACTCCCTTCGGAGTATATTTTATAAGAAAATTAAAAAAATTCTTGCAGATTTGAATAGAGCAATATATATTTACATCACAGGTAAAAAACACTCAATTAGAAGCAAGTCAAGTCAGGAGAATATGCTCTTAAAATTTGAACAGAAGATGGAGTGGGGGAGTGTATACTCTTGCGGGATATACGACTGATATATAATTTTTGTTTTTTAAATGATTGAATTAAAAAACTTTAGTTACACATGACATGTCTACTTTAACTATATTTAACTATGAAGAATTATTACAAATTTGAAGCTTTGAAGCAGGAATTAAAAAATTATTTTCAAAATAACTGCTATGTTATCAGCCCTCAAAAAGAAATAGAAAGGGACATTTGGATAAAAAATATTAAGACTTTGGCACAAATTGAAGGTAAATCATATACAATCTTTGATTTGCAAAAAGGACAAGTTATCGCACACCAATCAGCCAAAGAAAGTTTAGCAAATAAATTAAACCTGTCTATTAGTGCATTGCGTAATGGAAACTATATATGGGAGATTACGCATGAAAATGACCGTATATTTTTACTTAAATTGGAGATTGCGGCTTTTCGGTTTTTGATGTCACTTAGCACCAGGCAGCAGAATGACTTTGTATTGGTTTATCAGCGGCGAATAATGTTAAACAAAGTTGATTTTCAGTGTCAAATACACAAAGTAAATCTTATTTTGAGCGATGAAAACGATTGTCCATGGCTTGTAATGATTAGTTCGCAACCCTGCAAAATTTTTAATGCTGAGAATGATGAACGCTATCAGTTATTTTCAGTTCATCCTGGTCGTCAGATTCATTTATTTAAAAAAGTATGGGAATTTGCAGTGCCGCATCTAACAAAGAAAGAAAAAGATATTTTATATTTTGTAGATAAAGGATTCACCAAAGCCCAAATTGCAAATATATTCGAAATTGAAGAGACAACTGTGCGGAAACATTGTGCAAATATTCACAGCAAATTATATGTAAATTCTATAAACATGGCTTGTAGCTTATCCGGGCAGCTAGAGTTACGGTAATAAATTCATCTGTATTTAACTTAACTGTTAAGCAAAAAGGCCGATAAATAGGGGAAATTCATATTGGTTAAAGCTTTGATTAACGTACATATTTTACAAAATCTAATGTGAATTACTGAGAAAAAAGTATTATGTTTGTAAAGGATTGGTGAGCATTATCACCACGAAACAATTCAAGCATATGAAAAAGATTTTACTATTACTAATCGTTTTGTTCGTAAGTGTTTATAGTTTTTGTCAGACTCCAGTTAAGTCGTCTAAGACTACAACTGGTTTGTCTCAAGTTACTGATAGTTCTAATGCAACTACTGAGGAAGAATATAATTATATTACCAATATATTAAAAAGTCAGATAGATGGTAATTATGATATGAAAAAGAACTATGAGCTTAAGACTATAAAAGTGACGAATAGTTACCAGAAGCGTGTAGAATTAGGACAGTTAATCAGAATTGCGGATAAATCTATTGCTTGTTATTGGATTAAATTTACTAATTTCAAAACCTATTATTACTGTCTGCCAAATCCTCATAGCACTACAGAAATGATGAACAAATGTAGTTCCGACTTGAGATTAGGCATGACTACTCAAAACCTGAGTATGTTTGTCATGACTATGTTAAGTGGTTTGGATTGGCAACCAAAGTTGTTGAAAGAGTAACTAAGCTACATACATTAATAATTCTATAAAAATTTCCATCTGAAATTGTACAGCTAATTCCCGGTTGTACGTTATAACAATTCCATGATTTGAATTTCTACGCAAGTGCCCGGTTATTTTTTAATTGGCTGTTTTTTGTTGTACATTGTTCTCAATTATTTTTACCGGAGTTTGTATTTTTCCAATATTCGTTTTCATCAATCATTTTCGTTTTATTTCGCATCAATGATCTATTAGCAGCAGATTTGGTAAGTTCATTTACATAGCTTAATTCTATTGATCTTATTTGAGTGAGTAAATTCCTATAATTTATATTATGTCAAATAGGATTATTGGAATTCTCACCCTCACTGCAAATGATCAAAATAATTCAAAAATCAACATCTATTTAAATTGCACGAGAATGGCCTATTCTGTATAAGACTAAGGGCTCGTCGCAAATATTCAATTCTCAGGCGCTCTCAATAATTGGTTTCATTTGCGGTTTCGCATCCCAATAGCTTTTCTAACAGATTTGCCTATCCGGTTAATTATTAGTACTTTTGCGGCATAATAAAACAGAAAGAATTAAATGAACAAAGATCCAAAATGTCCTAAGTGTGGAATGGAAAACACTTACTACGATTCGTCAATAATGATGTATGTATGTCCGGATTGTAGCCATGAGTTTAGTAATGAAGCTTCTACAGAAGAAATTGTTGACACTACTCCCCGTGATAGTAACGGAACAGAATTGATGGACAGCGATAGCGTAACATTAATAAAAGATTTGAAAGTACGCGGCTCGAGCCTGGTACTAAAACGTGGCACAAAAGTAAAAAGCATTCGCCTTACTGACAACCACGAAGAAGTTGATTGCAAAATAGATGGTACCAGCTTGGTATTGAAAACCTGCTTCCTCAAAAAAGGATGATCTGATTTCAAGTTGACTGTTGATAATTGATAGTTGACAAAGATGGTAGATCTGGGTAGTTTAACTTTTATTTTGTTCAACTCCCCTACTCCATTAATAGATGATCGAATTAACATAGAATACTTCATCCTTACTTTTGGATAAAACTGAAGCTCATAGATGAAGAAAGCCGCTAAACATTTTTGCTTAGCGGCTTTTCTATTGTATAGGTTGAAATCTGAAATAAATTCTTAAACGCCTTTTGGAGTCTGTGGTTTCAAATCTATTTTCAGGTTTAATTCATCCAGTTGTGTCTGATCAATAAATGAAGGAGCATCAATCATTACATCGCGACCCGAATTATTTTTAGGGAACGCGATACAGTCACGAATACTATCCAATCCGGCAAACAAGGAAACAAAACGATCCAACCCGAAAGCCAAACCTCCGTGAGGTGGCGCTCCATATTGGAAGGCACTCATTAAGAATCCAAATTGTTCTTCGGCTTTCTCCGGCGTAAATCCAAGATGTTTAAACATCTCATGTTGTATTGCCGAGTCGTGAATACGTATAGATCCACCTCCTAATTCTACTCCATTCACCACCATATCATAAGCATTGGAACGAACCGAACCTTTATCGGTATCGAGCAAATGTATGTCTTCAAGTAATGGAGATGTAAATGGGTGATGCATAGCATAATAACGATCAGTTTCTTCATCGTATTCGAACAAAGGGAAATCAATAATCCAAAGCGGTGCAAACACATTTTTGTCACGAAGACCTAACCTTGCTCCCATTTCAAGGCGCAATTCGCACAATGCTTTTTGAGTTTTGCGCATATCACCTGATAACATAAGGATTAAGTCACCGGGATTTGCGTTACAAAGGGTTGCTATATTTTTTAAGTCCTCTTGAGAGTAGAATTTATCTACCGACGACTTGAATGTACCATCAGCTTCGCAACGAATATAGACCATTCCCTTCGCTCCTATTTGTGGGCGTTTAACAAAATCGGTCAATTCGTCTAATTGTTTACGGGTATAGCTTGCACATCCCGGAGCACAGATACCACCTACATAAGCAGCCGAATCAAATACCACAAAATCGCGACCTGAAACAGCTTCTTTTAGTTCTACAAACTTCATATCGAAACGAATGTCCGGTTTATCAGAACCATAGTATTTCATTCCGTCGGCCCATGTCATACGAGGGAAAGCTTCGTTGAAGTCGATGTTTTTTACAAATTTGAACAAGTGTTTTACCATTCCTTCGAAGATTTGTAATACGTCTTCCTGATCGACAAACGACATTTCGCAGTCGATTTGTGTGAACTCAGGTTGACGATCGGCACGTAAATCTTCGTCACGGAAGCACTTAACGATCTGGAAATAACGATCAAAGCCAGAGACCATCAACAATTGTTTGAAGAGTTGTGGAGATTGTGGCAAAGCATAAAACTGACCCGGACTCATGCGTGAAGGTACCACGAAATCACGTGCACCTTCGGGTGTAGAACCGATCAATACGGGAGTTTCTACTTCCAAAAAGTTCATATTGTCCAGGTAACGACGCGTTTCGAACGCCATAGCATGACGTAATTCAAGATTAGCACGCACAGAGTTACGACGTAAATCCAAATAACGGTATTTCATCCGAATATCATCGCCACCATCAGTATTATCTTCGATAGTAAAGGGCGGTGTTTTCGATTCGTTTAATGTTTTCAAGTCAGAAACAAGTATCTCAATATCACCTGTTTCCATATTTGGGTTTTTGTTGCTTCGTTCAGCTACTTCGCCGGTCACCTGAATCACATATTCACGACCAAGTTTGTTGGCAGCTTCGAATAGGTTGGCATTAACATCCTGATTCAATACCAATTGTGTAATTCCGTACCTGTCGCGAATATCCACGAAAGTCATTCCGCCCATTCTTCTGGTACGTTGCACCCAACCAGCCAAGGTTGTTTGTTGCCCTACATTAGCCTGGCGAAGTTCGCCGCAAGTGTGTGTTCTAAACATAATCTAATAATTGATAATTCACAACACATAATTCATAATTAATTGATATTTACTACTTTGAATAGAATATCTCTGTATTTGAACTATAAATCGTGCTTATTTTGAGTTAGTATTGTTTCTCTGATTTTTTGGAATAACAAAAGTACAAAAAAATCTGTATCAGAAAGCTATCTTTATGCACATTAGCAAAAAGAAGATGCAAAGAAACTAATTTCCTTGCATCTTAGATTATGCATTGTAAATGGTGCATTATGAATTAATTCCGGAGAATTATCCTACTGTTACTTCAGGACTAATTTTCTTCACAAGACCTTTCAAAACATCACCAGGTCCTAATTCGAAGAATTCGGTAGCACCATCAGTCACCATGTTTTTTACAGTTTGAGTCCAACGTACCGGAGCAGTTAACTGATCGATCAGGTTTTGTTTAATTGCTTCAGCCTCAGTTTGTGGGTAAGCATTTACGTTTTGATAAACAGGACAAATCGGCGTGCTGAAAGTAGTAGCATTAATAGCTGCTTGTAACTCTTCGCTGGCCGGTTGCATCAATGGTGAGTGGAATGCTCCACCAACAGGCAATTTCAATGCACGTTTTGCTCCTTTTTCTTTCAACAATTCACATGCTTTGTCGATTCCTTCGATAGAACCTGAGATAACCAATTGTCCGGGACAGTTATAGTTAGCCGGAACAACGATTAATCCTTTGATAGATTCGCAAACTTCTTCAACTGCTTCGTCGCTAAGTCCAAGAACTGCAGCCATTGTTGAAGGTTCAACTTCACATGCCTTTTGCATGGCCATAGCACGTGCATACACCAATTTCAATCCGTCTTCGAATGATAATGCTTTTGAAGCTACCAAAGCAGAAAATTCACCTAATGAGTGACCTGCAACCATTTCGGGTTTAAAATCATCGCCTAGTACAAGGGCCGAAATTACAGAGTGAAGAAAAACAGCAGGTTGAGTAACACGTGTTTGTTTTAAATCTTCTGGTGTACCTTCGAACATCAAATCAGTGATACGAAATCCTAAAATATCGTTCGCTTTTTCGAAATACTCTTTTGCTAAAGGTGAGTTGTCGTACAAATCTTTGCCCATTCCTACGAACTGAGCACCTTGACCGGGAAAAACGTAAGCTTTCATCTATTCAATTTTTTTAATTTAATTCATTCGAAACTAATCATTTACATATTGCTTGCACATTATTGTAAAAACCGGTTTCAAGTAAAAAATATATTTAGTATTAATTCGATAACTCAACCTCAGGGTAAACGTATTTATATGTTTGATTTACTTATATATACGTCTATTATTATGATACTATTTTTTTCAAAACAGAGCGCAAAGATAATAAAAAGAGATGATATAGAGTACTAATTGTCAGTCATCAATTCTCTACTTATAGTTATTTAGCTATTCGTTCCATTGCCTGCCAAAGTTTATCGTCGGTAGGAAGTGGAGCTGTAAGTTGTATGAACTCCTTGGATACAGGGTGAATAAACTCCACCGAACGGGCATGAAGACTGATACCACCGTTAGGATTTGAGCGTGGAAAACCATATTTTAAATCGCCTTTAATAGGACAACCCATTTTGGCTAACTGACAACGGATCTGATGATGACGACCGGTTTCCAGTTGAACTTCCAATAGATAATAGGTGTCGGATTGTGCTATCATTCTGTAACTTAACGCGGCTTTTTTAGCATCAGACCGCGGTTTATCATAGGCCATCGATTTGTTTTGTTTTTCATTACGCGTTAGGTAATGTTCCAGGCGTCCTTCAGGTTGTTCGGGTTTCTCTTTTACGATAGCCCAATAGGTTTTCTTAATCTCCTGGGTGCGAAACATCTCGTTGAGACGTGTCAATGCTTTACTAGTTTTTGCAAACAGCACCACACCGCTCACTGGTCGGTCCAAACGATGAACTACGCCCAGAAATACATCACCCGGTTTATTGTATTTTTCTTTCAGATAGAGTTTAATTGTCTCCGAAAGCGGTTGATCGCCCGTTTTATCGCCCTGCACAATTTCCGAAGAACTTTTGTTTACGGCTATAATATGGTTATCTTCGTAAAGAACTGTCATGTTTAATTCATAATTTATAATGCATAATTCAAAATGGAAGGAAATGCATAATCAGAACATTGCTTACATGCATAACTGCATAAATATCAATGTAAGGTCATAATTATGCATTATGAATTAGAAATTATGCATTAATTTGACGTTGACGTACCGCTTCGTAAATCAAAACACCTGCAGCAACAGATACATTCAATGAATCAATGCTACCTAACAAAGGAATGCGTATCATGTCATCACAAATACGTAAATGTTCCGGTGCAACACCTTCATCTTCCGATCCCATCACGATAGCGATAGGCTCAGTCATCGAACTTTCGGTATAATTCATGGACGCTTTTTCGGTAGCAGCCACAATTTTAATTCCCGAAGAGGCAAGGAATTTCAATACATTGGTCAAACTTGCTTCACGACAAACAGGGATAGAAAGTAATGCTCCTGCTGATGTCTTTACAGCATCAGCATTAATGGCTGCACCCCCTTTTGTAGGGATAACAATGGCATCAACACCCGCACATTCACATGTTCGGGCAATTGCACCAAAGTTGCGCACATCGGTCACACCATCTAAAACCACAATAAACGGCATGCGTCCTTCTTCGTAAATCGTAGGGATAATATCCTCGATACGTTGATAGGTTACAGCTGATATAAATGCTACCACACCTTGATGGTTTTTGGTAGTAATCTTATTTAATTTTTCGATAGGCACTTTTTGAACCGGAACTTCCAGGCCGTTAAGCGCTGCAAATAGTTCGCGGGCCAAATCACTGGTCATATCGCGACGCATCAATATCTTATCTATTTCTTTTCCGGCTTGAATGGCTTCAATTACGGCACGTATGCCAAAGATCATGTCCTTTTCAGGACGTTGTTTGTGGTTATAATTTATCATGGTTCTATTGTTATTTGCTTTGCGATAGATGTGCTCCTATTTATAGTTGTCCCATAGAAATGACTCTTTGGAACTTATTTATCAATTTTCACTTTTGGTAGTCAACTTCTTCAGCTCATCAATAATCATTTCCCGTTCGAACGAGAATGTTTTATCTTTTTCGTTGAGTAAATAGTATAATTGTAATGTTTTTTCGTAAAAACTATTGGAATTTTCACTGTCAGTCAGTGTATTCATAGCATTAGCTGTTTCGTGAGCCAATCGTGCCATAATCTCCAGATGACTTGAAGTATACCCATGCTTTCGTACCAGCTCAACAAACTTTTCTACCGGCATAATGGCCAGTTCTTCCACATCGAACCCCAACATTTCTTTGTAGGTTTCATCGGCTAAGCGCAAAGCATCCTCGGGAAACCCTTTGTCGCGTAGTCCCAGCATGGCTGCTATTACTCTGCTTAGTTTCTCTAAATACTTTAATAAATAATCTTCTTTTGGCACCGGCTTTTGATTCTTAAGTTTTATAAGATGTTGTAAATTTGACAGTTGTGTGTTTAAATTATCTGTTTACAACAGTTTGCAAAGGTAGCTAAATTATTGCATTTCTTCACTCTATCTGCAAAGTATTTGCACAAATATCTATTAATCAGCAATCTGAGTATTTGTGTATAAAAATTTATAATGTATGAATATGTTACATTATCTTTGCATTCATTTTTAAAATCATAGAATAATTCGTCACTGAATTATCCATCACATAATCACCCACTACCTAATGTTTCAATCTCATATTGGCGAAATAGCCGGCTTAGGAGTTTCCATTTGCTGGACAGTAAGCGCCCTCACATTCGAAAAAGCCGGACACAAAATTGGTTCATTATCAGTAAATTTCATTCGTTTATTGATGGCTATCATTTTCATAGGGATAACCACCTATTTTACGCGGGGCATTTTCTTTCCAACCGATGCCACACCCTATCAATGGTTCTGGCTTGGTCTGTCGGGCTTCGTGGGGTTCTTCCTTGGCGATATGTTCTTGTTTAAATCCTATATGGTAATTGGTTCACGCACAGCAGCTTTAATAATGAGCTTTGCACCTATGCTAACGGCAATTATCGGTTGGTTTTTTCTGAATGAAAAGCTGTCGGGAATGAACATTGCCGGTATTCTGGTGAGTATCTCGGGTATTGTTATTGCTATATCCAATCGTCGCATGAAACTCAATATACCGTTTAAAGGCTTTCTACTGGCATTTGGAGGTGCTTCGGGACAAGCTGTTGGGTTGATTCTCAGCAAGAAAGGCATGGGTCACTACGATCCGATTGCAGCTACACAAATCCGTGCTTTATTTGGTATTCTTAGTTTTGCAATTTTGATTACCGTTTTGCGTCGTTGGAAAAAAGTGGGTAACTCGTTTACTCACACCAGTAGCATGAAATTTCTTGCCGTGGGATCTATGTTTGGGCCTTTCATTGGGGTGGCTTTATCGCTTTTTGCCATTCAACAAACCAAAACAGGTATCGCTTCTACCCTAATGGCATTGGTGCCTGTATTCATCATTTTACCTTCAGCCATTATGTTTAAGGAAAAAATCACCCCTCAACAAGTGATTGGTGCTGCCATTAGTATTTTTGGAGCGAGCTTGTTTTTTATGTAGACATACTAAAGGGTTGATTGTGAAATATATCTCAATACTATTTTTGTTATATGAAAATTTGACATGACATTTGAGTTATATTAAACTTCTGTAAAACTTGATTTGTAGCGCTAAACAATACTATTGAGTCTTTGTTATTATAATTATTTAAAACCAAATAATTATGGCACGGACAAGCACATATCTCAATTTTCCGAGAAACACGGAAGAGGTTTTCAATTTTTATAAATCGGTATTTGGTGGCGAATTTAGTGGAGGTGGTGTAGCTCGAATGGGTGACTTTCCTCCAGGACCGGATATGCCACAACTGGCGGAAGAAGACAAGCAATTAATCATGCACATTGAACTACCCATAGTTGGTGGTCATGTACTTATGGGTACAGATGCACCTGAATCGATGGGATTTAAAGTTATTCAGGGTAATAATATCTACATCAACCTGGAACCGGACACCAAAGCCGAAACAAAACGACTGTTTGATGGACTATCTGCCGGAGGAACCGTCACCATGGAGCTTCAAATGATGTTTTGGGGAGCTTATTATGGTAGCTGTACAGATAAATTCGGTGTGCAATGGATGTTTAATTGTACTGGAGAATAGAATTTGAAATTATCAACTCAACAACTCTTTAGGACAGCTTGCTTTACCTGCAAGCTGTTTTATTTACAACCTTTCACATGAAATAGTGAAATTTTACAACTTATCAGTAATACGTGAAGAGTTGTTTTGAGTAACTTTGCGAGCGCAAAATGTAAATGCAATGAATCTGCATTTTCGATACAAAATAGATTAAGATTAATTTTTCAGGCAATAAAAAAAGGAAGTGTTTTCATGTATCTTTTTTATTAAATGATTTTTAGACCAGATTAATGGCAAATAGAAAAAACAAGCGCATACCGGATGGCAAACCGGCTAAACCCAATATCTTCGCGGTACTGAAGCCGTATAAATTAATGATATTTAGCCTTATCGGCTTTGCATTATTAAGTAATGCGGTGAATTTAGTGATTCCTAAACTGATTTCGCGTGGTATTGACGATTTTTCGAATGGTAATTTTTCGTATCAACGATTAATCATCGAATTCCTGATTGCTGCACTTATCATTTTTGTCTTTACTTTTTTACAGGGTATTCTGCAAACTTATGCTTCTGAACGTGTTGCACGTGATTTGAGAACTAAACTTGCTGATAAAATCTCCCGTCAGAGTTATGCTTTCATTCAGGAAGCCAATCCTTCTAAACTCCTCACCAATCTCACTTCCGATATCGATTCTATCAAGCTGTTTGTATCCATGGCGGTGGTATCATTGGCATCATCTTTATTTATAATAATTGGTGCAAGCATTTTGTTGATTTCTATTAATTGGGAACTGGCCTTATCGGTATTGACTATTATACCCATCATTATTGGAGCATTTATGTTTGTGTTTCGCAGATTGGGTTCGTTGTTTAAGAAAAGTCGTGAAGTAATCGATTGGCTCAATAAGGTTATTAATGAGAGTATTATGGGTGCTGCTCTGGTACGTGTACTCAATTCACAAACCCTTGAATACAACAAGTTCTTTGATGCGAATACACAAGCCCGAGATTTAGGCATGTCCATTCTCCGGTTTTTTGCCACTCTGATTCCTATCGTGGTGTTCGTGAGTAATATGGCTTCACTAATTATTCTGGCGTTGGGTGGTCATTACGTGATTACCGGTGCCATGAGTTTAGGTGACTTTGCCGCATTTAGTTCGTACCTGGTTATTCTCATCTTCCCCATTATGGTTATTGGTTTTATCAGCAACTTTGTGGCTCAGGCCTCTGTGTCGTATGGTAGAATATGTGCCGTTTTAAATGCGGTTGAAACCGAAGATCTTGGAACAATAAATACCCCATTGGTAGGAAAAATAGAAATGCAGGACATTACGGTAACGTATGGTGATAAACCGGCTTTGAAAAAGGTATCGTTTACTGTTGAACCCGGTACGCGAACAGCAGTGATTGGACCTACAGCAGCTGGAAAAACACAGTTGTTATACTTGCTTACCGGATTAATGTTGCCTAAAGAAGGTATCATTCTTTTCGATGGCGTAAATATAAACGACTATAACAAAGAAACTTTCCAACACCAAATAGGATTTGTATTTCAGGACAGTGTAATGTTTAATATGAGTCTGCGCGAAAACATTGCTTTCAACGAAAGAGTAACTGATGAATTGATGAAAAAGGCCATTGAAACGGCAGAGTTGGGCGATTTTATTGCCACTTTGCCCGATGGATTGGAAACTATAGTAAGTGAACGCGGAACAAGTCTT
>CAXXUM010000003.1:0-22370 GCA_963664445.2 uncultured Paludibacter sp.
GACCTTCCAATGTATTTCCTAGATGTGAACTTCCATTTAGAAAAGCCCATTCCGGTAGTTCCAGGTTTAGTTCCATTTCCATAGTGTAGGCCCAGATACGCTTGGGCAAGCATTTGTTTATTTATTCTAAAATTAAAACTACACAATTAAAAAAATAATAAGGGGTTTTCTTAATTGAATGAATACAAAGTTAGAAAAATATATGGAATATTATAGTCAGGTCGGCTAATTGTATGCAGAATCATTAAAACTGAATAGAAAAGTGATTGCCGTTTTAAAAATCAGTCTGCTGTTGCTTTTTCACTAGTTCTTTTGTGGAGAGTAGTCCGCAAGCAGCAAAAATATCCTGGCCGCGAGAGGCACGGATGGTAACCGTTAATCCTTTAGCTTTAAGACGATTTTGAAACTCGAGAATTCCTTCTTCAGAAGTTCCTTCGAGTGGAGTATCGGGAATAGGGTGGAAGCGAATTAGGTTAATTCGGCATTTAATACCATTGAGCAGTCTTACCAGTTCATTCGCATGTCTTGCCGTATCATTTACGCCTTTAAACATAATATATTCGAATGAGATACGGCGTTGACGTCCTAACTCCCAACGGCGGATTTCGGCTATCACTTCGGTGATGGGATATACACTTTGGATAGGCATAATTTCTTGGCGTTCAGCATCAAAAGGTGAATGTAAACTCACTGCCAAATGCGCCTGACTTTTTTCGAGAAACGTAATCATGGCAGGAATAATGCCAATAGTTGAGACAGTTATTCGCTTTGGACTCCATCCGTACCCTTTTTCGGAAGTCATAATTTCTATGCTATCCAACACTGCATCTACATTGTCCAATGGTTCTCCCATACCCATGTAAACAATATTGGTCAGTTTATCAAATTCAGGCAATGACTGTATCTGATTCAGAATTTCGCCGGCAGAAAGATTTCCCTGAAAGCCCTGCTTGCCGGTCATGCAAAACAAACACCCCATTTTACATCCAATCTGTGTTGAAACACAAAGCGTTGCTCTATCGGAATCGGGAATATACGCTGCTTCAATAAATTTAGCCGTTTGGGTCGGGTAGAGGTATTTTTTAGTACCATCTGTCGAAATTTGCACTTTGGTAGATGGAATAAGTTGAACAGTATATTCGGTCTCAAGTTTTTCACGTGCTTGTTTGGACAAATTAGTCATGTCAGCAAAACCCGAAACTTGTTTTTTGTACATCCATTCCGCAAGTTGTGTAGCTGTAAAAGTTGGCAAACCGAGTGAGTCTACAACCGCTTTTAGTTTTGATGGTGTAAGACCGAAAAGATTGGTTTTCATAAAAGTAGGTCTGTAATTTAAAAATAGGTTTCAGAAATGATATTTTGAAATGGAATTCCCTTTTCGATCAAAATGTCACGAACCTGAACCACCATTTCCGAACTTCCGCATAAATAATACGGACAATTGGTTGGCAGATTCTGATTGTCCATGAGCCACACTGTCAATCTACCGTTATAGTTTTGAGTATCTTCCTGCTGCGAACAACAACGCACATAACCACCGGTTATTAAGCTTTCCAGTACATCCGAAAAATAGAAATTCTCATCCAATCGACCGCCGTGTATCAATATTTTATCAACAGCTAATCCTGAACGTGCCATCGAAACAAAAGGAGCTACACCTGTTCCAGAAGCTATCCAAAAAGCTTTTCCGCCAGCAGTGGTAAATGTTCCAAACGGTTCGGAAACATAGATTGTATCATTGCTATTTAGTTTGGATAGGCAAGGTGTGAGGTTACCAGCGGGTTTTTCATCAAAGAGAATATCTACATATTTTTCGTTTTCACCACTTGCAATGCTGTACAATCGCGGTTGTCCATCCGAAACAAGGTCGATGGCCACTACCTGGCCGGCAGTAAATTTAAAATTCCGCAAAAAAGAAAATAACGTAAACACCTTCGGCAATATTCCGAAGTGAATGAACTTTTGTTTTGTGTAGTATGCGTTTAATCGACAAAATAAACAACTGATTAGTGAGCAAATAGCATAGATATGCTTTAAATTCTGCCCTCTAAACAAGAATAATCATGACTTTGTTCATTTTTATGAGAGGAGCTTGCCCAGTGCTTTAGCAATACGTTCCACTTTTTGATCGTCACGCTTTGCAGAATATATCCAGTCCATCATATCTTTCTGTTCGCTTTCGGATAATTGTTGGAATTTTTGATAAGCTACAGGCTCATCTTGCAGACAAAGCAGGAAATCCCCGGGAACAACGGTTGGTAGTTCTTGCGAATAAAGAGTAACATGCACCCAATCGCCTTCCTTTTTTGCCTATTTTCTTGCGTATTTCGGCTTTTACGGGCAAAAAGAGTATTCCGTTACCCATTGGCATTAAATGATAATTAGCCATCTCATAATCGTCAATCGTACCTCTGACTTTTACCAAACCAAAGTATGCATGTTTATCCTGTACAATCTCAGGAATGGCAGCATAAGTCCATCCACCTTTACCCTCCATTTTCTGTAGAAGGTAGTCCTGATCTACCAATGGCTTTTCATTTGAAGTTACATCCATTATCAAGGAATAAATACAAACTACGAAATAGTGAATTGAAAAACATCCTTCGTTTCGTTGGTCACCCTGTATCTGTTATCCATTCGTTGCCCAACCACCCATACGATTTCGTCACCCGAAAGTAACAACCAGCTTTGTTCTTTTTCTATAATAGTCAACTTGTTATCGATAAAAAAGTCACTAATTTTCTTGCGTTTATTCATTCCAAATGGAAAAAATGAATCACCTTCATTCCAACGACGTAGTTGTAAAGGAAAACTTAATCTGGAGGCATCAAGGTGAATGCAGTTTTTTTCTTTTGAAACCCGAAAATCTGAGTTAAGCTTTATCTTACTTATTTTCAATTGAAAAGGAATATTTATCTCCGTTTTATTTTCCGTGATAAAATATTCTTCGTTTGAAGCCGATTCTATTTTATTAATAATTAGATAATCACGATCCTTCAATAAACGATGCGTATCAGAATAAAACAGATTACCCGATTCTCCCTCCAAATGTTTGGCAATTTGTTCCAGAACAGCTTTCCCAAAACCATAGGGTTTGCAGTAGCTCATACAGCACAGTGGGAACGTCTACTTGTTTTTGAAGTTCATCAATTTTCAACTTAACCAAATCATTTTCAGATATTAAAACTTTATCTCTTATATTTCCAATAGCCTGATCATAAATGGCCAACGTCCCTTCAAAGCGCTCCAGCGTATTATATAAGGTTTGTCGCACCGAAGGATTAATTTCCTCCAACAATGGGAGTACTACATTTCTAAACTTATTGCGCTGGTAATACAAAGTGGCGTTTGTCGAATCAGTGATGTTCTCCAAATCGTGCCCAATGATATACGTTTCAATTTCTTCGCGGGTACAGCAGAGTAGGGGACGAATCACTTTTTCATTGCGTGCCGCGATGCCTGTCAAGCCGCGCAATCCGGTACCCCGAACCAGATTCATAAGCATTGTTTCGATACTATCATCGGCATGATGCGCTACTGCAATAGCTTGTGCATCAAGTTTTTCCTACTAATTGATAGAACCATTCATAACGCAAATCCCGCGCAGCCATTTCGATGGATTTATGATGTTCTTTGGCATATTTAATTGTTTCAAAATCAATATTATAGAATGGTAGGTGAAGTGATTTTGAGAGTTTGCGAACAAACTCTTCGTCGCGATTTGATTCCTCCATTCTCAAATGAAAATTGCAATGCGCTATGACACAATCATATCCCAGCGAAAGTAAAATATGTAGCAATGCCACCGAGTCAGCGCCACCACTAACACCTACAATTACACGAGCGTTTGTTGTTAGTAATTTGTGTTGAAGAATGTAATTTTGAACTTTAGCTAGCATTTTCAAGTTGTATTTGGCGTATCTTTGTGGTCGAAATTGTTACGTACAAAGATATTCATTTTTTTTAAATAACTTTTCTGAAGTGGGAATCGTTTGAAAATTTTATCTAACCGCAAAAGAGAAACTATATGAAGACATTTTTGGAATTGGTTCAAAATCGTCAAAGCGACAGAGCCTTTCTCGACACGCCCGTTGAAAAAGAAAAGATTGAACGTATACTTGAGGCAGCGCGTTTAGCACCTTCGGCCTGCAACTCTCAACCCTGGAAATTCGTAGTAGTTACAAACCCTGAAAAACGTATTTTAGTGGCTGATGCAACGGCTAGTAAAGTACTTTCGATGAATCATTTTACAAAACAAGCTCCTGTGCAACTAGTTTTAATAGAGGAAGATTCGAACTTTACCTCAAGGGTTGGTGGAATGCTTACGAACAAACATTATCCGCATATCGATTTGGGTATTGCAGCTTCACATATCAGCCTTGCTGCAACCGACGAAGGCTTAGGTTCCTGCATTGTTGGATGGTGCAACGAGAAAAAAGTGAGAAAGGCACTGGAAATTCCAAGAAACAAAAGGGTATTATTAGTGATCTTTTTAGGCTATTCAAATCAACCATTGCGCGTCAAAAACCGTTAAAACGATAGAGGAAATCGTTAGTTGGGAAAAATACTAATCAATTGTCAATCGTAAATGATTTTGGAGGATATTTATCATTAATCATTTACAATTAATCATTTATCATTATAATGACTTATACCGATACGCCTCCAATACTTGTACGACCGCCTACCTGTTTTTCATCATGTGGGTGGTGCAGCCTATAAACCGGGGTTAGACAACACCATTCAATTAATGAATGTATTGGATAATCCACAAACGAAATATCACTGCATTCATATCGCAGGAACCAATGGCAAAGGCTCTGTATCGAATATGCTGGGCGCCGTTCTGCAAACAGCCGGTTATAAGGTTGGCCTTTATACTTCGCCTCACTTAGTTGACTTTGGTGAGCGTATTCGCGTGAATGGGCAAATGATTGAGCAGCAATATGTGATCGATTTTGTTGAGAATAACAAGGCTGTATTCAACACCATCGAACCTTCTTTTTTCGAGGCTACAATGGCTATGGCCTTCAATTATTTTGCCGATACTAAGGTTGATGTTGCTATTATCGAAGTCGGACTGGGCGGAAGATTGGATAGTACCAACATTATTCAGCCTGATTTTGTCGGTAATTACTAACATCAGCTTTGATCATGTAGGTTTCTTGGGAGATACATTGGAAAAAATAGCTTTCGAAAAAGCAGGAATAATAAAACCAACCACTCCGGTAGTTATTGGTGAATCAGCGCCCGAAACGCGACCGGTATTTGTGCAAAAAGCCTGTAAAGAAAATGCTGCACTTATTTTCGCAGAAGAACGGTTTAAAATCAATTTTAAAGAATACTCTGACGCAAAAATGCTTGTTGAAGTAAACGGTAAATTACTAATTAAATGTGGGTTATGTGGAAATTATCAACTAAAAAATATTGCCACAACACTTGCCGCAATTGAACAACTCAATACATTGAATTATTCGATATCTGAGAGTGATATACTGAAGGGTATTGAAAATATTACTGAAATAACCGGCTTACAAGGGCGTTGGCAGACTTTACGAAGCAATCCGACCGCGGTCTGCGATACAGGTCATAATGTTGGCGGAATTCAATTTGTTGTAGAACAGCTCAAAGCTCAAAACTATAAAAGACTACGAATAGTAATAGGAATGGTAAACGATAAAGATGTTAGTGCAGTACTGAATTTATTACCCCACGATGCTGTATATTACTTTACACAGGCCAATATTATGAGAGCTCTGCCTAGTGAAGAACTAAAATTAAAAGCTCAAAGCTTTGGTCTAAATGGACATGCTTACAAGTCTGTAAAACAAGCTGTTGATGCTGCCATAAATGAATCAGAATCAGCTGATTTTATTTTTATTGGAGGTAGCAATTTCATAGTTGGCGAAGCGTTGCCACTGTTCTAAAAACAAAGGGAGAGAGGCAAAAATACCCCTCTCCCTTGCTGATTTATAACTGAGAAGTTACGCTTTTTTTACTTTGTAGTCGCAACTTGTTTTTCCTTTTACAATACTTGTCAATCGTGATTTAAGTAATTGGCGACGAATTGGCGACACACGGTCTGTAAAAAGATGACCTTCGAGGTGATCGTATTCATGCTGAACAACACGCGCCTTAAAACCTTCAAATTCCTCTATATATTCTTTAAAATCAGCATCCTGATATTTAATTTTAATGCGTTCGGCACGTAGTACATTTTCATGAATGCCAGGAATGCTCAAACAGCCCTCTTCGGCAGAAACTTCTTCTTCGCTACGTTCCAAAATGGTTGGATTTATCATTGCTACTTTAAAAGCTCCAAGTTCAGGATTATCTTCCTTGTAGGCCACTAAATCAATTACTAGGAGGCGAATAGCCAGGCCAATCTGAGGTGCAGCCAGACCCACACCTTCGGCTTTGTACATAGTGTCGTACATATTGGTAATCAGAGTATTCAACTCCGGATAATCTGCTGCAATAGGCTCTGCTTGTTTTCGCAACACTGCGTTGCCATAGGTGTAAATTGGTAAAATCATTGTCTGTTATTAGTTATCTGTAAATAGTCATCAATTGCAATGCAACCGAGTAACCTAATATTATTTTATAAATTAATATTTATGAATCGACTCCATATAGCTTTGCAAAATTATAGTTGCCGAAATCTTATCCACCAGTTCTTTATTCTGTCTGTCTTTCTTCTTTAAACCACCGTCTAACATAGCTTTATGTGCCAAAACGGATGTAAAACGTTCATCCATATAAACAAGTTCAATGTCAGGAAATTTTCGTTGCAACCCAACAACAAAAGGTCGGATATATTGCATGGAATCAGAGTCTTGCCCGTTCATTTGCTTCGGCAGTCCGATAACAAATTTCTCAACGGGCTCTTTGGCAATATATTTTTCAAGATAGTCCAGTACTTCGTGTACTAACACTGTATCCAAACCATTGGCAGTAATATGAAGCATGTCGGTAACTGCAAGACCCACACGCTTTTGTCCGTAATCAATGGCTAAAATTCGTCCCATAGTTGAATGTTTATAGACCACAAAGGTACTAAAATCAGTTTGTTCTGTAAAATATAGAATTTACTTCAGAAGAAAATGATTTAATCCATCTCTAATTTTAACGATATAAGTATTTTATCTGGTTCAATTTTTAATAAGATTTGACTATCTTTGTAATCGTTGGTTCAAAAATAGGAACCTAAATTAAACTACTCATTTTTAAAAGAATACACTTATGTTGAATTGGTTCGAGTGCAAAATTAAATACGAAAAAACTGCCGAAGAAGGTAAAATAGTGAAAGTAAACGAAGCATATCTGGTCGATGCTTTGTCGTTTACCGAAGCTGAAGCCCAGAATTAATGAAGAAATGAAGCCATTTATCAGTGGTGAATTTATCGTTTCAAACATTCGCCAGAGCAAGAATCAATGAGCTTTTTGCCAATGAAAATGGTGATAAATGGTATCGAAGCAAAGTTTACTTTATTTCACTCGACGAAGAGAAAGGAATTGAAAAACCGCACTGCCTGCACTATGATGGTACAAGCCAACAATGTAAAAGAAGCTTGGGACGGTCTACAGGAAGGCATGAAAGGCACAATGGCCGATTACGAAGTAGCGTCGATTACCGAAACAACAATTTTGGACGTATTTGCATTCGGAGTAAAAGAGTAGGGCGTAAAATGTAAGTAGAATAACGCAAAGTACTTGTGCGTTATTTCATTTTTTCATCTCTCATTTCTTGATTAATTTAAGATGTCAATCACAACCATATTCAATCTATACGTACACATATCCGGCGCATGTACGCCTGGTATGTGTGTCCAAATTTAATCCAAATGAATCAATTGCAGAAGCTTACGCGAGTGGTGAGCGCATTTTTGGTGAAAGCAAAGTACAAGAGCTATGCGGTAAATATGAAACGCTCCCAAAAGATATATCTTGGCACTTTATTGGTCATCTTCAAAGCAATAAAATTAAGTTCATTGTTCCTTTTGTTTCGCTGATTCATGGAGTTGACTCCTACAAACTCCTTACTGAAATCAACAAACAGGCTGAAAAACAAGGAAAAATAGTCAATTGCTTGCTTCAGGTTCATATTGCAAAAGAAGAAACCAAATTTGGTTTTTCGCCCGATGAGCTATTGGAAACGTGGTATCATCTGAATGGCAAATACTCGAAAATGTTCAAATTTGCGGGTTAATGGGTATGGCTACTTTTACAGATAATAGAGACCAAATTCGCTCGGAATTTAAATTTTGAAAGCGCTTTTTGATAAAGTAAAGGATGATTTTTTCAAGTCAAGTGATTCTTTCACTGACTTTCCATGGGAATGTCTGACGATTTTCTGATAGCAATTGAAGAAGGAAGTACACTGGTGCGCGTTGGAAGCTCAATATTTGGAAGTCGGAATACGAAGCTGTTAAATAAGAGTAATAATTCTTATCCGGGGCAAATACTTTTTCTGCTTAAATTCAAAAATTGTGAGCGCATTCACCTTCATAATAAGGTTTTTGATTCATAAATGCACTATATTTGTTGCCATATTCTAATTCAATCTCAACACACCTTGTCATGGCTCAATTTTTATTCTACACAATAATTATAATTCTCGTTGCCGATTTTGGATTAGAGCGATATTTGGCCTACCTGAATATTCAACATTCAAAATTACCATTACCGACCATTCTTAATGGTATTTATGACGCCGAAAAGTACGATAAACAGCAAGATTACTTCCGAATAAACTCAAGATTTGGAATGCTAACCAGTACATTTAGTTTTATTATTACGTTGTTAATGTATAGCTTAGGTGGATTTTCGTGGGTTGATGGTTTGATTCAAAACTACACTCAAAGTCCGATTTTAACTCCGATTTTATTTTTTGCAATTATTTACTTTGCCAACGATATTATTGGTATTCCGTTTGAAATTTACGATACTTTCGTTATTGAGCAAAAATTCGGATTTAACAAAGTAACACCAAAGCTATACGTAGCTGATAAGTTGAAGGCCTACGGGATGACTATTGTTCTTGGAGGTGGAATTCTTTCGGCCGTAGTTTGGATTTACAACATAACTCCCGAATATTTTTGGTTGCTGGCATGGGCAGTGATAACATCTTTCAGTCTTTTCATGACCATGTTTTATTCTGAGGTTATTGTTCCATTATTTAACAAACAAACGCCACTTGAAGCCGGTGAATTACGCACAGAAATTGAGAAATTTGCAGTCAAATCGGGTTTTAATCTTACCAATATATTTGTTATTGATGGTTCAAAACGCTCCACCAAAGCGAATGCATATTTTAGCGGATTAGGAAGCAAAAAAACGTATTGTTCTGTACGATACATTGATGGACTCCATGAACACACAAGAAATAGTAGCCGTTTTGGCACACGAAGTTGGCCATTACAAGCACAAACATACCTTAATCAATCTGTTGATTTCAATGCCATCAACTTTGCTTCTTTTCTTCGTATTTGGATTGATTTTGAAGAGTGATGCCATGGCACAGGCATTAGGCGGACAGCATGCGTCATTTCATCTCAATGCTTTAGCATTTAGCATTCTCTATTCGCCAATATCGCTCGTACTTGATATTGCCACCAATGTTCTTTCGCGGAAGTTTGAATATCAGGCTGACGCATTTGCGGCTAAATATGGCTTTGCCGAACAGTTAGAGTCCGGTTTAAAAAAACTATCGGCTACTTCGTTGAGCAATTTAATGCCACACCCGCTGTATGTATTTTTTCATTATTCACATCCGACGCTTTATCAAAGAATTACCAAAATAGCTCGATAAATCCTAAAGCGCAACATTTTTTTATTTAAAGTATAAGTGCCGGGAATTAGTATAATAACTACTTAGCAAATTAAAACAAGTCCCAACTTTGGGAACAAGAAGGAGGTCTGTATGTTACTGGGAATTATGGGTGCAATGCCCGAAGAAATGGACAAAATTATTGCAACTATTACCGATAAAGAAATATTGGAAAGTGGTAGTCGCATTTATTATAAAGGAAAATTGTATGGTCAGAACGTCGTGGCAGTATTTTCCCGTTGGGGTAAAGTAGCAGCAGCCACCACGGCTACCAATATGATTTTGGAGTTCAACGTGGATCGTATCGTTTTCACCGGTGTAGCTGGTGCCATTTCGCCCGAATTGAATGTAGGTGATGTAGTTATTGGGCAACGTTTATTTCAGCACGACATGGATGCACGACCGCTAATGCGTCGGTTCGAAATTCCACTTACCGGCCGAACTTCCTACGAAACGCCACAACAGAATGTAGATACCATGTCACAAGCAGTCCATAACTTTCTGAAAAACGATAAAGATTTTCGGAAAGTACTGGCCGAACAAGAAATCACCAATCCTAAAATGTTGATTGGTGATATCGCAAGTGGTGATTTGTTCATCTCAAGTAAAGAGATGAAAAATGCTCTGATTAAAAATCTGCCATCAGTTGTTTGTGCCGAAATGGAAGGAGCTGCAGTAGCGCAAGTTTGCGATGATTATGGAGTTCCTTTGGTTGTCGTGAGGGTCATATCCGATTCGGCCGATGAGGAAGCTCATATCACTGCTATTGGCTTTGTGAATCAACATGCAAGTGACTATTCATTGTCTATTTTAAGAGAGTATATTGAACTTATAAATAAGTGATTGTGAAAACAGAATCCCGGGTTAGCCTACAGCGCTAATCTGGGATTTTTGTTTAGCATAAATTGGACAAATCATTTTAATTGACTACTTTTGTGGGGGATGGGGGAAGTTGTCAAATAGCTTTAAAAACGCTATAAATATCCCTTCAACATCTAACTTTATGGTAAGTAATTTGTTTTAGTAGGAACGCTAAATTATATAACAATTAAATAATAGAATTATGGGTAAAATTTCAGATGTAGTTAAACCGGGTGTGGTTACAGGAACTGACTTGCAGTTTATCTTTAAAGTTGCTAAAGAAAATGGTTTTGCAATTCCAGCAGTAAACGTTGTAGGTTCTTCAACCGTAAACGCTATTTTGGAAGCTGCAAAAGTTGCTAATGCTCCGGTAATGATTCAGTTCTCTAATGGAGGTGCTGCTTTCAATGCTGGTAAAGGTTTAAAATTGGAAGGTCAACAAGCAGCTATCTTAGGTGCTATTGCTGGTGCAAAACACATTCATACATTGGCTGAAGCTTATGGTGTACGTGTAGTATTACATACCGACCATGCTGCGAAAAAATTACTTCCTTGGATTGACGGCTTATTGGATGCCAGCGAAAAAAACTTTGCTGAAACAGGCAAACCACTTTTCAGTTCACATATGCTTGACCTTTCGGAAGAACCTCTTAATGAGAACATTGAAATTTGCGAAAAATACTTAACTCGTATGAGTAAAATGGGTATGACTTTGGAAATGGAATTAGGTATCACAGGTGGTGAAGAAGATGGTGTTGACAACAGCGATGTTGACAATAGCTTGCTTTACACACAACCTGAAGACGTGTACAAAGTATATGCTGCTTTAAGCAAAATTTCTCCAAACTTTACTATTGCTGCTTCTTTTGGTAATGTCCATGGTGTTTATAAACCAGGTAATGTGAAATTAACTCCTGTGATTTTGAAAAATTCTCAGGAATATATCAAAGCTAAAGCAGGAATATCTGATTCACATCCAGTAAACTTTGTATTCCATGGCGGATCAGGTTCTTCACACGAAGAAATTCGCGAAGCAATCAGCTATGGTGTTATCAAAATGAATATTGATACTGATACTCAATGGGCATTCTGGGATGGTGTACGTGGCTTTGAAGCTAAAAACCATGACTACCTACAAGGTCAAATTGGAAATCCTGAAGGAGCTGAAAAACCAAATAAGAAATACTACGACCCACGTGTATGGTTACGCAAAGGCGAAGAAGCTCTTATCGCTCGTTTGCAAGTAGCTTTCGAAGATTTAAATGCTATCAACAGCCTTTAATTGAGATAGTATTGACAAACATCTTGTCAATAGAAAAAAAAGCCGTTTTGGAATATTCCGAAACGGCTTTTTTTTCATCATTACCTTTTTTTTTAATAGGCTGGGAGCAAAGCTCAGACTAATCATTTCCTGAACGTAGAAATATATAGCTCCTCAACTTTAGTTCTTGCCCATTGTGTTTTTCGTAAAAACTTCAAACTCGAGTTTATGCTGGGATTTTCATGAAAACAATTGATACGAATCAATCTATCCAACTCTTCCCAACCATATTGTTTGTGTAGTTGTTCCAAAATAGTTTTTAGTGTCAATCCGTGCAAAGGATCATTTGATTGTGTATTCATTCTTTTCGGGCTGTTGAAATAATAAAAAAGACCATATACAAAAATTTCCCACTTTTCAGTGGGAAATTTTATAGATTGGAAGCAATATAAAACTACTTCTAAATTATTATTTTAATCACTAATTATGTAGTGATCATTTTGTAACCTTTACCATGAATATTGATAATGATTACTTTTTGGTCGTCTTTAAGAAGTTTACGCAATTTGCAGATATAAACATCCATGCTTCTTGCATTGTAATGGTTATCATCTTTCCAAATTGTTTTCAAAGCATATTTACGATCTAGGAATTCATTGATGTTAGCTGCAAACAAAATAAGCAAGCTTAATTCTTTGTTAGTAAGTTTTGTTGGCTCACCTCCAGCTAAAGTTAATTGTTTCTTTGGTACATCGATTGAATAAGCTCCAATAGTGTAAGTTGGTTGCTTTAACAACATGCTTAAATCATCATTTTCTTCGCCCTGAGCGACTTTGTCTTTTTCAGTTTTCATTTTTTTTAATTTTTAGAGAGTTAGTATTGTGATAGTGATAGTGATTTATTAATTTTTATTGACATTTAAAAATCTTTTTTGTAACAAAACATAGATAAATATATCTTAATGCACTTGCTCGTAAGATTGTTATATTTAAACACCAAAACTACAAAAAAAGTTTCATAAAATTGCAATTTAGGTTAATCTATTTTCCCACAAATTGCAATATTTTTTACTCCATTTAATGAATTTATGCTTGACTGATAATTGAAGAGCTCTATTGACAAAGCAAATACTTTATTTTTATTAAATTTTATTTTTATTTTAAAAATAGTTCTAATATTTTGTCATTTCACAATATTTAACGTATGTTATAGATAAATACCAATGTAAACATTCTAAAACCAAACAACTGATTTTAGAATATCTAAAAAAAGAAAGTAAAAACAGACACTCATTAATAGGTTTTCAGGTCTCAATTTTCAATTCACAAAGTAAATAGTTTTATTTGAATTAACCAAGAAAGATTTAAACTATTATTGTTTTTTTTAGAAAAAAAATCCATTAATTCATTTGAATTGTCTCATTGGCAATAACAATAAATATTAAAGATACAAAACAGCATAAAAAATGGGTGAGATACTGAAAAAAAATTTGAATATACCTAAAATAAAAAAGAAAGACTGCCCAAATTTGAGCAGTCTTTCTTAGAATATATAAAGAATATCAATTAGAATTGACGTTCAGCCATACGTTTATAGCCCTCGTAACGCCATTTAGCGTTAGTTTGTGCAGCAGTGAATAATTCTTGTGCTTCTGTTGGGAATTGTTTCATCAACGAAGTGTAACGTACTTCACCTTTCAAGAAGTCCTGGAATTTATCCCATTGAGGTTCTTTCGAATCTAAAATCATAGGGTTCTTTCCTTCAGCTTCTAAGTCCGGATTGAAACGATACAAGTGCCAGTATCCACATTCAACAGCACGTTGTTGTTCGTCTTGAGCTTTACCCATTCCGGCGAGTAATCCGTGGCTGATACATGGAGAATAAGCTATGATAACCGATGGTCCGTCAAATGCTTCCGCTTCGCGAATTGCTTTCAATGTTTGTGCTTGGTTTGCACCCATTGCGATTTGCGCAACGTAAACATAACCATAAGTAGCAGCAATCATTCCTAAGTCTTTTTTGCGAACACGTTTACCTGAGGCAGCAAATTTAGCAACTGCACCAACCGGAGTAGATTTAGAAGCTTGACCACCTGTGTTAGAATAGATCTCGGTATCCAAAACAAGGATATTTACGTTTTTACCTGAAGCAATTACGTGATCTAATCCACCAAAACCGATATCATACGCCCATCCGTCACCACCGATAATCCATTGCGATTTTTTGACAATATACTGAGTCAAATCAACAATTTGTTTCGCCAATGCACTTTCAGATGCTTTTACTAACGGTGTAATTTTCTTTTCAAGAAGTACAGTTTCGTCTGCAATTTCACGTTTTTCAATCCATTCAGCAAAAAGAGCTTTCAACTCGTCAGAAATAGTTGCATCCGATTGAGCAGCTGTAAACAAACGAACCAAACGCTCACGCATGTTGTCGTTTGCGAATACCATACCTAAACCAAATTCTGCGTTATCTTCAAACAAAGAGTTAGCAAAAGCTGGCCCACGACCGTCTTCGTTTACTGTATATGGAGTAGAAGGAGCAGAGGCAGAGTAGATAGAGCTACAACCAGTAGCGTTAGCAATTAATTGACGGCTACCGAAAAGTTGAGAAACTAATTTTACATAAGGAGTTTCACCACAACCAGCACAAGCACCTGAGAACTCGAACAATGGCGTAGCCAATTGAGAGTTTTTCACGTTGCCTTTAATGTCTACTAAGTGTTGTTTGCTTTTTACTTCAGTTGCACAATAATCCCAGTTATCCTGGTTTGGATATTGAGTATCGATAGGCACTAATTCCAATGCTTTGTTACCCTTATTACCTGGACAAACATCCACACAGTTGTTACAACCCATACAGTCAAGTACGTCAACCTGAATGCGGAATGCTGTATCAGCAAATTGTTTACCGTTAGTTTTAAGCATATCGGTAAACGGTGCATTTGCTTGTTCGGCTTGGTCTAAGATAAATGGACGAATAGCAGCGTGAGGACAAACATATGCACATTGATTACATTGAATACAGTTTGAAGAATTCCAAACAGGTACAAATGCAGCTACACCACGTTTTTCATGTTTACTGGTACTATTTTCCCAGGTACCATCTTCGCGACCTTTAAATGCAGAAACAGGAAGGCTATCACCATCTTGTGCATTGATAGGACGAACGATATCACCAATAAATGCTGGTACAATATCAGTGATTGCTTCAGTTCCATCAACTAAGTTAGCCCATTCTGCAGGAATTTCCACTTTTGTGTACTCTCCACCACGATCAACAGCTGCGTAGTTTTTGTTTACAATGCTTTCACCTTTTTTACCGTATGATTTGTTGATAGCATATTTCATTTTTTCCACTGCCAATTCGTAAGGAACCACATTGGTAATTTTGAAGAATGCCGATTGAAGAATAGTATTGGTACGATTTCCTAAACCAATTTGCTCTGCAATGTTTGTTGCATCGATAATATAAAGGCTGATGTTATTAGCAGCTAAATATTTTTTTACTTTGGTAGGTAAGTTTTTCTTTACTTCTTCTTCGTTCCAAATAGTATTCAATAAGAAAGTACCATTTTTCTTCAATCCTTTGGTTACATCATACAACTTCAAATAAGCCTGAACGTGACAAGCCACGAAATTAGGAGTAGTAACTAAATAAGTTGAACGAATTGGAGTTTCGCCAAAACGTAAGTGAGAACAAGTAAAACCACCCGATTTTTTTGAATCGTATGCAAAATATGCCTGGCAATATTTATCTGTGTTGTCACCAATAATCTTGATAGAGTTTTTGTTAGCACCTACAGTACCATCAGCACCTAAACCATAGAATTTTGCTTCAATAGTTCCGGCTCCACCCAATGCAATCTCTTCTTTCAATGGAAGTGAAGTGAAAGTAACATCATCAACAATACCTACTGTGAAGTGATTTTTTGGTTCTGGTAATGCAAGGTTTTCGTAAACCGAAAGTACTTGAGCAGGCGTAAAGTCTTTTGAAGACAATCCATAACGACCACCAACTACGATTGGTTGTTCCGGAGTACCATACAATACGTCTTTTACATCAAGATATAATGGTTCGCCACCAGCACCCGGTTCTTTTGTACGATCTAAAACGCAAATACGTTTTGCTGTTTTAGGTAATGCAGACAAGAAGTGTTTAGCTGAGAACGGACGATATAAGTGAACAGATACCAAACCTACTTTTTCGCCATTTTCAATTAGGTGGTCGATACCTTCGCGGATAGCTTCGGTAGAAGAACCCATAGCAATAATTACGCGATCTGCATCTTCAGCACCGTAATAATCAAACAAACCGTATTTACGTCCGGTTAATTTGTTCATTTCGTTCATATAATGCTCAACGACTTCAGGAATTGCATCGTAGAAAGGGTTACTAGCTTCGCGAGCCTGGAAATAAATATCTGGATTTTGAGCTGTACCACGAACAACTGGATTCTCATTGTTCAATGCACGTTCACGGAAACCTTTAAGGGCTTCTTGGTCAACAAGTGGAGCCAAGTCTTCCTGGTCCAGTTGCTCAATTTTTTGAATTTCGTGTGAAGTACGGAAACCATCGAAAAAGTGTACAAATGGTACGCGGGTTTTGATAGAAGCTAAGTGAGCCACAGCTGCCAAATCCATAACTTCCTGTACAGAGCCGGTTGCTAACATTGCGCATCCAACCTGACGTACAGCCATCACATCTTGGTGGTCACCAAAGATTGAAAGTGCATGTGAAGCCAAAGCACGAGCCGAAACGTGATAAACACCCGGAAGTAATTCTCCGGCTACTTTGTACATGTTCGGGATCATTAGCAACAAACCTTGAGAAGCTGTGAAAGTAGTAGTCAAAGCTCCAGCTTGTAGTGCTCCGTGCATAGCGGCAGCAGCACCTGCTTCCGATTGCATCTCTTGTACTTGTACTTTTTCGCCGAAAATGTTTTTACGACCTGTTGATGCCCATTCATCTACATATTCAGCCATTGTAGTGGATGGTGTGATAGGATAAATAGCAGAAACCTCGGTGAACATATATGCGATATGTGCCGCAGCTTGATTTCCATCACAGGTTAAAAATTTTTTAGATTTAGCCATTTTGTTAGAAATTTATTAATAATTAATTTGAGTTATTTTTTTTGTGTTATTAAAGAATCTCTGGTTCCTAAAGTGGAGATTGAGATTAGTATCGTATATTTTCCCTTGTATAAATGCGCCAAAAGGGTTTGGCTTTGTTTAATATCTTGCTAGTATAAGAATCCAAATAACCACAATGGAATTACACTTTTATTCCCTACTTCAATATCATCAACCGCATACAATGCTTTCGAATAAAGCTTACCACCTTCGGGTTTGCTCTCACATCTGAAGTGATATTTTAAATCTATACAAAAATCCAAATGATATTTACAGATATTCACCTTGTGGCAGGCATGTAATGCATTGTAAAAAAATGTTTTCCGCTCAGCAACTTTGTCAACATTCCCGGGACTTACCACATACATCAGATTGGTGTTGTGAACGTAAACCTGATTCGGTTTTTTGGGATATTCATCTCCTTCGGCATAAAGCATGTTCAGCAATCGTGCATCTTTGAGGTACTTTAAGTAATTCATGATGGTAGCACGCGAAACACCAATATCTTTACTCATCTGACTAACGTTAGGTGCCGAAGGTGCACTTTTCATTATCTGATAAAGCAATTTTCTTATTTTTGATAAATACTTCAATTCTATCTGTTTAATCAACAGAATATCTACTTCCAACATCATATTCATGGTTTTTAGCAGATTCTCGGAGAAATTACGTTCCTCTAAAAAGAATGGATAATATCCATGATGTAAATAAGCCTGAAAGTATTCGAGAGGCTGAACTTGTTTGCAAATATTTTGCGCTATTTGCACATGATTTTGCATGATTTCGCTCAAAGTATATGAAGGAAACGAGGTTCCTGATTGTAGATTTAAGAATTCGCGGAATGAAAACCCTCGCAAGTTATATGAGGCTACGATATCTTGAAGATCTTCATTATCTTCAATTAACCGCATTACTGATGAACCTGAAAAAACAATATGTAATTGGGGAAAACGGTCATAACACTCACGCAATTCCTTCGACCAGTTTTCGTACTTAAATGTTTGGTCAATCAATAATGTTTTTCCGCCTTGCTTGCAAAACGCTTCAGCAAACTCCACCAAACTGTGTTCCGAAAAATAGAAATGATTGAAGCTAATATACAAACAGCTTCTGTCTGTTCCGAAATTTTCCTTGGCGTATTGTAATAAAAATGAAGTTTTGCCCACACCACGACTGCCCTTTATACCAATCAGGCGATGAGTCCAGTCGATTTCGTCCATCAACAAACGCCTTACCGGCAAATCTATGTGATCAACTAAATACTTGTGTGTTTTGAAAAACGCCTCCATTTGCATTTATTTTGATACAAAAGTAAGGAAAAAATTCTATTTTGCAATGCAGAGATAGCAAAATTAGTGTTTTTTACACTGAATGGCATCGAAAAACCCATGTTACCAGGACAATACAAGTAAAAAATGAATAATTATTTAATATGTAATCATATTTTTCATTCTATACATTTTTAAGAATAGTATTCAAGATAAATAATTGATTTGCAATGTAAAATATATGATTAAAAATTCATTTTTGATTTAATAGAAACAGAAATTTTCACAAAAATGATTTATTTTATATCATTAATGGCTTTAAAAATTACTCCTTCATATTTCGCCAATGTATTGCATTTCTTTATATTTTTAAATATTTTTCGTCCATCTTCGAATGCTTCGGAATGATAGGCCCATAACTCTACAAACCGTCGGAGTAAATGTAAATCTCCGGAGTATTTTTGCTTACAATACTCAATAACAGACAAATGAAAATCGCGTATCATTCTCACTCTTTGATCATGCGTAAGTTCTTGTCCTCGTATCTCAGCGAGTAAAAAGGGCTGTTGAAGTATACCACGACCAATCATAAATTTATTTATATCGGGAGCCATGGACTTAATTTTTTCAATGTCGCCAATGCTTACGATATCCCCATTGTAACACACTGGATGTTTTAAACTAGGAGCATAGTGTACAAATTCATCAACATTCACATCGCCCTTGTACATTTGCTTACCAAGACGGGGATGAATAATTACTTCTTCGAGTGGAAAGTTATTGAATATTGGAATAAGTTCTTCAAATTCTGAAGTTTCATCTTGACCCAACCTACATTTAATTGAAATTTTAAGCTTTGTGTTTGAGAAAATTCCGTCTAACATTTCAGCAATACGAGTAGGTTGCGACAACAATCCAGCTCCCATACTTTTATCAACTACTCTGGAAAATGGGCAACCTAAGTTTATATTTACCTCCGTGTATTGATGCTGATGGCAAAGTTCTTCGAATCGCTGAAACGCATCGGCGTTATTGCCAAGAAACTGTGGAACAGGTATTTGAAAGGTATTATGAGTGGGGAGAATATCGTTGCATTGACTTGGACGATAAAAATCGCCATTTTGCACCCTGATAAAAGGGGAAAAAGTTTTATCGAACTTTCCGATATGTTCGGTATAGGCTTCTCTGAAAATCCAATCAGTAAGTCCTTGTAAAGGAGCTAAATATATTTGCATGTTTTTCTGTTTGATGAAAAAGGATTGCAAATATACGGAATTTTAGAGTAGGGTAGAGGATTGAAACTTTTTGTTAGTCGAAATTATAATTATTTACATGTCTTAAAACAACTCATTCTATTTTATGAAAAAAATGAAAATAGCTGTAATGACATATTATTTAATCTATTATGTCATAGATTTAAACTTCTACTTTATTACTTTTAGTTAGCGAGTTTGCGACAATGAACCATTAAAAGAAACCATGCCACAATCCAAACCGTACCGCCAAATGGCGTAATAATTCCCAACGCTTTAATGCCTGTGATAGTCATAACATAGAGTGAACCTGAAAATAACAATATTCCCACTACGAATAAATATCCCGACCATTTCAACGCTTTTGAAGTATTGAAATGCATCAAAATACCTACTGCCAATAGAGCAAAAGTGTGATAAAACTGATATTGAACACCTGTTTTATAGACCTCAAGCATTTCCAGGCTAATCATTTTCTTCAATGCATGTGCCCCGAAAGCTCCGAGAACAACAGCCAACAGTCCACTTATGGCTGCTATAGTTAGTATTGATTTCATATAGAAATATTTTTGTTAGCTTTCTCTTTTTCCACTCATCAGTAAATCAACTGCTTCGTTCATCGAACCGGCTTTGGTAACCGAGCCTGAGTTGACAAAAAAGATTTCATCTGCATTTTCTATCGTATTCAAGCGGTGAGCAATAATGATGCGAATAGTGCTTTTGGGAAGCTTCTTCAAAATATCATCGAGCAATTGTTCGGTTACTGTATCGATATTGGCAGTGGCTTCGTCAAGAATAAGCAGTTCAGGCTTACGCAGTACCGCACGAATAAATGCGATTAACTGCTTTTGTCCTAAACTAATACCATCCCCAGAAGACTTTATGTCAGCTGTAAGTCCGCCATCAAAGCGTTCGAGTAAACCATCCAAACCGGCTGCAAAAATAACTTCGGATAGGGCTTCATTGCTAATATCTTTATATTGAACATTTCCATAAAGAATATTATCACGCAAAGTACCGGTAAAGAGAAACGGTTCCTGAAGGATAAATCCAATTTTAGAAGTACGCGTATCCAAATCCATCGAGCGGATATCAACTCCATTGAGAATGATTTTTCCATCGGTAGGGTCGTACAATCGAGCCATCAAGGAAGCAGTAGTTGTTTTTCCACCGCCGGTTGGCCCAACAAAAGCATAAGTTTTACCACGTTCCAGACTAAAACTTACGTTTTTCAATATCTCATTTCCGGGTGTATATGAAAAGGACACATTACGGAAAGCCAAAACACAACAGGCTTCTTCCTTCTCCGAATCTTCTATAATTCCCAGATTATTCTCCATCTCCAATATATGCGAAATGCGATCCCAGCCGGCCAAAGCAACCTGAAAGTTAGCCCACAAAGCAGCAATTTGACGTAAAGGATTGTAAAACTGAGCAATATAAGCTAAAAAACTAATCAATAGCCCAACTGAAAACTGTCCGACACTAATTAGGTAAATACCAAAAGCCAGTACCACCATTTGACCAATGCTCGACGAAAAGCCATATACAGGGGTAAACATATTATTAGCAATACCAGCTTTGATAGCTGTTTGATAATTTTCAGTATTCACCTCATCAAATCTCTTTCTGAAATAATCGCGACGATTAAAAGCCACGATTACTTTGAAATTATTCATGCTTTCCTGAATTTCAGCACTCAAACTCCCAGTACTTTTAAGGTTTTTTGCATTCGTACTTTTTACCCACGGTGATATGCCCCGTGTAAAAAACAATAAAAGTACGGCCGGAGCCAATGCAGCAAGTCCTAATTTAAGATTGATTGAAAGAAGGAATATTCCAGCGCCAGTCATTGAAAAGATACTGCTCATAAACTGCACCAATGATTGCGAAAAGAACTGATTAATCTTGTCTGTATCGTTGTTGACACGCGAAATCAAATCGCCGGCCTTATTTTGGTTGAAAAAATCGATGGGTAAGTCCTGCAGTTTATTGAAAACCGTATTTCGCAGATTAAACAACATACGTTGCCCTACACGTCCCATCAATTGCATTTGTGTATAACCACTGACAAGCGCCATCGCAAAGACGCAAAATAAAATGATAGAGTACTTTATCACTCCATCGTATTGTTTCGTCACAACAAAAGTATCCACAGCATGTCCCATCAAGTAGGGTCCGATAAGGTTCAGACCTGAATTGATAAGAATAAAAACCATAGCTATATAAAGGTTTTTTCGTTCCTGACCAACCAGTGCCATCAACCGCCGTATAGTAGTGGCTGTGCTAACATTTTCGTTGGTAGGTAGCCCTTTCTTTAAATTGAGATTATAGTTCATAATGATTGGTACTGCGTTGTGAATTAAAAATTTGAACATATTCAGGACTCGATTCCATTAGCAGTTCGTGCGTCCCGCTTGCCAGTATTTCGCCTTCCTCTAACAAAATTATTTGTCCGTAATGTTGCACCGAAGCTATTTTTTGAGTTACAGAGAGTAAAGTTATTCCGGGATAATTACGCTCAACATTGTCCAGAATTTTTTGCTCCGTTTGACCATCAACACGTGCCGTGAAGTCATCAAGCAACAATATTTTGGGATTCAAAGCCAATGCTCTAGCCAACATAATGCGCTGTTTCTGACCCCCTGAAAGACTTGTTCCGCGTTCACTTACTATAGTTTCCAATCCATCGGGCAAAGTGGCAATAAAATCGCCCAACTCTGCCGTTTCAATGGCCTTTTTCATCAATTCATCAGTTAC
>CAXXUM010000004.1:0-15495 GCA_963664445.2 uncultured Paludibacter sp.
GTAAGATAATTCTCTACCGAAATATGATTAATCGCTGTCAATTGTCCATTTTCAACTATCAACTTTAATGCTCCTTTGAACCGTTGATTTTCCTTGCGCTCCCAGTGGAAATTGATGCCAATCACCACGTCGATAAGGTCGAAGGAAGCTGTTTCTGCTGCAGGTTCAAAAATGATTTCAGTCGCGTACCCTCCATCAAAAAAGACCCGACCGTCTTTGTATTCGGCCTTTTGTTTGCCTGTGTATGTTTTGCCGTTGGCACACGTAAATTCTCCATTCAGCACAAATTCAATGCTGTTGGCAGACACTATCCCGACGTTGATATATAATTCGTTCATTAAAATAGACTTTTTTACTTCACCGGAATTCCCAACCATGTGAACTTATAAAATGATGCTTTTCTGAATAATTTACCAGTGGCTAAATATTTTTTCAGAAATGTTTTTTGTTCTTCCAGGTTAAGATTAGCCTCTTCGATTGATTTATAGAGTTGATTTAAAGATTTCAGCGTGTTGGCATCTCTACCGCCGACCAGCTTCATTTTTGATTTTGCAAGCGTAAAGCAATTGTCAATGGTGTCGAGCATTACTTTTAGCTCGGCATCCGGTTTCGTGGGGGTAAACTGTTTGTTTCGATAATTGATAAACGCGTTTAATGAATTGATACCCTCGTTGTAATAATTGATGGCTGCATTATAGTAGTCAGCATTTTTCTTATTCCCGAAGTACTCAATTTCCCGCTTGTTATATTGCAGTCGGTCAAATACGATGGCATTCGTAACCTTGTTTCTTTCCATTCTTCCGGTGGTGATGACCAACTGCTCTTCTTCGCTTCGCTTTTCGTAGGCTTGTATCGAATCATTGAAATTAAAGTAAGACTTCTTGTAGGTTGAAGTTGGTTTTAAATCGCAAAATTCCTCGTAGCCGACAGGATAATTCAGAAATTGCCATTGTGGGTCGAACGGCATGTGCGATTTGACGAAGCTTTCTGGTTTTGTCTTGAAAAAGAGGTTGTTTTGTTGACTGACATATTTGGAATTTATTACGCCACCCGCGCCCCATGTCGGGTCGAAAAGATACCAAACGGCATCAATATTGGCTGCACACCACGCGTGGGGAATATTATCAAGAGCGCCATTTTGTTTTGTAAAGCCTTGTATAACATAAGATTTTATTCCTGCCTGATGGGCAATGTTATCAAACAAAATAGCATAATCAATGCATACACCCTTTCTGGACTTTAGTAATTTATCGGCAAGACCTTTGGTGTCTTCGTTCAGATTGATAGCATACATGTTCTTGACATCGTACTGAATATTTTTAGTGATCCAATAGTAAATAGCCCGTACTTTGTCGTGCTTCGTTGTGAATTTACTGTTGATATACCGGGCAATACTTTCGGTCGACTTAGTGGATGAATCGGGTATCTGAAGCATTTTCGCGTCAATCGGCGCATACTCGTTGTTGGTTTGCGCTGTTAATGCTAACGATGTGCAAAAACTAAGGATAAATAGAAGTTTAAATTTCATGATGTTGCTGGGAAAAATAATGTACTTTGATAACGGTTGGTTGGCAGTAATTATTTCCCCACAATGTTTTTATAAATCGATAATTCAAATTTTAGTTTTTCTAGCTCTGTTTCCAATGTCTCAACTTGATTTTGAAGTGCTGCTTCACGTTCCGTAACATAATCGATTGATAATTTTTCTCCAAGTTCGGCAACAAAATTATGATTTAGTGCTAAACTTGCTTTCCACAATATGCCTAGTTGCAACGACTGACTCTCAAAATATTGAAATACACTCGATCCACTTACACCCATTTGACGTGCTATTTCCGCGCAGTTTACAGCATGTTTGGTAAAGTATTCTTTCAACATGTTACCGTTATGCGGATACGGATTTGTTGATTGTAGCTTGTGTTTTTTTCTAATATCCATAATGTTGATCTTGTTTTGTGCAAATATACATATAATTATGAATAAATTAGTCCTATTTCGAAGTTTAATATATCTATATCGAAGTATGTTACTTTGATATTAAATTATTTTACAGGAATATAGAAGTGTAATATCTTGATATCAAAGTTTTTTATGTCAATAATAATATATGTTGCTTTTGTATTTCATTAAGATACATAGATATATTAGTAATATACTTTGATATTGTAGTAATATGCTTTAATATTGCGGTGCTGTACTAAAAATTTCTAAATCTTACTTGCCTGTTCCAATATACTCACAACATCTTCTTTCGTTATTAGGTCAAAATGAGCCTCGATAGGTGTGATGAAGATACCGCACATCTCCACGGTGGCAGGGCTAACCAGCAATTGTTGCTCACCCTCGGCGGTATATTGCCATGGGCGGAAGGTGTTGCGTGGAAGAACGAACGTAAACCATTTTCCATCCTCGAAAGTGCAGACGATGTTGAGCATGGGTTCAGCCCCCTCTCCTTTGGAGAGGGGGGGAGAGGTCTGTTGGAAATGATTATACAACTTTTCAAACGCATCTTTAGCACTCTCCACGTCAGTCGACTCAATGCAATAAACGGTACGCAGGTAGCCATTGAAGTTGAATAGTTGGAAGTTCTCCGACTCCACCAATAACTGAGCATGTGTATCTTTCAGTCGTTTATAATCGTTTACCAAGGGTAGAAAGTCCTTCGTTCCGGCCTGAAAATGCATGTGGTCGGGAGCCGAAGCACCACAACGCGGTCCGTTATAGAAAATCAGATAATCGTCCAATGCCTCAGCCATTTCGAGCATATCCGCAAAATACGGTTTTATTTGCTGGTCGACATGTTCTTTGCGTGGAATGGTAAAATGTTCGGGGAAGATAGGGAAGGGGTTAACCAAAACGAGGTAATCACCCGCATCCACTGATGTTTGCTCAGCGGGACGATTTTCGGTACAGAGAAAACACTTGCGTTCGGCAATCGTCTTGGCATCCACCTTAGCACCCGACGAAACAATGCGCGCCGGGTTAAACTGTACTTTCACCTCGAAATCGCCAAAATCGAATGATTTAGTGCGAACAGTTTTCAGCCCTGCAAAATTGGTACGAGCAAGTTCCCAGTTGGAAACCTGCTCGCGCAATAATTCTGTAATTTTAGAATTGAGTTTATTCATTTGGTAGTTTTTTTGACAAATTACTTGCCTCTTACTTCTTGCTCCTTACTTCTGTGACTTCCTCGCTTTCAATTCAATCGTCCGTATTTTATCCTTGTACAAATTATGTCCATTCATTTTCACTACATCCAGCGAAGCATCGGAGTTTTCGTCCCAGCGGCGGCAAAGATAAAGTGAAGTGTAGATGCGTCCTATTTGATACTCGCGGCTGATGCGCAGACCAAGCGCGTAATCTTCGCCATAACTGGTATTTGGCACTTTTATGTCGCGCAAAACAGGTGTGTAGAATGCACGCGGAGCACCGAGTCCGTTGATGCGCAGCGCATTGTTACGACCGTTTTCGGGTGTCCATTCTTTGTGGTCAATCAGTCCGGGAGCGATGGTTTCCATGGAAAAGTTGGTCATGGTATACGAGCCAATCACCATGGCGCAGTTTTGTTCGTAGAAAGCATCAACGATGGTTTGCAATGTATTTTCATCCTGATATACATCGTCACTATCCAGTTGCACGGCAAATTTACCACATAACACATTATCTACTCCAGCATTCCAGCACCCACCAATACCCAAATCTGTGCGTTCAGGGATGACGTGAATCACGCGACTATCCATTTTGGCATATTTTTGTATCAATTCCGAGGTGCCATCGGTAGAAAAATTATCAACAATAATCAGATTGAAATCAAAACCGGTTTTCTGAAGCAGTACCGATTTGATAGCGTCTTCTACCGTCTTTACCCGGTTTTTAATGGGGATAATCACCGAGGCTTCCACCGGAAAATTACTTTCGTTGAATTCAATTTTCGTGAACACAGGTGCCAGGTAACCACCGATATTTTTCAGATGGTCGGTGCAGGCTGCTTCCATTTCCAGTTGTACAGCACGGTTTTTCGGATCCACATAATCGAATTGTTTCTCGCCACTTTTGCGTGTGTCGTGTTCCACTTCCGAATATAAATATTCATTGATATGAAGCAATTCGGCTTGTTGCGATACCTTCAGACGAAGGTTGTATAATCCGGCAAATTGGTAGCCGGTGGCTGTTTCTGCAACGGCCTTTTTCAGATTCTCGGCGTTGTAGAACAACACTGAGCCAAAGTTGAAATCGTCGCGCAAGCTACCTTCCAGGTAATCGATGACCGGTGAGTTGGAGCGAACGCCGTTGGCTATTTGGTAATAATCGGCGTAAACCAGTCCTGCTTTCGTGCTTTCGGAAATGTGAAAGAAACGTTCCAGCGCGTATTGTCCCAGCTCGAGGGTAGTGTCTTTGGTGTAAATAAGTGAGTAAGGTGCATCCGATTTTTCGGCAATTAGTTGAATGGTTTTGCTGCTTTGAATGGAGTCAATTTCCAGTGTTTGGCAATTCTTTAATTGTATGTTAGCACCTTTTTTTACAAGGAGATAGACGGTTTTTACGAGTGGCGACTGAATGATTTGTTGAACTGTTTTTTCAGTTTGTGCAATTTCGTTACAAGCAACGAAGCAGTTTATTTGTTTCATTTTGTTTAATTGTTGTTTTGGGTTGTCAAAAATACGACTAAATTTTCAATTTTCCATTGAAAAAGGAGTCCTGTTCTTTTGAAAATATATTCTATCTTTGTCTTTGTTATTTTTTGAAATTTGAGCTTGTAACTTGTAACTAAATTCTTGTAACTGAATTATGATATTAATAGCCGATAGTGGTTCAACCAAAACACATTGGTGTTTGGTGCAGAGTGGGAGTGTGGTGCGTGAGGTTTTTACGGATGGTATTAATCCGTTCTACCAAACCGATATGGAGATTATTGCTTTGCTGGATACTCAATTGATTCCCAAACTGGGCAGTGTAGACATCGAGCAAATCTATTTTTATGGTGCAGGTTGTTCGTTCCCGGATAAAAAGATATTGGTGAGCAGAGCGTTGGTTCGTTTCTTCAACAATGCTATGATAGAAATTCAAAGCGATTTGCTGGGAGCGGCCCGTTCGCTGTTTCAACACGAAAAGGGAATTGCCTGTATCCTTGGTACCGGATCTAATTCCTGTTATTACAATGGTGTTGACATCGTTGAGAATGTATCGCCACTTGGGTTTATTTTGGGCGATGAAGGTAGCGGTGCTGTACTGGGAAAACTTTTTGTGGCCGATTGTCTGAAAAATCAATTGCCTGAAGAATTGAAAGAAAAGTTTTTTGCTCAATATGAACTCACGCCTGCAGTCATTATGGATAGTGTTTACAAGAAGCCTTTCCCCAATCGGTTCTTGTCTAGATTTACCCCGTTTTTACTCGAAAATATTGAAGAACCATCTATCTTTAATTTGGTGTTCGATAGTTTTGATGCTTTTTTTGTTCGCAATGTGATGCAGTATCCGTTGGAAGATATACAAGTTGGATTTGTTGGCTCCATTGCTCATTATTTCCGCGATACATTGGAAATTGTAGCTTTTGAAAGAGGAATACAAGTGTCGGAAGTGGTGCAAAGTCCGATGGAGGGACTTAAAAACTTTCATAAGAACCCCTAACCCCTGAAGGGGGATAAGAAATATTACTACCGATTGTTTTAAACTTTTATATGACACATAAAGCAAAGGAAATACAAAACGAAACTAACTTCAATTCCCCTTCAGGGGATTTAGGGGTGGTTAGGGGTTCTTTCTTAGTTACCGAACAACCTTCTCTCCATGCCAACCTTGATAAAAAATCTGTAAGTCAACTTCTTCTGGAGATGAATGAAGAAGATCAAAAGGTGGCATTGGCAGTTCAAAAAGCGATTCCTCAGATAGAGGAGCTGGTAGAGAAAATTGTGGAGCGAATGAATCGGGGCGGTCGGATTTTTTATGTGGGAGCAGGAACCAGCGGGCGATTAGGTGTGTTGGATGCATCGGAGATTCCGCCTACGTTTGGAATGCCACCGCATCTGGTAATAGGACTGATTGCAGGTGGCGAAAAGGCTTTACGAAATCCGGTAGAAAATGCCGAGGATGATTTGACTAAAGCTTGGGAGGAGTTGCAAAGCTATCAAATAAATACAACTGATACGGTAATAGGCATAGCTGCTTCGGGAACAACACCTTACGTTGTTGGTGCGTTGCGGAATGCAAAAGCCAATGGCGTACTGACGGCCTCCATTGCTTGCAATCCCGATTCACCCATTGCTCGCGAAGCTGATATTCGTATTGAAGTGATTGTCGGGCCGGAATTTGTTACAGGAAGCACGCGGTTAAAATCCGGTACGGCAGAAAAGCTTGTGCTAAATATGATTTCAACGGTTACGATGATAAAACTAGGCAGAGTGAAAGGCAATAAAATGGTGAATATGCAACTCAGCAATGCCAAATTGGTGGATCGCGGAACAAGAATGCTCATGGAAGAACTCAATCTTGATTATGAACATGCAAAGAATGCCTTGCTTGTTCATGGCTCTGTAAAGAGAGCTATTGAAGCCTTTTTAAAATAGTCGAACGCAAATTACGCAGATACCGCAAATTTTCGCTAAAAAATTTATTCAGGGTTCATTTGCGTTTTAATATGCGTAATTTGCGTTCAAAAAGAAATGTATCAATTCTTTTTATGATAGCTCAATACCGCCCAGGTATTGAAGAATACGGCAAACCCTACCAGCGCCAGCAATTGATTCATTAGTTGTAACGGATTGCTTCCCTTTAAATAAATCGAGCGCATCACGATCATAAAATGTTTCAGTGGATTGAAGGCAGCTACCCACTTTGCCCACTCGGGCATACTGTCGATAGGCGTGTATAAACCGCTCAGCATGATAAACAGCATCATAAAGAAGAATACAATAAACATGGCTTGCTGTAAGGTGGCTGCATAGTTGGATATAACTAGACCCAGACCCGAAATAGCCAAAATGTAGATAGCGGCAAACAAATAAATGGATGCAAAATATCCGGCTGGAATTAAGCCATACACTGACCACGCCACAAGAAAACCTATACTGATAACAATAAATCCGATGATCCAGTATGGAATCAACTTTGCTAGAATAAACATCGATTTTGAAACCGGACTTACATTAATTTGTTCCATGGTTCCCCGCTCTTTTTCATTAACGATGGATACGGCAGGCAAGAAACCGCATAGCAAAGTAAGAATCATTACCATCAGTGCCGGCACCATGAAAACGCGGTAATTGAGATGCGGATTAAAACGATACTGTGCATCCAGTTGAATAGTGGGAGTGGAGTTGATCCCTGCGTTTGTCGGTATCAAATCCTGAACCACCTGCCCGTTGTAATCGCTTATGATGCTCGAGAGATAGGTCATGCCGATACTACCCTTCATGCCGTTTACCGCATTGGCCGAAATCATGATTTTACCCCCTTGACGATTCACCAAATCTTTTTCGAAATGGGGTGGAATCTCAAGAATAATATCGGATTCTCCTTTTTCAATGCTTTTCAGTGCCTTGTTGTAATTTGGCGACACGTCGGTAAGTTTGAAATAATTGGATGAAATTATTTTCTGAGTAAGTTGTTGTGAATAGGTGCTATGATCGTTGTCAATCACGCTCAGGTTCAGATTTTTTATTTCGTAACTGGCCGCCCACGGAAAAATGAGCAGCACATTGAGTGGAAATATAAAAATCATCTTCGGAAGAAACCCATTCCGAAGTATTTGTTTAAACTCTTTTCTAAGAAGATATTTTATCATACTATAGTCTATTTTTTTCTTACCTTTTACTCCTTACCCCTTGCTTCTTTTTTATTCCAACCTCACTTTAAACTTTTTCAGGCTGATAGTGACCAAAACGATACCCATAAGGCAAAGTACCCCAACTTCTTTGAGTACAGACGTAATCCCTAAACCTTCAATCATAATGGCTTTTACTGCTCTGATATACCATTTCGCAGGAACAATATTCGAAAGCCATTGGAGTGGAAGTGGCATGTTTTCTATAGGGAACATCATACCCGAAAGCAGCATAACCGGAATCATAAGCCCCATTCCGGAAACCAACATGGCTGCTTGTTGTGAGTGTGTTATGGTGGAAACGAGTAAACCGAACGATAGCGAAACAAAAATATATAATAGCGAAACGGCGACTAAACTCATAAAACTCCCCGCAATAGGCACACCCAATACAAATACAGAAAGTAGCATGATGGTGGCAAAATTCACACAAGAAAGCACAAAATATGGAGTGATTTTGGACAGGATGATGTAAATAGGTTTCATGGGTGAAACCAGTAATATCTCCATTGTTCCCATTTCTTTTTCACGAACAATGGCGATGGAGGTCATCATGGCACAAATCAAGAGCATAATCATGCCTAAAACGCCCGGAACAAAATTAAATGAACTTTTCATTTGCGGATTAAAAAGCATTTTTACTTCGGGGGTAATTTGATAGGGTTTTTTATTTTCGCCCATCAATTCTTGTTGGTATGAGTTGATAATATTGCTGGCGTAAAAGGTAAATGATGTTGCTGCATTAGGATCGGTGGCATCGGCCAGAAGTTGGATATGCGCCGTGCCGTTATGACGAAGTTTCTCTCCAAAATGATCTTCGAAAACAACCACCAGTTTGGCTTTTGCATCTCTGAAAACAGGTTGAATCTCATCGGTAGTGTGAATTCTAGCTACCACATCGAAGTAAGCACTGGCATTTAGCTTGTCGATAATACGGCTGCTTGCTTCGTCGTTGGTTGGAACGAGAACCGCTACCTGCGTGTCTTTTACCTCTGTTGTCAGCGCAAAACCAAATAATATGATTTGAATGATAGGCATCAAAAGCAAAATCATCATGGTGGTTTTGTCGCGTAGGATATGATAAAATTCTTTTCGTATAAATGATAATAATTGTTTCATGTACTTAGTTGACAGTTGACAGTTGAAAATTGAAAGTTAATACTTTTTGTTGTTTTCTTTTGATGATTTAATTATGCTTACTAATATCTTGATTAATTCCTGACAATCACTGGTAATGGAAGAGAAAGATTTGTTATCGATAAATTCGCTATCATGCAAAAGCATCAACCAATATTCAGTCTCGTTTGCTTCTTTCAAGGCAATGCTCATTTTGTGAATAAAATCAGCTTTCGATTCTGCGTGTTCAGCTTCTCTTATTAAAGCTCCAACTGAGGTTCCACTTCTCATTAATTGTTTGGAGAGGACAAATTCTCGTTGCTCGTTGCTCAGAGCTTAAAAACTTATAAGCTTTGATAATTCTTAGCGCAAAAGCATAAGATTTATATTTGACTGTTTTTTCTTCCATATATTTGTTTCGCTGTTAACTATCCACTGTCCACTATCAACTATCCACTCTCTTCGCTTTGCGTGCCAGTTGTTGAAATACTTCATCCATGCTGTTGGCATTAAATTGTTTTTTGAGATTTTTTGGCGAATCCAATGCTTCAATTTTTCCGTCTACCATAACGGAAACACGGTTGCAATATTCGGCTTCGTCCATATAATGTGTCGTGACAAACACGGTTATTCCACGTGAAGTGGCATCGTAAATCAGTTCCCAAAACTGACGGCGTGTAATCGGGTCGACACCTCCTGTTGGTTCATCCAAAAACACCACTTGCGGATTATGAAAGATAGATACCGAAAAAGCCAGTTTTTGCTTGAACCCCAATGGTAACGAACCAACCAACTTATTCCGTTCACTTTCAAAATCCAAAACGCGCATCAACTCGTCTGTTTTCTCCTTTATTTCCCTGTCTTTCATTCCATAAATTCCACCGAAAAGTTCGATGTTTTCCCACACCTTGAGGTCATCGTAAAGTGAGAATTTCTGGCTCATGTAGCCGATGTTTTTCTTCACAAGTTCGGTTTGTTTGCCAATGTCGTAACCGGCCACCAACCCTTTTCCGGCAGTGGGGATGCTGAGCCCGCAAAGCATACGCATGGCAGTTGTTTTTCCTGCACCATTGGCTCCCAAAAATCCAAAAATCTCACCTCGCTCCACTTCAAATGAGATATTATCCACTGCTTTGAAATTGCCGAATTTCTTGGTTAGATTTTCGGCAATAATTACTTTGTTGGAATTCTGTTGAATTGTTTTTTCCATTTTCTTTCTTCTTGCCTCTTATTTCTGGGATAGTTGCATAAAACAGTCTTCAATCGTTGGCTCTATTTCTCTGATTTCAATATTTGTATGACCTAACTTATCCAATGTTTCTTCCAAGTTGTTTATTGATAACTGTTCACTGCTCACTGAAACATGGTGTTTATCTCCAAACGCAAAACAATTACTTGTAAGCTCGTTGGCCCGCAAATCATTCAGTAGCTTGTACATATTGTTGCTTTGAACTGCCCAGAGCTTGTTTTCGTATTGCTTGACGATGTTTTTTGGTGTGTCGATTTTCAGGAACTGCCCGTTTTGAATCAACGCAATGCGGTCGCACAAGCCAGCTTCGTCCATGTAAGGTGTGGAAACCAGAATGGTAATACCTTGCGCCTTCAGGTTTTTGAGCATTCCCCAAAATTCTTTTCGCGAAACGGGGTCAACTCCGGTAGTGGGCTCGTCGAGAAACAGTACACTTGGTTTGTGAATCAATGCACAACTGAGAGCCAGTTTTTGCTTCATTCCGCCAGAAAGTTTTCCGGCTCTCCGATTTTTGAAAGGCTCAATTTGCTGATAAATATCTTTTATCAACTCGTAATTTTCTTCGATGGTAGTATTAAAAACCGTTGCAAAAAAGTTTAGATTTTCCTCCACTGTCAGGTCCTGATAGAGCGAGAATTTTCCGGGCATGTAACCAACCCGTTTGCGAATCTCTTTGTAATCAGTCACTACATCAAATCCATCCACGGCGGCTGTTCCGGTATCTGCCAAAATCAGGGTTGTCAGAATTCTGAAGAGCGTCGTTTTTCCGGCTCCATCAGGTCCGATGATTCCGAAAATCTCACCTCTTTCCACTTCGAAGTTCACCCCTTTGAGAGCTTCAATTGTATCATATTTTTTGTTGATTGATTTGCAACGAATGGCCGATTCAGATTGAATATTTTGTTTGTCCATTAGATTGTATATTTGGGAAGTCTAAGAAATAATTATCAACTGTCAATTATCAACTTTCAACTAAAACGATACTTCTCCATACATCCCGATTTTCAACAAACCATTGTTCTTGACGTTTATTTTTACTGCATAAACCAAATTTGCACGTTCGTCGCGGGTCTGAATAGTTTTGGGTGTGAATTCTGATTTGCTTGAAATCCAGGCCAATGTGCCGGTGTATTCTTTGGTGTCATCTTTACCAAAATCAGTTGTTACTTTTACTTTCTGACCAATTTTCAGTTTAGTCAGTTGATCGGCAGTAACATATGCGCGGAGAATCATGTTGTCGGTATCTGCAATTTTGAAAAGTGCTTTGCCCGGTGCAGCCACTTCGCCCATTTCGGCATATTTTACCAGCACCGTTCCGGCTATCGGACTTGTTATGTTGCACTTTTTCAATTGGTCGTCTAATTGCGATACTTGGAGCGATATGCCTTCACTGTCGTTGTTGATGCCTTGATTACCGGTAACTAAAGTGGTTTTTTGTGCGTCAAGTTGCTTTTCCAGTAGGGCAATTTGCGCATTTATATCATCCAATTGTTTTTGATTGGCAGCATTTGCTTTCACTAGGTTTTGATATCTGTTGTGCTCGGTTTTGGCTGTTGCAATTTGTTGTTCGATAGCGGCAATTTGCTTTTTGATATCGGGGCGACGACTCAATAATGCTTTCTTGCTACTGGTAATCTGTTGTTTGCGTAGGTAAAGCTGCGTGCTGTCGATAGCGCCAAGAAGTTGATTGGCAGTTAGTATCTGACCTTCTTCAACGTTGAACGAAAGAATTTTGCCGGTTGCTTCGGCAGAAACAATTACTTCGGTTGCTTCGAAAGTCCCGAAAGCATCTGCGTCACTTTTCGATTTACCGCACGAGACCAATAATATTGAAATAATAGATAATCCGAATAAGACTTTACGTTTTGAAGAAGGTGTAATAGAGTTTGTTTTCATATCGTAAGTATTTTAAATTCCGTCGATCGACGGATATGGGGTTTAATTATTGATATTATTTTTAAGTTGATATACATTCATTATCAACTGTATTTCATGCAAGGATTTGAGTTGTTTTGCCTGATCCTCAGCATTTATTTCGCGAATCAAGTCAGTGATGGATAGCGTTCCGTTATCAACTTTAGCTGTTGCCGATTTTTTTATATTTCCTCTCAAACGAATAATTTCATCATCGTTGGACAGTGTTGATTGTAACTTTTCGATTTCGGTTTGTTGTTGTTTGGTTTTCAAATCAGCGTTGAATAGAAATGTTTCCTTTTGAACATCCGTTGCTTTTTTGCTGATCTCTATTTTATTGAGATTGTTTTTCTGAGTATAAAAACCACTTAAATTCCACGACAAACGAATACCACCCATATAAAAATCCGAAAAGGCATTGGTTAGCATGTTTAGTCCGGGTTTACCGTATCCTCCCTGAACGAAGGCGCCAATCTTAGGACGATTGCCAGCATTTAGCAATTCTTTTTGGCTCTCCAGTAATTTATTTTGTGCATCAAATAGCCCAATCTCCGGACGGTGATTGGTCGTTGCATTCAGAATTGCGAGATTTATTTCGGGTTTTATCAATTCAGTTTTGGCGTCAATTGTCAATCCGGTTAAAGCTGAGAGCATGATAAAGTACGATTTTTGAGTACTTTTCAATTCAGTTTCTCGTTGCTGAGAATTGATTTGTTCCACTTTGAGTGCATCTAAATCCGACTGATTGGCCACCCCATTTTGTTTATAACTAGTTATCCGATTGTAGTTCGTTTGTAGTTCATTTTGCAAAATGTCATTTTGTCGTAGCTGTTCATTTATGAGTAAAATGCCAAAGTACAATTGATTTACCCGTTCATTTAGCGTGTATAAATCAACTTCAAGTTTTTGTTTCTCCACTTCTGTGTTGGCATTGGTTATTTTTTTCTGAGCAGAAATAGCTCCGCCATCCCATATCACCTGATTAGCCTCTACTACAGCCTGATACTGATCTTTACTCAGTCCGGGAATCGTTACATTCGGGATGGTGATAGGCAGTTTTGTTACCTGCGACTGGTAAGTGCCTTTGGCCGAAAGTGTTAGTTGTGGTAAGTAACCTTTGTTGGCATTACTAATGTTGTACTGCGCTGTTTGCTCAATAAGTCCGTATTGCTTTACCAGCGGATAATTGGCTTTGGCTTTTTCCTGACATACTTCAACTGTCAACTGAGCCATACTACTCAGTTGACAGATGATAGACAGTAAGATGACTAAAAATTGTTTTCTCATATTTTCTTGTAAATAGTTGATATATTGTAATCTATGTACTTGAAGTGATAGTTGTTTTATTATTTATTTTCGTCGGAATTTCCTGAGTTTTTTAAAACATCCAGCAATTCCTGAAGATCAACGGTGGCATATGAAGATGAATGATCCGACATTGCATAGGGAATTACTAAATCGTTGTTATGGACTAGCGAACCACAGGAGTAAATCACATTAGGTACATAACCTTCTCTTTCCGATTCATTTGGAACCATCAACGGACTGCTTAACCTACCTATCTCTTTCTCAGGATTATCAAGTTCGTACAATGAAGCTCCCAAGGTGTATTCACGCATTGACCCAACAGCATGCGTTATAATCAGCCAACCATCTTTAGTCTCAATTGGAGAGCCAGCATTGCCAATTTGCACCAATTCCCATGGGTATTTGGGCTGTTGAATGATTTTTGCGGTACGCCAGATATTAATATTGTCGGAGTAGGCAATGTAATTATTTACGCCGTCAATCCTGCACAACATGGCATATTTCCCGTTTATTTTTCTTGGGAAAAGCGCCATTCCTTTGTTTTGAGCAATTTCGCCGTTAATCGGTAATATTCTAAAATCATAGAAATCTTTTGTGCTGATTAATTTAGGTAAAATGGCAATTCCGTCGTAAGCTGTGTAGGTGGCATAATAGGTAATTTCACCATTGTCATCCGTGAATTTGACGAAACGTGCATCTTCAATTCCTTTTTGTTCGGTTGCTGAAATTGGGAAAATGACCCTTTCGGAAATGGCCGAATCAATTGAAAAATGAATTTCGTAATGCGACGAAGCCAGCCACATCATGTCATTAATAATTTTTATCTGCCCCTCTGTAACATTCTCATCTTTCCGTTCAATAGCAAGGTTTCTCATCAACTCACCATAGGTGAATTTATTTCCAAGTTTCTCTAAAATAAATGCCGGTGAAACTACATTCACCTCTGCTTTCACTTCTTTGTCCTGATTGTCTACAATTACCGGAGCAAGTGAATTTTCGACTTCTTGTATTCCTTCAATTTTCTCAATGATAACCGGCGAAATAGAGTTCCCTTGTTCTTGCATTTCCATCAATTTTTTCTGGAAAATTTCTTTTTCGTAGATGTTTCGTTTAATTACATCAGCTTCGGCCAACATCTTTCCAACTGGTTCAAGACTCAGATTGTTGTTTTTATCAAGAGTTCCAGACCGGAAAACAATAGAGGAGATATGTCCCTCACCTGTGGCACGAAAGCTAAAAATGACTCTTTTCTCATTCGCACCTATCTCCGACTGATCGGGATGTTCAATGATAGATGGGTTAAAGAAAGCTGCAGATTCAATGGAGTATTCCATTGTGAAATAGGATCCTATCAAAGCCTTTTGTGCCGAACTAAGATCTTCTTTATTTACTTCTATCTTGTCAAATATTGGGGTAAGTTTATCAAAATGTTTTTCGAATATTCGAGATATGTTTCTGTGACGCCTGGAGAAACCTCTCAACAATTGGCTCATGGCAATATTCACTTCTTTTTCCGGCATTGCCAGTACTTTTCGGATTATATCTGCTGATCTATCATCATTTACGTATAAAAAACGTGGGATAATTCTTGAAGGATCAGGCGAGAAAATAAACTTTTTTCTGTTTACGGCTACTTGCATTTTTTTTTGTTTTTAAAACGATTTAATCTTTAAATTCAATATTCTAAATTTAAAATTATACCTCAGGGCATTTAGAACTCTATTTAACACCTGAGTCTTTTTTTTGCAAGAAATGTTTTTTTATCTGTTTTTTTAGTTTCTCGTTTAAATTTGGTGTTTATACACTGTTTTTTAGACTAACAAATAGATTGGTTTAATTTTATGGTTTTATATAGTTTAAAATAACTTGTACATTCTCATTACGTCTGTGTGCTAATAGCTCCTTGGTGTGTTCTTCGTCAAGTTGTAAAATGCCATTGGCTATTGGTAACAGCATGAAAAATCCGGCATTGAGTGTAACCATTGTAATGATTATATCTATAAGCTCAATTTTGCGGGCACGTCCTTCAGCTATTTCTTGCTGAAGCTCATTATTTAGTCTTGTAAACAGCTCAAAAGGAACTGCTTGT
>CAXXUM010000005.1:0-1553244 GCA_963664445.2 uncultured Paludibacter sp.
GTGGTAAGTTGTCAATTATTTCGGTCCAAGTAAGTGGCTCGGTTGGGAGATAATTACCTCTGCCTCCGGGCCCTATGAGTTTTAGTTTCAGTATGCCTATCGTAAGCAATCCAATAAAAATATAGAATGGAAAGAATTTGTATTTTCTCATTTATTAAAGAATAAGGTTATTCCATTATTTATAAAATCAGAATCTGTACGCCCCGTTTGCCGTAGCGTAAATAATCCTGTTTCCGATGTTTGGCATAGCATTCCGTGCCGGTTGTGCAAGGAGACTTCGCTAAACTTCTTGTCACCATCCTACGCCTAACTGAGATTATTGACTATTGCCAAATGTACTACATTATCGTAATTAGACTACATGTTATCTAAAATGGAATGAATTTCAGACCAAGTAGAGTCCTGATTTAAAATAGAGGGTTGATTATACTCATAAGTAAATCTCAAAAATCCAATTTTATCAATATAAAACATTGAATATGAAAGTTTTTTATGTTTACAATTAATACCTAAACTTGTTTTATAATTTTTCCACATTGAATTAACTGAACTTTTATCACTAAGATTCATAGAACTACCATATCTATCAATAATAAGGTTATAATAATTTATCTGTGTATAACATTCTTTGCCAGTCTTAAATGTCTTGATATAATTGTTATTTTCGTTATTTCTTGTGCAATATTCTGAGAACTCAATAATTGAACAAATTTTTTTATTTTTAATCGTAAATGACACTATGTTATTAAAATAAACATTTCCAATAGGAAGTGCACTTTGAAAAAGAAAAAGAAATCCTTCTACATCATCGTGTATTTTCAATCTCCCACAAAAAAAGATTTTGTATTTTTTTGTAATTGGAGTTTTATATACTCCTTGCACCTCATCACCATTCATATATTTATCAAATTCGTACTTAAATAGTTCATATTTCTGATAAAAATAATTATATTCCTCTCCATCGATCAATGAACAATCATTCTTTTTTGATAATTCAATATCAAATGAATCGCATTTAACTTCATTAGCTAACTTAGAAAAATCAAAAGGGACTGTATCTGGCGTCAAATAGTTTTTATATTTTAGTGCGATGTCATTTCTTATTAGTTCTCTATGAGTACAACCGATGAATGACAAAACAAATATAATAAGCGTTATTTTTTTTACCATGGTTTTGATTGTCTATATACTGAATTGTTAGTGTTTAACTTGTGGCTGTAACCACCCCGTCCGCAAGGATATAAATATTTTATTCTTTGCGCAAAAGTGGATGTTGGTTCCCACCGACCAATCCGCACTCTTCTGCAAGTAAATAATGACTATATATCCTGAGGACAAGATATATTATCCTTTAGAATGACTATTTGATTCGATGTATTTTTTGTTTATAATATTCGACAAGAATACTCCAGAAGCTAAACCAAAACTATACCAAAAGATATAATTAATGGTAAGAACTAATAATTCATTATCTAATGAATCTCTGACAAAAACGACAAGTAAGAAACTAATGACAAATAAATAATAAACGATATTGAAGGAATGCTTTAAAAGGAACTTTTTCATAATAATCACACCTTTCTTTTTAAATATTGTATTCTGATTTCAAGTATAATAATACTTATCAAACATATTAATAAAACATACGAGTAATTAGAGAGAATCCAACTACTACTCAAATTAGCTAAAAAAATGTCTTATTATAAACGCGATTAAAATAACTCCAGCGTTAATGTTTCTGAATATTATAAGTTTCTTCATTTGTAAGTATAATTATTTTGCGAAGACAATCTGGCATAGATGATTGTTTTATATCTGTTGTTCTATTTCCGGAGACTTCCCCGAACTCAGTTCTAACCAAAGCAAACTATGATAGTAGCGTTTCTCAATTACACATATGGAGCATTACTGTTTAATTATAGTTCTTAGAACTTGAACACTCTTTGGTGTTGTAAATATATTGGGAAATCCATCTTGACGCGGAAGAAAAATTATTCTTTGAATATCTTTGTTGTTTTTTAACGAAATGGAATAAAGAACAATAAAATGTCGTTCAATACTTTTTATATTATTCGAAGGTACTATATATTTAGTGATATAATTTGTTGTTATAATATTGTTTTTATCCAAATAAACTATGCGCAGCTTAGAATTAGGTATTGCCAAAATAATCCAAATTATGAATATTAACTCTAAAACAATAAATATACTAATATCTTCACCCGGATAAATATTGAAACAAATCAAAGAGGTATTGAAAATAAAAGTAATAATAAAGATTGTAGGGAAGTAAAATTTATATATTGGAGTCAATAAACTTGATAATCGTTTATTATTTCTATTCTTTATATTCACCTTGTTTGTCGTTACAACTCCGTATATAAATGTAGATATCAATAGAATTATGCCAGTTGGTTCAAAGAGATGCGGTATCTCGAAGTTGATACGCAATGGTATTGAGCTAATTAAAACAAATATTAGTCCGGTTGCGAAGAAGGTCAGTGATATTATAATTTTATATTTCATAATTGCAATGTTCTGTTTAAAAAACCAACCTCTCGTCCCTCCGGATCTATCTATCTTATTTTTTGCAGGATGTTTCTGACTGGTTGTTGGGAACCAACTGCCAAGGAATTATCATCACTCTGTTTTCATTGGTTGATATTTAAGTCATATATCCCAAATTTTCCATTCTTCTTTGTCTTAAACCTATTTACTGCTACCATGCTAATATCATCATACTCATTTGGAATTAGAACTTTCCCATTTGTATCAACTAGTCCTGTCTTATTGTCCTTTGTTGTAGTAAAATAGTCTAAACTGATTTGTGTTATACTATCGTATTCATTTAGGACAATCACTTTTCCGTTTATATCAACAATTCCAATTTTCTTATCTTTTGTAGTTTGGAAATACTTTTCACTAATTTGTACTATCTCCTCATACTGATTTGGAATCACAGCTTTACCACTAATATCAATAATCCCTACTTTATTTTCTTTTACTGTTCTATAATATTTTGAACTGATTTGTTGTATACTATCATAAACACAGGGGATTATTACTACATCCTTTGCATTAGTTACCCCCTGTTTCCCATTCAAAGAAGTAGTCTTATTGCTTTCTTGATTTTGTCCAGAAACCATTGTGTACATCGACACGAATAAAAAGATCATAATTGCTTTCATACCATTTAGTTTGTTGGTGAATATTCTTTTTTTGCTGTTTTCTATGTGATATTACCCTTGTAGTCGCAGATCCGTGGCAGCGGAGGGCATTTCAAATCTTTTTTATAATACTGTAGTCCTTTTTTGTTCTTGTATTTTTATATCATTCATTATTTCATTAATTCTTTCTTCTGTTAATCCTAACTTACTTGTATATATTGCGTAGTAATCATTAAGTTCTTTGTCTACTTCTTCAATATCATCAACGAAATCACAGAAATACTTTATCATCTCTAGTTGTCCAATTTCAGAATAAAATTTTTCTATATGAAGTTTAAAATATTTATGAATTAGGTAATTCCTTCTATTTAATAATTTGTCGAACTTGTCAATGAGTTGATTTGGCACATTATAATTCTGTTTGACTTCGTTAATTAGGTTGCCCATGGTTTTCTTTGAATTCTCTAAAGAATCAATGATTTCATTCACTTCCTTGTTTGTTTTCACTTTATTCTTGAAGATCCTATCAGTCCACAACATTATTGAGAAAGTCACTTCTATACTTTGTCCATAATAAATTGCAAGACCAAAATAAGCATAAACAAGCTTGTGTTTGCCATCTTCATCTTCTAAGTTGTATTCATCCGTTGCTGTGTCGTATCTTTTTTTCATATAATGACCCTCCCACCAATATCTGTTCACTCTTACTTCTCATATTCCCCGCGTTTTCCGTAGCCTAAATAACCTAGTTCCTCCGGATATACCTATCTTATTCTTTGCAGAATGGTGCTGGTTGGTTCCCACCAACCAGTCCTCACTTTTGTGCAAGCAAGTAATGGTTATATATCCGCGAGGACAAGGAAACTTCGCCGAACTCAATGCTGCCAATCTACGCTGAACTGAGCGTTAGTGCTTTTTATTCGTTGTTCATTACTTCTCTTAAAGTCATTATATCGATTTTCTTTCCGTTCTTTTCAATTGTTATAACACGACAATGTTTATTTGCTGGTGTTTCAACAAGTGAAACTTCCTCTAATTCCATTTCTGTAATATTGCGACAACACAATTCTCCATTATATAACTTTCCTTTCAAATGGTCACATTTCCCAGATTTTTTTTTGCATATAGAACAATGACTTTTTTTAATTATCCCACCAGCACTTTGAAAATAGAGATTTGGAAACAACAACTTTTCATAATTAGCTAATCGCTCTAAATAACTTGTTCCAGATTCTAATTCAAAAGGATAATTGCTAACTACTGTTCCGTAAATAACTTGAGAATTGACTAAGTTACCCCAAGCTTCACTCATTTTGTCTTCCTTTATATTTATTAGCATTTGTAGTTCGTATTGAACTGCTAAAATTGAATTTTCAATGCAATAAATTAAATTAGCTTCGTTTTCTAGTTTCTTCTTTGCAAAGTCCTGTTTTAAATCGAATAATTTTTTTCGGTAGATTCCAAGATTTTCGATTTCTTCTTTTTGAATTTCAATTCCAATGGTAATAAAAGCTTTTTTTTGAGCAATAGAAGCAACTTCATTGAATTCCTCTATTAGTAGATTTGGGTTTACGGTAAAAACTTTCATTTCATTGCTTTAATAATATTTTTCAATTCTTTTAATCCCTCAGCATCACCATTATAATCTATCCTTTTTACTTTGCCTTTTTCTCTTGATTCTATATGTAATTCCACGTGTGCTGTCTTCTTACCAATAGTTCCCTTAAGGTTGTCATAAATAAAACTCGATAGAATATTTAACAATATCGAAACTAATTCTGGATTTTCAGAAATTACCGAAAGGCTAAAGAATATGGCAGGTAAATAGATGTCTGCATTTTTTCTACTTCTATAAAGTTCTGTATCTCCGCCCAATACATCTAGTTTTAAATGACCTAACTTGAAGTATTTGTTCAGTTCTACCATGCTTTCAGTAAAAATAAAGTCATCTTTCTTCTTTGCGGTTTCAATATTTTCAGGCAAGAAAGATAGTTGGTTTGGAAGTTCTAGATTTAGTCTTTTGAGGTTTTCCTCAATTGTATATTCTTCTACTACGTAATTCATTTTTTTCTTTTTTTAGCATTAAGCCCAACACATATATATGCGAACTTTAATTACACATATTGCTCATTTAGCTGTGTATGCGAACTACTCGTTCGCATATTTCCACTTTAGTGTCAGGTTATTGTGTTTTTAATAAAGCCACAGTCCCTCCTGATATATCTATCTTATTCTTTGCAGTCTGGTGTGGATTTATTGTTGGAAACCAACCGTATATTAAAAGCCTTTTTTCATTCGCCCCTAACTTTATTCCCTTTTTAACGCAACAAATATACTTGTTTTGTTTGGAATGTGAATGTAAAGTATCAAAAAAGTGAAGCTGTTTTTTGTGTCTGCTACTGAATATGCAATATTTACCCATTTACACGCTTTTGCACACATATTTTATTGCTACAAAGCCACAGAAGAATATTTCCAATTTTTTCTTAAAATTTAGCCTATGGTGCAGACGTTTTTTCATGGATAATATATGTACGGATTGCACAACAGACGATTTATCTGTGGAGTAAGTGCTTGTAAAATGGCTGTAATATTGAGCTCCGCGAGTCTAACTATTTTTTTTTCTTGTAACTCAGATTTTAATGCTGAATGGGCTGTTTTTTGAGAATAAACTTTGTGCTGTAGATTTTTGTAGCGCAGGTTTTTTCTAAAATTTATAACTAAATTAATTGAATCATAAACAAATTTAAATCCCATTTTTAGCTTGGTTGGTTTGTAAATTATTTTTATACATTTGCAAGTAGTTAATTAGTTTCTGTTTGCTTGTATGTACTTAGTAACGATCTATATAAACAACTTAATTTCCAAAACAATTAAAATTATTCTATGCTATGAAAACGACAAAATTATCCGGCAACGAACAAAATGTGGTAAATCTGGAAGCCTTGATTGCAGTCATCAGGACCTTTGGTCCGGCTTACAATCCATCTAAATCTTGGCTCACTATTCAGGGTCTTACCGAATTACTCGAAAAAGGCAAATACGAAACTAATGCTGCAAATATTGCCGAAGTTATCTACAACAATGCACTTTCGGCACGCAGTATGGCATTCGATGGGTTCGATGGTTTAATTACGCGGTCTATTAATGCGTTGCGTATTTCGGGTGTACCTGCTCAAACGTTAACACAGGCAGAGGCATTGGTGCGCGAGTTACGCGGCAAGCGTGCTTCTGCACTTCTAACGGATGAAGAACTGGCAGCTGCAAAAGCCGAAGGAAATAATGCGAAACAAGTGGTGAGACACAACTCCACTACCAAGAGCAGATTGGAAAATATGGGTAAATATATTCTGTTATTGGAGTCTATCCCCGACTATAAACCAAACGAAACTGAGCTCGCTACATCAGCGCTGAGAGCTAAGATGGAAGATCTGAAAACCAAACATGCGCAGGTAGTCGTTTCCGAAACTACTTTTGATGCTGCCCGACTTTCGCGGGATACTTTACTTAATGCCGACATCTCAGGTCTTGTTTACAACGCGAAGAATGCAAAGACTTATATTAAATCGGTTTTTGGAGCAACTAGTGCACAATACAAACAAGTTAGCGGTATCAAATTTAAATAGCCCCGATAAGTGAACAATAGATGGATGTTGGTTTATCAATCAATGACTTCAATAGATCAATAATTCTAATTGAAATAAATATTATTGTCAGGTAAAAACAGATTCTTATGCTGTCGCCCCTATGGGGCTAAAACAGATTATACAACTTTCTGACTACCATACTGTCGCTGCGATGCAGCTTATTAAAAAGTCTCATAGGGACGACAGTATGGTAGAATATTGTTTAATGAAAATTTCAAGCCCCATAGGGGCGACAGTACCTCAAACTATTATATAAAGCAGTTCTCAGCAGTTTGTATTATAGTTTATCTTATACCAATATAAAATATAATAGAAATCCCATGCTGAGCATCAATCTTAGCATGGGATTTCTTATTTCCGGAGTAATGTTGATTGTCGACAGAATGGCGATTAGTTAAGCATTTACAAGAAATAAGGGAGAGAGAAGGGAATTTATTTATTTTTCTACTAAGGGCTGATAACTATTAATCCCCCACGATTTAAACCCTTAGTAGAAAAGCGATAACATACAAACTACCCTTATTACCTTATTCGCAGAAGAGTTTATACCTGAAAAGTTTCGATTTTACATCTAAACGATATTAGCTTTTACTATCTAATTTGATATTATCAAACTTAACATGAGTCAGAAGGCTGTGCAATTTAGTCAGGACGCATTTGCGAATTGTCAGAGAGCAGTTGAATTTTGTCAGAAGGCATTTGCACTTTGTCAGAAGGTAGTTGCTACAAGTCAGAGAGCACATGCTTTTAGTCAGAGAGCAGCAGCTTTCTTTCCGGACGTTAAGGAAACCGTGAAAACTCATAAAATTTTTAAGTCAGAAGACTTTGGAAGTTGTCAGAACGCACTTGCACTTTGTCAGAGAGCACTTGACAACTGTCAGAACGCATCTGAATTCTTGCTTTTATATACAAAAATTAATTCTTGCCGTAGTGTAATTAAGTTATGACGCACTTACTTTCTTTCCTGGAGCATTGGAAGGTCTTTTTTCTATTAAATCTATTTAAACTCAATCATAAACTCCGTGAGGCTTTTGGTAGAAGGAATACCTATTTTCTTGCGGATGCGGTACCTGCCCACTTCTACTCCTTTCAACGAGATATTCATTAAGTGGGCTATGTCTTTACTCGAAAGATTGAGGCGAAGAAAAGCACAAAAGCGCAAATCATTTGAAGTCAACTCTGGGAATTTAATATGCAGGTTGCGGAAGAAATTCTCATGTATGCGGTCAAAGTTGGTCTGGAAGATAGCCCAGTCGGCCTCCGACGATAAATTTTCGTCGAGCAGTCGTATCAACTTATCGTAGTACTTATTCGGATATTGTGTGCCAAGGATATTTTTTTGGTTGATGACTTCCTCTTTGATAGTTACCAAAATCTCGTTTTTCTTGATAATAGTCATAGTCGATTCGGCCAGCTCCTTGCTTTTTACGGTCAGTTCCGATTCCAGTTTCTCGTTTTGCAGGGCTATAATCTGCTGTTCTCGTTTTTCTATTTCCTTACGACGAATCTCTTCGTGCTCTTGTTTTATTTTCTCCTTCTTGATCTGAAACAAGCGGTGCACATATAAATAGATGCCAACTCCAAGCAGAATGATCAGAAGGATGTAAAAAATCTTAGCGGCCACGCTCAGGTAGAACGGTGGATTTACCTCGAAGGTATAACTCGCCCCCGATAACCTCACACCACTTTTGGTCAGCACTTCTACGTTGAGGGTATATTCACCGTGGGGCAGGTAGCGGTAGGCCTTTTGCGGAGAGGCGGTGGTTTCGCTCCATACCTTATCCAGCCCGATAAGTTTATAACGGAAGTTGATATTGTTCAACTCGCTGTACTGCGGATAGTAAACAGTAAACAATATATTATTGCGATGGAAAGGCGTTTCCGGAATTTGCTCCGAGTGAAGTGGGAGGAATATCTTTTCTTTCAACTCGGCATCGGAGGTCTGAATGCTTTTCAACCTCAAAGCAGTGGGAACGGTTTTATTCTTAAAGTTATCACGGTGGTACAAGGCCAATCCGTTGTCGAGAGTAAACATGCATTCCTCGTCCGAAATAGGGATGATATTCTCAAAGTCATCCACCGCCTGATTCAGAAACAAAGAGTATTGCACCACATCCAATAGTTTGATGGCACCCGGTTTCACTTGTACCAATGCAGATTCGCCGTTGCGGATAAACCAGTACATATCGCCTTTGTAATGACACACCCGGTGAGCATGGGAGAAATAACCCAGACTTTTGTTTAGCTCGTCGTACGGAATAATCTTCTTGCGGATATCGTCGTAGGTATAAAAGGCGGTATTATCGGTAAAGACCACGCGGTTATTGATCGAAAAAACATTTATCGGCAAACTGTGCTTCCCGTCCAGCGAGGTGAACGTGCTGATGCGTTCTACTCTTCGCAGATTAGGACTTAGCTGTATAGCATAGAGCGCCTGATGCAAATGGCTGGCCCAAATGGTGCCGGTATAATCTATTTCGATATAGCGGATAGGGTTGAGGAAGTTCTCAACTGCATGACTGAATACCCACGCGCCGTTTACTTTCTCGTAGATGCAAAGGCTCGTGTATGTACCTTGTACCAATACCTCTTTGCCATGAATCACTCCCTGCTTTATACAGATGCCCCCTTTTACCGGAGAGATAATGTTACTGCCTTTGGCCGATACATCGAAGGTTTCCTGATTGTTTCCGCAGATTTGTTGTTTGTCGAACTGATTTACCGACCAGACCTGCCCTTTAATTTTCGACTCCAGTTGGAGGTTGCTCACATTCTTTTTGTCAGCACTCAGTTCGGCCTTGTATAGTCCCTGATTGGTGGCAATATATAAATTCGGGTTGTCATAGCTGAGCGAATAGATAGCGCCTATGGCCGGACTAAAAGCGTGAATATAGCGTATCGACGAGTTGAGTTGCAACAGGGCAATGCCTTTGTCCAACGCCAGCCACAGGTTATTATCCCTGTCGCAACGCATACCCAGCACAGTGTTGTTTTGGAGCACATTTGAGCGGTTGAGCGTCCATAGTTTCTGACCTTGTTTGTTGATGCCCGTCACGCCATTGAGTATAGTCCCTAATACTATGATGCCATTGGGCGAGATAACAGCCCGGTTGATTTGCGCTTTTTTGAGTTCCTCGTCGGCTGTTGTCACAAAGCGGGTGATAGTTGTCCCATCAAAAAGAAATAATCCATTGGTATTGGTTACCAGCAGCGCGTGCGAAGCGTCGAAAGGCAGAACCGCAGTTACGGGACTGTTCAATATCATATTAGGAACAGGCTTAAAGGTGCTGGTTTTTATGTCGAGTGTGCTGAAACCGTATTGTTCGGTGTGGGTGTAAATCTTGTTGTTGTAAATATTGAAAAATAAGAAAGTATATGGGCAACGGAAACCTTTTACTTCTCCGTTTTTATAGGTAAAATAGGACGTGAATGACTGAAATATAATCGTTCCGTTGTAATTCAGTATGCTCCATATCTCGTCATTCTGCATTTTATAGTTTTTCAGCTTTGCCGAGATGGAATGATACAGCATCTGTCCGGTGGCATTTCTCTCCAGGTAGCCAAACTCCTCGAACGACCCTACGTAAATCCTGTTTTCCTTGCTGATAAGTAGCGAACGAATAATTTTATTCCCCGGTATCTGGTGCATTTGCCACAACGAACCGTCGAATTCCATCACGCCCTGGTTGTTGCCAAAATACATCACGCCATCCTTATCCTGTTCTACCGACCAGTTTTGGTTGGATGCGTTGTAATCGTTTTTTGTAAATTGTCTGACAATCGGCGTGAATTCTTGTGCGGTAACCAGTGCATAACCGGCAAGGACTAAAATCAGAAGATAATGTCGGAGTATAAGTCTCATTTTTCGATATTCTAAGGAAATGTGATTTTTGGTTATGCAAATTACGTAAAGTTATATGATATTGCAAAGTTTTTTGCCTTTTATCTTCATCGACTGGTTTATAAGTGTAGGTTCTTTTTCTATTGTGCTGAGAAGTGAGATGTTTGTTTCTGACAGTAATAATGTATCTTTGTTACATGATATATTACTTTAACGTGAGTTCGATATAATATTCTTTTTGATAATATTCAGATAACCCAACTTGTAACTTTGTAACTCGTAACTTGTAACTGAATGAAAATAACAAAACTATATAAAGAATTTATTCAAAGCGAAAAGGCCGGTGGATTGGTTCTGGTTTTTGCCACCGTCTTGTCGCTTGTAGTGGCCAACTCGGGTTGGCAGACAGCGTATACTCACTTCTGGCATATCGACATGGGTGGACATAGTATGGTGCATTGGATCAACGACGGACTGATGACCATCTTCTTTCTGCTTATCGGACTGGAATTGGAACGGGAGATATATCAGGGAGAACTATCCGATATGAAAGGTGCTTTGTTACCTATCTTTGGGGCACTGGGTGGTATGCTGATACCTGCTGGTTTGTTCCTATTGCTGAACTTCGGTACGGCCACGAAAGATGGAGCGGGTATTCCTATGGCTACGGATATTGCTTTTGCTATTGGTATTCTGTCTCTGTTGGGTAATCGTGTTCCTACTTCTCTGAAAGTGTTTCTTACCGCGCTGGCAGTTATCGATGACCTTGGAGCCATCATTGTTATAGCCATCTTCTATACCACGTCCATTGCCTTCTCTAATTTGTTTATAGCATTGGGTATTCTTGCTTTTCTTTTTCTTCTGAACAGATTAAAGGTGCACAATCTTATTCCTTATCTGATTGGTGGAGTTGTTATGTGGTATTTTATGTTGCACTCGGGCGTACATGCTACTATCACCGGTGTGTTGCTGGCCTTTGTTATTCCGTTTGGCAATGGAGATAAGAAAACGGCTTCTTCTGTTCTTCAGCATTTCCTCCACAAACCGGTTGCGTTTATCATTCTTCCCATCTTTGCCCTGGCCAATACGGCTATCGTGCTAAGTTCCGATATGGGGCAAGTGCTCGCTCAGAACTACAGTTTGGGTATTGCACTCGGACTTATTGTAGGTAAGCCTTTGGGCATTTTCTTGTTCTCTTTTGTGGCGGTCGCCTTCGGATTTTGTAAGCTCCCTGATGATTTGAATTGGAAATCCATCCTGGGTGTAGGTTTTTTGGGAGGAATAGGTTTTACTATGTCTATCTTTATTACCTTACTAGCTTTTGATAATGAAACGATTATCAATAATGCTAAATTTGTAATTCTGCTTTCTTCCTTAATTGCAGGACTTATCGGCTTTTTTGGTTTGAAATTTGTACTCACCACGCGACAGATAAAAGAAGAGGAATAGCAACGAGCAAGAATAATTCCTGAGGACAAATATTCATCCGCGATTACTCATTCAGCATCAATAGATGAATAAATGAATATCTGTCTGAAAAATCTCTTGGTACTTCAAATTTCAACTTGGAAACAAAGCAATTGATTGATTAAAAACACTTACCTTTGTCTACAGCTTTTAAACAAGTTGCAGTTGGTCTAAAATAAACAACCCGAATAACCGTTATTAGAATATCCTTTAATTAAACAAGTATAAAATGATGCTTTCAATCTTACTACAAGCAACACAAGTTGTTGATACTGTCAATTCAGCAGTTAGTTCTATTCCTGTTGTAGCTAAACCCACCGAAATGTCACTTTGGGATGTGGTCTTAAAAGGTGGTCCAATCATGATTCCCATCGGAATCCTTTTTGCTGTAGCTATTTTCATATTTATCGAACGGTATATCACTGTACGCAATGCATCGGCCAGCGAAGGTGATTTTATGAATAATATCAAAGATCTTATTGAAGCGGATAAGATAGACAAAGCTTTATCCCTGTGTAAGAAAAATAGCTTGCCTATTGCCCGTATGGTGGAAAAAGGTATCAAGAGAATCGGACGTCCAATCAAGGAAATCGAAGAATCGATAGAGATTGTAGGTAAGTTTGAGGGTGTACGAATTGGAAAAGGGACTTCCTATTTTAGCTGTTATTGCCGGTATTGCTCCTATGTTCGGGTTCCTTGGAACTATTTTGGGAGTAATCAAAATCTTCTTTGACATTTCTCAAACAAGCGATGTAAGTATTGGTGCTGTATCTTCAGGTCTTTATGTGAAGATGGTGTCGAGTGCCTCCGGTCTTATTGTAGGTATTTTGGCTTACGTTTTTTATAACTGGTTGAATATTAAAATTGGCAAGGCAGTAAATAAAATGGAACGTAATGCAATGAATTTTATTGACTTTTTGCAGGAACCTAACAAATGAATCTACGTCAGAAAAACAAAGCAGGAGCCGAGATTTTTACCTCCGCGATGAATGACATTATGTTCTTCCTAATGTTGTTCTTTATTATTGTGTCTACACTTCTCAATCCGAATGTTATCAAACTGAGTTTGCCAAGTGCCAAGAATACGCAGTCGCTGCATAAAAAGGAAATACTCCTTTCGGTGAATAAAGATTTGCAGTACTTTGTCAATAACCAACAAGTGCCGTTTGAGCAATTGCAATCTGTACTGGCTACCGAGTCCAATAAAGACAAAGAAGCTTTTGTCGTTCTTCGTTGCGATAAGACCCCTTGCCATTCAGCAGTTGGTCAATGTGCTCGAAATAGGCAACAAGCTAAACGTAAAGATGATTCTTGCTACACAAAAGGAGTAGGGTTTGTTGCTCCTGAAAAAAATGGTATAGCTTTTCATAAAGCATTATGTGCTGACTTTCATCCCTTATCGAATTTAATTTCGGTAAGGGATTTTTCTTTTCTAACCTTATTTGTCTGAGTTTGGTATGTACATCAATTCATACGATGACTTCAAATCATCGTATGAATAGGGAAAGAAATATCTCGTTATTGACTGCATTAATCTAAAGGCTTTTGCTCGTGTTCTGATATGAATAACAGGTTGATGACAGCACAATGGTACTTGACTGCTTGGTTCGATAGACTGAGTGGTACAGTGCTCCCGAAAACAAACTCATGCGATAACTTCAAGTCATTGCATTAGTAATATAAACGGTCATATTAGCTGCACCTGGATATAAGGGCAAATAAAAAGCCTTGCAGATGATTCTGCAAGGCTTTTCGGGCTTTTATAAAACGTATTTCTATGAATTATTATTTCACAAGTGCACTTTCTTTTTTGTTTCTGCGTATTTTTACCAATTTGTCCATTTCTACAGTAATTGGCGAAGCAATAAATACTGAAGAATATGTTCCGATAAAGATACCAAACAACATAGCGAAGATAAATCCGCGGATAGAATCACCACCAAAAATAAACATGGCTATAAGTGTAATGATTACTGTAAATGTAGTACTGAACGTACGTCCTAACATTTGATTTACGGAATCATTGATAATAGTTACCCTATCGCGTTTTGGGTATAGTCCTACGTTTTCACGTATTCTATCGTAGTTGATTACAGTATCATTAATCGAGTATCCAAGCACAGTAAGAATAGCTGCAATAAACGATTGGTCAATCTCCATAGAGAATGGCAAATAACCCCTTAATAAAGAGAATATACCCATTGTAATTACCACATCGTGAGCCAACGCCACGATTGCTCCTAGTGTGTAACCCCATTCGCGGAAACGAATTAAGATATACAATCCAATTCCAAGTATGGCAAACAATACTGCCCAAACCGCTGAAGTTTTAATGTCATCAGCTACTGTAGGACCCACCTTAGAAGAACTCTTGATGCTTTCGCTTATAAATTTCGCTTCAGTAAGATTACTGTTCAATAATGGTTTGAGATTAGTATATAGTTTCGATTCAATTTCATTATCAATAGTTGAACCTGTTTCCAGAATCTTGTATTTTGTAGAAATACGAACCTGACTATCATTTCCAATCGCAATAACTTGTGGTACATCACCATCAAAAGCATTCTTTAATAACGATTTTACTTCTTCTGTTTTTACCGGTTTGTCGAAATTCACAACATAGTTACGTCCACCGGTAAAATCAATACCCAAGCTAAAACCACGAACTCCAAATGATATAAAACTAACTGCAAACATAATAGCAGATAATATATACATCGATTTACGAATCTTCATAAAGTCAACCTTCGTGTTTTGAAGGAAATGCTCTGATATTTTGGTATGAAATGGTAATTCTTTAGCATTCTCGCGAGCTGCGTATGTTTCAACCATATAACGCGTAAGGAATACAGCAGTAATAAACGTCGTCAGGATACCAAAACTTAAAGTAACCCCGAATCCCTTAATAGGGCCTTGACCGAAAATTACAAGCACAAGACCAGTTAGAAGAGTCGTTACGTTGGAGTCAATAATCGCATTCAAAGCATGTTTGAAACCTTCCTGAATTGCAGACTTCATGTTCTTGCCATTCCGCATTTCCTCTCGGATACGTTCATATATAAGAACGTTAGCATCCACAGCCATACCCATGGTGAGAACGATACCTGCGATACCCGGCAGTGTAAGCACTGAGCCAAATGATGCTAAAATTCCAATAAGGAAGAACACATTGGCTAGTAGTGCAATATCTGCAATTAAACCAGGAACCCAACCATAGTAAATAATCATGTATGTTAAAACAAGAAGGAAGGCAATAATAAATGAAATCAAACCATTGTTAATTGCTTCTTGACCTAACGAAGGACCAACTACATCTTCTTGAATAATGCGTGCGGGTGCAGGCATTTTACCCGATTTCAATGTGTTTGCTAAATCCTTTGCTTCTTCTACAGTAAAGTTACCGGTGATTTGTGAGTTACCACCTTCAATCACTGTGTTTACAGTTGGAAATGAATAAATATATCCGTCCAAGGCTATAGCAATTGATTTACCGATATTATCTTTGGTCATACGTGCCCATGTTTTTGAACCTTCAGCATTCATCGACATACTTACGTTAGCATAAGCCGAAGTTTGACTAAAGTCAGCACGAGCATCAGTGATTACGTCACCACCAAGAGGTGCACGACCATCACGGTTGGTGATTTTAATCGCAATAAGTTGGAATATCTCTCCTTTTTTGTCGATAGCTTTTACTGTCCAACGTAAACCCAAGTCACGTGGTAAAACTTCTTTTACTTGTTTTGTTGCGAAATAGGCATTGATTTGAGCAGTGTCTTTGCTTTGAGCCAATCCAATAATTGGACCACGTCCACCGCGAGGATCAACTTGTAGTAAAGCAAACAAAGGATTTTCTTTACGACTTTGCTCCATCATTTTGGTGGAATCGTTATTGGAAGTAGCTTTTTTTCCTAAAGCAGCTTTCAGGCTGTCTACTTTATTTACAACCTTTGCAGTAGTAGCAGTAGTGTTTTTTTGTCGCAGTAGAGTCAACTTTTACCGCAGGTTTGCCTGCAGTAGATTGCATTGTGTACAACAAACTGTTTGCTTGTGCTAAATTTGGATAGATGTCAGATAACTCATATGTTTCCCAAAATTCCAGGTTGGCAGATCCTTGTAACAATTTACGAACACGTCTTCTGGTTCTTTGATGCCCGGTAACTCAATCAGGATACGTCCTGTTCTTTCAAGTTTCTGAATGTTCGGCTGAACTACACCAAAACGGTCGATACGAGTACGTAGTACATTGAAAGAGTTATTGATGGCTCCATCAATCTCTGTTTTCAATACTTTTACCACGTCGTCATTTGAAGTGGTAAGCGAAATTTTGTCTTTCAGTTCAAAAGTACTGAAAATGGTCGCTAACTTTGCATTAGGATCCATTTTTGTATACGTTTTGACAAATAAATCCAAGAAAGCAACTTGACTGTTAGTCTGTTGAAGTTTAGTTGCGGTTTCTAGCGCTTGGTTGAAAGTGGCATTGGTATTGAAGTCAGATAACGAGCGAATAATATCGGGAACCGATACTTCCAGCGTTACGTTCATACCGCCCTTCAAGTCGAGACCAAGATTAATTTCTTTTTCACGACATTCTTTAAGCGTGTAACCCAACCATACTTTTTCACTAGCAATTGAGTCTAAGTAGTTGTACTCCTTTAATTTGTCGCCACCGGCGTACTCTTTAGCTTTTTTGTTGTAAGTGCCTGTTACAAAGCTAAACGAAAGGTAAAATAAGCACACTAAAGTAAGTGCTATTGCAAAAAGTCTTACAAGTCCTTTGTTTTGCATGGAAAATTTTTATTTAAAATAAGACAATAATTATTTCTAATTTTTAACGAGGTGCAAATATAGCATTTTTTTCATTACAAACATAAAGAAATGGGCAACTAAACAGCTAATAAATGTAATTAGACTGAATTTATTTACTCCTCCGGCAAATAACTTTCTATTATTCTCGTTAAACTTGTCATTTTGATGTGTTTTATACTCTTTATTGAAAAAATAATTGTAGTTAATGCTCAATTATACAGACTGCTATTCAATTATTCTGACTACTTGTCAAAAAAAATAACGTGCTAATAGTTGCATATTCCAAAAAAAGCAGTACTTTTGCACCTACAAAATGGCACTAATGCGTTAGTGTTTGTAAATAAGCAAATCATACAGTGAAGTACTTGTTTTATAGTGCAAACTGAAAAATATATCGCGGAGTGGAGCAGTGGTAGCTCGTTGGGCTCATAACCCAAAGGTCGTTCGTTCGAGTCGGGCCTCCGCAACTAAGGAGAAGGCTGTTTCATTTGAAACAGCCTTTTTTGTGTTCAAAATAAAGGCGAATGAAATCAATCATTCGCCTTTCTGGTAGTTATATGTCAGTTGTCTAACAATTTTTTTTTTCAAAGACTTTCTCTAAAATCGGCTCTGAATTTTGCCATTAGTTTTTGAGGCCAGTCGGAAGTTGGTTCCAGTCCGCCCATAAAGAAACGTAGTACAGGCGGTTCGTATACAAAACGTAAGCCTCCAATCAGTTCGCGGTTATCGTACAGCCAATTCAAACGATCTTCGACATATTTTATTTGCGAAAGTGTAAATACACGGCGTGGTACTGCTAAACGAAGTAATTCCATATCGGCGTATGTTTCATTGCCGTATTCATCACGTTGGTTGGAGATAGAACCACGCTCCATACCCCGAACTCCCGAAACTAAAAATAATGCTGCCGCCAAAGCACCTGCGGGATACTCAGTTTGAGGAATGTGTGAGCAAACCTGCATTGCATCAACATGAGCGCCTAATACTCCAGCCGGCTTGATAACCGGTATCCCCTTTGCATCCAAAGCGTCGACAAGATATTTGATAAAGCTTGGACTTTGGCAAATCATTGTTTCGTCCAATGTTTCGTAAAGACCTACTGCCATTGCTTCAATTTCGCGAATAGAAATACCACCGTATGTAAGGAAACCTTCGTAAAGTGGCACCAATGCTTCTAATTCTTTAAAAATTTCTAGTTTGTCGGTGCAAATACCACCTCCGCGCGATGAACTGATTTTACGAGCGGAAAAGTAAACCAGGTCGGCCAAAGCAGTCATGGTTTTCATTACTTCACCCATATTAGAGTTTTTAAATTCTTCTTCGCGTTTCAAAACAAGGTATGCATTTTCACCAAGCAAACTCGCATCAAGAACCAAACGGATACTGTATTTGTCGGCAATTGCACGTACATCACGTAAGTTTTGCACCGAGAACGGTTGACCGCCAATAAGATTAGTGGAAGCTTCCATTCTGATAAATGGAATGTTGCTGGCACCTTGATGTTTAATTACTTCTTCTAGCTTTTCGATATTCATATTTCCCTTAAAAGGATGATCGGAATTGATAACGTAAGCTTCGGGGTATAAAAGTTCTGCAATTTTGCCACCATTTTGGGTAATATGAGCCATTGCAGTGGTGAAGTGGTAGTTCATAGGTACTAGACTACCTTTTTTTACATAGGCTATAGAAATAATGTTTTCGGCAGCACGTCCCTGGTGAACCGGAAGGAGAAGTTCTTTGCCCAGCACATCTTTAACTGCTGTTTGCAAACGTACAAAACTTTGTGAGCCTGCATAAGCATCGTCACCTTGCATCATGGCAGCCAACTGGTTGTCGCTCATGGCATTGGTGCCAGAGTCGGTGAGCATGTCGAGAAAAACGTCTTTGGTGCTAAGGCGGAAAGTGTTGAAGCCCCCTTCGTAGAGTGCCTCCAGTCGACGTTCGATAGGTACTAAGTTTAATTTTTGTACGATGCGTACTTTGTGAAGTTCCAATGGGATGTTTTCTCCACTGTAGAATTTAATTTCTTGCATAATGTTAGATGGTAATTTTTGAATGTATATATTTAAGAACAATATTTTCTTTCAAAAAAAATTAGCGTGCTAAGGTTAGAAGCACGCAGTCTGATAAACATATTGTTTAAATTACAAATTAATATATTTACATTCGCAAAGATAATGAATATTTTGAAAAACAATCAAAAAGAGAGTGAAATGAAAGATAGGTGAGTTGAAATGATATTAAATATTTCAATAGAAATGAAAATTCACATCGGATCTACGTCAAGATTTACCCACAAGGCTTTGAATTGTGGTTGTGCAATGACCTGGTCGGCGATTTGACGAAGCAGCTCTTTTGCCCGGTCTGCCGATGCTTCTACTTCGAATTTGAGGAGAATGTGTTTGATATACATGTTTTGTATGCGCGAAACGGAGGGCACATTTGGACCAAGAATTCGAGCCCCGAAAACGGCACGGAGATCGGTTGCCATTTTATTGGCCGCTTGATTTAAAACTTTAGGGTCGCGGTGGCGCAGTACAATCTGTATCATGCGGAAATAAGGAGGATATTTGAATAGCTTTCGTTCCTCGCACTGGGTAGTGAACATGGCTTTGTAATCATTGCGAATAACTTGCCCGATCACCACATGTTCAGGCGATGACGTTTGCAGCACTACTGTTCCACGTTTGTTTTTTCGTCCGGCACGACCACTCACTTGTGCCATCAATTGGTAGGCTCGTTCATGAGCTCGGAAATCAGGAAAATTAAGCATGTTGTCGGCATTCAGAATACCCACCAAACTTACGCGCTCAAAGTCCAATCCCTTGGAAACCATTTGTGTGCCAATCAAAATATCTACTTTCTGTTGCTCGAAATCAGTAATAATCTTTTCGTATGATTTTTTTGAACGCGTAGTATCCAAATCCATGCGCGAAACGCGCGCTTCGGGAAAAATCAGTTTTATCTCATCTTCAATTTTTTCAGTGCCAAAACCTTTAGTAGCAAGTGTTCCGGGTGTTCCGCATGCCGGACAAATATTCGGAATGGCCTCAGTGTAACCACAGTAATGGCAGGTAAGGGTGTTGAACACTTTGTGCACCGTGAGGCTCACATCGCAGTTTTTGCAATGCGGTACGTAGGCACAGGCTTTACATTCGATATAGGGTGCGTACCCGCGCCGATTTTGGAACAGGATTACTTGTTCTTTGTTTTGTAGCGCTTTGGCTATTTTTTCGAGCAACAAAGGAGTGAAATGACTTTCCATTTGCTTTTTACGATAGGCTTCTTTGCTATCCACTACCAAAATCTCAGGCATGGCCATTTCCTGATGTCGCTCGTTGAGTTCTACTAGACCAAACTTTCCGGTAAGTGCATTGTGATAGGTCTCGACCGCCGGAGTGGCAGTGCCGAGCAGGGTTTTTGCACCGTGCATTGAGGCCAGTACAATAGCTGCATTGCGGGCATGATAACGTGGTGCGGGGTCGTATTGTTTGTAGCTCGACTCGTGCTCTTCGTCAACGATTACCAAGCCCAACTGGCGAAATGGTAGGAAAATGGACGACCGAACGCCGATAATCACGTCGTAGGTTTTGTCGTTCAATACATTGTTCCAAATCTCCACCCGTTCAGCATCCGAAAATTTAGAATGATATACACCCAGTTTGCGTCCAAAAACGCGTTTCAATCGGGTGGTGAGTTGAGTGGTGAGGGCAATTTCGGGCACGAGGTAAAGCACTTGTTTGCCTTCGGCCAATACTTTATTTATTAGTTGAATATACAATTCTGTTTTGCCGCTGGAAGTTACCCCATGCAGCAACACCACTTGTTTTTCAATAAATTGTTTTTCAATTTCGGCGTATGCCTTTTGTTGAAATTCGTTCAGTGGATATTGCTCTGTGGTTTGAATCTCGGAAACATCCAATCGTCCGATTTCCTTTGCGTAGGTTTCCATAGCGCCACGTTCCACCAATGCGTTGAGCACTGCTGGCGAAGCTCCGCTTCGTTCCAATAGCTCTTTACGGCTCACCTCGCGTTTTTTAAGCGGGATAAGACATTTCGATAAATCGATATACATCATCAACATATCCAGTTGCTTTTTAGCCCGACTTAAATCCTCGAATAATTTTCGAAGATTTTCTTCTTTCAATGCTTCATCCGTTAGGCGAACAAAAGTATCTGTTTTGGCTCGAAATTTCTCGGTTAGTTCTTCGCTGATTTCCACTGCACCTTTCTCCAACAATTGTTTGAGAGTCGGCAAGGTATCGCGCATCTCGGTGATTTTATTTAGCTCGGTAACGGTAGTAGTTTTACCGTCCGAGAGTGCATCGAGTAGCTTCTGTTCTTTCTCCGATAGCAATGTTTCAGCTTCATAGTCGGGGTTGATGCGTACCTGTGTTTCGCTTTCCAACTTTAGACCTGCCGGGACAGCTGCTTGATATACATCACCCAAAAAGGCCTGATAGTAGGATGAAACCCAGTCCCAAAACTTCAACTGCGGGTGACGAAGGATGGGTTCGTTGTCCAGCAGGCAGAGAATATCCTTTGCCTCGTAAATGGTAGGAGTGACCGAGTGTATCACGTAAATTACCGCCGTGTACATTTTCTTTTTGCCAAAAGGCACCACCACCCGCATGCCAATACGCACCACGTCGGCCCATTCGTCCGGCACGGAGTAGGTAAATGTGTTTGCCAATGGCAATGGAAGTATGACGTCGACGTATTTCATTTTGCTTTCGCAAAGATAAAAAATAATGTTGGAAGCAGAGTTAGATTATAGAATTCGATGTGGCTATTGAGGTTAATTAAAATTACTTGTCTTTACAGATGATCCGATTCAGTGATACAAGAAACTACGACTTCATCGATTATGCCGGTGGAAATAGATTACTTGGTGTAATGATTGTTTGAACGAACGGATTGCAATTGGCTACGCTGACCGTTGATCCCTAAGAATACAAATAGTTGGATAATTAGCTCTGAATACGGATAGATATCAATCCAATTTCCCGAAAAACTATCCACATTAGGTGAATGTCGATCTAAAATGGGCGAAGAGTGATTCACATCCGCCTGATGTTGATCAATATCGGGCGAAAAGCGATCGACATCAGGTGGATGTTGATCGACATTTCAGAAACTTTGGGGTCTATTCAATAAACTGTGTCAGAAAGGATAATTAATTAATACTCCACCTTTGTTCAAAAATAATAATAAATGGGTGTTTTCTTTGTCTTGCTGTCAGTTCTGTTTGTCAGAGAGGATGCGGTGTTGTTTATGTACAACAGGATGAGGATCAGAAGTTGGTTTTAGATATTCCAATGCGTGTTCTATTTCGGTAAACATTTTTATTTTTATCCCTCTGTTGAAGCTTGTCGTTTCCATAAAATAAAAGAACTGCTTGTCATTCTCATTGGTTAGGTGCGCTGTTCGAATACTTCTAAATCCAAGGTCGATTTTGTCATAATGATCGGCAAACCAAAAATACGCTTCGGTGATGGATAGTTGGTTTCTTGAATTTCTAAAATCAAAAAGGATGTTGTAATTCATTATTAATGCTTTATGCCGAATTGTTTTTCCCATTAAAGCAACTTCATTTGTGATTAAGTTGCCTAGAACTGTCACGATGATTATCTTATAGTCATCGTCAATCTCGTATGTATACTCCATGGATGAATGGTATTTTTAAGATATTTGTGATTGATAGAGATGAAAATTATGTGTTGAGTGTTGGACAGCACGACGCGCAGAGATTTCTTATCAGAGGAATAGTCTCTTTTGTTGGCGTTGTTTTAATCTCTGCAAATTGAAATATAAAAAGATCCTTTAAGCCAAGCAACAGTGCCGGTTGGAGAACTACAAAAACAGAATTATTATTCAAACGTGTAAATTCAAATTGAATATCGCGTATTTTCTGCCCATTTTGCAACCGAACGATGATGTCAAGAAACTGCTTCTCATTATGATTATGAAACTTTTCCCCTATCGAATATTCAATCTTATGTCGTTTCAGAAAGTCAGAAGAAGCATTGTTTATGTCAGCTATTTCTGCATTTTGTTTGAAAATAATAGTACACATTATGGACAGTTTTATATTACTGAGGGTTTCTTGCAACTCGTCGAGCAGGCTGAAATAACCAAGCATAGCTTATTTTTTGATATAGATTTTTACATTTCAATGCTTCAAATGGAAAGGTGTTGACTTTCCGTCCAAAATATTGATTGTCAAAAGTAAGATGAAGCAATGGATTTTTATTCATTTCTGCTACTCATATTTACTTCTACGTATATGTGAGTATGTATTTACTCCCATATATAATGAGTATATCAGAGTCGAGTCTTTATAATTGAGCTATAAAGATGAGAATATCCAATTCTTTGGGGATGTTTAGTTTTTTCCGGATTCTGTACTTCTTAGATTCTACCGATCTGATTGTAGAATTAGTTATTCGAGCAATTTCTTTGGTAGTGAAATTAAGTTTTAAGAGGGAAATCACCTCATACTCTGCCGGGACGATATTTGGAATTAAACTTTCAATTTTTGTAGTAAAATGCGGGTAGTATTCTTCAAACTTTATCAAAAATACCGAGTGGTTTACAAAGGCTAGTTCAGAAAGCTCAACTAACTTTTGAGATTCAATAGTATCTGATTTGATATCGTTAGTTGTGGTGTCTTGGCTTTCTGGCTGAGTGCGACTATACCTTTTTCGCAAATTGTGTATTTGTTTTATATATTGAACTTTTCCAAAGAAAATCAATACCACATACGCTACTTCAAAAGCATTTTTTATATATTCTATTTTGGTATGTGTTTCATTTAAGATTTTTTCAACGGCAGGATTTATAAAACGAAGAAGTGGTAAAATGGTTATTATAAGGATTATTGGAATTAGGACGACCCTATTCTTAGTAGAATGATAAAATAACCCCAATGCAAATTCAATGGCAATAAATAATAAATAGAATGGAGGTAATTTAAATGTCGAGATGGTGTTTAGTAGTGTAAATGTTGTAAAGCCTAAGATAAATAATAATGAGCGAATGTTTTTTTGAGGAAGAGAGAAATAATTAAAAACTATGTGGGTCAGCAGTATGTATATAATTATTGAATGGATTTCTTTATGAAGAGAATCACTCAATAGCAATAAAATAAGAACTGACATGAAGCTAGTTCTTTGTTGTTTTAGTTCTAATTTGTCAAGCTCATAAAAATATGTTTTAAACGACATTTATAATTATATTGGATCAAATAGTTAGATACGGAGAAGGTAAAATAGGTTTGCAAAAATAAGCCAGATTAAGTTTAATTCCAATGAAAATGCTTACGCAGATATACTCATATTAACAGCGTGTAACATTAATTATATATAGATGAAAAATAAGATTAATTTCAATGCCATCGTTGAACGTTAAATCAAATAATTGTACATGTTCGGTATAATTCTGTTTAGGTTAAGGTAACAAGAAGTAACCCATCTTCCGGTTGATGTATTGCAATAAAGAAAAGGCACAAATGATTGTTTATTTTTGGTTATAAACGGCGTATAATAATTATAGTTGTACAGTTAGAAAAAAAATCAATGCTTTATTATGGTTCCCGTTGTTTTGAAGAAGGAAAGCAGGGGCTTTCCTTTGCTGGAACAATTTTGGGGATGAATATAGAGGTGTAACAGTACGCTGGAGTAATTTAGGAGGTAATTATGGTAGCGTATTGCTACGCTGGGGCAATTTAGAGGGTGTATATAGTTGCGTAGCAGTACGCTGAGGCGATTTAGTGGATAATTATACCAGATTAGCAATACGCTGGCATTTCTTATTCTTTTTTTTGTTTTGTAGTGAGTCGCCGTTGCGGAACATTTATTTTTATTTAGGCCATGTCTTTTTGCCCAACTATAATTTATAGACGAATATTTACAATTTCATACAAGCGTAAATGTTTATTCTTTTGCTCTATCAATTGCGGTTTTGAGGATTTCAAGATTCGTTGAGTGGCAAAACTGCCATGATAAATCATTTCCTATTTAAATACACACCCTTCAAAATGGTCGTTCACCATGCCGGCTGCCTGCATAAATGCGTAGCAAATAGTAGAACCCACAAATTTGAATCCCCGTTTGATCAGGTCTTTACTCATGGCGTCCGATTCGGCCGTCTTTACCGGAATTTCGGCATAGCTTGTAGGATGATTCATTATCGTTTTGCCTCCGGTAAATTGCCAAATGTATTTGTCGAAGCTCCCAAACTCAGCCTGTACGCGCAAGTATGCCTGTGCATTCGCCACTGCGGCGCGAATCTTTAATTGATTGCGCACGATACCAATGTCGTACATTAAGGCTTGAATTTTGTCCTCGTCGTATAATGCAATTTTCTCAGCCTCAAAGTTATCGAATGCTTTGCGGAAGTTTTCGCGTTTGTGTAAAATAGTTTTCCAACTCAATCCTGCCTGAAAACTATCCAGCACCATGTATTCAAAAAGTTGGTGGTCATTGTGAAGTGGTTTGCCCCATTCATTATCGTGATATGCCAGCATCAACGCATCGTTGCCCGGCCATGTACAGTTTGTCATATTTTAATGTGTATTTTGTAATAGGTGTTTTTAAAAAGTAAAAACAATAAGAACTAAAGATTTGTTGTAATTTTGTTTTTACTTTTTTGTCAAGTTTATTCTAATAAATAATTGGGAGCTGATATTCATATTTGCAAATGAAATAGGTGAATGATCAGAACTTATAATTAAATTCCAGTAACTAAAAAATGATAGATCCAATACAGATCATAGAACAGTACTACCCTAAAAACAGTGATATTCATTATATTCTATTAATTCATAGTGAGCATGTAAGAGATAAAGCTCTTGCTGTTGCAGCCCAAAATCCCGATCTTCGACTAGATACTGAATTTATTGCTGAAGCAGCTATGCTGCACGATATTGGTATTTTTATGTGCAATGCACCACGCATTCATTGTAACGGTACTCATCAATATATTGAGCATGGTTATTTGGGAGCTGAACTGTTACGAAGAAACTGTGCTACTGCCCGACATGCTTTTGTTTGCGAGCGCCATACCGGTGTGGGGATAAGTAAAAAGATGATTGTCGAAAATAATTTACCATTGCCTCAGCGTGATATGCTCCCGATTACTTTCGAAGAACAATTAATCTGTTATGCTGACAAGTTCTATTCAAAGTCACAATTGAAAGAAACTCTTTCGATTGAACGAATCAGAACTCAGTTAGGGCATTTCGGTCAATCACAAGTGGCTAAATTCGACGCATGGCACGATTTGTTCGAACATTAACCTTATTTGAACTTATGCGAGAACCCAACACTTAGCAACTGTTTGTATTGAATGGCGGCTTTGTCTCCGGCCTTTTGAATGACAGTATTGTCATATCGGGGGTTGAATGAGATGCGTGTTGACATAAACCGATTGATGGTAAAATTGCACACCATTTCCCAGTCAATTTCCACTTTCTGATAATTGGTATAGAAAGAAAACTTTGAGTCTAATTGTATTTCGCGTACCGGAGCATATGAAAATAAGGCTTTAAACGAACTACCAATTTCAGTCAATTGATGATCGCCCGTTTTTATACCGAATAGTTTTGGATCTAGCGAAGTATTATTTAGGTAGATGTATTTAAATGAGACCGGCGAAACCATTACTGAGATTATCTTTTTGTATTTATAATCCAAACCCACACCAATATTTAATCGGATAGGGGTAAGAAACGCAGTCTTCTTTACGGTAGAATTTATTCCTTTGTAGCTCGAAAATAATTGAGTTGAGAAATCTACCGATCCACTATAAAACCAATTACCGCCCGCTTTTATCCCTAATTTGCTATTGATTTTTACTACATCATCATTGGTGCTGAGCATTCTTAATGTGTCGCCAGCTACAGTGTTAAAGCCCATTCGCCATTCGGCACTGTTTTCCCATTGTATCGATTTTTTATCGTCGTAGTTCAGCTGACCGGACAATATACCCAGTACTGATAAATTATTCGTACCTCCCTGATACCAATTAGAGGATACGGCATTTTGCGAAAATTGTGCCAATGCATTTGCTTTGTGCTGCCATGGGCCAAGTTGAGGTTTTTCAACTATAATTCTTCGTTTGGTGTATTCTTGTTCATTCTTGTCGTCTACAAAATGAATTTTCCCCATCTTCTTTACATGAATGAGATGGTTCTTATTTGATTCGGGATCCGGCAATTGGTCGAAAGTGAATGCGTACAAATCAGCTGAAGTACGGGAGATGTTCCGTCTCGTTTCATTTCGTAATGTATTTATAAATTGTTCGGGAGTTGTTGTTTTTATAGGTTCGTATGTGTTGAATGTAAGGCTCGAAGGTTGAGAACCATAATACAGTGTCCGAAAGTCGGAATTGAGATTCCAGTTGAAATTTAAAGGCGGATTTTCGTATACCAGATCGATATAAAACGGATTAGATTGCAGAATGAGTGAATCAATCTGAATGGGAGCAAGATCCTTCGGTTGTTTAAACCATTTTAAAGTATCTTTAAGTGCTGCTCTGTTTGCCGTAACGAGTGAGTCAAAAGCATGTTTCTCAAGATCTGAATTAAGCATTTTAAACCTTGTCCTACTCCGCTTTTGTGATTGTGTTTTTTGTGGATGAATCGTCTCTTTTACCAATACTTTTGCCGGATTTTCAATCTTTTCTACTAGCGTGTCAGGTTTTATTCCGGTTAGCGTGGCACTGACTAAACTGTCCGCTTTTTCAGTTATACTTTTAGCATTAGCATTAAGTATAATAAATAAAATTGCAAATGTGAGTAATGTTTTAAATCTCATATTGTTGTACATAAAAATACAATGTAGATGCTTACCTACATTAGATTGCGATTAATTATTTGTAATTCGGATTCGTAATTACAAAATTAAATTTGGACATTTCGTTTCGAAATGTTAGTAGTTTTCAAAGCCGGCAGGAAGTGATTTATTGTTTCCCGTTTTAGCTCCGAGTTCTTTTATCTTTTCGGCCGTACGAATAATATTCCCACTACCGTCTTTCATTTTCTTTACTGCATCATCATATGCACCGGAAGTCCGGTCGATATTGGTTTTTATTTTTACCATATCTTCGGTAAATCCAATAAATTTATCGTACAGTGCGCCGCTCAATCGGGCTATCTCTTGCGCATTTTTCGTTTGGTTTTCTTGTTTCCAAATGGATGAAATTGTCCGTAAAGTAGCCAACAAAGTAGTGGGACTTACAATTACAATTTTGCGTTCCCAAGCATATGAAAATATCTCGCTATCGCCTTGTACTGCTACCGAAAACGATGCTTCAATAGGTAAAAACATCAATACGAAATCAGGAGTATTAAGATTTTGTGCATTTTGATAGTTCTTCTCGCTCAATAGTTTTACGTGACTTCGCAACGAGTTCACATGTTCTTTTAAATGCGTTGCGCGGTGTTCATCGGTTTCGGACGAAATAAACCGTTCGTACGCCACGAGCGAAACTTTCGAGTCGATAATGATATGTTTGTTGTCTGGTAAATGAATAATCACATCCGGACGTTGTACGCTGTAATCGGCTCCTTCAACCACCACTTCACGTTCAAATTCCTGTCCGCGCGTCAATCCCGATCGTTCCAGTACGCGTTCCAGAATCACTTCACCCCAGTTGCCTTGTTTTTTTACATCACCTTTCAGCGCATTAGTCAAATTATTTGCTTCCTGACTGATACGGGTGTTTAATTCGGTAAGCTTTCTTACTTCTTCGCGCAGGCTAATCTTGTCGCGCAATTCTTTATCATATGTTTCATCTACTTTTTTCTCAAATGACTGAATCTTTTCTTTCAGTGGATTGAGAATCTCTGTCATATGTTTGTTGTTCGAAAGCGAAAACTCGTCCGAGCGTTCTTTTAGAATTTTTGTAGCTATGTTTTCAAATTCGGTTGTAAGTCGTTTTTGAAGAGTTTCAATCTCGCTTTTCTGATTTTCGAGTTTTTCACCAATGTTTTCATTTGCTACTTTTAGCGCAGCAACTTCCATGCCACGTGTGTTTGAAATTTCGATTTGTTTGGTTAATTCGATTTGAAGGCGTTGAATTTCATCTATTTTTAAGCGAACCGTTTCTAATGCTACCGATTTTTGTGTCTGAGTCTCGGCCAAAGTAGCCATAAGTGCTTTTTCGTTGGCTTCGTAATGTTGTCGGGTGTTAGCGTGTTGGCGCGATGCAATAAACCAGGCTGCCAGAAAACCGACCGCCAATGCAAGAAATACTAAAATGATTTCCATATTGTAGCTTGTTTGTGTTTTATTTAAAATAGAATGCTGCTGAGCATTATTTGATAAGGGATGTGAGGAGAGATTTAATCGAAAAGGGTTGGATGATCTTCTTCAAATCTACGAATAATGGCAACCATCAATGTCTCACGAATAAACTTTGACTTGTTTTGCACCTTATATTTCGCAATATATCGGTCTAATGCTTTGTTTTCTTCGTCATTAAGGGTGAAAATCTGACGATGTGTACGTAGGGAATTTCGCTGTGAGGCGGGTAATGGTTTCTTTTTTGCCATAATTGCTGAATAATCAGTACAAAAATAATATTATCTTATCAACTTTGATCGTTATAGTTCAAAAATCTGTATTTTTGAACTGTCTTTTTTATAAATGACTGAATAAGAATTTAATTGTTGAATTTGAAACGTTTATTTTTCATATTTTTTTTAATTTATGGCAGACCATAACGATTTAGGAAATATAGGGGAGGAGCGTGCTCAGGCCTATTTGCGCAGCAAAGGATACCACATTTTGCATACCAACTGGAAGACGGGCAAGTTGGAACTTGATATTGTGGCTCGTAAAGATGACTGGCTTGTGGTGGTGGAGGTGAAAACACGCTCTACAGAAACTTTTGAACACCCTGAAGAGGCTATCAATCTCAGAAAAATCAGGAATATTGTGAATGCCACTCACGAGTATATTTTTCAATACGATTGGCAGGGTGAAACCCGTTTTGATGTGGTTTCTGTCATCCCACATGGTCAGGAATTTGTTATTGATCATATAGAGGATGCTTTCTTGTCGCCGGTGAACTAGACTTTTGCTTATCTTTGGTATGGTTCTTGAAAGTTGTTTAAGAAATCTCAATTCAAACTTGCTATTTTATACAAAATGAATATTCTCAGAAATAACAGCATATTATTTATGCTGTTCGTAAGTTTTATAACTCAGGGTGCCAATAATCCTAAAGTCAATGCTACTTTCCTTAAAGGTGAAACGTTGGAATATAAGGCGCGTTGGGGGCTGTTGACTATTGGACACGCTCAAACCAAAATAGACCCAAAGGTTTATATGGTTCAATCTCACCCCTGTTTTAAAATAGAGGTGAAAGGGCAAACCAATGGGCTGGCAAGCCTTTTTTATGTAAAAGATAGCTGGAGTTCATATATCGATACTTCTGATCTTATTACCCATCGGACTTCACGTTCCATTCGCGAAGGGCACTATGTGCTGGACGAAATGGCAAACTTTGATCATAAAAATAAGAAAATTGCTGTGTCCATCATGGATCAAAAGCTGCAAAAATATAACGAGCCGAAATACTATGAATCTCCTGAAAATGTGACAGATCTGATTGGCGGCTTTATGTTGATGCGACTGAGAGACTTCTCTGACCTGAAAAAAAACGATACTATTAAAGTGAATGGTTTTTTTGAAGATAGAAGTTACGAGATGAACATTGTGTATTTAGGTAAAGAGATCATCAATACTTCAAGAGGTAAAGTAAGATGTTTACTTTTGCGTCCTATTATGCCCGACAACAAGCTGTTGAATGGCAAACATTCTGTGGATGTTTGGATGTCAGATGACGAGAGTCAGACGCTGATGCGTATTCGCGCTAAAATGTTTATTGGCACATTTAATATTGAGTTAGATTAATCGTCTTTTTTGAGATGGTACATGTAGATGAAAATACATTCACTATTTTTCAATAATTATACAAAATGACTGACATTTTGTTGGTTGTTTAAAAATATATATATCAAAAGAATGTTGTATAATATAAATATTTATGTTTTTAGTCTTAATTTGTTTACGTACTTTTGTAGCCAAATGGGAATTGTATTTTACTTAAGCACAAAAGAGATAAACTGAACTCAAAATGAAAACATTAGAAAAAAATGTAGCTGAAAAGCTACTTAAAATTAAAGCTATCAAGTTACAACCAAATAATCCATTTACATGGGCTTCGGGTTGGAAATCGCCTATATATTGCGACAATCGCAAAACATTATCATATCCACAAATCCGCAGTTTTATCAAAATAGAACTTGCCCGTTTGGTGCTTGAAATGTATCCGGATGTAGAAGTAATAGCCGGTGTGGCTACTGGAGCCATTGCACAAGGTGCATTGATTGCTGATGCGCTTGGGTTGCCATTTGTGTATGTTCGTCCTACACCTAAAGGTCATGGCTTGGAAAATATGATTGAAGGTGACTTGCGTCCAAAGCAAAAAGTGGTAGTTGTTGAAGATCTTATCTCTACAGGAGGAAGTAGTTTGAAAGCCTGTGAAGCTATTCGTAACGATGGCTCTGAAGTATTAGGTATGTTGGCTATTTTTACCTACGGATTCCCTGTTGCTGAACAAAAATTCAAACAAGCCAAAGTGAAACTTACAACACTTTGTAGTTACGAAGCTGTATTAGCAGAAGCGCTCTCAACAAATTATATCTCGCCCGACGATATTGAAACATTGCAAGAATGGCGTACCAATCCATCGGATTGGAAAACTGAACTTTAATTGCTGAGTTTTGTTTGATTCTTAATTTTGTGCCGAATGATAAATATTTATCTGGCATATATCTTGAAAGAATCAGAAATTGTAACTATTTCATTTGTAAATAAACTATATGACAACATACGAAAGCGATATAAAAACCATTTCTTCGAACGAAGAAGTGGTTTTTGGCATTCTTAGCGACTTAAATAATCTAAAAAAAATTCAGGAGCAAGCTCCAACAACTGATAAAGTAAAGGATCTGGAGTTTGATACAGATAGTTGTAGCTTTGTGGTCGAAGGTTTCGGCAAAGTTGGTTTTCGAGTTATTGAGCGTGAACCGTTCAAAACGGTTAAGTTCGAATCTGAAAATGCACCTGTAAAGGTAAACGTCTGGATTCAACTAAAACAAATTGATGAAAATCAAACGGCAATGAAATTGACGATCAAAGCAGATTTGCCAACCATGATAAAAATGATGGTGGATAAAAAACTCAAAGAAGGAGTGAACGTGGTAGCTGATTTGCTGGCAAAGGGCTTGAATAAATAACGAATAATTATGGCTACAAAACTTTGGGAAAAAAGCACACAAGTAAATGCTAAAATTGAGGCTTTTACTGTTGGTCGCGACCGGGAAATGGATGTGTATCTGGCAAAGTATGATGTGCTTGGCTCTATGGCGCATATTCGCATGTTAGAGTCTATTGGATTGCTTGAAGCTTCCGAATTGGAGTCTTTATTGACCGAACTGAAAAGCATATATAAAATTGCCGATAGCGGTCAGTTCTGTATCGAAGAGGGTGTGGAAGATGTGCATTCACAAGTGGAAATGCTCCTCACTCGTAAACTTGGTGATATGGGTAAGAAAATCCATAGTGGACGGTCCCGGAACGATCAGGTGCTTGTTGACCTGAAACTTTTTGCACGTGCCGAAATTGAAAAAACAGTGACAGCTGTTACCGATTTGTTTGATGTGCTTATTTCGCAAAGCAGTCGTTACAAAGAAGTGTTGCTTCCGGGATATACTCACTTGCAAGTAGCTATGCCATCATCATTTGGACTGTGGTTTGGCGCTTATGCCGAAAGTCTGGCCGACGATTTACAATTGTTGCTTTCGGCATGGAAAATAACCAATCGTAATCCGCTTGGCTCAGCTGCCGGATATGGTTCATCATTTCCACTCAATCGCCAAATGACAACTGACTTGTTAGGCTTTGACTCTATGAATTACAATGTAGTGTATGCGCAAATGGGTCGAGGTAAAATGGAGCGGACAGTGGCTAATGCATTGGCAGGTGTTGCTGCTACAGTTGCAAAGCTGGCATTTGATGCTTGCATGTTTACCTCACAAAATTTTGGATTTATCCGACTTCCTGACGAATTTACAACGGGGTCGAGCATTATGCCGCATAAGAAAAACCCCGACGTGTTTGAACTTACGCGTGCTAAATGTAATAAATTGCAGTCTTTGCCTCAGCAGATAATGATGATAACGAATAATTTGCCATCGGGTTATTTTCGCGATTTGCAAATTATCAAAGAGGTCTTTGTGCCTGCTTTTGCAGAGCTTACTGACTGCCTCGAAATGACGGCTATGATGATGGCGCAAGTCGAAGTGAATACTGAAATTCTTAATGATTCGCGTTATGATTATTTGTTTAGTGTTGAGGAGGTTAATCGCCTTACGTTGACTGGAACTCCATTTCGGGATGCCTATAAACAAGTGGGTTTAGAAATTGAAGCAGGCAGCTTTAAACCAAATAAAGTTGTAAATCATACACATCAGGGAAGTATCGGAAACTTGTTTAACGACGAGATCTGTGCCTATAAAGATGAAGTGCTGCAACAATTTACTTTTAAAAAAGTGAAAATTGCAGAAGCAAAATTAATTGAATAAAGAATCCTTAATTTATTCTACAAAAGCTGACAAATAATTTGTCAGCTTTTTTTATGCCTACATTTAGGGGGAGTCTATTTTTATTTATTTGCGTTGTCCGATGGGAAAGTGTACGAAATTATTTTTTATGAATATTTTATTCAAAATGATGAATATTTATCAGAAAATTGCATTTTATTAACAGTAAATTGTTATATTTGCAGTGTTTTAAGTAAATAAATATTTCCGTCTTTGCTCGATATTATAACAAGGGCCACTGTTAATCTTTGTATTTTAAATGAAAATTGCCGATTTTCAATGAATTACCGGATCTCTATAATACTATAAAATTAAAACTTATGAAGAAACACCTACTTATTTTGCTCTTAATTTTCTTGTTCATCAATGTTATTTGTGCTCAAAAAGCACCAATGAAGTACGGTAAAGTTGATCAGGCCGATTTGGATATGAAAGTTTATCCGGCCGATTCCAGTGCTGCAGCTGTAGTTTTATGTAATTATGGATACTTCAGTTCACGCGAATTTCAATTTGTACATCAAAAACGCATCAAGATTCTTAAAGAAGAAGGTAAATCACAGGGTAATTTTTACGTTCCTGCTAATGAAAAAGCGGTAGTGAAGGGACAAATCGTCAACATGGAAAATGGTGTCCCTGTCGTCACTAAGTTGGGTAAAGAATCTATCTTTATTGAGCGTGTTTCAAAAAATCAATATAGAGCCAGAGTTGCTTGCCCCAATGTGAAGGTTGGCTCAGTCATTGATGTGGAGTTTTATTATACAGGCTTACCCAGCTCGTGGAACTTTCAGGAAATGATTCCAGTGCGCTGGAGCGAGTTGATTATTGAAGATAATCAGTACCTATCGTTTCGCAAGAATGCAGTTGGATTTACCCCTTTTTATTCTTCTACTGATGGACGCTGGGTTACCAAAGATGTTCCGGCTTTTAAATCTGAGCCATTTATCAATAGCTATCAAAATTATATGTCCAGATTTGATATTGAAATATCTTCTATACATATACCTGGTGAACTGTATAAAGACTATGCCACTACCTGGGAAGCTGTTGCAGAAGCGCTAAATAAAGAGTCTAATTTTGGACAGGAATTATATACTATTCAACTATATATCAATGGACTTGCTAAGCAAATTAAAGAGACAACAACCAACCCAGAGGAGCGTTTGTTCAAGGCCTATCGCGAAATAAAAAGAATAAAGTGGAATAAAACCGAATCTATCTGGATTTCGGAAAGTGGCTTGAGTCAGTCATTCAATAAAAAAATTGGTAATGCCTCTGAAGTTAATCTTAATCTGGTGTTGTTACTTCGGAAGTTGGATATTAGTGCTAATCCATTGGTGTTGAGCACACGCTCGAATGGGGTTTTACCTCAATATTCTGTAAGTTTTGATAAATTAAACTATGTTGCAGCATATGCCGTAATAGGAGAAAAGACCTATCTTTTAGATGCTACTGAAGAGAATTTGCCCGTAGGATTATTGCCTGAACGTGCTTTGAATGGGAGAGGAATGGTGGTGATGAAAGAAGGTTTTAATTGGGTAGATTTAAATCCTGTAAAAAAAGAAAAAACGGCATCCTTCTTTAAGCTAAAACTCTCCGCAGATGGAACAATGAAGGGTGACTGGACTAAAATGTGTACTGATTATGCAGCTTTAGATTTCAGAAATCATTATAAAACATTCAATAGTCAGGATGATTATTTAAAATCGATTGAAAGCAAATATATAGGGCTCTCTGTTGATAAATATATGGTTTCCGATTTAGATAGTTTGCAAAATCCGATAAAAGAGGATTTTTCGGTAGTGTGGAAAAATAGAGCTACAAAAACGAATAATCAACTGTTTGTGAATCCAATATTAATGGATAAATGGACTGAAAACCCATTTAAACTGGAACAACGCATTTATCCGGTTGATTTTACTACTGCGATTGAAAAATCACTAATTGTTTATTTGGAATTGCCCGAAGGATATGCGGTAGAACAATTGCCAAAGAATACTAAGATGACCTTGCCTGAAAATTCTGCAAGTTTTCAGATGCAAACTGCTGTAGCCGAGAATGTGGTTCAAATGATTTTTAAATTTAACATCAATAAACCGATATTTTATGCTGCTGAATATCCCGATTTGAAAGTTTATTTTGATGAATTGGTGAAAAAACAATCTGAAATGTTGATCCTCAAAAAAATATAAGAAAATGTATAAAAGAATTTTTTGTAGTTCAATTTTGCTATCGCTTTGCATTATTGCTTTTTCTAAGGAACTAATGTATCCGGTTAGTGAAATACCTGCCGCACTTTTGCAAAATGCACACACAGTGATGCGTGTATATAAACAGGAGGTGGAGATAAAATCCGAGAAATCGGCTGTTGTGTCAGTAACTGAGGTGCGTACTATACTTAATAAAAACGGGGAGGATGATGCTTATTTTAGTGAAACCTACGACCCTATGAATAAGATTTCAAATGTCAAGGGGAAGGTTTATAATGAACTTGGCAAGCAAATAAAATCTTTGGGCGGTGACGATGTTGTTGATCATAGTGCAATAAGCGGATTCTCTTTATACGAAGATAATAGAGTAAAATATATAGACCCTAAAAATCTGACCTATCCATTTACTGTTGAATATACATATGATATTGATCTTAAACACACATTTTTTTTGCCGGTATGGAGTCATGGTAGTGGAAATACATCATACGAAAATTCTGTATTCATTGTAAAAACTCCATTGGGTTATTCTTTCCGTTATAAAGAGTACAACTTGCCAAAGGGTGTCGTGAAAACTATACAAGATAATAAGGATGTCTATACATGGACAATTACCAATCTGTCAGCTCGTATAGATGAACCGATGACAATAAAGTCTTTACCTACTTATCCTTTGGTTCGTTTAGCTCCCAATAGATTTGAGGTTGGAGAAACAAAAGGATCATCAGAAACATGGAAAGATTTAGGCATTTGGATGACAGGTTTATTGGATAAAAAAGATATTCTATCAGAATCAACTAAGGCGAAGCTAAAAGAGATTACCTCATCATGCAAAAATGATTTAGAGAAAGTGAAAGTTATCTATCAGTATATGCAACAAAAAACGCGTTATGTTAGTATTCAGGTTGGAATTGGTGGCTGGCAACCTTTCGATGCTGAAACTGTAGATAAAACATCGTATGGCGACTGTAAAGCGCTTTCTAATTACACAAAAGCTCTGCTCTGGGCAGTTGGAGTGAAATCTTATTATGCACTTGTATATGCCGGCGCTTCGAGTAGAAATATTGATGCTGACTTTGCTTCAAACCAGTTTAATCACGCAATTGTTTTTGTACCAATAGACAAAGATACGGTTTGGTTGGAGTGTACTAGCCAACGTATGCCTTGTGGATTTAATGGTGACTTTACTGATGACAGAGATGTGTTGATTGTTGATGGAGAAAATAGTAAATTGGTACATACCCGAATATACCCGGCAAATGAAAATTGTATTAATAGAAATACTAAGGTCGATCTGGTTGATATTGAGTCAGGAATAGCAAATACATCGACAAAGTATATAGGATTGTGCTATGATGCTATGATGTCTACTTATTATGCAGATGACGCTGATAAGCTAAAAAAAATCACACAAAGTATAGAACTCCCAACATTTTCACTTACAAAGTTTTCGCTGGTCGAAAATCGAAGCAAAACACCTTCGCTGGATGAGCATTTGGATCTCACTTTTACTAATTATATAAAGAAAATGGGTGATGTTGCTTTGTTGCCGTTGAACTTTATGAATAGATTGAGTTCTATTCCAGATAAAGTGAGGAATCGTCAGACCGATATGTGTATTCGTCGTTCTTATATGGAAAATGACACCGTCACATATCAATTGCCCAAAGGGTATCAGGTCACAGATTTGCCTCAAAAGACAGAATTTGTAGGTAAATTTGGAAAATACATTTCGCAATCGACTCAAAAGGGTGGTGAAATTACGTACATTCGTCATTTCGAATTGACAAAAGGAACATTCCCTGCACAGGATTATACAGATTTTAGGGATTTTCTAGAGCAGATTGCAACAGCTGATGGAGTGGTTGCAAGTTTGAAGAAGATCTAAGATTTAAAAATAAATCGCCCCATTTAGCACTATTGATGCGCTAAATGGGGCGAACTATATCACAAAAGGTGAGTGGTATTATTTCTCTCTAAAAAATTTACAAGTTGCATTTCCCCTATTTTGGTTTAGGTTTTGAGGACAAACGCCTTATGGGTTTCACTATCACCATACTTGAATATACCGCTCTCTCCTTTTGCTTATATAATGCTAAATTAGGATTACTTGTTTTTTGTGCAATATCTGAAAGACATTGCTACTCTTACGTGCGGCTAAATTAGAAAATACGTCTAGTCTACCCAAATTTGGGCCGAAAATACTTTGGACATCTTAAAAAATAATATATTGATAATCAGCTCAGTATGTTCGTTAAGGTGATTATTTTTGGACATCTGTCAAATCAGTCAAAATATTTACTTAAATAGGGACTTATCTCTACAATGAAAAAAGATAATTGATTGAAGTTAGATGTGTGTTGAGACAATTTCATTTAAAAACGCATTTAATTCTTTTGTGCTTTTTAAATCTAATTTTTGAGCAATACGTTGTTTCATTTTGTATAAACCTTCGGTGGTCGTTTCTAAAATAAGAATCCTATCCGAGTTTGGAATGTTCAATAGATGTAGGCAACACCAACTTATTTCCTTGTGACTTAAAGTTGGATATTTGATATGCAGTTTGTTTACTATTCCGTTAAATGCATGATTCATTTCGGAAGTAAATACATCCCAGTTATTTATATGTAGACTGTTGATGTATACTTCTTTGTCTAACTTTATTCTCTCATTTGGCAATGCATGTTTACGCTTAATGGCCTGAATTGCTTTTGAATCTTCAATTTTCTTACTAATGCTTTGGCTAACAAAGGCTTGCTTTCTGTTTAGCTCTGTTTTGTACCCGTCGAGTTCTTGCTTCCTGATCTTGTTACGGTTGTAATAGTAATATGAAATTGCTGCACCAACAATAATGACAACGAACAATAATAAAATAGTTATTGTCAAATTCTGTCTTGCACCACTAGTTTCAACTGAATTTGTATGCAAATCTTCAATAACAGATGCTTTTGTTTGGGACTCGATGGTGCGAACGGAATCTGTATAATCTTGGTACTTGCTCATATATTTGCCCATGAGCTTTATATCTCCTTTCAAGTAGGTGGTGTTTACAAGTATTCTATAACACCCACGTCTGGTAGGAAAACTGGCAGGATATTTTAAAGACTCTTTTGTGTAAATCTCAGCAGAATCGTTTCGGCTTTTCAGGGTATAAGCATCTGCTAAAGAATAATTGCGAATGGCATAATCTGTTCCCTTTGTAGGATATTGCAAACTCTTTTTCAAATTATGTATTGCAGAATCGGGTTGGTTCGAAATCATGTAAATGTTTCCGATTTCCTGATATGCAACGCCAAGTAATATTGAATCGTTAGTTTGAGAAAATACTTTATGGCAATATTTAAGTGCAATCTTATATTCTTTTGTGCATCTATATGTTACTCCAATGTCTAACAGCGAATAGCATATTGCATTTTTCTTTTGAACTTTTGCAAAATAGTTAGCGGCTAGTTGGTATTTTTCTCTGGCTTCTTTGTGTTGCTGCTGTAAGGAACAAATTTTACCCATGTCTGAATACACTTCTCCAAGGATGTTGTAGTCGGGTTCACTTTTTAGGTTGTCCAGTGCTTTTAGAAATTCAGAAGTGGCTTGTTCGTATTTATTTTTATCAAGATATGCTCGGCCTTTGTATAATTGGCAATTTCCAAGCCGAATTTTATCATCCTGCCTTGTGTAGTAATCTATTGAGAAGTCTAATAGTGAAAGGGGTTTTAACGGCAAATCATTTTTGTCCAATGCTTTGAAAAGAAGCAAACCATATAATGCCCGATTGGCATAGGTGGAATATTTTTCAGGATGTAATTTCTGAAGGATGTGTAATGCCGAATCAGGGTGATTTTCCATTACTTGCTCAGCTGATTTTAGTTCATTCGGAGTTTCGGAACAACTCGTAAAGCTGAGAGCAAGTAAGGTGATAATTTGAATATACTGTGTGATGAATTTCATAATAAGCAATTGAGACATATATCAAATAATCTGATATTATCTTTTTTGCAAATCTACAAAATATAATTCACATTAATGATGCCGATAAATTAGTTTCTAATCGCGACTATGTTTCTGAGGTATATGTCAAGTTCTTTTGTGTTGATTAGATTTAATTTTTGTGCTACGCGTTGTTTTAGTTTATACAATCCTTCCGTAGTTGTTTCAAGTAATAGTACCCTGTCAGTGTTCGAAATATCCAAAAGATGTAGGCAACACCAACAAATTTCTTTTCGACTTAAAGTCGGGTGGTCAGTTTCCAGTTTGTTTACAATGTTATTAAATGCATGATTCATCTCTGAGGAAAATAAATCCCAGTTATCTATATGTAGTGCATTGTTATATAGTTCTTTGCTGAGTTTGTCGCGATCGGCAGGTTGTGCTTGTTTCCGTGTTTCCGTTTGGATGGATTTCAGCTCTTCAATTTTGTTGCTGATACTTTGACTAACGAAAACTTGTTTGCTGTTTAATTCCTGCTTGAAATTTTTAATTTCCAGTTTTCGGAGCTTGCTTCGGTGATATATGTACACGCTGAAAAAAAGAATAATCAGGATTGAGGCTATGAGTAGTAAAGTAAATATTGTAAGATTTTTTTTTGCAGTTCTGGATTCTACCTTGATATTGTGTTGCTGTTCAATTACAGTCGCTTTTGTCTGAGATTCAATAGTGCGTATGGAATCGGTATATTCCTGATACTTAATCATGTATTTGTTCATGAGCTTTATGTCTCCTTTGTTATATGCCGCGTTTGCTATTATTCGACAGCACGCTCTCCGCGTAGAAAGGGCGCCAGAATGTTTTAGCGATTTCAGAGCATAAATGGTGGCTGAATCGTACTTTTCAATGTCGAAGAACACGTCGCCCAAGGCGCAGTATCTGATGGAAAGATTATCTTCCCTCATAGGATAGGCTAATGATTTTCTGTAATAGAATAATGTGGAGTCATATTGCTTGTTATAATAGTGGGAAGTGCCAATTTGACCCAGAGCAATTCCAAGAGTGAATGAATCTTTGCTTAACGAATATGCTTTTTCGAAATATAATTTTGCGATATTGTTTTTCTTTTCTGCAATGTAAGTATTTCCTGTAGCTATTAGTGTACTATATGCGAATTCAGGTTTTCGGGCTTTAATAAAAAATGATACTGCTAATTGATTTTTCTTTCGCGCTTCTTTATATTCCCTTTGAATGAGACTTATAGTTGCTAAGTCAGAATAGACTTTACCTAAGAGTAGGTAATCAGAATGATTTTCGCAGTTATCTATTGATTTATAAAACTCTAAAGTAGCTTTTTCATATTTAGTTTCATATTTTAGTTTTCTTCCTTTGTAAAAGTATGCTATTGCAAGGTGTGGCTTGTCTTTTTTATTTAGGTAGTAGTCAATAGAATAGTTTATCAATGAATCGGGTTGTAGAGGCATGTAATTCTTATCCAGGGCTTGAAAAAGGAGTATGCCGTATAGTGCCCTGTTAGCTTCAGAACCGTATTTTTCTTGGGGTAATTTTTGCAGGATATGTAATGCGGAATCGGGGTGTTCCTCTATTATTCGTTCAACTATTTTTAGCTCATTAGGTATATATGAGCAACTTGCGAATAAAATACAGAAAGTTAGAAAAAAAATACGTGCTAGAGTGGTCATAACTTTGTACTTGCATATGGCAACCTCGGCTTCTTAATATAGATTAAGATACACCAAAGTTTGCCTTAATGCAAAAATACAAAATTATTCCTAAAAAAACTATTTGATAAGTCAAGGTTTGTAAACTAATCGCACGTCAAGTATAACAAAATCTAAACTTGTGCGTATATCGAAATTTAGGCTTTGCAAAGCCATGCTCTAAAGGCCAGACCACAAGCAGGAATATCATTTTTTGGGTTGCGCCCTATCGGTTTGAAATTTTCATAAGCTTGAATTCCTTGTTCAGCTGCTTTTTCGTTTTGTGGAGCTGCTTTTTCTCCAATAATTTCCACGGTTGTTTCAAACATTCCTTGTCTAAGTTCGTTGCTTGGAATAATCGATACGTTTACCGAGTTTACGTTTGGATTCCATGTTTTGTTGTACAACTGTCCTTTGATAATTGGATACATGGATACTAAGCCAGTATCTACTTTGTTTCCGCTAAATACAAGGTCAGATGTTTTCTTGTTGAAAGTTGTAATCACTTTCGTTGCAAAATCGCGGTCGATTTCAAGACCTTCCTTTATCATTTCATCAATAATATCCGACAAATATAGATTTTTGTTTATAGTAACTTCTGCACTATATTCGTTTGTGTTGTATGACTGAATGCTCTTTGTCAGCCAGGCTTTTAATATTTTTATCATACCCTAAAGTGTTTTGAAAGTTTCTATTTATTGATTGTCGTTGCTTTGATAACGAGGCGGCAGAAACTCCGCCTCGTTCTAAGTTTTCTCTTATAGTTCAAACTCTCCAACTAAGTTGGTCGAACCATAGCTAATTTTTAAAGTGTAAACACCACCATCGAAATTTTGAGTGTCGATAAGCGCATCCAAGTTTGTGAATGTGTCTACTGTTTCCTGATAAACGACTTCACCGTTTTCATTTTCTACTGTTACCTGAGATGCGCCTACCGGGTAAAGAAAGTTTAAAGTGACATCCGCATCATTTTGTGACACTTCAAGGGCAATACGAACTGGGGCTCTGGTACCATTGTTCGGAATATTCCAGTCATTGGGATCCTCACTTTTTATAGGTACATCTTTTGCAAAAGTACTTTGAAAAGGAAGGGCGAAAAGCAGCAACATAAGAATGCTAAAAAGAGGTAAATTTAATTTTTTCATACAAATTGAGTTTTTGTAAAGTGATACATGTGGTTTTGTAAATATAAAAGGGTGTTCTTTCAAGGTGCTAAGTTATACATAGCACACAATAGTTCCAAATATATAGACGAAATAAAGTAGGACAAGACTTTTTGTATTTGACTTATTATCAATTAGTTGCGACTGGACAAGCAGAAAAAATCAGGACAAGAAAAAAAAGAAGAAAAATAGAGGGGTAAAACATGAGGGGTGAAGGAGGTAAATTAGAAAATAATAGATATAAAATGTTATTTTGATACCGATCTTTCTTTAAGAAGTTGATTTAACTCAAGTGTTGTTTTGAGTTTCATTTTTTGCGCTAGGCGTTGTTTTAGTTTGTACAAGCTTTCGGGCTTGCAATCCAACACCAGTGCCATATCGCCGCTGTGAATGTTAAGTAGGTAGAGACAGCACCAGGTTATTTCTTTGCGGGTGATATCCGGGTAAGTTTTCTCCAGAAAACTTACCGTGTTATTGAAGGTGCGGTTCATACTCTCACTAAAGACTTTCCAGTCGTTCAGATGCAAGCAGACATTATACACTTCTTTATCCATGGCTTCCCGTTTTGCCAAAGGAGACTTGCGGTATTCCTCCATGTGCAATGACTTGGATTCTTCAATTTTTTGTATAAAATTGTTTTTTAAATTCAATTGTTTTTCCGTCAGTTGTAATTCAACTTCCACTAATTGCTTTTCCTTGTTTTTGTTGCGTTGCCTTAAACGGAAAAGAATAAACAAGCTTATTGTAATAATGAGAGGAATTAACCAGCCTAAGACGATAAGATATCGTTTTGTCTTTCCAGCAGTTTGGGAGGTCTCATGAATATTTTCTAAAACTGTAGTTTTGGTTTGAACATCAATTTTTCGGACAGAGTCGGTACACGCTTGATATTTACTCATATAAAAAGCCATTTGCTTGAAATCGCCCTGCGAATATTTTGAATTTGCTAATATTCTATAGCAGGCTTTTTGTGTAAAGAAACTGGATGGGTGTTCTAATGATATGTTTGCATAGTAAATCGCAGAATCAAATTTTGATTCGAAAAAAAAACAAATCAGAGAGATTACAACATCTTATAGCATAGTTGTTGTCTTTGCAAGGAAACTTTAAACTTTTTCGATAATATATTTCAGCCGAATCTAATTGTTTCGTTTCTCGGTAGTTTGTTCCAATTTCAAGATATGCTGAGCCTAGTAGTGTCGAATCATGACTAATAGAGATTGCTTTTCTATAATATTGCAATGCTATTTTATAGTTTTTTTCACAACGATATGTTACTCCGATATCTATAATCCTAAAAGATGCATCTGCCGTTTTTCCTATTTTATTTAAACAGGTAACAGCCAGTTGGTGTTTTTCTCGGGCCTTAACATAGTCTTTTTGAATGGAACAAATATATCCCATGTCACCATATATTTTCCCCATTAATGCATAGTCTTTTTTGTCCTGGCAATTATCCAGGGCTTTTAAATACATTTCGGTAGCTTCATCGTATTGTTGAGCATATTTATACATGCGCCCTTTGTAAAAGTAACATTTAGCTAATCTGGCTTTGTCGTTTTTGTTTTGGTAATACTCCAACGAAAAGTTAATGGCTGAGTCGGGTTTAAGGGGTAGATATTTTTTATCTAATGCTTCGAAGAGTAAAAGACCGTATGAAGCTTGATCGGCACTAGATAGTGTTTGGTTGGGTTTAATTTGTTGTAAAAGATGCAGTGCCGAATCGGGCGAGGTTTCCATTAATTGCTCTGCAGTTTTCATTTTGTTCGGGAGCAATGAGCAACCTACAAGGAGTAGAAAGATGTATGGAATAAATATGCGATATTTGAACTGCATGATCGTGTTTTGTAGTGTTAATGGGGGTCTCCGCATGTATTTAAATACAAAACTACAAATTAAATTTCATTCTAAATCGATATTGTCTACATTATATCTTTGATTTAGAGTTAAAATAAGTTGTGATTATTTTGTACCGTTTGAGGTTAATTGTTATAACAACCATATTTACTAAAATGTCGATATTTTAAGCCACTGCTAATGTAAAAATACTCACTTTTATTCCTTCAATTTCGATTAAAGCGCGAACACAGGCTTCAAGTGTTGAACCCGTAGTAAGCACATCATCAACAAGTAAAACATGTTTACCGGTTAAATTGTTTTGGTTTTGTAATATAAATATTCCTTCGGTATTCTCATAGCGCTCAAATACGGATTTTTTGGTTTGGGTCGTATTTTCGCGAATCCGAATTAAACTTGTGGTATCAATAGGTTTTTCGAGTATTTTTGAAAGCCCCTTTCCAATACATTCACTTTGATTATACCCTCTTATTTTGTGTTTTTTAGGGTGAAGTGGTACTGGTATGATGACATCAATTGTAGAAAAATCTACAGAGTCTAGTAATTCCTCTGCTGCATATTTTCCAAGCAGTTCTCCTACTTCCTGATTGTCTTTGTATTTTAGGCTATGCAAAATTTTCTGATAAGGAGATCCTTTTTGAAAGAAGAAGAAAGCTGTGCCACGATGTATGGGTACCTTGCCCCAGAATCGCTTCTCAATTGGATTGTTAGTAGCAAGATGATAATTTGTTTTCGGAATGCCATGTCTGCAACTAATACATAGTTGTTGCTCATGTTTATGTAGACTTTCTCCACAAATAATGCATAGATTTGGAAACAATAGGTTTAGAAAATCTGTGAGCATTGATTTCATAACTTATATCAATTATAATAATGATGATATGGTATCCATAATTTTCGGACCAAATACTAATAGTCCAACTATTACTGAGATAATGGCACATATGAGTACTGCGCCGGCAGCTATATCTTTTGCTTTTCCGGCTAGTGGATGATAATCAGGGGAAACTAAGTCGACTACATTTTCGATGGAAGTGTTTATCATCTCCATTCCAACTACTAAACCAATACATAGTAGGCAAGCTATCCATTCAATTGCACTAATTTTGAATGTAAATCCACCAATCAGAACCAATATGGTTATAAGGATATGAATCTTCATGTTCGTTTCAGTTGCAAACACGATGCGAATTCCTCGTCCGGCATACCCAAAGCTTTTTATTCTTTTCTTCAATTTGGTCATTGTAAAATGTTTATTTTGCAAATTAAGCAAAATTTTTTCATATTCGTGATTTTTTTGTATAAAAAAGTCCGGCGAACATTTTAGTTCGTCGGACTTTCTATTTTTCTTTCTTTTGGAAAATAGATTTATGCTTTTACGCGTTCAATATATGAACCGTTACGAGTGTCTACTTTAATGGTTTCTCCATCGTTAATAAACAAAGGAACACGTACTGTAGCGCCTGTTTCAACAGTGGCTGGTTTAGTAGCATTAGTTGCAGTGTCGCCTTTTAATCCAGGTTCGGTATAAGTGATTTTTAGAGCAACCTGAACTGGAAGATCAACATAAAGAATCGTTTCTGATTGTGCATGAGTTACTACCTCGCAAATCATACCTTCTTTTAAGAAATCAACGCCGTTGATAATGTCTTTGTTCACAGAAACTTGCTCGTAATCTTCGTTGTTCATGAAATTGTAGCCAGCCTCATCTTGATAAAGGTATTGGTATTCACGACGTTCAATACGCACGTCTTCAATACGTACACCTGCATTGAAAGTTCTGTCGAGCGTACGACCTGTAACAACATTTTTTAATTTTGTACGAACAAAGGCTGGTCCTTTTCCCGGTTTAACGTGAAGAAATTCTGTGATGAAATAGTATTGACCATCAATGTCTAAACACATTCCGTTTTTAATATCTGCTGTAGTAGCCATATATTTAATTTATAATTAATAATGCATAATTTATAATTGAAATATAAGCAACTTGGTGTCTTTATATCAATTATTATCTTTTCGATTACAAAAGTACAATTTTTATTTTGATTGCCAAAATGTGCAGTAAATCAGTATTTTATGATAAAAGCCGCTGTGTTATGGACAGCGGCTTTTATTGGCATTCTTTAGTACTATTGTTTTTCTTTGATGTTATTTATCATTCCGTTTTTGTACGTTGTAATAAATTTTCATTTGGTTGCCCAATATCTTTGTAAATCCTTTTACATCATCGGCACTCCATGCGCGGTTTACTTCGCCATATTCGCCAAAATCTGTTTTCATTAAATCGAAAGTGCTTTCCACACCTACCAGGGTATAATTGTATGGACGAAGCTTTACAATTACAGTTCCTGTTACGTTTTGTTGTGAGCTTTGTAAAAATTGTTCAATGTCGCGCATGACAGGCTCAAGGTATTGAGCTTCGTGTAAAAACATTCCATACCAATTGCCCAATTGGTCTTTCCAATATTGTTGCCATTTGGTTAGTGTGTGTTTTTCAAGCATCTTGTGTGCATTGATAATCAGCAAAGGAGCTGCAGCTTCAAAACCTACGCGCCCTTTAATCCCAATGATAGTGTCACCTATATGCATGTCTCGACCAATACCGTATTTGTTGGCTATTTCTTCTAGCTGGTTAATTAACAGTGCTTTATTCTCATTTTTACTCCCGTTTACCGAGCAGATTTCTCCATTTTTAAAACCAATGGTAACGGTTTCTTCACCCTGTTTTTCTACCTGGCTTGGATAGGCTTCTTCGGGCAAGGTTTGTTCGGATTTCAATGTTTCTTTACCGCCAATACTTGTTCCCCACAACCCTTTGTTGATAGAGTATTCCATTTTTTTGAAATCTGCATCAAAACCATGGTCTCTTAGATAATTGATTTCATATTCGCGGGTTAAAACCATGTCGCGGGTAGGAGTGAGAACTTTAATTTCGGGAGCGATCACATCAAATGTCAGGTCAAAACGAACCTGATCGTTTCCGGCGCCTGTACTACCATGGGCTACATATTCAGCTCCAATTTCTTTGGCGTAATTAATGATGGCGATGGCCTGAAAAATACGTTCGGAACTTACCGAGATAGGGTAGGTACCATTACGTAGGACGTTGCCAAAAACCATGTATTTAATGCTTTTATCGTAGTACTCTTGCGTTACATCTAATGTTACGTGGCTTGCAGCGCCCAAACGATAGGCTTTATCTTCAATGACTTTCAGTTCCTCAGCGCTAAATCCTCCAGTGTTTGCAACTGCAGTGTGTACTTCATATCCTTTTTCCTGTGACAGATACATGGCGCAGAACGAAGTGTCCAAACCACCACTAAATGCTAATAATACTTTTTCTTTCATGTTGTTTATGTCTTCGGCCAACAGACTCAATCAGCGGTCGTATTTTTTTTATGTTGGTTTATTTCTCAATGTCTTTTGCGGGGTCGAATAGCATACCTGTGCACAGGCAATGTTTACGACCTGTACGTTGCAAAATGTCATAATTCACGCAACTTTGGCATCCTTTCCAGAAGGCTTCATCGTCAGTGAGTTCAGAGAAGGTAACAGGCTTGTAGCCTAATTCGGAGTTGATTTTCATTACTGCCAAACCGGTTGTTAGACCGAAAATTTTGGCATCAGGGTAACGTAGTCTTGACAATTCAAATGCTTTGCGTTTAATGCGTTTGGCGAGACCATGTCCACGAAATTTGTCAACAACAATTAAACCTGAATTGGCCACAAATTTTTTGTTTCCCCATGACTCGATGTAGCAAAACCCTGCAAATTCTGTTCCTGCCAATGCAATTATCGCCTTTCCTTCTTTCATTTTTTGCACGATATATTCGGGCGAACGTCTCGCAATTCCTGTTCCGCGAACTTTGGCCGCGTCAGCTATGGTGGTCAAAATCGTATCAACATATTCTAAAAAACGCTCATCAGCTACTTGTACCGTGATCTCGTCAACGGTAATGTTTGTGTCCATATTCAATTAATGAATGAGTTCTATTTATACTTTGAAAAGTGCTAGCTTCAAAGTATTTCACTTGCTTTAATAAATTCTCTAAGTCGTTTTATGACGACTTCTCTCAACTTAAAATAGTTTTTAGCTATTTTATCTTTTACTCTTTTTCCGAAAATGTTATGTTGAGCATTTCTAGAATGTCCTCTCGCGATACGCCTTCACGTGGGATCACTAATATTGTATCATCACCTGCAATTGTGCCAAGTACCTCATCATTCGCTTTGTTGTCAATGTCCCATGCAATTGCACTTGCATAACCGGGTTTTGTTTTGACAACAGCTAATTGTCCGGAAAATTCAATACTTCGAACAGCCCCGTGAGACTGAAGTGTGTTGAATGTTCCTTCAATAGGAGTTGGTTTGTTTACCGGAGGTAAAATATACTTGTATGCTCCATTAGATAAGGGCGTTTTGGCTACTTTCAGTAGTTTTAAATCGCGTGATAAAGTTGCTTGTGTCACTTCGCATTGTTTATCCAAAAGAATTTTAAGTAATTCTTCCTGACTCCCAACTACGCTCGATCTAAGTATTTCCGAAATTATCTGTAACCGGTTTCGCTTATTCTTCATAAATGTATAATTATTTAGATTTCGGGCAAAAGTAATATAAATATTGTATATTACAATGCATTTAGCTATAATTATTCATTAATACTTGAACATTCTTTGTTTTTGTAATTAATATACGTTTATTATGCGGAAAAAGAGTTTTTAAAATGTATGTTTTTGGTATATCTCTGAAAATCTTATGCAAAAATACAAATAAATGATCAATTGAACTTGGAAGTTATTGTATATTTGACAATATATTTTTCTTGTTTCATATGGGCTTTTTTTAAGAATAAAAATAATAAATTCGTACATTCTTGTTTGTGTTTGTAACAAAATGTTACTTGATAAAAAGGCTGAAAATTTCAAGTGTTATAGTTATATAATAGATACTAAAATCATGTATTTGAAAGACAGTCATGAGTCTCTTTAAATCTCTTTTTCTAGTAAATAGAAGAAATGGAGTGTTCTTTTTTTTTAATAGATATAGATAAAAACAGGAAAAGACAGCTATTGTGTCTCTTCCCATTAAATATGTAGATAAAAAAATGAATAATTAATCCTATTCGCCCATATCCATATTCATCTCTCCGGTTCCGGTTTTTTTCTTCATGTCTGCTTGTTTTGGCTTCATGTTGCCAAAATTGTAACTTACCGAAAGTCCAATCATGCGGCGGTGAAAATATGATTCTGCCACTTGGTAAAACCCGGCTCCGTGTGTGGTAGTCTTTTCTTTGTTGAAGTTGAATATGTCCATAGCCATTACGTTTACACTTAATTTTCTATTGAAAAATGTTTTGCGTAATCCCAGATCAATCTTGTATTCGGCACTTTCTTTTCCCTGGGCAATAAGCGTGGGCGATGAGTATTCGGCTGTAATTTGTCCCGACATAGTTTTGCTGAGCATGAGGTTTGCCATCATGTTCGCACTCCATGAAAAGGTACTTTGACCGGGGATGGTCGTGGTAATGGTCGTATTGTATGGATTTACGTATACTGATGAATCAATTTTACTGTAGTATAGATTTACAGATGATGTCAGATTCAGGATGGTGAATAATTGATTTTTAGCTACAAGTTCTAATCCAGAATTTTGTCTCTTTGCAATGTTCATGTATGTATTCTCCATTGTTCCTGCATTAAAAAAGCGTACATCCTCAATAACGTTGTCGGTAATACGATAATATGCTGATACTGAAAGTGAATGACTTTGCCATGATTTCAAATAATTTAGTTCCAGTGCTGATGAATATTCCGGCAATAAATTTGGATTACCATACGAAATGCTCGTTGAATCAGAATAGTCGCGGAATGGACTAATCTGACGACCACGCGGACGATTCACTCTGCGGGTAAAATTTAGCTGAATTTCATCTGACTTCGATAACGTATATGACAAATACATGCTTGGAAATAATTGAAGTGTTGGCTTTGGATCAATGGTTTGTGCTCCGGTTGATGTTGTATTCGTGAATTTTTTATCCAGGTATTCGGCACGTAATCCACCTTGAGCGCTGAATTTATCCAGAAATCGGTCACCATAGGTTAGGTATGCAGCATGTATCATCTCGTTATAATCGAATTTGTTCTGATACTCGGGTAGGCTCACATTCGTCAGTGTGTAATAGCCCGAAGCATCGCTTAGTCTATCACTTACTGTGCTTTGCCAACCGGCTTCAAATCGACTTGTTTCGGTGAATTTATTTGTGTAATCGGTTTTGAATACAAATTCTTTATTATTATTGTCAGAACTTTGCGTTTTATCATTTATTGGTGCTGGTAGGTCGGTTTGTTGATAGCGATTGTCTCCACCGCGATTGTGGGCTGAATAAGATATGCTCGTCATTATATTATTGTTGCCTTTACTGTCGAAGTCGTGTCGATAATCTACATTTACATTTATGCTTGGGCGAGTTCCTGTTCCTGTGTTGGTTTGAGAGTAATCACGGATGATCTGGTTGCTAATCAAGTCCGTTTTCTGATAGCTTAAAGTGCTGTTTGAATTTCCACTGCCTGCCATACCAAACCCGGCAATGCTAATTGTATTCTTGTCGTTTAAATGATAATCGATACCTGTGCGCACAAAAAGTCCTGAGAATGAATTGTGCATTACGTTGTTTTGAGTCAATATTGTGTCAGCCATTGAGGGCGAAGCATTGTTGTAACGGATGCTGTTGCCGCCACCTTTGAAGTTCATGGCGCGATAGCCGATATTCAGGAATGCATCAATTTTTCCACTGTTATAATTAATGTTGGTTCCAAACGATTGCCCTAGTTTTCCTCCGGTTGGATACATTAGTCCTGCCGAAACGCTACCGTAGTATCCTGCTTTTCGGTTTTTTTTCATTACCAGATTGATAATTCCCGCTGTACCTTCCGGATTGAACTTCGCTGAAGGGTTAGTCATTATCTCAATAGATTGAATGCTCTCAGCCGGCATTTGTTGTAATACCTGAGCGCGGTTGTCGGCTGTAAGCCCTGATGGTTTGCCGTTTATCCAAACTTCTACGTTGGCATCTTTTCGGAGCGACACATTGCCTTCATTGTCAACTTTTACTGATGGAATATTTTTTAAAACATCTGATGCTGATCCGCCTGCTGCCGAAATATTTTTATCTACACTAAATACCTTTTTATCAATGTCGAAGCGCATTTGTGATCCTTGGCCTATAACTTCTACAGCGGCCAGATTCTTTGCATTCCCTTCAAGTGGGATAGTTCCTAAGTTAAGAGGCTTTTCTGCTATTATTAATTCTTGATTGTGGGTGTTGTAACCTACATAGCTTATACGGAGGGAGTATTTCCCATTGTTTACTGTTGGTAATGTAAAATCACCACTTGCATTCGACACAACACTTGCTACCGGAGTGCTATTCCCAGGTTTAAATACTGTTACGTTTACAAAATCGAGTGGTGATTGAGTGCTGGCGTCTATTACTTTGCCTTTTATACTAACGGATGCCAATGTAGGGAAGGAAAATGCAATGAAAAGAATGAAATAGAAAATTTTTTTCATGAAAATGGTTTGACTTTTTACAATTTTATGTTTGGAGTGCCTGTTATAACGCTTCTTTGACTTGTAATGTTAGTAAAGGTTTAATCTGACTTTAAACATTAACGAAAAAAGGCGCTCAATTATTGAGCGCCTTTTTAATAAAATTATTCTGGGAAATTAGAAGTTAGGAAGAAGGTATTTTCCACGTGATTTGAAAATATTGCTTACTTTGTTTACTTCAAGGAAAGTAGTTCCAAGTCCCATGCCGTAGCTACCACTCAGGTAACAAACAGAATCTTCTTCAGTAATAAATCCTCTTTGAATCAAGTCTTTTAATGCTGTAAGGAAATATTGTTGAACATTTTCACTCTCTGGTTGATAGATTGGGAATACGCCGTATGAAAGAGCCAGTTGACGAACCATAGGTTCATGGTAGCAAATAGACCATATTGGTGCAAATCCACGGTAGGCAGCCAAATAGCGAGTTGTACGGCCAGTGTATGTATCAGTGATAATTGCTTTAGTTCCTAGTTTTGTACATGTTTCTACAGCAGCGTTCGAAAGGAATGAAGTCAAATCGTTGGTGTCGATATCAATTGGAATATCATTTTCCGCCATTTTGGTTTTTTCCGCTTCTTTAGCAATAGTAGCCATTGTACGTACTGCTTCTACCGGGTATTTACCATAAGCCGTTTCGCCACTTAACATTAAAGCATCTGTGCGGTAGTAAATTGCGTTAGCGATATCTGTAACCTCTGCACGTGTTGGGCGTGGGTTTTTGATCATGGTATGAAGCATTTGAGTTGCTACAATTACCGGTTTTTTAGCTTGAACGCATTTACGAATCAAACGACGTTGGATACCAGGAATTTTTTCCTGAGCTACTTCAATACCTAAGTCACCACGGGCAATCATTACGCCGTAAGTGTGCTCAAGAATTTCATCTATGTTATCAACACCTTCTTGGTTTTCGATTTTAGAGATAATTTTGATATCACTGTTGTGTTCGTCAAGAATTTTTTGGATTTCGATAACGTCTTGTTTGTTGCGGACAAATGAGTGAGCAATAAAATCAAGTTTCATTTCAATAGCCAATAGGATATTTGTGCGGTCTTTTTCGGTAAGTGAAGGTAAATTGATACGTACACCCGGTATGTTTACACTTTTGCGGCTTCCTAGGTTACCGTTGTTTTGTACAGTACAAACTAAATGATCAGCTTCTTTAGAGTCGACGCGAAGGTCGATTTCACCATCGTCGAAAAGAATGCTGTCGCCAACATTTAAATCGCGAACAAAGTGTTCGTAGTTTACAGCAATACATTCCTTTGTAGAAATCAAATCAGGATTTCCGGTTACTTTGACGATATCACCTGTTTCTAGGTCGATAGAATCATTTTCAACTTTTGTAGTACGGATTTCAGGACCTTTAGTGTCCATAAGGATAGCAAGGTTTTTACTTACTGCGCGAGTGTTGTTAACGATTCTTTCAAATCCTTCACGTTGTAAGTGAGCTGAGTTCATGCGAACTACATTGATACCCTCGTTGTACAATTCACGAAGAAAATCCACTTCGCAGCGAAGATCACTAATCGTTGCGACAATTTTTGTTGACTTAGACATACAATCTTTTTTTTGTTATTATTCTGCTCCTGCTAAAACGCATTGGAGTTAGAATGGTTTATAAAATAACTATTAAATATTTTTATTTAATCAAAATGTAAAATGGCATCTATGGCCAAACGGTACGAATCCATTCCAAAACCTACTATGCAGCCTTTGCAAGCATCGGACAAATAGGAGTGATGACGGTAAGTCTCCCGTTTAAATACATTTGAAATGTGAACTTCCAGTACCGGTACTGTGATAGACCTGATGGCATCGGCAATGGCTATGGAAGTGTGAGTGTAAGCTCCGGCGTTGAGCACAATTCCGTCGTATGTAAAACCGACTTCGTGAAGCTTATTTATCAGTTCGCCCTCAATGTTTGATTGGAAATAGTCCAGTTGCAGGTTGGGGAACTGGTTTTTCAGTTCCTGCAAGTAGTCCTCGAATGTTTGATTACCATATACTGTTGGCTCTCGTTTACCTAGCAAGTTGAGGTTCGGTCCGTTGATAATCTGTATACGTTTCATTGAATGTGTTTTTTTAATCTGTTCGAATTTCTAATGGTAATAAAAAGGATATATACCGAGGGAATTAAACAAACAAAATTGGCTAAAATCATAGGTAAATCGGGAATTAGTACTCCGTACATAAACCAAAAGAAGATTCCCAATGTCATAATTATGTACATTCCGAGAGAAATGCTACTTGTCTCGCGTGTTCTGATAACCTTGTAAGCCTGCGGAAACTGAGCAATGGCGGTACAAAAGCCTGCTAAATATCCTACAATTACAATATCGAATGCCATAATAATAATTTTTGCAAAAGTAGTAAAAATAAATGATGGGTGAAAGGGCTTGGCAGTTAATTTACAGGGCTTAATGCATTGAAATTGGTGTACCAATTTTGATTCGATATGTGGTTTTACGTCTCTGGGTATTGTTGATAAGAAATTATTTATAAACAATATATGTTTACTCAAAGTCAAATAGCTATAATTATAGTAATTTTACCGCGAAAATTATTTAGACATTATTATACATCTAAACTTATTTGGAATGAATCTTATACAATTCCCTCTGCAACTGACTTTTAAAATTGGAACATTCAGTAACGATTTTGTGGCTAAAGATAGTAATGGAAGTACAGTAGCCTATGTACGACAAAAAATGTTGAAACTCATTGATGAGGTGCAGGTTTTTACGGATGAAACCCGATCGCAACAAAACTACACTATAAAAGCCAATCAGTGGTTGGATTTTTCGGCATCCTATAAATTTACTGATCATAATGGTTTCGAAATCGGACGAATAGCCCGAAAAGGCTGGGCTTCGCTTTGGAAGGCTAACTATGATATTTTTGACGAACTGCAACAAAAAGATTTGTTTGTGCGGGAAGAAAATCCATTGGCAAAAGTTTTTGATAGCATGTTGGGCGAAGTACCCGTTTTAGGCATGTTGACCGGTTATTTTTTTCATCCGGCGTACAGTGTGGCTCGACCTGATGGAACTATCGTGGCACGACTCGTCAAAGAACCTTCCTTTTTCGGGCGCAAATTCAAAATAGAAAAACTCAATAATTTCGAAAAAGGCGAGGAGGAAAGAATCCTTCTTGGTCTCATGATGATGATTTTATTGGAACGACAAAGAGGCTGATATAAAGCTTCGCAACATTATTTTCCGTATAAGTGCAATTTGTTTTAAATGGAAATTGAAATGAAAATATTTACATCAACCCTTTTATTTATCCTTACAGGATTAACCACTATGGCTCAAGACAATTTAGGCTATCAAACACCTCCGGCAAGCATTATGCAGTTAGCCGATTACGAACGTTCGCCATCAGTGGCCATGGATACTAAAAAGGAATATATGTTGCTGAGCTATCGGAGTACATATAAAACACTGGATGATCTTAATCAACAGGAGATTAGTATTGGAGGGTTGCGCATTAATCCGGTTACCAATATTGCTACTTCCACTACCTATATCAATAACTTAAAGGTTCGTAAATTACTGGATGTTGAGCCAATACAGGTGAAAAATTTGCCTGCGAATCCGCGTATAGCTAATGTAAGCTGGTCGCCAGATGAAACTAAAATTGCATTTACACATACTTCGGCTCAAGGTGTTGAACTTTGGGTGATGGATATTGCTTCGGCGCAAGCCAGGCGACTTACTGAGCCGGTAGTGAATGCTAATCTTGGCAGTCCGTTGAATTGGTATCGTGATAGTCAGCACATCCTTGTGAGGATATTGCCCAAAAATAGAGCTGTACTGCATGATGCCAAGAAGGATCTGCCCGCGGGTCCGGTTGTGTCGTTAAGTGATGGTTCCAAGGCACAAAACAGAACATATCCCGACTTGTTGAAAAATTCAACTGATGAGGCTAATTTTGTTACGCTTACTACATCGGAGTTATATAAAGTTTCATTGACAGGTGAAGCTGAACTTTTCATGGGCGAAGATATGTATGCCGGCGAGAATATATCGCCCGATGGCAAGTATATTCTTATTACTACTCTACATAAACCGTTTTCGTATATTGTTCCATTGAACCGGTTTCCACAATTGAGTATTGTTTACTCTATGGACGGAACTAAAGTGAAAACGGTAAATGAAGTTCCGCTTTCTGAAGTATTGCCTAAGGGTTTTATGGCGGTGCGAAAAGGTAAGCGGGATATGAACTGGCGCTCGGATGTTCCTGCCACGCTTTATTACGCCGAGGCTCTCGATGGTGGTGATCCGCTGGTAAAAGTGGAACAACGTGATGCGCTTTTTCAATGGGAGGCGCCGTTTACTAAACCGTCAGTGTTATTCACTAAGACCATTTCCCGCTTTTCGCACATCCTTTGGGGCAATGCCTCGGTGGCGATTATGCAGGATGAGTGGTATGATACTCGTAACGAAAAAACGTATTTGATTCATCCTTCTACTGTGGATGAACATCCTAAAGTTATTGATGATCGAAACTTTCAGGATGTACATTCTGATCCGGGACATTTTGAGTTGCGGAAAAATGAGTTTGGAAAATATGTTTTGGCTGTCGAAAATAATAGCTTGTATCGTATTGGTGATGGGTTTACTGCGAAAGGTCAGTTCCCGTTTATTGATGAATTGAATTTAAAAACGCTGAAATCAAAGCGACTTTATCAGTCGTCATATACTGATAAAATAGAGGAAATTTATTCAATTGAAGACTTCAAAAATGGGGAGGTGTTGGTTCGTATTCAATCACCGAATGAATACCCCAACTATTATTTCCGCTACATCAATGCAAAAAATAAACTGACTCAACTTACGCATTTTCCTAATCCATTTGAAAGCATTAAGAATGTCTACAAAGAGCTGATTAAGTACAAACGTGCTGATGGCGTAGAGCTAACCGGGACTTTATATTTACCAGCCGGGTATGACCGCAAGCAGAAAGAGAAACTGCCGCTTTTAATCTGGGCTTATCCTGCTGAATATAAAGATAAGAATAGCGCCGGTCAGAGTACGAACAATCCAAATGAATTTACTTTTCCCAATTATGGTTCGTTCGTGTATTGGGTGACGCGGGGCTATGCTGTGTTGGATGATGCAGCATTTCCGATTGTTGGTGAAGGTAAAACAGAGCCCAATGATAATTTTTTGGAACAATTAATTGCTAATGCCAGGGCTGCTATCGATGCAGTGGATTCACTGGGCTATATCAACAGAAAGAAAGTAGCTATCGGGGGACATTCGTATGGTGCATTTATGACGGCCAACTTGCTCACTCATTGCAATTTGTTCGCCTGTGGTATTGCCCGGAGTGGGGCTTACAATCGTACATTAACGCCTTTTGGTTTCCAGAGCGAGCAACGCAACTATTGGGATGCTCCAAAGGTGTACAATGATATGTCGCCGTTTATGAATGCTGATAAAATGAAAACTCCCTTGTTGCTAGTTCATGGCGAAGCCGATAATAACCCGGGAACATTTACTTTGCAAACGGAACGCTATTTTCAGGCTTTGAAGGGGCTCGGGGCACCTGCACGAATGGTGATTCTGCCTAAAGAATCGCACGGTTATGTAGCTCGTGAGAATATTCTACATTTACTTTGGGAACAAGATCGTTTTTTGGAGAAGTATTTGAAATGAAATGATATGGTGATGTAGATGATGTGGTGATGTGATGATAGGATGATTTGAATTCTGTTTTGACCCCCAACCCCCAAAGGGGGCTTTAAGACATATTCTCCTATATTATAGCTATTTTTATTCCAACAGATGATGCTTTCTTAAGACTCCGTCGGCCGACGGATTGGGGATCAGAAATCAATTATTTAAGAAATGTATTAATAATAAATTGGACTTACTTATAATCCTTCTATTCTAAAAAACGTTCGGATAAACACTGTTTTTGTGTTATGCCCGAACGTTTTTATTTTTTGTAGAGAATAAGTTGAAATAACTTGTGGTCAATACTTGTTTAATTTTTGTTGCAGACTTCCATAAAGAGTAAATGCCGCTAAGAAACAAGAGAAATAGTAAGCCATCTCCAACCGGTATGGGAGGACCAGTGGGGTCACCACCTGGGTTAGGACCACCATAACCGTTTCCATTCTTATTTACACTTTGTCTCGTGCTACCAGTTAATGAACCATCAGTAGTTAATGAACTTGTTGTGGTTCCGGCAGCATCTTGCGTTGATGCGTCTTGATTCCTTGAATTTAAGGCTAGAGCCGATGCGCCTGAATTTGATTCAGATGAATTCCCGGATTTGTTTGTAGAGCTTGATCCGCCAGAGTTGTTTGCGTATTCCGATTTATGTGCTTCGGCCGATGTCTCTGTGCTGGATGCTGTATATGAGGCGTTGTCCGGAGAGTATTCAGGGATGGATATGTCGGCTTGTTCGGACTGTGCGTACGTAGTTTGAGTAGGTGCGTTTAGAATTCCATCATGAAAATCAACCCCCTGAGTAAAGGTATAATAATTGTCGGGTTGAGAAGAATCTATAGTTTTTACTGCGCTGTAGGCAATGAAGAGGAAAAGAGCCACTCCCGACAATAAGGAAAACAATATGTTTGCATTCGATCTGTCCATTTTGATGCGTAATTACTCATTCAGTTATCTTTTTTGAGACTTGCTTATCCCAATAAGTATTCAATAGTTTTATTTTTGAATTGGATTTTATTAAACCGCAGTCGGTATTATTTCACAAACCGCGGTTTAATAAAACCAATTAAAGAAACCCTTTATCTCCTTTTCAATAATCGCTTGTTTAAAGGAGAATCTATTAAAATCAATCTATTCAAAAAACACAATCACGTCTAAAAAACTATTTTTATTTTTATGATTATCCGCAAAAGCGACAGAAAATATGAAACAATTTGATTTGGTATTTTCAACATGTAAAACTATTTTTCAACCACGAATTGCACTAATTTACACGAATGATAGCTATTCGTATTAGTGAAATTTTGTGTAATTCGTGGTTCATAATCTTTTATTAAATGCAAACGTCCGAATTAAATTATTAAAAGTGTTTTGCTACTTGTTTAAGTTTAATGTTGTGCATTTTGCGGATAATCATTTTGACATCAATATTGCTGGTAAATTAGTGTATGTTTATTATGTTAGCCTGTTCAGTTGGTTGCATGTAATCTGCTTTGAGAGAAATCGTTTTCTCAGTTGTGTTTTTACACGAAACTTTACTTGATGTTTGTGTATATACAAACGGAGTGAAAATCACCAAGGCAAAAAATATATTTAGCGTATTTATAATTGAAGCTTTCATAATGTTGAGTCTGTTGGATGAATATACAGGCTACTGTAATAACCTGAAACGACTACATTGCAAACATACAAATAAATTTGTATTATGTTGATATATAGTATTATGTAGCATTGATGCTGGCGCTTGTAGTAATTGCTATGATAGAGAGATCGTTCGCCGTACGTTATCTTTCTGCATTTTTTTTGGTTGGAAACTACTCAAGAGCTGTCAGGGGGATGCACTGAGGTGAAAAATGAATGTTTTTGTTTTTCGGGGAGTGATGACTTAGTAATTAATTGAATAATAGTTGATGATAGTTTATTTCCATTAGAAATTATTGCTACATATCAATGCTAATATGTACTATTCGTATTTGCCGACATAGACTATTTTTGTTATTTATTGTCTATTTAAAGGACTTATATATAACATTAATTAATAAAAATTAGGGGTTTGCAGGTTGATATTGTGGACTATTTATGGTGATTAATGTAATGAATATCTCATTTTGTTGAGTTTGTGGTTTAGTTCCTTACGGCAAAATGTTTTCAAGAGTTTCTATATAATTCATTATAACAGACTGAAAAATTCATATCAAATATTTTGTTATTAATAAAATTATTTTTATTTTTGAATCGTTATTTTAAATGCTATTAATGACGTTATTTTTTTCTTTTGTTACAAAAGATGGCTGCAAATTTGCAGCGAGTTAAATTTGCAAGCGAGAAGCCGCTGCAAAACCACGACTAGTTAAATTTGCAAGCGAGAGGCTGCTGCAGAATTGCGAGTAGTTAAATGTGCAAGCGAGAAGCTGCTGCAAAATTGCAGCAGCGAGAATTTGTAAGCGAGAGCTTGCTGCAGAATTGCAGATGGTTTACGATGTCAGTAAATATCTACCACAACTTCACAGAATAACTAATAAAATAGTTGAATAGATTATAAAATATAAATTATGAAATAGTTTTGGCTTTTTCAGAAAACTCTTTTATTTGGGTTTCGCGAGTTCCAACTCGCGGTATTTATGAATACTTGCGAGTTGGAACTCGCAAGACCCGATTCAAAACATCAATGAGTTAAAAAATGTAACATTATAGAAGTCAAGACAACTTATATAAATATCATTGAACTAAATCATTATTTACTTTAAAAAAGAAAAATCGTTATGGTTACAGAAGGAAAATTTTTAGAAAGTGTTTATCAAAGTCGAATGACTCTTCCTGAGTTTAGTCAGTTTATCGAGCGTCAGCTCAACGAACTTGAATCTAATGGTGGTTTGTTGACTGATGCTCCATTACGACAGCAAATTACGGAACTGAGAGTAGTTTCCAATGAATTGAAGGCGGCTATTTTATTGGTGCAGAAAAGTTCCTACACCAGCCAATTGGCTGTATTGGATCAGGCGCGTGACAGAGCCGTTCTGAGGTACGGGAAAGTTCTGAAAACATTTGCATTGTCCGACGATGCGGCAGAGCTTGCTGACTATGAGAAATTGTCTATTTTGCAAGCAACTTATGATGGGGTAGAAAGGCTGAATTATGAGGCCGAAAGCTCACATTTGTCTAAACTGGTGACCGAACTGGAAAGTCCGGTTTATAGTGGCGCTATTACCAGATTGGGACTGAGCAATTATGTAGGAAGTGTGAAATCGACAAGTCAGGCTTTTAATCAGCTTTTCGATTCACGCAGTTTTGAAACGGCAAATAAATTGGTACACGACACTCAGGTACTACGCAAAGTCCTGCAAAAACAATATGATGTATTTGCAGAATATACCTTGTCGATGGCCAAGGTGCTTGGAACAGAACCGTTCATTACAGTGCTTAAAACCATCAATTCTGTTCGGGCGTATTATGGCGATATGCTGAAGCGAAGAGAGGGTGTGAAAGATGCTGCCGATGCAAAGGCTGATAACACGGTGGTGAAATAGCCGGTTTTAGTCTGAATATAAAAAATGCTCATTGGTTTTTAAAAGAACCGATGAGCGTTTTTTTTTTGAGTGGACCAATTGGATTATTTTAGAGTTGTGATATTTTCCTTTGCAGTTTGTTGCTTTCTCCAAAATGTATACACGCCCACCAGAATTATTAAAAACCACATCCCATCACCGACCGGTATAGGATTGCCTGTTGGATCGCCTCCGGGGTTTGGGCCACCATCATTAGGTTTTCCTGTTGAGTGGACAGATTGTCTAGTAGTAGCTGTACTATTTAATGTTAAGCTACTACTCAGTGAACTTACATCTCCATTTTGAGCTGTGGCAGTTCCCTGAGCCTGTTGTCTGCCAGAACCAAATGAAAGTGCTGCATTTCCTGTTGAACTCTGACTATAATTTGCTGATTTATTCCCCAATATTGCCCCGCCCGCCGAATTTTGTGAATTGAATTTAGACGCATTTCCGGCATATTCACCATTACTACTTTCTATTGGCGTATAGGCCGGTGTTTCAATATCGGCATCCTCAGATGGAATATAACTTTTGGATGTTGGAGCATTGGCAATTCCTCCTTTGAAGTTTACTCCCTGATTAGATACATAATAGCTTGTGCCAACATATAAATCCGGTCTTCCAATGGGGGAGTAAACCACTACCAGGAACAATACTGCCCACGTTAGTGCCCAAATTATAATGTTTCTATTTCTTTTGCTCATGTTTTTCTTTATTGAACGATTATACGTTTACTAACTTTCTCACCATTTGTAATGGCAGTGGTGATATACGCACCTAAAGTTAAGTTGCCTCCAACTTCTGTTACCGAATTAGGACCATAATTTTTCTTTATTATAGCACGTCCAAGAATATCATATAGTGTACATTCGCCGGAATTTGCACTTAAATTCTGAATGAATACTGCTCCACGAGCACTAAATATTTTTACAGTGGATTCAGTATCCGGAGCATCTTTTTCATAATATCGGGTGATGATTTTAAATCGTTTGCTTGGTTCGCTTGCAGGAGCAGTGGCAAATTTATAAGTGCTACCGCTTTCAGTAACGTCAACTGTTTTGTTTTCCACTAAGTCCACTAAGTACACTCCAGCATACTTTCTTTTGATGTTCTCGTTAGTGAATTTCAAGGTATATTCTACTTCGTCGCCGGGTTGAAAGGCAATGTCGGTATTGTGCATATCGTCTACAGAGTTTACCTGATAGTTGCCATCGGGTTCTATGGCGTAAATCTGTGGTGCTAACGATGAACCTAATATCTTGCGACCATCCCATCCATTGTCAAAGTTTTTGGTGCAACTTGGTTCTGTGAAAATCCACATGCGGTCGGCATAATGCTGTCCAATTAAATCTATTTTCGTAGATATTAAATCAGTTGCACTAAGATTTACTGAAGATGAAGATTTTACGCGTTGCGGATTTTTATTGTTAAAAATAACGGATCCATAGTTGATAGTTACACTTCCGGCTAGTGAATTAGTTGCTTTTACCAAGAAACTCGACATAGAAGGTATATCGTTGGTCAAGGCATCATCCATGCCCGCTAAGCGCTGAGGTATAGCAAGGTATTGACCCGCTAATTTTGCCGGATTTTCATCGTATGTTGTGCCACCATTGTTGTTATACCAGCTAGCAAAAGACCCCGTATTATAAAGGTAAGCAGTGTTTTCAGTATTGTTGCCAAATATAAGTTTGCGAACATCTATGGCTGCTGTATAAGGGTTCGATAGGATATGCTGTCCTTGTTCATAAACAAGAGGATCTGTAGTGTAAGGCAACTGAATTGTGGTACTATTATTTACTAATTCTCCTGTAAAATAAATGATGGTTGAATCCTTTTGAGTTATTTCATATCCTTTAAATGGATATAATATACTTGAATTTGTTAGCTGCGTCCATTTTGTACGTGCACCCTGTTGCGATTCATTGTAAATACGAACATATGAACCGGCAAAAGTTGGATCTGCAACAACCTGAGTGAGTGGTATTCCAAAAAACTGCCAATTGTAAGAGTATTTTGTTCCATCCGACAATGTTACTACCGGGCCTTGATATGCTTTTGTGTACATTTCTACGGTAGCGTGCACTTTATATGCATTCTGGAAAATTAAAGAGCCGCTAGCTACTGTGGGAGTAGCAGCAGTTCTAGTTTTGATGACTATTCTATCATCAAATCCACCAGTTTGAATGGAACTGTTTACTTTTAGGCTCTTTCCGGCAGGTATTATTAGGCTCTTTGTGGTGGCATTTATCAGGTTTCCAATTGTTCTGTTTTGATCAAGTTGTAAATCATTTGCTGCAGTATTTGGTGCTGTTCCGTTTAGATACTCTACGTCATCTCCGTCTGCGGGTACAACTCCGGCTGTCCAGTTAGACCCGAGACTCCAATCAGTACTTGTTGAAGTTCCTTTCCAGTAATTCTTGAGAATAGTTATGCTGTAGTCTTCAACTTCACCCCAGGTTATAGTTGCACACGGGTCAAGTTGATTAGCATCAGAGCTGCAACTTACTCTCATTCTTGTTTTTCCTGCGGTTGCTCCAACTGGAACTGTTATAGAGTACGGACTTGCAGTTGTTGTTGTGTTTTTTCCACGTGTCTGTCCAAGGTCATAACTTTCTCCAATGTCATTAAAATCTCCATCGTGGTTCCAATCAATCCAAACTTTGCAATATCCATTGTAATATCCCCGATATCCAGCATCTGCAAATATATTTACTGATAGATTGTAAGAGTTTCCTTTATTTACAGCGTAATTAATAGAAGTGAAATCTGTGTAACTGCTACTCGAACTTGGGTTTGTACTTCCGTTAAATGTTACTGAACTGATATATATACTTCCGGTATTTGTTGTTGTTGACGTACAATAATCTACTACTCGTCCAGTTAATGTTACCCGTTTAGTATCAGCGTTAGTCGAAGTTATGTCCATTGTTTTATTATATGAACTTACATTTAATCCGGCTTTTAATCGAATGTAAATATTTGTATTCTCCACTGTCCCATTTGTTTGAGTAAGGGTTATTGTTGCTGGTGTTGTTGTTCCATTGATCCAATTAATTCCGTCGGAGGATATTTCGTAATACGTAGGGGGAGTGATAATAATGTCGTTTGTCAGACACGCTCCACTTACAATAAGCGTTTGCATAGCAGATGGACCACTGCCAAATACATAGCTAAAATCAGAAAGAGTGTTAGTGCTAATAGTTATGCCGGATTCGGCCACTACTTTGGTGTAAGGACTATAGCAATCGTCTGTTCCTCCGTAATAAAAAGCATAGTAAGTGCCGGCTGGGACAGAGGCTGGGTTTGTTACCTCAGTTCCGGCTGTATGAGTGGAGGTAGTAAACCACTTTAAGGTAGTGCCGGTGGGCAAAGCCCCTACAACTAGTGAATTGAGGTTGGTGCTGGTGGCAGGGCATTTAATACTTATAGAGGTAGCACTAAGTTTTGGACCGTTAATACCGGCGGTACAACTGAAAAACTTGCAAGCCGAAAGTGGTTGATTTTGTGAAATTTGGGCTAATCCGTGATAAAGATTTGCAACAAGTATATCTGTCGCACTACTAATTAACACCCCGTCCGTTAATCCCGCATCTTTTTCAAGTAACCCAACATCTGCTAAATATATATCACCAGTAGCATTGTTGACTAATCCAGTCGGACTTTTTGTAGGAGCATCTATAATCAGTTCACAAGAATTTACATCTGCTTTGCTAAAGATACCTGTGTAAGACCCACTTTGATTGAATGGAGTGAAGTCACCAAATGGGCCATTCAAGATTGATGCTCCTAAAGTAGTGATATTATTTAAACCAACATTAGCATCTCTAGCGATATAATTGGCACCGCCTAAAGCTGTCGCATAACCTTGGTATGCTAACACAACATGACTTAATGAAGAAGATGTCCAAGTTTTAACAGCGGCAATTTCACTTGCTGTATATGAAAGGGTTTGTGTTCCTGAACCCCCATCATCGTTACTTATCCCCATGTCAAATATACTGATGTTATTTGAATTTAGTAAAGCCTCTGTAATGGCAGTATTTTGAAAATCGTAAAAAACAATGGTGAAAGGAGATTTACCAGATGGTCCAAAATTTGAAGCGTTTAAAAGCTTTGACATTGTCGCAGTTCGCATGCTGCTATTTAAAGTATGATTCTCATTGTTATCACCATTCGTTTTTTTAATACCAGATTTATATCCAATTACAATAGTTTGTGCTGATATAGTTTGTGTTGAGACTGCAGTAAGTAAAACAATGCCTAGTATAAATAATGTAGTTTTCGTAGTGTTTCTGAGCATGGTGTGCACTCGCACGCTACCAGGCATGGCTTGTCTTAAAAAGTTAGTAAACAGAAACTTTGATACGTATTGCATTTTAGAAATGTAGTTGTTTTTCATACGCGTTAATTTTTTTGATAGTTATCCTATCGTTTTGAACCTTCGAAAAGATAAATAATATGTATTTCAGCTTGTCGGTACTTCCGTAAGGCTGAGTTTGTGTTAAGTGCTTGCGCCAAAAGTATTGTTAGCTGTTGCTCTGTAGCATTTATTTTTATTTGTAGCAATAAATGTGCCTTAAAGTCTAATCAGTTTTGATACTTTCATCACCTAAATAATTCAGGTTGTCCAAATGTAGTTTATTCTGATTACAAATCAGACTTAAATACATACTAAATAATGTGTAAATTTAAATTATAACTAATTGAAATTTTACCCGATTAGAGGGTTTACAGGAATTTACTCTACAAAAATACTACTTTTTTGTGAACTTACGCGCTTTTTTAGTAAATATATATAGCTAATAGCTTATATTTCAGTAAATAGGTGAGTTTGTATGTGTTTCGGAGTGCTAAATATCCTCCTTTGGGCTTCCTGAATACGCCGTTGCTAATCGATTGGAAATAGGTAGATTGCTTAACGCGTGTAGACGTTGCATAGCTGTATCAATCGTTGTGTTTGGAGAGATATATTTAGTTATTTAGTGTTAACTTGCAGGAAGTGTAGTGTTTGTGTGTGGTAGTATTCTTGGTTTCTGCTGTACAAATTACTACAAATAGTATCGTAATTCAGTTGAGTTTAGATTGTTTAAATCGGATGCGAATCAGGATATTTTAGGGATGTTTAGAAGAGGCGGAGGTAAAGGCTGAGGCAAAGCAAGGATGACTGAGTAGTTCAATCATCCTTGCTTTGCAAAAAAAAGTGTTTGTATAATAGGGTTCAATTAATTCAAGACCCTGTCAGGCATTTATAAGATGGACAAAAGATAAAAGACAACGGACAGCAGACTATAGACTTTAGACTATAGACAACAACCAAAAATGGCAACTAACGGAAATACTATTCAATCAACTTATTGTTGATGGCATAGTGAGTTAATTCCACATCGTTTTTCAATTTTAGTTTTTCGAAAATACGTACACGGTAAGTAAACACAGTGCTGACGCTTAAGGTAAGTTCTTTGGCAATGGCTTTTACCTTTTTCCCTTCGGCGAGCAGGAACATGATTTCCAATTCGCGGTTGGATAAGCTTTCGTGTGGTAGCTGATCTTTGTCGGGCACTACGTCGAAAGCCAACTGCTCGGCCAGGGTTGTGCTCAGGTAACGTCCTTTGCTATGAATTTTACGTATGGCGATTACCAATTCGTCCAACGCGGTATCTTTGCATAAATAGCCGGATGCGCCAGCCTTAAGCGTCCGCAATGCGAATTTATCTTCGGGATGAATACTTAAAACGAGGATATGAAGCTGTGGTTTAACGATTTTTAGGTCGCTTAATAAATCTATACCGCTTCGTCCGGGCATATTCATGTCCAAAAGCATAATGTCGCAATCGGTGTGTTGAATTTTTTCAAGTGCTTCAACGCCATCTTGAGCTTCGGCAACTACCACGAAATCAGACTCTTCTTTGAGAATTTTCTTAAGTCCTTCACGAATTATTTCGTGGTCATCTACTATAAATACTTTTATCATAACTTTGTTTTTTTATATGATTTCTTTTTGCTTTCTCAGTTCTATGCTAATATACGTTATAAATTCTATGCAAATATACTAATTCAAATTTGATTATCAATATTCAAACTCAAGTTGTTTGTTCATGTTTTTATTTTCGGAATACGGAATTTCTACTTTTACCACTGTTCCTAACCCTTCACGACCAGCTATGGTGAATTCGCCATCCATCAGAAATGCCCTTTCCTGCATGCCAATCAGCCCATAGGAATCTTGTTTTGATTTGTAATTATCCTTAATACCTACGCCATTGTCGCTAATTTGCAATATAAGTTTGTCGCCGCTTACATTCATATGCACCTTGACTTCAGTGGCGTTAGCATGTTTGGCAATATTGGTAAGCGCTTCCTGTACAATTCGGTAAAGCGCAACAGATTGTTGTGGATTTAATTCGAGGTTTGTAATTTCAGTTTCGAAATTGCACTTAATGTCATATCGCTCATGGAACTTAGTAACCTGCAGTTTTGCGGCCTCAATAAACCCAAGCAAATAGAGCACTTCCGGTCGCAAATCTGTCATTATTTTTCGGGTTGTATTAATTGTACTGTCCACCAAAACAAATAGTTGGTCAAATTTGCTAATGATACCATCCGTGACATTGCTATCCGGACACCTGAGAATGTTTTGTTTTAACATTCCCATATCTATTTTTATGGCAATCAGAATTTGTCCAAGTTCGTCGTGCAGTTCCCTGGCAATTTCGAGCCTTTCTTCTTCACGTACATTTTGCAAGTGAGCCGCAAATTTTTTCATTTGTTCTTGTGCCTTGCGTAGCTCGGCTTCCCATTTTTTTCGATCGGTAATGTCTCGAATAATGATGACCATGCCGGTCGGTTCTCCGTCTCTATCGCGAATAATATCCGCCTTCATTTCGGTTTGCACTCTGCTGCCGTCTGCCCTTTGAATAGTATATTCGATGGCCCCCAACTGTATTGCGAAGGACGATAAAAAGTTTGATTTTGCTTTTTCAATATCTTCAGGTGCAATGAAATCGGTAAATTGATGGCCAACAAGATCTTCTTCCTTTTTGCAACCGTAAAACACTAATCCATTGGGTGAAATCATGGTGATGTATCCATTTATATCCACGGCTGCAATTATATCAGGTGATGCCGTTAGGGTAGAACGATACAGCATTTCACTTTTGCGTAATTTCTCCGATAGGTTTTTCCGATTGGTTATATCCTGAATGGTTCCAATCAGTTTAATTGGATTACCCATAGTATCGAGTACTAATTCACCAATGCCATGAACCCATCGCACTTCCTGGTCGTTTTGTCGTATGATTTTGTATTTGTTGTCAAACTTGTTTTTATCAATAATGACATGTTTTGCGAGGTATTCTTCTATTTCTGCTCTAAAATCAGGGTGAATAATCGAAGTCCATGTTGCCACCGTTTTCTTGGCTTTGGCTTCGATGCCAAAAATACTATCAAGGACATCCGAGCATACCCATTCTCTTTTTACAAGGTCAATGGTGTATGTCCCCAATTCTGCAATAGCTTGTGTTTGTTTCAAAAAACGTTCGCTTTCAAGCAAGGCCTCTTCTGCACGTTTTCTGTGTGTAATGTCCCGTCCAACCCCTAATAATCCGATAATGTTATTGTTATTGTCATACAGTGGCAACTTCGTACCAACCATCCAGTGCACGTTGCCTTCTTTATCAACCAAGGATCCTTCTCTATTCATTAGCGGTATTCCTTCTTGAATAACCTGTATGTCATCCTCGGTGTATGATTTAGCCACATCGGCAGGAAATAAATCATAGTCTGTTTTTCCAATAACATCTGCTTCGCAGGTTGCTCCAGTCAATTTTAGCTCAGCCAGGTTGGCCAGTGTTTTTCTTCCGCTCAGATCCTTGATATAAATAGCATCGGGTATATTATCTATAACCGCACGAAGTAGTATCCGTTCATTTTGAATAAGCTCTGCATACTGTTTGTTCTCAGTTATGTCATGACTTACCCCCACAATTCCGGTCACAACATTATCCTTGTCGCGAAGTGGAATTTTTGAAGTAAGTATCCAGCGTTTCTTACCATCCTGATCAAACATTAGCTCTTCTTTGAAAAGTAATGGTTCGCCGGTTTCGAAGATTGCTTTTTCATCAGCCGCAAAGACGTCTGCTAATTCTTTAGGATAGAAGCTGTAATCATCTTTCCCTAATACATCGTCTTCGGAATTGACTCCCATAAGATTAACTTCTGCTTTGTTGGCCAGTGTCTTTTCAAATGAAGCATTCTTAGTGTAAATACAATCGGGTATATTGTCGATGATAGTTCTGAGTAGTAAACGCTCGTTAGTGAGGGTCTCTTCATATTTTTTTTGTGAAGTGATATTACGGCTAATGCCAATTAAGCCAATAATATTTTGGTGTCTATCCAGTAATGGTATTTTAGAACTCAGCATCCAACGACTATTACCATGTTTATCTACTACCAGCTCTTCGTAGTTTATTTTTGGATGGCCTGATTCGAATATATGTTTATCATCTGCCTTAAATTTTTGGGCATATTCTGCAGGGAAAAATGCAAAATCGTCTTTCCCCAATACCTCGCTCTCGGAGCTACAACCCAACGTCTCAATTTCAGCCGTATTGGCAAGCGTTTTACGGCAGTCAAGATCTTTCGAATAGATTTTTTCGGGAATATTGTCGATAAGGGTCCGAAGCATTGTGCGTTCGTTTTCCAGTTGTTGCTCGGCACGTTTTCTGTCAGAGATATCCAGGATTAGACCTTCGAGAGCCTCCACTTCCCCCTCTTTGTTATAAATAGGGAGACCTTGTTCCCAAACCCATTTTTCAATATTATCAGCCGTTTTGATTTTATATTCAACAAATACTGCAGTCTTTGTATCCACAGCATGTTGCCATGTTTTCCATAATTTATCTCTAAATTCGGGAACAATAATATCATTAAAAGAAACGATTTTGTTGTCGATTAAATCGGAAATTTGATAGCCGGTAAGAGGAAAACATCCTTCGGAAATAAATTCCTTGGTCCAATTTCGATCGTAGCGCGATCTATAGGCCATTCCGGGAATATTTGATAACAGAACTGATTTGCTCCGTTCGCTTTCGCGCAATTCTGATTCGGCAAGGTACTTATCCGTTACGTCGGAAAATACCAACACAACGCCTGTAATGCTACCGTTTTTATCGATAATAGGGGCAGCACTATCTGAAATCTGATACTCTTTTCCATCGCCTGAAATTAGAATGGTGTGGTTTGCTAAACCGGCTATTTGGCCGGTTTGAAGCACTTTCTTTATTGGGTTCTCAACACTTTCTCTACTTTCGGCGCTAACAATTTTAAATACATCGGTTAAAGGTTTGCCGAGTACATTTTCTAATTTTACTCCACAAAGATGCTCGGCCATAGGGTTCATGTTAGCAATCAGACCGTTTACATCGGTAGAAATAACACCATCGCCAATGGATTGTAATGTGATGGATAATAATTCCTCATGATCATGTAGCAGCTTATTTGTGTTTTCCAGCTCAGCCATTTTTTGCTTCAAATTGACAACGGCAGTTCCCTTTTCGGCAAGTTGCCTAGCACTGAACACAAGCATTTTGGATACGTTAAACAATTGTTCTTTTGTCATGATCGGTACTTCATCCAATGCTTTCATGAAATCGTCTACGTTAGCCCCTATTTCATTTGCATATTGTTCCATTCGCACTTTATCAAGTTCTGGTGTTCGCACCTGTCCAATGATCCAATTAGCAACAGGTACACCATGCACTATAATTTGGGTACTTGATTCCATTAGTCCTACGCTTGTACAAGTCTGTACCGAGGGTAGAGAATTGCTCTGAGCAGACAGAACAGCATCGGACTTCATGCAGTTTTTGCAGCCTTTTGGGGTTTGTCGGACTATGCTCTCGCACAGTCGGCAAAAATTGGAGGGCTTAGTGATAGGTGTTCCATCCAAATGAGTAATTACAGAAGCAACGCCTGTTGCATCGGCAAACAAATCCTGAATAGTTTGTAATTCTTCAAGTTTAAAGAAATCGGTATATTGTAAGTCGATTCCCATTTCGGCTGACAATTTTGAATAGCTGATTTTTGAAGTCATTTTGTGCGTTTTTCCAATGAAATTGTTCTGGTTAGAATCTGTGATTTATATAATATCAATTTATAGAGTCCTTGTTTCTGTCGCTAGCCAGATTTTAAGGAATGAGCCCAATTGTATTCTGAGAGTTTATTTACACATCAATAATCTAATTTTCAAATTGAAACGGTGTAAGGCATTTCAATGCGAACAATGGTTCCTTCACCGGGTTTTCCTTCAATAATCAATTCTCCTTCCAGCAGAAACACCCGTTCGTTCATGCCTATTAGCCCGTAAGAGTCATTTCTGATTTTGTGATTTTTAGGAAATCCGATGCCATTATCTACAATTTCCATAATCAGTTTATTGTTCTCTATCAGTAGTTGTACCGTGACTTGTGTCGCTTTTGCGTGACGTACCACATTGGTAAGGGCTTCCTGAAGAATTCTGAAGAGAGCGACAGATTGCTGAGGAGCCACGTCAAGAGTCGTAATTGAACTTTCAAAAACGCACCTGATTTTGTGCCTTTCTTGGAAGTCTTTGGTGTACAATTTTGCGGCTTCAATAAATCCGAGCATTTCTAATACTTCGGGACGTAGACCTGTCATAATTCGTCTAGTAGTCTTAATCGTATTATCTACTAACCCCACCAGATTATCAAATTTAACCATGACATCCGGATTCATTTTACCATTAAATTCTTTTACCACTTTATTTTTCAAAAGACCCATATCAATCTTTAGTGCTACCAGAATTTGACCCAGGTCATCGTGTATTTCACGGGCTAATCCGGTGCGTTCATCTTCGCGAACGTTTTGAAGGTGTGCAGCAAACTGTTTTAATTGTTCCTGTGAATTTTTCAACGTCACTTCGGCATTTTTTCGCTCGGTTATATCCGTGAAACTAACAAGGCTGGCCCATATATTTCCCTGATTGTCAGTTACCGGCGATCCAAAAATTTCCAAAAGCGTTTGAGTGCCATCAGGGCGTAGTACTATCATATCATCGATATGTGCCGAGATTCCTTGCATGCCCAAAATAATTGGCAATTCGTTTTGTGGATAATGTCCTTCGCAGCCAACTTTGTAAATGTTGTAAACTTCAGCAAGATTATCAGGCGTAGTATCTGGTAAAATTCCATTACCCAGTAATCGTGTAGCTGCATCATTGGCCATAATAGGTTTACCGGATGGTGCTTCAACCATAAACACACCTACAGGTAAGTTTTTAAGCAATAAAGTAAATAACTCATTTTGTCGGTTCAATGCATTTTCACTTCTTTTGAGTTCTTCTTCAGCCTGAACACGCTCCGTAATATCGATATTAAAGCCTGCAATACCAATAATGTGTTTTTCATCCTGAATCGGGAAAGTGATTTGTTGATAAACTAATGATTCATTTTCGAGGTTATATTGAACTATTTCATCGATTAATTCACCATTGTAGGCGCGTGAGTTGTTTATCTCCCAGAGTCTTAAAACTTCAGGAGCATTGTGGGTATTATACTCTGGTTCGTGTCCTAAAATTGATCCAAAATGATCGACTAATTTTTTATTCTCCAGAATTCCAACACCATTAATGTCTCTTGCCCAAATTTCAAAAGGAGTATTCTCGATGAAAGTTCTCAAAAACATTTCACTTTTTTGTAATGCATCTTCAGCTTCTTTGCGTTGAGTAATATCAATAAATGAGATCAATACTTTTGAAAGAGTGTCTTCAAAACCCGGCATTACAGTCAGCGTTAAGAGAAGATTTTTCTTTTCTCCATTAAGTGTTATTATTTGCGTTTCACCTTCAAACTGCGTTTTACCTTCGGCAAGGGCTATTAGCTCTTCACTAAATACACTTATGGTAGCGTTACTTATAGAAAAGAAATGGGTCAAGTTGTTCAGGATTTCCTCTTTACTGTTTGTCCCAAATATTTGTATGCTTGTTTCATTGATACTTACCACATTTATAAGCGATACCAGCTTTTCAATTTTTTCAGGGATCAGCAAGAATTTTCTAAAGTCACTTATTCCTCCGGCTTTCAATTTATCAAGTTCTATTTTTACTAAGGAGAAATCTTCTTCCCAGATTGAGATTGGAGAGTACTCGAACATACTTTCCAGTCTGGCTTCACTGTTTAATAAATTTTCTTCTGCACTTTTTCTATTAGTAATATCGTTGGCTAATGTGATAAGTACGTCTTTTCCAAAATATTTTCCTTTTACTGTCCAAACATCTTTTGGAAAAACGCTGCCATCTTTACGCTCTCCCCAAAATTCATATTTCTGAGGTTGTCCATTTAAGGTAAGTCTTCCATATTCTGAAATTTTATGCAAGTCATTCCTTCCCGGTGCTGAAAGGGATAACAGAGTTTTGCCAATAAAATCTTGTTTTTCATACCCATACATATCAACAGCACCTTGATTTACATCAATAAATGTTAAGTCAGGGTTTTGAATAAATATAGCATGTTGTACTGTGTTAAACATATCGAAATAGCTTACGCCCATTTCGCGAATTTCTTTTTCGGCATTTTTGCGGTCAGTAATGTCGTGTAAACACAGTAGTAAATTTCGTTGTCCTGCGTTATTTATAAGCGCGGTAGAGCACAGTAATGACACAGCCTTCTGTTCCGCATCACTTACGAATTCGCTTTCGTATTCAATGTTTTTTGTCCCTTTTCCTGTTCTGAAAGTAGTGTTTATTGCATTGCGTAAAACACATGATGCACATGCGTGTCCATAGCCACAACCACGTGGATCGACAAGTGAGTGGATGCAACCAAAAACATCTCCCGGACTGCCACCCTTTATTTTCAAGTTTGAGCTATTAGTGAATGAAGTGAAAGCATTGTTAGCAAAAAGTAAGTTTCCTCCTTCATCGACTACGCACATCATTACAGGAGCATAATCGTAGATAGCCTTGAGTTCTTTGCGGCTATTTTCTAAGGCCTCTTCTGTACTTTTACGGTCACTGATGTCACGCGCAGTTAATTGCACAGCAGGTTGACCGTCGAGCATAATGGGCATTGCCTTAACTTCTACATACATGGGTGTGCCATCCATTCGGATGTATTTTTCTTCAACGAGTGGCAACGATTCATCTGTATCACTATGAGCGACAACCTGCATTCTTTCAGAAACAGTTTCTCTGTTGTCCGGATGAATATATTCAACTACTGATAAGCCAACTAATTCATCTTTCGATTTAGCGCGCATTAATCTGACACACTCCTTATTGACATATACGATTTTACCATCAGCATAAATAGATATTGCTTCGGGTGAATTTTCGACAAATTCGCGGTATTTCAATTCGCTTTCTTGTAACGCAATTTGAGTAGATATCCTTTCGTTTTCTGCATCCATCGCATCTAGGGCAAAACTGATATCCTCGCCAATTTCTTGTAGTAATATTTTTTCATCTTCGCTAAAGAAACCCAGTTCAGATGCATAAAGGTTGATGGTGCCTACAACTTCATTCTTGATTTTAAATGGTACAGCAATGGAAGAACGGTACCCTCTTTTGAGTGCTTCTTCTCTCCACGGTTTCATGTTGGGGTCAAGTGCAATATCGTGACATATTTTTATTTCATTATCCCGAATAGAACTTCCAACCGGTCCTCTTCCTGATTTATCGTCAGTTCTAGTGATAACAATGTTTTTCAGATACCCTTCTTCGTATCCGGCATGGCAGATTGGATTTATTACTTCTGTATTATCATCGACAATTCCGATCCAGGCCATTTTAAATTGCCCATACTGAACTGCAACATTGCAAATCGTTTGAAGAAGAGTTTGGCGATCCTGGATTCGAACTACAGCCTGATTAATTTGACTAAGCAATGCATATAATCTTCCAACATGTTCGAGTTGTTCTTCTGCTATCTTTCGATCGGTAATGTCGTTAATGCTCGATAAGATAAGCGTTTCTCCATCCAGAAAGAGCATTTGGGCTGAATACAGCCCTGTCATTAATGTGCCATCTTTTTTTTGGAAAACAAATTCGTGAGAATTAATGCTTTTATTCTTTTTGAGCGACGAAATAACAAATTCTCTATCTTTGGTATTCGTCCAAAGATTTAATCCTGCGACGGAGTTTTGCAGTGCTTCCTCTCTGCTAAAGCCTGATATGGATGTGAAAGCGCCGTTAACATCTAGTATCTTGCTGTCGGCAGACGACGTAATGGTAATGGCGTAAGGTGAGGTTTGAAAAACGGTTGAATATTTTTCTTCACTCATGCGAAGTGCTTCTTCAGCCATTTTACGTTCGGTAATATCTTCTCCAGAGCTCAGTGCACCAACAATATTTCCCTTGTTATCAGTAACCCAGGTATTGTTCCATGCTATAGTTCTCTTTTCGCCACTCTTTGTTATTATGTGATTCTCATGGTAGTTGAATGTTTCTGATTCAACCGAAGTTATCTGACTAAAAATTTTTTTTACATCAACCGCTTCTTCAGGTGGTACACATGTGCTAAACCAGTTTTTGTTAATCAATTCTCCTGGCTCATATCCAAGCACCTGATAACCTTTTTTGTTAAGAAGCGTGATGCTGCCTTCTTTGTCAAAAGCAACAAGAATTACCTGAGCTATATTCAAATAGGTTTCTACTTTTCGTTTTTCTACTTTTAATTCGTTTTCAGCTAGTTTACGTTCAGTAATGTCCTTCGATATACAAGTTACAAAAGCCACTTCTCCTTCATTATTAAAAATAGGATCGGCCATCGTCAGGTAATAATGTGGTTCCCCTGTGCTTATGATTACCTTTACTTCAATCTCCCCTTTTTGTTTTGTTTGAAAAACCTTATGTACAAGTGAAAGTCGTTTTTCGGCTTCGTCGTGGGGCATAATAGAGTGAGGTGTTTTGCCAATGATTTCAGCAGGTATTTTGCCAAATGCTTTTGCAAATGCCTCATTTACGAATCTATAGGTATCATCCCGGTTGTAACTGAATATAGGATCGCTAGAATATTGAATCAGCGTACGGTATTTTTCCTCACTTTCCCATAATGCATCCTGTGCCCTTTTACGTTCGGTGATGTCGCGTGAGGCACCATGGTATCCTATGACTTCACCTTTTTCATTATAGTGAATGGAAGCATTTGCTTCCGTCCAGATCCAGGAACCGTCTTTGCATAACTGTTCCAGTTCATAGCGGATAGAGCCTGTGTTAATGTGATTTTTTTCGTCTTCTAACCTTGCTGCATTTATTCTTTTGACGGTTTCTATTCCTTCTGGTTTAAGGATATCCAAAAGACTGGTACCAATGACTTCATCCTGATGAAATCCGCGCATCCGTTCATCTGAAGGGCTGATATAATCGCAGACGAAATTGGCATCTAAATGCCAAATGACATCACTGGAGTTCTCGGTCATAAAACGGTACTTTTCTTCACTCGCACGCAATGCATCTTCCGTTTTTCTTCTAGCCTCATTCTCTTGTTTCAAATCTTCCAAAAGATTCAAAGTCGCAATGTGATTTGCATTCAGCTCGCGGGTACGTTCGGCCACTAACGCTGCCAGTCGGGCATTCTCGCTCAGTTTTAATTCTTGCGATGATTTGATTTTCGCCATCGCACGAATTTGTGCCACAAGTTCACTTTGGTCGATGGGCTTCGCTATAAAAGCTTCGGCTCCAACTTCTAATGCTTTAATGCGACTTTCGCTGTCGCCTTTTAAGGCAGTAACAAAAACAACAGGAATATTATTCGTTATTTTAATCGTTTTCAATTTTCGACACACCTCAAAACCATCCATGTCGGGCATAATGATGTCAAGCAGTATAACATCCGGATTCTCCGAAATGGCCAATTCGATTCCTTGTTCCCCACTCGTAGCAGTAATAACTTTTGCTTCTGGGAATGCTTCAATGATCAATGCCTTCAGAGTTATCAGATTATCGAAGGTATCGTCTATTGCGAGTATTTTTATTATTTCACTTTCCATATTTTTTTTCCTCTTTCTTCTTTGTAGAAGACTTTATACCTCAGGAGTTCTCATTAGTTGATATGATTCAATCTAATTTGAAATGACCTCTGGGCTTCACTGTTATTTCCCCAAAAGCACTTCGTTTATTGTTTTGAAGAACACTTTCTCTTCAATTGGCTTCACCAGATATCCATCGAACCCATGTGCCAGAATCGTTTCCCTGTCGGATGTCATAGCACTTGCCGTAAGAGCAATAATTGGAATGTGTTGCATTCGTGCATTTTTGCGAATAGCTTTAAATGCTTCTATACCGTCCATTCCGGGCAGAGCAATATCCATTAATATTAAATGCGGTTTGTGCTTTTTTGCCATGGCTATCCCTTCGCTTCCATCTATGGCTTCAATTACCGTGTACTGATCTTCCATAATGGCTTTAACCGTTAGCATGTTATCCAGATTATCTTCTACCACAAGCACTACCGGTTTACCCGATATGGTTTGTGTCTGTCGAAGCGGTTTTTCTACTTCTTCAATATGATTGGACACCATTGATACCACGGCATTGAGTAAGTCTTCACGATTCACATCTCCTTTTTGAATAAGTTGATGCACATTGTTTCGTTTCAGAAACTTGAGATCTTCGTTTGTCAGATGTTTTGCTGTGAGTATCAATACAGGAATATGAGCTGTTTTATCGACGTTGCGAATGGTTTTGAGAACTTCGAATCCATCAACACCGGGCATCATTAAATCCATTATCATTGCATCGGGTATGGTTGTTTCAATAATTGCCAATGCCTCTGCTCCATCTTGTGCCACCAATATTCTGTAACCACTTTCCTCCATGAAATCTTTCATCTGGATAATGGCGGGCTCACTATCTTCTACCAGCAGCACTGTTTTAGCACCGGTCGGCTTGATAGAAATGGGGTTTATAGCTTTTGCGAAATGTGGGATCTCGGGGAGATCGATAATCCTTTTCTCAGCATTATATTCCACTGGAAGGGTAAGTGTAAAGGTAGAACCCTTTTCGAGAATACTCGTTACCGAAATATTTCCACCCAGCAGGTTGGCGTATTTTTTTGCGATGGCTAGCCCTAAGCCTGTTCCACCATATTTTCGCGAGGTACTTCCATCTGCCTGACGGAATTCGTCGAAAATATGTGGAAGATGTTCGTCAGATATTCCAATGCCAGAGTCAGTTACAGAAATAATAATCTGGTTGTTAGTTTGAACCGTTTTGATTTCTACTGTTCCCCTTTCGGTGAACTTCACAGCATTGCTAATCAGGTTTTGAAGAATATGCTGACATTTATGCATATCGCTGATTAAATACAAATCACCGTTATCACTGGTTTGAAGCACCTCCAATTTTTTAGGGTCAATCTGTGGCTTTATCATGTTTGTAACTTCTTCCACAAGGGTTTTAGGATTAAACCGGATGATTTCCACCTCTTCGCGACCTGACTCAATACGCGAAATGTCCAAAATATCGTTGATGAGCGAAAGTAAATGTTTGCCATTTCGTTCAATTACACCAATATAGCTATATTCATCTTCGTTGATTTTGTTGGCAAGCCGCCTATTAAGAACCCCTGAAAGTGCAATTACAGAGTTGAGCGGTGTGCGAAGTTCATGGCTCATATTCGACAAGAAGTTGGTTTTGAGTCTATTTGCCTCCTTTAGTTGGTTTTTCTGAATTTCTAATTCTCTATTCTGTTCCGAGAGTTCAATTGATTGAGCAGTCATCTCTGTTTTTTGTTGTTCCAGTTCAGTATTTTGCATTTCTAACCTTTCGGAGAAATTTTTCATACGTCGGAAGGTAAGAATCCCCAGAACACGTGCACATAAAGTATTAAGCAAATCATTGATTAATAAAAGAGACGCTGGTGTATAGGTTCTGACGGCAGCCAATGAGATAATGGCAATTAATTCATCCCCTGCCAAAACAGGTATTGAAATAATTTCGCGGGGAATAAATTTGCCACTCACAGTTTGGAATACAAAACGGGTGTCGTGCGGTATTTTTTTTATGAACTGAATTTTATGAGTGGCAATAACAGATCCAAATTCACCTTCGGGATGAATAGCCGAGAAGTGGAGTTTGGCTCCATCGTCCATCCCTACCGATTCGTAGTGTTCGTAATAGGTTTTATTCTCATTTAACAAATACACTGCTGCCATCTGAGATTGGGTATGATTGCAGAGAGCTAGCAGTGTTACTCTGAAAAAGGTTCTTGGATCTTCTTCAGAAAGCATGATTTGCGAAATATTCGTAAACTTTTCGTCATTCTCCACTGAGGATTGAATATTATCTACCATGGCATTAAAGGTACCAGATAAAACTCCAAACTCATTTTTTGCATCAATGATACTACGGGCCGCTTTATCGCCCTCGTGGAACCGTCTTGCAGCATCAGTCAATTCGTGTACAGGATCTACAATTTGTCGAAGAAATACATAGCTCCCAGTAATAGTAATAAGCAGAATAGCTAAAATTAATAGCAGCAATTCCAGGTTCATTTTGTTTTTAAGCTCAATGGTGTCTGCGTAGAATTGGATTGCTTTATTTTTAGCAAAATCATCAATAACTTTAATTTTTCTCAACATGTCATCGCGTAAAATACCCACTTCGCCGGTAGAACGAACGCTCTCAATAACGGGCGCGAAATTACCAGCTAACGCCATCGAAGTATTGTCATCGCGTGCTACTTTCCACTTTACAAAAGCTGAGTATGCTGCTTCCACATCTGATTTTGGTCCAAGATACTTGTCCTTTAATACATCGAACTGTACCTTCGCATCCTGGGCCGACAACTCCATCAGTTGTAAGGCTAGGTGCTTATCGTGTTCCGTTTTATCAATCATAAGATCCCTGGTGGCAAGACGCATGCCGAGCACATCGGCATTTAATTTTCCAATAGCCGCTCTAACCTGAAAGGGATGATTGTATAAATTATCAGTCTGATCACCTAATTGATAGCTATGAAGTACAGAAATGACCCCAATGATGATGATGAAGAGTATATTAAATGTAAATCCTATTTTTAATTGTGTCGAAATATTGAAGTCTTTAATTCTCATATTATTATTGTGTTGTTTTCTTTCAATTTGATTGTTCGGTATTTTTTATTTATAAGGCCTAACGACTTAGAGGTTTTGAGAGTATTCCATTAATTTCAAAAGCTATTCATGTATTTTTCTAAAAATGCACGAATGCGGATAAACTTCCTCAAAATTGTATCGCATCATGATTTCTCTCTCGGTTTCTCCGGTAATTACATATCCACCTTTTGCCAAACAATGACTTGCCTTGTCCATGATTTTTTTCCGATATTCCGGTTTGTAATAAAATAGTAAATTAGCACAAAGCACTAAATCAAAATCACCATAGATGCTATTTGGCGGACAACTGTGATCCTCGCATAATAAGTCGAAAACAGAGAAGTCGATTCGCTCTTTCAGCTCCGTTTTTACTGTGTAACTTTCCCCTCGCTTTTTAAACCATTGCGATACGCGTCTAAGATTTAAATTGTTTAGCGCAGTTGACTGGAATTGACCTTGTTGTGCCAATTTTACTTGTGCCTCGGAGTAATCAGTAGCAAATATACGAAAATTAATCATGTTACCTTCAGCGTTTTTGTGCTCGTTCAATAGTATAGCCAGACTATAAGTTTCCTGACCAGCAGCGCAGGCTGCTGACCAGATTCTAATCTCTTTTTTCTTCTGATTAGTGTTCTTAAACAAAATCCTCGGCAAAACAATATTTTCGAGAACTGCGAATGTAAGCGAATTCCTGAAAAACTCGCTGTAGCTTATGAACAGTGAGTCCAAAAATAAGCTTCCTTCTATTTCATTCTCTTCAAAAAAGGATAAATAATCCTTTTCTGAGGAGCAATTATTTTGTTGTATTCTTCTAATTATTGACTTTTCAATAAAATCATCATCATACTTAGAAATATCTGTTCCATACGATTGAAACAGTAGATCCGTTATTCTCGTTTTTACTTCTGTTATTCTCATTATTTTATTCTCAATTAGAAAGGCAGTTTATTCAACAATTTTATATTTTTCAACTTCGCCGACTTTTCTAAGTAAGTTGTTGACTTCTTTTTTTAGTTCAATCATGGTTAACTCACGTCCTACCATAAGTCGGTGAAAGCGCATTAATTCATCCATTTTTTCGGTTAATACCTCTTCTGCTTTTTTCCGTTCTGTAATGTCACGTAAAACTCCTTCATTCGAAATCTTTTGCCCGTTTTCATTAAAATTGTACCAACCATGATCTTCTACCCATATGCCACTACCATCTTTTTTTCTAAGTTCAAATATTGCTTTTTCTTCGTTGTTAGGATTTAAAACTTCAGAATCGCGATGACTTTCTTCGAAATAAAGTTCTTTTTTGATGTCTATGTTTAAGAGATCCTCTTTGCTTTCGTATCCTAGCATCTTTACCATGGCCGGGTTTACATCTAAAAATTTTCCTTCAGGTGTGCTCTTGTAAACACCATCGGGTATCCGTTGCACTAAGTTGCGATAAATTATTTCGCTTTCAGTCAGAGCTTTTTCGGCTTTTTTGCGTTCAACAAAAAGCCCAACCTGATTTGCAAATAACTCAATCAATTGAGAATTTTCCAGGGTTTTGCCTTTTGAATAAACTAAAGTAAAGTCACCTACAGCTGTATTGTTTTTTGTAATTTTTACTATTGCAACTTCCCCAATATTGAAAGTTTTTTCCAATAACGATGTTATTGGTTTTGGAATTACGTTACTTGCTAAATCGCTCAACGACTTAAAAATGCTAATCATTTTCTCCTCCATTTTGGGTGCTCTGATGGGATCATACTTCCATTTTTTATTGACAACCTCATACCCAATAATGGACGTAAATTTGATCAAGTTTTCCTTTAAACCCGACACCGCCACGGTTGTAAAATCTAGTCCGTTGTCGTCAAAGATATTAAAGCTCAAATATTTTGCCCCCGATATTTCTAAAAATGAATCAGCAATGCGTTGGTAATCAATTTCATCATTGTTGGATTGAATCATGCTCGAACTCTCAATAAGAGCTTTTCTTAAGAGTGTTTCGCTAGCATGCAATGCGTTTTCCGCCCTTTTCCGTTCCGTTATGTCTTGGCCGAAACTAATCATTCCAATAATTTCACCCTGAACATATATGGGAGATGTATTGACTAAAATAGTGAGGATGGATGAGTCGGTTTTTCTAAATCGCAACTCATAGGTACAAGCATCTCCATTCATGGATCGTTGGAATACCTCGGTTAACATAGGCAAATCTTCTTGCATTACAAGTGGAGTGAATGATTTGCCTATCCAATCTTTTGCAGTCAATTCTGTTGTGTTTTCGGTAGTTTTATTGATGAAAGTAAAGCAACCGTTTTTATCCAACATCCATATCCAATCGTTCGAATACTCAATCATTGTTCGGTATTTCTCTTCACTTACTTCCAACACTCTTTGCACTTGCATCCGTTCTTCTTCAACCCCTATAGCAGAAGCAATGATTTCCAATAAGTGGATTTCATTTTTACTTGGCGAGTAATCATTTTTAAATAGTACGCACAATGAACCTACACTTTTATTATCAACCCTAACAGATTTTCCTATGTAGGTTTCAATCTCATATTGAAGAATGTTTGGATCTGTTTTAGCAAAATTTGTATGTTTAAGATCTCTGATAACTAGAGCGCTGTCTGAGTTCTCTGAAATTATTTTCGTGCATATGTGGCCTTCAGGATGAGTAGATAATTCAATATCCTCTGGGGCCTTCCAACTTCCAAATGTGCATAATAGTCCATCTTGTAGACGATTATAAAGGGCGCAAGTACTATTGAATAATTCACCACAAACCTTGACGAGTAGATTTATGTTTTTTTGAGGGCTTGATCCAAATGTAAGAAAACAATCATTGAGCCTGTTTATTTGTAACTCAGCAAGTTTTCGTTCAGATATATCCCGGGTAACACCCAGCAATCCCTTGACATTAGTTGCTTCATCTCGCAGAAAGGACATTCTCAATTCTGCCCAAAAAATGCTACCGTCAGCTTTGTAATGTTCCACTTCAAGAATGTGAATTCTGTCTTTTTCTATGGTTGGATTTTTTTCATTCTCGAACTCTAAATTTAACTTGTTGAGTACTAGTTCTAAGCTAGAAGGTGTAAATTTTTCATGTGGTGCTCGCAGCATGTGTTCTTCCGGCGTTTCGAGTAATAACTTATTTACCGATGAACTGATAAATGTAAGATTAAGTTCTTCGTCAGTAGTCCATACGACGTCTGAAATGTTTTCGGTTATGGTCCGATATTTTTCTTCGCTTTGTTTGAGAGCACTTTCTGCATTTTTGCGTTCAGTTATATCTTTGAAATTGAGTACGATAGACGATACATTCGGATCGGATAATAAATTTGTAAATGTGGTTTCAACCCACTTCCAATTACCGGCTTTGTCGATAAATCGATATTCGATGGTTGGTATAAAGGATGGATCTTCAAATAGCTTAGATAAGTTGAGTATAACTTTGTCCAAATCCTCCGGATGCACCAGCTCATTCGGATTTTCGATAAGCTCTTCGGTGGCTGTGTAGCCGAATATTCTACGTGCTGATGGGCTTGCATATTTGAATTGCCCTTCTGCGCCAATCAGAACAATGCCATCAGGAGCATTTTCTATAAGTGCCTGATAATGTTTGCCAATCTTGTCAATCTCATGTTGCGCAGCTTTGCGCTCTGTAATGTCTCTGGCAGTAGCAACCAGAACATCTTTTTCAAAATAGCGACCTTTATTTACAATAATTTCTTTTGGAAAATTCTCCCCATTTTTACGCACTGCCCAAAATTCAAAAGTGGTAGGGATACCTGTAACGAAAACGTTTTGCAATAACTTCTGTATATGCTTTAAATTATTTAATTCGGGTGCTGCCACATGAGCTGGCGTTTTCCCAATAAGCTCTTCGTTGCTCATTTGGTACATTTTTCTGGCACCTTCATTTACGTCAATAAATGTAGCGTTTTCATCTAATATATAAATAGCTTCCGAAACAGAATTGATAATGTCAACATAGCTTTGTTTCGTAAGCTCCAATACTTCTTCGGCTTTTTTTCGTTTGGTTACATCGTGAACCGTTGCAATGGCTCCGATTACTTCGCCTTCGAAATTAAACAAAGGGCCTGAAGTTTGACTGACCCAACCGAATTTGCCTGTACTTGGAATGTTAAATTCAAATTCAGTCTCAGTTATTTTTTTTTCTTCAATTGCCTTTCTTATATTTACAGCTTCTCCGGATTTTTGTAAAAAAGGGAATAACTCAAGTGCATTTTTTCCAATAACATCTGCAGCCGAAAAGCCGGTTATTCTTTCCATAAATGGATTCCATGTCAGGTAGTTCAGCTCTTTGTCGTACACTATAATACCTTCATGAGCGCTTTCAATTATTTGTTTGTTGAATTGATTTAATTCAACTATTTTTTGTTCTGTAAGTAGTAGTTTGTTGTCTTTTTCAATTTCTGAAATACATTTGGAAACAACAAAGGGTATCATTTCCAAAAAATGTGTATCCTTGATTATGTATTCCTTGGCACCTAATTTCATCATTTCTACAGCAATTCTCTCATCACCCTGCCCGGTAGCTACAATAAATGGGGATATTGTTTTAATTTCATCATTTAACAATCCTACAAACTCCTTAGCGTTCATGTCAGGGAGGCTATAATCAAGCATCATCAAGATAGGAGTGTTGTTTTCCAACCATTCGAAAGCGGTTGCTGCTGTTTGAAAACAAATCGTGGGATGACCGCATTCTTGAATTTTTTCATTTATTAATTCAATTAGCCCCAGGTCATCTTCAATGATCAGTATTGTGTCTGTTTTCGGTCTCATCTATTTTTGGTTTTAAACTTTTACTATTTGAAGAAATAATCCTAAATGATTTAAAGTCTCTGCGAACTTAATAAAATCCACTGGTTTTGTTACATAGATATTGCAGCCAATTTGGTAACATTCTTCTACTTCTCTCGGATCGTCGGTGGTAGTAAGCATTATCACAGGTATTTCTTTTAGTTTATTATCCGATTTAATCAGTCGTAATACTTCTACACCATCCATCTGAGGCATGTGGATATCAAGCAATAACAAATAATGTTTTTGATCCTTTTCTTCATTATTTTGGGATGTATACAAAAAGTTCCAAATGTCTTCACCATTTGCGAATCTTATAATTTCATTACAAACGCCAGATTCGACTAGACCTGACTGAATAAGTTCAGCGTGACCATCGTCATCTTCTGCTATCAGAATAACAATTTCTTTGATGTACTCCATAATAATTGAATTTGTAAGGCCCTATGATTATAATTGATTCTTTCTGCTCTATACCCAATTGTTTTTTTGTAATTCAATAAAGAAGGTACTTCCTTGTCCTTCCTCCGATTCTACCCACGCTTTTCCGTAATGCTTTTCTGCAATTTGTTTTACTACACTCAGCCCCACACCGTCGCCTAATATTTGCGACTGAGGCTGAATACGATAAAATACATTCCATATTTTTTCATGATATTTGGGTGCAATACCTATCCCATTGTCGGTAATGCTATATATAACTCTGTTGAACGAGTTGATTGCTTTTATTTTTATTTCAACGCTTCTATTTGTATCTCTATACTTTATGGCATTGCTTATTAAGTTAGAAAAAAGTTGATTAAGTTGCTGCTCGTCCCCATAGCAATCCGGAAGATCCTCAGTAATTATATGCGCCGAGAGTTCAGAGATCTGGTAATTATGTGCCACAAGCACTGTTTGTATCAACTTATTCATGTTGACCCTACCAATAGACATTTTAATTCTACCGGTACGCGACAGTTGTAACAATCCATTAATTAGCGTTTCCATTTTTGTTACGCTTGTGAATATGAAATCAAGCGTTTTCGGAATTTCTTCTTCTGTAATTTTGGAAATATTTGTTTTAGTAACAGAGTCTATTTCGCAATTCTCTAATTGAGATTTTATCTTGTCAGTTTGTTTTTGTAATCGTTGACTAAATCCTTGAATATTCACCAGTGGTGATCTGAGATCGTGAGAGGCAATGTACAGATAATCTTCCAGTTCTTTGTTTTTTGCAGATATTTGTTGTTGTATTTGCTGTAAAGCTGTAACATCTGCTGCTATGGTGGCAAACTTATTCTTTTCGGGAGCTATGGCCGAAATTAAAAAATGCTTATCCATAGGCGCAAAATACGAATCGAATTCTTTTGACTCACCTGTAATTGCAACATGACAATATTGTTCTAAATACGGTGCATCGATAGTGCCATATACCTCTGTAGCCAGTTTGCCTATTGCGCTTTGTCGTTCAATGCCGGTAATATTTGTAAATGCAGCATTACAGTCGGTTATTCGATAGTTTCTGGCATTTCCGTTTTCGTCAAATACCAATTCATGCAAGACTACCATTTCAGTCATTGACGCAAAAAGGGTACTTAATTTATTCTCGCTTTCTCGTAGTTTCTCCTCAATGTATTTTCGTTCATTAATGTCAATCCGTACACCTAACATCCTTTTTGCTTTTCCGTTCTGTGTGCGTTCAATCACTTGGCCAATAACAGAATGCCAGCGGTAAGTTCCATCAGCATGCAGCATTCTTGCATCATACGTATAGGCTTCAACCTTGTGCAGAAGTATGTTTTCTATCTTTATTTGTACTTGTTTTCTATCGTCAGGATGAATCCTGCTTAACCATAAATTTCTTTCGGGGTAGCCACTTTCAGGTTCGTACCCAAGCATAGTGTAGTACTTTTGTGTAGCAAACCATTTGTCTGTTTCCAAATCCCAGTCCCAAATAGCTATAGGGCTATTCTCCAAAATTAAATTTAAACGTTCATTACTTTCCTGAAGTGCAAATTGAGCATTTTTTCGCTCAGTGATATCTATGATTTCAGTAATATAAAAAAGAGGGTCGTTGTTATCATCTCGCAACAAAGTTGTACTTAGATCTACCCAAACCAAGCTCCCATTTTTGTGGATAAATCTTTTTTCAAAGCGTGCTGAATTCATCTTGCCAGCAATAATATTATTCAATAAGTCTATATTGAGCTGAATATCTTCTGGAAACGTAATTTCTTGCCACGATTTCTCTTTCAGTTCCTTATCAGTATAACCGAGTATTTTTAGAAATGCATTATTTACATTTAATTGACCGTTTAGTGTCGTCAGTGATTTGCCAACGATGGAGTAATTGAATACATTTTTGAATTTTATTTCGCTGAGTTTTAAGTTGGCTTCAAGTTGCTTGGCTTCAGTAATGTCATACAAAAGTCCTGTCCATAAAATCTCCCCATCTTCGACAATACGCGGGATAGATTCTAAATGTATCCATTTGATTTTATCACTTACTATAATGCGACCTTCCCACTTGAAAAGAATAACTTTTTGATTTGCTTCTTCATTTAATCTAATAAATTCGTCTTTGTCCTGAGGATGTATCAATTCACTTATTATGCCGGGTTGCATTTTAAATGCGTTGTAACTAACACCTAAGATGTTGCAAAAGTGATCATTTAAAAACTCCATAATATATGGTGGGTGTTTGGAGTTTTTCCAGCTTTCCTTTTCCCATTTTTCAATCGGGTACACTCTAAGTCGATAAATTCCGGCTGGTTGACTGTTGAGAATGTCCTGAATAAATTCTCTCTCTTGCTGCAGTAAATCGAATTCGGTTCTAAAGTTGGTATCGTTTGTTATTTGCAGCAAGCAATAATTCATGTCGTTAATGAGTCTGGCAGTGATTGTAATAATCGACGTTGTGTCTGTTTCTAAGCTTAATTCTGTTGTTTCATAATTTTTATTTTCAAAAATAGTTTGTAGAAAACTACAAAACCGAATGTCTTGATCAGAAGAAAGGAATGTACTAAATTTGGAGTTTTTAAGTTGAGATAACTCTTTCCCGAATAGAGTGACTGCCTTAATATTAGCGGTTACAATTTCGCCGGTTTTAGATACGATAAGATATGCTGTTGGAGCGTGAAGATAAAAAGTTGAGAATTGTTGGGAAATATCCTCATTTTCGTTATTTTTGGTTACTAAATTTTCGTTTTGTAACTCAAGCTCAGTAATGCGCAACTCCAGTTTCTGAATTTGTAGTAATGCTTCCTCACTCGTTAAATCTACAGATGTGGCTGTTGGACTGTAAGATGCCAACTTTTCAGCTTCTTGGCGCATTGAATCAGCGGCAGATGTGTTGGATGGTTTCATAAATGACAGAACTAATGATGGTTACAGCCCGAAATTTAAAAGCTTTTAAGCAATATTTATGTAGTAAATTCTACTGCTGAGTGTAACAATAAATATTGTTATTTGATATTAATTGCCACATATACAGTATTATAGGTGTTGCGTATTTACAAAGATACACTTTTTTTTTACTGATAATATAAAATTCTATTAAGTTGATTAAAAAAAAGAATATTCTCTGATTTTTGTGTTGAATTATTGTTGATTTTTGTGCTTATTTATTCTGATTATCAGCTAATTGATATCTTTCTTTGTGTAAGTATGCTTTGCAACAGTTTTTTGGGGATTTATAGGGTTTTATCTTTTTTATAAGCAAATACAGAAGATAATTTATATTTTTTATAAATACAAAAAAAGTCAACCGAAGCATTACTGCTATTCGATTGACTTTTTTATTGGAGTTATAAATATGATTTAATATCCTATAGCTAAATTATTTATATTGTTCCCATTTAGTACCCAACATGCTTCCTGTTTTGATGAATTCATCATGCATACCAAAACACGCCGATAGGTTTTGTGGAGTATGTGTTCCGCTGGTCAAGGTGATGTATTCTGTTAGCATCTCTCTGTATTCGGGAGCCACACAATTAGCAATAATTTCCTCTGCGCGTTGAATTGGTGATTTGCCACGTAGATCAGCAATACCATGCTCTGTAATGATAACATTTACAGAGTGTTCGTTTTGGTCAACGTGCGATACCATTGGCACGATTGAGCTAATTTTTCCACCCTTTGCAGTTGCAGGCGTAGTAAAAATTGAAATATAAGCGTTGCGCGTAAAATCGCCCGATCCACCAATACCATTCATCATTTTTGATCCCAACACGTGCGTGCTGTTTACGTTTCCAAAGATATCAGCTTCCAAAGCCGTGTTGATAGTAATTAAACCTAAACGACGAGCAATTTCAGGATTATTTGAAATTTCCTGTGGACGAAGTACTAATTTGTCGCGGAAGAAATCCAAATCGGCATAAATAGATTTTAGAACCGGATTTGTTACTGTAAGTGAGCAACCACTGGCGAATTTCACGTTTCCTTCACGAATGAGGTCAATAACCGCATCCTGGATTACTTCAGTATACATTTCGAAAGGTGGAATGTCAGGGTTAGCTCCCAAAGAAGCCATTACAGCATTTGCGATATTTCCTACACCCGATTGAATTGGTAAAAATTCAGCAGGTATACGTCCCGATTTGATTTCTTCAACAAGGAAAGAAGCTACATTATTACCAATTTGGTCAGTCACTGCATCGGTAGGAGAGAAGCCACCAACTTCATCATTCCGTTCAGTTTCTACTACACATAAGATTTTCTTAGGATCTACTTTCAAAACAGCAGAGCCAATACGATCCGATGGTTTATAAATTGGAATTTCTTTACGGTGAGGAGGATCCAATGGTTGATAGATATCGTGGAAGCCGCGAAGTTCTTTTGGATGATTGTGGTTCAATTCCACAATAATGAAATCGGCCAGTTGAGCAATGGTTGGAGAAATACCAACACCTGAAGTGAGTACCAATTCGCCATCAGCTGTGATGTCACAAACTTCAATGATTGCAAATTTTGGTTTTGGCATAAATCCGTAACGCAATTCTTGCGCCAAAACAGAAAGGTGCATGTCGAAATAAGGTGCACGGTCGGCATTCAAAGCACTACGTAAATCTTTGTTCGATTGGTAGGGTGTGCGGAACAAAATAGCATTGGCACGAGCCAGCGCTCCGTCTAATGAATCGCCGGTAGAAGCACCGGTGTACATACCAATTTTAAATTCTTTACCTTCAGCATGTAACCCTTCTGCACGTTTAGCAATAGCCGTTGGAACTTCTTTTGGACAACCTGCGGGTGTAAAACCGCTAAATCCTACAATGTCGCCATCGTTCAGATAGCTTGCTGCCTCTTCGGCTGTTACAAATTTATAAGTCTGTTTCATAACTTTTAATTTACAATCGCTAATTTGTTTGTTTTGCAATTGTCTGTATTATAGTATATTGATTAATTTCTGTGTCCAAAAAAATCCTCAGGCTAATACCACTTGAATTTGAGCGCAAAATTACCAAATAATTTTTATATTACTATTGTAAATGAGTAACTAATTACTGAAAAATTTCATTAATTGCGCTGTGTGATGAATTGATCCCAATTGTTGGAACTATTACCCGAATGAATACGCTAAATTCTATGGGTGAGATGTGTTGCAATATCTACTGGAATTAGATTTTTTTAGATTTTATTGTTGTAATATTGTTCGCTAATGGGGCGACAAATATGAATAATCTAAAAAATATATCGGGATAAAAGATTATTCCAAAAAAAATGAGGATATTTGTATTCGCAAAAAACACGCATAAATATTCAATAAAGTAAAAATCAATAAATATCTAAATATGAGTACAACTGATATTCGTCAATTGGAGCCAAAATCAATTTGGCAAAACTTCTACAGCCTAACACAGGTTCCTCGTCCATCGCATAAAAAGGAAGAAATTGGAGCATTTCTCGAAGAATTCGGGAAAACGCTTGGCCTTGAAACTTTGCGTGACGAAATAGGTAATGTTCTTATCCGTAAACCGGCTACTCCCGGGATGGAAAACCGAAAAGCAGTAGTGCTTCAGGCACACATGGACATGGTTCCACAGAAAAATAGCAATGTAGCTCACGATTTTCAGACAGATCCTATCGATGCGTATGTGGATGGCGAATGGGTTACTGCCCGCGACACCACTTTAGGTGCCGATAATGGCATTGGACTGGCTGCGGCTATGTCTATCATGCAATCGGCTGATATACCACATCCTGCAATCGAAATGTTCGTTACAGTGGATGAAGAAACAGGTATGTTTGGTGCTTTTGGTCTGCAACCTAACTTTTTGAAAGGGGATATTCTGATCAATATGGATTCGGAAGATGAAGGTGAACTGTATGTTGGATGTGCCGGTGGTATTGATGCTGATATTACTTTTCGCTACACGGAAGTGGAAATCGAAGAAGGCGATGTGGCTTTGAAAGTATCGTTGACCGGACTCAAAGGTGGTCACTCGGGTGTGGATATTCATTTGCAACGTGGTAATGCCAATAAATTGATGTTCCGCTTTTTGAAAGAGGCAGTTTCTGATTTCGAGGCGCGATTGGCAAGTATTGATGGTGGTAGCCTGCGCAATGCTATTCCACGTGAAGCTTTTGCTGTAATTACTGTTCCTGCGGAAGGTGTGGACGATATTATCGGTTTTGTACAAGATTGCGAAGAATTATTTATCGAAGAATATAAAGGTGTTGAAGATAAAATTTCGTTTACCGTTGAACAAGTAGAATTGCCTACAGGATTAATTCCGGAAGAAGTGCAGGACGACTTAATTAATGGTGTAACTGCATGTCCAAATGGTGTTTTGCGCTTTATTCCTGAATTGCCAACGGTTGTTGAAACATCAAATAATCTGGCTATCATCAAATCGGATGGTAACTCAATTATTCTTCGCTCGCTCATTCGTAGCTCGGTGGAATCGCGCAAAGAAGAATTGGCATCGATGGTTCAAAGTGCATTTGCGTTGGCAGGTGCTAAGGTTGATTTAGTGGGTGGTTACCCGGGTTGGAAACCGAACCTCGAATCACCGATTTTGAAAGAAATGACCAAGGTGTATGAAAATAAATATGGTAAAACTCCGAAAGTGATGATTATTCACGCGGGATTGGAATGCGGAATTTTAGGTACTCATTACCCAAAAATGGATATGATTTCCTTTGGTCCAACCATCCGTTATCCACATTCACCTGACGAGAAAGTGAATATTGCCACAGTAGTGAAATTCTGGGATTTCCTTTTGGCAACACTTGAAAATATTCCTGTAAAATAAATAATAAACATAACTCAACCCCCGACTGGCTACATACCGGTCGGGGGTAAATTTTTTAATGTAATGAAGAAGTATTTTACTATTCTTGCGTTGGCATTTCTCAGTGTTAGCGCTTTCGCTCAAAAAGACACCACGGCGGTGGACAGTTTTAAATTTACCAACGTAAAACAAAATAAAATTACGTCAATAAAAAATCAGGCAAGCTCCGGTACTTGCTGGAGCTTCTCTACCTTAGGATTCTTCGAAGCGGAGTTATTGCGCATGGGAAAACCCGAAGTGGATTTATCCGAAATGTTTGTGGTGCATCATTCGTACACCGATAAAGCTGATAAATATGTTCGAATGAACGGTACTCTGAATTTCGGTGGTGGTGGTTCTTTCTCGGATGTAGTTTACGTGTTGAAAAATTACGGAATTGTACCGGAAAGTGCAATGAAAGGACTAAACTATGGTGAAGAAAAACACAAACATGCAGAGTTGGATGCACTGACTGAAGCCTATGTGAAAGTGATTGTTTCTAACCCTAATAAAAAAATATCGACGGCATGGAAAACCGGTTTCGAAGGAATCTTGGATGCTTATCTGGGTCAGTGTCCAAAAGAATTTACGGTGGATGGTAAAAAATATACTCCTCAGAGCTACGAGCAATCGTTAGGTTTAAATCTCGACGATTATGTTTCGCTAACCTCATTTACGCATCACCCGTTTTATAGCAAATTTGCCATTGAAGTGCCCGATAACTGGCGTTGGGATGAGTCGTACAATATTCCATTGGATGAATTGCAGCGGGTTTTGGATAATGCTATCGACAAAGGTTATTGTGTAGCCTGGGCTTCGGATGTGAGTGAAAAAGGTTTTTCGAGAAAAGGAATTGCTGTAAATCCTGAAACAAAAGTGGATAATCTGCCCGGTTCCGATCAGGCTCACTGGACAGGGGTTTCGGACAAAGACAGAGAAGAGAAAATTTATAAAACAGAAAAACCACAACCGGAAGTAAAAGTGACGCAAGAAATTCGTCAGGCATCGTTTGATAACTATCAAACAACCGATGACCATGGTATGGTGATTTTTGGAACTGCAAAAGATCAAAACGGTTCTAAATTCTACATGGTGAAAAACTCATGGGGAACAGACTCTAAATACAAAGGGATCTGGTATGCAAGCGAATCGTTTGTGTTGCACAAAACAATGGATATTTTGGTTCACAAAAATGCCATTCCTGCTGATATCTTAAAGAAATTGGGGTTGAAGTAATCCTTACATATTATGTAATTGAATGAAGGTGTTTCGGGTTCGGAACACCTTTTTTCATAAATAATCGCTAAGTTTGTGACGTTTTATGCATTGTTGAACTTCGTTCAGCTACGTTTATACTCACTTTAGTCGGGGAAATTGGCTCGGTTCATCGATTTTAGCTTGTTTTGAAGGAGGGATTGCCCGTATCTTTGTATCGTAAATTTTTAAAAATAAATTTTATGGAAAATGAAATGAAAAACTCAAATCAGCAGGGTTATAACAAAGGAATTGGTTTTGGACTTGTGCTTATGCTTGTTGGCGTGGTATTTCTTGGACTTAATTTTGGTCTTATTCCTTCAACTATGCGTCATATCATTATTTCGTGGCCAATGCTCCTTATTTTCATTGGAGTAATACATTTGTTTAAGCGTAAATTAATATCGGGCGTCGTACTTCTTTTTTTGGGAGGTTTCTTTATTCTCCCAAGGGTAATGCCGGAAATTGATCAGAATTTTGTACATACTTACTGGCCATTATTGTTGATTGGAGCCGGCTTTGTCATCTTGATCCAACGCCTTTTTGTTCCGCAATGGGGGCCTGAAGCATGGTCTAACGATTGGCACACCCGTAGTGAAGGCCGCTGCCGTAGAGACCGTCACCATGACTATTCAAAATGGGGAAAAAGTCCGGAAGGATTTTCTAAGAATAGCGTTTTTGGTGGTGGTGATCACATCGTGCTCGATCCTGTTTTTAAGGGTGGCGAATTGAATGCAGTGTTTGGTGGGCTTACGTTGGATTTGCGTAGAACCAACTTGCCGGAAGGTGAAACTCATTTGGAGGTGAATGCTGTCTTTGGTGGCATTACCATTTTTGTACCTTCCGACTGGTTGATAGAAACACATTTGGATACTGTTTTCGGAGGTTTTCAGGATAATCGTATGCCAAAAGAACCGCTTGATCCGACGCGTAAACTCATTATTGCCGGATCATGCGTATTTGGTGGTGGAGAAATAAGAAACTAATATTTTAGAGGCAAGAGGTAAGGAGTAAGAGGCAAGTACATTGTTTCCTAATTGATTATAGGTTTTGACGCAAAAATAGCTATTTACTGATAACTGCTCACTGCTTACTGTTCACTGATAACTGAAAAAAGAATGCTATATCCATTTTTTGAAAATACAAGAAAGACGCTGCAATACGGACTGCTTTGGGTGGTTTATGCATTGGTGCAGGCGCTTGTTTTTGCATGGATTGTGCCGGTGTCTTTCTGGACATTGCTGGCAGATGGGTTTATTCATGCAGCAGTGTTTGCTGCACTAGGAATACTGCTTTGGACGGTTTTGAAATTCGGAAACTTTCAGGTGCTGACGGTTTATCAGCGACTGATGAATCATTTTGCACTGGCTTTGCTTTGTATTTCCATTTGGTTAAGCTCCGGTTATGGTTTGTTCTATGTCCTTTTTGATATCAACACTGCAGCCGTTTTTATTCCTTTTTTACCCATTCGTGGGTTGTTAGGTCTGTTGATATATGTGCAAATAAGCCAGCAGTTTATGATAGCACTTCATCAGTTGGAGGAGCCTGTTTTTGGCTTGCCAGAGGATGTCGCAAAGGCTGAAACAGCTATATCCAAAGTAACTCAGACGGAAGTGTTGGAACGAATAGCTGTAAAATCAGGATCTAAAATACATGTTATACTTGTTCCGGAAGTTATATTTTTACAGGCCGATGGGGATTATGTTCAAATCATAACTGCACAGGGTAAATATCTGAAAGAACAAACCATGAAGTCGTTCGAAGAACAACTGCCCGAAAATCAATTTGTACGCGTGCACCGATCGGTGATTGTAAATGTGGAAATGATTTCGCGCATTGAGCTTTATGAAAAGCAGAATCAATTGCTTACGCTGAAAAACGGACAACAGATAAAAACCAGTCCGTCGGGCTATAAAGCGTTACGAATGGCGTTGAATTTATAATTCGTTCTAGTACATAAAAACAAGAAAGGTGCATTTTGAAAACGCACCTTTCTTATTTTTTATTCTTACATTTTATCCTTCAAAAACTTTCCGGTATACGAATCCTTACATTCTAGAATTTCTTCGGGAGTTCCTTCAAATACCAAATTACCACCTTTGTTGCCACCCTCAGGGCCAATATCGATAATGTGGTCGGCACATTTTATAACTTCCAGATTGTGTTCGATAATAATAACCGTGTGACCTTTGGCAATAAGTGCATCGAAGGCTTTCATCAGTGTTTTTATATCATGAAAATGAAGTCCGGTAGTTGGTTCGTCGAACACAAAAATGGTTGGCTCCGGTTTTTCGTTGGCAAGGAATGAAGCCAGTTTTACACGCTGACTCTCACCACCCGAAAGCGTGCTGGACGATTGTCCAAGCTTGACATAGCCCACGCCCACATCTTGCAGCGGTTTCATGCGTTTTACTATTTTCTTTTCGGTATGACCGGTATGTTCCGTGAAGAATTCGATAGCCTGATTTACAGTCATTTCCAATACGTCATGAATATTTACACCTTTGTATTGTACTTCCAACAGGTCTTGCTTGAAACGCTTGCCATGACAGTGCTCACACTCCAGTACCAAATCGGCCATAAACTGCATTTCTACGGTTACCGTTCCCTCGCCCTGACACTCTTCGCATCGACCACCAACGGTGTTGAATGAGAAGTGAGATGCAGTATAATTCATTTGCTTCGACAGTTGTTGGTCGGCAAATAGCTTGCGAATCTCGTCATATGCTTTTATATAGGTCACCGGATTAGAGCGCGAGGAACGCCCAATCGGGTTTTGATCTACAAATTCAATATCTTTGGCCAATAACATGCTGCCTTTGAGCGTTCCAAACTGGCCGGTACGGTCGGCCACGCCACCGTAATGTTTCTTCAATGCAGTGTAAAACACATTGCGAACGAGGGATGATTTACCCGAACCACTCACGCCTGTAACTACTGTCATTACGTTCAGCGGGAATTTTACATTTATGCCTTTCAGATTATTTTCGCGGGCGCCAATGACTTCGATATAATTATTCCATTTCCGTCGTTGTGTCGGGATGGCAATTTTCTCTTGTCCCAATAAATATTTCAGCGTGAACGAATTTTCTATTTCTGCATCTATCGATTTACTATCTGTTTCGGCAGTTATGGCCGGGTCGCCCTGATAAACAACCTGCCCACCCAGTCGACCTGCTTTCGGTCCGATATCAATCAGATAATCGGCGGCACGCATAATTTCTTCATCGTGTTCCACCACTACCACCGTGTTCCCCAGATCGCGAAGCTGTTTTAGCACTTTGATAAGCAAATGCGTGTCGCGGGAGTGAAGCCCGATACTTGGTTCGTCGAGAATATACAGCGATCCCACGAGGCTGCTGCCAAGCGATGTGGCTAAATTGATGCGTTGACTTTCACCGCCTGAGAGCGAATTCGATAACCGGTTGATAGTCAGATAACCTAATCCTACGTCGAGCAAAAAGTGAATACGATTCGTGATTTCTACCAATAATCGTTTTGAGATAGCAGCATCCTGTTCGTCCAACTGAATGTTCTCGAAGAAGTTATTTAGTTCGCTTACCGGTAATAATACTAAATCTGAAATAGATTTGCCGGCAATGCGAATGTACGAAGCTTCCTTCTTCAAACGGCTACCTCCACAAGCGTGACAAACGGTTTTGCCGCGGTAGCGCGCTAGCATTACCCGATACTGAATTTTATATTGTCCGGCTTCCAGATGTTTAAAAAATGCATTCAGACCTTCGAAATATTTATTGCCTGTCCATAGCAGTTGTCGCTGTGCGTCAGTCAATTCGTAGTATGGTTTATGAATAGGAAAGTTGAATTTAGTAGCTGTACGAATCAGTTGGTTTTTCCATTCGCTCATCACTTCGCCTTTCCAGCAAACCACGGCATCCTCGTAAATCGACAAGGTTTTATTGGGAACAACCAGGTCTTCGTCAATCCCAATTACACGACCGAATCCTTCGCACACCGGACAAGCACCGATGGGGCTGTTGAAACTAAAGGTATGCACCGAAGGAATCTCGAATTGCATTCCGTCGGCTTCAAACTTCTTTGAGAAATAAAGCAGTTCGTTTCCTTCACTGCCGAAAACTTTGAGGATACAAATTCCATTTCCCTCGAAAAAAGCTGTTTCGATAGAGTCATTCAGTCGGCTGATGGCTGTTTGCGTATGTTCCACTACCAAACGGTCGATGAGCAGATACACATCTTCCTCTTTCGGTGTTGCTGTAATTGTTTTGATATAATCCTCAATCTGCAATGTTTCGTCATTTACCAATACACGACTAAAGCCTTGTAATGCAAGACTTTTTAGTTGTTCGGCAAGCGATCTGTCTTCTGAAGCAGTAACTGTGGTGAGAATCATCAATCGGATACCATCTTCTAAATTCATGGCGGCATCTACTACGTCCTGTGCTTCGTGTTTCTTTACCAGCTCGCCCGAAATGGGTGAATAGGTTTTACCAATGCGGGCATACAGTAACTTAATATATTCGTAAATTTCAGTCGAAGTGCCCACTGTTGAACGAGGATTTCGTGTGTTTACGCGTTGCTCTATGGCAATAGCCGGTGGAATACCTTTGATATAATCGACTTCGGGTTTGCTCATTCGTCCCAAAAACTGACGCGCGTAGGACGACAGACTTTCCACGTAACGGCGTTGCCCTTCGGCGTAAAGCGTGTCGAATGCCAATGATGATTTGCCAGAGCCCGAAAGGCCGGTGATAACTACCAGTTTGTTGCGTGGGATTTCGACATCAATATTCTTTAGATTGTGGACACGAGCACCTTTAATGATTATATTTCCTTGTTTGGACATGAGATTGAAAAATTCAGAAGTTGATTGAATATGAAAACAATGTGTATAAAACTGTTTTCGGATTGAAATGGTTTAGAAATGATTGAAGTACTAGATTCTTCTTCTAAATTCACCACATACGAGTGCAGTTGCAACTCCCACGTTTAGCGACTCAGAAGTGACTTGCCCCGTAGGATAATTAGGGATGAGTAATTTTTCGGTAACGAGTTTTTCTATGGTGGGCGAAATGCCATTTCCTTCATTCCCCATTACTATCATTCCGTGTTGGGTCAATGTTTTGGAATAAATGTTTTCCCCATCCATAAATGTACCGTAAATAGGCAGATTGCCGGCGCATGACTGCAAAAATTCATTGAGATTAACCGTGTGCACTTTTACGCGAGCCAACGCGCCCATCGTGGCTTGTACAGTTTTGGGGCTGAATGCATCTGCTGTGTATTCTGAACAAAAAACATCAGTGATGCCAAACCAATCGGCAATGCGGAGTATGGTTCCAAGGTTACCTGGATCTTGCACATCGTCGAGTGCTAAGGATAATTTTTGGTTTAATTCTAATGGATTGTAGGTGTAAACAGGTTGTCGGAACACAGCCAATACACCTTGTGGACTTTTCTGATTGGATATTTTTTTTAGTTCGTCGATGTCCGCTTCTATAATTTCGTCGGCTTTTATATCGTTATTTTCGGCCAGCCATTGCGGAGTAGCTGTCAGCAGGAAGCATTGAAAGGAGGGAGCTAAGTCAGTAACTAATTTTGTGCCTTCAGCTATAAATAAACCTGTTTCATCTCTGAATTTTTTTTGCGAAAGGCTGCCAATTAATTTTATTTTATTTTTCGAAATCACGATATCTGCTTTTTTTGGAATGAATCTTGTAACATATTGAAAATAATAATCGTTGCCCAATTGCGGAACGACTATTTAATTTGTTATGTTTTTCTTACTTTCCTGTAATTTTCAATTGAATTTTGCGTTGAAAGCTTGTGTTGTTCTTATAACTCGGTAATTGTCAAGTTTTATACTACAAAGCTACCAAAGAAAACGATAAAAAGGCTATATTTGCACAAATTTTTAATTCTTTTTTTATCTTAGGTATGAAGTTAAGTGTTTTCTGTTCCTTTATTGTACTTGTTTTACTGCTGGCTGCATGTAATGCAACAAAGTTTGTACCCGAGGGCGAGCTATTGTTGGATAAGATACATGTGAAAACCGATACCAAGAGTATAACACAGGCTCAACTGAAAGAATACCTCCGACAAACTCCTAATGCAGCTGTTGCAGGTGCATTTAGAATGCAATTAGGGTTATACAACTGGGCACCGCGCGATACGACTACATGGCTGAAAAGAGTATTGAATAAAACCTTCAAACGAATTGGCGACCCGCCGGTAATTTATAACTCGTCACTTACTTCGCTTTCGGTCAGACAGATGCAACTCTTTGTGCAGAACAAAGGTTATATGAATGCGAAGGTGGAAAGCAGTGTAGTAACCAAAGGGCGAAAGGCTACTGTAAATTATACTGTAAAAGGGAATAAGCCGTATACGCTGGGGAATTATACTACTAATCTGCAAAATTCAAGTCTTGCCGAAATTGCTGCCGATACATCCAAATCCCTTATTCGGTCGCGTATGTTGTTTGATGCGGATGTGCTGAGTGCTGAACGTGACCGGGTGACAACCCAGTTTCGTCAGTATGGACATTATAATTTCAGCAAAGACTATTTGACTTATTCGGCGGATAGCACTGTGGATAAAAAAGTAAACCTCACGCTTCAGCTTCGCGATTATTTGAGAAATAATAACAACGATTCTATAAATGCTATTGTTTTTAAGAAGTTTACCATTCGAAAGGTGATTTTTTATACCAATACAGATGCAAATCTTACTGCCGATTTAGCAAATACGGAGGAATTGGATACCGTTCAATTTAGAAATTTCGTACTGGTTACTCCAAAGAAACGCATCATTAATTTGGACGCATTGGTGCAAAATACCTTTATCAATCCTCAAAGTTTATATAGCGACGAAGCTGTGGCCAGAACCTATCAAGCTCTGAATACGCTGGGTCCAATTAAGTACGTAAATATCAGTTTTAAGGAAAGTGCTGATAATTCATTAGACTGCTATATCATTATTACTCCTTCCAATGCTATTTCTATAGCTAACGAAATGGAAGGTACCTACACCGACGGGTACTGGGGGGTTGCTGATAATTTGAGTTTTACGCATCGTAATATTTTTAGAGGTGCCGAATCGCTTAGCGTACAAGGTCGATTGGCACTGGAATGGCAAAAAGGGGTACTGGCACAGGAATGGGGTGCGCAGGTTGGGCTTAAATTTCCTAAGTTTATGTTGCCTTTTGGTGGCTACGAATTTAAACGAAATATTCATGCAAGCACCGAATTTACTACTGCCTTTAGCTCTCAGTTTCGCCCTGATGAGTTTAAAACCACAAGTGTGGGTATAGGAGTGAAATATGGCTGGGTAAGAGGTAAATTTCGTCATAGTCTGGATCTTCTCGACTTGAGTTTTGTTCGGTTTGATACCATTTATCAGAGTTTTAAGGATATGTATCTGAATACATCACCTCCTGTTTTTAATCCGTACAATTATCAGGATCACTTTATTATGCGTTCGGGATACAGTGGCTCGTATTCAACTTTTAATGCCAATCGACCCATGCAAAATTATTCATCCATGCGGTATAGTTTTGAAGCAGCAGGAAACTTTTTGTATGCTATGAATCATTTATTGGGGACTGTACCAAATCCAAGCGATAGCTCTTACCGTTTTTTTGGAATACGATATTCGCAATATGTTAAGGCTGAATACAATATTACACGCCATCAAATTTTTGATAAAGATAATCGATTTGTGTATCACTTGGGTGTTGGTGTTGGGATGCCGTATGGAAATGCCGATGCGATACCTTATGAAAAGCGTTTTTATAGTGGAGGAGCCAATAGTATTCGTGGCTGGAGCGAAAGTACATTAGGACCGGGTGTTTATCAGCGCATAAGCAATAGTCGACGAGATTATAATCAGGTAGGTGATATTAAGCTGGAGATGAGTATGGAATACCGGGCTAAATTGTTTTTAATGATTGATGGAGCTTTGTTCTTAGATGCGGGAAATGTTTGGACAATAAAGGATTACGAAACACAAAAAGGTGGAACGTTTAAGTTTGATACGTTTATGAATCAAATAGCCATGGCATATGGAGCTGGCCTTAGGGCTGACTTCTCGTTTTTTATACTTCGTTTTGACATGGGCATCAAACTATTCGACCCGGTACGACCTCGCGTGGATCAATGGCGTGTAAATCCATCGTTTAAAGATGACTTTGCATTCCATATCGCCATCGGGTATCCTTTCTAAATAACTAACTATTTTTTTCGTTTTTTCACCGCTTTTTTTTCGCCACCAAGTAAATTGAAGGTCATTCTGTGGTATCCGGTCGTGCCGTGTTCCCGTATGGAAGCCCTATGCTTCAAAGTGGGGTATGCTTTGTTTTTATCCCAATCGAAATGAGGAAACTCAGCGTGTAAGGTTTGCATAAGTTCATCTCTATGCGTTTTGGCCAGTACTGATGCGGCTGCAATAGAAAGATATTTGCTATCGCCTTTCACTATGGTTTGATGGGGTATATCTTCGAAAGGTTTAAACCTGTTTCCATCCACAATTATAAATTCGGGGCGAGTGGCGAGTTTCTGAACTGCACGGTGCATGGCCAGAATGGAAGCATTCAGAATATTTATTTTATCAATCTCATGGTTGTCCACTTCTGCCACAGCCCATGCCACAGCTTCTTTTTCAATAATAGGTCGAAGGGCTTCCCGTTGCAGTTCGGTAAGTTGCTTGGAGTCATTTAGCAACGGACACTCAAAATTTTGCGGGAGAATAACAGCTGCTGCCACCACCGGACCGGCAAGGCAACCTCGCCCAGCCTCGTCGCAACCACATTCCAGGGTGAAGGCCGAAAAATTCCCTTTCAAGCCCTGTTGGAGTTCAGTAGGGTTAGCTTCAGTTTGTTTTTTGATGAGATTTTTAGCCATTAAGAATATAATACGTCCCTGATACTATCTGATTTATTGTTTTGCAGCTGATGAAAATTTATTTCTCACCAACTTCATTTGGCTTATTACTATGCAATTTTGTTTCTTCCCACAAAGCAGGTCCAAATTTCATAAGTGGTTTATAAGCAATAGAATTCTCTTTAGTTTGATGTTTTATTATGTTGAATCGACTATCCAGCGCATCAAAAACATTCAGCAATACGCTTACAATCAATGCATATTTCAATCCGCCAAAAATCCCACCTAATAGTTTGTTTAATCCCCCTAGGGATAGTGAACCGAATATTTTATCTATGGCGTTGGCTGCCAACAATAATCCAATGCCAATGGCAATAAATAGAATAATGTAGGCCGTTGGGTGCGCTGTGGTAGGAGAGAATGAGAACTTATTTATTAATATATCAGAAACAAATGGTGCGAATAGCTTAGCCCCATAAATGCCCAGTACAATGGCTACTAAGGAAATAAGTTCCTTTATTAAACCTTTGAAAAGACCAAAAATAAATCCTAATGTTATGGGAATTAGTAAAAATAGATCCAATGAATTCATTCTTTCGTTTTTGTCCTTTTTTTATTTAGTACTTTAATAACTAATCTCTTTTAGAAAGTGTTTGCAAAGATAAGAAAAAATAATCTTTGCTTGTTCTGGCAGATCTCATTCATTTTCCGCTATTATAATTGTATACAAGTTTTAAGTATAAATAGATGAGCAATTATAAAGAAATACATTCTGTATATATGTTTTATTTACAGCACTTAGCGTGTAATTGGTGTTTTTTGAATGTTGAGAATATTGAAGTTTGGCACAATAATTGGTTGTGCATAGATACAAATAAATGAAAGCACTTAATCAATATCAGGAAACAATTATTCACCGCTTAATACTTACGATTATGAAACCAACAGCAGCAGTCTTATTAGTGGGGATTTTATTTACAACCACACAATGTGTAGCACAAGGAAACGTTGCATATGCACCACAAAGAAATATCAATGTTCAGGCGCAGAGTAACGATATAAGCTATAACCTCGATTTACAAGCGGTAGCTTCAATATTTGGAGAATCGCGTGACTTGCAAGAATTTGAAATGAGATTGAATGATTATGATGCTCAAATATCAAATCTTGACTTGAATAATGATGGAGAAGTAGATTACTTACGTGTTATCGAATCGTCCGAAAATAATGTTCACCTGGTGGTTATTCAAGCTGTCCTGGACAGAGACGTTTATCAGGACGTGGCAAGCATTGTTGTTGATCGCACCCGCTATCAAAAAACATATGTACAAGTCATCGGAGACCCCTATTTGTATGGTGATAATTACATTGTCGAACCAATGTACGCAAGTACCCCTTCTATCTTCTCGTTCTTTTTTGGAAATGTATATAGCAGTTGGACATCGCCTTACTACTGGGGATACTATCCAAGATACTATCACAATCGCAGACCTTTCGAAGTAAACATCTATATGTCGCATATAGACAGACATATTAATCATAATCACAGTTATTACTACAGTGATCGCAGACGTAGTTCTTACTACGAAAGCATGCATAGTTCAATTGGTAGAAATGATTACGCTAAAAGATATCCAGATCGTAATTTTAGCTCACGTAACGGAAATGTAGCTAACAAATATTATATGCAATCAAGTAGAAATACAAGCGATAGAAACCTGAAAACACGCCCGTCCAATGAATCAGGCCGTAGAGGTGTACAATCAACCTACGACATGGATGGATCAAGAGTAAATACTAATCAGGGCTCAAGATCAAATGTCTACGATCGTAATTCAACGAACAGAACCTATTCGCCTTCGGATAATTCAAGTCGTAATAGCAATTCTAATCGCGACCAAAATTCACAATCTGTAAGAAGACCAATAACTAACGGCAATAGTAATTCGGGTTCAAGCGTGAATCAACCAAGTCGGGGAACTTACCAGAATTCGAATAGTAATACCAACGCACCTTATAATAATCAGAACAATGTACCACGGGTTAATCAACCGAGTCGTGAATCGTACCAAACTCCGGCAAGAAGTTCAGAAAACAGAACACCCAGAGTTGAACAACAAAGCCGTGAATCATATCAAGCACCTGCAAGAAATTCGAATACAGAAACCCGAACAGCTCCTTCAGTGACTCGTGATAATTTACCTCGAAATACTCCTGCTGCCAGTCAACCAAGCCGTAGTGCCGAATCTAAACCCGCACGTACTTCTTCGGACAATAGCAGAAGTTCAGACAACAATAAAAGTTCAGATAATAACAGCAGAGGAAGTCGCTCGAACGATAATAACTCCTCTGGAAGAAGATAATAACCAAGTATGAAAGTAGAGTTTGTTTAGTTTTTTTTTAAATTGCATGCGCTGAGAAATTTCTTTTGATAGAATTTCTCAGCGCTTTTTTATTTCAGCCATGAATTGAAAATAAATACTCTTGTTCAGTTTGTCCGGGTGTAGGAATGAATTCGGCTTTATGCATACATTTCAATGCATCTAAATCCATGATGGTTGAATAGCCCGAGCGGGAAATAATTTTCTTTGCACCAAGAAGTACATCAGCCAACTCATGAGTGGAAAGGTGAGATACAAGCGTTATGTTTCCGTTTTGCTTTTTATTTTCCGTTTCCTGCGGTTGCCCACCTACAATCAGGACTTTCTCAGTTCTATTCCGATATTTCAGAATTAAACTCTTCTCAAATAATGTTCGTTGTGGCTCAATGCCAGAAACTACTGCCACTACGTCATAATCTGTTGTTGGAATAATAGTTTCCATTCCTTGAAATCGTGATAATGTGCCGATGAACTTAGCATTGCGGGGCAGAAGATATTCATGTGCTAAATCGCCCGATAGACCACCGTATTCTTTTATATCCGGAATCCAGCATTCATCATATTGATTGATAAATGACTTATGAATAAAATGCACCAACGGCTCGAGGAATTTCAATCCCAGAGGCATTTTTATCATTAATTGATGGGTGATGTAAATGGAATGAACGTGCTTGTTCCACATCCCAAAACGATTATCGGAAATAATTTGATTGAAATGTTCGGTTTGCAATAGATTTCTGAGCCATTTTTGCTCATTTATAATACCACGCAGAATGGAGGGGAAATTGAATAGCATGGCACCAACCTGCGACGAGCCCGATGCATAATAAACCGAATAGGACGGAAGTTCAATGAAACGGAGAGTAGGGAACTCTTGCCGCAGGAATTGCAGCGGATAGCCATCAGCAACCACCACCGGCTCATGACCTTCATTCATGAGTTTTTGGATAATAGGCACGCAGCGGGTAGCATGTCCCAATCCCCAGTTCAATGGACAAATTAATACTTTCATGATGCGGTGTTGTGGTGATTCGATGATGTGGAAATTGAAATATGCCGTTGAAACTAATCATTCCATTTTTTATCACATTACTACATCAGCACATTACCACATCGTATTTATTATCCTGCTACCGATACTTCAAATCCCCGCTCTCTGATTTTTGCAGCTATAAAGTTTAGTTCTTCTACCGTTACTTTTTCGAGGTTCTGAGTTGGAGCTTCGCGGTCGAGCGAGTAGATCATTACTTGTTGCGGACGAATCTGCTCTAATGCATTCAGCCATGCTTCCACTTCTTCAGCGGTAGTATTGTCGAGTCTTTCTCCATTTATTTCCCCACGTAAAAACATGGTTTGAATAATTAAACGTCCTTCAAACCTCTTCAAGTGTTCAATAAACCATGCTACATTTATGTGTTTCCCGGTTGGTCTGTCCATTAATTGCATGGTGCGTTCAATGGCAGAGTCAAACTTTAGAATATTATTATCAACCTTGTTTAATGCGCTAAAAACGTGTGGTTTATGTATGCGGGTTGAGTTTGACAGTACGCTAACTTTAGCAGTTGGGCAGAACTTGTTGCGTAACGCAATGGTGTCGTCAATGATGCCTTCGAAGTCTTTGTGAAGGGTAGGTTCTCCGTTTCCTGCAAATGTAATTACATCAGGTATCTGACCTTCCGCCATCATTTCCTTTAGTTTTACTTCAAGTGCCTGATACACTTGCTCACGGCTTGGAATGGGTGAATCTTGCATGGTGGTGTTAAATCCACATTCGCAATAAATGCAGTCGAATGAGCAAATTTTTGCATCGATGGGTAGCAGGTTTACACCGAGCGAAAGTCCCAAACGGCGACTATGAATGGGTCCGAAAATGAGTTGGTCGAAAAGAATCATTTCTATATTTTTATTATTATACGCTCTCCAAGTGTTTTAGAGAGCTGTTTTTTTACCACTTCTAGTTGTCCTATTTCGTACATTATTTCGTCTACTAATTTGTGGTTTTTATTGTCGTTCGCATTTTTCATTTCAATAAGCTTCTGCTTAATGATAGACAGAATATGACTATTTTTAAATTCAAAAACCACGCGTGGTATCAAATCGATAAAACGGTCGGCATCTTCTTCTACCTTTTTCACTTTTGAATGAATCCTGCTCAGTGTGTATTTTTCAGAGATTAAATCTGCTGTCAGAAGACTTATTTCACCATTAGAATGGTAAAGAAAGAATCGCTCGGCTACAAAACCATCATTTCGGAAATTATTTCTGTATTCCTCCAATATTTTGGCATGCAATCGGTTTTCGAAAAGTAGTTGATCGCGCTCCAGTTCTTCCAGAATATAATCACCCACGGTAACCGGATGTTGATTCTCTGGGTCGGCATAAAAGAATAGTTTATCGCCATATTTCACCAATACTTGTAAAATATTACGTTCCTCGTTCTCGAATCTCGATGGACTAGCCATTTGACCACCACCATCGTCCATATCTTCGAAATGAGGAATGGGAGGACCATCGTTTTGTCTGCGATTGGCATTTTTTTCTTGCTCCGTATTTTTCAACGTGTTGATTTGGTGATAAAGCATGGCTTCATCTACGTTGAGCAAAGTGCTACATTCTTTTACATATTCACCCCGGATAATACTGTTGGGAATAATAGCGATACTGTTTACAATGTCCAACACCAAGCCTGCTCGTTTTACCGGGTCATTTCCAGCGTCGGCTAACAGTAAATTGGTTTTGAAACGAATGAAATCCGAAGAATTTTTATTTACATATTCGATGAAATCTGATGCATTATGTTTGCGGGCAAAGGAGTCGGGGTCATCGCCATCAGGGAGGAGAAGTACTTTGATGTTGAGTCCTTCTTCTAATAATAGGTCGATACCACGAATGGATGCTTTGATACCTGCCGCATCACCGTCGTAAATAACAGTTACATTTTCTGTAAAACGGTGAATCAGTCGTATTTGACCTGGCGTCAGCGAAGTTCCCGAAGAAGACACAACATTTTCTATACCACTTTGATGCATCGAAATTACATCAGTATAACCTTCCACCAGATAGCAGCGGTCTTGTTTTACAATGGCTTGCTTAGCAAAATAAATACCGTAAAGCTCATTACTTTTATGATAGATTTCCGATTCGGGGGAGTTGACGTACTTAGCTGTTTTGTCGTCCTTTTTCAGAATTCGACCACCAAATGCAACTACTTTTCCCGAAAGTGAATGAACAGGGAACATAACACGACCACGGAAGCGATCGGCCACGTAGTTGTTTTCGCCTTCGAAAGTCAACCCGGTTTTTACAAGGAACTCTTTGTTGTATCCGGCTTTTAGCGCAGCTTGTGTAAAAGCGTCGCGTTGATCGAGACTGTAGCCCAGTTGGAATTTTTGAACGATGTCATCGCGGAAGCCACGTTCGCGGAAATAGCTTAGTCCGATAGCTTTACCGTCGATGTGATGGTGCAGCGTGTGGCTGAAATGTTTTTGTGCAAACTCGTTGACCAGAAACATACTTTCACGGTCGTTGCGCACCGCCATTTCTTCGGGGCTAAGCTCACGCTCCTGAACCTCGATATTGTATTTTTTTGCCAGAAACTTTAATGCTTCATAGTAGGATATTTGCTCGTGACCCATGATAAAGTGCACAGCATTACCTCCTTTCCCACAGCCAAAACATTTGAATATACCTTTGCCCGGCGACACAATAAACGACGGCGTTTTCTCCCCATGAAACGGACAAAGCCCAAGTAGGTTTACTCCACGTTTCTTGAGTGTAACGTAATCAGATACCACATCTTGTATTTGCGCGGCATCGGTTATTCGGTCTATGGTAGCTTGGTCAATCATTAAATATAAATACAGAATGCTAATATTGTCTTACTTGTCTGAAAACGAGTGGGCAAGTCAACGAGTGGTTCGGGTAAAAAATACGATACAAAACTACTTATTTTATTCTACAAATCCGTCATCGGATGCTTAATGTTTTGGTCATTGAACTAGTAAACAAAAAGAGGAAAATCTTTCGATATTCCTCTTTCAATAGAATTAATTCATGTTTTTATCATATCATTCCTGCTAAATGTGTTTCCAGTTTCACCAGATCTTTTGTGAAATTGCGGATACCTTCGGCAAGTTTTTCTGTAGCCATGGCATCCTCGTTCATCATCCAACGGAAGATTTTTTCGTCCATTGGCACGTGGGCTATTTCAAGCGATTTTGCCTTCGCAGCATCCAATTTGATAGTGAGCGTACTTTCAGTGCTTTCTAGCTCTTTTAGTAATGCCGGTGAAATTGTTAGTGCGTCACAACCCACTAATTCAACTATTTCGCCCATGCTGCGAAAGCTGGCACCCATCACTATCGTGTTATAGTTGTGTTTTTTGTAGTAATTGAATATCTCTGTAACCGATAGTACACCCGGATCTTCGGGAGCGGGAATGCTTGCTACGGCACGTTCTTTTTTGTACCAATCGAGTATGCGTCCAACAAATGGCGAGATAAGCGTGACTTTAGCTTCAGCACATCGTACGGCTTGCGCCATGGAGAAAAGCAAGGTCAAATTGCAATGAATTCCTTCTTTTTCCAGTTCTTCGGCAGCAGCAATTCCTTCCCAGGTAGAAGCTGTTTTGATGAGAATTCGTTCGCGCGAAATACCATTCGCTTCGTATAGCGCTATCAGTTCGCGTGCTTTTGCAATGGTTCCCTCGGTGTCGAACGAAAGTCGTGCATCCACCTCTGTCGAAACCCTACCCGGAACAATTTCAAGTATTTTAAGGCCAAAATTTACAGCCAGTTTGTCCATTGCCTTTTCAAGTTGTACCTTCTTAACCGATGAAATGGATCGGGCATATTGAATGGCTTCGGTTATTAATTCGCTGTATTTTGCATCCATTGATGCTGCATAGATTAGCGATGGATTAGTAGTTGCGTCTATTGGTTTATAAGCCATCATAGAAGCAAAATCACCTGTGTCGGCCACGACTTTGGTGTGCATTTTTAATTGTTCCAGTAAATTCATATCATTTATGTTTAGTGTAAATTGGTTATTGCTTATCTAACTAATTATAAGCAATTTTTGTTTATAATAATACACTGTTTTTTAATTTCATAGATGATATTTTGCATTTGTATTTTTTATGATTTTGAAACGTATATTCACTAATAAATAGCCAATAGTAGCGTTTGTAAGGCTATAAAGTGTGTTTTTAATTGAGGGTTTAATTCAACATCCCTAGGTTAATCATTACAAAAGTGTGAATACTACAACTTTAATGCAAAATTGTGTAAGCACTTTCCAATTTTATAACCTCACCTTTGCGCAGTGACAAAATTTAATTTATAATTTAAAAATCAGTAAAAAATGAAAACCCTGAAATTAGCTATTTTTATTATGCTTTTTGTTGGTGTTGGTACCAGTTCTAAAGCTCAGGTATCGTTTAATGTTCATATTGGCACACCTCCACAGTGGGCGCCGCAAGGATATTCCGATGCTCGTTATTATTATCTTCCTGATGTTGAATCATATTACGATGTTCAATCGTCCATGTTTATTTATTTCTATGGTGGGCGTTGGGTGCACAGACATTACTTACCGGCACGCTACAGGAATTATGATTTGTATAATGGCTACAAAGTGGTGATGAGTGATTATCGTGGAAACCGACCTTATTCGCAATTCAGAGAACACAGAATGAAGTATGCCCGCGGATATCGTGGACATAAACAGCGAAACATTGGTGAAAGGCCGGAATACAGAGATCGCCGTGAAATGAACCGGTACGAAAGTCATTCTCCCAGAAACGATAGAGATGAGCACAGAAATGAATACAGAGGCAATGATGACCGTCGGGGAAATGGCAACAACGGGAATGGGCGTGGAAATGGAAAACATGACAAGCAAGATAAACATGACAGAAGATAATAATCAATAAACAAGCAATTAAACAAGAAGAAAAATGAAAACAACATTTGCTATCACACTGGTTTTACTCCTTTCTATTACCAATCTATCGGCTCAACGAAGATCCTCTTATTCCGAAACCTATGGTCATACATTAAATTTGGGACTAGGGATTGGTGGTTATTCGGGTTATTATGGCGAAGTTGGACATACTATGCCGGTTCTTCATGCTAATTATGAATTTGAAGTAGCCAGGAATTTTACGTTGGCACCCTTTGTGACTTTGTTTTCGTACGATGATGGAAATTATCGCGAAACAGTGGTCCCTTTGGGTGTAAAGGGAACGCTTTACCTTGATAAATTATTGGAGGCAGGACGTAATTGGGACTTTTACACCGCCGGATCACTAGGGTTTGCTCTAGTGAATACTTCGTGGGATGTCAATTATTACGGAGACAGAGCTTATTATCGTGAGGCTAGTCCGCTGTTCCTGGATCTTCATATAGGAACAGAATATCACTTTAACAAACACATTGGAGCATTTTTAGATTTGTCAACTGGCGTATCAACTATTGGAATTGCTATACATTAAAATTTCAGTATTTTGAGGGTCGATTTTAGCCTATCAATATAAAGGATTATTCTTTTTATTTATTTAAACGAGAATACCCATAATTTTGGTTTTTATGGCACGATTAATGTTGGAATATTTCTATCTCAAGTGCTGTTTTTGAAAGTGATAAAACATCACAAATTTTCAAAACAATTTGTGTCGTTTTATTGTTGAATTGTATAGGTATTAGAAAAAATTATCGTTATTAAATAAGAAAGATTATGGGAACAAGAAATGAATTAAAGATCTTCAGGAAGTCAAGTATTGAATATCTAAAGAGTTTGAACAGCAAGAGTATGTCTTATATTTTTGACATGAATAACTGGGATCCGACAGCAAAGGATAGTAACGGAGAACGGAGAATCTTGCGTCACACACGTAAATCGCTCAAAAAGTTTGGAGATGAAATGAATATTTTCAAAGCTCCGGTAATTGTAGGTTTAAAAATAATCTATTATAAAAGTTTTTCATTTGTTTTTGAAAACAATTGTACCGACCCTAATTTTGATGTCCGCACAGACGTGGAAACAGAAAATTGTTGATACATAAACGTAATTTTTAAAACGAATGAGATACATCAATGTAATATTTTCGAACAACTGAGGGAGCGGCTTTATGTCACTCCCTCAGTTTTTTTAATTGAGATCTCTTCAACTTTTAATAATTAAAGTTGGAATAATTGTTCCCTAATCAATAATCGATTTGAAAATGACTACAAACAGAAAAGTAATTGTATATATTGCCATGAGCCTGGACGGATATATTGCTAAATCCAACGATGATCTGAGTTTCTTATCTGTAGTGGAACAAGAAGGTAACGATTATGGATATACTGAGTTTGTGAAAACAATAGATACTGTTATAATCGGACGTAAAACGTATGACTGGGTGATGAAAAGGGTGCCAGTGTTTCCACACCATGATAAGGAAACTTTCGTGATAACGCGTACTGCTCGACCAAGTGATGGCAGTACTAACTTTTATTCTGGGAATGTCAAAGACTTGGTTGAGACTTTGAAAGAAAAAGAAGGGAAGAATATTTTTATCGATGGTGGGGCCGAGATAGTAAATATGCTTTTGAAATTTAGGATAATAGATGAATTTATTATTTCTGTTATACCTATATTAGTAGGTGATGGCACAAGACTTTTTGCAAACGGTGCTCCCGAACAGAATTTAAAGCTGATTGATACACAGCAATTTGATACCGGACTTCTGCAACTTTATTATCGTGTAGAACCTTGAAAATGATAGCAAAGAAATAATTCCAACGCGTCAGTTGAAAAGGATAAAATAATGTTGAGTTCTCAGTATAACTCCCATGGTGGGATTGTACTGAGAACTTTTTTTTGTGCCCGTATTGTTATCAAAAAAAGGCTCTTTACGCTTAATCCAAACTGATTGCTTTTCAGTGTTCTATTATAGATTATTTCAATGTCAGTATTTTTTTGTGTTTCTAAACCTTTTCGACTTATGGCTTGTTAACTCTAAAAGGATTAATGTTTGTTTCAAGATCTTTGTCGAAAATTAAACTACTTTGACAATTGAGTTTTACATTCACTAGATATGAATAAAAGTTGAATTGCAGATAGTTGTTTGCAGTATACTTGTTTAGACTTGGCTTAAAAACCATTGTCAGATACAGCATAATTGGCTAAATAATAAATAAGTAGCAACGTAAATTACTTTAGATTGATAAATATTATAATTATAATTAGACAAAAATTATTCGTTATGTATTACAAAAAAAACACTTTCTCTACTTTGATAGTGATGAGTCTGCTTTTTGTCACTTCTTGTGCCCCTGTTAAAGATATTGCTTATTTTCAAAAACTAGATGCTCCAACTAAGAAAAATGTAAAGCCACAAAAAAACGTAGATCTAGTATATGAAGCACGCATTAAACCTAAAGATTTACTAAGCATTACTGTGGTCAGTTCTGAGCCCGAAGCCTCACGAATGTATAATCTCGTGGTGCCGCAGATTGCAGAACCTACGAATCAAAATAGCATGTTTTCTCAACCCACACTGCAAACTTATTTAGTAGACAATGATGGCAATATTGAATTCCCCGTGTTTGGAAAGATACAGGCTGCAGGATATACCCGTGCCGAATTGGAAGAAGTATTACATAAAAAGTTAGCAGCTGCATTTAGCAAAGAGTCTCCGATTATTACGATTCGGTTTACAAATTATTCGGTCAATGTTTTGGGCGAAGTACAAAGACCCGGCAAATTTGAAACGTCTAACGATCGTCTAACCATTTTTGAAGGGATTGCATTGGCTGGCGACCTCACCATTTATGGTCGACGCGATAATGTGAAGGTGTTGCGTGAAACCGCAGATGGAACCAAGCTATACATAACGCTTAATCTCAACGATAAAAATGTCATATATTCTCCCGCTTATTATTTGGAGCAGAATGATGTGGTGTACGTAGAACCTAATAAGTCCCGCTCCAAATCGTCTAATTTTGGTGCTGCAGAGACTTTCGGTATCTCTTCCTTATCTATTTTATTGACGTTGACAAGTTTAGTTTTTACTATCCTCAAAAAATAAACGAGAATTTCCCTTAATTACAATTTTATAAAGGTATTAATGATTTTAAATAGTAAATGATTTATGAACAAGTATCCCGACTCTGAAGAAGAATTCGAACGCCCTATAGACTTTCTTGGAACATTTATTAAATATTTTTCCTATTGGAAATGGTTTGCTCTATCACTAATTATATTTCTGACAATTGGGTATACGTATCTGAAATTTGCATTGCCAAGTTATGAGGTTAATACTGCCATTTTGCTTAAAGATGACCAAAAAGGTGGTGGTACTGCTGAAATCAATGCATTTAAGGAAATGGGCCTCTTTACTCAAAAAAACAATGTTGATAATGAATTGGAGGTGTTGAATAAATCAATATTGGTTCAACAAGTGGTACGTGAACTGGGTATTTATGCTACCTATACTCAGATAGGAACACTTAAGTTTCTAAGTGTTATTGGTCTCAATCCCAGAAATATTGACTTTGCCAGTTATGATGAAAAAATACTTTATGGTTCTGAATGCCCGATTTTGGTGAGTATGCCCGATACTGTACTGAATAATATGACAGGTGTATATGCATTTGAGATTCTTGTTCATCCCTATGGTGAGTACGAGTTTTCGGGAGTCTATAACGACCAAAAATACCTTGTTAAGGCTTCTATATCCGATCATCAGGTAACGTTGCCATTTGGGAAAATTAATATTGTCCGAGGAAAATATAAGCCTGCTGAGGATATGGTTGTGGGGGTTGTTCTTCAAAATCCTATGAGTATGGCCGGTCAGCTATTGACGCAGATGAAGATGCAACTCACTTCGAAAACTACTTCAGTGGTAAATATTAGTTTTAGTTCTCCTAATGTAAAGCTGGGTAAAGATTTTTTGAATAAATTGATAGAAGTCTACAATCGGGAAGACTTGAAAGATCAAATGGCTATGGCCAATAAAACAGCTAATTTTATTGATGAACGTCTTATTTCCATAACAAAGGATTTGGGCAATGTAGAGTCGCAGGTTGAGAATTACAAGCAAGATCAGGGAATTACCGATATCAAATCGCAAACTGATATGTTTATTAAGCAAACGGGGGACTTTAGTCAAAAACGGATGGATGTTGAAACTCAATTAGCTATAGTTAGTGATATTGACAACTATATACATAGAAAGGAAAACAGATACCAGCCTCTACCCGCTAACACAGGTATCAGGAGCGAAGGATTGAACGAGCTTATCAATAATTACAACAAACTATTATTGCAACAAAACAGACTCTCGCGTATTGCATCGAGTAGTAATCAGGCCATGATTGATTTGACGAATCAAATCGAATCCTTGTTTAGCACAGTGCAATCGAGCGTCCGGAATGAGAAAAACAATCTACAAATTGCTCAACGCGATTTGATGAGTAAAAATAACGAGAATGCAGCTCATATCAGGGCTATTCCTCGTCAGGAACGTGAGTATACCGAAATTAAACGTCAACAAAGTATCAAGGAGGCGTTGTTTCTGTTCCTGCTTCAAAAGAAAGAAGAAAAGTACCTGAATGGAGCAGTTGTAGAACCGATAGCTAAGTTGATAGATAATGTGGGTAGCACAGGTTCTCCTGTTTCGCCGAAGAAACCAATGATCATGTTGTTTTTCTTTGTCATTGGATTGATTATTCCAATTATAGGTATTAAAATCCGTGATTTGATGCGTTATCAGATTGAGAGCAAAGAGGAATTGGAAGAGATTTCGAATGTGCCGGTATTGGGCGAAATTATTAAAACTGATCAAGCTGGTAATGTAATTATTCAGGAAAATAATACAGATAGTTTTACAGAGTTGTTTCGCTTGTTGCGTACCAATCTATTGTTTGTGATGGATAGTAGCGATAAACAGGTCATTAATATGGTGTCGAGTGTCAGCGGAGAGGGTAAAACCTTTGTGACTATCAATCTGGCTATGAGCCTGGCGCTACTTGATAAAAAAGTATTGATTATCGGTCTGGATATACGTAAGCCTAAATTGGCCGATTATCTTCAACTGAATAACGACACCGGTATAACGATGTATCTTTCCGGTCATCTTTCAAAAGATAAACTAGTACGACCTTCAGGCATTCATCCTAATTTATCTGTTGTTACCTCCGGTCCGATACCTCCTAATCCGAATGAATTGCTTGCAAAACCATCATTGGACAAACTTATCGCTGAATACAGAGAACAGTTTGATTATATTGTAATTGATACAGCTCCTATCGGTGTGGTGTCTGACAGTTTCTCTCTAAATCGTTTTGCAGATATGAATTTGTATGTAGTTCGTGCAGATTTTACTCCTAAGAAAAACATTGCGGATGCTACTGATTTATTCAAGCACAACAAACTGAAAAACCTGTACTTCGTGTTGAATGCCGCCGATCATTCTAAAAAGATATACCGTCAGGGTTACGGAAAAAAATATGGGTATGGTTATGGTTTTAGCAAGAAACATGGCAATACCTATGGGTATGGAAATGAAAGCGAAACCAAAAAGAAGTAAAAACTCTGTTTAATTTCGTTGACGTAAAAAGTAGGAATCTGAGTTCGGCTCTAAGTATCTTGAAGTATGAATAAATTAAGACTAATATTTAAGGTAAGTTGGATAGCTACGCTTTATTTCAATTTTCATTATTTGCCATTCAAACAGGCGATAAAGCTACCAATATTATTATACAAAGCCAAGCTTCTGAAATGTCTTGGTGAAGTAATAATTGAAAGTGCTGTGCTGAGGACCGGAATGATACAAATGGGTGACTATGGTGTATCACTCTATCCCAATAAAGGTATAGTGTGGGAAAATCATGGTGGAAAAGTCATTTTCAGAGGCAGATGTGATATTGGCAATGCAAGTGCTATATCCATTGGCCCTGTAGGTTATTGTGTATTTGGAAGTAACTTCAAAGCAACAACATCGTTAAAGCTCACTTGCTATTGTTACATAGAATTTGGCGAGAAAGTGCTTATTGCCTGGGATGTGATAGTGATGGATAGTTCTTTCCATCGCTTAAAAGATAAAAACGGGAACTTTAAAAGTAAAGGTTATTCGCCAATAATTATTGGAAATAGCAACTGGATAACAGCTAGATGTATGATTTTGAGCGGAACCAAAACTCCCGATTATTGTACGGTTGGAGCAGCTTCGGTACTCAGCAAAGACTATTCCGATTTCCCGACACATATACTGCTTGCCGGAAACCCAATTGAGATAAAGGCAAAAGATGTGTGGATTGATTTTGATGATCACCACATTGTTGATTATCTCCGATGATTCATTTATAAAAACGAAAGATGAAAATTAAAACCAACTTTATATATAGTAGCATCCTCACTGTCTCAAATTTTATTTTTCCATTCATGACATTTCCCTATATTTCGAGGGTTTTGGGTGTAAATAATGTAGGAATATATAACTGGGTGGGTGGGATTATCCAATATTTCATCTTATTCTCCATGATGGGCATTGCAATTGTCGGGATTAGAGAGGTTGCAAAAAATAAAAGTAATCCAGAAGAACTAAGCAAAACATTTTCGTCGCTTTTAATGCTAACAGTCGTCACAACTATCATTTCATTGGTTGTGCTTTTTGTTTTAATGGCCTTTGTGCCCAAGTTTGCTGAATACAGAGTGATGTTTTATATTGGTGCTGCCAATGTATTTGTCAATCTTTTTCTGGTGGAATGGTTTTTTAAAGGTATCGAAAATTTCAAATATATTACCATACGAAGCATAATTGTAAAAAGCTTGTATGTCATTTCAGTATTTGTTTTTATTCGAAACAGAGAAGATTATGTGACGTATTATTTACTGACAGTAGCTGCAGTAGTTTTGAATGCGTTGTTCAACTGGATTTATTGTCGAAAATTTGTTCATTTTACATTTAAGAATATAAGCTTAAAGCCCTTTGTTAAACCCTTTATGATTTTGGGTATTTATTTGCTCTTTAACTCCATGTACTCCACATTCAATGTGGCTTATTTAGGATTTGTGGGTGGCAATAAGGAAGTAGGGTACTATACCACTGCTACCAAATTATATGGTATTTTACTCGCTTTTTTCTCGGCCTTTACGGGGGTTATGTTGCCACGAATGAGTGCACTGGTAGCTGAAAACAATTTTCCGGAAATCAATCGGTTGATAGGGAAATCGTTTGATATTTTATATACTTTCTGTTTCCCCATGATCATTTTCTTTATGTTTTTTGCACCTGAAATTGTAAGAATAATAGCCGGGCCCGGTTATGAGGGAGCAATTTTACCGATGCGGATAGTGTTACCGCTGATGCTGATAATAGGAACCGAAGAAATTTTAATTATACAACTTTTGATGCCTTTGAACAAGGACAAGTCAATTTTTATCAACTCAGTGATTGGAGCTTTTGTAGGAGTTGCTTTAGCAATAGTTCTGGTAAAAAATCTTCATAGTGTTGGATCGGCAATTGTTTGGGTCTGCTCAGAGCTTTCAATACTTATTTCGGCGAGTTTCTTTGTGAAAAAATATATTGGTATTCGCATTCCCTATAAAATGGTATTCTTTAAATTTTTATATGCAATACCCTATATTTTAATTTGTTACGGAGTGATATCTTTGTTTAATGATATGATTGTTAAGTTGGCTGTTGCGGGAGTTGCTTCTTTAATATACTTTATAATTGAAGATATGTATATCTCAAAAAACAATACTCTAAAAAGTTTATTGCCAAAATGGAGATAGGATTTTAATAAATGAAGGTTATGGAAAGAGAGAGATTGAAATATTTCGACTTAGTGAGTGGATTGTTTATGATACAAATCATTATTATGCACATCCTTCAGTTCTCGGAAAATTTTGCAACCAGCAGTGTTTTTTCATTTATCATGCATGTTTTCTTCTTTTTTATGCCGTGGTTTTATTTCAAGTCAGGATATTTATATTCCACGCCAAAAAACGGGAGTAAGATGTACTTCAGGAGTAAAGCCAAAAGTCTGTTGTTGCCATTTTTGCTGTTCACCCTTATCGGTTTTGTTTTGTATTTTCCATTTGAAGTAATGGACTCGAAACGTTCGATAGCCAGAATATTGATGTCGCCGGGCTTTGCAATGATCAGGTGGGGAAATGGAGGCGTGGGTAACCAACCAATATGGTTCTTATTATCATTGTTTCTGGCATTATCAGGATTCTTTTTACTGGACAAATTTAAGCTAAAATGGCTTATTATTTTGTTTCCGCTTGCCGGATATAGTCTTTACTATTTTGATTATAACTTGCCACTACCGCTTGGATTATCGAATGTGTTTCTGGGTGTTTTCTTTTTATATGCAGGTTATGTTTTTAAAAAGTATGTCGAGAAATTAAAATATGTAACATTGATATTGTGGTTTTCGCTTATAATTTACAGTGTTATTCAAATTTTCTGGTTCAGTAGTTTAGATATGAGAATAAACACTGTAACTTCGGGAAATTATTTTATTTACCTGTTGTCGGCACTTTGTGGTCTGGTTTTGATTTATGTTATAGGAAAGAAAATAGACTATATCAAACCAATAAACTATATAGGCGAAAACTCAATGGTTTATTTTGTAGCTCATTGGCCGATATTGTTTTTAGTGAAGAATACGATGGATTTAATGAACTTCAGAACAACCGGATATGTGTTTGCATGGATACTCACGGTGGTTGGTTTTGGACTGATGCCTCTGTGTGTTAAGTTGTTAAGCGGGAGACTTAAATTCCTGATTGGTAAATGAACTTGACTTGAATGAATTAAAAATGTTGCTCAATATACATTAGGCTATTTGTTTATGAATAAATCTATCTACATATTTATCTGTCTGGTTTTCTCAGTTAATTTCTGGGACTTGTCGGTGGTGGTCAATGTTCTGAAAGCTGATGTAACGTTAGTACTTAGTTGGATGTGGATATTGAGTGGTATTTATTTTTTTAACGAAAATAAAAGACTAAAATCTCTAAATAGTTATACTTATAATAAGCCATTGATTCTCATTTTTATAGGAGTTTTGATATCCATGTTTTCGGCTTATTTTTTTGGACGACAATCGTTGATGACTACCTTGCTTGCCCAACGACCCATTTACTCATTTATGTTTTTGCCGACAATTCTTTTTGTACAACCTACCGAAAAGGATATTATCAAAGCGTTGAAATGGATTTCGATGGGCACTATTGTGGTATGGATTCTTGTTCATTTCAAAACAGATATCATAAAACTGGATAAAGAAAAGATTGATCAATTTGAAATGAATAATAAAGATTTATCGGCTAAATTGGAATTTTACGTCAACGGAATTCACCTGGTTGTGCTTTATACTTATATCAAAATATATCAGTACATAAAGAAATTCACGTGGGATACTTTTCTGGAAGCTTCGCTTTTGATGATATTTATCATACTGTACCAAAACCGAAGCATGGTGTTAGGCATAATTCCGGTTTTTATTTATTCGATGTATAAATTCAAATCGGCTTCTAAATCAACCATTATCATCGTGTCATCGATTGCTATAGTTGTTGGTATCATTTATACATCCGATGTATGGAAGTTGATGATAGAGAATACGCAAAGCAATTTAGGTGAATCGGATTATAATCGTTGGAAAGCGCTGTACTACTATTTTGGGTATTATTCATCCAATTGGTTTTGCTACATTTTTGGAAATGGCTACCCAAGTGGCGGAAATTCACCGTTGGGAAATCTGATGTGGTCAAATTTTGAAAAAGGGATTTTTACCAGCGACTTAGGGATGATTGGTATGTGGGTCGATTATGGGATTTTACCGCTAATTGCCATTTACAGTATTATAATAAGCATTCTTAGAAAGAGTATTTATCCATTATACTTAAAATTCGTTTGTTTGCATATCGTGTTTGTACCAACGATATTTCATTTCTGGTCCAATCCGGGAGTTACTTTCTTTTCGCTGATTATTTACATGCATGCTTATTATACCGATCGAAACAAAAAAATGATTCAATATGCTAGGAGTAATAATAGTTAATTATAAGAACGAAGACAAAACTATTGAATATGTAAAAGAGGAATTGATAAAAATTCAAACTCAAAATATAATAGTAGTAGTAAATAATTCGGCGACGGACGAAAGTGACGCCAACCTGAAAACTGCTTTGTCGGCCGAACTGGTTTATGATATAAGTAAAATTGAAGATAAAAATCAACGTTGTTTTATTGTTTCACATTCTGATAATCTTGGTTTCGCAAAAGGGAATAATCTTGGAGCTGAATTTTTACTGAAACATTTCACCATTCGTTATTTTCTGTTTTCAAATAACGATATAAGGTTCATTGATACTAATGCAGTGGAGGCTTTAATTGAAAAGGCCGATGCATTGCCAAATGTGGGAGTTATAGGACCCAACATTATTGGTGTGGATGGGCGCAAACAAAGTCCAGATCCTTATTACTCATTCTGGGCCAGGTATTTTTGGATGTATTGGCTCACGCCTTTTATGCCTAAGAGTGTAAAGACTAAATTATTCAAGCTGAATTATACTCAACAGGCTCAGGAAGGCATTCATTACAGGGTGATGGGTTCGTTTTTTCTGGTGAAAGCGGTCGACTTTGTTGCTTGTGGCTTGATGGATCCGAATACTTTCCTTTTTTCGGAAGAGATGATATTAGCCGAAAGAATGACGGCAATAAAACGAGATGTTTATTTTTACCCTGCAGTGACCATTTTACACGAACATAACCAAACAATTTCAAAATTTATTGTTGATAAAAAGAAATTTATGTTGCGTTTTGAAAGTGAATGCTATTATTACAGAACATATAGAAACGTTTCTTTGTTAAGTACGTATATTGGAAAGCTATCTTTTCAGTTTTATCTGTCACTTGGAAAATTTGAACGCAAAAAAAAATGATTATGCTAAAGTCAAAACATGCCTACTTAATTTTAGCTCATAATAACTATTACATCCTCGAGCGGCTAATTAAACTGTTGGATGACGAACGGAATGATCTTTTTATTCATGTGGATAAAAAGATTGATGGCTTTGATGAACAATACTTTTTGAAGCAAGTTACGAAATCGTCGTTGAATTTTATACATCCTCGTGTTGATGTAAAGTGGGGGCACGTCACTTTTGTTGAAGCAGAGTTTCTGTTGTTCCGAAGAGCGTATGAACATGGTCAATACTCCTATTATCATCTAATTTCGGGTGTTGATCTTCCTATCAAATCGCAGGATTATATTCATAGTTTTTTTGCTCAAAATAATGGGAAAGAGTTTCTGGGTATTTCTACCGATAGTCAGCGCCATGTGGAATATAAAGTGACGAAGGTGCATGTTTCCACATCGTTTTATAAGCTAAATGTTCTTTGGCTACGGAAAATTCTTTTTCTGATTGATCGAACCTTTGCCTTTGCTCAACATCTTGTAGGGTACAATGTGGTAAAACTGAATAAAGATTTTTCGTTGAGTAAAGGTCCAAACTGGGTCAGTATAACGCATGATTTTGTGGGCTATTTATTAACAAAAGAGCAAGAGTGTTTGAGAATATACAAACATTCTGTTTGCCCTGATGAGATTTTTATTCACACAGTGCTGCATAATTCACCCTTTAAAGACAAGCTTTATGATGTAGATGATGAATATAAAGGTTGTATGAGGTTGATTGATTGGAAGCGTGGTAACCCATACATTTTCAGAAAGAGCGATTTTCAGGAGTTGATGTCCTCAGATCGGCTTTTTGCCAGAAAATTTGATGAAAAAGATTTGGTTATCGTGAACATGATCTATGAAAAACTTTCTGGAAACCGGAATTAAAAGTGGAGGAATTATTTATGCGGGTCTTATTTTTCACACATCATTATTTGGATGACAACAGCGGAGGCAGTTTTGCTTCTCGCGCTTACATTAATGCATTTTCTGAAATTGCAGAAACCTGTATGTTGATGTACCCCGACAGAGGTATTCCTGTGTCTGAATTTATCCACAATAAATGTATTTTAAAGGGTATCAAAGACGAGCGGAATAAAGTTCAGAAAGTAATTGATATCTACAGAGGAAGGATTCACCGGTATGCCCAAGTAATGATTCCCCAAATACATGAATTTAAGCCGGATGTGGTGGTATTTGACAATAGTAGAACGTCAGCAGGGATGCTTAAAATGGTGAAAGAGTTAGGGGTGAAGACTATTGTTATCCATCACAATTATGAGATGGAATATTACAAGGGAACAAAGCCTTTTATTGCATGGCGGTTACCTTTTATGCATTACATGGAAGAGGCCGAACGAACAGCAGTTCAATATAGCGATTTGAACCTGACACTTACTGATGAAGATAAAGGTTTGCTGCAAATGCATTATGACTCACAACACACCAGTAGGATTGCTAAACTGGGTACTTTCGAATCGAAGCCTAAACAGTCACCGCTATCAGTAAAAGGAGAAATAACAAAGTTATTGAAGAATGATTTATGTTTCGCCATAACAGGAACATTAGGATCCTACCAAACTGAAGTCTCGATTATTCCCTTTTTAGAAGAAGAGTATCCCGAATTGCTTCTCGAATTACCCGACAGCAAACTCATCATTGCTGGTCGTAATCCGTCTATAAAAGTAATAAATGCATGCGCTAAATATCCATCTGTAAAATTAATTGAAAATCCCAAAGATATGCAGGAAGTGATATCCAATGCCGATGTATATATTTGTCCGACTTGCGTTGGTGGGGGATTAAAGTTACGGGTGATGGACGGGCTCAAAGCCGGGTTGCCGGTACTGACTCATGCTGTATCGGCAAGAGGATATGATGAGTTCCGAAAGGCTAATTGCCTGTTTGTTTATCACGATAAAAATAGTTTTAGGGTGGGTTTGAAGAAACTCATACATGCAATGAAGGATGGGAATCTGGATACAAATTCGATTAAAAGTACCTATAAATCAATTTTTTCGTTCGAGTCCGGTGTACAGCGTTTGAGGGATATATTGACTGAAAATAAAATGTTTTGAATCCTCGTAAAGGCATAGTCTATGAGTAATTTGATAATAAATGCGGATGATTTTGGAATTAGTAAGGCTGTGAATTGTGCTGTGATGGCGGCAATGGACTCTAGTATTTGCACAGATACCACGCTTTTAGTCAATTTTGATGAGTCGGAGAATGCCGCCAATCTGGCAATTGCGATGAATAGAACGGATAGAGTAGGTATTCATCTCAACCTTACCGAGGGACTTCCATTGAGTACAAAGATTAGAAATGAACCGCGTTTCTGTAGTCAGGAGGGCCTTTTTCATACAAACAAAAACAAGAGAATTGTAAAACTTTCGAAATCGGAAAAAATAGCTGTACAGGAGGAACTTACAAGCCAGATACGACTTTGTAGGAAGTTTGGAATCCCGATTTCTCACGCCGACTCACACAACCATATTCACGAAGAACCCGGGTTGGGTTTATTGATTATGGGTATTTTGAAGAATGAAAATATACCATACCTGAGACTCACCAACAACATAGGTGACACTTCAGTTATAAATAAGTTATACCGAAATTTTTACAATGTGATATTAAATCATAAAGAACTAGCAGGGGTAAATTATTTTGGAAGCATAAAAGATTATTCTAATTTACAGAGCGAACTAAAAGTAAACTCAAATGTTGAAATAATGATACATCCCGGTGAGATAGTTGACAATCAAATTTTGGATGTTTACTCAAACGAGAATCTCAGTTTCCTTTTACCTGAGATGATAAAAAGAAATAAGTTGATATCTTATAGTCAAATACATCATATTTATTAGAATAATGAAAAAGAGATTATTAGTATTTCATCCTGCAATAGCTCCATATCGAATAGATCTTTTTAATGAATTAAATGATGAATTCGACACTAATTTCTATTTTTTTCGGAAAGGACTACTATCCCAAAAATTTGATAAAAAAAGATTGGAATCCCAACTGAACTTTAAGCCTAGATTCCTGACATATGGATTTGATTTTTCATCAAGAAAACGTATGATAAGATTTGGTTATTTGCAAAAAGTCATTCAACATAAGCCAAATATAATTATCTGTTGTGAATTTGGACTAATTACATTTATAACTACATTGTTTACTAGAATTTTTTTTCAGAAAACGAAAGTGTATACTATTTGTGATGACAGTCTAGATATCGCTAAAAACAGCCCTATTTATAGAAGAATAGGAAGACGTTTCTGTTTTCTGTTTCTGGATGGTATTATTTTGGCTAATGATTTTGCTGAGAAATGGTACAATGAGAAATTTCCTAAAATGAAAACGGTTTTATCTCCAATTATACAAAAGGAATCGAGGATTCTATCTTTTGCTAATGAGAGTGAGGTTATAGCAAAAAACTATCTGAAAGATTTTAAATTAGAGAAGAATATATTACTTTTCGTGGGGCGCTTTGTTGATGTTAAAAATTTAGTTTTTTTGATTGAAGTTTTCTCAGATTATGTAAAAAAAAATAAGAATACAGTTTTAGTTTTAGTAGGTGAAGGTAAACGGAAGTCAGAGTTGCAATCATTGGTTGAACGGCTAGAATTAAAGGATGATGTAATATTCGCTGGTCGATTTGAAAATGAAGCACTTTATGCCTGGTATCGAGTTGCCGACTATTTTATTCTTCCAAGTACTTCAGAGGCGTTTGGGGCAGTGGTAAACGAATCTTTAGTTGTAGGAGTGCCTGTCTTGTGTTCAAGCTTGGCAGGTGCTTCATGTCTCATAAATGAAAGGAATGGTAGAACTTTTAATCCATATAAAAAAGAGGAATTATTGGCGGTGTTTGATCAAGTACTAGGAAAAAGTAGAAAGTTGAAAGATGTTATTTCTATAAATAATTCATTGATGCCATATACCTTTATGGAGCGGATGAAAGATTTAAAGAATTTTTTGAATTATGAATAGCTGGATTTGTGATAACAGGCGGTAATGGGTTGAGAATATAGATAGAGTAAGTATAGTAACCTTAATTTTTTTTCTAATATGGAAGAATCTCACAAAATGAAGGTATTATTACTTCAATCCTTTTAGCAAACATTTCTATTTTCCAGAAGAGTTTTATAAGTACCCCATTTTTGCAACTTTTTATGAACCATACAAAGTAAGTGCAAAACTGTTGTGGAAACTGTGGTTAACTTCAACGTTTTTTCGTAATCTATTCTCTACGAATAGACCCGAGAATTTTCTTCCATTAGGCGTAATTAAACAATACGTGACACCGAGTTCAATTATTGCATTTAATATTGGGAAAGGCGGAGTCGAGCAAAAATTTTCAATTTTAGGTGTAGATACTAAAACAAATTCTTCTTTTTTTATTAAATATGCAACGACTGACCATGCATGTGATAATATATGTAACGAAGGGACAGTTCTCGAACAGTTATCACATCTTGAATTTGTTCCTAAGCTAGACTTATATGTCAACGAGAATAGAAAATTTACTCTTCTAAAAACATCGGTTTTGCACGGGACTAAGATTAAACCTCAACCCATTAATGATAACATGTTGAATATTCTCTATGACTTATCAATTCAAGAAGTGCGATCAAACAAAAATTATGATTCAAACCTGCAAACATGTTTTTCACATGGTGATTTTTGCCCGTGGAACATGTTAATTGATAACGAAAAGATATTGTTGTTTGACTGGGAAATGGCAGGTAAGTATCCATTAGGTTACGATATATTTTCATATATTTTCCAATTTGAGTTTTTGGTAAACGGAAATGTTGAATTTGATCAAATCCTTAAGGGAAATTCAGTTGCTATTGGTAAATATTTCAATCGATTTGCAATAGATGATTGGAAGCCATATTTGCAATGTTTTGCAAATTTATTGTACGAAATTGAGTCAGAGAGAAAAGATAAGAATCAGATAAAACCTTATTTGCAGCTAAAAGAGTTTGCAGCCCAAATATGAATACTTCAATAGACTTATAAGATTATTTGTTTTATAAGTTCATAGTTGGTTATTAAGTAGTAGATTTATAGTTAGGGTTTGGTGAGAAAATAAAAAATGAAGAAGTTATTGATAATACATCCGGCTTTAGCACCCTATAGAATTGATCAATTTAATGCTATAAGTCGCTTATTTAATTTGGAAGTTGTTTTCATTTTCGGAAACGTTTGGAATCATAAGTTTGATCAGAGTAAGTTGCTTTCGCAATTAATATTCAAGGTCTCATTTTTGTTGAAGGGTCCCCGCCATAAAGGTAGGGTTTTTCGATTTGGGATGTTAAGAACGATTCGTAAAGTGAATCCAGATGTTGTTTTGGGTTACGAATTTTCATTTTCAACTCAATATCTTATTCTTTTAAAACGTATGGGATTACTTCACCAGAAAATTGGGACAACGATTGACGATAGCATAGATATTTGCAACAATGTTCAATCCAAAACTCGTCTTTTTGCTAGAAAAAGCGTGATAAAACATCTTGATTATGTGGTTGTACTGTCAAACGAAGTCTCCGAGTTCTATCAAAAAACATTTCATCTGAGTGAAAGCCGGATTATTGTTTCTCCTATTCTTCAGGATGCAGAGAGGGTCAGAAGTAAGGTTGAAAAGTTAGAAGAGATTGCCGTAAACTATGTTCATGAATTTGATTTATCAGGCAAAAGAGTGCTGTTATTTGTTGGTCGGTTTATATCTGAAAAGGCATTGCCTAATTTTCTAGATACTATTTACTCTTTATTGCTTGAGAACGAAGATCTTGTCCTTGTTTTGGTTGGTGATGGAGATGAGAAGCCGAAATTGCAAGCGCTGATAGCCCGGAGGCATTTAGAGCAAAAGGTACTTCTTCCGGGACGATTTGAGGGTGAAGAACTCTATGCGTGGTATCTATGTGCATCTGGATTTGTTTTGCCAAGCACTTACGAACCATTTGGAGCAGTTGTGAATGAGGCCTTGATTTTTGGATTACCAGTTTTTTGTACAAAATATGCAGGGGCATCTTATCTTGTACACCCCGGCAAAGGATTATTGTTTGATCCACTCAGTAAAAGCGATACAACTAATGGGCTATTGAACTTTCTACCTGCTCTTTCTCCCGTCGGAAAAATTGATTTAATGGATAGACCATCATTGATGACTAATGCTCATGATGTGTTTGCGAGTGAATGGAATAAGTTGTACAGAGATTAGTCTTTTTTTTGAATCAAAAATAAAACACCTATATATTTGAATAATATTTTCCTTGAGAAGAAGAGGGTAATTATGGAAAAGTTATTAATATTTCATCCGGCTCTAGCACCTTACAGAGTTGATCAATTTAACGCTTTAAGTAAATTGTATGATTTAGAAGTTGTTTTTGTATTCGACAATGTGTGGAATCACAAATTTGATCAGAGTAAGTTACTTCCACTATTAGAGTTTAAATATTCATTTCTGCTGAAAGGATTGTTCTGCAATGGAAGAGTATTTCGTTTCGGTGTGCTTTGCAAAATCAGAAAAGCTAAACCGGACATAATTTTGGGTTTTGAATATTCATTGACGACTCAATACCTCATCCTTCTAAAGTGGTTAAGGTTGATTCATCAACGAATCGGTTCCACCATCGATGATAGCATAGATATTTGTCATAATATCCAATCAAGAGGTCGGTATTGGGCCAGAAAAATAACAGTGAATAATCTTGACTATCTGGTAGTGCTCTCTGATGAGGTCTCCGAATATTATCAGGAGACGTTTAAATTAAAAAAACAACAAATAATTGTTTCTCCAATATTACAAGCATCCGACAGACTTAGGAACAATGCTGATAATTTAGAATCAATCGCCAAGAAATATCGGAAGGAATACCAACTCGCCGGAAAAAAAGTATTACTGTTTGTTGGACGATTTATCCCCGAAAAAGCCTTGCCCAGATTTATTTCAACTATAGCTTCTTTACTTCATGAACATGAAGACTTGGTATTTGTATTGGTTGGAGATGGGCAAGAGAGAGGAACGATTGAAAATCTAGTCCGGAATAAGTCGCTGGAAAACAAAGTATTGCTTCCTGGTAGATTTGAAGGAGAAGAACTTTTTGCGTGGTATCTTTGTGCCAGCTGTTTCACTTTGCCAAGCTTGTCTGAGACTTTTGGAGCAGTAGTAAATGAAGCGTTGATCTTTGGATTACCGGTTTTTTGCTCTAAATATGCCGGTGCTTCATGTCTGATTAGAGCACATAACGGAGTTGTATTTGATCCGTTAAACGAAAAAAACACCAACGAAAAGCTAAATCATTTTCTTGGTAGGATAGAAAACTTTGATGAGATTGACATAACAAATAGACCTTCATTGATGTTAGATCATAAAGAGCTATTTATAAAAGAATGGAGGAAGTTAGTGTATGTTTAAAGTATTTCAGTTGGTAAGGTCAGTTCATTTAGGAGGAGCCGAAATGGTTGCTTTTAATCTAGCAGAGTTTTGCAAGGCTAGTTATCCCGATAAATTTGAATTTATTGTTGTGGAACTACAACAAACAAACGATGCATATTCCAGAGATAAAAAGAAATATTTAAGTTCAAAGAATATTAGAATCTTAAGCCTTGGATCTGAATCGAAAATTTTGAGCTTGCTGTTTGGACCATTTGTTTTGGCATATTATTTATTAAAGGAAAAGCCTGATATTGTGCATTCACATACAGATCTTCCCGATTTAACGCTTTCCAATACATGGCGAATTTTTTCGCTGTTTCAATTAAAATTTCCAAAAGTTGTAAGAACGATACATAACACCATGCTGTGGCCGACTCATAATAAATTGGGTAAATATACCGAAAGGCGATTGGAAAATGATTGGGTGGTGGGCGTTTCTGATGGAGCTTTGGATGCTTATAAGAATTTGAGAAAAAAGTATAATTTGGGCTGCTCACCACATCAGTCAATTATCCATAACGGATGTGCGGTGCCTAAAAGAGCTGCACATCCATTCAATATTGATGATAAGAAGATAAATATTGCTTTTTGTGGCAGATTTGAGAACCAAAAAGGGGTGGATGTTTTGATTGAACGTATTAAACTCATAAATAGTAGGTTTGGTAATGATTTTCTTTTCCATTTAATTGGCAGTGGCTCATATCAAAATGAAATATTGAAGCTCTCGCAATCGTACTCTAATGTATTTGTATATGATACGGTTTCAAATGTTGCCGATAAGATGTATGCATTTGATTTTCTCATTATGCCGTCACGATTCGAGGGGCTGGTGTTAATTTCAATCGAAGCTTCATTTGCCAAAGTGCCGGTTATTGCCGCATTTGCACCAGGTCTAAGCGAAACCTTACCTGCCGATTGGCCGCTGAATTTCCAATTGGAAGACGAGGAGGCATTATTGAATATCATTACAAAAATTAAAAATCAGGAATTTGATTTGGTCGCCTTGAAAGATAAGGCCTATTCTTATGTTTCCAATGAATTTTCGCATAGTGCTATGGTTGGTTCATATTCAACACTTTATTTAGAAATTAATGAATAAGATGAAAAAAATACTATTTATTCTTCATGTACCTCCGCCGGTTCATGGGTCATCTATGGTTGGTCAATCCATTATGAAGAGTAAACTAATAAACGAGTCGTTTGATTGTGATTTTATTAATTTACTTGTATCCCGTTCCATTAACGACACAGGGAAGTGGAGTTTTATGAAGATGTTCCGATTTATTGGCATCTGGGTTCATTTGATAGTGGAGATAATTAAGAAGAAACCCGACCTGTGTTATCTGGCACTGTCAACAACGGGCTTGTCGTTTTACAAAGATGTATTGCTGGTTTTTTGGTTGCGTCTTTTCCGGATTAAACGGGTGTATCATCTGCACAATAAAGGCATCAGTAAAAGGCAGACTAACAAGGTACTCAGATTTCTTTATCAGTTTGTGTTTAAAGGGGCTGATGTAATTTTGCTGTCTAACTATTTGTACAAAGATATTGAAACCTTTGTTCCTTTATCGAGGGTCCATATTTGCCCAAACGGTATTGAAGACTTATTTTTAAATAAGAAATCACGGCTGTACGAAGTTGAGAATCCTGCAAAAATTTTGTTTTTGTCGAATCTTATCGAATCCAAGGGAGTTACCGTGTTATTGGATGCCTGTGTTATTTTACAAAAGAAGGGAATCGACTTTCTGTGCAATTTTGTAGGAGCTGAGGGTGATGTTAGCGCAGTGCAGTTCGACGAAAAAGTAAAGCAACATGGTATGGAAGACAAGGTGAAATACCTTGGCAGAAAATTTGGACAAGATAAACAGGCCGTACTAGCTGATACAGATATTTTTGCTTTTCCCACTTATTACTCCAACGAATGCTTTCCACTTGTTCTATTGGAAGCTATGTCAGCAAGTATTGCCGTTGTATCAACATTCGAAGGAGGCATTCCGGATATTATTGAAGATGGTGTGACCGGCTTTTTAGTTCCACAACGAGATGTCGAAATTATGGCTGAGAAGTTGGAAGTTCTGATTCAAAATTCCACATTGCGCCAGCAAATGGGAAAGGCAGGTCGACAGAAATTCGAAACTGAACTTACTCTTGGAATATTTGAGCACAATCTACAACTGATTTTGCATCAAATTACTGAAAGATAATAATGATTCTCAATTGTAAATTGTGAACCTTAAAACTTTAAAGGTGTTAGTTCTGTTGTAATGTTATATTGTGACTACTGTAACTTAAAAAATGATAAACGTGAACAACTGCTGGTGATCAATTTTCGTTCAAATTCATATTTAGGTTCATGTTTTAAGCAATAAATCATTTTCGTTTTACTCGTTTATATAAAACTTGCATATGATTTCATTCGAATGTGTTAGCGGTTTACCTCTTGAATTTGAATCTTTTTTGTTAGAGAAATATGATTCTTACAAAACAACTTGCCGGTATCTGGAAATTTATTTTCCTACTTGCGATATAAACCACATGTTGGTTTATGATGATGGTAAATTTGTTGAATTATTGATATTTGCTAATCGGGGAGATACCACCACTTGTTTTAATCTGTTTGTGGATTTCGATCATCATATTGTTACCCGGTTCACTGAGCTTATTTTTGCAACGTATCCATCCATTCGAAGGGTTAAGTTTAATGCTTCTTACAAAGATTTAGGTCTGAAAAAATCATTCCTCTTTTCTAAATCGAACGATTATATAGTTGATTTACCAACCACTGTTGACGACTACTATATGCAACTTGGTTCTACTACACGGAAGCATATAAAAAACTACAAGTCGAGATTGTTGAGAGATTACCCTCAGGCTATTTTTCAGTTGAAAAATGGTGCTGAGATTGATGATAACATCATCGACCGGATTATTCAGCTGAATGTTGAGCGAATGAAATATAAGGGTATAGTTCCCGGTTTAAGTAGCGACGAGAATGCTAAAGTTCATGCTTTTTCGCAATATTATGGTAGGGTAGCTTATATCGAGATAGATGGCGAAATAGTTGCCGGTTGTATATCTTATGTGTTGAATAAGAGGTTGTTTTTACACATAATTGCACATGATAACAATCACTCCAAATACAATGTTGGGCAATTGTGCTTGTTCTATTTAATTCAAAGTGCTATTGAAAGTCAGTTGTCAACATTCCATTTTTTGTGGGGTGACAATGAGTATAAAATGCGGTTCGGGGCAAAACCGCATGCCTTGTTTTCTTATTTTATTTACAGATCCTATTCTTTTGATTATTTTGTCAATAAAACTAAAACTATATTTCTTCGTAATTTTATTCGTTTTCGAAATTCAAAATACTCTAAACCAATAAGAGATGCCGTAAAGGAATACCGAAGAAAGAAGACTTAATATGTTTGTTTTCTGATTCGAAAGGCTATTCTCTTTTTACTCTTTAATTACATCTGATTATGATTTCAATTGAATGTTTCTCAGGCCTGCCTTTAGACTATGAGGTTTTTCTAATGGAAAGATACAATTCCTATATAACCACTTGTCGCTATATCGAAATACATTATCCTGCCCATGACATTCATTATATGTTGGTTTACGATAATGGCAATCTGGTCGATTTGTTAGTGTTTGGAAACAAGCAAAGTGATGCGATTTGTTTCAATGCCTTAGTAAGTCTCAATTCTGTTGTGCTTGAAGAATGTCTTAGAAAAGTGTTCGAAGTATATCCAAAAATTCGACAAATTAAAATTGATGCTTCATATACTGAATATAAACTTGAGAAATCAATTTTGGTATATAAATCGGATGACCAAATTTCATTTTTGCCGGCAACAGTGGATGAGTATCTGTCTGAACTTGGAGCTAAAACACGGAAACATTTAAAGGCCCGTAAAGCAAACCTGGAAAAGGAATTTGAGCAGGTCAATTTTGTAACAAAAATTGCCGGTGAGATAGAAGAAAGTAGTATTGAAAAAATTGTGCAGTTTAGTCGTGCCAGAGTAAAGCAGAAAGGGCGAAACTTCGGAATAGATAAAACTTATACCGATAATTTATACCGATATACCCGCCATTATGGGTGTGTCGTCTATTTAGAGTTGGATGGAGTGATGGTGGCAGGTTGTATTTCGACCATAATAAATAAAGAGATTTTTGTACACGTCATTGCTTACGATGATAATTTCTCGAAGTATAATGTTGGTGAAGTCTGTGTATTCGATTTAATTCAGACTTCAATCAACAATGGACTAGTAAAATTCCATTTTTTGTGGGGATTTAATGAGTTGAAAAGAAGATTACAGGCGCGGCAAAACCTTTTGTTTTCATATATGGTTTACCGAAATTACTCTTTTAAATATTTTACTACTAAACTGAAGGTAGTTCTTTTTGAATTTATGTATCGGTTTAAAGATACTGGTCTGTTTAAACCATTAAAAACGAGTCTGTCAACTTTAAGACAACGCATGAAAACGTAGATAATTGTAACTTAAAAAATTGGATTATGGATCGCAAAGCTACTTTAGCTCCTATTTGTCTTTTTGTTTATTCCCGACTCCCTGAAACGAAGCAAACTATTGAATCGTTGCAAAGAAACATGCTGGCTTCCGAAAGTCAGTTGTTTATATTCTCTGATGGAGCAAAGAATAGCAATAGCAGTGACGACGTGAATGCTGTTCGACAGTACATCCGCACCGTTAGCGGTTTTGCCGGTGTGACCATTTATGAAAGTGAGGTAAACAAGGGCTTGGCAAATTCAATTATTTCGGGGGTTACGCAAATTGTCAATCAGTTTGGTAGAGTGATTGTACTCGAAGATGATTTGATTTTGTCGATAAATTTTCTTTGTTTTATGAATGAAGCACTTGATTTCTACGAAAATAAAAAGAAGGTGCTGAATGTGTCGGGCTACTCGTTTACGCTCAGCTATCCGGCCGATTATAAATACGATGTTGCTTTCTCATTGCGCTTTGCCTCCTGGGGATGGGCTATCTGGAAAGACCGTTGGGAGTTGATTGATTGGGAGTTGAAAGATTATAGATCGTTTCGTTGGAATGTGTTTAAGTTGCTTAAGTTTTCGCGTGGGGGTAGCGATCTTTGCCAAATGTTGTACCGACAGATGAACGGTAAGATAGACTCCTGGGCCATTCGTTTTGATTATCATCACTATAAGTATGGTTATCTGGACGTTTTTCCGGTTATATCAAAAGTTCAGTATAATGGTTTCAATACTGAGGCTACGCATACGGTAAAAAAGTGCGATACCTATGATACTTTGTTGGATAGCTCCGACCAATTTGCTTTTTCATTCGCCGATGATATCCGCATGGATGCATCTATCAGACGGCAATTCTACAATCATTATTCACTTTGGAGTCGGTTAAGGGATAAAATTTCGCAACTGTCATGGAAAAGAAACAAATAATTATCACCACCAGTTGGGACGATGGACATGCTTTAGACCTCAGATTGGCCGAATTGCTCGATAAATATAGTATTAAAGCTACATTTTACGTTCCGCTAAACAATGCCGAACACCCGGTTATGCAGCCTTCGGAGTTAGATGTGATAGCCGACAAATTCGAGATTGGCGGTCATACCGTTAATCATATCTACCTTAATACACTTGGTGAGGAGGACGCGAGATACGAAGTAACTGAATGTAAAACGATACTTCAGGACAGGTTGGGGCGAACAGTTGATGCATTTTGTTATCCCGGAGGTAAATATTCACAACGGGATATACGGTTGGTGAATGAAGCCGGATTTTTGTTTGGACGTACCACCAGATTGTTGCATACTTCATCTGCTATTGAGACAAAATTAATGGATACAAGTATGCAGGCCTTTCAACATAGCAGCGTTACGTTGACGAAGCATTGTTTGAAAGCCGGTTTCGTACTTCCCATAGTGCAGCAGCTCTTTTTTTATAAAGGGAATAAGAATTTTCCATTGTTGGCCGAAGTGCTCATGAATAAAATACTCAGCAACGGAGGGGTATTTCACCTGTGGGGACACTCATGGGAAATTGAAGAGTTTGGTCTTTGGAATGACCTGGAACTACTGCTGAATACTATCGCTTTTAACCGCGATATAGCCTATCTGAACAATACCGAATGCTGGAAAGCTCTTGCAGCAAACGAATTGGTCAGGTCTTAGTTGAATAAACCATACCTTTTTTTATAGGCCTTTGAATAAATTGTTACACATTAAATTATTTCTAATATCGATGATATGAAAATTCTATTTGTATTACATCTGCCCCCTCCGGTTCACGGAGCAGCCACAGTAGGATTGCAGATAAAAAACAGTACGATTGTAAACGAAGCGTTCAGTTGCGAATATATAAATCTTGGCACTTCTGTAACCATCGAGGAAATAGGGAAGCGGAAACTTGTTAAGTTGTTGCGTTTTTTTGTCATCCTATGGAGAGTACTTAAAACAGTACTTCTTCATCGACCCGACTTGTGCTATTTCTCTATGACGAGTAAATGTATGCCATTTTACAAAGATGCAACACTGGCATTATTAGTCAGACTGTTAGGCGTTAAGATCGTATATCATTTTCATAACAAAGGTGTTAGTGTCAATCAGGATAAGTTTATCGACAATCTGTTATACCGCATAGTCTTTAAAGGGTCGGAAGTGATACTACTTTCACCTCACTTGTACCCTGATATTCAAAAGTATGTCAGTAAGGAGCATGTGTATTATTGTCCCAATGGGATAACGGATATTGAGCATGTGCAAGGTTCAACTGCGGACGATACGTCGGTAAGGTTGTTCTTTTTATCCAATCTTATGGAGGCGAAAGGAGTGTATCTGTTACTCGAAGCTTGTAAAATTCTAAAACAAAAGCATCTCGTTTTTCAATGTACCTTTGTGGGAGGTGTTGGTGATATAGACAAGCATCAGTTTGAGTGTAAATTGCAGGAACTTCAGTTAGAAGACTGCGTACATTATGTTGGCGAGAAGTTTGGAAATGAAAAGGCGGCCTTTTTCTCTGCTGCTGATATTTTTGTGCATCCTACCTTAAACGATTGTTTCCCATTGGTATTGCTTGAGGCAATGCAATACTCCTTACCGGTAATCTCTACCTATGAAGGAGGTATTCCTGATATTGTTGACGATACGCTTACGGGCTTTCTTATCCCTAAGAACGATATACAGGCATTGGTCGGGAAATTAGAACTTTTGATTGAAAACGCTGATCTCCGTTTGCAAATGGGTAGAGCTGCGCGCCAGAAATTTGAAAGGGAGTTTAAGTCAGATATATTTGAGATTCGGATGACAACTATTTTACGTCAGGTGCTTAAAGATGGTTAATGGGATCATGCTTTTCAACATTTAATAGTTAAATTTAAACGATGACTTGTTTCTTCGTTTTTACAAATACCTCCACATTGTGGAGGTATTTTTTTATTTACAAATGAAAGGTTACTAATTAATAGTCTGAATGTTAACTTTGTATTTTTGTAGCACTTACTGCTTGTTCACTTACTTTGTTTATTACAATAAGCTGGTATATTTGCAATTATTTGTAGAGTTTATGTGTATTTCGCTTAAATTGTATCTTTTTTTTGTAAATTATTTATAGTACTTTTGCCTTAAATTTAAATAAGTAAATTAATTTGTATTAATTACAATTTTAAATTTAATATTTATTTGGGGTCTGAACTGGTAACATGCGGTCAATTCTCTGTAAAAACAAGATCAATTTTTATTCCGCCCAAAGAAATAACGAATTATCAGAATAGAATTTTCTGTTCTGATATTTTCTTAATTGAAAACGAAGCGATTCATTATTTCCGGTTGGTTCAATATATATGAATTTTTTGATTGTCAGGAATCTGTTGCTGTTATTTGAGCAATAGATTTTTAAAATCAAAAATACAGGTGACAAAATGAAATGGTACGTGCTATATACAGCTGCAAGGGCTGAGAAACAAGTAGAACAACGCTTGAAAGCTGATGGCGTTGAGGTATTTCTGCCATTGCATCGTACACCACGTAAATGGTCTGATAGGGTGAAGATGGTAGAAGTTCCACTATTCTCATCCTATATTTTTGTTAGATGTACCGACGAGGTGCTGCGGACTTTGACGCATAAAAGCGGGGTGTCGCGTATTATATTTCACAATAGTACGCCGGCTACAGTAAGACCCAAAGAGATTCAGGCCATAAAGGACTTTCTGAGTAAGGCTGATGGGAAAGAGTGTGAATTTCATATTGATGAAACGGTTCAGGTAGTAGCCGGTCCTTTGAAAAACGTAAAAGGCATCGTGGTTAAAGTGACAAAAGACTATTTGATCCTTGTCATTCAACCATTACATATAAGGGTGAAAATTAAAGCCGATCAGGTTTTGAAGTAAAAGCCCCTTTCTTTTTATAACTATTTAAAATATACAATTATAGCTATCCTGATATGTGACTGGCGGGGCTTTGCCATCTCTGTACCTTCTTTCCTGGTTATAGAAATACGATTATCTTTCTTTGTGAAACTTTGCATTTTTGTTTTGTGTAACTTCGTGTGATAGCTATTACACAAAAATCACAAAGTCTAAACACAAAAACCACAAAACAAATAAAATCAACATGGACTACAGGGCAGAAAATGAATTATCAAATAGTATCCCCGGATGTGCCATAGAAGTTCAGAAACAATTTACTTAGCTTTAAATTTTCATTATCTGCTTTTGTGTCTCTTTTGTGACTTGTGTGGTCAATTGTTTAGGTAACTACGCAGATATTCATATTATAAAAATACTATCCACTTCCAATTTCCAACCCCATGTATCGCAAGTCCTTCTTTCGTTTTTTCGTTCTGTTTTTCATTGTCCTGTTTACCGGTTCTTGTACGTCCATAAAAAATATCGCCTATTTCCAGCCAACTGCTACGGCTACACAAGCGCCTAAGCAGGTGGGTACTACTGCCGATGTATTCAATGCCGTTATTAAACCAAAAGATTTGCTGAGTATTACAGTTGTAACCTCGGTGCCCGAAGCTTCGCGAATGTATAATCTTACGGTTCCTCAGATTTCTGATCTCACGTCTCAAAACAGCATCAACTCCCAACCTAGTCTACAGCCTTATTTGGTAGATACCGACGGTGATATAGACTTCCCGGTATTCGGAAAACTATTGGTGGCCGGTTTAACGACCAAACAATTGCAGGCGCAGTTGCAGGAAAAACTGGCGTCAGCGTTTAGCAAAGAACGTCCTGTAGTTACCATTCGTATTATCAACTACTCGGTGAATGTGGTAGGTGAAGTGCTCCGTCCGGGGAAATTTACTACTACTAACGAGCGGATAACCATTTTCGAAGGACTAGCCATGGCCGGTGATATGAGTATTTACGGACGACGAGATAATGTAAAAGTATTGCGCGAAGGTGTAAACGGTCAGAAACAAATTATCACCGTGAATCTGAACGATGCCGGTATCATTTCTTCGCCTGCTTATTATTTAGAGCAAAACGATGTGGTATACGTTGAGCCTAATAAGTCACGATCCAATTCATCCCGGTTTGGTGCTGCCGAAAGTTTTGGTATTTCAGCACTGTCGGTTTTGTTTTCACTCACAAGCCTTGTTGTAACTATAATAAAAAAATAATTTTCTACCCATTCCCTTATTGTCATGACCGAATATTACGATTCTGAAGAAGAAATTGAACAACCAGTCGATCTGTTAGCTCTTCTATTTAAATACTTATCCTATTGGAAATGGTTTGTCGCCTCCATAGTGATATGCCTCCTGTTGGCGATTGTCTATTTGAAGACCACCACCAATATCTACGAAGTAAGTACCACCGTTTTGCTCAAAGATGATCAGAAAGGCGGTGGAACAAGTGAGCTCAGTGCGCTCAAGGATATGGGCTTGTTCGACGTGAAGAACAACGTGGACAATGAACTGGAAGTGTTGAAAACAGCTACTCTGACCGAACAGGTGGTCCGTGAACTGGGACTTTATGCTCAGTATACCAATGTCGGTACGTTTAAAAATGAATCGCTGTATGGACGCAGCTGCCCGATACGCATCACTTTATCCGATGATGTGTTGGATAGTGTCACCACCGGTTATGAATTTGAAGTGTTGGTGCGAACCAATGGTAAATATGTTTTTACAGGCACTTATGATAATGTAGCGTTTAATGTTCAGGCCAATTCCACCGATAGTGTGGTGAGGTTGCCTTTCGGTACGATTGGTATTGCTAAAGGAGCTTTCAAACCGGTTGACGATATGACCGTGGGAGTGAAACTTCTAAACCCGGGCGTAGTTGCCGAGGGCATATTGGCCAACACGTCCATGGAGCTGACTTCAAAAACCACTACTGTGGTGAATGTTGTGTTGACGACCAGCAATATCCGAATGGGGAAGGATTTTCTGAACAAACTCATAGAGGTATACAACCGTGAGGATATGAAAGATCAGAACCTGGTGGCTACTAACACGGCAGCTTTTATCGACGAGCGATTGTCGGCTCTGACCAAAGAACTGGGAATAGTAGAAACCGAAGTGGAGAACTACAAACAGAACCAGGGCTTAACCGATATTACTTCCGAAGCACAAATGTTTATCGGCCAAACCGGGGAGTTTGCACAAAAACGCCTGGAGGTGGAAACGCAGTTGGCCATCGTAACGGATATCGACAACTATATGCACCGCAAGGAAAACTACTGTCAGCTATTGCCGGCCAGTACGGGTGTGAAGAGCGAAAACCTGAACTCGCTTATTACCAACTATAATACACTGGTGTTGCAACGCAAACGTCTTGCCCGTACCGCTTCTGCCACGAATAAGGCCATGATAGAAATGGATGAACAGATTGAATCCATGTTCAGCACCCTGCTCTCAAGCATTCGCAACGAAAAACGCAGCTGGCAGATTGCTCAAAAAGATTTATTGGCTAAGGATGGACAGAACAATGTCCGCATCAAAGCTATTCCGCGTCAGGAACGTGAATATACCGTTATCAAACGCCAGCAAAGTATCAAAGAGGCTTTGTTTGTATTCCTGTTGCAAAAGAAAGAAGAGAACTCGCTCACCATGTCGGTAGTGGTTCCCAAAGGCAAGATTATCGACAAGACCCGTAGCAACGGCATACCTGTTTCGCCGAAGAAGATGGTGGTGCTGTTGATGTCCTTTTTGTTGGGACTTATCATCCCTGTTGTGACCATTGCCATACGCGATATGCTGCGTTATCATATTGATACCAAAGAGGAACTGGAAAAATTATCGGAAGTACCTGTGTTGGGCGAGATACCTACTGCCTCCGAAGTGGGCAATGTGATTATTAAAGCCAACAGCACCGATAGCTTTACCGAAATGGTGCGTTTACTTCGCAGCAACTTGCTTTTTGTGATGAATACGCCCGATAAAAAAGTCATCAATGTGGAATCGAGTGTTAGTGGCGAGGGCAAGACTTTTGTGAGTATTAACCTGGCCATGAGTCTGGCACTTTTGAATAAAAAGGTGTTGCTTATCGGGCTGGATATTCGTAAACCGAAATTGGGACAATACCTGGGCATCGAACATGAAGCCGGTATTACCCTTTACCTCTCGGGACACATGGGGAAAGATCAGTTGGTTCGTCCTTCGGGCATTCACTCTAACCTATCGGTCATCACTGCCGGTCCGGTACCTCCTAATCCCAACGAATTGCTGGCTACCCCTTTGCTGGATGAACTGATCAATGAGCTGCGCACCCAATTCGATTATATTGTTATCGACACGGCCCCTATAGGTATTGTTTCGGATAGCTTTGCCATCAACCGCTTTGCCGATGTCAGCTTGTATGTGGTACGTGCCGGTTATACTCCCAAACGTTGTATTGAGGAAGCAACCACCCTCTTCAAAAAGGAGAAAGTCCGGAATATGTACTTTGTGCTCAACGGTACCGACATTCATAAAAAGTCCTATCGTTACGGCTATGGTAAGAAGTATGGCTATGGCTACGGCAAAAAACATGGGGCGACCTATGGGTATGGACAGGACAACTAATTGATAATTAATAATTCATAATTCATAATTGATAACTGTTATCAGTAAGTAGTCTGTAGTAGTTAGTTAGTTAGTTAGTTAGTAGTTAGTCCGACTATGCTCAGTTGCGCCAATTGAGACTTAATTACACCATTGTTTCATTTTCAATCTTTGATCTTTAATCCTACTAATCACTAATCTCTAATCGTTAACCACTAATTTCTCTCTCGTTTTTATGAAAAGAATCATTCTTGTATCCCTTTTTCTGACTAGTATGTTCCTTGCCAATGCGCAACGGTTGGATGATGGTTCTACTTACACGGTACCCTTTCGTCCGTATTGGGTAGCGGGGGTGAATGGTGGTTTGAGCATGTATCTTGCCGAGGGAAATGTATTTACGTATAGTAAAATACCGCATATCTTTTCACTCCGCGACAATGGTGGTGCTACGGAACGTGTGGAACTGGGCTATCATTTTACTCCTATCTTTGGCGTTCGTGGCTTTCTTAGTGTTACACAACACCACTGGGCAGATATCCGCTATACCACTCCGGATGGTTTACATCTATTGAACGCTTTCGGTTCGGAGAGCCTGACGGCCGATCTGATGATCAACCTCAGCAATTGGTGGCGAGGTTTTAATCCCAACCGCCTGTTCAATCTCTCGGTTTTTGCCGGAACGGGAGTGGTGCATCGCGATAAAGCTGATTTTCCAACCGACAATTACTCGCTTTGTCTGCGTGGCGGTCTACAGGGCGATTTTCGCATCAACAAAAACCTGAAACTTAACCTTATTGCCGATGGGAATATTGTAAACGATAACTTCAATGCCTATGTCGTTACGTTCCCTGTGGAGATATTCACTGCTTTTACCGTGGGCCTTACCTACCGTTTACCTGAAAAACGCAACCCCGACTCAACTCCCGAAATTGAATATATGCCCAGGGTGCAACCTTGAGATAGTTAGTAGTAAGTAGTAAGTAGTAAGTAGTAAGTAGAAAGTAGGAGGTAGTAAGTAGTAAGTAGAAGGTAGAAAGTAGGAGGTAGTAAGTAGGAGGTAGTAAGTAGAAGGTAGTAAGTAGAAGGTAGTAAGCTAACTATCAACTATCAACTATCAACTATCAACTATCAACTACCAACTATCAACTACCAACCACCAACTACCAACTACCAACTATCAACTACCAACTACCAACTATCAACTATCAACTATCAACTACCTACTAGTAACTACCTACCATTCTCTGACTATTATTAACTTAACATTAAGTACTAATTTAAAATTTGTTCATTATGAAAAAAGTTATTCTCTCGATCTTATCTTTTGTTTTAGTCTTAAACCTGTATTCACAATCTTCATCCGGAAAAAGCACAGAGCCTTTCCAACCCGGTTGGAACATTAGTGCCGGAGCAGGTATCAACCTCTATATTGCCGAGGGTAATGAGTTTTGGAAAGACGAAGGTCATCCCACTGCCTTCTCATTAAAAGAAAATAGCGGCTTTGCCGGACGTATCGGTCTGGGATATACCTTTACACCCGTTATTGGCGTAAGAGGTATCTACGCTCATCTTCAACATCACTGGCCGGATATTCGTTACACAAATCCCGATGGTTCATACCGCGATGTTTCTTTTGCTGCCGATAACCTGGCTGCCGACTTGATGGTGAACCTTAGCAACTGGTGGGCGGGATACAACCCCAACCGCAAAATTGATTTCTCCGTTTTTGGTGGTGTGGGTATTGCCTATCGCGAGAAAGATGCGTTGCAAAGTACCAAAATATCACCAATTGTTCGTCTGGGTGGACAGGTTGATTACAAACTATCACGCAAGCTGGATCTCAACCTTTCGATGCAGAATAACTTTGTACGTGATGATTACAACGGCTATGTGGCACATACTCCTTACGAATTGTATACAGCTATCACCGCAGGTTTTACCTATCATTTCCGCAGCAAAGCGGGTAAAGCACGTCTTGCCGATGTAGTGCCGGTTATTGAGCCCAAAGAAGTGGTGGCGGAACCGGTGAAAGTAGCTCCTGCTCCCGAACGTGTTGCCGAACCTATTGTAAAAAAGGAAGCTGCTCCCGTAGCTCCTAAAGCAGAAGTAGTGGCCGAACCGGTAGTGAAAGCGGCACCGGTGGTAAGCACCGATTTGCCGGTGAATGTTTTCTTCCCTACCAATAAGGCCACCATCGACAATGATACGCAACGACAAGCCATAGCCCGTGCTGCCGAATACCTGAAAGCCAACCCCAAAGCAACGGTTACACTTTGCGGATATGCCGACAAAACAACAGGCACCGAAGCGTTTAATATGAACTTATCAGCTAAACGCGCTCAAAACGTTACGAAACTATTGGTTAACGAATACGGCATCAGTCGTAACCGCATCAAAGCCAACTGGTATGGCGACACCGTACAGCCTTTCAAACAAGACAACATGAATCGGTTGGTGGTGATTAAGTAGTAGATAGTCAACAGTCAACAGTCAGCAGTAGGTAGTCGATAGTCGGTAGTTTCTAGTCAGTAGTCGATAGTTATTAGTAATAGCGTTTTGTGAAAATTTGCGGTTTTTGCGTAATTTGCGTTCAAAATAATTACAACGTTTTCCGTCAGTGGACGGATAAGTTTTGCGTTAAAAGAAACTGGCATTCAACCAAAACAGCGTTCAATTGGATAGGTAAATCTGATCACTATGCGTTAAATAACATTAAATCTCCGAATAAAAAAACCGATTCGTCTTAGACGATTTCAATTTGTCAAAATTACATATTGTTTATATTTAGACAGAATTATATATTTGTAGAAAAATTTTATACTTGCTGAACAGTAATGCTTCGGCTCCGCTCAGCACAGGTCAGTTAATTGTCAACTGTCAACTAAGAAACCGCATCTTTCTATCCCTTTTCTATATTTATTTATTCACGTTTAAATTTAAACAACATGAGTACAACTATTAATCGAAACTTCAAATGTAAAGATGAAGAATTGCCTGTTGTCTCAACTTTTGTTGCCTATAGTTTGAAACGCGACCTTGCCGATTTCTCTGCATTTTCGCCTATGTTTACAACAGATTATGCAACAACGCTTGAAACACAGATTGCTACTATCTCTGAATTGCTCGAACCGGCATCAGAGACCCTGGCCAAAAGCCTGATAACGCAACATTACACTGCCACCATTAGCGGGCTTACCAAACCCATTGCTGCCGTGTCGGGGTATTTGAAGCTGGCTAAAGGAAAACTGAAAATAACTGATGCCGCTTTTGGACTCAGTGCTGTACGTAAGAGTATAGATAACAACGATGTGGAAGGGGTGGTCTCCAACCTGCGTATCGTTATCAGTAATATCACTACCTACAAAGCACCATTGACCGAAAAAGGACTGACGGATGAATTTATCAAAGGGCTGAACGATGCTGCGCTATCGCTGGCTGCCGACCGTCAACAACATATGGAAATAACGAGCAATCGCAGACAGATTGTTCAAAACAATATCTCGACGTTTAACGCCGTATGGACCCAAACCGTCGAGATACTGAAAATAGGAAAAGTGCTTTATCAGGGCACCAATCCGGCCAAGTTAGCGGATTACACCTATGCACAACTGCTCAAAAAAGTACGGCAGGTAAGCAAAGGAACTCCAAAGGATACTAACGTAGCTCCAAAGGATACTAACGTAACCACCCCAACTACTAATTAATAAAAATATCGGATCAGGGATAGGAAGATGTTTTTTGCTTCGGCTACGCTCAGCACAAGTCACTTCGGCTACGCTCAGTACAAGTCAGTCATGCTTCGACTACGCTCAGCACAGGTCAGTCATCAGTCAACAGACTTGTACTGAGCGTAGTCGAAGTAATCACTAATCGCTAATCACTAAATTAGTGTATATAGAAATATATAGACTTTTTAAACAACGAATTGCACAGATTTTACGAATAAGAAAATGCCTAAATTCGTGTCATTAGCGTAATTCGTAGTTATAGTTCTTGAAAAGCGAAGGTCGGGTATATTAACCTAAAATCTTCATCCGCGCCTTCGGTAATTCCTTCCGCGCTCTCGGTAACGTCTTCCGTGGTCTCGGTAACAACCTCCACGATCTCGGTAACGCTTTCCGTGGTCTCGGTAATGACCTCCGCGCTTACGGTAACGCTTTCCGCGCTCTCGGTAATATCTTCCGTGTTTACGGTAATTCCTTCCGCGGTCTCGGTAATGAGTTCTACGATCTCGGTAATTAATTCTATGAGGGTCTATTCAATAAACTGTGTCAGAAAGGATAATTAATTGATATTTCATCTTAGTTCAAAAAGGCTCCAACGATAATAAATACTGACAAGAAATGAATCCTAATACCACCTATTGTAAAAATATACAAGCCCGTTCGACCTTTCGTTTCTTGAAAGGCTTGTATCCGCGATATAAAAATTATTTGAAGAACAGGTTTATTGTATGGGTGGCCAGACGGAATGGTGCCACCATAGGCGAATATGTAACCATGCCTTACAAGTTGGCAAAAAAGGCAAATGCTAATTTGATTATTGGCAATCATACATCAATCGATAGCTATGCATTTGATTTACGATCAAAAGTGACTATTGGTAATTATGTAATTATCGGTTCAGATATTGAAATCATTACTGCAAGTCATAATGTAGATTCAGTAGACTGGGAACAAAAAAACTATGGTATTGAAATTGAAGATTATTGTTGGCTGGCTACACGGGTTTTTGTTTTACCCTCATGCCAACGCATTGGTTACGGTGCTGTATGTGCTGCAGGTGCAGTGTTAGCAAAGAATGTGGAACTGATGTCTATTGTTACAGGCAATCCCGCTGTAGAGTTACGAAAACGAAAAGTAGTACATACCGATTTGTGTGTAGAGTCTATGCTTGGAAATGATTTTAGAGCCTACACAAACGCATATAAATCAAGAAATAAGACTAGAAATTGATAAATATTAAGTCTGTATTATTAACTATAATGCTCCAAACAATTTAACGCTGATAATGAATTCGGTTATAACTGATAATACTAATATCCAAACGCGGACAAAACTGAGTTTTTTTAAAGGACGATATCTACAATATATAAATCTTTTTAGGAACAGGTTTGTTGTGTGGGTAGCCAGACGGAATGGAGCCACCATAGGCGAATCTGTAACTATGCCTTATAAGTTGGCAAAAAATGCAAATAAGTATTTAACTGTAGGGAATCATACTTCAATTGCAACTCATAAGATTGTATTAAGGCGGAAAGTGACAATCGGTAGTTATGTGATTATTGGGGATGGTGTAGAAATACTAACAGGAAGTCATAATATAGATTCACCGGATTGGGAACAGAAGTCCTATGGAATTGAGATTGAGGATTACTGCTGGTTAGCAACTAAGACATTTATACTGCCTACGTGCCAAATAATTGGTTATGGTGCTGTTTGCGGTGCTGGTTCTGTAGTTGCCAAAAGTGTTGAACCAATGGCAGTTATGAGTGGAAATCCTGCTGTAGAATTACGAAAACGAAAAGCAGTACATACCGACTTGTGTGTAGAGTCTATGCTTGGAAATGACTTTGTAGCATATACTAAAGCATACCGGAACAAATAAGAGTAAATGATGTCAGCTTAACTGTCATCGTTGTAGACACCAAAAATACTTATCACTAATCATTCATCACTAACAACTATTCCCTTGTCTTTAAAGAAAAATTTATTAAAAAACGGATTGGCTTCGGCTGTACAGAAAATCATTAAGATAGCTGAACAGTTGCTGTTGGTGCCCTTTTTTATTAGCGCCTGGGGAGCTGCTTACTATGGTGAGTGGCTAACGCTTACCATTATACCTACCATTATAGGTTTTTCTGATTTAGGTTTTGGGACGGCCGCCTGCAATTCTTTTATACTTAAGTATGCCGCCGGCGACAAGCAAGGAGCCGCCAATATCTCTAAAAGCGGCTTTTTCTCTATTCATAGTATAGTACTTGCTGCAATCCTTCTTTCGGGTATTGCCCTAATGGTACTCAGTTACTTCAATATCTTCGAAAAATCATTAATTGTCCGGCAAGATGCTATACTTGCCGTATCTTTTTTAATGCTGGCACGTATCCTGGGTTTTTACCAACCCCTCAACGAAGCTTATTTCAGAGCGGCGCGTAGGGCAGCGCTTAGTATCAATCTGATGAGCGTGTACTCCTCACTCAATCTGTTGGTCGGGTTTATTGTACTCCTCACCCATCACGGTATCGTGTTATTCGCTTTTAGCAATTTGGTAATTGCCATTATTTACACCCTTGTATATACTTTTATAGCCCGTAAAACGTTGCCTATACACAAAGAACTAAAGGGTAGAGTACTGAAAGCTGATATTGTCTCCATTTTTCACAAAGGCTTCGGGTTCTTGCTTTCTCCTGTTTGGCAGGCATTATTCTTTCAGGGTACTACCTTCGTGGTGCGTATTGTGTTGGGACCTGTAGCCGTAACCATTTTCAATACCGTGCGTACGCTTACCAGAGCCATTAATCAGGCCAATGCTATGGTGATTGCCTCCGTATTACCCGAGCTACAATACGAAATGGGCGCAGGTAACCTACCACAAGCCCGTAAGATTTTCCGCTTTGGCCTCATCATCATCACACTTATAGCAGTAGTAGGTATGCTTTTCTTATTTATTGGTGGTCCCTGGTTTTACGAGTTATGGACGCGTAAAGCACTTAACCCACCCGCCATGATGTGGAATATTTTTATTATTGGTATTTTGTTTAATGCTGTATGGTCAATGGGTTCAGATATATTAATAGCAGCCAATCGTCCTTTCGATTTTACCATAGCCGGTGTGATTGTTTCAGCATTTGCTGTATTGACCTCGTACTTACTTTCCATACCGTTTGGACTTACAGGGGCTGCTATTGGGAGCTTGTTGCTTGACCTTATTCTCTTTTTTTACGTTTTGCCTCGTAGCTGTAAACTGATTAAGCAACCCATATCTCATTTAGTAGATGATTTGAAAACTAATTGTAAAGAGATGTGGAAGAGAAAAGATGAAATATTTAAGATGAACTTTAAATAGAATCAATCAATTGTAGAATGTTATTAAGTTAAATAAGAATGAACCTGAACTTGATGATTTTTAAATAGTCGTGATGTTAAATATTCCTTGTAAATAAAATGCTCCACTTAGCTTTGTTTTCTATTTTTTCTTATTTTCTTCTGAATTTTCCAGCTCATTTGAGTGCAGGAGAGACTGTTAGTTATAATACTTTACTTTTTTCATATTTTTTAATTGCAGGTAGTCTCTCGTTTTTGAAACTAAGGAATTTAATTGATATGTTTGAACCAATATCAATGGTGATTTTCATCTCTTTGTTTTTATATGTAATTTCACCAATGATTTTTCTTATTAGGCATGAAACTTTTATTGAAACTTTTTACATGTTTAAAGGATGTACTACTGCAACCATTTTATATACAATTTCGTATTTTTCCTTTTTATTAGGGTATTACAAGAATAAATATACTAGACAAACAGCAGTAAAAATTAAGAGTGGATATCTTCTTAGCAAATTTAAAACAACAAAGATACTTTTAATCTCATACATTGGATGGAGTATTAGCTTTGCACTTTCATTAATCTACTATGTGTTTGGAAGTGGAATGAGTTTAGGTTATGTTTTATTATTTTCATTACTCCCAAATGAAGCAAATTATAATATTGAAACCCCGTTAAAATTCCTCATAAATTTTAGTTGGAGTATGATTCCTTTTTGGATTTATATCATGCTTTACTCACATAATAAACTGGTTAAGATTGTACTTACTATGTACACAACAGCAATATTTATGTATGGTGGTAATAGATTTATATTTATCATATTATTTGGAAGTCTTTTTGTGATTAATTATATATTGAAAAATAAACGCCCCTCTTTAAAATTGGTATCTTTAGTTTTACTTTCTTTAATTATTTCATTTGTAATATTAGGTTATGCAAGAAATGGTATCCGCTCAGGGTTAGGATTTTCGCTCTCTACTTTTAATCCTATAGATGAACTTTATACCACTTTTTATACAAATAGCAATATAGTAATGCCTTTTTATTGTATTGTTGACAAAATGCCAAGATTATTTCCACATGATTGGGGCTATGGATATTTTATAGAACCTTTCTATTATTTTCTACCTCGAATTTTATTCCCATGGAAACCAGGATTAGAAACTGCTGACATAGTAGTCGCAATGAATAGGTGCTCTGGCTTTGATATTAGCAAAACTTATGGAATGGCTACACCAAATTTTTCCGAACTATATATTGAATTTGGATATTTAGGTTGCATTATTGGAATGTTTTTATTTGGACTAATTCTAAGTAAAATTAAGACTTTGTATACATTTAAAAAAACTAATATTCACTATATAATAATATATGCAATCCTTTTTACAGCTCTCTTTCAACTGTTGATTCGCGGATACATGGCTACGAATGTTTATTTGATTATTTTTCTAATCGGCCCTGTTTATATTGTTAGATATTTTTGCCCTATTAGTGTTAAATATAGCAGAATAATGTTTCGAAGAAACTCACGCTAACATGATGTTTACGTTAAATATCTCAAATTACAACTATGAGTAAAATTTTACTAGTTCATCCAGGAACTCAACACTCTTTTCGAGTTGCTACAGCTCTAAAGGAATCTGGAATGCTTTTTAAATTTGTCACAACTGTCTATAACAAAGATGATTCTAGGTTAATGAAGTTTTTGATGATATTTCTTGACCGAAATAATATTGAAAGAGCAAAAAGAAGAAATTGTAAAGCTTTGGTTGATTCTGATGTTATACAATTTTGCGAATGGATGGGGGTAATATCCTTATTCTTAGTAAGAATTGATAAAACACAAATAATCTACAATTTATGGAACAAATGGACATATGATAGATTTCAACGTAAAACTGTGAGATATATCGTAAAAAACAGAACTGAAATCAAAGCTGTCATTGGATATGATACAGCTTCATTTATATTGTTTGATAGACTTGCGAAACTAACCCCCGAAATTATTCGAATTACTGATAACGCACATAGTTCGAGGTATTATTTACATGACGTTTATAATAAAGTTGATAGTGGCAAGTTTTATAAAACTTTTGAAAATGAGGGTGGTGGTTTCTTAAAATACAAGAAGGTTGCTGAATTCTATAAAGAAGAATTGCTGAAATCTCAATATCATATTGTTGCATCTACATTTTCAAAAAATGCAGCTATTTATTCTGGAATTTCACCGGAAAATATATTTATGTGTCCGTATGGTGTTGATAAAAAGTTTTTTAGGTTATTTGACAAAAATAATGCAGGACCTCTAAAAGTTCTTTTCGTAGGTGAAGTAAATCAGAGAAAAGGAATATATCAAATTCTTATGGCAGCTAAAGAAATTAATCGTGAAGATATAAAATTTAATATTGTTGGACGAGGTGGTAATGTGTGTTCCCATTTATATGAAGAATACAAGCCTTATGTTGAATTTTGGGGCCATGTATCATTTGATCAATTAATTGAATTGTACTCTACGAGCCATGTTTTTGTATTTCCATCGCTTGGTGAAGGTTACGGATTAGTAATATTGGAAGCTCTTTCTGCAGGCCTTCCAGTAATTTGTTCTAATAATTGTGTAGGGTCAGATATTGTTAAGGATGGAGCTAATGGATTTGTTATTGAAGCAGGTGATAAGGATGCTTTAATTGATAAAATCGAATGGTTTGACGAACATCGAGAGGAATTGTCTGAAATGTCAAAGAATGCTGTTTCTTCTGTTGAAAATATTTCTTGGGATGGATACAATAAATGTCTTATTAAAATATTAAGGGAAATTGCTGTTTTAAAAGTAGATTAATAAAGTTATGAATATTCTTGGAATTACAAATTCTATATCTAGAAACGGAAGTGGTGTTTCATCTGCTATGATGGAACTTTATTCAAATATAAACTCAGAACAAAACAGAGTTACTGTTTTTTCTAATTGGGACGAATATTCAGAAATTGACAGTTTGAACTGGGATGGGATCTCTATTCATGCTTTACAAAAAGATAAGTTTGCAACCTCGTTAAATATTAATCATAAGCTTCACAGTGACCTTGAAAATTTTATATTGTCTAATTTGGCCAAAGAAAATATAATACATCTTCATGGTTTATGGCAATATACTTCGTTAATAACAAAGCAAGTTTCCTGTAAACATAGCATTCCATATCTTATTAGTCCTCATGGGATGTTGGATCAGTATATTCTTCAAAGAAATAGTTATAAAAAAATAATTGCTCGATTTCTGTTTGAAAATAAAAACCTAAAAAATGCGAATGTATTGCACGCTCTTACTGAGAAAGAAAAATTTGATTTTACTCAACTTGGTTTAAAAAATAAAATAGCAATAATCCCTAATGGAGTAACTTTACCAAATTCCATTTCAAGAGATATGCCATGGCCTCACACCTTTACACAGGGTAGAAAAGTTTTGTTATACGTTAGTAGAGTTCATCCTAAGAAGGGTCTAGCAAATCTGATGTTATCTTTAAATGAAATATCATTAAAATCAAATTTCTTTGAAAACTGGTGTGTGATTATCGGGGGATGGGATCAACTAAATCATACATCAGAATTAAAGGAATTATTAACGCCTGCATTAAATACTTCTGTGTTTTTTTCGGGAGGTTTAGTTGGTGATGTAAAAGATGCAGCATTTAAAAATGCAGATGCTTTTATTCTACCTTCTTTTAGCGAAGGTTTGCCTGTCTCCATTCTTGAAGCTTGGTCATATAAACTGCCAGTATTAATGACATCATATTGTAATTTAAATTATGCATTTGAAGTTGGAGCTGCTATAGAAATTGAAACTACAGTAAAATCAATTAGTCAAAAACTATATGATTTAAATTGTACTAATTCCGAAGAATTAAAGCTTGTTGGTGAAAAGGGACTTGATATTATAAAGCAAAGATATACTTGGGATATTATTTCTAATCAATTTATGTCTCTTTATAAATATATTGCGGATAATTCTTCTAACAAACCTGATTTTATATTTTAAATTATGTATCAAGATCTAATGTCTTTTACATTGCCAAAAAAATTTCGTGAAAGAAACGCTTTAATTGTAATTCTTTGGTGGACTATACAAAGCACAATGTTCGCTTGGTCTCCTCAACCTTTTTTTGGATGGCGGATTTTAATACTTAGACTTTTTGGAGCTAAGATTGGTAATAACGTGAAGATAAGACCAACGACTAGAATTACATATCCATGGAAATTGAAAATAGGAAATAATTGCTGGATTGGTGATAATTGTGATTTATACAATTTAGGAGATATCGAAATCGGAAATAATGTTGCCCTGGCTCATCGAGTTTATTTATGTACAGGGAATCATGATTATACTAAGACTACCTTTGATATATTAGCTGAACCAATTAAAATTGAGGATGAAGTCTGGTTGACAAATGATGTGTTCGTTGGGCCCGGTGTCTCGGTTGGTAAAGGATGTGTTATAGGTGTTCGAAGTACTGTATTGAATAATATGCCAGAAGGAATGATATGTTATGGCTACCCAGCCAAACCAGTTAGAAAAAGGATTATAAAAGATTAAGTATGAAAAAAATATTGATAACAGGAGGTTCTGGTTTTATTGGTACTAATATAATAGAACATATTTTAAAGTTGAAACAATATGAAGTTATGAATATTGATATTGCGGCTCCAAAAATTGCAGCTCATAATGTAATGTGGAAGGAACTTGATATTCGTAATTTGAATGCTTTGTTAGATTATTTTCTTAGCTATTCGCCAAATATCGTAATCCATCTTGCTGCACGCACTGACTTGAATGGAAAGACGATTGAAGAGTACGATTCGAATACAGTAGGTGTCTCAAATCTTATTGAAGCACTCAACCGTACGGCATCAGTTGAACGAGTTATATTTGCATCATCAATGTATGTCTGTGAGCCAGGTTATATCCCTAAAGATTTTGATGATTATAAACCCCATACTCTCTATGGTGAAAGTAAAGTCCAGACAGAGCAAATAATAAAATCTGCTGAATTGAATTTTTCATGGGCAATCATACGTCCGACATCCATTTGGGGGCCTTGGTTTGGAGAGCCTTATGCTGACTTCTTCAAAATTGTGATGTCGAGAAAATATTTTCATATGGGATCAAAAGCTTGCTCTAAAACTTATGGTTATATTGATAATACTGTTTATCAAATCATTTCACTTATTGAGGCTTCTCCAGAAAAAATAAATAAGAAAGTGTTTTATTTAGGCGATTCTCCTGCTTATGATATTTCTAGGTGGGCTGATGAAATTGCACAATATATTGGAATAAAAATACCAAGAATCCCTTTTCTTTTTTTTAAAGTTGCTGGTTGGGGTGGTGATTTTCTAAAGCTATTTGGAATTAAGTTTCCTATGACCTCATTTCGCTTAAAAAATATGACAACTAATAATATCCATAATTTGGATTTGATAAATGAGCTGGCTTTAAATCCCCCTGTAATGAGAGTAAATGCAGTAAAAACCACTGTAGACTGGTTGAGACGTCCAATAATAAATAATATATCTTAATAGGGGCTGTCTTATCAGAAAATATAATGCTGTAAATCTGCAAAGTTCGAAATAACACCGAAGATTATGTCTAAATTTTCTAAATCAAAAAAGTATTGGGCATTTAGTATGTTCGTATTTTTATTTCTATGTGTAGAACTAGTGCTGCGATTTTATTGGGGCTTTTGTGATTCTCCGCTGTGTTTATCAAGCACGAAATACGAGTATATCTATGCACCTAATCAGCATCGTTTCAGGTTTCGCAATCAGGTAGATTACAATCAGTTCTCGCAACGAAGTGAGGCTGTTAATCCGAAGAAAAAGCATGTTTTGGGTTTAGGAGATTCGGTGATAAATGGAGGAGTAATAACCGATCAGTCAGAGCTGGCCAGCAGTTTGTTTAGCATGGAAACGGGTATGCAAATGTTGAACATCTCGGCAGGTAGTTGGGGGCCGGATAATTGTGCCGCTTATCTGAGAGAAAAAGGGCTGTTTAAGGCAAAAGCGATTGTATTGGTGGTTAGTAGCCATGATGCTCACGATAATATGGATTTTACACCGGTAGTAGATGTCCACCCATCTTATCCAAGCAAACAATATAAGTTAGCTTGTTGGGAACTGTTAGATAGATTTGTAATTCCCCGGGTTTTAGGAAGTTTTCAATATAAAAAATTAGACCCTGATCAAGCGGTCACCAATGGTATCCAAAAGAAAGGCATTCCATTTAATCCGGGGTTTGAGCAATTGAGGGCAATTACCTTAAGCGCGGGTATTCCACTGCTCGTATATCTACATCCTGAGGCTTGTGAAACGCAAGCAGGTAAATATAATCATCAAGGTGATGAAATAATAAGTTGGGCAACGAAAAATAATATCCCATTATACAAAGGTCTAGGCGTAGAACATTTGGATGGGTATAGAGATGGCATTCACCTAAATGCTAAAGGTCAGCGTGGGCTGGCAAATAGTATGGAAGAAATGATAAAGAAAATAAGTATATAGTTTTTTCAATGAAAATCTCCATTATTACTATTGTCTACAACAATCATCTTCATATAGCTGATTGTATTCGCTCCGTGCTGGCGCAAAGCTATCACAATATCGAACATATCGTTATTGATGGAGGTAGTACGGATGGCACACAAGCCGCTATAGCGCCTTTTATCGGGCAGTTGGCCTATTACGAGTCGGCCAAAGACCGCGGTTTGTACGATGCGCTGAACAAAGGAATACTAAAAGCTACCGGCGAAGTGGTGGGTATTCTGCATTCGGATGATTTGTATTACGAACCCGATACGATAGAGCGCATTGTAAAAACCTATCATAAAACCAAAACCGACATAGTGTATGCCCATGGCTTGTATGTGGAGCGGAAAGATATCAGCAAGGTCAGGCGCATTTATCCCTCCAAGCCTTTTCGGCCGCGCTACCTGAAGTTTGGTTGGGTGCCCCTGCATACCACCATTTATGTACGGAGGTCTTTGTTTGAGAAATACGGAATGTACGATACGCAGTATTCCATAGCCAGCGATTACGATATGACCCTCCGCTGGTTGACAAACAAAAACGTAAGAAGCGTTTACCTGAACCGCTTTGTGGTGCGTATGCGGTTAGGAGGCAAAAGTACCACAGCTCGGCTGCAAAAGAAAAAATCGTTGGAAGACCTGGACATTATCAAACACTACCACTTATACGGTCCTTACACCCTGGGATTTAAAATAGTCCGCAAAATACCACAGTACATTATTCCCCGTATCCTCAACAACAATGCTCTTATTCTCAATATCCTGATGCTGAAACCCCGCGGCGTGATGTTCGAACTACAGGAAAAAGTCCGCAGGGTAAGAGCCAGAGCGGGATTGAGTTGGTAGATGCTTCGACTACGCTCAGCACAAGTAGTAGGTAGTTATCAGTAAACAGTTATCAGTCAATAGTCAGCAGTTAACAGTAGTTGGTTCTTAATTACACGATTACACGCTTACACCAGAATACACCCTTATTCTTTTACTCATTTTCAACTTTCAACTTTTTACCGCTTACACCAGAATACACCCTTACACCAGAATACACCTTTACACCAAAAGCCCATGGACGAAGAATTTGAATTAATGGCTAGCCCCTCCGCACCGGCCGGCATGACAACACTGATAAAAGCCAATCTATGGCAACTGATCAACGCTACTTTGTTCAGGGCTTTTCCCACGCGGATAAAGAAACCACGCAACCTGCTGCTCCGCCTTTTTGGAGCCCGACTAGCCAAGACAGTTACCATCAGTCGCACAGCAACAATAGACTATCCCTGGAACCTGGAGATGGGGAGCCTGTCCAGCTTAGGAGCACATTCCTGCGTCGGCTGCCAGGATAAAATCGTTATTGGCGAAAAATGCCGCATTGGCGAAAGAGTGAAGCTGTTCAGCACTGTTCAGTCTACCGATACTTCCCCTTTATTTTCAGAAACGGCAGCCATCGTTATTGATAATGGTTGTTGGATTTCGGCTGACTCCTTCGTGTTGCGGGGCGTTACCCTGGGCAGTTATACCATGGTGGGTGAGCAGTCGGTAGTAGCCCACGACACCGCACCCTATTCAACCGTGGCAGGCATCCCGGCAAAAAATATAGAGAAGATTATAGTTGTCAGTTGATAGTTGACAGTTGATAGTTGATAGTTGACAGTTAGTAGTAAGTAGTAAGTAGTTGGTAGTAAGTAGTTAGTAGTAAGTAGTTGGTAGTCGGTAGTCGGTAGTTAGTAGTAGGTAGTTAGTTGGTTAGTAGTCTGTAGTTGAATTATTGCTCATTTTCAACTGTCAACTGTCAACTATCAACTTTTTACCGCTTACACAATTACACGCTTACACCAGAATACATCCCAACTGTCAACTTTTTACCGCTTACACGCTTACACATTTATACGCTTACACGCTTACACCCTTACACAATTACACCAGAATACACCCCAGCTATCAACTATCAACTATCAACTACCTACTACCTACTACTAACTAATCACTAATAAGTTATGAAATCGCGCGAATCCGACCTATTGTTTTTGTATTTGATAATTGATACCATTATACTGAGTATTTCGATAGAAATAGCCCATTTGCTATACCCTCTCGATATATTTCAGACTGCACATGCTTTTCGGTTAAATATCTTTCATGCCAACCTGGCGTGGTTTATCACCTATTTTGTGTTGGCCAAAAAGAATTTGTATTTGCGCGAGGGTTACTTTAACCGAGTCAAACGGGTGACATCCCGCGTCTTTATATTTGTTTTGGTGGCGCTGGTGCTTGCTTATTTTATGATGCCCCGCACGACTTATTCGAGGATCTTCTTGCTGTTCTATTCTGGTTTCTTTTATGTTGGGGAACTTATCTTCTACTATTGCCTGTACAGCTATATGCTGATAAAGCGCAAGAAAGGTATACATGTGAACAATCTGCTGATCCTGGGAGCCAATAACACGGGTGTGGCGCTTCGGCAGTTGGTAAACAGCAATCCCATGCTGGGGTATAAGTTTGTGGGTTTTGTAACTGAAAAAGGGGTGGATCATCCCGATTCGCTGGGTGAAGTGAAAGACCTGGAATGGATTATCGGGAAACATAATATTGAGATGGTTTTTGTTACCCTGGCACTCTATAACGATACCATTTACTGCAAAGAGTTTTTGCGACTGTGTAGCAGAAAGGGCGTGCGGCTTCGGTTTGTGCCCGAAAATCAGCATTGGTATAAGAATAAGTTGAGCATGGAGTCTATTGGTAGGCTGGTGTTGATTAACCCGCAGGAGATTCCATTGGATCAGGTGCAGTCGCAGTTTTTTAAGCGGTTGTTTGATATCGTGTTCTCTGCGTTGGTGATTGTGCTGCTGATGAGCTGGATGGTGCCGTTGGTAGCCCTGATTAATTTGTTTTCGTCTAAAGGTCCGGTATTTTTTGTTCAGCAGCGTACCGGCATCAACAACCGCGTGTTCAAATGTCTGAAGTTTCGGAGCATGCGGGTGAATGTGGAGTCGGATCAAAAGCAGGCCAGTGACGGCGATGCACGCATTACCCGTTTCGGTCAGTTTCTTCGAAAAACGAATATCGATGAATTGCCCCAGTTTTTCAATGTTTTTATAGGGAATATGTCGGTGGTGGGACCACGGCCTCATATGCTTGCTCATACCCGGAAATATACTCAATTGATTGAACTTTACCTGGTACGGCATTATGTAAAACCGGGCATTACCGGTTGGGCCCAAGTGAATGGCTATCGTGGCGAAACGAATGAACACTGGAAAATGGAAAAGCGGGTGGAGTGCGATATGGAGTATCTCGAAAATTGGTCTTTTTTATGGGACATGGAGATCATTACACAAACCATTTTTGCAAAGAAAGCGTATATGAATGCTGTATAGACAAATGACAACAGACAACAGATAACCTGTACTGAGCGTAGTCGAAGTATCGCTGCTCTGCCGCTAATACAAAAGTCCCGGAGGGACGACAGTATGGTGGAATAATCAACAATAAGAAAATTAAAGTCCTTTAGCCCTTCAGAATCCCTGGATTTTGAAGGGTTTTTTGCATCCGGATGGTTCCTCCGAAGTTTTTTATGAGAATTATCTTTCGCCGCTATGCGGCTTGAATATCCTTCTCAATTAATATTTCTACCAAACTTGCGCCGCTATGCGGCTTTAGTAGGTGCATAGCACCGAAAGTTTGGTAGTAAATAGGAGTTATAAGTAAGTCGTATTTATTATTGATATATTTCTTAATCCTTTGTGTTTTTATGACCCCAAAATGGGGGCTTAAGAGCGCGTCGAAGAAATGATTTAGCATAATATAAATATTAGAAACTACGTCTTAAAGCCCCCATTTGGGGGTTGGGGGTCATAACTAAAACATATCATTAAATATTATTGATTACTTAAGTTGGACTAAAGCCGCATAGCGGCGACAGGCAATAAGAATATGACATTATTCCTTTCCAACTACTTGAATATGAAGAAATCCCTTCTTCGTTTTTTAGAACCTTAGTAGCATTATTCGCAACCGAGTCTCCAACCTTATATCGAGCTCAGGTTAAATTACATACAAATAGTTGTAGCGCAATTAGAACGGTTGCACAGATGGCCTTTGGGGTTGGTGCGCTGCACCTTTGTAACGTTCATTGATAATAACACTACAAATAGTACAGTGCCTGCACCTCCAACTTAGGTGCATCGCATCCATCCATTCATTCTATTTCAACAAAGAAAATCAATTATATATCAAACTCAGGTTAATGTAGTAATTAATACGGCGTTGGTTGTGCTGTGCTTGCGTAATTGTGATTCGAATTGATAGCGTGAATAAATGTGAATGTTTGTTTTAAATTTAATGTCGTAAAAAATGCTACATATATTTTAGGCTCTAAAAATATGGATCCTGATTATTAAATTCGCTTTGTTATACTTTCGTCCGGTCAAATCGAGATTATATTTATATTAAAAAACGAATTTTGTTGAAACTATTTTATTGTGCTACTGTTTATTGAATAAAGATTCACTCTTATTTTTGTGTTGACGGAGACTATTCAAAAATGCATCTTTAGTGTATAAATATTATCGTCATGAACTTTTAGTTTGGCTCTAATGTTGTAATAATTACAAAAGCACCTGAATGACACTAGCAATATGTATAATATATATTGTAAAAAATACTACAAATAAACCTACTAAATGTAAATTATATGTCGTATACTGTTGATTGTGAATGATAAAAATTATTGGTTATTAGGATGCTATAAGATTTATTTCAATAAAGAAGTGGTTGGAAAATCACTGTCGATTACAATTAAACATGAATGCCGGAACTATTTAAACAGACACTAAGAATTTTATCAACAAAAATTATTAACTGGTTTCTTTACGAGGCTCTAAACATTACCACTATGCTACAAAACTATACTATTTTTAATCAATCATTACATACGATTGAAAAACCAAAAGCATTGATTAGTACTATTAATGCACATTCATACAACACCTTGAGTGAAGATCAAGACTTTCAAAGAGCATTGCAGTTCAGCGACGTTTTATTGCCCGACGGAATAAGTGTGGTGTGGGCTATGCGCATGTTGACGGGTGTGAAGCTACAAAAAATAGCGGGTGCCGATTTGTTTCACTATGAAATGGAGCGCATCAATGCCAAAGGAGGTAAGTGTTTCTTTTTAGGAAGCACAGATACTATTTTACAAATGATCCGCACTAAAGCTGCGAAGGATTATCCCAATGTTGAGGTACACACTTACTCTCCTCCTTACAAACCTCAATTCAGTGAAGAAGATAATAGTGAAATGATAAAGGCGGTCAATTCAGTAGAGCCTGATGTTTTATTTGTGGGTATGACAGCTCCAAAGCAAGAGAAATGGTCCTTTGAGCATTTTAACGAACTAAAGGTTGGGCACGTGTGTTGTATTGGTGCGGTCTTTGATTTTTATGCAGGTACGGTAACCCGTGCACCACACTGGATGATTAACAGTGGGTTGGAGTGGGCTTACCGCCTGATAAAGGAGCCTCGTCGTATGTGGCGCAGGTATCTGATTGGAAATGTGAAGTTTGTTGCTTCTATAGTGCGGGAAAAAATGCTACTTCCTCAACCTGATTTATTGCAAAGACGTATGCAGGTGAATCATTGAATTATAGGCCACAGAATTAAATTTTGTGGCTTTTATATTCAATCGATGCTTTATCTTCTTAAGGCACCAGTTTTTATGCAATATAAAATACTTTCTTATGAAATCGAATGAAACAGAACTCCGGTTCCTGTATTTAGCTTTTGACTTAGTAATCCTGAATATTGCTTTTGCCATCGCTTATTCAATAAGTCCGATACTTAGAGAATTAAATACTCACGACAAAAGCTTGTATTTATTATTGCTCAATATGTCGGCAGTAATTACTTATTCTGTATTCTCAACCCGAAACCTTTATCTGCACGACGATTTTTCAAACCGTGTAAAGCGAATTACCAATCGTATCCTTATATTTGCTGCAGTAATGTATGCTTTGGCTCATTTCTTTTTGCCAAGTGGTTTCTCTCATTTATTTTTGTTTCAATGTGCGTTGTTATTCTACATAGGCAAACTGCTTTTTTACTATGTATTGTATGGTTACCTCAAGTTTAGCCGAGCCAAGGGTATCTATGTCCACCGCGTACTTATTATAGGCATGAACGATATGAGTGATCTGTTGCGAAAGTTACTCGATAATAATCCAATGCTGGGTTACGAATTTATTGGCTATGTATCGGATAAAAAAGAAGCTGATGAAAATGTGCTGGGTGAAATCCATGAGCTGGCTCGCCTTGTTTCCCATCATAAAATAGATTTTTTGTTTGTGACCTTGGCAGCCTACAACGATTTGAAAAAGAGCAAAGAATTACTTGCTTTATGCAATAGGATAGGAGTGAGGTTGCGGTTTGTTCCCGAAAATCAATATTGGTTTAAGCCCGGTATGAATATGGAATCGGTGGGTTCTTTGGTGGTTTTTAATCCTCAGGAAATTCCATTGGATGATATAAATTCCCGCTTCTTTAAACGTGCTTTTGATATCGTTTTCTCGTCGATGGTGATACTCTTTGTTATCAGTTGGTTATTCCCGCTGTTGTGTGTGCTTATTAAGTTGACATCAAAAGGTCCGGTATTCTTTAAGCAAAAACGAACCGGTATCAATAACCGTACGTTTACCTGTATGAAATTCCGTACGATGCACATGAGTAGCGATGCCGATGAAAAGCAGGCTACGAAGAATGATAGTCGGGTGACGGCTTTAGGTGGCTTTCTCCGGAAATCAAATCTGGACGAGTTCCCGCAATTCTTTAATGTGCTTATTGGTCAGATGTCCATTGTTGGACCTAGACCACATATGTTGAAACATACAAATCAGTATTCGGAATTAATTGATTATTACCGGGTTCGGCATTATGTGAAGCCGGGCATTACCGGATGGGCACAAGTAAGTGGATACAGAGGCGAAACAGATGAACTGTGGAAGATGCAAAAGCGTGTTGAATACGATATGAGCTACCTCGAGAGTTGGACATTTTGGTGGGATATTAGGATCGTGTTTCTAACGGTGTTTGGAAAAAATTCTCGCAAAAATGCCTTTTAAACACCAGTCATATTAATCATTTGCAGGATCCTCCATTGAATAACATTGTTGCTTGTTGGGGGATTTTTGCCCGTGTTGAGTAGTTGATTGGATGTGAATTATTGACATATCTTTAATTTTCGCTGTGAAGTTGTAAAGTTCTATTAATTATTAACTTAGAGTTTTAAATTTGGTTTAAAAAATGATTATCTTTGTAACCCCATGAATTGTTTTGTAATTGTTATTTGGTTTAAAGGGTGTTATTCTGAGTGATTTTATAAACGGGCTGCTGTCTCTGACTGAATTTTTATTAGTTTTTTTTTTGATGTTGGTTGAGATGTGTTTGTTCATCAGATACCAATAATTACCTGGTTTGTTGTCATAACTGTAAGTCAAATTTATTTTTCTGGCCTTATGGAATCGAACGAAACTGAACTAAAATTTCTTTATCTGGCTTTTGACCTGATAATCCTGAACATTGCCATTGCCATTGTTATTGCTTCAAACCCATTCTATTGGGATATGGACATATATAATAGAAGCTTATATCTCCTGCACGCTAATATGTCCGGTGCCATTACTTACCTTGTGTTTTCGACCAAGAATCTTTATTTGCATGATGTTTTCTCGAACCGTGTAAAGCGAATCAGCAAACGAATGCTGATTTTTGTTGTTGTGTCATTTGTTTTTGCCCAGTTATTTTTGCCTACCGGTTATTTTAAACTGTTTATTGTTGAATATACGGTGCTTTTCTACTTTGGAAAGGTTGCCTTCTATATGTTGCTGTATCGTTATTTGCAATATGGACGTACGAAAGGCTATTTTGTTCACCGGGCTTCTATTATTGGTTTAAATGATATGGCTTTTATTTTGCGCGATGTGATGGATGGAAACCCAATGCTGGGGTTTCATTTTATGGGCTACGTTTCAGATAACAAAGAGGATAATGATGGCATTTTGGGGCATCTTGATGATTTGGAAATGATAGTGGCAAAGCATCAGATAGAGATTCTTTTTGTTACACTCCCTGCTTATAACGATATAAAAAAGCTTAAGGAGTTGTTAGCCGTTTGCAATAAGATTGGTGTGAGACTTCGTTTTGTCCCCGAAAATCAATTTTGGTTTAAGCCCAAAATGAACCTGGAATCGGTGGGATCGTTGGTGGTTTTTAATCCGCAGGAGATTCCGTTGGACGGAGTGAAAGCTCGTTTTGCAAAAAGGGCATTTGATATTGTTTTCTCATTGGTAGTCATTGTGTTTGTGATTAGTTGGTTATTCCCCATTCTGTTTTTACTTATAAAATTAAGTTCTAAGGGACCGATATTTTTTCTTCAACAACGTACGGGCATCAATAACCGGACATTTAAGTGTATGAAGTTCAGGAGTATGCGTATCAGTAAGGACGCAGATGTAAAACAGGCTACAAAGGGTGATAGTCGCGTGACAGCGATAGGTCGTTTTCTTCGTAAGTCCAATTTGGATGAGTTTCCCCAATTTTTTAATGTATTTATGGGTCAAATGTCGGTGGTGGGGCCACGTCCACACATGCTGAGGCATACCGAACAATACTCTGAATTAATTGATTATTATCGGGTGCGCCATTATGTGAAGCCCGGAATTACCGGTTGGGCACAGGTAAATGGCTATAGGGGTGAAACGGATGAGCTGTGGAAAATGGAAAAACGTGTGGAATATGATATGTATTACCTTGAAAATTGGGACTTCTGGTGGGATATCAAAATTATTTTCCTGACCGTATTTGGTAAACGGGCACATCAGAATGCATTCTGAATTCATTTTGCGGGACAATATCATAAAAGAAAAACGCTAACAATCTCTATTAAAGATTATTAGCGTTTCTTTGCGTGGTACCACCAGGAATCGAACCGGGGACACAAGGATTTTCAGTCCTTTGCTCTACCAACTGAGCTATGGTACCTTTCGGCTTAGCGGGTGCAAATATACGGCCTTTTTTCGAATCTGCAAGGCTTGGAGTAAAAAAAACAGAAAAAAAGTTCCCGGAATATCGAGTGGGTGGCGTTTTTTGTGCTTTAAATAGTTGTTTCTAAATAAAATACAGAAAGCTTGTTTCTCGGAAAAAAAATCTGATCCGGAGTGTTTGTCCAATCCTGCTGTTTTGAATAGGTGGGATCTGCGTATTTCATTTCCGATAATTGTGATTCACGATTCATTTTTCATCTCCGCTCCTGCTGTATTTGGGTGAATAATGTTGCTTTTGGTCTGTTAGTCATGTATTTTTACTCCTGATTTCCTACAAGCCGGTTCTTTCATTATTCGTGTTTTTTTTGTATTTTTGCGCATCAAACTAAAATTGAAGTAAATTACGAATGAATAATATCCGCAATTTCTGCATTATTGCACACATCGATCACGGCAAAAGCACGCTGGCTGACCGCTTGTTAGAATATACCAACACTGTAGCCGGAAAAGAAATGCAAGCCCAAGTGCTTGATAACATGGATCTGGAACGCGAACGTGGCATTACCATTAAAAGTCACGCCATACAAATGAGCTATAAACTCAATGGCGAAGAATATGTTTTCAATCTTATTGATACACCGGGTCACGTCGATTTTTCGTACGAAGTATCACGCTCTATAGCTGCTTGTGAAGGTGCTTTACTTATTGTAGACGCTACACAAGGTATTCAGGCGCAGACAATATCAAATCTTTATATGGCTTTGGAACATGATTTGGAAATAATTCCGATCATGAATAAGATGGACATGGATAATGCTATGCCCGAAGAAGTGGAAGATCAAATCATTGAATTGCTTGGTTGCAAGCCGGAAGAGATTCTGCGGGCAAGTGGTAAAACAGGTATGGGTGTAAATGACATACTGGAAGCCATCGTAAGCAGAGTGCCGGCTCCGAAAGGTGATCCTGAAGCGCCCCTTCAATGTCTGATTTTCGACTCTGTATTTAATTCGTTCCGTGGTATTATTGCGTATTTCAAAATTGTAAACGGTACTATCAATAAAGGTGACCTGGTGAAATTCGTGAATACCGAGAAAGAGTATTCCGCCGAAGAGATTGGCGTTTTAAAACTGGATATGTCGCCCACCAAAACGCTGAGTGCGGGTAATGTGGGGTATATTATTTCGGGGATTAAAACGTCCAAAGAAGTAAAAGTAGGTGATACCATTACTCATGTAAAGCGCCCTTGTCCTAAAATTATTGAAGGATTCCAGGAGGTAAAACCAATGGTTTTTGCCGGAGTGTATCCTATTGATACTGATGATTTTGAAGATTTACGTGCTTCAATAGAAAAATTACAACTAAACGATGCCTCGCTTACTTTCGAAGCTGAGTCGTCGGTAGCTTTAGGCTTTGGATTCCGTTGCGGATTCCTGGGTATGTTACACATGGAAATTATCCAGGAGCGTTTAGATCGTGAATTCGATATGAACGTTATTACTACAGTTCCCAATGTATCGTACCGGGTATATACCAATAAGGGTAATTTGATTGAAGTTCATAATCCTTCAGGTTTACCCGATATCATGGCTATTGATCGTATCGAGGAACCTTATATCCGCGCTTCTATTATTACCCGTACCGACTATATCGGCCAAATCATGTCACTTTGTTTAGGCAAACGTGGGGAGTTGGTAAAACAAAATTATATTTCGGGGAACCGTATGGAGTTGATTTACGACTTGCCCTTGGGTGAGATTGTGTTTGATTTCTACGATCGACTAAAAAGTATCTCAAAAGGATATGCTTCGTTTGATTATCATATGAATGGCTTCCGCCCATCAAAACTGATTCGTTTGGATATTTTGCTGAATGGTGAGCCGGTAGATGCACTCTCGTGTTTAATTCACGTTGATAATGCTGTGCCGCTAGGTAAACGCATGTGCGAAAAACTAAAGGAGCTTATTCCTCGTCAGCAGTTTGACATTGCCATACAAGCTGCCATTGGCGCGAAGATTATTTCGCGCGAGACCATCAAAGCGGTTCGTAAGGATGTGACTGCAAAGTGCTACGGTGGTGATATTAGTCGTAAGCGGAAACTTCTCGAAAAGCAAAAGAAAGGTAAGAAGAAGATGAAGCAAATTGGTAATGTGGAAGTGCCTCAAAAAGCATTCCTGGAAGTGCTGAAACTGGATTAAGCAGATCACTTCTATACAAAATTCGATTCGTTTTTTTAGGTTTATGTTGAGATGTTAGTTCGGTTTAATTGCACTGTTTGAATTTTTAGTCTGCCTGTATGTTAGTGCTAAATATACAATAATTATTCATTAACGAATTGAATAAATCTTTAAAATTATTAAGGAAATTAGGCGTTTGTTCATTATTTCTTAAATCTCGCCGTTTTTTGTTTTTAAATCAGAATTACTGTTTCTAAATTCAAATATATTTGTAATTTTGCGACTCAAAATTTTAATAATCAATTGCCAAAACATTATAAAATTATGCCAGAGTTAATTGGACATATTTCGCAAATCATTGGACCCGTTGTGGATGTATTCTTTGATTTGAAAGGAAATGATGAAATAAAGTTGCCTGCTATTCACGATGCGTTGAGCATTGACAGAGGCGAAGGTAAAACACTTATTGTGGAAGTACAACAACATATCGGTGAAAATACCGTACGTACTGTTGCTATGGATTCTACAGATGGTCTTCGTCGTGGGTTAAAAGCAGTTGCCGTAGGAACCCCTATCTCTATGCCTGTTGGCAATCAGGTTAAGGGACGGCTAATGAATGTTATTGGTGACTCCATTGATGGCATGAGAACTCTTGACCGAAAAGGTGCTTACCCAATCCATCGTGATCCGCCGAAGTTCGAAGACTTAACCACTAGTCAAGAAGTTCTTTTTACAGGTATTAAGGTAATCGATTTACTTGAACCTTATTCAAAAGGAGGTAAGATTGGATTATTTGGAGGTGCTGGTGTAGGAAAAACTGTATTAATTCAAGAGTTGATTAATAATATTGCCAAGGGACACGATGGCTTCTCAGTCTTTGCCGGTGTAGGTGAACGTACTCGTGAAGGTAATGATCTGCTTCGTGAAATGATTGAATCGAACGTAATTCGTTACGGCGAGGAATTTAAGAAAAGCATGGAAGAAGGTAACTGGGATTTGTCCAAGATTGATTACTCGGAAGTTGAAAAATCACAGGTAACCTTGGTGTTTGGCCAGATGAATGAACCGCCGGGAGCACGTTCTTCAGTTGCTTTGTCAGGTTTGACAGTTGCCGAAGCGTTTCGTGATGGTGATGGTAAAGGGCCGGGACGTGATATCCTTTTCTTTATTGATAATATTTTCCGTTTTACACAAGCGGGTTCTGAGGTTTCGGCTCTGTTGGGTCGTATGCCTTCGGCAGTGGGTTATCAACCAACGCTTGCTTCTGAAATGGGAACCATGCAGGAACGTATTACTTCAACTAAAAATGGTTCTATCACTTCGGTTCAAGCGGTATATGTACCTGCTGATGACTTGACCGATCCAGCTCCAGCAACTACATTCTCGCATTTGGATGCTACGACTGTGTTAAGTCGTAAAATTTCCGAATTAGGTATTTTCCCCGCTGTGGATCCGCTGGAATCTACTTCACGAATTTTGGACCCACTGGTCGTTGGTGAAGACCACTACAACACAGCTCAACGGGTGAAACAAATTCTGCAGCGAAACAAGGAATTGCAAGATATTATTTCCATTTTAGGTATGGAAGAGTTATCCGATGAAGATCGTTTAGTTGTAACACGTGCTCGTAAAGTGCAACGCTTCTTGTCGCAACCATTCTACATGGCTGCACAGTTTACAGGACAGCCGGGAGTTATGGTGCCAATTGCAGAAACCATTCGTGGTTTTAAAATGATTTTGGATGGCGAATTGGACGATATGCCGGAAATGGCATTCCTGAGTGTTGGAACCATCGATGATGCCATCGCTAAAGGACAAAAACTAATTGCACAATCAAAAAGATAAATTGGCTAAACCCCAATCAACCCCCAGAAGAGAATGAAATTAGAAATTATAACTCCCGAACAAGTCTATTTTTCAGGTGAAGTTGCTTCGGTAACCCTTCCCGGAAAGAATGGTAGTTTTACCGTTTGGGAAAATCACGCTCCGATTATTTCTTCGTTAGGTGCCGGAAAAATTAGTTACAAAACTAACAATCTCGATGCTGAACTGACAATTGAAGGTGGTTTTGCGGAGGTAAACAAGAATGTAGTGACTGTTTGTCTGGAACTAATTTAAAGAACTGTGCCGACAACAACTAAATCAATACAGTCTCTTTTTGCCATTATTATGGTTGTGATGGGATGGGGAGGATGGTTTCTTTTAAAGAAGTTCGCTCCGGAAATAAGTATTGGATGGTATCCGTACTTGCCGGCAACTTTCCTCGTGTTGGGTTTGCTATTGACTACCGTTTTGGAAAAAGTAGATAAAACGAACCAACGAAAGTTAGTAAATATCTACATGCTGTTGAAAATGTCGAAATTGGCTGTTGTATTGGCTTTTATATTGGCTTACTACGTGTTGGTAAAAGTAAATATGAAGTTGTTTTTGCTCGTATTTGCCGTTTATTACCTGCTGTATTTATTGCTTGAATTTTATGCGTTCTATATTACCGAGAAAAAAATTAAACAGAGTAAATGAGAAGATTACATAAAATAGTACTTATCCTGGTTTTATCTGTCTCTGTCTTGGGACTAAAATCATACGCTAACGAACCTGCAAAAGAAGGTGCTGCTGCAGAGGAAGTAGATGTTAAGGGGCTTATTTTAGAACACTTGGCGGATTCGTACGAGTGGCACATAACTAAAGTTGGCGAAACTGACATTGCTGTTCCTTTACCGGTAATTCTTCATGGAAGTACCGGTTGGCATGTTTTTATGTCTTCGGCATTTCACGGAGGACATGAGCACGAAGGATTTTTCATTGCTCCCGAAGGTAAATATAAAGGCAAAATAGTAGAGAAAGATGCTGCCGGTAATGAGGTGCGTCCGTTGGATATATCCATTACTAAGGATGCAGCTTCACTAATGTTCTGTAGTGCTTTGCTTATTATCATCATCATGTTTGTTACCCGATCATACAAAAAAGGGGTATATGAATCGAAGAAAGGCTTTGTAGGCTTTATGGAGATGTTTATTATGAACATCAATGATGATGTGATAAAACCATGTATCGGAAAAGATTATAAAAGGTTTGCTCCTTATTTGCTTACCGTTTTCTTTTTTATATTTCTCAATAACCTGATGGGTTTGATACCTATCTTCCCTGGTGGTGCGAATGTTACAGGAAATATAGCTATCACATTCGTTTTGGCAATGTGTACGTTTATTATCGTTCAGATTTTTGGAACAAAAGAATATTGGAAAGAAGTGTTTTGGCCTGATGTTCCATTATGGCTTAAAGTGCCGATTCCTATTATGCCCGCTATCGAGTTGGTAGGTGTATTCACAAAACCTTTTGCATTGATGATTCGTCTCTTTGCAAATATCCTGGCCGGTCACTCGATTGTATTAGGGTTAACCTGTTTGGTTTTCGTGACAGTGAAACTGGGAGTAACAATGAATACCAGTATGAGTGTAGTCTCAGTGTTATTCAGTGTATTTATTAATTTGGTTGAATTGCTGGTAGCCTATATACAGGCTTATGTTTTTACAATGCTTTCGGCAGTGTTTATTGGTTTAGCCAGAGTGGAACCACATCATTCAAACAAAGAACATAAATAAGAACATGCACTAATTTCTCAGGTAGTTTTGGATGCAAAATGTTTAAAGAAAAAATATATAAATATAAATAATTATAAACTTGGTCTTAATGTCCATCAGCCGGTGGATGTAGGGTCATAAATAAATCAAAAAGTTATGTTACTAACAATTTTATTACAAGCAGCTGCTGGTGCAGGTTTAGCAAAATTAGGTGCAGGTTTAGGAGCAGGTCTTGCTGCTATTGGTGCAGGTTTAGGTATTGGCAGAATTGGTGGATCGGCAATGGACGGAATTGCTCGTCAACCTGAAGCTGGTGGCGACATTCGTATGGCCATGATTATTGCTGCTGCCCTTGTTGAAGGTGCTGCTTTATTTGCTATCGTAGTTTGTGGCTTTATTCTCTAAAAAAAGACCTGGGTCTGACGTTAAGACCCGTGTCTTTATTTCTTAAATTAGTTGTCAATTTTTAATTGCCAATCGTAAATTTATACAATTATGTCATTACTATTGCCTGAAACAGGTCTCTTGTTTTGGATGTTGCTTTCTTTCGGGATTGTTGCTTTCATTCTTGTCAAATTCGGTTTTCCTGTCATTATCAATATGGTGGAAAGTCGCAAAACTTACATCGATGAGTCATTGCTTATTGCCAAACAGGCTTATATAGAGATGGACAAGGTGAAAGCGGCAGGTGAAGCAATTGTGGACAATGCTCGTCGTGAGCAGGTTCAAATCCTTAACGAAGCTACCCAAACCCGTGATTTGTTGATCAAAGATGCCAAGGACAGAGCACAATCAGAAGGACAAAAGATGATTGATGAAGCCAGAAAGCAAATTCTTATCGAAAAAGAAGATGCTATCCGCGATATTCGACGTCAGGTTGCCGAATTATCGGTGGACATTGCCGAACGTGTGCTTCGTGAAAAATTGGAAAAGAAAGGTGAGCAAATGGATATGATTAATCGCTTGCTCGACGAGATCAACATTTCTAAATCATAATTTGTCATGAATAATGGATTAATTGCGGCTCGGTACGCAACTGCTTTACTTGGATTTGCGAATCAAAGCAACTCTACGGAGCAGGTGTATGCCGAAGCAAAAGGAATAGTGCAAAGTTACTTTCAGTTCCCCGAATTGAGAGTGGCTCTTGATAATCCTGTATTGGCACTAGGTGAAAAGCGGAAGATCATTCTGTTGGCCGCAGGTGGCGGTGTGAGTAAATCGTTTGAACGGTTTGTTGATGTTTTACTGGAGAATAAACGTGAAATTCATTTATTGGCAATTGCATTGAAGTATATTGATTTATACCGCAAAGAAAACAATATCCACTCAGGAAAGCTTGTTACTGCAACGGCGGTAGAATCGGGCGTTGAGAAACGATTGTTGACAATGATGCAAACTGCTACCGGTGGAACTGTTGAAATTGAGAAAATCGTTAATCCGTCACTACTTGGTGGTTTTCAGTTAGAAGTTGATTTTGTTCGTTGGGATGCCAGTCTCTACGGTCAGTTACAACGTATTAAGAACGAATATATAGAGAAAAATAAAACAATCTTGTAATTCAATTCATAATGCATAATGCACAATGAATAATTCATAACTGTTTTTTATTAGTCAATTATGAATTACGAATTATTAATTATTAATTAAAAAAGAGATGTCTGATAATATAAAGGTAAGCGAAGTTTCCGAAATGCTTAGGTTGCAACTTGAAGGAATTGACACCAGTGTCCAATTCGACGAAGTAGGAACAGTGTTGCAAGTCAGCGACGGAGTAGTTCGTATCTATGGTCTTAGAAATGCTGAAGCCAATGAGTTATTGGTTTTCGAAAACGGCATTAAAGCCATCGTAATGAACTTGGAAGAGGACAACGTTGGTGCTGTTTTACTCGGTCCAAGTAGCCAGATTAAAGAAGGAGATACAGTGAAGCGAACCAAACGTGTTGCGTCTATTCAGGTAAGCGAAGCTATGCTCGGACGCGTTATCAATCCACTGGGTGAACCATTGGATGGAAAAGGTAAAATTGAAGGCGAAATGCTGGAAATGCCTTTGGAACGTAAAGCGCCCGGTGTTATTTTCAGACAACCGGTAAATCAACCTTTACAGACAGGTTTGAAATCTGTTGATGCAATGATTCCGATTGGTCGCGGACAACGTGAGTTGATTATTGGCGACCGTCAAACCGGAAAAACCAGTATTGCTGTTGATGCTATTATCAATCAACGTTCAAATTTCGAAGCTGGTGATCCTGTTTATTGTATTTATGTTGCTATCGGACAAAAAGGTTCTACAGTAGCCTCTATCGTAAACACATTACAAGAAGCAGGCGCTATGGACTATACAGTAGTGGTAGCTGCTAATGCTGCTGAGCCTGCTGCTTTACAATATTTTGCACCATTTGCCGGTGCAGCCATTGGAGAATATTTCCGCGATACCGGTCGTCATGCTTTGGTTGTTTACGATGATTTATCGAAACAAGCCGTTGCCTATCGTGAAGTGTCTTTGATTCTTCGTCGTCCTTCCGGACGTGAAGCTTATCCTGGTGATATTTTCTACCTTCACTCACGTTTATTAGAGCGTGCAGCCCGTGTTATTTCACAACCCGAAGTAGCTGCGCAAATGAACGATTTACCTGATAGTTTGAAAGGAAAAGTAAAAGGGGGTGGTTCGCTTACTGCACTGCCGATCATTGAAACTCAGGCAGGTGACGTATCAGCATATATCCCGACCAATGTAATTTCGATTACCGATGGTCAGATTTTCCTTGATACGGATTTGTTTAACCAAGGTAACCGTCCGGCTATCAACGTGGGTATTTCTGTATCGCGTGTAGGTGGTAATGCTCAGATTAAAGCCATGAAAAAAGTGGCCGGAACCTTGAAAATGGATCAGGCTCAATTCCGCGAATTGGAAGCATTTACCAAATTTGGTGGCGATATGGACCCGGTAACTGCTATGACCATTGATAAAGGACAAAAAAATACCCGTTTGTTGGTACAAGCATTACACGAGCCGATGGCTGTTGAAAAACAAGTTGCTGTGTTGTATTGTGGAACTAACGGTCTACTTTCGAATGTGCCAATTAACAAGGTTCAGGATTTTGAAAAAGAATTCCTTATGGTGCTTGAATTGTCTCACCAGGCTGATGTATTGGATGTGCTTAAGAAAGGTGTTATTAACGACGATGTAACTGCAATTATCGAAAAAGTAGCTGCCGAAGTTGCAAAACGTGTAGCAGTAAGCAATTAAATAGTTGGTGGTTAATATCACTCCCAATTGTAAATTGTAAAATTGTAAATTGAATTATGGCTTCATTAAAGGAAATTAAATCACGTATTCAGTCGGTTAAGTCGACTCAGAAGATTACATCTGCTATGAAGATGGTGTCTTCGGCTAAACTGCGTAAGGCGCAAAAGACTATAGAGAATTTTTTCCCTTATGAGCAGCGATTGAATGGATTGTTGAACAACTTTTTGAGTTCAGATACCGAAAGTACAACAGTATTTGCTGAGGTTCGGGAAGTGAAGCGTGTAGCTATTGTAGTTTTTGCATCTAACTCAAGTCTTTGTGGTGGATATAATTCAAATGTAGTCAAACGATTGTCGCAAACTCTTGAGCAGTATCGTCAGTTAGGTCATGAGCATATCTTGGTTTTCCCTGTAGGGAAAAAAGTAGCAAAAGCCAGTCATAAAATGGGTTTTGAACCTCATGCCAATTACGAATCTATGGCTGACAAACCTACTTATGCTGAGGCGCTTGATTTGGCTGATAATTTGATGCATTTATTTTTGAACAAAGATATTGATAAAGTTGAATTGATCTATCACCACTTCAAAAGTAAAAGTTCGCAGGTGCTTGTTTCTGAAACACTTTTACCAATACAGTTGGCTGCCCCGGCAAAGGGAACTGTTGCTCTCGACTATATTGTTGAGCCGGACAGAGTCACTTTGATGGAAGAATTAATCCCGAAGGTGTTACGATTGAAAATATACACAGCTTTGCTTGATGCGAATGCTTCTGAGCATGCTGCGCGTACCATGGCTATGCAGATAGCCACCGATAATGCAGATGATATTCTACAAGAGCTATCATTACTTTACAACAAATCACGTCAACAGGCCATCACGAATGAATTACTGGATATTTTGGGCGGATCATTTAAATAAGCTCAAAAAGAATCATATAAAAAATCCACCGGTTTAGCATCGGTGGATTTTTTTTTGACCACCTCTACTCTTTACAACCTAATTGTTGAATGAATCTTATATATTACCGAATAGATTGTTCCATTTTTTTTTACCACTGTTTTATAAACAGTTACAATGTAGGTGTAATTGTAAATTATTACAGATGATATAGTCTGTAATTGTTTTTTATTTTAGTATTTTTGTTCTCGGATTATCCGACCTGAGATAAAATGCTATAATTGAATTATGAAGAAACGCGCAAAAATATTTTCGTTTTGTATACTTTCTGCTTTGTTTGTGCAAGTTGCTGCTCAAACAGGAACTTTCTACTCGACAGATAGAGAATTGTCTAATAGTCTGATAAATACAATCTATCAAGATAAACGTAATTATATTTGGGTAGCCACTGAAGATGGGCTAAACAAGTTTGATGGGGTGAAATTTACAATTTATAAAAATATAAAAGGAAATCCTAAAACTTTAAAAAACAATTACGTACGCACGCTTTTTGAAGATTCAATGGGACGTTTTTGGGTTGGGTGTATCAATGGATTAATGCTTTACAACAGAGCCGAAGATACTTTTGAAGAAGTAACCATTACGAAAGCTGGGGTTAGTATTGAACCGCATATTAGTTCAATTATTGAAAGCAATACGCACCAAATCTGGATAACTACCGAGCAAGGTATAATAATTATCAACCCTAATAAAGAGAAATGTAAGGTTGATACAAAATTCTCAAAATTATTGTCCAGTAATTCATTAGTTGCTGTTTTTCAAGATTCAAAACATGATTTTTGGATTTTGTCTGACGATCAGGGTTTGAACAGATATTCTCCTGCAACAAGAAAACTCACTAAATACAGTTCTCCGGGTAAGATTGGAAGTAATCTTACCTCGGCTATCTGCGAAGATCACAAAGGTACAATATTCGTTGGTACACTCACTTCCGGCCTTTTTAGCTTTAATAGAACTACCAATCGGTTCGATCAAATTGTTTATCCAAAATCACAGCAGGGCTTACCGGTTAAATGCTTATTTGTAGATAAGCAAAAGCATCTATTGGTGGGAACTGATGGTATGGGTATGAAGATATACAATGAAAAAACGAATATGCTGCAGGATCTCGAAATGCAATCCTCATTATTCGACTTCTCGAGGATGAAAGTACACTCTATCCTGCAAGATAATGCGGGAAATTTGTGGACTGGTATTTTCCAAAAGGGAGTTTACTTTGCTCCAAACAATCCAAATAAATTCTCAATTCTTGGATATAAATCATTCAATAGGAATGTGATAGGTTCCAGTTGCGTTATGTCAATTCTAAAAGACAATGATAATGTCGTTTGGGTTGGTACGGATAATGATGGGATTTATGGTGTGGATAGAGGAGGAACTGTAAAGCATTATTCGCGGAGTACACCCAATTCTGTATCAAGTACCATTATGTGCATGTTTCAGGATAGCAATAAAGACATTTGGCTGGGTTCCTACCTGAATGGACTTTCTAAGTTCAATAAGAACAGTGGAACTTGTACTTACTACAATCAGATTTCTCCAAGTATAGGAAATAGTTTTTCTGAGCAACAAAATAATGTGTATCAACGAGGATAGACAAAAGAATTTGTGGATAGGGACGAACGGGGCCGGTTTATATTCTTTTGATTTGAAATCGCTAACCTATAAAAAACATTACGCACTTGATGGTGGACACGATGGGAAATTGCTAAACGATGGTATTAACTGCGTATTACAGGATCGTGATGGATTTATTTGGATTGGCACATTTAAAGGTGTGTGCAAGATTAATCCACAAAACAATAGAATTGAGAATATTACGAATAAAAATGGGATATTGCCGGGATATATTGTTTACGCGATGACTGAAGATCATAATGGTAATATATGGATAGGTACCACAGAAGGACTGGCATGCTATGACAAGAAAACGAAGCAATCCAGAATATATACTATGTCCGATGGATTGCCGAGCAATGTTATTTGTGGCATTTTGGAAGATGGGAAAGGAAATATCTGGCTTAGTACTCACTTTGGTATTTCAAAGTTAATTGTTTCGGAGAATAAGTTTGTAAATCATTACGCATTTGATGGCTTGCAAGGGAATGAATTCTCTAAGGGTGCAATTTTTTCATGCTCCGGATGGAGAAATGTTTTTCGGAGGTATTAGTGGTGTGAGTAGTTTTTATCCACAACAGATAAACGATTTGAGAAAGCAAATAAAAGTTTATCTTACTGAGTTGTATGTGCTAGATGTGCCAATCAAAAAAGGCCAGAAATCTGGTGGCGATGAAATCATTGATCAGTTTATTTCTGATGTAAATACAATTAATCTAAGCTACAAAGATAATATGTTTAGTCTGGAGTTTTCCACTTTCGATTTTGGAAATTCAGAGCGTGTTCATTATCGTTATAAAATGGAAGGTCTTAATTCTCAGTGGCTAAATACTGAACAGGGAGTTAATAGAATAAATTTTACCAATATAAGTTATGGTACCTATAAGCTGAAAGTAATGGCTTATGTGCACGATAATATGTCGCAGGAGAAAGAAATTACAATCATTATTTCTCCCCCTTGGTATTTGTCGGGGTTTGCGAAGTTGATGTACTTCATCCTTTTTGGATTGTTTGTCTGGGGTGTATCACGCTATACTCTGAATCAGTTGAAGCACAAGCAGGAAATGATGAAACGTGAGCATGCTGAACAGATTAATGAGGCTAAATTGCAGTTTTTTATCAATATATCTCACGAAATCAGAACTCCAATGACTTTGATTCTAAGTCCACTGGAGAAACTGATATCAGAAAACATTGACTCTGATAAACAAAAGGTTTATCAGATGATGTACCGCAATTCGCAGCGAATTCTTCGGTTAATCAACCAATTGATGGATATTAGAAAGATTGATAAAGGGCTGATGTTTGTAAAATTCAGCGAGACTGATTTGATTGGATTTATCGATGATTTGATGCAAACCTTCGAATACTTAGCTAATAAGCGTCATATAGATTTTATATTTGAGCATCCGCAGGCTCCTCTAAACGTCTGGATTGACCAAAATAATTTTGATAAAGTACTGTTGAATATTCTTTCAAATGCGTTTAAGTTTACCCCGGATAATGGGAAAATTACGGTATTCCTGCGTACAGGAGTAGATGAAAATGATGAAGGACCGTTGCATAATTATTTCGAAATTGTTGTTTCAGATACAGGGATTGGTATTGAAGAAAATAAAATAGAAAAGATTTTTGAACGTTTTTATCAGATTGACAACGATCAAACGAAATCGAATTTTGGAACCGGTATCGGATTGCACCTGGCTCAGTCTTTGGTGAAACTGCAACATGGAGTCCTTTCAGCACGAAACAAAAATGATGGTCAGGGGAGTGAGTTTATTGTTCGTTTGCCAATGGGGAGAGCACATTTGAGTGAGGTGGAGCTGGCTACAAATACGCCTTCACAGCCAATGACTGCAATCAATCTTACACCACAGAACATGCCAACGTATGATGAGTTGATTAATAATGTTGATTCAAGTAAAATAAGACCGAAAACAAATTATCGGGTGTTGATAGTGGAGGATGAAGATGAAATCCGACAATATATCAGACGGGAGCTTTCGGATACTTATAAAATATTCGAATGTGCGAACGGAAAGGATGCTTTAGATTTCATTTTGAGCGAGAAGCCGAATTTAGTTATTAGCGACGTGATGATGCCTGAAATGGATGGTATTACGTTGTGTAAGAAACTGAAATCGAACATAAATATAAATCATATACCGATTATCCTTCTCACGGCTAAGGCTACTGACGAGGATAAAGCTGAGAGTTATGATATTGGAGCCGATGCCTACATCTCTAAACCTTTTAACATAAGTCTGCTTAAAAAGCGGGTGGCAAATTTAATAGAGAACAGAGAACGGCTTGAAGTGAAGCCTTCCGATACGGCTGAAAATAAGCAGTTGATAAAACCGATTACGCTACGTTCGTCCGATCAGATCTTATTGGAGAAGATTATTAGAATTATAAACGAGAATATAGCAGATTCGGATTTAAATGTGGAAATGCTCGCTTCAGGGGTAGGTATGAGTCGTGTTCACATGCATCGCAAGCTGAAAGAGCTTACAAATCAATCGGCACGCGATTTTATCAGATCTATTCGCTTAAAGCAAGCTGCTGAGTTGCTTTCTACTAAGAAGATAGGAATCTCGGAACTGGCTTATGCACTTGGCTTTTCGAATCTGTCGCATTTTTCCAATTCATTTCATGAGTTTTATGGAATGTCGCCCAAGGAATATGCTCAAAAACATTCGCCGAAAGAGTAGGAATACAGTTAACTATAAAGAAAGGGAAATGAATATATCATTTCCCTTTCTTTTTTTGCTATACGTATTACCTCTCACTATTTTAATCCAAGAGTAATCGTAGCTGTATCTGCAACTCCAAAACTCTTTTCAATTTCTATATGTCAGTAGCATAAATGCATTCTCATCAAACCAAAAGATTGTGGTTTTGGAAGAGGAATGCAGAGAAATGCTTCTCGATGTAACCGACAGAAAAGTTTTTGTTACTAATGGCCCCTAAATGTTACCTGAGCTCAACTATATGAAACCTGTATTTTCGAGATGTTTTTTTTAATATATATGTTTGTATACGAAAATAGCGGGCAACACAGGCACATATGTTTCCATGGATGATGTAGCAAACGCAGATAAGTAGCTTCTAGTTGATAGTATAATTATCAAATAACTTCGGTCACTTCCCGATTTAAGAAAGCACGATAATCTGTGCATCTCGGGATATTCCAAATTCGTAATTATAACAGAAATGTTGTTGGTGAATCTCAGATTTACGATTAGTATGAGTTTGGAAGTACTATAGAGTTGCATTGAATTATTCGTCATGATTTAGAGATTAATTAAAACAAATATAAATAATTGAATATGAAATTACCTTCGCAAAAAATCTCAGTATTAGAAAAGGTTGGCTACAGTTTGGGGGATTTGGCTGCCAACTTAGTTTTTCAAACCCTAATTACTTATCTAGCCTATTTCTATACCGATATTTATGGTCTTAAAAGTACCGATGCCTCAATAATAATGCTTGTTGTAGGGTTGATTGCCGCATTCGGGTTTAATCCGATAATTGGAGTACTAGCTGACAGAACAAAAACAAAATGGGGGAAATTTCGGCCATGGATTCTGTACACAGCTGTTCCTTTGGGAATTGTAGCACTTCTTGCTTTCTCAACTCCGCATTTTGCATATAAAGGAAAACTTATCTACGCTGCAGTAACTTACTCTTTGTTGTTGATGCTGTATGCTTCAAGCAACCTACCGTACTCCGCACTGAGTGGTGTAATCACCGGTGACATGAGCGAAAGAAACAGTATTTCGTCCTACCGTTTTGTGGCAGTAATGTTTGCTCAATTTTTTGTGCAGGTGTTTATGTTACCCATTATTGAATATGCAGGTCATGGCGATAAGGCAGTTGGGATTGAGTCGGTGATGACATGGATGGCAATTGTTGGTACTGTCATGCTATTGATCACATTTTTCACTACCAAAGAACGTATCGTTCCTACCATTGAGCAAAAATCATCCATAAAAGATGATCTTTCTGATCTTTCTAAGAACAAACCTTGGTTGATAATGCTTGGATTGACTATTCTGGTATTCATTACGCTTTCAATGAAAGGTAGCTCGTATGTGTATTATTTTAATAATTATGTAGATAAGGCTGCTTTGGCAAGTTTTATTAGCCCTGTTCTTACCGGATTATCTAGTATAGGGGTTAACTTCTTTGGCTCTGATCCTGTAGCTGCTGGTTTTGGTCTATTTAATGCTGGTGGTATTATATTTATGATTGTAGGTATTTCATTGTCGAAAGGCCTTGCAGATAAATATGGTAAACGAGATGTTTATAAGTACGGTTTGTTGGTTGCTACATTCTTTATTTTCGACTTTTTCTTTTTTAAACCGGACAATGTAATCTTAATGTTTGGGTCACAAATCTTACATGGATTCTCGTACGGTATCACCATTCCTATTCTTTGGGCTATGATTGCGGATGTTGCCGATTATTCCGAATGGAAAACCAACCGTAGAGCAACAGCAATTATTTTCTCGGCAATGATGGTTGGTTTAAAAGCCGGCCTTTCAATTGGAGGAGCTTTAGTTGCCTGGATTTTGGGGTTATATGGATATATTTCTAAAGAAGGTGCAGTTGTAGGACATGAAACGATTCAACCTGCGTCGGTTGCTGATGGAGCGAAATTACTAGTGAGCATATTTCCGTCCATCACATTTCTTATTGGTGTAAGTTTATTGTTTTTCTACACCATCGATAAAAAAATGGAAATAAAGATTGAAGCTGAACTGAAGGCACGTAGAGGTGATAAGAAATAATCAAGGGCAATTCAATTATTACTTTTAAAACAGGTTTAAAAATCTAAAAGCAGCCAGCGGACATATTCTTATTACAGAATGGGACATTTCCATTCTTCCAAGTTCTTACGATGGGTAAATGTTTCTGCTAGTTTTGCTTATTCAAAGGAAATGGATCCTTATCGTGAAGGTGTACCTGATTCAGTTCAACAAAAATGGAATAAACTCATTCTGGATATGTTCGGGCTGTTTCTTAAGTACAATGATGTCGTTGATAGGGTTACAGTTTTGGAGTTGACGATAATGGGGCTTGGTTAAATGGATTTCCTATTCGCGGCAGAAAGGATTACCCGGTTCTTTTTGACCGAAAAAATAATCGCAAATCAGTTGTTGATGATATGATAATAATGGCAAACAAATACAAATTAAAAAAATGAAAACACCAAGATATTTAGTACCTCATCTTTACACTGCCGATCCGGCAGTACATGTTTTTAACGGTAAAATATTTATTTACCCTTCGCACGATGTAGAATCAGGCATTCCCGAAAACGATAATGGCGACCATTTTGATATGCGCGATTACCATGTATTCTCAATGGAAAGCATTGACGGTGAAGTGATCGACCATGGTGTTGTGCTCGATGTCAAGAGCATTCCGTGGTCAGGTCGTCAGCTTTGGGATAGTGATGCGGCGCACAAAGACGGGAAGTATTATATCTACTTCTCACTTAAGGATAGAAACGATGTATTCCACATTGGAGTGGCGGTGAGCGACCGCCCCGAAGGACCTTTTATTGCACAAGACAGTCCGATAAAAGGAAGCTATTCTATCGATCCCTGCGTTTTTGAGGAAGAAGATGGAAGTCACTACATGTATTTTGGCGGTTTATGGGGTGGACAACTTCAACGTTACCGCGACAATAAAGCCATTGAATGTGGTCATGAACCTGCTGATAACGAGACTGCATTATGCTCCAAAGTAGTAAAAATAAGTGACAACATGCTTGAGTTTGCTGAAGAACCAAAAGATTTACTTATTCTGGACGAGAACGGTGAACCGTTGAAAGCCGGCGATCATGATCGTCGTTTCTTCGAAGCATCGTGGATGCACAAATACAATGGAAAGTATTATTTCTCTTATTCTACAGGCAACACGCATTTGTTGTGTTATGCAATCGGCGATAATCCTTACGGTCCGTTCACCTATCAGGGAGTTATTCTGACGCCAGTTGTAGGTTGGACTACCCACCATTGTATTGCCGAAATCTCAGGGAAATGGTATCTCTTCCATCACGATAGTGTTCCATCTGGTGGTCGCACCTGGTTGCGCAGCCTGAAAGTGGTAGAACTGGAATATAACGAGGATGGCACGATAAAGACTATTGATGGGCTGAAAAAATAGGAGTCAATAGCGGATCTATTCTCATTCTAGGTCATGATCACCGGCTGAAAGTGTCGCTTAGATATTTTTAGGAATAATTATTAACAATCCAATGTCTGTTTAAAATCAGACAAGGGATTATTGTTTATAGCTTTATTATTCTACAAGGCTTTAATAAATGCACAAGGGGTTTAATACCTTTTTCTTAGGTTAGCTTAAAGAAAGAAATTTAGAGATTTAACCCAAGTGATAATGAATAATAATTGAATTATTGGCTCATTTGTATTTTAAACGAAAGGCATATATTATATCCCATTTTATAAAGTTGGAACTATTTTTAATTTCTGTTCCTAGCCGTTAGAAGTCTAACATCGTTCAATGGTTCCATTTATGGTTAATCGCTGATGTAGTTTCATAAATAGAATAGATTGATAGAAATCAATATTCTTATTTTAGAGCAGGTTGTTTTAAAATATCTTCAAAATAAACGACTTATGTGTGGTTTTTGGCATATGCTCTGAATGTACTATTTCTTGAAAATTGAATCGTTGATTTCTAAATATAGATGAAATGTAACAAAAATAAAAATTTTTGTTACAAAATCAGGGATGATGTAACGAGCGTGCAACAAAATGATATGTGCGAGTCGTACTGCTATTTTTATAAATAGTATGTTTGTAAAGGGAAAAATCAATATTTAATAACCAAATTTTTATTTTGTATGAAAACGTAAAGAGTATTATTTAATTTTTAAACAAAAAGTATTATAAACAATTTATTAAAATGAAAACTAATCATGAAAATCACGAAAACTATTAGGCTAATTTGCCTATTATTCTTTCTAGTTCCGCTGACCGCATTAGCACAGTCGGTTTCCGTAAAAGGAATTGTAAAAGACGCAAAGGGTGAGCCCTTAATTGGCGTTAATGTTATAGAAATTGGAGCTTCTGTAGGAACTATAACTGATGTAAACGGGTCCTTCGCTTTGAAAGTATCTCCAACAGCCAAATTAAAGATTTCCTATTTAGGATACCAAACTGCTCTATTAGAAGTTGCAGGAAAAACCAATTTAAATGTTGTACTTCAGGATGACAACAAGGTATTGGACGAGGTTGTAGTTGTTGGTTATGGAACCCAACGAAAAGAAGCTGTAACTGGTTCCGTGGTATCAATGAAAGGAGATATTATGCGTGAAGTGCCATCTTCAAATTTATCACAAGCTTTACAAGGACGTATAGCTGGGGTGGAAATGTCGCAAACTTCCTCTAAACCGGGTGCCGAAATGCAAATCCGTATTCGCGGCACGCGTTCCCTTACTGCTAGCAACGACCCATTGGTTGTACTTGATGGTATACCTTTTGCCGGAAATATTAGTGATATCAACCCAAGTGAAATCAAGAGCGTAGATATTTTGAAGGATGCATCTGCAACTGCTATCTACGGGTCGCGTGGTGCTAACGGTGTGCTTTTGGTAACAACTAATAGAGGTCAAAACGGCCAGCAAGCCAAGGTAACCTATAATGGCTACTATGGTGTAAGCAAGGTTTTTTCTAAAATAGATATGATGAGTGGAGATGAGTTTGCAGCCATGCGAGCTTATGCTAATATGACTGCTTACAAAACTAATACAGCCGATGAAGTTGCAGGAACAAACACCGATTGGCAAGACTTGTTTTATAAAACAGGTACTGTACAAAATCATGACGTTGGTGTTTCAGGTGGAACAGAACACGGTGCTTATACTTTTGGACTGGGCTATTATAAAAATGAAGGCATAGTGCCTTTGGAAGGGTATCGTCGCCTTTCGTTGCGCGGTAGCCTTGATCAGGAAATTGGTAAGCTTTTCCGTGTCGGTTTCACAACAAATAGCAACTATAATATAACCGAATCAGCTAGTTCGGGAGGTTTATATCAGGTATTATCGAGTGATCCACTTCTTAATCCTTATAATACTGATGGCTCTTGGAAAAGAACCGTAGATATGCCGGCAGATAAAGGTAATTGGGTATATACCAGAGATATTGTGGAAGCAAATAAAGACCGTATGCTTAGTCAAACTAAGGGCTTCGGGTCTTATAATACGGCTTATGGCGAGGTGAAAATTCCAGGAGTTGAAGGTTTGAAATATCGTGTTAATCTGGGTTTGAACTTTCGTACATCAACTGGAGGTAGCTATACTGGACAAGGAATAAATAGTGCTTCAGAAACTAACCCTTCATCGGCTTCCGTTAGTAATTCTCTGACTACCAATTGGGCAATTGAGAATTTGGTTAACTATGACCGTACCTTTGCCGAAAAACATCAAATAAATGCTGTAGCGATGTATTCGGCCGAAGAAACTATGTATAATCGTTCGCGGATGACTGCAAAAGGTGTTGCCGAGAATTTTCAATGGTATAATTTGGGTATGACTGATGGCGAAAGATCTATTCTTCCTGGAGATCAAGCATATGAAAAGAGCGGCTTGCAGTCATATATGGGGCGTGTAATGTATTCGTACGATAGTCGTTATATGATTTCGGCGACTGTTCGTTCTGATGGTTCTTCAAGATTGGCGCCGGGACATAAATGGCATACTTATCCAGCTGTATCTGCTGGTTGGAATGTAAAGAAAGAGAAATTTATGGAGAATGTAAATTGGCTTGACAATCTAAAGTTGAGAGTAGGTTATGGAGAAACCTCCAATCAGGCTGTTGCTCCTTATGCTACGCTGGGTGGATTGAGTACCCGACCTTATAACTTCGGAGATGCGAGTGCTAATTTTACAACAGGTACTTATGTTAGTACGCTGCCAAACCCAACATTGGGATGGGAGTTTTCTAAAACATGGAACTATGGTCTTGATTTCAGCTTACTAAAGAACCGTCTGTCCGGTACATTGGAATACTATGTAACCAACACCGAAGATCTTTTGTTGAGTGTAGCTCTTCCTCAAACATCGGGTGTTGGAAGTTACATGGCAAATGTAGGAGCAACTCAAAACAAGGGTTTTGAATTTTCGCTCAACGGAACTATATTGGACAACCTTAATGGTTGGACTTGGACTGCTGGCGTCAACTTCTACACGAACAAAAATAAAATTGTAGCCCTTGCTTCAGGGAATCTTAGAGACGAAGGTAACGCCTGGTTTGTAGGTTACTCCAGTAATGTAATTTATGCAGCCAAAAAGATTGGGTTATGGCAAGAAGGCGACCCTTATTTGAATATTCTGGAGCCGGGCGGTAATGTGGGTATGATAAAGGTAGAGTATCTCGGCGACTATTACAAAGAAGGTGATGTTATACCTAAAGGCAGTCAAGTAGGAGACCCTAAAAGAGCAATGGATGGAGGCGGTAAAGACCGCCAAATTATTGAAGTTGATCCCGATTTTCAAGGTGGTTTCAATACTACTGTAGGATACAAAGGATTCGATCTTACTGTGATTGGTGCTTTTAAGAGCGGAGGTACACTTGTTAGTTCAATTTATTCAGCTAGTGGTTATCTCAACATGTTATCTGGTCGTAGAGGACAAGTTGATGTTGATTATTGGACACCGGAAAATACAGGTGCTACATACCCAAAACCAGGAGGAATTATGAGCGGAGACAATCCGAAATACGGTAATACATTGGCTCTTTTTGATGCATCGTATTTGAAAGTACGTACTATTACCCTGGGATATAATTTTAATAAAAAGATGGTGAAAAACCTTGGCGTTCAGAATTTGCGGGTTTATGCTACTGTTCAAAACCCATTTGTGTTGTTTGCACCTTACACCAAGGAAACAGGAATGGATCCAGAAACCAACTCATATGGTGATGAAAATTCGGCAACAGGTGGTTTGGTTAATAGACGTGTCTTGACTGTTGGAGCCAACTCACCATCTACCCGTAACTGCTTGCTAGGTGTTAGTTTAACATTTTGACAACCAATAAATTAATATAATGATGAAAAAGATAAATATTAAAGTTATGATGGGAGCAGCGTTTATGTTGTTTCTGTCCGCATGTAGCAGTATCTTGGAAGAACAGCCACGCGCTACTTATGAACCAGGGTTTTTTACAACGAAGGAAGGTGTTCAGAGTGGGTTGACCTCTATGTATGCTCACTTGCGTTACATTTATGGACAAGGATATTACTATAATATCACCCTTACTGGTACTGATGAATACACTTGGGCAAATAGCGCCGATGGTAATTTTAAAGATGCTGATATGACTAGTGGTGGAACCATGACACCATCCACTTCGCGAGCCGATGTGGTTTGGAATAATGCATTCCCAAACATCAACACCGCAAGTGGTGTAGTCGAAAATGCAGAAGCTGTAGGTTTGGTTCCTTCCTTAATTGCCGAAGCAAGATTTTTCCGTGCATTCGATTATTTTCAGTTAGTTCAAACTTTCGGTGGAGTTCCACTAGATTTGGGTGGAGGTGTTCTTAAATTTAATAAGTCTACAATAAGAACATCAGTGCGTAATACAGTGCCTGAAGTTTATACTATTGGTATATTTCCAGACCTAAAACAAGCTATCACCGACTTGCCTGATGCACCTCGTATTGTAGGAGCTGCTACAAAAACGGTTGCTCGTCTTTATTTGGCTAAGGCTTATCTGACTTATGCATGGTGGTTGCAAAATCCTAACAATGTTCCAACCTATCCTGCTGCAGCTCGCACCGATCCAGATGGACATGATGCAGCTTGGTATTTTCAGCAAGCTTACAATGTTTCTACAGAGGCTATTACTAGCCCGGGATCTTTTGGCCTACAATCAACTTATTACAAAGTTCACTTAGCACAGAATGATCGAAACAATGAAATTTTGTTGTTTGCCGATCACACAAATGCAAGCGAACAATATAATGGTGGAATCAGTTTCTCGTACGGAAATGGTGAAGCTCCAGATAACTTTGCATCTTGGATGGTTACCTCACAGATGGAAAATATAAAAAGTGCAAAGAAACCCGATGGAACGGATGTTACCAGTTCTGTACTGCGTGAAGCAGCGCAATGGGGAGGTCGTCCCTGGACACGTATGGCTCCTCCTATTGGTGTCTTTACAAAAACTTTTGCTGACAAAACCAACGATTCGCGTTTTGACGGTACTTTTACATCTGTTTATCGCAGCAACTGGAATAAACAAGCAAGTACTGCATCAATTACTACTATGTATAATGCCAACAAATTACCGGTAGGTGTTGGAGATGCCATACTTTCTTTCTTACCGGATGAAACATTGGCTGGTTCTATTAATTATACAACTGGTAAAAGCAACATTGGTGCTGGCGAAATTCCAGGAAGAGCTGATTATGTTATTTCTCCACAGGGTATAAATCGACAATATTTTCCTGGTCTTTGGAAAATTGGAACCTATCGTACAGATAACGGCACGGGATTAGGAACTCCTAATGGTAGTACCTGTCGTCCATTTGATATTGCCAAATTCTCTGAACTCTTCTTGGTAGCTGCCGAAGCAGCTGTAAAAGGAGCAACAACTAAGGCTATAACAGGAACATATGCAAATGATGGAACTGCTAGAGGATTAGTGAATGTGCTTCGTGCAAGAGCCGGTAAATGGAGCTTTAGCAATGCTGAAAATAAAGCAAAAGTAGAAGACCATAGTGCAGAAATGATTGCGGCTACTCCGGCAGTTATAGATGTTGATTATATCTTAGCTGAACGTTCACGCGAGCTTTTTGGCGAAGGCTATCGTTGGTTCGACTTAGTACGTACTCAAAAATGGGAAGAGATTGCCGGTACTTATTCAATAGCTGATGCGGGCACTCATACACCCAAAACATTTACTCGTACTATCAACAAAGCGATTCATTATCTTCGTCCAATCCCTCAGGGTCAAATTGACAGATTGGATATGACTGCTGATGAAAAAGCAGCATATCAAAATCCTGGATATTAAATATAGATAGAAAGTAATAATTATATGGCTGGTTGGGAATCGAATTGATTAAGAGTCCCAATCAGCCATACTCATCAGATTAGGTGAGTATGAATAAAGACTTAAACTATTGATAAGTTTTAGTATGAATCCTACTGAGGAATTATTGAAATTAATCATCTCTTAATATTCAATATTTTTTGTAATTTTAGGCGCCTTTAAAAATAATCACAGGAGTTAGATATTCGACCTATAAAACCAATCTTTTTTTATGGTTGAAAGTATTTAAATTCAATTGAAAATAATTTATAGTGAGATTGTTGACTAAAAGGCTGGTGTTGTACTTGTCGGTCGAACGTTGCCGAAAAGAATAAATATCTTTCTGTTAAAGAGAAACTTTAGAGGATTAAAAAATCAAATATATTACCCATGAGAAAATTTATAGTGTTGAGCAGCTTTTTGTTCATCGTTTCAATGTTGTCTTTTTCACAGAAGCAACAGGCGCAATTACCTTATCAAAAAACGGAGTTGAGTTTTGAACAACGTACGGAGGATTTACTTTCGCGCCTCACTCTGAAGGAAAAAGTGGATTTGATGCGATACGATTCGCCGGCTATTCCGCGGGTGGGAATTCCTGCATACAACTGGTGGAATGAGTGTTTGCATGGCGTGGCGCGATCGGGCTTGGCTACCGTTTTTCCTCAGGCTATTGGTATGGCTGCTATGTGGGACGGAGGCGAAATGGGAACTATTGCTAGTGCTATATCGGACGAAGCGCGTGCCAAATATCATGACTATGTATCGCGCGATAAACGTGGAATCTACCAGGGGCTAACGTATTGGACACCTAATATAAATATTTTTCGCGATCCGCGTTGGGGTCGGGGAATGGAAACTTATGGCGAAGATCCTTATCTGACAGGTGAATTGGCAGTGCCTTTTGTAAAAGGATTACAGGGAGATGATCCGAAGTATTTAAAATTGGTTGCTACAGCCAAACACTTTGCTGTACATAGTGGACCTGAATCGACACGACACTCGGCCGACGTTTGGCCAACCAATCGTGATATGGCTGAAACCTATACTCCGCATTTTAAAAAAATAGTAAAAGATGCGCAGGTCTATTCCGTTATGTGCGCTTATCAAAGGCTTAAAGGTGCACCTTGTTGCGGAAATAAATTCTTAGAAAGTATGCTGCGCGATAAATGGGGATTCAAAGGCTATATTGTTTCCGATTGTTGGGCTGTGACTGATTTTTATGACAAAAAAGCTCACCACGTGGTAAATTCCCGCGAAGCGGCTGCTGCAATGGCTGTAAAAGCAGGCACGGATTTAAACTGTGGCGATAGTTATCCGGCTTTGGTAAATGCCGTTAAGAAAGGGCTGATTACCGAAGCTGAATTGAACGTGTCGGTACGACGCGTGATTATGGCACGCATGAAATTAGGAATGTTTGATCCGGATGAAAATGTAAAATTTGCTCAGATCCCTTATTCGGTGGTAGATAGCAAAGAACATCAGGAGTTGGCGCTGGATGCCGCACGGAAATCATTGGTATTGCTTAAAAATGCCAATAATTTATTGCCCCTAAGCAAAAATCTGAAAAAAGTAGCTGTTATAGGGCCTAATGCCGACGACATGGAAGTTTTACTTGCCAATTACAACGGTTATCCTTCCCGTCCGAAAACACCGCTCGCTGGAATTCGCGAAAAACTACCCAACTCGGAGGTTGTTTTTGCACAAGGGTGCGAGCTCGCTGCAAAATTGCCATATTTTCAAGCTATTTCATCGGATGTGTTATATACCAATGAAAGCATGACGCAACATGGATTGAATGCCAATTATTACGACAATTCAAATTGGAAGGGAAAGCCAAAACATAGCCGTGTGGATGCGAATGTAGATTTTATATGGCGAACGACAGCTCCTTATTCTGATCTAAAATACGATGAATTCTCCGCCAACTGGAGTGGCGTATTAGTACCTACCGCCAGTGGAGAATATGCTCTTGGTGCCGAAGGTCTTTCCGGGTTTAATTTATATATCGACGGTAAGCTGGTGACCAAATGGAACGATGTCCATCACCCACGCAAAATGTACGAATTGTTCAATCTTGTAGCTGGCAAAAAATATAAAATAAGACTTGAATATCTTCAACACAATACCGATTATGCGATTATGCGTTTGTTGTGGAGTATGCCAAAGCCAAACCTGAAGCAAGAGGCTGTAGAGTCGGCAAAATCTTCGGATGCAGTCATTTTATGTATGGGTTTGAGTCCGCTGTTGGAAGGCGAGGAGATGAAAGTGAAGGTTGATGGTTTCTCGGGTGGTGACCGTCTGGATATTCAACTTCCTGCTACGCAAAGCGAATTGATTAAAGAGATTTGCAAACTGGGTAAGCCTACCGTGTTGGTATTACTCAATGGTAGTGCATTGGCTTTCAACTGGGAAGCTGAGCATGTTCCGGCTATTCTCGAAGCATGGTATCCGGGACAGGCCGGTGGCACTGCCATTGCCGATGTGCTTTTTGGCGATTATAATCCTTCGGGTCGTTTGCCTCTGACATTCTATAAATCAATCGATCAGATTCCTGCTTTTGATGATTATAATATGACGGGAAAAACCTATCGCTATTTCAAAGGTGATCCGTTGTATGAATTTGGGTACGGACTGAGTTATTCAACTTTCGAGTATGAAACGATACAGGCGCCTTCCGAAATTAAAGCAGGAGAAACCCTCCAGCTGATCGTTAATGTAAAAAATACAAGCAATGTGGATGGCGACGAAATTGTTCAACTTTATGTTTCATTGCCCGATTCAAAATTTCCTGTTCCTATTCGTTCGTTGCAAGGCTTCAATCGCATTCATTTAAAAGCCGGCGAAACCAAACCGGTTCGTTTTAGTATTACTCCTGATAAGATGGCTGCTTTCGATGATAATAGCGTAGCTCAGGTGCGTGCAGGAAGAGTGGTGGTATCAGTTGGTGGAAAACAACCCGATAATGCGTCTATCGAAAATAAGAAAGTAACTAGCAAAATTATTCAGATTACCGGCAATACCTTTAATCTACCTGAATAAAACAGTCTATTCGAAGTGCAAATATTAGTTTGCTTTTGTATTTCGAGGCGTTATTAATTTAGATGCCATGAGCGTTTTTTGCTTAATATAAATTTCTCCAATTTACCCAATAATGAAAATAATATATTCAATCTTCTTCTTTTTTATCCTGATTTCGGCTTCTCTTTCTGCCGAAAATGGAAGTAAGCTATGGCTGAGATATCAGTCTGCGTCATCAACGGAAGTTTCACTTGCTCAGTTTTCGTCGATTGTTTGTCTGGAAGATGGGGACATTCTTCGTTCGGGAGCAAATGAATTAAAGATGGCGTATTCGGAGATGACCGGAAAAGAAATGCGCACTTCCGGTGTTCCGCAATCAAATTCATTGCTGCTTGGAACTCTTCACAATAAATACATTCGCAGTCTTAATATCGGTAAAGAACTTGCTCAGCTCGGGTCGGACGGATTTGTTATTCGTAGAGTAAAGTTGAATGCTGATTCTTGTACCGTTATTGCTTCGGCCGGTGAGCAGGGTGTTTTGTACGGCGCTTTTCATTTACTGCGACTTTTACAAACGAATACTTATTCTTCAAATATCAACGTGAAGGAACAGCCCTCTTACAAAGTGCGTATCCTAAATCATTGGGATAATCTGGATGGAAGTGTTGAGCGTGGTTATGCAGGTCACTCCATTTGGAAATGGGATGAGCTTCCTGCAACGATTTCGCCACGCTACGCAGAATATGCCCGCGCCAATGCGTCCATTGGAATTAATGCCACGGTATTGAACAACGTAAATGCATCGCCGAAGATGCTTTCGACGGAGAACCTGTTGAAGGTGAAAGCCATTGCCGCCGTGCTACGACCGTATAATATCCGGGTCTATCTGTCCATTAATTTTTCATCTCCAAAAGAACTGGGTGGTTTGTCCACTTCTGATCCGTTAAATCCCGATGTTAGGAAATGGTGGAAAAATAAAGCAACAGAGATTTATAAACTGATACCCGATTTCGGTGGTTTTTTGGTAAAAGCTAATTCTGAAGGTTTGCCAGGTCCGATGGATTATGGACGTACGCATGTGGATGGTGCCAATATGCTTGCTGATGCGCTGAAACCGTTTGGTGGAATTGTGATGTGGCGTGCATTTGTATACGAGCCGGGTGATGATAGGGTGAAGTTGGCTTACAATGAATTTCATAAGTTCGATGGGCAGTTTCGGGATAATGTGATTATTCAGGTAAAGAACGGTCCGGTTGATTTTCAGCCACGCGAACCTTTTAGTCCGTTGTTTGGTGCCATGAAAAAAACTGCTTTGATGCCAGAACTCCAAATTACTCAGGAATATCTTGGACAAAGCAATCACTTGGTTTTCCTAGCCTCAATGTGGGAAGAATTTCTAGATACTGATACGTATGCAGCAGGCGAAGGAACTACCATTTCTAAACTAACCACAGGAGAGGTTTATCCTCAGAAAATAACTGCTTTTGCAGGTGTCGCTAATATTGGGGATGATGCTAACTGGTGCGGGCATCATTTTGCGCAAGCAAACTGGTATGCATTCGGACGGTTGGCGTGGAATAATCAACTTAGCAGCGAGCAAATAGCTGATGAGTGGATTAAAATGACGTTCATCTCACCCCTAATCCCTCTCCTCAAGGAGAGCGAACTTCGGGACAGTTCTCTGTTGTCAATAAAAAAAATGATGCTAACTTCGCACCAGACTGCCGTTGATTATATGATGCCGCTTGGTTTACATCATATTTTTGCTTGGACACATCACTACGGACCTGAGCCATGGTGTGAGGTTCCGGGTGCGCGTCCCGACTGGTTGCCAAAATATTATCACAAGGCTGATTCCGTTGGGCTTGGTTTTGATAGGACTACCAATGGAAGCAATGCTGTTGGTCAGTATGCTCCACCGTTAAAGGAGCAATTCAACGATGTAGGTCAATGTCCGGAAAAGTATTTGCTTTGGTTTCAGCACGTTCCTTGGAATTACCGCATGAAAAGTGGAAAAACGCTTTGGGATGAGTTGTGTTACACTTACGACAAGGGTGTTCAATCGGTACGCGAATATCAGAAAATTTGGGATAAGGCAGAATCTTTTGTCGATGCACAACGGTTTGCAGAAGTTCAATCGAAATTACGGATTCAGGCTCGCGATGCTGTTTGGTGGAAAGATGCCTGTTTGCTCTATTTCCAGACTTTTTCAAAGCGCCCAATTCCGTATGACATTGAGCGACCCGTACATGATTTGGATAGTTTGAAAGCGATAAAACTAGATTTGAAACATCATAATTAATATGCCAATTTGTCAATATGCTAATGAGATAATTATTTGACTGTTGTCTTGGCTCTTGACTCTTGGTTCTTTTGTCTTTAAAAAAATGGAAAAAACGTGGCGTTGGTTTGGGCGTAAAGATACTATTACGCTGGACATGCTCCGACAAATCGGAGTTGAAGGAATTGTGACTGCATTGCATGATGTGCCAAGTGGCGAAGTGTGGACATTTGAAGCGATCACTGAATTGAAAGCTTATATCGAAAGTTACGGCCTTCGTTGGTCGGTGGTGGAGAGTTTGCCGGTTTCGGAGAGTATAAAATATGGTGGAGCCAACAGAGAGCAATTGCTCAAAAATTATAAAATCAGTTTGGCTAATTTGGGAAAAGCTGGTATCAAAACGGTTGTGTATAATTTTATGCCGGTGATCGACTGGATTCGTACCGACCTGAATTATAAACTGGCTGATGGAACTTCTACGCTTTATTTTGATAAAATTCGTTTTGCTTACTTTGATTGCTATATCCTGAATAGGGAAGGAGCTGCTGCTGATTACTCAGCGGATGAGATGACGAAAGTAAATGCATTGAATAAAACAATTTCGGAGGAAGAAAAAGCAGAACTAATCAATACCATTATTGTAAAAACACAGGGTTTTGTAAATGATAGTTTTAAAGGAAATGTTCAAAAACCCGTGGAGCTGTTCAATCAATTGCTGGAACTTTACAAAGGCATTGATAAAAATCAATTGCGTTCGAACCTGAAGTATTTTTTGGAATGTGTAATTCCTACAGCCGAACAATATGGTATAAATCTATGCGTTCACCCGGACGATCCTCCCTATCCGGTGTTGGGACTGCCTCGCATTGTAGGTAATGCCGAAGATATCGAATGGATACTGAATGCAGACAAGAGCCCCAACAATGGCTTCACTTTCTGTGCTGGATCACTCAGTTCGGGTTTGCATAATGATGTTCCTGCTATGGCGCAGAAATTTGCAAAACGCACGCATTTTGTGCATTTGCGAAGTACTGAAGTGGCTGAAAATGGAAATTTTATGGAAGCATCGCACCTCGAAGGTCGTGGTCATTTGGTAGAACTGGTTCGTATTTTCGAACGTGAGCATCCCGGTTTGCCGATGCGTGTGGATCATGGAAAACTAATGCTGACAGATGGAAACACTAAACACAATCCCGGCTATTCGTTTCTTGGACGCATGTTTGCACTGGCTCAGGTGTCAGGCATAATGGCTGCAGTGGAAACTGAAAAATTGTAGGAATGTAAAGCTTAGAAAATAATAAATGATAAAATAGTAAGTGCAAATATGAACGAATTATTTAGTATTGAAGGAAAAGTTGCCGTTATCACCGGAGCATGTGGTGTGTTGGGTGGTAGTGTGGCACAAAGTTTCGTGAAATCAGGAGCCAAAGTAGTGGCCATTGGTACCAAACAGGAAAAATTGGATGCCAAAGTAAAAGAATTGTCCGAGCTGGGTGGCGATGTAATTGGTTTTGTTGGCAATGTTCTCGACATTCCAAGTTTGGAAAAAATAGCGGCGGAAGTGGTTGCCAAATGGGGACGGATAGATGTTTTGCTGAATATTGCCGGTGGAAATATCCCGGGAGCCACTCTGATGCCCGATCAAAGTTTTTTTGAAATGGAAATATCGAAATGGGATGCTGTGACCAATCTTAATATGAATGGAACAGTGTACCCGAGTTATGTTTTCGGCAAAGTGATGGCCGAACAGAAAACGGGAAGTATTATAAATATCTCTTCGATGGCAGCTATGCAATCGATGACCCGTGTGCCCGGATATTCGGCAGCAAAAGCAGCTGTTGGCAATTTTACACAATGGTTGGCGATGGAAATGGCAATGAAATACGGCGATGGTATACGTGTAAATGCTATTGCTCCGGGCTTTTTTATTGGGGAACAAAATCGTGCAGTACTTGTTAATCCTGATGGTTCATTGACCGATCGCAGTCTTAAGGTGATTGCTAATACACCCATGAGACGTTTTGGTGACATAAATGAATTGAACGGAGCTGTTCAATTTTTATGTTCTTCGGCGGCCAGTTTTATTACCGGTATAGTGTTGCCGATTGATGGAGGTTTTAGCTCATTCAGCGGAGTTTAAGCATTTAAGCATATTCATAAGAATAACCATCAATGAATCAGTGTAAAAGTGCGTCTATTGTCCATATTTTAAAAATGTGGATAATTGGCGCATTTTTCGTGAAAAAAATGGCGTTAAATTCAATATGAACTCTTGATTTTCAGCAGAAAGAAAAATATTTTCAATGATGGTATTGTTCATCAAAATATTATGTCTATCTTTGCAACCCATTTTGGAGAAAAACCAACAGGATATAAATAAACTATTTAAGTTATCAAAAACAAAGTAAAATGCCTACAATTCAACAATTAGTTAGAAAAGGAAGAGCAGAACTCATTGACAAAAGCAAATCGCCAGCGTTGGATTCTTGTCCACAACGTCGAGGAGTTTGTGTTCGTGTTTACACTACTACCCCTAAAAAACCGAACTCGGCTATGCGTAAAGTTGCCCGTGTACGTTTAACTAACCAAAAAGAAGTGAATGCTTACATTCCTGGTGAAGGACACAATTTGCAAGAGCACTCTATCGTAATGGTACGTGGTGGTCGTGTAAAAGATCTTCCAGGGGTTCGTTATCACGTGGTTCGTGGAACACTAGATACATCCGGTGTTGCTGGTCGTACTCAACGTCGTTCTAAATACGGAACAAAACGTCCAAAACCAGGACAAGCAGTGGCCGCAAAAGGTGCACCAGCTAAAGGTAAAAAGAAATAATAAGAATTGACGGATAAGCGTTTTAATTCGCTGTCCCAATTGCAGTTCTAAAAAACAACAAAATCAAGTTTAACACTTGTTTGAGTTTTCAGGAAGCAGATGAAAGTTGAGTAAATGATTCAGAGGAATCGTTGAAGTAAGACTAAAGCAACTAAAAAACAAAAACGGAAATTTTCAAGAAAAATGAGAAAATCGAAACCAAAAAAGAGGATCGTATTACCTGATCCGGTTTTCAATGAATCGATGGTTACAAAATTTGTAAACCACTTGATGTATGATGGTAAAAAATCTACCGCATTTGACATTTTCTATTCATCGCTCGAAACTGTTAAAAGCAAGCTTCCGAACGAAGAAAAATCCCCTCTCGAAGTTTGGAAAAAAGCCCTCGAAAATATTACTCCATTAGTGGAAGTGAAGTCTCGTCGTGTTGGTGGTGCTACATTCCAAGTCCCTACTGAAATCCGTGCAGACCGCAAGGAATCAATTTCAATGAAAAATCTTATATTGTACTCACGCAAACGCGGAGGTCGTTCGATGGCTGATAAATTGGCTGCCGAAATCGTTGACGCGTTCAATAACCAAGGTGGTGCTTTTAAACGTAAGGAAGATATGCACCGTATGGCTGAAGCCAACCGCGCATTTGCTCACTTTAGATTTTAATTGAAAATAAACATTTAAAAGAAAATCATAGTTATCAAATGGCTAAAGGAGATTTAACTTATAATAGAAACATCGGTATCATGGCGCATATCGACGCCGGAAAAACAACTACTTCCGAGCGTATCTTGTTCTACACAGGTTTGACACACAAAATCGGTGAAGTTCATGATGGTGCTGCTACCATGGACTGGATGGAACAAGAGCAAGAACGTGGTATTACTATCACTTCTGCTGCTACAACTACATCGTGGGATTATTTAGGTGAAAAATATAAAATCAACCTTATTGATACCCCGGGACACGTTGACTTTACCGTTGAGGTAGAGCGTTCGTTACGTATTTTGGATGGCGCTGTTGCTACTTTCTGTGCTGTTGGTGGTGTTGAGCCTCAATCAGAAACAGTGTGGCGTCAGGCTGACAAATACAATGTGCCTCGTATCGGTTTCGTAAACAAAATGGACCGCTCTGGTGCTGACTTCTTTGAAGTTGTTCGCCAGGTGAGAACAGTTTTGGGTGCTAAACCATGTCCTATTCAAATTCCAATCGGTGCTGAAGAAAAGTTCAAAGGCGTTATCGATTTAGTGAAGATGAAAGCAATTCTTTGGCATGATGAAACCATGGGTGCTCAATATGACGTGGAAGAAATTCCTGCCGACTTATTGGAAGAAGCTCAAGAGTGGAGAGATAAAATGCTCGAAACGATTGCTGAATACGATGATGTGTTGATGGAAAAATTCTTTGATGATCCTTCAACAATCACTGTTGATGAGATTCAGGCTGCTATCCGTAAAGCTACGCTTACAATGGAAATTAATCCAATGATTTGTGGTTCGGCTTTCAAAAATAAAGGTGTGCAAACTATGCTTGACGCTGTTTGTGCTTACCTTCCAAGCCCAATGGATACTCCGGAAACAATCGGATTTGATCCACGTAACCCTGAAAAACAAGTAGTACGTCACCCTGATGCTTCTGAACCATTGTGTGCATTGGCATTTAAGATTGCTACCGACCCTTATGTTGGTCGTTTGTGTTTCTTCAGAGTTTACTCAGGAAAACTTGAAGCAGGTTCTTATATTTTCAATACTCGTACTGGAAAGAAAGAACGTATCTCTCGTATCTTCCAAATGCACTCTAACAAACAAAACGCTGTAGAATTAATTTCTGCCGGTGATATTGGTGCTGGAGTTGGATTTAAAGATATTCGTACAGGTGATACTTTGTGCGACGAGAACAATCAGGTAACATTGGAATCTATGGACTTCCCTGCACCGGTTATCGGTATTTCTATTGAGCCTAAAACTCAAAAGGACTTAGATAAATTAGGTTTAGGATTGTCTAAATTAGCTGAAGAAGATCCAACATTTACAGTTCATACTCAAGAACAATCAGGTCAGACTATTATTAGTGGTATGGGTGAGCTTCACCTTGAAATCATTATCGATCGTTTGAAACGTGAGTTCAAAGTGGAATGTAACCAAGGTCGTCCTCAGGTTAATTACAAAGAAGCCATTACTCAAGAAGTTCAATTACGTGAAACTTACAAGAAACAATCGGGTGGACGTGGTAAATTCGCGGATATGATTGTGAAAGTAGGACCAATGGATAAAGACTTCGAAGGTGGTCCATTACAATTCGTTGATCAGGTTAAGGGTGGTAATATTCCTAAAGAATTTATCCCTTCTATTCAAAAAGGTTTCCAAAATGCTATGAAAAATGGTGTTCTAGCCGGTTTCCCATTGGATAACTTGAAAGTGACTGTTATTGATGGTTCATTCCACGCGGTTGACTCGGATCAATTATCTTTCGAAATTTGTGCTTCTCTAGCTTATAAATCAGCTTGCGCTAAAGCTAAACCTGTTCTTTTGGAACCAATCATGAAAATGGAAGTGGTAACACCTGAGGAAAACATGGGTGATGTTATTGGTGACTTGAACAAACGTCGTGGACAAGTTGAAGGTATGGAATCAAGCCGCTCAGGAGCGCGTGTTGTAAAAGCTAAAGTGCCACTATCTGAAACATTCGGATATGTTACTGCTTTACGTACTATCTCTTCGGGTCGTGCAACTTCTTCAATGGAATTCGATCACTACGCTGAAGTAACCAACTCTATTGCGAAAGTAGTAGTAGCTGAAGCTAAAGGTAAAGTAGAATTACTATAAAATTTGACAACGGACAACGGTCGATTTTCGACTGTTGTCTGTTGACTTATAATAGCCGGATAGTGAATGACTCTTATTCGGTAATAAATCAAAACAAATAAATATAAAAACGACAATGAGTCAAAAAATCAGAATCAAACTGAAATCTTACGATCACAACTTGGTTGACAAATCAGCTGAGAAAATCGTAAAAACAGTGAAAGCTACAGGAGCTGTGGTAAGCGGACCTATTCCATTGCCAACTCACACACGTATTTTTACAGTGAACAGTGCAACTTTCGTAAACAAAAAGTCGCGCGAGCAATTTAAACTTTGTTCTTACAAACGTCTAATTGACATTTATAGCTCAACCAGCAAGACTGTTGATGCTCTTATGAAATTAGAATTGCCAAGTGGGGTAGAAGTAGAAATTAAAGTATAATACACCCTAGCGATAGGGAAACAATAATTAATAAACAATGATCGATCCCCCATATTGGGGTTAAGGGTCTTAAACAACAATTGAAATGCCAGGATTATTAGGAAAAAAAATCGGAATGACATCCGTTTTCAGTGCCGATGGTAAAAATGTACCATGTACTGTTATTGAAGCAGGTCCTTGTGTTGTTACTCAAATCAAAACTGTAGGAACCGATGGTTACGAAGCTGTTCAGGTAGGTTTTCAGGCTAAGACTGAAAAACATACTAACAAAGCTGAGGCCGGAATTTTCAAAGCAGCAGGAGTAGCTCCTCAAAGACACTTGGTTGAGTTCAAAGGATTCGAAAGTGAATTCAAATTAGGTGATGCAATCACCGTTGAAATGTTTGAAGAAGATACGTTTGTTGACGTAGTCGGAACTTCAAAAGGTAAAGGATTCCAAGGTGTTGTAAAACGCCACGGTTTCGGTGGGGTAGGACAAGCTACACACGGTCAACATAACCGTTTGAGAGCGCCGGGTTCATTAGGAGCTTCATCGTATCCTTCTCGCGTATTCAAAGGAATGCGTATGGCTGGTCGTATGGGTGGTGACAAAGTTACCATGCAAAATCTACAAGTATTAAAAGTAATTCCGGAACACAATTTGATTTTGATCAAAGGTTCAGTTCCAGGAGCGAAAGGTTCAATCGTAATCATCAATAAATAACCATGGAACTTAGTATATTAAACATCAAAGGAGAAGACACAGGAAGAAAAGTATCGTTAAGCGATGCCATCTTCGGTATTGAGCCAAATGACCATGCTATTTATTTAGATGTGAAACAATATTTGGCTAATCAACGTCAGGGAACTCACTCGTCAAAAGGCCGTAGCCAATTGTCAGGTAGTACACGTAAATTAGGAAAACAAAAAGGTAGCGGTGGCGCTCGTCCGGGTGATATTAAATCTGGTATTCGTGTCGGCGGTGGTCGTATGTTTGGTCCTCACCCACGTGATTATCATTTCAAATTGAACAAAAAAGTAAAACAACTTGCACGTAAATCTGCTTTGTCTTACAAAGCGATTAACAACCAAATATTTGTTGTTGAGAACTTGAATTTCGAAACTCCAAAAACGAAAGAATTTGTAGCATTGACAAAAAGTTTGCAAGTGGCTGATAAAAAGCCACTAATAATTTTATCGTCTGCAAATAAAAACGTATATTTGTCGGCTCGTAATTTAAATACGGCTAAAGTTGTAACTGTCTCAGAATTAAGTACTTATATAGTTCTTAATGCTAAGACTCTTGTGTTAACTGAGGATTCAGTTGCAGCAGTAGAACAAATTTTTAAAGCATAAGGAGGCACAGAATATGGGAATTATCGTAAAACCGATCGTTACAGAAAAAATGACAAAGCTTAGCGACAAATTAAATCGTTATGCTTTTAGAGTGCAAAAAGACGCGAACAAGATTGAAATCAAGCAAGCGGTTGAAGCAATGTACAATGTAACTATTGAAGATGTAAATACCTTAATTGTAGCACCTAAGCAAAAAAGCCGTTCTACAAAAGCTGGTATCATTAAAGGAAGTACTTCCGCTTATAAAAAAGCGATTGTTACAGTGAAACAAGGTGAACAAATTGATTTTTATAGTAATATTTAAACAGACAAATGGCTGTACGTAAACTAAGACCCACAACACCGGGGCAGAGACACAAAGTTATTGGTACATTCGATACAATTACTACGAATGCACCAGAGAAATCTCTTGTGAGAGGCGGATCAAAATCCGGAGGTCGTAACCACGATGGTAAAATGACCATGCGCTACTTAGGTGGCGGTCACAAGAAGAAATATAGAGTAATTGATTTCAAACGCAGCAAGGATGGTGTTCCTGCAACAGTAAAAGAAATCGAATACGATCCGAATCGTTCGGCACGTATCGCATTGCTATTTTATGCTGATGGTGAAAAAACTTACATACTTGCGCCAAACGGATTGCAGGTAGGTCAACAAGTTCTTTCAGGAGCTGAAGCTTCACCAGAAGTTGGAAACGCATTGCCTTTGCAAAACATTCCATTAGGTACAATAATTCATAATATTGAATTACGTCCTGGACAAGGTGCCGCGATGGTACGTTCAGCTGGAACATTTGCTCAACTCACTTCCCGTGAGGAAAAGTATGCCATTGTAAAATTGCCTTCAGGTGAGGTTCGTAAGATTCTTTCTACTTGTAAAGCCACAATTGGTAGTGTTGGTAATTCTGACCACGCGTTAGAAAGATCAGGTAAAGCAGGTCGCTCACGCTGGCTTGGACGTCGTCCGAGAGTTAGAGGTGTTGCCATGAACCCAGTCGATCACCCAATGGGTGGTGGTGAAGGTCGCGCATCAGGTGGACACCCACGTTCTCGTAAAGGTTTATTAGCTAAGGGATACAAAACACGTGCTCCTAAAAAGCAATCAAGCCAATATATTATTGAAAGAAAGAAAAAATAATCGAAAAAATTAAGTAAATAATATGAGCCGTTCATTAAAAAAAGGACCATACATCAACTTGAAGCTAGAGAAAAAAGTTTTAACCATGAATGAGGCCGGTAAAAAAACCGTTATCAAAACATGGGCTCGTGCTTCAATGTTATCACCTGATTTTGTTGGTCACACAATTGCAGTTCACAATGGTAATAAGTTTATTCCCGTATATGTAACCGAAAATATGGTTGGACACAAGTTAGGTGAATTTTCACCTACTCGTAACTTCCGCGGTCACGGTGGTAAGAAAAAATAATCCATTGAAATAAAAATTAGAAAAAAATAAAAATTCTGTAACAATGGGTGCAAGAAAAAAAATATCAGCAGACGAAAGAAAAGAGGCTCAAAAAACTCTTTACTTTGCTAAGCTAAATGGCGTACCAACTTCACCACGTAAAATGCGCCTTGTGGCTGACATGATTCGTGGAATGGAGGTAAATAAAGCCTTAAGTGTTCTGAAGTTTTCTTCTAAAGAAGCTTCTGGAAGATTAGAAAAATTGCTTAAATCAGCTATCGCTAACTGGGAAACCAAAACTGAGCAAAAAGCTGACAACGCAAACTTATACATAAGTTCAATTTGTGTCGATTCAGCAACTATGATGAAACGTCTTCGCACAGCCCCACAAGGTCGTGGATACCGTATTCGCAAACGTTCGAATCACGTAACATTGTATGTAGATTCAAAAATTACTAACGATAACCAAATTTAATGCTCGATGGGACAAAAAATTAATCCAATAAGTAACCGTTTAGGTATTATACGTGGATGGGATTCTAACTGGTACGGTGGCAACAATTATGGTGACACTTTGGTAGAAGACCACAAAATAAGAAAATATCTTAATGCCCGTCTTGCAAAAGCTAGTTTGTCGCGTATCATTATTGAACGTACTCTTAAGCTAGTTACTATCACTATTTGTACAGCTCGTCCCGGTATCATTATCGGAAAAGGTGGACAAGAAGTTGATAAATTAAAAGAAGAGTTAAAGAAAATTACAGACAAAGAAATTCAGTTGAACATTTTCGAAGTAAAACGTCCTGAACTTGATGCTGTAATTGTTGCTAACAACATTGCTCGTCAGGTTGAAGGCAAAATTGCTTACCGTCGTGCAACGAAAATGGCTATCCAGTCAACAATGCGCATGGGAGCTGAAGGAATCAAAGTAATGTGTTCAGGTCGTCTGAATGGTGCCGAGATGGCACGTTCGGAAATGTATAAAGAAGGAAGAACTCCTCTTCATACCTTCAGAGCTGATATTGATTATGCTCACGCTGAGGCATTGACTAAAGTAGGTTTAATTGGTATCAAAGTTTGGATTTGTCGTGGTGAAATCTACGGTAAAAAAGACTTAGCTCCTAACTTTACAGCTACTAAAGAAACTTCACGCGGCGGCGAACGTGGCGGTAATGATCGTGGTGATCGTTATGGCGATCGTTCGAAAAACGACCGTGGAGCTGGCAAAGGTGGCTTTAAAAAGAAAAAATAATTAAACTGTTATTAATGAATTTGTAAGTAAATATTATGTTACAACCAAAAAAGACAAAGTTCAGGAGACAGCAAAAGGGGCGCATGAAAGGAAATGCCCAAAGAGGTAATCAGTTAGCGTTCGGTTCATTCGGAATTAAATCCCTTGAATCAAAATGGTTAACTGGTCGTCAAATTGAAGCCGCCCGTATTGCCGTAACCCGTTATATGCAAAGACAAGGACAAATTTGGATTCGTGTGTTTCCAGATAAACCTATTACCAAGAAACCTGCAGAGGTACGTATGGGTAAGGGTAAAGGTGCTCCGGAAGGATTTGTTGCTCCTATTACCCCAGGACGTATGCTATTCGAAGTAGAAGGTGTATCCTTCGAAATTGCTAAAGAAGCATTGCGTTTAGCTGCTCAAAAACTACCCGTAACTACTAAGTTTGTAGTTAGACGAGATTATGATTTCACCTCTTTAAATGCGTAAGGAAAATGAAAACAAGAGAAATTAAAGAATTAAATATAAAAGAGGTTCAAGAACGTATGGCTGCTGAACAAGAGCACTTAGTTCGTTTAAAATTGAATCACGCCATTTCTCCGCTTGACAATCCAATGCAAATTAAAGTGGTTCGTAGAACTGTTGCACGTCTTGCTACTGAGTTACGTCAGAGAGAAATTAATAATTAAAATCATGACCCTGATGGAATCAAGAAATTTAAGAAAAGAAAGAACGGGTGTCGTTTTCAGTAACAAAATGGATAAAACCATTACAGTTGCTGTAAAGTGGAAAGAAAAACACCCTATTTACGGAAAATTCGTAAATAAGACTAAGAAATATCACGCTCATGATGAGAAAAACGATTGCAACATTGGTGACACTGTACGCATCATGGAAACTCGTCCTTTGAGTAAACTAAAAAGATGGAGATTAACTGAAATTATCGAAAGAGTTAAGTAATTATGATACAACAAGAATCAAGACTCATAGTAGCCGATAACAGTGGAGCAAAAACAGTTCTTTGTATTCGTGTATTAGGAGGAACAAGCAAACGTTACGCTACACTCGGCGATATTATCGTTGTGGCAGTAAAAAGTGTTATTCCTTCTGGAGACATTAAAAAGGGCGTTGTCTCTAAGGCAGTTATCGTTCGTACAAAAAAAGAAGTTCGTCGTGCAGATGGCTCTTATATACGTTTCGATGATAACGCTTGCGTATTATTAAATACCGCTGGCGAAATCCGTGGAAGCCGTATCTTCGGTCCTGTAGCTCGTGAATTGCGTGCTACTAACATGAAAATCATATCACTTGCACCTGAAGTGCTTTAATCTTCGAAAAACAAAATAGTGATGAGTAAATTACACATAAAAAAAGGTGATACCGTTTACGTAAATACTGGTGTTGACAAAGGCAAAACCGGTCGCGTGCTAGAAATTCTTGTGAAAGACAAACGCGCTATTGTAGAAGGTGTTAATTTGGTCTCAAAGAGCACCAAACCTAATGCGAAAAGTCCTCAAGGAGGTATAATCAAGAAAGAAGCAACTATTCATATCTCTAATTTAAACCCAGTTGAAAACGGGAAACCCGTTCGTGTTGGTCGTAAATTAAATGCAGAAGGTAAATTGGTGCGTGTTTCTTTAAAATCAGGAGAGGAAATCTAAAATGAACACAGCAAGTTTAAAACAAGATTATAGAGAACGTATCGTTCCTATCTTAATGAAAGAATTTGGTTACAGCTCAGTTATGCAATCTCCAAAATTGGAGAAAATTGTTCTTAACCAAGGTCTTGGAATAGCAGTAGCAGATAAAAAAATTATCGAAGTTGCTATCAACGAGATGACTACAATTACAGGTCAAAAAGCAGTAGCAACTATTTCTAAAAACGATATTTCTAACTTCAAATTGCGTAAAAAAATGCCTATCGGTGTTCGTGTAACGTTACGTGGAGATAAAATGTATGAGTTTCTTGAAAGATTGGTACGTGTTGCTTTGCCACGTATGCGTGACTTCAAGGGGATTGCTAATAAATTGGACGGAAGAGGTAACTATACATTAGGTATCCAAGAACAAATTATTTTCCCTGAAATCAATATCGATGGTCTTACTCGTTTGTTGGGTATGAACATTACTTTTGTAACAACTGCTAAAACTGATGAAGAAGGTTTCGCATTGTTGAAAGAATTTGGATTACCATTCAAAAAAAACTAATTTAGACATACAATGGCAAAAGAATCAATGAAAGCCCGCGAGGTGAAAAGAGCCAAAATGGTTGCTAAATACGCTGAAAAAAGAGCAAAATATATCGCAGAAGGCAACTATGAAGCCCTTCAATCGATCCCTAAAAATGCTTCTCCAGTACGTCTTCACAACCGTTGCAAACTTACTGGTCGTCCAAAAGGATATATTCGTCAGTTTGGTATCTCGCGTATTCAATTTCGTGAAATGGCATCTAACGGTTTAATCCCGGGTGTTAGAAAAGCAAGCTGGTAATTGTAAAAGACAAGGCTTGCCTTGTCTGCACAATATCAAAAAAGAAATCAAGTTAAATATTGTCCCGAAAGCCGGGATCAATTTAAAAACAATTATATGACAGATCCAATAGCAGATTATCTTACCCGATTGCGGAACGCCATTAAAGCAAACCACCGAGTGGTTGAAGTTCCAGCATCGAATTTGAAAAAAGAAATGACCCGGATATTGCACGAGAAAGGCTATATCCTTAACTACAAATTTGTAGAAGAAGGTCCACAAGGCACTATTAAAATTGCTTTGAAGTACGATCAAGTTAACAAAGTTAGCTCGATTAAAAAAATGATCAGAGTTTCTACTCCCGGTCTTCGTCAATATGTTGGCTATAAAGATATGCCACGTGTATTGAATGGATTGGGTATTGCAATTCTTTCTACTTCTAAAGGTGTTATGACCAACAAAGAAGCACTCGGTTTAAAATTGGGTGGTGAAGTTATTTGTTACATTTATTAATACTAGGAGGAAAGAAATATGTCAAGAATAGGAAAATTACCCATAAGCGTTCCTGCCGGTGTTACAATCACGGTTCAAGACGCGTTGGTTACTGTAAAAGGTCCAAAAGGAGTTTTGACTCAACAAATAGACCCAAATGTAGTAGTAACAATTGAAGATGGCATTTGTCACGTAACTCGTCAAAACGATGAGAAACAAAGCCGTTCTTTTCATGGTTTGTATCGCTCATTGATCCAAAACATGGTTGTAGGTGTTTCAGAAGGTTACAAAAAAACGTTGGAATTAGTTGGTGTTGGTTATCGTGTATCGAACCAAGGTCAAGTACTAGAATTCGCTTTAGGTTATACTCACAATATCTTTTTGAGTTTACCAGATATTATCAAGATCGAAACCAAAAGCGAACGTAACCAAAACCCTGTACTCATTTTGGAATGTTGCGACAAACAATTGATTGGTCAAGTTTGCGCAAAAATTCGTTCATTCCGTAAGCCTGAGCCATACAAAGGAAAAGGTGTTAAATTCGCGGGTGAAATACTTCGCCGCAAAGCAGGTAAATCTGCTGGTAAATAATTTACGTAAACTTGTGAAATTATGACTAGAAAATTCGATAGAAGAATAAGAATAAAAGCACATATCCGACACAAAGTGTCTGGAACTGCACAAAGACCACGATTGACCGTATTCAGAAGCAATACTCAAATTTACGCTCAACTTGTTGATGACGTTAATGGAGTAACCCTAGCTGCTGCATCTTCTTTAGGTCTTAAAGAAAAAGTAACTAAAACAGAACAAGCTGCCATTGTAGGCAAAAAGGTAGCTCAAGTTGCTCAAGAAGCCGGAATTACAGCTGTGATTTTTGACCGTAACGGTTATTTATATCACGGTAGAGTTAAACAATTAGCTGAAGCTGCTCGCGAAGGTGGTCTTAAATTTTAATCAAGTATGGCAACAAATATGAATAAAGTTAAATCGACCAACGATTTAGAATTGAAAGACAGATTAGTAGCTATTAATCGTGTTACTAAAGTTACCAAAGGTGGACGTACATTCAGTTTCTCTGCAATTGTTGTAGTTGGAAACGAAGATGGTATCGTAGGTTGGGGACTAGGTAAAGCCGGTGAGGTAACTGCTGCAATTGCAAAGGGAACTGAAGCTGCAAAGAAAAACTTGATTAAAGTACCTGTTCAAAACGGTACTATCCCTCACGCTCAATTGTCGAAATTTGGTGGAGCTCAGGTTTTCATTAGCCCTGCATCACATGGTACAGGAGTAAAAGCGGGTGGTGCGATGCGTGCGGTACTCGAAAGTGTTGGTATTACCGATGTATTGGCCAAATCTAAAGGTTCATCGAATCCTCACAACTTAGTAAAAGCTACTATTGTAGCTTTGGGTGAACTTCGCGATGCTCATACAGTAGCTCAAAACAGAGGTGTTTCACTTGATACAGTGTTTAACGGATAAAACGTAAAATTATGGCAACAATAAAAATTAAACAAGTAAAAAGTAAAATCAAATGTCCTAAAGTTCAGAAATTGACTTTGGAAGCATTAGGTTTGAAAAAAATGAATGCCGTAGTTGAACACGAAGCAACTCCTCAAATTTTGGGAATGGTTGCACGAGTGCATCACTTGGTTGAAGTTATCAAATAGTATTATTCTTTGAATCTTTAAAAAATAAGATATGAATTTAAGTAATTTAACCCCTGCAGTTGGTTCTGTAAAAACTAGAAAAAGAATTGGTCGTGGTACCGGATCTGGATTAGGTGGAACCTCTACAAAAGGGCACAAAGGACAGAAGTCACGTTCTGGATACTCGAAAAAGGTTGGTTTTGAAGGTGGTCAAATGCCTATTCAACGTCGTTTGCCAAAATTCGGTTTTAAAAATGTAAACCGTGTTGAATACAAAGCTATCAATATCGATACACTTCAAACATTAGCTCAAACTAACAACTTAACTAAAATCAGCGTAAGCGATTTGAGAGAAGCAGGTTTTGTTTCAAGAACTGCTTTGGTAAAAATTTTAGGTAAAGGAGTTTTGACTGTGAAAATTGAAGTTGAAGCTAATGGGTTCTCTAAATCTGCTGAAGAAGCAATTGTAGCCGCAGGTGGAACCATAGTAAAATTGTAAGAACATGAAACTAATAGAGACAATAAAAAATATCTGGAAGATTGAAGACCTTCGTAATAGACTTCTCACAACTTTCTTGTTAGTATTGATTTATCGTTTTGGTTCTTATATTGTACTTCCGGGTATTGACCCTAATGCCTTATCGGCATTAAAATCGCAAACCAGCGGTGGTCTTCTCGCTTTATTGGACATGTTTTCGGGTGGTGCTTTTGCAAATGCTTCGGTATTTGCATTAGGTATCATGCCGTACATTTCAGCATCTATCGTTATCCAGTTATTGACTATTGCGGTGCCTTATTTCCAAAAAATGCAACGTGAAGGTGAAAGTGGACGTCGTAAGATGAATCAGTATACTCGTTACCTGACCGTGGCAATTTTACTGTTACAAGGTCCTTCGTATTTAATAAACCTTAGCGTTCAGTTGGCTCAAGCGGGCTCGGCTATACCTAGTGGATTTATGTTTACGTTGACTTCAACATTAATTCTTTGTGGTGGTAGTATGTTTGTAATGTGGCTTGGTGAGCGTATTACAGATAAGGGTATTGGTAATGGTATCTCCTTTATTATCTTAGTGGGTATTATTTCACGCTTTCCGGGTGCCATTATTAAAGAGTTTGCTTCACGTTTAGGTGATGCAGGTGGTGGTTTGGTAATGTTCCTGGGTGAGTTGATCGTACTTCTGTTAGTTATTGCTGCTTCAATATTGTTAGTGCAAGGAACTCGTAAGATCCCTGTACAATATGCGAAACGTGTAGTTGGTAATAAACAATACGGTGGTGTTCGTCAGTATATTCCATTAAAAATAAATGCAGCAGGTGTAATGCCGATCATTTTTGCGCAAGCAATCATGTTCATTCCTGCAACACTAGCCGGTTTTGCTCATTCTGAAGTAATGACAGGGTTTGTAAGCGCATTTATGAATGTACACGGTCTTTGGTATAATTTGGTCTTTGGTTTCTTAATTATAGTATTTACGTATTTCTATACGGCTATTACAATTAATCCAACTCAAATGGCTGAAGAAATGAAACGTAATAATGGTTTCATTCCAGGTATCAAACCCGGTAAACGTACCGCTGAGTATCTTGATTTAATTATGTCTCGTATTACTTTGCCTGGTTCTATTTTCCTAGCACTTATTGCTATTATGCCTGCTTTTGCAAGTGTAGTTGGAATTAACCAGTCATTTGCTGCATTCTTTGGTGGAACTTCATTGTTGATTTTGGTTGGGGTAGTACTCGACACACTTCAACAAATCGAAAGTCACTTATTGATGCGTCATTACGATGGTCTGCTTAAATCAGGTAGAATAAAAGGACGCACAGGTAGTGCCGCTGCATATTAAAACAACATCTGAATGATTTTTTTAAAATCGGACGAAGAAATTGAATTGCTTCGTATCAGTAATCAAATAGTGGCTAAAACGTTAGCTGAAATGGCAAAAATAATTACGCCGGGCATTAGCACAGCGCAGTTAGATAAAATTGCCGAAGAATTTATTAGGGATAATGGCGCCGTACCGGGTTTCCTCGGTTACGGTGGCTTCCCGAAATCTATTTGTACTTCAGTAAACGATCAGGTAGTTCACGGTATACCTTCTGACAAAGTTATTTTGGAAGATGGTGATATTATTTCTGTAGATTGTGGTGCATATATTAATGGTTTTCATGGAGACTCCGCATATACATTTTGTGTAGGCGATGTGAAACCGGAGATTGTTGATTTATTGCGTACAACTAAAGAATCTTTATACAAAGGTATAGAGCAAGCACAAGAAGGTCGCCGCTTAGGCGATTTAGGAAATGCAATTCAAAGTTATTGTGAAGAACGCGGTTATTCTGTTGTTCGCGAAATGATTGGACATGGTGTTGGTCGCAAATTGCACGAGGCACCCGAAGTTCCGAATTATGGACGAAAAGGAAACGGAATAATGCTGAAATCAGGTATGACTATAGCTATTGAGCCTATGATTAATCTGGGAGCAAGAAACTTAGTGTTTGAAAAAGATGGATGGACCACCCGAACAATTGATCGGAAACCATCTGCCCACTTTGAACATTCAATTGCAATACGACGTGGAAAAGCCGATATACTTTCGAGTTTTGAATATATAGAACAAATTTTAGGGAATAAAGCAATTTAATATATGGCCAAACAAACTGCAATTGAACAAGATGGAAAGATAATCGAAGCATTATCAAATGCCATGTTTCGCGTCGAGTTGGAAAACGGTCACGTAATTACAGCTCATATCTCAGGCAAAATGCGTATGCATTATATAAAAATTTTGACCGGTGATAAAGTGAAAGTTGAAATGTCGCCTTATGATTTGTCAAAAGGAAGAATCTCTTTTAGATATAAATAAAATTAAATATTTCCCCATGAAAGTAAGAGCATCTGTAAAGAAACGCACCGACGATTGCAAAATCGTACGGAGAAAAGGGCGTTTGTATGTTATCAACAAAAAAAATCCTAAGTTTAAACAACGTCAAGGATAATTATTTATTTTTTGAAAAAATAAGTTTATGGCTATAAGAATTGTCGGAGTAGATTTACCTCAAAACAAAAGAGGAGAAGTTGGATTGACTTATATCTACGGAATAGGTCGCAATAGTGCAAAAAAGATTTTAGAAACTGCCGGTGTTGATATCAACATCAAAGTGAAAGATTGGACAGACGACCAAGCATCTAAGATCCGCGAGATCATTGGAACAGGATACAAAGTGGAAGGTGACCTTCGCTCTGAAGTACAAACCAACATCAAGCGATTGATGGACATTGGTTGTTACCGTGGAGTTCGCCACCGTATTGGTCTACCATTGAGAGGACAAAGTACGAAAAATAATGCTCGTACTCGTAAAGGTAAAAAGAAAACAGTTGCTAACAAGAAAAAAGCAACTAAATAAGGTTATTAACTGTTTGCGAATTTTAGAAAAAGCAAAATAATATTCAATTAATATGGCAAAGAAAACAGTTGCAGCCAAAAAGAGAGTCGTTAAAGTAGACGGTGTAGGTCAATTGCACGTACATTCATCATTTAATAACATTATTGTTACACTTGCTAATGGTAGTGGTCAAGTAATATCTTGGTCATCTGCAGGTAAGATGGGATTCCGTGGCTCAAAGAAAAACACTCCTTACGCAGCTCAGATGGCAGCCCAGGATTGCTCAAAAGTTGCATTAGATTTAGGTTTAAAGAAAGTGAAAGCCTATGTAAAAGGACCAGGTAACGGTCGTGAATCAGCTATCCGTACTATTCACGGTGCAGGTATCGAAGTAACAGAAATTGTAGATGTTACCCCACTTCCACACAATGGTTGTCGTCCTCCTAAAAGGAGAAGAGTGTAATTCGTAATCGAGTTTCCTCGGCAGTCGAATAGGTGAAATATAAAAAATAGATTGCATTTAAACCTCTCTGCAGTCGCGGCTGTAATAAGTTTCGACCAATTTGTGCACGTGGAACACATAATCAATTTTAAACAAAAAATAAAACAATGGCAAGATATATTGGACCAAAGTCAAGAATAGCTCGTAAATTTGGTGAAGCTATTTTCGGACCAGATAAAGTGTTAGCTAAAAAGAACTACCCACCTGGACAACATGGTCAAGGTCGTCGTAAAAAAACGTCGGAGTACGGTATTCAATTACGCGAAAAACAAAAAGCAAAGTATACTTACGGTGTATTGGAAAAACAATTCCGTAACATGTACGAAAAAGCTCAACGTACTAAAGGTGTAACTGGTGAAGTATTATTACAATTACTAGAATCACGTTTGGATAACTTAGTGTTTCGTTTAGGATTTGCTCCTACTCGTTCAGGTGCTCGCCAATTGGTTAGTCACAAACACATTACAGTTGATGGCAAAGTAGTAAACATTGCTTCTTGTCATATCAAACCTGGTCAAGTGATTGCAGTTCGTGAAAAAAACAAATCTATGGAAGTTATCAATGCTTCTTTGGAAGGTTTTAACCACAGCAAATACCCTTGGATTGAATGGAATGCATCTTTAATGGGCGGAACTTATTTACATGTTCCAGAACGTGAAGATATTCCTGAAAATATCAAAGAACAGTTAATCGTTGAGTTGTACTCTAAATAATAAGTGAATCCATGGCTATATTAGCATTTCAAAAGCCCGAAAAGGTTATCATGATGGAAGCCGACGCATTTCATGGCAAATTTGAATTTCGTCCGCTAGAACCCGGTTACGGTATTACAGTAGGTAATGCTTTGCGCCGTATCCTATTGTCTTCACTAGAAGGTTTCGCTATTACTTCCATCAAAATAGAAGGAATCGATCATGAGTATTCAACTATTCCGGGAGTAATCGATGATGTTACAAACATCATTTTAAATTTGAAACAAGTGCGTTTCAAACAAATAGTTGAAGATATCGAAAACGAGAAAGTGACTATTACAGTTTCTGGAGTAAATTCTTTTAAGGCTGGTGATATTGGAAAATATTTTACCGGTTTTGAAGTACTTAACCCACAATTAGTAATTTGCGAACTTGATCCTTCTGCCAGTTTCCAAATTGACATTACGGTGAATAAAGGACGTGGTTACGCTCCGTCGGAAGAAAACAAACCAGCTAACGCTGAGATTGGTGTTATTCCGATTGATGCTATATTTACGCCAATACGTAACGTAAAGTATTCGATTGAAAATTACCGTGTGGAACAAGTTACCGATTACGAGAAGTTAGTAATTGAAATTAGTACCGATGGTTCTATTCATCCGAAAGATGCCTTGAAAGAAGCTGCTAAAATTCTAATTCACCACTTTATGTTGTTCTCTGACGAGAAAATCTCGTTGGAAGTAACCGAAGGTGAAGGTAGTGATGAGTTTGACGAAGAAATCTTGCATATGCGTCAATTGCTTAAAACAAAATTGACTGATCTCGAACTATCTGTTCGTGCTCTGAATTGTTTGAAAGCTGCTGATGTGGATACTTTAGGTCAATTGGCCGGATATCACCGTCATGATTTATTGAAGTTCCGTAACTTCGGTAAAAAATCTCTCACCGAGTTAGATGAAAAATTAGAAAGCTTGAATCTGTCATTTGGAATGGATATCGCTAAATATAAATTAGAAAAAGAGTAAAGAGATGAGACATAATAAAAAATTTAACCACTTAGGCCGTAAAACGGCTCACAGAAAGGCGATGTTGTCCAATATGGCTTCTTCTCTTATTCAACATAAGAGAATTGCTACTACTTTGGCTAAAGCTAAAGCCTTGCAAGTTTATGTAGAACCATTGTTGACGAAATCAAAAGAAGATACAACACACTCACGACGTACAGTATTTAGTCACTTGCAAAATAAAGAAATGGTAACTGAACTATTTCAAAATGTTGCAGTGAAAATTGCTAACCGTCCGGGAGGTTATACTCGTATTTTACGTACAGGTTTCCGTTTAGGTGATAACGCAGAAATGTGTATCATCGAATTGGTTGACTACAACGAAAACATGTTGAAAGAAAAAGCTGTCAAGAAAGCTGCGCGTACGCGTCGTTCTACAGCTGCTAAGAAAGAAACTGCTGCTCCGGTAGCAGCTGAAGCTCCTGTTGCTGCTCCTGCTGCAACTGAAGAAACTCCTGCAGCTGAGTAATTCAAAATCAAAACTTTCTGAATAGAAAAGGGAAAGGCTTAGGCTTTTCCCTTTTTTTGTTCTTTTTCGATGTATTTCGTCCTTAGAATAGCACATTTTTAGTGATTTTGTGCATTAGTTGTATGAAAATTGCACATTTATGAAATAAATGTGTAATTTTGCAGTTCAAAATTTCATGCAATTTAACGCATGCTTTCTTTGAAATATAGATTCATATATAAAAACTAAAAAAACAATTTATGACGAAGAGACTTTTGATTATTGCATTTCTTTCTTTGACCGTTGGTTCAACATTCGCCGGTGGTTTATTGACTAATACAAATCAGAGTGTACATTTTTTACGTAATCCGGCACGTGATGCTTCTACCGAGATTGATGCTGTTTATACCAATCCTGCAGGTTTGATTTTCTTATCCGATGGTTTTCATCTTGCACTTACTAACCAAAGCGTATTCCAAACACGTACTATCACTTCTACTTTTGCTCCTTTTGCAGCATTCAACGCTGGTAATGCTACAAAAGTATTTAAAGGCGAAGCATCAGCTCCGGTAGTTCCCAGCTTTCAGTTTGCTTATAAAAAGGATAAATATGCTATTTCGGCATCATTTGCTGTAACCGGTGGTGGAGGTAAAGCGGTGTTTAATCATGGATTGCCTTCATTCGAAGCTCCTATATCTATGTTACCTTTGTCGCTAACATCAAAAGGTGTTAACACTACAAGCTATTATGTTGATAGCTATATGGAGGGAAAGCAGTTTATCTTTGGACTTCAATTGAACGGATCTTATAAGTTTAATGAAGCATTGTCAGGTGCATTGGGAATGCGTTTGAACATTGTAAATAATGCGTATGTCGGGCATTTGAAGAATATAATGATTAATCCAAATCAACCTGCTTTTGGAGCTTTATACAATGGTTCATCATTGGTTTCAGCACCAAAATTCTTCACTGATGCAGCAACCGTCTTAAGTGGATGGTCTGCAGGTGCAACAAGTTATGTGGCAGGTTTACAGCCAATTGTTTCAGGTGGTGGTGGCACAGTATTACTTGCAAATGGTACAGCCGCAGGTTTGAATGCAACTCAAATTGCTCAGATTCAGGGATTGTTGGGAGCTGCTGGTTTAACTCCAGCGCAAATAGGTGCTATCAACATTCAAACAGCACAGGGTACATTAGCCGCAGCTGCTCCGGTTTTTGCCGGAAAAGCCACAGCTATGACGACAAGTGCAGCATCCACTTCTGATAAGCAATTGGATTGTACACAAACAGGTTGGGGAGTAACACCCATTCTAAGTTTAAACTATCATGTAAGCGGGTTGAACCTTGCGGCTAAATATGAGTTTAGAAGTGCACTGAATGTACAGAATAATACTGTTGTTGATAATACAGGTTTGTATGCTGATGGTGTGAATACGCCTCATGATATCCCTGCGTTATTGACGGTCGGCGGTGAATACCAATTGTGTAAAAAGCTGAAAGTGTCGGGTGGATATCACCATTTCTTCGATTCTGATGCTAAAATGGCGAGTAATAAACAACAATATATCAATGGTGGTGTGAACGAGTATTTGTTTGGTACTGAATACAGCATTAATGATGTGCTGATGGTTAGTGCAGGTGGACAAGTAACCCGCACAGGAGCAACAGATGCTTACCAAAGTGATATGAGCTTTAGCTTGAATTCTTATTCAATCGGATTTGGTGGTGCTGTGAAAATCACTCCAGATCTGAGACTGAATATTGCGTACTTCTTCACAAACTATTCCGACTGGACAAAGGCATCTGCTAACTATAACGGTACTACTTTAGCAGGAACAGATGTTTTCAGCCGTACGAATAAAGTTTTTGGTATTGGTGTAGATTATAAATTCTAACGAGAGTTCGCTCTTGTAACTAAAAAAGGGAAAAGCAGCAGCTTTTCCCTTTTTCTTTATTTAAGCTTATTTTCCTCCACTTGGCTGCTGATAAATGACTTCCTTCAATTTGCAATTGCATTGGCATTTACCGGTTTCCAGTAATCCGCTCCGTAGCAGTAAATCGTATTCTATTTTAAAATTCTCAGTGAATATCCCTTTATCAAGGTTTTCTTCAATCTGCTGTTGTGTCCACCATTTAGTAAGTTCAATAAAAGTTGGATTTGGATTTATCTCCGTAAGCTGGCAACTGACAAATAGAAATGCATATTGGTGCTCTTTAGGCGTTTCGCTTATGTAGTTGGATAGATACATATATTTTACTCCTTTAAGCGCATATCGCTCTTCTGTGGTGCGATCAATGCATTGTTCTATCGTTTCTCCTACACGCACATGATTTGAAATGGCTGTATCCCAAAAGCCGGGGAATATTAAATCTTCTGCCGACCGTTTTTGCATAAAGATCATGCCTTTGTCAACAAGTATCACCCGTATAATTGGGTGCATGTATTTTTTCTCGTCCGACAGGCTGGTCAGGTGCTGAATACTACCGATAATTTTACCTTGTTCGGTTACTATCGGCCACCATTCTTCACTTATTAGTTTTGATCGGATAATGTGTACGCGTACCACCTCAAAAACTGATAGCGTTAAAATAAACCCGATAAAGACTATTTGCAGAACCTGAAAGTAGGCCGAATAATTTACCGGTGCAAGCAAACGAAGTAACAAATTTGAAGAGATATAGACCAGAAGTACAAGAAATATTGCCCAAAATGCCTTGTATAATTCATTAAAATTATTCGACATAGGAATTAGTCGTGGCATCATTTGCAAAATCATCCGCTGTGTTTGCTTACGGAAAATGATAAACAATACAACAAAGGCAAGCACAACGAGTTTATCTTCTACACCCTGAAAAAGTAGTGGTAGTGGCAGCAATGGAGCCAGACTGGCAAAAATACCAATCCCCATAAACATAAACGTGAATACGAGATTCCAAATGAAAATTTGATTGTATCTGAAGTAAATGTAAATTACAATACCAAAAGCAACCGGGAATGCTACTTTCCAGGCTATATCCATGCCCCAAAGTTCATCAACTACCATAAATAAGAGTAGTGGCAAGAAATGTAGTACAGGATTAAAAAATGATTCTTTTATTTGTTTTCTTAGTTTTATCATATCAGTCAACTAGTGTCATCGAAATACTAACAACAGTAATCAATTATAGTTTGTTTTGGAATAAAAAAAGAACCAAAGTGTAGATTCTGCATGTTTCTTTTTAAGGTGTATGATGAATTACAATGTTATTTTTGCACGTTTTCTGTGTGGGCTAGATAGTCTCTTTAATACATAAATCCACAAAGAAGAGTATTCCTTGTGGATTTAAATATTTTATAAGTGATTCTTTTTTAGCTAAAGGCCATCATTCGGCTTACATATTTACCGATAATATCAAATTCGATGTTCACCACTGTTCCTTCTTTAATTTGGTGGAAATTGGTGTGTTCGTAAGTGTAGGGTATAATGGCCACCTGAAAGCTATTGTCGGTAGGGTTACACACGGTAAGGCTTACCCCATTAACCGTAGCCGAACCTTTGTCAACCGTCATGTATCCACGTTTTGCCATTACACTATCAAACGCATATTCGAAAGTGAAATACCAGCTGCCATCGGCTTCTTTTACTTCGGTGCAAACTGCTGTTTGGTCAACATGTCCCTGAACGATATGCCCGTCCAAACGACCGTTCATAAGCATGCTGCGTTCAAGATTTACCTTGCTACCCGGTACGAGAAGTCCCAGGTTGGTGCAGTCCAACGTTTCTTTGATGGCTGTAACAGTGTAAGTGTTGTCTTTTATCGAAACAACAGTGAGACAAACGCCATTGTGTGCTACACTTTGGTCTATTTTCAATTCGTTGGTAAACGAACATGCCATGGTTATATGCAAATTTTCCTGCTCTTTGTTTAGTGCAACGACTGTGGCTGCTTCTTCAATTATTCCTGAAAACATATTATTTATATTTACAATTTAATGATTTACAATTTACTGCTGATTATGGGAAATAAAGATGAATTAACTATAATGAATACTATTTCACTCTTTATCTCGATACACTTTTTACTCCTTTTACCAGTTTTATTTTCTTTATGATATCTTCCAGTTCTTTGGTGTCGCTCACCATAATGGTGAGATTGCCCTGAAACAACCCTGCGTTTGAATCGATGGAGATGGAACGCAAGGAGATGTTTTTTTCTTTGGATATCAGCGATGTTACATTCGTTACAATACCAATGTCGTCGTGCCCTACAATGTGTAAGGTGATGGGGTACTGGGATCCGATTGATTTGCCGGACCACCGTGCATTGACAATACGATACCCTAAACGCGCTATCATTTGAGGTGCGTTCGGACAGTCGGTACGATGAATTTTGATACCTCCTGATACCGATACAAACCCAAATACATCGTCGCCATAAATAGGATGACAGCAATTGGCAAGTTTGAAATCGATGCCTTTCAGGTTTTCACCAATAACGAGTATATCCTCTTTGCTTGATGTCTCAATGTTAGTGTCTTTCGAGAACGAATCCGCTTTTCTCGATTCGGTTTGCTCGGGTAAGGTTTGTTTGTCCAAATCCAGATAGGCATCCCGCACTATGTGCATATCCAATTTTTCGTGAGCAATTTCCTGATAGAAGTCACTCACCGTTTTGAATCCTTTTTTCTTGGCCAGACGAGACAGTTTGCCATCGTCAAGCTCTATTTTCCAGTTTTTGAAGCGACGAACAATGGTTTCGCGCCCCATTTCTGCATCTTTAAATTCCACATCTTTAAGGGCCTGACGAATTTTCGTTTTAGCTCTTGATGTGGTAACCACTTTCAACCAGGCTGCATTAGGTTTTTGCGTAGGCGAGGTAAGCACCTTTACCTGATCGCCATTGTTGAGCTCATATTTAATGGTCATGTTTTTACCATTCACCTGCGCTCCAACACATTTTGACCCTAAACCGGTATGTATGGAAAATGCAAAGTCGAGAACTGTAGCGCCTTTGGGCAGTTTATGCAAATCGCCGTTGGGCGTAAAAACAAAGACTTCTTTATCGTACAAATTCAATTTGAACTCGTCCATAAAGTCTACCGCATTCAATTCGGGATTTTCGAGTATCTCGCGAATATTTTTCAACCATTCGTCCATGCCCGATTCACTTTTAATACCCTTGTATTTCCAGTGTGCAGCAAGTCCTTTTTCAGCCACTTCATCCATGCGCACGGTACGAATTTGCACTTCCACCCATCTGCCTTCGGGGCCTAACACTGTGGTGTGTAAACTTTCATAACCATTTGTTTTAGGGATAGAAAGCCAGTCGCGCAAGCGTTTTGGGTTGGGTTGGTACATATCCGCCACGATGGAATAAGCCTGCCAACATGCAGCTTTTTCCTTTTCGAATGGCACATCGAAAATGATGCGAATGGCAAAAAGATCGTATATGTTTTCGAATGGCGTATTCTGCTTCTTTATTTTGTTATAGATGGAATTGATGGACTTTGTACGTCCTTTTATCTCAAAGGTAAATCCCAACGCTTCAATTTTCTGTTTCAACGGAGTGATAAATTCCGATATAAATTGATCACGCGAGCTTTTTGTTTCGTTTATTTTATTGGCGATTTCACGATAAATATCCCTGTTGGTATATTTCAACGAAAGATCTTCGAGTTCAGTTTTGATGGCATATAATCCCATACGGTGGGCGAGTGGCGCATACAGAAATGAACTTTCGCGGGCAGTGTTCTGCCTGTTTTCTTCCGATGCTGTATCCAGTTCGCGCATGGTTTGCAGATGCTCGGCGATGATGATCAGAATAACACGAATATCTTGTGCGAAAGTAAGGAACAACTTTCTGAAATTCTCGGTCTCGAGTGACGAATTGCGGGCATATAATTCCTGTACCCGTATCATTCCCTGCATGATGGATGATATCTGGGTATTGAACGTTTTTTCAATTTCTTCGACCGATAGCAGTTTTCTTTCCACTATCTCGTGAAGAAGTATGCTCAATACGGCTGCCTTTCCGAGTCCGATCTCTGATAATAATATTTCGGTTATCTTTATTTTGGTAGAAATATGTTTTTCAATGTTTTGCTCTTTTGGCGAAACCTGATCGGAAAATTTAATAAAGATGTTCTTTATTTCCTTCCTTTCCTCGAAGGTGAAAAGGTTGGGGTGTGTACTCACAGTCTTGCGATACAGAGTAGCTATGGTATGTGTTTGAGTCGTTTTCATAAGGTGTGGGCGGTTGATAAGTGGAATAAAAATGAATTTATAACACTGAATAAAAAGATTTTATCCGAATTGAACTCATTGAAAATGAAATGAGTCAATTGTAGTGCAAATATACGACACAAAACTCAAGAACATGTCAAATTCAATTAGAAAAAGTCAGTTTGACAGCGATATGCCTCGAAATGCATAAAAACGCAAAATAAGACGATAAAAAATGCATAGAAAATTGATGAGTGGATTTTTCTTTCTAAATTTGCAAACCGTAATGTTTTTTTTGAATTGAATTTTACACATTTGTTACTTTAATATGGAAAAAGTTTCCTCAACAAGGGATTATAATCAATATAGCTTATCCATTCGATTTAGTTCGGATGGATTTTCTTTATCGGTGCATGATGAATTAAATAAGTTGCTTTCCATAAAAAAAGTTTCGGCTTTACTTTACTCCCTTTCGGAGGAAGAAATAATACGCTTGTTGATGCACGAGCCTGAACTTCAGGTGAATTGTAAAAATATACGATTGATTTGCGAACTGGATACTTATGCTTTTGTGCCTGCCTCTATTTTTACACCGGAACAGGCTGAGTTATTCTTATTCTATCAGGATAAAAAAGACAAACCCGAAAAGATACTTTACAATGAACTGCCAGATTGGGATATGGTAAATGTTTTTTCAATTCCGCCGGCTTTGCATGCTGCACTTACGCATATGTACCCCGATTTAGTGTTGGAGCATCATTTAAGCAATTTTTTCACGGATAAGATTAATCCAAATAATAACAACTGCCTTCAGATTTGGGTGCGCCCCAAAATGATGGATGTGGTGGTGATGACCGATGCCAAGCCTATTTTGATCAACAGTTTTACGTATCGCAGTACGGAAGATTTTGTGTATTTCACGCTTCATGTACTTGAACAATTGTCGCTCAGTGCTGAGAAATATGATGTGAGACTGCACGGAATGCACAAACTGAATGACTTGCAGATGAATGTGCAGAAATATGTGAAAACGGTGGTGTATTGCTAATTGTCAGTTGACAGTTAGAACCAACAAATTTTTAAATTGAATTACGATGAGAATTATTAGTGGAAAATATAAGGGACGTAGGATTAGTGCGCCAAGTAATATCACAGCACGTCCTACAACCGATTTTGCCAAAGAGGGTTTGTTTAATTTATTGAACAATAGAATAGATTTTGAAGGGATTGATGTGCTTGATTTGTTTGCAGGAACAGGTGGGATAGGAGTGGAGTTTGTGTCGCGCGACTGCAACAGTGTTATCAGTATCGAGCAAAATGAGCGTCACTGTGCTTTTATTCGTAAAGTGTGTGCTGAATTGAAGATTGATAACTTGTCGCTAATGAAAACGGATGTTTTCAAGTTTATAAACAGTTGTCACACGCAGTTTGATATGATTTTTGCCGATCCTCCTTACGAGTTGGAAAAGCTGGCGGAGATACCGAATCTTATTTTTGCGCAAAATATGCTTAAACCCGACGGACTTTTCGTGCTGGAACATTCCTCTAAGAATAGTTTTGAGCTGCATCCGAACTTTAGCGACCACCGAAGCTATGGAAGCGTAAACTTTACTTTTTTTGAAATGAAATAGATTAGTTAGTCAACAGTAATCAGTCAACAGTAATTAGTTGTCAGTTTATAGTTTGTGTATCTCTCTGTGGTATAAATAAGGGTAAGAATAAATGAGTGGATTATTTAAAAGCGACGCGTTCACGGCGGTTCGGAATGGCAATTTCAGATATTTTTTAGGGTATCGGTTTTTTATGACAATGGCCACATTGATGCAATCGGTAATTGTAAGTTGGCACATGTATTATCTGACACACAATGTGCTTTGGTTAGGACTTATCGGATTGGTGGAAGTGATTCCGCAGATTTCCATTTCACTTTTTGCAGGGCATTATATCGATTTGTGGGATCGGAAAAAGATTGTCAGAAACTCCACGATCATTCTATTAATAGGGTCTTCTATCTTGGCTATTTACAGTATCGAATCCTTTCACTCCTTTGAACGGTTGGGGATTTGGCCTATCTTCATCACTATTTTCCTTACCGGCCTTTCCAGAGGTATACTAATGCCTGCACATACCGCTCTGTTGGGGCAGTTGGTAGATAAAAAGGATTATGCTAATGCAGCCACCTGGAGCAGTGCCAACTGGCAGATAGGTGCTGTAATGGGGCCTGCGCTTGGTGGATTGATTTACGGTTTCTCTACGAATACCGTTGCGTATAGTTCCATTATATTTATCTACTTCATTTCGTTGTACATGATTAGTCGTGTGCAAATAAAACACATCGTAAACAAGGCGCTTACGGCCGATGAGGATATTTTCAGCAGGATACGGGAAGGTATTCGCTTTGTTCTCCAATCGCCCGAGTTACTGGGTGCTTTTTCGCTCGATATGTTTGCGGTGTTGTTTGGAGGGGCGGTAGCTTTGTTGCCTGTTTTTGCTTCCGACGTTTTACACGTTGGTCCCGAAGGACTCGGTTTTTTACGGGCCTGTCCTGCAATCGGCGCTATCATCATGTCGTTTTACCTGATGTTTTATCCACCGGTTCATAATAGCGGACGCACATTGTTGCTCGCTGTTTCGGCCTTTGGCTTGTGCATGATTGGTTTCGCGTTTTCGCACTGGTTTTGGTTGTCGGCACTACTGTTGTTGTTGAGTGGGTTGTTCGACAACGTAAGCGTGGTTATTCGTGGCACTATCCTACAACTTTATACCCCCGAGCATATGCGTGGACGTGTGGCGTCGGTCAATAGCATTTTCATTGGTTCGTCCAACGAATTGGGTGCTTTCGAATCGGGAGTTACTGCCAAGCTGATGGGACTTGTTCCTTCAGTGGCATTTGGTGGTATTATGACTTTGATTGTTGTGGGCACAACGGCTAAGATAAATCCGGTGCTGCGCAGGTTGTCGTTGAAGTAATGTGGCTAGGAACGGGTAATGGATAAATGTAAAACTCAACTTTACAACCTAGAAACCAACTTCACAACCATACAAGCCAGCTTTATAAACTAGAAACCAATTCTACAACTGTACAAGCCAACTTTACAACCCAGAAATCAACTTCACAACCATACAAACCAACCTCACAACCCAGAAACCAACTCTACAACTATACTAGCCAACTTTACAACCCAGAAATCAACTCTATGACTGTACAAGTCAACTTTACAATACCGAGAATGGGATTTGCTGTAAATGGTTGATAAATTAATGTTTGGCTAAAGCCAATATTTAAATTCGCAATGCTATCCGTCACTTAAAAGTGACGGCAATTAAGATATAGTTTATGGTCTATTTACCTTATTTCTTTATCTCGTACCAACCACTTTCCTTCATCCAAGCATCCAGAATAGGCATCCATAATGCTGTGGAGCCCGGGCTGGTGGTGAGGTTGATGGCATGTCCGCCATGAGGAAAAATATGAAGCGACGCATCCACTCCTTTTTCGCGCAAGGCGGTGTAGAAGAGAACACTGTTGAGCGACGGAACGCCTTTGTCGTCATTAGCATGAAAGAGTATGGCAGGTGGAGTTTGCTCCGTTACATGCAACTGAGTCGAATACTGATTGATCAATTCTGCGCTTGCATCTTTCCCCAATAAATTCTCGCGCGAGCCTTTGTGAGCGTACGGATCGGCCAGCGTGATGACCGGCGAAAGCAATATCATAAAATCGGGACGAAAGGAGTAATTGCTCAGCGAATCCTTTACTGCCGAAACATCATTGCTGTAAACACCCAGCGACGAGGCTAAATGTCCACCTGCAGAAGTGCCGAAAACACCCACTTTGGAAGTAGAATAACTATATTTAGATGCCAGCATCCGCATCATTCTTAATGCCCGTTGTCCGTCCTGCAATGGACCAATCTCACGCTGTATCAAATCCGGACTTACCGGCAAGCGGTATTTCAATACAAAGGCTGTTCCGCCAATGCTGTTGATGTATTTTGCTATCTGAGAACCACTCACCACATGTGCCAACCTGACATAACCACCACCGGGAATAATCAACACTGCAAAACCACGATTTTCTTCCTTCGAAGGTGTGTACACTTCAATATTCGGATTGGCTACCACAAATTGTCGTTCGTTGGCAATGCTATCGGTCATGTGAAGTCCTTTGCTGTTGGGTAGTTTCCCTGGTTCCCACAGTGGAATGACTTGTTGTGCAGAGCTTGCCAATGAGCAAAAGATGATAACCGAAAGAAGAAGTTTTTTCATGATGATATTGAATGTTGGTGTCAAGACTTCAAAAGTAATTTGTTTCTGAGAAGTCGATGGCCATTAATTGATATTTTTAGTGTAATTATTGGCGGAAATTCTCCTTTTGACTCCAACTTCATAAATTTTATCTATTACCTTCTTCGGACTTATCTCCCATTCTTGAACAAATCCGGTTGGTTCTTATTGATAACACCCAAATTTCTAAATCCGAGAGGTAGAACTAATTGCTGAGGGACACAGATGTTATTATTTTTTGCCGGAGACCATCGGGGAGATAGGGCGATGACTCTCATTGCTTCCGCATCCAGCAATTTAGAACCTGAGCTTTTTAAAATCGTAATACGCTTTACTAATCCATCCCAATCCACAACAAAACTAACGTAAACTTTACCTTGTTCGTTGTTTATCATTGCTTCAATAGGATAGCGAATTAACTTTGACACATAGTCTCTGAATTTAGTGATATCTCCTCCCATAAATGTTGCATCTTTCTCCACGCCAACAAATACTGTGGTATCGTTTGCTACACAATTGATTGTATCTACAACGTTAATTTGCTTGTCCTGAGCAATTGCTTTAAAGCCAGGAATGAGAAAAACAAGGAAAATAATAACTGTGATTGCTTTCATACCGGTTGAGTAGTGTTTATGGTGAATAATTTAATTTATTTGGGTGCTTTGTGGAGAGTCATTGACTTTTCTCCTGCAGTTGCACCACCATTTGCGGTGTCGGACTACTCAGCTTGTTATCCTTTAGTAGTTTGTACACCTTCTCGTTCATCTGAAAGTGCACATCCCAATAATCGGAATTGTTTACCCATGCTCTGACAACCAAACTCGCGGAGCTATCGCCCAATTCGGAAAAGCCCATAAAATACGCAGGCTCTTTCAGTATGCGACTGTCTTCAGCAATAAAGGTAGTGATTGATTTTTTGAAATCCTCAATATTATCTTTATACGCGACAACGAACTTCCAATCAACTCTTCGCAATGGTTCAGCCGAAAAGTTAGTAAGTGAAGCGGTAGAAAGCGGTCCGTTAGGAATAACGATAAGCTTTTTATCGACCGTGTTTAGATGCGTGGTGAAAATGCTGATTTCCTTTACGGTCCCCGAAAAGCCTTGTGCCTCGATAAAATCGCCTACTTTAAACGGTTTAAACACCAATACGATAACACCTCCTGCGAAATTCTGCAAGGTACCCGATAAAGCCATACCTACAGCCAAACCGGCAGCACCCAAAATAGCAATAAAGGAAGTCATTTGAATACCCACCATTCCCATTACGGTGATGAATAACAGAATCTTCAACAGCACATTGGTGAGGCTCATCATAAAAGAAACCAGCGATTGATCCAACTTTGCTTTTTGCAATGACTTGCCGGCCATCTTTGTGGCAAGCTTAATAACCCATAAACCCAGTATGAGTACGATGATGGCGCCTATCAATTTCGGACCATAATCAAAACCAAGGTCTACCGCTTTGTTGATGTAATTTTGTGCTACAGAAATTTGTTCGTTCATGTTGAAATTTGTACAATAAAATTTTCCTACTCGTAAGGCTTTTCAGTTCCGCCCCTGTTTTTTAGTGGTTTTGGTCTCCACATATTGTTTTACTTTCTTTTGGCTTGTTACGGTTTACATAAACTGTGCCAAGTGGTGGGTATTCAATTAATCAAAACCAGCCATTTCATCCCATTTGTCATATTCTAAGGTTAATTCATTTCTCTCAGCATTCCAAACAATTACGCCACAATCATATCTGTTGTCAAATTTAAACTCTTTTGTTTTCTTCCGATTGATATATATTTGAATAAGGTTTTCCTTTTCTCTTCTGAAGTCAAAATCGCCGGTTGTTGGCATTGGGTTTATGTATCTCAATTCTTTCTTGTAAATTTCTTTTCCGTTTAATTTGATTGTTACAATGTCACCGTTGAATCCATAATGAAATATCAAGTGAATTGTATCATTTTTATTCGTTTTGTCCAAATGCGATAATTTGCGATTCGATTTATACGTGGGATATTCGAAATTTAGTTTAATTGGTTTGGAGTCACACGATATAACACAAGCACATGAAAATAATAAAATGAGTATTTGTAATGTCAGTTTTTTCATATGATATTTTATTCCTTTCTATTTGTTCTGTCAATCTCTTCTTCCTCCAAGCCTATACAATGCGCAAATATGGATAGTTCAAGTTTAACGAAGTGTAATCCTACTACAGGCGGATTACGGCTGCGCCGAACTTACGCTAATCACCGAGTGCAAGACTGAAAACTTGGACAAAAAAGGAGTTAGGGACATGGGCATTTATGACCTTACTATTTGTGTTTTAATGTTCTAAATAGAATAAATCCGATCAACAATCCAGCTAAAGATATTAATAGATACTTTATCCAACTTAATATATTGCTGTCATTAATATCATTTATAGTCTCTTTGCGAGCTGTAGAAATTTTTCTATTCTTTTTATCTTTTACCAACCATCCAATCTCTGGTCGAAGCGTTAAAGTTTTCTTGTCTTGTCTTATACCAATAAATCCGGCTAGGAATTGCATCTCATATTTAGTTCCATAATAATTCCATATAAAATCTGCTTTTGAGAGTCCGTTGTTAAATTGATTAGTTAACAGACCTTCAAAGTGTTTTTTAGGTTCCTTGTCTAAATAAGTGTTTTTGACTATTTTGTTGTTGTTATTTATGTAAGGAAAAAACTTAATAATCCAACCAGTTATATATGGACCTCCACTTTCATCCTTTCTTTTAAAAATATTTGACCAAAATGCAGTGTCAATTTTATTTTCACTTGCGTCAACAAATTGTTGAATAATCGGTTCGAGTGAATCTATCCAGTTGTCTATTTTATACCCTTTGAAGTGTTGTAGCCCTTTTTTAATTTTAAGCCAATCGGCTTTAGTTCCTTCAATATTTATTGTAGGTATACCACACATTGTTGCATATTCATATTCGAAATAGCCACTCATAACATCCAACAACGCCACTTCATAAGCAGCTTTATCTACAGAAGTTGTGGTGCTAAATGATTGAACGAATAAGTTATGGATATCAAATTCCACAGATTTAGAAATTGAATCTGACATAACTGGGAAAGCTAATGGCCAGGGTGATTTAATGCTCCCTTTTTCAAATTCGTGGCTTATTGATTGCGTTTCTACTATTAATTTTTTCTTCCCATCAAACTTTACAAATTTCTTTCTCAATTCTTCAATGTTATTGTTTACATGAGTTGAAAACCCTTGACAAATTAACAACCAAATCATATCCGGACTGATGCTTATTGGGCGATGGTCCGCATAAGCAATATAAAGAGTGGCAACAAAAGGGTGTATTTCTGTAGAAACAATAGGTTCATTCCGAAGCCTAAATTCACAAGCTTCAAATTCACCACCAATTCTTGTTTCAATAGCTTTTACATAAGTGACTTCAGAAAGAGGTTTCTGAGCTAACTCAACATCTTTACAAATTATTTTTATTTGTGCTGATGGTCTAAATACAACCATTAATAAGACTAATATGCTAAATAATTTTTTCATGTATGAAATATTATGATTGTCTGTTCTTCCTCCAAATCTATCAAATTGCGCAAATATGGATAGTTCAAGCTTAACGAAGTGTAATCCGACTACCAGCGGAGCTACTCACCGAGTGCAAAACAACAAACTTGGACCAAAAGGGGTTAGATGGTCGTTTATTTATTCTATTTAATTTGCAATTCAGTCATTATATATTCTCTTGCGATAAGTTTTTGTTCCTTTATGACAAAAAGTGTATCATTTGTTCCAAATTGATACACTGGATATCGAAAGAAGTTTCGTCTGTTATAGAATAATGCAAGATTTATTGTGTCAGGTAGTAGCTTTGCTTTTATAGTAAATTTTTTTTGGGTTATATCTATGAAACCATTAAACTCAAGACTATCAAAATTGGCCTTGATTAGTTTAATTTCTCCCTGTTTATCAGTTTCGAGTGAGGCATGTTTTGGTGATATCTTTATTGATACTCCTTTCATATAACCTCTAATTAGAAAATCTTCTATTGGTTCATTATCTTGATTTGTTACTTTGAGAACAAAAAATTTACTTGTGTCACCTTTGATTGAATAACTTTTTATCAAATTCAATTTATTTACAGGTGTATAACTTAATATTATCGAATCATGTTTAATTATCCAACTACCAATCGAAAAATATAATTTACCTTCGCATACTGAAGATTTCCAAAATGTTGAATTTTCAAACAATTCTAAACTACCATAACAAAAATTGAAATCTTGAAAATATGATTTCTTTAGTTGAGATTTTTTAGGGATACTTGTCTCTGCAAAACCCAATTCTTTCCGAATGTCAATTGAGCCAGTCGGGATTCGTTTTGGTTTCTCAACGCAAGCTTGATTAAAAACCACAATCAAAATCACTATTGTAAATTTGTTTTTCATTCAATCTAAATTAGTTCTGATTCAAGGTTCAATATATGTTGTATGCAATGTCTTTCTGTTCTTCCTCCAAGTCTATAAAAATGCGCAAATATGGATAGTTCAAGCTTAACGAAGTGTAATCCGACTACCGGTGGATTACGGCTGCGCCTAAATTTGCGCTATTCACCGAGTGCAAAACAACGAACTTGGACGAAAAGAGTAAAACCACTGGAATGCACGTCAGCCAGCCAATGAGCAAGCGTGTATTAGCAGCATGCCGTTTCGTTTCTAGTGTTGTTAGTAATAAGTGCTATAAGAGTTAAATTCAGATTTGTTACCTATATTTTTCTTGAGAAATTTCAAGATTTCTTTTTTCGTCTTAAAGTCATGCAATATATTAGAATGCCATAATCCTGTTACTTGTTGATTCTTGTGTTTGATGATAAGAATATGTTCTGATTCTCCTATTCCTCCAGAAAAGTATGCAATTAACGTGATATTGTCTCCCAAACCAAGATAAACAAGTTGTCTCGCTGGTAATTCTTCAACAACATCGTCAGTCACTTGCCATTTTTCGCCACAATCGGCAATTGAAAAGTTGTCAGCTGTCATACGATTTAAAGTTTTCCTTATGAAGTTTGGAATTTCATTCGCTTTTTTCTTTTCTTTCAGATTTCTTTTTTCAATTTCAGCTATTAATACCGGTAGTTTCTCATCTGAAAGTAATAATGATTTATCAATTATAGGTTCGTGAAAATAATTTGGATATTTTCTTTTTAATACAATAGAGTCTTTTTGACTTGATTGACTTGATTGGCTTGACTTATTCGTACAAGCACAAAAAATCGTCAAGATAAGTCCAATAATTAATTTTATTCTAATTGAATCGTTCATAAATCTTGTCTTATTTTTTTTACGGCTGTTGGCAACACCCCCATACCCCCAGTTCACTCCCTTTATTCCTTGTCTTAGCCGATATACCCGGTAGACTGGATATATATTGCCTTTATAGGTGGTGTCTGTTATTTTTACACTGCACAAACTTACAAAATGTTATGAATGTTACCAATATTTTTTCTAACTATTTGTAAATAAAAAGACCGCCCTTGGTATCACTACTAAAGGCGGCTTTCGAAGATATCTTTTTGGGGTTATTTTATTACTTGTTCAGGTTGGCTATTCCTCCGTTGAGGTGGATTACTCGTCAGATGAGGTATATTATTCCTCCATTGAGGTAGATTACTTCTCCGATGAGGTTCAACAACTATACCGTGAGGTTGCTCTATTATAAATAGGGGTCTTCTAGCCCCAGGGATGGGGTTCTTGATAGGTCGGTTGGACTAGATGAACCGTATTTTAGGGTTGTGTCACCTCAATGCCTGTATGCAAAACCTCAACGGAGGATTGATGAACCCCGTCGATGCTATTTTACTCCCTTTTGCAGTTGTAAAGAACCCCGCTTTCGGTGTGGAAATCCGTTCATCCGGTTTACCCGGCGTGCTGCTTGAAGTTGCGCCCCGAATATGCACACAGCATTTGTTTTTCTGTAGTTTGAAAATAATTTAGTGGAAAAATACTGACTATTAAAATAATTATTATATTTGCAGGGTCATAGTTTAGGTTTTTTAGATCTATAATTAATCAGAATCAAAACAGACCGGTTCGCGAGAATCGGTCTGTTTGCTTTTATGATACTATGGTTCTGAGTCAGTTTATTTCCATCTACCCGATTTGCCTTTCGCTGTTGAGCGTCCGAAGGTGAGGATATAGATAGATACCAACGGTAAAAACATGTCGAATATCGGTAGGGTAAAGATATACTTCCGTCCGCCGAAATGCTTCGAGGTGGAGTTGATAATGCAGAGCTGAATGATATAGCGGGTCAGGAATATTACTCCGGCCACAATCATCGTAATCAGGTTGCCAAGAATCAGTGTTGCTATAAACGCAGCATAAAATAGTCCGCGCGTAACGGGCTCCAATGCCAACCGAAAGCGACTTGCCTTGCTGTAAAATGTAGATACCGACAGGTGACGTTCTTTTTGAATAAACCAGTCTTTGTAGTTTCTGTTGGGCTCCGACCAGGTAATGCTGTCGGGTGCAATTTCCACGCGTGTGTTGGTGTCGGTACTGGCTTTGTTCACAATCAGGTCATCATCGCCCGAGCGCAAGTGCAAGGTGGACGCAAAACCGCGTTGTGCAAAGAATGTCTCCTTACGGTACGCCAGGTTACGGCCCACACCCATATAAGGTTTGCCTGTCAGCGCCATTCCCATATATTGCATGGCCACCAAAAGCGTGTCGTACGTAATCAGTTTGTTGATAAAACCCTTCTTCTTGAAGTAGGCACCATAACCGAGCACAAACTCTGTTTCGGGTGTAAAGTTACGCGCCATACGGGCAATCCACGTTTTGTCTTCGGGCATACAATCGGCATCCGTAAAGAGCAACCAATCGTTTTTCGCCGCTTTGATACCCAATGTCAGTCCAAGCTTCTTGGTGCTGATATTGTTGGCACCCACGGGTACAAAGGTGGTACGTAGGTTCGAATATTCTTTACACAGATCTTTGAGCAACTCATCCGTTGCGTCGGTAGAGCCGTCGTTGATAACAATCACCTCGAAGTCGGGATACTCCTGCGAAAGCACCAACGGGAGAAACTGACGCAAATTGTCAGACTCGTCCTTAGCACAAATAATGACCGAAACAGGCGGTTGTTCGTCGGTAAAATCAACGCTGTCATTTTTGATTCTTGTTCGCTGGCGCAATATGCCGTTCAAAAATCGAAAATAATAAAACACCTGATGGATGAAAGCCAACAGCAGTACGCCGAAAACAATCAATTCTGCCAGTGAAAATTCAAAACTGTAAAGTTCTACCATATATTAATTATCAAGCTCCACATCTCCCTAAGGGAACCTGGAGTTATTGCTGTATTGCTACTTAGTTTTTATCCCGATATACGGGGAAAGGGGTCATTTCAATTGATCAGAAGTATAACCTTTTGGCAATTTGCGAAGGTTATATTGCGAAGCCATAATTTCGCCATAAGCACCTGCCGAACGGATAGCAATGATGTCGCCGCGTTTGGTTTGGTTCAGGTTGAATTCTTTGGCAAAAGTATCTGAAGATTCGCAGATAGGTCCTACAATATCATAGGCTTCTACCGGTGCATCCGAGCTTAAGTTTTCGATAAGGTGATAAGCCTGGTACAAAGCCGGACGGATCAAATCGGTGAAACCGGCATCAAGAATGGCGAATTTCTTTGAAGTACCTTCTTTTATGTACAATACTTTAGAGATAAGACTACCGCATTGCGCTACCACTGCACGTCCTAATTCGAAGTGTAGGGTTTGGTTGGGGCGAAGCACCAAATGATCGCGGAAGATTTTGAAATAAGCTTCGAAATCAGGAATAGGGAAATGATTCGGGTGTTCGTAGTTGATACCCAATCCACCACCTACATTGATATGTTGAAGTGAAATGTTGCGAGCCACAAAATAGTCCTGAATTTCATTCACGCGCACGCACAAGCCCTGGAAAGAAGTCATGTCGGTGATTTGAGATCCAATGTGGAAGTGAATACCAATCAATTGTACGTTAGCCAGCGTTGGGAAAAGATCCACCACTTTGTCCAACTCCGACATGTTGATACCAAACTTGTTTTCGCTTAGTCCGGTAGTGATATAATGGTGCGTATTGGCACTTACATTTGGGTTGATACGCAATGCCACTTTGGCTACTTTGCCTTTGGCAGCTGCCAGTTCGTTGATCACTTCCAATTCAGGGATAGACTCCACGTTGAAACAGAAAATATCATTGTCCAGACCTAAGTTGATTTCCCAGTCGGCTTTACCCACACCGGCAAAAACAACTTTCGAAGGTGCGATGCCTGCTTTGATAGCTGCTTCTACTTCGCCACCGCTTACGCAGTCGGCTCCTAAGCCAGCCTCTTTAATTACGGCCAATACACTTTCGTTTACATTTGCTTTCATGGCATAATGCACGTGAAAGTCCGATTTTTTCGATTGCAGATTCACTTCATCAAGGGTGGTGCGCAATACGTCTAAATCATAATAATAAAAAGGAGTTTGAATCTCCTGAAATTTATCTGTTGGGTAGTTTGCTTTAATCATGTTGTTTTTGATATATAATAAGAACCGATGCCAGTGTTTACTAGCATCGGTTTCTCAAGTTATTTTTTTTAGTTGAATAACGATTCGCTCAATGCATTCAATGCTCGTTTCTTGTCAGTAGCATTTATCAGGAAGGAGATATTGTAGTTACTTCCACCGTATGACACCATTCTAACAGGAATATCTTTCAGTGCGCTTACCACTTTTGCCTGGAAACCTACGTTTTCGTAAGGCATATCGCCTACCACGCAAATAATCACCATGTCCTTGTCAACAGTAACGGTACCAAACTTCTTCAGGTCGTTTACTATCTCGTCCAGACGTTTGGTATTGTCGATAGAAACCGAAACACCTACTTCGGAAGTAGTCACCATGTCGATAGACGTTTGATAGGATTCAAATATTTCGAATACCTTGCGCAAAAATCCGTGTGCTAACAGCATACGGCCCGATTTGATTTTGATAGCAGTGATACCATCTTTTGCTGCCACAGCTTCAATCTTGCCTCTGTTTATCTGAGTAGAAATAAGCGTTCCGGCTGCTTTAGGTTCCATGGTGTTCAACAATCGAACAGGGATGTTATTCAGTTTAGCAGGAAGAATACAAGTTGGGTGAAGAATTTTTGCTCCGAAATAGGCTAACTCGGCAGCTTCTTCGAAATGCAATACCGGAACCGGTTTTGTGCCTTCCACAATGCGTGGATCGTTATTGTGCATACCGTCAATGTCTGTCCAAATCTGAATTTCATCGGCAAGTACCGCTGCACCAATCAATGAAGCAGAGTAATCACTACCACCACGTTGCAGGTTGTCTATTTCGCCATAGATATTACGGCAAATAAATCCTTGTGTAATGTAAATTGTTTTATCGGGTTGCGCTTCAAGTTGAAGAGCCAAATTCTCAGCTATATAGTTGGTATCCGGTTCTGCATTTTTATCAATACGCATATAGTCCAATGCTGGAAGCAGTGCGCTGTTTTCGCCTTTTTCCTTCAAGTACAATTGAAAAATGGTAGTCGACAATAACTCGCCTTCAGCCAAAATTGCTTTTTCTTCGAACAGTGTGAATACAGCTTTCGAGAATGAACGAAGATAGTCAAAGTGCGATTTCAACACCTGTTTACCTTCTGCTTTGTATTCAGACGTGCTGTATAACTCATCAATTACATCGAAATATTTATGTTCCAATGAATTGATGCGCTCTAATGCACCTGCTCTGTTGTTTTTATATAGGTAATCCGAGATTTCAACCAAGCTGTTGGTAGTTCCGGACATCGCAGATAAAACCACAATTTTTTGTTCGCCATCACAAATCAACTTTGCAACATCTTTCATGCGAGCGGCTGAACCTACGGATGTTCCACCGAATTTTAATACTTTCATTTCTTTGGTGTTATATTGTAATTAAACTATATATAATTGAGCACAAAAGTAATATTATTTTCTCAATAATTTCCATCCGCTATTTCGATAATTTGTTTTACATTTGCAAATAAATGCGCTTACACATGATAAAAAGAATAGTTTTTGTATTCTTATCAATTTTCTGCTTCTCTGTCTACGCCTATAGCATAGATGCGTGGATTCGGATTAACCAGTTGGGTTATTTGCCGAATGCACCCAAGAAAGCTGTATTCATGAGCGAAAGCGCACAAAGTGTCACGCAGTTCTCTATCTATGATGCCCTAACGAACAAAGAGTTAGCCACATTGTCTACCGCCATCAAGTGGGGACGTTTTCAATCTTTCAAAAGCACTTACATTCTCGATTTTTCTTCTTTCAAGCTTCAGGGAGCCTTTTATATCAAAGCAGGATTGATTTATTCGCCTACAATTTACATAAATAATAATATTTATTTGGGTAGTGCCGATTTCTTGCTGAATTACATGCGCGAGCAGCGCTGTGGTTACAATCCGACACTTAAAGTAAACTGCCATCAGGGCGAAAGCTACGAAATATCTGAAGAAGTAAAACAGCCGGAGCCTGTCAGTCAGCCTGCCACCGGTACCCGATCCTCCCGAAGAGCAACTCCTGTCTCCTCTCAGGAACCTTCCATTAGGCAGGTAGATGTAAGAGGCGGATGGCACAATGCTTCGGACTTTTTACAATATGGTTCTACCTCCGCTACTGCCGTTTATCAACTGCTGTTTGCCTACCAAATGAACCCAACCGCTTTTGCCGATAAGTACGATGCAGAAGGTAATCCGATGAAAAACGGGATCCCTGACATTTTAGATGAAGCTAAATGGGGTCTGAACTGGCTATTGAAAATGTATCCTCAAAAGGATGTGCTGTATCACCAAATATCCGATGATCGCGATCGACTGTCATTTCATTTGTCGGCAAAGGATATGGATAAAAACGATAAACTAAACGCGGCTCGTCCGGTATTCCGCGCCACCGGTAAGCCGCAGGGCTTGTTCAATATCAAAAACCGAAGTACGGGTATCGCCTCCATTGCCGGGAAATATTCATCTGCCTTTGGTTTAGGGGCTGAACTGCTGCGTAAACAGTTTCCTGCTTTTGCCGACAGCCTGAATGCCAAAGCCGTTGAGGTGTATCAATTTGGGAGAAAGCATCCCGGCGTAACTCAATCGGTGCCCGGCGTTATGGCAAACTTTATCGAGGAAGATAACTGGGCTGATGATATGGAACTGGCAGCCACCCAACTTTACCGACTGAGTTACGATGGAGAATACCTGAAACAGGCAGCCGATTATGGACGAATGGAACCCATCACTCCCTGGATGTGCTCCGACACTGCCCGCAATTTTCAATGGTACCCCTTTGTCAATATCGGGCATTATATGTTGGCAAATGTAGAAAATCCACGCTACCAACAGGAATACTTACAAAATATGCTCAACGGCATTCAGCGGGTGAAAGTGAGAGCTGACGAGAATCCGTTCAATATGGGTGTACCCATGATCTGGGGCTCGAACAATATGGTGGCAGCCTTTGCTACGCAATGTAAATTATATCGCACCATAACAAACGATACCAGCTTTGTAAGCATGGAAACATCACTTGTTGATTGGCTGTTTGGGTGTAATCCATGGGGGACAAGCATGGTGATAGGCCTGCCTAAAACCGGTGATACGCCGGGCAGTCCGTACGCTTACACCTGGCGCAACACTACCAAAGCACTTGCAGGCGGTTTAGTAGATGGGCCGGTGAGTAAAGATGCCTATATCAACCTGCCGGGAATGAATTTGCAGAATGCGGATGGATATTTGCGCTTTCAAACTGACTGGGCCGTGTATCACGATGACCCTGCCGATTATTCTACCAACGAACCGACCATTGATGGCACGGCTGCGCTCACTTATTTGTTGGGGGGCAAACAACTAGAAGGAGCTCCCGGCAAAACTGCCGACAACAATGAATATAAATATGGCGGGATAATACGTGCCGACTCAACCAAAAAGCAAATCAGCCTTGTTTTTACAGGAAATGAATTTGCCGAAGGCTACGAAACCATTAGTTCCACGCTGAAAAAGTTACACATCAGAGCTTCGTTCTTCTTTACAGGAGATTTTTATCGCAATAAGAATTTTGCAGAAGTGATAAAAGGATTGGTAGCCGATAATCAATACGTGGGAGCGCATTCTGACAAGAACCTGCTTTATTGCTCGTTCTCAAAACGGGACTCGTTAATGGTAAACAAAGATGAATTTTTGAGTGACTTGAGAGCGAACTATGCCGAGATGGAAAAGTTCGGGATTGATAAAAATCAAACTCCTTTTTTCCTTCCTTCCTACGAATGGTATAACGACAGCATTAGCTCCTGGTGCAAAGAAGTGGGCATTACACTGGTGAATGGAACCCCCGGAACGTATACTACCGGCGATTACACCACTCCTGATATGCGCGACAAGTATTTTTCGAGCAACGAGATCTACAAACGCATTTTGAAAGTGGAATCAACAAAGGGATTAAATGGATACATTCTGCAATTTAATATAGGTACCGATAAACGCAGACAAGATAAGTTTTACAAACAACTGTACTCGCTGTTGATCGATTTGTCTAGATTGGGATATGACTTTGTGGATTTGTATAAAGCAACAGACACAGTAGCCCCAAATGAAATAGTGGTGACGGATAAAAAACAAAAAAGGAAGAACTAATTAGCTCTTCCTTTTTACTGGCTTTTAAATAAGGGTGGGAGACGGGGCTCGAACCCGCGACTTTCGGAACCACAAACCGACGCTCTAACCAACTGAGCTACAACCACCGTGTTTAGCGAGTGCAAAGATAATACAGCAATTGATTATGTGCAACTATTTATTTGAAAAAAATGATGCAAATAATGCAAGAGCTTAGCTACCAATGAATAAAAATGAAAAGAAAATGAAGTATTGCCTTATAACCCCCGTACTGGAAGCCGAAATTGCCGAAATAAGACGCAAAATCATGCTTTCGATGAATGGAATTACGTCCGAAAAGATGACTCAAAGCGGCGTGGTTTACAAAAAAAACTACGGTGTTGCCATTCCACGAATCAAAGAAATTGCCTCCTTCTATACTCCAAACTCAGACCTGGCACAACGACTTTGGATAATTGGCATTCGCGAAACAATGATTATCGCGACTTTGTTACAACCAGTGGATCGGTTTACACAGGAAATGGCCAACGAATGGGCAGATGCCATCCAACAACTTGAGTTGGTGGAGCAAACTTGTATGAATCTATTTTCGAAATTGCCATTTGCCAATGATCTTTGTTTGCAATGGGTGGATTCGGGTAATCTATGGAAACAGATTACGGGGTTTATACTCGCTGCAAGAGTGTATGATAAATTGACGACTGAAGAAGCACTTCAGCTGATTCAAAAAGCAATGAAATTATCCACTACAACAGAGTTTCATTTGTATAAAGCATTGAGTCTTTGCCTGTGCAGACTGGCCCGAAAAGACAAGGAAACAGCAACTTTCATTTCGAAAGAAATGGAAAGCATTTCGGATACAAATCTTATTGGACAACAATATATTTCTTCCGAAGTGAAACAGGAATTGTTATATTTAGATATTCTATAGTCATAAATTGCATAAAACATTGTACTTTTGTTGGTCACAATTTTGAAGGATGAAAGAAGAAGAATCATACGCACAGATACGAGGGATATTCACTGAATATCTCAAAGCACACAAGCATCGTAAAACTCCTGAGCGCTACGCTATTCTGGAGCAAATATATAATTATAACGGTCACTTTAACGCCGATATTTTATTCTCAATAATGCAGGACAAATACCGTGTAAGTCTTGCTACAATTTACAATACACTGGAACTATTGATAGATTCCAAGTTGATTATTAAGCATCAACTTGGTGGTCAGTTTGCGCAATACGAAAAGGCTTTTGGAAATGCCACTCATCACCATTTGGTGTGCACGGAGTGTGGAAAAGTGAAAGAATTTTCGGACAAACAAATACGAACAGCTATTCAGACACGTGAATTTGCTCATTTTGAAATGTCGCATTATTCATTGTATTTATTTGGCATATGTACCAAATGCAAAGAAACACCCGCCTTGGGGAAATAAACAGGAAAGAATATAAACTTATTAAAATATATTATTTTGGAATCGATGAAAGTAGATGTATTGTTAGGTCTCCAATGGGGTGACGAAGGTAAAGGAAAAGTGGTAGACGTACTTACCCCGAATTATGATCTTATCACACGTTTCCAGGGCGGCCCTAATGCCGGTCACACCCTTGAGTTTGAAGGTAAAAAGTTCGTGCTACGTTCTATTCCTTCAGGGATTTTTCAAGGTGATAAAGTAAACATTATTGGTAATGGTGTAGTGCTTGATCCTGCCTTGTTCAAGGCTGAGGTTGATGCTTTGGAAGCTTCGGGACATCCACTTACCGAACGTCTGAAGATTTCGAAGAAAGCGCATTTAATTCTACCTACACACCGCTTGTTGGATGCTGCATACGAATCGGCAAAAGGCAATTCTAAAATTGGTACTACCGGTAAAGGCATCGGCCCAACCTACACCGACAAAGTAAGTCGTAATGGTGTGCGTGTTGGTGATATTCTTCATAATTTCGAAGAAAAATATACTGCAGCTATTACCCGTCATAAAGAATTATTGGCACAATACGACTTTGAGTATGATTTGCCGGCATTGGAAAAAGCATGGTTCGAAGGTATTGAGTGCATTAAGAAATTCGATTTAATTGACAGCGAACATTATGTAAATGGTGCTATGAAATCTGGAAAGAGAGTATTAGCCGAAGGCGCACAAGGCACTATGCTCGACATTGATTTCGGATCATATCCTTTCGTTACTTCTTCGAACACCATTTGTGCCGGAGCTTGTACCGGACTTGGCGTTGCTCCTGGTAATATCGGACAGGTGTTTGGCATTTTTAAAGCGTATTGTACCCGTGTGGGTAGCGGTCCATTTCCAACCGAACTGTTTGATGCGACAGGTGACGAAATGCGCAAGATTGGTTTTGAGTTCGGCTCAGTTACCGGTCGTCCACGCCGTTGCGGATGGGTGGATTTAGTTGCTCTGAAATATGCAGTTATGATCAATGGCGTTACGCAGCTTATCATGATGAAAAGCGATGTAATGGACACTTTCGAAACCATTAAAGCTTGTGTAGCTTATAAAATCGACGGAGTAGAAGTAGAACAATTTCCTTACGACTTAAACGATGGCGCCGAACCGGTGTATGTAGAATTACCGGGTTGGAAAACAGATATGACAAAAATGCAGAACGAGGACGAATTCCCTGAAGAGTTTAATGCCTATATCAGCTTTTTGGAAGAAGAGCTGGAAGTGCCTATTAAAATTGTATCTGTAGGTCCGGATCGTGCACAAACCATTATTCGTTACGAAGAGTAGGATTTGAATGATTAACGGTGAATTGTAAATAGTGAATTGCAAATTTTCGCAATAAACATTGCAGTTTACTAATAACTGTTTACTATCAACTGACAAAATGTCTTCTGGCAAGAATTTTGATGCTCAAATTACACAAACAATTTAAAATTAGAGACTATGTATATTGGGTATATTATTTTTGGTGTTGTGGCTTTGGTAAGCTGGCTTATTCAACGCAGCCTGAAATCTAAATTCGAACGCTACTCAAAAATTCCCATTCCACGTGGAATGACAGGAAAAGATGTAGCGCAGAAAATGTTACGCGACAATGGCATTTATGATGTAACGGTAACATCGACCAGCGGGCATCTTACCGACCATTATAATCCGACGGACAAAACCGTAAATCTGAGTGAAAATGTGTACGGCTCAAACAGCGTAGCTGCTGCCGCCATTGCTGCTCATGAGTGCGGCCACGCGGTGCAACATGCCACAGCATACGCGCCACTGCAGTTGCGATCCAAGTTGGTGCCGGTGGTCAACTTTGCTTCCAACTGGATGCAATGGGTATTATTGGCGGGTATTTTGATGGTTCGCACGTTTCCTCAGTTGTTATTAGCGGGGATCGTTTTATTTGCCATTACCACCTTGTTTAGTTTTATCACCTTACCCGTGGAAATTGATGCCAGCCGGCGCGCATTGGTTTGGTTGAACGGTGCAGGCATTACCTCTTACGACACACACGATCAGGCTAAGGACGCCCTGAAAACAGCTGCATACACCTATGTTGTTGCTGCTCTTGGTTCATTGGCTACTTTGGTGTACTACATTATGATTTTTACAAGCGGAAATCGCAGATAACGTTCACTATATATTTTTAATTTGAGAATGAGGAGATAAGATATTATTTCCTCATTTTTGTTTTATTTACCCTATGAGTCACTAACAGGCTTTTCATAATTCGAATAATTTGCTACCTTTGCAGGCGCAAAAAAAGGCTCCGTAGTTCAGCTGTATAGAATATCAGATTCCGGTTCTGAAGGTCATGGGTTAGAATCCCATCGGGGTCACTTATTGAAACCGCAATTGTCAACTTGTTGGCAATTGCGGTTTTTTATTCCTGTATTTCGTGAAAGTACGACTTTAAGTTATGCTTGACTCCAAAGAATGTGCGTGTACAATGCTGATTGGATGACTTCAACTCATCCAATTAGTAAATTTAAAGTAAAACCAAGAGCCATCTTCAAGAATAATTCAGACATTACGTTGTGAATAAATAACTATTCTGTATATTTGTGGAACTTAAGTAGACGCTTCATATTCCTCACTTAAAAACCGGGCAATGAGTATCAATTCAGAATTCAGGAAAGCGAATAATCCAACCGCTTCCATAGCCATGCAACATTATATTTTTGCTTTTGTGCAGGATGTTATCAATCAGCCTGATAATTTAGAAAGAAGCAAAAATTGGCTAAAGGAGTATTGTGAAAAAGAGAAAATGAATTATTCTGAATTGAACCAACAGTTGAATTCATTCTTTCAATTGCTCGAAGAGTATCGCAAAACGAACACATTTATTCTGTACCGTTTCCTTAAGCTCCAGGCACAAGCTTGTTTCATTGATGAAGAGCGATTTGAACTATTAAAGATTAGTCCTGCAAAACATGAAGTTTCAGGGGAAATTCCGGATTCGTGTGTAAGCAGTTGCGGTAATAGTACCATTTCTTCATCTCATAATGGTGGGATTGTTGGTGGGCACATCATTGGGTTATAAAATCAAGATGCAACAGCCTACGATCCCCGCTTTTCACGTTTTATGGACAAAGCCCGCGACGGCAGCCGGAAAGCCTTTTATAATGAATACTGCCGAAATACTCACTATGGTGGTTTCGGCATTGATGTGGCAAAAGTACAACGGAAGTATCAGGTTATACACCGATAAGGTTGGATACGAGTTTATACAAAGCATGAAATTGTCGGCACTTTGGGATGGAGGTATCGACACAGAGCTGCTTGAAAACAATGATTATCCCATTGACCCCGAAATATTCTGGGCAGCAGGAAAACTGATTGCCCTGGAAGCACAAACCTGTCCGAGCGTAATGCTCGATACCGATCTTATCGTCACACAACCCATTCAACAACTATTGGAGCCTACTGCTATTACCGCCCTACATTCCGAGTCATTGAACCCTGAAGTATATCTATCCTTTTCATTATTGAAGAAACCATCTGATTTTCATTTTCCCAAAGATTATAATTGGAATGTGCTACCTTCCAATACAGCTTTTTTATACATCAGAGACGAATCATTTAGAAATCTCTATCTGAACGAGTCGAAACGGTTTATGTTTCAGAATATGGAAAAGCCAACCGAATTGGTTTCGCAAATGGTTTTTGCAGAGCAGCGATTATTGTCGATATGTGCTGACCGCCAACATCTACCAATCACTTACCTTTTATCCGACCCATTCTCTTTGTTGAACAGCTGTGTCATTCATCTTTGGGGATTTAAAAATCTATTGAGACAGAACGAAAATATTCAGACTATTTACTCGAAGCAACTCATCGAAAAGTTTGAAGATGAGTTATCGTTATACTCAGTTTACACGACTTATGTTGAGAAATATATCTTGTGTAAATAGAAGCCAATCAGCAGCTAACGTATGATATGTTGAAAAAGTATTGAGGAGAAATAAACTTTTTTGAATCAGAAACTGTTTAAAGATTACAACAAAAAACAAAAACACATATTTGGGGATTGCCATAATCCTTTTTTTAGTAGTTAGGTAATTTTAAAGCAGGCCGGTTCGTGAGAATCGGCCTGCTTGTTTTTAGGAAACATCCCTGATAGCATTATTTTACATTTTTATACTGTTCGCAATGTTTTTTCTACTGATTCGAAACCATTTTGGGTAATAAACTCATAAAAGTATCATCAATGGATAAAAAAATATGCTCTTCTGTAAGTGTTATGTCTTATTTTTGAGAACAATAATACTTGGTTTTAAATCATCCTCTAACAGGGGAAGAATCGCCATAAAACAAGAAGTGTATTACTCAACAGAATTAAAATTTGCGTGATTTTTTTTAATTGGTTGAATAGTTGAGAAAAACAGGCCGGTTCGGGAGAATCGGCCTGTTTGTTTCGTGAAAAATAACGACAAATCATGGTCTGTCATTACCAGATTTCTTCATCATCCATTTATGCCGCAGATAATGATCCAATCCGATGAGAATTAATATTAGCAGAGCAATATAAACGCTAAATCCGTAAACGGAAATTGATTGAGCATTTACATTAAATTTGGGTAGGTGTAAATGGAGATTGACTACAAAATAATTATTCAGCAGATAAATCGTCATTGCAATTAATGCCAATGATACTCCGGAAGCTAGGCTCAGACTAAGAATATATGCCCGCTTCTTCTTTCGCTCAGTAGCGCGGTAAATCCGGGTCATTAGTTGCGAATTGAAATTGTCCGGAAGTTTAGAACTTTCGGTCGATTGTAATGCTTTTATTATTGCTTTATCGTTGCTCATATTCATTCAGTCATTAAAATGTATAATTTCTTTCTCACTCTGTAAAGCTTCACCTTCACATTGTCATTCGTGAGATCCAGTACCTTCGCCAACTCCGCAACCGATTTATCTTCGGTATAAAAAAGGGTAATTAGTGTTTTCTCCTCAGCATTTAATTTTGTAATTGCTTCCTCCAGTTTTTGCAATTTCATTTCATCTTCATCCTTATCGAAGAAAGTTTCGATCGCATCATCAGGAACATTCTCCAGCATTGTTTCATCAACGAGTGGAAAGACAGTCTTTCGCTTTCGCGTGGCCGAAATGGCCGTGTTATAAGCTATGCGAAACAACCAGGTAGAGAAACTGCAATCGCCTTTAAATGTATCCAATTTTTTGAATGCTTTCAGGAAACTATCCTGCGTAAGTTCCTCTGCATCTTCTTTTGTTAGTACAATACGAACAATCAACGAATAAATAGAATTGCTGTAACGTGTAACGAAATACGAAAATAAATTCGTTTCGCCATTGCGTATTCGCTCTATATAATTTAGTTCGTCCTGATGATTCATATATTTTTATAGACGCACATGTTCCGTTTTGGTTACACTATCTTCAGAAAAAACAAAAAACAAGTCGAAATGTGTAACCAATTTCGGGTAGTAGCGTCAAACAGTACAAAGAACGAAATTATTTATTTAAAAACAAAAAATTATGATGGACTTTATTACAATTCCATTGGTTGTTGGAATGATAACCCTTGGTATCTACAGATTGTTTGAATTATTTGTACGCAAAAAAGAGCGGTTGGCTATTATCGAAAAAATTGGCGATAAGTTTGATGCTTCAATGATTGAAAACAAATTTTCATTTCCATTTATTTCTCAACTACCAGGCACTTTTGGAACACTCAAAATCGGTTGTTTGCTACTTGGTGTAGGACTGGGATTGCTGGTTGGATATTTTATTTGTCTGGGAACGTTGGCAGGATTCTATGCCGGAGATTATAATGGCAATGCCTATCAGACAGCCGGCGTTATTTATGGTGCATGTGTATTGTTATTCGGCGGCTTGGGATTATTGATTGCATTCATTACCGAAATGAAATACATAAAAGATAAAAAAACGGAGTAAATCTGTCATATTGCAATAAAGAAATAGCCCGAAAGTTTTGTGCTTTCGGGCTATTTCTTGTTATTATAGTCGCTATCCGGAGTGCAACTGGAAGTCACAACCCGAATGAGAAGATTTTATTTTACCTGAATACTAACACTGCTTTTTACATCAGCCGCAGATGCTGCATTGCGCAATACAAATTCTCCCGGTTCGACAGTCCACGACATGGATTTTTCGTTGTAGAAAGCCAGGTCTTTTACTTTTACATCCAATGATACGGTTTGAGTTTCGCCCGCTTTGAGGAATACTTTTTGGAATGCTTTCAACTCCTTGGCTGGACGTATTACCGACGCTTTGGGTTGTGAGGCATAAACTTGAACGGCTTCAGCACCATCAACTTTACCGCTATTCTTCAACGTGAAGGATATTTTGATGGTTTCGTCAGCTTTGTATGTCGTTTTATCAGTTGTTATTTTACCATATTCAAAAGTGGTATACGAAAGTCCGTAACCGAAGGCAAACTGCGGAGCAATCTTCTTGGTGTCGAACCAGCGGTAACCCACCAAGATATCTTCTTTGTAAAACTCATTGATGCTATCGCCCGGATAAGCAATCTTGCCAAAAGAGTTTGCACCATTATCTTCCAGTTTTTTGGCGAAAGAAAAAGGCAATTTACCTGATGGATTGACTGCACCCGTAAGTACATTGGCAATGGCATTTCCACCTTCGGAACCCAGGTACCAGCTTTGCACTATGGCGGGAACATCTTTCACCCACGGCATAGCCACAGCATTTCCGCTAATCAGGATTACTGCCACATTTTTATTTACTTTCAGAATGGCATCAATCAATTTATCCTGTCCGAAAGGCAAGTTGTACGTTTTGCGATCGCCACCTTCGGCATCCTGGAAATGATTCTTGTTCAAGCCACCAACAAAATAAACCACATCAGCATTTTTGGCAGCCGCAACAGCTGCCTCAAACAAGGCCTTGGTGTCTAACTTCGAAGGTTCTTCACGGTCGTACAACGAAGGACCCGAGGCATAACCCTGTGCATACACCACGTGGTCTTTACCGTATTTCGCTATCAAGCCTTCGAGAGGAGAAACTTCGTATTTCACTTTGAGGGTAGAAGAACCACCGCCTTCGGTTACGCTGCGGGTTGCATTTTCGCCAATGACTGCAATTTTCTGATATTTTCCGGCAGGTATAGGGAAGAACTGTTTGTCGTTTTTCAATAATACGATACCTTCTTCAGCTACCTTGCGGGCAGTTTCGCTGTGGTCGGCACATACAAAACGGCCATAAGGACGATTCGGAGTCATAGCCGTGCGGAAAATTAAACGCAACACGCGACGGGCTTTATCGTCAACCACAGAAACCGGCACTTCTCCTTTTTTAAGCATATCCAGAAACGGACGAGCCAAAAAATAATCTTCGTATCCAAAGGTTGCTTTAGAGCTTAGTCCGTTTGTATAACTTCCCATTTCAATGTCGAGGCCATTCAAAGCAGCCTGTTTTGTATCGTGCGCTCCACCCCAGTCGGTAACTACGGCTCCATCAAATTTCCAGTCGGTTTTCAGAATCTTGTTCAACAAAAGATCGTTATGACAGCAATGCTGTCCGCGCAATTGATTGTATGAACCCATGATGGACCACACTTTGCCTTCTTCCACCGCAGCTTTGAAAGCTGGCAAGTAAATCTCGAATAATGCACGGTCGCTCAGGTTGACGTTGATATGTCCGCGCCATTCTTCCTGATTGTTCAGTGCATAATGTTTTACACAAGCTGCCACACCATTTTGTTGCACACCTTTGATATAAGGCACTACCATAATGGAAGCCAGGTAAGGATCTTCGCCCATATATTCAAAGTTACGACCGTTCATTGGGGTGCGATAGATATTCACGCCAGGTCCCAGCAAAATATCTTTTCGGCGGTAACGAGCTTCCTCACCAATGGCAACACCATAGGCGTGCGAAAGTGCAGGATTAAAGGTAGCTGCCAAACAAGTCAGCGCAGGATAAGCGGTGCAGGAATCGTTTGTAAAACCTGCATTCCCCCACGAATCCCATTGAATTTCTTCGCGCACACCGTGCGGGCCGTCGCTCATCCATATTTCAGGAATGCCCAGACGAGGTACACCGTGTGAGCTAAACTTGGATTGTGCATGACACAAGGCCACTTTTTCTTCTAATGTCATGAGTGAAAGAGCACTTTCTACTCTTTCTTCGATGGACATTTTATCGTCCAGGTAAACCGGCTTTTTGCTCTGAGCATTTACCTGAATTCCCGCTCCTACCACTAAACAAAGCAGGGCTGTTTTGAATCTTTTCATTGTTTTTCTATGTAATTATTTGATTATATATTTTGAAAGAGGAAATAAACACCGTCACATCACCATTTCAATATCACTTTCTGACCCTTCGCCAATGTTACCGTTTTTTGTTTATTACCACAAACTAAAGTCGTTTTTCCACCTATTTTAGATGAAATTGTTACTGTCTTTGGTGTTTTGTTGACCCAATCCATCGACACTATAAAGCCGCCACGCGCACAGATACCACTTACCGAACCCTCGCTCCAAGTATCTGACAATGCCGGTAATAATGTAATTTGTTTATCGGTGGACTGCACCAACATTTCTGCAACTGCTGCCGCACCACCAAAGTTACCATCAATCTGGAATGGCGGATGTGCATCGAACAGGTTCGGATACGTTCCACCACCACGGTGCTTACTATCCTTTACGCCATCGGGGTCAACATATCGCAATAATTCGCGATATGTTTTATAAGCACGATTCCCGTCGCCGAGTCGTGCCCATAGATTAATACGCCAACCTTTCGACCAACCGGTTGTTTCGTCACCTTTAATTTCGAGGGTTTTGCGACAAGCGTTGGCCAACTCGGGTGTGGTGGCAGGTGTAATATGGCTTCCGGGAAATAATCCGAACAAGTGCGATTGATGACGATGCTTCGGATCCTGATCGTCCCAATCGTAGTACCATTCCTGTAAATTGCCTTTTTTGCCAATCTTATAAGGGTGCAAGCGAGCCAATGTATTTTCGGCCTTTGCACGAAATTCCGCATCGACATTCAATAACTTGGATGCTTCGATAATCTGCATCAAACATGCACGAATCATGGCCAGATCGGCTGTTCCACCATAAAAAGTGGCACCTGTGTATCCTTCCGGCGTAACGAATTTATTTTCGGGCGAAGTAGACGGCGAAGTAATCAGTTTGCCCTCTTTATCTTCGACCAGCCACTCAATACAAAACTGAGCTGCACCGCGCATAATAGTATAGGCTTCGTTCTTCAAATAGTTCTTGTCTTGCGTGAACAGGAAATGTTCCCAAAGATGTGTACTTAACCATGCGCCACCCATGTTCCAGCATGCCCAAACCGGATCGTCGTGACCAAAGTTACCCACCGGATTACTCATGGCCCAAATATCGGTATTGTGACACACCACCCAGCCGTTCACTCCATAAAATGTTTTGGCAGTAACCTTACCCGTTTCAGAAACATTTTTGATAAAGCTTAGCAATGGAAGATGCATCTCGGAGAGATTGGTGTTTTCTGCTAACCAATAATTTTCCTCAGCGTTAATATTAGTGGTATAGTTACTGCTCCAGGGTGGACGCAGGTATGGATTCCAGATGCCTTGCAGGTTAGCAGGGACACCCAACGTGCGTGAACTACTGATTAATAAATAACGTCCGTACTGGAAGTATAATATCTCCAGATTTTTATCTTCATTGCCCTCGGCATAGCGTTTTAGGCGTTCGTCGGTAGGCAGATTTGGTGCTGTGGTTGCTCCCAGGTTTAAACTTACTCGATTGAAGAACTTTTGATAATCCAGTAAATGAGCATTTCGCAATTGAAAAAATTGTTTTGGCAATGCATTATCCAATTGATCGTTGGCAATTTCTGCATCGTTCAACCCTTCGGTAGCCGGATTTTTATCAAAACCATTGAAACTGGTAGCGACTGAAACAAAGACAATAGCTTCTGTTCCGTTTCTCAATACCAGTGTACTATCTGTAACTTTCACAGCCCCATCCTTACTTTTTATTTGCATAAGAGAAGAGAAACGGGTACCTTTTGTTTCATCAAACACAACAGCGTCGGGTACATTTCCTAAATAGCTCGGTTTGGCCTGAATAGGAGCATAGCCTTTTACCGTCAGTTTTTTATCGACAGCATAGGTTTTATACTTTAGCAAGCTTTCGAACTTAACATCAAAATTCAATGCTCCCTTTTTGCTGCTGGTTAGTTTAATCACCATTACCTTGTCAGGGTTCGAAATAAAATACTCGCGGGTATACTTCACCCCATTGATTTCGTAAGTTACTTTCGAAGTGGCATTCGCGATATTTAATTCGCGGTAATACTTAGTGGGTGTTCCGCTATTTTTGAAGTTCAAAAACAGGGTGCCAAGTGGTGCATAGGAATTAGAATAGGTTCCCTGAAGTTTACGATTGAGCTGATCAGCCAGCTTGTAATCTTCATTTTTCAGGGCTTCTCTGATGGCAGGTAAGTTTTTATACCCCTCGGGCAGCATATTGGCATTCACCGGTTCGCCCGCCCAAAGCGTGGCATCGTTTAAATAAATCTGATCGGTGTTTACGCCGCCAAAAACGGATGCTCCCATTTTTCCATTTCCAAGCACCAGACTTTCCTCAAAATACTGAGCCGGTTTATTGTACCATAAAACTTGATTGGATTGTGCCTGCAAATAGCTCCCCAGCAAAAGGAAGAAGTAAATGACGGCTAATGTTGTTTTTTTCATTGAATTGAATTTATATGGTTTTCCGAATAATGTTCTTTTATCTCTAAAGTTGTTTCAGGAATGCGTCAATGGTTTGTTGAAGTTGATTGTTCAATTCGCAATCCAAGGACATCACGTCCAATTGCTGTTCTTCATTATTTAAAATCAAAAGGGCTTTTTGACTGTCGAAAGATAATTGTTCATTTGTGAATATCCGGAATTGAGTATCTCCATCCGAGCTCATCGACACAAAATTAAGCTTTTTTATCCTTACTTCCTGCTTGTCAAACAGCAACCAAAAGAAAATTTTCGACTTGTCTGTTTCGTTGGGCAGCAAGCGTTTTATCTCAATGAGCGAAAACGATTCTGATTCGAAGTGATAAAGGATTTTGAAATTAAGCATTATTGTTTTATCAGTTTCAATAAATAAACATCATTCTCACGAATATCAAGCTCCTTTATAAATGCTTTATCCCCTTTTACGTTCACAATTTCCGTAGAAACCGGCGAACCGTTATTTTGATTTTTCAACTGCTCCACTTGCTGTTTGGTCAATTGAGCTGGGCGTCCCATAGCCAGATATGTAGTATAAACATCATTCGACTTATATCCTACTTTGTAAATTTCCAATTGATATTTTCCTTTGGGCACATCGGACAAGTTGATCTGAATGTTGCCTTTGGATTTTGAAGGCAAATCTTTGATATAATAAGCCTGATTGTTGATCGAATCTTTTGGAGATGTGTTGGTAAAATCCCAAAGCAGCACCTGAATATTTCCTTTCGTGTCTTTACATACCCATGAACAAGAATCGGCGTTTTGCAGTTCGGTTTTTCCTAATTGATTCATAAACTTGTACGAATAGAAAGCCGGTTTATTGATACCCTGCAAATTCAACAATCCGAAGCCACCATGAAAGGGTGTAAACCGTGGCGCTGATTCTTCAAATATATCGGTGAATACCCAATACGACATCGAGTTGGCAGCATTACCCACTTGTTTTAACTTCTTCAGAATATAAGCTGCTTCATGATAACTATCGTGAAGGGGATCGGCAGGTGTGTAGGACGAGCTCCACTCGGTATAATGAAGTTGCAGATGAGGCATGGCCGAGTTGGCAATTTGTTTGCGCGAGGTAATAACATCGCCACTTACCGCCATCGGATTTTTACTTAGCACGGTACCGGAATTGCCATACTCATCCAGGAAACCTTGCTCTACACCATAGGAATGAGTACTGATAAAATCGAGAGGAACTGCATTCTTATTGCAAAACGCTATCATCTCGGGCACCCAGGCAGCTCCGGCAGTTGCAGGGCCACCTACACGGAAATCTTTATTTACGCTTTTAATAGCATTTGCCGAATATCTATACAGTTTGAAATATTCTTCCTGCGTTCCTGTCCAAAAACCGGGTGATAAATTCGGTTCGTTCCATACTTCGAAATACCATGTTTTCACTTCTTCGGCACCATATCGTTCGGAGAAGTGAGTAGTCAGGTTCTTTATCAAGTCTGCCCATTTATTATAATCTTTCGGAGGAGTAACGTTTCCCCGCCACCAAAAAATGGTTTGCGGACCGCTAGCCAATGCCGAGGGCATAAATCCAAGTTCTACGAACGGTTTTATCCCGATACTCAACAGGTAATCGTACAAAACATCGATGTATTGATAATTATATTCCGGATTTCCGTTTCGGTCTTCTTTGTAAACAGCCATGTCGTCGCTCAACAATCCGTGCATACGGATATACTTAAAATCGCAGGCTTTCTTCACCTCTGCCAGTTGTTGTTGCCAATCGGCCCGCAACCCTTCGTTGGCACGACCGGCACCGATACATTCCTTAAACATGGTACTTAGGTCGCCTTTTTCTTTATTGAAATCGGCGGTGATGATTCGTTCTGAAACATCAGCTTTGGCATTCGTATTGTTTTGTGCAAAAGCACTGCTCAAAAAAAAGCTTCCAAGAATAATAAATAGAGATACGTTTTTCATTTCGGATATTTCTTTTGTTATTATGTTGATTCTAAAATCTGTCTATTAAAATAATTTTGCATGTCTGAATTTATCAAATGCGGTACATGAAGTTGCTCATGCGGCACATACTTTTAACTTCGCGCTGCATTCATTTGCTTATGCGGCACTTCCAATGGCTTCCGCGGTGCTTCCAATGACAAATACAGGGCTTCCAAAGGCAATATGTCTCCATCCGGGGCGCGACTTGAAGTCGCACTCCGAATAAAGACAAGATTACATTCCAATAAGCTTTATTTTACCTGATATTTCACTCCTGCAATCGTTCCTTTTTCCACCTGATAGGTAGCGCCTTTTTTGCTTAGTTGCACTTCCACCAATTTATTGTCCAAAGGTAAGCAAATTAGTCCTTTTGCAAAAGGCTGCTGGCCATAAACATTTAAGTCAATGGTCGACCAATCAATCTTATCCGTAGACTGTGCCAGCTTGGCATGAGGAATAACAGCACCATCGCGAACGAGAATGATACAAGGAATTTCTCCGGCCTCAATATCGTTCCAACCGCGGTCGTAGGTTTTACCGGTTTGATAGTCGATCCATTTTCCTCCGGGCAAATATACCTGACGACCTTTGGTATTTTCCATCAATGGTGCCACATAGATATCCGAGCCAAAAAGATAAGCATCATCTACTGTCCATGCTCCGGGATCGTTCGGAAATTCCACAAAGAGTGCGCGCACCATTGGCAATCCTTTTTCGGTACAGTTTTTAGCTTGTGCATACACATAAGGCATGAGTTTATATTTCATTTCAGCAGCACCGCGGAAGGCTTTCACGAAATCGGGATTGTACAACCAGGGTTCTTTGGGAGGTGCTCCATGCGCGCGACTGTGCGACGTAAGGAAGCCGAAAGGCAGCCAGCGACGGTACAACGCTTCGGGCGAAGACTGAACGAAACCGCCAATGTCATGGCTCCAGAATGAGAATCCACTCAATCCAAACGACAAACCACCACGCAATTCCGATTCCATGGCAATGTCTTTATTAGCCGCATCGCCACCCCAGTGCAATGGGTAACGTTGACTGCCTGCCCACGCGCTGCGCGCCCAGATAATATTTTCGTTGTTGGTAGCCTTGGTAACTTCGGCCACGGCTTTGTTATAGCGCAGCGGGTATAGATTATGCTCGTACCAACCGCCACGACCGGATGCGTAGACACCTTCCAGAGGAGCTGCCTCGCCAAAGTCGACCTTGATAGCTCCAACGCCCATTTTGAGCAGTCCGGCCAGTTTGTCCTGATACCATTTCACCGTGTTCGTATTCGAGAAATCGAGCACAGCATCCTCGTACGGCATTTCGCCTTTCGTATTCTTTACATTCAGATTTTTATCAATAATTTCCGGAAAGAATTTATTCTTAGGTGTAAAATAAGTCAACTGCCACAACGAAATATGGAAACCATCCTTTTTCAAATCATTAATCATCTTCTGAGGATCGGAGAAACGTGATGGTGCAAATTTGTAATCGCATTGCCAATCGGTTTCGAACCAACCGGTATCGAAGTGAATCACATCCGAAGGAATTTTATACTCGCGCAGTTTAGCCGCCACCTCGTAGCCTTCTTTTTGTGCAAAATAGGTAATGCGGCTCATCCATGTTCCGAACGACCAAAGCGGAGGCATTTGTGCTTTTCCGGTAATCTCGGTATATTCATTCAAAATATCTTTTGGCTCGCCCACAAAAACGAATAAATCCAGGGCTTCGTCGCCCATAAAAAGTTTATTGGCACCAACATAGGTGTTTCCAAAATCACAGGTAACGGGTGCCGAAGTATGCATAAACATACCATAGCCACGGTTACTCATAAAGAACGGAATGGGTTTGTACATCGCATCCGTTTCGGGGCCTTGTGGGTCGGTAACGAACAGGTTCACTTTTTGTCCGCGCTTATCTAACTTGGTAAATGACTCGCCGCAACCGAAGATCTTTTCGTTAGGAGACAATGAAAACACCGGATTTATCTCGCGACTATTGTCTACTCCTTTTTTGATAAAGTTGAACGGAAGTATTTTTACCTGTGACGAATCGTTATCATTCCAACGCCATGTATCGGTAAGGCGGTTTCCCTTCGCATCCATGAGCACAATGCGAAATGGATTCTCTTCAATCAACAATTTGCCAAATGCACTAGTGTAGGTATGTCCGGTTTTTGTTTTTGCGTATTTCCACGAACTGTCTTTACCCGGCTCTTTCACTAACATGGGCGAATCGAAAGGCTTTGGCTCCACGGGAGTTGTCAGCATACGGATGCGCAAGGTTCTGGGGGTAATAAAATCCACTGTAAAACTTAGCTCGGGATTTTGTTGGTAGGCGTCACCAGGGAAATCGAGCATTTTTAAATCCTGAGGTAGAATGGTAGTGGCATTGAATGCCTGACGTGTGTAAAGAGACGAACGTTTCCAACTGATTTTACCTTTGGCAGTTGCCGGATCGAAACTGGCCAACTTATCGGCAAAGAAAAAAGTGTTGTGAAAATCCTTAAAGTCGAGACTCATATCTACGGGATCACCGAGGAGTCGTTTTTGTTGTGCCACGAGTGGCTGCAAGCAACTGCAAACCAACAAAAGCAAAGCGGAAATAATTTGTTTTTTCATGGAATTATATGATTTATTGTTATTGTTCTAATTCTTCAACTGCTGACAGGGTTTTCAACCACTGTCAGAGTTGAGAGCATCAACCCTGTCAGTAGCCGCAGGCTCTGACAGCGGTTGACAAGCTCTATTTTACGGTCAACGAAATTGTTTGTTTTATATCTGCCGATGAACTTCCAATCATCAACTTAAGCTTGCCACTTTCCACTACAAAAGCATGCTTTTCTACATTCCAATACGCTACATCAGATGCTTTCAATGGAATTTGAACTGTTTCGGTTTTGCCGGCGGCGATAAATATGCGTTTAAACCCTTTCAATTGTTTGAGCGGTCGTTCCACTTTGGAATCGGGGTAAGAAACATAGAGTTGAATCACTTCATCGCCGTCACGACTGCCTGTGTTTCGCACATTCACCGATACAAGGATGGAATCGGTAAGCGTTGGTTTTGATGTTTTCATGTTCGAATACTCAAACGATGTGTAGCTCAACCCAAACCCAAACGGATAAAGTGGCTTGCCTTTAAAATATTGGTAAGTTCTGCCATGACGAATGTCGTAATCCATCATGGGCGGTAGGTCGGTAATGCTTTTTACCCAGGTTTGATTGGTGCGACCTGCAGGATTGACGTTCCCAAAAATTACATCCGCCAATCCGTTGCCCAGTTCCTGACTGTTGTTGGTTACGTGCAGAATCGATGGGACATTGTCCTGCGACCAATTGATGGCAAACGGGAAATTACTTAGCAATACCATCACTGTTTTGGGATTAGCCTGCGTTACTACCTTCACCAAATCTTCCTGTTCCAATGTAATTGCTTTGCGGTCGACAGCTTCGCGACCATCACTTGGTACGGGAGATATTTTCCAACGTGCATCGGTTCCATAAGGATGGTTACCGACACAAACTATTGCCACGTCGGCTTTTCGGGCAGCCAGGGTTGCTTTATCCATTTCGTCGGAAGGTGCATAGAAAACCTCTACATCTTTCCCAACAGCATTCTTTACTCCCTGCAAAATACTTACTCCATAGGGTGGCGTGCCACTGTACCAATCCAGCAACACCTCATTGGCACGTGGTCCGATAACGGCAATGGATTTTAGTTTCGATTTATTCAGAGGCAAAAGTTGATTTGAATTTTTCAGCAACACAACCGACTTGGAAGTTACTTCACGCACAAATGCTTTGACCTCCGGTTTATTCCAGGGCGAGACAGTATCCGTTACACCGATGCCGGCATACGGCACCTTCGATTGATCGGCATCCAAAAGTCCCAGTTTCAATGCTACGTGAAAATTTCCACGAATAGCATTATCAATGTCCTTTTCGGTCAACAAGCCTTTTTTCAATGCTTCGTAAATGTAAGGTCGGAAAGTATCCAAAAACTGACCAACCGAAGCTTTCACCACAGCTGCGGCACCTTCAGTCATTGTAGGAAAGGCCTTATGAGCATTTACCAGCAAAGTAAGTGCACCACCATCGGTGCAGATAATACCGTTGTTGCCCCATTCGTCACGGGTAATGGTTTTCAGAACTGGATTTACGGTCATTGGCACTCCATTCCAGGCATTGTACGATGCCATAAATGCCCGAGAACAACCCTCGGTAATACCTTTATAAAATGGGAAAGAATAATACTCGCGAAAAAGTCGTTCGTCGAAGTTGGACGAAGTGGAGTCGCGCCCATCTTCATTACTGTTAGCCAAAAAGTGTTTCATGAGTGAGGCCGATTTCCAGTATTTAGGGTCGTCACCTTGTAAGCCTTTTACAAATGCCACCGTGAGTCGAGAACCCAGAAATGCATCTTCACCGTAACTTTCTTCGGTACGCCCCCAGCGAGGATCGCGAGCCAGATCGGCATTAGGAGCACGCATCACCAGTCCTCCCTTTTGCAGGTTGGAGTTTTGGGTATAAAAACGAATCTCGGTCGCTTCAATGTCTGCAACTCTTTGAATCAATTCCGTATCCCATGTTTCGCCCAGTCCGTAAGCCTGTGGAAAAGTAGTGGTTGGATATGTTTTAGTCACACCTCTTTCCGAACCGCCCCAATTTCCGGGTCCACCAAGTGCCATACCGTGCAATCCTTCGGAATGTCCTGTATTGCGAATGCCCAGACGTGGAACACCAAGATTTGTTGAGAGTGCGTTGATTTTTTCATCGATTGTCATCAACGAAAGTAAATTCTCAACACGCTTACTATCGGGCAAAGATGTATTTTGAAACGGGAAAGTTGTTTGAGCCGAAAACGTAAAGGGGAGTACAAGGAAGAATGAAAGTAGTTGAATGGATTTTTTGTTCATGATGTGCATAGATTTTAAAGTCCTGCAAATATAATCCAATTCAAAAAGAAGAATACTACCTAAATGTTTCCGAAAGGGTAGGTAAATGATAATGCGACGAAAGGAGCAATGATTAGTTCCAAAATGTGAGTTAGGTAGTAAGGATAAAAAAGCATTGGCTGTCTGAATCTTATTTTCTGACAGCCAATGGCATTTTGAACTAGTTGATAAATTTCTTTTTATACTCATTCGGGCTTACTCCGTATTCATCTTTGAAGTATTTACGGAAATACTTCGGATCGTTGAACCCTACCTGATACGCCACTTCATTCACAAACATCTGGCTCTTCTCCAACAAATCTGCCGCATGTTTGAGGCGAATAAAACGGATAAACTCTGAAGGCGTTTTATCGGTGAGTGCTAATATTTTTTTGTAGAAATATACGCGACTCATTCCCATCTCGCGACAAAGATCTTCGACCAAAAACTCGCTGCTGGCAATATTGGCTTCGACCAACGCAACTGCTTTCTTCACGAATTTTTCGTCCATCGAAGTAATTTCTACATCTTCGGTGGTAATGTCTACTTTCCGTTTAAATTGCTCCCGTGTTTTCTTTTGCCGTTCAATGATGCGCGTAACTTTCAGCGAAAGCATTTCCATATTAAAGGGTTTCGCGATATAATCTTCGGCACCGGCTTCCAGTCCGCGGTATTTATTATCCTCACCCGCTTTGGCAGTAAGTAAAATAATAGGAATATGCGACACGCGAATATCTTTCTTCAACAGTCTGCAAAGTTCCAACCCATCCATTTTGGGCATCATTACATCACAGATAATGATGTCAGGCATTTTTTCAAGAATTATTTTGTGTGCTACTTCTCCGTCTTCGGCTTTTAGAATACGGTAAGTGTCGGTAAATAAGGCAGAAATATAATCTCTGAAGTCCTCGTTATCGTCCACCACCAACATGAGTGGCAACTTATTTTTTGTTTCAATAGAAATAGCTTCCTCTTCCGGTGTCATCAGCTCCTCAGGTAAAACATCCTCCACCTTGTTTTTTGATATCAACTCTTCGTGAACTACCTGAACAGCAGGAATCAGAACCGAGAAAATGGAGCCTTTGCCAAGTACACTTTCTACACCTATATCGCCTGAGTGCAGTTTTACATACTCACTCACCATGTGAAGCCCAACACCGGTGCCGGTTTGGTTACCATTCTCCACATTTTCCACTCTGTAAAAACGTTCGAAAATGCGCTCCAGATCTTTTGCCGGAATACCAATACCCGAATCATAAACAGTCATTTTAAACAGTTTCTTGTCATCGTTCAACTGTTGTATCAGACTCAGATTCACATCTATTTTTCCATCATTCGGGGTGAATTTAAAGGCGTTAGAAAGTAAATTGGACACTATCTTCCGCATTTTTTCAGGATCAAATTCCATTCGAAGTTCAGAAATCGAAGTCGAAAAGGAGAATTTTATGGATTTACTATCAGCCAGTTCGGTAAAAGAATAACAGATATCTTTCACAAAACCAACCACATCACCAACCGATTTATTCAGGGTATCCTTTTGCACATCCAGTTTTCGGAAATCCAGCAATTGGTTTACTAACTCGAGTAAGCCATTGGCATTGCGATGAATAATAGAAAGCATCGATTGGTGTTCTTCCGATTTTAATTCGCGCAGCAGTTTCTCAACCGGTCCGATAATGAGCGTCAGCGGTGTGCGGAACTCATGACTGATATTTGTAAAAAAACGGAACTTCATCTCGTCCATATCATGTACCTGCTTAGCTTTGCTAATGCGCTGAGCATTCTCAAACTCTTGTTGCTGTTTGCGGAAATTATAATCGAGTACGTACCACAATAAGGTTAAACCCAGTATGAGATAAAGAGTCACAGCCCACCAGGACAACCAGTAAGGGGGACGGATAACGATTTCCATTTCCAAAGGTGTCGTGCTCCATACATTATCATTATTGCTGGCATATACAATTAAACGATAGGTTCCCTGATTCAGATTTGAATAGGAAGCTGCTCCAATTCCATTTCGGGTTTCCATCCAGTCTTCATCCAAGCCCACCAGCTTATACCTGTATCTGTTCTTCTCAGGATGTATATAACTCATGGCAGAGAAATGAACCACAAAATTCTTTTCATCGTAATTCAATTCAATCTTCTTTCTGAGTGAAATGGAAGCATCTAATATAATACGGTTTTTATATTTCACTTCCGGTGTAATGACATCATTGCTTATCAGCAGTTCTGTAAATTGCGGTTGAGGAACCAAATGATTGAACCGGATATTCTTAGGATTAAATACTGTGTATCCCTTAGTGCACCCAAGATAAATACTTCCTTCTTTGTTTTTAAAAATTGCATTTTGATTAAAGATAGAACTCAGCAGCCCATCATTCTCGTCGAACGAAGCAACCGAGTATTTAATTTGATTTGTTTCGGGGTTTCTTTTGCAATAGATACACGCCAATCCGTTACGCGTACCGGCCCATATATTGCCGTTATTATCTTCTATCAACGAAACCACCTGATCGCTTGGCAAACCACTTACTTTGTTGATGTAAGTTATTGCTTTATTTGCAGGATTGTACACATTTATCCCGTTATCGGTAGCAATCCACAGTTGATTGCGGCTATCTACGAGCGAATTATAGATAATCAGATCGGAAAGTTTATTCAGTTGCACACTCGATTTAAAAACCGGGGTAATGGTATTGGAACGGGCATTTAAAATGTAAATACCGATAGGGGTACTCAGATACACTAAGTTTGAGTTCTTTGTGTACATTGATAATACTGAACCGGAAGCACCTACTGATCGTGGATCGACGTTGAACTGACTAAATTTCTGACGGCTGGGGTCCAGTTTATTAAGCCCTCCACCAAGCGTTCCCAACCATATATTTTGTTGAGCATCTTCCACCATCCCATAAATACTTTTATTTGTAATCCAATTTGGATTATTTACTTCGGGAATATAGTTGATAAACCGATCACCCACCATCTGATTTAATCCACCCAAATAGGTGCCAATCCACATTGTTCCTTTTTTATCCTGCAACATCGAAATTACAACATCCGATGATATGCTCGATGGATTTTCCTTTTGATTGCGATAAAGCTTAAAGCTCTGACTTGATTTTTCGCGCTTCAGTAATCCGCCGCCATTGGTACCAATCCATAGGTTTCCCGCTCTGTCTTCATAAAGGGTGTTACAATCTTTTGTTTCTAAATCCGGATTGTGATAGAAATACAGGGGCGACTTTTCAAACTTAAACATTCCCGGATGATAATAAGCAATACCGTTTTTGTAGGTGCCCACCCACATAATCCCTGTATTGTCGCAATACAAACTTATGGGTGAATTTTGACTAAGCGAACTTGGGTTGGTTGGGTCATTCAGCAATACGGTGATTTGTGCAGATTCTTTATCGTAGATGTTTACACCACCATGGTCGGCTGCTATCCATATTTTTCCAGCTTGATCTTGTTTTATATCACGCACAAAGTTGGATGCAATGTATTGGTCGGCCGGTCCGCGAAAATCTCTTTTGTCGTTACCAAAGTAGACCCATTGAGATTTCTGCAAATCATATTGCAGAGCACCTTTGTCAACTAGTCCTGGATAAATCCAGGGACAACCATTGGCATCTACAAACAGGCTTTTGCCCAGATATGCACCTCGGGCATTTTCCATTACATAAGTATTTCTGAAGTCCACACGGTTGGCTTTCTCGCTAAAACGCTCTAACAATCCGGTTTGAAAAAGTACCCAAAAATGTCCCTTATCGAACTTTATACTACTGATCGTTCCTTTGGATAAGGTATTCCCATCGCCCGACTGAATAAAATGTTTCAGTTGGCGGGTGTTGATATTATATTTGTAAATGCCTGCGGAAGGACTATAGAAATAGTAATTTTTCTGTTGATTAATTTCTACGATGGTGGGGGTAAAGTTTATTCCAATTGTTGAAAGAAACGTAGATAGTGTACGGATAAATCTTTCTTTTTTTATGTCGTACATAAAATAGCTAGCACCGCTATTTATCCACAAATTGCCGGTAGCATCCTCCTGAATTCGCGAAACGGCATTGAAAGGTAAGCTTGTCGTGTCATTTTTAATCGACTTGTACACTTTTATATTATACCCATCATATCTGTTTAACCCAAAGTTGGAACCGAACCATATAAACCCTCTACTGTCTTTAAAAGTGGAAGTAATCTGGTTGTTCGACAAGCCTCGCGAATTATCTAAGCGTGCAAAATTATATGTTTCGGCACAAACACAAATAGTCAGAAGCAAACTAAGAAGCAAAAGGGATTTTCTCATATCGTTAATTCGGCGAATTATAAAGTACAAATGTATGAAAATATTATATGCAATTAGAGAAGATTGACATTCGTTATCAATTTGCCCCCATTCAGTTTACATCATGCCCCCATCAGTTATCAAATGTATATACCTATGAGAACATCCTTCCCTAGTTTAGCCAATGTACCGTTGTATATTTGCGAACCTTAAATCCGGAATTTTCTCATCCATAAATATACTATTAGAATTATGACCAGGTACAAATTAATTGTGTTGTTAAGTTTCCTTGTTTCGTTAACAGCTTATTCCGGTACTACCTACCGAAAAAATGTTGATGGAATTCAAATTTCGTTAAATCAAAAATCAACTGCACTTGTAAAAACAATACGACTTCAGGTAATTACCGACGATATCATTCGTGTATCGGCAACTCCTGCCGGACAACTTCCCCCGACTAACAGTTTAATCACCACTTACGCAACCACGCAACAAAAAGGCTGGACAGCCACCCAAAGCGGTGAGTATGTAATTTTGAAAACAGCCACCACCAAAGCGATTGTGTCGACCAAAACGGGTGAAATTAAATTCACCGATTTAAGTGGAAAAACAATTCTGCAAGAACAAAAAAACGGTGGAAAAACATTCGTTCCAATTACTGTTGAGGGAAAATCGGGCTACACGTTTCGTCAGGTTTTCGAATCACCGGCCGACGAAGCTTTTTACGGTTTAGGGCAACATCAATCCGATGAATTCAACTATAAAGGTAAAAACGAAGAACTGTTTCAATATAATACCAAAGTCTCGATTCCATTTATTGTGTCCAACAAAAATTACGGAATTCTTTGGGATAACTATTCCATGAGTCGTTTTGGCGATCCTCGCCCATATGCCAATCTAGATCAATTTAGACTTTTTGATAAAAACGGAAAAGAAGGTGGACTTACTGCCACTTACATGACCGATAAAGATGCTAAAACCGTTTCAGTTGAAAGAACTGAGTCGACTGTAGATTATGAAAACATACAAACGCTAAAAAACTTTCCAAAAGATTTTTCATTTGCCAACGCTGCGGTAACCTGGGAAGGTAAAATTCAACCCAAAGAGAGCGGCCTCTTCCGTTTTATACTTTACTATGCCGGTTACACCAAAGTTTTTATCGACGATAGTCTGGTTGTATCCGAACGTTGGCGCACAGCTTGGAATCCAAATAGCTACAAATTTTCCGCAAATCTTGATTCCAAAAAACAACATAAACTGCGTATTGAATGGTTGCCTGATGGCAATATATCGTATATAGGCTTGAAAGCATTAAGTCCGGTGCCGGAAAAAGAACAAACAAAATTATCTTTTTGGTCGGAAATGGGACAACAAATGGATTACTATTTCATACGTGGCAATAATGCTGACGAAGTAATAAGCGGTTATCGTAAGGTTACCGGCAAAGCATCTATTATGCCTAAATGGGCCATGGGTTTCTGGCAAAGTCGTGAACGTTACAAAACGCAGGATGAAATTATAGGTGCATTGAAAGAGTTTCGTCAACGTCAGATTCCGATTGACAATATCGTTCTCGACTGGAACTACTGGCCGGAAACCGAATGGGGAAGTCATGAGTTTGACAAAGCCCGTTTCCCGAACCCTAAAGGAATGGTGGACTCTATCCACGCCTTGAACGCCCGTATCATGATTTCCGTTTGGCCCAAGTTCTACCACAATACTGATCACTTCAAAGAGTTTGATGCTAAAGGGTGGATGTACCAACAAGCCATCAAAGACAGCATTAAAGACTGGGTAGGACCGGGTTACGTAGGATCGTTCTACGACGCCTATTCAGCTGATGCACGCAAACTCTTTTGGAAACAAATGAAAGAGCATCTTTACTCATTAGGAATGGATGCGTGGTGGATGGATGCCAGCGAACCCAATGTGCGCGACTGTACCGATATGCCTTATCGTAAAGCCCTTTGTGGCCCCACTGCTCTTGGTCCCTCAACAGAATACTTCAATGCATACGCGCTGATGAATGCCGAAGCCATTTATGATGGACAACGCAGCACCGATAACAATAAACGCGTCTTTTTGCTTACCCGCTCAGGTTTTGCAGGATTGCAACGCTATTCAACCGCAACATGGAGTGGCGATATTGCTACCCGTTGGGAAGATATGAAAGCACAAATGTCGGCCGGTTTGAATTTTTCTATGAGCGGCGTTCCTTACTGGACAATGGATAATGGTGGATTCTGCGTAGAAAAACGATACGAAAAAGCTCCCGAAGGCTCGAAAGACCGTGATGAGTGGAGAGAATTAAATGTACGCTGGCATCAGTTTGGCGCATTTGTGCCTTTGTTTCGTACCCACGGACAATTCCCGTTCCGCGAATTGTGGAACATTGCTCCAGAAACACATCCTGCATATAAAACCATGCTGTATTATACGCAACTCCGATATCGCTTAATGCCATACATTTATTCTCTGGCAGGGAAATGTTATTTCGACGATTTCACCATGATGCGTGGATTGATGATGGACTTTGGAGCGGACAAAAACGTGCTGAACATCTCCGATCAATATATGTTTGGAACGAATCTTATGATTTGCCCTGTCAGCACCTACAAAGAACGAACCCGCGAGGTTTATTTCCCTCAAGGCAGCGGTTGGTATAATTTGTACAACGGATCATTCGTTGCAGGAGGTCAAAAGCAAATGGTAGATGCACCTTACGAACGCATGCCTATATTCGTAAAAGCAGGAAGCATTTTGCCAATGGGAGAATTGATTCAAAATACCACTGAAGCACAAACCAACCTGACATTATATGTTTATGCAGGTAAAAATGGCAAGTTCACTTTGTATGAAGATGAAAATGTGAACTACAATTACGAAAAAGGAGCATTCTCCACTATCGATTTTACATACAACGACGCAAACAAAACACTTAGTGTAGGTAAGAGAAAAGGAGATTTCAAGGGGATGGTGAAAGATCGCACATTCAAAGTTGTATTCATTGAGCCGGGTAAAACCAATGGCATTGACAGCACTCCTACAAATATCAAATCAATACGTTATACCGGTAGTGAAAGTACAGCGAACTTATAAAAAGATTACTGATTAAAATACAAATAAACAACAACCAATTTTATCAACTTTAAATTAATGTAAATTATGAATGAAAATCACGTGATTCAATGTGTTCGAAGAGCGTCTAAACGCTTTCTGAGCAAGTATGTAATCCTTGCAGCTCTGCTCTGTTCATTTGGACTTGCATCTGCTCAGAATTCCGACGGGAAAGTTTCAGGGACCATTTTGTCCGAAACCAATGGCGAACCGCTTATCGGCGTTAGCATTTTGGTAAAGGGAGCAACCAGAGGAACTGTTACAGACTTTAACGGCGCTTTTACTCTTCAGGCAAAGGTTGGTGAAACTCTTAGGGTTTCATACATAGGCTTTCTTGCTCAGGAAGTGAAAGTAAGCAGTTCACAACTAACTATTCGCTTAAAAGAAGATCAACATTCACTGGACGAAGTGGTAGTAGTGGGTTATGGTGTTCAAAAGAAAAAACTGTCAACTGGTGCCTCCGTTCAGGTAAAAGGTGATGAGTTGGCAAAAATGAATACTACCAGCCCTTTGCAAGCTATGCAGGGAAAAACACCGGGTGTAAGCATTTCTTCTACTTCCGGACAGCCTGGATCTGACATGAAAGTGGTGATCCGTGGTTTGGGTACAGTGGGTAACTCCGGTCCTCTTTATATTATCGATGGTATCGAAGGAGATATATCTATATTAAACGCCTCAGATATTCAATCGATAGACATTTTAAAAGATGCAGCTTCAGCAGCTATCTATGGTGCGCAGGCAGCAAATGGTGTTGTATTGGTAACTACTAAACAAGGTCAATCCGGTAAAGGTCAGGTATCCTTCGATGCTTATTATGGCGTTCAGAATGTAGCTCGTCAGGCTAAAATGTTGAATGCCACTCAGTACAAAACAATAATGGACGAACAATCGCTTAATTCGGGTTCTTCGGTTTATAACTGGGCTTCGATGGGAGATTTAGCCAATACAAACTGGATCAGCCAGATGTTTAAATCGGATGCTAAAACAGAAAACTATTCGATGAATATCAATGGTGGTTCTGAAGCATCAGTCTACTCTTTGTCTTTAAATTACACATCTCAGGAAGGTGTTGTGGGTGGAAAAGCCGTTTCTAATTACGAACGTTATGGTTTCCGTGTAAACACAGAGCACAAACTTTATAAAAATGTGTTGAAAGTAGGTCAACACTTGAACTTTAATTATATAATGAATACTGGTGTTAATGTTGGTAATCAATATAATAATACTTTACGTGGAGCATTTGGAACTTCACCACTTTCGCCGGTATACAGCGACAATAATATTTATGGTAGCCCGTACAACGACACCAGCAACTCAGCTTGGTACAAAGGAGAAGGAAATCCTTATGGCGCAATGATGACAAACACGAATAACAAAGCAGATAATCAAAAATTAATGGCTGATATCTATGCTGAGTTAGAGCCGGTTAAAAATTTGAAATTAAAATCAACCTTAGGAATTAACTACTATGCGTCAGAGTATCGCAGTTTCAGCCCTCTTTATCAATTGTCTATCTATTCTTATAACAACGACCATACTACTACTACTCAAAATATGAGTAAAGGGTATACGTTAACATGGACAAATACAGCCGGTTATGATTTTAAGGTTAATACAGATCATTCTTTCAATGTGTTGATGGGTATGGAAGCTGTACGCTATCAGGGAACTTATTTGTCGGCTTCTAACTGGAATCTATTGTCGCAGTTCAACGATTTCTCACATGCTTATCTTGACAACACAACAGGTCAGGCACATTTAGATGATGCTGGCAAGATTGTGGAAACAAGAACAGTAAATGGTAAACCGGAAACATTATTCCGCCGTATTTCTTATTTCGGACGTATTGGCTATAACTACAAGGAAAAGTATATGGTAAATGCCACTTTACGTGCTGATGGTTCTTCGAAATTTGCTACAGGTAATCAATGGGGTTATTTCCCATCGGTATCTGCAGGTTGGGTAATGACGAATGAGGAGTTTCTTAAATCAACTACAAGTTGGATGGATTTTCTGAAACTACGTCTTAGCTGGGGTCAGGTAGGTAATCAGGATATCGATGCCTTCCAATATGCTTCTCCGATCAACACTTCTACAGGTTATACCGGTAGTAATCCGGCTGCATTTTATAATTTTGGTACAGCAGGAACTAATGTAGCAGGCGCTTATCCTAGCCGCTTGTCTAATACAAACGTTAAATGGGAAACTTCAGAGCAAATCAATGCTGGAGTTGATGCTCGTTTCTTAAATAGTCGTTTGGGCGTAAATGCCGATTTCTATATAAAAACAACCAAAGACTGGTTAGTACAAGCTCCAATTCTTGCAACAGCAGGTGCTGGTGCACCTATCATCAATGGTGGTGACGTAAAAAATACCGGTATTGAATTAGCACTTACATGGAATGACCATATTGGTAAATTGAATTACAACTTTGGTATCAACGGTGCATACAACAAAAACGAAGTTGGCAATATCCCTACCAACGATGGTATTATTCACGGATCAACAAATATGCTTTTTGATAACTCAGATGAATTTTATCGTGCGCAAAACGGGCATGCTATTGGATATTTCTGGGGGTACAAAACAGCAGGTATTTTCCAAAATGCACAAGAAATTGCCGATTGGAAAGCTGCCGGAAATGGAATTCTTCAAGCCAATGTACAACCGGGTGACGTAAAATACGTAGATATAAACAAGGATAATGTAATAAACGCTGAAGATAAAACAGATTTAGGAAATGGTATGCCTCCTTTCACTTTTGGATTTAACCTCGGATTTGATTACAAGGGATTTGACTTTGCACTGAGTGCAAATGGTGTATTGGGTAACGAAATTGTTCAGTCATATCGTAACCACGCTAACAAACAAGCTAACTACACAACTGCAATTCTTAACCGTTGGACGGGCGAAGGTACCTCTAACAGTATACCACGTGTAACTGAAACCAATATTAACTGGCAATTCTCGGATTTGTATATTCAAAAAGGTGATTTCCTTCGCATCAGCAACATTACCGCGGGGTATGATTTTGCCAAAGTGATGAAATGCAAATATATTAGCCAATGTAGACTATACGGTTCGGTACAAAATGCATTTACCTTTACCAAATATGATGGAATGGATCCTGAAATTGGTTATGGGACAGACAAATGGGTATCAGGTATTGACCTTGGTTATTATCCACGTCCAAGAACGTTCTTGGTTGGTGTAAATCTTAAGTTCTAATTTTTAAAACGAAAAACGATTATGAATAAACTCAAATTAAATATATTAGCATTTGGAGCATTAACCCTTACTTTCTTTTCGTGCTCCGAAAGCTTATTGAATGTGGAGCCACAAACATCCATACTCGATCAAAACTTCTATAAAACCGAAGCGGATGCAGAAATGGCATTAGTGGGTTGTTATGATGGCTACCAACGCACCTCTTCAAATGGTAACCAATCATTCTACGTTGTCTCAAATGTACTCTCGGATGAATGTTTTGGCGGAACAGGTAATACTGATGGCAGAGCTTATCAGGCATTAGACAGATTTGACATTACTCAGTCACCATCTGACAATAATATTTTCAACGGAACATGGGGCGATTACTATGCAGGTATTTTCCGCTGCAACACACTGTTACAGAAATTGCCAAATATCACTTCATGGAAATCGACTGATGAAGCTGTAATTGCAACTACCCGTGGCCGCGTTGAAGGGGAAACTCGTTTTTTGCGTGCTATTCTGTATTTCGATCTGGTACGTCTTTTTGAAAAAGTGCCATTGATTACTGTTCCTACAACAGACAATGTTGCCCAATCAGAAGCTATAGAGACGTACAAGTTGATCGTTCAGGACTTGAAATTTGCAGCAGCAAATATCCCTGCCACTGCTTATCCAAAGGCAAGTGTAGCTACCAACGATGGTCGTGTTACCAGCTATGCCGCAAAAGCAATGTTGGCCCGTGTTTATCTTTTCTACACAGGATACTATGGTAAAGATGATCTTGGCATAACAAAGGCTGAAGTACTGGCCGGACTTGAAGATGTAATTACCAGTAAAGAATTCGCATTGGTTACTGATTTCAAATCGTTATGGCCGGCTGCAAGTTACGTTGCAAACAAAACTGCCAACACCTTAGATAAAGCCGGGTATGCCGGAAAAGGAAATGTAGAAACCGTATTCGCGCAAAAGTTCAACAACACACAAAACTACAATGGTATGCTGGATGGTAACCGTTGGTTAGTGATGATGGGTATGCGTAACACCAACTGGTCACCTTACGGAAAAGGTTGGGGTGCTTGTACTGTCAATCCTAAATTAATAAGTGCGTTTGCTACCGGCGATACCCGCAAGGCCGCTTCGGCTATCGATATACCGGGCGAAGGAATTGAAAGCACTTTCGATTTAAAAGATCAACGTGAATATACCGGTTATACGGTAAAGAAATATACTCCAACGGCTTTGCCTGATGGAACATCAGATACTGGTGGTGACAAAGATTTCCAAATATCCCAGGATCAGGACTTCGTAGTAATTCGTTATGCCGACGTACTATTAATGGCAGCCGAATTGGGCTCACCTAACGCATTAGCGTATTACAATGAAGTGCATACACGTGCGAAACTAACTGCAAAAACCGCTGTTACAAAAGCCGACATCTTAGCAGAACGTCGTTTCGAATTTGCTTTCGAGGGACTTCGCTATTGGGACTTGCTACGTCAGGGACTTAGCACTGCTGCTTCTACCATTGCACAAACTCAAAAAGTATTGAGTGGCAAAGTGGAAGAAACAGTTAGCATTGATGCAGCAAACATTACTAAAACAAGAGGTTTTATGCAAATCCCGAATACACAGATTACCTTATCTAATGGCGTATTGAAACAAAACGAAGGTTGGAAATAAACTTTAAAACGATACTATTATGAATAAAATATATAAATTATTATTTTTGTTGTCCGTAGTGGCAATACTATTTACAGGCTGCTCGCCAGAGGACTTTGCTCTGGGTGGTGCAGATGTAAAGAGTACTGATTTAGTGGAAGGCATTGCTTATAAGATTGAGCACGATGCCACCAATCCCAATATCGTTTATCTGACGAGTTTGATGGGGAGTAAATACACTCCTCTGTGGAATCATCCACAAGGACGTAGCCAGGAACAAAAGGTGACGCTAAAAATTCCTTTTGCCGGAACTTATCAGGTACAATTTGGTGTAGAAACACGTGCCGGTGTCGTATATGGCGATACAGTAACGTTCAAGGTCGACAATATGTATGCTGAATTCGTTAGTGATCCGTTGTGGACATTAATTTCGGGAGGTTCAGGAAAAGAAAAAACATGGTATCTGGATCTTGATGCCCAAGCGGTGTGTAGATACTTCCAAGGGCCACTCTTTTTCTATGGCACTAACGACAGTTGGGAGTCTGTAACCAACGGTGTAAAAGTTGGTGGTGACTCATGGAACTGGAGTCCAGATTACAAGGGTAATTCATGGTTAATGGTTGCTGCCGATTTCGGTTCAATGACATTCAACCTAAAAGGTGGTGCTAATGTAATTATCAATCACAAAACTTTGTCTGATCGTGGCACTGAAAATGCAAAGTATATGCTCGACACCAAGAATCACACTATGAAAATTCAGGGTGGTGCCATTCTGCACGATTCAGGTCGCGACAAGGTAGTTGTCGACTGGGGTAATATTAAAATCCTGTCATTGACAGCAAATACTATGCAACTTGCGGTTCTTCGTGACCCGACTCTTTCGGGCGAAGGCGCTTGTCTTTTGGTTTATAACTTTATTTCTAAAGAATACAAAGACAGCTGGGTAGCACCGGTGACAGTAGAACCGGAACCTGCTTTACCAGCCGGTTGGCAAAATGACGTATCGCAGACAGTTTCGAAAAGTATCAAATGGGTACTTTCTCCAACTACTCCATTTAACTGGGCAAATCTGGATGGGTCGCTTAAGAATGCAGAATGGACAGCTCCTGATAAATATGCAGATTGGACAGGATTTACAGCAGCTTCTGCTGCAGGGTATGCCAATTTCTCATTGACACTTAATTCCGATACAAAAGCGGTTACCTATGTTGCTCCTAACGGAACTTCAACAACTGGAAGTTATACATTAGACGAAAAGGGCATCTATACATTTACAGGCGTAAGTCCGAACTTTGTTATCAGCGGTGGCTGGGTAACACTGGCTACAACAGATGCGAATCAATGGCGAATTACTAAAATTGAAAAAGATGCTGCTGGTGCCGTTACCGGAATGTGGGTGGGGAAACGCGATGCCGTTAAACCGGAGTATATGGTTTATCACTTGATTCCTCAATTAGGAACAACTGCTGCCGATCCATTGGCTGCATGGAAAAAAGCTTTGATTGGTAAAACATTTAAACCCGATACCGGTTGGTTTGTAGATTGGATGAAGTATGACTTCACTGGCGGTTGGACAAGTGCTGCTACTTTTGGAACAGATTACACCACAAATACCTGGATTTGGACTGCCAAAACCAGCGAAATAGCCAATACTGCAAGAATTAAATTTGAAGCAAGCGGTTCGGACATTAAAGCTACTTTAACTCAGGATGTATATGATGCAAGTGGAGCCGTAACCACTGCAGGATATTCAGTTTCGGGTAAGGTAACCATCGATCCTGATATTCCGTCGATTAAATTTGAGTTTCCACTTGTTAACTACACAGGAAGTCCAGGCGCATGGTTAAACACCACTAACCCCAAAGGGGCTAACTGGGCAAAACCACTTGGCTTGAACGAATGGTTGTATTTACCTTATGGAAACGCAACTCTCGGGACTATTGACACTAATGGTTTTTGGCTGGGAGCTATTTCCAACTCAGTTGCAGGAGGAGATACAAAAGATGAAGTATTAGGATTCCATTATATTTTGGCAAACTAAACAAACAACTTAGAAGGAGGTTGCTTAGCAATTTAAGCAACCTCTTTTTAGTAAATAAAAAAAAATATGAAATTTTTTCCTATCTACATATCCCTTTTGTTATGCAGCATTCTGTTTTTTGTGGCATGCAATAACAAAAAACAGACTCAGGAAGAACAGCAAAAAGACCATTTTGAGGGTGCATATTACAGTGCTGAAGAACTCAGGGGAAAAGCTGCACAAGATTCAAATTTTGCAAAATCGCAGGAATATGCTTCGCAGATGGAGAAAGCCGGCATTGAAATGGCTAAAAATTCAAGCAATATGATAGCAAATGAAAAGCTATTATTAGAATTCGAAGTTGCCTTGAAAGCTTTGAAACAAAATACTGACAATATCAAAAGAAATCCAGTTTTATCAAAGGATGTGGCCTTTATGAAAAATACTCAGGTTAAAGCTGAAAAAGTACTAGCTTGCCATCAAAGTCTAAAGAAAGTACATTTAAGTCCTGATCAGGAACAGAAGTTTTACAAACTAAATCATCAATAACAGTTCGTTTGTTTCATTGGCACGATATCTGTCAGCTAAATCAAAACTATCGCTCTCTTCACACTTTATTTTCTATATATGAAACACATAAGAAATATTTTTTCCCCAGTCTTGCTAACTCTTGTCTTGACATTCATTTCCTGCTCAGGAGAAACAACCGTTGTGCCAGAACTAGTCGTGGCGAAAGATGCCATTGTTTGCACCAAAGAAAGCGGGACAACCCTGTTAGCCATAAAAAGCAATGTGGCATGGACGGCTACGAGTTCGCAAACCTGGTGCACACTCACTCCCACATCGGGCGAAGCCGGAACAGTACAAATTTCGGTTGCTGTAACTGCAAATACAACTCCCAGCGACCGTGAAGCGGTAATTACCATTACTGCCGGCTCCTTGACCAAACAAGTAAAAGTAACTCAAAAGCTAAAGAATTTTCTAACATTAGAACATAAAAACTACACTGCCACTACTGTTGGCGGTGATATTACGGTCAATGTTCAATCGGGATTAGATTACACAGCGACTATTCCACAAGATTGGATTGCATTAAAATCGACAAGTGCCGACAAGAAAACTCAGGTCTTTACCATTGCCGAAAATCCAACCAACATAACACGTACCGGATTGATTATCTATGCTTCGGAGGATTTGAAAGATACTGTAAAAGTGGTACAAACAGGTAAGGATTTAAGTATCCCTGCCGATGCTATAGGCATGAGCAGTACCGCTACCGTACTTGCAAAAAAAATCAAGATAGGCTTGAATATTGGTAATACGATGGAAGCTACCGGAGGAGAAACCGGCTGGGGAAATCCGTTGATTACAAACGACCTTATTAAAGCGATAAAACTGAATGGCTTTAATGCCATCCGGTTACCAGTTGCATGGAATCAATATGCCGACCAAACAAGCTCTATTATAAAAAGCAGTTGGTTAGCCAGAGTGAAACAGGTAGTCCAATACTGTGTTGACAACGACATGTATGTGATTGTAAATATCCACTGGGATGGTGGTTGGCTCGAAAACAATTGTACTGAGGCAAAAAAAGTAGAAAACAACGCGAAACAAAAAGCGTTCTGGGAGCAAATTGCTGTGACATTACGGGATTTTGACGAACATGTACTTTTTGCAAGCGCTAATGAACCAAATGTCAAAGATGCTACACAAATGTCCGTATTGCTCTCCTATCATCAAACCTTTATTGATGCCGTTCGCTCCACAGGTGGAAAGAATGCTTACAGGGTCGTAATTGTACAGGGACCAAGTACCGATATTGAGACAACGAATAAACTAATGACACAGTTACCTACAGATAAAGTAGCTAATCGTATGATGGCGGAGGTACATTATTATACACCGTGGAATTTCTGCGGTATGGATAAAGATGAAAGTTATGGAAAAATGTTTTACTACTGGGGTGCAGGCAATCACTCAACCTCAGATACTGCACGCAATCCGACCTGGGGTGAAGAGGCTACTGTTGACACTAATTTTGCTTTGATGAAAAAACAGTTTGTTGATAAAGGTATTCCGGTTGTACTTGGTGAGTTTGGAGCTATAACCCGTACTAACTTGACAGGGGATGCATTAAAATTACATTTGGCATCGAGAGCATATTACTTTAAATACGTTACAAAACAAGCTATTGCAAACGGTATATTACCATTCTTCTGGGATACCGGTAGTTTAATCAATAGAAATAATTACTCAGTGTCTGATCAACAAGCATTGGATGGGCTGATACAAGGTGCAAACGGATTGTAAAGGACGTTCAGCTTTCTATATTAAACCATTTAAATCTCCGTAAGTAGCAAAAGTCTACTGATTTATTTTTAGTTGGTTTTCCGTTAGGTTTATTTTTTTAAGGTTCTCCGGAATAGCCCGATTGACGATGTCATTTGGGCTATTCTCTTTCTAAATAAATCTGATTAAGGAATCAAATAGGCCATGGAAATAATGAAGCATACCCTGTCAATGTACATTTAATCCTTATAGATATAAATTAAATCTGTATTTTTGTAGGTAATTCGACTAACCATCCAAAAAATGTCTTAAAAATAAAATTGCATGAAGTACTTCTTTCTTTTCCTGTCTTTCCTTACATTCGGATTTTCAACCATTACAGCACAAAATAAAACTGTTCCTGTGGCCAAAGCCTGGGCAGGCAACTCAGTTAATGCAGTGGTTTTCCGGAAAAACTCGTTGGTCACCTACAAAAACATTCAGTTTATTGCGTTCTACAATCAAAAAGGTAAGCTGACACTCGGTAAGCGAAAACTCAACACTTCGAAATGGGAAATAGCAGAGACTGCTTTCAGTGGAAACATTCATGATGCACACAATTGTATCAGCATCATGGTGGATGGAGATGGTTTCCTGCATGTTTCGTGGGATCATCATGGCAATCCGCTGAACTACGTTCGTTCGGTGGCACCACTCTCTCTACAATTGACAGCAAAACTGCCCATGACCGGGCTCAACGAAACCAACGCAACTTACCCCGAATTCTACAAACTGCCCAATGGCAATCTGATCTTTTTGTATCGCGACGGACGTTCGGGGAAAGGAAACCTGGTGATGAACCGCTATGATGTAAAATCAAAAATATGGACACAATTGCACACCAATCTTATTGATGGCGAAGGTCGTCAGAATGCATACTGGCAGGCTTGTGTGGACAAGAACGGAGCTTTTAATATTTCGTGGGTATGGCGTGGTTCTCCCGATGTAGCAAGTAATCACAACATGCTTTTTGCACGTTCCACTGATGGTGGTATCAGTTGGGAGAAATCTACCGGCGAAAAATACACATTGCCTATTAATGAAGCAAATGCTGAGTTGGCATGCAGCATTCCCCAAAACAGCGAGTTGATTAATCAAACATCCATGACTACCGATGAAGGTGGGAATCCGTTTATCGCCTCTTATTGGCGAAGTGCCAACAGCACTGTTCCGCAGTATCACATAGTTTACAATGTAGCCAACAAGTGGAAAGAACTGGATCTCGGTTTCCGCACAACTCCTTTTTCATTGAGTGGAGTCGGCACCAAACGAATTCCGATTTCCCGCCCGCAAGTATTGGTGAGTGCTAAAGGCGATAAAGCTTCAATACGGTTATTCTTCCGCGATAGTGAACGCGGTGATAAAGTATCGGTGGCTGTTTGTAATAACATTGCTCAAAACCAATGGAAGATTTCGGACTTAACCAATTTTGGAGTTGGGTCATGGGAACCAACCTACGACACCGAGTTATGGAAGGACAAGAAAAGTCTGCATCTCTTTGTTGAGAATGTTCAACAGGTAGATGGCGAAGGTGTGGCAGAGACGAAACCGGAAATGGTAAATGTGTTGGAAGTAAAGTGAAACTTGGTGGGTTAATGGTTTTCCTTGTTTGGTTTACATTATAACCCTTATATAAAAACATTATACCCATATAAATAGTCAGTTGAGTGTATTTCAAGACTCTTTAATTTGTATTTTTGCATGAATAAATAACCTGTTCAGATACGGCAAAAACTTTATAAATTAATTACTAACGATCTATCACATGAATTATTCTACGCTTAAGTTTAATCCTCATTCTAAAATTAGATGTTTTAGGCTTCTATTCCTTCCCTCCCTATTTCTAATATTTTTTTTTAGTCAATTACACGCTCAGACTAATACGGCAGGTTATGAGTGGAACACTGTAAAAATTGGTGGTGGTGGCTTTGTTACCGGTATAATAACTAGCACCAAGGAAAAAAATCTGATATACGCACGCACCGATGTGGGCGGGGCTTATCGTTGGGTTGAAGCGACTAAAAGTTGGAAGCCGCTAATTGACTGGGCTTCGAAAGCGGAGTGGACTTTTTTTGGTGTTGAAAGTCTGGCTGTCGATCCAAGCGCACCCAATAAATTATATCTATCGTTTGGACTTTATGGCAATTCACCTTGTTCCATACTTCGTTCTGATGATTACGGAGAAACATTTAAACGAAGCGATGTGAGCTTCAAAACGGATGCAAACGGCATGGGGCGTAATAATGGTGAACGGCTTGCGGTCGATCCCAACAACGGTCAAATACTTTTCTGTGGTGCGCGTTCCGGGGGAATTTGGAAAAGCACAGACGGTGCTGTAACCTGGAACAAAGTTGGTTCATTCCCGGTGACCACCACTGCGAATGGAAACGGTGTTGATTTTATCGTTTTTGACGATGCCAGTGGAAACGGAACTGCATCTCAACGAATCTTTGTGGGTGTTTCACGCGTTGGAGCCGACAATGTGTATGTTTCTGAAGATGGTGGTACAACATGGAACGTCATCTCCGGACAACCGACCACTGCCCTTATGCCACAACGCGGATTAAAAGCCGGCGATTATCTTTACATAACCTATGCTGATGCCGAAGGTCCCTGGAATTCAAAAAAAGGTGCAGCTTATCGTTACAATATTAAAACAAAGGAATGGAAAAGTATTGCACCTGATGCATTACCTTATGGCGGTGTTACCGTAGATGCAGCGAATCCGGATATCATTATGCTTTCTACCATTAATATTTTTCAGCAACAAATATGGGAGGGAGGAACTACCTACGGAGATAAAATTTATCGTTCGACGGATGGAGGTAACACCTGGACCAACTTAAGTATCGGAAATCACTTAAAAGCTGAAATTTCTCAAAATCCATGGATTGGAACCGATCCAAAAATCCACTGGGCATCTGACATCCGGATAGATCCTTTCAATTCAGAACGAGTTATGATTAATTCGGGTAACGGACTTTTTATGACCGATAATATTTCTTCAGCTAAATCGACCTGGACTTTTCAGGTGAATGGGCTCGAAGAAATGGTTGCGCTTGATATGGTCAGTATTCCGAATGGTCCATTTGTAAGTGTTATTGGCGATTATAATGGATTCATACATACAGACCCCGCCGTTTCACCGGCAGCAGGAGCAATTACTTCAAACATGGGAACAACTACCGGAATTGATTTTGCTGAAAATAATACCAATTTTGTTGTAGTAGCCGGAGACAAGAACTGTAAATATACGACCGATCAAGGGGGAACATGGAATGCCGTATCCTCACTTCCGGTAACAACTGCTACAAAGGGGACTGTTGCCGTCGCGGCCGATGGAACAACAATTTATTGGTATCCTGAAAACGGAGCAAACACATATTACACCAAAGACAAAGGTGCTACCTGGAAATCGCTTTTAGCTTCTGTGGCTTTGACCTCGCGTCCTGTCACCGATAGGGTAAATTCAAATATCGTTTATTCGTACAATAGGTCTACCGGATTACTTTATATTTGCACCTTCAATAGTTCAACAAATAGCTATGCATCAACTACCGTTTCCATTGGCACAGGAGGGAATAACATTATTCGTTCAGTTCCCGGTGTGGAAGGTGATGTATGGGTCCCGTTCAGCACAGGTGGGTTGAAACATTATGTGAACGGGGGAGTTACGGCAATTTCATCGGTATCTACCTGTGATGCTGTCGGGTTTGGCAAAGCGGCACCCGGAAAATCCTATCCGGCTATTTATATCTGGGGAATGCCTGTTGGTGGAGTTTTAGGGATACACCGCTCCGACGATATGGGTGTTAGTTGGACAAGGATTAACGATGACGCCCATCAATTTGGTGGTCCGGGTAATGGTAATTTTGTAGTGGGTGATCGAAATGTATATGGCCGGGTTTATATGAGTACAACAGGCCGAGGAATCGTTTATGGCAAGAAAATGACTTCTACAGGACTCTTAACCCCCAAGCATGAAAAAGATAATAAGTTTTACCCCAATCCAACCAATAATATACTTTACTGCCGCGAAGCCGCAAAACAGATAGAAATACTTGGTTTAAGCGGCGAAAAGATAATGGAAACCAACCAATCTCAAATTTCGGTTGGTTGTTTGCAAAATGGCTGCTATATTGCCCGGTTGCATACAGTTGAAGGGATTTACAATCAGATATTTATAGTAAAGAAATAAACAATTCTCACATTATATCGACAAACAAGAAATCATGAAAACAACGAAACTAATTCTACTACTGTTAGTCAGCACCTGCATAAGCTACGCTGCCAACAAAAGCACTACGCCAAGGGTGCAGAACTTTACCCAAAGCTGGAAGTTCACCCTTGGCGACAGTACTACGAATGCCTCGACTACTACATTTGATGACAGCAAATGGCGAACGCTCAATTTGCCACACGACTGGAGCATTGAATCCGATTTCGGCAAAGACTTTCCTGCCTCACCGGGTGGTGGTGCCTTACCGGGCGGTCTGGGGTGGTACCGCAAGACTTTTACCGTACCGCTTACCGACAAAGACAAGCGTATCTATATCGACTTCGATGGTGTGTATCGCAACAGTGAGGTATGGATTAATGGTACTTCGGTGGGTAAACGTCCCTACGGTTATTCATCGTTTCGTTATGAGTTGACGCATTATATTCATTTTGGCAGTACCAATGTTATTGCCGTAAAAGTGGATAATTCAAAAGAACCGAACTCCCGCTGGTATTCAGGTTCGGGTATTTATCGCAATGTGTGGTTGGTGACAACTAATCCGGTTCACATAGATCAATGGGGAACATATGTGACTACGCCTAACATTAATGCTGATAGCGCAGAAGTAGCCATACAAACGACCATCAAAAACGATGAACCGAAACAAAAAACCGTCAGAGTGGAACAATCGCTTTACGATGCCAACGGCAACCTGGTGAGCACTGTTTTTGGGTACTTGTATGTTGGTGCAAACAAAGCGCACCAATACCTTCAAAAGTTGGTGGTAAAGAAACCAACGCTATGGAACATAGAAAATCCATATCTGTACAAACTGGTAACACGTACCTACACGGTAGGTAGATTAACAGATGAATATAGTACCAACGTGGGCATTCGTTCGTTCACTTTCGACGTAAAAAAAGGATTTATCCTGAATGGAAAACGTGTGAAGATAAACGGTGTGTGTAATCACCACGACTTAGGTGCGTTGGGTGCTGCTGTGAATATACGTGCTATCGAACGCCAGTTGCAAATATTGAAAGAAATGGGATGTAACGGTATCCGTACTTCGCATAATCCGCCTGCTCCCGAATTGCTTGACCTCTGCGACAAAATGGGCTTTATCGTAATGGACGAAGCCTTTGATATGTGGTTGAAAGAAAAAACTACCTATGATTACTCCAAAGATTTTGCGGAATGGCACGTGCGCGATTTGACCGATATGATTACCCGCGACCGCAATCACCCTTCTATCTTTATCTGGAGCATTGGCAACGAGGTGAAGGAGCAATGGGGCGAAACGGAAACCAAAACAATGGATCTGCAAACAGCTAATGTGCTATTGAACAACCGTACAGTGGCTGATAATGAAGATACGCGACTTGGGATTATGGGCAAGAATGCACAACTCACCCGACATTTGGTAGATGTAACCAAAGAGGTGGATCCCACCCGTCCAGTTTCGGCAGCTTGTAACGGCACCGATGCCAATAACCCGTTGCTGAAATCGGAAGCACTTGATTTAATCGGATTCAATTATCACGAAACCGAATATGCGGGTATCACCGAGCGTTACCCAAAACAAGGGTTCTTCAGCTCTGAGTCGGTGTCGGCATTGCAGTCGCGTGGATTTTACCTGATGCCTTCGGATAGTATGAACATCTGGCCTGAACGTTGGGATAAACCTTTTAGCAATCCACTTCAAAAATGTTCGGCCTACGACAACAGCCATGCACCATGGGGATCTACCCACGAAACTACCTGGAAACTGGTGAAGAAATACGACCATATTGCCGGACAATATATCTGGACCGGATTCGATTACCTGGGCGAACCAACCCCTTACTGGTGGCCATCGCGCAGTTCGTACTTCGGCATCATCGATCTTGCCGGATTCCCTAAAGACGTGTATTACATGTATCAAAGCGAGTGGACTACCAAGGATGTGTTGTACATTTTCCCACACTGGAACTGGGAAGCCGGTAAAACAGTAGATGTATGGGCGTATTACAACAATGCCGACGAAGTGGAATTGTATCTCAACGGAACATCACTCGGCAAACGCAGCAAAGTAGGCGAAGACCTGCACGTGATGTGGCGTGTACCTTATACTCCGGGCACGTTGAAAGCCGTTTCGCGCAAAGCGGGTAAAGATGTACTCACCAAAGAAATCAAAACCGTAGGTCAACCGGTAAGTATCCGACTAAAAGCCGACCGATCTACCATTACTGCCGACGGTAAGGATCTGTCGTTTGTTACTGTTGAATTGCTCGACAAAGACGGCAATGCTTCTCCGGTAGCTGATCAGTTGGTGAAATTCACCATAGAAGGAGAAGGTGCTATAGTAGGAACCGACAATGGCGACCAAAACGATCACGTATCGCTCAAGAAACCCGAACGTCATTTGTTTTTTGGTAAATGTCTGGCCATTGTGCAAACCAACGGAAAAGCTGGAAGCATCACTCTGAAAGCTTCGGTAGAAGGATTGCCAACGCAACAGCTTGTGATTACCAGCAAATAAAACCTGGGAAACTGATTTCCATGCCGAACGCCCGCTGCAAGCGGGCTGTCGGATAAGCACACAGACTATACAGAACAACCGGATTATCACTTATAATCTGCATTTCGAAGATTAGAACTCCCCTTGCGCCGATTGGTGCAAGGGGAGTTTTTGTTTGTAATATAGAATAACCACCGCAAGCGGGGAGACTGGATTTCCATATCCGATCACAGTAAACAAATTTATTAGTAAACTGTTAGATAAAAAAAACAAATAAAAACAAATCAGTTTATGAAAAAAGAAAAGATACTATTTTGGACAGCAACAGTACTACTTGCTTTATTCGAAGGTGTTATGCCGGCCTTAACCTGGCAAACAGAAATGGCGAGAGAAGGGATCAGGCACTTAGGCTACCCCGAATATTTTGGAAACGCATTGGTTGTTTTTAAAATAGCAGGTGTCTTAGCATTAATCATTCCACAAGTACCAAAACGAATAAAAGAATGGGCATATGCCGGTTTTGCCTTCGATTTTATTTTTGCAACAATAAGCCATGGAGCTGTCGACGGCATAAATGGACAAGCTTTTTTCCCGTTGGTGTTTCTTGGTATTCTGGCAGTTTCGTATATCTTTTACCACAAACTCAATTCTACGCGCAACTAACATGAGAGAACTCATCCCGTAGCACAACCTGATAAATCGTGTTGACAAGTAAATATAAGTTGCTGAATAAGACAATAAACTCCCCTTTGACCGTTTGGTGTAAGGGGAGTTTATTGTTACAACGAACAACCGTTGCATGCATGCTGTTGGAATAATGCAGTAAAAATACGCAGAAAGGAAGTAAACTAAAAGGAGGGTCTATTCAATAAACTGTTTCAGAAAAGGGAAAGACATGGGGCTGCCCAATAAGCTATGCGTGAAGAATGAATCAATTTTGTTTTTTATTTGAACGAAAAAAAATTTCCCCATTTGAAGTTTAGGTTAATTGTTTTTTGTATGTTTGTGGGGTAAATATAAAAATTGATACTTTATTAAAAACGACAAAAGAGCTAACTAATACACTTAAATTCATTAGTGGCTTTTTTTAAAATTACATCTTTTCATTATGTAAATAATAATAATCGTCCTTAATTTATTTTTTTATTTTAAATACTGAAGTCATGAGAAAGCTAACATTCGCATTGTTTTTTTGTTTCGGGTTGCTGGCAAGTAGTTTTTCGCAAACGAAGCAGGAATCTATCAGAGAGTTGTTTCACTTAATGAAACAAGATTCATCCTTAATAAAAGCATTTGATACATTTGGACCTATGCTTGCTCAAAAGAAAAATCAACCAATGGATTCTGTAGCCAAAGCCAAAGAACAGGAATCGATGAAACAGTTGATGGTAATAGTAAAAAAGGTTGTTGATCTTGTTACTGAGGACAAGGTGAAATTGTATGACCAACATTATACACAGAACGAAATCAATGACTTGATCAGCTTTTATAAATCGCCTGTAGGAAGAAAATATGTTGCTACAACGCCAGAGATTACAAAAGATATCGTAATGAAAGTGCTCACGGAATATTTGCCCAATATTCAGAAAAAAGAAGAGCAACAAACAGAGAAATCAACAACGAGATAATCCGGATAAGTATGAGCGTATCCGCACAAAAGTATTTTCGGTTTCGAACATTGGTTCTTTGGGGACTTGTTTTTCTGCTTTTCGGTTGTAACACGACCCGGCATATTGAAAAGCGGCAGACCAAAGAAGTCTATAAGGCCTTAGGGCTGAGTGTCGATCGGAATGATAATCTATCTCTTTACAAAGAAGCCACTACCTGGTTGCACGTCCGCCATGTGGATGGAGGTACCTCGCGCAATGGCACCGACTGCTCTTTTCTGGTGTACTCCCTTTACAAATCCGTTTACCATAAAACCATCGAGCGCAATTCGGCTGCCATGTTGACTCATAACTGCAAGCGAATTGACCGTAACCAACTAAAAGAAGGCGATCTGGTTTTCTTTAGTACCAGTGGTACATCCAAATCCTATGTAAACCATGTAGGTATTTTTCTAAAAGACACTAAATTTCTGCACAGCTCCACTTCAAAAGGGGTTATTGTCAGTGACCTCGAGGAAGCCTATTATCGCAAAACGTGGGTGTGTGGAGGTCGGGTGAAGTAAGATTCTCTAGGTGTTGCGGCGCGACTTGAAGGTGCACTCCAAATAGAGTTACAAACTTTGTAACCAATTCTGCATAATAGCGTCTAATGACCAGACACGGACTGTAAACTATCCCTAAACCACCCACTGAACCGCCAAAATGAAAACAACAATGATACAACATGCAAACCACGGTTCGTATAAAGGAAAGCTGTTTGACCCCAAATGGCAGTGGAAACGAAAGCAGATTCTTGAAAGAGACCATTTTAAATGTGTGTTGTGCAATAGTACAAGCGGTTTGAGCGTTCATCATAAACAATATCATTTCTCCACTAAACTAAACAGATACCGGGATCCGTGGGAGTACGACGATAAGTACCTGATAACACTTTGCGAAAGTTGTCACAGGCGCGGGCATGCTAAGTTTGAAGTACCAACAATGAATATCTAAAACTAAAATTTGAATAAGATGGGACTATTTGATGTATTTAAAAGAAAAAGTTTTTCGGAACAAAATATCGACCCTCAGCCGAAAGTAGAAGAGCAAGTTCTTCCGGAAATAAAGGAGCAGGACTTTATTGATAATTCCGACCCGAATGCTAGTGATAATGTTTTGTCGGTAGCTATGCCAATTGATGAGATATACAAATATCTTCAAATTGATTTCGAGAGCCGGGGATATGAGGATGCTTTGAGTAATCCGGATATTTCGTATCGGGATATGAATAAAAAGCTCATCATCAGCAATCTGAAAGTGCTGTTTAAACAAGTGAAGCAAAACTATATCGATAGCCTGAACAGAACGGATTTTCATATCAAATCGCGTTCGCAGGCAGGACTGATAGATATTGTTGATTTGTTGAAAAATAGAAAAGATATGCTCGACAATCATTTCAAAGAAATCACCAAGATGGAAGAGGACCTGGAAAAAGGGGAGGACTACATGATTGGTATGTTGTTGTCGTACGAAAGAGGTTTTTTGAGAGGATTTGCCGCTTTGTCGCTTGAAACCTTAAACATAAAACGATAAGCTATGAACTGGTGGATTAGATTTAAATGTTTTATAGTAGGTTGGAATCCCAATATACTTAAAAACTGTACCGAAGCAAGTTATAAGGCTTTGAAGAAATATGCATCCTCGATATTGATTTTACTGTTTATATGGGGTGCAACCGGGTATACTTTTGCTCAACGCTATTTGTCGGTAGAGCATTGGTGGGGCTGTGCCATCACGGCGGTTATCTTTATGATTATCGTTATTCAGATTGAGCGACAGGTTATTCTTACTGTTGGAAAGAATAAATGGATCTCGTGGTTCAGGGTTATGCTTGCCATTTTGATGGCCTTGATCGGTTCAACGATTCTGGATCAGATTATTTTCAAGAATGATGTTGAGAAGGTATTGGTCGATATCAGAGCGGACAAAGTGAATCAGATATCAGCGAAAAGACAAATAACCATGCAGCTTGAGATCACCAAGCTAAACCTGATTATCGACTCGCTGGATTTGATAAACTCGAAGCTGAACGATGAAGTTGCCAAACGACCCACTATAGCTGTGACGAATGTGACCACGGAGAAAAACCCGGTTACAAACGCCGATGGTTCGAAAACGACGAATACGAAAACAATCGTTTCTACGCAACATGTGGCAAATACCCGCATTGACCAGATAAAATCCAATTCGGCAACTATCGATAAATGTCGAAGCCGATTGGACGATTTATATAATCAGAAGATCAATGTGGAAGACACAGTGCGAAATGAGTTGGAGGCTCATGCCGGATTTTTGGAAGAACTGAAAGCTATGATTGTTTTGGTAAAATCGGAACCTTTGGCCTTTCTTTTTTATCTGTTACTCTTTACCTTTATTTTTACACTGGAACTATTGGTAGTGGTAAGCAAAATAAAAGATGTGACCTGCGATTATGATTTAATAGTGGAGCACCAACTGAATGTAAAAAGGGATGCATTAAACGATATGGTGAAAAAATAAACCTGATTTGTAAGAATGATAAAGTGTATTAAGACCGACTCGGAGAACGAAGATTTTCGCCGACTGGTGCGTGAGTTGGACGCCGATTTAAAAAGACGTGATGGCGAAGAACATACGTTTTATTCGCAGTTTAATAAGATTGACCGCATAAAATATGTGGTAGTGGCGTATGTAAACAATAAGGCCATGGGTTGCGGTGCCATTAAGGAATATTCAACCGATGTGGTGGAAGTAAAACGAATGTATGTACAACCCCATAACCGCGGGAAAGGGATTGCTTCGGAAATACTAATGGCTCTGGAGGCATGGGCTGCTGAACTGAATTACACCAAATGTGTATTGGAAACGGGAAAAAAACAACCCGAAGCGATCGGTCTTTATCATAAAAACGGATACGCAGTGATTCCCAACTACGGTCAGTACGAAAATGTGGAGAACAGTATTTGCTTTGAGAAGTTGATAAAAATTTAATATTGTGAGTGCGACTTGAAGTTGCACTCACAATTGATTTCATGGAATATTATCTCCCGCTATACTCAATAAAGTTGCAAAGTAGCTTGCGGGCTACATTTGCCGATGATTCTTTTGAGGTTAAGTTTCCGCATATATCGAGTGTCGAGAATATGATTTTGCCTTTCCCACAAGGAATAATGCCTACGGCTGTGCCCAATTTCATGGGATAACAATGATACGCTCCGGCAATAAGTTCTTCGCCTTCCACCTCGAGTGCAAAACGTTCGGAACCATTTCTTACTACTGCCTGATAAGGCCAGTTCATGCCCTCGTTTGTTGGCAGGCCGCTGAATAGTGGATGCTGTTTTGCAAAATAAACACCGCCCAGCCAGGCCGAACCAATCTGGAATCGACCTGAATAATTTGTTTTAGTGTTTTTTGAAATTAAATCCATCCATGTATCAGCATTTTCGGCAATAATAAGTGTGGTGCCCTCGTTGGCAACTCGGTCGAGAAGTTTCTGAGGATCGGGTGCATTTATCTCAGGCATAGACCACTCTAGTCTGCATCGGCCGGTAGAGTTTTTGATCTGATTAAGACTAAGCGTCAGTACCACCGGTTTTCCTTTGGTAAAATGAAGTAATATCTTTTCTATACCGCCAGAATTTTTCGTGAAATTAATCAGCGTGTCACCGTCGACAGTGAGGGTGGCAAAACCACTGGCCTGCAATTCGAGATAATGCGCTCCATCTCGCACCGGTATCAGTTTCGTTTCCCATCGTGCATTGTATCTTTCGGTTGTTGTTACCGAAGGGTCGGGAGTAGCACCCATAGGTACGTTTAGATTCACATCGTTATCCGTGCGTTGCACTATTTTGTTTTGAAAGTTGTCATCTTTGTAAAACGTTACGGTCACTCCCGGTTTACCATCAGCAGTTATAAACTGTTCTTTAGGGATAAGGCTCAAGCCTCCTCCGGTTGGAGGGCGTGACACCACTACCCAATCGAGATGTTTAGCCTCGTCGGAGTAATCGGTAACTGTTGTTTTTTTATCCACAGTCAGGAAGTTTTTCAACGCATTGTTATGTTCCCACACTGCACCGTTTCCATTGAGTTTAGCAGAACGCCAGTCGACCGCCAGAAACTGTTCCCGCCCAACAGCTTTGCAATTGTCTGAATCGTCGGTGAGCGTAACATCGATGCGATACATACCGCCGGTGGCTGTACTTGGAATCTCAACAGCTTCGGCAATCAGTTCTCCGTAAACATCACCACCGGTAATAGTTGTTGCCAGTTCCTTTTTGAAAATTTCTTTGCCCGACGGATCTTTTACTGCGATTGAAAGTTGATGCGAACCGCTGAGATTTTTTTCGTTGATGATATAGAAGTCGGTAAGTACCTTATCGTTTACTTCAACTACCTGTTGGCGCACTTTTACGGCAACATATAGCGGCTGATTGTACCACGCTATCAAAGCGGTATCCCCTTTCAGATTACGGAAACAATCGACCACGCCTGAGTGGTTCTCAATGATTTGTGCTTCCCAACCATTAATAGCATACCCGTCGGTAAAATTATCGTGGCGGATAGTTTCTATTTTTCGTCCCTGATGTTCAATGGAAATATTGCCTAACGCTACGGTAAATGCATCCACGGTGGAAAATGCCGAACGTAGATTTTTTCGGGTCAGGAAGTTGTCGAATGCATTGAACCAATCGAGGTACATAGCTCCATCCCAACCTTTATTAGGTGATGCCTCAAGTGCAGCTTTTATTTTCTCAAGACGTGGGGGAGTAGAGATGGCACCTTCTTCGCCCCAGAATACGATGTCTTTTTTGTTGGCAGTGTAGTTGTAATAATCCGTCGTACTATTGTACAACTCCTGATTCCATACTGCAGGACCGCCTGCATGGTGAAAATCGTACCAACCGTGCCAGTAAACGGTGGTGTCGTTCGGGCGGACATGGATGCGTGCCTGATCATTTTCCTCGGTACGAACCCAAGCTGATGTGCGCGTGAAAGTGCGGGTCGGATCCAGTTTGTGAGCCTCTTTTATGTCGCTGATGTTTATTTTCAAAGTGCTATCGTTCACAGTACCCGATTCATTTATCAGGTTGAACATAACGAGGCTTGGATGACTCCGGTCGCGTGTGACCATTCGCATTACCTTTTCGTGCATCAAGGTATGACCAAAAGGATTGCCTGGATTCTGACCGCTCCGGTAATTACCAGGTTCTTCGTAGTAGAGCAAACCCAGTTCGTCGGCTTTTTCCAATACAATGGGAGCGCCAACACAGCGGTGAAAGCTCAGCATGTTTTGCCCCATGGCTTTTGCTGTACGGATTTGTTTCTCGGCCATTTCTTCGGTTGGATAGATGCCATTAATAGGCCAATATCCCCAACTGATAGCGGTTCGCAGCACAATCCGTTTTCCGTTGAGACGAAACATGGCATCCGTGCCTTGTCCTGTAGGTTCAAACCACCGGAAGCCAAATGTTTTATTGTCTTCGTCAATAGTTTTCTTTCCGTCAGTAACAGAAACCTTGCAAACATACAAGTTAGGATGTTTCAGATCCCAAAGTTTAGCGACTGGCGCCAGTATTTTTGTCGAAATAAGATTTTCTCCCGGTGTAAGTTTTACTTTTTTTATTTCCTGTCGGGTGATTTCTGTACCTTGATTTTTCTTTTCAACAACGCGCATCAGAATATTGCGCACAATTTCTTTTGCAGTGCTGTTTATTATCGTTATCTGCGGACGAATTTCGGTAATGGCTGCTGTGTTCTGGATATAAATATCGTTAATGTAAACCGGAGCACACGAAATTAATTTTACCCGGCCGGTAATTCCTCCGAATGCATGGCTTCCGGGAACTTTGTATTTCCCCCACGAAACAACATCACCATCCCGCCAGTCATAGTTTCCACCCGGATCGGTAATGCGCATTGCCAACTGAACTGTTTCGCCCGGTTTGGAAAAAGCAGTAATGTCGACTTCGAAAGGAGTATTTCCGGTCAGATCGTAGCCAGCCAGTTTGTGGTTGATGAAAACTTCCGAGCGGTAACGCACTGCCTCGAAGCGCAATAAAAGTTTAGCTCCTGTTTTGCTTGCGGGAATATGTACCGCGCGATACCACCAACTTACGCCTTTCAAATCGCCTTCCGGACCCGGCTTTACTTGCAGATATTCTTCCACGGTTCCCGGCACGCTGACATCAATAGCTGCATTTAGTGAATTCCATCCACCGGTGGGTGGAGCTGCTGTTATTGATTTAATGTCAGTTTTGGGTAAGTATAGTTCGTCGTTTTTCCACGAAGCGTTTTTGTCATACCAAAGTTTCCAACCTTTTCCGGATAGGTCGGATTCTATCCGGGTTTGAGCCTGAAGCCCTAAAAAGGAACTGATACTGATTACAATCAGTATTGTAAGTGATTTGCGCATAGGATGAGTGATTTAAAGCATTGGAAAAGGGAATTGACGATCTACTTCTTTAGTACATCTTTTTCTGGAGCCCATTTCATTTGCCATTCGTGATACTTGTTAAGCACCTTTTGAGGGGCATAGGTATACCAGCCATATCCATCACGTCTTTCACGAGCTACTTCTGCCAACGAATATACCACCTTGCTGTCGCGATTACAAAACATCGGACGGTGTGTTTTAAGCTCGTAATAACGTGTCCAAATGGGAGGCGCAGTTGAGTCATTTATTACAACTCTATCCGATTTAGAAACACGAAAAGGGGTAATCATTTTTTCGGCAGGGATAGTTTGCACTTTGGTGTTGTAAATTTTAGAATCCTCGAACCAGGCCACTGCATTCTGTATTGCAGCAATAATCTGACTGTTTGGATGGTCAATACTCATCAAGAAATACACAACATTGGCACTTTCACCATTACAGATACTCGGCGGCTCAAATTTACGTGCCCAAGCCGGTTGTAGGCTGACTTCATCATATTGCTGGCACCATGCAGTTGGTTTTCCGGCATCGTCTATCTGTGTTTTGATAATGCAGCTTATTCCTTTTTCGTATGCCGCGCAAAGCTTGTCGTATCGTTTCTGATCAACAAACGAATAAAGAGCATTATGATCTTTGATATCTTTGAGTAACTGAACGATGCCCACGAAATCCCCATCGTTGTAGGTGATGTGTCGGCTATAGTTGGTTTCCAGTGGGTAGTACTGTGGCCAACCTCCGTTTTTGTATTGCGATACCACTATATAATCCAGCCCTTTCAAAGCTGCGATCTTATATTTTTCGGCTTTATCTACCGAATATGCAATAGCTAAGGCGGCTATTTGAGTATAGCAGCTACCGTTATCAAAAGTGGTATTTAAACTATTTTTTGTAACCCTGACACTATCTTTCTGAGCCGGAGTGAGTATGGCAAATACATCATAGTTTTTAGGCCAGCCTCCATTGCTTTTCTGAAAAAGTAATATGTTGTCTGCAATGTTTGTTACTTCGGTAGGTTTATATCTGGGAAATCCCGGCATGGGGTTGATGATATTCTCTTTGTTGAAGCCAAAGTACCAATGATTTGAATTGTCGGCAAATGGTCCGTAATCAATCCTTACTTGTTTTTGATCGGTTGCGACTTCTTGAGCATTTATTAATGCAGGAGCAAAACACAATGTTGTTATGATGGCTATTGCTTTAAAGAAATAGCGTATGTTGAAAAATGAGATCTGACGATTCATGGCCGGGTGATTTTTTTGAGTTTGCAAATTTGGTCTTCCGGATTTTCAAATGTCCTGAAAGAATGAAATTGCAGCTTGTTTAAGGATTACAAATATCGTGATAATCTAATCGAACAAGGTGGAATTTTTGTCTTAAAACCAGTATTATTTGGTCAAAATTGAAGATATGACTACGAAAACCGAAATTGTTACGAATGATTTCCTTTGTTTTCAAGACGTATTTGTCTCCCGAAAGTACTTATCGATGTTATGGTTTTATTTACGGACATAAAAAAAGCTACAAGGGCGAACCTTGTAGCTAGTTACGCGTGACGTTTCAAAACGCTTATTTTTCTTTTTGTTTGCGCTCCACAGGAAGTACACCTCCTGCCATTTCGCCAATGATGTTGACCAATTCGGAACCGCTCGGAATTACTATTTTGGCATTGTTGGAAAGAGAAGTTTCCATGGCTTCGAGCTTTCTCAATAATTGTGCATTGCCTACAAAGTATTTGTCGGCAGCTTCATTTACCAATCGAATTGCTTCTGCTTCGCCCTCAGCGTGTAAAATCTTCGATTGTTTGTATCCTTCTGCTTCTTTAATCTTGGCCCGTTTTATTCCATCAGCCACCGTTTCGGCAGCAGTGGCCGAATCGATAGCCGCTATTTTTTCGTTCTCGGCTTTCACCACTTTATTCATGGTTTCCTGAACGTCTTTTGGCGGGTCAATTTCTTTCAGTTCGGTTCTCACAATCTGAATCCCCCAACTTTGCGTTTCGAGATGCAGTGTGTTGTACAATTCAGCATTGATTTTACCACGTTCGCTATTGGCCGATTTAAGCGTTAGCGTCCCGATAATGTTACGCAAGGTGGTGCGTGCAAGATTCACGATCTGCCATTTGTAATTGTTTACATTATAAATGGCTCCTTTTACGCTTTCTTCTTCGCCAATTACCCTGAAATAAACCTGCGCATCAACGCTCGCATTCAGATTGTCGTTGGTGATAATCTCCTGCGGATCGGCGTTCACCATTTGTTCGGTGACATTCACCACATAAATCTTATCAATGATTGGGATAATCCAGTGGAAACCCGGTTTGGCAAATTTGTTGTATTTACCAAGCCTTTCAATTAATCCCCGTTCGGTTGGACGTACAATTTTTATCCCAATCAGAAACACGAAAACTACAAAAATAATTACATACCATAAAATCATGTTAGTGCCCTTTCTTTCGTTTAATGAATAATTAAAAAAATACTTAGCTCGTAAAATTGATACCTGTAAAGTTACAGTATTATTTTGAGATGTAATGATATAATCGTTTATAAATAAAATGTTTATTACATGTGAATCCGATTAAACTCAGATCGAAAGAATGAATTTAAACGGAGCGAAGTAAAAACGGTTGTTCTCGCTCTATTCTAAAATATAATCGTACTTTTGCTTCTTAAAAGTAGACCAGTAAAGTTTTTCCGTAATGATTGTATTAGACAAAAGTAATTACCATAAAGTTATAGCACCACTCAACGAAGTGGGAATAAATAATCTCTTTGCACGTGCAGTGGTGGAAGGGCATGTGAACGGAACGATACAGGTTGACAATGCCGAAAATCCTACCAGCTTTTATGTACGGCATCCTTACGGAATGTCGTTACTTTTTGGTGCAACTACCAACCAGGTATTCAACTCATGGTTGTTTGCCCATGCATTAAATCTTTTCCGAACCAGGGATCGATTCGAATGGCTTCAGGCTTATCCCGAAAAATGGAATGAACAGATAACTACTCAGTGGGAGGAATATCTTATTAAGTCGGAGGAGAATAGGGAGAATATCAGCACGATGGTGGACGTAAATACGCGTGTCAATTTCAATTTCAACAAAGAAAAGTATCTCGATTTCAGAAGTCGACTTTCGCCCCGCGATTTTGATGTTGTACGAACCAATACGCGCATGTTTGAGCAAATGAAAGGGAGTGTTATTCCAAGTCGATTTTGGGATAGTGCGATTGATTTTGATAAACGAGCGATTGCCTTTAGTGTCATGGATGGGGATGTGGTGGCTTGCACCGCTTTCTCTGCTTTTGTTATCGATCAACAATTAGAAATAGGCATAGAGACTGCTGACAATTATCGTGGAAAAGGATATGCTATCGGAACATGTTGTGCCTTGATTGACTATTGTCTGGAGAACAATTACGAGCCGGTTTGGGGTTGCAAGTTGGAAAACACACCTTCGTATCTGCTGGCTCAGAAACTCGGATTCGAACCGACGATTTATTGGCCGTTTTATCGGTTGAACGATTAAAAAACAAAATCTGTAAAAATCAAGTTTTTATGAAAATATACAACTGGGGTATTATCGGTACCGGCTTTATCGCACAAAAAATGGCAGCGGCTTTGCTTTTGGTTCCACAATCAAAACTGTACGCGGTTGCTTCGCGGAATAGTTCTACGGCAAATACTTTTGCGGGTAAGCACAACTGTAAAGCTTACGGCAGTTATGAGGAACTGGTGAATGATCCTGATATTGATATTGTCTACATTGCCACGCCACATAACTATCATTGCGAAAACACCTTAATGTGTATCAGCAAGGGTAAACATGTATTGTGCGAAAAACCTTTTGCAGTGAATGGGAGGGAAGTACGTCAGATGATAGATGCCGCCCGGAAAAAAGGTGTTTTTCTGATGGAAGCATTGTGGACACGGTTTAATCCCCGAGTGATAAATGCAAAGGATATTGTTGAGTCGGGACAACTAGGCAAGATAAAATTGTTTACCGGAAATTTGGGAGCTCAAATGCCTTTTGATCCTGATAATCGCTTCTTTAGTAAACAACTCATCGGTGGTTCGTTGCTCGATTTGGGCATTTATCCATTGTTTATGGCTTTGCTAATGCTTGGAAAACCGAAAACGATAAAAGCTGCTGCAGGTATTGGGGTAACGGGTGTCGATACTAATTGTAGTATCACGTTGGGCTATGAAGATGATACGATGGCTATTCTGCATTCTTCACTGGTCGCTGCCACCGATGGTAGTTCTACTGTTTATTGCGAGAAGGGGAAAATTGAGTTTGGCGCTGCGGTGTATGCGCCGGAACAGGTCACACTTGTAACTTCGGATGGAAGAACTGAAGATATTACACTGGCACTCACCGGTAATTATTATCAGTACGAAGCCATAGAAGTCATTCGTTGCATTGAAGCCGGTAAAACCTGTAGTCCGATGTGGAGTTGGGACGATAGCATTATGCTGATAGATATTCTGGATGAAATCAGGCGGCAGATTGGTTTGGTGTACGAAGGTCATGATATTGGCTAGTTTCGTCAACGAACATTTCGTTAATGAAACGTACTGCAACTCTTTACAAAACCTTTCCTTATTTCAATTGTTCTAGTTCTCACTTGAATAAACTAACCGGGATAGCAGTTGTCTATCCATAAAAATATTGAGAAATGAAATATAATGAATTAGGAAAAACAGGTGTGTTGGTTTCGGAACTCTGTTTGGGAACCATGACATTTGGTGGTAAAGGATATTGGGAAGCTATTGGTAAATTACCGCTTGACGAGGTAAATCAGATTATGAAAGCTTCGTTGGACAGTGGTATCAATTTTATTGATACTGCCAATGGTTATTCCGAAGGTTTGTCGGAAACCTTGCTGGGCGAATCGTTGAAAAAATTGGGAGTTAACCGGCAGGAAGTGGTCATTGCCACTAAGGTTCGGTTGCGCATGGGACCCGGAGCAAACCAAATCGGGCTCTCGCGACTTCATATTGCAGATTCGGTGAATGATAGTTTGAAGCGAATGCAACTCTCACATATCGATTTGCTTTACATTCATGGGGTCGATCCCATCACACCATTGGAAGAAACCATGCGTGGATTGGAAGATGTGGTGCGTTCGGGCAAAGTTCGGTACATTGGTATCAGCAATCATCCGGCGTGGATGGTGATGAAAGCAAATGCCTATGCCGAAAAAATGTGTTGGACTAAATTTGTGGCTTCACAGAATTACTACACCATTGCCGGGCGTGACATCGAACGGGAGTTAGTGCCCATGGCTTTGAGTGAAGGTATTGGTATCATGCCCTGGAGTCCGTTGGCAGGCGGTTTTCTTTCGGGTAAATATACGCGGGATATTGCACAAGCAGGTAATAGCCGTCGTGACACCTTTGACTTTCCACCCATCAATAAAGAAAAAGCGTATGACATTATTGATGTAATGATTGAAATCGCGGCACGCCATAATGTGTCGGTAGCTTCGGTTGCGCTGAACTGGGTAATAAAACAACCGGGGGTGACCAGTACCATTATTGGTGCTAAAAACCTGCAACAACTGGACGATAATATTGCTGCGGTTAAGTTGGAGCTAAGCTCAGATGAACTCAGTCAATTGAATGAAATTAGTGCTTTGACTCCCGAATATCCGGGTTGGATGGTAACCCGTCAACAGCAGGCACGCTGGCCGGAATCGAAATAACTAACGAATGTTTTTTTAATTATTTCATTAGCGAAACGCAATTGCCCTTCACCCGGCAATTGCGTTTTTTCGCATATTACAAATAAAAATCGTACTTTTGTATGTTGTACCGTTTAGGTACAGCTAAAAATAACTTTTCACAGATAATTGCTCACAGATATTTCAACGAATGGCTAAGATTAAAAAACCGCATCCAATTTTCGAAAATGTAACTATTACAGATATTGCCGCCGAGGGCAAAGCTATTGCTCGCATTAATGACATGATTGTTTTTGTACCTTTTGTGGTGCCGGGCGATGTGGTTGACCTGCAGGTTACGCGCAAGAAAAGTAGCTTTATGGAAGCGCGTCCTATCCATTTTCATAGCTATGCCGAACAACGTTGCGAAGCGGTGTGCGAACACTATGGAATTTGTGGCGGTTGTAAATGGCAAATTCTGCCTTATTCGGAACAAATCCGCTTTAAACAAAAACAAGTAGTTGACAATTTAACTCGTATTGGAAAAATTGAGCTGCCCGAAATTACCCCGATTATCGGTTCTTCAAAAACTGAATTTTATCGCAATAAACTGGAATTTACGTTTTCGAACAAACGTTGGAGAACCAATGAAGAAATTGCCGAAGGAAAAGTATTTGAAACGATGAACGCTGTGGGTTTTCATATCCCGGGACAGTTTGACAAAGTGTTGGATATAAATAAATGTTGGTTGCAGACCGATGACTCAAACGAAATTCGCAACGAAGTTCGCCGTTATGCTTTGAAACATGATCTTACGTTCTTCGATTTGCGCAGTCAGGAAGGATTCCTTCGTACGTTGATGATTCGTACTACTTCTACCGGCGAATTGATGGTGATTGTGATTCTTTTTTATGAAGATAAAGAAGTACAAGATGCATTGTTGCAACATATTGCCGATAAATTTCCACAGATAACTTCTCTGCTTTACGTTATCAACTCTAAAGCTAACGATACGATTACTGATCAGGAAGTACATGTTTTCAAAGGAAATGAATGCATCTACGAAGAAATGGAAGGTTTGAAATTTAAAATCGGTCCAAAATCGTTTTATCAAACCAACTCGGAACAAGCCTATGTGTTGTACAAAGTTACGCGTGATTTTGCTCAACTTACTGGTGAAGAATTGGTCTATGACCTTTATACCGGAACCGGAACTATAGCCAATTTTGTGGCACATCAAGCCATGCAAGTAGTTGGAATTGAATACGTTCCCGAAGCAATTGCCGATGCTAAAGTAAATTCAAAACTCAATAATATAGAGAATACCCTGTTTTATGCCGGCGACATGAAAGATATTCTCAATGCCGCCTTTATCGAAGAACATGGTAAGCCGGATGTGATTATTACCGATCCTCCACGCGCCGGAATGCACGATGATGTAATTAATGCTATTCTTTTTGCCGATCCGAAACGCATCGTGTATGTGAGCTGTAACCCGGCCACTCAGGCGCGTGATTTGAACTTGCTGGATGCCAGCTACAAAGTGGCGGCTGTGCAACCTGTTGATATGTTCCCGCACACGCATCATGTGGAGAATGTGGTGTTGTTGGAAAAAAGAAATTAATCCCTTTGGGCAGGTACTAACCTGTCCTTTTTGTATGATATGCCGACTTTTTATAGTAAAATTATTTAATAATAGGTCGGATAAAATCAAATTGTAAAATAACTATTGTATTTTGCAAGCTGTTTAATTATAAATTTAATACTTAAGAAATAGAATGTCAGTTGTAATTCGTGAAGTAGCCTCAAAGAAAGAATTAAAAGAGTTTATATGGTTTGGAATAAATCTGTATAAGGATTGTGAGTTTGCTGCTCCGCCATTAATGATGGATGATTTACTAAACTTAAGCAAGGGCAAAAATCCAGCGTTGGACTTTTGCGAAGCCACTTATTTTATGGCTTTTAAAGATGGTAAAATTGCCGGAAGAATCGCTTGTATCCTCAATCCGATATCCAACGAGACCTGGAATCAAAAACATGCCCGTTTTGGGTGGGTCGATTTTATTGACGATGCAGAAGTAACTAAGGCTTTGTTTGATTCAGCTACAGCCTGGGCAAAGGATAAAGGAATGACAGCTATTCACGGACCACTTGGTTTTACTGATTTCGATCATGAAGGAACGCTGATTGAAGGATTCGATAAATTGGGAACATTGGCAGCAATCTATAATTATCCTTATTATGCCAAACATATCGAAGCTAATGGTTTTTTAAAAGATATGGATTGGAAAGAATACCAAATTACAATTCCTGACGAATTTCCCGAAAAATATTTTCGTATTGCAGATATCGTAAAGAAAAAATTCAACCTTACCGCTTTACAATTCAAATCGCGTAAGGAAGTAGTAAACAATTATGCTGCTAAGATTTTTGATTTGCTGAATCTTACCTATTCGCACTTGTATGGCTTTACAAAACTGAACGAGAAACAAAAGCATTTTTATATTAGCCTGTATTTCAGTTTTTTTCGCACTGATACAATTAGTATTATCGTGGATGGAAAAGATGACGTTGTAGCATTGGGTATTGCCATGCCAAGCTTTACAAAAGCATTGCAAAAAGCAAAAGGTCGACTTTTCCCTTTTGGTTGGTATTATATGCTCAAAGCATTGAAGAAGAATGATATGGTCGATTTGTATTTGATGGCTGTTCATCCCGATTATCAAAATAAAGGCGTTAATTCTATAATGTTTGCTGAATTGATGCCACGTTTTGCAAAAAATGGTTATAAATTTGCAGAGAGTAACCCGGAACTGGAGTTAAATACTCAAATGTCTGCACAGTGGGGTAGCTTCGAGCATGTAAATCACAAGCGAAGAAGAGTTTATATCAAAAAATTATAAATTAATTGACTCAAAACTTACAAATTTTGCTAACAAAATAGGGTTGGTATTTGTTTTATAAGCTATTGATCAGTTGATCCCGGCTCATTTTGTTTTAGTATGTATCGTTAAATAGCTGAACTATATCAGTTCCATTATTATGACGCGTAAATTTGATTTTTTAGTAATTGGTAGTGGCATTGCAGGCATTAGTTTTGCCTTGAAAGCTGCACAATATGGCAAAGTAGCTTTGCTATGTAAAACTACGTTGGGCGAATCCAACACTTCGTATGCCCAGGGAGGTATCGCGTCTGTTACTTATGCCCCCGACAGTTTCGAGAAGCATATCGAGGATACGCTCATTTCAGGTGATGGTCATTGTAATTTGGCTGCAGTTAAGAAAGTGGTTTACGAAGCTCCTTCACAAATTCAGGAACTGCTCAACTGGGGTGTTGATTTTGATAAAGATGAGAATGGACTTTTTGATCTTCATCGTGAGGGTGGACACTCTGAGCACCGCATTCTTCATCACAAGGATAACTCCGGTTTTGAGATTCAGGAGAGTCTTATCCGTCAGGTAAAAGCGCATTCCGAGATTGAAGTTTTTGAACATTACTTTGCCATTGAAATTCTGACTCAACACCATTGCGGACAAATAGTTACCCACCACACACCTAATATTGAATGTTATGGTGCTTATGTGCTGGATCAGCGAACCAACAATATCCACACATTTTTAGGCAAAATCACATTGCTGGCCACTGGTGGTATTGGGAGTGTGTACTCCACCACCACTAACCCCGAAATAGCCACTGGCGACGGAATTGCCATGGTGCACCGTGCACGGGGTGTGATAAAAGATATGGAATTTGTACAATTCCATCCTACGGCATTATTTCACCCTGGCGAACGTCCAACCTACTTAATTACCGAAGCGATTCGTGGTTATGGAGCGGTATTACGTACTCAGGATGGAAAAGAGTTTATGCAAAAATACGATGAGCGTGGCTCATTGGCTCCCCGTGATATCGTGGCACGTGCCATTGATAATGAAATGAAAATGCGAGGGCATGATTATGTGTATTTGGATGTTACACGAATGAATGCTGAAGAAACAAAAACGCATTTCCCCAATATTTACAAAAAATGTTTGGAACTTGGTATTGATATCACCAAAGATTTCATTCCCGTTTCGCCCACGCAGCACTACTTATGTGGCGGAATAGTGGTCGATTTGAACGGTAAATCATCTATTAATCAATTGTATGCTGCGGGAGAATGTTCATGTACAGGTTTACATGGAGCTAACCGCTTAGCATCTAATTCATTGATAGAGGCAATTGTGTATGCCGATGCAGCATTGAAAGATGCATTGCAACATCTCAATTCAATTAGTTTCAACGATTGTATTCCTGCCTGGAACGATGAGGGTACATCACTTCCCGAAGAAATGGTACTTATTACACAGAGCTTTAGAGAAGTGGAGCAAATAATGAGTACCTATGTAGGAATAGTGCGTTCCAATTTACGGTTGAAACGTGCAATGAAGCGATTGGAGATTCTGTACCGCGAAACTGAGCACCTATTTGAAAAATCAGTTGTGTCGCGCGAAATATGTGAGTTGAGAAATGTTATTAGCATAGCTTATTTGATTATAAAACAAGCTATTCTGCGCAAAGAAAGTCGCGGATTGCATTATACTGTCGACTATCCCGAACGAATGAAAAGTGAGCAATAAATCTACAGGCAGGTAGATGTAAATTGATTTAAAACTAATTCAATGAAGAAAACAATTACTCTTTTAGTTTTGCTTGTTTCTGTTGTGACGCTTTTTGCTCAAAGTGCTGCGAAAGGAGATGTGCATGCTGCAACTCCATTTGTTGTTGTAAGGCTGGACGGGCCGCAAAATGGCTGGCCTAAGGGTGATAATGAGGCAGCTACTGCTCCCAATGTAATTGTAACCGGCAATGAGAGTGTTAGTTTTAGCGCCACAGCCAGTGGTATTTATATTATGATTAATGAAGGGGCTAATAAAATTAAATTGTTTGCACTTACCGGTCAGTTGTTATTCAACGGTGAATTGTCCCAAGGTCGATTTTTCATACCTACAAAGCAAGGCATTTACTTCTTAAGAATAAATAATAAGAGTTTTAAAGTGATATGTAAATAATCAGTGTTGCTGTAACGTCAACGCGGAGTGATAGTTTATCAATTAAATATAGAAATATGATCAAACACATTGTTTTTTTTGGATTGGCCGAGAATGCTGAAGGTAAAACGAAGTTGGAAAATGCACAATTTATCAAAACTGAGTTGGAAAATTTGAAAAATCTTATTCCTGAGATTAAAAGTATCGAAGTGGGCATCAATTCACCGAATGCCCCAAAAACAAATTTTGATATTGCATTATATTCGGAGTTTGATAGTTTTGAAACTCTTGATATCTATCAGGAACATTCAGAACATAAACGCGTGGCAGCATACATTGGCAAGGTAAGAACTGAGCGTGCAGCTGTTGACTATATAGTGTAACCGATTAGTAAAAAACACAAAAAAAACCTCGTAGGCAGCGCTTACGAGGTTTTTTTGCATTTTTTACGCGAGCCCAACGTTACATAAACAGTCCGTTGAAGTACATCCATACAATGTAGCGGGCAAATTTACCCAATAACATCGAAATGGCCACTACCCACCATCTGCAACGGAAAAAACCGGATGCTACGGCAATAATATCACCTATGCCCGGAAGAAACGAGAAGAAAGCAATCCAATCGCCATGTTTGTGTATCTGCGTGCTGAATTTTTCTATCCTTTCTTTTTTGATGCGGAAGTATTTTTCAATCCATTCAATTTTACCCAGTCGACCAAGATAATAGCAGGTCATGCCACCCAACCAGTTACCTATTGTTGCGACAAAAACACAACTCCAGGCATTGAATCCTCCAAATACCATTGCCGAAAACACTAATTCGGAACTGAAAGGTACCACTGTGGCTGCAAGAAAAGAGGCGATAAATAAGCCAAGCAGGCCTAACTCTGTAAATCCGGGCATCTAATTTATAAGGTATTTAGAAACGATGAAAATAATATTTAAAGCGATAAAGATAAGAAATAGGATGCCATAAAAATTATTCTGTTTCAATGTGAAAGGATGAGCAGTTAAGAATGCACATGCCAGAGCAATAAATGGTAAAAAGGAGGCAGATTGTTGCTCGAAAATAATGGCGAGAATGCTCACTGCAATAAGTATGAGTACCAAAAAGCTAAGCTTACTTCGAGTGTGAATAGCATCACGACTGTAACTCGAGAACATCCCAACCAGGCAAATAATCATTATTATTGCCATCAATGAAGCATAAATAAGATTGGGTAGGGCGTAGGATAATAGATCAAATTGAGAAATACTATTCTGTTTTATAAAGTCGAAAATCTGTGTTGTAGGATGTAAGTAATATACTACCGATAAATAGAGAATCCACGGTGTAATAGTTCCAAAAATAGAGGCTAAAAATGTGCGTAAAGAGAAGCTCTGCATCATCATAAAACCAATCCAACATACCGGAATTAAAAAAATAAGTGGGTTAATGATAATACTACTCAGGCTTATCAGAAAGCTTCCCATAAGTGCTTGCTCTACAGCTCTTTCATTCCTGTACATCCCAAAGATAGAGAATAAAGCAATGATAAAGAGCGAAAGTGCTAAATGAGACCCGTTTGCAATGTGCGCTTCATTCCACGTGCCTAACAGTAATAAGAAAATAAAAATAGGAAGAAACGTTCTGGTGCGGATAAAAGTGAACTTGTTATTAAGTTGTGTAATTAAGAATGCATTTAAAAAAGCAAATGAAAAACTAAGCAAGTTAGATAGTAATGTATTGGGAATTAATATAGACTGAAGATAACCTACTGCCATGCTTTTGACCGGCGACACGGTTGCAAACCGGGCTCCGAGATAAGCTGACATCCACAATAAGAAACACGAAACTACCAGGAGTACTGCTAATGGTATAGTTGGAGTAATTATTTGCTTTAATTTTATTTTCATAAATAGTGAGATCTTTTTATCAATCGTATAACTACAGACAGGTGACTGCGGATGAATACGCAGCCACTTGTCTGTTAGTAGTTTTTATTTCAATCCTCGTTTTTTGAGCAATGCATCCGGTTTCGGATCAGCTCCCCTAAACTTGCGGTAAAGTTTCATTGGGTCTTCAGAATCGCCACGTTCCAATACATTTTTGCGTAAAGAGGCTGCTAATTTTGGGTTGTAAATATCGCCAGATTGTTTAAATGCGTCAAACGCATCAGCATCGAGCACCGCTGCCCATGTGTAACTGTAATATCCGGCAGAATAACCACCACCATTAAATATGTGGTTGAAATAAGTACTTCTGTAGCGGGGCAAGATTTGAGGAATCATGCCGATACGTTTCATTGATGCATTTTCAAAAGCCGTCACATCAAAATCGGTCGTATCTTTAATGGTATGATAATCCATGTCCAGCAACGAAGCTGCAAGCAATTCCGTGTTTATAAAGCCTTGATTAAAAGTGCCGGCCAGTTGAATTTTATCCATTAACGCCTTTGGCATAACCTCACCGGTTTTGTAATGACGTGCGTAAGTTTTCATGATTTGTGGTTCCCAACACCAGTTTTCCATAACTTGAGATGGAAACTCAACAAAGTCACGCGACACGTTTGTTCCCGATTGAGTCGGGTAGGTGCACTGAGTCAATAAGCCGTGAAGTGCGTGCCCAAACTCATGGAAAAGTGTTTCTACTTCATCCATGTTTAGTAATGAAGGAGCACTGGCCGTTGGTTTTGTGAAGTTACCTACATTACAAATAATGGGGCGGTGATTGATACCATCTTTTTTATACTGATCGGTAATGTTATTCATCCATGCACCAGCGCGTTTACCGGGGCGTGGGAAGTAGTCGGTGTAAAGAATGCCAATAAGTGCGTTAGTGGCGTCGGTAACCTCGAATACTTCTACATCCGGGTGATATACTGGCATGTTATTCAATTTCTTGAATTTCAAACCATAGAGTTTCGATGCTAAATCAAAAACTCCCTGACGTACATTTTCCAGCTTGAAATAAGGTTTCAATAGCTCTTCATCTAAATCGTACTTTTCTTTGCGCAATTTTTCGGAATAATACCACCAATCCCAAGGTTCTATTTTTTCGCTTTTCCCTTCTTTGTCCATCAATTTTTGCAACTCGATAGCTTCTTCTTTGGCTTTATTTACTGCCGGCTCCCATACCGATTGTAAGAAGTCATTAACGGTTTTTGGGGTTTTAGCCATGGTGTCGTCCAAAATAAAATCAGCCGAGGTAGCAAAACCAAGTAGTTGTGCGCGTTGAGTGCGAAGTTTCATTATTTTGTTGATAACCGCTTTGTTGTCTTTACTGTTATTGTTGTCGCCACGTTTGCTGTAGGCCGTCAATAAGTCTTTGCGCAGTTCGCGGTTTTCGCTGTATTGAAGCACGGGTATAAAGCTTGCCTTCTGAGTTGTGAAAAGCCATTTACCTTCTTGCTTATCTGCTTTAGCAGCTTCGGCAGCAGCTTGACGCACACTCTGTGGAAGACCTGCTAAATCGGACTCTTTATCTACAATCTTTTTATATGAATTGGTTTCGTCGAGTACATTTTGACCGAAAGCCAACTCAGCTAACCCAAGTTCTTTGTTTATTACGCGTAATTTTTCTTTCTGTGCAGGGTTTAAATCAGCTCCGCTGCGCACAAAGTTTCTGTGGTATCGTTCCAGTAACCGAATTTGTTCGGCTGTTAAACCGAGTTTTGTACGATTATCGTATAGTTTCTTTATCCGAGCAAATAGTTTTTCGTTCAGATAGATATTGTCGTTGTGCTCAGATAATATGGGCGATACATCGTTGGCAATGACCCCCATCTGATCATTTGTTTCGGACGAATATAGATTAAAAAATACAGAGGAAACTTTTTTCAATAAATCACCACTATAATCCAGCGCTTCAATTGTATTGGCGAAAGTTGCCGGTTTTTTATTGTTAGCAATAGCGTCTATTTCGGCTTGTTGCTGTTTGATGCCGGCAGTAAAAGCAGGCATATAGTGCTCGTTCTTGATTTGGTCGAACGGTGGAGCACCATATTTATTTTTATACGTTTCAAAAAACGGATTGTTGGCTTCTGCTGATCCCATAAGGAAAAATCCAATCATAAGGGTTAATACTGTTTTCTTCATTTCTTTGGTAATGGTTTTATCACAATTCTTTCAGATAAACATGGAATTAATTGTGAGTTGTATTTTTATTAAGTGCTTTATTTGTATTGCAAAGATACAAATATTTTGAATTTAAATACAATAAATTGCATAAATACCTACTAAATACAAGGAGTTTAGAGGAACGACAGAATTTTCAATACAGTAACTTTATCTTTGTTCAGTTGCTCTATCAGTTCGTCTAAACCATTGAATTTTTTTTCGTCACGAATCTTTTGGATAAACTCAATCTCAATTTCCTGATTATAAATATCTTGATCGAAATCGAATATATTTACCTCCAGACTGGTTTTGAAGTCATCGCTTAGCGTTGGTCGTGTCCCAATATTCATCATGCCTTTGTAAATGGCATCATTCCAGCGGATGTGCACTGCATAAACACCTTGGGGCGGAATTAGTTTTTCGGCATTATTCGGGATTAAGTTTGCTGTAGGAAAACCAATCGTTCTTCCTACTTTAAATCCACTGATAACTTTGCCTTTTACTGAATAATTGTAGCTTAACAACGAATTTGCCGAAGCAAAATTGCCTCTTTGTATTTCTACACGGATTTCTGACGAACAAATGTGCTCGAACTCAGCCGTTGAATAGCGTTTGGCTTGTATCACTTCCATGTCCATGCTTTCGCCGTATTTCTTGTATTCGGGGAAGCCTTCCAGCCGATCGTGACCAAATCGATGATCGTGCCCCACAAACAAGGTGTTGACCTTAAACTTGTCTTTCAAAATCGACTTCAGAAAATCATGTGCCGACAATTCAGCCATTTCTTCTGTAAATTCTAAAACAATGCAAGTATCAATACCCGTAGTCGAAAGCTGATCTATTTTCTCTTCGAGGGTATTGAGTAGTTCGGGGTGGAAATTTTCACTCAGAATACTGCGGGGATGTTTGGCAAAAGTAATTACCACGCTTTGAAGGTTTTTCGCTTTAGCCGAAGCAATCACTTGATCTATCAAAAACCGATGACCAATGTGTACCCCATCAAAAATACCCACAGTTGCCACACAGGGCAGTAAGTTGACGGTGTTATTTTGATAAATTACATTCATAAATCTATTTGTGCGTATAAAAAGTACAATCTATAAATGTTAGTTGATATTTGTCAAAAGGAAGCTTAAGTCTTCTTTTGGGTCAACAAAATAGGTTTGGAAGCCCAGTTTTTGAGCTTGTTCAATGTTTTTAGGACCATCATCCAGTAGTAAACACTGGTTGGGCGCTACTTGTTCCTGGCTAAGTATAGCTTCAAAAATTTCTGCATCTGGTTTTGCCATTTTCATGTCGTACGATCGGTAGCATTTGTCGAAATATTCATCGATGCCTCTATTTTTATAACTAAAAAATGTTCTTTCGGCATATGGAAAATGAATGGCATTCGTATTACTAAGCATAATTACCCGAAATTTTTTTCGCAATTCGTACACGACATCTAGTTTTTCAGCAGGAATTCTAACCAAAAAAGCATTCCATGCATCATCAATTTCTTTGTCGGTGATAGTGTTGGTGGTCATTTTTCGGATTTCAGACCTGAATTCCTCTGCACTGATTTTACCTTTTTCCAATTGCATAAAGAAACCCGATTGTCCAAAATTACTGAGGTAGTTCTCCACGTTTTCCACCCCTAATTTCTTGAAATTGAGAATTGATTGGTTCATGTCAAGGTCAATAAGTACGCCTCCAAAATCGAAAATAAGAGTAGATATATTACTGAAATGTTTCATTTGTGCTCAAAAAAGTGTTGGATAATTTTTGCGGTTTCGTAAATTTTACTACTTTTGCATTCGCTTTGCAAAGATACTAAAATTTTCGCAAATGTGGGGCCTATAGCTCAGTTGGTTAGTAGCACCTGACTCATAATCAGGGGGTCACTGGTTCAAGCCCAGTTGGGCCCACAATGAAAATGAAACACTTACACATTCACTTGTGTAGGTGTTTTTTTTGTTATGTATGATTTGTCTGCGACCTCAGTAGCCGAATATTAATAGTTTGAAAATGAGAATTACCTCGTTTAGCTAATAACTCTACATTGAGTCTAACCAAATTGAAACTGTTTTCGATACTGGCTTTAATAGTTTTACTAGCTGTGGATTTGCTTGTTGGGAGATTATCCCAGTCTTCCCGAGTGAGGTTTTTTCCGGTGGGGTAGTACGCTCTTACGCGTTTGTAATTGACTCTTATTTTCACAGGATACTCACCTTGTGCATTCGGTGTCCGTGTATCCAACATGGATGTAACGATGATACCATCTTTTGAATAGTTATGCATTTGTATCAATATAAAATCGGTAACAACATTGTCCCGATTTTATATATATCCATTAAATTTTGAATATATAGATTGAAAATAGTATTATTTTTAGGGTTGAGAGGTGTTTCAAACCAAGTTTGAAATTTAGAATAATGAGAGCTATTTAGGAAGCTCAATAGTCTTTACAATTTAGTTCAAGTTATGCACTTTTTTTATTTGCAGTTGAATGTAGTTGTCTGACTTCAAAGGATAGTATTGATGCTATTATTTAAAGCCACTACTATTGACCGTTTCAATGTCCAAAATATTACAAGCTTTATTATGCATGTGCTCAGGTTAAAGAAAGTTACAGCTAAAATATATGTTGATTTTAGCTTTATTCCTCAAACAATGATTGTGAAAAATATGGCTTTGTCGTTACTTATAAATAGACTGGAATTAGTTGAAATATAGTCTATCAGCCTAAAGAGCGGTAAATATCTTCTTTTTATATTTTATTGGGTGTTTTTTACGCATTATAATGTTTTTGTATAAAAATCAATTCTTATCTTTGTACCATTAAGATATAATTATAGATGTTTTTATGGTTACAGTTGAAGAGTTACAAGATTTTTTACGGAATGGTGATAAAGTTTATATGCCTCACCTCACAATTGATTGTGTTATTTTTGGATATGAAAATCGACAACTAAAAGTATTGCTTTGTAAATGGATTGGTATGAATTGGGGCTTACCAGGAGGATTTATCAAATTGAATGAAACGCTAACTGATGCAGCAAAAAGAATTTTACTTGACAGAACCTCTTTAGATCATGTTTTCTTAAAACAGTTTTACACTTTTGGAGATAGTCCAGATCGCATGAACCACAGTGACTATAAACCTGAAGCTTGGTCTGGAGTCACTGCAGATTCCTGGCTTTCGAAACGCACTTTATCTATAGGGTATTATGCTTTAATTGATTGTTCAGAGGCTATAATTAAACTTGACTGGTTTGTTGAGGACTATAAATGGGTGGATGTAAATGAAATCACTGATAACTTGATATTTGATCACAATGAAATCTTAAGCTTAGCATTAATGACTCTCCGAAACCAAATATTTCATGAGCCAATTGGTTTTGAGTTGTTGCCGGAGAAATTTACATTACCCGAGATTCAGACATTGTATGAAACTATCTTAGATAAAAAATTTGATCGACGTAATTTCCCCAATAAATTACTGTCACAAAAGATTATTGTAAAATTAGATGAAAAGCGAAATATAGGACAACATAGGGCTCCGTTCTTATATACTTTTCATAAAGATAATTATCAAAACGCATTAAACGAAAGATTATCACTAACCTTATAAAATTTTTTTATATATAATTCTCATTAATGATCCCCAATTCTGGAAAATTCAGAATTGGGGATTTTATTTTAATTAGAGAAAATCTTAGTATAATGATTATTGCATTGGTATATCATTATATTTCTATTTTTTAGACAATTTACACACAATAATTCAGCATTTTTATTTTTATTACCACTCTAATTGTATTTTCATTTCCAGTTTTCATACGATTTCTGACTTACGTAATCAATTTTATGATAAATATTTGGCACGTCTTGTTTTTTTAACGATTGAATAATTATCTGTATATAAGAATTATAAATGAATATATTTTTATATATGCTTGGAAATGTGGTTAAATAAAACATAATACAAAATATCATGATTGTCATATAAAAAATGTTTCATATTTTTATCGCGTCAAAATAACGCAATGAAAAGTATATTTATAACGCAATAAAAAGCATTGTATTGACGCAATAAATAATAATTAAATTTAATTACTTATGAGAAAAACATTTATTCCTATTGGGATCGGTATGTTAATTACAATTGGAACATTATTACCAGATCAGTCTTATGCACAGACACCAAAGAAAAGTAAGTCTGAAACAAATGTAACGACAGACTCAATTATTCCAAACAAGAAAGAAGAAAAGAACCGAAATGAGATGCTCAATGCTGGTTCCTCTTCTCAACCACGACAAATAAATATTGGTATTCCTCCCGGAGGTGACCTGCTGATTCTGGAAAACGATGTGCCTGGCATTTATCAATTTTTACCACAAATTGTTACTTCAGTATGGAAGTATGATAGCAATATTGGACGTATTGGATTACTTTCGCTTGCTGAAGGGGCTCTTACTTTCGGTAAAGTCGGTTTTTGTTTAACTACGTTTGACCGTGAAGCTGGACCTAAATTTAAAGGTTTTTTTTCAGCACAGGTTAATAACTTTGGTTCATTGACCTATAGTGGTAATATATCCGGTCCTATTGGAACAAAAGGTTGGGGATATGTACTTGGTATGCACGAAACTTATGGTCAAAAAAAAGGTATTAACAGAGGGTATTCCCGTTGGTCTGAAGAAAGAATGGAAATGTTCAAAGCTGGTATTTCTAAAAGATACAAAGATGGAAGTGTAAAACTGTTGTATAAACATGCAGTAGAATATTTGGATATAAATAACAATCTTCCATTTATTTATCAAGGGAATGGTAAATTTACTGAAATGCCCGGATTTAATTTAGGTATGGATAGTTATACTCTTGGAAGTGGAGACGTTGCAGTTGCAGATGCAAATACAGGTAAATCTATCAAATATAATATGGGGGATGCAAAATATAATAATACCACCTCTGATGCAATTTATTTGAATGGGGATCATAAATTTGGAAATGGATTTAAATTGACATATGCATCAATGTATATGCATTCTAAAGTTCCATTCCTTATCCAGTTCCCATTAAGTCTCGGAACTACTACTGCTGATGCAACAAACCAATTCTTTCTGCAAGGAACTTCTACTGCTTACACTGGTAACGCCCAAATGGTAGTTACTCAAATGATTGAACCAACAGATATTGATCAATCACTAAGTCGTTTTGAATTGACTAAGAAATATGGTGAACATAGTCTTAGACTTGGTTTGACTGAGCAGTACTATGCTACAGGCATGCAAAAAACAAACGCTGCTATGTATTACCAGACTGCAACAGCAAATCCAAAATTGCTAGATTGGAAAATGTATATACCCGCTTATAATATGACTGTTCCAATCACTAATTCTGATGGTATTGTGGGTATACCCGGCAACATGACTCAAATTAGAACTAATAAAACAGCCTTATATTTCTCAGACGATTTTAAAGTAGGCAAACGCTTTGATTTTACAGTAGGTGGTCGTATCGAAAAACAAGACGACAAGGAAACTCATGACCAATATAACAATACATTTGTAGATAACAGACCACTTTTGACAGCTGAATTTAAGAACAAATGGAATCATGTGGCAGTAGGAAGTTTTGTTGCAAAAGTTACTAATGAGTTTGGTTTCTTAGGAGATGTTACTTATAACGATTACTATAGCAGATTCTGGGATTATCCAGCTAATCAGAAAGATGCTTTGGGAAATCCATTGACAACTACAAATGCATATGGACAACAAGTACAAATTGCTCAATCAACAGTGGCCAGTGATAAACAAATCAAGGTATTGTTTTTAGGTGGAGGTATTTACTGGAATGCTAGTGATAAATTTAGTGTGGTATCGAAAGTGACCAGCAGCCAAAAACTGAATAACCTAACAAATATGGATATATATGACCCTGCGGATGCAACTCATCAAACCCATATGAAAGTAGATCCTATTTTCTACGATATTAAAACTCTTGGTTGGACAACTGATATTGTTACAAACCCTTTCAAAAATTTCAACTTGCACTATCTAATTACTATTCAGAACCCACAATATAAAAACTATAGCGTAAGTGCTTTTGGAAATACATATTCGTACAATAATTCTTCTGTTCCCGGTTTATCAAAAGTATTGATGGAAATTGATCCAAGCTATAAATTAGGTGATTTTAAAATCTGGGCAAGTTTACGCTATTTTGGAAAGCAGTATGGTAATCTTACCAATACAATTTATTACAACCCTTGGTGGGAAAACTTTGCAGGAGTTGATTTTCGTTTGAGCCGCAATTGTGACATGAAATTACAAGTCGTGAATTTCTTGAATCAAAAAGGTATCAGCGGAACTTTGCAGGGAGCTGATCAAATCACAACATCAATGGAATCTTCTTATATAGGAAAAATTATGACTGCAAATTGTATTCGCCCCCGCACAATTGAATTTACAGTAAATTTAAAATTATAAACAAAAATAAGGTATAAATAACTTGTGTGACTACTGACTCGTCAAAGTTCTTCAAATAAACTGAAGAACTTTGAGAGTTGGATTGTTAAAGCGTAGATTTTATTTCCAAATAATAAAAATTTTCAAATTAAAAAATTACAAATCATGAAAAAATTAAGTGTATTTATTGCTGCTATTGTATGCAGCTTAGTATTTTCAATTGGAGCAAAAGCTCAGGCACCTGCAGATTATTTTGTGGGTAAGTGGAAAGTCTTAGTAACAGGTTTGCCACAAGGAGATGTTACGGAATATGTCATTTTTGAAAGAAAAGATGGAAAATTAACTGGGCAATTGATTGATGACAAAGGAAAACCAACACAGTTCTCAAAGGTTGAAGAAAAGGAGAAAACAGCAACGGCTTACTTTACAGCCGGAGCTTATGATGTCTACTTTTATTTAGAAAAAAAAGATGATAATAACGTAACCGGATCAATGATGGATATGTTTGACTGTACTGGAATCAGAGTAGTGGAAACTAAGACTGAGGCCAAGTAAACGTAAAAGTAAGGGTGGCCTTGGTAACCACCCAACTTTTCTATAAAAAAACTATCTTTCCTTATATTGCTTCGCTACAATATTTAATTTTCAATTGCAGGAATATATATTCCCAATTAAAATCAAACAATCATCATAATACTATGACTTTCCGATCAACCCTCCTGTTATTTTCAATTCTGTCGCTTAATTTAAATGCTCAGAACACACCTGTAAAGATTACACCACAGCTAACTCCTTATACGGTTAAGGAGATAATAAAAACCATGACACTTGATGAAAAAGTGAATTTCATTAAAGGTATTAGTATGGGAGGTGCTGATATATTTTCAAGTGAACCGGTTATAGGCGATATTAAAGGCAAGGTAAATGGCGCAGCTGGTGCTACACTTGCAATTCCCCGAATGGGAATCCCATCCATAATACTGGCCGATGGTCCGGCAGGGCTTAGAATAGATTCTTTGCGCCCCAACGATTCAAAAAGATATTATGCTACCGCTTTCCCGGTAGGAACTGCCTTGGCAGCAACATGGAATCCGGCACTCGTGCAAAAAGTGGGTGAAGCCATGGGAAATGAAGTACTTGAGTATGGACTGGATCTATTGCTGGCTCCGGGTATCAATATACAACGAAATCCATTATGTGGACGGAATTTTGAGTATTATTCCGAAGACCCTTATCTGACCGGCACTTTGGCAGCTGCTATGGTAAATGGGATTCAGTCCAATGGTATTGGCGCTACCATAAAACATTACGCAGCCAATAATCAGGAAACCAGCAGAAACAAAGTGGATGAAATTATTAGCGAACGTGCCTTGCGAGAAATATATCTGAAAGCGTTTGAGATTACAATCAAGCAATCCCAACCATGGTCAATAATGAGTGCATTTAACAAGATAAATGGTGTCTATTGTTCTGAAAGCGAGGACTTGCTTACCACCGTGCTCCGAAAAGAATGGGGATACAAAGGATTTGTAATGACCGATTGGTTTGCCGGAAAGGATTTTGTAGCTCAAGTAAGAGCCGGCAACGATTTAATGATGCCTGGACGTGTTGCCGAATCCACAAAAATTAAAGAAGCAATTATTAACAAAAATTTGAGCGAAGATTTACTGGATCGGAATATTGAATCTATATTGAATATTGTGCTGAAAAGCAGTGCATATCGGAATTATAAGTACTCCAATAATCCCGATCTTGTGGCACATTCCAGAATAGTTAGAGAAGCAGGAGCCGAGGGGATGGTTCTTTTGAAAAATGTAAATAATGTACTTCCGTTAAGCGTTAAGAAAATAGTTTTGCTGGGGAACGGTTCCTACGAAACTTTTATTGGTGGTACAGGTAGTGGCGAAGTTTATAAAGCTTATACTGTATCAATTTCTCAGGGCTTGTCCAGTGCTGGTTTTGAAATTTACAATCCACTTAAAAACAAATATCTTGGCTATATTGACAGCTTAAGGAAAGCCGATACCAAACCAATTACACTCACAAATCCTTTGAAAACATTGAAGGAAATGGCAGTTGGAAAATCGGATTTGACAACACTTGCTGCGTCTGCCGATATGGGTGTTATTACTATTTCCCGCATTGCCGGTGAAGGTGTCGACCGAAAAACCGAAACCGATTATTATTTAAAATCTGATGAATTAAACTTAATCAGTGATGCCTCACAAGCATTTCACGCCGCAGGGAAAAAACTGGTAGTGATTCTCAATGTGAATGGCGTAGTTGATGTGACAACATGGCGCGACAAAGTAGATGGGATTCTCGTAGCGTGGTTGCCCGGTCAAGAAGTTGGCAACTCAGTTGCAGATGTATTAGGCGGAAAGGTGAACCCTTCCGGCCGTTTGGCTGCAAGCTTTCCAATGAATTATAACGTAAAGGATGTAGCTTCAGCTTCAAGTTTTCCGGGAACACCAGCCGCGAAACCAACCACTTCGGTGTATGATGAAGGCATCTATGTTGGCTATCGCTATTATAATAGTTTTGATATAAAAACGGCATATCCATTTGGTTTTGGGTTGAGCTATACAACTTTTAGTTATACCAATCTCAAATTAAGTTCAGCTACATTCAATAGACCTATAAAAGCTACAGTTACAATCACCAATACAGGCAAAGTTGCAGGTAAAGAAGTGGTGCAATTATATCTTAGTGCACCGACAACAAGCATAGATAAACCGGCTGAAGAGTTGAAAGGTTTTGCAAAAACAAGATTGTTGAAACAGGGCGAATCTCAAACGATTACTTTTACATTATACCCCAAAGACCTGGCTTCTTTCAATACCTCTCAATCAGTGTGGATTGCTGATGCTGGAAGGTATACTGTTAAAATTGGAGCTTCAAGTGAAGATATAAAATTGAAAAAGTTATTTACACTAGCAAAAGATATTGTGGTAGAAAAAGTAAATAGAGTTCATGTACCTCAGGTGCCAGTTGACGAGTTAAAAGCAAATAAAGATTATAAATTAGACTCAAAATAATAAAAGTCATAACTAAAAAATCATTTATGTTAAAAACGCAACTTTAATACTTTTAATCGGATTAAACCTTATATTAGCGATTTCTAGTTGTTTCGCGCAGAATAACGCAACATTAGTGACTTCCACTGAAAAGGAACCTTGGCTGAATCAGCCAGGAGTGGAAATACGTAATAACAAAAATGATGCTGAAATCATAATCAATACTGCAAAAACACAGCAAACTATCACTGGATTTGGAACTTGCTTCAACGAACAAGGTTGGGTTTTACTTAATTCGCTAAATTCAAAAGATCGTAAAAACATAATTAAAGAGTTGTTCGCTCAGGGTGGTGCTAATTTTACGATTTGCCGTATGCCCATAGGTGCTAACGATTTCTCTTTAATTTGTATTCGTATTACGAAATTGATGGTGATTTTAATATGAAGAATTTTTCGATTGCCAACGATATAAAGACGTTGATACCCTTCATAAAGAGTGCCAAGGAGGTGAATCCAAATTTGAAAATATGGGCATCGCCGTGGTGTCCGCCTTCGTGGATGAAGACCAATAAACATTATGCTTCTTCAAGTTATACTTCTATATACGATGCTTATAAAATGATGAATCCTGGTAAGACGATTGCTCCGGGTGAAACAAAATTTCTATCCATTGGAACAACCAAAATGTATGTCGGGTCAAAATATGATAGCGGTTTATCTGATGTACATCAAGGAAGAGAGGGTAGCGACATGTTTATACAGGAGGATAAATAGCTGAATGCATATGCACTTTATTTCTCAAAATTCATAGATGCTTATAAATCGCAAGGCATTGATATTTTTGCTGTAATGCCACAGAACGAGTTTAAATCTCCTCAAATTTTCCCTAGTTGTTGTTGGACGGCTAAAGGACTGTCTAATTTTATCGGGAAATTTCTTGGCCCTGCTATGAAACAAAGGGGAGTTGAAGTTATGGTTGGTACCATGGAGCGTCCAAAGATCGCAGTGGTAGATTCGATACTTAAAGATCCTCAAAGTAATCAATTTAAGTTCTAATATGAATTAATATTCTTTGTTTTGACACCGTGAGAACTTGTATTATTTAACATTATAGCTCTGCCGTGTGATGCATAGCAGGGAACGTATACAGTTCGAATAGGGTCATCTTTCAATGATATCAGCTTGAACAGTTCGTTTGAATTGAATGAATAACTATCAGTTGAATAAGTAAGCGTTACACTTGCGCCAACAGAAAAAAATAATGAACTAAAATCTAAAAGAAAATAAAAAAATTAAAGTAATAATCAACCATTATGAAATACTTGAAAACTCACTTTTTACTAATAACAACTGTGTTTTTGTTTGTTCTTTCATCATTTAGTCAGGAGAAGAAAAACACTGATAATCTTTTATATAAAGGCTTTATTCAGCCCGATAATGCAGCCAGACCCCGTGTGTGGTGGCACTGGATGAATGGTAATGTCACTAAAGATGGTATCCGCAAAGATTTGGAGTGGATGCATCGTGCTGGTATTGGTGGTTTCCAGAACTTTGATGCCGGATATGCAACACCCCAGGTGGTAGCTAAACGCTTGTCGTTTATGTCTCCTGACTGGAAGGATGCTTTCGGGTTGGCGGCAAAACTCGCAGATTCACTACACCTTGAAATGGCTATAGCAGGCTCACCTGGCTGGAGTGAAAGCGGAGGCCCATGGGTACCGGCAAAAGATGGTATGAAGAAATACGTTTGGAGTGAACTTCGTGTAAAAGGTGGGCAAATCTTTAATGGCAAACTGCCAGCCTTGCCAACAAATACGGGATCTTTTCAAAACCTTCAGATTGACGATCCAATGAATTCAATGACTGGAGAAAAATTCAAAGCTCCTGCTTATGCGGGAAACATTGCAACGATAGCTTATAAAGTTCCGGATACAGATGTTTCGTTGCTTGATTTACAGCCGAAAGTTACATCAAGTGGCGGTAGCTTTGATTTAGGTAAATTAACCGATGGAGATTTGGTTGCTACCCAATTTTTGCCGAGAACATCGGATAATAATATACCTGCCTGGATTCAATTTGAATTTCAAAAGCCTCAAACTATAAAGGCACTGACTTTAGTAGGAGGTACTATTGTTGGAGCAATGGCAGAGCTTTCGGGAGGTGGTGATGATATGAGAACCCTGGAAGCGAGTGACGATGGTCAGCACTTCAGACAGGTTATGAGTCTTCCGGCTGGGAAAGTGATTCAGTTAACAATCGATGTTCCACCTACCACGGCCCGGTATTTTCGTATGACATTTAAAAATCCTCCAAGACCGATGGATCTTTCCGCTTTTGGTGGGAGTAAACCAAGTATTCCCAAAGGAACAGAAATTGCAGAAGTTGTCTTACATTCAGTATCAAAAGTAAACCGTTTTGAAGAACAAGCCGGTTTTGTTGCTGTATTTGATCCGAAATCCAGTACGCAGGCAACAACTGATGTAACAAAACAGACAGATGTAGTGGATTTAACTTCGCAGGTAAAGGCCGATGGCACACTTAATTGGAAAGTTCCTGCCGGGAACTGGAAGATTGTCCGTTTTGGATACTCTTTAATGGGTGTAACAAACCATCCTGCTTCATTTGAAGCAACCGGTTTGGAAGTTGATAAACTAAACCCCGAATCTGTTAAAGCTTATTTTACCAACTACCTGAATCAGTACAAAGATGCAACAACGGGTTTAATGGGTAAGAGAGGGCTTGGTTTTATGATTAATGATAGTTATGAAGCCGGTTCACAAAACTGGACAGCTAATCTTCCGCAGGAATTCCAAAAAAGGCGCGGGTATAATATGATCCCTTGGTTACCGGTATTAACCGGAGCAATTATTAAAAGTGCAGAAGCGAGTGAACGTTTTCTGTGGGATTACCGGAAAACACTGGCTGAAATGATGGCTGAATATCATTACGATGGATTGACCGATATTCTGAACCAATACGGAATGAAGCGTTATACCGAATCACATGAGAGTGGTCGTACCTATATTGTTGATGGTATGGATGTGAAACGCAAAGCTGCTGTTCCAATGGCAGCCATGTGGACACCAAATGGGTTTGTAAACCAGAATGACCAGACAAAATACACAATTGATATCCGTGAATCAGCCTCTGTTTCTCATATTTACGGGCAAAACCTGGTGGCTGCTGAATCGTTTACCGCTTTAGGCATGTTCAATACAGCCTATACCTTTACACCGGAAAATCTGAAACCGACTGCCGACCTGGAATTAGCCAGTGGCCTGAACCGTTTCGTGGTACATACTTCGGCTCACCAACCGGTAGATGATAAAATTCCAGGAGTAGGTCTTGGTCCGTTTGGCCAATGGTTTACCCGCCACGAAACGTGGGCAGAACAGGCAAGAGTATGGACTGACTACCTTGCCCGCAGTTGCTATATGCTTCAGCAAGGCAAATTTGTGGCTGATGTGGTTTATTATTATGGCGAGGACAATAATATCACCAATCTTTTTGGGAAAAAAACACCGATGATTCCGGAAGGATACAACTATGATTTTATCAACTCTGATGCATTAATCAATTTGTTGAGTGTAAAAGATGGTAAGCTATTTACTCCAAGTGGTATGAGTTACAGGGTTTTGGCTCTGGATAGTAATGCTGTGAAAATGCCATTGACTGTATTACGAAAAATCAGCACTTTGGTTAAAGCCGGAGCTGTTATTACAGGTGTGAAACCTATATCAACCCCAAGTTTGTCGGATGATACAAATGAGTTCAATAAGCTGGTCAATGAAATCTGGAATAGCGGCAACCCCAATGTGTTTACAGAGAAATCATTGACAAATGTTTTGACTGCATTGAAAATTGCTCCTGATTTTGTATATACAAAATCCAAAGACAATTCAAAACTGCTGTATGTACACCGCACAATAGGTCAGGCAGAAATTTATTGGGTAAATAACCGGAATAAATTCGATGAAAATATAAGTGCAACATTCCGTGTAGTGGGCAAAGTTCCTGAAATCTGGCATGCAGAGACTGGTCTGACTGAGAAAGCAGCTTATACTATTGCCAATGGAGTGACAACGGTGAGTTTGAATCTCCAGCCTAGTGATGCTGTATTTGTTGTGTTCAAAGACAAGGCAACACAGAATGCTGTAACCTTACCGGCAAAGGAATTCAAACAATTGTCAACGGTTGATGGTCGTTGGAATCTGGCTTTCCAGAAAGAGCGGGGAGCACCTGCTGAAGCTACATTTGATAAGTTACAATCATATACAGAGAGATCAGAAGAAGGAATAAAATACTTCTCAGGTACTGCAACGTATAGTAAAACGATTATAGCTGATAAAAGTTGGTTTAATAAGAATAAACAGCTGTGGTTGGATTTGGGCGAAGTCTGCAACCTTGCCGAAGTAAATATAAATGGCAAGTCGCTTGGAGTTGTATGGAAGCAACCATTCCGGGTGGATGTTACAGGCAATTTGAAAAATGGAGAAAATAAAATTGAAATAAAAGTGACCAACACCTGGGTAAACAGGTTGGTGGGCGATGCAAGGCCGGAAGTGACAAAAAAAATCACATATACGACTACTCCTTATTATAAAGCAAGCTCGTCTGTAGTGCCAGCTGGTTTGTTAGGTCCGGTAAGGGTTTTATCACTTGAGTTAAAATAATGTGTTTTTTTGTGATTCAATTTGTAAAAAAAAACTATAAATTTAAATCAATTATTTTATGAAGAAATCATTATTTAGTAGAATGCTATTATTCTTTATGTTTTGTACCGGGCAATATTCTGGTGCACAAACTATTGGTAAACAAACGGCAATTTGTAATCCATTGAATCTCAATTACCGGTTTCAATTGAATAACCCTTCCCGACGGGAGGTCGCTGACCCAGTCATTGTGACTTTTAAAGGCAAATATTTTTTATTTGCATCTAAGTCTGGTGGTTACTGGGTTTCAACCAACTTGACAAATTGGTCGTTTATAACGACAAATGATTTACCGATTGAAGATTATGCTCCGACTGCAGTGGTAATAAATGATATTATGTATTTTATGGCGGTTAATAATAAGATTTACAAGTCTGCAGATCCTTTGTTTGGGGAATGGCAAATTGCTAAAGAGTCATTTTCTGTTGGGAAGCGAATTTTGGATCCAACTTTATTTTTAGATGAAGATGGAAGATTATTTCTTTATATGGGCTTAGCAACACCAATCAAAGTTATAGAGTTAAACCCGAAAACATTTGATCCGGTTGGTGAGCTAATTACTTGCGTTAAATCAAATAAAAATGACTTTGGTTGGGAACAAGGTGGAGACTACAACAATGACCAAACCCAATTCCCATGTACTGAAGGAGCCTGGATGACAAAACATGGTAGTAAGTATTATTTGCAATATGCAGTGCCTGCAACTCAATTTAAAAGCTATGCCGATGGATTGTATATTAGTGATTCGCCTTTGGGCCCATTCAAAGTCGCAGATAATAATCCGTTTTCATATAAACCGGAAGGTTTCATTGCTGGAGCCGGACATAGCAGTACCTTTCAAGATAAATGGGGCAATTATTGGCATATTGTTTCTATGACAATTTCCGTAAAACACCCATTTGAGCGTCGCTTGGGGATGTTCCCTGCTTTTTTTGATAAAGATGGTACTTTTTATACTTACACAGGTTTTGGCGATTTCCCACACATTGTTCCTCAAAAACACATGAATGGACCTGAGGATTATAAACCTTCAGGTATGTTGCTCTCATACAAAAAACCGGTTGAGGTATCTTCTACGTTGGCCAATCATCCAAAGGAATATGCAACGAATGAAGAAATACGGGACTACTGGAGTGCTCAAACAGGTAATAAAGGAGAATGGATCATGATTGATCTGGAAAAACAATGCAAGGTGAGTAGTGTTCAGCTGAATTTTGCAGAAGAAGGAACAACCATTTTAGGCCGCTTGGAATCCATTTATTATCAATATCTGCTGGAGTATTCCAACGATAAAAAAGTTTGGAAAACACTTTCAAACAAAACAAAAAGTAAGATTGATGCACCACATGATTATATCGAATTAAAAGTGCCTGTAACAGCCCGTTATATTCGTTTAACCAACTATCATGTCCCTGATGGAAAATTTGCCCTGTCAGGTTTGCGCATCTTTGGTAATGGTAATGGAAAAACGGCCCAAGCTGTTTCAGCGTTTACTGTAATACGCGATAATTCGGATGGTCGTAATGTTACTCTAAAATGGAAAATGAGCGAAAATGCTACTGGGTATAATATCCGTTATGGTACAGCTCCGGATAAGTTATATCTGAATTATCAGGTGCTTGGTGCAGATAGTCTTACAATTCATAGCCTAAGCAAACTTCAAAAATATTATTTTACAATTGATGTGTTTAACGAGAATGGTATAACAAAAGGTTTAAATATTCAGTCAATAGAGATGAAATAATGCCAAAGAACTAACAACAGGGCTTCTTATTGATAATTTACATTGTCGATAAAGCACTTACACTTCTGGTTCAAATAAATGAGTAAAAACCGACTGTAGTATTTATACGATTGGGCGGATCTCTAGTAAAGGAGGAGATCGAAAAGTTGAAGATGATTTCAATCTCACTGATGCCGAAAAATTACATTTAAAAAATATATCTGAGGCTTTTCATTTAGCAGGAAAAAAGCTGATAGTAATAATCAATTCAGGAGAACCTATCGAAACTGCAAGCTAGAGTGATTACGCAGATGCTATTTTGTTGGCGTGGCAACCAGGGCAAGAGGCTGGGAATGCGATAGCAGATGTATTATCTGGTAATGTCAATCCATCAGGGAAACTGACAGCCACTTTTCCTGTGAAATATTCAGATGAACCTACTGCAAAAAAATTCCCAGAAACACCTGCAAACGCTCCGCAAGAGGTAATTTATGAAGAAGGCATATATTTGGGGTATCGTTATTTTAATTCTTTCAATGTAAAACCGGCTTACGAATTCGGTTATGGTTTAAGTTATACCACTTTTTCATACAGCGGATTAAAATTAAGTTCTTCTACATTCATAGACAAGATAACAGCAAAGATTACTATTACAAATAAAGGAAAAGTTGCAGGAAAAGAAGTAGTACAATTGTATCTGAGTGCCCCAGAGAAAACATTAGAAAAACCATCTGAAGAATTGAAAGGTTTTGCTAAAACAGCCCTACTTAAACCTGGTGCATCTCAAACTATTACATTCCAATTGAATGCAAGAGATTTGGCTTCTTACAATACTGATCAGTCAGCATGGATTGCTGATGGAGGAGCTTATACCGTTAAAATTGGTGCTTCAAGCACGGACATAAAACTGAGCAAAAAATTCTCGTTAGCTAAAGATATGGTGGTTGAAAAAGCTCATAAGGCGTTGACCCCACAAATCAATATCAATGAACTAAAAAAAAATGAAGTAAAAAGATAAAGTATTATCGAAATATGTTATTTCAAAAAAGCATCTTGTAACTCCAATTTATTGTTGCAAGATGCTTTTACAATCACTAAATTAACAAATAATATGAATGCAAAAGTCATCACTGTTTAGTGCACTAAAGCATCTTTTACTCGGTTTATGCATATTGACTGCGGCCAATTTAAATGCTGAAAACAATTAATCCAACTCTTTTGCAAAAGCAAAGGAAGGCCTCTTGGATAAAAGTTCCCGATGCATTCGCATAATAGTTAAAATGCCTATATAAAGACGGTTAAATAAATAGAGAGGTGCTTAAATTGAAACAAGATGAAACTCAGTCAGCTATTGCAGGTAAAAAAGTAAAAACTGGTGAGCTTTAAATGCCAATACATAGTATTATTTCTCTAATAGTTAAAAGTGTAAAATAGATATAACTGTTTTCTTTTTGTCAATTTTTTCATTCATTACTTATATTGGTATTTTAATTTCAATCAAAAAGAATATATTTGTATCCATATATTATATATTTGTATTCTTTGTCGATTCTCAATGGGCGTTGAATAAACCTTAAACTGTTAATGAAATATGGATTTGACAATTACTTACATTGGATTTTTACAGGCTCTAATCGCTATAATATTGATCTTGACTAAAAAACCATTGAAAATAGCTTATGTTATTCTTGGAGTTTTAATTATGCTCTTTGCTGTAATGTTTGGTCTGGACATTCTTCAGAATTACGATATTATACCTGCAAAAAGAACTGTTATGTCATTAAGTCTAACCTTGTTGTTTGCACCATTATTTTATTTGTATTCAAAATATACAACAAAGAATTTCGATAAATTTGATTCGCGCGATTATCTACATGCCGCGCCAGCACTGCTTTTGCTTTCAATCTTTATTTTTTTAAAATTTCTACCTGACAACAGTTCAGTGCCATTTTTAGCTTTATTTGAAAAATATAAATGGATTAAGATTTCTTTTGGCTTTCTTTTTCAAATACTTTTTGTTATATACACTGTTTCCGCATTGAAAATTGTAATGCGGTTTAAAAAACAAACCCAACATTATTATTCATTCAATTCTTATAAAATAAGTCTAAACTGGTTAATTGCGATGATAATCTTGTTTTTCATTATTATAGTGTTAATAATTATTAGTAGTATAGTTTATGAAAGGAATAGTATTTATTCGGATGTCATTATATTCAGGCATTTAACAGAATTGTTCTATGTATATATATTAGGTATCTGGGGGTTCAATCAAAATCAGTTAAATTCAGGAACTGAAATTGCTTCAAACAATAACGATGAATTATTGATTGAAGACACTGCGTCTGGAAAATATCTGAAGTCAGGTCTTAAAAGCGACGATGTGAAAAATCATTTGCAAACATTACAACTTTGCATGCAAGATTCAGAGGTTTGGAAAGATACTGAATTATCTATTTCAAAATTAGCAAACCAAACATCCATACCCAAATACCATATTTCAGAAGTCTTGAACGGACATCTTGGGAAAAGTTTTTACGTTTTTGTAAATGAATACAGAATTGAATACGCAAAGAAACTTTTAATGGATAAAAAATACAATAGCTGGTCAATTGAGGCTATTGCCTACGAATGTGGTTTTAACTCAAAGGCTGCATTTAATAGTTTTTTTAAAAAACAAACCCACGTTACACCCAGTGAATTTAAGAAATCGCAAATAAAACAATCTTAAAATTACTATCACTCTATTCTATTACCCACCCTTCTTGATGTCTTTAATTGGTTGAATATCAGTTTCCCGATAAAAAGATACATCCCTGCCAATTTGCTTGTACATATATTTTTATCGGGAAAATAAATTGATACAGTTTGTTTTATTTCAGTATTTACTTTTGGCTCGAAGTTGTAGTTGATTCTGTTGACAAAACTTCATTTCTTTGAGACAAGATATTTACTAATTAAAAACGAAAAAAATTATCATGAGAATAATTTGTACTTCATTTCCCAATGACAGCTAAATAAAGTAGTTTGAATAAAAATAAATCAATTTAGCTAACAATCAATTAAATCAAAAAATAATATTATGAAAACAAAATTAATCTACCTATTATGTGCATTCTTCATTGTATCATTCACAAATGATATTTATGCACAAAAAGCAAAAGCAAAATCAAATCAGAACTCAGAATCAACAGATTCATTAACAGTCTCAACTTCCAACAAAAAAGAAGAAAAGAACCGCAATGAGATGCTTAATGCGTCTTCACCTTCCCAACCACGACAAATCAACATTGGTATCCCTCCCGGAGGTGATCTTCTGATTTTGGAAAACGGAGTGCCAGGAGTTTATCAATTTATGCCACAGATTGTTACTTCAGTATGGAAGTACGATAGTAATATCGGAAAAGTAGGATTACTCTCATTGGCTGAAGGTGCTCTTACTTTCGGTAAAATCGGGTTCTGTGTAAATTCGTATGACCGCGAACCAGGATCAAAGTTTAAAGGTTTCTTTTCCGCTAAAGTAAATAACTTTGGTTCTTTGGTTTACAGTGGTAATATTTCCGGACCGATTGGCACGAAAGGTTGGGGGTATATACTTGGTATGCATGAAACTTATGGACAAAAGAATGGTATTAACAGAGGGTACTCACGTTGGTCCGACGAAAGAATGGAAATGTTTAAAGCCGGTATTTCTAAAAAATACAAAAATGGAAATGTGAATCTTTTGTATAAACATGCTGTAGAATTCTTGGACATCAATAACAACTTACCGTTTATTTATAATGGTAATGGTAATTTCTCTGAAATGCCTGGATTTAAATTAGGGATGGACAGTTATACATTAAAAAGTGGAGACATAGCTTATGCAGATGCAAATACAAAAGCTTCAGTAAAGTATAACATGGGAGATGAAAAATACAATAATACAACTTCTGATGCTATCTATTTGAATGGAAACCACAAATTTAAAAATGGATTTGCTTTAATGTACACATCAATGTATATGCATTCCAAATCTCCTTTCCTAATCCAGTTTCCATTGAGTCTGGGGGTTGCCACAACTGATGCAAATAATCAATTTTTTATGTATGGAACTACTACACCCTATACTGGCAATGCCCAACAAGTAGTAACTCAGATGATAGAACCTACTAATATTGACCAATCATTGACTCGTGTAGAACTAACTAAAAAATATGGTGCTCATAGTCTTAGACTTGGACTTACCGAACAGTACTATGCTACCGGATTGCAAAAAACAAACGCTGCTATGTATTACCAAACTGCAACAGCTAATCCACAGTTATTGGATTGGAAAACGTGGGTGCCTTCTTATCATATATTTGCTAAAGCAACTAATGCAGACGGAATAGTAACAATACCTGGTAGTGAGAGCAAGGTAAAACTAAATAAGACAGCCTTATACTTCTCAGACGATTTCTCTGTAGGCAAAATCTTTGACTTCACGGTGGGTGGTCGTATAGAAAAAGAAGATGACCGGGAAACTCATGATCAATATGCTAATGCATATATTAAGGACAGACCGCTTATGGTAACTGACTTCAAGAATAAGTTTAATCACGTAGGTGTAGCAAGCTTTATAGCAAAAGTAACACATGACTTTGGTTTTCTGGGAGATATAACTTATAACGATTACCTCAGCAGATACTATGATTATCCGGCAGACCAAAAAGATGCATTAGGCAATCCGATATCAACTAAGGATGCAGCTGGAAATCCTATCGCCCAAACAACAGTGGCTAAGACGAATCAAATCAAGGTTTTGTTTTTAGGTGGAGGGATTTATTATAATCATGGTGATTTGTTAAGCATTGTGTCAAAAGTCACAAGTAGTCAAAAGTTAAATAATATCACTAATATGGATATATATGACCCTTCTGATGTAAATCATATCACAAAAATGAATGTTAATCCAATTATCTACGACATCAAAACATTCGGTTGGACAACTGACATTGTAACTAGTCCGTTTAAAAATTTCAACTTACACTATTTGTTGACATTACAAAACCCCCAATACAAAAGATATAGCGTAAGTGCTTTTGGAGCTACTTATTCATACAATAACAATTCAGTTCCTGCATTGTCGAAGGTTTTAATGGAAATTGACCCTAGCTACAAATTGGGAGACTTTAAAATTTGGGCAAGCTTACGTTATTTCGGCAAACAATATGGCAACCTTAGCAATTCAATATATTACAAAGCTTGGTGGGAAAACTTTGCCGGAGTTGACTATCGCTTGAGCCGTAATTGTGATATGAAATTACAAGTTGTAAATTTCTTGAATCAAAAAGGAATTAGTGGAACTTTGCAGGGAGCTGACCAAATAACTGCAGCACAAGAGCCTAATTATATCGGGAAAATAATGACTGCTAATTGTATCCGCCCACGTACAATTGAATTTACTATTAATTTAAAATTATAACTAATAAGAAGGTATAAATAAGTTGAGTATCCTTACTTTTCAAAGTTCTTTGTCACTGACAAAGAACTTTGAAATAAGGGTTTTAGAATTAAAAAAAAACAAAAATTAAAAATTAAATGTCATGAAAAAATTAAATGTATTTTTTGCTGTCTTAGTATGCAGCTTAGTATTCTCTATTGGAGCAAAAGCTCAGGCTTCTGGCGACTTTTTTATTGGAAAATGGAATGTGTTAACAACGGGTCTGCCTAGTGGAGATGCTAAAAGTATTGTCACCTTTGAAAGAAAAGATGGAAAACTGATTGGGACTATGGCCGAAGAGAAAAAGCCTAATGTAAACGTATTCAGAAAAGTAGAAGAAAAGGAAAATTCTGTAACCGGCTACTTCACAGCTAGTGGTTACGATGTATATATCTATCTTGAAAAGAAAGATGACAATAATGTATCCGGATCATTGATGGATATGTTTGACTGTACAGGCGTCAGAATAGTGGAAACTAAAACTGAAGCTAAATAAAAAAGTAATGGTGGCCCTTGTGGCCACCATGCTTACTCTGTTTAAGATATTTTTTAATTGCCTTCCCCTTCCTCCTCAAAGAACCCTCTGGCGAGTGTTCTACAATAAATTGCTTGAATGTATATTTTTTTTCCTTAAATCACACCCCAATTTAATAATACTATGACCTCTAAATCAATACTCCTATTGTTTTCAATCCTGTCATTTAATCTAGTTGCGCAGAATATTCCTGTAAAGCTTACTCCGCAGCTAACTCCTTATAATGTCAATGGGATTATCAAGGCTATGAGCCTTGAAGAAAAAGTAAACATGGTGGTGGGCAATGGTTTTAAGATGCCCGATGACAATTTTCAATCTGTGGTTGGTAATACACAAGAAGGTGTTCCCGGAGCAGCAGGTACAACAAATGCAAATCCAAGATACAACATTCCATTTATTGTTTTAGCCGATGGTCCTGCAGGTGTACGTATTGACCCAATCCGTGAGACCCAACCCGGAAAAACTTTTTATGCTACAGCATGGCCGGTAGGCGTTTCATTAGCTTCAACCTGGAATGTCGACTTAGTAAAAAAGGTGGGTGTTGCTTTTGGGCACGAAGCAAAAGAATATGGAATTGATATTTTACTGGCTCCCGCATTAAATATTCAACGAAATCCCCTTGGAGGACGTAATTTTGAATATTATTCTGAAGATCCATTAATTTCCGGAATGATAACTTCCGCTATGGTCAATGGCATCCAATCAAATGGAGTAGGTACATCAATTAAACATTTTATTGCAAATGAACAGGAAATTAATCGTTTTACAGCAAATATAATTGCTAGTGAAAGAGCTTTGCGTGAAATCTATTTAAAAGCATTCGAAATTGCTGTAAAAAATTCGCACCCTTGGACGGTGATGACTGCTTATAATCAGATAAACGGCACTTACACCTCCGAAAGTGAAGACCTGTTGAAAACGATTTTGCGCAAAGAATGGGGATTTAAAGGGCTTGTTATGACTGACTGGTTTGCCGGGAAAACACCAGTTGCACAAGTACAGGCTGGCAATAACTTGTTAATGCCAGGTATGGCCACACAGGCGAAACAAATTTTGGAAGCAGTAAAAGCCGGCAAACTCTCGGAAAAACAATTGGACGAAAATGTAACAGGAATTTTGAATATTATATTGAAATCCCCTTCGTTCAATCACTACAAATTTTCAAATCAACCCGATCTTAAGAAAGATGCTCAAATTTCGCGGGAAGCAGCTTCTGAAGGAATGGTACTATTAAAGAACAATGGGCAGACATTACCGATAGCTCATGAAATTAAAAAAATTGCATTATTTGGTAATAATGGTTATGATCTGATTACTGGTGGCATTGGAAGTGGTGAAGTTAATTGCGAATACAGAATTTCATTAGTACAAGGCTTATCAAATGCCGGGTTTAGCATCGATGACGAACTACTTAAAATATATAGCGATTATATTAGTGACTATAAAGCAAAAAATCCTAAGAAGAGCATTTTACAGGAATACAAAAACCCTACCCCACCTGCTCCAGAATATGCTTTAGATAATGAGTTACTTAATAAAAAAGTTACTATCTCCGATATTGCTATTTTCGCTATTGGCAAAAGAATTGGAGAGGGTAATGATGGAAAAATAGAAGGTAATTATTATTTGACAGATGCAGAGAAAACGGCTATTAAATCTGTTGCTGAAATATTTCATGCACAAAACAAAAAGGTAATTGTAGTGCTTAATGTTGGAAATGCACTAGATGTAATGCAATGGAGAGATTATGCAGATGCAATATTGTTGGCATGGCAACCTGGTCAGGAAGGTGGAAATGCAATAGCTGACGTATTAAGTGGTAAAGTAAATCCTTCGGGTAAACTGGCAACTACATTTCCAGCTTCATACACCGATGTACCATCGGCAAAAAGCTTCCCCGGAAAAGTATTCCCCGATAAAATCATCAAAACTGTCATCACAAAACAACCATACACTGAAATCCCGTATGATGAAGGTATTTATGTTGGATATCGTTATCATACTACTTTTGGCGTAAAACCAGCCTACGAATTTGGTTACGGACTTTCATATTCAACATTTATTTACAGTGATTTAAAATTGAGCTCTTCTAAGTTTAAAGATAAATTGACTGCAAAAATTACAATTACCAATACTGGAAAAGTGCCAGGTAAAGAGGTGGTTCAATTATATCTTAGTGCACCTTCAAAAAGCATAGATAAACCAGTAGAAGAACTAAAAGCTTTTGGAAAAACAGAACTTCTTCAACCAGGTTCTTCACAAACAATCACTCTTACACTTAATGCCAAAGACCTTGCATCATTTAATACAGATCAATCAGCCTGGATTGCTGATGCTGGAAACTATACAATAAAAATCGGTGCTTCGAGTGAAAATATCAAATTAGAAAAATCTTTTACATTGTCAAAAGAGATAGTCGTAGAGAAAGTAAATAAAGCTCTGACACCTCAGTTGCAGATTAATGAATTGACGAAAAAACACGATACTTCTATTTTTCAAAAGTAAAACGTAGTCAGTTACTCACTTTATTATAAACAAAGAAACTTATTACAAACTATTTTATACAATATATCTTTATGAAAACAAAAACCATTATAGTTGTTCTTCTCATGTTTTTGGGAATGAATATTTCTGCCAGAAATTTAAAATTATCTGATTCAAAAAGTAACTCACAGTCAGTACAACAAGAAAAATTCAATGTCAATCTAAATGTCAAAAACCTGAAACAAATAGGAGAAGTAGATCCAAAGTACCAGTCATTCAACGTAGAAATGTGTGAAGTGGTTGGTGGAAGATTCTGGATACCTTACGAAATCCTGGATACCATGAAAGGAAAGCGAAAAGGTGGTTTTAATGCATTGAAAAGACAAATTCCTCCAATTGATTTATACAATAAAAAGTTAAGAACCCTGACCTCTGCACTTGGTCCAATGTATATCCGTGTGAGTGGTACGTGGGCTAATTCAACCTACTTTCAGGATAATGACGAACCTAAACTAACAACAGCACCAGTTGGTTATGAGAACGTATTATCCAGAAACGAATGGAGGGGCGTTGTTGATTTTTGTAATACTTTGAATGCAAAACTGGTAGTGTCATTTGCATTTAGCAATGGCATAAGAGATAAACAAGGAAACTGGACTTCAGTGCAGGCAGAACCACTTGTGAATTATACTAAATCAATTGGTGGAGATATTGTAGCCTGTGAAATGTTCAATGAACCTTCACATGCAAGTTATGGGGGAGCTCCAAAAAACTACGATGCGTCATACTTTGCCAGAGATTACGATGCTTTCAAGAAATTTGCCAATAAAGCAATGCCTGGAATGAAAATTATGGGACCTGGCTCTACCGGAGAAGGTGGAATTATACCTGTAGGCGATGAATTGACTACTGATAAGATATTCTCAGCAACTCCAAAACCTGAGTTTGATATTTTCTCTTATCACTATTATGGTGGAATGTCAAAAAGATGTTTTGGTAATCTGACACCCGAATTTGCCCTGTCAAGAGAATGGTTAAGTAAAACTGAACTCGGATTTAATTATTATGAAGATGCCCGAAGTAAATACCAGCCCGGAAAAGACATCTGGTTAACCGAGACGGCTGAGTCATCCTGCGGTGGAAATCGCTGGGCTTCAACTTATGTCGATTGTTTTCGTTACCTTGAACAAATGGGTCGTTTGGCCAAAAAAAATGTGAAGGTAATTATGCACAACACTCTTGCAACAAGCGAATATGCTATACTTGATCAAGATACCAATGAACCACGACCCAACTATTGGGCCGCTCTGCTCTGGAGCAAATTAATGGGAACAAAAGTATATGAATCAGGAATAAATAATGAAGGTGTTGATGTTTTTGTGCATAACCTGAAAAATTCACCGGATGGAATTGCAGCTTTAATTGTAAACCCTACTGATTCGGTGTATTCAATAAAACTGCCAGCTGCAGCTGAACAATATTTATTTACATCTGATGCTGTTAATCTTCAGACAAAAACAGTTAGGTTAAACGGGGAAGTACTTAAATTAAAATCCAATGAAACCTTGCCGGCTATAAAAGGGAAAAAGGTTAAAGCCGGAGAACTTCAACTTCCGGTTCACAGTATACTATTTCTTACGTTTAAAAATAAAAGATAATAAACAAAGTTGTGTGATTTAACTGCCTGTTTAATTGATTGTAGAGTAAATACAAACATCTAAAGTAAGCGAAATTTATTAATCTTATTTGTATGAAAAGAAATATCACACTTGTCGTTTTGACATGTTTCATTTCAATTATCATAACATCTGTGAGCGCACAGAAAAAGGATGACAAACAAAAAATGAACATGTTTATTGACAAATTAATGAACAAAATGACTCTGGAGGAAAAGTTGGGTCAGTTAAACCTATTAAGCCCGAACGCAAAAACAGGTCCGTTTGCTACTAAAAAGTATGCAGAAAAACTGAAAGATGGCTCCGGAGGAAATATATTTTCACTTAGTGGGTCACCCGATGAAGTCAAATTGAAATTGCAACTTGCAGAAAACTCACGTCTGAAAATTCCTCTACTGTCAGGTTTGGACATCATACATGGTTACAAAACCATTTTCCCTATTCCGTTGGGATTGTCTTGCTCATGGAACATGCCGTTAATCCAACAGACGGCCCGAGTTGCTGCTATAGAAGCTGCAGCTGCAGGTTATAACTGGACATACTCTCCAATGGTAGACATTTCGCGTGACCCTCGTTGGGGTCGGGTGATGGAAGGATCCGGGGAAGACCCTTATCTTGGTGGAAAAATTGCTGCGGCAATGGTAAAGGGATATCAGGGAAATGATCTGACAGATGAAACTTCGCTTATGGCATGTTTGAAACATTTTGCCATGTATGGAGCTGCCGAAGCCGGTCGGGATTATAATACCACCGATATGAGCCGATTGACAATGTATCAAACCTATTTAGCTCCATATAAAGCTGCGGTTGATGCAGGTGTCGGTAGTGTTATGACATCGTTTAATGAAGTGGATGGAATCCCTGCAACGGCCAATAAATGGCTTATAGATGATTTGTTGAGGAAACAATGGGGCTTTAAGGGTTTTGTTGTGACTGACTTTATTGCTATTCAGGAATTGATTAATCATGGTGTTGCAGCTGACTACAAACAAGCTGCTGAACTGGCTATTAATGCAGGCACAGATATGGACATGGTTAGTGAATCATTTATTGGAGCTTTAAAACAATCAGTGAATGAGGGTAAAGTAAGTATGTCAACCATTGATGCGGCATGTCGCAGGGTACTTGAAGCAAAATACAAGTTAGGATTATTTACCAATCCTTATCGTAACGTAGATCCGGATAGAGCTGCTCGAGTAACCTTGACGATAGAAAACAGAAAGACTGCAAAAGATGCAGCTTTACAATCCATGGTGCTGCTTGAGAATAAGAATAACACACTTCCATTAAAGAAAAATGTCAACATTGCTCTTATAGGACCATTTGCAGATAATAAAACAGAAATGTTCAGTATGTGGTCTCCTACAGGCGATGAAGGTAGTGTTGTTACTATTTATGATGGGATAAAAAAACTAAATGCAAATGTTTCTTGTGCCATAGGTACACAAATTAGCGATGATTCACTTCTGCTGAATTATACAGGTAATAATTTTGACCTCGCTGAGCAGAAAAAACTTGTAAATGAAGCACTCGAATTGGCAAAAAAATCGGATGTAATTGTTACTGTTTTAGGCGAGACAAAGAGTATGTCAGGCGAAGCTCACAGCCGCACGGATATTTCACTTGCCAACTGTCAGGTGGAATTGTTGAAAGCTTTAAAGAGTACCGGTAAACCGGTGGTATTGCTGGTAACAAGTGGTCGTCCCTTGACTATTCAAAATGCTCTCCCTTATGCAGATGCTGTAATCGAAATATGGCGTTTAGGTACAGAAGCCGGTAATGCTGTGGCAGATGTATTGTTTGGCGATTACAATCCTTCAGGAAAGCTAACCATGACATTTCCACGTTCTGTAGGCCAGATTCCTGTTTATTATAATCATAAAAACACAGGCAGACCATATAACGGTGAACGTAAAAGGAATTTTAGATCTAATTATATGGATCAATCTAATGACCCTCTTTATCCTTTTGGTTATGGATTAAGTTATACCACGTTTAGTTATGGAAATATTGTATTGAGTGATACTTTATTGACTGGTAGCAATAAAATATTAAGAGCTAAAATCAACATTTCGAATACTGGAAAATATGCCGGAGAAGAAACCGCACAATTATATCTGAATGATCCGGTGGCTTCTGTCACCAGACCAGTAAAAGAGTTGAAACAATTCCAAAAGGTATTTCTACAGCCTGGAGAAACTAAAGAAATCAGCTTTGATATCACGCCAGAGGATTTGAAATTCTATAACAGTCAGCTTCATTGGGATTGGGAGTCAGGTAAATTCAATATTTATATTGTGAATAACTCTCAGGAAGGCAAGAAGGTTGGTTTTGTCTGGAATAAATAATAAAATTAATGAAGATTAAGTTTGTATTTATCTGGTGGGGTATAGTCAAAAAAAATAAATAAAATTTTAATTCTAGTTTATTATGAAAATTCACGTATGTAAGAATTATTTTCGTGTTGTAGTTTGTTGTCTTGCGTTTATAATTCAACCTTTGTTAGCACAAAAAACGAATTCCAGAATTATCAAACCTTTAGATGCTGATTGGTCTTTCAAGAAAGATAGCGTAGCCTCAGGTCCTGAAAAGCCAAATTTTGATGCCTCAGACTGGCGAAAGGTTGACCTGCCCCACGACTGGAGCGTAGAGGATTTGTCTAATCAAATAACTGACAGTATTGTAGGACCATTCATTAAATCTTCACCTGGTAGTACATTTGATGGGTTTACATCAGTTGGGAAAGCCTGGTATCGCAAATCTTTTGTTGTAAATAAAGCCGATGAAGGTAAAAACATTTACTTGCAATTCGATGGAGTATATATGAATTCGGATGTATGGGTGAATGGCCATCATTTGGGAAATCATCCGTATGGATATACTCCTTTTTATTACAACTTAACACCATTTCTAAACTCCATTGGAAAAGAAAATGTTATTGCTGTTCAGGTAAAAAATATTGGGAGAAACACCCGGTGGTATGCTGGTTCTGGTATTTACAGGCATGTTTGGTTGACAGTTGTTAACCCTTTACACATTGATATTTGGGGTGTACATGTTACTACCCCGAAGGTTACAAACTCACGAGCCGAAGTACAATTGGCTACCACATTAAAAAATGACAGAAAAAATACGGCTGTATTCACTGTTCTGACACAACTTATTGATAAAAACGGAAAAGTGGCAGCTGTTACAAAGAGCAATTCAACTGTAAAAGCCGGAAGTATAATCGAAGTTCTTCAATCTGTAGAGCTAAAAAAGCCACTACTTTGGTCGACTGATACTCCAAACTTATACAAAGCCAGAGTTTCAATCCTTGAAAATAATTCAGAGATTGATGTTGAAAATACAACTTTTGGTGTACGGGATATTCAAATAAATGTTAAGCAAGGTCTTTTGATAAATGGAGTAAGTACAAAACTAAAAGGTGGATGTATTCATCATGATAACGGTCCGTTGGGAGCAGCTACCATATATCGCGCAGAAGAACGCAAAATAGAATTGCTCAAGAAAAATGGGTTCAATGCAATTCGTCTAAGCCATAATCCTCCTTCTCAACAATTTCTGGATATATGCGATAGAATGGGGATGCTTGTTATAGATGAAGCATTTGATGCGTGGGAAAAAACAAAAGTCGAAGACGATTACCACCTTTACTTTAAAGAATGGTGGAACAAAGATCTGACCAATATGATATTACGGGATCGGAATCACCCATCCATTATCTTATGGAGTATCGGTAATGAAATTCGTGAACGGGCAGACTCGGCAGGGCTGGAAATTACTAAGATGTTGAAAAAACGTGTTCAAGAATTAGACAATACACGTATGGTTACAGAAGCTGTATGTGATTTTTGGGATGCAAGGAGAACATACAATTGGGAAGAGCATACGCCTGCTATTTTTAAAATGTTGGATGTTGCCGGATACAACTATATGCTTAATAAGTATGAGACCGATCACCAGAAATATCCCGAACGTATTATGCTCGGAACAGAGTCTCATCCTTTGAAATCACTTGAAAACTGGCAATTAATTGAGAAAAATCCGTATATCATTGGTGATTTTGTTTGGACTGCAATGGATTACCGGGGAGAAGCTGGTTGTGGATTCTCAACTTTGGTACCTGCGTCTCAAACTAAAAAACGAGTTTTCCTTAAGTGGCCCTGGTTTAACGCAAATTGTGGTGATATAGATTTTGTTGGTGATAAAAAACCTCAGTCTTTTTATCGGGATGTTGTATGGAGACGAAGCAAAATAGAGATGTTCGTACACAATCCTATTCCGGATGGAATGAAAGAATTTGTAAATGATTGGGGCTGGCCTGACATATTACAATCTTGGACCTGGCCCGGACAGGAAAATAAAAGAATGAATGTCATTGTCTATACCCGTTGCCAATCGGTAAAACTAGAACTAAACGGAAAAGTAATAGGAGAACAAAAAGTTCCGGAAAATTCCATAACAGTACAATTTGATGTTCCTTATCAAGCCGGAACTTTGGTGGCTAAAGGATACGACAATGGAACAGAAGTGGCATCTTCTATACTAAAAACAACAGGGACACCAGCTGCTATTAGATTAAAAGCCGACCGCAGCAAAATTAAAGCCGACCGCAATGATTTATCCTATGTGGCAGTAGAAATCGTTGATGCCGATGGAAATCTGATTCCGAACGCGGAAGATATTGAAGTAAATTTCTCGATATCAGGTAATGGAGAAATAGCAGGTGTGGGTAACGGTAATCCTGTTGATTTGTCAAGCTTTCAACAGCCAAAGAAAAAAATATTTCATGGTAAAGGGCTGGTAATTGTCAGACCTAAAGGTGCGACAGGTAAGATTATTCTGAAAGCAAATGCTAAAGGACTAAAAGATGATTCAATAGAAATTGTAACGCAATGATACAAGTTTGGTAATATTTAGAAATAGGAAGTGCCTATTTAGGACAAATCGTATCCCTTTTGGGGAAAATAGGTAAGGGGGATGAATTAGGAAAGAATATAGGTTGAATATTGTCTTTTTTATGTCCCTTTCGAGGAAAGGTATAAGAACGAAAATACCCTACAAATCACTGAATTTGTAGGGTATTACGCTTTTTTGTCGCTAAGTGTCTTAGCTATTTTGCGAGTAGGAAAGTTTATGAACCTCTATCATTCTGTCAAAATTCGGTTGTTTATACCTAGATATCCCTTGTGGGGTCCGAATTAGGAAATATACTAAAAAGATCACTTTTTGACTGTCAATGACTTATGATTGTCTGCTAAGCTTTCAGGTTCAAATATACACAATTATTTTGATATGCTTAAGTCCCAAATTATTACATATTTATGCACCCTGCACTAAATTTTGAGTGACTAAAAAGATGATAATTAATCTTTGCTATATTCACAAATAATTCACATTTAAGTTAGCAATCTATGAAAATTCTGAATAAAGTTTGGAAATGGAAGAGCTAGTGAGTTATAGCTTATTGAAATAATAATCAAATGGCAATAAAGAACTATAACAACAAGTTTATTACTCCTATCATTCTAATTTTATGATTTTCTTGTTCTTTTGTTTACAATCCAGAAGAATCTTCCTAAATTTGCAAATCGTTAAAAATAACTCGTCAATTGTAGCGACAATTGCATTACATATTACCACAGCATTAGCTATTACCCAAACGGATGTTTTTTGTGTGGAAATACCATTAATTAAACAAATTTGATAGGTGAAAACTAGGCTAATATAATTGCGCATTAGTTAATCTCATGAAAACTAAAATTAGCTGCTAGGGCTAACCTGCTCATTTCTATATTATATTTCAAACCATCAATTACTTTTCTGTCTATATTTCTTAGGAATAAAATTATAAGACAATCCAATGTTGAAACTGAGATTTGGTTTTTGTTGCAATTTTACGATTGGATTACTTTTGTCTGTTTCCAACACTTTTCCCTCCATGTTTATAACATAGCCAACCTTTGTCGACAGAGTAAATCCACCAAACAAAACTTTTTGATAGGTCGAGGCGAACTCTACTCTTCCTCTCTGGAAAGTAAACGATGAAACAGTTGGTATATCCGGATGGACATAAGCTTGGGCACCATTAAGCATATTCATACCAAATGAAAGGCGTGAATTATTATCATATATTCTTCTTATATACACATAAGCCGGCATATAAGCGTCTAACAACCACTTAGAACCAATCCACGATGTTATTGATATTTGTGGAGTTACAGGAATTGTTGCAGTTGGATCAGTACTACCAATAAGTCCTACAGATATCGATGTTCTCTTATTTTCTTTAATATTTATGGACGCAACTAATTTTCCGATAGTTCTCTCATATCCATGCTCGGAAAAGTCTATGGTCGTAATTAAATCACAAGTTAGTTTTCTACCGAATAACTTCCCCATGTAAATGAAGTTGACTGCATTTGAATACACATTGCTTTTTTCAGCCCGCGAAATATAGGATGACAAAGGATTATATAAGGCCGAATCAATATTTTGAAAATCCATACTTCCATGTTGATATTGAAAGGAGTTTACTATCAGAAATCCTTTCTTCATAAATAGAAGTGCATTGGCTGAAGCTGTCAGAGTTTGTTGGTTTTTTATATCAGCACTCAAATAATCTTTACCCAGCAATTTTGTTGTCATTTTTGTTGGTGTATAATATGTATACTGAATGTCAACAGGGTAAGCTAGTGGAAAGTTTCTGTTGATGGATTGAGATTTCTTTAATTCAACTGTATCCAGGTCTGTTTGAGCAGATAGGACTGTTGGGAATAAGGTGACTAAAAATATCATTGAGCGTAACACTGTAATACTAAGTCTATGAGACATTTTTTTGTAAATCATTTTTATAAATATTATTCAGAAGAAAGAAATATTGGTTTGTAAAAAAAAACAGAGTCTACTTCCATAACGAAGGTAGGCTCTATTTCTATTTTGTCAACTACAACTTAGTTGAGGCGCACACCACTGGCTTTATACTTATCCATTAAACTACCTGTAACATGAGTCTCATCCTTTTCGATAAGGGTCAATTTTACCTTGTAAAAGAGATGGCGAAAGTATACCTTTACGGAATTGGGAGCTTCTTCTACCTTCGAAATCTCTTTAGGGTCCTGACCTGTGCGAATAATAGTTCCTTCCAATTTCCCATTTTTTCTCGATAAATTTACAATCAGCTTTGAATCTCCACTAGGTGTACCCACTGCCACTACATTCCATTTACCTACAAAATAATCTTTATGTTCAGTTTGAGCACTAATGCTTATTGATACAAAAAAAATAAGTGTTGCTAAAATTATTTTTGCTTTTTCCATTGTTGAATTGTTTGTTTAAGTAATTGCTAATTATTATTGATATGTTTCACGAAAGCAGTAATCAGAGGAATAGATTTGTAAATCATATATTTACGTTTAACTGGCTATGCTTATTTATTTTTTCTCATGCTCTTTTCGAATGATATGATCTTGAGGCCACACATCCACCATCGCAGAGTATATCTACTCCTGTTAGGTAACTTGCCTTACTGCTTACGCAAAAGGCAAACAAATTGGCAATCTCCTCTACACGTCCAAGACGCTTAATGGCGCTTTGATTCGTGTATTCTGCCACTCTGTCTTTTTCCAGTTCACCCATAGGAGTTTCAAAAGATCCTGGAGATACACTTAATACCCGAATTCCCTTTTCTCCAAATTTTACTGCATCAGTTTTCGCGTACCAAGTAACAAAATTTTTGGAAATTCCATATGCCAAACTTGATCTAAGTTTCTTAGGAAAAATATTGACTCTTCTCATCATCATTTTCATGAAAACTGCATTGCCTTTTCTGCTGTATCTATATCCTCTGGTTGGCATAATAAATGCAGGAACAAGATAACCTGACATCGAAGATACATCTATCAGACACGAGCCTTTCTCCATCACTTCGTAAAAGGCTTCATTGATATTAATAGTACCAAGTGCATTGGCTTCCATAATAGCTAGTGCATCCCCCATATTTGGCGACATGCCTGCCGCATGTATCACGGATGTTATTCTACCCCTTGATTTTGCATATGCGGCCAACTTGTCAACTGAGGCGCGGTTTGAGATATCGCAAGCGAATGATTCTGCATCAATCCCAGCTTCTCTTAATTTTACAAGAGCACTGTCAAGTTTTTTTACTGTTCTCCCCACAATAATAATGTAGTTTTCTTTTCCTAACATTTTCGCAGTTGCCAGTCCCATTCCACTGCCACCACCCGTAATTACACATACTTCTCTCATAATTTCATACCTTAACTAAATGATTACTCAGGAATATGTGACTTCATTTGCTTAGTAATTAGCTTTAAAGCTAATTTAGGGCTTACCCGATAAATGAAATCCAACACTTTTACGTCAGGTCCAACGAAAACACGGAATTTGTTTTTCTCCATACCATCAATGATTATCCGTGCAGCTTTAACTGGGGTTAATGGCTTCATAAGTGATTTTCTATTTTTGTCGTCAGCTTTAGGAGCTTCCTCGGCTCCTGAATTTGCTTTGATATTGGTTCCAATTGCGCCGGGAAATACCACTGTCACATGTACATTTGTATTCATTAGTTCACAACTCAAACCTTCGGTCAGTAGCTTTACTGCTGCCTTTGCTGCCCCATAGATGCTTTGTCCCGGAACCGACAAAAAACCACCCATACTCGATACGTTAACTATATGTGCTTCCGGCCGTTTTAGCAAATAAGGCAGAAATGCTTTGGTTAGGTAAAGTGTTCCATAAAAATTCACGTTGAACACTCTTTCTATTACTTCATAATCAAGGTCACCTACTCTGGTAAATGGTTGTATGATTCCGGCATTATTAATGATACCATCTACAGTGCCGTGTATCGAAATAATTTCTTCAGGCAATAACTCTACAGCTGCTTTGTCTGTAATATTTAAAATATGAGTGGATAATTTGGAAGACTTATAACCGGCCAAACTTTTTGTTTTAATTAAGCCAGGCATATCCATATCTACAGCGGCTACATTGGCTCCATTTTCAAGCAGATTTAGAACCAGTTCTCGTCCGATGCCATTTCCACCTCCTGTTACTACGATAGTTTTGTTTTCTACATTCATAATACTCTCTCTTTTTATACCTTTTACTAATAATTTCTAATTGCAAAACAACTGACACACCATACCATTAGTGTGATTCAAATTGCGTTGCAAAGGTATAGGTAGCATTTTAACTTGAAAAGGTCGATAATGCGCTAGTATTGGACTATAAGTCGTATTTATATCATTTTTGCAATAAATAGTATTATTTTTACGTGTCAATAAATCACAATGAAAGAACATTCATTTAAACAAACCCTAAAAATCAATAATTTCATATGAGAAACACAATAAATCCTTTTAATTGGAATGCAGAATTGAATGACATTGAAGTCGACTCCATCGACAATGATCTTATTTTGCTTGAAAATCCGATAGTCACAACTGCATTTGATTATCCTTTTAGGGTAGACGTTACAACGGCTATCATATGTTTGAAAGGAACCATGAAAGGAAGTACTAACCTTAAAAAATATAATGCCGAAGGTCCATGTCTTTTTGTTGTTTTGGCTGATCAGATATTACAATATGAATATATGAGTGACGATTTTTCCGGGCTTTTTATAGTGATGTCCAAGAAATTTACAACTAATTTGCTGGTCAATATTCAAGATCGATTTCCCTTGTTCCGATCTATTAGTGATAATCCCTGGACTTCGTTGAATGAAGAAGAACTCGAAACGATGAAGGGGTATTATGCAATGTTGCAGAAAGCGGTAAGGATGAAGGATAATCCTCATCGCATGGAAATAGTGAAGCATTTAATACAGGCCTTTTTTTACGGGTCTAGCTATCAGTTTCATAAAATATTAGATACAGATAAAAAATCAAAACAAGAAGTACTTGTTGAAAAATTTCTAAATCTTGCACAGACGAATTACAAAAAGCAAAGAGAATTGGAATTTTATGCCGACAAATTATGTCTGTCAACTAAACATTTGTCAAAGGTGATTAAAGAAAATAGTGGAACTTCTGCTAATGATTGGATTGATAATTATGTGATTTTGGAGGCAAAAGCATTACTCAATTCCACCAATATGACCATTCAACAAATCAGCGATGAACTGAATTTTCCATCCCAGTCCTTTTTCGGAAAATACTTCAAACGGCGTGTGAGTGTATCTCCTAAAGAATATCGAAATAGTTAATAATACATATAAATTCAACTTTGAGTACTTTTCAAATCTATGTATTGAAGTAACCAACTAAATAATCAAGTTGATACAGCTAATAATTAGATGCATGCATAGTGAACACATTATTAATTCAATATATGATGTTTGGTTGGGATTATGTTCCTTTAATGCTCAAACTCTGTTGCACGGGTTTTGCACGCAACTTACTGTAATCATATGAAATGAGATGATAATAGATGTAGATGAAATACCTGTATCTGTGCTGGTAGATAGGTGGTTATGATACAAAATGCAATGGGATGAAAACCCAAGAAAACTGTCTTTTTACGACTCATAATCAGGGGGTCACTGATTCAAGCCCATTTGGGGCCACAATGAAAATGAAACACTTACACATTCACTTGTGTAGGTGTTTTTTTTTGTCTGACACATTTCTTTGTTCTTCATTCGTTTTAGTGGATCAATGTAAATTTCAGGTGGAGTAGTAAAGCGTAATTCAACTATTTTTTAGCCGAAATACGATTACTTTTATGTGACTTGTAGACTAGCGTGCGTGTAATCTGTCTGATTCATCGTTTATTAGATACAAGAATCAAACTACGAATTACGCCAATTACACGAATTTAATTTCTTTCCTATTCGTCGAATCTGTGTAATTCGTTGTCTAAAACTTATTACTAAATAATCTCTGTGTATCTCTGCCAGCATCTTTTTTTACTCCACCTACTTTTTACATAGACCCGTTTTAGTTTCATGCGTAGCTCCATTGAATATTTTTTTTTGTGAGCTATATAAGTTGTTTGTAATAAATTTATTATGTATTTTTTGTTTTTGAAAAGTCATTCGTAAATCTGTTGTTTTATTATATTATATGAAATCAATTCCAGATTGTGATGTTTTTCGTTTGCACAAATAGAATTAATTCCCTATCTTTGCACCGCATTAGAAAATAATGCAGACATTAAAACCTGGTTCGGTAGTTCAGTTGGTTAGAATGCCGCCCTGTCACGGCGGAGGTCGCGGGTTCGAGTCCCGTCCGTACCGCAAAATGCCCTATTAATCTGTTTGATTAGTAGGGTGTTTTCTTTTTCTGTCGTGCGACTTTAAGGGATAAATGTAAAGAGGATCAATGTAAATTATATTCTCAAAAAGTAAAAGAAAGAATGCCTGATTTAGTTTCCCATTCAAACATTCTTTCTCACCTTAAAAACGAAACATAATTGTTAACTAAAAATAAAAAACATAATTTTTCGTGACCTATACAATGCTTTGAAATACGTGGTTCAAATAAAAATCAGTGTTCAATACAACCCTAAAATGGGTGTAGTATTTGTAAAAGCCAATAAGCAATTCCCCTATTCACAAGATTGTGACAGGAGTAATAGGTGAGTGTAAAAATATGAAACATTCCATCCCTTGCAAAACTCTATTGTTTCACCAACATTAAAAGATGCAGTATAAGTGTGTGTTTTTATTTCAATATCGTTTCATTTTGTATCATCGGGTAATAATGAAATGATTCATTAATAGAAAGAAACTATTATCTTTTTTTTATCGGAATATATTGTGCAATTTTGTATTAAAATCACAATTATATTATGAAAACGAAGCTCCTTTTTATAGTCTTATTCTGTTATACGCTTAATGTTTCTTCACGAGATAGCCGTTTATATAGCTCAGGAGATTTAACTTGTAATTTGATTAAGAGTATCTGCCAGGATTCACGTGGGTTCATATGGGTAGCAACCGAATACGGGTTGAATAAATTTGATGGTATGCATTTTACCCAATATTTGCATAACGAAAAAGACAGTACTTCGCTTTTGGGAAACTATGTTCGCACCCTTGCTATTGACAAAGAGCAAACTCTTTGGGTGGGATGTAGTAATGGCCTTCAATATTACCTTCCTGCAGAAGATGCTTTTCGAACAATACATTTTGATAACAATATGAAGCCGCATGTAAGTGGAATAATTGAGTTACATTCCGGTAAAATGCTTATAATTACATCAGGTAGGGGCATCTTTACAGTAGATAAACAAAAGCAAACTGCCATCTTCTCAAAGGAATTGTCAGATGCCTGTGGCAACTATTTGCTGAGTTGTATTTACGAAGATAGAAATCATCGAATATGGATAGGTAGTGATAATAAAGGTCTTGTATGTATAAATCCCAAAACGAATAAATCATTAAAATTTATGACTCCCGCTATTACAAGTTCTTCAATTACAGGTATATTGGAGGATCATAACGGGAAATTATATATGAGTACAGCTTCCGATGTTGAAATTTTTGATGAAAAAACAAATCATTTTTCTCCGATAAAGTATGTGGGTTTAGAAAAACTCATCATCTGCAACATGTCGATAGACAAAAAGGGTGATATTTTTGTAGGTACTGATGGTCAAGGCTTGAAATATATAAATAAAACAACAGGTTCGCTACTTAATGTTGAGAACATTCACAGTTCATTTAATTTCGAAAAAGCGAAGGTGCATGCTGTTTTTGAAGATCGTGACCAGAACCTATGGCTGGGTTGTTTTTATGGTGGTATTTTAGTGTTTCCCAACGAGCCGAAGCAGTTTAATTTTTGGAGTTTCACAGACAAAGGAAACAAAATCAGTGGCACTGTCACTGCAATTTGCAAAGATGCTGATGGTTTTGTTTGGTGCTGCGTTGATAATGAAGGAGTCTTTAAATTTGATCGCAATGGTAAAGTTGTTGCCACCTTTCCGCAACTGAAAACAGTGGCCACAATTTACGAAGACAATAAAGGATCGTTATGGATTGGCACGTATGACAGAGGTGTCGGAAAAATCAATAAGCTAACAGGAGAAGTAAAGTATTTACCGGAGCTTAATGGAAAACTGGCAAAATTTATAACAGGTGATCAACGTGAAAATCTTTATATTTCAACTTTTGGGAATGGTTTCTATCGTTATAATACTGCTAATGCAGATTTTAAACAGTTTGAAATGGGAATAACCAAATCAAAAGTAAATGTCCAGTTGTCAAATAATTGGATAAATGCTATGTTTTTGGATAGTGAAGGTTTACTTTGGTTAGGACATTACAAAGGAGTTGACTGCTATAATACAAAAACTAATCGCTTTCAAGCCTTTAAGTATTCTGATATAATGCAGAAAAACATTTGTTTTTCTCTGTTGGAAGATAAAAAGGGAAATATTTGTTTTGGAACAAACAGTGGATTGTATATATATAATAAAAAACATCAATCCATTAAACATTACACTACCGACAATGGATTATCAAATAATGTTATCAGCGGATTAGAGGAAGATGAAAAGGGAGATATCTGGTGCAGCACATTCAATGGGATTAATCACTTGATACAATCTTCCGGTAAGATTGTAAAATACTATAGCGGTAACGGACTTTCAGACAATGGATACACCAGTGGTGCATACTTTAAAGATAAAGAAGGCTTGATCTATTTTGGTGGAAATTATGGAATCACTTTTTTCACACCTAAAAACATTATTCACAGGAGTTATGACAGAAAAGTAATCATTACGAATTTATATTTACATGACCAAACAGTAAATACAACTACGCGAACCAACGGCAATAAAGTTGTAAGTATATCTGTACCTGAATCAGAAGAATTCAGGCTTTCGTATTCCGACAATACTTTTACGGTTGAATTTTCAACTATGGACTTTGTGGATCAGGAAAATATTAACTACGAATACAAGTTGGACAACCTAAGTGATGTATGGCAAAGTACGTTGCCAGGTGATAATAGGATAACATACAATAACTTACCGCCAGGTAGTTATAGCCTAAAAGTAAGGGCATCTAAAAACGGCTCATATTCTCCGATCAGTACATTTGAAATCCACATTTCAGCTCCATGGTACAGAACAATTGTAGCATATATGCTGTATGGTTTAATTATTTGTGCCTTAGGTCTAATGGGTTTCAATATCCTCCGCCGGAAACGTGAAGCTAAAATAAACGAGGCAAAATTTCAATTTTTTATTAATATTTCTCACGAAATAAGATCTCCACTGACTCTTATTATCAGCCCTCTCGAAAAATTATTGAAAGAAACTTATGATGAAAATACAACAAAGGCGCTGCAAACCATACAACGAAATGCTAATAGAGTGCTTGGTCTGATTAATCAATTGTTGGATGTACGAAAATTTGACAAGGGACAAATGCAGATTAAATGCTCCGAAACCGATATGGTTGAATTTATCGGCGAAGTATTTAAAGTTTTCGAATATCAGGCAAATAGCCGCAATATAAGGTTGAGTTTTGAGCATAATATGCAACAGCTGCCTGTGTGGATTGATAAAAATAATTTCGATAAGGTTTTAATTAATTTATTGTCGAACTCGTTTAAATACACTCCCGATTCAGGCGAAATTATCGTTATTCTAACTTCAGGAATTGAAGAGAAAATATCTGGTAACATGTACAGGTTTGTTGAAATAAGAGTTCTGGACTCCGGTATAGGTTTGGAGAAAGATAAGCAGAATAAAATCTTTGATCGCTTTTACCAAATCGGCAATGAATTAACGTTTTCTTCAATAGGAACCGGCATAGGTCTTAATTTATGTAGGATTTTAGTAGAGCTGCATCATGGAACAATAACTGCTGCCAATAGAGTTGAAGCTCAGGGTAGTTGCTTTACCATCCGCATTCCGTTGGGGAAAGACCATTTACGAAAAGAAGAATTAGCCGATGGTCAAACGAATCTACGACCTACTCTGCAAGCTCTGACATATACCCAGCCGTTACCGACTAAAAAGAATAGTTCAAAGAGCAAAACGAATTATAAAATATTAATTGTTGATGATGAAGTCGAGATCAGGGATTTTTTGCGTCAGGAACTTGAAGAAGATTACAAGATAACAACATGCGTAAACGGAATTGAGGCACTTGGAATAATTCATTCCAATACTCCTGACTTAATTATATCCGATGTAGTAATGCCGGAAATGAACGGTTTTGAATTATTGAAAAAGATCAAAGAGAACAGTAATCTTAGTCATATACCAGTGATATTACTAACTTCTAAAATTGAACATGAGGATCGCATGGAAGGTTTAGAAAAGGGAGCTGATGCTTATTTATGCAAACCGTTCAATACAGACGAGTTGGATATACTGGTAAAAAATTTAATTACAAGTAGGCGATTTTTAAAAGGAAAATATTCAGGAGCTCAAGACCAGGAAGATAAAATAAAAACCATTGAGTTCAAATCCAGCGATGAAATATTAATGGAGCGAATCATGACTTTTGTAAATGAGAATATAGATAATGCGGAAATGAACGTAGAAATGCTAGCTCAATCAGTTGGTCTGGGCAGAGTACAATTGCACCGAAAATTGAAAGAAATGACAGGAATTCCAACGGGCGAATTTGTGCGAAACTTAAGACTAAAACAAGCTGCGATATTACTGAAAGAGAAAAAAATAAACGTTACACAGATTGCATATGCAGTTGGGTTTACTAATCAGACACATTTTTCAACCGCATTCAAAAAATTCTATGGCGTCTCTCCCCGAGAATATATTCAACAGTTTGATGAGTCTTGATTTGGTGCATTTTCTTTGAATAAAGACTGAGTGTTTTTTACAGTCTATTTGGAAATAACTATGTATTGATGTGTAAAGTAATCGTGCATTATCCTACCTTGCCTGATATTTGTTAACCGGGAGCTCATATTCTTTAGATGTTATGCAGCAGAGAGGATTTGATACAAATGATACAGTAATGAAACGTTTTGAATTCTTTTTGAAACATTGTAGTTGTATTTATTGATGCAGGTATTTGTATTTTTGTAGCGCATGATATCAACGATTTATTCAGGTCTGTTATTCTCCCGGAAAATCAATTCAGTTAAATTGATAGTGCGTAAGCTTATCTCTATTCGGACACAGGATAATAACTACATTTGTAGTGATATCCTGTTCCCTTTTTGCCCGAGGCGAATAGGCATCTCTTTTCGAATTACTCAATACATTACCCTGAAGAAATTCAGTAAAAAAAATCCGGACATGAAAAAAATCGCACCTGCAAAGCTTAAATGTACTATTGCTGTACTTTGTTTATCTTTGGCTGTAACGACTACTTTGCATGCAAAAAAACCGCTTCGTTCCTCTGATAAAGTAAATAAACAACATATTTCCATTAATGATGGTTGGCGCTTTTATAAGTATGATTCTTTGGCTAAAGCCGACAATCTTATATATGATGTGCGTCCGGAAGTTTCGGGCAGTAATGAATATAAAGTAGCAGATGCCAAACCGACCGAAGCAGTAGAAGTTAAAGCAACCCGGGAAGTCCTTAAACTTTGGATACTACCTTCGGCAAACGGTTTCATCAACGATCCTCAAAAAAGACATGTTCGTCCGAATGGAAATCCGGGCGGCAATTTTCCATTTGTTCAGGTCGGTTTTGACGACAATTCATGGGAAAAGGTAGATTTACCTCACGACTGGGCCATTAAAGGACCTTTTATGACTGGTTCAAATCCCGAAGTTGGAGGAGGTATGGGACGTTTGCCGAGTAATGGAGTTGCATGGTATCGTAAAAAACTGTATATACCGGCTTCGGATGCAGGCAAATCTATTTTTTTGGATGTCGATGGTGCAATGTCGTATGCCATAGTTTGGTTAAACGGGAAACTGGTGGGTGGATGGCCTTATGGCTATAACTCGTGGAGACTTGATCTGACTCCCTATGTTATTCCGGGAGGAAAAAATCAATTAGCGATTCGTTTGGATAATCCAAACAATTCAGCTCGCTGGTATCCCGGCGGCGGTATCTATCGCAATGTGTGGTTGACAAAAACCAGTCCTGTTCATGTCGGTCAGTATGGAACGTATATAACCACAAAAAATATTTCTAAAACTGCAGCTACCATCAACCTGGAAGTTACGGTAGACAATAACTCAAAAACGAATGTAAATGTCAGTATTGTCACTCGTGTTTTTGCTCTTAATAGCAACGGAAAGCCTGTAGGCGAGGCTGTTGCCCGGTTCAATTCCGAAAATACAAAGATTGCCAATGGCAAGAATGCTAAAATTTTAAGTACAGTAACTATCCAAAACCCAAAGTTATGGGGACCAGCCCCAACCCAAACTCCGAATCTTTATGTGGCTGTTACTTCGGTATCCCAAAAAGGTAAAATTATAGATACATACGAGACACGATTCGGGATTCGCTCGCTGGAATTTAATCCTGACAAAGGTTTATTGATTAATGGTGAGCATATTCAGATCAAAGGCGTTAATCAGCATCATGATCTGGGTAGTCTCGGTACTGCTTTCAATATCCGCGCTGCCGAACGTCAGCTTGAGATCTTGCGCGAAATGGGCTGTAATGCCATCCGTATGTCGCACAATCCACCTGCACCCGAATTATTGGAGTTGACAGATAAAATGGGATTTTTGGTAATAAACGAAATTTTTGACTCCTGGGAACGTAAAAAAACGGCTCTGGATTTTCACCTGATATTTCCCGAATGGTCCGAACCGGATGCACGTGCATTTGTTCGTCGCGACAGAAATTACCCATCAGTTATTATGTGGAGTTTTGGTAACGAAGTAGGCGAACAATATACCGGTGACGAAGGTGCCAAAGTGGCTAAACGTATCCATGACATTATAAAAGAAGAAGATACTACACGCCCGACGATCTCTGCCATGAATTATGCAAAACCGGACATGCCTTTGCCGGCCGTGTTGGACGTTATCGGTCTAAACTATCAGGGCGAAGGAATCCGTCAATCTCCTGAGTTTGACGGCACCGATCGTATTCGCACGGCTCCGCAATACGATGCTTATCATGCTAGATTTCCTGATAAAGTTATCCTTAGTACCGAAACTGCATCTGCATTCAGCAGTCGTGGCATCTACTTGTTTCCTGTATCAAAAGAAATAAGTGCCCCGTTGCGCGATGGCAGAGGTGGTGACTCTAGGATACATCAGGTTAGCTCCTACGAACTTCATGCTGTCGACTTTGGTTCTTCGGCCGACAAGGTGTTTAGCACACTCGATCAGCATCCTTTTGTGGCAGGAGAGTTTGTGTGGACCGGGTGGGATCATCTTGGCGAGCCAACTCCTTATTACGAATCACGCAGTGCCTATTGCGGAATGATTGATCTTGCAGGATTTAAAAAGGATAGGTTTTATCTATATCAATCTCATTGGCGACCGGAATTTCCAATGGCACATATCCTGCCTCATTGGAACTGGGCAGAACGTGTTGGAGAAATCACACCGGTACATGTTTTCACTTCGGGAGATGAGGCAGAACTATTTCTCAACGGCAAATCATTGGGGAAAAAGAAAAAGGGTCAGTATGAATATCGTTTGCGTTGGGATAGTGTGAGATATGAACCGGGCGAATTGAAAGTTATAGCTTATAAAAACGGCTTGAAATGGGCCGAAAATACGGTTAAGACAACAGGGGTTGCCACGGAACTGCTTGCCTCAGCCGACCGTGAGATTATCAATTCCGACGGAAAAGATTTGACCTTTATCACTTTGCAGATAGTTGATAAAGATGGACTAGTTGTGCCTCGCTCTAATAATTCAATTGAGTTTAGCATTGATGGTCCGGGCGAAATTATTGCCACTGATAACGGTGATGCTACGAATATGGTGTCTTTCGCTTCGAAAGAACGTGAAGCATTCAATGGACTTTGTTTAGTGATTGTTCGGTCTAAAGCGGGTGAGAAAGGAAAAATTACTGTTGCTGCTAAATCGAAGGGTTTAAAGGAGACTCAGATAAAACTTCAGAGTAAATAAGAAATAAATTAAGGTTAATTAAATTATGATTTTTAAAGCAAATAATCTATTAAAACGTCAGTTACGGTTTTTTATTTACACGGTAATGCTTACAGGGCTACCGATAACTGCTTCGGCTATTGGTGGAACAAGCTACATTTCAACAACCGGTGGTAAAAGCCAGTTTACACTATCCGCCTCCGGAGCGTCAAGCACATTGTGTATTAGTTCTAAGGATTTTCCGGGTGTAATTCGGGCATTGAAAGATTTAAAATCCGATATTGGCAAAGTAACAAATCATCAACCCACCATAAGTATTGATAAATTGCCACATCAAAAGGAAGTGGTAATCGTAGGAACGTTGGGTAAAAGTCCGGTTATCGATCAACTGATAAAAAAGAAGAAGCTCGACGTCAGTAAGCTTGCCGGCAAGTGGGAAGCATTCAGCATCCAAACAATCGAAAAACCATTTCCGGGTATTGATAAAGCTCTCGTGATTGTTGGCAGCGACAAAAGAGGAACTATTTTTGGAATCTATGATTTGTCCGAACAAATAGGCGTTTCGCCCTGGTATTTTTGGGCTGATGTTTCTATTGATCATAAAGATGCACTCTACGTGAAGCCCGGCACCTATACGCAACATCCTAGTGTAAAATATCGTGGTATTTTTATAAATGACGAAGCACCTGCCCTTACAGGTTGGATTAAAGAAAAATATGGATTAATTAAACCAAGTCAGAATCCCTCTATCGGTAATAATGTAGCAAATTACGGACATGAGTTTTATGCTCATATTTTCGAATTACTGCTCAGAATAAAAGCCAATTATCTGTGGCCTGCCATGTGGGACAACGCTTTCAATGAAGATGATGCTGAAAACCCACGTTTGGCCGATGAATATGGAATAGTTATGGGTACTTCGCATCAGGAACCGATGACCCGTTCGCAACAAGAGTGGGACAGGCGCTACTATAAATCAATTGGACATTGGGATTATAACAAACACCCTGACACCATGGAAAACTTTTGGCGGGAAGGAGTTCGACACAATAAAAACTACGAAAATGTGGTCACAATGGGGCTTCGCGGAGCAAATGACTCGGAGATGAGTGGTGATTTAAAGGCGAATATCGCGATGGTAGAAAATATAGTGACCAAGCAACAAAAGATTATTGGCGAAGAAATGAATTCTGACATTACGAAGGTTCCTCAATCGTGGTGTTTGTATAAAGAGATTATGGACTATTACAATGAAGGGATGAAGGTTCCGGACAATATAACTCTTTTGTGGGCCGATGATAACTGGGGAAATCTTCGCAGATTACCTACACAGGACGAACGCAAGCGAAGTGGGGGCTCAGGAGTTTATTACCATTTTGATTATCATGGTGGACCACGAAGTTATGAGTGGATCAACACCAATCCGATCGCTAAAATATGGGATCAAATGTCACTGGCCAAACAATACGGAGCCGACAGAATATGGATTGTAAACGTGGGGCACTTCAAAGGTTACGAATTGCCGACGGAGTACTTTATGAACCTTGCCTGGGGTACCGATCAATGGACAAATTCAAATATCAATGAATACACCCGTTTATGGGTTACTCGGGAATTTGGTCCAACGTATGCCAATGAGATTGCCGATATTATTTCGAAATACACGAAATTCAATGGTCGACGTAAACCCGAATCTTTATCGTCTCAGACGTACAGCTTGATTAATTATCGTGAGGCCGAAAATGTGGTAGATGAATACAATAGCATTACTGCTCAAGCCGAAGCCATTTACACAAAATTGCCTAAGGAAAAACGGGATGCTTTTTATCAGATTGTTTTGTTCCCAACAAAAGCCTGCGCTATGGTCAATGAGTTGTACGTAACAGCTGCTAAAAACAGCTTATATGCAAAACAAAAACGAGCGAGTGCCAACGATATGGCTGCACAAACAAGAACTTTGTTTCAAGCGGATACAACCCTGATGAATTATTACAACAAGCAGTATGCTAACGGAAGATGGAATCACTTTATGGATCAGACTCACCTTGGTTATACCAGTTGGATGCCACCAAAGAAGAATAGTCTTGCCGCCATTAAACTAAAGGAAATACAAGTTCCCGACTCCGCTCTGCTGGGCGTTACGGTGGAGGGAACTGAAGCGAGTTGGCCGGGTTCAACAGAGAAAGCACTATTGCCAGAGTTTGATATTTTCAGTGGTCGTCAACATTTTATAGACATTTTCAACAGAGGAAAAGTAGCTTTTGAATACAGCATAAGCACCAATGTTCCGTGGCTCACGTTCAGCGAGAACAAAGGGACAATAAAGAATAATGACAAACGTATTCTGGTGAATTTAGATGTAACTCAACTACCAAAAGGCAAGGCCGAAGGTACAATTACAATCGGTGGCGCGGGCAAAGAAGTATCTGTATCCGTAAAAGCGTTTAAGCCTGCGGAACTAACCCGGGAAAATCTGAACGGTTTTGTCGAAAGCGGAGGGTATGTCTCCATTGAGGCCGAACATTTTTCAAAAAATATTAGCCAAGGTGACCGAAAATGGTTGAAAGTGGAAGATTACGGACTTACCTTATCCGGAATGAGAGCCACAGCGCCGGCCAATGCTCCGGCTGCAACCATCGGAAAAGATGCTTCATGTTTGGAATATCTTGTGTACCTATTTTCAAAGGATACAGCTCAAATCACGTTGGTAACATCGCCTCTTTTAAATTATATGCCCAATCGGGATATTAAGATTGCGGTATCTTTAGATGATCAAGCACCTCAGTACATTACCAATGTGCCTGATAAATACAAAATAGAATTCTCTAATGGAGATTGGGTACAATCGGTAGTGAATCAGGCGCGGAAGTGTCAAACTAAACTCAACATACCAACAGCCGGCTATCATACCCTGAAGGTTTGGATGGTTGATCCTGGAGTGATGGTGGAAAAGATTTTGATAAATATGGGCGGATTGAAGCCCAGTTATTTAGGTGCTCCTGAAAGTTACAATAGTCTTATTCACCCTGCAGGGGATGTAAAATAATAACGACGATAAATAAAAAAATAAACCTGAAATATCAAAACAAACGAACAGTAAGTAGTATGAAAAAACGAATTTATTTTACAATAATCCTATTCGCACTCATTTTTGAAGCCGGATTTGGACAATCAACAAGACCATTTCCTCAAAACGAGAATTATAAATTTGGCTTCAAACCAAAAACAATCACCGACAAAGATGCGCTAAGTAACTATAATAAATGGAAAGAGCTATTCCTTGTAAAGTGCAGCAATGGCTACCGCGTAACAGGCGAACGTCAGGATGAAACCCGTGTAGAAGCCATTGGATTTGGAACAATGTTATCGGCCTATTTTGCCGACAAGGCTACATTTGATGGATTGTATGCGTTTTACAAATCGAAGCGTACAGTCAATGCCAATAATATGATGGCGTGGAATGTGAGTTGTGATGGCATCAATGATCCGGGAAGTGCCAGCGATGGCGATATTGATGTTGCCTTTGCATTAATTGTAGCCCACAATCAATGGGGCGGGAATTATCTGACAGAATCAAAAACGATAATCAATATCATCAAAAAAAACGTGGTAACCAAGTGTGGAAACCTCTTGGCACTGGCGCCGGGGTATTCAAAAGAGTCCAAAGAAGGTCCTATGTGGGGTGGCTGCGACTTGACCGATATTCAGTATTATACACCAGCTTTCTTCCGTGTTTTTGCAAAAGTAAGCAATGACAACGACTGGAATAAACTGGCAGATGATACCTATACCATTTTAAATGCCGCGGCTCATCCTGAAACCGGCTTGGTACCCGATTGGCAGTCGGTAAGCGGAACTCCCGGAGGAAACTCCAACCGTGTTGCCTATTTCCGTTATGATGCTTGCCGGGCCCCCTGGCGTTTAGCTCTAGATTATTTATGGAATGGAAATACCCAATCAAAAGAATGGTGTACTAAAATATCCGGTTGGGCAAACAAAGTAGGACCTGCAAATATTAAAGATGGCTATAACCTCGATGGTACCGACCATAGTGATGGTCATCATAATAGTGCTTTTGTCGGTGGACTGGCTGTATCGGCCATGTGTAACAGCCAGGACATTGCTGATGCGTTCGGAACTGAAATGCTGAGTCCTAAACTGGGCGATTCCAATTGGTTTATCATGAGTACCAGAGCATTGTACTTAACCACACTGACCGGTAACTTTTGGAAACCAAATGTAACAACGAAGCAAATTTCTAAAACTGTGAAACATAAATTCACACATTCTAAGTCCTATTCATCGACAAAGAAATAGATTAAAAGCCAATAGTTGACTGATCTATAAGATCAACTATCAAAGTAGAAATATGAAAAAACACAGCTATAAAACCGCACTTTTATTTTGTGCCTGCATTTTGTTTCAGGGACTCGTACTAGCTCAAAAAACAGCTTCCATCAAAATAAACAGTGCTGTTACCTATCAGAAAATCACAGGATTCGGAGGCTTTGTCAATAGCGGAACATTTGCTTATGACTGGATGACAACCGATGAAATCAAAAAGCTATGGGGGAAAAACAGTGAAGCAGGCTATAATATTATGCGGTTGTACCTCCCTATTGGAAAAAGTGGGTGGCCTCAGTCTTTAGCAACAGCGCAACTTGCCCAATCACTCGGTATTAAAATCTTTGCCAGTCCCTGGTCTATGCCTGCTGAATGGAAGACATATAATACCATAAATGCAATATATACAGATGCCAACGGTGTAGTTCAGAACAATTCCCTGAAAGAAGCAAATTATGCCGATTATGCCAACTACCTGAACGATTACGTGACTTATCTGAGTGACAACGGCGTTAAGTTGGAGGCTATTTCTATCCAAAATGAACCAGATATGAAGTCCACCTATGCCGGCTGCATTTGGACTCCCCTTCAGATAGCGACCTTTGTAAAAAATTATGGTTCACTTATCAACTGTAAAATCATAGCCCCCGAGAGTGTTGGCCTTACAGATGATTACGCCAACGCTTTTACTGATGACAACGTGTCTGCCAAATTTGGGATTTTTAGCGGTCACCAATATGGTGGCATACAAACTAATTATAAAAATGTTCAGGCAAAAGGTCACGATGTTTGGATGACCGAATTTCTGATTAACTGGAACGCAGATGAATCGACACCTACCGTACCGGTCAGCCGTGATTTCAATTGGACGAAAGATGCATTCAGCTTTGCCAATAAACTAAATACCGCCATGTTGTCCAATATAAATGCGTGGATCCACTATGCATCAAAACGTTTCTACGGATTGATGGGCGATGGAACGTATGGCTCTACCACCGGCATGCTTACAAAACGGGGGTATATCCTTTCGCACTATGCAAAATATACCACCGGTACTACACGTATTCAAAATACATGGAACGATGATTCCGGTATCTTGGGAGGTTCTTCCTATCTTTCCGTTACGGGTGATAGCGTGATTGTCATGGTGATAAATCCTTCGGCTGATACGTATACCCTGACTGTCGATTTGCCGTTCTATTCTACAATGGGAAAAAGTATCGTCACCACCGAATCGTCAAATATGCTCAGCTCCGCCATTACTTTAGGGGCAGAAACATGCCGGCCAAAGATAACCGTAAGCCCTTCAAGTTTCACAACGCTTTTTTTTACCAAAAGTAGTGTGCGTCCCGTATCACAGATGACAGGTAAAGCAGTTCATTATAATAAGATTGAAGATCAAACGCTAACGAATACTGCCTTTGGTAATTCCTCTGCATTGAGCGGTGCTAAAGTCACTTTCGATCACAGCAATAATCTCATTAGTGCCAATACCACTGCTACGAATGGCTATCTGAAATTAAATGCCCGATACAACCAACTGGTATTCCATGTGGATAGTATGAAATCTGCCGGAAGTTTTACTTCCTCCGCTACTACATTGTATTATATCAACAGTAGCGGGTCTGTTAGTACTCATAATTACGGAACAGTTACCTTCACCCAAAACAGCAATTTCGATTGGATACTCGACATATCTTCTACTGTGCTGACCGATGGATGTATAGGAATTCTTGGCATCAGCAATGGAAACTACAGTTCTATCCTGACGATTAATTTGGGGGATGTATACTTCAGAGTGGGTACTGAAAAGATGTATAAATTCACTGGTGCTTATAGTAATGGCGACAGTGATTTTCTCAATTGCATGGACGATCCCTTGTATACTTCGCTCGATTTTACAGGCACTTCGGCCATCACTGCCGATTTGGACTGGAACACATCAGCTGCAAGTAAAAACTGTATCTTTTATGTAGCCAACGGGGTAACGAACAACACAAACAACGTGGTTGCAGGAGCCACCTGTAGTAAATTGGTCCTGACGGAGGGAGGAGGCAACTTCTGCGCGCCGGTTAACTTTACCGCAACAGCGGCGTCCTACACCCGTACCTTCAATGGCTATGGTATTATGACACTACCTTTTGAGGCCAATGTCCCTGCGGATGCTAAAGCCTATACCATGTTAACTTCTGCTACAAATGTAACCTGTACTTCTGTTTCAAATAATAAGATTCCTGCAAACACCCCGGTATTGATTCAGGGTACCGGAACTTTCAAATTTGAAGGCACCGGTGCTGTTTCAACACCGTTGGCACTTAAAGTGAATGATATGAATGGAGTTTATATCTCAGTAAAAGCACCTGCCGGCAGTTATTATTTCAAGATAGTCGATGGGGTAGGGGGATTCTATCCGGTGAGCAGCGGTGCCGAGCCAACTATCATTCCATTTAGTGCTTATCTCACTCCCGCCGTTACAGTCTCCGGTTCATCGCTTCCGTTGAAATTCACGGTGACAGACATTGAAGATATAAAAGCAGATGAAGGAGTTGATACTAATAATAATCTTATCTTTGATAGTTGGGGTCGACGCATTTACCAACCGAAGAAAGGTGTTGTTTATATCAAAGGAGGCAAAAAAGTTATTTTCATCTAACCAATGAATGTAGAACAGCAACTAAAAACAGTTAGAAATAAATCAATAAATGGGGAAGTAAATAATTGAGAATTATTATTGATACATTTATCAAATTTGCATCTATGAATCATCTTTGCTTATTTAGACCTCTATCCCTAACCCTTTCTCCAAAGGAGAAAGGGGACACAGCATCTCATATTTAGAGATACAGCTATTAACTTTCACTCAGCAAAGTCCCTCTCCTTGGGAGAGGGATTTAGGGAGAGGTCAAAATTAAGAAATAAATCAATAATAAATTCGACTTACATATATACTATTTGTAAATTTTCAAACTCAAAATACCACTGCTCACTCTCCTCGTGTAAGAACTTGCTTGCGGCAGGGTTGTAATAAAAATGCGCCATTAATGGTTTTCAGTTCAAGGAATTTAAAATATATCAATACAATCAACTATGACTAACACACTTATTATTTTCAAAAAAAACCGATCTTTCTTTTCAGCGATATGTATATTAGCTGTATTGCTGAGTTCATGCTCTACGCTGCATAGAAATTCTCTTTCTGCAAAAAAATGGATAGGTACATGGAGCACTGCACCGCAACTCGTAGAACCCGGCAATGTTCCTCCTGCACCGGGTTTGACCAACAACTCATTGCGACAAATTGTCCGCGTTTCAATAGGGAGCGATAGTCTCCGCATACGATTTTCAAATGCATTCAGTACGAGTGGAGTTACACTAAAAGCCGTGAAAATTGCGGTCTCAACAGGTGGCAACACGATAGATGCAGCAAGCAGTAAAGAATTGAAGTTTGGTGGAAAAACGGAAGTGACCATGAACTCGGGTGCTATGATTACTTCCGATCCCATTTCGTTCGATTTAAAATCAAGAATGGACCTGGCCATTACTATTTACTTTTCTGAAACCTGTCCGAACATAACCGGTCATCCCGGCTCTCGTACTACTTCATATCTGTTGGCTGGCAACAGCAATTTGGTCAACGATTTTACCGGTTCTGTTCCAACCGATCATTGGTATATCATCAATGGTATTGAGGTGAAAGCACCGAAATCAGCTGGCGCCGTGGCTATTTTAGGGAACTCCATTACTGACGGACGTGGTTCGGGCACCAACAAGCAAAACCGCTGGCCGGATATCTTGTCCGAACGTCTTCTAAAAAATGCAGGCACACAACAAGTCGGTGTTCTTAATCTGGGCATTGGAGGTAACTGCGTTCTTAAAAATTGCCTGGGACCTTCAGGTGTTAGCCGCTTCAGCAGAGACATTCTTAAACAACAAGGTATTCGTTGGTTTATCATTGCCGAAGGCATCAATGATATTGGTCAGATACCCGACCAGGCTACTGCCGATAAGATAGCTCAGGATCTGATTGCGGCTTACAAACAGATGATTGTTGATGCACATGCTCAGGGTATCAAAGTATATGGAGCAACCGTTATGCCTTTCAAAAAATCATTCTATGATGCCGAATATCGTCAGACCGCCCGAAATACCGTCAATGACTGGATTCGCACCAGTGGCAGTTTCGATGCCGTTATCGACTTTGACAAAGCAATGAGCGACCCTAACGATACGCTTACTATCTTGCCAACTGCACATACCGGTGATTTCCTGCACCCTAACGAAGCAGGATACGTACTGATGGGCGAAGCCGTGGATCTAAAATTGTTTGAATAAGAGGCTGTCTGTTTAAAGATTCACAACTATAGAATAATCACAACTCCTTAATATCCAATCATCATGAAGCAAGTCACCTTTTTCGTATTGATGCTGATATTAGCAAACTCAGCTTTCGCTCAAAGTGAAAAACCAGACAACGGTAAGTACCCAAAGCCGGTTGTATTTACAGCTCAACAAGATCATGAAAACATGATGAAGCAGTTGGGCATAAAAAGCTTACGACCGGGTCCTAGCGGCGACGAAAACGCACCCAATCATGCTAACTACGACGAGTCGTTGGCAAACCCTTGTCCGCAACTGCCCGACGTGCTTACCCTCAACAACGGAAAAAAAGTAACTTTGCCCGATATGTGGTGGAAACTACGCAGACCCGAATTGCTGAAAGGCTTTGAACAGGAAATGTATGGACGCATACCCGACAAAACTCCCAAAGTTAGCTGGACAGCCAAAATTACCGATAGAGAATTTGTGGGTCGCACGCCTGTCATTGCCCGACAGATGATAGGACATGTCGATAACAGCGAATATCCATTGATTGATGTAAATATCAATATGGTAGTGGTGCTTCCTGTGAATGTAAAAGGGCCGGTTCCGGTTCTGATTATGTTTGGTTATCCGCAGTTGCCTTCGCCGGCTCAACCATCTCCGGATGATATGGAGAAAATCAATACGTCGTTTAAAGAAATGATGATAAAGAACAACCCCGAGATGCAGGCAATCTTTGAGAGATACCCTGCTTATTCACCCATTACGCGGTTGGCGGGTCCTAATTGGTTTGCCCCTCCAGCCGATGGCAATTCTGCACCAACCGAACAACTGTTGGCAGCAGGGTGGGGGTATGTAACCATTGATCCGAGCAGTATTCAGGCCGACAACGGAGCAGGACTTACAAAAGGTATTATCGGGTTGGTAAATAAAGGTCAACCCCGCAACCCCGACGATTGGGGTGCATTAAGAGCCTGGTCGTGGGGTGCCGCACGTGCACTCGACTATCTTGAAACAGATACATTGGTGGATGCCAAAAAAGTAGGAATAGAAGGCGTTTCACGTTATGGAAAGGCAGCCTTGGTCACACTGGCATTCGAACCCCGCTTTGCGGTAGGGTTAATCGGTTCGTCGGGCAAAGGTGGTGCCACATTGCAACGCAGAGTATTTGGTGAAGCGGTGGAAAGTCTGTCCAGTAGTGGTGAGTATCACTGGATGGCCGGTAAATATTTGAAATATGCTGCGGCTGAATCTAATTTTGGAAGTAAAACAGGCTGCGATTTTACCGTCGATTCACATGAACTGATAGCACTATGTGCTCCTCGTCTTACGTTTATAAGTTATGGTATACCGGCTAAAGGTGATGCCCGTTGGTTGGATCAGAATGGAAGTTATAAAGCCACGGTGGCGGCAGGTTCGGTCTTTAAACTGTTGGGTGTAAAAGATATCGGTGTTTCCAATGACTATATGAAAGAAACTATGCCACCCGTACTTACCGGCTTGTTGGAGGGTGAATTAGCATGGCGACAACATGATGGAGGACATACCGATGCTCCTAATTTTCAATTCTTCATCCCTTGGCTACTAAACTGTTGAAGTCTAAGTAAACTCCGGCTCAGCTTAAGTAGTAACGATTGACGTTTATTGCCGGCATCTTCTTTTTTGCCTTATTCAGGGCGCGACTTAAAATTGCACTCTGGATAAAGCTTATTTATCTTTCGGTGCTTTGTATCTTGGTCCCCAAAATTTGTACCTGGTAAGCGATGTGTAAACCGTCAAGCGTTCAAACCAGTTGAACCGCAATAAATAATGGGTGATTCTATACCAAACACCCAGCAATGCAATGAACAACAGCGATTCGATAACCCAACGAACAAATCCATTCTCAATCGGAAAAAACCAACGTGAGAAAAGGGTATAGAACAATACCATTATCACCGAGGAGAAGAGTATTGAATACGCTATTATCGATCCATGAGCCGTTTCGATGGCTTTTTTAGGACAATTACTCATGCAGCGCATGCAACTCTCGCAGCGGAACGTCCAGAAGGGGCGGCCGTCCACTTTAATAATCGCTTTCACAGGACAGCCCTTTATGCAGACATCGCAGTTGTCGCAATCGGCGGAAGCATAAAACGTTTTGGCAAACAGAAACCTCCCGATAAAATAATATCCCAACGAAACCGGCGATACAAGAACATCCTGAATTATCTCGAACAATGCTTTGAAGTTGCTCCCGCCGGCAAGTGTCTTGCGGGCAAAAGCGCTTACCCGTTCTTTGTTTCGTGCGTGAATATAGTCCACCGTTCGCGCGTTCAAACCCGGATGTATCGACATCCAGTTCGATGGCAAATCCACAGGGTACATAGCCTTTATGCTGTAGCCTTTCAACCGAAGAAAAAGTCCCGAAAGATAGAAGGTAATACCCGAAAGTCCCGGTGTTATCCACTTTCCGATAAGCATTCCGGCGCGGGTATTCAACAGTAGAACATTGTTTTGTCCCTTGGGGAAACGGCGGATAAACTGCAACATAACGGGCGGATAGTTGAACCCATGCACAGGAGAAATAAAGGCTACTAAAGCGTCCGGAGGAGGTACTTCATGGTGAAGGCTGTCCACATGAGCTATGTTGATGAATTCCGTTTCGATATTCATCTCTTTAGCTACCTGTGATAACCAGAATGCTACTTTTTGCGAATTACCGGTTCCCGAAAAATAGTAGATAATGAGCTTTTTGTACATCGCTTTTTTGATTTTACGAATGTGCTGTTTTTTTATTTCTGAACTGTGAGTTCAGATGATTTTCTTGGGCTGTGGTTTATATAATGGAGTAAGTGAAAGTTCATTTTACATAGCTTCATATTCTTTTAATGTTTTTCCATCTGTAAGTTTCCATTCAACAAGTCCATTGGCATTTCGCCCCATGACTATAACTGCTGCGGTGGTTGGGCTACTGAATATATAATCTTCGGTAAATATGTAATTACCATTCACAAGTTGTAAATCTCCATTATCAATAAGTGATTCTTTTAATCTCAACGATGAATTTGCCATAGAACTTGTTGTAGAATCGGAAGCAATTGAACCTTTGTAAACCACAAAACCATCTGAAGTCCGTTCACCTTGTGCATCGGCTCCCCTTGCTGCCTTGATATAAAAAATATTTTGGTCTTTTTTTTGTTTAACTTCGCGTTTCTCTTCAAAAACTTTATGCCCCAGAGTGCTAACAAGCAATTTCAGATGTTCGATAAACTCATCCATCTCCGCAGTATCTGATTCTGATATCGACGATTGGGTAGGCGTTACTGAATTTTCAACCTTATAGCGATTTGCTGACTTGGCAATGTCGTGAAGTCGGTTTTCTAAGTATTTAATATGTGCTTTATTCAAGTTGTTGTCTTTACTCAGAAATACAATAGATTCATTCCAAAAGTCCTTTTGGGTAAGATGTTGATTTAGTCGTTTCAAGATAGATTCTGCTTCACCAATATAAACTAGGTCCTTTCCTTCTTCGTCTTTTCCAAACAACAGATACACGCCTGTTTTTGTAAGATCATCCCGATCTGCACAATCTTTTATCTTGATGCGTGGAATTTTATAGGCTTTCCCCGACCAATTGGATAGCTCACAGCTCATCCGACCATTTGAATCTCCATCAATCAGGAAAATTTTAATTGTTTTTCCGTATTTCATATCTTTCATTCTTTTTAGTTTCCATTCTTTTTAGGAATGAATTGATTTATCTTGGTAGGTTACAAATTCTTATTTGACTCTTACTTTTCTGTTTAGTTTTTAGCTCCCTTCGACTACGCTCAGGGAGCAATCTTGCTCTCTTAAATATATGGTTTCGACTACGCTCAACCATCGCAATACCCGCGCCCTGAGCGTAGTCGAAGGGTATTTGCCCATGTTTAGTGTTCAATCGTTCTTCGAGCGAAGTCGAGAAGAAGACCCATTCTTGCACTCAGCCAACTCATGCAATTTATTCTTATCTCCATTTATCAGCGCTTCCTTTTTTGCTCTGCTCCAGCCTTGCACTTGTTTCTCTCTGTAGAAAGCATCACTTACCAGTTGAAACTCTTCAAAATAGACCAACTTTACAGGTAAATGTTTCCTGGTGAAGTTTGCACCTTCACCCATTTGGTGCTGTGCCAATCTTCTTTCAAGATCATTTGTGCTGCCGGTATAATATTGACCATTAGTGCAAAGTAATATATACATCCAGCCTTTCATATCCTGAGTATGAAAATGATTTGTTCTTTTTTCAGCCTCAAAGTTACGTAATACTTTTTAACTGAATGTTATTTTACTAAATTATTTTTGATCCCTGAATAAATTGTTTTATTCTTTGGTGCCCATATAATATAAATACTCCTTTTATTTCGGGACTAATTACATAGCTAGTGTATTTCTGAAACCCTGTAACTCTTTATCGCAGATGAATACGATCTCTAACTATCTATTGCTGATTACTTAACCTTGTCTTGTTGTGTTACGTTTTCATAATTAATGTGTGAATCTTACAACTATTCACAAAAATTGTGTAACGCTTTCGGGCGGATAAAGCCTCACCTTTGTGCAGTGAAAATTAATTCATACATAAAACAATCAAAATGAAAACATTTAAATTATTCGCATTTGGATTATTCTTGTTACTTGCCGGTTCAGCGCAAGGTCAGGTATCAATAAACGTCCATCTTGGAACTCCCCCTCAGTGGGGCCCTTCAGGTCATTCCGAAGCAAGATATTATTATCTTCCCGATGTAGAATCTTATTACGATGTACAAGCATCCCGATTTATTTATTTCAATGGTAGAACATGGGTACATAGAACCAGCTTACCGGCCAGATATAGAAACTACGATTTGTACAATGGCTACAAAGTGGTAATGACCGACTATCGTGGCAACCGTCCGTATTCTTATTTCAGAAGTCATAAAATGAAATATGCCAGAGGATATCGTGGACATGAACAACACAATATAGGTGTTCGTCCGGGAAGAGGCAATAACGGTCATTTTGAAAACAACTCGTCGAGAAATGATAACAATCATGGCAACAAAAACGATAACAAGAGAAATGAAAAAGGGAATCGTGGTCATAACGATAAACATGGAAGAAACTAATTTGAACATTAATAATAAGAATAAATAAATAGCAATATGAAAACAAAAACAATAGTAGCCATATCATTGGCATTAGTACTTTCAGTCTCAGCTCTATCAGCACAAACCCGTCATCATACCTATTCCGAAGGATATGGTCATACCTTGAATTTAGGATTAGGAATTGGTGGATATTCAGGCTACTACGGATACATTGGTCATACCTTGCCCGTATTTAGTGCCAATTATGAATTTGACGTAGCGCAAAGCTTCACCCTGGCACCTTTTGCCACCCTGTATTCGTACAGCGACGCTAATTATCGCGAAACAGTTATTCCATTGGGAGTAAAAGGAACCTACTATTTTGATAAGTTGTTTAATGCCGGTCGCAACTGGGATTTCTACGGTGCAGGCTCATTGGGCTTTGCCCTCAGAACTACTACCTGGGATGCTAACTACAACGGTGACAGAACGTATTATCACGATGCCAGTCCGTTGTTCTTAGATCTTCATATTGGTACAGAATACCACTTCAACAATCATATCGGAGCATTCTTAGATTTATCCACCGGGGTTTCGACCATCGGTATAGCTATTCACTAATTGACCATCAATAATTAATATTATGTCGAAAGAAAAAGAAGGAAAAGCTCATTCGGACAAAACTTCGCCCGAAAAGAACTTGAAAGAGAAACGAGCTGAAAAAGCTGCTAAACGTATCGAAAAATTAAAGGTTGGATTACCAACTATTTAATCGTAACTATTTTTTTGAAAACACCCACCGACTATTGTCTGACAACGATTTTCGCCGGGTGTTTTTGTTTTGTCAGGCAGTCGCTCTAATTACTCAAACATGTGAATGTTGCAAGTTATTTGGTGGATTGTGTAAGTTTTGAGCCACTAAATAGTACGACCTTTGTATTGTGAAAGGATGAAAGATACAGATCAAAATGAAACGAATGATGTATTACCTGATCATCATAATGGTGGTGACAGGAATGATATTGACAGCTTGCCAATCGTCGACAACTAAAAGAGAAAAAGCGAAGGGCGAAGAAATGCCCGACACAGTGATTTATATTGACCAGGATGAAAAACTGACATTTAAAGATTCTGTCGACCAATTCAAAAAGCAATCGGAAAAACAAATACGACAAAATAAAAAAGAGATCGTGTTGTTTAAAACCGAAATAATCGATGAAGAAGAGAAAGCAAAGATCAGGGATGATGAGAAAATAGCGGAGCTCGAACTAAGAAATAATGATTTAGTGATTCGGCTCGATAGCTATAACGATGAAAGTCAGGAACAGTGGGACTCGTTCAAAGTGGAGTACAATGAAGATATGGACGATTTGTACGATGATTTTAAAGACCTGACAATTGAAAGTAAAAAATAAATTAAAACACAACATCAAATGAAAAATATAAAAACAGGAATATATCTGGTACTTATCTTAGCACTGTCAGCATGTGGTAGCATTTCGAAATTTCCGGTTTCTGCTGTAAACCCGGCTGCCAATATCGAGATGCGCAGACAACTGGATAGCAATGGAAATACAAAAATTACAATTACAGCAAAGAACCTGGCGGCAGCCGAAAGGTTAACTCCACATAAGAAAATGTATGTAGTGTGGGTTATATTGGAGTCAAGCAAAGTCCGTAATATCGGACAATTAAATTCTGAAAATGCAAAAAAAGCCGAAATGAAAACCTTGGTTCCGTTTAAATTTACGGAGGTTTTTATCACTGCCGAAGATCAAGCGGATATATCGTACCCAACAGGTGTTGAAATATCGCGTATCAAATTTTAAATAGTACACTTTATCTTATTAATTATAAACTAAAAAAAACAAATCAGATGAAAAAAATTATGTTTGCCTTACTTGTTTCTGTCATGGGCGGAAGCAGCATGTATGCTCAATCTTCGAGCGATCAACTTCACTTCGGGTTAAAAGCGGGGGCCAATTATTCAAACATGTACGACTCCAAAAATAAGGAGTACACTGCAGATGGTAAAATTGGTTTTGCTGCCGGTGCTTTTGTAAGTATTCCCATTGGTACATATTTCGGAATTCAGCCGGAAGTACTTTTCTCACAAAAAGGATTTAAAGCCACCAGCAGTGTGTTGGGTAACGATGTAAGTTTAACCCGTACCACCAGTTATATTGATGTGCCGATTTTCCTTGCCGTGAAACCAAGTGAAATGGTGACTATCCTTGTAGGTCCACAGTATTCATTTTTAATGAAACAAAAAGATGTGTTCTCAAGTCCGATTACTAATATTACAACCATTGACGATTTTAATAACGATAATCTCCGTAAAAACACCTTGTGTTTGGTTACGGGATTGGATATTAATTTTAATAGCATCGTTGTAGGTGCCCGTGTTGGTTGGGATTTATTCGACAACAATGGGGATGGAACTTCAACCACTCCACGTTACAAAAATGTGTGGGCGCAAGCCACAGTAGGTTTCAGATTATAAACCGTTGTTTTGTTTACAGTGAGGTTTGCCCTTTCTATATCACCTAGTGATGATATAGAAAGGGTTTTCTTTTTTTTATTCCCTGAGTTTATTCTGCTGATGTGTGAATTATATAACTCATAGAAAGAATATTGTAACTTTTCGGAGTCGTTTCAGCCCTACATTTGTATAATTCAAAACGAATAGAAATTTAATTTAAATACAACAACATTATGAGTACAGGAAAAGTAGTATTAGGCGTATTGGCCGGCGCAGCCACCGGTGCATTGTTAGGAGTTTTGTTTGCACCTGCAAAAGGTACAGTTACCCGCAGAACAATTGTACGCAAAGGCGAAAGACAAGTAGATGACTTGAAAGATAAATTCAATGATTTTATCGACAATATCACTCAAAAATTCGACAAAGTAAAAGATGAAGTGGTTGATTTCGCCGAAGATGCAATGAACAGTGTCGAAGATGTAGAAAAAGAAGTGAAAGCTTCAAAAATGAAATAGTTCCTATGGAACTAAAATAAAGTCTGCTCCGGGTTTAAGTTTTCAGGCGAGATGATTTTGCCGTTGGATTCCCTGAACAGACTTTGTTTTCTTTCAATCGTTTCTCAACTATTTTTATTCAAAAAAAATGCTTGCCAACAATAAGACTTATGGAAGATAATGCCACCAATATAGAAACATTGCTCGAAAATACCGCGGCATATGGAAAAACAAGTTTTGAACTTGTAAAACTTAAAGTACTCGATAAAACATCGGATAAGTTGTCTTCATTTTTCCCACACACCATTGTGGCTTTTATCATAGTGTCTTTCCTGCTTTTTCTTAATCTCGGACTGGCATTGTGGCTGGGCGAATTATTAGGTCGCATCTATTTTGGATTCTTCGTGTTGGCCGGAGCTGATGCATTTGTCGCTTTGATAATGCATCTTTTTATGCGTAAATGGTTGAAGCGGATATTCTACGATTTCCTTATCAGAAGTTATGATCTAAAGATTCAGGAAGAGGAACCAAGGAAGTAGTCGGTAGTCGGCAGACAAAAGAACAAGACGAAGGACAAAAACCATAGACTTTTGACCTTAGACCATAGACAAAAATATACAACATGAAAACAATAAACTCCTCAGCTGAACTTAAAATTGCGATTCTGCAAATGGAATTACAACACGACATTCAGGGAGAAATTCTGAAAGAACAGTTCTTAGTTACTGTTGATGGTTTTACGCCCGTAAACCTTTTAAAAAATGCATTGAATGAAATTGCTACATCACCTTATCTGATCGATAACATTATCGGTTCAGCTATGGGTCTTGCCACCGGATACATATCGAAACTGGTAGCGGTAGGCGGATCGAACAGCATATTTAAAAAACTGATCGGATCGGTTGTGCAGTTCGGGGTTACCAATATTGTGGCTCAACATCCCGAAATGTTTAAGTCTGTTGGAAACTTTCTAATGGAACTGATTTTCCACAAGAAGAAAGAAAACATTGTTTAGCCATGACTAATAAAGACTACACACTGCCATTCTACATTAAAGCAAGCCTATTTTTTATAGGCTTATGTGCTTTAATAGCCATACTGTACGTGGCGCAAAGCATCATTATTCCACTCATTTTTGCCTTTATCATTGCCATCTTACTGAGTCCGGTGGTCAGTCTGTTTGTGCGACTGAAAGTGAACAGGATATTGGCCATAGCCATGACCCTCTTACTCACCATTATCATCATCTTTGCTTGTGGAGCTTTCGTTGTTTCGCAAGCAAGTTTGTTTGCCGATTCATGGCCCACATTTGTCGAAAAGTTCACGTTGTTGCTCAACAACACCATTAGTCAGGCCGCCATTTATTTCGATGTCAAACCACAACATATACACGAGTGGATCAATAAGACGCAGGGCGAACTACTTAACTTCAATGGTGCGGCTGTAGGTCAAACTCTGATGTCGGTAGGTGGTGCAGTGGCTGTACTATTCATTATCCCGGTTTATATTTTTGTAATACTGTATTACCAACCTTTATTACTTGAATTTATACGCAGACTATTTGCCGACAATCATCAAACGGAGGTAACGGAAATCGTTTCGCAAACCAAAACGGTGGTGCAACGCTATCTGGTAGGATTAATTATTGAGGCTGCCATCATTGCCACTCTAGATGCAAGTGCGTTGCTTATTCTCGGAATTGACTATGCCATATTGCTCGGCATTATTGCTGCATTTCTGAACATGATTCCTTATATCGGCGGGATAGTGGCGGTAGCATTACCCATGATGGTAGCGTTAGCTACTAAAGAATCTCCCTGGTCGGCAGTGTACATTCTGATTTCATATTATGTAATTCAGCTTTTCGATAACAATTATGTTGTGCCCAAGATAGTGGCTTCGAAAGTGAAGATAAATGCTCTTTTCTCGATCATTGTGGTGCTTGTAGGCAACATGCTGTGGGGAGTCCCGGGTATGTTTCTTTCCATTCCGCTGCTGGCCATTATCAAACTTATTTTCGACCATATTGAATCATTAAAACCCTGGGGCTTTTTGTTAGGTGACGCTATGCCACCTTTGAGAAGACCTAAGAAGCCAAAGCCCGGAAAGATGAGTGAAAATCAGGAACCCAAACAACCTGCTTTGGCAGGATTGCCGGATAAATAAAAAGATAAAAATAGCGATTGCTCGCTATTGCAGGCATAAAATAAATTGATATTCACTTTTAATATACTCACTGATGATTGATGTAAAAAAAGAAGGAATAGTGCTCACTAAATCCGGTTTGGAGTTTGATAATGAAGGCGTTTTGAATCCGGCTATTATTCGTGATGGCGATAGTGTCCATATTTATTACCGGGCAGTTCAACTATGGAATCAATCCACCATCGGATATTGCCGGTTGGATGGACCACTGAACATTGCCGAGCGTTGCACTAAACCGCTAATGGTTCCGGAGTTTGATTATGAATCTCATGGGGTTGAAGATCCACGGATTGTGAAAATTGAAGATACTTATTACATGTCGTATACCGGATATGATGGAACAAATGCCCGTGGCGCTTTGGCCACATCGAAAGATTTGATCCATTTTACGAAACATGGTCTCATCGTTCCTTCTATTTCATATCCTGAATTTGTGTCACTGCTTCAATTGGGGACTAATGTGAATGAGAACTACTGTCAGAATCATAAGTTCTATTATCAGGAAGCAGATGCGGAAACAAAAATGGTATTATGGGATAAAAATGTGATTTTCTTTCCACGAAGAATTAATGGTAAGCTTGTATTTCTACACCGTATCAGGCCGGGAATTCAACTTGTGTCCATCAATAATATTAAAGATTTGACGGAAAACTTCTGGAGAGATTATTTCCGGAATTTTCAGGATTATATTGTAATGGATCCTGTCTACAATCACGAATCGAGTTACATGGGAAGTGGTTGTCCACCTATTGAAACAGAGCACGGCTGGTTGCTGATATACCACGGAGTTGAAGAAACGAAGAATGGATTTGTCTATTCCGCCTGCGCTGCATTACTGGATCTGAATGATCCGACAAAAGAACTGGCGCGACTGCCGGAAGTATTATTTAAACCCGAACATGAATGGGAATTATTCGGTGAGGTGAATAATGTTTGCTTCCCTACCGGAACCGCTTTGTTTGGCGATACTCTATTTATCTATTATGGCGCAGCCGATTCGTATATTGCCTGTGCATCGTTGAAATTAAAGGCGTTGATCGACGAGTTATTGATGAATTCGACCAGTGAGCCTAAGATTATCAAAGCAGTTGGTAATACCAAATTGCATAAAACAAAATCACCATCTAAAACGAAAAAAAATGAAAAATGAAAATTTCCCGGGAATGCTGGACAGGCTGATTAGTCAGGAAGCTGTATTCTCACATAGCAGCACATCTCTATCACCAAATACAATACGCAAGAACAGACATCATGTCAAGGTGAATCATATCCACAGTCAGGCCGAGATCGTTTTTATTACATCTTATCCTCCCCGCGAGTGCGGTATAGCAACCTATTCGCAGGATTTGATTAGCGCATTAAACAATAAGTTCAGCAATTCACTGTCCATCAATGTGTGTGCATTGGAAGATGGAGCTATGAATTATGTCTATCCCGCAGAAGTAAAATATACGCTGGATACATCACATATCGGAGCCTATCACGATTTGACTGAAAAGTTGAATGACGACGAACATATTCAGCTTGTTTTAATTCAGCATGAATTTGGTTTTTATAAACGTCAGGAAAATGCATTTTTACAAATGCTGTACGGATTTACAAAACCGGTAGTAGTGGTTTTTCACACCGTACTTCCGGATCCTGATGCTCAATTAAAACTGGAAGTGAAGAATATAGTAGCAGCATGTAAGTCTATTGTTGTAATGACAAAGACTTCGGCTGAAATACTGATGAGTGATTATGGTATTCCCAGTCAAAAGATAACCATTATTGCTCACGGAACACACCTTGTGCCTCACTTAAGCGAAAAGTTTCTAAAAGAGAAATACGGACTAACGGGCAAAAAAGTACTTACTACCTTTGGACTTCTTAGTGCCGGGAAAAGTGTTGAAACAACATTGGATGCTTTGCCTGCCATAATAGAAAAATGCCCTGAAGTAATGTTTCTGGTGATGGGAAAAACACACCCCGAAGTGGTAAGTAACGATGGCGAAGTATATCGGAAAAGTTTGGAACAGAAAGTAAAAGACCTGGGTATAAAAGAACATGTGAAGTTTATAAATAAATACCTGGCATTACCCGAATTGCTTGACTATTTACAACTTACTGATATTTATCTTTTCACTACCAACGATCCCAATCAGGCAGTGAGCGGCACCTTTGCATATGCTATGAGTTGCGGTTGCCCTATTATTTCCACACCCATACCTCATGCCAAGGAAGTGTTGACAAAAGATACCGGCATCATATTCGATTTCCGGAATTCGAAACAACTGGCCGAAGCAGCTATCAAATTGCTCGGCGATTACCCTTTGCGTAAAAGTATTATTACCAATACGCTACAGAAAATTGTATCTACCGCCTGGGAAAATTCGGCAGTGGCGCATGCTAAATTATTCCAGTTTATGACTGGAAATAAAATAGAATTGCACTATAACCTACCTGCCATTAACCTGAATCATATACAAGCAATGACAACGGATGTAGGTATCATTCAGTTTTCGAAAATCAATCAACCTGATATCAAATCGGGCTATACGCTCGACGATAATGCGCGGGCATTGGTGGCAACCTGTATGGACTTTAAGCTGTCGGGCGAAAAAGAACGGATAAATGAGATTAGGAAGTACCTCGATTTTATAAAATTCTGCCAACAACCGAATGGTAATTTCCTGAATTATGTTGACAAGGATCGCAATTTCACGGATCAAAATCAGGAAGTCAATTTAGATGATTCAAACGGAAGAGCCCTTTGGTCATTGGGATACGTGGTGTCATTAAAGGATATCTTGCCAAAATCAATCATCAAAGAAGCAATATCCGTTTTCGAAAATGCTTTGCCATGCATGCTATTGGTGAAATCTCCACGAGCAATGGCATTTGCCATGAAAGGAATATTCTATTTTCATAAAGGAAAAAAAGCAGCAGATCACCTGGACATGGTAAATGTATTTGCCAACCGTTTGCTTGAACTGTACAAAAACGAATCGAATATTATATGGGAATGGTACGAAGGATACATGACTTATGCCAACAGTATTCTGCCCGAAGCAATGCTCTACGCGTGGTTAATGACCGGCGAAAGTATTTACAAAGATGTAGCCCGGACGTCGTTTAATTTTTTGCTGACCCTTATCTTCAATAAAAATGGAATTGAAGTTATTTCAAACAAAGGTTGGTTGCAGAAAGGGCAGGAGGCAGGTCATTTTGGCGAGCAGCCCATTGATGTGGCTTACACCATCATGACCTTAAGTAAGTTCTACGATGTGTTTATGGACGAAAATTATCATCAAAAAATGGAAGTAGCCTTCAACTGGTTTCTGGGCAATAACCGTTTGCAACAGATTATTTATAATCCGTGTACCGGTGGCTGTTATGATGGACTGGAAGAAACGCATGTGAATCTGAATCAAGGCGCTGAGTCGACCGTAAGCTACCTTATGGCAAGGCTCACAATAGAAAAATACAAAGATGAAACGAGCATTTAAACAAGAGTTTAATCCAAAGACCATGTTCATTGCGAGTTCCATGCGACAAATGATTAAAAAATAAAAACGAACGCATGAAAATGGAAAATAGAAAATCAGTGGCCATCATTGTGGCACACCCCGACGATGAAACATTGTGGGCCGGTGGAACAATACTAAGTCACCCTGAATGGGATTGCTTTGTAGTTTGTATGTCACGTTCGCGCGATGCTGATCGTGCTCCAAAGTTTTATATTGCCATGAAGCAACTACATGCTGAAGGAATAATGGGCGACCTGGACGATGGGCCGGAACAACATCTGCTTGAACCCGAAGAAATTGAGAGTGCTATTTTACAGTTGCTTCCGATTGTTGATTACGACATAATTCTTACTCACAACGCCTCGGGTGAATATACCCGACATGTGCGTCATGAGGAAGTAAACAGAGCTGTTTTTCAACTTTGGGAAACGAAGCAGATTTCTACCAAAGAGATATGGACATTTGCTTACGAAGATGGAAATGCAGCTTATTTCCCGAAAGCAATTCAATCGGCTACTCAATACGAACTGTTACCTGAACCCATTTGGCAACAGAAATACAGCATCATTACCGATACATATGCTTTTGGCAAGAATAGTTGGGAAGCCGAAACAACACCATTGGCAGAAGCTTTTTGGCAGTTTAAAGAACCAACAGATGGTCTCAGAACAAAGAGTACATTTGAAAACAAGATAACTGTTTCCAAATCCAATATTTTCAAATTGCTGACTAAAAAGAACTATTCGTTTTTGTTCCAGAAAAACTTTTGGAATTTGAATATCTACTCTCGCCGAAATACAGGAAAAATGCACTGGCTAAAGAGTAGAAAGAAACTTCATTATTTCATTCCGGATAATGAACTAAAGATATTTAAACCAATCAGTATTGAAGTATTCAAACAACTATATTATAAAAGTATAGCTCATGTGTTTAATCACAGAAAATGGTATAAAAGTTTGTTTTTGTTGCCGGCCTTTATCTACAATATCAGTCTGGGTGCAATTATAAAAACGATAATGGGTGAGTTTAGTTCTGAACCAAAAATATTTTCAAGACCATCTATCAGAAGACTGAAAACGAGTTATTTCAGAAACGGAGGAAGTGCTTTTGAGAAAAACGATTGGAAAATAAATTTATCGACTAAAACAAATTTAAAAGAATCTGCTGTAAAAGACTGATTTAAAACTAATAATAATGAAAGTACTTATTTTATTTGAATACCCACCCACCCCGGGTGGACTTGCTACACAAGGTGATTTACTTTACAAAGGATTGTTAGAACTGGGCGTTGATGTTCATGCAGCACACTGGCAGTCGGATCAGGAAAAGGAGTGGTATTATCGTTGGTATAAACCCGACGTAGTGGTTGGGATCGGATATTGGGGATACACTCCGCACATCATTCTCAATCCGCAGAAGTTTGGAGCGTTGGCTGTTCCCTGGTTGGTATCCGATGGATATATTGCGAATTATCAGGACGTACTTAATAAACTTCCACTCATTTTGGTAACATCCAATTGGGTAAAAGAAATGTATGTGCGCGATGGAATTAGTGGAGATAATATTGTAGTCTTACCCGTTGGTTGTGATACGGATACCTTCGTACCGGTTAGTAGAACCGACCCTAAAGTGATTGCCGTTCGTGAAGCGTTGGGTGTTGCTCCCGATGAATTGATGATTTTGACCGTTGGTGGAGATGCTGCTTCGAAAGGCGGTAGGGAAGTGATGCGGGCACTTGCTCAAATTGATAAAAAAGTTCCCAAATGGAAATATGTGTGCAAAGTTTGGCCACAGCAGCGCACGAGCATTCAGGATGCATCCGACGAGGAATTGGCAGAAAGTTTGGGCATTGAGAAGAAAGTGATTTACGCTGTCAATACCATTTCGCGCAGTTTTATGCCTTACCTGATTGGAGCTTGTGATATTTACGCTGCTCCATCTCGCTTAGAAGGATTCGGAATGCCGCAAGTGGAAGCCGGAGCGTGTGGAAAACCTGTTTTGAGTATCAATGCCATGGGCATGTTAGATACACTGGTTCATGGAGAAACCGCACTGTTGGCAGGAGTTGCCCGTAAAATAGTTGTAGACGAAGTAATACTTGGTGCTGCAGCCGGATATGAAGAGGGACATAAAGTAGTGTTTGAGACTCCACGCATTGTCGATTACCGTGCCGATGTACAGGACATTGCCAGCTATATGGAGATACTTATGAATAATAACGAATTGCGCGATAAAATGGGAAAAGCCGGACGCGAAAGAGTAGTGGCTAATTTCGACTACCGCGTAGTAGCTCAAAAGTTTATGCAGATAATGAGCGATAAGCTGGGAATAAAATAATATTGATGTGATGATGTGATGATAAGGTGATGTGTAGCCAATTCACAATTTAAGGAAGATAAGTAGTGGGTAGAATATAAGGTTCTATTCTTCTGTTTATTTCAATTTAATGATATTGTATCTTCCTACTACTAATAAAGTGCAGAACACTTTCATCATCTAGAGAAATCAAGACCATTTCAATATCAACCCATTAGTAAATTAAAGCATTATCACATTACCACATCATCTTATCATCACATCAACACATTACCACATCATTTAATCATCATATTATGCCGCTAAAAAAAGGGAAGTCGAAAAAGGTGATTTATGTTAATATCAAAGAGATAATGCACAGTTATCATAAGACGGGAACGATAGGAACATCAACCCCGGTGTCGAACGATAAAGCACAGAAACATGCTATTGCCATAGCTTTTGATATGGCAGAGAAGAGGTAAATGATAATAAGTGGGTCTCGCGATTTCCAAATCGCGTTGTATTGCTTATCCACGCGATTTGAAAATCGCGAGACCCAACTGAAACCAAATCAAAATGAAATCAACCAGTTTACAAGAAATTGAAGAGGCAAAAAAGGCAGCACTGGAAGTGTTGCTGCATAATGCACATGGTCCTTATATGGGACTTCCACGTACAGCCGGTTGGGGTTACCCCGAACCTTATACGCGCGATTTAATGTTCTCCATCTTTGGAATTGCAGTATCCGGCAATAAAGTGTTGTTGGACAGTATTCGTAAAGTGTTGCAGACATTGGCAAAGAACCAAACTGAGCACGGACATATTCCGTCATTGGTACACGACAAAGATGATCGTGGTGCAAGCGATACCACCCCTTTGTTTCTACTGGGTGTTGGTATTTTCCGTAAGGTAAGCGGTGAGTTAGAGTTTTTGCACGAAGCTGTAGAAAAAGCACTCTCCTGGATGGAATATCAAAGTCCGTCCGATCGGTATCTGGTGGCACAACAACCTACCAGCGACTGGCGCGATGAACAATGGGTACTTGGCTACGGATTATTTGTAAACACCATAGTTTATAGTTACCTCCGACTGTTTGGATTGGACGATAGAGCCGAAGAAGTTCGCAATGAGATGAGTAAATTCACCATAATTGCCGGAACAGGTCATCATCATGTTCACGAAGGATTGGTGGTAAAATACAAACCCTATTATGCCCTTTGGTCGTACAAAATACTCAGTAGCGAACGTTTTGATTTGCTGGGGAATAGTCTTGCTATTTTATCCGGCATTGCATCGCCGTCGCGTGCCAACGACATGATAAAATGGATAGAAGATGAATGTGCCGCTATGCGCGAAAAAGGAGATTTGGTAGTAGGGTTACCTCCCAACTTCTTTCCGTACGTACAACCACAGGACCCTGACTGGAACGAACGATATGCTTTATACAATAATCCCGGCGATTATCACAACGGTGGCATTTGGCCATTTATCAGTGGAATATATATTGCCGCATTGGTAGCTGCTAAAAAGTATAAACTAGCTCAGGAAAAACTGGATGTGCTTACTCACTTTATAAAGATAACCAAATCGGACAAACTTGAATTTGGATTCAATGAATGGATAAAAGCACAGGATGGACAAGTAATGGGTCAAGAATGGCAAACCTGGAGTGCTGCACTTTATTTATATGCAGCCAAATGTGTGGAAGACAAATGCACCCCGTTTTTCGACGAGATGCGGGAGAAAAATAATGATTGAATAGAACTAATTGTTTACGAAATAGACCTCTATCCCTAACCTTTCTGACCTCTCCCGTCCGTCAGCTGACGGACACCCTCTCCAAAGGAGAGGGAAATATGTAGCGAGAGTATGAGAAAAAGTATACAGCATCTCAAATTTAGAGACTCTGCCTTTAATTATCACTCAGCAAAGTCCCTCTCCTCGGGAGAGGGATTTAGGGAGAGGTCAGGCAAAAACATCTCAGTAAGGCAACGCACATACTATCCTGCCCACTCTGTAATCGCAAAAGCAACATGTGAATATTGTAACTTTTTAATATAATTATGTAATTATCTTTCCCTAGAAAATCAGACCTTTGACATATTCGCTACCACCACACTCTGAGCGTAAAAATAAACAAATTAGTATTCACGTCTAACATCAAAGCATTATGTTCTACAACAGTTATTTTGGAGGAATGGCTTTTATTTGGTGGGCTGTATGGATTATTATGATTATCTGGATTTTCGCAACCCCTTACAATATTCCCGGTCAGCGTCATAAAAAAGAGACTGCACTCGACATTCTGAAAAAGCGATTTGCAAGTGGTGAGATTACCGAAAAAGAGTATTACGAGAAAAAATCGATTATTGAATATCAATCACCTAAACAACCCCCTATATTATGAATATATTAGTAGAAAAGAAATACCTGATCGTAAAAGTTGAGAACAACGAAGAGAAAGATCCGCTTCCCGGTTATCCTGCATATCCAGCCAGCGAAGATATTTACAGTCAGTGCAAAGAAGAGTCGGAAATAAATCCCGAAGAGATTGAAAAGAAAAAGAATATCGAGCGAGGCGATGGATTTGACGAATTTAATGTCAAAGATTTTGAGGATCATATGTCGGGCGACGATCTGGATGTGCCCGGTTCTGAACTGGATGATGCACAGGAAAGCATTGGTAGCGAAGACGAAGAGAACAACTATTATAGCTTGGGAGGCGATGATCACGATAACCTGGATGAAAATAGGGACAAGTGAAGAGCGCTTGGGTACATTCGAAACGTAATTCAAAGCTCAGTAGCTATTAAAGCCCTGACCATTATCAAACTTATAGCTTCTATTTAATAGAACAAAGAGCTAATATGATTTATAATCATATTAGCTCTTTGTATAACAAGCTTTAGTGTTCGTGAAGCGGAAGCTTTCGCCAAACGATAGACGATCTACCTTAAAAATCGAATTTCTCAACTTTGATTTTTGTAAACTCTTTCAAAATAGCTATGTTTTTGATGAAAGAAGCTGACTTTTCGTGATTGGCCAATGTTTCGCTGTCTTTCCATGTTTCGCATATCAGCAGCACATTCCCACGGGTTGCGCTTTCGAAAATATCATACGCAATACAACCATCTTCTTTTACCGAAGCGGCGGTCAACTCTTTGGCAGCAGCCAATACTGTGGCGCGATTCACATCTTCCACCGAGATAAATACATTTAATCGAATCATAATCGTAGTTTTTATTTTGTTAGATACAAAAATAAGAATTTTTTGTACCAAAACCTAATAACTTGCTTAGGATATGTATTATTAAAGAAAGTGGGAGCGCAACTTTAAATCGCACTACACTCAGTATTTATTTTAGCTTCGCTAATTTTCAATTCAGTCCAAAACTCGTCCCACTACCGGCAGATTACGCTCTGCTCAGATTTAAACTATCCACGGAGTGCAAACCTGGAAGAATCAGAGTAATAAATAAAAAATACGAGACAAAAAAGAGGGTGTTACAAAAATATGTAACACCCTCAATTATATTTCAATACAATGTATTCAGATCAAATTACAGACCAGCAATAAACGTATCGTTATTGTTGTTATAAACAGATACATTGATAAGTACAAGGTACTTTTTGTATTGTTCTTCGCTTAATACTGATTTTACATTTCCTAAATTGAAATACATTGCTTTTTCAGCAGCAACTTCGTTATCGTCTTTCAATGCAGATTTCATTTTCTTTTCTGTCATTGAAAATACTAATCCCAATTGTTCGGCTTGATCGTAATCAGCTTGTAAATAACGTACCAAGCCATTGAAAGTACTTGCGTTATTCATCTTGTTAAACACTTCGTATTTGTTTGTATCAACAGCAAATACACTAGTTGTGCTGGCAACTAAAACTAAAACAGCAACTAAAATCTTTTTCATAACCTTAACTTTTAAATAAACCTTTTTCTTTTTACCTTACTTATTTGTTCTCTGAGAACATGGCGAAATTATTGTCATTGTTCAGATAGACATTTACAAAAACTATATACTTTTTGTATTGCTCTTCCGATAGAATACATTTAGCATTTCGTAAATTGTAATTGATAACATTATCAGCAGCAGCTATATCTTCTTTTTTTGCCGCATTTGACAATTCTTCTTCCGTAACTTTAAATACACGTTGTAAGAAAGCAGCTTGCTCTTGGTCAGCATCTATATATCCAACCAAGCCTGTGAAGGTTGCTTTGTTGTTCAACTTGTAAAAGCTCTTGTAATCACTAGGATTAAATGCAAAGGTCGATACTGAATATCCAATACAAACCGCAATTAGAACTAAAATCTTTTTCATAACCAAACTTTTTAAATTTATACCTTAAAATAAAAAAAAACAAAGAATTCCCATGTGATTTTTTAACTGGGCTTTCTTTGTATTAGATTTGTCATATCAAATTATCTTTGATTGACGATGCAAAATTATATGTTTTACAACATAAAAATCGCATGTTTTGTGTTAAACATTTATATAGAGGTGAAAGATTAACTATTCTGTCTGTTTGTGTGTCTTGTCAAAGCATTGATATAGATATGTTTAAGTAAGTATTTTTAGTTTAAATGAATTTCTCGAAAAAACACCACATAAAACATGTTTTACAACATATTTTCAAGTTAAAGCCATTTTGAGTCCTGATTTAACGTTAGGTCGTTCAAGATTTGGTAGCATTTCAGAGTTCAAACCTGAAATACGACATGTCATTTCATTAAAATAAGTTGATTTACGGGTCCGGAGGGGAATAATTTACATAAAATAGTGGGAGTGCGACTTAAAGTCACACTCCCACTATGGATATTCTCTGAAATATATGTCCTTATAGAGTTAACCTGTGGTGTATTTGAAAAATATATTTTGTTTTATCGGGGCTTCCGCCCCAAACCCTGACTTACTTTTTGTCTTAACACAAAAAGTAAGCAAAAAACACCTCACCCGTCCGTCAGTTGACGGACACCCTCTCCAATGGGAGAGGGAAAAAGGAAGAAAGTGTTTGACTGCGCCCACTTCACTCGAAAAACTTACGCTCAGTTGGCTGAAACCGTCCAAACTCGCCCCTTTGTCGCTCAAACAGGACAGTTTCAAACGCCAACTTCACTTGTTTTTCGGTTCACCGGACGAGGTCACTCGTGGGCAAACAGTGCATGATTGAATATCTTTTATTAAATATCGACTAAATACTACGGGTTTTACTTAGTATTTAAGTTCGTGTATATCTTTATAGCAGTTGATCAGCTTGTCGATGTCTTTTTGATTTCTGAAATAATCTGTCAGACCGATAATCAATCCTACAACTAGTCCAACACTCATTCCCGTCAGAATTTCCGGCTTTATTAACTGGGGACTAATCATTAAGAATATAGCAAAAAACGGAATCATTAATGATAAGCCGATAATGGTTCGCAACCGTGTAATGATTTTGAATTTTAATGATTTCTGAAGCAATTCTGTGGTTGAAACCACATCCATTTTCAGTTCTCGTAATAGCACTATTTTATATACCTGCCAAAGTGCTGCCAAAACAAATAGTCCGGCGAACATAATACAACCCGCCAACGAAAAGATGCCGGCGTAATAATATAACGGAGTAATCAGTGAAAATACGGTGCTTAAAATCAGGTATCTCACTTCGTATTTCATCAGTTTTTCTTTAGCTGTTTGGTGTCTGTTGTCCATAATCTCATTCAGTATTTTTTTGTTCAGTGATTCATTTTTTTCAAGTCTGGCATTCATATCGCTCCAGATTGATTTTATTTCATCTATTTCCATACTAGTTGTTTTTTTGATTGTTTGTCATCTGAGATAATTTTTCCTTGATTCGACTAATGCGAACTCCCACATTGCTTTTGGTGATCCCCACTATCTGAGCAATCTCGTCGTACGACCGGTCTTCGAGGTAAAGCAGAATAATCGCTTTTTCAAAGGCATTCAGTTTATTGATAAGGATGTACAACTCTCTGATTGCTGACATATCGCCACTCTCGGTGTATTCCAGCTGTTCATCAGTCAGCGCTTGCGTTTTTGGCCGCTTACCCGACTTTCGTAAAAAAGTGATACAGGTATTCAACGAAATACGATACATCCATGTCTGAATTTTACTTTCGCCCCTGAAATCAGGATAGCCTTTCCATAAGTTGATAACCACTTCCTGAAACAGATCGTCCGGAGTTTCCGTTTCATTGGCATACATGTAGCAAAACTTATAAATCAAAGCTTTGTTCTGCTCTATCAGCTTTACAAATTGTTTCTTTTGTTCTTCCATGAAATTCTAATTATTGGAGTATTTTCAGGTTTTTGGTACAGGATCCTTTCAATTTTACCGAAAAATGTTCTGCAAATTACTCTTGTTTTCAACCTTAGTCGCAGAAATGTTGAAAAAATTACACGCGACGTGTTTTTTTTATAAAGAAATAGAAAATCTTCGACCGACACAAGTCTACGACTATATCATTTTCAAGATATCATTTTAAATTTTTAGTGTAGCTTGTAGTGGATAGTGAGGGAGCAGGAAAGGGGATATTCCCGAAGTCTTATAAATAATCAAACGGTAAGAAATATGAAATGCTATATATTATTTCTTTAAAATGAGAGAATTAAGGGGTTTATAAAAAGAAAGTGGTAGCACGATTTCAAATCGTACTACCACTAATCGTAAACCCTCACCGAAGTGGGGATATTTATTAAGCCTTTCCCTGATTTTTTACAGCATTCATCAACTGTTTAATGGTTTCTTCATCTCCCAGGTACTTCTTCGACTTTACATTCATCTTTTCGTCAAGATCATACACCAGTGGAATTCCGGTGGGGATGTTTACGTCCAGAATTTCTTCGTCGGACAAACCGTCGAGGTACTTCACCAACGCCCTTAAACTGTTACCGTGCGCTACAATCAACACTTTTTGTTGCTGTTGAATAGACGGTAGAATCGTTTCGTGCCAATAAGGTAAAAACCGGTCGATAGTATCTTTCAGGCATTCGGTGGCGGGCAATAATGATGAGTCGATAGTGTGGTATTTCAACTCATTGACAGGATGTCGTGGGTCGTTAAGTTCCAATTCGGGAGGACGCACATTAAAACTTCGTCGCCAAAGCAGTACCTGATCATCACCATATTTCAGTGCGGTTTCCGCCTTGTTTAATCCCTGCAAATCACCATAACTTTTTTCGTTCAGTTTCCAGGAACGATATACCGGAATCCAGCAAAGGTCCATTTCATCCATTACATTCCAAAGTGTATGGATGGCTCTTTTCAATACGGAAGTGTAAGCTATGTCGAAAGTAAAACCTTCTGCTTTGAGAAGTTTTCCTGCATTTTTGGCTTCTTCAATTCCTTTCTCTGTTAAGTCAACATCGGTCCAGCCGGTAAACCGGTTTTCTTTGTTCCATTGACTCTCTCCATGACGTATCAAAACTAATTTCATAGCAGTTGTTTTTTAATGATTATCTGTTGTAGTACTCAATGATTGCTTCACTTACCATTTACAGGATAAGCTTTAAGCTCATAGAAGTACATACTCTCTAACATTTATCAGGGTTGATAAGTTCTTAAAAAGAGTACTCTTTAATTGTTGAAGGGGGTGGGGTTCTTATTCTCTTCAACCGCCCTAAACCTCCGCCAATAGTCGGACAAGCTCTAAAGGGACTTAAAGTTACAACCGACTCCTTATATCCACCCCTAAATCCCCTGAAGGGGACTTGGAGTTAGTACCGTCTCGTAACCACGTCCTATTAAGTGTATATATTCTCGGATACCACTCTTAAGCCCCTTCAGGGGTTTGGGGTTCTTCTGTACGTCCCCTTCAGGGGATTTAGGGGTAGTCTAATCCAATGTGTGAATCATACAACTTTCTTCAAAAATTCTGTAACACATTGCAAGCTTAAAAAATAGAACTTTGTTTCCTGTTATTCAGCGTTTTTTTGAAGAACAGCGTACATTATTTCCGCCGGATTAACCGGACATCATTCGATAATAAAATACTTTACGATTATGAAACGAGCATTAAAACAGGAGTTTAAATTAAAGACCATGTTCATTGCGAGTTCCATGCGACAAATAATTAATAAATAAAAATGAACGCATGAAAACAAATAAAATAGAAAAGGTGCTGATTGCAATGGATTATGATGAAACGTCCATTAAAGTGGCTGAAGTAGGGTTCTCGATGGCACAGACCATGAATGCCGAAACGATATTGCTGCACGTTATTTCCGAGCAACCGGTTTATTATTCATCATACACTTATATGCGTGAATTGCAGGTAGATGTTATGGGCGATTTAAAAGTAGCGACTCAACACTTTCTCAACAAAGCGAAAGCAAAGTTGGGAAGTGAATCCATTAAAACGGTATTGAAAGAAGGCGAAGTTGCCGACATGATATTAAAAACCGCCAAAGAAATGAATGTGGATCTGATTGTTATGGGTTCTCACAGTCGTAAATGGTTGGAAAATATTATTCTCGGAAGTGAAGCGCAGGATGTGTTGAAAGACACTACCATCCCGCTGTACATTGTTCCTACCCGAAAACATATAGAATAACCGATAAACTAAATACAACTCAAAATGGATGTACAAAAACTGATGGACACCGCTAGAGCGATGGTTGCCGACAACAAAGGTTTGTTGGCAATGGATGAAAGTTATCCAACCTGCAACAAACGATTTGCAAAACTGGGGATTCCCGAAACTGCTGAGTCGCGATGCGATTATCGTGAAATGATAGTGACCACCGAAGGGCTCAACGAGAGCATCAGTGGAGCTATTCTTTTCGACGAAACCATTCGTCAGCATCTGAAAGATGGAACTTCATTTATCAAAACACTTACCAACAAAGGAATTATTCCCGGAATAAAAGTAGATGCCGGTACAGTGGATATGGCCGGACATCCCGGCGAGAAGATTACTGAAGGACTTGATAACCTACGCGACCGATTGGACGAATATGCTAAAATGGGACTTCGCTTTGCCAAATGGCGGGCTGTGATTATCATTGGCAAAGGTATTCCAACCTGGGCTTGTATCAAAGCAAATGCGCAAGCATTGGCCAGATATGCAGCTTTGTGTCAGGAAGCAGGATTGGTTCCGATTGTGGAGCCCGAAGTACTGATGGATGGCGATCATTCGTTGGAACGCTGTTTCCGTGTTACCGAACAAGTATTGCATGTTGTTTTCGAACAACTGTATACACAAGGCGTACTGCTGGAAGGAATGATTTTAAAACCGAATATGATTGTGCCGGGTTTGGATTGCCTACAACAAAAAACAGTGGAAGAAGTAGCGGATGCAACCGTGAAATGCTTGTTGCGGGTAGTTCCTGCAGCTGTTCCCGGTATAGCCTTTTTGTCGGGTGGACAAACTTCAGAGTTAGCCTCTGCCAGGTTGAATGCTATGAATGCGCGGTACAAGTCTAAATTGCCATGGGAATTATCATTCTCGTTTGGTCGTGCCATTCAGCAACCTGCCTTAGGAATATGGCATGGTGAGGAAGCAAATATCGAGGAAGCCCAGGAGGCATTGTATCATCGTGCTTCATGCAACTCAGCCGCACGCCGTGGTGAATATAGTGAGGAAATGGAAAAAGAGTAGAAATAGTTACAAGTTACAAAGTTACAAGTGTTTTGCCTGGATATTGTTTTCAATAAATATTTTTTGACTGTATAAACCTCCAACTTGTTCCGGTCGGAGGATACTTATTACTATAAAGGTGAAAAATAGAGGAATTGAAGCATTTTAAAAATGGATACAGCAACTCAAATAAAGAGATCATTTTATTAATCTGCACTCGGTAAAGTCCCTCCCTTGTGGGGAGGGATTTAGGGAGAGGTCAGACTGGATATATCAATTACTTATACAACCAAATCAGAAGATGAAAAGAGAAAAATTAGAAAAACTGGCAACAGAGAAAAATTGTCCTTGTGTTACTATTTCGATGAATACAAACAAGAATTACCCGGACAATCAGAAAGATAGTATTGTGCTTAAAACCCTTTTGAACGAAGCAAAAGAGCGAGTGATAAAGGAGTATGGGCAACATCCGGTAATTGAATTAATCGGGAAAATCAATCGCGTTGAATCGCAGATTGATGTCAACTTCAACTTGGAGAGTTTACACATATTTCTGTCGAATGCTACGGATGAAATTGTACGTTCTGTATGGCCTACTATTGACGCGGTGCATGTGTCGGAGAGTTTTGCAGTGAAGCCTTTAGTAAAGATGTTTAATCGTACTGAAGAATACATGATGTTGATGCTTACTCAATCCAATGTTCGCTTGCTGATGGCAGTGAACGATGCAGTAGTGGGCGAGATAAACAATGATGATTTTCCATTTACGAATGATGTAAATGAACTGGCCGATACTGAAACCGTAAGCGATGCAAAGCAAACAGAGCGTCAAACCCGTGAGTTTTTCAATAAGATAGACAAAGCGGTGGTGAGAATGAGTAATAAAACGGAGATGAAATGTGTGGTGATCTCTACCAGTGATAATTACAATCGTTTTTTGAAAATGGCCGATAAACCGTCTATTTATCTTGGGTGGACAAATTTGTCGCAGGATAACAAAGGAAATACGTCGGTAGCCAAAGATGCATGGAAAATAGTAAGTGTTCAGCAAGCAATTGGTAGGGCAGATGCTATTAAAGAAATGCAGGAAGCTGTTGGGAAAGGACTTGTCATTACCGAATTATCGGAGATTTACCGTGCTGCCAAAGATGGCAGAGGAGATTTACTGATTGTAAATGACAATTTTCATCAAGCCGTGAAGGTTACTGATGAATTCTCATTGGATTTGGTGACTGATGTTACCTTGCCCGGTGTGATTGATGATATCACCAGCGACATTGCCTGGGAAGTAATTTCCAAAAAAGGGCGTGCGATGTTTACAACTCAGGAAGAGCTGAAAACACTGGGAGATATTGTATTGAAGGTGCGTTATTAGAAATCGATTCATCATCAAATGTTACAACTATGAAAAAAGAGAAAGTAGAAAAAATACTGATCGCATTGGATTTCCATCCGGGCTCAGAAAAAGTGGCAGAAGTTGGATTCGCTATGGCTAAATCCTTAGGAGCTGAAGTAGTACTCTTGCACGTAAAAGTTCAGGTGGTAGACTATTCATTGGTTTATAAAAAAATGGGATCTCTGAAATTGGAAACAGTGGAGGAGTTAGGTCTGGCAGCAGAGAACTTTCTGAAAAACTCAAAACATAAACTTGGTGAACACATGATAAAAACGCTGGTGAAAGAGGGCGATTTTGCAGTTTCCATATTAGATGCCGCAAAAGAAATGGCTATCGATCTCATTGTAATGGGTTCTAAAAGTACGCGTTGGTTGGAAGAAATAATATTGGGAAGGGTTACCAACAAGCTGTTGCAACAATCAAAAATACCACTTCTTATTGTGCCTACCCGAAAGAATGACAGCAACAACACATTTATTTCGTTAGAAAATAGCGCACAGGGAATAGGCAAGTAAGTCGTATTTATTATTGATATTTCTTAATTCTTTGTGTTTTCAGACCCCCAACCCCCAAATGGGGGCTTAAGAGCGCATCAAAGAAATGATTTGACATAAAAATAAATGTTAGAATCTACGTCTTAAAGCCTCCGTCGGCTGACGGATTGGGGGTCATAACCGAAACATATCATTAAATAATATCGATTACTTATAATTTGATTGTAAAGGTCATTTGTAAATCAGATGATTTCAACTACACTACTAAAAAATACAGAACTATGAAAACAACAAAAATAAATAAAGTATTGATTGCACTGGATTATGATCCAACGGCAAAAAGGGTAGCTGAAGTGGGGTTCACATTTGCAAACGCGATGAATGCCGAAATAGTTCTTATCCACGTAGTCGTTGATTTGGTTGCTTATTCGTTGACCTATCTCAATTTAGGTCCCATGCAATTAGATACCGTTACCGAACTGAGAGATGCTTCCGAGCAGTTTTTGCAAAAAACGAAACTCCATTTGGGTAACGATTATATTCAAACTGTAGTCAGAGAAGGTGATTTTGCCACCTGTATTTTAGATACCATCAAGGAAATGGATATCGATGTCATCGTAATGGGTTCGCATAGTCGCAAGTGGTTAGAGCATATTCTGCTTGGAAGCGTGACTGCCGATGTATTGAAACACACTACTATCCCTATGTTTATTGTGCCAACAAAAAAGAGAGATAAAGATTAAATTTTGCTTATTTGTGCATACTATTCTGATGAAACAATGGGAGGGTGAAGCTAAGAACAGAAGGTCATGAATACAATTTGAACTTCGCATCTAAAAGCTTCTTTCCCATTGTTTCATTTCAGATAACAGATCTCTGCTTGTCTTCATAAATAAGTCGGATAAGGAGATGTGTGAATTATATAACTATTCTCAAATATTATATAACATTATAGATGCCAGCGTCCTATAACTTTGCTTGTCCAACTTTTGCCGGCTGGACTAAACAGTCTTTCATTCAGAAGTTGAATCCAGGAAGTTCATCTATCAATAAAAAATACGATTCTATGCGTTACTTCGGAAAAAATATCAATTTGTTTTTAAATAATCTAATGGTTTGTTATACGGACGATGGACCGGATGATGCTCCGGTTATCATATTTATCCATGGCTTTCCACTTAATAAATCCATGTGGAATAAACAACTGACAGCTTTAAAACAACAGTATCGTGTCATTGCTTATGATGTTCGTGGACATGGAGAATCCGAATCAGGAGATAGCAGTACATTCAGCATCGATAATTTTGCGCATGATCTGGTTTACTTTATGGATGCGCTGAAAATAGACAGGGCATCGCTTTGTGGATTATCAATGGGCGGATATATTGCTTTAAATGCAGTGGAAAATTATCCTCACCGTTTCGATTCACTTGTTTTATGTGATACCAGTTGTTTCCCCGATACCCCGGAAACAATTGAAAAACGAATGAAAACAGTTGAAAGTATTGAAAATAACGGTTTGGTAAGGTATGCCGACACCAGTGTAAAAATTCTTTTTGCACCGCAATCGCTTACCACCAAAGAAGTGGAGATAGCAGCTGTAAAGGAAATGATACTCACTACCTCCATTCAATCACTCAGCAAAACATTGCTTGCTTTGTGTGTTCGGAAAGAGACCTGCACCCTGTTACCACTCATTCAGGTACCGGTGCTTGTATTGGTAGGAGAGGAGGATACAATTACGCCTCCAACTACTGCAAAGTATATGCACGAGAATATCAAAGATTCTGTTCTGCATGTTGTCAAACATGCCGGGCATTTAAGCAATATGGAGAATCCGGCAGACTTCAACAAACAGCTGAAAACATTCTTTGCATCGGTGTATAAACGTCAGGGCACTATTCCTTCGGAAATATCTACTTCTTTCGTGGAGCAGTTAAGAGATAAATTAAAATCGTTCGTTGCTCTATTGACAGTTTAAGGTAAAGTATTGCAAGAAAAGATTTTACAACTAAGCTGTATTTGTCTAAAACTTTAGTGATCCTAAGTGCCCTTTGTGCCTTAGTGGTTACTCTTATTTCGAAAACAACATAATAATACTTATAAATAACTCAATTAATTATGAAAACAAAAATGAATACCGCCTATTTATTAATGGCATTTGCATTACTGACCTTCACAGGATGTGGAAAAGAAGGAGCACCGGGACTTGATGGACAAAATGCAGCAGTGTATTACTCCGAGTGGTTTACTCCATCTGCATGGTCGGGAAGTACCGGCGATTGGTACTTTAGTGCCACTGCCCCCGATCTGACTCAAAACAATGTTGAGAATGGAGTAGTGTTAGCGTATGTGTGGTTGGACGGCGATGTGTATACTTCAACTTCTATCCGACCATTACCTGCTTACGCTGTAGGTGCAAACTGGAGTTTTTTAATTCACCAGTATGGAAGCATAGAGTTTAATAGCGATATGATTGCTAAACCTCTTACTACTCATAAATTCAGATTTGTGGTTATACCGGGTACTTCAGTGGCATTAAAATCGGCAGCAACAAAATACCCAACACAAAGCGCGTTGATAAACATGCCTTATGCTGAAGCTTGTAAATTATTTGATATTAAGGATTCACTTCAAGTAGTCAAGTAATGGAAAATTCAACGAGTGATCCAACAAAAAGCCAGGCGTACGAAGATGTGGAGAGGGATTTGAATCTGAAAATTATTGAAGTTACAAACAGGATAAAAGATCACTATCCGCAGTTGACAACGTTTTTGGACGAAATGCCTATTGCTGTAACGGATGATAAAAATGTGGAAATCACGCTCAGAAATCTGAGGTCGTATTATGATTCGCTGAATACGATGCTCAATAAATATATTTCGGAGCAACCCGATAAAAAGGTATAATCGATTTAATCAATAAGTAATAACTACATTATGAATAATTCAGGCAATAATAGTTCGTCGCTGGGTGAAGATATGTATAGTTTTTTGCTGGAAGGTAAAAGAGTCAGTAATAAGATTATTTCAAAACTCAATGTTACGAATATGATGAATAGAAAAAGGAAAGAGAAAGACGTTGATATGGCTGCGGCAAAAGAACACTTAAATAATGCCGGCTCAGAGCCCGATAAATAACCGGAAGATAGTGTTAGAGCAGAGTTATCAATCCACTTTTTATTGATGTTGTTGTCAGATGAATTTTTGACAATCAGGATAACTATACAAGTATCCGGAAGGAAATAATGCGAATCAGGAGTTGCATACATACATATTCTATTTGTAGTGAGTTATTTCCCGTAGGGAATACATATCAATAGAAAATGGAAACATATACAACCATTCCCCGTAGGGGATAAACAAGGTAAAATATGAATGTCCGTTCGACTGAGCTCACGCCGAAGCCTACGGACAATAAATATGTATATCTGTTTATTCTATGGATATATAAGTCCTACGGACTATTTTTTTTCAACTAATGATTCGCATGAATAATAATTAAATAATTAGAAATCATGGATAAGATAAGAGAAGATATTGAACCCAAAAAAGCAAGAGCTGAATATATAGAAGTAGAACCTAATGTGCGACTTCATGTTACCGACGCCGGCGAAGGTCAGGCCATAGTGCTTATACCCGGTTGGCCATTGAGCGACGAGATGTACGAATACCAATACACTGATTTGATAAACGCGGGTTTTCGTGTTATCGGTATCACTTTGCGGGGATTCGGAAAATCGGATAAGCCTTACGGTGCCTACAATTACGATACCCACGCATTGGACATCAAACGGGTGTTAGACCAGCTTGAGATTAATGATGCTACACTCTGCGGTTTTTCGATGGGTGGAGCCATTGCCGTTATGTACGTTTCACTGTATGGTACAATGCGTGTTACTAAGTTAGTGTTAGCCGGTGCTGCTGCGCCAAGCTGGACGCAACGTGAAGACTTTCCATACAATATTTCTAAAAGTGATGTGGATGATTTAATCGCACTGAATAATACCGACAGACCCAAACTGTTGTCCAATTTTGCAAAGATATTCTCGGCCACCGAAAGTGCCTTAAACGAAGGGATTGGTAATTGGTTGACAGCTATCAATCTAAGTGCATCGTCTTATGCCACCGGTAAATGTTTAATGGCTTTGCGCGATACCGATTTGCGACGCGACCTGCTAAAGATAGAAATTCCAACACTAATCATGCATGGAAAGAAAGACAAAATATGTTCTTTCGATTTGGCCGAGCAGACCCTGAAACTTATCCCGAATGCACAACTTGTCGCTTTTGAGAAAAGCGGTCATAGTTTGTTCCTGGAAGAAACAAAGAAGTTCAACGCAGAATTAATCAAATTTGCATGCAAATGAGATTTTATTAAATCCAAACTACAAACTTTAAAAATAAAATTATGCCAAATTTCGGATCACCCTTTTCAGGGTTAGCACATGATAGAAAACTTACCGATGAGGAGCTCGTAAGATCCATTCGGTTTATGGTGGCTTCTGAGTATGAAGCAACACAGTTGTATATGCAGCTGGCCGAGTCGACCGACAATAAACTCGCTCAAAAAGTTCTGAAGGAAGTTGCAGATGAGGAGCGTGTACATGCCGGTGAGTTTTTGCGATTGCTTCACGAGTTAGCCCCTGATGAGAAAAAGCTTTATACTCAGGGAGCAAAAGAAGTAGAAGAACTGATTGAGAAAGGAAAGTAACACTTCCCGGTCATTATATCCAGGTCAATTGCCGTCTCATTTATGGGTACGGCAATTGGTATAAAACAGTCCACCGATAATCATCTGAATGCGATAGACTCATTTTTCTGCTACTTAAGTAATGGTTTGAGTATAATGTCGCATTTTTCAAAAAGAATGGAACGCGGATTTTACGGATTAAGCGGATGGAAACGGATTGTATTTGATCATATTTAAAACGGATTTAAGTCATGCAAGCATGACTGATAAGACACTAAGCAGTTGAGAATCATTTCGACAAGTCGAAGTTTAAATCCGTTTTAAATCCGCTAGATCAGCGTTTATCCGCGTTCTATTCTTCTATTTGTTTTGATTATGCGACATCATATCTTTTCTGCTACTTATGAATAAAACCTTGATTAAAATAAAGAATTTCTTTAAGGTCTTTGGACCGGGAGTAATTACCGGTGCAGCCGATGATGACCCTTCGGGAATAGCAACCTATACTCAAACCGGAGCTAAATTTGGTTATGGACAGTTATGGACTGTGATTGTTATGCTGCCACTTATGACGGCTATTCAGGAAGCTTGTGCACGGATTGGAGCTGTAAATGGACATGGTTTAGCAGCGGTAATCAAAGATAATTACAGCAAGAAAGTGCTTTATGCAGCTGTTTTACTTGTAGTTGTTGCCAATACAATTAATATCGGTGCTGATATTGGTGCTATCGCTGCGGCAGCACAGTTGCTTATTCATATCAATTTCGTTATTCTAACCTTAGGTTTTACGGCTCTGATTTTAATTCTGGAAATCTTTACTACGTATCGGGTTTATTCACGTATTCTAAAATGGTTAGCATTGGCTTTATTAGCCTATCCCATTACGGTGTTTATGGTTCACCAACCGTGGGCGACGATTTTTTCAGCAACCTTTTTGCCGCATGTAGAATTAAACTTTGAGTTTTTCTTCATTATCACGGGTATCTTAGGCACTACAATTTCTCCTTACATGTTCTTTTGGCAAACGTCGCAAGAAGTGGAAGAGGAAAAGGCTCAGCATTTGATGAGTCGTTATGGAAAGCCCACTATCGGAGCAAAGTTTATCAAAAATCTGCGTATTGATAATTTCGTGGGGATGGTACTATCGGAAATTGCTACCTGGTCTATCATTGTAGTTGCGGCTACAGTTTTACATCAAAATGGTATTACGAATGTTGAATCGGCTGCCGATGCTGCCAAGGCCCTGGAACCACTTGTTCAGACTTTTCCCAATGCCGGTTTCTTGTCCAAACTGATTTTTGCAGTTGGCATTATTGGTCTGGGTTTGTTAGGCATTCCCATTTTATCCGGTTCAGCGGCTTATGCATTGTCAGAAGCCTTTAATATGAAACAAGGACTTAACCTTAAATTGAAGAAAGCCCATGGTTTCTATGGAGTCATTACAATTGCCACGCTTATCGGGTTAATGATAAATTTTATTGGCATTGACCCTATTAAAGCATTGGTATTTACAGCTGTTTTTAATGGTGTGGCGGCGGTACCTCTCATCTTTTTGATTGCCAGAATTGCCCGTAACAAGAAAATTATGGGCGAATACCGCAGTGGTTGGTTATCAAATACGGTGGTGTGGATTACATTTCTGGTTATGCTGGCTTCCGCTATTGCTATGTTTTATACATTGGCTAAGGGATAATATGCACTGCATAATGTTGCTATTTTTGAGAATTTATTGTTGATTTGAATCGGGTCTCGCGAGTTCCAACTCGCGATTATTTATAAATACCGCGAGTTGGAACTCGCGAGACCCACAATATAAGGCACTTCTGAAAAAGTCAAGACGACTTCAGTGTATATCTTCTCGAAAACCACTCTTAAGTCCGTCAGCTGACGGATTTGGGGTAGTTATATGTCTCCTATATCCACCCCTAAATCCCCTGAAGGGGACTTGAAGTTAGTACCGTCTCCTATTACTAAGTTCTATTAAAGGTATATCTTTTCGAAAACCACTCTTAAGCCCCTTTAGGGGTTTGGGGTAGTCTTCTTTGTTTTATACCGTAAAATCTGTATCGTAACTCCGATAGAAATAAGCGTCAGCAAAATTTGCATCCATAGTTTATTATCTACTATAAAGCAAATACTTATAATATTGGAAATCCACATCATGCCGATGGTAGCAACTTTTCCCTGAATAGAAATACCCCTTTCTTCACGAAAATCCCGAATCATCTGTCCGAATACTCTATGATTTATTAACCAGTTATGTAATCTGTCGGAGCTTTTGGCAAATAGATAAGCAGAAAGCAGCACAAAAGGAACGGTGGGAAGCAAAGGCAGAAAAGCTCCTATGATTCCCAGTCCCAGACTGATTAAACCTAATAACGCTAATACTATTTTCACTACGAATTTATTTTAAATTACATGGCTTAGGTAAAAACTCGTTTCATAAGCGAGTGAAATGCACCCATTATCGCCGGACGTTTTTACATATAAGCACCTAACAATCCTTTATTTCTTTTGTTCAGACCCACTATGCGTGTTTGTTTTAGTGCTAAGTAGCCTTTTCTTTTCTCTGACAGCAATTCCGTGCGTTCTGACTGCTATTCCGTGTTTTCTGACTCCTATTCCAAGCATCCTGACTGTTATTCCATGTGTTCTGACAACTATTCCAAGCCTTCTGACGGTAATTCATTGGTCTGCTCAACAAAACGATGTTGGAGAAGAAGGTGAATAAATACAGTTATTCATTTAGCTTAATTTATGTTTCTATTTGTTTTGTTAGGGATTTCAACATACAACTTCATCAAAATATGCAAACAGATAAATAGTCATTTCATTATCTAAAAAAATAATTCATTTTTTTGAAGTTTAGGTTAATGTTTTTTAGTATGTATTTGGGGCGAAAAAAATAACTGACACACACATAAATGCGATATATGTCCAGTTTACAGGGTATATCCAGCTAAAACAAGGAATAAAGTGAGTAAACTGGATATATATATGGGTGTTATGCGTCACCCTAAAAAAAAAGAGCAGACATATTTACAACGAAAAAAAACTCAACCTAAACAACTCAGAATCAACATGAAAAATGAAAGATGAAAAGATACAATTATAAACGCCAATAATTTCGTATTTTTGCAAAAGGTAAGGAAAGAATCCTTCAAAAAAAGACAACAATATAAAACGATATGCCCAAAACGAAACCATATTCTCAAATTAAACCAAATCCAGAATTACTTGCAGAAAGTCGCTCACCTTATGGTTTACGAACTTACGTTAGTCTTTTTAGCAGTGCTGGAGTAGGTTGTTATGGATTTAAGGAGGAATCTTTTTATTGTGTGGCAACTGTTGAACTTTTAGAAAAAAGACTTAAAGTTCAAGAATATAATAACAAGTGTATCTATCCGAGTGGTTACATTAGTGGAGACTTAACCCAAAAATCGACTAAAGACAAAGTTTTCTCAGAATTAGAACTATGGCAAAAGGGATTTAATGTAAAAGACTTAGATGTATTGATTGCAACTCCACCTTGCCAAGGAATGTCAGTTGCCAACCACAAAAAGAAAGACGAATTAAAACGAAATTCATTGGTAGTTTAGTCAATTGAATTGACTAAACAAATTATGCCTAAATTCTTTATATTTGAGAATGTCAGAGCATTTTTAAATTCAATTTGTACTGATACAGATGGAAATGACAAATCGATACGACATGCTATTGACTATAACCTTTCGGGAGCTTATAATATCCATTTTCAAGTTCTCAACTTCAAAGATTATGGAAACTTATCGAGTCGCACAAGAACACTTGTATTAGGTGTTCGTAAAGATTTAAAGGAAGTTACCCCTTTGGATATTTTTCCAGACTTAAAACCCGAAAAAACTTTACGTCAAGTAATTGGACACTTACCGTCATTAAAAAAAATGGGAGAAGTCAGCCCAACAGACATTTATCATAATTTTAGGCGTTACACGCCTCATATGGAAAATTGGATTGCTGATATTAAAGAAGGTCAGTCTGCTTTTGACAATACCGACATTTCTAAAATTCCACATAGCATTAAAGACGGAGAAATTGTTTATAACGCACAAAAAAACGGGGATAAATACACTCGTCAATTTTGGGATAAAGTTGCACCTTGCATTCATACCCGAAACGACATTATGGCAAGTCAAAGCACTGTACACCCAACAGACAACAGAGTATTTAGTATCCGTGAAGTGATGCTTATGATGTCTGTGCCAAATAGTTTTAACTGGTCAGATATGCCACTTGAAAAACTAAATTCCTTGACTGATAAAGAAAAACAGGTGTATTTGAAGAAAGAGGAAATGAATATTCTAAAAACTCTTGCAGCATAAAATCTTATGACGGACAACGAGATTAAAATATCAGAAATATTAAACTTAATTGGTTATGGCTTAGCCAAATTTGATTTGCAGTTTGTGAATGAATTTGGGTTTAAAACAAAAACAGCTTTTAATCAATATATTGTTGATATTGAATTAGCAAATACAGTAAAAGCTGTTTCAAATCGCCAAGATAGTTTCGACCCATATTTTGATAATGGTCGTAGAGGTTGGTTTCAAAGAAAACAAAGAGAACATATCAAACTTTTCATAGACAGCCTTTTTGGCAATGAAAATGCAATTGGATTTGCAAATATCGTTAAGCTTTATATTCAGGATTTTAATTCAAACATTCATTTGACTAAACTAACATTAGCTCCTTCAACAAAATCAAAATTCAAACAATTACAAGAGACTGGAAAAGAAGCTGAATTTTACTTCATGAGCAATTTTCAGAGTATTCCAAGAATTGAAAATGGACTTTTGGAGGATGCAAGACTTTGGGGTGATGGTTATGATTTTCAAATACAGTTGGATAGTCGTTATTTACTTGCAGAAGTTAAAGGGATAAGAGAAAAAAGTGGTTCAATACGACTGACCCAAAATGAAGTTGACAAAGCAAAAGAATTTAAAAACGATTACCTGCTAATTGTAGTTAGCAATTTATCAAGTATGCCTAAATTAAATCTGATAGAAAACCCTATGGATTCTCTTAAATTTACACGAAAAGAAATTCAATCAACCCAAACAAATTATCATTCTGATTATTTAAATTGGTAATAAAAATGAAAACAAGAAGATTTTGTCCTAAATGTGGAAGACCTGTTGTGAAATCTAAAAATAAAGAATACACTTTCCAATGTTATGACTGCGAAGAAGATTTTTGTCGTTTTGAAGTTTTTCATACTTCTGAAATAATGCAAGTGAGAGAAATACGAAAATCGGACTTAGACCGTAGTACCATTATACAAATACCATAAATCAATTTCTATGGCAAAAATAACAGTACAAAAAACAGAAATTACTATTGTAACTTTTGGGGAGCGTGATTATATATCGCTTACTGATATGGCAAATGCTAAAGAAAGTGATAGTCGCGCTGCGGATATTATTAAGAATTGGCTGCGAAACAGATATACACTTGAGTTTCTGGGAACTTGGGAAATTGTTCATAATCCTAAATTTAAAGTGGTCGAATTTGACCACTTTAAATCGCAAGCAGGATTACCAAGTTTTGTATTGAGTGTTACAGAATGGATTGAAAAAACATCAGCAATAGGTCTAATAGTAAAAAAAGGGAAATATGGTGGTACTTATGCACACAAAGATATTGCGTTTGAATTTGGCTCAGCTATTAGCGTATTATTCAAAATATATTTAATTGAAGAATTTCAACGACTTAAAGAAGAAGAACAGAAGCAACTTGGTTGGACAGCCAAACGTGAACTTTCCAAAATAAATTACCATATTCACACAAATGCAATAAAACAAAATCTTATACCACAGGAACTTACGCCGCAACAAATATCAAATATTTATGCGAATGAAGCAGATGTTCTAAATGTATCATTGTTTGGAATTACGGCAAAGCAATGGAGAGATGCAAATCCTCAACTAAAAGGGAATATTCGTGATTATGCTTCAATAAATGAATTGATTTGTTTGTCAAATATGGAAAATATTAATGCTGTACTTATTAACGAAAAGATTTCTCAAAGTGAGAGATTAACAAAACTGAATCAAATTGCAATTCAACAAATGAAAGTATTACAAGAGGTTGAAAATCGAAAATTAATGAAATAATCATTGATTAATTGTTGTTTAATTGCAAAAATTGGAGAGATTTAAATAAAGATAAATCGATAACCCGACAAGATGCTGAATTGCAAGAGATTGATTTATAACAACAAGAAGCCTATAATGCATACTCTGTGCAAAAAGCTATTGCAGTTATTCGTAAAATCCACTCGGAAAGCGAAGTTCATGACCAGTGGGGAAATGGGGAGGCTACTCAAGTCCACCATATTTTCCCGAAAGCAGATTTTCCTCAAATTGCCCATTATATTGAGAATTTAATATTGCTAACGGCCACTCAACATAATACAAAAGCACACCAAAGTAACAAAACTCAACAAATTAACAAAGACTATCAACTGACTTGTTTGTTGTCCAAAACTGACAGTATAGAAAATTCATTACTTCGATTTGGTGAGAAATATTATAGGAAAGAATCTTTTGTTTATGTCATAAATATTGGTCTTGCGGCAAAAGTCGACATGACACTTTCATTTGCAGACTTGAAAAGAAAACTAATACAAATATATAACGCAGCTTAAATTTAATACGAAAATATCAGGTATAAAAAAGAATTCGGAAAACGAAGTAAGATGAAGTTTGAGTCTCCCGAGATTTAATGGGAAACACTTGGGTTTCTTGCAAAATCAGACGGCTCAATTGCAATTGTTTGGGAGCACAATGAAGAACAAGGAGCTTGGGGTAGTGAGGGTAGAATACATTGTTTGAACAATTTGGATTCATTTACATTACCATTACAAAGAAAATTTACAGAAGGAAGAGGATATAAAGTATTACATAGAATAAATTGTAATGAGTTCATTGAAGACATTACGACTAATCATGCATTTGAATACGGTTCAATTCAACCTACTGATAGTATTAGAGAAACAATACCAGCTGAATACTTAAAAGATTTCAAAAGAGGTTTAGCTCGTTAAACAAAAGGGCGAACCCCAGCTGGTGCGGTTCTGTGAACCGTGACAAGACAAAAGTGAAATTGTCTGAACCTGGATTCAGCTGATGAATCAGATAAAAAAGAATGCCGTGGGGAAAGATAATTGGAATTTAGATTTGCCACACGATACAATCGTGCGGCAGCGGGTGTGAGGCTTTGTACATTTAATGAGGAAATCCGGTAGCCCGGGAGTAAATTCATGTTTTTTCACTTGCAAAGTTAGGAATTCTCTATTGCTGCAAAAGCCGATAGTCATTTTACTTTATATACATAAATAAACATCAAAAGTATATATGAATTCAGTAAGTAGTCGTTGGGCTGTCACTTTTACATGCATTTTAGTTCTAATTGGACAAATTGTTTTAGTAGATCATATCTTTGCTCAACAACCCATAACAATCAAGGGTTTTGTGTTGGATAGAATGACTAAAAATGCTGTTCCTAATGCAACAATCAAGTTGTCGAAAAACAGGATAAATGTAGTTAAGTTTGATGGAAAATTCGAATTCAGCTGTTTGCGCGAGGATACTTTTATGATCACTGCAATAGGTTATTCTCCTCGTTTGTTGAGCGTTCAGGAATTGCTTACTGATTCGTCAAAGTGTAATGTGTTTATGCAACCATTTGCTTATCAGCTTCATTCGGTACAGGTAGTTGCTGAAAAAAAGAAAACTAAAATCTCAAAGGCTTTGAATACTTTGGCTGACATGTCGCACCCTATCACTTATTTCAGTAAAGAAGAAACATCCAAGCGCAGATTTGCAAAACTCAAGTCAAGCAGTGCCTTTTTCTCTCAAAATATATACTGGGAAATCAATCGCCAGTTAATTGAAGAAATAAGTAAGCTAAAAGATGAGGACTTAGATAAATGCATAATATATTGCAATACTCATATTGTTTTGTCGCCTAACGATGATGAGAGTAGCATTACGGATAAATTGCTGCTTTTAATTTCCGATTATTTTCGAAAAAATAAAAGCGAAAACTGAAACAGCTCTCGTCCTCACGAACCTATCTTCCCTTTTTCGTCCAAGTTTATTGTTTCGCAATTGGTGGATAGCGCAAGTTTAGGCGTAGCCGTAACTTGTGCTGGTAATAAATCAGTTTATAAACTGATAGCAGAAGTTGAAAACTTCAAAATTATGAGTCCAAGTCCCCGCTTCGCTAAGACTTGAACTATGCATGAGATAATTTGCACATAAAAGCATCATTCGCTTATCTCCCCATTATACACTTTCGTCAAACATAATTTCGTCTGAGCTGCCGATTTTATACAAAGGTTTTTCGATAGGCAATGTGAAATAGAAAGAGGATCCTTCGCCTTCAATGCTTTCGACCCATATTTCACCATCATTCTTTTCTAAGAATCCTTTTACCAATAATAATCCGATCCCGGCTCCTTTATTTTTTTTCCTTGCTTCCGAGAGCGTTTTCATCTGTGGTGTAAACAGTTTCTCCATTATTTCTTTTGACATCCCGATTCCGGTGTCCTTCACCTGAACAATAATTTTGTCATCTTTACTTTTTGCCGAAACTGTTATTGTACCTCCTTTTCCGGTATGTTTAATGGCGTTCGAAACGATATTTTGAATGATGGAGATAAGCATTTTACCATCTGCAAATACAGAAGTATCTTCTTCAATTTCGTGATGAAGGTTTATCGTATTTATTAAAGCTGTTTCGCTCAACGTTTCAAAGACTTTATTAATGTATTCGGTTAGTTTTATTTGCGTTGGAGAAAACACGTCCGACGCGTATTTTATTCTTGCCCATTCTACTAAATAGTCTAACATCTCTAATTCGTCCGTGGATGATTTATAAAGTAGGTCCAGCATTTCCTGAACAGCTTCGGGTTTCATTTTATGAAAATTATCTTTCAGATATTTCGCTGTTCCAATAATAGCCGACAAGGGGCTTCTTAAATCGTGCGAAAGTATTGCCAGCACACTTTCCTTGTGAGTGTTAAGCTCTTCGAGGTCTCTAACATATTTTTTTATTGCATCCTCCGATTGTTTTCGTTCTGTCAAGTCACGCAAAATTTTGACATAACCCAACATTTCTCCGTCTGAGCCTATGAGTGGGAAAACCAGTCCATACGCATAAAATTGGCTCTTGTCTTTCGCAATGTGCCATCTATTATCAGTTGCTCTCCCTTCTTTTAAAGCTGTTTCAATTTCTTTTTTCGGAACACCACTTTTTAAGTCTTCTTCCGTAAATATTATATCGAAAGGCTCTCCAATAACTTCGTCGGTTTCATAACCGAATATTTTTGTAGAGCCGGCACTCCAACTATTTATATTGAAGTCTTTATCCAATGTGAATATTGAATAATCTTGCAAACTGTCAATTATCTGGCTATAGAATTCGGCAGTGGGCATATACTTCTTTTTAAGCATTTTCGGACTCTCTTGTTTGTTTTCCATTGGATTTATTTTAGTCGTGGTGTTGAATCGTTATGTTATTATTTAGTCCCATCCGGTGTAGCGCATCGGCACTAGGTAGTATAAGCTATTGATGGGTTTGCAGCAACTTCTCCAAAACAATTGCTGAGCTTATGTTTAATAACCACAGGTCTTATTTATTAATCTAAGCCCTCAAAGGTAGAAACTATTCCTTCACTTACAATAAATAGTTCTAATTGTTTGACTTTTTATCGGGTGAGCGACTTAAAGTCGCACCCCCGATAGCACTTGAAAATATGTGAATTATGTAACTTTTACCGAAATTTATGTAACAATTGCACAGACGAATCCTCCTAAATTTGTAAAGTAATAGTCAGGTGCATTTATACTTGAGTGGAATGATAGTGAGACTCCGGTTGCGGTGTCCTGACTATTGCATATTTTTTATACTTACTTTCTACAGATGAGAACTCATATTCAAAAGATATTTACCGTTCTGAAAAATGCTTTCGTTAAATGGTATGCCAAGGATCCGCTTCGCGAGAGTGGTATCATTGCCTATTATGCCATTTTCTCTTTGCCGGGATTATTAGTGGCTATCCTCTCACTGGCGGGTTACTTCTTTGGTCGCGAGGCGGTGAATCATCAGGTGGCGGCAGAGTTTACATCCACCATGGGAGTGGGAACTGCTAATCAGATTCAGGACATTATCGTTCAAGCCAGTAGAATGCGAAATTCCATACTGGCTACCGTGGTAGGCATTATTACTATTTTGGTAGGGGCAACCGGTGTGTTTGTAGAGTTTCAGAATGCGTTGAATTCCATTTGGGAAGTAAAAGTGGATACTACTAAATCGGGTATCTGGCAAGTGATACGCATTCGTTTATTTTCTTTCGGACTGATCATCTCCATTGCCTTTTTGCTTATCATATCTTTATTGGTTTCAGCATTGATTGCCGGGTTTGGAGCCTGGTTGAGCGGTCATTTTTCCGAATCTTTTCTATTGCTACTTCAAGTACTTAATACCGGTTTATCATTTATGATTTTGTCTGCTTTGTTTGCACTTATGTTTAAGATATTGCCTGATGCCAGAATCAAATGGAAACATGTGTGGATAGGGTCATTTGTTACAGCTTTGCTGTTTGGAATAGGAAAATATGCACTGGGCATTTATTTTAGTAGCGTCAATCCCGGTACCGGATACGGTGCTGCCGGTTCCATTATTCTTATAATGCTTTGGGTAACCTATTCGTCGGCTATAGTGCTGTATGGCGCTGAGTTCACCCATGCTTATGCCAATATGTTTTCGGGTAGAGTAGTACCAAATGAAATAGCACAGGTGACCCCCAACCCCCTAAAGGGGGCTTAAGAGTGCAGCGATAAATTCTTCGTCTTTAAGCCCCCTTTAGGGGGTTGGGGGTAAATAAATAAATGACAATGAAACAAGATACTATCATCAATTATGAGCAACTAAAAGGCTTAACTTCTGCGCAAGTACTGGAAAAGACGCGCACGGAAGGAGCCAATAGTCTTCCGTCGTCCAAACCAAAGAGTTTTCTAACGCTGGCATTGGGCGTTATCAGGGAACCGATGTTTATCCTTTTGGTGGCATGCGGTAGCTTGTATTTAGTGTTGGGCGATTTTCGCGAGGGGATTATGCTTTTGTGTTTTGTATTCGTAATCATGGGCATCGAGTTTTTTCAGGAAAAGAAAACCGAAAAGGCATTGGATGCCCTCAAAGACATGGCAAGTCCAAGGGCACTGGTGATACGCAATGGGGTGGAAAAACGCATTGCAGGGATAGAGGTACTTACCGACGATTTAATTGTATTACAAGAAGGTGACCGTGTTCCGGCTGATGCAACGGTGCTGCAATCGGTCAATTTACTGGCTGATGAATCATTGCTGACGGGCGAATCTGTTTCGGTGCGCAAATGTGATTGGGATAATGAGCTGGAAATATCGCAACCCGGTGGCGACGATCTGCCTTTTGTGTATTCGGGTTCCATGATTGTGCAGGGCAACGGAATTGCGCGGGTAACAAGCATTGGCATACATACCGAACTGGGTAAAATAGGACAGGCATTGTCCGACGTAAAAGAAGAGTCCACCCGACTGAAAAAAGAAATGGGAAAGCTGGTAAAAGGCTTGACCATTACTGCGGGCGTGCTTTGTTTGTTGGTCATTGTTGGGTACACGCTTACACGTGGCAACCTGATTAATGGCTTTTTGGCAGGGATTACCCTGGCCATGGCAATATTACCCGAAGAATTCCCCGTTATTCTTACCGTATTTATGGCCTTGGGAGCGTGGCGCATGTCTAAACAAAAGGTACTCACCCGCAATCCTTCTGCTATCGAAACACTTGGTTCGGCCACCGTGCTTTGTACCGACAAAACAGGTACGCTTACCGAAAATAAAATGACCGTGGCGCAGCTTTACAATGGAAAAGACTTTTATTCAATAGCAAAAGGCACCGCGTTGAATGAGGACTTTCATGAAATCATGGAATTTGGTATTCTGGCCAGTCAGATAAATCCGTTTGATGCCATGGAAAAAGCCATCACCAGCATGGGCGAACTGCGACTAAAAGGCACTGAACACATACACAAAAGTTGGGAAATGATAAAAGAGTATCCGCTCTCGAAAGAGCTGCTGGCTATGTCGCGCGTGTTTTCCGAAAAAAGTACCAAAGAGAAAATTATTGCTACCAAAGGGGCTCCCGAAGCTATTTTCGAACTGTGTCATGTGGATACCGGTGAAAAGAAACGCCTGTCGGCAGCCGTTGAAGAATTAGCGTCGCAGGGATTACGTGTACTTGGTGTGGCCAGAGCCATGATAAAAGTGAACAACCTGCCCGACGAACAACACGATTTCGAATTCGACTTTGTGGGATTGATAGCACTTGCCGACCCCATTCGCAAAAACGTAAAACAGGCAGTTATGGACTGTCATAATGCAGGTATCAGGGTCATTATGATTACCGGCGATTATCCTGTAACGGCGCAACATATTGCTATGGAAATAGGATTGGAACATCCTGACAAATGTATGACGGGTGCAGAGTTGCAATCTATATCTTCGGAAGAATTGTGCCACAAGATAAAAGACATACATGTTTTTGCACGTGTGGTGCCCGAACAGAAACTAAAGATAGTAGAAGCTCTGAAACAAAATGGGGAGATAGTTGCCATGACAGGCGATGGTGTAAACGATGCACCGGCACTGAAAGCTGCCAACATTGGTATTGCCATGGGAAAGAAAGGAACGGATGTGGCCCGTGAGGCATCTTCGTTGGTATTGATGGACGATAACTTTGCATCCATTGTTGGAGCCATCCGCATGGGACGACGCATATTCGATAACCTGCAAAAAGCTTTTGGATATACCTTTGCCATACACGTTCCCATAGCGGGATTATCATTACTACCCATCCTGCTAACCCATTTACCCATCATTCTCTGGCCGGTACACATCGTGTTTCTCGAATTAATTATCGACCCTGCCTGTTCCATTATTTTCGAAGCCGAAAAAGAAGAAAAGAATGTGATGAACCGTCCACCCAAAAGCCTGACCGAACCGTTTTTTGGTGCGCACAAAATTATTTTTAGCTGTTTGCAGGGCGTGGGAATATTGTTGGCAACACTGGCGGTTTATTTTCTGGCGAGGTATTGGGGGTATGATGCCAAAGAAATGAGAGCCATGTCATTTACCACCCTGATCGTTTCCAATATAGCAGTCATCCTTACCAACCGGTCATGGACAGATCATATTTTCAGAATAATAGCCACCCCCAATAAAGCTGTGTTGTGGGTAGTGGGCGGTGCAGTTTTCTTTTTGACGCTGATACTCAATATTCCATTTTTTCTGGACTTGTTTCAGTTTCAGCAACTCTCGTTGATTAACATTTTTTTGTGTAGCGCAGCGGGAATCTCCACCATCATTTGGTTCGAGATTTACAAATTAATCAAACTCAAAAAACACGTAGCGCTATGACAATTGTTTCTAAAGCTGTTGTTCAGCCCCTTTTCCTTCTTTTTATGGTCGTTGCGGCACTGTATTTTACACAAGGGTTTCTTATCCCCTTGTGTATTGCAGGTATTTTGGCTACACTTTTCATTCCCCTGTGTAAATGGTTGGAAAAACGGAAAGTTCCCAAAGTGCTTGCTGTCATCAGTTGCTTGTTAGTGCTGTTGGTGGTAATTGCCGGAGTGGGTGCGTTGCTTACCTGGCAGATAAATGAATTGACGAACGAATTTTCCCTGTTGTCGGAAAAGATAATTGAAATCGTCAGTCGCATTCAACGATATATTTTTACAAACTTTGGAATAACTCTTCAAAAACAGTCGGAACTGTTGGGTAACGAAGAACTTTCCATAACCGGAGTTGTACAAATGTTAGCGGGTTCGCTCGCGTCTATTCTTACCAATTTTATACTGGTGTTGGCATACATTTTTCTGTTTCTCTATTTTCGGTCACATATCCGAAATTTTATTCTTAAACTTATTCCTCCGGCTCAGCAAACCGAAACAAAAAAAATGCTTTCGAGTATTACCAACGTATCGCAACAATATCTTGTTGGACTTGCAAAAATGATTGTATGTCTGTGGGTTATGTATGGCATTGGCTTTAGCCTGATTGGAGTGAAGAATGCATTGTTTTTTGCCATCCTTTGCGGATTGCTGGAAATTATTCCGTTTATCGGAAATCTGACAGGAACTACACTTACCATATTGGTTGCTATTGTGCAGGGAGCCGGATTACCTTTAGTGGCCGGTATTATAGGTGTTTATATGCTTGTGCAACTTATTCAGGAGTGGATATTAAGTCCAATAATTTTAGGACCACAGGTAAAGATAAATGCATTCACCATCATTGTTGCGTTGGTTCTTGGAGAATTAATCTGGGGTATTGCCGGGATTTTCCTGGCTATTCCACTTATCGGCATGTTTAAAATTGTGTGCGATCATATAGAAGCACTAAAGCCGTACGGTTTTCTGATTGGTGAAATAGAAAACAAAAGTGGAAGCGGGTTATTACAAAGGCTGAAAGTCAGGCTTAGTCACTCTCATTAATCATTTTTTTTTAATGATTATTCGATGTTCTACCTAAAGCATTTTAATTACCAGAGAAAAATATATATCGGTGCGCTGCACCTCTGGATTCAACAATAATTATGTTTCTACAAAGATTTCGGGACGCTGTCCCTTTGAGTCTTTTCAAATAAGGTGCAGAGCACCAAATTGAAAATCGGCGTAGCCAAATCTTTGTAGAATAAAGTAGAAAGGAAACAAAAGAGGTGCAGCGCACCGACATATACTTTTCTTAAATCATGAGCAGGTATTAAAACGGATATTCATTATTTTTTTTTGCGTAGGGAGAATCTCTACTGTCATTTAGTTCAAAACAGATAAAATCAGCTAATTAAGCAACAATGTATTACAGTAAATTCGATTCGCCCCTTTATATGATTATGACTGTCGTTAATGCAACAGATATAAACCGCACCAACTTGTCGATAAAAAAGCGTAAGTGGTCTGCCCGAACTCTCTTTGTGCTGGGCATGTTGGTGCTGGTTTCTTTTGCTGCGTTGGCTACCAATCCTATTGTGAAAACCGATGTAATCATGGCTCCAATACTACCTAAGCCACTGTCGTTGGTGCAGAAGTTTTATATTCTCAATAAGGAAAAACTGTATTGGTTTTCTTCGCCCGAAAGAGCAAACCGGGCAGGTGAATGGCTTGCTGAAATTATAACTGCCGAGAAAAATGGCATCATCCCAAATCATTTGCACATTGGCAAGTTACGAGCGGAACTGGACAATAAAAAAATAGTGGAAGACAGTCTTTATCGCATGAAGTTCGACTGGCAAATAAGTGCTTTGATATTAACCTATATACGAACACTGCAACAGGGAAATATTCGTTTTAAATATGATGAAATAAGTGTTTCGCATGATTCGGTGTACTGCCATGAATTACTAAATATGAAAACCTCCGAATCGGTAGTGCAAATGGTAAAGCGACTGGAATGTAAAGACAGCACTTATCAGGTGCTGAGAAATTTCCTGCGCGATTCGATTTCGATAACGGATAGTATAAAATACAGAACTGTTCAGATGGCGATGAACTACCGAAGGTATCTTTCTTTCAATCATCATTCGGAATATATTCTGGTGAATATACCCGAGATGGAGGCCAGCTATTACAGAAACGATTCGCTCAAAGTAAGAATGCGAACCGTTGTTGGTAAGATATTGACTCCAACACCTGTTATGGCTTCGTACATTACCGATGTGGTGACTTTCCCCAATTGGAATGTGCCGCGCTCCATAGCGGTGAAAGAGATATTGCCCAAAGTGAAGAGAAATGCCAATTACCTGGAGCAACACAGTCTGGAAGTGGTGGATAGCAAGGGGGCGGCTATTGAAGATGCGGATTTGAAATGGAAGAGCTATACGGAAAGAAACTTTCCCTACTTCTTTCGCCAATCTACCGGTGCCGGAAATGCATTGGGCGTATTGAAGTTTAATATGCACAACCCCTTTAGTATCTTTCTGCATGCCACCAGTTCGCAAAGCGCTTTTGCCAAAACCGACCGTTTCCTGAGTCATGGCTGCATTCGGTTGCAAAAACCGTTTGAGTTGGCCAAAAATCTGCTCCGGGGAGAAATCGACATGGAACAGTTGAGACAAGGTAAAACGAATACAAAAACGAAACGTTTAAAACCGGTTCATAAAATAGCTACATTTATAATTTATATGCCATTGAAAGTGAAGGGCAACAGCGTTGTCTTTTTGCCTGACCCTTATCAGTTTATAAAATAAACGATTATGAAAACAGAACAATATAAAAAATATTTTCCGGTGGTTTGCATTGGCGGTTCAGCCGGCGGATTGGATGCATATATTCGATTATTGACACATCTTCCGGCCGATATGGGAGTGGCTTTTGTGATTGTCAATCATTTGCGAACAGTGCCAACTATGCTTCACGAAATCTTACCACAATATACCCAAATGCCTGTTGAGTTGATTACCGAGAAATTGGATCTTGAGCCTAATCATGTATTTATTATTCCCGAAAAACGTGACTTGCACGTGCTTGATGGCGAGTTTCGGTTGAAACCGATATCCAAACCTCATGGCTGGCCGGATGTAATTACGGTATTTATGCTTTCGCTTGCCCAAAACTGGGATGGAAAACTTATTGCGGTCATTGTTTCGGGTTACGATGGTGATGGTGCAGATGCCATGTGCAGCATACAAGATGTAGGTGGTGTAACTATTGCACAAAAACCCCATACTGCAATTCATCCCGATATGCCCGAAAGTGCAATAGCCAGTGGCTGTATCGATTATATCCTTTCGCCCGAAGAAATTGCAGCACAAATAGTAAAGATAGTAAATGCAGAACCGGCATTGAAGGAATAGAGATGAAAGAATAGAAGTTCAATAAGAGATATGCCGCTAATAAATAAGATATTTACGCTCTATTAGTTATATTTTTGTTACATTTGTACGTAATCATTTTTAGAACAATTCTTTCGTTAATAACTTGAAGCTAACATATAAATCTGACCGCAGTGAAACCCCAAAATATAAAATCGACAGGTGTTTCTAACGTAAATGCAACTAATATTTACTCCAGCCAATTCCCAATCGTTTGTATTGGTGCTTCGGCGGGTGGATTAGAAGCATTTGAACAATTCTTAAGCAATGTGCCCAAAGATAGTGGAATGGCCTATATTGTAATTCAGCATCTTGACCCGACTCAAAAAGGGATGTTACCCGAATTGCTTCAACGCATTTCCAGCATAGAAGTGGTTGAGGTGGAAGATGGCATGACAGTAAAACCAAACCGTGTTTATGTAATTCCATCAAACAAAACGATGTCTATTTTAAATGGCGTACTTTATCTGTTCGAACCATTAGAATCAAGAGGACTAAGGTTACCTATCGATTACTTTTTATTTTCGCTGGCTGATGATCAGCACGAAAATGCAATCGGAGTCATTCTCTCGGGAATGGGTTCTGATGGCAGTGCAGGCATCAGGGCAATAAAAGAAAAGAATGGTATTGTGTTGGTGCAGGACCCCACTGAGGCAAAATACGATAGTATGCCACGCAATGCAATTGATACAGTATTGACTGATATAGTGGCTCCGGCAAGTGAATTACCATTAAAACTGCTTGACTTCCTCAAATATACTCCCGAATTAATATCAGATATGGAGATTGAATTAAAAGACCAAAGTGCACTCGATAAAATAATCATTCTGTTGCGGACTCAAACCGGCAATGATTTTTCGTTGTACAAAAAAAATACCGTTTATCGTCGAATAGAAAGGCGTATGGGTGTGCATAAAATAGACAAAATAGCTGCTTACGTCACATTTTTACAAACAAATCCAAAAGAAGTGGATATCCTTTTCAAGGAATTATTGATAGGAGTAACCAATTTCTTTCGTGATGCAGCGGTTTGGGAAAGACTTGAAGAAGTAGTGCTTCCTCAACTGATTGCTAAACAGCAGGAAGGTGCCTTGTTAAGAGCATGGGTCCCCGGTTGTTCTACCGGTGAAGAAGCCTATTCCTTAGCTATCGTATTTAAAGAAGCTATTGAAAAAATAAATCCACATGGCGGTATCTCTTTACAGATATTTGCTACCGATTTGGACAACGATGCCATCGAAACTGCCCGAAAAGGATTGTTTTCAGTTGACATCAAAGAGAACGTTTCGCCCAAACGTCTGCAACGTTTTTTCTCAGCTACTGAAAATGGATATCGTATCAATAATGAAATTCGCGAAATGGTAGTGTTTGCCAAGCACAACATCATCCTACACCCGCCTTTTACCAAACTAGATATTCTTACCTGTCGCAATTTGCTTATTTACATGGATAGCGAGTTGCAAAAGAAGATTCTGGGATTGTTCTACTATAGCTTAAACCGTGAAGGATTTATGGTGCTTGGTAGTGCCGAAACACTTGGAACACAAAGCCACTTTTTTACACCCATAGATGGTAAGCTGAAAATATATCAACGAATCATTACCAATCAAACTCCCGAATTATTTGATTTTCCATCCTCATTTTCACGAACAAAACAAGCTTATATTGAACACCAAACCCCCGTTAAACCCCCGGCAAATATACAAACCCTGGCCGATCAGTTGCTGTTACAGTATTTTTCGCCACCCGGTGTGTTGGTAAACAACCTGGGTGATATTATTTATATCAGTGGTCGTACCGGTAAATACCTCGAACCTGCAGTCGGTAAGGCCAATATGAACATATTTGCCATGCTGCGTGATGGGCTACGCAATGATTTCCCCACAGCATTCCGTCAGGCACTAATGAAAAAGGAATTGGTGCAACTACGCAATATCAAAGTGGGAACTAATGGTGGTACTCAATATTTAGATGTTACTATTCAATGTATAGAGAAACCTGAAGCGTTGGCAGGTATGGTTATGATTATTTTTAAAGATATTTCTAAAGTTGAAGGACAGGAGAAATTAGAAAAAAAAGGAGATAAGAGTTCAAATACGGCCAGGCAGTTAGAGCTCGAAAAAGAATTACAACATGCCCGTGAAGAGATGCAGACCACGCTGGAGGAAATGCAAACTTCGCAGGAAGAATTGAAATCGACCAACGAGGAATTGCAATCGACCAACGAGGAGTTGCAATCAACGAACGAAGAACTGACTACTTCGAAAGAAGAAATGCAGAGTCTGAATGAAGAACTGCAAACGGTAAATGCTGAACTACTGTCGAAGGTAGATGACTTTACTCGTGTGAACAATGACATGAAGAACTTGCTTAATAGCACCGATATTGCCACTCTATTCCTTGACAAAGATTTGAATATTAGACGGTATACGAATCAGGCCACTAAAATTTTCAAACTTATTAAAAGTGATATCGGAAGACCTTTCACTGATCAGGTATCGGATTTAGACTACCCTGAACTGGCAACCGATGCACTGGAAGTATTGCGCACATTGACCTTTATTCAAAAACAAATTACCACCTCTGATGGACGCTGGTTCTCCACACGCATCATGCCTTATCGCACTTTCGACGACAGGATAGACGGATTGGTGATTACGTTCTTTAATATCTCGGATCATAAAAAGTTAGAAGTAGAATTAAACGAAAAACGGCAAATGCATAGTTTGTTGTTGAACCTATCTTCCGATATCGTCGTTAAATTATCCCGCGAATGGAAAGTGGTAGAGTTCAATAAAGCTGCCGAGAGTTTCTTTGGTAAAAAAAATGGAGACGTACAGGACAAAAACTATTTCCAACTTTTTGTTCCCGGAGGACAACAAGAAATAACTGAAGCGAACCTTTCTAAAATACTGAATGAAGGTGAAAATGGTAGTTGTAAAATGCAGGTTTTGGCAGCAAAAGCTGTACCTACAGAACTGGAATGGAGTGTAAATGTGCTATTCAATGGTGCAAACACTCCATCCGGAATAATCTTAATTGCTAAAAACACAAATAGCTTATGATCAATAATATACCAAATAGTTTGACTGATGCCCAATCGCTTCGGATCAGAGCAGAAGAACAACTGAAGGTAAAAGAACAAGACGAAGGTCTAATCGAAGCAGAGCATGATACACAGAAACTGCTGCACGAATTGCAAGTGCATCAGATAGAACTGGAAATGCAAAACGAAGAATTGCGCGAAACGAACGAGATAGCAGAGTCTGCATTAAAGAAATACACCATGTTGTACGATCTGGCGCCAATGGGTTATTTCACGCTGGCTGCTGATGGGACTATTTTGGAATTAAACTTTACCGGTGCTGAAATGTTGGGTGACAGACGTTTTAGTTTGGTAAACAGTAACTTTAAGTTGTTTGTATCCGAGCAATCGAGAGATGTGTTTAACGACTTTTTCAAAAAGGTTTATACCGAGAAAAATAAAATATCGTGTGAGATAACGCTTGGCTATGATAATAAAACCCTTAACCATGTACACATGGAAGGAGTTGTGATATCGGGTGAACAGAATTGCCTGTTGTCAGTAGTAACTTGTTTAAAATTCAATAAAATCTAAGTTTCATTTATGCCAGTTGAATAAGGTCAACATAGAGTACTATATGTATACTATTTAGAAATATATCAATAGTAAACTCGACTAATTTATATAAAAACCTGAATACAAATATTCGTCCATTGGCAGATATTTGTATTTAGGTTTTTCCGTTTTAAAAAGCCTTCGCCTTCCTGTCAACGTGTGAATCATATAACTATTCACCAAAATTTTGCAACAAATAAAGAGGGTTCCATTCTTACTTTTGTTTAGTTGAAATTTGCACTCTTGCATTCCACATCCAGCATGCAATTACGCTATTATAAATAAATTAGTTATGGAAAATTATAAATTATTTGAATCGACCAAGTTAGGAGAGTTAGAATTAAAAAATCGAATCGTGATGTCACCCATGACACGTAGTCGTGCCATTAATAATGTGCCCAATGCATTGATGGCAGAATATTACTGTCAGCGTGCAAGTGCCGGTTTAATTATTACCGAAGGCACAGCACCTTCACCCAATGGATTGGGATATTCGCGCATCCCAGGTTGTTTTAGCAAGCAACAGGTGGACGGTTGGAAACTAACCACAACGGCTGTACATAAAGCCGGTGGAAAGATATTTATACAACTTATGCATACGGGTAGAATAAGCCATATGCTTAACCTCCCTGAAGGCGCACAAATAATTGCACCTTCGGCAGTTAAAGCTGCCGGACAGATGTGGACAGACTCTGAACAAATGCAGGATTTCCCCATTCCCAAGCAAATGGATGATGAAGATATATTACTTACCCTGACTGAATATATTGCATCGGCAGTGCATGCTATTGGAACCGGTTTCGATGGGGTGGAGCTACATGCTGCCAATGGATATCTGTTGGAACAGTTCCTTTCGCCTATAAGCAATATCAGAACCGACAAATATGGTGGAAGTATTGAAAACCGTTGTCGGTTTGTAATCGAGGTGGTGAGTGCTGTTGCTAATACCATTGGCAAAGAGAAAACAGGGGTTCGTCTATCTCCTTATGGAATAGCCGCTGATATGCCTGCCTATCCTGAAATAAATGAAACCTATACCTATTTGGCTGAAGAGTTGAATAAATTGGGAATCGTTTACCTCCATTTGGTTGATCATTCATCCATGGGTGCTCCCGAAGTGCCGTCCGAAATAAAAGGAATTATTCGTACTCGTTTCAAAAATACACTCATTCTTTCGGGAGGATATGATAAAGAACGGGCAGAAACTGATGTTGAAAGTGGCAAGGCAGATTTAATTGCATTTGGGCGTCCGTTTATCAATAACCCGGATTTTGTAAATCGATTGAAATACGACTGGCCGTTATCCAAAACATTGAAAACTGACTTGTTTTATACTGTTGGAGAAAAAGGTTATACCGATTATCCGGATTACAAATTGTAAGGTGAATAAGGGTTCATCGGATTCTAAATGATGATGTCAAAGCCATTCAACCTACCTAAACTGTGAATCATGTAACTTCTTTTGGTAATTATGTAACTCATTAGCAAGGCAAGTAGCCGATCTTTGTATAAAGAATAAATGATATGAAACGAGCATAAACTAAGGTATCCACATGCGAACCTGAAAAGTTACTCAGCACGTTCTGTAACACAACTTATAAAAAAAACAAAGATGAAAAAGCTAAGAAGTATTGTAACAATTTTCTTTCTTGCCCTATTACTGGGAGGCATGACATCGTGTGAAGTAACAGCTCATACTGATAATGGAAGACATAGAGGTTGGTTTCATAAACATGATAACCACCGTCACAGAACGAATGCAGTAATAGTTGTTAGTGGCGAAGAACGTGGACATCGTAACGACAGAGACTAAAAATTGAAATAAGTGATTGTTTGCCGTTTATCACTATCTGTGAATTATGTAATTCATTCTTTAAATTATGTAACAACTCCGGTAGCACGATCAATTACTTTTACAACTATCAAGAAACAAACAATTTAAAAATATTCGAAAATGAAAAAAACAATTTTTATTGCATTATTGGCGATATTTTCGTTGAGTGCAGCACCAGTATTTGCAGCTAAAACATCAGCTAATGCAACCGCAGAAGCAACTACTAAATTGACCGAAGAAGAAGTAAGCAATTACAGAGCACGCGTAGAAGAAATTCGTGAAATGGATAAGTCTGAACTTTCATCAACCGAAAAGAAAGAATTGAAATCCGAATTGAAAGACATCAAAGAAACTATGCGTAAAGACGGTAGTTACATTTATATTGGTGGTAGTACACTTCTTGTTATTATCATTATATTGTTGATTATCTAATCAATAAGGTTATTTTATATAAAATAGAGTTCTGTGTTTATGCAGAGCTCTATTTTTAGGTAAACTTGTCTACAAAAGGGCGATCTTACTCTATTCTCATCCACTCTATCTCACTAGAAACATACCCGTGAAAAACACATGCTTACATTTCGATACCGGAAAACGGAGACAGACATTATTCGTTTTTTTGATGATAGTTGGAATGCTTCCAAAGGCTTTTTCGCAACAGTATTTTCAGCAAAAAGTAAAGTACACTATCGACGTTACACTCAATGATAAACGTCATGAGTTGTCTGCTTTCGAAAAGGTGGAATACCTCAATAACTCACAAGATACACTTCGGTTTCTATATTTTCACCTTTGGCCCAATGCTTATTCGGACAATACAACCGATCTGGCGAAACAGCTTTTCGAAAAAAAAGGCAAGCAGCGCTTGTTTAACGATCCACAACTGCGAGGGTCTATCGACTCGTTGAACTTCAAGGTCGATAACCGGGAAGTAGTTTGGAACTTACTGCCCAACCAACCGGATATTTGCAAAATCATATTGAATAAACCCTTGTATCCCGGTCAATCTATTCTTATCTCTACGCCTTTTCATGTCAATATTCCCAAAGGAGTGACTTCTCGTCTTGGGCATATCGGCGAATCGTACCAGGTATCGCAATGGTATCCCAAACCGGCTGTTTACGACAAAACCGGTTGGCATCAAATGCCCTATCTCGACCAGGGTGAGTTTTATTCGGAATTTGGAAGTTTTGATGTTCGCATCACACTACCCGAGAATTACACTGTGGGTGCAACCGGTGATTTGCAAACAAAACAAGAGCTAGTACGACTCAACAAACTTGCTGCCGACACAAGTTGGATGAGCAATTCAAAGAAAGGAACTGTCAGCTTTCCCATTTCCTCCTCACAAACCAAAACCTTACACTACACAGGCAGTAATATTCACGACTTTGCATGGTTTGCCGACAAACGCTTTTATGTATTGAAAGGGAAAGTGCTGCTCCCTACATCGGGCAAAGAAGTAACCACTTGGTTGATGTTTACCAATCAACAATCCGGACTCTGGAAAAAGGCAATACCATATATCAATCATGCCATTGCCGATTTTTCGGAATGGATAGGTGATTATCCCTACAACAGTTTCACCGCTGTGCAAAGTGCTCTCAATGCCGGTCTGGGAATGGAATATCCGGGTATTACGGTTATTGGACTTACCAAAGATGCCTACTCATTGGATAAAGTAATAGCGCACGAAGCTTGTCATAACTGGTTCTACGGGGCACTGGGCTCTAACGAACGCAGGTTCCCATTTATGGACGAAGGAATTACAACTGCTTACGAGGTGCGCTATCTGGCGAAAAGATATCCCGATAAAAAACTCTGGGAGAATTATCTTAGCAAGCAGAAACAAGCCCAATTTTTTCATATCGATAAAACACCCGAACAAAGAATGATCGAACTTGAGTGGTTGGTATCTGCCCGAAACAATATGGAGCAACCGATAGATATCAGCTCCACCGACTTTGATGATATGAATTACAGTCTTATTCTTTACAACAAATCTTCTCTCGCGTTCAATTATTTGAGAGCCTATCTTGGTGATACCTTGTTCGATTCGATCATGCATGATTATTATGGGAATTGGAAATTCAAGCACCCACAGCCTGATGATCTTCGGCAGGCATTTCAGTCGCGCACGAATAAAAATCTGAGTTGGTTTTTTGATGATGTATTGCGTACAACCAAGCGGTTGGATTATAAAATGGTTTGCTACAAAAACCAACGGGTACTTGTTGAGAATGTAGGTGAACTGGCTTCGCCCTTACTTATTGCCGGATTGGTGGGTGATTCGGTACGTTTTGAAAAATGGGAAGATGGTTTTATTGGGCAGAAATGGATAGACATACCACAAGGTCATTTTACCGAATTGAAAATTGACCCCGGACATGTTATGCCTGAACTGTATCGGCTCAATAACAATATTCATACAACCGGTCTTTTCCCCAAAGCCGATCCTATACAACCACAGCTTTTGCTCAGTATCGAAGATACGGAGAAGCACTCGCTCATGTATCTGCCCGCTGCCAATTGGACCCGCGAAAATGGTTTTATGTTGGGGGTGGCATTGCACAACGGATTAGTGATTCCCAAACGGCTTCAGTATTTTGTGATGCCTTTTTATACCTTCAATACTGCGGATATAGCCGGTTTTGGAAAAATTTCATACAATATAACGCCCCATAATAATTTCATTCGTCTGGCGAAGTTGACCCTTGAAGGAACACAGTTTGGGGCTCCTGGTAATCAAAACTACCGAAAAGTGATGGCCGGTTTGGATATTTATTTCAGAGCTAACCAACCAATTAACCCTTTGCGTCAAAAGGTATACGGACGATACATTCTGGCTTCCGACCTTTATCAGATAGAAAATAATGAGAAGGCAGGCATGAATGGATATGTTCAGCTGGGTTATAATTTGCAGAAAACAAGTTGGGTCAATCCTTACAATTTATTGGTTTCATTAGAATCTGGCAGTTCATTTCAAAAAGCAGCAGTCGATTTCGATTATCTGCAAAGTTACAACGGCAGAAAAAACGGACTTGAAGTGCGATTATTTGCCGGTGCTATGTTGAGAAATACTGCTTCAAATACCTTTTACGCACTTGCACCAAGTGGCAGAAGCGGACGTGAGCAATATCTCTTCGAAGGGATGTACCCCGACCGTTTTACTGCTTATCCAACAACGTTTTTCTCACGACAAATGACGATTTCGGAAGGTGGATTGGTATCTCCAATCAACGAGAAACTTGGGTATAGTAACTGGTTGGTGTCACTTTCTTTGTCAAGCAGCCTGCCCGGAAAAGCAAGTAAGCTCGGTATAAAACCATTTATCAATCTATTGATTAACGACCATGGGCTGATAGGAAACCATAGTTCTCCATTTTTTGCAGAAGCCGGTATAAAAGTGGGTTTGTGGCATTTCTTCGAGATTCATTTTCCATTGCTGGTTAGTTCAAACATTCAATCAATAACAGGATCAATCAAGGACAGAGTACGTGTAGTCTTTAATCTTGATTTTTCCAACCCAGGAGGTATCGGTAAGTAGACTAATTCACGTTAAATGTGATGTTTTTTTTTGAATTTTTATGGCAAAAATTGACTGAGAATTGTTTCATATATACATAGTTGCGACCTGAAATATATTATCAAACCTTAAACACTCAATGGTCATGAAAACAAAGAAAGTATTGATCGCATTGGACTACGATGAAACATCGCTTAAAGTCGCCGATGAAGGCTATTTGATGGCAAACGCAATGAACGCCGAAACAATATTGCTACATGTAATATCCGAACAGTTGGTCTATTATTCAGGATACAGTTACATGCACAAATTCCAGGTGGAAGTCCTGAATGATTTGCATAAATCAACCAGGGAGTTTCTCCATAAAGCCAAAGAGCATCTTGCCGACGAGTCTATTAAAACTTTGATAAAAGAGGGAGAAGTAGCAGAAACCATCCTGAAAACAGCAAAGGAACTAAATGTTGACATTATCGTTATGGGATCGCACAGCCGTAAATGGTTGGAAAATATCCTTTTGGGAAGCGAGACTGAAGAAGTGCTAAAGAAAACGACCATCCCGCTCTACATTGTACCTACAAAAAATAAAATAAGTTAGTAGTTGAGTAGGGACGAAGTTTGCATTTTAATTTGGCTTGTGAAAAGCCAAAATGAATTTTTCGTGTGCTTAATTTTGAGAAAAAGTGCAGACTCTAATTATTATTTACTCCCCGAAAACATGTGAATCATGTAAATCCCTCCCAATATTCTGTAACATGATTTGATACCACAGAGACTACCTTTGTGATACAGACTATCATTTCATTTCCATTAGAAAATCAGACAAGCAAATGGCCATAACTTACTATATGTTGCAGATTCCGCCTTATTTGCTTTTTCTGTTATTACTCTCATTTGGAGGTGTAGTGGCGGGGCTGGGAACTTATTTCTTTCGCAGATACATCAACGTCAGAATTTTACGCTCACACAACGAAGTTACAGGCTTTTTGTTTCTGGCCATCGCCAGTTTCTATTCCATGTTTCTTAGTTTCGTGGTGTTTATGGTGTGGGGCCAACTGAACGATACGCGGGGCAATGTGATAAAAGAAGGCAGCTCGGCTATGGGTATGTATCGTGACATAAAATACTACCCTGATACACTGGAGTCCAAGCAACTTATGATCGTGTACCTCGATTTTGTGTTTAATGTCATCGATGATGAATTCCCCAAGATGGGTCAACTGAATACGAGTCGTAAAACTACTGAATCATTAAATCGGGTTTTTGACAAAATGGAAAATCTCAACCCTAAAAATTCATTTCAGATACAATTGGTTGCCGAGATGTTTAATCATTTAAATCAGTTGGCCGCCTATCGCCAACTTAGGATTAGTTCCATGGAAACCGAAATTCCGGGACCTCTGTGGTTACCCATTCTTTTCGGGGCGCTGGTCACTTTGCTGTGTGCCATGCTTATGGATATCGAGCATTCCATCATGCACGTAACTCTCAATGGATTAATGGGCGTTTTTATAGGCATGATTCTCTTTATCATCATTATGTTGGATCATCCCTATTCAGGCAGTTTGGGTATTGAACCAAAAGCGTACAAGGAGATATTTACCATGGAACAGTGGTCTCCCGATCCTCACGCGACGAAAGCCGTACACCAAAAGTAGCTGCGAAATCAGTTCTTGTAAATAGTTACATGAACAACCGGCTTACGAGTCATATACATAAAACGGATGCATTTAAAAAAGAAAATACTTACAAAAGTTGCTGTTCTATTCCTGATAGCGATGGTGGTTGCGTGCACTTCGCGCGAACAAAAAAACGACGCCGCTTTCAACCGTGTGAAGCAGGAAAAGAAACAGACAAACGACAGTGCTGTGGTGAATGATGCCATGACTTTTGAGATTGCCAAACCTAAATCGGTGATAAGAAAGGTAATTATAGACGAACGAACCGAATTTAAACTGGAAATAGCAAAAAGAATCCAGTTCAATCAGAACAGAATTGTGGAGATAAAGAAAAATCGAGATAACAGGGGTGATTGGAGTAGGAAAATAGCGGAACTGGAAAAACAAAACAATAATTTATCCATACAGTTGGACGAATACAACAAAGACGAAAAGCTGAAATGGGAATTGTTTAAGGCTACCATGAATCAACATGTAGATGAAATAGGTATTGAATTAAAAGCCATTACAATAAACAATAAGAAATAGATACTGTTTAAATAGACAGACAGTGAACGTTCCCAAACTGCAACCAAAAGCAAGTGTGAATTATGTAACTTTATTGTGAAATTATGTAACACAAAACCCTCTGATATATATCATCTTTGTACCGTGGGAAATTTCCATTCAAACTGATTTTTTTTAAACCAAACAATATGAATATCAAGAGAATTTTTGGAGCATTACTAACTGTGCTCGGAATTGGTGGCCTGATTTATGCTGCTGTTCTATTTATCAATTTATCGGGTGGTACACACGCTATAAAAGAAGTTGTTATCTATACTGTTCTCGGTCTTGTATTCTTTGTTTCTGGCATTAGTCTGATTCAAACCATCAAGGATAATTAAAATATACAATAACGCTAAGTCACTAATAACAATTAGTTACACAAAGTTTAAAACTTCAGATATTCTCAGGTTTTACTTTAGTGTCTTGTATTTGTGTTAAACTTTTAGTGATTCCTTGCGTACTTAGTGCCTTAGTGATTACAAATATTCCTTTGGCTTCTTTGAGTGCAAACAATTTTTCTGTTTGTCTTCATTTAATCGTATAATTATGAATTTCATAGATTACTATAAGGTATTAGGATTAGATAAATCGGCATCTGCCAAAGATGTCAAGAATGCTTACAGAAAATTGGCTCGTAAATATCACCCCGATTTAAATCCGAACAATGCAGATGCAAAGACCAATTTTCAACAAATAAATGAAGCCAACGAAGTGTTGAGCGATCCTGAAAAACGAAAGAAATACGATCAATACGGTAAGGATTGGCAACATGCTGAAGAGTTTGAAAAGCAAAAACAACAGCAATCTCAATCGGGAGGTTCGTATGGTGGTGGCGGTTTCTCTGGCGGACAAAGAGGAAATGATTTTTCTGACTTCTTCGAATCAATGTTTGGAGGTGGCGGAAGTAGCAGTAGAGGCCGACAGGTAAAATACCGGGGTGAAGATTACACTACCGAGATTCATATGGAGTTGATTGATGCCTATACTACTCATAAACAAACGCTGACAGTAAATGGTAAAACCATCCGTATTACCATCCCTGCAGGTGTCGAAAACGGGCAGACGATTAAGATCTCCGGACATGGTGGTGCGGGAATCAACGGTGGTCCGAATGGCGATTTGTATATTTCATTCGTCATTGCCAATCATTCCAAAATAAAACGCTTAGGACATAATTTATATCAAACAGTTGATGTAGATATGTATACGGCTGTACTAGGTGGCGAAATTACGATCGACACGCTGGATGGAAAAGTAAAATTGAAAGTTAAACCCGAAACCCAAAATGGAACGAAAGTGAATTTGAAAGGCAAGGGATTTCCTGTTTATAAAAACGAAGGACAATTTGGCGATTTACAGGTAACCTACAACATTAAGGTTCCAACTAATCTGACCGAGAAACAGAAGGCATTGTTCGAAGAACTGAGAAAGACTAAAGACTAAAGACTAAAGAGCAAAGACAAGGGACGAAAGATAGAAATCAAGACCTTAGACTTTGGACCATACACGAAAAAAAATGCAAATAGAAAATTTAATAGCCCTGGATGAATTTTGTGTAAAACACGAAATTGAAATTTCATTTATCGATTCGTTACAACAAAACGGACTGATTGAAATTACCATGATTGAAGATGCCTGGTTTATTGATTCCGATCAACTTCTTCAATTGGAAAAGTTTGTTCGCTTCTATTACGAACTCGACATTAATCTTGAGGGTATTGAGACCATCAGCCATTTATTAGAGCGCGTTAATGCTTTGCAAGACGAACTAACAATGCTCAAAAACAGGCTGGGAATTTATGAATAGTGAATCAATTTAGGGGAAAAATAGATCGGTTTCAGCCGATTTAATAGCCATAAACTTGCCCGTCAGTTAATTGATATAAAATGCCAATGAACAATAATCATCGATGAATAAAGTACTTCCCATCATAAAAAAAATACTGAAAGCAATCTTGTGGGTGGTTGTCATCTTCGTGCTTATTTTTCTTCTCATTGCCGCCATCATTCAAATCCCCTTTGTTCAAACCAAAATCGTAAATTACTCAACGACCTTTGTAAGCAACAAAACGCATACGCGCGTTGAAATTGAAAGTGTAAGCATTTCCTTCCCCAAAACGGTAGTGCTGGAAGGCCTTTTTCTGGAAGATCAAAAAAAGGACACCATGATATATGTAGGAGCGGCTGACATAAACATAGCCATCAAAGATTTATTCGTCAGTAGAATAAATGTCAATAATGTTAGTTTAGAAAATGTGAAGCTAAACTTGTACAGCACCAAAACTGATTCATTGTTCAATTACAATTTTCTGATAACCGCTTTTGCGGATTCTACTAAAAAAGATACAACCAAAACACCTTCAAAGTGGACATTTTCAATAGATAATGTGAGCCTGAAAAATATCCAACTTCGTTATGATGACGAATTTGGTGGAACAGATGTAAATGCATTTCTCAAAAGTCTGGAGCTGAAGGTAGATAAACTCGACCTGAAGAATGCTGTTTATGGCATCGATAATTTGTTGGTGGATGGTATAAAGGCAAAGGTGATGATGAAAGCATCACAAAAAGTAAAGACACAGAGTTCAGGAAGTGTGCTGCCATTAATTTCCGCTCATAAAATTCAAATCAACAATTCTACTATCACTTACGAGGATTCCGTTCAACATCAATCTGTTTTTGCAGGTATTCAGGAGTTTGAATTAAACGATGGCTCTGTAGATTTACGAAAGCAGTTGGTAACGCTGGATAAAATTCGATTGGCGAAAAGCGATGTAAAATACAGCAGCGTTAATTCAAGCTCAAAACCCAAATCAAAAAATGTAGCACCAACTGTAGTGGGAGCTAATGACTGGCAAGTGAGCACGAAAGCTGTTGAACTGGCCGATAACTCCTTCGGCTATGATGTGACAAACATGCCGGTGCTAAAAAACTCATTTGACCCCAATCACATCTACTTCAAATATTTCAATTTGGAAGCTGGAAATATCCTTTATACTTCGGCCAATACCAAAGCCATCCTTTTGAAGTTCAATGCCATTGATAAGAACGGCTTTATCATCACTAAATTTTCGACTGATTTCAGCATGGATCACTATTCCATTACTGCAAAAAAGTTGAAAGTAAAAACCACCAATTCGTCGATTGACGGAGAAGTGAACCTGCGGTTTGCATCCTTACAAAGCTTGTCGGAATCATTGCCCAACCTGGTGTTGCATGTCAATCTGAAGAATGCCAGCTTCAAAAATGCCGACATTCTTTATTTCAACCCTCAACTGATCAGGCAGGATTTCTTTAAAAACAAAACAAACGTCACGACTCTTTCGGGGCAGATAAACGGTCCGATAAAGAATCTAAAAGGAACGAAGATTGTTGTCAGAACGGGTAAGAAAACGGTTTTGCAAAGCGATTTTAGTATTATAGGTTTACCGAATGCAAAAACAGCTTCGTACAATTTTCCAAACATGAGAGTAGTTTCTGGTAAGCAGGATTTGAACATGATAGCCGGTTCATCGATACCTAAAAATATAAGTTTGCCCGACGATATTAGCTTACTTGCCAATTTCAAAGGAAAAATGACTGCTTTTGCAACCACTTTGGCTGTAAAAAGTAGTTTCGGGGCGGCAAGTGTGGTGGCAACCATCGATCCGAAAGAGAATTTCAACGGCAACATTACCATTGATAATTTCGATGTGGGGAGTCTGCTCAACGATAAGAACATGTATGGCCCCGTATCATTAACCGCACAGGTAAATGGCACCGGACTCAAGCCAGAAACAATGAAAGCGAACGTAAAATCAAATGCTACAGAAATCTATTTCAATAAGTATTTGTATCATAACTTATTGGTGGACGGAAATGTAAGTGGTCGTGAATTTAGCGGGAAAGTAAACCTGAACGATAAAAATGCAGTACTGGATTTCGACGGATTGGTAAACATAACCCCGGAAAAGGAACAATATAAATTCCATTTAAACCTGAAAGGCGCAGACCTTCAAAAACTGAACTTTACTGAAAAAGATCTGCGAATAGGATTGGCTGCCACTGCCGATTTAAGAGGTGGTACTGTGAACAAACTAAATGGTAAAGCCGGAATAAGTAGTCTTGTGTTGATACAAAACGGCAAAAAATACGCGCTCGATTCAGTGTTTGTAGCGTCGATTAATGAAACAAATAAAAGTGAATTCAATTTTGAAAGTGCGCTTATCGGCTTGAAATACAACGGAAGTATTTCTCCGGCTTCACTTCCGGCAGCCATGAGTCAGTTCCTGAACAATTATTTTCCATTTGCTGATGCTCCGGCAATAAAAAAGGATATTTCACCTTCAAATTTCACTTTCGAAATCCAACTTCGCAACCATCCTATTTTGTCGGAAGTGCTGTTGCCACAACTCAAAGAGTTTGAGCCCGGAATGATTACCGGAAGTTTTGATAGCAAAAAGAATGAACTGAAACTGAATACCTACATGAATAGAATTGTGTATGGATCAACTGAAATTGATGGGTTGACAGTGGCTGTAATCTCTGATTCTACAGCCTTGAATTATAAGGTGTCAAGTTCAAGTATTGGCAACAGTCAAATCAACTTTGCCAACTTTTTATTCGATGGAAAAATCGCTAATAATAAGATACTGGCCAATTTGTCTTCTATTGATGATAAAAAAATCAAAAGGTTAGTTATTCAATCACAAATCACTAAAGACAAAAATAATTTCAAACTGGCACTCGATCCGGCTAATTTCTACATCATGGATCAACATTGGGATATTGCGGCCGATAATTATATCGCTTTTGGGAAGCAGGGTTTTATGATTCACCATTTGTTTATGAACAGCAATCAGAGTCAGTTGAATATAGCTTCGGTTCACGATACATATAACGATGATTTGAATATTGGCATCAAAAACTTCAAGTTGGAGGATTTATCCCGCATTGTTGAAAAAGACAGCAGTCTGGTGAAAGGAAATATAGATGGAAATGTACTGTTGAAAAGAGTCAACAACTCCTATGGTATCATTGCTGATGCTAACATCACCAACCTGAATGTTCGTAATGTGCCCATTGGAAACCTGGCTGTGAAGGGTGATAATCCCACTACGCAACGATTTGACATTACGGCGAAACTATCGGGCACCGACAATAACTTGACGGCAAACGGTTATTTCATTCCCAATGGTGGTGACAACTCACTCAATATAAGAGCGGATATTCAATCGCTGTCAATGAAAACCGTTGAAGCTTTTTCGATGGGTCAGATAACACAAGCAGCGGGAACGGTGAGTGGAAACTTCCTGGTATCCGGAAATACTACTTTGCCTGACGTGACCGGAGAACTTACGTTCAACAATGCATTTATGAATCCGACCTACTTCAACAATCGCTACGAATTGAAACATGAAACCATTCAGTTGAAAAAGGATGGTCTTTATTTCAATGGCTTTACCTTGTTGGATGTCAATCAGCACAAAGCAGTTATCGACGGAAAGATTCAAATGAAGCATTTCACGGACTACATTTTCGACATGAATATTAATTCCAGAAACTTTCTGCTGTTTAACACCACGGTGAATGACAACAAAGAGTTTTACGGCCGCATGGTTATTGATAGTCGGATTGACATTAAAGGCCCTATGTCGCTGCCGGTTATCAATGCAAAGCTGAAGATGAAAAAAGGCTCTAATTTTACCTTTGCAGTGCCCGAAGACAAGGTTACTACAGACAAAGGCGAAGATGTGGTAGAATTTAATGAAGTCCAAAATGCCAATTCGATATTGTATAAAACCGACAAGAAGGTGATTAAGAAGTCCGGCTTTACAGGTTTCGCCCTTTCCTCGGTTGTGGAAGTGGACAAAGACGCAACCCTTCGTTTACTTATGGATCCTGCATCGTCCGATTCGTTGGTGGTGAGAGGTGATGCTGTTTTAAGTTTCACCATGGACAAAAGTGGGAAGATGAGTCTGACCGGAGCTTATCATCTGAACGAAGGAAGTTATCTTATTTCCATCGAATCGGTTATTAAACGTAAGTTTGTCATTATTCCCGGCAGTACTATTATCTGGAACGGCGACCCCTTGGATGCTGATATTAGCCTGAACGCCAGCTATACAGTTCGGGCAGCGCCTTTCGATCTGGTGGCAGATCAGATGAAAACGCTGAGTGTTGTAGAACAAGGGGGATACAAACAGTTGTATCCGTTTATCGTATTGCTGAAACTACGAGGGGCGATTTTAAAACCGGAGATTACGTTCGAGATTCAGCTGGCACCCGAGGATAAAGGTATTTTGGGAGGCGCAGTAAATCAGAAGCTAACCATGCTTAACGATGACCCATCCTTGTTGAATAAACAGGTCTTTGCATTATTGGTATTGGGTAGGTTTGTGCAGGAAAATCCTTTGCAAACCGAATCGGGTGGAACGTCTACCTTGCTTCGGTCTACCATTAGCAACTTTTTGTCGGCACAATTAAATCAGTTGAGTTCGAAGATAGTTCCGGGCATGTCAATAAATTTCGATGTTCAGTCTTATAACGATTTTCAATCGGGACAAGCACAGGGACGGACGCAGGTGGAAATTGGATTAAAACAACAACTTTTCAATCAGCGATTAAGCGTGCAACTGGGCGGAACCATAGATGTAGAGGGCGAAAAGGCCAAACAAAATTCGGCTAGCGAAATTACCAGTGATGTGACGGTCGAATATAAATTGACCAAGGATGGTCGTTACCGGTTGAAAGGTTTCAGACACAATCTGTACGATGGCGCCATTGAAGGTCAGATTGTTGAGACGGGTGTTGGTATATTGTATGTGCGCGATTTCGATAAGTGGAAAGAGTTTCTTGCAGCTCCTAAAAAGAGAGTCAGAGCAAACGCCACCAAGGCAACGAAAAAAGTAAAATCCCCGGACTCCACCAAAAGTAAGACAAGTACTGAAAGTGAATTACGTTAGTACTGATTATTAAAATTTAAGAACAAGATGAATTCGAAGAACAACACAAAAGGTAATAGGAACTTAGTTCTCTTTCGTGCGTTAGGCGTTTGGGGATCTTTTCTCATCCTGCTCTTCTGCCTGTTTTTTACAGCCTGTAGTGGTATAAGCATTTTGAAAAAAAATGAAAAGTTATACACCGGTGCACAATTAAAAATAGTATCAGCTGAGAAAGTAAAGAGCAAAATTATAAAAACGGAGACACAAGGAGCTATGCGTCCAAAGCCAAACAGTAGCTATTTTGGGATGCGTCCTCAATTATTGTTGTACAAAGCTGCCGGACCAAACCCTAAAAGTAAATTTAGAAAATGGTTGAAAAATAACGGAGAAGCTCCTGTGCTGATAAGTGCTGTAAACCCAAGTGCCACAGCGGCCATTATTGATGCTAAACTGTTTAATATCGGTATCTTTAATAGCTATACCGATTCCAAAATCGTTGAGAAAAAACATACCGCCAGTGTTATTTACACCACTCACGTTCACCAACCCTTTAAAATAAAAGAGCTGCTTTATGCAATTACTGATGATAGCTTGCGGAAAATAGTTGTTTCGGATAAAGAAAACTCGCTCATAAATGTAGATGACGAGTATAATCTGTTGAAATTAAAAGAAGAACGTGTAAGAATAGATGAGTTATTGAAAAACAGAGGTTATTTCTATTTTAACCCTGATTATTTGATTTTTAAAGCTGATACATCAAACGTAAATCAGACGATTTCTTTCACGCTGAGTCTGAAAGACAGTATACCGGAAAATGCCAAAACAGCTTATCATATCAACAATGTCTATATCGATCAGAACTATTCCTTGAGAGATCAACCTACTGATAGTTTAAAAGATACAATAATGGTTCAAAAGGCGGTTTTTAAAGGGAAGGACGCAGATATGAAAATCCACCCAAAAGTTATTTTGCGATCGGTATATTTGCGTAAAAACGAACTGTACTCGCGCGAAAACCATACTATTACCCTCAACAGGTTGATGTCCATGGGCAACTTTAAATTTGTTCAGGTGCTATTTGCCGAGAGTGATACAACTGCTACAGGATACCTTGATGCCACCATTTTGATGACACCTATGACCGAGCATACTTTTCGTGCCGAACTGGATATGGTTACCAAATCAAACAACTACACCGGGCCGCGGATGAACCTGAGCTTATTGAACCGAAACACCTTCAAAGGAGCTGAATTATTAAACCTATCACTTGCCGGTTCGTTCGAAGCTCAAATAAGCGGTGCTAATAAAAATGCATTTTCGTATGCTATAAATCCGCAGATTGAATTGACGTTTCCAAAATTTCTGGTACCCTTTCATGTCAAACCATCCAACAGCATATATATCCCCAAAACCAGTTTGTTGCTTTCGTACAATTATCTGAAACGCGTAAACTATTTTGATATGAGCACCATTCAGCTTGGGTATGGTTTTAAGTGGAAAGCCAGTTTCAGAACAGAGCATGAATTAATGCCACTGAACATCAGTTATACCACCATAGGCAATAAATCGGATGCATTTAATGCCTTGCTTAAGCCCAATCCTTTTTTGCAAAAGAGCTATGAGGAACAATTTATCGTAGGCGCAAATTATTCGTTTACCTATAATGAACAGGTATTAAAAGACAAAAAGGTGCAGTATTATCTCCACTTCACAGCCGAGACCGCAGGAAATCTGTTTTCGTTGGCCGAACTGATAGCAGGCAACAAGCCAACCACCAACGATCCTTTAAAGATACTTGGTTCGGTCTATTCGCAATATGCTAAGACCAGCATTGATGGTCGCGCTTATTATAATTTCAATACAAAAGACAAGTTAGCATTCCGGCTGTTTGCTGGAGTGGCTGATGCTTACGGTAATTCATCTATTTTACCTTATAACAAACAGTTCTTCAGCGGCGGTCCCAACAGCATCCGGGCATTTCAGATTAATGCATTAGGTCCCGGAACCTATCATCAAACCACTACCAACAGTGTGTTTCTACAATTAGGTGGTGATATCAAACTGGAAGCCAATGCCGAATACCGCTTTGGTATTTATAAGTTTATAAAAGGAGCTCTATTTGTGGATGCCGGGAATGTCTGGCTCCAGAAATCAAATAGTTCGTCTATTGGAACTCCTTTTACAGCGGGCAGTTTTATGAAAGAAATGGCGGTGGGAGCAGGGTTTGGGTTACGCTTTGATGTTTCGTTTTTTGTATTACGTTTCGACCTGGCCATGCCTTTACGTACACCCTGGTTGGTGAATAACAAAAACTGGGTCATCAATCAAATCGACTTTGGGAGCGGTGACTGGAGAAGTAAAAATCTGGTCTTGAATATTGCTATTGGGTATCCATTCTAAAAGAGATGCGTAGAGCCAAGGCATGCCTGGCTCTACACATCTGAAATCTATTTTCTCTTCAATTCCAGTACTGCAATCTCAGGTCGGCGAAAGAACCGAAAATGCGGTGATCGGGTGCCGATGCCGGACGTGACATACGACTGCATATTGGGTTGCGGATGTGTAAGTCCGTAGCTGTATTTCTGACTCTCTTTTGTGAGAGAGAGACTTGCCCACGATGAATTATCAGAAGGAAGAACAGGTGCCCATAAGCCAAACAATGTAACCTGCCCACCATGCGTATGCCCCGAAAGCGTCAGATCAATTAAATCTGTTTTCAACTCCTTTATATATTCGGGTCGGTGCGATATCAGAATACAAAAATCTTTCTTCTTTACATCATAAATAGTACTGTCTATGGTAGGAGTAGATCCACCCGGATCATCCACACCGCCAATTTTTATACTGTCCTTATTTATCTTCACCCAATACGATTTGTTGTCACATTGTTTGATGCCGTTCAGCACCATCATTTTTCGCGATAAATCACCATTTACAAAATAGTCATGATTACCCAGTACCCCGAAAACGCCATACTTACTTTTCAACTTGCGCAATTCCGAAAATACCGGTTTGATATATTGTTTATCCAGTGAGATGTAATCACCACCAAGTATAATAATGTCCGGCTGTAAGTCGTTGACGCGCTCCACCAGTTTTTGCACCCGTTCTATCGACAGCGCAGCACCATGATGAATGTCCGACACAAATACAATCCGTTTTCCATCAAATGCTCGTGGTATATCCGGCGATTCAATACTTACACGAGTTATCTTCACCCAGCGTGTTTCCAGAGAGGCGTAAGCTAATAAAATACTACCTGTTACTATAATGATAAATAGCCCTTTGGTTATTTTTTTGAGTTTCATTTATTGTTTTAATTTTTAGAATAGAAATGGAAATACATGATAAAACACTTACCACCATAACGTCCGAAACTTTCAGATAGTTTTACTGTCTTTAATTGTAATAGAATTTTAAATCGAGTTTTATAGAAAAATCTCTTCCCACTCAGAATTCTGATATCCGGTGATCTCCCCTTTTTTAAGTAAATTGTCCGTTTACTGACGGACGTAGGGTTTTTCCTCTCTCTCCCAATTCATAGTATAACTTCAAATCATCCTATAAATAGATGCATACACCTTTTATTTTTTTTAGAGTACAAACTTACAAAAACAATGAAGATGAACTTTATTTTTAGATAACATTTTTCATATAATTAAATAAAATGCATTTATACAAACTTGCAGATACTACACAGGATATTTATCCGTTATGCATAACAAAGAAATAAACGTGTAGTCTTTAATATTGCCATTTCATATCTGTTTCAGATAGATAGTAATGATCGCTTATCAGTTATCACTCTCGACAATTGGCAGTTGACTTTGTTATGAATGTGTGAATTATATAATATATAACAAAAGTTATGTAACAATCCATCTCCAAAAGTTACGCAATTTTGTTGTATCATTATTGATCATTCAAAACAGAACGGAATTACCCGGGATAGTTGTGGTACGACTACACTATTCCAGAGCTTATTAAACAATATCATATCTATAATCAACACATTAGGTAGTGTAATAGTACTTAATGTAAATCAAAAAAACCATTAAACTCAAAGAAAATGAAGACAATTAAATTTTTTGCAATTATTACTGCACTGGCATTTATGTCGGTGTCGTGTGTTGAGAACTCAGGTAAGTACAAAGCTGCCATTGCCGAACGTGATTCACTGCAACAAGAAAAGCAGGCCTTAGATTCCAATTATAATCAGACACTGGTTCTTCTGAACGATATTGAAACAGGGTTCTCTGAAATAAACCATAGTGCCAGCGAAATGAAGGTAAACCTCAAAGGTGCTGAAGGTAAGACAACCAACAAAAGAGAACTTATTGCTGCTCAGATGACAGCTATCAAAGAAAACATTGAACAAAACAAAAAGAAAATTGAAGAGCTCCGTCATTTGGCATCTAAAAAAGGGAAAGCAAATGCCATGTTAGCTGAAACAATTAAACGTTTGCAAAGCGAAATGGATGCTAAAACACTCCAGATTCAAACCTTACAAACTGAACTTGATCAGAAAAATATCAAAATCACTGAACTTAGCTCTACAGTAGATGTTCAAAGCAAAAATATAGCCGAACAACAAAGCGCTATTGAACAACAAAAATCTACTTTGAAAACTCAGGATAACAACCTGAATACAGTTTGGTACTGTATTGCTAATGCTAAAAAATTAAAAGAAGCAAAAGTTATTTCAGCCGGTGGATTATTCAAAAGCACAAAAGTATTGAATACTGATTTCGACAATTCAGCCTTTACTCAAGTCGACTTAAGAAACATCTCATCAATACCTACCAATAGCAAGAAAATAAAAATCCTTTCGTTGCACCCACAAAGCAGTTATAGCCTGGTGATTGGTGCCGATAAGACCGTTACTATTGAGATTACCAATCCTGCTAAATTCTGGAGCGTATCTAAATACTTAGTAGTACAAATCTAGTTCTATTGAATAACCGATAAAGTGATGATTTTTCCTGTGCCTACAGCGAAGATGTCATACTTCAATATCATATAAAAACAGGGTGCTCCATAGTAATTGGAACACCCTGTTTTTTTGTATGGATTAAATTGGCTATGAGTATGCACTACTGCAATGTAGCGAAATAGTTTTATCACACTTCTCCTTTTTCAAATTTATCAATCATTTCTCCTGCTATACTGATTGCCGGAGGATGGTTGGGAAGTTGTCCCCTGCTATACCAATGAGCATCGGTTATTTCTACATTATCCGTGCAAATAGGCTGCGTATCATCTGCTTCGGCAAAAAAGCCTATCATCATAGAACCCGAGAATGGCCAGGGCTGACTTTTATAATAACGGATGTTTCTGACGTGCAACCCCACTTCTTCTTTCACTTCACGCATCACAGTTTCTTCGAGCGATTCGCCAATGTCTACATAACCTGCAACAAGTGAATACCAGTTATCCTGAAAATTTGAATTGTGTGCCAGTAGTATTTTATCTTTACACAGAATAGCTACTATAATGGCCGGCGATATCTTTGGGTATACAATGGTAGCGCAGTGGGGGCAGACAACTGCCCTTTCATCCGCTTTCTCATGTGTTGCAGATCCACACTTACCACAGAATTTGTTTTGAGAATACCAGTTTTTCAGTTGAAAGCCAACAACACCTACCCAGGCAATTTCTTTTGGTTTAAAGTTGCGTAGGAAACTAATGTCTTTGTAAGTAAATTGGTCGTTAGTATTCTTTGGATTGTCCCAAACAAGAAAACAACGCACATCATTCAGCAGAAATAAATACGTGCTTTCGGTTGTGCTGAGCAGATTCGAAATATCCTTTTTTCGGGGTAGATCAAATTCTTCGTCATTGACCTTTAATAATACACCCTGCTCGTTGTATTGAAGAATATAATCATTTTCAGCAATATCGTTGGTGATTACAAAATGATTATTGAGCTGGTGTGGAAATATCTCATGAATCATATTAAATAGATGAATTATATCGCTTTCAATCGGGTAGTGAGATGTAAGCAGAAGCAAGCACTGTTTGGAGGTGTTTGGAGGTGACTTTTTTATTCCGCCACGGTTGTAAAATACAGCAACAAGTGGGGAGGCAGATGATTACTCTCGATAAAAAACGAACCGTTATTTTGATGACAAAGATACTAAAAACGGTGAAAACAAGCCCTTCATTACTCAGGATTATAAACAAACCAATGCAATTACCGACTGTGCCGATAATTGCATTGGTTGTTACTGTTTTCTACCAACTTCCTCAATCGTTGGACCTGGACTGTTTTTAATTCTGAGGATAAAACCTCAGTTGTTCAAAAACGATATTTTTATCTTTTCGCAGACGGTCAATTAATTGTTTCAGGTCACTTTCTTCCCAAGTTCGTTGAAACATTTCATCGTGCAACAGGATAACAATATTGTTTTTCGTGAATGTTTTACCCGAATTCAGCTGTTGCATAATTTTATGGTACATTTCATTAACGCTCTGTATCGGAGTTCCGTCTTCGGCATGATGCTGCCACTCTACATCCCAACCAAAAACCTTAAATCCCCTTGCAGCCAGACTATCGGCAGTAGCCACCGCATTAATTTCACAATCATCTTGTTTCCTATGATTAAAACGCCAGGTATTGCAAGCCGGCATGCGTATGATTTTAAACTGAATTTTCAGAAAATCCTGATTCTTCAGAAAATCCTCGGTTGCTTTATGCGGATTGCCGTAGAACACCTTATATTGATTGTTGCCATGTGTAAAACTGTGATTGTACTCCTCGATATACGGATTCTCTTCGTAGTACTTATAATAGGTCGCCATTTCCCTGTCGGCAGCTACTTCCGAACCAATCAAAAACACACTGATTTTTATCTTCTCTGCCAAAATAAGACTATCAATATTTTGACTACCGTTCAAAGGGCCGTCATCAAAAGTCAGATACACATATTGTTTCTGAGGAAGAGCGGCCTCTTTCGGCTTGTCAGTTATACAGGACTGACAAATAACCACCGTAAGTAAAATAAATAATAAACCTGAAAAGTGACGATTCATATACTATGATTTTTGATTGTTTTACATTGATAACTCTGTATTAAGATTTTAGCATTTACACGTTACGCTCAACTAGGGACGAAAATCCTCTGCTAGCGCAGGTCTTTGACCTGAGCTTCTTTTCGTTTTGTTTGTCACGGGTCACAGACCCGCGGCAGCTTGGGATTGGTGCCGATAAGACCGTTACTATCGAGATTACCAACCTTGCTAAATTCTGGAGCGGATCTAAATACTTAGTAGTACAAATCTAAATCGATTTGTAGACGGTCCTTTCTTCTCTCTTAGAAGTAAAGCGAATAATTCAGATTTCTGAATTATCCGCTTTCTATTTACGATACATTGACGGCAGTATTGCTTCTATATCTGAAACTAGTTTGCAATTTAATAGTGTCGTTTTATTTCTGATCAATGATAGATTACAAAGCTCTCTTCTCAGAAAGTTTGCTCAATCATCCACAGATTAGCTAAAAAAGTTTATGTACAGACCCGCAATAATGGCCGACGTAATAACTCCGCATATATTTGCCCCCAATGCTTCAGGCAAAATCATACTGCTCGGATTCACTTTTGTAACTTCCTTCTGTGCAACTTTTGCTGTAGAGGGAACGCAACTCACACCCGCTATTCCAATAGTAGGATTGAAATTACCCCTTTTGATAAAGTACATAATATATCCTCCACCAATTCCACCGATCCCCGAAAATAATAGCGCAAGGATTCCCAACACCAACAACTTGAGGATGCGTGGATCGAGTAACAAATGCGCTTCACACAGAACACCTAAAGTCAAACCAAGGAAAAACGTGGATCCGTATAGTAGCGGACCACTAATGAATTCATGAATATGTGTCAGTTTTGCTTCTTTTACTGCAATTCCTAAAAACAACGAGAAGAATAATGGCGATGCTACCGGGAAAAGCAAACAAAGTACCACACATAAGATGGCAGCTGCAGCTAGTTTAGTGGACGCAGAAATTGCCTTCTTTTGTTTTTCTGTTGATTTATCAATCTTGATGGCTCTGAGTTTCTTGGGAATTAAAAGCCGAATAAGGTAAGGATACCCTCCGTAAGTTAATCCAAGATACAAATAGGCAACTACCGTGATGGGAACAAACAGGTGTTTCGCTAACGATAAAGAAGTAAATAGAACCATAGGGCCATCAGCTCCACCTACCATAGCAATAGAGGCCGCTTCTTTAGCTGTTAAGCCCATGGCCTGAGCAATGGGTACAGTAACAAAAGTTCCCAACTCGGCACACAAGGCAAGCAACATGCTTGTGAAAGGACGCTGCAAGAGAAATCCGATATCAAGCAAAGAACCTATGCCCATAAAAACAAGACAGGCAATAAGCCCGTTGCTGAAAGTAAATACATATATCGGTTGAAGGAAGTCAATCTGAAGTAGGGCAAACATCTGATTTGTATCGGTGATCATCGAATCAAGGAACAAGGTGCCCTGTATAGTTCCATTTTCAAGAAATCCACCGGGAATGCCCGGAGGCAAAAACATCAACGAAGCATTTATAGTAGCCATACCTAAACCCATTGGAATCATAAGAAGCGCTTCCAAAATACCTTTTTTACCGAGATACATTAGCAGTATCCCCAGAATGATAAGAAAGATGCGGGTTATTGAAACTGTAATATCCGAAGCGAACAATGTAGCAATTCCTTGAAATTGCTGAAAGAAATCTGTAAAATTCATACTTTCTGCAATTTTTAGTTTTTAGTTTTTCTTAGTGATAAAATCAGATTAATAAACCAAATTATTCCGGCAATAAAAAATGATATTAAAGCCGCTTGTAAGAAAATAAAGAAAATCTCCATAACATTTTATTTTAAAGGTGTGATTGTTTTCGGGGCTACAACTACTGGCGTAAAAAAAACAGGCTAACAGACTGTAAAGTACATGCCGCCATACGATGAATAATGACAACAGAGTCTTTACAAAAGTAACAAATTGCAATAAATAACCAATACGTTATTGCATAATTAATCATTTTTTCTTAATTGCACGGAAAAGTCCTTTGAGAAAGCTAAAATCAGCCTACTACGGATAGTACAAATACCCGTGATGGATGGAATTAACGGGTTTTGACTAATATTTATACATAAAACTTCCATTTACAGTCAAGGCGTGACATCATGTCACGCCTTGACTAACAAACAACCGGATACATTGTAACAATCGTTCAACGAAGAAACTGAACAAGAACTTTAGTGGGGGTAGGATAGATATGATATTGGTATTCAGGTAGGGCTTGAGTTGACAATTACACTGTTCGGATGTAGGCGTTTTGCAACTCTTCGGCTGAATGAAGATATAAATACTTACAACGCTTTTATAGAGGCAATGTAAATACCCCTAAAGCAATCGTCCATACACCCATCTTCCTGATACCCGCAGGAGGATATCATCCCATTATTATTAGTTTCCAGATACACTTTGGCATTTTCTCTTTTTATCAACCATTCGTTGCGGGCTTTATCATAAACTTCATCCAGGGTCCAGGCTGCGGCTCCGGAAGTATGTGAATTTATTTCGGTTCCATTCTCTGTCCATTCCAGCACTTCAGCCGGTACATTTATCATTCCTGCTGTTGAGGTATATTTGAAGTGACGTTGCGTGACCTTCCCATTGCTAACCGTAATGGTGGTTTCCGATGCCGGACCAAATACCGAAGCTTGTGTTACCGTATAGCTATACGAATTTCCAGAGCTGCTTTTAAAACTCATCCACACTTTGTAACTCTTCTCAAAATTGTTCTGATAATTGAAATCTTCGTTTTCGCACGAGCTAAATAGTATCCCCGTAAATAACAGGATACATAAACATAGTTTTTCTTTCATACTAGTATGTGTTGGTTTAAAAGAACTTGTTGCATATTCATTTCTCTAACTGATTTAATATATGATGCATATTCAGTATGATTTGTTGCATCAGATACTGTTGATTTTTAGGATTTTCTGAAAAACCTTTGATGTGTTATATTTAAATGTAATACAATCAAACTTTGCATTTAATGTGCAAGTCTTAAGCGATGATTCTCTCAATTTCTTTGCACGTGATATTACGGTGCGCTGCACCTTTGGTTGTTCTTGCCGTAAATAGCTACAAATATAACGGTGCGCTGCACCTGATGCAAAGCCACAGAGTGGCGGAATCTTTGTAGGAATCTGATTTTACGGATAAGTCCGGAGGTGCAGCGCACCGTAATCTAATCTTGAAAAAACAGACTGAGTCTATCAGCAGACCCTACATAAACGATTCATGCAACAATTGGAGTGTCCATTGCATCTATAATAATTGAGAAGCATTACTATTTAAACTATCAGAAAAACGTATGAAAACAAAAACGTTCCTGTTCGTAACGATTATAAGCCTGCTAATAGGCTGTGAAGAATCAGTCGAAAATTCATTTAAAGGTGTGGCGCCCGCAGGACTTGTTCATTGGAATGTTCTTAGTGTGGAAGGACCAACTATCGGGGAGGTAAACAAGGCTATCACCTTCAATGTGTCTTGCCCTACTACGAGTGGATGTGATTATGTTTCAACCTTTGTAACGGATGATAGCAACGGAAATCCAATTTTGATTAAAGCCTATGGAAACACAACTAAAAACACAATGTGCACACAGGCTACTATGCCAATAGTTGTAAAATATGAATTTACTCCTCATGCAAAAGGACAATATGTGCTGAAATTTATAAACAGAGATGAGACGATTGTTAAACGCAGTTTTACCGCTAATTAATCATTTTCTTCTTACTCCAACAATGTGCGTTCACCAACAAATAATTAACTAAGTTCCTGGCTCCGGTGGGCAATATTCAGAGTGCGACTTCAAGTCGCGCCCTGAATAATTTAATCTGCACAGTACTATCTTTCAATTGTTTTATCAGCCTTATTCAAATTCTATCCATTTCTTTTCAAAGTAAACCGGTGTTGGTGTGTTTCCATTCCCTACAGCTACCGCTTTTACAAAATTGCCGATTGTCGAAACGTATTTTAAAGTCAGTTCGCCCATGCCGGATGTGTCGTAATAAGCACCTAGTTTGCAGCCAAACGGATTCTTTTCAACATCATCCGTAAAAAGCGATAGAAGTAAAAGTCGCTCAGATTTGGTGTCAGGTGTTGCATAGCCAATTATTCTGTGGTCTTGTCTGATATTAGCGGTCAGGTATATGGTGCTGTCACCATCAGTTAGCGAAACAAAAGCTTTTGTTATGTCGTCGCCCGATTCAATAACGCTTTTATTGTTTGCCTTCTCAATACTGTCAAGCCTGGAGAGTTCAGTTGTTGCCCGGGCAGGGTTAATCACCTTTTCGGTAGTATCGGCTGCTGTGCTTTTAAGTTTATTCTCGGTTTTTGAATTCGTCTTTCCACATGCTGAAATAACGATGACCAATCCCAGTATATAAATAGCTTTTCTCATATTTCTATCGTTTTCTGTTTTAGTGCTAACAAGCTGTCCCAACAAATCAATATTGCTTATTTAGGGCTTTATTCGCCTATTGTCTCCGAAATGTCTTCGACCGTTTTTTTAGGAATTATGAATAACAATACAGTCGCCCAGGTTTGTAAAATGGTCTGGATAATATTTACAGTGGTTATTAATGGTTGTTTTTCAAGGTTCGTTATAACTAGACCTACAATTCCGATTAACCCAAATATCATCAGCACAAGTAATAAGTATTTAATCCACGCATAACCCTGCCTAACAATATAACCAAGACCTCCGACAAATAGAAGGGTGAGAATTGCTGAACTAATTAGTCTTGTTGAAACTATATCGCCTTTTATGAGAAATGAGTTGATAAGACCCAGTGCGGCTGATATAAAAATCAGGTTGGAAGATTTAATAAAATTCTCGTGTACTTTCTTAGTCATATTTGGTTGATTTAATTGTTTTAAATATAAATAGATGGACATCCTTATTTGTTATTCCAACTCGTAACGTACTTATTGATTGTCTAAATATTTTTTCTCAAAAAGTCTGTTGTTACTACAGTTGCAAATTCGCCATTCAAACTTGCCAGGGCAGTTTCATGCATTAATTCTGCTGAAAAGTTTTGACCATCAAGCCCCTTTTTATTAAATGTTGCAGTTGCGTCAGAAACAATAAAAGTGTCGAACCCGAAATTTCCTGCCATTCTGGTGGTCGTTGAAACGCAATGGTCAGTTGTCAACCCCACAATTACTAACTTGGTTATTTTGTTGTTGTCAAGCTGTTCTTTTAAGTTTGTTCCAATAAATGCACTATTGACATTTTTCTTGATAATAGTTTCTCCACTAATTGGTTTCACAATCTCTTTAAATTCGTTTCCTTCATTCGACTCGTTTAGTAAAGAGACAGGTGATGAAGAACAATGTTTGATATGAAAGATTGGAAGTTGATTTTTTCTCCAAATCTCTAAAATTTCTCCTGCATTATTCTCTGCATCAGGATTGTTTCTTTCTTCACCCCAATATTCTAAATTTTCGAACCCTTTTTGAATGTCGATTAGAATTAGTGCCGGTCTGTCCGATTTTGAAATACTCATGCTATTTTTTTGTCTTATTATTCGGTTTATAAGTTAGTTGTCCAACGTGATGCACAACGGGCTAGTGGAAGCATCTACTATTATCTTGTCTGAACCTCGATTATATCAGATTAAAAGGATAAAGCAGATTTTTAAAGTATCTGTCTTTATCTGATTCATCAGCTTCATCCAAGTTAAGACAATTATTCACATAACCGCGCCAGCATGGGAAGACAGTGTTAGATTGTACCGTAAAAACTCCAGTTCATTTTTATTGTTTCTTTAAGTTGATATTCTGCTACTTTTCGTATTACGGATCTGTGATGACCCGCGCCAATAAGAAAAACTGCATGGTCGTAATCATTTACTAGACTGTAGTTATAAATAGTGTTCAGCATGTAATTCTCCCGAAAATCCAAATCTTTGAGGAATGATTTGTAAATTCTATTTAGCTTACTATTGTTTATTTCTTCAACTATCTTTTTTTCAATAGCTCGCTGTTTTTCAACCAAATCAGAAAATTCATCACTATTCAAAAAGTCAAACCCCTCAAGTTCAATCTTTTTCTTTTGTTCAATTTCTAGTACTTTGTAAATATCATATTTTTCAAACAGGGCTAACATCTGATTGACATTATTGGATAATGTAGAATCCACCTCAATATCCACCGGAATGTTGTTTATGTTGTGCTGTTGTTTATATCTCCTGATGCATTTGAATTCTATAGGAGCTGACTCATCAAAAATACCTTTGTTGTAAAGGATATCGTATAAATAGGGTGTGAGTTCTTCGAAAACCACATCCGGGCTTATCTGTTCAATAATTTTGAACAACTCATCAGCATTGCATTTGCCTAATTCTGAATGTAGAGTACCAACAAGAGTTATGTTATGCATATTTATTAGCTACTGATATTTTTATTTCACCATCCTCCCATAACTCACATTAAGAAACCGACCAAACGAAAACAATGCTTCATCAATCTGTTTTAGACTAAAGCCATCTATGTTGTGAACAAAGTTCAGATAGTTTGCAAAGTAAAAGTCCTCTTTGGCTTTGTTTGATATCGTATTCTTTAGTTGTGTATAATCTCTGTTTGGCGTAGTCTCCAGACTACGTCGTGCTAAAATAAAAGCTTCGGCTTTTATAGTATATTTCAATATGCAAGGCGAAGCCTTGCTTCTAACTTGACGTAGTCTGGAGACTACTCCAAACAAGCATATGTTAGTGGCAATTATTTTATTTAATTATATATTCTTCCTCACATTTTTCGCAAACTTCACTATTTCTTTCGTCAACAAATTGGTTTCCACATCTTACACAAACATCAAATTCAGGCTCGTCATGAAAGTCAATCGAAAAGTTAAAACAGCTAATTAATGTTCCGCCTTCAATTTCGACTCCATCATAGTTATGAACTCCAATAGGGTACTCCCAAACACTAAAAATGACATTTATTTCTTTTCCACACTCATCACATTCAAAATACTCTCTAGCTTCATATTCATTTTCGAGACCCATATTTCTTTCATCTGACCCTACGCATTCAAAATCCATTTCAAGTTCATCCTTCTTATAACGATGCTTTTTTCCACATTTGTTACAATCAAAAACTAATTCATTTTGTGTTTTTGTCTTTGTTGTCAAAAACTGAGTAAGATTATCGATATTTTGTTTCTCTATTTTTGCATTATAATATTGATTTGACTTGTAAAGAAATTGAGGCTGATTATACATCCAAAAATCGACTGCTGCTGCATCATAAATTTCTTTTATTAACTCTTCTCTAGGACTTCCAATTCTTTTTTCTGTTGTATTTTTCTCAAGATGACACCAATCTTCTTTGAGGTCGTTACAAATTAATATTATTGGTTTCTTTGTCGCAATAGCAAATTCAATAATTTGTTTCCAAATAATAAGGTCTCCAAATATTTGAGTTCCTTTTTTCTCTTTATCTTTTAAGTCTTCATAACCTGGGGGTATTGAGTATTCATATCTATGTTTTCCTTCCTTAGTTATTTCAAAGACCTCATTATATGAATAATATCTACCAACTTTAAATAAATCTGTAATTGCTACTAAAACATCGTCATTTGACGGGAGTTGGTTGATCTCATCTTCTACTTGAATTATTCGTGTTATAAGTGAATCTTCAAAAGCTTCAGACTCTTTTTTAAATAGATCAATTTTTATTGAAAAGGCATCAATTTCATCTTGTGGTATATGTGGATGTTTATCGTCTTTACTTGTCTTGCTTTTTAAATCTAGAATCCTATTCTCAATTTCTTTAATTGAATTTTTAATAGCTTTAAGATTCTCGTCTTTAAGTGGTTTGTAGTTCTCTGAAATCGGTTTTCGTATTATCTTTTCTCTGTTTTTATTGTATTCATACTTCACGTGTGAAGGAATCCAAAGTCTGTCCTTTAGTTTTGTGGTGAATAGTTTAAAAATTTTACTTCTTGTCTTAGCAGGAAGAAAGTAAAAATCTAATAAAGCAGAAGAGTCAAAAATGAAAATTGCATTTTTCCATAAATCAGTTTCTCTCTCGTCTGTTAGTCTATATATGTCATATTTCGGTTCTTCCATTTTCTTTTTTTTATATAATTGCCCCTAACAACAGAGACTATAGGCATTTGCCGGTTTGTGGGAGCATTCGCTGTCGTGAAACGACAAAGTGAATGCGGGAGCAAAACCTGCTAATTGCACGTCAGCCAGCCAATGAACAGAGCGTGTGTTAGCACCAGTAATTTATTTTATCCAGATTTCAAGTAAATGTCTTACCGCAAACGCAACAGCCGTCCCAACTACAGTAAGACCTGCTTTAGTCATGATTTTTCTTGTAATAGAGTTGTTGTTAGTTATAGATTCATGCATTGCATTTTCGTCTCCTTTTGTTATTTCAAACTGATTCAGTCCTTTATATTGGTCGATTTTCTTGTCTACCCAGTTAGAAAATAACCTTCCAATCATAGACCCGACAAAGAAGATAGTTATAAATGAGATAAGAAAAAGTTGAATGTTTGCAAAGGTAATGTTTGTTGTTAATGAAGCCCATTTACAAAAACCGACAAAATAGTAATTGTAAATAGTCAATAAGATTACTGGAGTAAAGTTCCGAATGCTTCCTACAAGGATTTGTTGATATTTTTCTAGAATCTTCTGGAATCCAATATCATCAGGCATTTTCTTTAATCCGTCGTACCAAGTAACAACTTTGTCGATTAATTCACCAGCAATTATTTGGTCTATAAAATCAACTTTTACAATTCCGTCAGCTGTCTTTTCCATTAATTCACTCATATTGTCTGAATTAAAAACGAGTTCCATCATGTCTTTCGGTGAAACCGCTTGTCCAACTCGAACTTTTAATGTGTGTCTCTGGGGGTTTTGATATTTAGGGAGTTTAATCGAAATGTCCCAGACAAGTGAAATTGCATCTGTTTTATTGTTGATTGTATTCCAAGTTTCTCTTTCAAATTCTGCCCAAGTAGCATAATCTTGTATTTTCCCCTTTTCAAAAATTAAATTTATTGAAGCTATTTGTCCAATTAAATCATGATTTTCAAGTTTTCTTTGAATTCTTTCGTTTAAATCTCTGATTTCTGCTAAAGTAACTTTCTTACGTCCTTTCAACAATTGAATTGACGTGTCAGGTTTAGCGTTCATTAAATAGAAAAATGATTTTACGTCATCTAAACTATATTTTCCTGCTACTGGAAGATTTGGATTTTCTTGGATTTGAATCATAAGTTACTGTATTTTTATTTTTTATAATTACTGCTAACACATAAACATACCCATCTGGGTATATTTTACCTTCACCATTTCACAGTCCAAAAATAACAAATCATTTTAAAATAACCAACTATAATCAATGATATTTTTAAATAACTATAATGTTGGTCGTAAAATGCTTATCGGGAGCATAACTATACTGTTATCCTGGATATATAAAGTGGGGGAGTGGGTAGTAGGAGGGTGCAATACTAATCCTTTTTGACACAGTTTATTGAATAGACCCTGTCTTTCCCTAAAATAGCTTGACCTAAAAAATCAAGAAGAAGATGGAAAAGCAAACATCGAATCTTACCGATAATATGGAAGGATTCAAACAAGAATCAGTAGATTTAAAGCGATACGAAAACAGTTTTCGTCGTTGGTTAGTGCAAGAGATTGAGTCGCAAAGGATGAGTTGGCAGGAAGCGCGATCACGCTTTCAATTACCTTATTTTTTTGATCAGACTTATAAGGATTGGCAGCGTAAGTATTCAGAAGAAATCGTATTATCTTTGCCCCTTATGACAGCAGAAGAAAGAATCAACCTCAAGAAACTGGAAGCCAGAAACAAAGAACTTGAAAAACAGTTGGAATTGGCTCAAATGCGCTTAACGGCAGTGAATACGATGATAGATATTGCCGAAAAAGATTACAAGCTGGAAATCAGAAAAAAGTCTGGACCCAAACGGTAGACGTTCTGACACAGGTTTATCCTCGTGCTTCAAAGCGCGTTATCTGTGAACTGTTTGGGAATAGCCGTCAAGCTTGGTATGAGCGTAAGAAGCGGCTATCAGAGTGGCAAATGCAAGAAGTATTTATACTGGGGCAAGCCAAAGAATTACGGCAGGAACATAAACGTATGGGTGCCGAAAAGATGCTTTATCTTTTGTCCGATGTATTAATCGAGCACGGGATAAAATATGGAAGGGATAAGTTTTATAATCTCTTGGGTGAGCATGGATTGCTTATAAAACGCAAAGGTAGAAGTAAAAGAACCACTAATTCCAATCATTTCTACCGGAAATATCCTAATCTGATACGTGATTTGGAGCTAAACTCTTCCGGGAAACTTTGGGTAAGCGATATAACGTATATCCGTACCACATTGGGTTTCGTGTATTTATCGCTGATAACGGATGCGTATTCTAAAAAGATTGTCGGCTGGTGTCTTTGGTCGGATTTAACCAGCGAAGGTGCTTTGAATGCACTAAAAATGGCAGTTCAGGGCGAAGGGGTAAAGAAGAAAGAACTGATTCATCACTCCGACCGTGGAATACAGTACTGTTGTAATGATTATGTAAACTACCTCAATGGGTGTGAAATAAATATCTCTATGACCGAGAATGGTGATCCGTATGAGAACGCAATTGCTGAACGGGTGAATGGGATATTAAAAGCAGAATACGGTTTGGAAGATACCTTTGAAGATTATTTGACGGCCAATGAAGCAGTAAAGATTGCTGTTTATAAGTATAATAACAAACGACCTCATGCCAGTTGTGATTATATGACTCCAGTTGAAGCACATACACACAAAGGGGAATTAAAGAAAAGATGGCAGAAAAGGAAGTTTGAATCTGCAGACAATTTTATTGAAATGCAAAGGTAGCCTGACAGTCCATTCCAATCAAGGACAAGCCCCAAGGGGTTTATCATTAAATCTCCAACCGCCAAGTGGCGGATAGTATTTAACGATAAATCCTAGCTTGGAATTACCTGTCAGACATTTTAGGGCATATCAAAAAAAAGGTCTGAGAAAAAAGTAATTAAAAATAAAGTGGTAAAGCGAATCAGGAATCTGATTGCATACTGTATTTGATAATAGAAACTAGAAAAATTGTTGTATGGGAAATCAGGAATGTAATCGGTTATAGAGGAAAAACTAGTAACTAGAATGAACGATGTATGTTTAAACAGGAATGATATTTTATATGCAACAGATAAATAGAGATTAATTATAAATCTGTCAAGCTAATTTAGGACAAGACACCCGAATAGACCCAAGACAAGACAGCTCGATGGCTATACTAGGGCTTTCGATAGCTTTACTAGGGCTTTCGATGGCTCTGCTATGCCTTTCGATGGCTCTGCTAGGTCTTTCGAATGCTCTGCTATGCCTTTCGAAGTCTCTGCTAGGTCTTTCGAATGCTCTGCTATGCCTTTCGAATGCTCTGCTAGGGCTTTCGAACGTTCTGCTAGCATCAACCACAGCTGAGAAAGGAATGTTACTATAAATCATTCACTATGAAGTGTAATCCCTTTTCTGAGCAGAACGGACTTAAACTCTATTGAAATAGCATTGAATTGTTATGCTTTAGGTGAAAAATGGAATTTTAACTGGTTCCCATTCACTTTTAGCGCAATTAGGTGTTGTATTTATATATATTTTAGATAAAATGATTTCGATTTGATTTTAAATTGTATATTTGACCTAATTTTATTTCTGTTTGTTAGAGTTTTGAAAGGAGATATTGTAAAATACCTATTTTTGAAAGTCTCCCTGTTCACCTCATTGATTTACCTGAAATAGATGATTCCAAATCTATTTTGGGCTTTGTTATCCATAATGGTAGCTACTATGTTTGTTGTTGAGCTTGACAATTACCCAAAAACTCAAATAAAATGAAAACACAATTACTCACCAATCATTTTGACCTTCGGCAAAAGGCAGAAGAAAAATTGCGTTGCAAAAAATTACAACTAAGCATGGATCCTTCGGAAATAGATCTCTATTCGCTTAATCACGAATTACTGATTCATCAGGTTGAACTGGAAATGCAAAACGAAGAATTAGTAAAAGCCAACGAGAATGCTGAACAAATCTCAGAGAAGTACATTGATTTGTACAATCTGGCGCCCACTGGTTACATTACACTTACAAAAGAAGGTGAAATTACGGAGGCAAACTATAGTGCTTATAACCTGCTGGAAAGAAAACAAACCAAACTGGTAGGTAGTCGACTCGGTTTTTTTGTAACAGATACGAGCAGACCTGTTTTCAATCAATTCATAGAGGATTTGCTAAAGACAAAAGAAACTGAGACCTGTGTGATAGCTCTCAATACACATGAGAATGAAGATAGACATATTCTTCTTACAGGACATACCACCAGAGATGATAAACATTGCCTTATTGCAATAGTCGACATTAGTGATCTTGTGGCAAATGAGAAAAAAATCAGACAATTAGAATACTTCAACAGTATCTTTGTAGACAGAGAACTTAAAATGATTGAGCTCAAGAAAGAAGTCAATCTACTGCTCGAAAAAGCAGGTCTTGAAAAAAAATATTGAAAATTCTTCATATATCTTTAAATGAATGAGTAAGGTAAGTCTTATTCTTGTTCCAATTTTCCATACGCCAAGCGTATTCCTTATCTATTGTTGTAGATTCACCCAAAGTAGGCAATTTGACATGTATTTTAAAACTTTGTTTTCAAAATAAACGGACAGAATATATATTAGTACACGTAACTATTAATCTAAAAATTTATCAAAATGGAAACGCACACACTACCTAACCAACCGGTGCTTCGTCAGAAAGCAGAAGAGAAAATGACAAAAAGAAATTATAAATTAAGCCCGGAATCTTCCAAGGCAGATTTATTGTCTCTTAACCACGAATTATTGGTTCATCAGATTGAACTTGAAGAGCAAAACGATGAATTGGCAAAAGCCAGAGATCGTGCGGAAATAATATCGGAGAAGTATACTGATTTGTACGATCTGGCTCCAATCGGTTATTTTACACTTACAACTAGCGGCGAAATTGTAGAGGCAAACCTCTATGCTGCCACTATGGTGGGGAAAAAACATGCCAGTCTGTTAGGTAGTCAATTTGGATTTTATGTTACCGATCAGAGTAAACCGGTTTTCAATCAATTTATTGCAGATGTAATTAGAACTAGAGCTCCTGCAACTTGTGTAATCAGTTTAACTATTTTCGGGAATCAAAATGCACATGCTCTCGTATCCGGACATATTACAAGAGATGGCAAACACTGTCTGATTGCGGTAATTGATATTAGTGCCTAACCGATAAAGCAACACACATTACACCCTTTTAGCAGTTTTTTGTTAAACCAAAAGCGCATTGCCCATTAACTGATGAACAATGCGCTTTTTATATTGCATTGAAATAAGAAATATTGAACTGACAATTGTCAACTGCCAACTATCAATTGTCAACTGTCAACTGTCAACTGATTACATCCTATCCATATACCAACTAAGTTCTTTTTCCATTTTTTTGAAACGGAATATCGAGGTAATGATTTTTTGCAGACGCATAAAAGCTGTTTCGCTCTTGACCACATAATCGAAGGCCTGATGGTGCATACACTCAATGGCCACATCAATTTTATCCTGCGACGATAACATTATCACAGCTATATTGGGATTGGAAGCTTTTATTTTATCCAGCGTTTCGAGGCCGTTCATAGCTGTTTTATCAATGCTGTCCAGATAATAATCCAGCACAATGATATCCGGGCAGTGCGAAAGGTTCTCGATGCAAAGTTCACCGGAGCTATAGGTTTCGATACTGAAATCGGCATGTTCTAAAAAATCAATTTCCAATGACTTTAAATAGAACGCATCATCGTCCACCAAAAACAGTTTAATTTTCTCGTTATTCATCATTTCTTATCTTTAATCTTTATAAATTCTTCTTCTAACTCCATGCAAGCTTGTGTACAAATATTGCAAAGCTGTAAAACCATTTCGTTTATACCTTCTGCTTGCTCCTGCGTAGTGGCGTAATCCTGCACCTTACGTGCCATATTCTCAAAATCGCTGCTTATACCCATAATAGCAAACGAAGGAATCATTTTATGTACAGCAGAATGCAGTCCTTGCCAGTCCTTTTCGGCCAGACTCTTTTTCATGGCACTAATCAGCGGTGGCGTTTGTTCCAGGTAAAGCGTAATCATTTCCATCATTAATTCCGGATTTGATTTGGTGCGTCGATTTAAATACTCAAGATCGATACAGCGTTTTATTATAGCAGCCTCAACTGCCACTTCAACATCCACTTCGGCAGCCGCAGTCTCTAATATGGCCTGCTTCTTTACCAAACTCATTATCTTAGTGTACAACAATCGCTCATCCACAGGTTTAGCTATATAGTCATTCATGCCTACATACCTGCATTTCTCTAAATCAACGGTAGTTACATCGGCCGTTAAGGCAATAATGGGAATAGATGATTTCATCACATTACGAATATAATCGGTAGCTTCAAAGCCATTCATTACCGGCATTTGTAAATCCATTAAAATGATATCGTAGTTTTTATCAATCAATTTATCAACAGCAATTTGGCCATTATCGGCAATATCACGTTCAAATCCAAAGTCGTCCAACAATGTTTTCATCAACAATTGATTGAGTGGAATATCTTCCACCACCAATACGCTGATACTTTTGTTGTCTATCTGAAGCTCTTCGGCCACTACTTCCATTTCAGGTTCAATATCTGTTTTTTGGAAGTTGAGGATAAAACTAAAGGTTGACCCTTTGCCTACCTGACTGGCTACCTGAATGCTTCCTCCCTGAGGTTCTACCAATTGTTTCACTATGGCAAGTCCCAAACCGGTGCCGCCATATATTCTGGAAGTGCCACTGGAGGCTTGCTGAAAGTTCTCGAAAATCTTTTCTATTTTATCGTCGGGGATGCCTATCCCTGTATCTTTTACCGAAAACTGAATACTTACCTCATCTTCGTCCTCGGTTAGTAAGCTTACACTCACGATAATATTACCTTTAGAAGTAAACTTCACTGCATTGCTCAATAGGTTGAGGATGATTTGGTGCAAACGAACCGGATCACCCACCAACACATCAGGAATAGCATCATCGTATTGTTTTATCAATGTAAGGTTCTTCTCCTGAATCTTGGTCTCGAACAAATGCAACATGGCCGATATGGATACCGCCATTTTGAACGGTGTTTGTTCGAAAACCATTTTACCTGCATCTACTTTTGCCAAATCCAAAATATCGTTGATCAGCACAATCAGTGCATCTCCACTCAGTTTAATGGCCGTTAGATATTCTTTTTGTTTGGCCGACATTTCTGTTTTGAGCAGCACTTTGGTGAAGCCGATAATGGCATTCATTGGAGTGCGTATTTCATGACTCATGTTCGACAAAAACTGTTGCTTTGCTTTCACCGCATTTTCGGCAGTAAGCGTTGCGTTTTCGGCTTTTCCTTTTGCTATCTCGGCAATCTCTGTTGCCATTTCGGCAAACACTATGGCTTCGTTAAGTTGTGTTTCTATTCTTTTTCGTTCGGTAATGTCGCGTGCAACTACTACCACACCCTGTACATTTCCTCTATCATCTTTGTAAATTGAGCCATTGAACAATACATCTGTGAGTTTTCCATCGCGGATAGTCAAGGGAAAATCAGTAACAAATCCATTAGCAAAAACATCCTGATAGACTTCTTTTGCTTTCAGCGGTTCTGTAAAATACTCGAAAAAGTCGGTATCAATTAGTTTTTCGCGACTAATACCGGTAATTCGTACCGAAGCATTATTCATATCGGTAATTTTGCCCTGCAAATTAATGGTAAACAAGGGATCGAGACTGGCTTCGATAAGACTTCTTGCATATTCCGAAGCAAGTTTTTGAGCCGTAACATCGCGGGCAACGATAACAACTCCCACTACATTTCCTTTATCATCTTTATATACCGAGCCATTGAAAAGCACATCGGTCAGTTTCCCTTGTTTGTGACGAATTGTAAGCGGTGAATCGGCAACCGATCCCATCGCGAAGACTTCCTGATAGACTTCACGTGCTTTTTGCGATTCGGTGAAGTACTCGAAAAAGTCAGTACCCGTCAATTCTTCGCGCGTAAACCCGGTTACATTTACCGTGGCTTCGTTCATATCGGTTATTTTACCATCAATATTAATGGTCACCAATGGATCGAGGCTGGCTTCGATAAGGCTAAGCGAATATTGCGAAGCTAACTTTAAGGAATAACTGAAAGCTTCCAGTTCTTTGTTTGCAGCAGCGCGTCTTTCTTTTTCTTCGGTTTGAAAAAGTAATTCTTTATCAGCAATAATTAATTCGGCGGCACGTTTCTCTTTCTCTTCGGTCTGAAATACCAGTTCTTTGTCGGCAATTTTCAATTCTGCAGCGCGTTTCTTTTTCTCACCGGTCTGAAAGATCAGTTCCTTATCGGCTATTTTCAATTCAGCCGCCCGCTTTTCTTTCTCCTTGTTCTGAAAAAGTAATTCTTTGTTAGCCAGGATTAATTCGGCCGCCCGCTTCTCTTTCTCATCATTCTGAAAAGCCAATTCTTTATTCGCCACACTTAACTCCTGCGCGCGCTTTTCTTTTTCATCGTTCTGGAAAGCCAATTCTTTATTCGCCACGCTTAGCTCCTGCGCGCGCTTTTCTTTTTCGTCGTTTTGAAAGGCCAGTTCTTTGTTGGCTATAATCAACTCTGCTGCCCGCTTTTCCTTTTCATCATTCTGAAAAGCTAGTTCTTTATTCGCAATAATCAGTTCTTCAGCACGTTTCTCTTTTTCGTTGTTCTGATACTCCAGTTCTCTATTCGCATTTCGCAATTCTACAGCTAATTTCTGATCTTCGATATCGCGCGCCACCAACACTGCTCCGAGTACATTCCCGTTGGCATCTTTATAAACCGAACCATTGAACAAAACATCCGTACTTTTGTGGTTTACATGACGAAATGTAAGTGGGCATCCTTTTACCGAGCCCTTTTCAAACACTTGCCTGTAAATCTCCTTTGCCTTTTCGGGCTCTGTAAAATAGTCGTAAAAATTAGTACCGATTAGTTTCTCGCGTTCCACGCCGGTAATATTCACCTTCGCCTGATTAATATCCGTAATTATCCCATCATTGTTGATGGTTACCAACGGATCAAGACTAGCTTCAATCAAACTACTGGCATATTGCGATTCATGTGTTTTAGTTCTTTCCATTCTCTTTTTTACTTACTTACCTCTTACTTTCTTGCCTCTTACCTCTGATATCAAATGTCTTCAATCTGATTGCGGCGTTTTACCTTCAGCTGTTTAAAGTGCGAAGGCGATAATCCGGTTACTTTTTTAAACTGATTGGAAAGATGCGCCACGCTGCTGTAGTTCATCTTCCATGCTATCTCGGTAATATTCAATTCGCCATAGATAATCAATTCTTTAATACGTTCGATCTTATGAGAAATAATAAAATGTTCGATGGTAGTTCCCTGTACTTCGGAGAATAAGTTGGCCAGATAAGTATAATCGTGATTCAATTTCTGACTCAGAAAGTCCGAGAAATTTACTTTTATCATTTCATCGGAATGATGCACCATTTCTATCACTGCATTTTTTATTTTCTCAATCAACACAGCGCGTTTATCGTCCATCAGTTCGAGTCCCGAATCGAATAACGAAGTTTTTAACTGCGCACGCTGATCTGCTGATATAGACTCCATGATCTCTACTTCTCCCAAATCGACCACTATGAAGTGAAGACCGAGTTTTTTCAACTCCTCTTTGACAGCCATTTTACAGCGATTGCTCACCATATTCTTGATGTATAGTTTCAAAATATGTATAATTAGTGGATTTGGTCAAAGATACGCATATTTCCTACTGTAAGCATTACAAAATATTGGGAATAAGTTACATAATTCACACATTTATGTTTAAAAGGCGTTGGTTTTCAGAATAGTTCAGTTTGTGCACCTAATAATTCGGAGCACTCCTGAACTTACGTTTGGCATCCCGTAGAATCCAGTAAATAATCAAACTCATTGTTGCGGCAAAAAAGCACCAAACAGAAGTGAGATATTGTGTAAAAAACACAATGGTTACTAAACACGAAACAGACATTAGAATACCCAGCACATAGGTTCGTTTGATGGTAGAAATAAATAACGGGGCAATAGATGTGACCAGATAAATGCCAAAAACCACCAGATGGATCGATTTAGGAAAATTATCTACGTATTCGATATGATAACCCATTATTTCGGGTTTTACGTTGAGCGCCAACAGGCATACTGTAAAATACAAGGATACTGATATTCCCATTGCCAACATCACCCATAAAATTTTGCGTTTTTTCTTGTTCTTCTCCATCCAAAGCACCGCCAGCGGAACCATTGCCGGCCAAAATACTTCCGCCATCACTAAGAAAACGTAGGTAGCTGGTTTCTGTAGAGCGGCAAATTCGGGATGTTGTAACGACAGCCATAGAAACCCTTCGGCTACTTGTTGTAAGCCGAAAAACAAAGGAATACTTGCAAATATAATTTGCGAGGGTTTGTGCACTTTCCTGATAGTGGCAATACCAATGCCCGCAATTATTACTCCTCCAGCAAAACTGGCTTCTGTTGAAAAACACATATTTATTCTCTTGTTTTAGTATTGGATGTAAGCTGACTTTTTGAGCCCCCAAAGATGCAACTCCATTAGCCGGAAGAGTTACACAATAAATGGAAAAAGTTACATAATTCACACTTTTTCAATTTCCAAATTAATATGTGAATTATGCAACTTATATTAAAAGTTATGTAACAATTGAAGTGCAAAAGTCCGATAAATTTGCAACAATTAATTTTAGGCGAAAACAATTCCCCACTACAAACCTCAAAATATGAAACCAAAAAAATCTGCAATAGCTCTAAAAGGATATGCACTGCGGCAGTCTATGCTTCTGAGCGAAAAAACGCTGGCAAAAAAAGCAAAGACCAATAACTTTATAACGGATATTGCCAATGTATGCTTGTTTTTGGTGCGCGTGATAAAAGAAACATTCACTCCTAACCATGAAATACGGGAGTTTTTCAATCAATGTTTTCAGATAGGGAATAAATCCTTAGCACTTGTCACAGTAACCGGAACCATTATGGGTTTGGTACTCACCATTCAGTCGCGTCCGGTATTGGCAAATTTTGGTGCAGAGTCTATGTTGCCGGGCATGGTGGCTGTTTCGCTTATCCGGGAAATGGGACCGGTGATAACCGGATTAATATGTGCAGGTAAAATTGCATCGGGAATGGGTGCTGAACTGGGGTCGATGAAGGTAACCGAACAGATTGAAGCCATGGAAGTATCATCCACTAACCCTATGAAGTTTTTGGTAGTAACCCGTGTATGGGCAGCTACTTTAATGATACCACTTTTAATTCTATATGCCGACGGACTGGGAATTTTGGGAAGTTGGGTGGGTGCCAACTTAAAAGGTGAAGTGTCGTTTACACTGTTTTTCTCACAAGCTTTCAGCCATATATCCTTTGTTGATTTGTTGCCGGCAGTGGTAAAATCATTCTTCTTTGGAGCTGTCATTGGCGTGGTAGGATGCTACAAAGGCTATAATGCCGGACGTGGAACCGAAAGTGTAGGTAAAGCAGCCAATTCGGCCGTAGTAATTGCATCGTTGCTGGTACTTATTGTCGATTTGATTGCCGTACAAATTACGGATATGATTTAAGTCAGTTATCAGTGAACAGTAAACACTTAGCGGTAAGCAGTAATCAGTAAGCGGCAAGCAGAACCTACGGTTTTGTGCAATTTTAATACAAATACAACATGAAGGACATAGCTATTGAAAAAGATGATATAAAGAAATCGGGAAAAGGAAATCCTATCATCGACATAAAAAATCTTCAATTATCATTTGGCAAACAAGTGGTATTGAAAGATGTAAATCTGCAACTATTTGAAGGAGAAAATCTGGTTGTGTTGGGTAAGTCCGGCTCGGGGAAATCGGTTCTGATTAAATGTATTGCAGGTTTGCTCAATGCAGATGGAGGTGCAATCACCGTGTTTGGCGAGAATGTAAGTTCAATGAAAAGAAAGGAAATGAACGAATTACGCAAGAAAATAGGTTTCCTGTTTCAGAGTGGTGCTTTGTACGATTCAATGACAGTGAAACAAAACCTGGAATTTCCGTTGCAGAGAATTAAGCGCGAGCTCTCGAAAGCAGAATGCAGCGAAAAGATAAATGAAGTGCTGGGAAATGTCGGTTTAACAGAATCACTGGATAAAATGCCATCACAACTCTCGGGAGGAATGCGGAAACGCATCAGCCTGGCGCGCACCATAGCGGTAGATCCGCGCATCATGCTTTACGACGAGCCAACTACCGGACTCGACCCGGTTACGTCTAACGAAATAAGCTTATTGATTGACAGCATTCAGAAAATATATAAAACATCGTCAATCATCATTACGCATGACATTGAATGTGCACGTGCCACAGCCAACCGCATAGTTATGCTTGCCGAAGGTGAAATATACATGGAAGGTACGCTGGATGAATTTGAGAAGTCGAAGGATCCGTTGATTAAAGCATTTTTTCGGTAAGCAGTAAACAGTTATCAGTAAACAAAAATATAATTATTAAACAATATGGAAACACATTCAGATAAATTTAAAATCAGGCTTGGGCTTTTTGTTGCGGGCGGTATAGCCCTTTTCGTAATTGCTATATTTTTTATCGGAAAACAGAAAAATCTTTTCGATGATGTATTCAAAATTTCGGCCAATTTCAACAACGTAAGTGGATTACAAATCGGGAACAACGTTCGCTTTGCCGGCATCACTGTGGGTACAGTGGATAATATCCGTATCTTAAACGATTCGACCGTAAAAGTAGATATGTTGATAAAGAAAGATGTATGGAAATTTGTCAAATCGGATTGCGAAGTGGGCATTGGCTCCGAAGGTATTATCGGTGATAAGTTGCTGAAAATATCGCAGGGAAGTAATGCGGCTCCGCTGGCAAAAGAAGGACAAACACTGCGATCGTCAGAACCGGTGGAAACAGACGCTATCATGGCAAGTTTAAAAGTAACTTCGAATAACGTTGAGATTATCACGCAACAAATGGCGGAAGTGATGGTAAAGATAAATAAAGGCGACGGAACGCTTGGTCGATTGATACAAGACAAGACCATTGCCGAAAACCTGAATCAAACCATCGTCAACTTAAAGAAGAGTTCCAAAGGTCTGGACGAAAATATGACAGCAGCGAAGCATAATTTCTTTTTCAAAGGCTATTTCAACCGAAAAGCTAAAAAGGCTGCCGAAAAGAAGAAAGCGGCCATAGAAATGAACGAGAAAGCGGCAAAAGAGAGATCTAAAAATTAGAAAAAAGCGATTACGGATGGAAAATTATACTCCGGGTTTTAAATACAGACTGGGATTATTTGTTGCCGGTGGATTGACCCTCTTTTTTCTGGCTATATTTATTATTGGCAAGCAAAAGAATATGTTCAATCCAGTATTTAAACTTACCTCTACCTTTTCGAATGTAAGTGGATTGCAAGTAGGAAATAATGTGCGTTTTTCGGGAATTAATGTAGGCACGGTCAACAATATTGTGATTATAAACGATACGACTGTGCAAATTGATATGCAGATTAAAAAAGAAGTATGGCAGTTTATCAAGTCCGACTGCAAAGTGACACTCGGTTCGGAGGGAATCATTGGTGATAAGCTTATCATTATTTCACAAGGTAGCACCGAGGCTCCGCTGGCAAAAGATGGACAGGTCCTATTGTCGATAGAAGCTGTTCAAACGAATACGCTTATGGCAAGACTAGATGTAACAACGCTGAATGCCGAAATTATTTCTCGCCAGTTATCTCAAATTACCTCCGACATTAATCGTGGAAACGGTACACTCACCCGGCTTATTCAAGATTCCATTATGGCTGAGAATTTGAATCAAACCATTATGAATTTAAGAATAGTATCCCGGGGCTTAACGGGTACCGGCGAGATGATGTCAAGTTTAAAGCTTACAGCCAATAATGCTCAAATCATCTCTCAACAGCTTTCGGCGATAATGAACAAAATTAATAGCGGCGATGGTACATTGGGGCGATTGATACAAGATCCAACCATGGCTGAAAATTTGAACATTACTTTGCTGAATCTTAGGAAAATTTCAAATGGAATGACAGGCACGGATACATTGATGAACAGATTGAAAATAACAGCTGCTAATGCGGAGATTATATCACGGCAACTCTCGGAGATGATGGTGGATATAAATACGGGTAAAGGAACGCTGCACCGATTAATTAAAGATTCGGTGATGGCTGAAAATCTCAACCTGACACTTATTAATCTTCGGAAAGGTTCTAAAGGATTAGATGATAATATGACTGCCGCCAAACACAATTTCTTATTCAGAGGCTATTTTAGAAAGAAAGCAAAGAAGGACGCAGAGAAGAAAGAAGCGATACTAAAAGCTGCTGAAAGTAAATTGAAAATGTAACAGAAATTCTAATATTCCTATTCATTTATCATTGAACCTGGCTGACCTGTAGTTTCTAATACGTTCCACCAAAGTTCATCATTCATATCAATTCTCTTTGGTTTTGAAACTGTGACCGGAATGGGTAGCAGCGTGAATTGATGATTCCAGTGTCCCACCACAAAATCCGTCTTACCTGCCATAGCTGCATGCACTGCATTCTGCGCCAGCAGTCCGCAAAACATGCTGTCGTTGGGATTCGCCGGAGCACTACGAATAATATAACTCGGATCGATATACTTGATGGTAACAGGAATATCCTGTGATTTAAATTCGGCTGCAATCTTATCTTTCAAATAGATACCAATATCTTTGTTTTTGATATTCCCGGATAAATCTTTTTCAAGCAATTCTCCCTCAAAGAATTGCCCTCCGACTCCTTCTGCCACTACAATAAGTGCATGATGGCGATTTTCAATACGTTTTCTTAGAACGGATAAAAAACCGGGCAAATCAAAATCCATTTCGGGAATAAGTACAAAGTTAGCTTCGGGTATGGATAGCGCTGCATAAGCGGCAATAAATCCCGAATTACGCCCCATCAGTTTTAGGATGGCAATTCCATTGTAAACGCCTTTTGCTTCGTTGTGAGCATCCATAATAATGTTGCTTGCAATACTAAAAGCCGTTTCAAACCCAAACGATTTATCAATCATGTTTATATCATTGTCGATGGTCTTTGGAATTCCGGCAATGCAAATGTTCAGGTTACGACGGGCTATTTCTTCGTGAATGGCATGAGCTCCACGCAAGGTGCCATCCCCTCCTATACAAAACAGGATATTCACTTCTAATTCACTCAGCCTGTCCACTATTTCACTTACGCTCTGATTGCCTCGTGATGACCCCAGTATAGTTCCACCAAAAAGATGAATCGCATCGACATAGTCGGGAGTTAGCTCAATTACCGGATGGTGATGACCGGAAATAAAACCTTCGAATCCGTATTGAATGCCAATGACATTCGTCACTTTATAGCGCAAGTAAAGTTCTATTACTAAACTACGGACCACATTGTTTATTCCGGGGCATAAACCGCCACAGGTCACAATGGCAACCTTCGTTTTCGCTGGTTCAAAATAGAGGTGAGTATGAGGACCTGCATTCTCAACCGAAACAGGAGTTTCTCCGGTACTTAAGCAATGTTCAAAGTACGACAGAGATGCATCCAATAAGATTCTATCGTTATTGACAAATCTAAACGAAGTTCCATTAGCCTGCAATGTAGGTTTTAATGGAGACAGATACTTTCGTTCTCCGAGCGTTTTTACTTCAAAATTTTCATTCGTCATGATTTATTTTTTTATCAACCGGAAAGAATTTACTCAAATCCCAACTAACGAGAGTACCCAACGTTTCTATATACAGAGTTTGGTTATTGAAGTCTATCTATACTCATCCTCCTGAGCACTTGCCCTAATTATTGTTTCTTTTTTGCCTGTAGTATAATAAAACCACCAATGGTCATCACTGCCAATCCGATAAACGGCGACCAGTTTAAATAATGTGGTTCTTCACGAGTGATTTCTACTGTTCCAAGATCAAGTACTTTGCGGTTAGTGAAGTATGAAAAGGTAGTAAATATGGTTAAGGCTAAGCCTATAATCATGACAACGATTCCTGTAAGTTTCATTTTAGTTGGTTTTTATCGAGAGTGAAATATAGATTGAATAGATTTGGTAAAAACAGGACAATGAATGTCCGGAATGCACAGAAAGATAATTAGTAAATAGAAAGTGGAAGTGCATTTATTTTTAATTGCCGCCCCATAAACAAGACGGCAATTGACGGGTATTATTAGATATTGAAAGCCAGTTTTATGCCTTGTATCAGCATATTGGCTCCCAGTACTCCGATGATAAGTCCCATGATTTTGCCCACAATAATGAACTTTTTGTCGCCAATAAACCGAACTATATAACTGCTGTAGATAAATGCATAATAGGTAAGTATAGTGATGACACCGAAAATAAACACAGTAATGGCTAGGTTGAGAGGATTTGCTTTTACCACAAAGTTCATAGCAGTAACAATGGTTCCCGGGCCAGCCAGAATAGGAATGGCGAGTGGTGAGATGGCTATTCCATCGTCAAAGCTCGACTCGTTGTCTACATGCACGCTTGTTTTTTTCGAATGCAGCATATCGAACCCGATAAAAAAGATGAGTACGCCCCCAAACACTTTAAAAGCAGGAATGGTCAAACCGAAAATCTGGAAAATATACTGACCAATCAATATAAATGCCAGTACGATAAGGAAGGCAACAATCGTTGAAGTTTTGGCTATCTCTTTTTTCTTTTTCTCATTTTGCCCCTCGGTAAGTTTCACAAAAATAGGGATATTGGCAATGGGATTCATAATGGCAAAAAAGGCCATAAAGACGGTAAGTGTGTAACTCCAGATATCTTCCATACGCAAGTTTTTATTTATAATATTCCAATACAAAATCGTGCATCTGTGTATCCGACATTTTAATGGTGTCTATGCACTCTATCTTCACTTTATTTAAATGCTTATCGGCCTCTAAAAGTTTAAATAATTCGAATTTTGTTTGGGTTGGTCCAAAAATGACTACTTCCTGGTAATGACTCACAATGTCGCCTATTTCTTTGTAATAAGCAAATTTACGTTTGTGATTTACGCAGTTTTCTTGTTGCGAGCTATGTTCACCCGGACTATTCGTGTCAATTTCTTTCCGCTTAAATACGATATTCCTCGACACAATCATGTGATTGTATAACTCCATCAATAAAGCATTTGTATCATTCACCAGAATGGCCAATTGTTTATTTTTCATCATCTTGCAATTTACATTAGTTGATTTTACAATCAATTTTTGAATACTATTTATCATGGCTATAGAGTAGGGATCCAATGTATCTTTAAAGTCAGGGTACAGAAGCACTCCGACTTTAAAGCTAACATTCTTTTCCCGGTTTAGGTGGTACTACTTATATCCGTTCAGATTACCTTTTGTTTGTTTCCTGATCCGGTGTTTTGACTTGTTCTTCTTTTACTCTTTGATTCACCGATTTTTCTTCTTTTACAGGTTTGTTATTATTGCTCTGCCTTACATTTTGCTGTTTAGCCGGCTGAGATCTGTTTCCTCCGTTCGCAGGTCGGGCAGTATTCTGTGGCTGCACAGGAACAGCATTGTTTTGGACATCACGTTTATCCTCATTGACTGTACGTGGAATATTCTGCTGACCGTTACTATTCTGCTCATTCCGTCTGTCGGGTTGTCTGATTATCGGGTTATTTTGCACTTCCCGAGTCGCTTTTACCGGTTGTTGGATAGGAGTATTCTGATCGTGGTTGACAGGCTGATTGACATTTCGGTTCTGTCGGTTGTTATACTGCTGATTCATATTCCGCTGTTGATTCGGCTGATTATTCTGTATATCCACTTTGTTCGGTTGTCTAATCGGTCTGTTTATTTCAGCAGGTGTCGTTCTGGTAGGTACATTATTTTGAATGTTCCTGTTTTGATTTACCGGTGTTGCCACATTGTTTTGATTAGCAGATCTGCTGTTATTCTGCTGATTGCTATTATTTATCGTTTGCGTTGCCGGCCTGTTTCCCTGATTCCGTTTTACATCATTCGGGTTGGTTACACGTGTTGGCGACGTTTTTCGTCCGGCATTATCTTTTTCAATACGAGGTCGGTAGATTTCCAACTGTCCGTTACTAAGATTTTGTCCCGGCTTATTGTTCTCACGAACGGTAAGCGGCTTGATTGTTCTGCCTGTTGCATCTTGTACCGATTCTCTACTCGGACCCGAAACATAAGTTGTATTTCTTGTTCTGTCAACATAGGTTCTTTTGATTATTGTTGAATTTCTAACCATTCTATCACGGTCGGTTCGACCCACATAATAACGATTCATATCCGATCGTTCAAAATCTCTATCGCGTACAAACAGCCAGTGATCGTTATTACTATCATACGATTGACCAAAGCTAATGCTTAAACTAATTCCAGGTTCCATAGGTGACCAACCGTAATATCCATCGGACTGACGCCAGTTGACCCATGCAGGTCCCCATTCGTTGTCGGGTACCCAAAACCAACCAAATGAATTATCGAAACTCCAACGACCATAGTGGAAGGCTGCCCAACCCCAATCGTAGTCGGAGGACCAGGTCCAGCCATATTCAGTCAAAATCCAATGCCCGTCGGTTGAGTAGGGAACAAAGTCCGACTCGGCATTAGGAATCCAAACATAGCCGTAGTTTCTGTAATCAACCCATTGTCCGTAAGGACTTAATTCGTCGTAGAATGTTTGTAAACTGATGGTTGATTGTTGCGCTTCCATCTGACGGGGTAATACAACGCAGGAAGTTGCCATCAAAAGGAAAACGGTAAAGACTTTCAAGTTTGGTTTCATATTGTTTGATTTATCGTTGAATAATTCTAATGCTCAAAGATAGGGGATTACACCCGCCAAGGTGTTACACAATTTTTAGTATGAGTTACATAATTCTTACATATAAAAACCACGAAAACCACCCCTAACCCCTGAAGGGGGACAAGAGTGGTTTCCGAGATGATTTAGGCACCCCAAACCCCTAAAGGGGCTTTAGAGTGGTTTCCCAGACGATTTACATTTAATCGAACGTTATAAATATTATAATTTGCTTTAAATCCCACATCCATAAATATACTGGGTTATAGGGGTAGATTTTTAGTGTCAGCCTAATTATTCTTGTGCCAACAATTTATACAACTCATTCAAGTCGGGCGAGAGGATAACTTCTGTTCTACGGTTGGCGGCACGACCTTCCAAAGTACTGTTTTCTTTGATGGGTTTGTATTCGCCTCTACCGGTTGCGCTGATACGTTTCGGATCAAATCCGTTTCCATTGGTCAGGATACGCACGATGGATGTTGCTCTGGCGGTACTTAAATCCCAGTTGTCCATAAATAGTTTTGTTTTGATAGGTACATTATCAGTGTGTCCTTCAATAACTACAGAAATATCTTTGGTGCTGTTCAACACCTGAGCAAGTGTTTTAAGTGCAGCCACTCCTTTTGGGTCAACCACATCACTACCTGATTTAAACAATAGTTTTTCCTGAAGCGAAACATATACATTTCCGTCCTTGATATTTACCGATAATTCATCGGCTTTGTATTTCAACAGCGCATCAGAGATAGAGTTTTTCAGTTTGCTCATTACATCTTTTTGTGCCTGAATCATATTTTGCAGGTTACTCATTCGTTTTGCCTGATCGGCTATGGTCATTTTCGATGCGGCTGCGAGTGTTTTTAAATCGCTGTTGACCGATGCGTTTTGGTTTTGCAAAGCCGCTTTTTCCGAACTAAGTGTTTTTACCTGCGTGTTGCAGTCGTTAAGTTGACCATGGGTAGTGGTACTGTCTTGTTGCAGTTGACTTACCCACGCACGTGAAGCCACCAGTTTTTTACTTGGTCCACACGACGTAAATACGAAGCTAAAAATCAATGTTGAAAGTACGAGAATGTTTGTTCTAGTTTTCATTTCGTTTGTTTTAGATGTAAATTATATTCCGGCAAAGTTCCATTATTTTAGTGGGTTGCGTATTACATAACTCTGTAAATAGTTTGTATAATTCACACATTGTTGAGGGGTTCAGTGAATACTAATCGTGTCTGGCGACTTCCAACTTGACAGATTACACAACCTACCGCGAGTTGGAACTCGCGAGACCCAATTCAAAACCCAATTCAAAGCGTAAAAAACAGTATCAAAAAATCGCCACAAAAAAACAGGAACTGAAAATACATTCAGGTCCTGTTTCATTTCAAGAAAGGTTTAGTAAGTTGTGTTAACTATTTACAATCCCACCTTTGGCAGTAATATTAATGCTTTTGGTTTCTCCTGTTTTTGTGTTTTTAAAGGTAACCAGATAATACATGATTTCACTCGCTTCATTTTTCATTGCATAGGCCGGGTCTAATGTATCCCATCCTTGCACTTTAAAATTTGCACCAAGGTCTTTTACCGGTTGAGGTAAGTCAGCCGATTTCATTTCTGCTTTTATCAACTTAGCTGTAGTAGTGGTGGTAACCGTTTTTGTTGTAGAATCTTTCGCAACTGTAACTTCCGCTTTACCAGGTTCAACTTTCGTTGAGGTAGTAACAGTAGTCTTTGTTGAATCTTTTGCAACTTTTACAACTCCTTGGGCAAAAGTTGAAGCAACGGTTGTCATTAAAAGACTCGCTGCTATAAACATTACTTTTTTCATAATCTATTTTGTTTTTAAATGATTAATAATTACGTTACAAAGATCCTACACTTCCGGCACACGCCAGTTACATAACTTTTTGGATTTCTTGTAAAATTCACACATTAGCACTGATAACTACCTGCTGAAGATGAATAAACATTAAATGTTTGTGAAACCTTATTAATCCGGTGCACATTACAGCTGTTTTTTTCGTTGAAGTGATGTCAATGCGTTTGTCCCGGTCGGATGATGCATATTTGATTGCTTTTTTGAGCCTCACTCCCAATCGGAACTTAAGACGCAATATTTTATTTAGACATCTAAAGTATTGCAATGGTTGAAATATATCAATACTATTCAAAATCGCCTATTTGGAGGTGGGGGTCAGAAAGAATATTATTTAAGAAACATATCAACACTAACTACAACTCACTACGTATGAAAAATACAGGTTTTCACCCCTCATTCCTACAACTCATCTATCTGATACTTTTTATATTTCTTTTTGCTCTTATCATTAGCACTCCCGAATTTATTATCGGATCGGTACATTTCTCCGAACGACTCATCGTTCGCGAAGAAATTGTAAAAGGTATATTGCTTGGTATTTTGTTTGTGGTAAGCACTCTGATACTCAATTTATATAAGGGCGAAGTAGCCAAACACAAGGACCAGATTGAGAAAATAAATACCGACAAACAAAAAGTGGAGGAACGGCTTCAGATTTCCGATCAATACATAGGGATGATAAATGTGCAGATAAAGGAGATAAAATCTGTATTTTTCAGCATCGACAATTATCCGCAAACCAAAGCCGACTTCAAGCGAACCTTTACTTTCTTTGGCGAAAAGGTGCTGGGCATTGTCAATTCCAACTGGGTACTCATCCGAATTGTAAACAGCGACACGCAACGAACCATCAGCGAACATTATAAAGCGCGTAGCAGGTCTATCAACAAATATCCACAGATCAGCAATAAACTGATGATAGACGCGCAACCTATTGCGTCGCACACCTCTATTATTTCCAATCCTAAGGATATAGATATACTCGTATTTTGCGTATTGCCGATAGAAACCATAAGCAGCGATGAGCAAATTTTCCTTCAGGCTATTATTGATGAAATTACCAAGATGTATATTATTTTCACCTCCTCCTATTTTAAAAACAATGCAGGAGCTAATATATAAGTAGTTGATAAGATATTATAACAATATGAGTTCAAATGAAAATTGAATTTAAATTATGTATAAATAGCTGGATAGCAATTAGTACGGTTTCATAAATTTGTTTTGGGTTCGGTGCGTTGCACCTTTGTAACTTTCATTAATGGTAACGCTACAAATAGTACGGTGCGCTGCACCTCCAACTTAGGTGCAGCGCACCGTACTATTTGTAGTATTCAAGCCTGTCCATACCCAAAAGGTGCAGCGCACCGAACCATTCATTCTATTTCAACAGATCAATACCCCCTTACCTTTTTTCGGTAGCTTACAGGGGCAACACCTGTGATTCTTTTAAATATCTTCGAGAAATGAGATCTGTCATAGTAACCGCACTTTGAAGCAATATCATCTATTTCTATATCCGAATAATGTAAAAGAATAATGGCTGCATCAATTCGTTTCTTTTGTATATATTGCTGCACGGAGCAATGTAACGAATCCCGAAACAACCTCGCAAACGAATTTGTTGCCAGATTTACTATTGAGCTCAAATAACTATTGGTAAGCTCATTCGATAAATTCGCTTCAATATATTTTATTACTTTCAAAATTCGATTGTCAATTGTATTTGTTTCCCAAACTGCGGCAGGTAAATTTTGTAATGCATATAATATCAATCCTGTAATCTTAATGTTAGATTGAAAATTAATTGAATTCTGATTTTCGAGTCTGTCTTGTTCAATTAATTTTAGTTCCTGCATCCAATAACTAGTCAACTCTATTTCGTAGATATCGCATTTTATTTTGCTGAATAAATAATCCAGATGAAAGTGAACAAAGAACTGGTCTATTAAACCTGAATTTTTACATTGCTCTATTTGCTCTTCGCTTGCAATTTTTACGCCTTTTATGCTTTCATTTTTCAGACTTTTTCCTTTTATGTGCGATGAGAATGCAGTATAAGGTGGTATCAACACCAAAATATCGCGCGCTAATTCTACTTCATGACCTTTAAAGCCTACAAAAGAACCACCCAACCGGCTATGATAAATTCGCCAAAATGGTAAGGATAAGTTTTCACACTCCCATTCTGATAACATCCAGTAACGACTGCAATGAATTTTAATTTTAATGTCAGCAATCTCTTGCTTTACTTCCCATGGGTCGTATTTTTGTTGTTCGGGTAAATTATGCATTTTGTTTATTTTATACATATATTGGTTATAATTTTACAACCTTTTGAGCTGATTCACAATTATCTTTGCTACTTGTAATAAATAATTTACACAAAAATAACCATTTAAATCACACAAGACGAATGAATCTAATTAAAAAATCACTTTCAACAGCTTTTTTGTTGTGCTGTTTTGCAATAGGCAGCATAAGCTTAAATGCTCAAAATCAAGATTTACCAATAGCAAATGGTAAATTCCTGCCAACTGACGCATCACTGAGCACGTACAAATATCCTCAGTGGTTTCGCGATGCAAAATTTGGAATATGGGCGCATTGGGGTCCACAAGCCGTTCCACGTCAGGGCGATTGGTATGCCCGCAAACTTTATCTTCAAAACCCAAAGAGTAGTTGGGAAAAGGGGGATTACGATTACCATGTAAAGAATTACGGACACCCTTCTGTTTTCGGATATAAAGATATTATTCCACTGTGGAAGGCTGAACGTTGGCATCCGGAAGAGTTGATGAAATTATACAAAAAAGCCGGTGCAAAATATTTTGTTAGCATGGCTACACACCATGATAATTTTTTTCTATGGAATTCGAAGTTACATAGATGGAATTCGGTGAACATGGGACCCCAAAAAGATGTAGTCGGCTTGTGGCAGCAAGCGGCAAAAAACCAGGGTTTATATTTTGGTTTGTCGGAACATTTAGCCGCCAGCTACACCTGGTATCAACCGGCTCATAGTGCCGACTCCATCGGTGACAAAGCCGGTGTTCCTTACGATGCCAACAATCCTGATTATCAGGATTTATATCATACAAAAGCTGCTCCGGACGATAATGGTTGGATGACAAAAAATCCGGTTTGGCAAAGAGAATGGTTTGACAGAATCAAAGAAGTGGTGGACATGTATAAGCCCGATTTGCTTTACTCAGACTGCGCTTTACCATTTGGCAACGAAGTAGGCAGAAGCTTGATAGCCCATTTCTACAACAACAATATGAATGCGCACAACGGAGAGTTGACTGCTGTATACAATTGCAAAGAACCTTCGAAAAACCGTTTCGTGCAGGATGTGGAAAGGGGTGTAATGGATTCGATTAGCAAGTTTCCATGGCAAACAGATACTTCAATTGGCGATTGGTATTACAAAACCGGACAAAAGTATAGCACCTCGACTCAGGTAATTCAAATGCTTATAGACATTGTAAGTAAAAACGGGAATTTATTATTAAATGTAGTACAAACACCCGAAGGCGATTTAGAACCGGACGTGCTGAATATCTTAGATGGAATTGGAAATTGGATAAAAATTAATGGCGAAGGGATTTATGCTTCGCGTCCGTGGAAAATCTATGGCGAAGGACCTTCTACTAAAGAGCAACAAGAAAAAGGACAATTTGGAGGTCTAAAAGACACCCGTGCATACCGTGAAGGTGATGTTCGGTACACGACTAAAAATGGAGATCTTTATGCATTTTATATGGTGAATCCAACAACAAAAATACAGTTGAAAGCGCTAGGTTTACATGCAGTGACCGGACATCAAAAAATATCATCAGTAACTATCTTAGGAAGCAAGGAAAAACTTCGTTGGGTGCAAAAGAATGATGCATTAATAATTGAAAAACCAACATTAGTACCAACTGTTGATGTACTTACATTTAAAATTAAATTTAAAAAATAATCAGTCAAAATGAAATTAAACGAAATTGGTAAAACAGGCATCAAAATTCCACCCATTATTTTTGGAACAAGTGCGCTTGGAAACTTATACACAGCACTGACAGACGAAACAAAACTGGAAATCGTTCAACAAACTTTTGAGCATGTACCTGCTCCGGTAGTTTTTGATAGTGCCGGAAAATACGGTGCCGGCCTGGCACTCGAAAAACTGGGTGAATGTCTGGAGAAACTGAATATTGCTCCCGAAAATGTGATTATCAGTAATAAATTAGGGTGGAAACGCACTCCATTGCTTACTCCTGAACCTACTTTTGAGCAGGGAGTATGGATGGATTTGAAAAATGATGCCGTTCAGGATATTAGTTACGAAGGAATTTTAAACTGCTACGAACAGGGAAATCAATTGCTGGGAGGAAAATACTTTCCTCAATTAGCATCTGTTCACGATCCGGATGAGTATTTAAATGCCGCTACATCGTCTAAAGACAGAGACAGTCGCTTTGCCAATATCGTTGAAGCTTACAGAGCACTGGCGGATTTGAAGAAATCGGGCAAGGTAAAAGCCATTGGTGTAGGTGCTAAGAACTGGAAAATAATAGAAGAAGTATCCAAAGAGGTGGAGCTGGACTGGGCGATGTTTGCCAATAGCATGACGATTATGCACCATCCAAAAGACTTACTTGACTTTATGCAATCGCTTCACAACAAGAATATAAGCATCGTAAATTCAGCCGTTTTTCATGCCGGTTTTTTGATTGGTGGTCAGTTTTTCGATTATCGCCTTATACAGCCCGATACGGAAGAAAACAAAGCTATTTTCAAATGGCGCGAAAATTTCTTTACTTTGTGTACAAAACACAACATTTCGCCGGCAGTGGCCTGTGTAAGTTTTGCCACTACTGCACCGGGTGTTGTAAGCATTGCTTTGAATACATCAAAACCTTCTCACATTAAGAGCAATGTGGCGTCGGTGACGACTAAAGTCCCTGCTGAATTTTGGGCGGAAATGAAAGCAAGCGGTTTGATTGCAACCGATTATCCTTTTTTGTAACTTACAAAATCTAATATATTTATGAAACACAAACTAACCACTAAGGAATATTTAGTTCCTTTTATTCTTATTTCATCATTGTTCTTTTTATGGGGTAGCGCACACGGTATGCTCGATGTGCTGAATGCCCATTTCCAAACTGTTTTAAATATCTCTAAAGCCGAATCGGGGCTAATCCAATTTTCGGTGTATATGGCCTATTTTACCATGGCGTTACCAGCAGGCTATTTTATGCGTCGCTTCGGCTACAAAAGGGGAATCATTATGGGATTGTTGCTATTCTCAGCAGGTGCTTTCCTCATTGTTCCGGCTTCAATTAATGCATCCTACACGTTGTTTCTTATTGGTTTGTTTATTCTTGGGTGCGGTTTGGCAACACTCGAAACAGCTGCCAATCCTTATACTACTAAATTGGGGGATAAGGCATCTGCTGCACGACGAATCAACTTTTCGCAATCGTTCAACGGTTTAGCATGGATCTTCGGACCTATCTTCGCCACTTTCTTTATTCTTGGAGGCGACAAAGGAAATACTTCGAAAGGCCTGGATTCCATGATTGCACCTTATGCCGGTATTGGTATCATCGTGTTGATTATTGCCATTATCTACATGTTTGTGGAATTGCCCGAAATTACGGAAGAGGATGTGGAAACAGCACACGGAGTGAGCACTACTGGCGAACTTGCCCCTGCAAAATCATTATTTAAAACCAAGCATCTTGTTTTGGGTGTTATTGCTCAGTTTTGCTATGTAGCTGCACAAACAGGTGTATTTAGCTTTTTCGTCAATTTTCTTACAGCCGATGAATTAGGTTTGGGTATTACCAAAACTACCGCGGGTTATCTGTTAGGTTTAGGGGGTATGTCTTTATTCTTTATCGGACGTTTGTCAGGTAGTTGGTTAATGAGCTATTATTCACCAACAAAACTATTGGCTATTTACTCCTTGATGTGCGTAGTGTTACTTCCTGTGGTGAGTAGCGGATTCGGAATGATTTCGGTAGTAGCCTTGTTCCTGACCTTCTTTTTTATGTCTATCATGTTCCCTACAATATTTGCATTGGCCATTAAAGACCTTGGACCACAAACTAAAAAAGGTTCTTCTTTCTTAATCATGTCCATTGTAGGTGGAGCAGTTTTCCCAATGTTTATGGGTTGGGTAGCCGATATCTCTTCCATGTCGGTTGGCTTCCTTGTGCCAATACCGTTATTTGCCTTTATTTTATATTATGCCCTTAAAGGACATAAAGTTAGTAAAGCGATATAATAGTGTTTGTTTTTAAGAATAGAACCTGTCTGCGGTAGGCCGGTTTTATTCTTTTGTTTTATTTGATTACATAATACTCTTATGCAACTAGATTTATTCATTAACCGCTAACAGGGGTCTTCGACCGCTGTCAGGGTTTTAAAATCAGTTATTTTTATTGGGGCTTTGTGCACTCTCTTGAGGGACTACTAAATAATCGAAATGAAATAATGTCATATTCTCATTATCTATCGCCGCAATGCGGCTTTATATGGAATTTATGACTCCTATTTACTACCAAACTTTCGGTGCTATGCACCTAAATTAGCCGCATAGCGGCGTAAGTTTGGTAGAAATAATAATTGAGAAGGATATTCAAGCCGCATAGCGGCGACAGACAATTCTTATAAAATAAACACGACATTGTTTAGTCGTTTTACACTTATAATTCAAGCTTACTATTACAAATATGGAATACAGCGAAAAAACAAATTACGCGGCGTTTAAACGTTATTGCAAAACAATGGATTTGCGTGATGATGCCGACCTGATTGCTGCCTATAAACTGGCACATGCAAAGGAAAACATCTGGCCGGAAATTAATCAGGGAATGCAGGAAGTAGGCATTCTGGATATGGAAATCTATATCTACGGCACAAAACTATTTATGATCATGGATACTGTGCCTGATTTTAATCACGACGAGGCCATGAAAGTGCTTGCCACTAAACCCCGCCAAACAGAGTGGGAAAAACACATGGCACGCTTTCAGAATACATCGGAAAATGCTACTGCCGATGAAAAGTGGCAACTTATGGAACGAATTTATAAACTTGATTAGAAATGAAGATAGACAGTCATCAACACTACTGGCATTTCAACACGGCAGACTATGGTTGGATGGGCGAAAACATGTCGGTCATCAAGCGTGACTTTTTACCTACCGACCTGCTTCCTGAACTTAAAAGCATCGACTTTGATGGTTCGGTAGCAGTGCAAGCCCGTCAGTCACTACAGGAAACCGAATGGTTGCTACAACTGTCGGATGCATATCCACATATAAAAGGCGTTGTAGGTTGGCTCGATTTGCAATCGGAACAAGCCGAAGAGCAAATAGCCGCTTTTGCCAAACATCCTAAAGCCGTAGGGGTACGTCATGTTATCCATGATGAAGAAGATATTGATTTTATGCTCAGACCTGCATTTATTCGTGGCGTGCAACTGCTCGAAAAATACGATCTGGCGTATGATATTTTGATTTTCCCAAAACATTTGACCAACACCATAGAGTTTGTAAAGCAATTTTCGGAGAAACAAACTTTTGTGGTCGATCATATTGCCAAACCTTTGATTAAAGACGGTATTGTTTCACCCTGGAAAGAAGACATAGCAGCACTGGCTACCTTCCCGAATGTGTATTGCAAACTATCGGGCATGGTGACCGAAGCCGACTGGAATACATGGACCCCTGAAAACATACGCCCTTACCTGGACGTTGTTATGGAGGCGTTTGGTCCCGAACGAATACTGATTGGTTCCGACTGGCCGGTATGTTTGGTAGCCGGAAAATATAGTGAGGTTATGCAGGTAGTTATCGACTATATTTCCACCTTTACGGAAAAAGAACAAGCCCTGATGTTGGGTGGGAATGCTGTAAAAGCGTATAAAATAAAATAGTTATTCGGCTTTGCCGTTATTCGCTTCGCGTTATTAATAGTTATTTGCCCTTTGGGCGTTACTTGTAGTTACTTGGCTTTGCCGTTATTAATAGTTATTTGCCCTTCGGGTGTTATTAATTGTTGAAGCTGTAAAATAACGTGCGTAGCATAATAACGGCGAAGCTAAATATCGCGAAGCATAATAACGTGCGAAGCACAAATAACACGAAGTAAATATCACGAAGTAAATAAAAAATATGAAAGCTGTACAAATAACAGAACCCGGCAAAGTGTCGTTGGTTCAACTGGAAAAACCGGGCATTAGTGCCGACGAAGTATTAGTAAAAATACATTATGTAGGATACTGCGGTTCCGATTTAAATACCTTTCTGGGTAAAAACCCCATGGTAAAACTACCCGTTATTCCGGGTCACGAAATTGGTGCTTCTATCGAAGCTGTTGGTGAGAATGTTCCCGAGCATCTTCAACCGGGCATGGCATGTACCGTTAATCCATACACTGCCTGCGGCAAATGCCCATCGTGCCGAAACGGTCGACCGAATGCTTGTCAGTTCAACCAAACCTTTGGCGTGCAACGTCACGGTGCTATGAGCGAATACGTAAGTGTGCCCTGGACTAAGGTGTTAGCAGATACTGCCATCACTCCCCGCGATTTCGCTTTGGTGGAACCTATGAGTGTCGGTTTTCACGCCGTTTCGCGCGGACAGGTAACCGACCTGGACATCGTAATGGTTATCGGTTGTGGAATGATAGGCGTGGGTGCTATTGTACGTGCAGCCTTGCGCGGAGCAAAAGTGATAGCGGTAGATATGGACGATACCAAACTGGCCTTGGCCAAACGTCTTGGAGCAGCACATACCATTAATTCCAAAACGGAGAATTTAAGCGAGAAGCTAAAAGAATATACCAACGGATATGGTCCTGATGTAGTTGTGGAAGCGGTGGGAGCACCACAAACCTACATTACCGCCATCAACGAAGTTGCGTTTACCGGAAGAGTAGTTTGTATCGGCTACGCCAAAACAGAAATTGCTTTCGAAACCAAATACTTCGTGCAAAAGGAACTTGACATACGCGGTTCACGCAATGCTATGCCCGAAGATTTCCGTGCCGTAATGGAATATATGAAACGTGGTACCTGTCCGGTAGAAGAATTTATCAGCGCCATTTATACGCCCGAAGAAGCACAGCAAGCATTGGAGTTCTGGGCTAAAGACCCCGCCAAAGTGTTCAGAATCTTTATCAAATTTGCGGAGTAATTAGACAATAAGGGCAATTGGATTTAGCCCCCATTTGGGAGTCACATCATAAGAAAGGAATCAGATTTTAAATAATCTGATTCCTTTTTTCTATTATTGTGGCAGATGCTACCAGAACCATTTTCTCATTTTTTTATTGAAGGTCATTTATTTTATGCTCTCTCCCAATACATACACTTTGTCGAGCCATTTCTTTCTGAAATTGGGATTTGAATTTTTAATCGGCCCAATATACGTTACTTCTACAGGGTTTATTCCACAAAATTGGAGTGTACCTCTTTTAAATTGATTTATAAGCGGTCTGTGCATGAAAAACCGATCATACCATTTCGGAGCATCTGCTGTGATAATAATTCTTCCGGTTTTTCCTTTCAGCAATCTTAGCGGGAATGGTTTGCCTGCAACCGGTTCGAAAGTAATACCCGGTAGAAATACCCGATCAACAAAACCCTTCATTATGGCCGGATAGCCTGACCACCACATTGGGAATACCCAAACCAGATGATCTGCTTGCTTTATTTTTTCAATTGCATCGAGCAGATCGGGCTCCAACTCCGTACGTTTGCGATAGCCGTGTTGTAGATTCGGATTGAAGGTCAGGTCTGCAATGTCTATTTGAGAAACCCTTGCAGCAGTTTTACCGAGTCCTTTTTTATAGGCAGCAGACAGGGCGTGATTAAAACTTTCTTTGTCAGGATGTCCATTGATAATTAATACCTGTTTCATGTCATTTCATTTTTTCGAGATATACACATGATGTTATGCAGTTCTGTGATTGAGTAAGTGTTTTTAGAAAAAGCTATTCTGTTTTGCAGGGGCTTCCACCCCCAAAACCCATACTTACCTTTTATTTCTTTTCTTTAGTTCCCTTGCACTTAATTCTTTTACGATTACATCTTCTGTTATTTGAGTTGTGTACTTCTTGTTTTGTGCTAATCTCGATAGACCATCCGTTGTCTGAAAATAGGGATTTACATAATTATAATCTAGCTTTCGTTTCTTATCCGAATTATCCGATGAATTATCAATTTTCGGTTCAATTAGGTAGTAAACCGAAAAGCGCAACTGATAAGTACCACTTTTATCATATTGGGATAGAACTCCTAAAGTCTGATTGGGTAAAACGAGGCTTCCTTGCTTTACAAATATCTTATCCTTATCAAAGCCCTCATATTTTGCAAATGTTCCATCTTTGTGTTCAACCAGAATGGTATTCCTATTGCTCGAATAAGTAACCAGCTGAGTAGTATCTACCGAATAATCTGCAACAACACTCACAACAATACCTTTTCTGGCAGAGCAAATTGTATCTGTTTTGTTGCAAATAAATTGAAAGGCATTCCAATTTTTCGGTTCTTCCTGATGAAAGTATTTTGCACCTAAATTTGTCAGGTACCATACTTTCACACAACAGTTATTTTTAAAGGGCAACAGATAAACAAAAGTACTGTCCAGTTTGGGATTTGGAATCCCACGTTTATAAGTGTAGTTGTAAGAAAACTGTATATATTTATCCTTATTGGTCGGCTTTAGGGTGAAAAGTTTTCCTTCATAATCATCAATAATAAATTTATGTTCGGGGGTTAAGGTATTCTCATAGCTTGTAAAGTTCAAATAAATACAATAGTTTCCGGGTACGTCTTTCGAATAAAAGACATCAACACTGTTGTCCTGATTTCTTTCAGTTCTTAATACAACATGATTTTGCGAGAAGGAATACTGAAAACTCAAAAAGATGATAAGCCAAATTGTTTTTTTCATCGTAATTATATGTTTATAGTGCATGCCTAAAGAACAATAGTAGCAGCAAGTATTTATTTTATTAGTTCTGTTTTATCATTATTTTTCTTCATTTTCTCCACTTCCTCCATAGTCATTACACTCAGTTCATCTTTAGCACAGTCCCAGGTACTCAGGTATTTTTGAGAAACAACCTTATGGGTTTTCCACTTGGCGTATTTCTCGTACAGCATTAGGGTGCATATATCGGTGGAGGTAATAATGTCACCTGTTTCGGGCAGATGTGAATGAAGTGTCGAAACTATTTCTGTGCCATCACTTTGCCTTCCGGCATAGGGCACGGGAATGATATTTTTGTGTAGCGCTTTTTTACCTGTCAGTTGGTTATTGTTGTCGAACGTAATCAAATAATCATTTCCTATAATCACTGCTCCGCCTTGTTTCGGTCCCGTAAGCACATATACTTTCTTTTCATTGTTGAATACCAATGGTATCAGATTCAAATCCGTATTGCTGTATTTTTTGAACAACGTATCGGTATTAATTATCGTCAGGGCTATTTTTCTGATTGCATACAGATCATTCTCCATGATTGTGAACTCTCTTTCGTTTAAATCTATCTTTGCCAGTTCCGGATTAAAGGTCTTGTCGAAAGAGATAGTGCCAATAACGTTGGGCTTTTCGGCCTTCGAAAAGAAGATGCATTTAGACACTTCATCTTTGGTAGTATACGAAAAATAGCCGCCTACATTTGCTCTGCTCTTGTAGTTGCCCAGAAACAAATCGGTACCGTACCACGAAGCCATTTCCGACCGATACAATCGTTTGCCTTCATCAACAACTGTTTTTATCCGGCTTTGCAAGTCGGTTTGTGCCACTGCGCTTAAACTGACGAAGATCAGAAAGAGGAAGAGTATTCTTTTCATTGTGCTTTTGTGTTTTAATAGGTGTGATGTCATTTTGTCTGAATCAGAATTACCAGAATTTTTGAATTTACTGAATAAGAGTTGGACTGAATATTATAGCTATATCTTCATTCTGAAAATTCTCAAATTCTGTGAATCTTGATTCAGACAACTACTTATCATGTGAATGCGGGAGCAAAACCGCCGGGATGCACGTCAGCCAGCCAATGCGCATAGGCGGGTGTTAGCAGCTGTTATTTTGTTGTTGTCGCAATTACAATCGTTACTACAATTGCTAGAATTGCTAGAATTGTCGTAACAATTATTCCCCATTTCTGCCAGTTGTATGATTTTTTGCTCAATTTGTCTTTAGACTCAAGTTTTTTTGTAATTTTCTTATTGTTAGTTACTTGATTGCTACTTTGAATATTATTAATTTCTTTTCCAACGGTAATTTTACCACTGTTATTGGATATTTCTCCAACATGAATTCTGTCTCCCATAATTATCTCATTCTTAATGTTCATAGGAATGCTATGAATTTGTTTTTCTTTTGAATTGCTGTGCAGCGTCTCATATGGTAAAGAATATTTCACATTTCCCCAATTATTCTCTTTGAATGATTTTAGAACTTCTTCGAGACTATTAACCTCAATGGTTTTTGCTTCAAAACTTTCAAATTCATTTTCATTGGTGTCTTTAAAAAAATCAAAAAGCTCTTTTAGAATTTCATCTAAGTTGCTAAATACGAATGATAAGCCAAGAAAGCTAGTTTTTGTCTCTGCTCTAAAAGTCAAATACATTCTTTTATATTTTATTATTTGGTCAACATCTTCCGAATCAAAATTTCGTTTAAATTCAGAAATAACCGAAATATTATTGTTCCAAATACTTGCATAAACATTGTCTCCACTCCAGATTTCTTTTTCTTTCAGAAAATTCAAAATGGGTGTATGAATATTTGTTGTGATTGGCTCAAATTTATTTTCTATTATTTTTTGTATTTTATCATATTCCTGTTTGTCTTTATAATTATTATTAGGCTTTAATTTTCGTCTCTGTTTGTCAAGTACATCCAATTCGTCGCATAAAGGAATGTACTTTTCAATGTATTCCTTTTTATTATTGTCCAAATAGTCTATAAAATCAACTAATGCTTGAATTTTTGGAGGTATCATATTTGTTTTTTTATAATAGCTGCTAACTTGTATATATGCGAACTTTAATTACACATATTCCTCATTTAGCTGTGTATGCGAACTACTAGTTCGCATATTTCCACTGTTAGGGGTAAGTATATATTCTTATTCGCTTACAAACATACAAATAATAATTAACCTAATCTTCCATTCTTCCTATTATTTTTTAGAAAACAAATGAGCAGAGCTGCACTTGCTTACAGCGCTGCGATTCAACGGATTTACCCTGCTATAATAGAGTTTACTCTAGGGCTTCACAGATCATGTTCGTCGCGGTTATTTACCTGACGCATCCGGTAGTAGCCCATGGTGTAAGACTAACTGCCTTGCTAAGCATGATACTGTAAATTTACTGCTTAGATACTGTCTAGTTGGACTTTATGTTGGTTTACATTGCTGTATTATTGTACAAAGTAGCTCTAAAACTTACCAGCCTTGTTATATTATTGTAGAATAATGCTCTATAACTTACCAGCCTTGCTGCATTTTAGTAGAATAATGCTCCATTAGTTACCAGCCTTGTTGCATTATTGTAGAATAATAACTCCATCATTCTACAATAATGGAGTATTATTCAGGAAAGTAGCTCCATTATTCATCTGTTTTACCAGCACTTTGTACAAAGTTATGGTCACTTTTGTTTATAATAGGGCATTGTTGCCAAACATTGTAGCAGTATACCTTATTTCTGTATGTTTTTTGGTAAGTATATGGTAATAAGTGCTGTACTATTATGGAATAAAATGAAAAAAAGAATGAATCTTGTCTAAGGCAGACAGGTTTCATTCTTTTCTTTATGTGATACACTATACTGAGCGATGACTTCAAGTCATTGGAGGAGTAAAGGCATGAAAAATAGTGTTGTACTTTTTTAGTAACCGGGGCTATTTCTTATCTTCACTTGTAATGTACATATGCATTTTATCCGGAAATATTTTTGATAGTTTTTTTTCCAATTTAAGTTTGGTGCTACTCGTTTTTACTCTGATAGGTGTTTTATCGAACTTTATTTCTTTTACCTCATCGATAAGATGTTCCAGGGTAAGATTTCTCATCAAATTATTCAACAATAGCTTGTTGATTTTCTTATTCCATGCTTTTTTGTTTCCCCAATAGTGTCCTATTTCATTTTCGGCTGCCAATAACTCCATCGGCTCGTTCATGGCCAATGATAGCGCCAGTTGTTCTATTAATCTTGGGGTCACGTTTTCTTTACACATCTCGTCACAAATCGTGAGTGCCAAATCTAATTTATCTCTGTTGGCACCGGCAATTGCCACTACACCGGCATTCCACATGCAGGTGTTGGAGTCGATAGTAATAGTACCGTAGGTGCGGCCTTTTAATTGTTTCCACATGGCCCGTTCGGTCTTTGTAGTGAGCTCAGATAGTTTACCTTCATTGGTATGCATCATGTTGATGCCGGCATTCAGATTTAATCTGATACTCTCCAGATTTCCAAATAAAAAGGTGTCTGAATCTAAATACAGAACATGCTCATCCTTCCATTTATCAGCAATCATCTGTAAGGCTATAATCTTAATTCTCCAAAAAAAGTTGTACTGACCTTTCCAGTTTTCAAGTGTTGTTTTGTCTATTTCAATGATAATGATTCTTTCGCTTAAAAGTTTAAAATCTTCGGGTGAATCAGTAACTACAACCACTCTTTCATTTTTATCAATCTTGGGTAAAATAGTTAGTATGGAGAAAATAGCTTGTTGGAAATTTAAAATCTCTTTTCCAAAAACTAAGAATGCAATTGTCATATTTATTTTTTTATTAGCTAGCAACACTCTAGGAGGCACTTCTTGCATCTATTTACCCTGATGTTGAAAACCCGATTAGCATCGCGGATTTTTACTTTAGGTTCAGTGTTGGTAATTGTTTTGGCTACAAAGATACGGAAAAGATGAACACTGTAGTAGGTAGTACTGCACTTTCCGATTTTCTAAATACCGATGACTGATGACTGCTCACTGATGACTGACGCAGTGTGTGAATAATGCAACAAATTATAAAAGTTGTGTAACTCTGTCCTCTATTAACAGCCCTACCTTTGTCACGAAGAAAAAATACATTCTGTAACCAAAACAATACAACCGAAATGTATTTATAAACGCAACCTCATTTATAAAAACAATCTCATTTAATTAAAACAAAACAATGAAAAGAAAATTATTAAGCATTATGCTTGTTGCTGCTGCAGTTGGATCTGCAACCGCTCAGGAAGTAACTACTACAACAGTATCTACTCAGGATGCGGTAACTGTAGTGTCCGATTCAAGTATTTTGAAAGCATCTACTGCTTGTGCATTTACTCCGGTATCGCACTGGTCGATTGGGTTGAAGGGTGGTGGAAATTATTTCCGCGTGGCTCCGGGTTCTCTTTCTCGTCGCGACCAATTTAACTGGGTAGGTGGTGCTGCCATCGAGTACAGCATTAATCCGCTTGTAGGGTTAGGAGTGGAGTATATGTATAATCCTTACGGACATACTTACCAATTAAATGCTAACCAGGTAGGAACAATGGAAGGACGCACACATGATGTTTTAATGTTTGCTTCAATCAATTTAATGAATCTGTTGGTACCTAACAGAACCAATTTCTGGAGTAAAATGAATATCTACGGTGATGCCGGTGTAGGTGTTGGATTTTATCAGTTCAAACTAATGGATGCAGCCAACAATGTAATTGTTGATTCGCGTGACGCCGGTGATGGCGTGCCTGAAACTGTAATGGGAAAATTAGGATTGAACCTTGAATACAACATCAGCAAATCAATTGCGTTGGGTGGTGAAGTTCAATATCGTTATTACGACAGAACCAACCTGGGCGGTTACCAAATGTCAAAAGGCAATAGCGATGCGTTGACAGCAACCATTGGTCTGCGTTTTAAATTGGGTGCTAACGGACAAAAACAACATGCCCGTAACATTAGCATGTGCGAGTATTACCCAAAACCAGCTCCGGTTATTATCAACAAAATTGTAAAAGACAATACCGTTGAAACAATGGATCGTTTGAAAGCTATTGAAGCAGAAAATGCAGCATTGAATAACAAAATCAACAAACTGAACAATCAGGTTGATTCTCTTTCGGCAAACGAAGATGAAGCTAATCTTCCAACCTACGAAAATATCGAATTTGAATTCGGATCGGATAAATTGACACAAGGATCATACAGAGCCTTAGACGAAATTGCCGCTACCTTGAAAAGTGATAATTCAACAGTGCGATTGAATGTAGCCGGTTATACCGATTATATTGGATCAGAAGAATTTAATCAAACCTTGTCGGTAAAAAGAGCCAACGCCGTAAAACGTTATTTGTTGAGTAAAAATGTTCCTTCATCAAGTGTTACTGTTGTTGGCTACGGAGAAAAAAAACCGATTGGTCCTAATAATACTTCCGAAGGTCGTGAATTAAACCGTCGAGTTGAATTTCAATTGACAAAATAAGGTCAAAGAGCTATAAATTATCAATTCGTCCGTCCCCTGAGCGGGACGGCAATTGATATAATAAGAGTAAGCCCTATTTATAAATAAAACTATTTTATTCTTCACCCTTTAAATATAAAATTATGCCACTATTAACCGTATTACTCGTAATTGTCTTAGTGGGTGTCATCCTATGGGGTGTGAACACCTACCTTCCTATGGATCGTAAGATTAAAAACATTCTAAACATTGTAGTAGTAATTCTACTTATCGTATGGCTCCTCAGAGTATTTGGGATATTCAGCAATTTGATGAGTATTCAGGTGTAAAACACTTTTTAAACAAATCATTATGTCACAATCTCTTATTTTTTCGTTTGTTTGCATTGTAGTGGTTCTTCTTTGGAGTATCAATACGCTTATTCCCAGAGACAGCAAAATCAGAACCATTTTAAATGTGGTATTAACGATAGCAGTTATTGTAACTGTTGCTATAGTAGTTTAATCATTAAATATTACTTATTTGTATGGATAAAACGATCCGTGGAAATAAGAAAAGAGCGTTATCTTTCAATAAGAAGGATAACGCTTTTTTTCATCCAGCCCATAAGCTCTTACAACCACCCCTAAATCTCCGTCAGTCACCCCTAAATCCCCGTTCGACTGAGCTCACGCCGAAGCCTGAAGGGGACTTGAAAATAGTACGTCTCCTATAAGCTTTTTCTATAAATTAGTTGCGTTTATCATACCATTGTTTTTATCAATACATTCGATTAAGTGTATATCATCTCGAATACCACTCTTGTCCCCCTTTAGGGGCTAGGGGTAGTCATCTCGAAAACCACTCTTAAGCCCCTTCATGGGTTTGGGGTAGTTATACGAATACCATTCTTCTACCAACTACCAACTACCAACTCCTCACTAATCACGACCTACTTTCCACTAATTACTACAGTGTGCTACGTCCTGGTTTTTGTAACGTGTGAATAATACAAGTCTTAGCAAATATTGTGTAACATTATCATTCATTAAATGTATCACCTTTGTCATGTGAAAATGAATTCACAAATAAATTCAAATATATGAAAAAGATAAAGCTACTTTCAACCCTAGCCATCCTGGCGGTTGTATTGTTTGCAGGATGTAAAAATGACGATTATGTTGCCATCGACGGTGGACCTTGTCCGGTGGTGGTATCGGTTACACCGGTAAGTGGTGCAACTCTTGTAGGACGTAAGGCTGTAAGTGCTTCAGAACTGGCAATACGGACAACTATTGTTACTGCCAAGTTCAATAAAAAAATTAATCCTACAACCATCAACGAAACTTCCTTTACAGTAACAGGAACTTCATCGGTTGTAGCCGGAACAGTTACTTACTCAGATGCTGATTCTACTGCAACCTTCACAGCTTCCAGTAAATTTGCTGACAATACCACTTTTACAGCCAGAATTACTACTAATGTAAAAGATTTAATGGGAAATGCTCTACAAGCCGACTATGTATGGGTGTTTAGTACAGGCGCTACTATTTTACCGGTAGTGGTTGCAACCAGCCCGTTGAACTTAGCTACAAACGTAGCGTTAAACAAAACTATTACTGCTACCTTTAGTGTACCAATGGATCAGTCTACTATTACCGGCACAACTTTTACCCTAAAAAATGGTACAACTCCGGTCTTAGGTTTAGTTTCTGGTTTGGGAAACAGTGTATCGTTTATCCCAACGCTTAGTCTTAGTCCTTTGACTGTGTATACAGCTAAAATTACAATGGCCGCCAAAAATATGGATGGTAGTGCAATTGCAAAAGATACTACATGGACATTTACTACCGGAGACGTAATTCCGAAGATCCTTACAACTGATCCGACAAAATCAGCAACAAATGTAGCGCTTAACAAATCAGTAACAGCCACTTTTAGTGCGGCTATGAGTTCTGCAACCCTTACCTCATCTACATTTACGTTGATGAATGGTGCGGTAAACATTGTGGGAGTAGTAAGCTATACAGGTGTAGTAGCTACTTTTAATCCTAACAATGACTTGAAATCGAATACTGTATATACAGCTACAATTAAAGCCGGAGTAAAAAATGTGAATGGTACACCGTTAGCGAAAGACTCGGTATGGACATTTACTACAGCTACTGTTTTAGCACCAACGGTTATCTTAACCGACCCTGCTGATCAGGACGCAAGCGTGGCACTTAATCAAAATGTTACAGCTACCTTTAGTGAAGCAATGAACAATGCTACGATTAGCACAACTACCTTCACTATTATGGAAGGTTTAAACCCTGTATCGGGTGTGGTAAGTTATGCCGCTAATACAGCGAGCTTTAATCCAAACAGTGATTTTGTAGCAGGTAAAACCTATACTGCCAAAGTAACCAATGGAGTCCAAAATGTAGGTGGAACAAATATGGCAAGTGATTATGTATGGTCATTTACGATACCGACTACTGCTATCGTACCATTTGTAGATCTTAAGTTTGCTGGTCGTTTTGGAATTCTTTCCGGCGTAGGTGTTAGCAACAATGCCGGAGCAAGTGTAATCAATAATATGGATGTTGGTATCTATCCGGGTGCCCGTTCTTCGGTTACCGGTTTCCCACCTGCAACCATTGTAAATGGTAATATCTATGCTGCCGATGATGGTGGTGCTACAGCTGCCATGTTGAATCAGGCCAAATTAGACTTAGTGGCTGCATATCTCTTTGTTGAGGGAGCAACTTCTCCCGCACCGGCTACAGTTTCGGGCGATCAAGGTGGTAAAACACTCGCACCGGGTATCTACAAATCAACATCAACCTTATTGATTCAAAATGGTGATTTGACACTGGATGCTCAGGGTAATCCTAATGCAGTATTTATATTTCAGGTAGCTTCAGCATTTACCACAGTAGGTGGAGCAGGGGGTAGTATTATCCTTAGCGGTGGTGCTCAGGCCAAAAATATCTATTGGCAAACAGGTAGCTCAGCTACTATCGGAACGTATACCAATTTTTACGGTAATGTATTAGCATTGCAATCCATCACAATGGGTGCATATTCAAATGCTGTTGGTAGAATGCTTGCCCAAAACGGTTCAGTAGTAATGACCAGTACAAATACAATTTCAAAACCGTAATTTAGAAACAGGTAAACGGGTAGCCAATCAGTTGGTTTGCCAATATACAAGTACACTAATTACAATAAAAAAATATATATGAAAACAAATAATATGTATAACAAGGAATCGCGCCTGGCGCGGTTCCCTTATGCCAAGAGCATAAAAAATATTGCACTGATTGCTTTTGCTTTGATGGGAGTTCAAACAGTTTCTGCTCAAACACAAGATTCTGTTCAATACACTAAACCTGCATGGTTTTTTGGAGTTGCTGCCGGTGCTAATGTAAATTTCCACCGTGGCTCTACTCAACAGTTGGATGCCGATCTTATTGTTCCCACCCGTTTTCAGGATGGTAGTGGTGTAGGTCTTTTTGTTGCTCCACTTATCGAATATCGTCCGGGCTCTTCCCACTGGGGTATTATGCTTCAGGCAGGTTATGATAACCGTGGCGGTAAATTCGATCAGGTAAAAACACCTTGTAACTGTCCGGCCGATTTAAAAACCGACCTTGGATACATTACCATTGAACCAAGTCTTCGTTTTGCTCCGTTCAAATCTAATTTCTACATGTATGCAGGCCCTCGTTTTGCATTTAATATGTCGAAATCCTATACCTATCAGTTAGGATTGAATCCTGCTGTCCCTAATCAAGCTGCTACACCCGCAGTGGAAGGCGATTTTAGTGACGTCAACAACAATCTTATCTCTATGCAGGTAGGTGCCGGATATGACATCCCACTTTCATCGCAACATCATCGCACTCAGTTTGTGCTGTCGCCTTTTGTTTCTTTTCAACCTTACTTCGGACAAAATCCACGTAGCATTGAAACATGGAACCTGACAACGGTAAGAGTTGGTGCAGCTTTAAAATTAGGAAGCGGTCATAAAATCGAATCGAAAGTAAAAGAAGAAGCATTTGGTGGTGCTGTAGTGGTAGAACCGGAAGTGAAATTCTATATCAGTCCTGCTAAAAATACTGTAGCAGTAACCAATGTAAGGGAAGTATTCCCACTTGGCAACTACGTGTATTTCGATTTAGGATCAACAGAGATACCAAAACGATATGTATTGCTTCAAAAAGATCAGGTGAAAGATTTCAGACAAGATCAGGTAGAACTTACCACTCCCGAAAATTTCTCGGGTCGTTCAAGCCGTCAAATGATTGTTTATTACAATGTATTGAATATCATTGGCGATCGTATGGTAAAGAGTCCTAATTCTACTATCAGAATGATTGGTTCTTCTGAACAAGGTCCTAAAGAAGGTCGTGAAATGGCTGAAAATACAAAAGCATATCTGGTAAATGTATTTGGAATTGCTCCGGGCAGAATTGTAACCGAAGGACGTTACAAACCATTGATTGCATCTGTGCAGGTGGGTGGTACTGTCGATTTAGTTCTTTTGCAAGAAGGTGATCGCCGTGTAACTATCGAAAGCAATTCACCTGAACTACTCACTGAATTCTATAGCGGCGAAAATGCTATGCGTCCTGTTGAAATCGTTTCGGGACAAGTGGCTCCACTTGATAGTTATGTATTTATCAATGCTGACGGAGGAACCGAAGCGTATACTTCATGGTCGGTAGAATTTAAAGACGAACAAGGCGCAGTACAAAACTTTGGCCCTTATACTAAAGATAAAATCAGTATCCCGGGTAATACAGTCTTAGGAACCCGTCCCGAAGGTGACTATAAAGTAACCTTAGTTGGTCAATCAAAAAGTGGTAAAGTTTTGAGAAAAGAAACTACTGCTCACCTGGTACGTTGGGCACCATCAACTACCGACGAAGCAACACGTTTCAGTGTTATCTATGAATTCAACAGATCGAAAACCATCAAGATGTACGAAAGATATATCAACGATGTAGTCGTTCCTAAAATTCCAATGAACGGGTTAGTTATTATTCACGGTCATGCCGATATCACAGGTAGCGAAGTCCATAATCAACAATTGTCGTTGGATCGTGCGAATGATGTAAAAGCAATTATGCAAAACAGTTTAAGGAAAGCAGGACGCTCGGACGTGAGATTTGAAGTAAACGGATATGGCGAAGATGTTGCCAAATCACCGTTTGATAATAAATTCCCCGAAGAACGATACTACAATCGTACAGTGGTAATTGATATCGTAGCAAAAAAATAAGTTTCTCTCTTTGTTTACATTTTCTGGTTTGGACAGAGATCTTTAGAGGAGGTCTCTGTCTTTTTTTTATATTCAATCGAGTTTGATTTACCACTAAGTCACTAAGATACACAAAGAAAATATAAATTTTATCTTGGTGTTCTCTCGCTATTGGGGCTATTCCATTAGGGTTTAGTGGTATTATTTTATCTTTGTGAGCCTCTGTGTTCTCAGTGCCTTAGTGGTAGCTTCTTACTGCTTGCCGCTTACCGTTTACTGCTTCTTCCAAGGTGTGAATAATGTAACTCTTTTCATAAATTATGTAAGACAAATCGAATGAAAATATACCACCTTTGTGAAGTGATACTACTTTCACTACAAACACAAAACTATAATGAACACAACTGAACTAAAAGGCACCTGGGAAGAACAAAAAGGCAAACTGAAACAAAAATTTGCTGCCTTAACCGACAATGATTTGATGTTTTCCGAAGGCAAAAAAGAAGAAATGTTAGGCCGCATTCAAATTAAACTCGGCAAAACAAAAGAGGAATTACACAAGATTATTTCCTCACTATAAAAACATTGGCTTTGTAAAACAGAAGCCAGGTATTCATATTTAAAAAACACATTAGAAAAATGAAAAAGATAACCCTACCTATCTCTCTGGCAGTTATCTGCCTGGCGGGAAGTTTTCTCACTGCTTGCATGTCGGACAATCAAAAAAAAGAGGCCGCACAGGCACAAGTTGATTCGGCTCAGGCCAATTTAGATAAAGTAAAAGACAATGCCGCTATTGTAGAACAAAAAGCAGCTACTGAAGAAGAATTCAAAACCTTTAAACTGGAATCTGAATTAAAGATCAAAAATAATGAGGTAAGTATTGCCGCATTAAAACTGAAAATGAACAAGTCGGGTAGTACGCTTGACGAAGTCTATGCCAGAAGAATTGATTCTATCGAGATTAAAAATAAAAACCTGAAAACCCGCGTAAATGATTACGAAAGAAGCCATAGCGATTGGACGAAATTCAAACAGGATTTTAATCGCGACATGGATGATTTAGGTCGATCGATAACTAAAATAGTAAACTCAAAGTCGAAATAAAGAGAGTAGGGTAAAACAGTATTTTTTATCACATTCACTCGAAATATAATACTTCTATAACCAAATACATGAAAACGCACATTCTAAAAGCAATGCTTTTGCTTATGATTACAACTGTAATCCCATGTAGGGCACAAGAAAAGGTGCCTGCAAAAATTGGTTTTATTGGCGGTATCAATATTTCGAATCTTTATACCAACGATGCTTCAACGGCCGATATGATATTTGGATTTAACCTTGGTGTTTTTGCTAAAATACCTACCGTTAGTCTTCTGTCTGTTCAGCCCGAACTGTATGTCACTACGAAAGGTGCGTCGGTAACGTACAATAGCCTTTTAGTGGACGGAACTGCGAACTTTAATCTTACTTATCTGGAGTTGCCGGTACTTGGTTTGCTGAGAGTGTCGGATCACATAGACCTTCAGTTTGGACCTTATGTTTCCTATTTATTGGCAGGCAAAGTCACCAATATGGCTAACGTTCATCTTCTTGACCTCGAAAGAAACATCACTATGAGTAATTATAATCGTATTGATGCCGGGCTTGTGTTGGGTGTCGGTGTCGAAGCTCATTCAATGACCATGGGTGTTCGTTACAGCTACGGACTTAGCAAGGTAGGTAGAGAAAGAACTCTTTTAGATCAGTCGTACACCATACCCAATGCCAGCAATGGTGTTGTCAATTTCTATTTATCCGTTCCGGTAAATTAAATATCACAAACATAACTAACAAAACAATAATTTAAAACCACAATCGTATGAGCAATCTACTTTATTTAATAGCATTAATCCTTATTATATTCTGGGCCATTGGCTTCTTTGCATATAGCGCCGGGGGTATCATTCACATCCTGTTGGTTATTGCCATCATATCCATTCTGTTCAGAGTTATCAGAGGACGATAACATCCGAAATCCGGTAAGGAGAATTTATTTTCTCCCTACTGCACATCCAAAGAGCAATTCAGAAATGAGTTGCTCTTTTTTTTTGGGGGTTTACTGACCAAGTAAGAATCTATTAAATCGTATTACTTAGTGCAAAAATACATACTTGGCAATATTCATCCACTCTTTTAGTCCGGAACTATTTTAAACTTTAAAACGTTGGTGCACACTTTTTATAAAGTCAGATTGGCCGTACATTGTGCTTGATGAGTTTGTAAACCGATCGTGGTAGGTTGATGCTATTGAAGTTTTCCATCATTTTGTTGTGCTGTTAGCATCGAAGTAAGTTCTTTGAGCTGTTTGTACGGTACATCGCGCAGTGTGATATTCTCTGCATCACTAGCCCTATTCCTTAAGTTGTAAAGTGGATGCTTATCGGTAATCATCTTCTCATTATCGGGAATCCACAAGAACAAATCGTTCGGCTCGCAATTTAAATTTTCGCACAGCACCTCAATGTAATTCAGCTTAATCTCTTTCAGATTACTACCGAGTATCACTGTGGCCGAATGCGCCGAAAAGCCGGCTTTTACCAGAAATGTATAAGGCTTATCAATGCCACGAGCCTTAAAAATAGGTTGTAAATTTAATCTTAGCATATCCAATCGGGTTGAAGTTATTATTCTCTCGCAAATATATAATTAAAGTTTTAATTGTATATGGATATAACGAAATAAAATACAGATTTTGATCTATCTAACGAATAATTTGTTAGTTTTTATGAAGTAATAATTAGTTCTAACGACCTAGCAATTAGTTTGTATGAAGTAACTATTCGTTTGAATGAAATAGCTATTAGTAAGTACGAAGTAAGTATTAGTAAGTATGAAATAAGTATTAGTTAGTATGAAGTGAGTATTCGTTTGTATGGACTAACTGTTTTGTATACTGAACTAATAATGCGATTTAATGAATATATAATTAGTTTGTATGAATGTGTTATGATTAAATGATTATCCGCTCCCGAGTTTCACGCATTCTACAACCTACAAAGTAATTATAGATCATATTAACCTGAGTTCTGGATTAGAATGCATTGCTAACTTCATTAACTTTTTGAAAATGTGGGAATAAGGTTGTGTTGGTTCTGATTTCTTTTCTACTAAGGTCGAAAAAAACAGGAAATAAGACCTTAACTTTAGTAGAAATACAGATTCCATTCAATATTAAACCTTATTGACAGAACGAGATAGTTAAATATGAGAGACGTGTAAATTCCCTTATCCCGAACTAAGGTTATTGGTGGTAAAATTCAAATTAGGCAGAGAAAATTTTTATTTAAACGAAAAGTTATTTAATCTTTTAATTCATGCGTTTCATTTAGAAACAGAATTCGTTGATTCGATAGATTCAAACGGATAACGTGCAAAGAAAAATGGAAAATCTTTCCATATTTCAAAAACACCTAAAGCAAATCGCAAAATCTTTATTTTGCAAAACTTGAATATGCATTGATCCTATTTTTGAATCATTGCCTGTGTAAATGAAAAAACCTCAATTGATTGAAAATCAATTGAGGTTTTACTTTGAAAGTACCCAGAGCCGGGATCGAACCGGCATGGAAGTGAATCCACTGGTGTTTGAGACCAGCGCGTCTACCAATTCCGCCATCTGGGCGATTGCGGTGCAAAAGTACGCCTTTTTTTGGAATTTGCAAACTATTATTCAATTAAAAACCGACAATTTTGAAATTAAAATAATCCGGTAAAAACTGTAGTTTGCAAATTGCTTATAAACAATCTTTTAATTGTAGAAGGGCGATTCCGCTATTGAAAGATTTATTTTCTCTTTCTCCCGAATTTAGTTGTTTTGATTCCTTTGGGTTACAAAATCGTTGCGTTTACCGGCAAAAATATCGTAGCGACAGTACCAACAATCCAGTGCTCCATTGAGTAAACGGATACGTTCGGTTGGTTTTAGTCCGATTTTGTCCAGGCATTCGTCGTGTGAGCTGATAACCCAAACGGTGTTCCCGGTGAATTTATGCTTCATGGTAGTACCTAGTGCGGCGTATAAGCCATAGATATCATCTGAGGTGATACGTTCGCCATATGGAGGGTTGGTTACCACCATACAGTTTGGAGCAGGTGCTTCGAGCTTTTGAATAGGCATCACGTCCAGTTGGATGTATTTACTAAGTCCGGTGCTTTTTACGTTTTGTTCGGCAATTTTAATGGCGCGTGGCGAATTATCCGATCCGTAAATTTTAAAATCGAACGGACGTTCGTAGCTGTCGTCATTGTAAAGAGTATCAAAAAGTTCTTCTTCAAAATCGCTCCATTTCTCAAATGCAAATGATGAACGATAAATGCCCGGTGGGATGTTTAGTGCTATTAGGGCTGCTTCAATAAGTAGTGTTCCCGAACCACACATTGGGTCAAGGAAATTCGATTGTCCGTTCCAACCTGCCATCAACAACATACCGGCAGCAAGTGCTTCGTTTAATGGGGCTTCGGTTTGAGCCACACGGTAACCTCGTTTATGAAGCGATTCGCCCGAGCTATCCAGCGATAGCGTACATTTTTTATCGGCAATATGAATATTGATCATCAATTGTGGTCCGTCCAAACGCACCGATGGGCGACGATCGTATTTTTCCATAAACCAATCGGCAATGGCATCTTTTACGCGATAAGCAACAAATTTCGAGTGGCGGAATTCATCCGAGAAAACGGTTGAGTCGATCGCAAACGTGCTGTCAACCGACATATAATCGCTCCAGTTCACCTTCTTCACTTCTTCGTATACTTCGTCGGGATTTGAAGCATCGAAAGTCAGAATGGGCTTCAAGACACGCGATGCTGTCCGCAGGCACAAATTTGCTTTATACATTAAGGCTTTATCGCCGGTAAAACTTACTGCTCTTCGCTGAAGCTGCACATTGTTGGCGCCGATATTTACTAATTCGGTGGCCAGTACTTCTTCTAATCCGCGAAAAGTTTTCGCTAACATTTCAAATTCCATATTTTTTCTTCTATCTACGGTTACCTGTTTGTGGTTACCTGTCTTTGTTTATTATTTTGCAACAATCATTTGTCAGAAAACGACTTGTCTATCTTTTTTTGTGCTAGTTTTGCTCCTGCCGGAACATCTGTGTCTATCCAAAGATTACCGCCAATTACAGCACCGTCGCCCACTTTAATGGTACCCAAAATGGTGGAGTTGGAGTAGATAATCACATTGTCGCCAATGCGTGGGTGGCGGCTAATGCCTTTGATGGGGTTACCATCGGCGTCCAATGGGAAGCTCTTGGCTCCCAATGTAACTCCCTGATACATTTTTACGTTTGTGCCGATGATGGCTGTTTCGCCAATTACTACACCTGTGCCATGGTCGATGGTAAAATAACTACCAATGGTAGCGCCGGGATGAATGTCGATTCCGGTTTCGGAATGTGCCATTTCAGTGATAATACGTGGTATTAAAGGTACATTGAGTTGTAGTAATGCATGGGCAATCCGATAATTGCTAATGGCCCGAATGCTGGGATAGCAGAATATTACTTCTCCAAAACTTTTGGCAGCCGGGTCACCATTGTACGCAGCAATGACGTCGGTATGCAGTTTTTCTCTTATTTCGGGTAGTTGGGTTACAAATGCAGTGGCAATGTCTTTCGATCTACAGTCAATGTCATCGCAGGCTGTCGATTCATCTGAGCTGGAATTGAAGCACATGCCCGCTTTAATTTGTTGCGAAAGCAATAAATGCAAGCGGTCGATGTTTACACCTATGTGGTAAAGCATGGTGTTGTTATTCACACCTGCGTCACCAAAATAACCGGGAAAAAGAATGGATCGGGATAGTTGTACAATTTCCTTGAGCACATCAACTGATGGCATTGGATCATTTTTACTTTGCTTATGGCAAACGTCCTTATAGCCTTCACTTTGAGAAAGCTTTTTGATTGTATCTAATAACTCGTTGTTCATAAATTAAAAATAATATTAGCTTTTTATAAAGCGTAATGCTTCCAAGGCATTCTCAATTCGTTGATTTCCAATTCCGGTAATGATGGAATATGGTTTTTCTAATTGTTCAATTTCTTTTTTGTACCAATTTAAAAAGAACTCTCTATCATTGCCATGTTCTCTTACCGGATCAGGAATCCAGGGTAGGTCAGGGGCACACAGCAAATAATAATCAAAAAATCCGGTGGCTAACTGTTCGTTCAAAAAATCGGGAACCAGACCGAATTTATATTCAAACCAAACTTTGGTGATAATCAACTCTGTATCAAAAAATACGTATTCGTTCTTTTCTGTGGAGTTGGTTTTGTATTTTATTTCCTGCTCAATTTGTTTTTTTGCTATAGTGCATACATCTTCGTAAGTATAGGTGCCTGCAAGGTTTTCAACATATTCTCGTGCATATTCCGGAACCCAATCGGTATTGAAATACTCAGCAAGACTTTTTGCCAATGAAGATTTTCCTGTCGATTCAGGACCAAGAATGGCTACTTTTATCATTCGTTCGTAAAGAGTTTGTGCTGAGATGGGCGGCAACCTGTAATTATTAGTGTAAAAAAATATTTCAACAGTTCAACAAATAACCTTATCTTTGAAGCAAAAAAATATGCGCAAATTTACGACAATTATTCTGCTTTGCAGTACATTTTCATTATTTACTACGCAAGTTTCGGCACAAAATGCAGATATAGACCTATTAAGGAGTCTAAACGGCTCAAGTTCAAGCGGACTCAGGCACTATTCTACCTTTATTTCAAATACAACCACAGCAGTTGCTTTGTCCACTCCGGTGGTAATGGGCGTGGTGGCGTTGATTGAAAAAGATGATAATTTATTAAAAAATGCCATTTATGTGGGTGCAGCAATTGGCGTTGATGGGGCGATGACTTATTCACTGAAAAAAGTAGTAAATCGAGATCGTCCCTATGTTACCTATCCGGATATTCACCCTGCTGCGTATGAAACATCAAATTCATTTCCGTCCGGACATACCTCGCTGGCTTTTGCCACTGCCACCGCTATGAGTCTGAAATATCCTAAATGGTATGTTATAGCTCCGAGTTATTTTTGGGCATGTTCTGTAGGGTATTCGCGCCTCAATATGGGTGTTCATTATCCTTCGGATGTCCTTGCAGGAGCTCTTTTGGGTGCGGGAAGTGCCTTTGTAACCTATAAAGTGAACGAGTGGTTTTGGAAAAAACATGAGAACAAGAAACTTATCGGATTACAAGCCTATTTGTAAGCTGTAATCACATCCCAGAATCTGTTCTGGTTATGATAGTTTATTCTAATTGGATGCAGTGCGATTTACCCCTATAATTTTGGAGGGTAGAGCCGACTCGGTTAGGCTTTGATTGTATTTATTCGTGTCCCAGCCCAATACATCTCCTGCATTTCCTGCATTCCACATATTGTTCAATACACCGTCTTTGTTTGTAAAGTTGATCTCGTTGTTGGAAATCGTGTTTGAGTAGGTGTCAATAGGATACTGTCTGTAGGCAGAAAGTCCTACGTTACTGAACGGTAGTTTTTTCGAATAAATCTTATTGTTTTTGATGGTAATGTGATGCCCGCTTGCAATCGTAATTCCGTACTGTCCCGGATTGATTAGAATATTGTCCTGTACAAGTATGTATGATCCACCCATGTCGCCGGTCATAATTCCACCGCCCGAGCCCGAAGGTCCTCCGCCACGTATCCAGTTACCCATCACCTGAATGGGATCTTGAGCCGTACCATTGCACATGTACAAACTTATTTCATCTTCGGGGTGACTTTGGCCTAGAATATTCTCACCTGTATTGTAGTTAATGCAGTTGCCCGAGCCGTTTACATTTCCAAACTGAACCATTTGACCACGTGGCATTGGACCCAAAACGTTTTTTACGTTGTTGTATGTTACTTTGATGCCGCTACCAATATCCGCCACCACGCCACTTTCAACGGAGTCCATTGTGCAGTTGGTGACGGTAATGTTTGTGCAGTTGGATAAGAATACACCTTCGCCTTTTGATGGACCTAGTTTACAATTCTGAATAGTTATATTAGAGCAGTTGGAAAGTTTAATGCAATGTCCGCCAGGATTGTTGATATCCAGGTTGCTGATTGTTTTATCATTGACGCCATTCCAAACTATCGGAGCTGAGGCTTTGTAGAAACTTGGCGATGCTTGTATTTGATTTTGAACAGGTACGACAACTTCGCTTAGCTCGGAATTCTGACAAGATGCAGAGCTTAAAATGCTGAATATAAATAGTGTTATATGTAAAAGTTGTTTTTTCATAATTTTGTAATCATTGCAGATTTAACACACAAAGATACATATTAGTGCATATCTGTCAGTTAATTAGTAATTTATGGCAGTTTGTATGACTCCTGTAGTACTTATTATTACAATGCGAGCTTTGTGTTAAATGGCTGTTGATTGTAATTGTTTTACAAATGAAATTTGATTGTAAATGTATGCGACTGTTTGATAATGCATTAAGTGTCGCTCCAACGCGTGAGAAAATCCATTTTCAAACCGGCGAAATATATAACTGCATAATTCTTACTATATTATTATTGGTTGATTCTTGTTTAAATTGATTTATTAATGCAAAAATGTTGTTTATCAGAAACTTAATACTAAAAATAGCTAATTAATTTAATAAAAATTAATGTATATTAAGTGTTTTGGGTTTATATTTAATTGAAAATGCTAAACATTTTAAAGTTCATTGAACAGGCATTGGACAAAATGCTACAAATAAGGTTATCATTTATCGCAGTACCAGATATAAATTATCTGTTGTAGAATTCTATAAGGTTTTGATGCTGCGGAAGTTGTACTGAATTTTGGGTGTAGCCTAAAACAGATAAAAGGAGGAGGGAGATTAATTTGATGTAGTATCTTTTTATTTTAGGCTGGGGGATTTTTTCCATTCCCAATATCCAACTGCAGCCATAAGTGTATAAATAATAAACAGGATAGCCGTTGGATACAAGCCTTTGTAGAAGTATAACCCAACGCATAAGCCATCGGCTACAATCCATACAATCCAGTTTTCAATAAGCTTGCGGGCTAGCATCCATGTTCCCACTATGCTGAGTGCACCAACTACTGAATCGGCCTTTGGGATTGTGGAATCAGTGAATTTGCTCAATATGAAGTAGTATATAATGTAAATCAATCCTGTTGCGATACATAGGTTTACAAATAATCGTTTTGTGAGCTGAGCTGCAGGCATTTCTTTACCCGCTACGTCGTCACCATGTTTCCAGTTTATCCAGCCGTAGATACTTATCACCACATAGTAAAACTGCAGACTCATGTCGGCGTAAAACTTAGTTTGGAAAAAGATCACGATGTAGAACAAAGACGAGATAATTCCAAAAAACCACAAACTAAGTTTCTGTTTGATTGAAAGATATAAATAGATCAGGCTCAATATTGCACCAACTATTTCTATCCAATTGGTTTTTATGTATTCCAGTATCATTTTCTTTGTATAAAAAATCCCCTAAAAGAAGTTTACGGATTCTTTTAGGGGATGAGGTATGATTGTTTATTTTAAAATTTTCTCAAAAGCCCCCGGAGTTTGTAGTATCTCAATGGCTTTTACAAGTGATTCGTTATCAGCATCCATAATTTGATAATACTCATTTATTTCCCATAAATCGCGGGCTATCAATGCTTTTAATTGTAATTTGATCAATGGTTTTGATTTTTCAAATTCCTTTTTCTCTACATTTTCTTTGTCAATGTTCTCTTTGTTTGGAGTGACCTGAGTTGTTGCACTGTCTTTCGAAAGTTTAGTTGTGCTGCCTTTTTCTTTCTCTTTCTCTTTTTCTTTTTCGGCTGCGGTAATTAATGCATTCAAAAATGCATCGTCCGGTTCGAATTCTTTTTTGTATTTCTCAAAAGTTGGATATTTCTTTTTTAGTTCGGCGCGATTTTTATCGACATACTGCACGCATACTTTATTGATAATGCCAAAGGCAACCAGTTTGCGATGAAAGTCAGTGTATCTGGTGGTATCCAATGGAACAAAAATGTCCGGCATAATACCACCGCCGCCGTAAACAGTACGTTTTAAGCTAAGCGTTTGATAGTGTAATGAGTCCGGGAAATGAATGCTGTCGGCATGCAAAAGTTCACCTTTATTGTAGCGATTAATTAAATCAAGTTCGTATTTATCTTTTCCATCTTTGTACGATTTTTGAATACAACGTCCGGTAGGTGTGTAATAACGTGCTGTGGTAAGGCGCATTACCGAACCATCAATGAGTGGAAACTGACGTTGTACCAATCCTTTACCAAATGAGCGGCGACCCACAATTAATGCGCGATCCCAATCTTGCAAAGCACCTGAAACAATTTCACTAGCTGAAGCTGAATATTCATCAATCAATACAATTAATTTCCCTGTTTCGAAGTTTCCCGCACTTGTAGAAACGGCAGTGCTCTTTGGTTGGTTAAGTCCTTCTGTATAAACAATCATACGGTCTTTTCCCAAAAATTCATCAGCCAATTGAATAGCAGCGTTCAAATAACCACCGCCATTGCCCTGCAAACTTAAAATAAGGCTTTTCATTCCTTTTTCCTGAAGTTTAGCGAATGCCTTTTTGAACTCTTCAACCGTTGTGCTTCCAAAACTATTAATTTTGATATAGCCAATATCTTTGCCAATCATGTAGTCGGCATCCACGCTGTAAAGTGGAATTTTATCGCGAATAATTTTAAAAAGCAATAATTGAGATTTTCCTGCCCGAAGAATTCTTACTGTTACTTCCGATCCTTTAGGGCCACGAAGGCTTTTTAGAATTTCAGAATTCGGAGTTTTTACGCCTGCAATTAATTTGTCGCCGATGTAAATAATGCGGTCTCCCGGTAAAATGCCTACTTTTGCTGCCGGACAACCCGACACTGTTTGAGATACCAAAAGGGTGTCGTTAAACATTTGAAACTGAATGCCGACACCTTCGAAGCTTCCTTCTAGCGGTTCGTTTACTCTCTCCACTTCTTCTTTTGGAATGTAGGATGAGTGTGGATCTAAGTCTTTCAGTATGGCAGTTAAAGTGGATTCCACTAATTTTTTATCATTGATGCTGTCGACATACAGGTTTGAGATAGCAGTCAGTGCATTTGACAATTTGCGTTGTTGCATTGACGATATGCCTTGCGCAAAAAGGACGGATGTGAATATGCAAAAAGTGAGGAGAATGGAAATTTTTTTCATGATACTATGTCAGTGTTACTATTTTGCTAACTTCTTAGCCTTATATTGACGTTTTTTTAGAAACGGACTGCAAAGATACATTTTTTTGAAGTCTCAGTTTGTGCTGTTTATATATAATAAATAGAAATAATGTTGAATTTAACGTTTACGGTTGGGATTGGCTCCGAGTCATCACATTCAGTAGTTTCATACCTGCATTTAAATCTTCGATTTTGCAAGCTTTTGCGTTGGCGATATGTTGGTATATCTCACTAATATTCAATTTGCTTTCATCAGTTTCTACGAAAAGTTTTTCGGTAGGAGTGAGACGTACACTTTCTGCGTTGAAATGTTCGCCGTATGACAAAGCGCAACCCGATTTCAGTACCTGTGTTGCAAGTTCGGGTTTTCCTCTGAAACCGTGAATGATCCAAAGTTGAGTTGAGTTCCATTTCTTTTTTAAAGCAAAAAGCTCGTTGAAATAGCCCACGCAGTGAATAATAAGCGGTTTGTTCAATTTTTCGGAGATCGTTATTTGTGCTTCGAAAACACCTAACTGCTTTTCAAATCCGTCATTCGAATTTTTGTCTAGTCCGCATTCGCCAATGGCAATGAAACGTTTGTCTTCTGACCATTCTTCCAGTTTGGTGAGCAACTCTTCTGAAAATGAGTCGGCATGCCACGGATGAATTCCAACAGAACAAAGCGCTTGCTCAGCAGACTTAAAAAAGTCCTCTGCTTGATTCAAATTTAAATTTCGAACAACTAAACTGTTAGTTGCTGAAAGGGCAGTGTGCGTGTGAATGTCGACTAACATAGCTATACTAGAATTAAATATGTTTAGCAAAAGTACTAAATTTTGCTTATAATCTGAATGTGTGGAGTTTCGCAATTATATATTTATCAATTACATGTGCATTATTAGTTGCGAATAAAGTCCGTTTTTTCATCGAAAACTAGTATCTTTGCGCTCCCATTTTGGAATAAATAATCAAAACGAAAACAATAAGATGAATACAACAGAATTATTCAGCACTTTGCCTTATAAAGTAGCGGATATGTCGCAAGCTGATTTTGGACGAAAGGAAATTGAATTGGCCGAAAAAGAAATGCCGGGCTTGATGGCATTACGCAATAAATATGGAGTTGAAAAACCATTGAAAGGCGCTCGTATCATGGGCTCGCTTCACATGACTATTCAAACGGCTGTGCTTATTGAAACCCTTGTGGAACTGGGTGCTGAAGTACGCTGGTGTAGTTGTAATATTTATTCTACGCAAGATCATGCTGCTGCTGCAATTGCTGCTGCTGGTGTCCCTGTTTTTGCATGGAAAGGTGAAACATTAGAAGAATATTGGTGGTGTACGTTGCAAGCTCTGACTTTCGACGGTCACAAAGGACCAAATGTAATTGTTGACGATGGCGGTGATGCTACGATGATGATTCACGTGGGTGTAGCTGCCGAAAAAGATGCTACTGCGTTGGACAAGAAAGCGGATGGTGATGATGAGCGTTTGTTGTATGCTATTTTGAAAGATGTTTTAAAAGAAGATAATGGTATCTGGACGCGTATGATTCCCGAACTACGTGGTGTATCTGAAGAAACCACTACCGGTGTTCATCGTTTGTATCAAATGTTGGATGAAGGTTCTTTGTTGTTCCCGGCGTTCAATGTAAATGACTCGGTAACCAAATCGAAATTCGATAACCTTTATGGCTGTCGCGAATCATTGGCCGACGGTATCAAACGTGCTACCGACATTATGTTGGCTGGTAAAGTAGTGGTGGTTTGTGGTTATGGCGATGTTGGAAAAGGCTGTGCAAGATCGATGGTGGCTTACGGTGCCCGCGTTATTGTAACCGAAATTGACCCGATTTGTGCTTTGCAGGCTTCGATGGAAGGTTTCCAGGTAACTACAATTGAAGAAGCATTGGCCGAAGGAAATATCTACGTAACCACTACCGGAAACAAAGATATTATCCGCATTGAGCACATTGCTAAAATGAAAGATGCTGCTATCATTTGTAATATCGGTCACTTCGACAACGAAATTCAAGTGGAAAAATTGAAACAATATCCGGGCATTGAACTTGTAAATATCAAACCTCAGGTTGATAAATATATTTTCCCTGATGGAAAATGTGTATTGTTGTTGGCCGATGGTCGTTTGGTAAATCTTGGTTGTGCTACCGGTCACCCATCATTTGTAATGAGTAATTCATTCACCAATCAAACCCTGGCGCAAATTGAATTGTTTACAAAAGAGTATGCTGTAGATGTATATCGCTTACCAAAACATTTGGATGAAGAAGTAGCACGTTTGCATTTGGAACAATTGGGTGTGAAACTCACCGTTCTTACTCCGGAACAAGCTGCTTATATTGGTGTTGATGCTAATGGACCTTACAAACCGGAACACTACAGATACTAATCAATTATTACTAAACATAAAAGCCGCATTCATTGATTTGAATGCGGCTTTTATGTTTAGTATGTGTTTAAGCTTATCTTATTCTGAGTCGTTGTCCGGGTTTCAGTTTTGTCTTATGTTTAATCCCATTCATCTTGCATAAGGAATTGGTGCTGGTACCATTGCGCGCTGCAATTTGTCCCAGATTATCCCCTTTACGAACGGTGTAATACCGAAGGATTTGGACTTGTTTTGACTCCCGTTGATAATAGAACGATTGCTTTTTGGTCATCAAGTAGGATGTGGAATTGACACGTCCCGTATTGAAATCAATGATGTTAGCAGGATTGATGGCATTGCCAATATAACGCGTTTCGAAATGCAGGTGTGGGCCTGTTGAGTGTCCGGTATTGCCACCAAGAGCGATTAATTCGCCGGCTTTTACACGTTGGTTATGGGCTACCAAAACGACGGATAAGTGACCATAGACCGTTTCTAAACCATTGTCGTGTCGTATCACGATGTAATTGCCATAGCCACGTGCCTCGTAATCGATGATTCTAATTTTCCCCGAGAATGCTGCGCGAACACTGTCGCCAACGTTGAGGCGTAAGTCGATTCCATAATGAAAGCGATAGCGCCGTGGCCCGAAAGCCGAAGTTACTATGCCCGGAACAGGAACAACAAAGTGTGAGCAATCAATGCGAACCGAATCGGGCAAGCTATCAACCGGAATTTTATATGGATTCAGCTTTTCTCTTGTCCAGATATTATTGTAAATATCTTCCGCAGGGTGGTTTTCCATCAAGTCGTCCGAATGGTCATTCAGCATTTCCTGATAGATGTTTACTGTGTCTTTTTTATTGATTAATGAGAACATATTGCGTTGAGAATGTCCCGCAAATGTTGTGATAAAAAAGAATATTATGGGAAGATATTTTTTTAGAGAAATAGGCATAGAATCTTTTTAATTAAAGCATGATTGTGCCCCGATAGCTATCGGGGCACAATGAATCGTTGGTAAATCAATTGTTTACTTGTGAATTTCCAAAAAAAGGAGAGTGTATTCTAAAATGAATTCAGTAGTTAGAACTCATCGTGGGCATAAAATACGTTCTTGTTAAGTTTTTCGAATTCAAAAACTTCATCCGCACTGAAAAAACGAGCAATCTCTATTTTTCCATTTTCAACCGTATCCGAAGTATGAAGAATATTCTCTTGAACACTAACACTATAATCACCACGAATTGTTCCGGGAGCTGCTTCGCGACCATTGGTAGCACCAGCCATAACGTGCGCAATATGTACAGCATCAACACCAGTCCAGCAACAAACAATCACCGGAGTCAACATCATCGAATCTACAATGCGTTGATAATAGGGTTTTTGAACTAAATGAGCATAGTGGTCTGCTAAAACCTCTTCGTTTAGTTGAACCATTTTCATACCGCTTAATTGTAGGCCTCTACGCTCAAAACGTTGTATAACTTCACCAATTAACCCTCTACGAATCGCACAGGGTTTGATAATAACGAGTGTTCTTTCCATTTAAAATAGTGGTTAATTAATAGTGTGATTAGATTTTCTTCCCCAAAAATAGGGAATTGAAAGTATAAATCAAAGCAAATTCAATTTTATTAACTGATTGCACCCCAATTTAATGTATTTGTCTTCAATTTTCGTAATTGGTTTACCAATATTCGGTTTTCAGGTTTCTCTAATTGAGAATCGTTTTCAAGAATTTCGATGGCAGCATTTCTGGCAATTTCCAGCATTTTCCCATCCTGAGCCAGATTGGCAATTTTCAGTTCAAACGGTAATCCGCTTTGCTGCGTACCTTCCAAATCCCCCGGTCCTCGAATTTGCAAATCGGCTTCAGAAATTTCGAACCCATCGTTGGTGCGAACCATTATTTCCATTCGTTTGCGGGTGTCGCTGGCCAATTTATATCCGGTTAGTAAAATACAGAACGACTGTTCTGCACCACGTCCAACACGTCCACGCAACTGGTGTAACTGCGATAACCCAAAACGTTGTGCACTCTCAATCACCATTACCGAAGCATTGGGTACGTTTACACCTACCTCAATCACTGTTGTAGCAACCATTATTTGCGTTTCGCCGGTCACAAACTTTTGCATTTGGTAGTCTTTTTCTTTTGGCTTGAGTTTGCCGTGCACCATGCTGATGTTATAATTTGGAAAAACTTCGCGCATATACTCATACCCCTCTTCCAGATTCCGCAAATCAATTTTTTCCGATTCCTGAATAAGTGGATACACAATATAAACTTGTCGGCCTGCTTCTATTTGTTTTGCAATAAAACCATTGATTGATGGTCGTTTGTTGTCGTAATAGTGATAGGTTTGGATGGGTTTACGTCCGGGCGGAAGCTCGTCGATGACCGATACGCTCAAATCGCCGTACAAGGTCATGGCCAACGTTCGCGGAATAGGCGTAGCCGTCATTACTAAAATATGTGGTGGTTGCACATTCTTTTTCCATAGTTTTGAGCGTTGCTCAACGCCAAAACGATGCTGTTCGTCTATAACCACCAGTCCAAGGTTTTTGAATTGCACCACATCTTCAATTAATGCGTGTGTTCCAATAAGGATATTGAGTTCGCCGCTGCGCAACCTTTCGTGTAAAACGACGCGATCTTTTGGGCGGGTAGAGCCCGTGAGCAAAGCTACATTTATACCGATATCACCCAGAAATTCGTTCAGACTGGCAAAATGTTGCGTAGCCAGAATTTCGGTTGGGGCCATGATGCAGGCCTGAAAGTTATTGTCTACGGCCATAAGCATTACCATTAGTGCCACAAGTGTTTTTCCACTTCCCACATCTCCTTGCAGTAGTCGGTTCATTTGCCTACCAGAAGCCACATCGATGCGAATCTCGCGCAATACACGCTTTTGAGCTCCGGTTAGTTCGAAAGGCAGATAGGTGTTGAAAAAGGTATTGAAATAATGGCCAATGGTTCCAAAAACGAAACCTTTCGATTGTAGGTCGCGCCAGTTTTTGAGTCGAAGAATGCTTAATTGAATATAAAATAGCTCCTCGAACTTTAAACGTTGACGGGCTTTGTTGAGTGCATCGGCATTCTTCGGGAAATGAACATTGACCAATGATTCGGTCAGATTCATCAACGCAAATTTTTGTAAGATGTAAGCAGGCAATGTTTCCGGAATACCGGTTTTTATACTTTGAACCAATGGAAAAATGATTTTCTGAATGGTTTTTGAATTCAGAAAACTGCTTTTCATTTTCTCAGACGTATTGTAAAAAGGGACCAGCCCCATTTGCTCGGGCGGTGGCATTTTCGATGCAATCTCAATTTCGGGATGTACGATGTTGAATCGGCCGTTGAAGGGAGATGGTTTCCCGAAAATAACATAGTCTACCTTCGTGTGGTATTTCTCCATGGCATATTTCACGCCTTTAAACCATACGAGTTCGATGGTGTTTTTGCCATCGGTAAAAATTGCTGTCAGGCGTTGATTGTGGCCTTCGCCTACTTTCTCGAACCGAATGATTTGACCTTTTACCTGAATAAAAGGCATTTCTTCATTTATTTCGTGCAAATAATAAAACCGACTTCTGTCCACATATTTGTATGGGTAGTACCGCAGCAAATCCTCGACACTGTGGATGCCAAGTTCTTTGTTGAACAAATCTGCCTTTTTCGGTCCTACACCGGGCAAAAATTTTATGTCTTGATACGATAAATCCATATTGTAAATGAGGATGTTTTTTTATAGAATCAGAATAACTGATTTAGTTATTGCTGTCTTCAGCATAAACAAGAAACCATTTTTTGTTTATTAATTTGAATGTATATTCTTGCCAGAAACCGGAATTATCCAACCATATTTTTTCGCTATATAAACTATCGGTCTTGTAACTGCTCGTTTTATATTCTGTTGTGTCAACCTCAGTTATTTTCGTTTTTAGTGGAATCCAATTCTTTTTTGTCCACTTTTCTTCTCCTTGCCCATCCGAAATTCCACCTGCCAAAGGAAATTGTATTCTTGACATTTGGAAAAGACTATCCCTGTAAAATCGATCATAGAATTTATCAAAATTCTCGATGGAGTCGGTGCTCATTGTGTTTGTAGTGCCGGCTTTAGGGTTACAACCCGCCAGCGACAAAACAGCAATAACGCATGTGAGTAAAAAAAGATAGATGTGATGATTGCTTTTCATAACGTTCTCATTTAAATTTTATTTCTCATATCTGTTTTGACGAAATGGTTTTATTTCTATAATTGAAACGTCCCATCTTATTGTCCATGCGATCAAACGCAGATAAATGCTATCTGGCACTCATTATCTGCTATCAAAAGTCCGACACATACTATCGAAAGTCTGAAAGCTACTCCCGAACTCTTGATATTTGCAATCAAATTAATAACACGTGCTCCCGAAAACTCAATAGGCACTATCTAATTAACTTTACTGCCAATCCTGACAGTTATACATGCTCCCCAAAGTTCAACATCTACAATCGAATAAATAATACCGACAGCCTGGCGGTGTTTTTACTTGTCTAAAACTCACCAATCTAAGGTTTCAGCTAGCTTATCCTGAAATATATTTCCCAAATGGAATCTTTCGCAGCACAAAAATAATAGCAAGCGAACAAACCAATGTTGCCAAAACGATGATAGGCAACGAAATGAGTGGATGTGCCATGGTCCAAAATATATTGTTGCGAAAGAAAATGCCAATTACAATGATATGAACCAGATAGATACCGTAGCTGTAATTGCTGATGGTTTTCTGCAATCCCGATAGGAATCTGTTTCCGATATGGAGATCTTTTGCCCAGATAAACAAGGCAATTGATTGAAACGCTGTATTTACCGTGAGGTAACTGTAGATGCTCAAATCCAGTCGGTGCTCATTTTTGCTGGCAAAATAAGTATAAATAGCCGAACATGCAATGCTTAATATGAAAATGGCTGCAGCAAACATCCGCGTTTTACTCCATGTAAGGCGAATCCGCATCAGGTAATACCCCAGCACCAGATAGCCGGTATACAGAAAATATCCCAACAGTTTATATCCAAAGAAATCCGACCAACGATAAAAGTTGATAGGAATAGGGCGAAGTGCAATGAACAGAACTACCCACGCAACAAGCAAAGCCAGGAGCCATGAGTTGCTGAGTGCCCGAACCGCTTTGCCCAGAAACGGCACGAATAAATAAATGACCAGAATCATGTACACATACCAAAAATGCTTTGAAATGCCTTCACTTAAAAACAAATCTTTTGCCCAATGCATAACAGTCGAAAACTCTTTGGGCTGTTGCCAGGGCTCAAGCATTGCCCATCGAAAAATCCAGTAGCACAGCATCCAAAATAGCAGTGGAACGAGCACGCGCACAAACCTTCTTTTATAGAATTCGCCGAGTTTATATTCTTTACTCAGCAGGGTTGCTCCACTCAACATCAAAAATAGCGGAACAGCAAACCGCACCGCACTATCCACGCTATTGCCTATCCACCAAAAATTCATATCCCGGCCATAGGTCATGTTTACCACCGGAGTTGAATTGTGAATAATAATGACCCCCACTGTGGCCAAAGCCCGCAGCGTATCCAGCCATTCAATATTTTTGACAGCGCTTTTCAATAGTTATCGTGTTAGTTTCAATAGTCGTTCGGCAACTATCAAATCAAATTCCGTAGTGATTTTTATATTTTCTCTGTTTCCATCCACTAGATGCACTGTGGCTCCCATGGCTTCAACCACCGAAGCATCGTCGGTAAAAAGGACAGAAAATTCCTGTTCGTAAGCTTTTTTGAGCAGCTCAGCATCAAAAACCTGAGGTGTTTGCACCATTTTATAGGCAGTCCGATCCACCGACTTGCTGCCGTTCGCATCCACGAAGCGAATACTCTCAATCGAATCCATCGTGGGGATAGCTGCTCCGAATTTTGCAGCCGCATCAAAACAGCGGGAAATTGTTTCTTTACTCACCAGTGGGCGCACGCCATCGTGGATAGCTACTATTGCCGGTACTTTTACCGCATCCAATCCGTTTTTTACGGACTGAAACCGGGTTTGTCCACCCGCAACTATTTGGTGTGGAATATTCAAGGCATGTTTTTTGCAGAGCGTTTCCCAGAATTTAAATTGCGCAGCGGGTAAAACCAGTATCAATTGTAAGGATGCATCAAAATTCATGAATGCTTCGAGCGTATGTATCAGAATGGGTTTTCCCTTGATTTCGAGAAATTGCTTAGGAATGTCGGCATTCATTCGCTCGCCTTTTCCACCGGCAACAATTATAGCTGTTTTATTCATTGAATTACTGTTTTAGACCGGAAATAGATGTATTGAGTCTTTTACATGAGCTGACTATTTATACATTTCGGTTTGTGACTTTTTGCTCTGATTCTTTATTTAAAAACCAGAACAAAGATAAACATTAAATTATCATCAGTCGCAACTATAAACCACAAAACAATGCCGAAAATGAACTATTTTGAACTATTTGTCTGAAAACCCACAACATTTATATAACTTTGCACCCGAATTTAGTTGAAAAAAAATAATGAAAAAAACTGCTTTATCTTTAATTATCACCCTCTTACTTTTTGTTGGCATTTTATCGGCTCAACAAAATGCAGAATCGAAACAACAAACCATATTTGAGTCGCTGGCTACGCCCGATTCAATATCGAAAGCTACTGTAAAGTTACATCAGGACAAACGGATTGAGAATCTTGTAGTTGGACGTAAAAACATAACCGTGACCGGATCAGGATCGCACGAAACAAAAACAGTAAGTGGTTTCCGTGTGCAGGTATTCTCGAGCAATACGCAACGTACAGCCAAAAACGAAGCGTTTAGAAAAGAAAGCCAGATAAAGGAAGAATTTCCTGATCTGCCAGTGTATGTAAATTATTCATCACCATTTTGGAAAGTAAGGGTAGGCGACTTTCGCACTCAGGCTCAGGCACAGGCATGCCGAGCCGAGCTAATTGCTGCTTTCCCCGGTATCAGAAGTGAAACCTACGTAGTAAAAGAACAAGTAAATATCTCCGTTTCAAAATAAATATCTATGGATTTTAATAGCAACCAACCTGTTCCTTTTGATTCGGAAAAAACGGAAAAGATAGCAGAACATTACCAGCAAATCATACAGCTTTTAGGTGAAGATGCAAACCGTGAAGGATTACTGAAAACGCCCGAACGAGTTTCGAAAGCAATGCAATTTTTGATGCAGGGCTACGACCAAAACCCCGAAGATATCATCCGTTCTGCCATGTTTACAGAAGATTACAGGCAAATGGTTATTGTAAAGGATATTGATTTTTATTCGATGTGCGAACACCACATGCTTCCGTTTTTTGGCAAAGCGCATATCGCGTATATTCCCAATAAAAAAATAACCGGATTGAGTAAAATTGCAAGAATTGTAGAAGTGTACGCCCGCCGTATGCAGGTGCAGGAACGCATGACCACTCAAATAAAAGAGTGTATACAAAAAACGCTGAACCCGATGGGAGTGATTGTGGTTATTGAGGCGCAGCATCTTTGCATGCAAATGCGCGGTGTGCAAAAACAGCATTCTATCACTACTACTTCGGATTTTACCGGTGTTTTCGAACAAGCAAAAACCCGCGAAGAGTTTCTGAATTTGATTAATAGAAAGTAGAAAAATTTTACTTCAACCTCATTTCAACCAATTCGTCGGCTAACCGAACACAATCAAGGCAAGGAAACTTGCCTTTTTTTATTTCCTGACAGTGAATATCTTTAGTAACGGCAAGGAACTCATCGTGAATACTTGGCTTATTTGCCTGACGAAGCAATCGTTCGGCTGCGAATAATGCTCCGCAAACTCCGCCTTCAGCTCGTCCACCGCCCCATGCACGATATTCTTCAATCTCGTTTTCGCTGATTTGAAATTCGTTTTGGAAACCTTTCAGGACGGCTTGCGCGCAGTTCAGGTTTTGAGGTAGCACATGAAAATAATTCTCGGAGCTAATTCTGTTGTCTTGTTTGTTCATTCTACTTTAAATATATCAATTGATTACCATAATCTTGGTAATGGTACTTTTTGTTCCGTCGGCATTTACACAGATGGCAAGGTAAATGCCGGTGCTTACTTTTCGGCCACGCGCATCTTTTCCGTTCCAGGTAGCCAGACTGCCATTCGATATTGTTTCGCACACCAGATTCCCATTAATATCGGTGATTTTTACCTGCGTGTTTTCCACCAGACCGGTGATGGTGATGACTCCTTTGTAGTCCTCGCGAACCGGATTGGGATAAGCATACACATCTTCAAATATTGCACCGGCCTCGGCAGCATCGCTTTGGTACGACACAAGTCCCTGCGCAGTTCCAAAAAACATTTCGCCGGTAACCTGATTGATGGCAATGGAAAGTATATCGTTAGAAAGCAATGGACTATTTGCAGTTGTGAAATGTTGAATGGTTTCTTGTCCGTTTTCCGACATAAGATATACGCCCGAAGTTTCGGTTCCAAACCATTTTCGGTTGGCACCATCTATCGCGATTGCTTTTATTTTTTCAGTTGCAAGCAAGTAGTCAGCGTTGTTGGTCCCATCGTTGCGGGGTATTTTTACACGTGAACAACTTAATCCACCCTCGAAAACTCGTGTCGTATTTTGAAATCGCAATGGTCCGGCTTCAGTTCCGAGCCAAATCACTCCGTTTTTATCCTGAGCGATTGCATAATTTGTGTTGTGCGATATGAATGCACCGTCTGTATCAGGGTCAGGAAAGATGGTGTATACTACCGATTTGTCATCGTTCTGATCTTGAATGGTACCGTTGTCATCAAACACCAGAATTTCACCTCCACGAACCGAGATAGACCATTTCTGACTAGGTTTTTGATTGTTGATAAGCAGTTTTCCATAGGTTTCTTTCAATGCGTTTGGGTACGTGAGTTGAGTCCAACTGCCATTGGCAAGTAAGACTTTTACGCTTGCTGACACTGCCGAATTATTTAGAAAAAGATTGCCATTTTGGTCGAAAATAGCTCCATCGAGGCGGGTGTAGATCCATGGATTTTCAGGAACTGTTGGGTGACCTTGAAGTGTACTATTTGTATGGTTATACCATTTGTAGAATGTGTTGTTTCTAAATTCATACAACCCTGTACCGTATGATGTGGCGAAAAAGTGCTTGTCGTCGGTGGGATCAACGGCTATGTTCATGAAATCAGCCACCGGGCTGTTTGTAGAATTTAGTATGGTGTATGAATAGATATTTGTCCAGTTACCGTCTTCGTACATCATTACGTCACCCTGCCTGCCATACGCTATAGCCCAACGACCGCCGGGGACGACGAATAATTTCTTTTTGGCGAATGTCATGTCCCATGGTATGTTCACGGCAGGTCCCTGAGGTTTAAATTGCTGCACTTCAGATGTGGCGGGTTTATATGAAATCACTCCGTTTTGAACGGCTGCAAACCAGAAGCTATTGTTGGTGCTGTCATACTCACCGGCGGTTGTTGTGCTGTTGTAATTTACCGCAGTGTAATTTAATTGTGGATCAACGCTGTAGGTTCCGCTGTTGGTGTGGAGGAACATCCTGTTGCCCGAAACGCTTAGGCTTGTTATTGAAAGTTCGTTGTGATACGAAGTCCAGGTATTGTCACTTTCCTGTTTGTAAAGCTTTCCTCCCCGTAAAAGAAACAAACTGCCCCCGAAAGAATGAATGGATTGCAAATCGCCGGTGCCGGGAAGAGTGTTTGCTGTTGTCCAGAATTCGTAATTTACCAGATTGGGTTGGTTGACGTCAGCTTTAAAAATGGTGGTTGAAGTCAATGCGTAGATGACTCCGTTATGAACGGTGGTGTTGAGTACCTTTACTTCCGTGGCGTTTGGACCAATGTAATAGGTGTCGGCAACCTCTTTTTTTGCTCCGTTCAGAACAACGATACCAAAGTTGCACGATAAGTAAATTTTGTCCTGATAAAACTCAATGTCGTTTACATCTTTGCTCGCGACCATCTGTTTGTTATATAAGTCGGGGATGTTGGTAATGCCACTTGTTGCTAATACATCAATATTACCATTGGCATAAATAACGAATAATTGGTCGTCTTTTTTGTCAAAGCCTATCTTCGAGATATTGGTTCCGTTTAATCCGGTTGTTTTGCTGTGGAATTCCAACGAGCCATCTTGTTTATCTACCGAGAATAGTGCACCGTCACTTACGGCATAGATTTTATTGTCGGATTGAGCAATCTGATTTACACTATTATATGCAAAATGTGTACGCCATTTGCCCATTGCCACCTGACTAACCACAGTGCAAGCAAAAATGGAAAGAAAAACTCCAATGGTAATTAATCTTTTTGGCATAAGGTTTTTGATTGTTCGAAGTTGATAAGTATTGAAATGACTATGTGTTCAACGAATCAAAACAATTTAATTTTCCACCGCGACGGTTTTACTTTGTCGTAGGTAGTCGGTAAGTTTTCCCACCGCCAAAGCTCTGTGGCTAATGGTGTTTTTCTCTTCGGCACTTAACTGGGCAAAGCTTACCAAATATCCTTCAGGGACAAATATCGGATCGTAACCAAAACCGCTTTCTCCCCGTGGTTGGGTGGCTATGTTACCATCTATTCTGCCTTCGAAATAGCGCGTTTCTCCGTTTTGGATTAACGCAATTACGGTGCGGAAACAGGCCTTGCGATTTTTGTTGTCGCCTAATAAACGTAGTACTTTGCACATGTTTTGAGTAGCACAGTTTTCTTCCCCTGCATATCGGGCAGAGTAAACACCCGGTTCACCACCCAATGCTTCAATCTCGAGTCCGGTATCGTCGGCAAAACAGTCTACGCCAAATTTATCGAAAATATATTGAGCTTTTAATAACGCATTGCCATCGAGCGTGTCGGCTGTTTCGGGGATGTCGTCATAGCAATCGAGTTCGGATAGACTAACGATGGTAAATGTTGGCTCAAGTATGGCTTTGACCTCTTTAAGCTTATGTGCATTGTTGGTAGCGAAAACTAATTTTTTCATAGTCTCAATTTTTTATGGTGTGCTGACTGCAAAGGTAATGATTTTTAAACACAAAAATGAGATTGTTCGGGGATTTTAGACCTCTCGATTTGTCGTTGCATTGCTGCATAAACAACATGTTATTCTTTTAAAATGGATTAATCCTGTCGTTTGAATGAGAAAAGAGAAAGCTCAATAACTTCTATTTAAGTTATTGAGCTTTCTTGTATTTTTAAAATGTACAGGTACTATTTCGACAGTAGTTTGACATTTTGTGTTTTTGTTACTCTTCCTCCGCTTACATCAGATGCCTTTCTGTCCCAATTAAAGGACTCAATGAGTACAGTTACAACACGATCGTTATAGGCGCCGTTGCTGCTGCCATCGATATCTGAAGCGTTCAATTTAAACGTCATGTCGTTGGGTGGGAGTGTATAAAACTGGAATTTATAAGCACCCACAGCATCAGAAACCCCTTTGAATACGGTATCTGTCTTGATAGAACTTATTCCACCGCTCGTAATGGGATAAGATTTTGTTAGTACTAGTTTGATCCCATTTATAGGTAGTGAACTGATACTATCGGTAACAGTTCCACTAATAACAAACATAGTATTCGAAGTGCCAATTTCGTTGTTCGTGTTACAACTTATAAAAATACCCGTAACGACCATCAAGGAGAATACCTTGCTTAGATGGAGTAGCATTTTCTTTTTCATATTTCTTTTGTGTTGGTTGCTGGTTTTTATCAGATATATAATTGCCTGAGTTCTTGGATTAGTCCACTTGTAGCAATTAATGCTACAAAGATAATGATAATTTCTTGATTAACTAAACAGTGCTCATTTATTTTTAATTTCTTACAATAGACAAGCTAAAGTGAAAGTATTTCTAATTCAATAACGAAACATTTTCTTTATTTTTGCAAACAATACTAATAAACAACTGATCGGATGAAGAAGTACTTTATTTATATATTCACCATTTTGAGTGCCTTCGCTACTGCACAAACAACAAATGAACAGAAGTATTTGTTGACTAGCGCCAGCAATACGTTGGGGTATTCGATAATTGATTTTGTCGATCCGTATCTCTCTCCACTAACTTATAGTGGCAGTGGTGTTGTGTATGATTTTCAAAGTCAACGATTTTTATCTGTTGAAAATACCCATATTTCGAAATTTCAGAAGCTAAGTTTACTCGCTGGTAAGGGATTTAATCCACCCCATACAGCCTCCATGTCCTTTTTTGGCGTAAATTATGGTTGGGGAATGCGTTACCATTTGAAACCAATGAGTAAACTGCGGGTGCAACTAGGTGGTTTGTGGGATATTGATTTTATGTTTAAATACCTTGCCCGCAATGTGAATAATCCGGTGAACGTCGATTTGGGAACTAACTTGAATGCTTTCGGTTCGGCAACCTATGATATTTCGTTGTTTCGCAAAGAGATGAAGTTAAAGCTTGATATGAAAAGCCCGATTCTTGGTTGTATGTTTGTGCCTTACAGCGGTGCATCCTATTACGAGATGTTTGGGTTGGGTAACCTCGACAATGTTTTTCATTTCAGTTCGTTGCACAACAAACGCGGACTTGATGCCAACCTTATGCTCGAAATACCATTGCGACGTTCGCTTTGGCGGGTTGGGCTCGGTTACGAAACAATGAAATGGTCGGCCAACGATTTGGTGTTTAAACGCAATAATCTGAGCATTAAAGTAGCTTCCGTATTTGATTTTGCTACTTTTGCCGGACGAAAAAAACGGGCACCAAACAATTTTATTAGCCCAAATGAATGAGCATTTCATAATTCATAATTAAAGATTTTGGTTGATGAAAAAATATAGTCTGATCATATTGCTTGTGTTTGCTTTACTCCCTTCGTGTATGGAAGAACCGATTGTGGAGCCAAACACCAATATGGGTAACTTTGAGTCCTTATGGCGGATTATTGATACGAAATACTGCTATCTCGATTACAAAAAGATCAATTGGGACTCTATTCATACGGCCTATAAAGCCAAGGTGACCGAAAGTGCTGATGCTACTGAATTTTTCGATTTAATGGGCACCATGTTGGGCGAATTGAAAGATGGACATGTGAATTTGTATTCTGATTTTGATCGAAGTCGCTACTGGAAATGGTACACAGATTATCCTGCTAATTTTAATATAGATCTGATTCGTTCGGCCAGGTATTTGGGTGAGAATTACAAAATTGCGAATGGACTGAGCTATGAAAAAATCGATAATGGAAGGGTGGGCTATATTTATCTGGGTAGCTTTTCGAATGGCTTTAACGATGCGAACATTGTCTCAGCAATGACTTATTTTAAAGATTGTAAGGGACTGATTATCGATGTACGTGATAATAGTGGAGGTTCGTTGGATTATTCGAAACAATTGGCATCGTGCTTTTTTAAAGAAGAAAAAGTAACCGGTTATATAAAACACAAAATAGGCAATGGACATACCGATTTTTCTAAGGCGCTGGAAGTAAAAACTCCCGCGAATAAAAATATTCAGTATCGGCGACAGGTGGTGGTACTTACTAACCGGATGTCGTTCAGTGCTACTAACGATTTTGTAAATCGAATGAAACAGGCACCCAACGCTCTTATTGTTGGTGATAAAACCGGAGGGGGAGGAGGTTTGCCACTCTCGAGTGAAATACCCAACGGCTGGATGGTACGTTTTTCGTCCTCGCCCATGTACGACTCCAGTATGCAGGAGATTGAATGGGGTATCGACCCTGACGTTTTGGTAAGTTTGTCGCCATTCGATCAGGCAAATGGTATAGATACAATAATTGAAAGAGCCATCAAATTGATAAAATAGAGGCAAGAGCTAAGGAGTAAGAAGCAAGTAATTTGTAAATTTATTCTTACTCCTTACTCCTTACCTCTTACTCCTTACCTCTGAATAGAAATGAAGAAACTGAAAATAACGGAAATGAATCGACTTACTGTCGAGGAGTTCAAAGAAGAAAAGAAAACACCGCTTATTGTGGTATTGGATAATGTACGTAGTCTGCACAATGTTGGTTCGGTGTTTCGCACTGCCGATGCGTTTTTGGTAGAGGCGGTTTACCTTTGCGGCATTACCTGTACACCCCCTCATGCCGAAATTCACAAAACGGCTTTGGGGGCTGAAAATACAGTGACGTGGAAGCATTATCAGGATACGCACCAGGCTGTTGCCGACCTAAAGGTGCAGGGATATACGGTGTTTGCCATCGAACAGGCGGCAGGAAGCACCTTGTTGCCCGACCTGCAATTGGATAAATCGACAAAGTATGCCGTTATCCTAGGTAACGAGGTAAAAGGCGTGCAACAAACGGTGGTGGACGCTTGTGATGGTTGTATCGAGATTCCACAGTTTGGAACCAAGCACTCGCTCAATGTGAGTGTGACGGGTGGAATTATTATTTGGGAATTCCAGAAGGCAATTCAAAATTCATAATGCAAAATTCATAATTAAGAGGATATGAAAAACGATTGGAGAGATAAGCTAAATAATTTAAAAACAGACTTGCCACAAGTGGAGGAAACTCCGGAAGCTGTGGTTGCTGCTAAACCAGCCAGGAAGCGTCAGGTAGAACCTTTGCGTGTGGAGTTGGATAAACGAAACGGTAAGCCTGCCACGTTGGTTACCGATTTTAAAGGCAAGGATGATGAACTGAAAGACCTGGCAAAACTACTCAAGGTAAAATGTGGTGCAGGCGGTTCTTCGCGCGACGGAGAAATATTGGTGCAGGGCGATTTTAGGGTGAAAATTGCAGAGATACTGCTCGAAATGGGCTTTAAGGTAAAAAAAATCAATTTCAAATAGCTTGCTGAGTTGTTTTTCTTATCTACAAGTTGTAGAAGTATGAAAACAACTGTCTGGGAACATCTACAAGTTGTAGAAGTGGGAAAACAATTGTCGGGAAGCATCTACAATTTGTAGAACGATGAAAACAACTGTCGAGGACCATCTACAATTTGTACAGAGTTGAAAACATCTGTCGGGGAGCATCTACAATTTGTAGAAGTATGAAGACAACTGTCGGGAGATTATCTACAAGTTGTATCCATTAAAATGAATTGCTGTTTTCATTATGCATTGTAAATTATGAATTAACCCCATGCTCAATATCTATCGCGCCTCTGCCGGTTCGGGCAAAACATACCGGCTTACGCAAGACTATATCCACTTGCTGTTCGATCCACAAAAGGAGCGGGCGCATCGTCGCATTCTGGCCGTTACGTTTACCAATAAGGCTACGGATGAGATGAAATCGCGTATCCTCAAGGAATTGCACGCATTGGCACAAGGTTTTACGTCCGATTATCGGGTCGATTTGATGGAGAAATTTCGTATGGACGAACATACGGTGAACGAAAGGGCAAAACATATTCTCACCAATATTCTACACGATTATTCATCGTTTTCCATCAGCACTATCGATCGCTTTTTCCAACAGGTTATTCGCTCGTTTGCCCGCGATATTGGAGTCCACGGCGGTTATAATCTGGAGCTGGATAGCTCATCCACGCTCGAACAATCTGTTGATAATCTGTTCCTCGATTTGTCCAAAGCAGAGAATCGGCAATTGCTGAACTGGCTTACCGAGTTTGCCGAAGAGCGCATTGAGCAGTCCGAAAACTGGAACATGCGTGGTAATATAATGGAGTTGGGCAGAGAGGTTTTTAAAGAAAGCTATCAGCACAAAGCGGAAGATACCAACAAGAAACTGCACGAGCGGGAGTTCCTAAGCAACTATCGCAAGAGTCTCCGACAGATTAAAACCGATTTCGAAGCCAAGGTAAAACTCGTTGCTTCGGAAGGGATGCGGATAATGGCCCGCAATGGATTGACGCATGAGGATTTTGCCTATAAAACAACCAACACATTAGAAAAAATAGTCAATGGCAAATTTGAAATCAGCAACCGGTTTATTGGCTTTGCCACCGATGTAAATAATTGTTACACCAAGTCCAAACCGCAGGATGTTAAGTCCGCTATCGAATCGGCTTATCAAAATGGCCTTCAGAAATGTTTTGCCGATATTGTGGAGCTACTTCAGGTAAAAATTATCACCTATAATTCGGCCATTTTGGTGCTAAAACATATCAATACCCTTGGTATTTTATCCGATCTGGCGGTACAGATAAAAAAACTTACCGATGAGCAAAATACCATGCTTATTTCGGATACTAACTTGCTGCTCAATAAAATTATTGATAATAGCGATGCACCTTTTGTGTATGAGAAAACGGGTATTCATGTCGATAATTACATGATTGATGAGTTTCAGGATACGTCTACTTTGCAATGGAAAAACTTTCAGCCACTGCTGGATAATAGCTTGTCGGCAGGTAAGTTTAACCTTGTGGTGGGCGATGTGAAACAAAGCATTTACCGTTGGCGAAACTCCGACTGGAAACTCCTTGACGAAAAGATTCTGACCGATTTTCGTCCGGAGCAAATTCACGAAGAAAACCTAGAAACCAACTGGCGAAGCGATAAAAATATCATCGACTTCAATAATTCGTTTTTCTATCGTGCTGCGCAATTGTTGCAGAGCAAGCTCAATGAAAACCTGCAAGCCGTGTTGCCTGTTTATCCATCGTTGGAAACATTGACGCATAAAATAGAACATGCTTATGCCAATATCCATCAGCAAATTTCACCCAAAGCAGCCACCGGTCGTGTACAGGTGAGCTTTATTCCTCGCGACGAAAACGAAGACGGATGGAAAGCCGAGAGTCTCGAACGTTTGCCGGCAATTTTGGAAAAACTGCAAGCACAAGGTTATCGTGCAGCCGACATTTGTATTTTGGTACGTAAAAATGACGAAGAGCAACAGGTGATTCATAAATTGCTGAATTACAAAACCACTGCCGACGCCAAACCTGATTATTGTTACGACATAATGGGCAACGAAGGCTTGCTCATTGGTGCTGCGGCTTCTGTGCGTTTTGTGTTGGGCGTGTTGCAATTGTTTGTCAACCCCACAGACTCTATTCAGCAAACCATAGTGAACTACGAATACGCTCGTGGCCGACAAAATAAATCGGAAAATGAAGCCCTGAATGCTTGTTTTTCTACAATCCCCAAAGATGAAAATGTATTTTCGCCACTGTTTTCAAGTGTAGAAAATAATCAGTTATACGCATTGCAACACAGTTCGCTCTACGATATGGTGGAGCAGATAATATCGCTTTTCGGAGTAGGAGCGTGGCACAATGAGGCGGTATTTGTTCAGGCGTTTCAGGATGTGGTTTTTCGTTTTTCGAATAATAAAACGGCGGATTTGAACAGCTTTCTTACCTGGTGGAAAAAGCACGGCGAGAAACAATGTATTTCTACTCCTGACAACCAAAACGCGATGCGCATTATGACGGTGCATAAGTCGAAGGGTCTGGACTTTAAAGTGGTGGTAATGCCGTTTTGCGATTGGGATATTGACAGCCGAATGCGTAATATCCTTTGGTGCGAACCTACCGTGGCTCCGTTCGACGAATTGCCATTGTTGCCGATTGAATATGGGTCAAAACTAGGTAATTCTATTTTTGCTGAGAGCTATTTCGATGAACAAATGCATCAATATATCGATAGTTTGAATGTGGCGTACGTGGCTTTTACCCGTGCCAAAAACGAATTGATTTGTCTGTCACCTGCTCCGAAAAAGGAAGTGGAGGGCTTGGATAAGATTAATTCATTGTCGGCGCTGCTCACCACCTGTTTTCAGGTCAACACGCCCGGACTGGATGCTCAGTTTATCCCGCTTACCAATTCGTTTGACGAGCAGGAAAAACAGTTCGAATTGGGTGAGCCTACGCAGGCTGTTTATCGCGATAAACCAAGTACTGATATCAACGAAAAGGTGAACGATTATCCTTCGGTGAGTAGTTCCGATCGTTTGCGCATTCGCCATCAAAGTCTCGATTATCTGTTGGAAAACCAGCAACTGACTGATAGCAGGTTGAATTATGGAATTATCATGCATGATATTCTGAAACAGATTACGCATAAATCCGATCAACAGAACGCTATAGCCGACCTAGTGCGCAGTGGTCGTATCAGTGAGCAAGAAAGCAAAACGGTGGAAGAAGAGCTAGTGCATTTTTGGAATATGCCCGAGACAGAAAGTTGGTTTTCGTCCGATACCCGTGTGCTCAACGAAACCACCATTCTCATTCCAACCGGTGAGCAATATCGCCCCGACCGTGTGGTCATTCAGGGCAACGAAGCCACCATTGTTGACTATAAATTTGGCGATAAAGAAAGTAAAACTTATCTGCAGCAAGTAAAACAGTACATGAATCTGATTGCCGAGATGGGGTATAGCACCAGCGGATTTGTGTGTTATGTGAGTTTGAAAAAGGTCGTGCAGGTTTAAACTCTTAGTTGTACAATTCTCATTCTGCTTTAATTTCCAACACGTCCTCCAGTTTCGTGCTGTAACAGGGTGATAGTTTCTCATTTTTCAGTCTCCATTTGCGGTCGAAACCCTGGGCGGCGATCTTTACTTTCTGCTTTCCGTACGAAGCATTTAAACTATCCATTACCGTCATGATACGGCTAAATTTATCGCGGTTGCGTGTATCGAACAAATCGCCTTGCAGCGGTCGTTCCGGAACTATTTCACTAACAATGACGCCTGCTTTTTTGAACTGAAAACCTTCGGCAAAAATGGCTTTTAATCCCCGAAGGGCAAAGTTGATTAGTTCGGTGGTGTCGTTAGTTGGAACCGGCAGTTGCAGTACCACCTGCTTGCAGTGTTGCGGTAAGTTGGTGGCATTGGGATTGGTCTGGATAAAAACCATTATAACCGAGGCCAGCGAATGTTGTTTCCGCAATTTCTCCGCACAGCTTGCCGCAAAATTCGACACCGCCTCCGAGATGGGAGACAGTTCGGTAAGTCGTTCACCAAAGCTACGCGATGTGCAGATCGACTTCTTTGTTGTGGTTTTATCCATTTCAATGCAAGGCGTGCCTTTCAATTCCAACCAGGTACGTTCGCCCACTACACCCATTGTGTGGCGCACCCAACTTTTGCTTCGTTGGGTAAAGTCCCATGCGGTATGTATGCTGTAGTATTCTAGCTTTTTGGCATATTGTCGTCCAATGCCCCAGACATCTCCAATAGCCGTTAGTTTTAATGCTTTTTCGCGTTTTTCGTCCGTATCAATAACACAAACGCCTCTGTAATCCTTGTATTTCTTGGCAAACTTATTCGCGAGTTTGGCTAGTGTTTTTGTAGGGGCAATGCCCAAACTGACAGGGATGCCGGTGTTTCGGGTGGTGGTACGCACTATTTTTTCACCGTATTCTTTGAGGTTGATGTTTTCAAAACCATCAAACAATAAGAAAGCTTCGTCGATAGAATAAATCTCCATGTCGGGAGCAAACTGTGCTACCGTGGTCATGACCCGATGCGACATATCACCATACAATACATAGTTGGATGAAAATACAACCACCTGATTTGCTTCAATCAATGCTTTCAGCTTATACGCCGGTTCACCCATCGGTATGCCCAACGCTTTCGCTTCAGATGAGCGCGCAATAACACAGCCGTCGTTGTTGGAAAGTACCACGACAGGTCGCCTATTGAGCGACGGATTAAAAACCCGTTCGCACGAAGCATAGAAATTATTGCAATCGATTAAGCCGAACATGATCCCTATCTTCTTAGAGGCAAATTTAAATTTCAACGATATTTTATTTTCATTCATCTCGTAGGTATTATCTCTTACTCCCCTTCAGGGGGCGGGGGTTCTTGTGATTTTTGATAGAATAGGTAACCACACCCCAAATGCAGAAGTTATTCTCTTCGGTCACTTTCAGTGGTTTAAATTGGTCATTGGCAGGAACCAAATACACTGCATCGGGTTCAATTTTGATGTATTTAAGTGTAAATTCACCATCGATAAAGCAAACTGCCGTATCGCCATCTTGTGGCTCCAAACTTTTGTCAATAACCAATATGTCCCCATCTTCGATGCCCGCATCTTTCATCGAAGCGCCTTTTACCCGACCATAGAAAGTGCTCGAAGGGTTAGCAATCAGTTCTTTGTTCAAATCAATTTTAAGGTCGATATAATCTTGCGCCGGACTGGGAAAGCCCGCGGCTATTCCACCAACCATCATGGGTAATGGCAAAACAGTGCTTGTATTCACCGAATAAAAATCGATGGTTGAGGCAGTGGCTATTTTTCGGGCTTTGGACATGTTCTGGGCTATTTATCAGGCATTCAAATGCATAAATGCTACACTATCATTGCTTTGTTTTGATGATTAAAGAAAGATTTTATTCCTGCAAAGTAACACATTTTCTTTCATAATCGTCTGCCCAAAATGCATGTTGAATGAAATATAACAGTATATAAATTGGTCTAAAGTTTAACACCGATATTCCACAATAGCAAAGCTAAGTATTTGAAAAGCGAATGTTTTATAGTACTTTTGCAGAAAATTTACAATTTGCCGTACTATTTTCAAAAATGATTACGCTTTGCTTTTTTCGGACAATGAAAAATTCAGAGCAATAATCAGTTAGAAAATGAAAACACATAACTCGACCCATGAATACAATCCAAATTCTAGACAAAAAATTTGCGCTCTCGATACCCGAAGTGGAAATTCAAGCGGCAGTTCGCAAGGTGGCTGAAGCCATTAATCACGACATCGCTAATACAAATCCACTTTTCATTTGTGTTCTTAATGGAGCATTTATGTTTGCCGGTGATTTGATGAAATCAATCAATTTTCCCTGCGAAATTACTTTCGTAAAACTTTCGTCGTACGAAGGTTTTACCACAACCGGAAATGTAAAAGAAGTTATCGGGCTGAGCGAAAGCGTGGTAGGTCGTAATGTTGTGGTGGTTGAAGATATTGTTGATACCGGCATTACCATGGAGCGTATTCTTAGTTCCCTTAAAACAAAAGGTGCGAACGAAATTCGCGTGGCTACTTTCCTGCAAAAACCGGATGCATTGCAACGTGATATCACGATCGACTATGTGGCAATGAGAATTCCTAACGATTTTATTGTTGGATATGGTTTGGACTACGACGGTTACGGCCGCAACCTGAAAGATATTTACACAGTGGTGGAGGAGTAGGCAGTTGAGATTTCTGTAGTATAAAAAAGCCCTCTTTGAAATAAATTGAACAATTCACAGCTCGAAGCTAATTCCATAGGTATTATTCCGCTTCGTGAAACTTAATATTAAATATAAAAAAGAATGTTGAACATTATTATTTGTGGTGCTCCAGGATGTGGAAAAGGCACACAAAGCGATTTGATTGTTGAGAAGTATGCGTTAAAACACCTTTCAACCGGCGATTTACTCCGTAAAGAAATTGGAGAGAAAACTCAATTGGGCCTCGAAGCCGAAAAATTTATTTCGTTAGGCAATCTGGTTCCTGACCAAATGATTATTGACATGATTACGAATGCAGTGAATGCATTACCAGCTAATTGCAACGGGATTATTCTTGATGGATTTCCACGCACGGTGGCTCAAGCCGAAGCATTGGAAGCTTTATTGAACAGTATCAACAAACCAACTACCGTTTTGCTCGACCTGAGAGTTGACGACGAAGAGCTCATCACTCGTTTGTTGAAACGCGGTGAAACTTCAGGACGTAGCGACGATAATTTGGAAACAATTAAAAAACGCTTGGAAGTGTACGAAAAGAACACAGCTCCGGTAAGCGATTACTACAAAAATCTAAACAAATATGCCGGTATCGAAGGCATGGGATCTATCGAAGACATCTTTGCCCGCATAGCAACAGCCATCGATTCTACTAAATAAGATTCTACTAAATATACCTATTTTCAACAAATTACGCTGGGAACTCTTCTCAGTGTAGTTTGTTATCCCTATAAATTGAGTACTTTTGTGCCTTCATTCTAGCATCAAGATACATTTGTCTTGATTATTTATTCTTCATTCAAATACAAAAATGGCAAGTTCTAACTTTGTTGATTACGTAAAAATATATTGTCGTTCGGGCAAAGGTGGACCGGGTTCAAAGCATTTATACCGCGATAAACTAACCCAAAAGGGTGGTCCCGATGGTGGCGATGGCGGACGTGGTGGTCATATCATCCTCCGTGGAAGCAAGAATCACTGGACGCTTATTCACCTTAAATATGCCCGACATATTCATGCCGAAGATGGCGATGGCGGTAGCCGCAGTCGTAGTTTTGGTAAAGAAGGTGAAGATAAAGTAATTGAAGTGCCTTGTGGAACAGTAGTTTACGATGCCGAAACTGGTGAATATCTTTGCGATATCAAAGACGATGGACAAGAGGTAATCATTTTCCCGGGTGGACGTGGTGGACGTGGTAACTGGCACTTTCGTACCGCTACCAACCAAACACCACGCTTTGCACAACCGGGTGAGATGGGGATTGAAAAAACCATTATCCTGCAATTAAAAGTACTTGCTGATGTTGGTCTTGTAGGTTTCCCTAATGCAGGTAAATCCACTTTGTTGTCAGTTGTTTCTGCTGCAAAACCTGAGATTGCTAATTATCCATTTACCACTCTTGTTCCAAACCTGGGTATCGTATCTTATCGCGACACACGTTCGTTTGTAATGGCTGATATTCCGGGAATTATCGAAGGAGCTTCGGAAGGTCGTGGGTTGGGATTGCGCTTTTTGCGTCATATCGAACGAAATTCTATTTTGTTATTTATGATTCCTGCCGATTGTGATGATATTCAGAAAGAGCACGATATTTTGTTGAACGAATTACAACAATATAACCCGGAACTTGTAGACAAACAACGCATACTTGCCATTACTAAATGTGATTTGCTTGATGATGAGTTGATGGAAGAGATTAAAAAGTTAGTGCCGAAAGATATTCAAACCGTATTTATTTCGTCATTGACAGGGCTGGGTATTATGGAATTAAAAGACCTTATCTGGACAGAAATCAACAAAGAATCGAATAAAGTCGTGGAGATCACTCACCAACCAATGCATATTCCATACAAAGAAGTGGAAGAAGAAGAGGAAGAGGAGGATGATGAAGACGAAGATGATGACTTAAGCCAATACAAAGGAATTGGATGGGATGAATTGTAGATAGAGTAGGAAGTTTATAGTCGGTAGTATGATAACATACAATTTACTGAATAAATATAATAAGATTGCCCATTTTTGTACCACCCGGCAAGGCGGTACAAGCGTGGGCAATTATGCATCATTCAATTTGAGTCCGTTCTCGGGCGATGATATGAGTGCTGTGTCCGAAAATAAGAGCAAGCTTGCCGAATGGTTGGGCATTGATGCAGATAAAATTATACTGCCATTTCAAACACATGGAACGGAGGTAAAGGAAATTACCGACCGTTTTTTTGAACTTGCTTACGAAGAAAAAAAGAACTACCTGAACGGTGTGGATGCCATTTTTACCCGCATACCAAAAGTATGCATTGGTATCAGTACTGCCGATTGCGTTCCCATCTTGTTTTACGACCCCATGAAACAGGTCGTAGCTGCGGCTCATGCCGGCTGGCGGGGTACTTGTGGCAGGATAGCTGAGAAAACAATAAGAGCATTGGTTGAAACTTATCATTGTCAACCAAGCGATATTTTGGTGACAATTGGCCCTTCCATATCTGCAAAAGTGTATGAAGTGGGGCAGGAAGTGGTCGATAACTTCGAAACTGCCGGATTTGAGATTCCCGAAATCGTGGAGATACGAAATAAATCCATTTACCTGGATTTATGGAAAGCCAGCGAACAATCGCTTCTCAAAGCAGGGATAACTGCAGAAAATATTGAAGTAGCCGGTATCTGTACGTTTACCGAAGATGAACGTTTTTTCTCGGCTCGTCGACTGGGCATTAAATCGGGTCGGTTATTGAGTGGAATTATGTTGAAATAAAATGGATATTGAAATTTCAAATAACATCAAAGAGGCTTGTCCACACTTAGCGTTGGCAATCATTACCGGCGAAGTAACGAACCCCGAGACTTCAGTAGTATTATGGGGTGAACTGGAGGACGAAATTCAACTGTTTCGCGAAACATACGCTTTAGAGGATATCAACAAACGGCCAGCCATTGCTGCTACTCGTAGCATTTATAAATCATTAGGAAAAGATCCAAACCGCTACCGTCCATCAGCGGAAGCCTTGTGTCGCCGTATTATTCGGGACATTCCAATCTATAAAGTTAGTGCCCTGGTGGATATCATCAATTTGGTTTCCATTCGCAGTGGATTTTCAATTGGTGGTTTTGATGCTGATCTAATTCAGGGAGATATAAAGTTAGATGTCGGAACTACCAGCGACGATTTTGAAGCCATTGGCCGAGGCGAATTAAATGTGGAAGGACTGCCACTTTACAAAGATGAGGTTGGCGGTATCGGTACGCCGACAAGTGATAACGAACGCACCAAACTCTCACCCGATACAACACAACTATTGGTTGTGATAAATGGATATAGTGGAGAGAATGGGCTTATGGAAGCTGCAAACCACTGCATTCAATTGTTGGAAAAATACGCTTCTTTGGGGGAATACGAAGTGAAAATGGTTAAATAGATTCCTGATTTACATGCAACGCATGCTGAAATCCGATTTTGAGATAAAAAGACTCAACGTTGAGTGATTTTACCTCAACTTCAAGAAAAATTCACTTAATCTTGAATAAATTTTACTCGTTGATGGGTAAATTTTATTCAATGGAAATTTAATCCCCCAAATCAGTCATTATTTTTTCCAGATCCTCATCCAGTTGATGCAGTTGCTTTTTGCAAAACTCCATCAACACAGCGGCACGTTTCACTTTTTCGGAAATCAGATCCATATTTATTTCGGCATTATTTTCCAATTCGGCCAAAATAGTTTCAAGCTCGGCAACAGCTTCGGTATATGTAAGTTTTAGTTTGCTCATAAATGGTTTGTTGGTTCAATGGTTGATTGGTTTGAAACAGATGACTCTATTCATCAGAGAAATGTACCAGCACATGTCGGTAGGATGTAAATATCTTCGACTTGGATACGTATCCTACGTAGCATTTGTTGTCGTCCACTACCGGTAAATTCCACGCTCCGGTATCTTCAAAAATCTCCATCACTTTTTCCATCGATAAATTTTGATTCAGCGTGGCCGGTGGCGAAATCATTAGTTTCTGAACGGTAAACCGATTATATAAGTCGGGACGGAACATGATGTTGCGAACTTCATCCAGCAGCACAACGCCTACCAGCTTATTGTTGTCAGGATTCACTACCGGAAAGATATTACGTTTTGATAGAGAAATTACTTTTACCAGTTCGCCTAAGGTCATTTTTGGTGCTAATTGCGCAAGATCAGTCTCGATTACATTTTCCATTTTCAGCAGCGTAAGCACCGCTCTGTCTTTGTGATGAGTCAGCAATTCGCCCTTTTGAGCCAACCGCATGGCATACAAACTGTGTGGTTCGAACAAGATGATGGTGAGGTAAGACACCGTTGATACAATCATGAGGGGCATAAATAAATTATAACCTCCCGTCAGCTCTGCTATCAGAAAGATACCGGTAAGAGGTGCGTGCATTACCCCTGACATAAGACCGGACATACCCGCTAAAGCAAAATTGTTTTCGGGGATCACAATTCCAAAAGTGTTGAAAATGCGAGCCACCACGAAACCTGTCAGACAGCCGATAAAAAGCGATGGTGCAAAAATACCACCCACACCGCCGGAGCTTGTAGTGGCAGTTGCAGCAAAAATTTTAAAGATAATAATCAGCGCCAGATACACCACTAGTACCCATGGACTATCTCCCAATCCCAGAAAGAAGCTTCGGTCGAGAGCAGAAGCTGAATGCCCGTTTAGTAAAGCCACAATCGTTTCGTACCCTTCACCGTAAAGAGGAGGGAAGATGAAAATAAGAATACTGAGTGTCACACCCCCAACGGCAATTTTTGAATAGGGTTTCTTTATGCCACGGAACAATCGTTCGAGGCGGTTCATACCGCGGGTAAAATAGAGCGAAACAAGCCCGCAGACAATTCCCAGCACAATTAAATAGGGTATGCGTTGAATAACAAATGGCTCGTAGGTGTTGAACTCGAACATGGCCGCATTCCCCGAAAAGAAATACGCCAATGAGGTGGCTGTAACTGATGAGATTAGTAAAGGAACAATGGCCGTTAGCGTCATGTCAAGCATGAGCACTTCGAGCGTAAAAACCAGTCCGGCAATCGGAGCTTTGAAAATGCCACCAATCGCACCTGCAGCACCACATCCCACCAATAACATAAGGGTTTTTTGATCCATCTTGAAGAATTTCCCAAGATTAGAACCAATGGCAGAACCGGTAAGTACAATAGGTGCTTCGGCTCCAACCGATCCACCAAAACCAATGGTGATGGAACTTCCCACAAGTGATGTCCAGGTATTGTGTAGTTTCAGGATGCTTTTTCGCTGCGAAATGGCATAAAGAATGCGCGTAACACCATGACTAATATCATCCTTTACGATTTTTCGAACAAATAGGGAGGTAATCAGAATACCAATGGCAGGAAATACCAAGTACCAGTAATTCACATCGTTGCGACTGAAATTTTCGGTAAGCAAACGCTGGATGAGATGGATAATTGATTTGAGCAGAAAAGCCGCGATAGCAGTAAAAATACCCACTATAAAGCTTAATATTATTATAAATTGGCGCTGTTCAATATGCTTCTCACGCCATGTAAGCATTTTTATGTACCAACTTCTATTTTCCATATCTAAAAAAACTATATACGAAGATACGGAAAAGATTTGAATTTCAGCGTCACTTTTGGAAGTTTATCAAATGCCTTTGCCCCTCAATATGGTTTCGAAAGTATAAATCAGAATCTTGATGTCATTAAACACGGACATGTTTTCAAGGTAAATAATGTCGTAATTCAGTCGTTCGATCATCTTGTCGAGGGTATCAGCATATCCGATTTTTATAGGTCCCCATGAAGTCAACCCCGGACGTATTTTATACAACAGGCAGTAATAAGGTGCTTCGGCAGTAATCTGATTAATATAAAACTTTCGCTCAGGACGTGGTCCCACCAGACTCATGTCACCTCTGAGAATATTCCAGAATTGCGGTATCTCATCAATCCGGTACTTCCTGAAAATCTTTCCAACCTCCGTAATGCGCTCATCCTCTTCGCTGCTTAGCTGGGGAACTTTCCCTTCGGAGTCGATTTGCATAGTCCTGAACTTGAGTATATTGAAGGGTCTTCCAAACCTGCCGATGCGCTCTTGTCTATAAAATATAGGCCCTTTTGAATCTTTTTTGATTCGAATCATAAAGTAAAGAAGGAAGGGTGATGATATCAAAAGTGCCAGTATTGAAATGATAATATCGAGAAAACGTTTCACGCATGCCTGCCAGTCTGACATAGATAATTGGGTGATACTTACCAGCGGGATAGTTCCCATGTGTGATATTTTCGCACTACCAATCAATATTTCGTATAATCGTGGTGTAAATTGAATATCAATGTCGAACTGGTAAAGCAGATTTATGATATTGAATAATTGCTTTTCGTCGGCCTTTTCGTCCAACACCACTATTGCTTCCTGGATAGTATATTTCTTGATGATGTTAGCTATTTGCGACATGTCACCGAGTACTTTATCCGATGAGTCGGTTTGCAGTTTTCCGGTGGATATGAATCCTGTGAATGTGTTGTAGTGAGCGTGCTCGTTGATGTCCTCAGCAATTTTTTGTGCCAATGTGTTTGTGCCGATTACCAACGTATTTATTGTCCATATTTTTGTTGCGAAGTAGCGGTGTACCTGCGAGAATACCACTGAACGAAAGAAAAAAGTAAACGTAAAAAGCAATACGAACAGAACGAGCATTGAGGTGTAGAAATATTCATAGGATACAATGCCATGCGGTAGCATAAGTCCAAGGAACACAGAGTTGGAAATGAATAACGCCGAAACAAAAGTGTTTGTAAAAACATTTATTCGGGAGTTCTTTGTCGGGTTTCGGTAGAAGCCGGTGAGATAATGAATAAATGAACAGTAAAATGGAAAAAGTAATATGCTTGTCAGATAATCGAAGGAAGGAATGACAATACTCAGGTTCTCAAAGATAGGAATGTCATTTATTGCTTTACGAAAAACAACAAACAACACCCACACAATTAGAGAAGCGAATATATCAAAGCTAAAATACTTTAGCGAAAGATTACTTTTATCCATTTGAAAAATTATTCTCTTATCATTTGAAAAAGACCACCTTTCCCAAGTTTGATGATAGAAGACGGTTTTGGTTTTGAGCGTTCGTCTTGTCGGTAATTAACCACGTAATCTACTGCCGACTTAATCTCTTCGCTTATTTCGCTAAAGTTTGCCGGTGTTTTTTCACCACTTACGTTGGCCGAGGTAGAAACGATTGGTTTGCGAAACTGCGTACATAGGTTTCGTGAAAATGGTTCGCTTGTTACTCTGATACCTACCGATTTGTCTTCTGCAATCAGGTTCTTAGCCAGATTTCGGGCACCGGGGTAAATAATTGTGAGAGGCTTTTCGGTAAATTCAATCAAATCCCACGCCAGCTCAGGTACATCTTCAATATACGATTGGATTTTTGCGCCATTATCCACCAATACCAACATGGCCTTGGCATCAGCACGTTTCTTTATCTCGAAAATACGCTTCACGGCATTCTCGTTAGTTGCATCACATCCAAGTCCCCAAACCGTATCGGTTGGATAAAGAATTACCCCTCCGTTGCGAAGCACTTCCAATGATTTTTTTATTTCTTCTTGCATAAATTCTCTAAAACATTATTATAATCAAGAATTTTCGTTTTTATTGAACTGAATAAAAACGAAAATTATCCTTTATTTTTACTTCCCGCAAAGTTAGCGAAATTTCCTGTTTAAACTGCTTCTTTGCAGCTTGCAGGCCATTTTGTTTTAGTTGAAATATAGAAAAGGCTATTTTGTGAGTTCGAAAACTTTTCTTTACCTTTACATCACTGAAACACTGAATTGCACCGAATAGTTGATGTTTTTATTGAGGTCTGAATTACAGCAATTTGTTTCTTTGAGGTCGCACTGCCTCTCCCGAAGTAGAAAAAATATAACATAATGATAAACACCTGGATTTACAGAAAACTTACAGAACCACAAATTGAGATACAAAAAAAACTAGCCAATGAATTAAGTATAAGTCCCATACTTGCACAGTTATTAGTACAACGCGACATATTCACTTTCGAAGATGCGCGTAGTTTTTTTCGTCCCGACTTGTCCGATTTACACGATCCGTTTTTGATGGCCGACATGCAAAATGCAGTTGATAGACTGACTATTGCAATGCAGAAGAACGAAAAAATTCTCGTCTATGGCGATTATGATGTAGATGGTACTACTTCAGTTTCGTTGGTTTATAAATTCCTAAAGCAGTTTTATTCTAACATTGACTTTTATATCCCTGATCGTTATACCGAGGGATATGGTATTTCTGTGCAGGGAATTGATTTTGCTGCTGCCAATGATTTTAAATTGATTATTGCACTCGATTGTGGTATTAAAGCCATCGAGAAAGTAAAATATGCTTCGGAGAAAGGCGTTGATTTTATTATTTGCGACCACCATACCCCCGACGCGACTTTGCCACCGGCAGTTGCTGTACTTGATCCGAAAAGAGATGATTGTAATTATCCCTACAAACATCTGTCGGGCTGCGGCGTGGGCTTTAAATTAATGCAGGCGTTTGCCATAACCAACAATATTGATTTTGTAGAGCTAACCCCATTGCTCGATTTGCTTGCTTTGAGCATTGCATCCGATATTGTTCCGATTACCGGCGAAAATAGGATTCTGGCCTTTTTCGGATTGAAGCAAATCAACTCAAATCCGAGCGTTGGGCTCAAAGGTATTCTGGATGTTTGCGGTTTGGGCGACAGGGAAATCACCATTAGCGATATTGTATTCAAAATCGGGCCGCGTATCAATGCTTCGGGCCGAATGAAACAAGCATCGGAAGTGGTAGAATTGCTCGTTTCGGGTGATCATACCTTTGCGAAGGAAAAGAGTGATACGATCAATGATTACAATAACGACAGAAAAGATTTAGATAAATATATCACTGATGAAGCTATTGCACTTATAGGTTCTGACGATCGCTATAAAGCCCGTAAGTCGATTGTTGTGCACAAAGCCGACTGGCATAAGGGTGTGATTGGGATAGTGGCTTCGCGGCTTACAGAAGAGTTTTATAAGCCTACCATTGTATTGGCCAATTCAAATGGATTAGCATCTGGTTCGGCTCGCTCTGTTCCGGGATTTGATATTTACAAGGCTATCGATTCTTGTCGCGATTTGCTCGAAACCTTTGGCGGACACATGTATGCTGCAGGTTTGTCGATGAAAGAAGAAAATATCCTTTTATTTACCGAACGATTTGAAAAGTATGTGTCGGAGAATATTCTTGAAGAACAGACTTATCCGCAAATTGACATTGATGCAGTATTGCAGTTTAATGATATAACTCCTAAGTTTTTCCGTGTGTTGAAGCAGTTTGCACCCTTTGGACCCGGAAATATGAAGCCGATATTTGCATCAATGAAAGTGCTTGACTTTGGCACCAGTCGTTTGGTAGGCAAGGAGCAGGAGCATTTAAAACTGGAACTTATTGATACCAGTTCGGAAAATGTAATGAATGGCATCGCTTTCAGAATGCACGAATACAATGCTCATCTGAAAGCCCTGAATCCACTGGATATTTGTTATACACTGGAAGAGAATAATTTTAATGGGAATACTACTATTCAGTTAATGATAAGAGATATAAAAATAGATCAGAACTAAACGACTCTGCTACTATTTCAACTAAAAAAGGAAGCGCCTCAAAACATTGTTTTGAGGCGCTTCGCATATAAATATATCCTATTGGATTATCTGTTTACTTTAAAGCGATCATTTCCGTTTTTGATAAAATCGGCAATTTGTTTTGCAGCAGCTATTCCTGCATTGATATTCGCTTCTGAGGTTTGAGCACCCATTTTTTTAGGAGTGGTGAAATAGCGATCAGCAAATTTTTCTTTCATTTCAGCATCGTTTCCTGGTACAATATCAGTAACGTACTTGAATGTTGGATTGGCTGTCATAAACGCTACCAGTTCAGCTTCGTGAATTACTTCCTTGCGGGCAGTGTTTACCAAAATTCCACCTTTAGGCATTTTGCCAAGCAAAGCAGCGTTAATTGATTGTTTTGTTTCTACAGTGGCAGGGATATGAACCGATACGATATCGCAGGTTGTATATAATTCTTCAACCGAACTCAATGGATGTACACCATCCGCTTTGATATTTTCTGCACTGCAATAAGCATCAAATGCGAACAATTCCATTTCGAAACCTTTTGCAATACGAGCTACATTACGACCTACATTGCCGTAAGCATGGATACCTAGCTTTTTGCCTTTCAATTCAGTTCCTGAAGTTCCGTTATAGAAATTACGAACGGCAAAAATAAGCAATCCCATTACCAATTCTGCAACAGCATTTGCATTTTGTCCCGGTGTGTTCATGACGCAAACTCCTGCGGCAGTAGCTGCATCTAAGTCCACATTATCGTAACCTGCACCTGCACGTACTACTATTTTCAATTGTTTAGCTGCGGTAATTACTTCCGCATCGATTATGTCGCTGCGAATAATTATAGCATCAGCATCCACAACCGCATCCAACAATTGTTGTTTTTCGGTATATTTTTCGAGCAAAGCTAATTCAAAACCAGCCGCTTCAACTTCCTTGCGGATTCCGTCAACAGCCACTTTGGCAAACGGTTTGTCGGTAGCAATAAGTACTTTCATATTTTTGGGGTCTAAAATCAAAAGGTCAAAGGTCGAAAGTCTTATGACCTTTGACCTTTGTCCTTCGACAGTTATTTTTGAAGTTTTTCGAATTCATTCATGCAATCAACCAAAGCTTGTACGCTTTCAATTGGCATTGCATTGTAAATAGAAGCACGGAAACCACCTACTGAACGGTGTCCTTTGATTCCGTCCATACCTGCAGCTATAGCAAATTTCAAGAAATCAGCTTCTAGTGCTGCATATTCAGGTTTCATTACAAAACATACATTCATGCGTGAACGGTCTTCTTTTGCAGCTGTTCCAACAAAAATGCGGCTATTGTCAATGGCATTGTAAAGTAATTCTGCTTTGGCAATGTTTTTCTTTTCCATTTCTACTAGTCCACCGTTTGCTTTCAATAAACGCAAGGTTTGTAATGCGCTGTAGATAGGTAAAACCGGAGGAGTGTTGAACATAGAGCCATCGGCAATATGCGTTTTGTAGTTTAGCATGGTAGGAATGTAGCGAGATACTTTACCAAGCAATTCGTCTTTTACGATTACAAAAGTCAAACCTGCAGGAGCAAGGTTCTTTTGTGCACCACCGTAAATCAACGCGTATTTTGAAACATCCATTGGACGAGAGAAAATATCAGATGACATATCAGCAATTAATGGCACCGGAGAATCGATATCTTTCAATAATTCGGTTCCGTAGATGGTGTTATTTGTTGTGATGTGGAAATAATCAGCATCAGTAGGAATGACAAAATCTTTTGGAATGAAAGTGTAATTTGCATCTTTTGAAGAAGCTACTTCAACAACTTCACCAAATCCTTTTGCTTCTTTCATTGCTTTAGCTGCCCAAACACCTGTGTTCAGGTAAGCTGCTTTCTTTTCAAAAAAGTTGAAAGGTACCATGCAAAATTGCAAACTAGCACCACCACCTAAAAAAAGTACAGAGTAACCTTCAGGAATGCTTAGGAGTTCTTTAAAAAGTGCTACTGCTTCGTCCATAACCGCCTCAAATCCCTTCGAACGGTGACTGATTTCCAAAACAGAAAGTCCTGTACCATTAAAGTCTAAAACACCCTCGGCTGTTTTTTCAATTACTTCACGAGGCAAAATTGATGGTCCTGCACTAAAATTATGCTTCTTCATACTATAATCTTTTATATTTATTTGATAGTTTTATCTTTTTTGAATTGAAGCGCAAAAGTACTATTTTTTTCGCTTTAATCCACCAAAAAATGCGTTTTTATTACTTTTCAATTCGAAAAATTTATAGTCATACACTACGGAATGCAAAAATGCATTTTTATGCAAAACATTGTGCGCAGTTTATTTGAGAGTGTGCATAAAAACGCTGTGGTTTAACAACAAACAAATGTGCATATTATTTCATTTGAATATACAATATTAAAAAATATAGCCTAGGCTTATTTTGTTTTCTTCCACATGATGCTCCACAGTAGGATAATATTTGTAGTGACTAAGTCGATAATTGTAGCTTGTCTCAGAACTAATCAGAAAATGTTTTTTTATAATATAATTAAACCCCACGCGCACAACTGTAAGGCTGGCATTGCCAATGTCCCCTTGCGAATTTGAATTTATGACGGTTGGGTCGGCTGTTTGATTGCCAACCCACGAATAGATACGATAATCTTCCGATACAAAAAACAAGTGTGCTTTAGATCCAAACCGAAGGTCGCAACTAAATTTACTACTAAAACCGCTGCCCATGTTGTAATCTCGCTTGTCGTATTGGTAGTGATCGGTTTGACTGCCACCCAACAGGATGGCGCTCAGGTGTAATGATGCATATAGCCCGATATGCTTGGTAAGGTTTCTCTTGTATAATATCCCCGGTCCAACCGAAGCCGCTTCAGATATTTTGTAGGGTTTAAGTGATACCTTATCGATAACGGAATTTGACTCGTAATAATTGAAATGTTGAAAAATACCGAATATAAATCGATTTCTGAGCCATTTGGTAGGCAGGTCGACCGAGTAAAGCAAACCAAGTGCATTGACTCTATTAATGACCGGCTGTGATGAAAGAAAATTGCCGCCTACTTTGAACATAAAAGAATCGTAGGGCTTTTCGTTATCTTCACTGAACGAATCTCCGTAGTAAAGCGCCGCATCGAAGCAGCCTGAGTTGATAATATCATTGGCATGTTTAAGATTGTCGGCAATAATGCGATGTCCCAAACTTAGATAAAAAACGGTGGGTGGTTTCGGTATGGTGTTACCGCGGATATTCCGAACACGTTTCGAATCTCCAGATAAAATACGATTTATTCCCCGTATGGGGGAGATTAGGGTAAGCAATAATTCTCGTCCAAAGCGTTCAAAGCCAACTGATCTGTCATTGATTAGTAAATCAGATATGCGAAAAGTCATTTCGCCAAGACAAGTACCACCTAGTGTGGTCGCCATAAAATCGTTGATGGCAGGAGGCTCGTTTTCCATTGCAATTTCCCACATTAGGCTTCCGCCTGCAGCATAAGGAATGGATTGCCAGAAGCTCATACCATTGGAACGAGCAGCATTGTAGTACAACCCGCCATGATAGGGATGTGCAAACAGGTTGGTGGCAAACATATCGTTATCCCAAACGAATCCGGTTTTTAAATTGCTTCGGATTGAATTCAAGCTGATTTTTGCAAATTCACCTTTAGTCACGAACCGATCAAAAGCCCATACTCCTACATTTGTAGAAAAGATAGTAGCTCCGGCCCTGAATGGATGTTTGGGGAGAATGAGCAAGCTGTCTGCACTTGGTTTTGCCAATACAGTATCGTTTCTAATGTTGATTTGCGACTGTGCATAAACGATATTGCACGTCAATAACAGCACAAAAAATAAGCTTCTAAGATGTATTGTATTCCGCATATTATAATTTCATTTAAAGAAATTTTATACCGAAAGACATTTAGTTTCCTTCCTTCAGTCTACTCTATTTTCCCGTAATTATCCTTTTTACTTCGTTCAGTTTATTCAAGGCATCAATAGGGGTGAGATTATTCACATCCAGATTTTTTATTTCATCGCGTATTTGTTCTAATACAGGATCGTCAAGTTTAAAGAAACTGAGCTGGAAACCTTCACGGTTGTCGGCAATTTCGCCAATGGGTTTGGAAATCCCCGATTGTCGGTTGTCGGTTTCGAGTTGTTTTAGTATTTGTTCCGAACGTTTCACAATGCTTTGTGGCATTCCCGCCATTTTAGCCACATGAATACCGAAACTGTGTTCACTTCCGCCGCGTACCAGCTTGCGAAGAAAAATGACTTTTTTATCCACTTCTTTTACCGATACATTGTAGTTTTTTATGCGCGGAAAGGATTTCTCCATTTCGTTCAATTCATGATAGTGTGTGGCAAAAAGTGTCTTGGCTTTGCAGCTAGGGTGTTCGTGGATATATTCCACGATAGCCCAGGCAATGGAAATACCATCATAAGTACTCGTGCCACGGCCTAATTCATCAAAAAGTACCAAACTTCGGTTCGAAAGATTATTCATGATGCTCGCTGCTTCATTCATCTCCACCATGAAGGTCGATTCGCCTTGCGAGATATTATCACTCGCACCTACACGGGTAAAAATTTTATCAACAACACCAATTGTTGCACTTTCTACCGGGACAAAACAGCCGATTTGAGCCATAAGAGTAATAAGAGCTGTCTGGCGAAGAAGGGCAGACTTACCAGACATGTTAGGACCGGTAATAATGATAATCTGTTGCGATTCGTTATCCAGGTACACATCGTTGGCAATATAACTCTCGCCAATAGGGAGTTGCTTTTCAATAACCGGATGACGACCTTGTTTTATTTCCAATACGTTGGTATCAGTCACCTCGGGGCGCACGTATTTGTTTTCGGCCGAGACTTTGGTAAATGAAAGTAAGCAGTCGAGCTGCGCGATAAGATTGGAATTGAGCTGTATCGCAGTGATATAATCGACCAGACTCAATACCAGTTCATTGAACAGACGTGTTTCTATCGATAGAATTTTTTCCTCGGCTCCGAGAATCTTTTCTTCGTAAATCTTTAATTCTTCCGTGATATAGCGCTCGGCACTTACCAGTGTTTGTTTGCGAATCCATGTTTCGGGCACTTTGTCTTTGTGCATATTGCGCACTTCTATATAATAACCGAATACATTGTTGAAGCTGATTTTTAAACTTGGAATACCTGTGGCAGCACTTTCGCGTTCTTGTATTTTTTGAAGAAAATCCTTTCCCGAGAAAGCCAGTTCGCGTAATTCGTCCAAATCGGCGTCAACTCCCGATTTAATAACGCTCCCACGATGAATAAAGTTAGGTGGATCGTTATTTATCTCTGCATCTATCTTTTTAGAAATGACGGTGCAAGCATTCAGTTGGTCGGCAATTTTACGCAAAGTTTCGTTGTCTGATTGTGATCCGGCTTGTTTGATAGGTTCAATGGCTTGAAGTGCTATTTTAAGTTGCACCACTTCACGCGGATTGATACGACCAACGGCTACTTTGGAGATGATACGTTCCAAATCGCCAATCAGATTTACATTTTGTTCGAGTAATAATTTCAGATCCGGATTTTTGAAGAAATGCTCCACTACGCTCAAGCGTTCATTGATAGGTTTAACATCTTTCAATGGAAAAGCCACCCAACGTTTTAGCATGCGGGCTCCCATAGGACTGATGGTTTTGTCGATTACGTCCAGCAAGGTGCGACCGCCTTCGTTGATTGTTCCGTACAACTCCAGGTTACGAACGGTGAATCTATCCAGCCAAACATAGCGTTCTTCCTCGATGCGCGAAAGTTGAGTAATGTGACCTGTTTGTTGGTGATGTGTTAAGTCGAGATAATGAAGAATAGCACCGGCTGCCACAACAGCGTTGGGCAAATTGTCGACACCAAATCCTTTCAGATTTTTTGTTTCAAAATGTTTCAACAATCGTTCATTGGCTGAGTCGGGTGTAAAAGCCCAGTCTTCGAGCGCGTAGGTAAAGAATTTTGTTCCAAAGTTGGCTTCAAAATCTTTCCGTTTAGAGCGGTCGAACAGGACTTCTTTGGGTCCGAAACTATTCAGTAGCTTGTCAATGTATTCGGCAGTTCCTTCAGCAACCAAAAACTCGCCGGTGGAAATATCTAAAAATGACACACCAACACGATTTTTATTCAGATAAACGCTGGCAAGGAAATTATTCTCTTTGTGATTGAGGGTGGTGTCGCTGTACGAAACCCCGGGAGTCACCAACTCGGTTACGCCACGTTTTACAATTTTTTTTGTGAGTTTAGGATCTTCAAGCTGGTCGCAGATGGCCACGCGTAAACCTGCGCGCACCAGTTTTGGCAAGTAAGTATCGAGTGCATGGTGTGGAAAACCGGCCAGTTCGATGGTTTTTCCGGATCCGTTAGCACGTTTTGTGAGTGTAATTCCAAGTACCTGCGAAGCCTTGATGGCATCGGCAGAAAAAGTTTCGTAAAAATCACCGCAACGAAAAAGCAGAATCGCATCCGGATGCATCGCTTTAATTTCGTTGAACTGCTTCATCATCGGTGTTTCCACTATTTCATTTGCCATAATATATAAAAAGAACCCCTAACCTCCGTCGAATGCAAGACAGGCTTTAAGGGGGATTAGGTTAGTTTTGTGTTTTAAATTTTAAATGTAATTCTCTCTGTGATCATCTCATGAAATAAGACACAGTGTATTTTTCAAACACACCTCAATCTTGTTTCCCTTTAAAGTTGTTTAAATAAACTGTCAATTGCATCGGTCATACGCGACCATGTGAATTTCTGTTTTTCAATTTTAATGTTTTCAATCATCATTGAGGCTCTGTTGTTGGCGTAAAAATCAACAAGAGCGTCAGCTATGTTTTTGGGTTCTACTTCAACTACATAACCCACTTTTTGATCGGGAACTGTGGAAGCCAAACCTCCTACATTGGTTACCAACATTGGCTTTTCGAAATGGTAAGCAATTTGGCTTACACCACTTTGCGTGGCACTACGATAGGGTTGAGCAATTAAATCGGCAACGCTGAAATAGTTACGAACCTCACTGTCGGGAATAAACCCGGTGCGCAATTCTACCAATCCTTCCAGTTTTAAATCGATGATTTGTTCCAGGTAGGGTTGTGGATTTTCGTAAAACTCACCGGCCACAATTAATCTAACAGGAAAAGCGCGTAATCGTTCATCGGCGAACGCTTCAATTAATAAATCCAACCCTTTGTAATAACGAATAAAACCAAAAAAGAGGATATATGGTTTTTGCTCGTACAGTCCCAACTTCATAGCTGCTTCTTTTTTTGTCAGACTCTCACCGTAGTGGTCGTAGATAGGGTGGGGCGAAACAGCTTTGGGTTTGTTGCTTTTATCGAAACTATTGATATCAGCAGCCACCGAGTCTGCCATGGCCACAAAGCCATCCATGGCAGATACAAAATACTTCGGAAATAGTTTGTCTAAAATGGTAGGCTCGTGAGGAATCATATTGTGAATAAGCCCAATCATTTTCGTTTTTGGTGAGCGGGCGTAGCGAGCGATAGTACCAAAACATGGAGCCATGAATGCCATCCAGTAACAGAAAATAACTTTGTCAGGCGCTTTTGCCTTGATTTGCAATCCGACTTTACGCCAGTTAAGAGGGCTTACAGAATTAATAGCCCGCGTAATCTTCAAATCCTTTGGGTTCAGTTCCTGGGAATATTGTGTATTTCCAGGAAATAAGAACGCAGGATATTGAAGTTTAAACGTCAGAATTTCCACCTCATGTCCCTGCTTTACATATTCGCGAGCCAAGCGTTCGTTATAAGCCGCCAATCCGCCACGATAAGGGAAAGCAGTACCAACAATTATAATTTTCATACTATAAATATTTTTGGATTACTATTAACAATGCATTGACGAGACACAAATTTCAAATTGCATTCGATTTTCAGTCGTAATTTTAGCCTCAAAACTATAAAACTCGTACGAATTTCATATTGTTTGCAAAAGTACAAAATAATTTTTGGGGGTTGCCGTATAAATCGACTATTTTTTTGAGGTCAAAGCAAACAAAAAGTGAAAAATAATGCAGACGTTGTGCTTAAAAAATAATTTCAGAGCAGCTTGTCTACTTGTTGCAACTGAATTATTAGTCCTACAAACAACAAAAAAAGCTAACTAAAAACGGCACGGATAGATCCATAATAAAACCATGATAGATGGAAAGGATAGCATAATCTTTCCCCGAATTCTTTATGATAACCGGGAAAGTTGTGTCCATTGTGGTAGCGCCTCCTGCTGAGATAGGCGAAAGTTTACCGAAGTATTTTACCATCCCAGGCGCTAAAAGTAACGTGATTACTTCGCGAAAAATATTGGACAACAGAGCGATGGTGCCAAGTTCTACACCTTTATATTGGGTGATAAGAATGCTCGAAAGTGAATAATAACCGAAGCCCGCTCCAACGGATAAACAATCCGTCATGCTGCGGTTTTTAAGGAAAAGACCCACTGCCATTACACCCAAAAACGTTCCGGCTATTGTCATTAATGGAAGGAAAATCAATCGGGGATTCAAACTGCGGAATTGTCTGAATGAATTCGGGTCGTTGCCAATGCTGATGCCTACCGTGAACATGAGGGCGCAAAGCACATAGAAACTGAAATTCATGTGCAACATTTCGGCAGGTAACCAACGGAAGATGCCCAGCAGTAAGCCCGTGGCAAAAAACGAAAGTATAATCAGGCTCCCCTTCATGCTTCAACCGTTTTATTTCGAACTGCCAACCATAATATCCATGCAAAAACAACACTTCCCAATGTTGCACCACCGGCTAGCAGGAAGGCTTCGAAACCCAGTGTTCCAAATTGACGTACAATGGTTTCGTTGACACCTACCTCTAATCCGAGTAAAAACAATAACAACCAAATGAGTGTTGTAACTACCCAATGTATGAAATGGATTTTTTTACTTCGCAGCAGATAGCCAAGGGCAATTCCTATAAACATAAATGATAGTACTGTGAACATAATTTTATGGGGAAATGCGGATGAAAATTCATTTCTTGCGGCTACAAAGATAATCTTTCGGTTTCAAAAAACAGTATTTGTCGATTTTTGATACATTTACTGATTTATTGATACTAACAGAATAAAAATGTGCGAAAAAAGAAGTAATTTTGCACCCCGAAACAGCAATGTATTAGTTACCGTATAAAAATAATAAAATTCAGAATAATATGAGCAAAAAAGCATTACTTATGATTCTAGATGGCTGGGGAATTGGAAAACCAACTCACTCAAATGTTATCTATAGCACACCAACTCCTTACATTGATTCGTTGGTAGCAAATTATCCTAATTCACAATTGTTAGCTGCAGGCGAAGATGTAGGACTTCCTGATGGTCAAATGGGTAACTCGGAAGTGGGTCACTTGAATATTGGTGCAGGTCGTGTGGTTTATCAGGATTTGGTGAAAATCAATATTGCTTGTCGTGATAACAGCATTCTTCAAAATCCGGAAGTTATCAGCGCATACTCGTATGCCCGCGACAATAAAAAGAAAATTCACTTCTTAGGGTTGGTTTCTGACGGTGGTGTTCACAGTTCGTTGGATCATTTGTTCAAATTGCTTGATATTGCTAAAGAATACGGTATTTCTGATGCATTCGTTCATTGTTTTATGGATGGTCGTGATACCGATCCACGCAGCGGAAAAGGGTTTATCGAACAACTGGTAGCTCATACTGCGGCAACAGATACAAAAATAGCTTCTGTCGTTGGTCGTTATTATGCAATGGATCGTGACAAACGTTGGGACCGTGTAAAGAAATCGTACGATTTGTTGGTTAACGGAGTGGGCGAAACAGCTACCGACCTGGTTGCTGCCATGCAAGCGTCCTACGATGCAGGTGTAACCGATGAATTTGTAAATCCAATCGTAGCCGTTGATGCTGCAGGCAAACCATTGGCAACCATCGAAGCCGGTGATGTGGTTATTTTCTTCAACTACCGCAATGACCGTGCAAAAGAACTAACAGTCGTTCTGACTCAAACAGACATGCCGGAAGAAGGAATGCATACTATTCCATTAGAATATTACTGTATGACTCCTTACGATTCGAGCTACAAAGGATTGCACATTATGTTTGACAAAGACAATGTTCAAAATACATTAGGCGAATATGTTTCTTCATTAGGATTGAAACAATTGCGTATTGCCGAAACAGAAAAATTTGCTCACGTAACTTTCTTCTTCTCTGGTGGTCGCGAAAGTGAATTCGACGGTGAAGAACGTATCCTGGTAGCTTCTCCAAAAGTAGCAACTTACGATCTTCAACCTGAAATGAGCGCTCCCGAAGTAGCCGACAAATTAGTGGCTGCGTTGAATACCAAGAAATTTGATTTCATAGCTCTTAATTTTGCCAATGGCGATATGGTGGGACACACCGGCATTTATGAAGCCATTCAAAAGGCGGTTGTTACGGTTGATAATTGTGTGAAAGAAGTGGTAGAAGCTGCTAAAGCAAACGACTACGAAGTAATTATCATTGCCGACCACGGTAATGCCGACTTTGCCGAAAATGCTGACGGTTCAGCAAACACAGCACACTCGTTGAATCCGGTTCCATTTATTTATGTGACCGAAAACAAAAATGCAAAAGTAGAAAACGGTATTTTAGCAGACGTTGCTCCTTCTATTTGTCAGATTTTAGGTATTCCACAACCTAAAGAAATGACGGGAAAAGGACTTATTAATGCATAATTATTAATGCATAATGCATAATTAAAACGCTGTGGAAATTTTCTACAGCGTTTTTTGTATTTGAACATCATTGCAGACACAAAATTTAGGCTAAATGTGCTAATAATCTGCACAAAACACCAAATTATGGATTATGAATTATGAATTACAAATTGAATATAGTTATCTTTGCACCTCAAAATAATGAAGAATGAAACTAAGAACTGAACTTGAACATCGCATTTTAGTCCTCGACGGAGCGATGGGAACAATGATACAACGCTATAAACTCGCCGAAGCGGATTACCGTGGTGAGCGATTTGCGCAATGGAATAGCCTTGTGAAAGGAAATAACGACTTGTTGGTGTTGACTCAGCCCGATATTATCAAAGCAATCCATTCGGAGTACCTGGAGGCTGGAGCCGATATTATTGAAACCAATACCTTCAACGCTCAAACCATTTCGATGGACGACTATGGCATGGGATCGCTGGTGCGCGAAATAAATCTGGCAGGTGCGCGATTGGCTCGTCAGGCTGCGGATGAATTTACGGCAAAAAATCCGGCTAAACCGCGCTTTGTGGCTGGTGCTGTTGGCCCTACCAACAAAACCGCCTCTATGTCGCCCGACGTAAATAACCCTGCTTTTCGTGCGGTTAGTTTCGACGATTTGGTGGTGGCATACAAAGAACAAATTCTGGCATTGATTGAAGGTGGCGTTGACGCACTTTTGATTGAGACTATTTTCGATACATTGAATGCGAAAGCGGCTATTTTTGCTGCCGAAGAAGCCATGGCCGAGCTGGACAAACGAGTGGAGATTATGCTCTCAGCAACCGTTGCCGATAAGAGCGGACGTACACTTTCCGGTCAAACTATTCGTGCCTTTCTGGCTTCTATCGGTCATGCTAATTTGCTGTCGATAGGTCTGAATTGTTCGTTTGGCGCGCATGATTTAAAACCCTACCTGCAAGAAATTTGCGCTCATTCATCATGGTTTGTAAGTGCATATCCCAATGCCGGTTTACCCAATCAGTTTGGCGAATACGATGAGTCGCCTGAAATGATGGCTGCACAGGTAAAAGAGTATTTTGATGAAAAACTGGTAAATATCATTGGTGGATGCTGTGGTACTTCACCGGCTCATATTGCTGCTTATGGTGAATTAATTGAGGGAGCAGAAGTCAGAAAAGTAAAGGGACAAAGCAACAGCCTGATATTATCCGGGTTGGAGCATCTCGAAATCACCTCACCCCTAACCCCTCTCCTCAAGGAGAGGGGGACTGAGCATGCTAATTTCACAACTGATCCTATATCTTGGAATTTGTTGATTGATAAAGCAAAAGAAATGCGACATCTACCTACCAAAGCCGAAGATGTTTTATGGGAATGTATTCGCAACAGAAAAATTGATTATAAGATTCGTCGTCAACATATTGTGAATGGATATATTGCCGACTTTATTTGTATCGAGAAAAGAGTTATAATTGAAGTTGATGGAGGAATTCATCAAACAAAAGAACAAAAAGAGCACGATACATTCAGAACAGAAGTTTTGAACAATAGTGGATTCTTTGTTATGCGTTTCACAAATGAAGAAGTGCTAGAGAATCCATATAAAGTTGCAAAACAAATAAAAGAGCAACTTAATAATCTACCATCGTATAACCAATCGAATCAGAATGATACAGATGCTTCTCTCCCCTCTCCTCAAGGAGAGGGGTCGGGGGTGAGGTCCTTATTCGTCAACATTGGTGAGCGTTGCAACGTCGCCGGTTCTCGTAAATTCCTTCGTTTGATAAACGAAAAGAAATACGAAGAAGCGTTGGGGATAGCACGTAAACAAGTAGAGGATGGTGCTCAGATCATTGACATCAACATGGATGATGCCATGTTGGAGTCGAAAGAGGAGATGGTTACTTTTCTACATTATGTGGCTTCCGAACCGGAAATCACGCGTGTGCCTATCATGATAGACTCTTCTAAATGGGAAGTTATTGAAGCAGGACTGAAATGTTTGCAAGGCAAGTGTGTTGTCAACTCTATCAGTTTAAAAGAAGGCGAGGATGACTTTCTTGCTAAAGCACGTAAAATTCGTGCGTATGGAGCTGCTGCCGTGGTGATGGCTTTTGATGAAAAAGGGCAGGCCGATAGTTTTGAGCGCAAGACGGAGATCTGTACCCGGGCTTATCATTTATTAGTCGATAAAGTAGGTTTTCCACCCCAAGACATTATTTTCGACCCTAATATTCTTGCCATAGCCACCGGTATCGAGGAGCATAATAATTATGGTGTTGACTTTTTAAACGCTACCCGTTGGATTAAGAATAACTTACCTTACGCCAAGATTAGTGGCGGTGTAAGTAATCTGTCCTTCTCGTTTAGAGGAAATGATACCGTTCGTGAAGCTATTCACAGCGTATTCTTGTATTATGCCATCAAAGAAGGCATGGACATGGGTATCGTAAATGCAGGTATGTTACAGATTTATCAGGACATTGAACCTGAATTGTTGGAGCATGTAGAAGATGTGGTACTCAACCGCCGACCGGATGCTACCGAGCGCATGATCGTTCTGGCCGAGAAGATAAAAAATCAGGCTACGGGAGTAAAAGAAGAAGTAGCGGATGAATGGCGTTCACGCCCTTTGCAAGGTCGACTGGAATATGCATTGATAAAAGGTATCAGCGAGTTTTTGGAAGAAGATTTGGCCGAAGCCTTGAAAGTGTACGATTCTGCTATTGAGATTATCGAGAAACCGCTGATGGGTGGAATGAATATCGTAGGTGATTTGTTTGGTGATGGAAAAATGTTTTTACCTCAGGTGGTAAAAACAGCACGCACCATGAAAAAAGCCGTGGCTATTTTGCAACCCGTTATCGAAGCAGAGAAAGTGCCCGGACAAAGTTCATCGGCAGGCAAGTTTCTGATTGCTACCGTGAAAGGCGATGTGCACGATATTGGTAAAAACATTGTGGCCGTGGTATTGGCTTGTAATAACTTCGAAGTGATTGACCTGGGCGTGATGACACCTACCGAAACGATTATTCGCAGAGCGATAGAAGAAAAGGTAGACATTGTAGGTCTGAGCGGTCTGATTACCCCTTCGCTGGAAGAAATGACCATAGTGGCTGCCGAAATGGAGAAAGCCGGACTGAAAATACCGATCCTGATTGGTGGCGCAACGACATCGAAGATACATACAGCCGTGAAAATCGCCCCCAACTACAGTGGAGCCGTGATTCACGTAAAAGATGCATCCGTCAATACGCATGTGGTGGCGCAGTTGATGAGTGCCAAAAATCAAGTGGAGTATAAGGCCGGAATTGCCGCAGAATACGAAGTGTTGCGTCATAAACAAACCAAGAAACCTGACTTGATATCGCTGGAAAATGCGAAGAAAATGAAACCGAACTTATTCTGATAAGTTGCTCGGATAAAACAATATAAGGCTGAGTGCACTAGATGCATTCAGCCTTTTTTGTAACACGGCAGCTCTTCAGTTATACTCAATGAGCGATAAAATTTTTGGTCATATAGTCTTTGTTGAATAAAACCATTTACACAAGTTGTCGGGCAGTACCCTGATTTTGCTATGCAGTTATGACATCGCATCACAACCATTCAATATCGCATGACAACCATCCCGTATTGCATCACAACCATTCAATATCGCATGACAACCATCCCGTATTGCATCACAACCAAGCAATATCGCACGACTACCATCCCATATCGCATCACATCCAAGCAATATCGCACGGCAACCATCTAATATCGCATGACAACCATTCCATATCGCATCACATCCAAACCATATTGCATGACAACCATATCCTATCGCACGTTGGAGTATATAGGGTCTGCAAATAAAACAATTACTGCAGTAATAATAAGACTGTTCTGGCAATGTTTATAGTGATGAGTGCGGGAGAAAACAGTGAAAAAGATAAAATAGTTTGCGTCAATGGTTCGGTGCTCTGCACCTTTGTTTTTGGTGGAAAATTATTTCTACAAATAGTACGGTGCTCTGCACCTTAAAATTAGCTGCATAGCAGCAAACCATTGGTAGAAATAGTTGATTTAATAGATTGCCAAAGGTGCAGAGCACCGAACCAATAAAACAGTTGAGTTTTTCAGCAGACCCAATATACAAATAAGACCGCAGTTGCCTATCATGGAACTGCGGTCATTTAAAATTTTGATAGTGATAGTGTAACTCTAGGTCAACACCTGAGGCTCGGAACTGGTAATAGGTAAATCGCTACTTAGTGCTGTTGATTTAGGGATAGACCTAAAACTCAGTTTTGTAAGCGATTTGTATTCCGGACTTTTTATCCCATAGACGGAGCGAACATAAGTTTTTACGTCAACCGACAGATCAACCATGCCTGTAATCGGAGTATACAGAATTTCGTTTCGTTTGGCTCGTGCATGCCCAAAGTTGATAGTGGCAGCAATGGCACGGTCGTTTTTAGCTTTCAGATCGTTCCAAAAGACACGCAGGTTAGCTGTTTTAAGCTCCGGTTCGTTAGGTGCATACTCGGGTACCGATTCGAAATAGCTAATCAGTTCGTCGAAATTTGCCAGTTGATTGTCGTAGCTCATTTGCGAAGTTGAAATCTCCTTTTCCAACTTTCCATCAGTAGTCAGCGCCATCGGGTCTACTGCTTTTTTTGTTTTGGCTCTGCGTCCACGGATTTTTCGTGCAATGGTTTTAGCATTGTCGTCCACACGGTAAATGGTGGAGGTAGATTTTATGGCATCCATGCAGCGGGTTACCAGCGGTCCCACCGGTTCGAAAGCGTCAGCACGTGCAGCCGAAGCATTTTTATACTCTGCTTTCGTCACGTTTACTACGCCCATTGCCAGTTTGGCATCGACTCCAATTTGCTGTACCATTGGAATCTGAATCTCTTTTCGGGAAGGATTATAAGCCGACCCGAAGCTTAGTACTGTTGTGGTCAGTTGCTCCCAGTTGGCAACGTTTTTACTATGACCACTTTCTGAAATTTTACTCATACACACATTGTTTTAAAAGTTATTATTGTTTTTAATTAAGTCCACAATATAAAACTACAAAACAGTGCTTTCTCTTGTATGCGATTTGAAATCGTTAATGCAAATATATAACTTTATTTTTTATGTGAAATAGCTATATTTTAGCTTCGGGTTGAAACCTCAAATCGTCCCCTTTCGCGAAATCCGATAAATAAAGGATTTGAGCCCAATATGCACACGAAATCACAAACCCTTAAAAAAATATAAATGTTATTTGGGAGGTGGGAGAGGGGATGTTTTAATGTGAATATTATTATTAAAACGCTGAAGGAGTGTGTAACATGTCAGGTTATTATATGCATCCATAAAACGCCTTGAAGAAGAAAAGGGATTGGATTCAACACAAAGTCTTTGAATCGCAGCGCTGAACGCACGTGCAGCGCTGCTTTTTGTATTTCCTAAAAAATAATGCAAAGAAATGGATATTAGGTTAAATGTTTCTTGTATATTTGTGGGGCAAAAAATAACTGACACAATCCCTATAAATGCGAAATATACCCAGTAAATAGCAATAGATATAAGTGAAATATACCTAACTGTGTATATTTAGGTGTTACCAGCAAGCGTAAAAAAAATAAAAGAATCGAACCATATGGACACAAGAGTTAGAATATTTTTATTACTTGACTACAAAGAGTATTATGGACTTGACAAGACCATTGAAGATGCCGAAGAATTAATTCGAGATATTCCTTCGGTTACTTTATTGAATTATCTTTCAGGATTTTGTGTGAATCTTTATTTGTACGACAATAATGAGCATACAGGCAAAGTACAATTCATGCTTGTTAGTAGTTTGTTAGACAAATGCGACACAGCAATTCAACAAACGTGGGTTTCTCAAGTAAAAATGCAGTCAGAAAAAGGATTTGAACCAATAATGTTTTGGAACTATTCCAATCTACTATTTTACGGTTTGATTTTTAAAACATTCAATGGTCTACCATCGCGAGATTTAACAGGAGATGAAGCGAAAAAAGTATTTGACGCATACCTCATTATTAATGGAATTGCAAACAATAAAATTCAAATAGAGGAAGATACTATTAAAAAAGCATATGAAGCAGATAAGATCGAAGATGTTACGATGCCAAATTTCATATATCAAAAAGACTACACTTCATCAACTGATTTTAGTAATCAGGTAACAAGAGGAATTGCATTCTTTAAGTATTTAGAAAACGACCATAAATACAAAGATTTGGTTTTGGAATACTACGAATCAAAAAATGTTAATGGGTATTTGCGGTTGTTTAAGAATTTAATGGTTCTTTTTACTGAGATAAACATAGGCAATGATTTAGAAAGACGTAATCAATTAGCAAACCTTCAACAATATTCCATTAACTATGAAGTTGATTTAGCGTACATTGAAACGCTTTGTATAAACTCAGAAATGATCGATTACAAAGAAGATGAAAGTTTTGGAACTTTAAGAAACAAGTTTCTTTACAAATTAAATCAATTCCAATATTTTATTTTAAGTGTGAATTTTTTACTTGATCAATTCTATAAAGCACAAATATTCTCTTTCAACACTTTCCTAAAAAGCAGAGGTATTAAAGGAGAATTTCTTTCTGAAAAAGGAAAAAATTTCACAGAGGAAATATACTTACCAATGGTTTTGGATAATTGCTTTCCTCATTTTGAAAGATTTTATGGTGCTTCTTGTGTCAATTCTAAAAAAGAGGAATTATGCGATGCTTATTTGAGAGAATCAAATAAAATTTATTTGATAGAATTTAAAGATGTCTTATTAAATGCTTCAGTAAAAAACAGTGCAGACAAGGAAAAATTATTTGCCGAACTTGAAAAAAAGTTTTTAGCAAACCAAGCAAACAAACCTAAAGGTATAACACAGTTGCTCAACGCTATAAAAGACATTGATGACAATTCAGTTTCATTTGACAATTCAATACCCAATTGTGGCTTAGAAATACACCCTATTATTGTTTATACAGATAGTACATTTGGTATAGAAGGTGTAAACAAGTATTTTAAAGAAAAATTCAAAAATGTGATTGATAGTTCAGGTCTTAAAAACATTGTTGTAAATGATGTAACATTTATAAATCTGAACTATTTCGAGATACACGAAGATTACTTCAACAAAAAACATTTAGACTTTTTCAAAGTGCTTTTGGGATACTATGAGCACACAAAAGAAGATAATTACGCATTAACCCCTTTTGAGGTATTTTCGCGTTTTTACATGAACACATATATTCCTGAAAATTTAGGTTCTGTATCATCATTTCAGAAACATCTCAGAAGTATTGTGACGGCGAAATGACAACGAAAAAACGCCTGCTGGTAACACCCGCCTATGTGCATTGGCTGGCTGACGTGCATTCCGGCGGTTTTGCTCCCGCATTCACTTCGTAGTTTCACGACAGCGAATGCTCCCGCAAACCGCCAAATGCCCATAGCCTCGGTCGTTATGTGTAATTTTAAAAAAACAAATAGCGACATACAGAACAGCGTGTTTTGTGACAAAAAATAGGATATATTCGGGTATAATATACTGACAAACAATATGAATAATTTTTTAAAAATACTAGGACTGACTGTCATTGACTTTGGATTAATTTGGCTTACAGTTTATAAAATTAATCCTGACCCAAGTGTTACGATTGGAATAATTATATTTGTCCCATTAGCATTTATTGTAAATATCATTATTGCAGGTATATTGTTTGTCTTCAAGCGAAAAGAATATGGAAAATTGTTTTTAATCAATTCGATTATAGCTTCAATATTAATGTATTATCTGTTTTTAAAAGGAATTGACAAACATTTAAACAAAGAATTAGAAAGTTGGAAATTTGTAAAATCAGGCAAGACTTATTCATTAAATAGATGGAAAAACACAAACGAATTTGATATTACTTATAGTACAGGACCTAATTCTTCTTCAGGTTTCTTATACGGAAAATGTAAACAAATAAATCATGACTGGATTTTGACAGCAGATTCAGTTACTCTGCAAATACATGAAAACAAATTGATTGGATTTCAAAATGAATCAGACACAATTCAAATGAGAAAAATTGAAAGATAAAAAAACTACACATAACACACGCCTCGTATGTTTGCATTATATTTCAAATTGACAAAAAATTGAGATATTTGCAAGCAAACCAGGAAGAATTAGCAAAGGGAATAGCAACACACGCCTGATAACAGAATTGTATATCGAAACATAGATTTTGCGCCCTTTGTTTTTCCTTTTTTGAGCCTGAATAAGTATCTAAGAAACAAACAAGTGAGTTTGTATTCAGTATATTAATTACGAGGGTAGGCGAATGAAAGGGAATAATTCTGACCATAAACAACTTTTTTGTATATGAAAGAATTAAAGTCGAGTGTTGGAATAGACATTTCCAAGGACAGTTTTGAAGTGTGCATTAAGCAATTAGTGAGTGAAAGAGTGGTTATAAAGGCTACTCACAGTTTTCAGAATAGCTTTAAGGGATTTGACGATTTCTTGAAATGGACATTACGAAAAGTCTCCTCTCCTATTTTTGTAATGGAGACAACAGGAGTTTATCATGAGGATCTTACGCATTTCTTGTATTCAAACGATCAGAAAGTGTCGGTTGTTTTGGCCAACAAGATGAAGCATTTTGCTAAAAGTCTGAACATTAAAACCAAGACAGACAAGGCTGATGCTCAAATGATAGCCCAGTACGGACTGGAACGCCAGTTAGAATGGTGGCAACCAATGATGCCACAGATGAAGAACCTGCGTGATTTGTGCCGAGAACGATTATCGTTGAAGAAAGATATGGTACGTTCCAAATGTCAGGTTCATGCTTTGAAACATGCTCATAGTACGCTTGACGTAGTGTTGCAACTAAAAGAACAACAAATAGAATTCTTAGAGAAGAATATTCAAATAATTGAAAATGAGATTGTCCGTATAACAGAAGAAGATAAGGAGTTTAGCCAGAGGGTTAAAAATATAGAAACGATTAAAGGTCTGAGGTTACTTACTATCGTCACTGTTTTGTGCGAAACCAATGGTTTTGCTCAGTTCAACAATATACGTCAGGTAGTTAGTTATGCAGGGTTAGATATTGCCGAACGACAATCGGGGCTTTTTAAAGGTAAAACAAGGATTTCAAAGAAAGGGAATTCACGTATCCGGGAGAGTTTGTATATGCCGGCTTTGTCCGCTACCAGTTATAATGAGCATATTAAGGCCTTGTATCAAAGAGTGATTGAACGCAATCCGACAATAAAAAGAAAAGGGGTTGTCGCAGGTATGCGTAAACTACTTGTACTTATATTTGTGCTTTGGAAGAAAAATGAAGCCTATAACCTGGAATACAACTGGAACGCACATTGATAGACATCGGGTAAAGAGGAGACTAAGCTCTTTCTTTCTGTGCCGGCTCGAAGAGCCGAAAACAAAAGAAGCGGAGCTCGGCCCCGCTTCGCTAGATAGACCATTCGGTACAAAGTATCGACTGAAGTCTTCTTTCTGTGCGATGCAAATATATAAAGTTTTTCAAAAATAAGTACAATTATATTTGGATTTAATCATAGTATCTATGTTCATTGGATGGCTGGCGTGCATTCCGGCAGTTTTGTTCCTGCCTGCCGCAGGCAAGCCCGCATTCACTTTGTCCGTCAGCTGGCGGACAAATGCCCATAGCCTCAGTCGTTATGGGCAACCTTAAAAAAATAAAAATATGAAGAAACTAAGAACAATCTTATTATTTGCAATTGCTTTTTTCTCGACAACAACATTTGCAACAACATGGAACGAACCGTGGCAAGACAAAGTAATAAAAGAAGCGGACTTTTTTGTTTTAGCTAAAATAAATTCCTTTGACAGAAAAGAGGGAGCATCTATTGAAATCATTAAATCTTTAGGCGGACAAGAACTAACAGGGAAAATAAAAATTACTGATTTTTATTTATTAGAACTTTGCAGTAGTTCAGGTGGACATGGTGCTGAATTTAACTTCGAAGACATGACTGAATGCTATATATTTATCAAAAAGAACGATAAAGGCAATTATTGCATTGCAACTCCAACGACAGGTTTTAATGTAGTTGTTAATGGAAATGTATATGCGACCTATAGACATAGTTATCACCAAGCTCTTGTTCCCGCTGATACTTACGAAAAGACTATGACTGCCATTTTCAATAAGTATCATAACAAGCCTTATGACAATCAATTTATAAATGAATATGTAAATAAGTATCTTTCTTTGAAACCTGCTGGTTTCAAAGAATCTGAAATAAATACTTTTTTCTCTCAACACGTTGCATTAGAATGTGCTTACCACCTTCGATTGACAGGACTTTATTCTAAGATTATACCATTTCTTAATGACACGTCAAACTTTCATAATCAAGTTTCTGGTGCTAGAGCATTAATTTCATATAATACAGATGAATGTAAGCAAGAATTATTGAAAGTTATAAGTGACACGACAAGAAGCAATTTCGTTCAAGTATTGTGTATTTGGACTCTTTCTGAATTTAAACCCAGAGAACTAAAAGATCAACTCATAAAAGTTAGCGAAACTGCTTCGACAGAAGAAAATGGATTTGGAGGAAATATTATGGATCCTAGAGTTTGCACCGATTTCCCAGATGTAAAGAGAGCAATTCTGAAGTTGACCGACTCACTTTAAAACGAAAAAGGCAGCCCATGGCACATGCCTCGTTCATTGGCTGGTTGACGAGCATTTAGCAGGCTTTGCTCCCGCATTGACTTTGTCCTTCAGCTGACGGACAAATGCCCATAGCCTCGGTCGTTAGGTGTAATTATAGAAAAAAAATGCAGTACCGACTTGTTCGATTAAAATGAATTTTAAAACCATTGAGATTTGTCATGAATTTTCAATCAAAACTAACAATGGAGAAGAAAAAGAATAGAAAAAAGAGAATCTTTGTAATAACTATAGGATTTGTATATTGCTTACTATTGGGCTCTTGTATAAGACAAACAGGCATAAAAGTCGACTTTTCTGAACATAGTTTTTCATTTCAGAAAATGGACACAAATTTTATTGACAAGTCATTAGAAAATCAAAAGAATAAATATAACTCACTCGCATTTGAAGACATAGATGTTGGACATAGATTATTATTACACTCAATACCAAAAGAAATAATAAATGCAAAAAAGATATACGAAGTAAAAGATATTGAATCTTATGTCGAAAAATATGACAGCTTAGGATACATGACATATGAAAAATATACCACTTGGGATTTTGGAACAAACTACATTTACCGTTTTGACAGAAATGGGAAGCCATTATTTCTATCTGCTGAAGGAGCTATAGCAGGTACAGCTAAATATAAATATGACGGTAGAAATAAGTTATTATTCTGTGGCACTTGGAAAATCAGTTATTATCCAAATGGATTCAAGAAATCTGTAGAAAACAGCGAGATAATAGAAATCTATGAATATGATACAAAAGGGAATATTTGTCATATTTACATTAAGAATAAACCTGGTGTTAAGCATTGTGAGAATTCAGCAAGTGAATGGTTTGGTGAATATGATAACAACAATAGACTTGTAAGAGATTTGACGATTGAGTTTCCTTTCCCCAGCTCTACAATTTATGAATACTCAAAAGATGGATTTATAACTAAATCGGCTCGTTATATTAAATTTAGAGACGGTTATTATATCTCAGATTATTATTACAAAAAACACGTTTTGACAATTAAAACCAGAGAACAGAAAATAAAAAAATAACTACACTTAACACACGCGTTCATTGGCTGGCTGACGTGCATTCCGGCAGTTTTGCTCCCGCATTCACTTTGTCCGTCAGCCGACGGACAGCGAATGCTCCCGCAAACCGCCAAATGCCCATTGCCTCGGTCGTTATGGGTTATATAAAAAAAAGAAAATGAGACATTACTCGACAATATTATTCTTGATTCTGATTCTGATAGGTTGTACAGGAAAGAAACAGAATGGCTCGGACAAGACTAACGACTTTGAACCTTTCACTTCAAAGTATATTGAAGAAATACAACGAAATTATGAGTTACAACTTGGAGGTCCAAAACATTCTTGGGAATATCGGTGTGAAGACATTTACCAACTTGAGAGTTTTTCACTTGACACATTAGATATATTGAGAAAGTACCATAAGATAGCAGACTCAATTATAACTAACAAGGACATATACGATTTACTCAGACAAACAATTTTTCCGACAACAGCAAAATCATTACCTGACAGTGACAAAACTCTGATTCAACAAGTGACTTTTACAAATGTAGATTTAGATTTTGAGACTTTGACAGAGGACTACAAAGAATTTATTGACAAGTCAGATCTATTATTTCTATTCAGTCAAATGACTAGCGAGCCATATTACTGGAATGAAAAGAAAATGTGTAATATTAAGTGTATCTCGACAAAAGAACTAAAAGAAATCTATTATGTGCCTAACAACACGCCAATAGACTCAATCAAAAAAGTATTAAACAGATGTCGTAAGAAAATGAAAGCAAAATATGGTCATAATTTCTGTGAAGTTTATTCTAGACCGATATTTAATCGCAACAAAACATTTGCAATTATGACTTTACATAGTGGCTATTATGGTGACATTATGTTTTTTAGAAAGGAAAACAATAAATGGGTATTAATAAAACGACAAGGAACTTGGAATTCGTAGGAAAAATATACAACCCATAACACACGCTTTTATCTGACCCGATAATTTTGGACAAGCTATATCGCATTTAGTTGAAACTGCCTTTTAGCTCCCTTCTTTCGCCACGAAATAAATAGTATATTTGCAATAGAGAAACAGATTAAGGTATATGGACGCAAGTGATGCTATCTCCTATTTTAAGGATATAAGCGCTTTTCTGAAAGCGTTGAAAACGGTTGCGCCGCAGTCCAACCTTTTTCATATCCATCGCCACGAAGATGCTCCCGAAACACATTCGGAGGAAACGCAGCTGTTTCGTACCAATACTTTTTCGGTGTCGTTGCTCACTGATGGCGAAGCGACCTACAAAATAGGCATGCGGGAATACAGTATGAAGCCGGGCTCTTTCTATTTTATGTCGCCACAGCAGTTGCGGTACTATAAAAAGATCAAACCCTGGAAAGGCTATGTGTTTGTATTTTCGGAGGAATTTATCCGCTTGTTCTCGGGTAGTTCTATTTACACGGAATATCCATTCTTCAAACTGGATGCCAATGTGCAGCTTCAACTGAACAAGGAGCAACTGGCAGATTTGATTCCGTTACTGGAAGAGATGCATGCTTACTATACCGGCGCCGAAACCGATAAGTTGAAATACATTTACCATTATATGTCGTTGGTGTTGCTTAACGCCCGTAAATGGTATGCCGAACAACATGCTGCGGTACCGGAAACCGATAAGCCGGCTACACTGTCGAAACTTTTCGACGACCTGCTGGAAAAGCATTTCTTCGAAATAGCTTCGCAACATGCCGACAAGTTGCTAACCGTGTCCGATTTTGCCGCTCAACTAAACGTAAGCGCCAACTACCTGAGCGATACGGTAAAAAAAGAGACCGGCAAAACACCTACCCAAATTATAAAAGAGCGCACCATTCTTGAAGCAAAATCCTTGCTTCGCAATACCCGACTCACAGTTTCGGAAGTAGCCTACTTTCTGCTTTTTGACGATCCATCCTATTTTGCCAAGTACTTTAAAGCAGCCACGGGCGTTTCTCCGTCCGATTTTAAAGACCAAAAATAAGCCTTTCAGTAAATTTTACCCGAATAGCAGTAAATAGTGCCGGACCCGCAAGGTTTGAGCACTGTACCTTTGTATCATTAATTCAAACTAAAAATGATATGGAACTACTTTTTAAATACTATGGGCTCGACTGGTTGTCGATACTATTAAGCATTATTGCTGTTATTAAACTTGGAAATCGTGTGAAATGGGGCTTTATTGCCTTCCTTGCTGCCAACATTCTCTGGATACTTATTGGAGTTACGCTACTAAAAAGTTATGCTATCGCTGTTGGAAATACTGTGTTTTTGATAACCAACCTCAGAGGTTATTTTAAATGGAGTACACCGAACGAAGTAAAAGAAAAATCTGTTTTATAAAAATTCAACAACGAACATTTTAAATAATAAAGATATGAGCACAAGTAATTTATTTTCGCCCCTGACTATCCGTAGTCTGACAATTAAAAACAGAATCGCATTATCACCCATGCAGCAATATTGCGCCGTAGATGGCAAACCCACCAATTGGCATTTGGTACATCTGGGCAGTCGCGCTATAGGTGGTGCCGGATTAATCATTACCGAATGTACGGCTGTTTCGCCCGAAGGAATGAACACACTCGCTGATGTTGGGTTGTGGAATGCCGAACAGGTAGAGGCGTGGAAACCCATCGTGCAGTTTGTGCAGGAACAAGGTTCGGCTATTGCCGTACAGCTTTGGCATTCGGGAGGGAAGGGGAGTCATACGCACCCCAATGAAGGTTTTAAACCGTTGACCGTAGAAAATGGTGGCTGGATCACCAAAAGCTCCTCAGCTACTATGATGAGCGGTGTTGTTCCGGAAGAATTATCAGTTGCAGAGATTCAACAGATTAAGACTGACTTTGTAGAAGCGGCTAAACGGGCGGTAGAAGCCGGCTTCGACACCATAGAATTGCATGCCGGTCATGGTTATTTGTTTCATCAGTTCTATTCGGCGGTTATCAATCAACGGAATGATGAATATGGTGGCAGTTTCGAAAACAGAATCCGGTTTTTGATCGAGACTGTTCAGGCGGTGCGGGAAGTAATTCCAGAAACAATGCCACTGCTCGTCCGAATTTCTGCTGTCGACTATCTGGATACGCCGGAAGCGTGGACTATGGAAGACAGTCTGAAACTGTCCGGTATGCTTGCTGAAAACGGGGTGGATTTTATTACGGCTTCGGGTGGTGGATTTGCGCATGTCGATAAATCGTTGGTTCACCCCGGTTACCAACTTCCGTTTGCAACCGCCATCAAAGGGCAAGCAGGTATCCTGACCGGAACTGTAGGAATGATAACCAATGCGGAACAGGCCAACCAAATTATTGTCGATGGGGGAGCAGATGTAGTTGTTGTAGCCAGGGAGTATTTGCGCAATCCACATTTTGCTATAAATGCCGCACGTGAATTGAATCTGGAAACTGACATTCCCTGGCAATATAAAAGAGGGTATTGAATTTAAAATTACTCAACATGAGGATACAATGATGAACGAAGAGGGTGTCCAATAAGTGTTTTTTTGAACGCAAATTACGCAAATAGCACAAATTTTCGCAAATCTCATTTTTATAAATACAAATATATCAGAAATTTATATTTTGTGTCGATTTGCGGTTTTTGCGTAATTTGCGTTCTTTTTTCTTTTTAGACACCCTCTTTTTGCTTAATTTGCAGAGCATAAAATAGGTGTTGAATAAGAACACTATTTATTACTTAGCATTTAAAGTATACTCCGGTGAATTTAAATTTGGTTATTCTATTTCATTCGTCAGAGTGATATTTTTTTATTGTAATTTTCTATTAACCTGTCTCCCAACATACAAAATTTTCTGGCCTGTTGAGTTCGTATTCGTTCCAAAACCTTTGTTTTCAGTTACCAAAACAATATTGAAAATACGTTTCTTTAAGTCACCCTGATAATTACCCTGTTTATCTCCAATCGTCAATGTTTGGCGTTTTTCATTCCACTTGAACGAAATAATTGAATAGTTACCTTTCTCGTAGTTGTAATTATCACCTTCATCTTCGTATAAATCGAATTTGGCATCGGCTCCTTTATATACACGAATTTCAAGTGTGTCCGATTTTTCGGAGCTGGATTGAATTATTTTACCCATTGGAAGTATTGAACCGGCCTTCACAAACAAAGGAATCCTATCCAATGGAGCATCTGTTTTTACCGTTTGCCCTCCTGCGAAATGTTTTCCTGTCCAGAAATCAAACCAACCGTCAGCTTTTGGTAAATAGACATTCCACTCTGTTGTACCGGGTTCGGTAACGGGTGCTACGAGTATCGATTTTCCAAACATATACTGAAATTGACGATTTACCGCAGCAGTATCACCGTTGAAATCCATTACCATGGGGCGCATCATGGTTGAGCCATTTTTTGTAACTTGCCAAGCTTCTGAATAAATGTATGGAAGCAATCGATAACGTAGATTGAGCATCTTACGCATATTATCCTCTACTTTTTGTCCGTATTTCCAGGGTTCTGTCTCAGTTTGGTAACCATGCATACGGAAAATTGGGCTCATAGCACCCCATTGATACCAACGGGTTAATAAATCCTGATATTTCTCGTCGGTATATTGCGAACGTCCGGGACGGAAAAAACCACCTATATCGGTAGTCCAATATGGCAAACCGGTGATAGTAAAGTTTAAGCCAGACACAATTTGGCGTCTGTATGTATCCCATGTTCCACCGATATCGCCCGACCAGTTAATGACTCCATAGCGTTGTTGACCAGAGAAAGCTGAACGGGTGAGGATGCAAACCCGTTTGTCGGAGGAGCTTGCACGTTGACCCTCAGAAACAGCCTGACTTACCATCAATGGATAAGTAAGACGGTAAAAATCACCTGCTCCAAGGTAGGTTTTTTCACCTTTCAAAGCATCATTTTCAGGTTCGACAGCATCCATCCACCAAGAGTCGACACCATTATCATACATATTTACCTTCAATGTATTCCAGTATTCTTTTCTGGTTTCGGGGTTGAAATAATCCAACCATTTAGTGTTCGGGATAAAGCGATTTTTAGCCACATACTCTTTACCAATTGTTGAATTTTTATCAGGATTCGACCAAATAGAGATATTGAAATGTGCATTCAAATCGTGTAATTCTTTTATAAAGCCGGAAGGATTTGGGTAATCCTTCTCATCGAATTGCGGAACACCCCAGCCTCTGCTGCCCCAGTATTGCCAATCTTGCACAATTACGTCGACAGGAAGATTTCTTTTGCGAAATTCCTTAATTGTCTCCACCAAATGTGTGCCCGAAGTATATCGTTCGCGGCATTGCCAGAATCCATACGCCCATTTGGGGAACATGGGTGCATTACCCGAAAGATTGCGGTAGGTAGCAATTAGATCGTCGGCCGATGGGCCGTAAAACACAACATAATCGAGTGCCTTAGCAACAGGCGAACGAAATGTTGTTGAGTTATCACTCAGTCTCCACGACAATTTAGGCGTATTGTTCGATTTGCAAAGTACCTGCACTTGATGTTCACCTGCTTTCAGATTCACCAATGTTCCGGCAGTAGGGGGGAGCCACATATTACTTTGATCCATACACGGTTTTCCGTCTATAACCACATATTGACGATTACCCATATCGCCCAGGTCGAGGAAAATAGAATATTCACCATCTGTCGCTACATTAAACTTGCCTTGATAAAGCGATTGGTTTTGAGATACTTTTTGAGTACCTGAAGTAGTAGTAACTTCAGCCATTTGGTTGTTTCCAGTGGCTGATTGTTGCTGTTCAAGAGTAATAAAGTTATTGGCCGGATTAAAATCTGTTAGTCCATACTGATGCCACAGCAAACCATAGCCTTTACTTGAATAAATAAAAGGAATGGCAATTTGTGTATTTACCTGTGTCAACCGGCGGGCTACGTTTTTCAGGTTATATTGTCCGTCCTGAAATTGTCCCAAGCCGAAAATAGACTCATCAGAGGGTGACTCAAAACTCTGCTCAACAGCAAAACAAGGTTCGCCCTGAATAGAGTCAGATGAAAGTTTTCGCGCCCCTTCTTTTTCGCTCAAAAAGACCTTGCCGGCATTGTCAGCATACGACAACTTACCGGTTTGCTTATCAAGCAATACTCTGATTTTTGCAGTTTTTATTTCAAGTTTGGTAGGTGAATCGGCAACCTGAAACGCTGGAGCCGTAGCACCAGATGTAAAAACCAGTTCAGGTAAATTTCCTTCTGATACCTTGTAGAATTTTATTCTAACGCTATTGTCGGACAAAGGAGAAATACTAAGTGTTCCATCCGAAAAAGTAATATTTACCTTGTCGGGTAATTGTTTAAAGCTTTTTACCATCTGCCCCTGGCAAAGAAGAGGAAAAAAACTAATTAGTAATAGGTATTTTAATTTCATATTGATTTTGTTTTCATAAATTATGGAATAAAATTGTGGTATATAGACCACAACTTTATTCCTATAAAAGGTTACTTATTTATTGTAAAAAATCACTTATTCTTTATTCAGAAAATATCAATCAACCTTAAACACTACAGAAGTTGCGAAAGGCATTTTCTCAGGATATGTTATAGCCAAACCATCAGCTTCCATTTTCCATTGCAGTTTGCCAGCATATCCAAGTAGTTTTACATCTTTAATAGGTTTGTTAAAGTGTTTTGCATCTGTGCCAAGCGATTTGATTTTCAACTGCATTCCGGGTGTTGGTACGTTCATGCAAAATGCATAAAGTGCACCATTCTTGCCAACAGTAAAACGAATATCCTGAGCATCGAATTTAAATTCAGCGTGTTTACGATTCAAAGAGCCACCGGGAAGCATTTTCAACTTGCCGTTGATTTGCTCACCTTCGCCGGGAATCTTCCACGCATGACTTCCGTAAACAGCTTCTCCGTTACGCTTCATCCAAGTGCCAACTTTTTTCAACATATTCATGCTGCCTTCATCCAACGAACCATCAGGTAGAATAGAAATGCACAGTGCTGCATTGCCATCGCGTGCAATGGCTTCAACAATGTAGCGTATCATCATTCCTGAATCGTAGGTAAAGTCCGGCGCATAAAACCAGTCACCCACCGGTGCTTCGGCAATCCAGGGTTGGTCGGTTTTGATATTTGCCGGAACACCAAATTCCTCGGTGTTTACTGTGCCATTCGTTTTGTTGCGGAATTTTACAATGCTGAAAGTATTTACAGTACCGCGATTTTTGAGTGTCCGATTGTAATAATCGGCAATGACCGTTTGCATGGCATCGTCTTTGATACCTGTGCCGGTTCCATTCCCTGTAAAAGGTCCTTGTACAGTACCATCGGTATAAATAAAGTCCGGATCATAATGTTCTACTACATCCATCATTCTTAACGCCCACTTTGTTGTATACCACTTTGCATAATCCAGATGATTGGTGAATATGCCTGCAGGTGGAGGCGACCATGGAGAGTAGGCAGCCGCAGTCACACCTTTGTATTCGCGCAGATTAATGCCGTAAAGCAACCGAGGATCATATCCTTCCCACCATTTACCTTTGCCATCGGCGAGCGTTAGATTACCATCGTAAGGAACACCTTTTTTTGCTCCATCTCTATCACTGCCAAAAGCGGTTTGCCACCACCACCAGGTGTATTCGTGGTGAAAGGTTACGCCGTAATGCATCCCGTTAGCACGACAAGCTTTCGCCCATTCGCCTAACAAATCGCGTTTTGGTCCGATATTTACAGAATTCCAAGGTTGATACTTAGAGTTCCACATATCATAATTATCGTGGTGTACGCCTTGAATCATCAAGAAACGAGCACCTGCAGCTTGATAGATTTTTGTAAGCGCAGCCGGGTCAAGCTTTGTCGGATTCCAATCGCGAAGTACTTCCTTGTACCCGGACTCGGATGGATGGCCGTATTTCTTGAGGTGATTTTTATAGGCAGTAGTACCTTCTGTGTAAAGCTTTCGTGCATACCAGTCGCCACTTTCACCTGCCGCTTGCGGTCCAAAGTGAACCCAGATACCAAACTTCGCTTCACGAAGCCATGCCGGTTCACCCGGATAATTTTTCTCGATAGATTCCCATGTCGGTTCAAACGGCCCGGATGCGATGGGAATATTCAACTTCATTTCGGGAAACGATTTCCAGTCACCCATTGCAACACTGTCTTGAGGCAATATTGCAGGCACCGAAGGAAACGGTGGCAACAAATAGGGTTCAGCACTCGATTTTGTTTGCGCTTTTTTATTTTGGGCACTCAAGCCAAAAAGCGTTATAGAAATAGTTAAAATTATTCCTGAAATTTTTCTCATGGTTTGTTTATTTGTAGGTTCTTACTAATCTTACATTATAGACCTTACCTGCAGTATTTCCTGTGGTTGCCTGAAATTTCACGCGGACAAATTCTTTTCCGGTAAGCATGGTAGCGGGAATAGGATACTCGATATTTTGGAATCTGTTTTGTTTCCATTTGCCGGAAATGTTTTCGGTTATCAGTTTTTGATCGTCGATATAAATATCGAAAGATCTGTTTCCATTTTCGGCACCCCAATAACGAACCAACAAGCTTAAACCGGTCTCTTTATTCGTTCCAAGTTTATAGCTAAAGAATCCACTGTCGCGAGCTTCGCGCCAAAATTCATTCATATTATTACCCGTTGAAGAGTATTGCCTCTCCATGGCGTGATCAACTTCTGGTTGTTGTTCGCCGGGCGCAACAGCATCAGTGGTGCGTTTTTGAAGTTCCATTTTCTCCTTTTCGATATTCGAAATGGAATCCGTGTACGATTTATAACCCGAATTGGTAAGAGCCATCCAGTACATCATGTATCTTGCATCATGAATTTTATAAAACGGTTCTAACGTTATCTGATCAATAGGATGGACCATTTTGACGTTGAGCGTAAAATTCAACGGTTTGTTTTGAACCGGCATCAGCTTGTCGGCAATTTTCTGAATATTGTCATCAACTAAAATAGGAGCTTTGTCGATAGGTAGTTTTTGTCCGCCCGGATATTGTCCGAAGCGACTGTCATTGGCAATCAACCCTCTTAAATCTTCTGTTCCTGTTTTGGCACCAAGCAAAATCGGTCCGTGCATAAATGCAATATATTGAGACACGTTAGGCAGATATTCAATGGAGTTATGCATTGGAAGTTTGATTTCCACTACATCGCCTTTTTTCCACACTCTGTCGATGCAAACAAATGAAGATGGATGAGCTGTGAAAGCAAAATTTTTACTGTTCACCGAAATCTTTAAAGCGCCATCACTCACCCAAGCCGGGTAACGAACCAATAATTTAAACTTTGCGCCCCCTTCGGTTACGGTAAGTTTGGTTTGTTCCTCGTAAGGAAGCGTAGTTTCTTGTTTGAATTTAATCTTCTTTTCTTTCCAATTGAGTTCAGAAGCAATAAAAAGATTTAAAAACAACGAATCATTTGAATGAGTATAAATAAATTGATTGTATTTGCCGTGATTTTCCATACCGGTACCTACACAGCACCACATAGCTTCATTGGGAGCAGAGTATATTCTGTAATGACGTGGGCGAGCGGAAGTAAAATACACATATCCTCCATGTTCGGGATGTTGACTTGAAAGAATATGGTTGTATATTGTTCTTTCATAATAATCGGCATATTTAGCAACAGGATGCACTCTAAATAAATCTTCTGTTAATTTCAACATGTTGTTCGAATTACATGTTTCCGGTCCATCCACATCATTCACAAAATCAGTACAAGATTCGGGATTTGGGAAATGTTCTCGCCTACTATTTCCACCAAAAGCCAGCGAACGATTTGTTGTAACCGTTTCCCAAAAGAAACTACCGGCTTTACCATATTTCGGATCATGACTGAGTTCTGCAATTCTTTCGAAACCAACGATTTTTGGTATTTGTGTGTTTGCGTGTTTATTGTCCAGGTTGTCAACTCCTTGTGACAACGGATCAAGAATTTGCCTGTGTGAGTAGCGTTTTGCAGCTGTCATGTATTTTTTATCACCTGTCATCTGGTAAGCATCGGCATAAATCTCATCCATTCCCCCATATTCCACGTTAAGAATTGATTGCATTTGATCTTCTGTAAAAGTGGAAGTCATGGTGATTCCCCAATCGCAGAATTTTAAAAACATTACTTTTGCATTATCGTAACCGCAATAAACCCAGGCATCGCGAAGTCCTGCATACATCTTATGTAAGTTGTAAAAAGGCGACCATGCCGAATTATAGGCATTGAAATCTCCTTTTTTAAATGTACCCCATAATTTCGCACTATTGGGAAATCCACCTGCATAACCAACACCCCATGCTGCATTATTTACTGCATTGGCATCCTGACAAAGTTTTATTTCGGAAAGCATATATTCCATACGTTTTTTACATTCTGCATTGCCGGTTGATGCATAATTCAATGCTAGTGCCGTCAGATAATGTCCTGCAATATGCCCATCGAGACCATCCCAGTTTGGATAGGTTTTGGCCTTTTCGGGTAATCCGGCTTCTTTTCGGTAAGGCGCCAACATTCGATCCACATCATACTTTAAAAGGACTTGAAGGTTAAGATCTCGTGCATGCTTAAATGGACTATCAAGCAACTTAACATCGCCTAATGGAAATTCATTCGGATACAACTTGTTTTGTGCTTTTAGGTTTGAGCTTACTAAAAGTATGCAATTTATTACACAGAAGTATAAAAGGTATTTCTTCATATATTATTTTTTATAATTTCTAAATTATTTATTAATCGTAATTATTTCCTTTGTAACATTGTTTAGACCATGCGAACCTACTGAAAGTTTAATCGTACCGGCAATTTTAGTGCTTTTAATTACAACAAGTGCACGACCATGCCAGGCTTTCCGCGAAGTAGCAACGTAAGGATCTATATCTTTGATATTTGCATTGTCCACGCCGGCAATTACGCCCGAACCACTCAACTTAAATTCTAATCTATTTTCAGCATTAGGCTGTAGATTTCCATCTTTATCTGTTACTTGAATAGTGACAAAAGATAAATCCTGTCCATTAGCTGATATTTTCGTACGGTCGACAATTAGTTTAATCTTAGCTGCATCACCCGAAGTTTTCAAAATGGTTGTTTCCACTTCTTTATTATCCACTACTCCAACTGCTTTTAACTCGCCATTGGTGTAAGGCACATTGAAAGTTGCCTTGAATTGTTGTTCCTCCGTTGTAGATTGTTCGCCTATCAGTTTCTGATTCAGATAAAGTCGAACCTTCGGATATTTTGAATAAACTTCAACTTCGAGTGTTTTTCCTTCATATCCCGGCCATGTCCAGCTTTCCCATGTTGGCCAAACAGCCCAACCGGTTGTTTTTATTTCCCCCGAAGCGGGATTGGGCTCCCGAACGGCCATATAAAGCTTTTCATTATTATTATAAAGCATGTTTCTGTAATGCGAAATCGGTTTGCGCCATCCAGTCAAATCAACATCGCCACAATAGGCACCATGCCAGGGGAAAAACACCCCTTCCCAATGTTCGCCCGGTTTATCGCTAGGATAATACCAACGCCCAATACTCGACTCGCCTAAATAATCAAGTGCTGTCCAAACAAAATCGCCCAGAATATAATTGTGACTTTGTACCATTTTCCAATTGGCAAAAGCATCTCTCGGATACGATTCGGTTTGAACAATAACCCTAGAAGGCACTCTCTCATGATCTGACGGAGCGCGATGTAGCTGATAATTATACCCGCAAACATCATGTGTAGCCATTAGCGGATCGAATATGTCCCAATCATTGTCCCATGTCGTCATAGCAGATGTTACAGAACGTGTTGGGTCATTCTTGTGGACACAATCCACAAGCATTTTGGCTATCGCAACCGCTTCCGGTTTCTTTCGCTCGATGACTTCATTACCGATACTCCACATAATAATTGAAGGATGATTCCGGTCACGTCTTACCATGTCTTCTACGTCGCGTTGCCACCATGCATCAAAAAGTATCGAATAATCGTAATCATTCTTCTTTTCTTTCCAACCATCAAAAGCTTCATCAATAACCAGCATTCCAAGTCTGTCACATGCATCCAAAAAAGCTTCTGAAGGGGGATTGTGCGAAGTTCGAATAGCATTAAACCCTGCTGATTTGAGAATTTGAACTCTTCGTTCTTCGGCACGATCAAAAGCAGCTGCTCCTAAACAACCATTGTCGTGATGCACACAACCTCCATTGATCTTCACCGTTTTTCCATTCAATTGAAATCCGTTTTCGGTGGTAAATTTTATGGAGCGAATACCAAAGTTTGTTTTAATATCGTCAACTACTTTTTTATTCTTCTTAATACAAACTTGTGCCTTATATAAATGAGGGTTTTCAGGAGTCCAAAGCAAAGGGCTATCGACCTGAACGCTTTGTTCAAGCACTTTCTCGCTATTGGCAGGAAGTTGCACTACCTGTTGATTTTCAACTGCTTTACTTGCATTTGCATCCCAAAGTGTAGTTTTAAGGCTAACATTCTGAACTAATCTTGTCTCATTTTTCACCAAGGTTTTTACTATAACAGTTGCCCTTTTAGTAGATACGTTGGGAGTTGTAACTGTTACACCCCATTGATCGACATGTATTGGGTCGGAAACAACCATCCAAACATGTCGGTAAATACCGGAACCACTGTACCAGCGGCAATTCTTTTGCTTCGAATTGTCCACCCGAACTGAAAGTACGTTCTTACCGTTTAATTTCAGGTAAGGAGTTAGGTCATAACTAAAAGAAGTATAGCCGTAAGGATGTATACCCAGCAATTTTCCGTTAATAGACACTTCTGCGTTCATATAAACTCCTTCGAAATAGATAGATACAAGCTTCCCCTTAACCGCTGCAGGAAGGGTAAACGTTTTTCGATAGCAACCGACACCAGCAGGAAAATATCCTCCATCGTTTCCCGTCGGATCCTTCGCATCTAATGTCCCTTCGATGCTCCAATCATGCGGTAAATCGAGGTTTCGCCAATTTTTATCGTTAAAATCTACAGTGTTTACACCCGTAGGATCACCCAAAAAAAACTTCCAATTACTATCGAAAAGTTGTTTGCCTTGTGTAATTTGCTGTGCTTTTAGATTTGTAATACAGGCTACTAAAAGCACAAACATTATTGGCAAAAGTTTCAAAAGTTTCAAATATTTCAACATAGTATTCAATTTTATCTCCATCCTGTTATTATCGTAGCATCAAGGCATCCACAGCTACCGGCCCGGAACCAATATTGATAATAGTAATGGTATGTTCACCCGAAGTTAGGCCTGAAATTTCGCAGACTACTTGCTGTGGCTGGCGTGTTCCGATAGTTGACAAATCTGCTGTTGCATGAGTTTTGCCATCTATAAGAACTTCAATTTTTCCTGCTCCTGCTTCTTTTGGGGCAATGACAGAGATATTGTTACCGGTGAATGAACAAGTCCAACTATCGCCGGCCGTATCGCTGCTAGTAAGGTCGTTATTGAAATCGCCGGTGCCCAGATTGGATTTACGTAGCCATCCGGGAGCTTTTACACCGGGGTCATCGTCATTAAACCAGCCTTTGTCGTGCGTAATACGCAAAACACGGCATTTCGAAGCCAAGGACTGATCGGTGATTCCGGACAACATTTGTAGGGGCTCTTCCGGCTTAATTGTCAAACCTTTATCATCTTGACTAAATTTCAAAGGACGGTCAGAACCCAATATTTCAACTTTAGATACTTTGCCCAAGGTTACACCTCCGGTATGAAGTGCAGAAAGATTGACAGGGTTGCCGTCCCAATTCAGAAGCGTAGCATAAACATTGCCCTGGTTACGTGTATATAGCACGCCATTATCACCAAAAACTTCAAAAGGACGTGAGCCATACACTGCTTCTCCGCTGATTTTCAGCCAAGCGCCAATGTCTTTACAGATCCGAATCACTTCCTGATCAAGGTCGCCTCGTCCATGTTGAGTGATATTGAGCAACATAGTGCCGTTGCGCGACACATTCTGCATCAATAGTTCAACTACTTCTTTCGCATCCTTGTATTTTTGACCGGTCAGGTAGTGCCATTCAGCAATACTGGTTTCGGTTTGGAAAGAATAGGGTGTAATCTCCGATTCAATGATGGCCTCAGTACTCTTAACTAAAGAACGATCAACAAGTGGAAGCAGTTGGGGACTGTTTTGAAAACTATTATATCTACCACCAACGGCTTTGAGGTTAATCACCACATCCATCTTTCCATGATTCCATTGCATGGATTTATTGTAGTAGTTTGCAATCAGTTGCGGAGCGAGAAAGCCCAATCCCATGTTCACACCCAAATCCATTTGCGAGTCCCCTGCATGTTCATCAAAGTAAATCATATCGGGATGATACTTGCTGATGGCATCATCTACGCGCCACATAAACTGATTAGCAAAAGGCGAATGCAATGGATCTTTTTTGTCGTGTTTCGGGCCGTAAAGATCCACGGGATCCATGCCTTCCCACCATTTACCTTTTCCATCCAGAATGGTTTGAAGTGCATCATAAGGCACACCTTGCTTCGGCCCGGTTTTGTCGCTTGTGTAACGCACCGTCATAAACTGCCCCCAGGTTCGCCCCGGAGTGTTATGAAAACCAATACCAAAGCGCAAACCATGCCGACGTGCAATCTTTTCCCAAGTTCCAACAATATCTTGTTTTGGACCGACTTTGACAGAATTCCAGGGCTGGTAAGTTGAATTCCAACAATCGAAGTTATCATGATGAACGCCCATAGCCATAAAATAGCGAGCTCCCATTTCAGCATATAAATTCATTAATTCCTCCGGATTCCATTTGTCAATCACCCAGTTATGGCAAATATCCTTATAGCCGTATTCCGATGGGTGCCCAAAGTTTTTGAGATTATAATCATATTGTTTGTCGCCCTGCATATACATGCCACGCGCATACCAGTCGCCCTGCTCGGGCATGGATTGCGGATCCCAATGCGACCAAGCTCCAAACTTAGCCTCACGCCACCATTCAGGGACGGTATACATCCGACTTAACTCCTTCCAATCGGCAGAATAGGAACCGGCAGCAACTGGCAATGGTGGTAAGTTCCAACTATCGGGAGGTAATCCCAAATCGCCATTTCCGACAATTATTTTGTCAATATTTACAGCTACATCATTATCTGCTAAACTTATGGTCAGCGAAGCATGATTCGGAACCGTAATGTCGATGATTGAATATAGAAACGACCCGGTGAGAGCACCTGTTGAGTGAATGTTCACTTTTCGACTCGGTTGAGTATTGACCGCTACACTGATTGTACCAACAGCTGTTGATGCATAACGAATTGCTAACTTACTACAAGCCTCCAAGTTTATAAATTGTATAGCTTGTCCGGGTTTAGCCAACCTGACTAAATAACTGCCGGATGCCTCTTTGTCAGCTAATTTTGTCGCTCCAGAAAATAGTTTGACAGCTTCTGCCTCAAAGGTGTGTTTTTGCACCTTAGCTTCAGCCGTAAAGCTAAAGCTAAGTGCAATCAAAACACCTATTAAGTTTTTTTTTTATCCGGAGCCCCATACTACTATTTTACAACTTAACTACAAGTTTTTTTCCACTATAAGTAATAGTTTTGTTAATTTTTTGACCTGCGCCTATGACTACAATATTAAATTTGCGAGTTGCAAGCATTCCAGGAAACGAACCTTTACGATCATTAACTATCAATGATCTTTTAGCATCGTTCCATGTAAAGCTTATAGTTGAATATACTCCTTTTTCGTAGTTATAATTATCGTTTTCGTCTTCGTACAAAGTGAATTCACCGTTAGCTCCGGGGTAAACACGAATCTCAAGATTATCCCATTTCTTTTCGGTGGCATACTGCACTTGTGGTCCGAATGGAATAATACTTCCCGATTTAATGTATAAAGGAATTTCATCAATTGTTGTTGCTTTTGCTATTTCCTGACCGCCATTGATTTTCTCGTTTGTCCAGAAGTCATACCAAACTGTTCCTTCTGGCAAATATACTTTTGTTGATTTAGCCTGAGCAAATGTCACGGGTTCAACCTTAGTATTATTGCTAGCATCTTTTTTATCCCAACCGGTTTGTTCGTTCGATTTTACAATAGCTTCAGGGGTATATTGTGCATTAACAATAGGCGCAACTAATATTGATTTACCAAACATATACTCGTCGTTCATATCAACAACCTTCTTATCATTAAAGTCCATCACCAAAGCGCGCATTATAGTGGATTGGCTATTGGTAATACCCCATGCAGCAGAGTAAATATAGGGTAATAGTGAATAACGTAAGTTAATTGTTTTTGCTATTGCATCATAGATTGTTTCACCTTTTTTCCCAAAATTATATATTTCTCTCGGAATGTCAGTACCATGAGAACGCATCATCGGAGTAAACGCACCAAACTGAAGCCAGCGAACGTACAATTCCTGAAAAGATGGATTTTTTGCTCCTGAACCATCATTCCAACCTCTGTTATACGCACCTGCAAAGAAACCGCCAATGTCAGTATTCCAATAAGGAATAGCACTCATCGAAAAATTCAACCCCGCCGGTATTTGGTTGCGTAACGATTGCCACGAAGAATTCACATCACCTGACCAAGTCATGGATCCATAGCGTTGCTGTCCGGCAAAAGCTGATCGGGTAAGGATAAATACACGTTTATCGGAACTTGCCGCACGTTGGTGTTCTCCAACACCGCCAACTGTCATCAATGGGAAAGCGTTGCGAACCTTACGGAACGAACCAAGATATGTTTTTAAATCGAAATCGGAAGGTTTGAAATCCAAATGATCTGGTTCGGAAGAATCCATCCACCAACCATCAATTCCCAACGAGAAAAGACCTTTGTTCAGGTATCTCCAGTAAATATCGCGAGCTTCGGGGTTATACGGATCATAAGGTTGAACACCTGATGGATATTCGCGGTTTGGTGGCCAACTATCCAATCCAGATTGTGGCCATGTACCAAAGTTCAGAAGCATACCCTTCGGTTGCATTTCGCGAAATTGCTTTGTTTGAGGGCCAAATGAAGACCAAATGGAAATAATTAAATGCGCATTCATGTTGTGAATATCATCCACCAATTTCTTTGGGTTCGGGAAATCAGAATTAAGAAATTCCATAGCATTCCACAGGTAATTATTACCCCAATATTGCCAATCCTGGATGATACCATCGAGTGGCACGCCCAGGTCGCGATATTTACTTACTACACCCACCAATTCGTTTTGGGTTTTGTAGCGTTCTTTACTTTGCCAATAACCGAAAGTCCACAATGGGAACATTGGGGCTTGTCCCGTAAGTTCGCGCATACCGGCAATCGAGCCATCAATATTTCCACCAAGCATAAAGTAATAATCGATACAATCGCCAACATCCGATCGGAATGAGGTGCTTTCTGGCTTATCTTCAAATTCAGTTGGGGAATAATTATCCCAAAATAATCCGTAACCTTTTGTAGAAACAAGGAAAGGAACATAGTCGTCGGTATTGCCCTGAACCATGTGGAGTTTTGTGTTACGCAACGATAATTTGCCACGTTGTTGTTGACCAAGTCCGTAAATAGCCTCGTCTTTGTCGAGCGTAAACGACTGGTTAATGGTATAAGTTTTTGATCCTGCATCATCGAAGGCTGAAAAGGTCGAACCAGATTCTTTTTCACTCAAAAGTTTTGCTCCGGTGGGAGTAGAGTAAGCTATTTTGCCTGTTTTTATATCCACATCCACTTTTAGCTTATCACTTTTCAACGAAATAACATCTCCTTGCTGGCTAATGGCCACCTTGGTAGCTTGTGGTTTTTTTACTACCGTCAAACTTTCTTTTGTAAAGGGTTTTCCTACCGGTGATTTCAACACTCGTACTGCGGAAGGTCCGTAGAACTGAATCTCAACATCCGTAGAGTTGATCTTGGTTTTGATACCCAAATTGGTTCTCTGATACGATTGTGCCTGACTGCCAATGGATAGAACCAACAGCAGTGACAGCATTAAATTGAGTTTTTTCATAAATGATTTATATAATTATTGTTTTATATTTTTCAAACTACATACATTTCTAAATCAAATTCATTAATCATTAGTAAATAAGTCTTACAGTAACTTATAGACTCCAATCACTACATACGGCTCTTCCCCCGGTTTCAACTCGGGCATTTTTAAAGTACCAATAAAGATAGCATGATTGAGATAATCGTAAGGACTATTGGTTGGTGCTTCTAAATCGAGAACAGATTTACAATAAAAAGTCTTCGTTTTTGAATCGGTATGAATCAATGCCTTATTAGTGACCTGGATAACATAACCGTCATCGGTTTTCAGAAGATAACGGGCATTCAGTTCTGTATCTCCATCGGGGCGAACTAATTGACTGTCTTCTCCGCCAGATAAAACTTCACCTTTTATTTTAGTACCAGCAAATGTTCCGCCCGTAATCGGAATAACTCTTACAACACCACGTTTGCTTTCACCTACATTAATCATATTGGCAATCTTCACCTTCGCTTCCCAGATGAATTCAGTCTTAAAATCTTTATACACATCCCCATTATTTGCAACGTTGACATTCTGAGCGCTTAATTTTTGAGAATAGAAACATGAAACTGTCAATATGGTGAATATCAGAGTTATTTTACCAATCGATTTCCAGGCTTCCATAGGTGTATTTTTGTTCAATTGCATTTTGCGTGTTTATTTATTATGTTATATTTTTTATATTTCAATGTTCTATCGTATTAACGCAAAGGACTGATCCGATAGAGAGCAGCTCCATGTTGTGGTAATTCACGACTGAAATTTCCGTTGAAAATGCCAAGGTCTTTGTGACTCCATAAGTCGCGCACTTTGACTTTGCCTTTTATGCCAATAGTTTCGAAATTGACTTTTATCTTAGCGTTTTCGGGAAAATCAATTAAGCCTTTGCTTATAAGGACACCAAAAACAACCGAACCCTTTTCTTGAGTGACAACTCCGGTGGCTGTAAAGGTTTCGTAACCTTCGGGTAAATCATAAATTATTATCGATTCTCCATGTGTGCCAATACCTTCGGCCGGTTTATCGTTAATTATAATAGGCTCGTTGCCACAGGTGCGGTTCACATGAGCTTCGCCCCAACCAGCAGTAGCACTGATCCATTTTAGATCGGTTAGTTTCAGGTCACCTTTTGGCCCATGAAGCACAGGATCAACCCAAACCACGTGATCCCAATCGAAACCATTGCCACCATCTTTGACGAATAAAACGAGCTTCTTTCCATCTTTCACCGATACTTCCACTTTTTGAGAACTACCCTTCCCGGCAATTAACGGACTTGCGTAGTTGGCATTGTTGAAATCGATATTATCACCTTTGCTTTGAGCATTAAAAAGTGCAACATATTTATCTTTACTGTTGGGAACATCGGCTGTCCAGACAATAAGGTTTTTATCGCGCGATACCTGACGATTGTTTTTGCTCAATTGGTTCACTTTCAGCATCTCAGGGTTAGTGAGCATTTCTTTGGTAAAATCATCGAGTTTAGTCATATCACCACCAAAAATAAGTGGCGAACGACCAATGGCCCACAGGCTCATAAGCGTGTATTGTTCATTTTTCGTGAAATTGGTAGGGCGTTTGAATTCAATAGTTCCAATCGGGAGCATATCGGCATCCGGAAAATGTCCGGGACCACGGTAGGGTATCCATACATCCAGGCGTTCGAACATGGCCAACAACAATCCCCATCTGTCCCAGAAATCGTCGGTAATGCGCCACATATTAGCATGGTTCATCACATGCTCACCGGCCAATATCGGTGTTGCACCCGGCGATAAACTTAAAAGAATGGGACGCCCGGTTTTATCAATTGCATTGCGAAGCGCTTCAATTTCGGCTTCCTGCACCTTGTCGTAAGGGCGCGAAATATCGTCACACTTTATAAAATCCACACCCCAGTCGGCATACATCTGCACAATTGAATTGTAGTAGGCCTGACCTTCGGGTTTGGTGGCATCAACACCGTACATATCAGGATTCCATGCACAGCGCGAGTTGGTTAGTGCAATATCCTGAGCCTTAGCAGATGTGCCGAGAACAGGTGTGTTTTTTTCAACAGCTTGACGAGGAATTCCTCGCATGATATGGATGCCAAATTTTAGCCCTTTAGAATGTACATAGTCCGCAAGCGATTTAAATCCTCTACCATCGGTAGCTGATGGGAACTTTTTCAAGCCGGGAGTTAAACGTCCATATTCATCCATGGTCAGGACAGCCTTCGGATCATATGCATGCCCTTTAGCCTCAGGTTCGTACCATTGAATATCAACTGTTAGATATTTGTATCCACTTGGCAGAAGGTACTTTGCCATTGCATCGGCTTGTTCCTTAACTTGTTGTTCGGTCACAGTTGTTCCAAAGCAATCCCAACTATTCCAACCTAAGGGTGGAGTTGTTGCCCATGTGTGATAATTCTTTTTTTGCTGTGCGAAAACAGTGAAAGCACATATTAAGCCGCATACAAGTAATAAAATTTTATGATTCTTTGAGTTCATGATTTTTATTGTTTTTAGTCTATCTGTTTTGTTGTGAAGTTTTTGTTATGCAACACTAGTGAAGATTAAATAAATCGTTTTGCCGTCGCAGAATACAAAGTGTAATTTTTCATTACATCAACCTTAAATCATTGAATGATTCCTGATTTTTAGTGTTTTATTTTTTGACAATTTATTCTATGGAGATACCGGATATGTTGGTTTTAACCCAATCTTTGTGTTACCAAACTTATATTGTCCTAATATTGAAAGAGAACGTAAAATTACAGTATAAATTTATTTTTTTTTGTATGCATATAGACTTTTATTCTCTTGTACAATTGTGTTAGATAATGTTAAATCGGATTTTTGGGACAACGGACTTGATATTAGTAGTACACAAACTCCGTATTTAAAACTCCAGCATTATATGTCTGCTATTTTGTAATAAATGTCCACCAATCAAAATTAAACAATTCCCGTCCTGCTGTGATATTTTGCCCATTAAAATAAAAGTAAATATCATGTTTACCCGTAACTTCCTGCTTTAATGGGGATGTAAAAGTTTTAAAATCTTGCCATCCACCTGTGCGAGGAAGTTGAATCGACGATATGATTGAGCCCGAGATGCTATCCAGTCGTACTTCCAAAATACCACCATCAACTCCGGCTGCCAATGAGGCTGAGAATGATTTTGGTGATTGATTCCCAAAATTCACCTCACGGACTTTCGTGTAACCTTTCAAGCGGGTACTTGAAACATATACTCCATTTTTCGCATTTTGAGATATGGAACATTTTTGCGACCATGCCATTGTTTCTGCTTCAACACGCTTGTATGGATTTATTTCCCCTATCGGTTTAGGTCCTTCTTTAGAGCAGGAAACCGGCGGAATTGTTCCGTCAGAGTTATACGTGAATTGCTCCACACAAGCAGCTCGTCCATAACTTCCTCCTCCAGGTAATAGTCCTGTATGGTAGAAAAGATATGAGTTCCCTTTATAATCAATAATTCCACCATGATTGGTAAAGCTATTGGTTTTTTGATTCTCCATAATTTTCCCCTGATATTTCCATGGACCTACCGGACTGTTACTTGTTGAATACGAGAGGCTTTCTCCTCCTTTTCCCATTCCTGCAAACATCATGTAATAGCCATTTCCCCTTTTATAAAACCACGGGCCCTCAACATACATGTCCTTGTTGGGATTTTCAACACTTTTGTTTCCCCTTACTCCTCCGAAAGATTCAACTGAGATAGGTACAGTAACAATATCACCTGAATAAGAAATCATGTCTTTATTCAGCTTTACGTAAAACAGGCTTCCGTTCCCCCAATAAAGGTAAGCCTGCCCGTCATCATCAATCGATACAGTTGGGTCAATATTGGACCAACTGCCGTTAATAATCAAGGGTTTTCCAAGTGCATCCTTGAATGGTCCTGTTGGTGAATCAGATACAGCCACGCCAATAGCCATGTCGTTTTTATCGCTTTGAGCACACATATACCAGTAAAACTTACCATTACGTTCGATACACTGAGCAGCCCACGCACGGTCGCGTGCCCATTTGAACGATTCTAACGAAATAGGACTTCCATGGTCTGTCCAGTTTACCATATCTGTAGTGGATAGTACATGCCATTTAGTCATGTAGTAGAAATCGTAACCAGGAATGTCGTCGCCAACATAGGCGTAAAGTGTTCCATTATAAACCATTGGTGCAGGATCGGGACCAAAATGCGTCTGAACAATAGGATTCTCGGCCCAAATAGCGTTAACTGATACAATTGCGACAAAAATTATTGCTAAATATTTTTTCATTTCTAAATAGGTATGAATTGTTTTTATTTATTAATATGAATCAGTGTTTAAAAGACTGGATAAATGAAAGCAATTGCCATTTTGCCAAACAAATGAATAAGTAATCAATGTGTTGAGCTTTTTCTTTTATTCTCATTAGTGCATTGAAGAGCCTCTACTCCTGATTCGCATTGATATTTTAAATATGGTAAACTGAAAACTTTTTTAACGGTTAAAAGGTGTTCAATTTTTTTGAACACCCTCTCCATAAAGAATATATTAGTACGCCTTAAAATTCCATTTGGAATTGTCACTATTCATATCAAACTTTGCAAGTGTCGGTGTACTATCTCCTGAAGATACAAGCACTAACTTCTCATTTGAATCTGGAACTACTTTAGGCATTATTCTATAGGTTGCATCGGTCAATTGATCGATTCGCCACAGTTGTTCAGGCGCGCCGGTAAATGCTGGAACTGTCACTACCTCGCCCTCAGGGGTTGCTGCTAATGCACGATCTGTTCCGGCGATTACAATTTTATAATACGGTCCGCCGATATAACCTTCTGCTTCGGGAACAGCTGTAATTGTCCATTTTTGATGTGGACGGAACAAGTAATCGCCTATTCTTACACCAATATTTCCGGTTGGCCAGGTTTTAATTACATCAGCTAATTCTTGAGATGCAACAGGTTTGATCGGTTCATCATTGTTTCGGTTAAATCCGCGCATTCCACCTGCCATTCTTGTAAAATCAACTACTAATTCTAAGGCATATCCTCTTCGCTCGGATTCAATTTTATAGGTTCCTTCTTTGAAATTATCGCCGGCAACAGGCCATCCATTTTTCCAGAGTAATGGACGAATCGCTAATACGCTACGTCCGCTTTGATCTAAATCCGCTTCATAATGGCAGGACATTTTTTCAATTCCATCACCAATGATAAAACGGCCAAAATGTCCTGGTCCGGTAACTCTTCCACCGGCAGCCACTACCATCTTACCACCACCTTCTATCATTTCTCTTCCCATATTATCAAGGTAAGGGCCGGTTACTTTTTTGGAACGACCAACCACGATATTATAGGTTGAATTTGCTCCATCACAGCAAGTGCCGTGTGTACCCAAAAGATAATACCATCCATCACGATACATCAGATCGGTTGCTTCACAATCAATAGCTATATTTATTGCCTTATTACCTTCTACACGTTTCCCTGTTTTAGGATCAAGTTCAACAAGGCGAATAAAACCAAAATAAGTACCGTATGACATCCACAATCTTCCATCAGTTGGATCTAAAAGAAGTCCGGGATCAATGGCATCACAATCTTCAATACCATCGGACGCGGTAACTACAATAGCATCAGTAAATTTAAAATCGGGAGACTTTGGGTCAAGCGTTTTATTCCACATTGTAAGTATTTTACCACTATGTCCACCGTTCAAACCACCTCCTGTTGAACCATATACAACAAGGTATCTGTCACCAATTTTTATTGCATCCGGAGCAGCTCCTCCACCGGGTCTTACTGCACCACTATTCCATGTCCAACCGTCTTGGGATATTAATCCGCCACCACCTGTACCAAATGTATAATACTTTCCATCACATTCCATGATCGTTGATGGATCATGGATAAATGGTTTTCCGACTTGTGCTATTGCTGTTCCAGTTAACAATGCAGACAACAAGGCTGTTACGCCTACTATTTTGATTCTTTTCATAATAATTTCAATTTCTGTGTAACCAAGATATTAAATAAGATAACTAATTTTATTCATAACTAATAGTGATATTTTTTATTGGCTGACCTCTTTCATCCAGAAAGCGTACACAAAAATCACTCATTCCGGGGCCATTGATTACAGCTCCGCGGATGATATTCTTTCCTTTATTGAGTGTTAGTCGGGTCGAGACACAATCGTCAACTACCATGCGTCTATCACCTGAGAGTAACAAGGCTTCCTTTCCATTTAGCCACCACATTGATGCTGAATTTGAGCCTACTGCCAATCTTACATTTTTCATTTCTTTTGGGCAGTTAACTACGGTTACTGCCCAAAAGATGACGCCGTAAACCTGTTTTCTTAGTCCATAGGCGAAGCGGTACAGTTTGACGTTGTAAATTGAGCTTTCCAGTGCATGCCAGGTTAATTCCTGCTCACCAACTTTTACCTTTTCTCCATTTTTTGGAAGAACTGTAAACTGGTTTTGGAAATACTCGGTCGAGAAATTTGTTCTCAAATAACTGTCAGTAAATACAGTATTACCACGATTTGGTTTATTAATCGGTTCTAGTAATAACCAACGTTGAATAAAACCTTTAGCATCCGGAGTCATTTTTTTTGTTGTGCCCGGAGTGAAGTACGGTGCGATACTTCGTGTAGTATCGCTTTTGGCGGCAGTATTAGTGTCAACTTGAGTAGCAGAATATCCTTGGGATCCTAATCCTACCAAAATTACAGAGCTAACCGCTAAGAATAATGTTTTGAGTTTAATTTTCATATTAGATATTTAAAGTGTTTTTGATTTGTTTTAGATTGTTGTTCTTTTAAGAATAAGCCCATTTTTTGTGGGAATTACATAAAACTATCACCTTGTACTGCACGGCAAATAAACATTGTTTGGCAAAGTGCATTTTAGTTAATTGAACATTTAAAATTCGATTATGTTTTCTCAGATTCTATTATAGAATTCATCGTTGGATACGTTTGATTCAAGTTAATAATTGTTAATTTTGCAACTCAATTCTCTATGAATTATTCTGGCTTAGAATCATTCGTATGTTTTGATATTTCTTGTTTTAAATAATTGACATCAAAGATTACTTTAATTTCCACCAGTCAAAATTGAAAAGATCACCAGCCCCACCTTTAAACACAAAGTATATATCGTGTACACCTTTTATTTTATTGACTTTGCACGATTTAACAGCCCAGTTAGTTACACCACCTGTGGATTTTACAATGCAAGTTCCTATCAATGTTCCGGTTGGAAGGTCTACATGGATTTCAATACTTCCACCATCTGTAGTTGATGCTACGTTTGCCTCAAACGATTTTGCACCTTTACCAAAATCGACACTTCGTACTTTTATGTAGTCACCATTGCTAATGTCGGTAACATAAACGGCTGCTTTTTCATCTTTCGCAGTTTCAATACCTTCTTCCCAACCAATGGTTTCGGCTTCAACTCTTACAAATGGATTCAAATTAGTTGCACTTTCCTTCACTCCTTCTTTTGTAGGAGCAATTAATGGAATAGATCCATCGGCATTAAATGTAAACGGCTCAATACAAACGGAACGTTTAAATCCACCTCCTCCGGACAATGCTGCATTGTGATAGAAGAGATAAGATTTCCCTTTAAATTCGATGTAGCCCGGGTGGTTCGTAAACGCTCCTCCATCTTTAATAACGTGCATGATAGTATCGCCATAAGTCCATGGACCTATAATGCTTTTTGCAGTCGAATAAGCCAAATGCTCGGGAACGCCACCAGCAGGGTAGAGCAGATAATACAAACTGTTACGTTTAAAAAGCCAAGGACCTTCTTCGTAAGATGCTGTCCGATTATCAATTTTTTTAGCACGATACCCAAAATTTTCATCTTTCAAATCTTCCTTAACGATTCCTAATTCCAGATTATAAGAAATCATATCCTCATTCAACTTAACGTGCCAAAGGTTTGGATTACCCCAATAAAGATAAGCCTGTCCATCGTTATCAATATAAACCGTTGGGTCAATATAGCCATAGCCAGTCAGCAATGGTTTGCCAATGGCATCTTTGAAAGGACCGGTCGGGCTATCGGATACCGCAACTCCAATGGCATTTCCACCGTTTTTTTGATTCACCGGCAAATAATAATAGAACTTGCCATTTCGGTATATGCACTGCCCAGCCCAAGCATCACCACGCGACCATTCAAAAACTTTATATGACAAAATCGGACCATGGTCAGTCCAGTTTACCATGTCGGTGGACGAATAACAACGCCAATCGTTCATTGTAAAGAAATTCTTTACGGTAACATCCTCATCATGTGAAGTATAAAGATATACAGTACCGTTGTGTACCATTGGAGCCGGATCGGCAGTATAGTTGGTTTGAATAATCGGATTTTGCGCTTTACTTATAAAAGGCAGCAGTACCACCAAAACTGTAATAACAATTAATTTTTTCAACATTTTCTACTTTATATTATTTTTCTTGAATACTTAAAAATTACATTATTTTTTACCTCAAAGAATCTATTTGACAGGCGAAATTTTGTAGAGTACTACTCCATGTGCAGGTACTTTAAGCAATAATTCCCCTGTTTTGGTTTCTATAGTACTTATATCCTTCTGTCTCCATACATCACGAACTTTAAATTTACCATTAAGACCAATCTTTTCGAAATCCTTGTAGGAAAGTTCTACTTTGTCGATACCAAAGTTACAGAACCCAACTGCTCGGCTGCCATCTTCAAGCTCTTTTGCATAAATACGAAGCTCACCTATTGTTTGTAGGCATGTAGCTTGCTTACCAAGCGGATCTTGATTGATCTCAATTACTTCATCATTAGTTAGTAAATTAAGTGTAAAATCATCGAGTTTCTCCATATCACATCCAATCAAGAGCGGTGCTGAGAAAAGACTCCAAAGACTGATATGAAGATATTGTTCATCTGGTTTAAGCTTACTTGGATGCGGATTTCCCCAACCAACATGACCAACCACAAGCATATCGGGGTCGTTCCAGTTACCGGGCTTGGCATAAGGAGCCGATTTATCCTGATCGAGCGCTATATTTTTTACGCTTACCCAGGTATCGGTAATATCATTGGTAGTACGCCAGCAATTTCCATTAACAGAATCACCCCATTTCCACACATCCGACATACCATACTGGCATACGCTAAATAAAATGTCGCGAGGCTGTTGACGAAGGTATTCGCCCATTACCTTAAACGGTTTAATGGCCGTATTCAATTCGTTACCACCATTGTACGATAAAGATGACACTTTGTTCGGGTCATTGTTCGGCAAACCATTAATCACATTGCCATAACTACACCAATCGTATTTAAGGTAATCGAAGCCCCATTTGGCATAACTTTCAGCATCTTGTTTTTCGTACCCATAACTACCGGCACATCCACCGCACGTCCATGGGCCCGGACTTGAATAGAGTCCTATTTTTAATCCCAGACCGTGTACATAGTCTGCCAGTCCTTTCATATCAACAAATCGTGAATTGGTAACAATGTTGCCGGCCGCATCACGGAATTCTCCACGTAATGACTGATCTTTGGAGTCACGGTTATTTTCCCAGAAATCATCAATATTCACATAGGTCCAACCGTGGTTGATAAGTCCGCTTTTTACCATTGCATTAGCTGCACGTTTTACTTTATCGGCAGATACCTCGTTGGCAAAACAGTTCCAACTATTCCATCCCATAGGTGGAGTAAGTGCAATACGATCTCCACAAACAATACGCAGTTTTTTCTGCGTTTCACACTTCGTGTTTTTAGCTGTCAAAGTCACTTCAAAAGTCCCGGTTTTTGACAATGAACCTATAATAACTCCTGTTTTGGGATTTATCTTTAATCCTTTAGGCAAGCCTTTGGCCGAGAAAGTCATCGGACGGTCGCCGGTGGCTGCCACCAAAAATTGAAACGGTGAACCCGGACGTACCCCAACTACTTTCGCACTATTTATTTTAGGAAAAGCTGAAGGCTTGGGTGTAAGTATGTACTGCTCGTTGGATATCGGATTGTAAGTTTTGAAATTTGCTACTCCAGTAGTTTCAAATTTAGCATCCACCCAATCAACATGGTCGTAATAATTACCATTGCCACCATCGGTCACTACCAATTCCAGTTTCTTAATACCATCAAGCTTTACCGAACAGGTTCTGGCAGTATCACCTAAATGCATCACACCACTCGACCATAATTTTTGGTTATCACCATAAACAACAAATTCAGCAGCCGGTCTCTGACCCTTTACCTCGTCATCGATACCAACCTGAGCTGTAAATAATTTTGCCTTTCCATCAAGAAGGACAGTTAGCGAACTTTCGGAGTGACTTCCAAAGCCCCGTTCGAAGGTTTTTCCAGCAATCGTCAGCGTTTTTCCATCAACAGTTTTATTACTTCCAGGCGTTCCGTATCCCTGAGTGGCAGCACTGAGATCTAATTGATCGAGCCATACAGTTTGAGCGGATAGCTTATCGATTCCCATGAGGTTGGAAATGATAATAAGACTACAAATAGTAGCTAATCTAATGTTTCTTTTTGTTTTCATCAATGTCTTTTATTTTATTTTTCTATGAATTCAAATCGGCGATTAAATATTCAATTTCCACCAGTCGAAATTGAACAACTCTTTTTCTCCTTTGAAAACAAAATACAAATCGTGAATTCCTTTAATGTTATTCAGTGGGGTAGTGATTGTTTTCCAACTATCACCTTCGCCAGAAGTAGTTATGTTAATTGCGCCCAATAGTGGTCCATCAATCTTGTCGGTGTGAATTTCAATTTTTCCACCTTTTGATGAAGCGACACAAACATCAACAGATGCTACACCCTTGGAGAAATCGACACCTTGAACTTTAATGTAATCTCCGTTGTGAATTGAGGTTACAAATATTCTGTTTCCAATTTTCTTACCTCTGTTCCACGATTCGTTTCGTTCCCATTCAGTAACTACATCTGTCTTAATCCCTTCGCTATAAGCCATTGTTTCTGCTTCAGTACGGTTATATGGATTTAAACTACCGATTTGTTGTGTCCCTTTTGTTGACCACCATGGATGTTTCAATATGGAGCCATCATTATTATAGGTCATTTTTTCGACACAAATCGAACGTCTTTCATACTTTTTTGACATTGTTTGCTTCAGAATAGCATAATTAAAGCCGAACACGTAAGAATTTCCTTTATAATCAATAATTCCCGGATGGTTTCCCGATGATCTTTCGTCGGGATCCATGATAGTCCCTTTGCATTTCCATGGTCCTGTTGGGCTGTCACTCATAGCATAACCGATACCTTCGGGGCAACAACGCGATGCCCAAGCCAGATAATAATGATTATTTTTTTTCCATAACCATGGACCTTCCGTGTAAGACGCCTCGGGAGGAGTTCCTGTAAAGTCGATGAACACAACCTGAATATCTCCAGAAATAGAGATCATATCTTCGTTCAACTTTGCATAATAACTAGGACCATTTCCACCCCAATACAAATAGGCCTGCCCGTCATCGTCAATAAATACAGTTGGGTCATAGTCGCCAGAATTTGAACGAGAAATCAATGGTTTACCCAAAGCATCTTTGAATGGACCATAAGGACTAGTTGATGCAGCTACCCCAATAGCCATCTTTCCCTGATAAATTGTAGGACAATACAAATAAAAGTTTCCATTTCTGGCAATACATTGAGGTGCCCATGCGCTATGACCATCTGCCCAAGCAAATGTTTTAAAAGGGTCATTTACACCTGCAATCATTCCATGGTCAGTCCAATTGACCATATCGGTAGATGTGTATAACATCCAATTTAGCATTTTAAAACCTGTTGCATCATCCTCATCGTGACCGGTATATAAAAATACTGTGTCGTTATAAACCATTGGCGCAGGGTCAGCGGTATATTTTGTTTGGATGATTGGATTATCTGCGTAACATCTTAGTCCGATAGATGCGACTACAATAATTGCAGTTGCCGCAATAAGATTGTTAATGGTTGATTTTCCCATTGTATATGTAAATTAATTTAACGACTTGAATTTGCTAAGAGTTTGTTTTCTTAAGAAAATTGGATGTATATCTTATTCTCTTGACGGTATGCTTACTCCTTCAGCTGTTAGCGTAATTGGTTTAATGCTTCCATCCGGATTGAAATAAAGATATTCAACACATACTTGGCGACGACAATCGCCACCCGGCGTACCGTCTAAAGTATAGGATCCATCATGATAAAAGAAATACCATTGCTTTTTAAACTCAACAACTGATGGATGAATTGTGAACCCGTGCTTTGCAGGTCTGGTAATGAAACCTCCATAAGTCCATGGACCTGTAATTTTCTTAGCCGTTGAGTAACAAATCTGTTCGGCTTGCTCGCCTGGTGCATCGGCTGCATATACGTTATAGTAAAGATTATCGCGTTTGAAAAGCCAAGGTCCTTCTGAATAATTTCTCAATGGCACTTTGGTGATTGGGCCATCGAGTTCAACCATATTACGATTTAGTTTTACCATGTAGCAATCGCCGTTACCCCAGGCCATCCACGGAGTGCCATCATTATCTATTAAAATGGTAGGATCAATATCGGCATTCGGTCTGTGTGAATCTTTAGTCATGTCGTCGGTAATGAGTGGCTTTCCGGGGCGCGCTTCTTTAAAAGGCCCTGTGGGACTATCACCTACAGCTACAGTGATGAAATGTCCTTCCTTTCTATCAAGTGTCACATAATAGTAGTATTTGCCATCCTTTTCCACCACTTGTGCTGCCCAGGCTGACCCGCTATTTGCATTGGCAAAATCATTAGCGGCTAAAACAGGACCATGTGCAGTCCAGTTCTTCATGTCGGTAGTTGAGTAGCAAAGCCAGTTTGGCATATTGAACCAACCTCCCACAGAAGCTTTATCTTGACCAACATAGGCATAAACCGTATTGCCAATGACCGTTATAGCTGGATCGGCAGTAAACGCATCTGTAAATAGAGGGTTTTGACCGGCAACACGAGGCAATGCCTCACCGGAAATTGTCACTTCATCAATTCCTCCATCGAGTACCTGAAGACTATTCGGAAAACCGCCCGGAAATCCACGACCTATTACCCACATGCCTGCATCGCTACGTAAAGCTTTGCCTTTGAAGGTAATTGAGGTCGGTTTATTGAAACTACTTTGATCCGAAGGTTTCACTTCGAAGCGAAGTTGAGTCTGACCATTTTTAATGTCATATTCAGCCTGAGCATGAACGTCATACCACTTGCCAGCTTCAACTTCATCCCCAGCCACAATACGACGAGGTATACCATCGGCGCACATCACTTCAACAAAGTATTTTTTATACATATTATCAAAACCAATAGAAACATCTCCTGCCAACTGTCCTCTTGCACCCTCCTTGCAAAGATAAACCTGCTCGGTGCCAAGTAAGTTACACTTCAAACTGGCTTCTATCGACCAGCTTTTTTGCATGTCGTAATAAGCCAATGGCCGATCAAATGAAACCATATATTCACCATTCTTCAGGGCAAGTGAGCGTGTATTAGGCTTTCCATTGACCGTGGTAGAAGGTACATTGTCAGAAAATACAATAGCCGTTGACTTTGAACCTTGTGCCTGCAGGAAATTACCCTTACCCGAATCATCGAATACAAAAGGTTGTGGTTCAGCCGGACCGCGGTTGCCAGCGGTTAAAGCTTGTCCCACTATAGAGCTTGAAAGTGAATCTCCTTTCAGGTGTTTAACTTGCTCAAAGCGCCAATTTACCAGAACTTCTCTCTCGGCAGCAACATTTAGCACCGTCAAAAATGAGTAGAAGGTGATAGTAAGTAAAGTCTTGAATAATTGGCTTTTGTGTGTCATTATTTAAAAGGTTATAGTTGAAATATATTTGGTTTTTGAAGTGCTTATTTAAGATTACATTGACTACTGCAATTTAATCGTGTAGCTAAATGAAGTTGGTTCTGCAAAAACCTGGAATTTTTCGAGTGGGCGAGGACCACAGCTTGCAGAGCCAACGCCCAGCGTTTTAGTTGAAATACAGAAAACGGTTGAAGTACTGGCAGGTAAATCAATTTTATACTCTACAGGATGCATTTGCTCATCGGTATGAGGAAGAGCCGCCACTTGCATACGTTTTTCATCAGATTGTATCATCAGTGAGGGCATATCTTTACCACTAAGTTTTGCCCAGCTCACGTCTTCATGATTGCCCCGTTCCATTGGCTTTTCGTACTCATATTGTTCATTCACGCCCAATTCATATATGCCCACTTCAGCAGAACTCTTACGATCGGAATAATTTTCGAATGGGCCACGACCTAAAAACGTCATACGATCAAGCTTTTTGTCGAGCAACATTCGCACACCGATTCTAGCCAAGTTGATACGGAAGCCTACAAACTGTAACTGATTATCAACCTTTATTGTCCCGTCGCCTTTTACAAGATAAGTAGCAGTATGATAAACGCTAAAACCTTGTTTTCCATCTGCTTTTGTTGTAGAAGTCACCTTTACTGAAGCATTATCAATAATTTCTACTTTAAAATCTACTAACGAATATTGAAGTGCATTCACACCAAATTTTTGCCATTGTTGGTAGGCCCAGTCGTCGTCATTACGATGAGAGGCACGCCACAAATGTAATTTTGGTGCACCATCCGCAACCAACATATCAACCCCGTTCTTTGTCACCTGACTCATAAAACCTGTTTTCTTATCGAAACTTACAGAAAAATCTTTTCCTGAAATAATGGCCGATTGAGAGTTTTGAACTAGTTTCACCGGTTGTGTTACTTTTGTTTCTATTATCGGCGGAGTGTTAATCGGAAGTCTAAATTGCTCGGTTGCAACTTCAAAACCTTTTTCAGCCCAACGTGTTTTTTCCTTTAGCTTGTACGAAATACGCAGAAAATATTCAGCCCCAGTTTTAGGATGCTCAATTTTATAGGGGATATTTGCTTCAAAAAGTCCTTTCCCCCACCAGATGGAACGCATTTTTATTTTTCCGTTATCAATTTCTGTTCCGTTTTCGGATAAGCTCCATGTAGCATCAAAACCATCTAAGGAAATAAACTGATATTTATTTTTAATTTGAATACCCCCATTTATCGCATCGGTGAGTTCGGTATCAATCCATTGGAATGCTTTTTTCATTTCAGGATAATGTGGTTTTACATTCTTTCCTTCTGTTGCACGGTCGTAAGAAATTACTCCTTTATGAATGAAATAATGGTCATTCGGTGCTTCGCCAAAACCACCTCCATACGCCAGAATCGGGTGTTTGGGATCACGTTTATTCCACAAAGCCTGATCCTGAAATTCCCAAATTGCACCACCCAAAATTTCCGGATTGTTATCAAAAACCTTTGAGTATTCTTCGAGCGATCCCATAGAGTTAAACATGGCGTGTACAAACTCACAAATATAAAAAGGTTTTGTAAGGTTTTTATCCTGAGCTGTACGTGCATAATCCTGAGCGGTACCATACATTCGGCCATCCAAATCGGCAGGATTTCTACTTCCTGTACCAAATCGTTCATAATGAACAAAACGAGTTGGATCCATTGCTTTGACGGTGTTTAATGCTGCTACAAAATTAGATCCTACTCCTCCACATTCATTTCCGAGTGACCAAATGATAACTGACGGATGATTTTTAAAATTTTCAACGTTAGCCATATTACGATCGATAATGGCGGCTTTCATAGTGGGTTCTTCGTCGAAGCGTCCGTCATAACCATGAGATTCAACATTGGCCTCGGCTACTAACCAGATACCATATTCGTCACACAATTCGTACCAACGAGGATCATCAGAGTAATGACTTGTGCGGACATGGTTACAGTTTCCTTGTTTGATTACCTCCAAATCCCGAATCATTTGTTCTTCGGTTACAGCATGGCCAACATCAGACCAATGTTCATGACGGTTAACACCTTTCAATTTAATAGGCACACCGTTAACTGTAAAAATACGTCCTTTAATTTCGATCTTACGGAACCCAATTTTTGAGGATATGAATTCGCCTTCGGAGTTTGTTAATACGACAGTGTATAAATTAGGCGTTTCGGCAGTCCATTTCACAGGGTTGGTTACCTGTATTTTCACATTCAAAGCCTCTTCCTGATTGGTTTTTAGCGAAGTGCCCGTTGCACAGCCTTTAGCTATTTCGTTGCCATCTTTATCATAAACGGTTGCAGTAAGAATTTGGGCTTTTGCAGTTTTGTCGTTGTAGTTTTTTATTTTGGCTGTAACATCAAGGGTTGCATCTTTGTAGTCTTTATCCAAATCGGTTTTTACAAAGAAATCGCGAATGTGTAGTTGTGGGGCACTCCAAAGCGTTACGTTACGGAAAATTCCGTGCAGGCGAAACATATCCTGATCCTCCAACCATGTACCAGAACTGTATTGATAAACCTCAACGGCTATCATGTTTTTACCGGGCTTTAGGTATTTGGTAAGATCAAATTCGGCAGCATTGCGACTGTTTACGCTAAAGCCTACTTTTTCGCCGTTTACCCACAAAAAGAAAGCACAGTCTACGCCATCAAATGTGATAAAATTGCGACGACCCATCCATGCAGCCGGAACTTCAAATTCACGGCGGTAACTACCGACCGGATTTCTCTCTTCGTAGGATGTATACCATTTTTCGGGCTCACTCATCACATGCGGGAAATCTTTTTTGATGGTATAACCCAAATTGCGGTAAAAAGGTGTTCCGTATCCATGCACCTCCCAGTTGGATGGTACGGGTATTTCTTTCCAAGCCGAGACATCGTAATCGGACTTGTAGAAATCAACCGGACGTTTTTCGGGGCGTGCCACCCAGTTAAATTTCCATGCGCCATTCAAACTGCGACAAAGTGATGACGCATGTCGTCTGGCAACCAGCGCCTCTTGCAAATTGGCATAAGGCATTAAGGTGGCATGGTAGGGTTCTTTATTTATGCCGAGTAGTTCGGGATTTTCTATTTCTGATGGAATTGAAGCTCCATTGACTATTACTGATTGACCCTTTAATTCACTAATAGATAAAAAGATCAGGAAGAATAGGCTTATGACTGTGATTTTTTTCATTTTATTTCTTGATAGATTAGACACTGTTAGTTTATTGAGAATGAATTGGAAGTGATACATCCAATCATCTCCAATCTGTTCAGGTTATTCAGGATTGGAAATTTTATAACCCAATATAGAAAGCATTTGTACTGCGTAACGTTTGCCGAGTTCTCTATAACCACTTACTGTGAAATGCAGGTGATCAATTATGGACGGACAGCCGGCGGATGAAATTACGTATGAATTTGGAATCGTTTTAGGTAGTGTTGCTATGATTTTATTCATACTTGCACAAGCACCTCCCTGGTCGGCATTTACAGTTTCTCCTGCAAGTAGCGGTGTTTTCTTTGGATTGAGCTTTAGGTCTTTCATCAAATTATCATATACCACCTTAACTTTTTTTGTCCAAAGTGTATCATTCGTGTTTGATTCTCCCTGATGCAATAGAATACCTTTGATAACTCCATCTTTTTGAGCAAGTTTAGCCATCTCCACCAAGCGGGCATAAGGATTTCCATCATACTCTTTAATCATATTTTTCATCCACGATGGTGCAGTCTCAGCATAAGCCTGGTAATTGTCTTTGTCAAACAACTCAATCTTACAACCGCCAATAGCTACGTTGATAACTCCAACGGTTATATTTTTCGGAAGGTTTGCAACCATTGTCTTTCCAAAGTAATCTGATGGAGTAAGTCCTGTGTTGCACCTGCACAAAGGTGGAACTGCTGTGTACCAACTCCCTTTTGTTCTGTTTAAGTTAGGGCAATCAATTGTTTCCATAACTTTAAAACGACTATCTACAATTGAATCCTGAGCCTCGAATTGACGAGCATTACCCTCCATATTCGACTGACCTATGCACAAATAAATATAAAATTTTTTATTTTGCGAAAATGCACTTAGGTTTAATAAGATAAAGCCAACTAATAATAGGAATCCTGATTTTAATTTCATAATATTCTGATTTTGTATTTAATGCTTAAAATTGATGTTCTGATTAAGGCGTTAGCGTATTAAATATTTGTTAATAGATATTTCGTTTGCCAATTGCCACTTGATATAATTTATATGTTTCGTGTTGAATGATTCACTTTATCGATGTACTGAATCGAATCATTACTTCGCCCAAGCCTTGCCTTCGGGCGTTCGGCGCCAGTCAAAGTAAGTATCCAGTACTTTGAGTGACTCAGCACTCGGCACCGATCCTGTATGCGGCGTTTGTTCGAAATACATCAACACCGGATTGGAATCGCTAAATGCAGGCCACTGAGGAACTCCTGCGCCATTGGGATGACCATATTTTGCAAAATTTGTCCAATAAGTACCCATTGCATCCGAAATTTCAATGTCGCTTTTAGAGGTTTGCGGATTAGACGCATCAAGATGTTGGAACACGTACGCCACTTCTTGCCCATGAGGCGAACCATAACCTGCGCGTGGTGAACCTTCCGGATTTTCAGGGTGTTGATCAAAATAATAATAGTATACTTTTGATTTTCCTGTTTTTGCCTGAAGTCTTGCCCAACTCCATGTTTGCCAACCAAAAGCAGCATCACGAGCCAGGTCACGAGCTGTTTTAGGGACAGAATTTGAACCAACCGGATAAGCTTTTATCAAATCGTCGGCAAATTTGCCATAACGTGCTTTAACGCCATTGATGTACTCTTCGGGCGTACGTCCGGGCGAAAAGCTGGCGCCTTCGTCGGAATTATAACCCACTAGAATTGGCACATCATTGTATTTCCCTGCTTCATAAAGTTTATGTTGATCGTCAGTAATTACATAACCATCAACAATGGGCCACGATCCGCCAAAGCCGCGTGTTGGAAGTTTGTCGGCATCCATTTTTCTTAGCTCGGCTACAGATGCAACTCCGGCATTTTTCACATAGAGCTCCCCATCTTTTTCAGCATCCTTCAGGCGTTTCATGTTTTCGCCCGGAAATGTTTGTGTTTGGCGCGAAGGTCCAAATGAACCACCACTTTCGGATATTGCACCCTGAAACAACCCTTTAGCCAAAGGTGATGCACATAACATGCTTACGGCAATTCCACCAGCCGATTCTCCAAAAATAGTTACCTTATCAGGATCGCCACCAAAAGCAGCAATGTTTGCCTTTATCCATTTCAGACCGGCAATCATATCAAGCAGTCCGTAATTACCCGAAGCATGCTGTGGATTCTCGGCACTTAGTTCGGGGTGCGAGAAAAATCCGAGTTGACCTACCCGATAAGCTATACTTACCAACACGACGCCTTTTTTAGCTAATTTTTCGCCACTGTAAGGCCATTCCGAAGTTGCTCCGGCGCCAAATCCACCGCCGTAAATCCAAACAAGCACGGGAACTTTTTCTTTCGCCGATTTTGCCGGACTCCAAACATTCAGGTACAAACAATCTTCGCTTTTGCCAGAAGGAGGATTGCCACCCTGTATAGGTCCGGGCGCAAATTTGACAGTTTGTTTTATCCCTTTCCACTTTGCAGCAGATTGAGGTGCACGCCAACGAAGATTGCCAACTGGAGGTGCCGCAAATGGGATACCTTTGTAGACAGAGAGTCCATCCTCAAACGTTCCTTGTACCATTCCTTGCTCGACTTTAACCGGTGCAGGTTGTTGTGCTATGACTAATCCGCTAAACGATAGGAGTAATCCTGCAATAATAACAATGATTTTTTTCATATGATAGCTTTCTTTTATCTATTATTTTTCTTTTTTCATTTGACAATTAATCATTAAACTATGATCAATAATCTAAATGTGAAATTCTGACTATTTAATCGTAATTCTAGCTGCTTTCAAGTGATTTGCATCGGAGCTAGTACCGTAATACACTTCATATTCACCCGGAGTCACCATCATTTTTCTTTGTGTCCAGTCGAAGAATTCAAAAGCAGTAGGAGCAAGCTGAATGATTGCTTTTGCAGTTTTTCCTGCCGAGACTTCAACCTTTTTAAAACTTCTCAACGTTTTTATCGGACCATCAATATCATTTAATTTTCGTACATAAATCTGAAGAATTTCCGACCCTGAATGCGTACCTGTGTTCGATACAGGGATAGTTAACTCAAGCGATTCAGTCTTTTTTATTGCTTTCTTAGAGAATAAGGCATTGCCCACTGCGAAAGTTGTATAGCTTAACCCATGACCAAATGGAAAAAGAGGTTTTTTAGTCATGTATCTGTACGTACGCCCTTTCATATTATAATTTTCAAAATCGGGAAGTTGCTGTATGTTTTTATAAAATGTTACAGGCAGTTTGCCGGATGGATTATAATCACCAAATAATACATTGGCAATAGCCGTACCGCCAGCCTGACCCGGATACCAGGCTTGCAGGATAGCATCGCATGAGGCTGTTTCCGGAACAAACCCCATTGCAGAACCTGAAAAATTGACGAACACAATTTTTTTGCCTGCTGCTTTTAAAGCTTGAAGCATACGACGTTGAATGGATGGCAGTTCTATGTCCGTGCGATCGCCTCCTTTGAACCCGGGAATTGTCACCGGCATTTCCTCACCCTCAAGCGAAGGCGCAATACCACCTGCAAAGATAACAATATCAGCATCCTTTACTTTTTCAATACTTGCACTCAAATCTACAGGAATCATTGATCCTAAATCAAAATTCAATGCTGCATCAGCATTTCTTTGAGAAAATGAGATTTCAATACTATACGATTTGCCGGCTTCGGCTTTCAAAATATATACATTGGTTGGAGTGTTCGCAAAAACGTGCCGTGTCACCAACTCTCCATTGATTGTCAAAGTGGCTCTTCCACTAGTTTGAAATTGAAATGCAACATCACCTGATTTACTCGGTTGAAATACTGTTTTGTAGCGCGCCGAGAAATTTTGGATATTAACCCCAGCAGCAAAGGCTGTCGCACCCATAGTAGTTAAATGTATCGGGGTCGAAAGTATATCGGTAGCAACCGGATCTCCTTCGGGGGTTATACTGTTCCAGTATTGAGCTATAAATCCTTTTTTACCATCGATACTACACTCAGAGAATAGACTACTAATGGCAACATCGGAGGTGCGGTCGCAACCCCATTCATAAATCAGTTGAGATGCCGGCACAGCCTTTCGCAAAGCTTCCAACAAAGTAACAGTATGTGACGGAAACCCATTATAATTTCCCCATTGCATCACCGAGTCGTTTGCATTCGGGCCCATTACAGCAATTTTTAGTTTTTTGTTCAATGGTAAAGTATTGCTGTTGTTTTGTAATAACACCATACTTTCCTGAGCTATACGAAGAGCTAATGCCTGATGTTCTTTACTGTTGACCACCGAATAAGGAATATCCCAAACAGTTTTTTCATTCATTTCCCCCAATTCAAAACGAGCTTTGAGCAAGCGCTTCAGGGAAACATCAATGCGACTTTCTTCTACCAAGCCTGTTTTCACAGCATCAGATAAATTGCCAAAATCAGTTCCACATTCCAAATCTGTACCATTCAAAACTGCATTAGCGGCTGCATGAGTTGCATCCGGTTGAGTTGCATGTGCATTAGTCTGATAAAAATCGGAGATTGCCCAACAATCAGACACCACCAAGCCATTATAACCCCATTGATTCCGGAGTATTTGGGTCAATAAGCGATTGCTTCCACAACAGGGTTCTCCTTCAAAACTGTTGTAAGCACACATCACTTCTTTAACTTTGGCTTTTTGAACCAAGTCTTTGAAAGCCGGCAAGTAGGTTTCCCACAAATCGCGGGGGCTAATATTCTCAGCATTGAATGAGTGTCTGTTCCATTCCGGACCCGAATGAACTGCAAAGTGCTTAGCGCACGCGTGCAGCTTGTCATACTGAGCACCGTCGGGGCCTTGCAAGCCCTTCACCACTGCAACACCCATACGACTGGTCAGAAAAGGATCTTCACCATAGGTTTCCTGTCCGCGTCCCCAACGTGGATCGCGAAAGATATTTACATTTGGAGTCCAGTAAGTCAGCCCCTGGTAGCGTTTTAAACTACCTTGGTCACTGAATTTATTTGATTTAGCCCTTGCTTCATCAGATACGGCAGTAAAAACATCATACAATAAAGCATCGTTGAAAGAAGCTGCCATACCAATGGCCTGGGGAAAAACAGTGGCCAGTCCTGAGCGACCTACACCATGCAAAGCTTCGTTCCACCATTCATACGCTTTAATGCCCAGTCGGGGTATAGCGGGTGAATTATTTTGCATTAAACTGGCCTTTTCGCTGATCGTTAGACGAGAAAGTAAATCTGTTGCTCGTTTTTCAGCGCTTAATTTTGTGTTTTGATAGGGGAGTTGTTGCCCCCATGAACTTGCTGAAAAAAAAATGACTATTACTAAAGATAACCCCTTGTTTATTATTGGTTGAATTAATTTTCTCATTATTGAATTGGTTTCAGAGAAGCAGCAAAGCCACCTCTTCCAAGTACTTTTACTTTTACAGTACTTGATTTATCTACTAAGATATATTGTGTTACTAACTTTTTATCGTGTTCCCCATCTGCTATTAATGTCATTTTATAGGTAATATTATCAGGCAGATAATTGAATGTAAGCGTTTCCTCTTTAGGATACTTTTCAGCACTAATACCACCAATGTACCACGCATTCCCTTTATTTCGGGCAATAATCAAATCCTTGCCGGGATATCCATCAATGAGCTTGGTATTATCCCAGGCATTAGGTACTTCCTTCAGGAAATTTTTAGCAGCATCGGGCAAATCAAAATAGCCTTCAGGACGATCCGCCATGTGCTGAAAACCTGACTCAAACACTACACTAAGTGCAAGCTCATGCCCATACGATGTAATATGCGGAAATTGTGAATTGGTAAAGGTTACCGGTGTATAATCCATAGCACCAACCACATTCCGTGTAAACGGTAAAATAGTATTATGTTCGGGAGCACTGGTTGTGAATTCCGGTCCATTGTTGTACCACTCAGCACCGCGCACACCTTCGTACGTCATCAGGTGCGGGTACGTACGCGCCCAGCCGCGAGGAACTAAGCAACCATGAAAGTAAACCATCATTTCAAACTTGGCAGCATCATCCAAAATGTCGAGATAATACTTTATCATACTTTGTTTTTCGCTCTCGAAAAAGTCAATTTTCACTCCAGCAACACCCAGTTCTTTTAGTTTGGCAAACTCTGCCATTCGATTTTCGTGAGTAAGCATCCTATCTTTCGGGGTAGCCGAGACCCATGTGTGATCACCACCTGAGTTATACCACATCAATGGTTTTAAGCCTAATGAATGAATATACTTTAAAGCATCTTCCAGTTTCCCACCATTGCCCATAGCATCCCATTCCCAATCGAGTAAGGTGTAAGGCCAGCCCATTGCAACTGCCAAATCGGCAAACTGGCAAACGGTCTTGTAATCTTTCGTTCCATGGTTGCTCGACCAGTAATTCCACGATACAATCCCCGGCTTAATCCAATCGGTTTTGGATACAATTGAAGATGCAGAGATGTCATCGACTAGCGTAGATTCTACAATATCTGCAAGACTTCCCAAAATTATCACACGCCAGGGCGATTTCCATGGAAGCGTGATGGTTGGTTTTGACTCACCTTGTCCTCTTCCATTCCACTGATCAGGGAATGTTGTTTTATACTTGTTCTTTTCTGTTGAGTTTGATAGTTTTGTTCCACAATAATTTCTATCCAAATCTGCCTCGTGTATCAAATACCAACAGGAATTACCCTGGGTGTTAAACAGAGCAGGATAAGCCCAGTCTTGTTGAGCACTTCCATCTTTCATCGTAGAATAAAGACCCTCATTCGCAGGATTAAATTTCTCCATCCAACGTTTTGTACTGTCTGGTATTGAATAGCTTGTCAATTCATCATTCATTACAAATGAACCTGCTTTCTCGGGAAATTCATATCGAAAAGCTACTCCATCGTTGTAGGCTCTGATAATTACATTCAATTTAGCTTTACCCGGATTTTCAAAAGAGACAACTGTTTCATTTGCCGAATTACCACATTGTGAACGTTTGCCATGCAATACCTTATATTGCTCATTTAATAGTAAAGGTTTGCTTACCTTCAAAAATCTGAGCTCTTTTGAAAAATCCTGATCGGCACGAGAAAGCCCAAGCGTTATCAGTGGAATAGCTTCAGATGCTTTTCCATTATTTGTATAGCTTACCTTCAAATACCATTCGCCGCTATCACCATTTTTGGTGTTGTAAAGCCCAACGTTTATTTTTTTGTTTGGAGAGCTAACTGTGATTTTCTGAGAAAAAGTACTTAGTGAAATGAGGAGAATTAACCCAACTATTATCTTATATTTCATTTACTTATCATTATTGTAGTTGTTTTCAGATCTTTAGCATTAGAACTGTTTCCGTATAAAACTTCATACTCTCCTGCTGCAACATCCATTTTGCCGGTCAATCTATCGAAGAATTCGAATGAGTTGTAAGGGAGATTGATGACAGCCTGTGCGGTTTTGCCCGCAGACACATCAACCCGCTGAAATCCTTTTAGCGTTTTAAGCGGACCATCAGTGTCGTTTAGCTTACGAACATAAACCTGTACGATTTCTGTTCCATTGCGCTTGCCTTTATTTGAAACAGGAATGGTTAGTTCTACAGATTCGTTGGCTTTAATCGCTGTATTATTTAATTTAGCATTTCCTATTGTGAAGGTGGTATAACTTAACCCAAAACCAAATGGAAATAAAGGATCGGACATGTAACGATACGTGCGACCTTTCATTGAATAATCTTCAAAATCAGATAATTGCTTTATGCTTTTATAAAACGTGATGGGAAGTTTACCCGATGGATTATAATCGCCAAAAAGCACATCCGCAACGGCTTGTCCGCCCGATTCACCACCATACCATGCCTGAAGAATAGCATCGCAGCTTTCAGTTTCGGGAACCATGGCAATGGCCGAGCCGGAACAGTTCACGAAAATCACTTTTTTTCCTGCTTGTTTCAGGGCTTGTAAGCAATTGCGTTGCACTGCCGGAAGTTCAATGTCCGTACGGTCACCACCTTTAAAGCCCGGATATGAAACCGGCATTTCTTCACCTTCCAATTGGGTAGAAAGACCACCTACGAATACCACAATGTCAGTTCCATCAAGTTTCTTTAATAGCTCTGTATAGTTTACGGGTATTTCTTTTCCAAAGTCAAACTCTAAATTTGCCTGCCAGTCGTTGAGTTGAGCGTAGCGAATTTCAATTTTGTATTTTTTTCCGCTTTCCACTTTGAATGGAATTCGTGAAGGCAGCGTCCTCCAGTTATTATATCTCGCCTGAGATACTCCATTCACAAATAATTCAAAATAGCCGGTAGCACCGCATTTGAATACAAGATCTTCGCTCTTGGAGGGAGTGAATTCAGTTTCATATTTGCCCGAAAAACCTTCGAGACGAACACCGGTTGCAAATTCGTGTTGACCGGCAGTGGTCAATTTTATTGGATTTGCAATTTGTTGAGTGGCAACAACATCGCCTGAAAGATCTTTATTATTCCAATAGATGGCTTTAAGCCCTTTCTTTCCATCAATTGAACATTGCGCGAAATAGCTTTCGGTTACTTTATCTTCTACCAAGTCGCATCCTTTGTCATAAATTATTTTTTCGGCTGAAAGTTTGGATGCAATACCATCGAGAATTGTAATTGTTCTAACCGGTGTTCCATTGTAATTTCCCCATAACATTGGTTTATCGTTGGCATTAGGTCCAACAACCGCTATTTTTTTTGATTTAGACAAGGGAAGCGCATTGTTTTTATTCTGAAGAAGGGTCATTGATTTAAGAGCCATGTCTAAAGCCAGTTTTCTGTGTTCATCGTTATTGACAATCGACATAGGAATTTTAGACCATGGAACCAATGCATCATCATCCATTTCACCCAAGTCGAAACGACCCACCAAAACATTCAATAGGTGTTTGTTAATTTCAGCTTCAGTAATCAAACCTTTTGCAACAGCATCGGGCAATTGTTTATAAATATGGTCAGCCCATTGACATTCAACATCGGTTCCGGCCCAAACACCTTTGGATGCAGCATGAACAGCATCCGATGAGACTTTGTGACTTGTATAAAAATCGGATACTGCTCCACAATCAGCAACAACCATGTACTTATACCCCCATTCATCTCTCAAAATTCGCTGAAGTAACTGCGTACTACCACAACAAGGCTCATCATCCAACCGTTGATAAGCACACATTACCTGACGCACATCGGATTTTTGAACCAACTCTTTAAATGCAGGAAGATATGTTTCCCACAAATCGCGCGGATCAAGATTGTTTATGTTTAGAGAATGTCGACTCCATTCGGGACCTGAATGAACCGCAAAATGCTTAGCACAAGCCAATAATTTTTTATATTTAGAATCAGCTGGCCCTTGCAAACCTTTAACAACAGAAACTCCCATGCGTGAGGTCAGGTAAGGGTCCTCGCCATAGGTTTCCTGACCGCGTCCCCAACGTGGGTCACGAAATATATTGACATTGGGAGTCCAAACGGAAAGGCTAAGAAACCGTTTATTTTCCTGCCCTTTTTGTGTTGCTTCATTATATTTAGCTCGCGCTTCATCAGAAGCGGCATTGAAAATACGATAAACCAAGCCATCATCGAAAGACGCTGCCATACCTACGGGTTCGGGAAAAACTGTAACATTAGCATTATTGGCAAAACCGTGTAAAGCTTCACTCCACCAGTTGAATTTTTTTATCCCCATGCGCGGAATGGCATCCGATATGTCGCACATCAAAGTGGCTTTTTCAGTCAGAGATAAGCGTGAAATTAAATCTTTCGCTCTCTGTTCGGATGTCAGGTTTGGGTTTTGGTAGGGCAATTGCTGTCCCCATAGGTTTACCACCAGCAAAAATGCCAGGGCTAATAACAGTTCTTTTTTCATGTGTGAGATGTTTTATTTAGTTAACTTCGATAATGTTTGTTCCTTTTGTTATTCCGTTTTCATTAAAAGTATCAACAGTAAAATAATACTTTTTAAGTGCATTTAGATTTCTTATTGTCAATGAGTCTACCCCGAACACCTGATAATTGTTATACAACTTATCTTTCTGTGTGCCGTATCTGATATTGTAACCAATAGCTCCGGTAGTTTTATTCCAATTTAAATTCACCACACACCGATCGGCTTCAGGACGTTTCAACTGTAAATTTGAAGCTTCCGAAGGAACTTTTCCACCTCCATTACCAAATACGCGTAAACCAGCAATGGCAAATGTTCCACCGGGGACTTTATAATTGGTGAGTTTTATGTAGCGCGCTTTGATCGGAGCTTTTAATTCGATATAATCATGAGGAACATCGGTTTTATTCAGCGTTTTATTTGCCAAAGTCTTCCAGGTTTTATTATCCGAAGAGTACTGGAGAAGATATTGATAATATATATTAGGCTCGCGTCCAAATAGTTTCGTATCGTTTTCAGCATAATTAATCTGAATAGCATTTATAGTACATACTTTCTGTAAGTCCATACTTAACCATTCACCTTTATTACCCGTTTTGGCACTCCAGAAAGTCCGTATTTCCTCGTCAGTTGCATAGCTTTTCGGATGATCAGACAATTCTGATGATACTTTTACCGGTTTGTTGTACGAAAGCAGCATCCACTGTGGAAATAATTCCTCCGGACTAGAGATTTTTTTTGTAGGAACTTTAAGGGGAAAATCACCAAAACCGGTATAAACGTACATCTCACCATCTTTGTCAAAAAATGTAGGGAAAAGTCCTAAACGACGTTCAAACATATGTTTTTGAGAAATGGTCATAGTGGATACATGCCAGTAGTTTCCGAATTTATCCTGAAAAGTACTACTATGACCTGCACCTGCAATAAAACCTTCGGGTTTTGCAGAAACAGGATTCTTAGCGGCCAGTTTAAATGGACCAAGTGGTTTATCTGAAACGTATACACCGTCGCAATAACTTTTGAATTGAGTTCCCGGAGCGGCATATTGCAAATAGTACTTCCCATCGTGCTTGGTCATCCACGATCCTTCGAGCCATGGACTATCTTCTTTTTCGTTATAATCTCCAAAACGTTCCCAACCCAAATTCTTTATATTGCTATTAAAAACCTCTACGGTTTTTCCTATCGGATTTAGGGTTTTGGGATTTAATTCTACAGCATAGAGTGGGTTAACGTTTGAACACCCGTAATAAAAGTACAAGCGACCGTCATCATCTACAAACAAATCAGGATCGATCATTCCAATAGGAAACGAAGGATTTGCGATTTGCCAGTTTCCCGATTTTGGATTTGCGGTCTTATAAATAGTCACTGGAGCACCTTTGGATGCCATAAAATATAAGGTGTCTTTCATCTCTACAACTGTGGGGGCATAATCTTCTAAAGGAAGATCTTTTGTAGTGATTAAATCCCAATGAATTAAATCTTTAGAATGGAAATACCCTCCGGATTTTGACGCGAATAAGTAATATTCACTTTTGAATGTAATCATCGTGGGGTCAGCTGCTTCGCGCCTTGAAGGAGCATCCAGACAAAACCGGTAACTCAGGTTTACCGGATTACAAATGGTTATCGGATGGAGGTTGTCTAACCCTTTCGTCTGTGAATATGTTGCACTGCTACCAATTAAATATATAATAATTGGTACCAGTTTTTTTATACGGTCAATTTTCGTCATTTTCTCTGGATTTATAAGGTCTAAAATTTACAGGATAGTACCGCTCTTTGTGATATTAAATGCTTTCAAAGCGTTTTGTCATCTCTGTGTAAAGACTATAATTTTTTCTCCCTTTTTCAATAGTACATCGTATTCGTACACTTTCTTCTGATTTACAAACGAAAGGGGTGATGCTGCGTGATTTAAAGGCACTTTAATTTCCGGGGTTACATAAAATGGATTAGTATTTTGTCCTTTTGCTTGCTTTAGCCCTTTAGCTTTTAATGGGTAATATGAGCGAATCCTACAATTTCCATCTATTGAACACGCTATAGTAGCTTTGGACAATTTATTATTCTCCCATTGGATGTCAACTTCAAAACCTCCTCTTGCTTTCAACCCTTTCACACTTCCTGTTTTCCACGAAGATGGTAGCGCCGGTAAGAGCTGAACAGCTCCATCTTGACTTTGCATCAGCATTTCGGCAATGCCTGAGGTACAACCAAAATTGCCATCGATTTGAAATGGTGGGTGAGCATCAAAAAGATTAGGATATGTACCACCTTTTTGTTTACCATCGGGTTGTATAGATGGAGTTAATTGGTCGGTAATAAGTTTATATGCATGATCGCCATCAAGAAGACGAGCCCAAAAGTTAACTTTCCAGCCCATTGACCAACCGGTCGATTCATCGCCACGAGCTGCCAATGAAGTTTTTGCTGCTGAGAACAGTTCAGGATTGCGATAAGGTGAAATCTGATTTGAAGGAAACAATCCATACAAATGGGAAACATGGCGATGGTTATCTTTCGGGTCATCCCAATCGGAAATCCATTCCTGCAATTGTCCCCATTGACCAATTTGCATAGGCGATAAACGGTTTAATTTTTCTTTTATTTGAGCCACAAATTCTTTATCAGTTTTAAGTATTTCGGCTGTTTTTACAGTAATCGAAAAAATATCAAAAACCAATTGATTGTCCATCGTTGTACCAGCCGACATAGTTGATCCATTATGACCTCTCGGTTCATTCTCGGGAGAAACTGCCGGACTAACTACTAACCATTTGTGTTGAGGCTCTTCTATCAGAAAATCAACGAAAAATAGAGCCGCTTCTTTAATAACAGGATATATCGATTTCAGATATTCTTTATCACCGCTATAAGCATATTTTTCGAATAGGTGTTGCGAAAGCCATGCACCTCCCATTGGCCACATACCCCAGTAAGCGCCATCAACCGGACCATTAATTCGCCAAATGTCGGTGTTATGGTGCAACACCCAACCTCGTGCACCATACATATCCATAGCTGTTTTTTTGCCTGTTTGAGCCAGTTCGCGCACCATCTTAATAAGTGGTTCGTTCATTTCTGTCAGGTTGGTAACTTCGGATGGCCAGTAATTCATTTCAGTGTTAATATTCACCGTATATTTACTATCCCACATCGGATTAAGTTGGTCGGTCCATATTCCTTGTAAGTTTGCCGGTTGTCCACCCGGGCGTGACGAAGAAATTAGCAAATACCGACCAAATTGGAAATACAAAGCTACAAATTGAGGATCGTTTCCTTTTGCAAACTGCGATAAGCGAACATCGGTTGGATTTTTAGCTGCGTCGGTTACTACAAGGTCAAGGCTAACACGTTTGAAATAATGTTGATAATCTGCCACATGATCTTTGAGTGCTTGATCGTAATCTTTTTTTAGCGCATTTTTAAGATAGGTGTTTTCCTTTTCTGTTGCATTGCCACTAATGTCGTCATAAGTTTTGAAATTTGTTGCTATCGAAATATAAATGGTAGCAGTATTGGCATTACTAACGGTTAGTGTACTGTCGGTAGAAGTTACGCCTCCTCCATTGGTAATGATTTTTACCTTTGCTTCGAACTGCACTCCACCTTTTATTCCTTCCTGATCGCTTGAAACTCCTGACAGAACCAGTTCGTTGTTAGCGGTTGAACTTACTTTTACTTTTCCCGGGCGATCCATGGATGCCGAAAAATTGATTGATCCTGACTTGTCGGCAGAAATACGGGCAATGATAACCTGATCGGGGAATGACGAAAACACTTTGGTAGTATAATTCACACCATCCACGGTATAACGACTACTTACCGTTGCTTTTTCCAAATCAAGTTCTCGGTAATAATTCGTGAAATGCTCATGTCCCGCAAAATTCAGTCTGAGGTTACCAGCTGTTTGATATGACATCCCATGTGGTCCTCCAATCATTTTTTGATTCACCAAGTCTAGTGCTTCTTTGTACTTACCGTCAAAAATCAATTTTCGAACATCACCCAAGGCCTCTTTGGCTTCAGCTTTGTCATTGCGATAAGGGCGACCTGCCCAAACAGTATTTTCATTTAGTTGAATACACTCTTTGTTCGGGTTTCCATAAACCATAGCTCCTAATCGTCCGTTACCAACAGGAAGGGCTTCTAACCACTGTTTGGCCGGTTTTTCATACCACAATTTTAAATCACCGCTTTGCTGCGCATGTGTCAATTGCAATGATTGAAAAATGCACAACAGAACCAGTACTAAATATTTCTGAACTATTTTCATTTTATAAAGTAAAATTAATTTTCTAAACAACTTCCGTTTATTGACGTTCAACTTACACTAAACTTTATTCCAGATATACAGTTTGATTACTTCTTTCTTCTGCAGAAAAAGTGCTACATTATTTGAATAACACCTGAGCAAAATTAAAGATATTATTTCTCCAAACCGGCCAGCTATGTCCTCCGGGATATTCGCTATACGTGTATTTGATTTTTAGTTCATCCAGTTTTGAGCGCATTAACTGACAATTTTGCCATGCAATATCTTCTTTTCCACCTTGCGAAATCCACAATTGTTTCAAATTGGTATTGATTTTATTGGTATTGTTTTTCCAGTATTCGTATTGCGGATCGGTTAGGTCTTTTTGGTTCGCAAACCAGCCAGAACTGAATACACCCAAGTACGAAAACATGTCGGTATTTTTCATCCCTGCATAAAGCGTTTGAATTCCACCCATCGACAATCCAGCAAGAGCGCGATATTGCGGTTCGGTTTTTACGCGGTAATTCTTTTCTACAAAAGGAATAACACTTTGCTTCAACTCTTTTTCAAACACTCTTAACGATTCCTCACCAAAACCATTCAATGGGAAATTGCCATCAACCATAATCACAATCATCGGAACCGCCTTTTTTGCGGCAATCAGGTTGTCGAGTATCAAATCTGTTTTACCTTGTGTAGCCCATCCACGTTGATCTTCGCCACCACCGTGCATAATGTATAATACCGGATAATTTTCTGTTGGATTCTGATCGTATCCTGCAGGAGTGTACATGTAAAAATTGCGCCACGAATTTGTTACGTTTGAGTAATAACGTTTTATACGGATATCGCCGTGAGGGACATTCCGCTCTTCGTAATAACTATCTCCTTTGAAAGGCACTTCAAAACCGCTTGCCATACGTCCCATACCGTAAAAAGTTTCGCTGCCAGGATCGGCAACTGTAACTCCATCAATTATCAAGGAATAATAATGAATTCCTTCGCTTAACGAATCGGTAGTTGCTTCCCAAACACCTTCATTATTTTTTACCATGTCATATTTTTTACCCAAATCAAGTTGTACCTTTTGAGCTTCGGGTGCTTTAATCTTGAAGACAGCATGACCATCGGGTAAAATTTGCGGATATCTGGCTGATCGTACATTTGTTTCAGATGGTCTGCCGACATTACTTATCTTATCAAACGATGTTACATCTACCGGTTTAAAGATAAGTTGGGAATACATATATAAACTATTTTTCCAAACCTTAAAGTCGTGATAACCATGATCTACATAGAATATATGAGGAACTCCATTGGTCTTCATATAATCGTGCGTACGCTTACTGAAACTCATTAAACCATCTTTATCACCACAAGAAATCCACAGTAGTTTCAGTTTAGTTTTGGCTTCTTCAGGTTTTGGCATCAATTCTTGAGGTTGTTTGGTGTTTGGAGCAGATGAAAATCCACCAACCCATGCAAATGTATCAAGATTTCCAAGACCAAAGTTCAATGATTGTCCGCCACCCATTGATAAACCGGCAATGGCTCTATGTTGGCTGTCTTTTATAACGGGGTAGTTTTTTTCGACCGAAGGAATCAGGTCTTTAAGCAAGTCTTGTTCAAAAGTAGCAAAAGCTGCTGCTTTACCATACACATCACCGGTGGCACGATCATCTTTCATAGCACGTCCGTTTGGCAAAACTACAATCATAGGTTCCACTTTCTTTTCAGCATATAGATTGTCCAGAATAACCTGAGGCTGACCCTGATTGAACCATTCCTTTTCGTCACCGCCAATGCCATGTAACAAATAGAGAACAGGGTACTTTTTGTCTTTTGAGTATCCCGGAGGTGTATATATGAGCGCTTTGCGTTTTACTCCTACAGTTTTTGAGTTATAGGTAATAGTGTCAATTTTTCCGTGGGGGACACCTTCTCGTACAATGTCGAAACCTAAAGGCGCGGGTGAGACCACATTTTGCGAATTAGCGTTGAAGCTAAATGCAAGAAATAGTAGAAAAATAATTGTGATTTGTTTCATAATGCATAGGATTTATTAACGTGTTATCTTGATTTATTGGTAAATTTTGAGTCTGTCATCCATTTAAATAAAGGCTCCATCCAGCCTTGGTGACCAAACACAAAACCGTGTCCACCTTTTGGATAAATGTGCATTTCCACTGATATGTTGTGATGACGTAAAGATTCGAAATAGTTGATAGAATTGTCGACATCAACCGTTATATCATCGGCGGCGTGAGTTATATATGCAGGCGGTGTGGTCTCATCAACCTGCAATTCATTCGAGAATAAATCTACAGTTTCTTTTGAAGGATTGTTCCCCAATAACTGGCTTCTTGAACCGGTATGCGTCAATTTATCTTGCATACTTATTACAGGATATACCAAAATTTGGAAATCAGGTCGTAAGCTGGTGCTATTGCCGTTTTCGATTAATGCACTTTTGAAATGCGTTGCTTCTGTTGATGCTAAATGACCTCCGGCCGAGAAGCCCATAATTCCTATTTTATTGGGGTCAACGCTCCATTTAGCTGCATTTTCTCTTACCACTTTAATGGCTTGCTGAGCATCTTGCAAAGGACCATTTTTTTTATCTACCATCGTTGAATTATCGGGAAGCCGGTATTTGAGCACAAATGCAGCGATACCATTTTTGGCAAATTCTTTAGCAGTCGAGATGCCCTCTCCCTGATACACAACTACACTATAACCTCCACCCGGACAGATTATTACTGCTGTGCCAGTAGCTTTATCTTTATCAGGAAGATATATTTCCAATGTTGGCGTTGTCACATTTCTAAACATGCCCGAAGTAAAAGTTTCCTTTATCTCATATTTTTTGAAATTAGGAATCTTTCCCGGGTACAAATTAATTATTTCCTGCGCTAAAATGGTAGTAGGAAGCATTAATATGAATATAATCTTAAATGCTCTCATTTATTAGTGTGTGCTGTGTTTTATCAATAAGGTAGGACGAAGTCTGGTTAATGAGCATTAGGCGTAATTATTTGATAATTACCACTCAAGTGCATGAGACTAAACAGATATAATAAACCGTCGTAGTATGGGTCAAAATATCCATCTTCATAAGGCTCAAGTTTTGCATTCCACAGAGCATTTACAAACTTTCTACTTTGAACTCGATTACCAATCATTGAGGTAGTAGCTGCTGTTGAAACCAATCCTAAAGAATGACGTAACTTTTTAAATCCTCCTGCCTGTAGAATAAAATCAGGACGACTGCCATCTACATTAAATTGATCTTCGAATGTATCAATACCTTTACTTAACAAGAATTTTTGAATCCTACTACAATAATCCTGTTGCCATTCTTTATCTTTACCATACCAAGCATAATCCATAGCAATATTCATAGGAACGCGCCACGAGTCATATCTGAAGGCTGCAGGCATTGACCATGAAGAACGTGGTTTCCCATTAAATTCTGTATAATCTGCATTGAGTCCTGTTATTGGATGACATGCTTTTCGGAGATATATTCTTGCAGAATCAGCGCATTCGCGATAAAATTGTTCTTTACCATCTTTTGCATACTCAGCCCATATTTCAAAGAAGGCAGGCAAATTATAGGAAGGATCCGTCCAGTTATATCCGTAGTTATCCGGGGTAAACGTAATGATTTTATGTTCAATGTTTATCAGATTGCGAACTCCTCCTGTACCATTTTTACTCCACATAGCATCAAGAATTTTTCTGGCTTCGGCGTAGTAGTTGATACCGGTGTTGTTGCCCCAACGGTTGGAAGCAAACAAAAGATCAGTAATAAAATAGAGTTCACCGTCAGAAGCTGAGCCTTCCGAATTGTGTTTCAATGAATTCGGTTCCACGCTCCAAGCAAAATAGGCATCGCGTGCGCCACCATGATGTTGTAAATACTTATTTGTCCATCTCCAGATACGATCAAAAACATCCTTCTTATTTAGTTGAACAGCAACCATTAAACCGTAGGATAACCCTTCAGTTCGTGCATCCTTGTTTTTAATGTCAGAAACATAACCCATTGAATCGCCCACTTCAAAATAAACTTTGTTTGGTCCTTCAAAAAGATCGTAATAGGCTTTTGCCACTTTATTGTCGATATCACTTTTCGTATAGCCGGATTCCAAAAACACATTTCTGTATTTTTTTTTATTAATGGTTTTAGATTCATTCTTCTTTGCCTTATCATGAAGAGACTTGTTTTGAGCTGAAAGCTGAACAACTGAAAGTGATATGCAGCCAACAAAAGAAATGAATTTGATAAATTGGATTGGTTTGACTAAACTCATGATTGCTTTATTCATTCTGAATGATTACATCTACTATGTTAAAAATGCAACAGCGGAAACTAATGGTCGCTAATTCTGGATCGTACATAATATAATTTAATGCAATATCTGGTTTAGCTTTAATTCAAAACATGAGTAAGAGAATACATTGTTCTAAACTATTTCATGGTATTATAGCAATGCAAATCTACACTATTCTTTTGGTATACAGGTAATAGACAGGGGTAGAAATTATTTCTCCGGCTCTAATTCTCTTTTCTTGTTACAACCTAGGTTTTCAATGGTAATAAAACACACGCCTAGTTCCTCTGGAAACGGATAGTTTCTTGCCAAAATATGAGTACTCTAAAGTGATAATAAATTATAATTTAGATTACTCATATTTCATAACAGGAATAGATATAGTTCACTCTAATTTTTAAAAATAAAATCTTTTAGTATAAATAATTTATTGTCTTTATTCCCTACGAATTTTAGATAAACATCATGTCTTCCGGTTGTGGGAATAGTTTTGGCAGTAAAAGTTTTTATAGTTGATAAATTACCGGTTTTTTCTATTTTACAAGTAGCAATTTTTTTTCCACTATTTATTGAATCCAACCAGATTTCCACTTTACCGCCCTTAGTGTTACTAGACGCAGAGAAAGATACTTTACTGGATACTTTGTTGTAGTCTTTACCGCCAAATTCAACGCCGGCATATAAAGCCCAATCGTTATTATGAATATCGTCAAGTAAACCAACCCCGTTAGCTGCAACTGTTCTTATCGTTCCCGATTGATTTGCCGGACATTCAGCAAGTATCGGTGAATATGCATCACGATATATATACAGGTCAAAATCTGCATGATTTGCTCCCTGCACATATAGCCCTTGTCTATTTCCACACCAACCATTATAATTGAAACTAAAACTGTCAAGTGTCTCAACATTTATTTTATCACCAATCTGTGTCCAGTTCGCACCATCTGCACTAAAGAAACCACTTAATTCATGGTTATTTCTTTCCAATTTTAGCCAAACGATAGTTCCTATTTTATTTTCAACTTCATAATGAATGTTGTTAAAACTGAAGCAAAAAACTTTTTCATCTTTACTGTTTGAAGCACTATAAACTTTGGCAAACAAACTTTCCATTCCATTGTTAATTCTCAACCCTGCTTCGTCTGAAGCCGAATTTGAATTAAAATCGATGCGGGTTATCAATGAATAGTTGTGTTCCGGATCAGTTTTTATTATAGTGTTTGCCTTTGTAGAGCTCTTTGGGGTCAGTCTAAGCCAGCCGGACCGGTCGGTCAGCGAGCAAAGAGTTGATGGAGTAAATCCTAGAAATGACCATTCCGGGTTAAGTTTTTCAGACGTGAAGAAATCTGATTTTGGAACCATCCACGAAATTCCGCTTGAAGGTAATGACGGTGCATTTTTCACCATGCTCACCGGATATTCGGCCAATACATTTCCTTCAGCACCATATTTTACCTGGTTTAATAACCCCTGACGCCCCTGACCATACCACTCATTATTATTTGCTCTTGCCCACACCGGATGCAAAAGCCAGTTTGTTCCATCATTTAAATGTACAACAGCAGATGCATGATTTGGACCAAAAAAGATAGCTATTGATTTATTAGGATCATTCTCATCAAACATATCTACCGGAACAGTCCAACTCGATTGATCTGCCGTTAGTGTTTTGCTTCGCATCACTTTTTGTCCGCCGGATACGTCGCGGGCAAACGAGTAGTAATAATATCCTTCATGTTTCCACATAACCGGACCTTCGGCCCAGCTAAAAGTTGTTTGTCCATCTTTGTTTCTGGGGTTTAACCAATTTAGATCGTAAACAACACCTGTTGGCTGTCCAGTTTTATCCAGTTCTACAATTCCATTATTTGATTGTCCGTTTTTTACAATAAGATACCATTTCCCATTATCATCAATGAATATTGAATTGTCATATCCAAGACCATACGAGAGTTGAGACGGATTATTGACTTTTATTGGCATACTCCATGGCCCTTTCGCCTGATCTGCTGTCACAAAATACATTGAGTTAGCTCTGGAGAAAAAATCCCAATACTTATTATTGTAATAAACTATTTGTCCACCCCAACAACCTCCACTCGGTGCATCTCCATATTGAGACCATTCTGCAGAAACCGGCTGAGCAATCGCTTCCCAGTGGATTAAATCGGTAGAATGATAAATAACCGGAGTCGGATTAAAAGAAGACCCTGTTGTGTAAAAATCGTCTCCAACTTTTGTTAGCGTACAATCGGAATGGTCGCCCGGGATTACAGGGTTCATAAATGTTTTAAAAGAAACAGATTGAGAAATTCCTGTTAAGGGATATAATAGGCTGATGAAGCCAATAAAAATGATTGAAACTCTTTTTTTCATTTAGCAAATTTGTGTCATAAAGTTTTTTGTAGTAATTTTATTCTATATCTTCAACGATATATTTTCATCGTAAGCTATCCATGATTACAATCTAAAGAGTTTTTTTTGACTTTGGTTTTTATATTCAACATAAAGATTGGAGTGAAAACTCACCCTAATCTCTATGTCAAATAAATGAAATTGTTAACTAGATACATCTCTTTTACCTCAAAGAACCAATACCTTTCTTTCTAATCCATGAATTTACACAAACATGGTGATCAAACCAAAACAGTTGATTCATGTTTATGACACAAAATTATAGATGGATGAAGTTTTTTGCTTTTGAATTAAGATATATAGTTTTCAATTTTAGACATATAAAACACAAGTGTCTAAAAAAACGATATGTTGTACCTAATATTACTGTTTTATGATTGAATATTATTTACATAAAACGAATATGAATGAATACTGGAAATAAGTCAGTAAATGGAAGTCTGAAAGATTATTTGAATGCAAAATGTAGAGTAGGAGGTGAATACGGATTTTTTCTCCTGTCAATAAGTACAGGGTTTAATCAGAAACGGTATCTTTTTTTCCAGAATGAAAGATTAAACTCTTTAGGTGGATACACAAATCCCATTCGCTAGACTATAATTACACAAATCACAAGCTAATATAATCAGAACAAATACTTCCGTTATAAAGATTGATATTCTAATAGTTGAAAGAAAACAGCTACAGTTAATTCAACTGATTGAATTGACTGTAGCTGTTTTTTGAAATGGTAGAGCTAATCTCAGTATGTATTATGTCGATTTTGCTCATATCTAAAAGTGGAACACCAATAAATTATATATCGGTAGGAGATTTTCCGAAATGTTTTTTAAAGACAGTGCTAAAGTATCCGATTGTTGAAAAACCGCAAAGTTCACTAACTTCGGTAACACTGTACTTATGACTATGCAATAATTCCAATGCATGATCTAAGCGAACCATCTTGATAAAATCTGTCGGAGACTGATTGGTAAGCGACTTTATTTTTTTATAAAGCAGCGAAGTGCTAACATTCATAGCTGAAGCAAAATCTTCCTTTCCGAACTCGGTATTTGCCATGTTGGCACGAATCACTTCCAATATTTTCTTTACAAATTGGTCATTATGTTCATTGGATAAAATTTGTTCATTCTCATTTACTGTGCCTTTGATTAATTTAAGAGCCTTATCTTTGACAACCTCTCTATTTCGGATGATTGACTTAATTTTTTGTACAAGCAATGTCATATCAAACGGCTTGGTTAGATAATCATCTGCTCCCAGTCCTAATCCGTGTAATTGCTCTGTCTTGCCCGAAAGTGCTGTAAGTAATATAACCGGAATATGCGATGTTTCATAAGTAGACTTTATCAATTTGCAAAGTTCAAATCCATCCATTCGAGGCATCATTACGTCCGAAACAATCAGATCAGGCATTTGTTTCTGAATAATACTCCAAGCCTCTGCACCATCTTGGGCTAATATGACATCAAAATCTACTTGAAGAGGATGTGACATGAAGTTGCGTAGATCATCATTATCTTCAACAATTAGAATACGCATTTCTCTTTTTTGTAATTTGTCCTCTTGCAACAAAGCTTGAGAATCTGCTTTTGTCGATTCAAATGATCGTATTTCTTCTTTCTCGATATTTCTTCTTTTCGTCTCCTCTAAAACCTCTTTAAAAGGAATGACAATTTTAAAAGATGATCCGACATTTTCCTCACTAACATAACTAATATTGCCATTATGCATCTCTACATAATTTTTTACCAGCAAAAGTCCAATACCTGAACCCACTATTTTCGAATTAATGGCATTTTCACCTCTGTAAAACTCTCTGAATAGTTTGTTTTTAGCTTTGTTGCTAATCCCTAGTCCGTTATCTTTTATTTCCAACAGCCACTTATCGGATTCGCATTCAAGATTTATCTGAACATAGTTGTTTGGTTGTGAATATTTAATCGCATTTGAAATCAGATTATCAATTACTTTTTCCATCATCGACTCATCAATAGCTGTTTGATAGTTATCCTTATTTGAAACAAAATGCAAATTTATATTTTGACTTTTTGCGATTGACTCGAACATTGACTTACGATGTTCAATCAAACTAACAATATCCACCATGCTCAGTACCAGCTGTTCTTTTTTGATGTCTACTTTCTGAAAATCCATCAATTGAGTTACAACAGAAGAAAGGCGTCTTGTTTGTTCGGTGGCAAGTGAAAGATAATGTTGTCCGGTCTCAGACAAATTTTTTTCTTTCGTCAGTTCATCAATCGGAGCTTTAATCAGTGTTAACGATGTTCTAAAGTCGTGAGCTGTATTTGTGAAAAATCTAACCTTCTCTTCAGTATGCTGTTGTTTCAGTCGTTCAATATAATATTTTAAAGATATGTAGAATACACCGACAATAAACGCCCATAACAAAATATTAAACCACCAGGTTTTCCAAAATGGCGGAACAACTATTAAAGGCAATGATCGTTCTGCTATTATTTGAGAAAGAGAACTATCATATAGCCTTATTTTCAAAACATACTTTCCACTTGGAATATTCGAATATTGTACTGACCGGTTTCCGGCTGGTTGACTCCAACTGTTATCAAAACCATCCAACATCCATGAAAATTTGGCTCCCGAGACATTCCCAATTGGCAAAAGATCTAAATGCAATGTGTTCTGACTATAGTTCATTGACAGTTTTTCAATACTATCTAATGGAGTGCTCAAACTATTACGTATGGAGCGACCTGACAAGGTTAGATTCTGAAAAAATACCGCACCTTTTGATTGTGTTCCGGTCAATAGTTTGGATGAAAAATGCACAGCGCCATTGTTGGTTCCCCAGATTAATTGTCCATTACTAAGTTTGTAATGTGAGTTGCGATTAAATGAAACGCGTGAGAGTTGATATACAGCATTGTAAGTGAGAATGTTCATGTTTTTTGGATTCAATCGGCACAGCCCATTTTCCGTCCCCAACCACAAATATCCGTCCGCGTACATTATGCTATTTACATAATTAGAGGGTAATCCTGATGCAGTCGTAATTTTTTGTTTTTGTTTTGTTTTCAGGTTATATTTGATTAAACCTTCACCACTTGTACAAATCCATATATATCCATTTAAGGCGATAACATCTTCAACAAGATAACCATCCTGTAACGTTGTTAGTATTCCGCTCTTTTTATCTAAAAGGCATAATCCGAATGTACATGCCAAAAGAATTTTGCCGGGTGATAATTCAGCAAAAGTATAGATAGGCTGCGATGAGTAATTTCTAAATTTATTTTCTTTTGAAAGATAACAAATTACATTGCCTTGAACTCCTCCAATCCAAAGGTCTCCATCGCTATCTTTAAAAATATCCAATACAAAATTAGTTTCTAATGTAAGTCCGGTTGTTTCTTTCGAATAATGTGCTAGTTCACGACCCGTGCGCTCATCAAGAACGTAAATACCCGAAGAATAAGTGCCGGCCCATATTCGTCCATTGTTATCTTCACACAACGAAACAAAAACGGCGGCCTGATTCAATTGGTTTTCATAAAACGTTTTCCATTTACCAGTCCCGAACTCCTTACAACTAATGCCATTATCTGTAGCAAACCAAATATTACCTCTTTTGTCTTGTATGATTTTATTTACATTGTTGTTTACTAAAGAGTTTGTGTTATTTATCGTATGAGTTAATTGATCAATTAACGGAGAAGTTTGATCAAAAAAGGACACCCCACCACTATAAGTACACACCCATATTCGTTTATTTTGGTCGTTGAATATGTCATATACACCGTTTCCCTTAAGTGAAGAAGGATTGTTAACATCATCCTTGTGTACATTCAAAACCTTTGTTGCTTGCTTATTCAACTCCCAAAGACCCTGTCCGTCAATTCCAATTAAAATTGTCGCTTCAGTATTTGCTTCAATTGCTAAAATTGGTTGTTTTGGAATAGAGTTTATTTGTACTTTGGATATGCTTCGACTATTAAAATCGTAGTAAAATAATCCGCTCGACATTGTTCCAATCCAGAGCCTTTTTGCTTTAGCATCGTAAAATAACTTGGAAACGCGCAATTCGTATTTAGATCTATATCTACAAAGACATTGTTTCTTCAACGTACGTTTATCTAATAACCAAATACCGTCGGGGCTTGCCACAAAGAAATTATTTGAGTTGTACCAAGTTATATAATCATTTTCAGTAGAGTTCTGAACAATCGAAAGACGCCCTGATTGATACCTAAACAAACCAAATGCTGTTGTTGCAATCCAATAAGAACCGGAATTATCTGTAAGGACACTGCTTACTGATATGTATTTATTATTCAGCACTTTGGTCATGCTGACTAAAAAATCAAATTGATCAGTAATTGCATTATAACGAAATAGTTGACCATTATTTGTGTATGCAAGCAAGTTTGAATTTGTATACACTAGTTTTACTGTAATTATATCTGCATTTTCATAAGGAAGTTGGTAAATATGGTAATCGTCTCCGGCAAACCTTAAGATGCCGGCTTTAGAGGAAGTCCAAATAAATCCTTTATTATCTTTGCAAACCGAGGCCGGCTCACGCATTGAAATCCCATACAGAGAATTTATGCTGTAAAACTTTACATTAGATGAATGTAATGATAAAAATGTTAACGAGAGGATTGCAACTAGAAATTTTATTCTCATTTGGATGATGTTTTACATAACAAATTTTACATACTATGAAAAATAAGTCAGTATATAAAGATGAATTCAAGGTTAATTGAATATTAGACTGTTGACAAAGATAGAAATCTTTCATTTAAAACAAAAATGTATACTCGACTAAATCAAGCAGGTTAACTTAAAACTGAGCCATTGTAGATTTGTATACATAGCTGAAGAGTAAAGACCACTCAATAGGAGACAACGATGTAGGAAACAGGAATAAAAAGTGTCTTGCAATTTGCAATCAAAGGATGTGAATATTGTCGTTTGTTTAGATAATTGTACAACAGTGGCCAGATTGAAAAGCCGTTCTTATGATATGAATTTACTCAAATCCCATTTTTATCTTATACCCAACTCACATGAAATTACTGATAGTTCTATTCCCTGTCTTGTTCCCTTGAAAATAATCTTTGATAAATCCCAAGTATATGCACACTAATAAGAGGCTGTCTCATGTTTTATTTTGAGACAGCCTCTTAATAAAAAGGCGCTTGATAAATGAAATATTAAATCATCGGAAAGACCTGGCTAATGGCAATCAATACAAGTGTTGACAGTATTTCACCAAGCGCCGATCTATGTGTTAGCAGTTCCAGCTTTGAGGTAAATTCAGGATTTACTTTTCTATTCCATCAATAGTCTTTATGGTGCCATCCTCGTTATATTCAAGTTCTACCACTTTCAGGCTGCGCAACCAGGTGCGACCACCAGATGGAACACTATCGTGATGGAAGAGATACCATTTCCCTGAGATTTCGGCAATACAATGGTGGGTAGTCCAACCTACAACTGGCGTCAGAATAACTCCCTGATAGGTGAACGGACCGTAAGGATTATCGCCGATTGCATAACACAACAAATGCGTGTTGCCTGTAGAATAAGAGAAATAATACTTTCCATTGTATTTGTGCATCCACGATGCTTCGAAGAAACGACGATCATGATCGCCGGCTTTCAACGGTTCACCGTTCTCGTCCAGGATAAGTAAATCCTTGGGCTCTTCGGCAAACTCAAGCATATTGTCGCTTATTTTTACGACTTTGGAGCATAATGCCGGTTCGTTATCAGCAGGTTCATGACCACATTCAATGGCTTTATTGTCGCGGTAACGTTGAAGTTGTCCGCCCCATAAACCGCCAAAATACATGTAGTGACTTCCATCTTCTTCCTCAAAAACGCAGGGATCAATAGAGTAGCTTCCTTTTATCGGACTGTCTTGTGCAACAAAAGGTCCTTCGGGACGGTCGCTCACCGCCACTCCAATGTGGAATACATCGTTTCTATCCTTAAGTGAGAAGTAGATATAATACTTCCCGTCTTTGTGTGCTGCATCACTATCCCAAAGCTGACGACCTGACCACGGAATACTCTTAACATCGAGTACAACACCATGGTCGGTTACTTCACCGTCAATGCTTTCCATTGAAAATACATGGTAATCGCGCATGTCAAAATGGTCGCCATTATCATTTTCGGGAATGCCTGATTCTACATCGTGCGAAGGGTAAATAAATATTTTACCGTTAAAAACATGTACTGCCGGATCGGCAGTATAAAGATGAGGTACTAAATATCTTGGTGTTTTCATTTTTTTGATTTGTACTTATTTGCCATTGTAATCATTTTATTGACAACTTCTTTACGTTGGTTTTTTCGGTCAAAAAGGACTGGATAATCTTTTCTTCCGCGAATTGGAAATCCATTTAACCAAGTTCCGGCATCGTTCAACCCCCAAACTGTAACCCTATCAACGACATCGTTGTATTTAAGAAACAGTCCGAACATATCCAGAATGCGTTTATTCCATTTTTGTTGAACAGAATCAGGCACACCATCACGATAAGGATCCATTTCCTTTGAATAAGCAAAACTAGCTGAAACATTTGCTCCATCATAAGGACTTGGAAGGATGGAGATATCCCATTCTGTGATAAGAATATGTACGCCGGCTGCTTTTAGCTTTTTAAAACTGTTTTCTGTAGCTTCGAGCGTAGGTCCGGTCATATGCATGTGCGATTGAGAACCTACAGCATCAATTCTGCAACCAGCATCCTTAAGTTCCTTTACCAACTGGACAATCGCATCACATTTTGTTGGTGTTTCTACATTATAATCATTGTAGTACAATTCAGCATTAGGATCAGCTTCATGTGCGAATTGGAAAGCGTATTTTATAAAATCTTTGCCCAAAATCTTGTAAAATTTACTTTGACGGTAGGTTCCGTTGTCTTCAAAGGCTTCGTTAACGACATCCCAACCTTTTACACGACCTTTGTAGCGACCCACCACAGCATAGATATGCTGACGCATACGTTCTTTTAAAATTTCGGGTGATACGTCTTTGCCGTTTTCATCAACAAACATCCATCTACCTATTTGCGAATGCCAGATAAGACAATGCCCGGTTACCACTTGCTTGTTTTTTTCTCCAAAAGCAATAAACTTATCTGCATCTTCCCAGTTATACACGTTTTCCTGTGGATGAACGGGCTGTGGTTTCATGCTATTTTCTGAAACAATAGCACTGAATTCTTTGGCAATAAGCTCTGATTCTTTTGGATTAACGCCATTCACTTGTTGCATATTGACCGCTACACCAAAGAGAAATTTACCTTTAGTAGCTGTAGCTAATGTCTTTTGAGCCATTGCATCAACAGATGCAAGAAGAACTATAGCTGTAATTCCGGAAATAATTTTAATTTTCATACCTAATTAATGTGTTCTTAATGATTTTTATAAAATTCCATTTAATGATTTTTCTGGTTTAATAATGCGCATTGAGTTTTGAAATACTGTCTTAGAGGAGTAATTTTAATTGTATTCGATTACTTCCTTCCAGACCTACGCACTTTTAATTCTGCTTCAATTTTTATCTCAGTTTTTTTATCAATAGTATAGAAGAAAAGTAAACCTACACCTATAAGAAATGTGATAGACGGAAATATACTTACCAGTAATTTTGCGCCCTCAGCAACAGACGCAGGTTGTATAGTTTCATGTCCTACAACTCCACCTTCTTTAGAAATGTAACCGTATAAACCTAAAATCCATGTAACTAAAGCTCCACCAATTGAGAGTCCGGCTTTAAGGCCAACCATCATTGCCGAAAAAATAATTGCAGTTGCTCTACGATTTGTTTTCCATTCGGAATAATCAGCAACATCAGCAATCATAGCCCAAAGAATAGGAATAGTGATACCGTACGAAAATCCATGTAAGATTTGCGATCCGAACATTAAAATTACATTATCAGGTTTGAAGAAGAAAAAATCGAAAATAAAGAAAGTCGCAACAAGTAAGCCATACTTATATACATCGCGTTTACCATATTTATCTGCTAGTCTTTTTGACAATGAAATACCAACAATCATGAAGATAATACCTCCTGCATTAAACAAGCCAAAACCTGCAGCTACTGGATCCGATCCGAAGAAATTAACTCCGATGCCGGATAATGCTGATAGAACGGGGCTAATGAAATCTGTAAGTGCTTTTCTGTCAACGTAATTGTTAAAATAGTACACATATGAACTACCCTTCATCGAAAGGGTGATGAATACCAAAATCGTTAACCCAAGCATAATTAGCCAAGGTTTATTTTTGATTAAATCTGAAAGGTCATCTTTAATCGATGATTTTTGTTCAATAGTGGGAACTATACGCTCTTTAGTGGTGAAAAATGTAATTAATAGCATGACAGTACCAACAATTGCCATCCATGTCATCACCGACTCGATCCCAACCGCCTTATCGCCATGACCTGCATATTCAATGATGGGTAACATAAATACTTGTACAAAAAATTGAGCAAACATTACGGCCACAAAACGGTAGGACGAAATACTGTTTCTTTCACCCATATCGCCTGTAATTACGCCGCTCAATGCAGAGTACGGCAAGTTGCTGGATGCATATAACATAAGAAGAAGCGAATAAGTGATTGCAGCATAGATTAGTTTACCTTTATACGCGAAATTTGGAGTTGAAAATGCAAGAAGTGCTACAACTCCCAACGGAACAGCTGTGTACAGTATCCATGGTCTGAATTTTCCCCATTTCGTTTTGGTTCTGTCGGCTAACACTCCAATTATAGGATTGAAAAGAAATGCAGCAATTAAGCCCACTGTAAGCATTATTATTGAAGCATCTGTACTTTTAAGTCCATAAATATCTGTATAAAAATAGGCTAAATAAGTAATTAATGTTTGAAATACCAGATTAGCGGCTAAATCGCCCAAACTGTATCCAACTTTTTCGAATACTGATATTTTTTGAGAATTGAGATCCATAATTTCGTTTTTTTTTCGATTAGTAGTTATTTGTAGAAAAAGCAAGATTGCTAATTCCGGTTGTTTTTTATTTTGAGTATTTCTTCTTAAAAGTACCAGGGATCAACTCCATCTCAGAATCAGGCTTGGTTGTTAAATAGTAATTGATAATATTGTTGGTAACAGCATTTTTTTATTGAGCGAGCAAAAGTAAATAATGAACAAATCTGATTCATAACCCTAATAAATAAAGCCATTGAACAGCACAAAAATAGGTATCTTAGATCTCGCACACTTTTATTATTAGATATTCAATTTTCAATTCTAAACATATCTAAGTGTCTGATGTAAATATCTCTGTTTGCCAGAGAGTGATTTTAATTTAATTTTTAGTAAAATGAATCATTTGAAAATCAAACCTGCAAATTGATACAGGTCTCGTCGCCAGGTAAGCCACTCATGTGCAGTTCCGGGAGATTCGTAATAGGTATATTTTACACCTTGTTTTTCCAACATATTGCGGAAAGCTTTAACCGAACCGGGGAATGGAGCAGGCTCAGCCGTACCTAGCCCAAGCCAGAAGAGTTTTATTTGCTTATTGAGTGCTGCTCCGTCTTTGAATTTTCCGCCCATAAATGTTGCCGGGTCAATAACATCCGTGCGTGGATAGTTTGACGTTCCGCTAAATCCGGCAATGTAAGAGAATTTATCCAAATTATTCATTGTAATGGTGATGGTTTGATTAGCTCCCATCGACAAACCGGCCATAGCTCTGTGCTCACGATCGGCAATAGTTCGGAAAGAAAAATCAATCATCGGGATAATCTCATCTATCATTACCTCTTCGAAAGGGAAAGCTCCTTTACTTTTAGTATAGGCAGTTTGAACTTTTGTGGCATAACCATTGTCCATGACTACAATCATTGGTACTGCATTTTTTGCAGCCATCAAGTTGTCGAGAATCAAATTAGCTTTTCCTTGCGTAGGCCAACCGGTTTCGTCTTCACCACTTCCATGTTGCAGATACAGCACCGGATAACGTTTCGAAGGTTTTTTATCGTAGTCCGCCGGCGTATAGACAAAGCAACGACGCCAGGAATTAGTGATTTTTGAAAAATAAAGTTTTTGGCTGACAAGTCCATGTGGAACATCCTTCAGAGCGTACATATCCTGATCGGGTGCCGGAATTTCAATAGCACTTCCCCAACGGCTTGCACCATAGAAATACATACTTCCCGGATCGGGCACAGAAGCTCCATCCACATTGAGTTGATAATAATGAAAACCTTCGACTTGTGGAGCCGACTCACCTGTCCACACACCTTTTTCATCTTTTTTTAAAGCATATTTCACGCCGCTGATATCAAGTTCTACTTTTTGGGCTTCGGATGCAGAAATACTCACGCGAACCCGACCTTCGGAATTAACCTGTGGAAATAGCCTTCCCGGTTGATTGACCGATGATGGTTTAAAATCCTCTACAACTGACTGCGCCATATTTAGTTGACAAACAAATGCGGTTGCAAAAACGAAAAGTAAATATTTATAATTCATTTCGATACTTTTTAAAATGACTATTATTTGAATACACGTTGAGCAAAGTCGTACAAACTTTTGCGCCAAACCTGCCACTCGTGATCGCCCGGAAAAGAAGCAAACTCAACCTTCAAACCACTTTCGCGAAATTTACTCACTGCAGCTTTGGTGTAGGCTAAACGCGGATCCAGTTCACCCACAGAGATGTATAAAAGTTTCAATTTAGAATTGAACGCGTTGGAATTGCTAAGTAACCCCGGCATTTCTTTTTCGGCATCAAATGACTTTCCCGTCGGACTGGCTGTTCCGCCAAAAATACCCGAACTAAAAATACCGACAGATGAAAAAACATTCAGATTGCCAAGACCGGCATAGAACGATTGTCCACCACCCATCGACAACCCGCAAAGTGCACGATGTTTCGCATAAGCCAGTGTACGATAATTTTTGTCGATAAAAGGAACAATGTTCTGTGCCATCTCTTCTTTGAAAGCCGCCATAGCTTCATTGGTATAACCACTTTTGCCCGAACTGACATTGCCATTGGAAATAATCACAATCATCGGTTTGGCTTTGCCCTGAGCAATCAGATTATCGAGAATAATATCTGCTTTACCCTGTACCGCCCAACCTCGCTCGTCTTCACCGCCACCATGCTGAATATACACCGTCGGATATTTTATTTTCGTATTTACATCGTATCCGGGAGGCGTATAAATGAACAAATGACGCCAGCTATTAGTCACTTTCGAAAAATAGTATTTTGAACTTAAAGATCCATGTGGAACATCTTTCAAATCATAAAAATCCATACCTCTTTCCGGAATATCAATGGCACTGGACATGCGACCTGTACCGTAAAACGATTCGCTGGCAGGATCGGCTACCTTCACACCATCAATCACCAACGAATAGTAATGAAAACCGGGAACCAGTGGTTCTGTGGTGACCGTCCAAACACCCTGTTCGTCGCGAATCATGTCGTACATTTTCCCCAAATCAATCTGAACTTTCTGCGCATTGGGTGCTTTGAACCGAAACTCAACCCTCAAATCGGGTAAGATACGCGGATATTCAACACCGGCAATATTGGTTACTGCCGGTGTCGATTTATTATTTTCCTGCGCAAAAGCTGCAAAACTGATTGTTTGAAGCAGAATTGCAATAATGATCAGTCTATTTTTCACGAATTATTTATCCTTAAAAAGAAGTGGTGCAAATTCATATAAACTTCTTCTCCATGAGTGCCATTCGTGAGCAGTCTCGGACGAAACATAAGAAACTCCTTTAATACCAATAGTATTCCATTCTTCGGCAACAGCACCAATTTGTGCAGCGCCAGCACTCTCGCGACCGCCAAAACTCATAAAAACAAGTTTGCCCGCTTTTTTGAATACCTCAATATCCTTAATTTCAGTAGGGGAGAAGGTTTCACTGCTAAACAACCCAACATATGAAAACTTATCGGGATTAGTCTTAACGATAGATCGGGTTTGCATACCACCCATCGACAAACCGGCCATACCACGGTGTTTCTGATCGGCTATCACGCGGAAATTCGATTCTACATATGGAATCAGGTCGTCAATCAGAATGCGTTCAAACTGTCCGGCAAAATTAAAACTATTCATTGAAGGACCCGGTGCACCTTGTCCTGGTGTTGAGCCCGGTCTTGGACGTCGTGGCATTCCACTCAAATCCACCGTACTGTTTTCCATAACAATGATAAACGGTGTAGCTTTACCTTCGGCAATCAGGTTATCCATTATCAGGTTGGCATGTCCCTGATTTCCCCAACCGGTTTCATTTTCGCCCATACCATGCTGAAGATACAAAACCGGGTATTTTTTACTATTATTATCATATCCCGGAGGAGTGTAAATATAAACCCTGCGAACACTATTGCTGGTTTTTGAAAAATACTGATTTTCGCGCAATTGTCCGTGTGGTACATTTTTCATCGCAAAGAAATCCTGATCTTTTGATGGTACTTCAATACCGCTACCCCAACGGCTTGCACCGAAGAAATACAAACTTCCCGGATCGGGCACTGAAGCCCCATCGATATTGAGCTGATAGTAATGAAAACCTTCATCCTGAGGCGCAGATTCGCCTGTCCAAACGCCACTGGTATCTTTTTTTAAATCATACTTCGCACCACCAATATCCAACTGAACTCTTTGTGCCTCACGGGCAGGAATACTCACCCGAACTTTGCGTTCGGAATTTACCTGTGGATATTGTTTCCCCTGCTGAGTAGTGGGAGTCACTTTAAAATCCTCCGCTACCTGAGCAGAACATATTCCGCTAGTCAATGCAGCCAGTGCAAAAAAAGCTAATGATTTATAATTCATATATGTAAATTTTTAAGGGTTGTTTTTATTTGAAAAGAAGTGGAGCAAGCATTTGTAAGCTTCTTCTCCATGTCTGGAATTCGTGACGAGTATTCTCTGAAACAAATGAAACTGCATTTAAGCCGGCTTCTTTTAGAGTAACTGCTGCCGTATTAACTCCATCAGGGTTCTCAAAGCTACCACAGCTCATGAAAACAAGCTTAACTTTAGACTTGTCTTTAATTTCTTCTGGAGTATAAGTACCTCCACTCAACAAAGCGTAATAGGAGAAAACTTCAGGTCGGGCAAGTGTGATAGCATGAGTTTCCATGCCACCCATCGAAAGACCACCCATTGCACGGTGTGACTGGTCAGCAATTGTGCGGAAATTAGCATCAACATAGGGAACCAATTCATCAACTAAAACAGTCTGAAATGGAACAACACTGAAACTTCGGATAGTCCCGGGTTTGGCATCATTAGTCATTCCGTAAGTCATTACAATGATGAAAGGTTTAATCTTACCTTCAGCAATCATATTATCCATGATCAAATTTGCATGCCCTTGGTTACTCCAGGCTGTTTCATCTTCTCCCCAACCATGTTGTAAATAAAAAACTGGATAGCGTTTTTTTGCATTTTTGTCATAGCCGGGAGGAGTATATATAAAAGCCCTACGTGAGGTATTTGTACTCTTCGATGGGAAAAGAACTTGTTGTACATTTCCATGCGGCACATCTTTCAGAGCATAAAAATCCTGATCGTGAGCAGGTATTTCGATTCCACTTTCCCAACGGGTTGAACCATAGAAATTTAAAGTCCCAGGATCGTTAAATACACCGCCATCAATAGTTAAGTGGTAATAATGAAATCCCTCTTCCATTGCTCCGGAGGTTGTTCCCGTCCATGAACCATCTTCAGCTTTGGTGAGAGGAGTTCCCCCTCTGGTACCACCAAGCCCAAGGCTTACTACAATGCTTTGAGCCTGAGGTGCTACAACACGAAACCGTGCGTAACCTTGTGAATTTACTTTCGGGTACTCTTGTCCCGGTTGATTTACAGAAGAAGACTTGAAGTCTTCAACAATTGTAGTTTGATTGGTCTGAGCCAAGCAAAATAAGCTGGTAGATACAGCCACTACAAAAACAGCTACTGATTTGTAATTCATTGTGGTAATTTTCGTTAGTATTTATAATAGATTTAAAAATTATTTTACAGTAAAAGAAGCTACATTAAATGCTGCCTGATAAGTGCATTTTAGTATTCTATTGTTTGTTCAGTCCATGTAGGACCATCGATGTAAAACCGACCGTTTTTGTAATGAACAGGCTCGATGCCCATTTGGGGTGTTAGCTCCCAAGACTCAAAGGTTTGACAATAAGGATAAGGCCGTTTTTCGAACATCATGTAATGACACGAACTCCACAGCTTACCATCAGTACCAATGAAAAGGGCATTGTGACCAGTTTCGCTATAAGGGTCTTGAGTATCCTGAAACTTGAGGTGGTCGTACTTGCCTTCGATGGCCAGCTCGGGTCGATAGCCTTTTTTACGAGTTCCGAAGATTGGATCGTACGAAGCCAACTCCCAGGGTCCAAGCGGGTTCTTCGATTTTAAAAGCCCAACCTCGTATCCGCGCGTCCAGGAAGAAAAGAACATAAAATAATATCCGTCTCTTTTTATCAAAAAGGGTCCTTCGATGCCGCCCACCATCCATTCGGGATAGCCGGATTCTTTTTTGTCGAGAAATTTTTGGAGCGGTGTGGTCAATTTTCCACTTTCTAAATCAATTTTAGCCTGAAACAGTCCATTACCACTACAATAAAAATAAACCTGACCATCTTCATCTTCAAATATTGTAGCATCGTTGTTGTATTGTGGAGTAAGTGGACCATTCACTAATTTGTACGGACCTGTTACTTTTTCAGAAACAAAAAGCCAAACGCTGTGCGTTTTCATTCCTTTTGGGTCTTCGGTCGTCACTTTTCCGCTGTTGACAGTAAGCCAGTATTTATTCTTAATAAAATGTATTTCGGGTGCCCAAAACCGGCCATTGTACGGACAATCGGCGGGAAGTTTGCTCGCATCAATCAACCACGAATGCTGCTTCCAATGGAACATGTCGTCCGATTCCAACAAACGGACACCTGGGTTGGGGCCAGTCCACACAGGATTTGATGTTCCGGTGCAATACCACTTTGTACCCACTTTTATGATGCAATGGTCGCGCATTGAAATGGACGAATCTCTTGTAATTGGGTTTGTATAACGAAACATGCGAGTTGTTTCATTATTCTTTTTCTGCTGAGAAAAAACGCTTGTTGCTAACCCAAGTATTCCAAAGAAAACGATCAGCTTAAATCTCTTCATCTTATGTTGAATGTATTTACTAGTGTTGTAGACTCTATTCCTAAGTAATCCTTTTATTTAAAAAAAACAGTCTCAGGGAATCTTCTTTTTATCCACTTTCCATACCGGATTTTGAAACAATCCGCAAGGATTTCCCGTAAAAAATTTACCAGCTTCGTTGTCGCCTTTCAGTTGCCATTTGAACCAGGCAGTAGCCACTTTGGCAAACTCGCCACCGTGAGGCTGTCCATAAGTTCCTCCGTGGCCAACATTCATATTGGCTACGAAAACCGGAACGTGATTAATTTTAGCATAATCGTCCATGCCATTTTCATGTGCAATATCCTTTTCACCACCTAAAATATATAAAGTCGGTGTGTGTAACTTTAAAAGATCATCCTTTTTCAGGTTGGGCATTCCGGGAAATCCACTACCGGGATTGATGAAGATACCGCTGTTACAAACAACAGTTGTCGTTACCCGAAGATCAGGAGCAATTTCGAGCGTTTGTAAACCACCACAAGACATTCCACTTACGGCAATTTTATAGATATCTATTTTGTTGTAAAACGGACTGTTTTTGTCGCTGTTCTGAGCTATAACCCAGTTGATGGCATCGGTCATTTGCGAAGAAGTTGATTTCCCTCCGCCCTTTTCACCTTCCTGCGGCATAGGTCCGATGGCAATAACCAAAAAACCATGCGAAGCCACTTCCGATAGAAAATTCACATGTTCCCAGGGGGAGTTAGCACAAGCACCATTACCCCAGGCTATAATGGGCAGTTTATTTTGCTTGCCAAATGCACTCAAATCTTTCGGGCGAAAAATGGTGTGCGTCGGTAAACTATTGTCGGTGTACATAATGGCACTGTAAGTACCGGTACCACCGTCTTCAACAGTTCTCACTGTGGGCTGTTGCGCATACGTTGCACTGTAGCAGATACATATTGCAAAAATCAGTACAAAAAATTGATTCCTTCTCATAAGTATTTTGATTAATTATTAGATATTCACGGTCAACTACCTTTCCAAAATCATATAGTGAGTTAAGAATCCCGATACTCGCAACTCTTATCTACCTAAAATTCAGTATGAAGCCGGGTATTCGCACTTTTGTTGTATGAAAAATAATACGCAACAAATACAACTATTTCAATAGTTTCGTTACATTTTTCCGTTCACAGCTCGAAACGATATAAACTCCTTTTTTCAATTCATAGAAGGAGTCCGACATTTTCTTCTTATAACTTATCAGACTTCCACCCATTGTATAAATATTGACAAGTTCGTCAGAAGAAATGGGAGTGTTATGAATTGTTTCAACCTCCGTCGTATTGTCAATGGAAGAGTAAACCCCAAGATTTGTTACAACAAGCTCAACATTACCAGCAGGTAATATCAAACGCAGTTGATATTCACCATAGCTTGTCGTTGTTAAATCAAAAGATATCTGTGTAAAGTTCTTAGCCAAATTATTTTGTATACTATTCACGGGCTGAACAGCAAAACTGTAAGCGTCAGAGCTATTATTTCTGTTTATCAATTGCATTGTAAGGGTTTTACCGACACTTGATGCAGTAGATGCAATTACATTACATTTAATTTTATAATGACCCGGCTGAAGTTGTAAAGTACGTTGTTTATCGAGACCATAAGCCAAATATCCGGTTGTGCTCCCTGACTGTAGCAGAAATCCACGTTGATAATCACTCCCGTCACCGAGGGTGATAATACGTGGCCCGCTGCTTAAGCTGGTCTGACTACCGCTGATACTTTTACTATCCACTACAGTTGTCCAGCCTACCGGTACAATTCCTTCTTTCTGCAACTGAAAATTTGGATTCCACTTCAATGTTGTATCACACGCATCGTTAAGGGTATATTGTTTTACAAAATTCCATATTTCAACGCTCGGATTGAATGTATTCGTAATAGTGTACTCATGTCCCTTGCCGTCAAGTGTATAGCAAATATACTGAAAACCATTGTTGGCTGCCTGATATACACTCTTTGTGTAAACCCCTGACTTAGTCGTGACTACCGGAACAGGATTACAACCATTCCGCATTACCATGTTGTCTACAATAATAGGCATGCTATCAACCTTAACAAAGCCATCTTCTTTACCATGAATGTGGATAAACGGAACCGGACGACTACCGGTATAATACCGATGATACTCATTTAACGGATAGCCGCTCACCGATCCGAATGCTGCGAATGTGTTAGCAGCAACATTTGCCACATGATACGACTCCATTCCACCTATTGAGAATCCGGATAAATAAACACGCGACTTGTTTATTTTGTACCTATCGTACATGGTATTAATTATACCCTTAAAAAAAGTAATATCATCATCCGTCGCCCCACTTACATCCCAACCTGTATTTCCACCTCCACCGAGAATTGCCTGTGGCAGACCATCGGGATAAACTACAATAAAGCGAGCCGTATCTGCTATTGTTTCGAATTGTGCGCTTTGTTGCTGTCCTGCGCCATTCCCCCAGCGACCGTGGAGAGATATCATTAACGGGCTGTTTCCTTCAATATTGGCGGGAACATGAACAACCATTGTACGAGTGCTACCCGCTACATTTATCGTCATTGTTCCGTCGAAAACCGGATTTGCAGCATTAGCAAAAGGAATGCTTACAAACAGTACCAGTACCGATATTACTATTATTAGAGAGCTCTTTGCGTGTTTCATTTTATAAATAGTGGATTTTACCACATCGTATAATATTTTCTTTATTTTATGATCTCTCGCAAAGTTCGGATTTATCTTACTTACAATTTGCATTTTAATTTCACAAGACAATTTTATAGCTATAAATCAACTTTTTGATGTTAGAAACTATCATGATTATTCAAAACACACCCAGTCAACTTCAATAGCCTTATTTCCGGCATTCGAAAGTATAATATTTTGAACGCCTGTTTTTAGTCCCTTTACTTTTACCCGGGCAGTTTGCCAACCGTTTCCAGCCGCAAGCTTTATCTTTATTCCTACTTTTGATTGGGGTTGATCCAAACTTAAACCTAAAACTCCACCATTTTTGGCAAAGTATCTTATTTCAATCCATTTATAATTTTCAGCTTTAAAATCAACACTGTTGTACTGAACCCAACTGTTTTTTTCTGTAAATACAGTTTTCCACCCATCAAAATAATTTAGCGTATCGTTGTAAGCAATCGTTGCTCCTTTATCGCTGATAAGGCTGTATCGGTCCAACTGAATTTTATCAGTGGCTTTTGTTATTCCCACTCCACGTAAAGTAGGTTTCACTTTCCGAATAGTTCCATCGGGATTAAAAAACAAACTGTCAATGCGAACCGAACGATTTTTATCAAAGTTGGGCGACCAGTCGTTTTGATGATAGAATAAATACCATTGATTTTTGAAGTTGATAAACGAATGATGGTTTGTCCAACAACCGTTGGGGGCTTCGTCCATCACTACTCCTGCCATTTTGAAAGGTCCTAATGGATTGTTGCCAATAGCATATTCCAGTCGTTCTATTTTATTTTCAACATGTGGAAATGTGAGGTAATAATTCCCATTTCGTTCAAAAAGGAACGGGCCTTCTTTCAATCCCTTTACCGGTAAATTTTGGAAAATAACTGGTTCAGAAGCGAGTTCCGTCATATTCTCTTTTAGTTTTGCCCCGTAAATATTGCCCTGCGACCAAATGAGGTACGCCTGACCATCCTTATCAATAAACACATTTGGATCAATCCCTTTTACATTTTTTATAGGTTCATCCTGAGGAATATATGGACCTTCGGGTCTATCGGCAATAGCCACTCCGATACCAAAACCTTTTCGACCATTAGCATCTATCAAATTACTGTTAGCCGGAAAATAAAAATAGTATTTCCCGTTGCGTTCTATGCAGTCGGGTGCCCACATGCTGTACGAAGTGGAATCGATCCATTTTACCTTATTCTGACTAACAATAACACCATGATCGGTCCAATCTGTCAGATTTTCGGACGAAAAAACATGATAATCGGCCATGCAAAACCAATCTTTCCGTAGATTTTTTCCTTCGGGCGTTTTTATATCGTGCGAAGGATAAAGATATACTTTCCCGTTAAAGACCCGCGCCGTGGGATCGGCACTAAATTGATTGCGGATGATTGGATTTTGAGCATTTACATTTATAAATGACAATATAATTGCAAAACCAAATACAAGGAAATGCCATTGCTTCATTTTATTCATCGTAATTTGAATTAATAATTAAGATATTGATCTTATTGATTCTTTGAAATTTTATCTTCTATATGGAAATAATCAAAATCGGCGTATCCACCCACATTTTTGGAAGCATAATTATATAATCCAAAACGATACCCCATAAAATGTTCCATCAACGTGTATTCCATTTTAAGTTCACCACCAATGCTGTTCCATTTTTTTCCATCGAGGCTATAGAAAAATTTTGCGATATCAATTTTGTTTCTATAGTCACATTCTATTTTAAGATAAATTTTATTCTGAGAAAGTGGAATGCTTTGTAGCTCTGTTGGATTATCGGTTTTGTTGCTCACCATATAAACGTATTTGGCTCCATTTTGCACTTTTACACCAACTACACCAAATTTACGTTGGAAAGTTGATAATCCTGCAAAATCTCCATCTTTTAATTTAGAAACATCTAGTAAAGTTATTCCGGCACAAGTAGGGCCAAAAGTACGCTGAGTCAATGTGTTTCTCGATTTAAGGAAAAGAGAATCAACTCTTCCGGTTTTGAGACGTAAAAAACCTTTACGTTCGGTTACCGACCATAGTTTATTATCCGGATTATGATTCCATTGCCATACCAATGGCAGCGCGGGTTCACCTTTTTTGCGTGTAAATTCGTCATTATTGACAATACCAGGAATTAAACCTTTGCTGGCAGGCAAATCGAGCGTATCGGGAACTTTACCATTCACGCCAAGTACCGGCCAACCATCAACCCATTCCATTGGGACAAGAAAAGGAATTCGACCAACAGCTCCGTGATCCTGAAACAGATAAGCAAACCATTTGCCATCGGGGGTATCGACAATACCACCCTGAGCAACCCCTTTATCTTGTAATACAATCTTTCCCTCCCAAGGACCCATAAGGTTGTCGGCGCGATTCACCACTACTGTCCGCATCACTCCGCGCGGCCAGGATATATTGAACAGATAGTATTTACCATCATGTTTGAACAGTTGGGAACCCTCAGCTCTTAACATGTTTGGTTCGGTCACAGCGCTCGCGTTTTCAATTAATACCTGATTCACTCCTCCCGCTTTTACACCGGTCAAATCATCATTCAATTCAACAATTTGAAGCCGACCATTACCGGTAATCAAATATGCCCTGTCATTGTCAAAAAACAAGGTACAGTCATGGTATCCCGGCTTGAACTCATTCATTTTCCACTGACCTTTCTCAATATCGTTGGTTCTGAAAATATAGGTTTTGTCTGTTGTTTGAGCATAAGTTGCGATGTAATAAGTTCCATTGTGATAACGGAGGCTACTAGCCCAGGAGCCTTTTCCGTAATTGCTTTTCCCATTCACCAGACTCAATGCATCATCATCGCCCAGTTTCTCGTAAGCATAATTCAACATTTGCCAGTTTACCAAATCCTTAGATTTCATAACAGGCACACCCGGACACATGTGCATAGTGGTACTTGCCATGTAATACGTGTCGCCAACACGAAGCATCGACATATCAGGTACATCTGAAAAAATAATCGGATTTTGAGCTTTTTTACCTTGCGCAAAAAGAGCTGTTGCCATTATAAAAAATAAAATAGAAAAAAATATATTCCTTTTCATCATGTTTTTATTTGTATTGATTATTTAAATTTTATTCATTTAAGCATTCAAGAATCATACATCTCTATTTTCAACCTTGGCGGCACATGTTTAATTATGTTTATTGATATTGATTCAATGGTTTCAAATAAGATGTCTTTATATTCTGTATCGGCCGCTAGTTATTTGTTAATTTTATTTGGGATTAATATTTTCGTTTTACCTACAATATAAAGCCCATTTGGAAGCTCCCTTATTGCCTGTTCTCTCATAATTTGCGACCGTATTTTGATACCCATTATCGTATACACATCTATAATTTCATCTGGCGAATTATCATATTTTACATCCTTATTATCAGTAGGTTTATCATAAGTAGAAGAGTTTGTCAGGAATACATCTTCAATCACAATTGGTTGATTGCCTGATGACCAAAAACCGACGATATATATGTGTCCTGGATTTAGCTTAGTGGTTGTTCCTTTCTTATACATGTTAGCTAAGTCTACAACAACCTGACGGCTATTTCCGAAATTATATTCTGCTGCTGTTGACCAGTAAGTGTTTTCATCAAAAAGACGAAACGAAATACTACTGGTATTATCAGCACCTAGCTTAGCTACCAAATACTTATAATTTGAAAGATTCAGACCGTTGCTGTAACTCCAACCACCAAAGCCCCATTGACCGGTAACCAATGTCGTAGTTGCCTGATCAAATGTTCCGGTAGTCCAGATAGACGGATTAAGAATACCTTTGACTAATGGAAAAGAAGAAGATGTAATGTGTAAATCTACTGATTTTAGAGCACCCAATGCGCCTTTATAACTTACAGTCACTGTAGCTGTTCCATCAGCTTTAGCAATAATTTGACCATTTACTATCTTTACAATATCCGGATTGGGGTTGGTATAAGTGGCTCCAATGCTTATATCTTCGGTATGACCATCGACATATAAAGCCTTAACCGATAAACTGGCTGTGCTACCTGTCAATAACGTAATATCCTTATTTTCGATTACTACATCAGTAAGGGTTAATGCATCAGCACTATAGCCAACAAATGAACTGTCGAAATATTTATCTTGCGTGAAATCAGCTTCTGTTGAGAACCAGTCAATATCCACATATCCGCCAGTTTGTATTGTTGGGAAATTGAAAAGGCAGAACTTATTTCCTGTAAATACCGATAGATTAAAACTCATATTTAAATCCGTACTGAATTTGGTGTAAGTTACATTGTCATTACTATAATAAAAACCGGTGGTACTATTAGTGGAATTAGCTATGGCTCTAAGATATATTACAGTATCCGCAACAGCTTGTCCAATTTCCTGAACTTTGTTATTTTCTACAATCAATTTTTTTTGACCATTTATTACCTTTATCCCAATATATGCGTATGGATTTTGAAAAACAGCTAAACCAGCCACGTCTCCTTCCATCATATTTTTGATATTCATTTTCACTGTTCCATACGAATGAGTTAAATCCTTTGGATAAGCAAATATTCTTTGTGTGAGTGTGTTTTTTGCTTTAGTAAGGCTATCAACAACACTTACGGTTTTCAATCTTAGGTAATCAGGATGTTCTGTCAACGACCACTTTGAGTTATCGGGATTATGATTCCAACTCCATTGCATGCCTAATGCGTAATCTCTGAAGTTGTCGTTTGTTGGCAATACGGTTCCGGGATATTCCTTTCCAATAGTTGGTTTTTTATTGGTAGTTACTGCTGTACCGTTCGCTCCAATTACCGGCCAGTTATCAACCCAGCTAACAGGCTGTAGATTAGGGAAACGACCTAAGGCACCTTTGTCTGCGAACAATATCGTCCACCATTCGCCCGTTTGTGTTTGTATTAAAGCCCCCTGATGAATACGGTTGCTGTTAAAAACTTCCTTTTCATCATAAGGTCCAAAGATAGATGTGGAGCGGTAAGCAACCTGCGTGGCGTAATACCCTCCTGTTGTGGCGTAGATATAATAATATCCATTAATTTTGTAGAGATGACTTCCTTCTGTAGCGGAATTGTTTATGCCCACAGGAATATTTCCAAATGTTATAGCCTGATCTTTGATTACATTAAAATCGGCATCCAGCTCAGCTATATGTAAGTTGTTGATACCATAAACAATATATACCTTTCCGTTATCATCGAAAAATAAACCGGCATCATAGAAAGAAGTCGATAGTTTTTTCTTTGTCCATGTTCCTGCAGGGTCGGTGGCGGTGAGCATATAACTTCCTTCATTTAATGTATTGAAATGAAGATAGAAAGTGCCATTGTTATATTTCAGACTACTGGCCCACTGTCCGCGACCGTAGCGATTGCAGCCATCCAGATTATAACAGTCGGTCGACTCTATTTTTTCAAGAGGGTTACTGCAATATTCCCAATTGACTAAGTCATATGATTTAAGAATGGTAGCTCCCGGGAATGTATACATGGTTGTGCTAACCATATAATAAACATTGCCCACACGGATTACATCCGGATCAGGAAAATCGGCAGATATCAGTGGATTGGTATAAGTGCCGTCTCCATTGTCGCTACGCGACTGATTCACAAAATCAGGTCGGCTAAAATTTACTTTCGAATAATCCTGAAACCATGTATAGCATGCATTTGGACATGCTTCTGGATTGTTGTTAAACGCAATTCCTCCGTTGGCGTCTCCTTTGTCAATCAGACCTTCGGGTGCGAGCAAATTCCAGCTTACATTACCCGATTCGTCCATTATTCGTTTGAAATTGTAACCAAATCCAGGATTACTGGCGGTGCCTGTTGTACCGGTACCCCATGTTCCCATGTTATAAGCTTTCCCGTTTGCATCTATACCTACTTGTGGCGACCAGTCGACCTCAGTTACTGCAATTGGTGCAAAATCGGCTACCGGCTTTACGTTTTCATTCCAACCGCTTTTGAAAGCATTGTAATCGGGGCCACCGTTCAAAAATCCGGGATAGATATGAACCGAATAACCGATATTTGTTCCGTCGATAGGATTGATTGCATATCCTTTGTATTGAGATTGATACCCTGTTCCCGGTATCCAAAGTATATTATTAGCTCCATTGGCGCGTATCGCATCAGCTATGGGTTGAAAGAACAATTTAAGCTGATCAAAATGTCCTTGCGAATTGCTTCCATAAGTGCCATCCGGTAGCATAATTTGTACCGGCTCATTAGCCAATTCGAACATCACATTATCGGCATTTTTCAGATCCAGCTGATTAGATAAATAGCTCCATACTTTTAATAAATACTTATTGTAATTGTCACCTACGGCTATTTTTTCGGGACACACTCCGGGAGGACGAAGAATTACATACATTCCTCTGGATTTTGCATGTTTAATCAAGGGAATGATTACGTTGCTAACGGCAGTTTTAAATCTTTCGAAGTCAAAAGCAGAAATATCATTTTCGCCTGTGGTTTGCATGCCCGGTGTGTTCGACCAATAAGGGTCAACATGGAGTCGTATGTAATTTAAATACCACCCGGCTGAAGTATCTGTGAGTTTATCCATTACAGAGTTGTTGTAGTTTAAACAACCTGCCACATCATAATTATTCCAACGCCAATTTCCTGATCCTCCTCCATTGAACCATGGACTGGGGGTCATTGCTACTCCATGTAAATTTACGGTATTCCCATGATTATCTTTCAAATAACGACCTTCAACATGCAAATTTGGCGTTGATCCACCTATCCATGCGCTTGCATTAGATGAAACAGACAAAATGTAAATTGTGATGATTATTTTAAGAATAGATTTTTTCATATTATTTTTCAATTTCCCGATATATATTTAAAGTTAAACGTGATTCGTGAGCTTTGCATTGATAGCGCCTATAATTTCCTTGTTGATGGCGTTATTACTGATTCCGAAAACCAGGCTGCACTATTTCCGGTGAATTATCATTTTGCGAATATCCCGAAACCATGCTTTCTGCAAAATAAAGTGCCCATTATTAATTTAAACCTGGTTACTGCCAACTTCATGCCCAAACAAAAGTAATTATAATATTTATTATGATGTTTTTGAATTTAGACTCTTTATTTGTGATTTTAAGTATTAATTGTTGTAACTACTGTAGGGTTTAATCAGAATAGGGCTGCAAGTTGATTTTACCTGGCTTATTTTAACTCGTAGGGCATAAACAGTAAGAGGATGCCCCTTGGGGCATCCTCCTTCCATTCATAATCAAAATATAATCAAAAATTATTTTTTGCTTGTAGATAAACCGTCTGCGAAACCTGCATAAGCATGTTTACGACTATAATCCAATGTCCAAAGTCCGATAGGTTCACCACCTCTCCATGAAGAACCGGTAGGACTGTCAGTTAAGGCCCATTGAGTGATACCATAACGTTGTGCTGCTGGTATTAATTCAAAGTAAGCCGACACGATTTGTTTATAAAAATCGGACATCTGTTTCAATTGGTCATTAGTAACGTCTGCAGTTTTCAGACTTGTAGTACTTCCGGAAGGCATAATTCCCATATCTAATTCTGATATTTTGATAAGCTTACCGGTAGCTGCCAGGTTAGTCAACATTGCTCTAATTCCAGCGATTGTAGTTGAGCCTAATGTAACGTGCATTTGAGTTCCAATACCGTCAACTTTAGCTCCCTTGCTCTCAACATACTTAATGTACTCAATTAGACCCAAACATTTCTTCTGATCCGCATTTTCCAATCCATAATCATTAATAAATAGTTTGTCGGTGGCATTACCATATTTACGAGCATAGCCAATAGCTTTTACTGCATAATCTTTGCCTAAATAATCTTGCCAGTAGAACTCATCAGAAGCTAAAGTTTTACCTACACCAGTCTTAAGTTGAGTTTGGTCCGGCCAGTCAGACATCGGTTCATTTACAACATCCCATGCTTTCACATAATCTTTGGTAGCTCCGAGCATTCCAGAAATCCACGACTCCAGAGCATCTCCTATAATTTGGGTTTTCTCTGCAGCTGTTTTGTTTACAGTAAGGTTGGTGAGGCTTGCACCGGAAGTCTTATATAACTTAACGTTATCCAAATAAACTGAACCAGCCATTTCACCACAACTTATAAGAAGTGTTTTTCTTGTGGCTGCACTAACAGTAGTCGTTAATTCATAATGAACCCAAGATGTTGTTAAATTTATCATCCCAAATCCATTCGATGAATAATCCGGACTTTGCAACTCAGGTCTAATGATTCCTGTATTGTCGCCTTTAACATCGAAGCTCAACGTGTATTGAGTTCCATTGTCAAGCGCTGCTGCAAGACCATAAGCAAACTGAACTCCCCAATAACCGCTGGTTTTTGTTGGGTTCGTTTCTTTTAATGCATAACCGGTGCCACCAAATCCTTCACCTTTCGCTGAAATGGTTCTGGTTGAACTACCTCCCCAGCCTCCCCAGCCATTGATGTTTCCTGCTTCAAAATCACTATTTGAAACAAGATTTACGATGGAAGGACTTCCCTGAGTGTCGTAAACATAAAAGTTATTTATATCTACAGAATAAGTTACATTTGGCTTATAACCTAAGTCGAGATGAACTTTAAATGTGCTACCTGTAAAATCACTTACCTGACATCTTACTTGTTTCCAGGAAACAGCCGTTTTGAAGGTTGCTGATTTACTACCTATGCTCATCCAATCCATAGGAGGAGTATTGTTAGATAATCCTTCGAAAGAGAGACGTCCTTCTCCAGGTACATCCGATTTAATATAAAGCACTACTTCATACTTATGTCCGGATATAACAGGGATACTTGGAGTAATCAGCTGCAAACTTGTAGCTACAGATGATGTGGAACCTGAGATAAGTTGAACCACGTTAGTTGAACTTGCCATGCCAGCACCACTTACGATGGATATTCCAGCTCCGCTATTTGATTTATCCCAACCAGTGAAAGTGCTGTTTTTTAACCCTGTCAGGTCAAGAGAATTAGCAAAAGCAGGTGGAGTGACAATTAATGGTGCAATCAAACTGTTCAGATACGTTGCGTTCTGGTTTGCATGCCAACAAAGAGTATGACCAAAAACAGAAGTCCCAGCAGCTTTAGCTATAGCTAAGAAATTAGTTACATTATCCAACGCTAAACTTCCGTCGGCTTGTACTACAGCCATATGCTTCATTTCATATCCCGCAGTAATTTCATCGAAGTTACTGTTTGCCAATCTGTAGACCACCCCTTTTGAGGTGTACTCAGAAACAGAAACACCTGCTCCTAACTTAAAATTAGGATTAGTAGTACGATCAACGTATGATTTCAACACGTCATAATCATTCAAGTACTTCAACTGAGCACTACTTTCGGGCTCAGCTACCTGAAAATCAAGCAAACTGTTATCTGCACACGATCCTAAAAGGACTAAAGTGATAGCAGCCAGTATATGTTTATAATTATATTTCATATATATCATGATTTAAATGATTAGTTTATTTATATGAAGGAGTGAAAGTTTCCAACTTAACTCCCCGGTCGCGTACAACAAGGGTATCCTTTGTAGCATAGCTCTTGCCTGTCATGTCAATCTTGTAGTCGAGATAAAGTGCATCACGATCCTTATTGCCCCAACTGTTTATTTCTCCCTTTTTGACAAATGAGCCATTACCCGAAGCGGTAAATCCACTTGTTGTAGAAGAAACGCTACATTTTCCTTGACTATCAAAGGTAAGAAGTAATGTACAAGTTACATTCGTCCCTGTTAGGTCAGCCACCGTTACAGGATATTTTACAGTTGTCAACGAAGCTGTTGTCGTACTGCACACCGCATCAGACTCTACATATTGTTGATGACGAACGTTAGTAGTTGCAGCTGCAGTACCAACAGTAATGACATCTTTACCACGACGCAAGTAATTTGCTTGCCATGGATTGATGAATTTCACACAATATAGAACGTAGTCTTTAGGCAGAATATCCCATAGAGCTGAATTGCATTTTGCTGCATTTGCAACTTTAGGAACACCCGAAAGTATCGAATCTGCATTTGTTACATTTGTCATTCGCAAAGGAATCACATAGGTATTCTGAAGTGCATTGTTGTCTGCAAAGAATGCATCAGTCAGTTGCACGTCTACGGCTCCCTGCAAAGCATGGTCCAAAGATATTTTGTTACTTCCTAATGTATAGTAGTTTGCAGGCATTGCTTGAACTGCAGGGCCACCAGCACTGAAGTACAAATTGTTGCACAATGTGTTGTCAACAACAAAATCAATGTTTATGAGTTTGTTATTGGCATATACACCTCCCATGGTGGCATATATTTTACATTGATGCAAATTGTCGAGACTGGTGTCATAAGTATCCTCGCCCAATACAATCGTTCTCACCGGGTATTGATAAGCGAAATACGTAGTAGTGTAATCAAAATTCGGAAAATCTACCTCTTGGTTTTTACAAGACGTAACAAGCAGTGCAGAAACTCCGGCACACAGTATAGTTAAAAATTTAAACTGTTTCATGTTTTAAATATTTTTCAATTATTATTCTGGCAAAATTACCAGCCCACATTCTGTTGCAGTTGACTCCATTTTTGCGTTTCGCTATAAGGTATAGGACCATAAAACATATAATCCTTATAGGTTCTTGCTTCAGCGTCTATTGGCGTGTATTTCAACGTTCCATCAGACAGTTTATCAATTTGCACACCTTTAGCGGTTTCATTCAAATTTACTTTCCAACGGCGGAGATCATAAAAACGTTTATTTTCGAAACAAAGCTCTATTCGACGTTCATTTCTGATCAGTTCACGCATTTTAGCCTTGTCGCCTTTAACGCTTTCTAAGTAAGCATCTCCATTACTGGTACCTACACCTGCTCTTGCTCTGATAGCCTTAATTACGTCGTAAGCACTATAGTTATGAGTGCCTTTACCTGTAGGTCCGTAAGCTTCATTAGCAGCTTCGGCATAAATCAGGAATATCTCTGTATAGCGAATGTATGCAGTGTAGTGAAACTGTGCAGTATTATAGTTTGAATTTGGATTACAGTCAGGACGTAATAATTTGAGTAAATAATATCCTGTGCGTGTAGATAAACCATTCTCCTTATTAAGTGCATCGTTATTTGTACCAAAAGTTCCTGTAGTGATAACAGTATTACTTGGACCTTGTGTACCTCCGTTAACAAGAATGTATTTGGTCAAACGTGGATCGCGATTTGTGTAAGGAGTTCCTTGTACATAAGTTCCAAGTGGATCAGATACCGGATACCCATTAACCATAGGGAAAGCATCTACCAAATTTTGAGTAGGGTTTATGCGTCCTTTGCCATCTAACGACGGTGGAAAATTATTTTTTTCCAACTCAAGTCCACCAGCAGTTGCACTATTGTCTTTCCCGCTTCTCCAAATAATCTCAGCAGGATTAACTCCCGAAGCTAAATTTGAAATCTCGGTTGCGTTAGAGTACCAGGTAGCTCCTGTTGCCGACAATCCGCTAACACCGTTGATTCGGTCGAGTACAATGGCGGCATTATTAGCTGCATCGTCCCAAGTCACAGTTGTACCGGCGCTAAATGCAGGACTTGCAGCCAATAAAGCAGCTTGTGCTTTGATCGCTTCAACAATACGGCCTGTGATACGTCCTCTCATTATGTTCCCATTTACACGGTTGTAATCTCCTGCATTGGTAATTCCTAATGTTTTATATTTACTTGGAATATTGACATCTGTTATGTCACCATAATCAAGTGGAAGAAGATTAAGTGCAGCGGTAGCATCATCGTTGATTTGCTTTATACACTCTTGAAAAGTGTTTCTAGGTACGTTAAAATCCGATGTAGGTGATTCGGGTGCAGTAATAATTGGCACACCTAGTAATTTACCATCGGCAGTCCAACCACCATGTGCTCTTAATAAATGGAACATTTGTAGTGCACGTAAACCGTATGCTTCTCCTTTTAAACGGTCGTTATACATAGTACGTATAAGTGGGTCTTTAGCCCAAATTACCGAGTCGCTATTAGCAAGAAAAATATTCAAATATTGAATTGCATTTTTTCGAGCTTGCCATTGCGACATTGGATCGTTATTTGAAGTCCATGAACCAGTGGCCATTTTCAAGAAACTGCTGGCACTTTCATTCGTTACCGCATCATCTGTTGCCGCATCACTGTTTGGTGATGATGAATAAGGCAATAGAATATACGCATTAGCTAAAATACCCTGTGCATAAGTTGGTTCCTTAAACATGGCATCGAGAGGTCGAATATTCTCTATAGCTGGTGTGAAAAGATCGTCACAAGCAGCAAACAGAGGTATTAAAACCAAGAGTTTTATTATGTTTTTCATAACTTTAAATCTGTTTTTGTCTTATTCGTTAAAATACTAATTTAAAACCGATATTGTAGAATCGAGTCTGTGGAGCACCTGTTGTGCTTAGTTCCAATATTTTACGCTCTTTTGACAGGGTTAGTAAGTTTGAACCACTGATATACGTTGAGATTTCGTGAATAACGAAGTTTTGCAACATCTTTTTTGGGAAATCATACGTTATCTGAACTTTAGCAAGATTGAAGCGATCTGTTTTGTACAGCCAAAAATCCGAATTGCGGAAGTTGTTGGTTTCACTTTTTGCTGTCAAACGTGGATAAGTAGCTGTTTCTTTTGTAGCTTCTGTCCAACGATTGCGAACAACTTCTGAGTATTTGGTATCTCCGGAAACCCAGAAATATGAGCCACTTTTCATTCCTACAGCTCCAAAACTACCAGTTCCTAAAGCAAAAAATGAGAAGTTTTTATATTTGACAGTGATGTTTACCCCTGTTGTCAAAGGTGCTCCATACCAACCACCTTTTCCTAAGTAGATTTCATCTTTTTCATCAATGATATTATCACCATTTTGATCCTTGTATTTGATGTCTCCCGGTTTAACTGCACCCCCAAATTTTTGTTCAGGAGAACTGGTTACCTCAGCTGCATCTTTGAAGAAACCTTCGTTTTGTAATCCCCAAACACCATCAATGGCATGACCTTTACGATAGCGATAAGCTTCATCAAAATACTCATCTCTTCTGGTAGCTTCTGTTTTTACATAAGTAGCAGAAAGTCCCAATGAGAAATCGACTTCACCAATATGCTTGTTCAAATTAATGTTGAAATCAAAACCGATTCGTTTATTATTGTTGAAATTTACATACGGTAAGAACGAAGCTGAAGGATAGCCTGTTGAAAAATAACTTGGATAGATAGTTGATGGCTGGATAATCAATCCTTCCATAGAATTGACAAAGAACGATGCATCGGCTGTAATCATATTTTTCCACAATGCTGTTTTTGCATTTACAGAGAATTCTTTTCTTTTGACAAATGTCAGGTCTTTGTTCTCCCAACGAATCGAATTTGTTGAATGCTCAGAGGCACCATCATACCAACCCCACCATGCACCATTGGATTGATTATAATTTGTACTGTACAAATAAAAATCTCCATAGTTAGAGTTGTTACTGGTAATGTCCAAATCAGTATTTAAACTACTTCCCGAAGCACTCAATGTCAAATCGTCTACAACAGATGACTTAGCAAGGAATCCTTCATTTTTCAACTTCCAACCCAAGGTAAGAGAAGGTGAGAATGCATTTCTATGACCCTCGGCCAACTTAGCTGAATGTACTTCGGCAGCACCAAAGTCTAAAAAATACTTGTTCTCGTAGTTGTAACTCAACTGCAAGCCTAGATTGGCATTACTAGGTCTGTGATAAACTTCAGATTGAGTTTGTTGATACCCTGCTGCTACTAATGTAGCCGACAGATTATGTGAGTCATTTATTGTAGTCACATAATTCAATTGACCCGAGAATGAAATAGTTTGTTTATCAGAAGAACCGCTAATGTTCTGAACACCCGATTTTTTATCGACATTTAACTTTGCTAGGCTGGCAATAACATCTTTTCCATTGTAACTGGTCCAAGTAGGAACAAAAGTAGAATAATTATTATCGTATGAAGTAGTATAAGCTGTAGCATAATCAACAGCCATTTGAGTATTGAACGAGAGTCCTTTTAATACTCTTACCAAATCAATATCAATTCCGGTATCAAACTGAAACTGACGACTTGTCCACTTGCTACGACCTGCAGCATACATATCACCAAAAACATTTGTCTGGTCTACCTGAGTACCTCCTAAGAAATATTTACCATCAATAATATTAGCACTGTTATCAGTAAGTGTTAATGAATTTACATCGTTTTTTTCAATATAACTTAGTGGAATTAAAGGGGTCACACGATTCGGACGTAATGTTGAAGCTGCATTCCAATAATTACCCTTAGCTGTAAGCGCATTATAAAATGTAGCATTAGCATTTACATGCGCCTTAATATATTGGTTAATTGATAAATCGATATTCCCTCTAATATTTAACCTGTTTGTGTTATTGTTTTTGGCTTCACCAAACTTAAATACATCGTCTACACTATAATAACCAATGTTAGTATAGAAACGTGCACGGTCATTTCCACCCGAAATCTCGGCTGTTAAATCTGAACGGTTAGACGTTTTCTTTATATAGTCAGACGAGTAAAAATCTACGTTCGGATAACGATATGGATTATTTCCCAAGGCAGAATTGTAAATAGTGTTTTGTGAAAAAGTTCCTGTTGAAGGTAAAACACCATTATTGTCATTAGTAAGTGCTTCATTGTACAATGTCATATATTCGGCAGATCCTAAATACTTAGGATAACTTTTTGCCACATTTAAACCCTGATTAGCACGTACATTCACCTGTAATTCGCCGGCTTTACCTCTCTTTGTAGAAATGTAAACCACACCCTTCGCTGCGCGACTACCGTAAAGAACAACTGCCGAAGCTCCTTTTAGAAAAGTTATTTGTTCAATTTCTGATGGATTCACGTTGTTTGCATCGCGAGGAACACCATCAACCAGTACCAAATAACTATCCATACCCCACAAAGAGTTTCCGCTCCAACCTCCTACATACCCTTGCATATTATCCAGGCTATATGTATTATAGTTCTTTTTCGTCAACTCTTCGATATTGACTACGGAAACACCTCCCAACAAATTACTTTGTGGTACCTTACGATAAGCCACTTGTACCATTGAGTTGTTTGCATTTTTCGTAGAATCAGTTTCATTAGCTGTAGCTGTTTGTGCTTCTACAAGATGAAATGAGGAAAAAGCAAACACCACACATATAATGAATCTTATTTGTATCTGTTTCATTGTATATTCATTTGTTATTAACATTATTACTCAATTTGAATTACCAACCTGGATTCTGTCCGAATTCTATATACATCGAAGCATCTTTAACTTTCAGAGGGAACCAATAGTGTTTCGTACCAAATACACGAGTTAAAATAGCTTGTTCTCTAAAGTTTGCAACTTTTGCGTCTTTAGGATCGTTGGTTTTAAAGAAGTTATCATTTTCAACTCTGTCAAACTCTTGTGAAGTTTTTACATTGTATGGATATTCTGTTAATAGCAACCATCTTTGTAGGTCATTGAACCGGAATCCTTCAAACGACAATTCCACAGCACGTTCTCTTCTTACTTCATCCATGAATTTTTTATTATCTGCTGTGTATTTAGAATTTACAGCACCGGCACCCACACGGGTACGAAGTGTGTTGATTGCTTGCTCAGCAGTTTTAGAAAAATTAGTGGATTTAGCACTTGCTCCCCCAAATGCAGCACAAGCTTCAGCATACATCAAGTAGATGTCTCCCAACCGCATATATGGCAAATAAGTGTGAAGACTTCCCGACCAGTTATACATTCCATCATATTTATTACATTGATGTGGTACTAACTTTTGAATGAAATAACCTGTTCTACTAGCACTGGCTACCGACTTCATGGCACCACCTGAATAGAGACTGCAATAGCGCAGAAACTCCTGATCGGCAGGCATTGATGAGGCTACATATTTAAAACCATCAAATACAATATCATGATAGAAACGTGGGTCACGGTTTTTAAACGGATGTGTAGGATCAAATCCTGAATCTGGATCGTCTAATGGCAATCCATTGGCCATACCATAGAACTTAACGTAATTGGCTGTTGGTTGATGGATAATATTGTCATGCTCTACAAGTCCATTCACTTTTGGACCAAAAGTTTTTGCAGTGTTCCAGTTACTTCCGTTATAATCGGTAGAAGAACCACGGAAAATTGCTTCTGTAGACCCAGGCATTAACCAATTTTGTCCGGTAGTATAAAAAATATCACTAAAACAAGTGGTTGCAGTACTAGCTTTCACATGATTGTAGATTTCCTTATAGTTGAACTCAGCCAAAGCATATTGTGTTTTGTTACTTTCTACTAAATTAAGTAATTCTCCGAATGCCTCAGCAGCTTTTTTGGCATAGTCAGCATCATAATCATAAGCTTTAGTTCCTCCGGTTTGTGCACCATTTTTCATCAACGGACTTGCAGCCCATAGGTAGTTTTTACCTAAATAGCCTAATGCCATAATTTTGTTGATGCGTAGTTGGTTTTTACCTGCTGTGTTTTTACCAACCTTAGTGTCAGTATCCCAGTTTATAGGCAGTAAATCCGCAGCTTTTCTAAAATCTGCAGCAGCCTTGTCAGCACATTCCTGATAACCCAGGCGCGGTAAAGTTAGTTTTTCACTTGCAGATAAAACAGCATCCACATAAGGCAATCCACCCATGTACTCCATCATCTCAAAATGCCACCAGGCTCTGAAGAAGTATAATTGTCCTGCAATAATATCTTTTTCTTCTTGAGTAGCTTCAGTTAACTTATCAAGGTTTGCAAGACCGATATTAGCTTTACGAATTGCATACCATGCATGTGGCCACAATGAATGTTTGAATTTATCCGTTGAGGTCGGATCGCTACCATCTCTGTTCAACCAACAAATTGATGATTGCCATGCCCAGAAATTTCCAAGGTCAACTTGGTGTGTCATTTCCCAATCACCTTCGGTGTTGAAAACTTCATCATCACCCCAGTTCCATGAAGATGTCCAGTTGCATTTTTCCTTGTCGGGAATGCAATTGTAAATTTCTTCTACAAAGCCTTGAAAATTAGTAAAGTTTTTGAAGGCTACTTCTTCCGATACATTTGAGTCAGCTTCCTTATCCAAATAGGCTGCACAAGAAGCAAATCCCAACAACATGAATAAAAAACCGCCCCCTATAAGCGTCTTATATATATTTTTCATTTCATTCTATATTATAATGTTAATTTGAGACCTAGATTAAAACGCTTCATTGTTGGGTAAGCACCTTGACCACCAGCACCTGCGAAATTAGATTCACGGTCATCCGGCATCTTAGACCATACCCAAAGGTTATTACCATTAATGAATAATTTCAAATTTTTAAGTCCCATTTTCTTTATCCATCCTCCATCAAAAGTGTATGCTATTTCAGCATTTTTTAGGCGGATATAAGAACCATCAAACATGTATTGTGTGCCATCGTTATAACTGGCGCTTGATAACCATCGTGGAACTGTTACATCAGCTGTCATGTCATCTTTCGACCACCATGTCCCCATGTCATATACAGTGTTCAGCTTGCTGCCAAAACTTGTGAGTGATACAACACGTGTTACGTTGCTAACTCCATAAAATTGTACAAATGCACTAAATCCTTTCCATTCGAAACCAACTGTTGCATTATACGTATTTTCAGGGTTTGAAGAATAGCCGGCAGGAATATTATCTTTGCTATCTATAACACCATCACCATTGAAATCTATAATGTAATAGTCACCGGGTAATTTAGCGGCATCACTTTTGTCATGTTGTACGCTACCAAAAACTTCATCGTAATTATTTACGTATCCTGCATCAACAAAAGTTCTGTTTTGATTAATACTATATCCGGCTAGCTTTTGGTAGGCTGGATATAACTCAGGATCATCTTTTACTAGAATTTCGTTTCTGGCATGTGTCATATTAAAGTTACCCCATAAACGAAGTCCGTTATTGAATTTCTTATTTACACGTAATTCTAACTCGTATCCATCGGTACGTACTTTCCCTAAATTGGCAGTAGCAGCAGTTGTCCCATAATAAGGGGGAACTGACCGGTCATTACCGTTAACCAGAATTTCTGAACGCTTGTCGTGGAAAATTTCAGCTGATCCCGCCAACAATCCATTTAAAAATGAGTAATCCAATCCCCAGTTAAGTTTTTTTACGGTCTCCCAGTGTACATTAGGGTTACCTACTGCAGATTCTCTATACCAAGTATAAGGACTTGTTCCGTGATTTACATCCAAAGAAGAGGTGCCCCCATAAGACCATTGCGTCATATAAAGCCAACGGTCACGGACATTATCGTCACCGATTTCACCATACGATGCTCTTACTTTCAACATATCGAGGAATTTGATGGGTTTCATGAAATTTTCTTCAGAAATCATCCAACCAATTGCTCCTGAATTGAAGAAAGCAAACCGATTTTCTTTGCTGAATTTTTCAGACCCATTATATGCTCCATTGTATTCAAAAAAGTATTTGTCAGCATAGTTGTAAGTTGTACGAAATGCCCAGTCTTCACGGTAGTTTGGAATTTCAGAACCCTTAGCTGTTTCCTGACGACTTACCAGACCCATCGCTGATATTGAATGTTTGCCAAAATCACGCGCCCAGTTTATTTGGAACTGATAATTCAGGTTACGTTGAGATGAATAGTTTTGAACTGTACCACCTGAAGTATTCCATAACACGCCTTGCATAAAATCAAACTTGTTATTATTTTCAAACTCTTTTTTATAAGTTGCAGCACCTGTTGCAGGATCAATCCATTTTTGTTGAGCATCGTTAAAAAGATCATTCACACCTCTGTTAAACTCAACAAATGCATTATCCCAGGATACACTTCCTCTTAAGTTCAAACCTTTAGTGATGAATCTAAGATCTTGTTCCAACGCAAAATCAGTAGTGATACGTGTGGAAGTTGTAGTCATTACCCCACCAAGTGCCAAATTAGCTGCCGAGTTTGTTACATTCGAAATACTTGGATAGAAACCCCATGAACCATCAGCATATTTAGGTAAAAACACATCCGGAGCAATATTATAAGCACCTGCCCATTGTTGAGCTACAGCCCAGTCTGACGAATTAGTCTGATTCCACGGACTTTTTTTGATACCGTTTGATCCGGCCAAATTGACCTTAAATAAAGTCGTTTTGGTTAACTGGAAGTCAAGATTACTACGAACATTGAGACGATCAAATCCGTAACCTGATTTGTAGTTACGACCATTATCCCAAACTGCAAACAAGTCACCTTCATGAACATAATCTGCTGAAGCAAAATACTTAACAAATTTTGTTCCCCCGCTAACATTAAGATTCACATTGTGTGAGGTGGTGTAATCTTTAAAAAGTGCATCCTGCCAATCAACGTTTGGATAACGTTCTGATTCTTGCAAATTTGCAGGATAACGATATTTATTGATAATACCTTGAGGTTTAATATATGCCCATGAGTCAGGATTTAAACCTAATTCATTCTCTATGGCAACATTACGTGCCGATAAGGCATCGTATGAATCAAGCTTGTTCGGTAATTTAGAAGCTGTTTTTACGGTAGTGTTAGCCGATACATCAATTCTGGCAGCACCTTCTTTACCACGCTTGGTGGTGACAAGAATTACACCATTAGCACCTTTTACACCATATACTGCAGTGGCTGATGCATCTTTCAATACAGAAACCGACTCTACAGAACTGATGTCAACCGAATTCATTGGTCGTTCAATTCCATCTACCAATATCAATGGGTCACTATTATTCCATGAACTGGATCCACGGATAACAATTTTAGGATCTTCCTCGCCAGGTAAACCTGAACTGGCAATTGTTACCACTCCCGGTAGATTTCCGGTCAACGCTGCACCTATATCTGTTATTCCTCCTGCACGCTCTAAAACCTTTCCGGTAGTTTGTGTGATTGCACCAACTACACTTGCTTTTTTCTGCTTGCCATAACCCACAACCACAACATCACTCAGACCGACATTATTGTCTGTCATCGTTACAGTTATATTGTTTTTACCTGTAACATTTATTTCTTGTGTTTTACAGCTTATGTAAGAAATTTGAATTATATTTTTGTCCGATGGTAAACTAAGTGAAAAATGACCGTTTACATCGGTTATTGTTCCACTTGTTTTGAGATTTTTGATTACAACTGTTGCTCCAATCAATGGCTCTTTATTTTCGTCTAAAACCTGCCCCTTGACAATTCGCTGATTTTGTGCCATAAGTGATGAACTCAAAAAAAGCAATGAAAGGAGCAATATACTTGTCAGCCTCAATTTTTTTGTTGTTGAAGCTAAAAACTCGATTAGTAGAATCTTGTGTATATTTTCCATTTATATTATTGATTAACTTTTTATATTGACTTATTTCAATTAAAACATAATGAAATTTTGATGGTTTATAATTAGCAATTGAAACCTATTTTAATGCTAATTATTTCTACAATGATAAGAGTTCGTTTAACTATCGTTTATTTTTCTATGCATAATGTGATTGTTTTTAAAAGTTGATTAATTTAGTTAGTATAATGTTTGTTTTGTAGTGTAACGAAGGATTCTAATTCTAAATATTTGTTTATTTGCTAACTGTTATATGAAGCCGAGAATCGTTAAAATACTAATAAAATCTCTTAGTTCCTGCTCATTTCAAAGTGAATTTAAAATGAGATATATTAAGGATAACTAATTTCTGTTTCTAGAAAACAAAAATAGTTTACTTATTTGTCCTTAATTTTCGATAATGGATATTTAATTTCCAATTTACGATATACTATTTATTCGTACTCACGGATAATTTTATAAGTAATCCGGGCTATCGCTCTTATAATCACAACTTATTTTTACTTTCCGAACACAATCAATTATATGAAAATAGACATGGTGAGTATAAATGAAGATATGAATACAAATGGGCTATATGTCAAATAGAAGGGCTGTGCTGATTCACGAGTACCTTCATATAGTGTACATATTCGAGCAGTTAAACACGAATCTCCCGGCTTTTATTTTCAGTCAAATTAGTAAACTCAACCCGGTGTGCCAGTCTTGTTGCGGTGTGAAAACCAAAGGTCATAACTTACATATTCCGGTTGATATCTTAGGTTTGTTTTGGGTGTTGTTGCTCACCCGGCAAAAGAACGTTATAGTAAGTTCGCAACTACAGTAATCCAATTATTGAAAGATCGATTTAATAGATTAATTAAGATTATTATCAATAGCGGATTCCATGCTGTGTTAAATAAAATACCAAAACTGTTCATAGCACCTAATGCTTTAAGTTATTCTTCTGAAAAATAATTTGCAAAGATTTCAAGTTAAGTGAGCGGAGCATTATAAATGTCGCATTGATAGAAAAAAATAGGTATCATTATACATTTTTTCACTTATGCAAACATACTTCTTTAAGAAATATTAATTCGACATATACATATCATATTGTTGTACGCTGGTTACAACATATCATTTCCTAGTAACAAAAACATTTCTTTTTGTTTCATTTCATTTGTGTTTAGAAATCAACAGCTCTATGTTTAGGAATGTTTTAGTTTTAAGCACTTGAATTGTATTGTGTTATGCGTTCGGCGAGTATTGCTGTAAGTTTTAAATAGGTAGTAAACCTAACGATTGAAGTATAAAATGTAGTTATTGCTAGGAAGGTAAATAGGCTAAAAATCTATTTGACTCGTTTTTAATAAATATATCTTAAAAAACAATAATCCCATGTACGATTTTAAACAGACATGGGATTATTAGTATTTATAGCGAAAATATTAAGTAATTGCCTGTAAACTTGTTGGATAGTAAGTTTGCACCGGCGTCAATAGAGTTCTGCCATATTTCCAACTTACAGCCTTTAGTTATGCAAGTGGCAGAGATATAAATAAGGCAGTATATTTTGGTGTAATGTCACTCACTATTACCAAATAGGATATATAATGAATATATTGTTAATTTATTATTTCGTATTGCTTACCCCAAGCGTTTATTCAATTAGATGGCACTTCCAACTACGGGAAGTATAATCAGAATAACATTGAAAATTCGCATTTCTAAATTTTCATTTGTATTTAAAGCAAGTAAAACCATTATGGCTATAAAGATATGAAAGCAGATGTTCACGAGTGTTAAATTGTATTTTTTCGATTTAGATGCCATATTCTGTGTCTCTGAATTTGATTTGTAGAGTTTGATGAATATCCGGTTGCTGGATTCGATTTGATATAAAGATAATTTTGCCATTTCCAGATACAATCAAGCCTATTATTTTGAGTTGAGCAATTTCCAATGATTGTTGTGATGAGCTTCAATAGGATACACCAAAAATAACTCTAATATAAAAATCTGATTTTTAATATTAGAGTTATTATTTATATTTCTAGGTAATATTGTGGTAATGTCTGGAAAAAATAAAACTTGTACAACATTTATGTACAAGTTTTATCAACAATCCCAAAATTATTTTTTGCAGCAGCTAACGCGTCTCTACTTTCTTTGTAGGTACAAGTTTCGAAAAATACTTCCTCAAGATTAAACGTGGGCTTAGGCTGTCTGTGTACAATTTATTTTATGATTAGTTGGTTTTCAATAATCTTCGGCCGCTCTTCGCTGCCGGAGATTATTGATATTCAACGTTTCGTAGCAAAAAACTCATCTATTATAAATAAACTAAATGAATTCTTGTTTTGCTTAATTGAAAAGTGCTGAGTCGTAACCTAACGTTTTACAACCGTTTTCAAACCATTGTATTACACAATTTTAGGGTCAGAGCTTGATTTTTCGATAAAAACCACACGAAATACCCGGTAGGTAAGCATTCCATCGAAGTTACCCTTGCGGTCGCCAATAGTAAGCGTACCTTCTGCATCGTTGTAGTCGAAGCTGATAGTAGAAAAGGCACTCTTTTCGTAATTGTAGTTGGTTCCTTCATCTTTGTACAAGCTAAATTTACCGTCCTTACCTAGATAAACTGGATCAATGTAAATTTCAGGTGGAGTAGTAAAGCGTAATTCAACTATTTTTTAGCCGAAATACGATTACTTTTATGTGACTTGTAGACTAGCGTGCGTGTAATCTGTGTAATTCATCGTTTATTTGATACAAGAATCAAACTACGAATTACGCCAATTACACGAATTTAATTTCTTTCCTATTCGTCGAATCTGTGTAATTCGTTGTCTAAAACTTATTACTAAATAATCTCTGTGTATCTCTGTCAGCATCTTTTTTTACTCCACCTACTTTTTACATTGACCCAAACTATTGGGACAATATCATCAATTTGCACGACAAATGCACGACAGAAAACGAAAATGCCCTATTAATCAACAGATTAATAGGGCATTTTGCGGTACGGACGGGACTCGAACCCGCGACCTCCGCCGTGACAGGGCGGCATTCTAACCAACTGAACTACCGAACCAGGTTTTAATGTCTGCATTGTTTTCTAATGCGGTGCAAAGATACGGCATTTTTTGGTTTCTACAATAGCTTTGAGCGTTTTTTTTTCTGTTCTGCTTTTTCTGTTTTGCTTTGTTATTCATAACTAGGCATTTGTTATTTCTATTTTTTCGATAATAGTTTATTCTGCTGTCAAAAAACAATAAAAGACCACCCTGTTATGGAATGGTCTTTATTTTTGAATTCATATAAAAAATCAGAATGGGAGATCATCTTCAGCATGTGGTGGTGCTTGAAGGTCGGTCGGGGCATTACCAGCAGGTGCAGAAACAACATTATTTAATGCCTCAGAGTGCTCCGGTTTTTTGCCTAACAAATTGATCGTTTCAGCATAAATTTCGGTGGTGTAACGTTTGATACCATCTTTTTCCCAGGTACGTGTTTGTAATCTTCCCTCAACATACAATTGCGATCCTTTTCGGATATACTTTTCAGCAATCTCTGCCAGACTTCTCCAGGCTACAATGCTGTGCCACTCGGTGCGTTCGGGAATTTGTGTTCCATTTGGCAGTGTTCTGCCTCGTTCTGTTGTTGCCAGCGTGAAATTAGCTACAGCTACATCTTTGTCCAGATAGCGGACTTCAGGGTCTTTACCTACGTGACCTACTAAAATAACTTTGTTTACAGACATGATTTAAAAAATTTAGGGTTAATAATAACTTGAGTTAACTGGCCATAAATGTAAAAATAAATTTCATTTATCGATGTATCTGCGCTTGTTAATAAAACTAAAATTAATATTATTTAATGATTAAAACTTGATTTCATCTACTTTTAGTGCAATATTTCCTTTTATATTGGCTTGAATACGCATTGCACCCGGAATTAGGCTTAAACTGGTTACGCTCAGGTTATTTAGTTTGCCTTGTAAACTTACTCCATCCATAATGCTGTAATTATTCATCATTTTGTTGACGTCCGTTTTCATTTTGTCTAAATCGTTCTTAACAGGATAGGTTAGGTAGGGAGTAAGTTGTTTTAGAATCATACCATGCAATAACCAACTTGCTGATTTTACCAATGCGTTGGATGTTTTTATATCAAATGCTGGCTCGGTGATTTCAACAGCAACTTTCGTTGGGTTGTAAGTCATATTACCGGTAAAGTAGATGCGTCCTTTGAATGCACCGATAACATCTGCTACAAATACTGCTTTGCCCTGACTGCCGAAAATAGACAAATCGGTAATGGTGATACTTCTTTTCCCTTCCGTAAATGTTTTATTAATCAATTGCGCTTTTGCAATGTCCAATATTTTTTCAAAAGTAACATCTGCGCCTACGTTCACATTAAACTGTTGTGCAGGTCGACTGATATACTTGAATGCAGGAAGTGCTACCAAATTGTTTGGAGTAGGTTTTGCACCCATAAATGACTCTATTTGAGTGTAAAGTGCTACTGCCAGATTCAGTTTATTACCGCTAGTAGTAAATGGCGACACGTAAATGTCCTTTGGAGTAATTCGTACCCAAACGTTATTTTCTGTGCTTACTTCGCGTGGTTTCTGAACCTCAGTCCAGGCTTGTGTTACGTATTTTTTTAAATCAGCTGCTTCTGCAAGCGATTTGTCGATCTGTGTTGAGATAAGTTGATCGCAACGGGAGAGTGCAAGGTTGGCGATAGGAGTAACCGGAACCGTAACACCCACTACATTGAGTTTAGGTGTTTCTATCCACTCGTATCCCGATGAAGCGGTTTTTGAAACTAACTTCCAGTTTTTGTCGATGCTGATACTCGTTTTGTAGGTGAGGGCAATGCTGCCGGTGGCTTCATAAAAATCGCCCACACTCATGCCGAATTTTTCTACCTTCCATGCAAAACGCGTCCATACTTTAAGCGGAACTCTGTACTCAATAACATTATTGTTAATCGAGAAAGTGAAGTTTTGCGCTTTCGAAACTTTAACCGACAGGTCTTTACCGGATAGATTAGTGCCTTCGAAAATGACTCCGTTCATTTTTTTGTTAATAGACGATTCCAGCTTTTTCACGTCTATTTCAACCTGCAATGGAAGTTCAGATAGTGCAGGCGCAATGTTTGATGGTAAATACGACTCGTTTGGTTTCTCTATCTGCATGGTTCTGCACGAAGCTAGAAATAAAGAAATGAGGGTAACTGAGAAAATAATGTTTAGCTTTTTCACTTCAAAAATATTTAAATTATTGTTCACGAAAATATGAATACAAAATTAACCCGTTTTGTTTAAGTATTATCCTAAAGAAGTTTAAAGTAAATTTATTTTTTAGTTGAAAGTCACTTTTTTAAAATATACTATTTGGATTTGTTTGTAGTATAAAATATAATTATTGCTGTAATTATTATGATTGTTGATTTTAATATGCCACTTTTTAATTAATATATGTTATTTATTGTATCATAAATACTAATAATAGTTATTAAATATAGATTATGGGTTAAATGATGTTGAATTGGTGTCTATTGGCTTTTCAAAAAGCGAGTAAGTATTTATACAATTGTTATGTTAATTGATAATTTATGCATTTTGTCTAATTCTAAAAATAAAGTGTGTTTGAGTGTTTTTAAGAATAAATATCTATTTGTCAAATATATATATTAAACAGTTTTGTTCATAATTAGTGCCTTAGTTATTCCAAAAAGGTATATATATACAATTGAGTGTAGTATTTATTACTATAGCTTTATTCATATTGCTACGCCTCCTCTAGTGTGGGTCTAAAATGCCCTAAAAATCATTTATATACATATATTTGTATTAAAGTTATTAATGTAATTCTGCTCTTTCAGGTTATATTGTTTGATCATTCTTAATTCTGAACTTGATTTTAGATTGATGTTTTCAACTATAATGAGTGCATGTTTCTAATGTTGTGCTTATACTGTTTTTAATCTTTAGTAATATGAAAACAAACATAATCATTATATCTGATGATCTTCTGTTTGGGAAGATAATTGTTCCGCTCCTAAATTTGAATATTGATCATCTGGAAATTGATGTATGTACATCTGTTCAGGAAATTACGACTAAGCTAGACAAAGAATGTTGTGATTTAGTTTTGGTGGATGGTGGAATGACAAACATGTCGAGTCTTGAAATTATTCAATTTCTACGGTTAAAGAAAAACGTTGTTAAGCCTATTTGGTTCTTCCCAGAAATTCAGACCCAACCCTACTTATATAAAGCTTATGAAATGGGAACCAATCGAATCATTAATAAGCCTTTTGATCCCTATTGTGTGGTAAATGAAATTGCCCTATTGATTGATAACCAATTTTGCAAACCTGCTGTATGAAGAAATTATTCATTATATTTCTGTTGATTTTTTATTGTGGCGAAAATGTAGTTTCTGCTCAGGTAAACACCGACTCTGTTTTTTCATCAGCTATCCATTATGCAAAGATGAATCAATATCATGCAGCCATTCAAACTGCTCAAAAGGCGCTAAATGCCAGTCCGGGGCGAGGGGATATAATGGTTTTTGTAGCTAATGTGTATTCCTGGCAATCTAAAAACGATTCGGCAATAGTGTATATTCAGAAAGCACAGCTTGTAAATTATCTTCAATCTGATCTTTATGAATCGTGGACAAATATTTTATTGAGGACACATCAATATGTGGCTCTCTTAAAATGTTGCGATGAAGCAGAGATGCGAAATTATTCATCGGAGGATATTTTAAAAAAACGATTGATTTCATATGGCGGCCTAAAAAACTACAAGGCCGGAGTGCAACTTGCTGAGTTAGCACAAAACAGAATTTATCTCAATCACGAGCCAATTAATAGTCTGTACTCGGATCTGCTTCTTAAAGGGAATACTCATGTTGTGTCTGCAAATTATAATATGGATTTTTTTGATGCATCTAAACCGCAGTATTTAAGTTCTTTGGGATATTCATTTCATGTTGGAAAGCATACATTGGGCTTTCGTGCCAATTATGCTAACCGGTTTGCAATGAATGATCTTCAGCTAGAATCGGATTTTTATCTCCAACTGCCGAAGAAGCGATATTTGTATTTTAATTACGGTTTGGGTTTTCGGAATGCCTTGTTTCCAAAACATCGTTTGGGTGTAGAATACTATTTTCAACCGATACCAAAAACAGATGTTTCTCTGGGTAGCAGGTATTTCAGCTATCCGGTTTCTCAAGTGCTGATCCTGGCTGGAAGTTTGAGCCAATACTTTGGAAAAGGCAGAGTTATGCTTCGCCCATTTTATGTTTTTACGAGTCAAAGTAGTAAGCAGTCGTTTTCTTTAATCGGGAATTATAGACTCTTTGCTAAAAATGAATTTACATTCTGGGGTCTTGAATTCGGGTACGGTAATTCGCCAGATGATAGATATTCTGTATCGCAAATCAATGGTTTTAATCAATTGACGTCTTACAAATTTAAAATTGAAAAAAGTTTTATGGTAAACCGGATTTCAGATGTTTGCATAGGACTGGGATATACCAGAGAGGAATTTATTACGAATACTTTCAGAAACAGATATGTATTGGAGGTTGGATATAAACTTAGATTGTGATAGATGCAGACTCTAAAACTTCATATACGTTATTGGCTAATAAGAGTATTTGTGATAATACTTTTCGCGCTGTTTATTTGGGGATGTTATTTCTTCCATGTTCAGCGCTTTTCATGGGGAATCTTCAATATTAGGAATAATTATTACGTCACGATAGAGCATCTACCGTTTTGGCTATATATTGTTGAATATCTTGTATTTGTTTTTTTTGCTGTTAGTATTCTTTTGTTGGTACTTACAATATTGTATAAAAGAAATAAACGAATTGGAGCGGCGCTAGAATACAAATACGATGAACGCTTTGCAACACTTCTTGGCAAATATTTGTATGTCGATTTGGAGCACATTAGTGATGAGCAACGGCAAGAAATCTTGACATTAAAAAATGAATTAAGAAATGCTTACGCCAAACGAATTTTCATCAATACACTTAGAAGAATCAGAACTCAAACAGTTGGAGCTGTAAGGGAAAGAACTCAGGTTATATATGATTACTTTCAATTTGATTTGTTTATTCGAACCTATTTGTTTTCGCCTCATTTGAGTAAAAAAATATTTGCTTTAAAAGTTATTGCAGATTTTCAGGTGAAAGGGTATGATAATTATATTGTTAAGCTGACAAAACTGAATAACGATATGTTGCACTCCGAAGCACTTGTAACACTTCTGAAATTAGATAAGTTTGATTCTTTGATGCTTTTGGATTATTCAAAAATGAAACTTACTGTTTGGGACATTAATATCATTATAAAAACTATTCAAGAGATGGATAGTGTAAATATCAATTACATAAAGTTAGTAAAGTCTGAAAAAGACGAGGTCGTTGTTTTAGGATTGATACTGGCTCGCTTGTGTCAATGTGCTGATCTAAAGGCAGATGCTCAGCAACTGATTGGGAATAAGAATGACCTTATAAATGAAGAAGCTTTTTTTACTTATATTTCATTTGTGGAAACTGAAGCAGACTATGATTTTCTAATACGGAATTTTAATCTGGCAACAGAAACGACTAAAATCTCAATTCTTAAAACAATGGAACGACATCCAAACAGATTGATTGCAATTGACTTTTTGGAATATACGGTCGAAAACAATTCATTTATACTCCGGTTGGAAGCTGTACAGGTACTGTTTGAATTGGATATAAATACAGTTGTGCGACTTAAAAATTCTGATGATAAGATGATTAATGATATTTGTCATCAGGTTTTAGATTTAAATTTATAATTCAAAGTGCTATGAATATTATTCATCTGTTGGATTTGATAAATAGCTTTTATTTGGTTTATGCCTTCCTATTATTTTTGATTTACTTTTTGACAGCTGTTTTGTCAGTGTCTGGTCTGAAAAGTTATATCAATAAGAATAAGTATGTTGATTATAAATCAATGCTTTCCTTTCAAAAATTGCCTTCTGTTTCGATTATAGCTCCTGCCTATAACGAGGAAGAAACAATAGTTGAAAATATTAAATGCTTATTGGCAGTACAGTATCAGAACTTTGAAATCATAGTTGTAAATGATGGAAGCAAGGATAACAGTCTGTCTAAAATAATTGAATATTTCGATTTGGTCAAAGTTGAAAAGGCGTATGAATCGAATTTAGTATGCGCACCAATTAGAGGTATTTATACATCTACAAACCCTGCCTATAGTCATCTTATGATTATAGATAAAGAAAATGGAGGAAAGGCTGATGCGTTGAATGCCGGGATTAATGTTTCACAAAAGGATTTATTTTTGGCTTTGGATGTTGATTGCATTATTGAGCCTGATGCATTGCTGAAAATGGTGAAGCCGTTTTTGGATGACAGTGAACATGTTGTTATTGCTTCGGGAGGTGTTATTCGTATTGCCAATTCGTGTGAAGTAGCAAATGGTAGAATAGTGAAGGTGAGCTATGCACGAAATTTCTGGGCAAAGTTTCAAGTGTTGGAATATTTTAGGGCATTCACTATGGGACGGATGGCCTGGAGTAAGCTTAATGGATTGTTAATTATATCAGGTGCATTTGGACTTTTTGATAGGAGGCGGGTGGTAAAAGTTGGAGGATACGATAAAACTACTGTTGGTGAAGATCTGGAATTGGTTGTTAGATTGAGAAGATACATGCATGAAGTTGAAAAACAGAAATATCGTGTGGCTTTTATACCTGACCCATTGTGTTGGACAGAGGTCCCTGAATCGTACGAAATTCTTTCTCGTCAACGCAACCGTTGGACCCGGGGAGGAATTGATACGATTCTGAAACACAAGAAAATGCTATTTAATACTAATTATGGACTTATCGGTATGGTTAGCTTTCCGTACTGGGTTTTCTTTGAATGGTTAGCTCCTGTTTTGCAATTTGTAGGTATTATTTATTTTGTCATTATCACTTTTTTAGGACTTCTGAATTTGCATACCTTTATAGTTTTGTTACTTTTTGTGTTTAGTTTTTCTGTTATGTATTCATTATTCGCTGTTTTTTATGAGGCATATACTTATAACAAATATCATGGACTAAATTATATTGTTCAGGTGCTGTTTTTTATAATTTTAGAAATGTTGATCTATCAGCCATTAAATATGTACTTTTCATTGACGGGAAATTATGATTTCTTTTTTAAAAAGAACCGAAAGGGTTGGGGTGTAATGACCCGGACCGGATTCTCGGGTAATAAAGCAACAAATTCACCTATAAAACTATAAAGCTATGAACTCAATTAAAATTCATTCAATTCCCGGTCAAAGCTGGAATGATAGTTTTTTGCTAAATATCGATGTGATTGACAATCAGCACAAAAAGTTCTTTGAACTATTTGACTTGATTTTGGCATTGAATAAAAGTAAAGATGCTGTCGAATTATCCTCAGTGATTAATGAGTTGCAAGATTATGCCCGATATCATTTTGAAACGGAAGAAACGTTAATGCAAAATGCAGACTCTGAAAGTTTTGAACTTCACATTATTCAACATCAGTTTTTTATCAATAAAATAAATGAATTTACTATTGCGCAAAATTACAACAACCCGGTGCTGACTACTCAGATAGTAGTGTTTATGCGCAAGTGGCTATTGATGCATATTACTGAAACCGATAAAAAATATGTTGAATCGGTTCAATCTTTTTTGCTTAAAAATGAATCAAATTAAAACTTATATCAGATAGATAGTATATGGATAAATACTTTGCCGAAAGACCCCTGCGTAGGTGGTTTCTGTTGATATTCTTTTTTGTAATCGTTGTTTTTCCACTTGGTTTTTATACTTTGTTGGCAGGACCATCTAAATGGGTTGTTGAGATTGCTCTCAGATATTCATGGAGCGAGTATCACGAAAAAATAGCGCAACGATTTGTTATTCTGGTACTTGTTGTGCTGTCATTTGTTCTTGCATGGTTGTTGAGAAAGTTGTTTCTGTCAACTAAACCTGCTTCAGTAAAATATTCCATTGTTTCGGTTTTGGTTGTCACGTTTATTGTCTCTATTTATCTGTTCTCATTCAGGCCTGATGCATTTATTAAAATGTCTGGTACAACAATGATAAATCCTATTCAATCGACCGTTAGTGATAGCGGTTCTGATATTGAATTTGTGTTGGGGGCTTATCCGGATATGAAAGAGTTGCGAAGGCTCAAACAAGCAGGATACACTGCTGTTGTTTCGTTGTTGAGCAATATGGTTGTTCCTGCCGAGCCGCACTTGATAAGAGAGGAGCGTGATAATGCTGATAAGGTTGGGATCAAGCTAATTCATATTCCAATGCTGCCCTGGGTTTCCGGTAATAATGAGTCTATAACGAGGATTCAGGAGCTGGCAAAAACTGGAACCGGCAAATATTTTGTTCACTGTTATCTTGGTCGGGACCGAGTAAATGTTTTTCGGAAAATAGTACGGGATATGGGAGTGAAGAGCAAACCGCTGCATGGAGATTTCGTAAGGTATATTGATGATCTACGGACTTTTGAACGCGGAGCCTATACCAAGCTTGATAAAAATGTGTATTTAACGCCTTTCCCCACAGATGAAGAGTTTTTTGGTTATATCGTCAATGGCCAATTTGCGTCTGTTGTTTCTTTGTTAGACCCGAAGGCAACCAGTGATACAATGTGGATTTCCCGTGAAAAGAATATGCTTTTGCGATATGGTGTTAAATATATCAATTTGCCCATTTCGGATAAAACGGATTTAAAAGGTCTTCGTACGTTGACTGATAGTTTTCCCAACATTAAACGTCCGGTGGTTATTCATAAATATTCATCTTCTGACCCGCTTTACAAACTTCTAATTGAGAAGTTAAGACTGACTAATTGACAATGTTTCATTTATTTAAAATAGAAAGGGAGATTTAAATGTTGATTAAATCTCCCTTTCTATTTTAATTGTATATGATATTATTTTTTCAATAATGCAAAATCAATCACTTCCATAATGTCATTTACATAATGAAACTTTAGTCCTTTGAGATATATTGGTTTTATTTCCTCAATGTCCTTTTGATTATCAGAACAAAGAATAATATCAGTAATACCAGCACGCTTTGCAGCCAGAATCTTTTCTTTAATTCCGCCTACAGGAAGCACTTTCCCTCGAAGGGTGATTTCTCCTGTCATGGCAAGATGTTTGCGCACTTTGCGATTGGTAAAGGCCGATACCAAAGCCGTAGTCATAGTGATACCTGCCGACGGTCCGTCTTTTGGTATAGCACCTTCCGGTACGTGAATATGCACATTCCATTCTTCAAACATTTGGCTGTCAATCCCAAATTTGTCGGCATGCGATTTTATATATTCCAATGCCAGCATGGCCGATTCCTTCATTACTTCACCCAGGTTTCCTGTCAGTGTCAATCGAGGTGATTTGCTTTTGCTCAAACTTGATTCTATAAATAGAATTTCACCACCCACTTGTGTCCAAGCCAGACCTGTAACTACTCCGGGATATTCATTTCCTTCATATTTGTCTCTGCTGTATCGGGCAGCTCCAAGGTAGGTTTTTACATCCTCTTCGGTTAACTCCACATTGTACAGTTCGTTAGTAGCTACTCTTTTAGCAACTTTGCGCATCAAACCAGCAATTTGTCTGTTCAGGTCACGCACTCCCGATTCGCGTGTGTATGATTCAATTAATTTATTGATAACCGGTTTGCTTAGCGAAAACTCAGTGTCTTTTAATCCATGATTTTCAAGCTCTTTAGTTACCAAATGGCGTTTTGCGATTTCGATTTTCTCTTCTTGTGTGTAACCGCTCACTTCTATCAATTCCATACGGTCCAATAGTGGGCGTGGAATTGAACTTAAATTATTTGCAGTGGCAATAAAAAGAACTTTTGATAAATCGAAATCAACATCTAAATAATTGTCGTGAAATGCTGTGTTTTGTTCAGGATCAAGCACCTCAAGTAAAGCTGAAGAAGGATCACCTTTATAATCGGTTGTAATTTTGTCAATTTCATCGAGTACGAAGACGGGATTTGACGATTCTGCTTTCTGAATGTTTTGCATAATTCGTCCCGGCATGGCTCCAATATATGTTCTACGGTGCCCGCGAATCTCAGCCTCGTCGTGCAATCCACCTAACGAAACACGTACATATTTTCGGTTCAAAGCTGAAGCAATAGATTTTCCCAATGATGTTTTTCCAACTCCCGGAGGTCCATATAAACAGATGATAGGTGATTTCATATCACCTTTCAGTTTTAAAACGGCTAAGTGTTCCAGGATACGGTCTTTAACTGTGTCCATGCCAAAGTGATCCTTGTCAAGAACTTTTTTGGCATTTTTCAGGTTGAAATTGTCTGAAGTGTACTCATTCCATGGCAACTCAAGCATGGTTTCAATGTAGTTGAGCTGTGTAGAATAATCGGGCGAATGCTGACTCATTCGTTCCAGTTTCTTTAATTCTTTTTCAAAAACCTTAGCAGTTGCTTCGCTCCACTTTTTATTTTTGATACGTTCTTTAAAATCTGCAACATCCATTTCTGGAGAATTACCACCCAGTTCGTTTTGAATAGTTTTCATTTGTTGTTGCAAAAAATACTCGCGTTGTTGTTGGTCAATGCCTTCCTTTGCTTTGTTTTGGATAGACATTTTTATTTCAAGAAGTTGCGATTCTTTGTTGAGAAGTTCAAGTAGCTGATAGCCACGTTCTATTATCTCATCAATTTCGAGCAAGCGTTGTTTTTCTTTTACATTTAAGCCAAAGTTCACGCAAACGTAATTGATTAAGAATATAGGATTTTCTATATTGCGAATGGCGAACGCCATTTCTGGGGACATAGCTCCTGAATCGTTTATAATATTGATAGCTAAATCTTTGATGGACGAAACTAAAGCAGCAAATATGCCATCGTTTGGATCGGGTGTTACATCTTCTACTAAGTTTACTTTAGCTTTCATGTATGGTTTAGCAGTTTCCAGTTCGCCAAGATGAAATCTGCGTTTCCCTTCAAGAATCACTGTAGTGGTATTGTCAGGCATTTCCAAGATGCGTACCACCTGAGCTACTGTTCCCATTTGGTACAATTGATCTATGGTTGGGTCGTCTTGTTTTTTGTCAATCTGTGAGCAAACTCCAATGAGCATGTCATTTTCATTTGCTTCGCGTACCAATTTCAATGACTTGGTACGTGCAACCGAAACAGGTAAAAGTACGCCTGGGTAAAGAACCATGTTGCGTAATGAGAGAATCGGCAATACATCGCCAGAGTTGATATTCAACTCCGATGGACGTTCGTCGAGTGAGATAATCGGAAATATATCAGATGAACCTAGCATATCTTCAGAAAATAGATTGTCGTAACGGTTATTCATTATAAGTTTTTCTTTTGTTTTGCTGCCAATATGGCATACTAGCATTGTCTTTATGTTTGCTGTCAATTTACATGTAGTAATAAAGCGCTAATAACTATTTATTTAGCGCTTTATCATATGAATTGTCACAGTGTTATTTCAATTGCTGTGCCAAATGCAGATACAGAAATTTAGTCATGATTTTCAGTCAGGAAATAGCAGTTTGCCGTATTGATTTAATAAGGATTGCGAACGTACTAATCTTGTAATTATTTGAAATTTTGTCCGAATGCTTTGGCGGTTATCTCGTCAACAGTTACACGCCAAACTTTTACATTGCTGAGTGCGGGTGTTGAATATTTGAATGTTCGGTCGGAGAATTTCTTCATCATTGAGTTGAGTGCTTCTGCTTTTTCGTGTAAATCTTCAATGAAAGTGACTGCGCCCTTACACACAACACTTTTCGAAAGCATGCTGTAGCTACAGGCCACATCGGGGTGTTGATATACCAACTTTCGATCCGGGCAAAAGGTCACGCAAATTCTGTTATTGTGCTCCAGTAAGCCTAAATGTTTACCCTCGGGAGCCGAATGTAGTATAATCTCATTGTTCAAATAGCCAAAATTCATTGGGATGACGTAGGGTGTTCCATCGGCCTCAATGATTCCGATGAAACATATATCGCATTGATCTATAATGCTTTCAATTTCATTTTTGTCGGTTATAAAACTAGTTCTCATGTCAGGGCTTTTTTTTATGCAAAAGTATAAAAATCGACTGATATAAATACTTTTGCTTCTATATTTTAGTCTCTCCTTTAACTTTATTCTTGTTTTGTGCACATTATGTTGGTTATTGTGCAAAAAAATAAATATCTTTGTGGAAAATTTTCAGAAACGATATTTTCCATACTAGCTGGAAAATGATTTATAATAAACATAAAATTAAAATCAATGAAAAAAGTTCTTTTTGCTCTTGTGATAATGCTGTCATTTTGCTTTTCGGGTTTTGCGCAGGTAAATAAAATAGTTGGAAAATGGAAAACGATTGATGACAAAGACGGAAGTACCAAGTCAATAGTATTTGTTTTTAAAGCTACCAACGGAAAATATTATGGAAAAATTGAAAAGCTGTTCAAAGATCCGGAGAAATTGTGTGCAGAATGCGACGGATTAAATAAAAATAAACCCATTGCTGGAATGATGATCATAAATGACTTGGTTGAAAAAGATGGTAAACTGACCGGAGGAACTATTCTCGATCCAAAAACAGGTAAAGTTTATAAATGTAATATGAGCATAAATGCAGATACTGATAATCTTGTTGTTCGTGGATCGCTTGATAGAGGTGGATTTATTGGACGTTCTCAGACCTGGGTTCGGGTTAAGTGATTTATAATCAGATATATTTGTAGTGTTTACTCGTCGTGTAAATATTTATTTATTTTGCGCAAAGTTAAATATAGTTAAAAAGGCGAAAAAACTTCAAAAACATGTTGTACAACATAAAAAATAGCTTTACATTTGCACTGTGTTTTTCATGGTATTAGATTTAAGGTTAATTTTAAAGATTGGGTTGTCGTGAGACAACCTTTCTTGTTTTAAATACATCACAATACCATGAATAAAATAACCAACCGATTATATACAAGTTCAGTACAAGCACTTCCTAAAGCAGGACAGACTTCCTGGTGGCTTCTGAAAATTATTATCCCTATTAGTTTACTTGTGAGTTTACTTCAGTATTGGGGTATTATTGCGCAGTTCGCAACCGTTCTGGCACCTGCCTTTTCGCTTATTGGTCTGCCCGGCGAATCAGCCATCGTATTTATTTCCAGCTTTTTTCTCCCTCTTTATGCGCCAATAGCAATTCTTGCTACTCTGACGTTAAACCTTCGCGAAATTACCATTCTGGCTTTAATGTGCCTGATTTCGCATAATATGATAGTGGAAACAGCCATTCAGAAAAAGACAGGTTCTTCTGCCTTTATTATGTTTACTCTCCGCATTTGTACTTCTTTTATTGCTGCAATCATTCTAAATTGGCTTCTGCCTGCACAAATGGGTTCTGTCGGTGTGGCGCATAAGCCAACTCAATTTCTAACTTTCAATGAAATGCTTACCGCCTGGGTCGTAAGTGCAGGCTGGTTGGTATTTAAAATCACAGTTATAGTTACCGGTTTGATGATGCTTCAGAGTATTATGAAAGAATTTAAAGTCCTCGACTTCCTAGCTAAGCTATTGTCGCCCTTCATGCGGATAATGGGTCTGTCAGATAATAGTTCGTTTCTGTGGTTTGTATCTCAAACATTGGGCTTAACCTATGGATCGGCTATTGTGCTCGAAGCAATTGAAAAACATGAAATAGAAGCAGCAAATGCAAATTTGCTAAACTATCATATTGCTCTTAATCATTCACTTTTAGAAGATACGCTGCTGTTTGTAGCCATTGGAGTTCCTGCCAATTGGCTCGTTATTCCCCGCTTTGCCTTTGCTATCGCAGTGGTCTGGTTTGTGAGGTTGATAGTGAAGATTAAATCTTCCTGAAAATGACAGATGAACTATCCGTAATCGAGTTTATGCACACTTTTGGTTTTATGTGCAGTTTTTTTTGAAATATAATAAACAATTCAGTATCTTTGCGATGCAAAGAAATAAAAACACCGATTAAAATGTCGAATACAAAAAAAATGCTTATAGAAGTTGCCCGTGGACTTTTCGCCGAAAAGGGCAAAAGAGAGGTAACTATGAATGACATTGCCGAAGCTTCGAAAAAAGGACGGCGAACATTGTATACCTATTTTAATAATAAGGAAGATATTTATAAAGCAGTAATTGATAAGGAACTGGAACAAGTTCTGGAGCGATTGAAAGTGGTTTCGACAGAGAAAGTGGAACCGGATGTAATGCTTACCAACCATATTTTGTCGCATCTTGATGCAATTAAAGATGTAGTAACTCGAAATGGTTCGTTGCGTGCTGATTTTTTTCATGATATTTATGAGGTGGAGCGTACGCGCAGAAAGATAGATGTTCAGGAAATTTCGTTAATTCGTTCTATACTGAATAATGGAATTGAAAAGGGCGTATTCAAACGCATGGATTTGGATTTATCTTCTATCATTATTTTTTATTCCATTAAAGGGATGGAAGTGCCTTACATTCGTCAAAATATTAGTTCTGAGTTTGAAAGGAACAAAAATAGTATTGTAGAATTTGTATTCCAGGGTATAAAAAGGAAATAATAATGTTTTTTTGAATAATTCTACTGCCGATTTTTGATTCAAATGCAATCTGAAATTAGAATTTATAAGAACAAACTTGTATTTATTCCAATTTGAAAGAAAGCTCTTAAAAAGGTTCAATAATCAATGGCTTCAAAGAAATTGATATTTTTCTCTAAGTAAGAAAATCAGTAACTTTGCGCCCGGAATGTAGAAACTAAAACTGAAAATAATGGCGTTTGTAAACAATACCATGATTGTGCGCAGAGACTTGATGTCTAAGCTCATAAAATTGCATAAAGAAGGAAATTTAGTTGCCGAAATAGATCGATTGCCCATATTGATGTCGCCTAAAAATGCGCAGGCTCGCGGGCGCTGTTGTATTCATAAAGAAAGAGCAGTATTGAAATATAAAATGCTGCCGATTTTAGGCTTTAGTGTTGATGAGGAAGAAGATGAACTGACGCCCTTGTCGGTTTATGCTCAAAGTGCGTTAAACCGCATAAAAACGAAAAAAGCAATATTGACAGTTGTTGATGAAGCTTGTACGGCTTGTGTGAAAACAAATTATGTGGTGACCAATTTATGTAAGGGTTGCGTTGGACGTCCATGTTTTATGAACTGTCCGAAAGATGCTATCACATTCACCGAAAATGATCAGGCCCATATAAATCACAGCAAGTGTATTAACTGTGGAATTTGTAAAGAAGCCTGTCCTTATCACTCTATAGTTTATATCCCCATACCTTGTGAAGAGGCTTGCCCTGTGAAGGCCATTCAAAAGGATGAGAACGGCATTGAGCATATTGACGAATCGAAATGTATTTACTGCGGTAAATGTATCAATGCTTGTCCGTTTGGTTCAGTATTTGAAATTTCGCAAGTGTTTGATATTCTTCCGGCTATGGAGCGTGGTGAGAAATTCGTGGCATTAATGGCCCCCTCTATTCAGTCTCAATTTAGCAATTCGATTGCCGAAATAGCCGATGCAGTATGTCAGATTGGTTTTGTAGATGCTATAGAAGTGGCTTATGGTGCAATGGAAACGACACAGCGGGAAGGAGCAGAGCTAAACGAAAAACTCGAAAATGGTCAGCAATTTATGACAACATCCTGCTGTCCATCCTACGTGGAATTGGTAAATAAGCATCTAACCGATATGAAGCCTTTTGTATCGCACACCAAATCGCCCATGTACTACACTGCCGAAATGGCAAAAGCCAACTATCCGGACGCAAAACTGGTGTTTATTGGTCCTTGTGTTGGCAAAAGAAAGGAAATTGCGGATAGCGAATTGGTTGATTATATGTTGACATTTGAAGAAGTGGATACTTTGTTCACCGGACTTTCGATAGAGATGAAGCCGCTCGACAATACGGGAGAATGTGCTCCTATGGCTGGACGGGGTTTTGCCCGTGCAGGAGGCGTTATTTCTGCTGTTGCTCAGATGTATCCTCAACTGGGTGTTAAGCCGGTACAGGTTTCTAATTTGAATAAAAAGAACATTGGTTTGCTGAGAGCCTATGCCAAAGGAAAAGCACCTGGAAATTTCATAGAAGTTATGGCTTGTGAAGGTGGATGTATTTCCGGTCCGTGTGGAAAAGTTGATTACGGACAAGCCCAGAAGATTTTCAAAAAAGCAATGTGTGAGGATTAAAAAAAACTATTCAAACTTGAATGGAAAAATAAATTGTTGACTGTTTTATAAAACCGCCCTGCTGAATTTAATTTGGCAGGGCGGTTTTTCTTAATACATGATCACTTACCTATTTGTAAACATTGCAGATAGAATTTTGAATTGTTTATGTACTTATTGAAATGACTGAATCAGTATTCTGAAAATAATTTTGCCCGCCGAGTACCGTTTCGATGGCTAATTCCAATTCTTCAATGTTAACTGTTTTAGAAACAAACCCTTTTGCACCAAGTTCTTTTATTTTGTCGTTATATTCTTTGTCGCCAAACATCGTAAAAGCCATTATTTTCAAATCCGGTATCAACATCAAAGCTCTTCGGGTTGCTTCCAATCCATTCATCAAAGGCATGTCAATATCCATTAATACTAAATCCGGCTTTTGGTTTGGGAGTAGTTTGAGAAATTCAACGCCATTTGAAGCCTCGCCAATCACTGACGCAATGTTCTCTATCGTAATCATATCCTTTAATCCTTGTCTGAAAATTAAGTGATCGTCAACAAGAATCAAATTCGGTTTGATGTTCTGTTGTGCTATCATATTGCCTCAGTTTTACATGATTTTAGGATAATACTCTCAACTTAAACGGGGAGATAAAGTAAGCGAATATCACTGTGTAGAACAAGAGGAGAAAGGTGTATTTGGACTCGGTCAAAAGGACTAATACTTATCATCCAAAAGGAGTAGTAACGATTTAAATACTTGACCTAGATTTCTACTATTTTATTTTTTATCGCATAGAGGATTAAAGCAGGCGTATTTTTAGAAATGGTTTTTGCTAATAAATTGGATTTGTGCGTTTTTACAGTTTTTGGGCTGATAAACAGTTTTTTGCCAATCTCGTCGGTCGATAAGCCCAGGCAAATTTGTTGCAAGACCTCAATTTCTCTTTCGCTGAGTATCTCTTTCTTGCTTTGTTCATTATTGTTTTGCTGTTCGAAGTTGCTGATTATTTTTCGGAGTAATTCGTTCGAAAAATAGCTTTCTCCTTTCATGACCTCATGGATCGCATTTTCAAGTTCATTGATACCGCTGGTTTTAAGGATGAAACCTTTAACGCCACGCTCTATCATTTTATGATAATATTCCTCGTCGCTAAACATGCTAAAAACAATAATCTTCAACTCGGGGATGAGTTTTATTGCCTTTTCAGTGGCATCTAGTCCATTCATGTGAGGCATGTCGATGTCCATTAGAACTATATCGGGTTTCATTTTCGAAATAAGTTCTATAAATTCAATGCCGTTCGACGCTTCACCAATCACTGTTGCGATGTTTTCGGAAGTAATGATTGACTTTAATCCTTGCCGAAAAATAAGATGATCATCTACAATGATGATTTTGGGTTTTACTAAGTTGTCTGAGTTCATTGTTGCGCTTTTTTAAGTTGCCTAAGTCATTGATTATTAATCGTTATTTATGATAAACTGATAGTGTACACCTTCATTTTTTTTACTTGTTAGCATTATTTTTCCACCTACTGTCTGAATGCGGTTTTGTAAGTTGAAAAGCCCCAGTCCTTTATGCTGCGAAATGGTTTCTTCAATATTAAATCCAATTCCGTCATCGCTGTACTGAATCACGAACTGTTCATCTGAATTGATAATTTTTATATTTATGTTTTTAGCGTTCGCATATTTTAGTGTGTTATTGATGCATTCGATGACGGCACGATAAAGTGCAGCTTCAATTTCAATTTTTAGTCGTTTGTCGGAATTACTTTCAAAGTTTATGTTGATGGATGAGGTTTCGTTGAGTTTGTCAGTAAAGCTTTTTATGGCTGCGCTGAGTCCATAATACGTTAATAGATGCGGACTTAATTTATTAGAAACTTCTTTTACTGTAGCTATTGCTTCTTCCAGAATTTCTTGAGCTTTATGTATAATTTCTTCTCGCGGTACATTATTGTTCGGTCTTTCCGACCACTGAAGGTATAATTTAATAGTAGATAACAAGGGGCCTAGTCCATCATGCAATTCTTTCGAAAAGTTAGATTTTTCTCTCTCTTCGGTTTGTATAATTGCATTGAGAATTTTTTTCTGAATCTCCTTTCTCTCTGTGATATCGTGTACAATACCGTAAATGGCTTTTTGGGATGATATATAATTCGATAGAATTTCAATAGTGATTATAGTGTTGTCCTTTTTATAGCATTCAACTTCGATGTTTCTACTTTGGTTGTAGGGTGTTACGTTAGTTAGAATTTCTTCGAGTTGTGAGTGATATTCCGGTAAAATAAAATGTGTGAAATTCAATCCGTCCAGTTCTTTTTTTTCATATCCCAGAATATTCGATACGGCTTTGTTTATATATTCGAACTCGCCATTCCTATAGATGAAAATCCCGTCTGTAATGTTTTCTGATAAAAGTTTATACTTTTGATTGCTCATTCGAAGCAATTGTTCTGTTTTTTTTCTGCGTGTGATGTCTTTATTGCTGCCTCTGTTACCTATAAACTCGCCGTTTGCATTGTATATTGGACAACATTCATGACTAATCCATTTCGTATCACCATGTTTTGTGATAATTCGATATTGTACACCGTGGTTTGCCTCTTTGGCTTTAGCCTCCATGTATTTATGACGGACAAATATTTTCAAATCTTCCGGATGCACAATGTTCAAAAGTAGCATCGGATCATTGATGAATTCTGATGACTTGTATCCGGTTATTCGCTCGCAGGATGGTGAACAGTACACTATTCTGTCGTTTGTGTCAATCCAGAATTCCCACCCGAAAGTGAAGTCGGCCACTGTTCTGTATTTTTCTTCGGCAAGTTGAAGTGCCTTATTCGATGCTGATAACTCTTTAGTGCGTAATGCAACTTTGTTTTCGAGTTCAAGATTCAAATTGGTTAACGCCAATTCAGCAACTTTACGCTTGGTAATGTCCTGAATAGTACCAATAAGTTTGATTCGTTTGTTATTGTTATCAAATTCGAAAAAGCCCGTGCCCTGTACCCAACGTTCGACTTTGTCGTTGATACGAATTATTTTATATTGATGCTGGTATATCTTCTTTTCAATGTCTTTGTAAAATAAGTCGTCGATAAGCTTTTTCTTAAAATCCGGATGTACACTTTCAATCCAACTGTCCAGCGTATTTGGATACGTTTCGTCCACACCGAAGATATTTAGTAGCTCAGGTGTTGCTTTCCAGGTTTTACTTCTAAGATCGCAGGAATAGCTACCAATATGGGCTACTTCTTGCGATTCGCGCAAGAGTGATTCACTTTCGATAATCCGTTCTTCGGCCTGTTTTCGATCTGTAATGTCGTGTACGATTGAATATAGTAAGGATGAATCAGGGAACTTAACAATAGCCGAGTAGATTTCTACATCTCTTATTTCTCCACTAGCGAGTCGATGCTTAAAATAGAAATGAGTTAGCTTTTCATTATTAGCTTTTTTTATAGCAGCTGTTATTTCTGCTTTCGGAAGTGTATTTATGTCCGATATATTTTTTGTGCATAATTCGGTATGACTCCAACCATAATAATTGCAAGCAGCCATATTTGCATCTTTAATTTCTCCAGAAATAGGATTAATAAGTAAGATAACTGATAAGTTGTTATGAAACAATGATTTGTAACGCTCATCGCTTGATAGAAGATTTTTTTCAACTTCTTTGTATTTGGTAATGTCATGAATGAAAACCAATAAATGTCCACCGTCTATTTTGCTATATTGGATATTGAGTTCAACATGCAGAATACTTCCATCTTTTCGTCGGTGACGGGATTCGAATCTCTCTTCACCCTTTTGCTTTATTCTATTTGCGCGTTTGGCAATTTCAGTTGCATTATCGCAATCATCGAGATCCACGATTCTCATAGATAAGAGTTCAGATTCCGTATAACCGCTCATTTTGCAGTAGGCCTCGTTTACCTCCAGAATGTTACCCTCTAAATCCAATAGCCAAAAACCATCCATGGCAGTTAACATAATGGCATGATACTTTTCTTTACTTTCTTTGAGTGTGTCTTCTGCTTCTTTCATCTCGGTGATGTCTCGTGCAATCAAGATGGCGTTTTTTACACCATCATCTTCAATCAAAGGTGATAAACTTGAACGAAACCAGTGAATTTTATTGTTCGTATCGTATACGCTGGTTTTGAAAGTTACAGTTATACCTTTATCAAATACTCGGTTTACTGCATTGATTATTTTGGGGTAATCTTCTTTCGAGTTCCAGACCTTAAAATTTGTGCCAATAACTTTTCCCTTTTTAAAACCAAGTGGTATGCGGTTGATATATAAAATAGTTCCGGCTCTATCTAGCTTGACGATTATATCAGGAGCATTTTCTGTTATTTCAGTTAATAATTCTTCGTTTTTACGCAGCGTGCTTTCTTCTATCACACGTTTTGAAATATCATTGACAATTAATGATATTTCCTTGTTAGGACTTGATGATCCACTAATATTTATGTGTTTCAGTGCCGTGGAGTGTGTTTTTAGGGTAAGTTCGCAAGAGAGTACGGCGTTGTTTAAAACAAGTTCTTGGAAATATGTGTTGAAGGTGGATTGCTGGTTCTCTGCAATAAATGAGCAAAATTCATGTCCTATAATTTCTGTGCGGACATTGTCAAGCAGCACTAAGCCATAGGGGTTTAGTGATAGGATCCGTCCGGCAGGAGAGAGGATGAAATGAGCCGCAGGAGTAAGATTGTGCGCTTCGGTGTGATTATCCGTAGCAAATTCGGATTGCTGAATAATGTCGGGTTTGAACTCATTATTCTTCATTTTCAAATCAATTTATTGAGTTTAAAATACTGGAATAATAGCTGATGTGAGACTGTCTGAATAATATCAGAACTAAGTTCTTATTCTGACAGAGTGTGAGAATAAGTGCAAAATGAGAGTTTGGTAAACAGGCAGATACGTGAGGTAAGGTTATAAATATGCAACAAATGTACAAATAATTTAAAATAATTGTACAAAAAATTAGATAAAAACGCTATTTGTAGAAAATAATACTAGGAAATAATTCGATGGGGGCTAATGATTGCGGTAGATACGTTTTTTTTTATCGCTATTTTTGGTTTCGATCCTTTGTATAAACAAAAAAGAGGACATAAGAAAAATCTCTTATGTCTTCTTTTTGAAGTAATTAATAGATGCTCGTAGGGTCTTAAATAGGATCGTAGGGAATCGTTTCTGTAATTTTAATCAGTAATGCGAATCAATGTTTCTACGATGCATAGAAAAGCTCTTTGGCATATTCCATTTTGTATACAGAAGGTATGATGTTGGTATATTGACCTTTTAATTGCTTCAGTAATTCAAAGTATTGTTCATGAACCGAGTGGCCTATGGTTTGTTCTTCTATCTCTTCGAATTGGTTGGATATTTCCCGCAGATTTTCCTCCGTAAATACAACATCCGCCATTGGAAAAAGAACCTCTTCTTCTTTTTGAATATGAAAGCGCAATAAATTGACATAGTTGTTCAAACTTTCTACCAGCCTTTCGCATGAAAATGAATTTCCGATTTTACAATTTTCAATGCTGTAACTCATTTCCCGTATATAGATCCTGCCCATGCTGTGTTCGTGCGATATATCTCCTATTGATTCGTCATCGGTCTGTATTACGGCTCGAACGAGTGCAGGGTAGAAAACTTGTTCCTCTTTTTGGTTGTGGCAGTTGTACCAAAAAACGATAAGGAAGTCGACAATAGAGTCGATGTCTGTTGTATAAAAAACTTTTTTTTCTTTGATATCATTAGCAATTTTGCTCATGATATTCAATACTTCATAAATTGCTTCATGCTCTCGTTTCAGATTTTCGGTTGGGGACATAATGGTATATTTTAAAGTTAATAATGAAAAGTAGCGACCTTTAATATATTCATCAGCTGGAAGAAATTCGAGAAATAGAAATATGTGTTTGGGAATATAGGTATTCGTTATTTTAGACCTTATGACTTGTTTTTTTATAGAGATGTAAAGATGTAACAATAGTTTGGCTAAAGTGTTGAGGACGTCGGGAGTAGTATTAAATACTACATAGATAATTGCTTAAACAGTGTTTTTTAAGAGTGTGTAGTTTTCTTGAAATACGAAATGGTTAATTGGTGGGCTTTTTATACAATGTGCTAATTCTTAATTGTGGTAAATATTACTATGCGCTATTCGTAAATAATTTATTTTTAGCACATGCATTTAATTTTCAATTCTGTAATACATAACATTAATTAATATATAATAACTTTTCCTATCGGAAAACTATTAATGCGCGAAGTGCTACATGTGAATTGAAAGCATCTTTTATCGGATTTTACATCAATTGGCAGAAAAGTACTGCTTTCCCAATTTGGGAAAGCCCGTCGAAAATGATTTTGCCCCAACCCAACTTGGGAATGGGCTACGGAAATCTGGTTGGTTAAAGCCCAACTTGGGCTTTAACCAATCGGTTTTCGGCGGGCTCAGTCCAATTTGGGCTGAGGTAACTTCCGTTATAAAAAACAAAAGCACCTACAGCCGAAACTGCAAGTGCTCATTTGTCAGTGAGAAATGTTGTTGAACTATTTTATTGTCAACTCGCTGACCAAACGTTTAGCATCGCCTACTTTGTCCATTACGAACATAACATAGCGAATATCTACGTTGATGGTGCGTTGCAAATCCGGTTCGAAAACGATGTCGCCACTCATGGCTTCCCAGTTACCATCAAATGCCAGACCAATCAATTCGCCTTTGCCATTGAAAATAGGACTGCCCGAGTTACCACCGGTAATGTCGTTATTGCTTAGGAAAGCCACGTGCATCTCACCCGTTTTTTGATCCAGGTAGGCACCGTAGTTGTTTTCCTTAATCGCGGTTTTCAGTTTTGGAGAAACATCAAATTCAGCATCACCCGGTTTTTCTTTTTCAAGAATTCCTTTGGTAGTGGTGTAGTATTTGTAATCCACCGCGTCGGCAGGTTTGTAGCCACCTATTTTTCCATAGGTCAGACGCATGGTAAAGTTAGCATCCGGATAAAGTGCCTTGCCTTTTTCGTCTGCCATGGTTTTTATCGCCGATTCGTACAATCGTTCCGCATCTTTAATCTGCTCGGCAGCTTTGGTGTATTCGGCACTGCGTATTGCTTCCATAGTTTTTCTTACATCGGTTGCAAAGACAATGGCCGGATCGTTAGTAAAATCGGTCTTATTGTTTTTGATGGCTTTACTTATTTTATCAAGCGATGTAAAGACTGATTTTTCGTAGATGTATTTTGCGTAATTTGTATAATTACCTTTGAACTTCTTTGCGATCATGTGGTACAACTCAGGTAATGCATCGGCATCTACCGATTTTTTATACATGTCCAGCATAGCTACCATTGTTGCTTCGTCAACCACAGGATAGTAATCTTTGTACAATTCGGCAGTTTTCGCAAGTAAGGAGTCTTGAGGCAATTTACTTGCCGACAGTCTTTTTACTTCTGAAGCAATGCGTGGCATTTCCACACCACTCATAAGTGATTCCATGAGATAATTCATGGCACGACCATATGGATATATTTTTGCGTACCCTTCTTCGAGTGTTTGCATCACGTTTTTATATTTCGCTTTGCGTTCCGGTGTAGCATTTATCCAATTTGTAAATTCTTTTTCCTGATTTTGTTTTTCTCCGATAACACCCAATTTGGCAATGGCATTATTCATTCCAATGCTGTTTTTCCAATAGTTGGAGCTGCGGGCATATTTGCTGGCATAGGCAATATTGATGGCTTCGTCGGCACGCATAAACGAGCGCCATACATCCTGTTTTGCACCACGTACATCAATGCGCGACTGGTTCGACGATTTCATGCGGTAGCTAACGCCAAACGATGATAAATAGCGGTTGGTAGTTCCCGGATTACCCATAATCATGCTGTAGTCGCCCGGTTTGTAGCCTTGGTTAGAGATGGCCGCAAATCGTTTTGGTGAGTAAGGCACATTGTCTTTCGAGTATTTTGCCGGCTTACCATCCGGGGTGCAGTAAACACGGAAAACCGAAAAATCGCCGGTATGACGAGGCCACATCCAGTTGTCGGTGTCGCCACCAAATTTACCAATGGAGGTAGGAGGGGCAAAAGCAAAACGGACGTCAGTAAACTCTTCGTACGTGAACAGGTAGAACTCATTGCCCGAATAAAACGGTTTTACACTTGCGATGAGTTGTGTGCCTTTTTCTGTTTCTTTCTGAATGGCTCTGATAATAGAGTCTTGTTTGTCAACACGTGCTTTTCCCAACAAAGTCTCAGGCAATTGAGAGATGACGCGTTCTGTGATATCTGTTACACTTACCAGAAATTTTACAGATAGTCCGGGTGATGGTATTTCATCTTCCAACTTCTCGGCTGTAAATCCGTTTTTCAGGTAGTTATGCTCCACGGTGCTGTGTTTCTGGATAGCATCAAATCCGCAGTGGTGATTGGTGAACACGAGTCCCTGATTAGAAACCATTACGCCGGTACAACCATTTCCAAATACTACTACAGCATCTTTTAAACTCACGTTTTTATCGCTGTAAATCTGGTCGGCAGTAAGCGTTAAGCCCATGCCGTTCATTTTTTGGATGTTTAGTTTTTCAATCAAAGGCAGCATCCACATGCCTTCGTCGGCTTTTACTGCTGTAAATAAGCAGAGCGAAAGCATTACGATGAGAATTTTCTTCATTTTAAATAATTGTTATATGTAATGTAATCAGTTATATACGGTGGGAAAGTGAACGTTCTTTTTCGCATAATAATGCAATACAAATGTAATAAATAAAATTTAGTTTCAGGCAGGGAATGATTTTAAGTTTGTTTGCAAAAAAAAAAACTCCCCAAACCGGCGAGGGTAGGGGAGTTTCCTGAAATCACAAAAGTATAAGTTTGCAAATTTATCAGCTTGCTTATACCTGACAGCGTTTGTTTATTGTATGTAATTAAAATGAAAATGCTACGCCTACCAATGCATTTAGGCCTTGTACCTGATAGCCGTAATACATCTCGTACGGATTATTGATCAGATTATTGATTTTTGCAAAAGCAGTGAACCAACTGTTGGTAGAGTAAGACGCTCCAAGGTTAATGTCAACTTTAGGACGCATGCGCATGGCCATTGTTCCCAGTTTTGCATAGCGTTCACCTTCGTAAAACAGATTGGCCGATACGCTCAAATCGTGCGTTAGAAACACATCGGTGTTGAGGTTGGCTTCCCATTTGGGTTTGTTCCATGCATATTGTTCGCTGTTTACATGCCAACCGTTGTAAGCACCCTTAAGTTCCACATTTACCACACGGCGGATATTGTAATTGGCACGCATTCCAATTTTTAAATGCGTGGCTTTGCTGTACAATATATCGAACTTGTTGGTGTATAAAGTGTAAAAATTACTGGCAATCGTAGAACTGTTAAATAGGGAGAAATCGTACTCTTTATTGGTGAAGAAATACTGATTATTGATAGCACTGTAATCCACATAAGCGTCAAACAGTAAATTGTATAACGGTTTCAATTTAAGCCCGGCAAAGAAATCGAGAGGAGTAGAAGTGTCTTTCACTCTGATGTCCGGTGAAAGGAAGCGATTCTCGTCAAAAATCTTATTTTGTGTATTTACCGCCTGTTCTCCGGTTACTCCGCCATAGAGCGACAGATACTCCGGAAATGCTTTCCACTCTGCATTTACATCCAGCGATGGGTGAACGGCTACGCTTCCGGGAACGAATGTAAAGCTTGATCTGACACCAAGGCGAACGTTGTAATCATCCGTTTCAATTTTGTAATACGGATTCAATGTGTAAACTGCATATGCATCGTAGAAATTTAGAAAATCGGTTTGCTTCGTGCTGTAGGTTATGTTGTTAAGCTCAATGTCAAGCCCTACACGGTTGTCGTTGTAGTCCATGTTTATTTGGGCTAGTGTACGAAAGTGATTTTCTTTTATGCCGTTGTGTGCCGAAAAACTCTTATATTGAATTTCTGCATTGTATTGTACACCTTTAGTAAGTGCCAATGAACGAATGCCTGCATATGCATTTACTCTCCAGAAGGTTTGTAAGGTGGAATCATTAGCCAGGTCGTTCAATCGTTGTGAGCGAGCTAAAGGGCTTATACCTTCGCGGTGGGTTTCGGTATAAGACGGATTAACAAGGGTTTTAGCCGCCAAACTATCCAGATTTACCATTCCACCATTGGCATTAAAGCTGTTGCCATAATATTTGAAGTATTCATGTCCGGCATTCAGTCCTGCATACAGGTTGAATGTTTTAAAATATTTGTCGAAAGCCAATGCAGCATTGGTTGTAGAATGAGTTTTGTCGCCAAAAGTGCCTAGATGGTTCAACGAAAAGTCAAGGCGCATATCGGTTTTTTTAATTAGCGGATAGGCGAAGTCGGCTAAGGTATTGAAATAGTTTCCGAGTCCTAAACGAGCAAATCCACCTTTCGAAATTCTCTGTTTATCCATTTTTAATTCGGCTGCAGGGAGCGTGTGGATATTGAAATCTGCGTTTAAAGGCAAATTAAAGTCGGAGTATTTGGTCGTAGTTTTTTCAACGCTTGGCTCTATCATTTTGGGCGAAGTGTTTATCTTTCCGGCGTCCTGAATTAGTGGTTTGTACTCGCGCTCCACAGTTATGTTTCGGTCGACGATGCTGTCCTTTTTTTCCGCTTTAGCAATTGTGCCAATAGCTAACAATAAGATTGACAATATAAAGTTTGATGTTTTCATCTAATTGATAATTGTGCATTAATAATTGTAAATTTTATAAACAGATTAGTTGATGACCGTGTTTTTTTTCACGCACGCTTATTGCCGCAAGTCTTTCGGTTATCAGGGTTTGAATTTCGTCTGTTGCTTTATAATTTTTTTGTAAGCTCAGCAGATATTGTTTGGCTTGAAAATCATCCCCTTTTTTGATGTATACATCTGATAACAGTACAAAGCTTCTGGCCAGCCAGAACTGATGTGGCGTATTCTTCTTCGAGAAATCAAGGACTTCGTTTTCAGCATCCGTCATCTTGTTTTGTTCAAAGTAAACATTCGCCAATAAGTATTTTGACTCTGCTCCCCTGGCGGTTCTGGTGTCGGCACTTATCAGTTTCAAGTCCGAAATAGCTTGAGGCGATTGTCCCAAGGCCAGATAGGCTTTGGCACGATTAAAGCGCGCTTCTGCTTTCAATTCTTCGCTGGAAAGCGGATCGGCCATTATTTCATTTACGATATTAATGGTTGTTTGATGGTCGTTAAGGAAATAGCTGCAGCGCAATACGCCTAGCCGGCCAATATTTTTGTTTTCGGTAGTTTGGGCAAGTGTTTGCAGTTGTTTAAAATAGTTCAATGCATTTGCATAGTCTTTCTTATCGAAAGTGATTTCGGCACACCGTATGCTGGCTTCTTCGGCATATTGATTCCCTGTAATTTTCAACAAGGCATCGTAAGCTGCCAGAGCATTGTCTTTGTCGCCGGTTCTGTAATAACTATCGGCTAAATAATACTGACCTATAGAACAATAACGTCCACCCGGACAGAATTTATTCAGGTAGGTGCGCAGTCCGCCAATAGCTTGGGCGTATTTTCCGCTAATATATTGTTTTTCGGAAGCAATGTACGAGATAGAGTCCTCGCGACTGGCTGTGGTGGTTCTAATCGTGCGCCCCAATGTTTTCGTATAGGCAAGGTAGGTCGGTACATCGTTTATTTCGATGTACACCGTTTCCAGACTTTCCAACGCCGTGTATGATTCTTCACTTCCGGGATATTTGGCAATGACGTTTTTATAGGCCGTAATTGCCTGATCGTAATTATTTTGATTGAAGTAAATCATCCCAATTTCGAGTGCCGCTTTTCGCGCCAATGCGCTGTTGGGTTGTTTGCTTAGCAATCGTTGGTAAGTAGCAATTGCTTTCGAATCGTTATCCATTAATAAATAAGCACGTCCCATTTCGTACATCGCGTTGTCGGTATATTCCGATTTTGGATACGTACTGAGAAGTTTTTCCAGCTTCATGACCTTTGTACTGTAACTTTTTTGCAATCCGGCAACATACGCAGCCTGAAACATGGCATAGTCGCCGGTGTTTGGACTAATTGAAACCGCTTTGTTGTAGTAAGTTTCTGCCTTGCTGAAATCTCTGTTGTAAAAGTAGCAGTCGCCTACACGGTTCAGCGCATCCGGATAAGTTGGGTTACCCGCATTGTTCTCTGCATCGAGGTATCGCAAGAACCAATTCAACGCTTCATTGTAATTTTTTTGCGAAAAATAACCGTAAGCCAATGAGTAATTGGCTGTGGTTTTATTGATGCTCGATTTTGAATATGAATTTGCAAAGAAAGCTTTCAGGTCTTTGATGCTTTCTGTCGAGCGTTTGGTTCGGAAATAACTTTCCGAGCGCCAAAAATAACTTTCGGCAGAATACTTCCCGGTCGATGAACTTTGCAATGAAAGTGTAAATGCGTCAATCGCTTTTTCGTAGTTGTTTGATGTGAAAGCTTCCGTACCTATTTGATATAAAAGATATTGCTTGGTCTCTAACAAACCTGCTGTTGGATTGGTAATCTTCGATATGGATTGATAGGCTGCTTCGTAGTTTTTGGTGGTAAGATATACCGATGATAAATAATCATAAGCTTTGTCTCTGTATTTTGAGTTTGGAAACTCGGTGAGGAATTGCTCAAAAGCAGAGATAGACTCCCCAAATCCGGTGTTCGATTCGTAGGTAGTCAATGCGTAGTTAAACATAGCTTCTTCGCGCACGGTGCTATTGAATTTAGTTCGTAGCGCTGCTTCGTAGGCCAGTCGGGCATTATTTATATTTTTGGTTTTTATATATGAATTTCCTAAATGCAAATAAGCATTTTCAGTCATTTCGTCATTAGCAGTAGTTACTTTCGAAAGGTATTGGATCGCATTAGGATAATCTTTTAATTGAAAATAAGACAATCCCAATAAATACATATCGTTACGCAATACTTTTGGATATACTTTTTCGTAACTTTTTAAATACCCAATAGCTTTGCTGTAGTCTTTTTTGCGATAGGCGATTTCTCCCATGATGCGGTATATTTCCGCATTATTTTTATTCTCCGGATTATTTTTCAATAATGACTCGGCACGGGTGCTAAGTTTATCGTATTCTTTTTGAGCGTAATATATTTGTATGATGTAATAGGGAACAATATTTTTATATTCCGGGTTATCTTCAATTTTCATAAATTCAGGGAGTGCCACATCGTAATTTTTCAAGCTGTATTCAGCGTAGGCATAATAATAGCTTGCCGAAGCATCATAACGCGTTTTCATCACTTTCAATTGTTTGAAGATGTCACGAGCCTGAGTGTTGTCGCCGGTTTGTAAGCACGAGTATCCCTTACTAAATAAGAAATCTACACGCTCTCTGTTTCCCAAATGGCTGTCGTCTACCATTTTGAAACAACTCAACGCGTTTTTATAATCCTTTGCTTCGTAAAACAAAATACCCAACATGGTATTCGTTCTGTCGTAAAAAGGGGTGTACGGATATTTTAGTAAATAATTTTGCAGACGAACTTTTGCATCTTCTTGTCGAAGTTCAAACGCATTGGCCGACATGTAAAACTCGGATTCCTGAATTTGACCCGCCTGAGTCGGTTTCGTTTCTTTCAAAAACGCTTCGAAACTGCGGTACGAAGCCGCAAATTTATGTTGCGTGAAAAGTTCTTTCCCCTGGTTGAATAGAACGTCGGAGTTGGTGTAAATAAGTGTGTGCTGCCCGAACATTGTACTGGCAAAACTTATCAAAAGCAGGTGTAAAACAATTATTTTTTTCATCATATTTTGAATAAATTCATAATTTTAGTTCTCTGTATAGACGTAGTTATGGTGCGTTCCGTAACGTACTTCTTATCCTGTATTTTAGAAATAGGTATTGCTTTGCAGAAACATTCCAACTCCTTTTTGTATTGATTTTAGTCCGAAGTGTTCAGTTTTTACATCTTTTAATGGCACGAAAAAACAATCTGCCACATCATCCGAGGCGGTTAGTTTACTGTTATCCGCAATTTTACACGTAAAAAATAGATCCAATGTAGGAATCGTCATTCCACTGTATTCGTATAGGTTTGGCAATGAGAAAATGTATTTGTAATCAATTACTTTGGCTTGCAATTCCTCTTTGATTTCGCGTATCATAGCTTCTTCGCCAGTTTCATTTCCGTCAACGAATCCGCCGGGTAAATCCCAGGTTCCCTTTTCGGGTTCTTTGCCACGTTTGCAGACCAATAAATCGCCCGCTTCGTTGAGGATAAATGCTGCAACTGCTGCCGATGGATTTATATAAAAAACAAATCCGCACGATTCACAACGTTTTGATTTTTCGTTGTTTTGTACAAATTTGTCTGAGCCACATGCAGGGCAGTGTGTGAATAATTTGGAAAAATGCATAACGAACCGATTTGTGATATTTAATTCTTACAAAGATACAATGAAAAATTGAAAATGTGATTGTTTGAAAATGTGGTGGTCGACAATTCCACAATGACACTGCTCATGGTCCGTTTCCTGAAGTTGAATTTGCACCAAACACTATGCCTAAACGTCAAAAAAGTATTGTTGGTATATATAAAATTAGTTAATGCTTCCGGCTTTGTTCATAACTTTTGTGTAAGCAGTTTATTTAATTGCATTTAAAGTATTATTTTTGCAAAAAATACTGAAGCCCATGAGCCGAAAATTGTCTTATTCAGTGGATGATGAATCCAACGACCTTGTAAAAAAGTATGAGCAGTACCTTGCCGGATCTGCCAACGGCTATTTCGATGTCGAAGAATTAGGAAGTATTGTGGAATATTACCTCCGACGTGGTCGTACTAAGGATTCTGCAAAAGCTCTGGAATTTGGATTTAAACTGCACCCCAATAGCAATGTGCTAAAAGCCAAACGTGCCAAAACATACCTGGCTACAGGTGATGAGATTAAGGCGCTTCGAATTCTCGACTCGCTTACCGAAACCAGTGATTATGAGGTGTTGTTACTTAAAGTGGAAGTGCTGGTAAAAATGGAGCGTTTCCATGAAGCTGACTTGTTGATTGCTGATATAATTATACAGGAAAATTCTGATATCGATAATGTTTGTCTGGATATTGCCTTTATCTTTTTGACTAAAGGTAACTATGCGCAAGCTATGTTGATGCTCGAAAAAGGGGATGCTGTTAACCCCAAAAATATTGATTTGCTTTTTGAGTTGGCATTTTGTTACGAACAAAATAGCGATTACGAAAAAGCAATTGTTACTTACAACCGAATTATTGATATTGATTCATATACCGATGAAGCCTGGTTCAACCTGGGTCAGATTTATTTTGCTCTTCAGGATTTTCATAAAGCGCTGGAAGCCTACGAGTTTGCACTTACAATAGACGAGAATGATTCGCTGACCTGTCTTCAAAAAGGCCACGTCCATTTTCAGCTCGATCAGTTTGAGCAAGCCATAGAGTGTTATACGGACTATAAACGAATGACTTCCAATTTATGGGAAACGGAAATTTTTATTGCCGAATGCCTCGAAAAAATGGAGCGTTATGATGAGTCTATTGTGTCGTACAAGCAGTCGTTAAGTGTTCATCCGAATAATTACGATGCGCTTACGGGTATAGGTATTTGCTTGTTGGAACTTGAAAAATTTGTTGAGAGTAAAGAGTATATTGAACAAGCACTGGCTATTGATCCGGATGCAGCAGATGCATGGGTGTATCTTGCTGAAGCTTTCATTGGTTTGGACGAAACCGAACATGCATTAGAATCTTATTTGAAATCAGTTGCGTTGGATATTGATCAGCCTGATACCTTGATGGCTATTGCTAATATTTATCTTGAGAAATATGATTACGAATCGGCTTTGCGCTATTATATAGATGCTCAGGCGCTTGATAGTACACTGGAGTATATAAATTTATTTATAGGCGTTGTGTATTTTAAAATGGATAAGGTGATGGAAGCCATTCCGTATTTGAAAAAAGCGGTTGATGAAAACGATCAGTCGGCTGATTTGTTTCTCGAACTGTGCCCTGAAGCAATTGATAAATTACTTCTTGATAGCTAATTGAGTCTTTTTGTTGATATATTGTTTTAGTGATTATTTCAGATAAGACTTTTGATTAAATTCTTGTAACCGTTTACTTCATTTATGATTAAAAAATTCCTTTTCATAGCCGCCTTGTTTTTTGTAACTCTTGGCGCACATGCAACTCCAACTACTGAAGCGATTCCTGCATCCAACGATTCTTTGAGCTTTATTCAACATATCGAAGAATGGTACAAATCAAATACCAACTATTTTAGCATTACTGTTTTAATGGCTGCCGAAAGTTCGATACTTCCTGTTCCTTCGGAAATGGTAATTCCACCGGCTGTTTACGTAGCCATGGATCCAAAAAGTGATTTAAGCATTTTGTGGATAATCTTTTTTGGAACACTTGGAGCAATGATTGGGGCATCGTTTAATTATTTGATGTCAAGATGGTTAGGACGCCTTGTGATTTATAAATTTGCCGATAGTAAATTAGGTAAATTGTTGATGCTGAGTAGTGATAAGATAAAAAAAAGTGAGAAGTTCTTCAATGATCACGGAAAAACTTCGACCTTTATCGGCCGATTGATACCTGTGGTTCGTCACCTTATCTCCATTCCTGCTGGTTTGGCCAAAATGAATTACTTGAGTTTTTTGCTGTATACTTTTTTAGGTGCCGGTCTTTGGAATATTGTACTTGCATTGTTGGGTTATGTGGCAGGTGCCAATCGCGATATGATTGATAAATACAGTCATGAATTGTCTTATGTGTTTGTAGGTGTTGGTCTTGTATTGTTGGTTTGGCTGATAGCGAAAAATGCACGAAAAAAAAATAATCCCGCTTGAAAATGAGACAATTTGGTTTGATAGGTTTGCCATTGGGGCATTCTTTTTCTAAAAAATACTTTAGCACTAAGTTCGAAACGGAGAGTATAGATGCACGATATGATTTGTATGAATTACAAAATATATCAGAATTGTTAGCGCTCAAAGAAACAACTCAACTATGTGGGCTCAATGTCACTATTCCATATAAACAGCAAGTTATTCCTCTGCTCGACGAACTTGACGAGACGGCTGCTGAAATTGGTGCTGTGAATGTCATTAAGTTTATTCGTAAAGACGGCGGATTACGCTTAAAAGGATATAATTCAGACGCCATTGGATTTGAAAATTCGATAAGTCCGTTGTTGAAGGATTGTCATAAAAAAGCACTTATTTTGGGTACAGGTGGTGCATCCAGGGCTATTGATTATACGCTTCGAAAATTGGGGATTACTACCACTTTTGTGTCGCGGACTGCGAAGGCAGGTGCACTGACTTATCAGCAACTGACAGAAGCTGTGATGGCAGATAACCTTGTAATTGTCAATGCCTCGCCTGTTGGTACTTTCCCGCATGTTGATGAATGTCCGGATATCCCTTATCAGTTTCTAGGTTTAAATCATTTGCTTTTTGATGCGGTATACAACCCACCACTAACGTTGTTTCTTCAAAAAGGGCAGGAGCAAGGTGCTCAGGTTTTGAACGGTGAGGGTATGCTTATCGGACAGGCACAGGCTGCATGGAAAATATGGGAAGAATAGCTTTCTGAAAGTTTGATTTAATTGTCCAATAACTCTGAAAATATGAAAGCTAAATTTGAAGGAGTAACTGTTTTTATTGTCAATACTAAATCATTTAACCGGGGAGCTGCAGTGACAATACCGGGAGTGGGTATTTTTGTTGGGAAGAAGTGTTCTCTAGATACCGATTTGTTGCGTCATGAGTTTGGACATGTGTTGCAATTTCGTCAAAAAGGCTTCTTCTATTTTTGGTTCAAAATAGCTCCAGCCAGCCTACGAAGCGCTTTTCTTAGTTCTAAAAGAGAGAATCATATCCACATGCACACATGGACGGAATATGCCGCTAATCAATTATCGTACGAGTATTTCAATCGGCCTTACAACTGGGATTTTAGAAACTTTCCTCTTACTGGTGATTGATGATTTGGTTGTTGAGAAATTGTTCTTGCCTCTTACTTCTTGCCTCTTACCTCTGAAAATAGCCCTTCGCAAGCATCCTCCAATAAATCAATTACATTTTCGAAGCCCTGATCGCCACCATAATAGGGGTCGGGAACGTATGTTGCATCTGATTTCTGACAGAAATCTACCATGCGATGAATTTTTGATACTTCTTCGCTGGTCATAGCCATCGATTTTACATCATCGAAATTTCGGTCATCCATAACAATTATCCAGTCAAATTTACCGAAATCAGCTCTGGTAAACTTTCTCGATCGGTGCATTAGCGTGTAGCCTCGTTTCTCAGCAAAAAAGCGCATTCTTCTGTCGGCCAGTTCACCTATATGAACTCCCAGTGTTCCAGCAGAGTCAATATTGAAATTGGATGATTGTCCTTCGCGATTAAGTATCGAAAGGAAAACGCCTTCAGCCATTGGTGAGCGACAAATATTGCCTAAGCAAACAAATAATATTGAGGTAGGGGTCATGTAGTTGAACGTGAGATGAAAATCCCCTCAAGGTGGCTTTAAGATACTGACATAATCAAAGAAGAATTACCTCTTATTAAATTGCAGGGTCTAAAAGTTTCCTTCAGGGGATTTTCAGGGTTATTTTAAATTGACAGAATAGAAAGTACTCCTAATAATGTCTCGTTAACGGGTTTGTCGTCTTTAATAGCTTTGGTGAAAGGAACATGAACGATTTCGTCGTTTACAATTCCAATCATGATGCTTCGTTGTTCATCAAGTAGAGCGTCAATTGCTGCCACTCCCATGCGACTCGCTAAAATCCGGTCGTAAGCAGTTGGTGAACCACCACGTTGGATGTGTCCAAGAATGGTTACACGCACATCGTACTCTGGGTGTTCTTTGTTCATAAGTGCAGCTAATGCAGTTGCACCACCAGTGATCTCACTCTCAGCAACAATGACGATACTACTGTTTTTTGATTTACGGAAACCATTTTTAATCAATTCTTCCAATTGATCTTCTTGCGTTTCGCGTTCGGGAATAATAGCTGCTTCGGCACCCGAAGCTAAAGCGCTGTTTAATGCCAAAAAGCCTGCATCACGTCCCATTACTTCGATGAAGAATAAACGTTCGTGCGAAGAAGCCGTATCACGGATTTTGTCGACAGCCTCAACAATGGTATTCAGAGCTGTATCATATCCAATCGTCGAATCAGTACCGTATAGGTCGTTATCGATAGTTCCCGGAAGACCCACAATTGGAACATTATATTCCTGAGCAAAAATACGGGCTCCGGTAAAAGTACCATCACCACCGATGACAACCAATGCATCGATTTCGGCAGCTTTCATATTCTCATAAGCCAGTTTTCTGCCTTCCGGCGTACGAAATTCTGCACAACGTGCACTCTTTAGAATAGTGCCACCTTGTTGAATGATATTACTTACATTTTGCGTTTGAAATTCAATGATTTCATTTGATATCAAACCTTTGTAACCTCTGTAAATTGCTTTTACGCGTATGCCGTTGAAAATAGCGGCACGAGTTACCGAACGAACGGCAGCATTCATTCCCGGTGCGTCTCCTCCGGAGGTTAGCACGCCAATACATTTAATTTCGTATTTCATTTCTGTTTAAAAAAAATATGTGTGTAAAATAGTAACAATTATCTTCTTTATACCTGCAATGCAAGTTCATTCAATTTGTTTGCTACTGCTTCCATTTGCCAACTTGGCGTGGAGGTAGCACCACATATACCTATTTTCTTTGTCAAATCCAGATTTAGTGCTTCAACTTCACCAGCTTCAGACACAATATAGGTATTCGGGTTAATTTTTTTGCTGTGTTCGTACAGTACTTTTCCGTTCGAACTCTTTTTTCCGCTGACAAATACTACTATGTCATTTTGCTCTGCAAAGGTAGTAATATTTGGGATTCTATTCGCTACTTGACGGCAAATTGTGTCCGTATTTTCAAAAATAGCACTTTTATCTGTCTTTTTGGCAACCGTTGTTACGAGTTTATTGAACCCGTCGAGCGATTTTGTTGTTTGCGAAAACAGACGAATGTTTTTCGAAAAATCCACTTTGTATAAATCATCTTCGCTTTCAATTACAATCGCTTCGTCGTTGGTTTGACCCATAAGTCCATTTACTTCCGCATGTCCGATATGTCCGTAAATAACTATCTGCGTGTCGGGTGTTGGTCTGGTCTCGTACGCATTTTTAATACGCGATTGCAGCTTTAGCACCACCGGGCACGAAGCATCAATGAGAGTAATATTGTTTTTCTTAGCCGTTTCGTACGTGCTGGGTGGTTCTCCATGTGCACGAAGCAATACTTTGGCATCGTGCAGTTTAGCTAACTCCTCGTGATCAATGGTGATTAATCCCATTTTAGCGAGTCGTTCCACCTCTAATCCATTATGTACTATGTCGCCAAGGCAATAAAGTGTTTCGCCTTTGGCCAGTTCTTCTTCCGCTTTTGTAATGGCTTTTACTACTCCAAAGCAAAAGCCCGATTTTTGATCAATTTCGATATTTGGCATACAAATTTAAATTAATAATTAATAGTTTACAAGTCAAACCTGCCACTTTATTCCAACGGAATAGCAAGTTTAATGTTGCGTAATTGCAAACTATTGTAACGTTTTTTCTGCGAACAAAGTTCGTAGAATTTCCCGTTGCTCTTCTCTTGTCAAATTCGAATTGTCTATTTCAATGGCATCATCTGCTTTTCTGAGTGGGCTTTCCGCACGGTTTTGGTCGCGATCATCGCGCTCTATCACATTTGCCAATACATCTTCATAGTTCACTTCTTCGCCTTTTTCCACCATTTCATCAAAACGTCTTTGGGCTCTTGTTTCGGGCGATGCGGTTAGGAAGATTTTGAGCTCTGCAGTTGGAAAAACAACAGTTCCAATATCTCGTCCATCCATAACTATGCCTTTCTTATCGCCCATAAGTTGTTGTTGACGAACTAATTCTCTTCGCACGAATCCGAGTGTGCTCACGCGGCTGGCTCCGTTGGCGACTTCCAATGTTCTTATTTCGTTCTCAATATTCTTTCCGTTCAGGTATGTTTCAGAAATGCCTTTTTCGTTGGTTCTGAATTCAATGAGTATAGAGCTGATGTGAGCTTCAAGCGCTTGTGAATCTATTTCGGAATCTGACATCCAACCATTTTGTATACTAAACAGTGAAACAGCACGATACATTGCACCGGTATCCACGTAAACATATCCGGCTTCGCGAGCCAGTTCTTTTGCCATGGTGCTTTTACCACAACCCGAAAAGCCATCAATGGCAACAATTATTTTTTTCATCTATTTAAAATCAGTAATATACAATTTTTAAGTTCAATTACAATCTAAACTCGTTTAAATTGGTTGTAATTGAGAATTGATATGAGTAATTGCCAACCTGGAATTGTGTCATTCCAAAGCCGGCTTGAAATTTGTAAATTTTTACTCCTCCGCCAAACGAAAAGCCCGCTGTACTTTTAAAACCATTCATGCTCATCTCTTTTTGGCGACGATGATTGTATCCAACAGATAGGTAGAAATTCTTAGTTGGCACAAACTCAGCTGCAAAAATGGTATGACGGAAGAACATATCTACAAAGCCAATCTTTTTCGTGTCAGTCACCGTAGCTGTTGTTTCGGCTAGCTGATTCGTTGATTGGTATGTCAAATCCCATTGTTGTAGATTGTGCAAAGTAAACGATAATCGCAATGGCGCATGTCTGAATTTTTTCGTCATACCTAGTTGTATGTTGAACGGCAACGATTCTAAATGTTGCCCGTTTTCGTCGGTATAATAGCCCTTTAGTTGTGTTCCAATGTTTCTAAACACCAACCCGGCCGAAAAAAGGTTGGCTGTGTCTTTGTAACTTGCGCCCAAATCCATTGCCAGTCCGTAGCTGGTGTACCGTTCATATGCCGAATAAACAGGTTTTAAAGTGCCGCCGACTGAATATTTTTCGGATAATGGTCTGGCATATATTAAACTTATTGCTAAATCTTTAGCAGTAAATTCCCCAATGACTTCATTCTGAACAGTGGTTTCTTTAAATAAACCGTAATCAACATATTGAATTCCAACGGCAAAATAATTATTAGCTCCAATAGTTCTTCCGTATACTGCCGATCCGAATTTAATATCGGCCAAATAATTGGCCATATTGATACCTAGCGTGTTGTGCGTTTCTGCCGTTAATAATGCAGGATTTTGAAACCCGAAATTAATATCATTGTCGTTCAGCGAAACATTTGATCCGCCCAATGCTGCAAGACGTGATGAAACAGGTAAATCAAGAAATTTATAGATTCCACTACCGGCTTGCGGAAATGCAGACTGAATGGTAAGAATAATGAATAAAAATATAATAATTGTCTTGTGCATTCCGGGCTAATTTGATGACAATGGAAGTTCAAGTTGACGAAATAGATTTACCCATTTTTTTCTCAAAAAAACAGTCAAAGATACACAAATTTTGCGGGTGAGAGAAAAAATAGATCGATTTATAGGGTGCTAGACATTAAAAAATGTATAATTTTTCTATGTGAAATGGATAAGTAATGTCGACATAGCTTTTTATGCCTTTGAAGATAAATAGATCTGTTGTTTTAGTTGAAATTGAATAATCCCGAAAAGAGGTCAATATGGTTTGGACTGGTATTTGTGTAAATTTAGGGATCGGCTATAGCTAAACTTGGTGCTATTGATTCTTTAATTAAAATGATTCCATTTTTTGGAAATTCCAAACTATTGCGCCAAATGTCTCTTGCAAAATAGCTGTTTAGTTTATATCTTTATATTAATCAAGCCCAAAAGTTGTATTTGATTAATGAAAATATTTGTTTTGTTATTTATAACCATTTGAAAATTAATGTTATGCTGTGGAAGGGACGAAGAGAAAGTGATAATGTAGAAGATCGCCGGGGTGTGTCCGGTAAAGGAATAGCTGTAGGTGGTGGAGCTACTGCAATAATTGTAATAGCCCTGAAATTACTTTTCGGTGGTGATATAAATATGCAGGATATTTCCAGTCTCACTCAAGGCTCAGCCGGTGCTCAAACCGAAATGACTTCTGAACAACAAAAGGCGCTGGATGAACGAGCTCAGTTTGTAAAGGTAGTGTTGGCCGATACGGAGGATGTTTGGAACGGTATTTTTAAACAAAACGGAATGACGTATCAGGTGCCATCGTTGGTGTTGTTTTCTGATGCAACCGAAAGTGCTTGTGGCTCAGCCAGTAGTCAATCCGGGCCATTTTACTGTCCGGGTGATCAAAAAGTGGATATCGATTTGACTTTTTACAATGATTTAAGAGAAAAGTTTGGTGCGAGAGGAGGTGATTTTGCTCAGGCTTACGTGATTGCGCATGAAATAGGTCATCACATTCAATACCTGCTTGGGATTACAGACAAGATGGATAAGCTGCGCGGAAGTTTAAGTGAGGAAGAGTACAACCGGTATTCGGTATGTTTGGAATTGCAGGCTGATTTTTTCGCCGGATTGTGGGGCTATTATGAACAAGGGAAGGGTTATCTGGAGAAAGATGATTTGGCTGATGCTCTAAATTCAGCACAAGTTATTGGTGATGATAATTTACAGAAAGCCAGTCAGGGGTACGTGATACCCGAAACATTTACGCATGGTACTTCGGAACAACGTATGTACTGGCTTAAAAAAGGATTTGAAACAGGTGATATAAAACAATGCGATACTTTTAAAGCAGCCGGATTGTCACTGTAGTGAATTTGTTTCTTTTGTCTTTTAACTCGAATCGTAAAAAACTATTATCTCTGAAAGTATTGTTGTATCTTTGTATCGCAGCAGATGAATGGTATTTTGTAAGATCATGTGAAACTACTGAATGTGAGTGGTTTTGCCCATCGTGCATCTTGTTGCTCAATTGTTTATATTCTTTCTGAAGTTTGAAATTGATACTAAAATACAAAATATGAAAACCGAAATATACGAAGAAAAAGCTGTACTTGTAGGTGTGATTACACAACTTCAGAATGAAGATAAAGCCCGCGAATATGTTGATGAACTTGCTTTTTTGGCAGAAACAGCCGGTGCTTCGCCCGAAAAAATATTCATGCAACGTCTGGAGTATCCTAACCCCAAGACATATGTTGGACCAGGAAAATTGTTTGAGATAAAGAGTTTTGTTGATGAAAATGAGATTGGTGTGGTTATTTTTGATGATGAATTAACCCCTAAGCAGTTGCGCAATATTGAAGCGGAGCTGAAAGTCTTGATTTTGGATAGAACAAGTCTTATCCTGGATATTTTTGCCAAAAGAGCACAAACGGCAAGTGCTAAAACTCAGGTAGAGTTAGCCCAATGTCAGTATATGTTACCACGACTGACTCGTCTGTGGACTCACCTGGAGCGTCAACGTGGTGGTATTGGTATGCGTGGTCCGGGTGAAACTCAAATTGAAACCGACCGCCGGATTATTCTCACCAAAATTGCGTTGCTGAAACAAAACCTGAAGGATATTGACCAACAAATGACTACGCAGCGCAAAAATCGCGGTAAAATGGTACGTGTAGCTTTGGTGGGTTATACCAATGTGGGAAAATCTACGCTGATGAACCTGTTGAGTAAATCGGATATATTTGCAGAGAACAAATTGTTTGCAACGCTCGACACTACAGTACGTAAGGTGATAATTGATAATCTGCCATTTCTACTGTCTGATACTGTTGGTTTTATACGCAAATTGCCTCACCATTTGGTACAATCGTTTAAATCAACTCTCGACGAAGTGCGTGAGGCCGATTTATTGTTGCATGTAGTCGATGTGTCGCATCCGAATTTTGAAGAACAGCTGGAAGTGGTAAACGAAACATTGAAGGAAATTGACCCACAACAGAAGCAAATGATTTTGATATTCAACAAAATAGATGCTTTTAGTTATGTGCCAAAAGAAGCGGACGACTTAGCTCCAGAGAAACGTGAGAACATAAGTTTGGAAGAATTGAAAAAAACATGGATGGCTAAAATGCACGATAACTGCATCTTTATTTCGGCACGTCAAAAAGATAATATTGATAATCTGAAGGCTTTGATGTATGAAAATATCAAGGCTATCCACGTGGAGCGATATCCATACAATGATTTTTTGTTTCAAAATTACGACGAGATTACTGAATAAATATCAACCTATAAAAAGTGATAACTAGTGATAGTTGACAAAATGAATATGATAAATTATCGTCCACTCTTAGATAAAGAAATAGCTACGCTCACTGTTTACGGTTGTTCTGCCGAAGATTGGAAACAAGTGCTGGTTGTTGAGGATTTTTCGGCTTCTTATTTTTATAACGTACATTTTTCCGGCAGTGTATATCTGGGAACTTATACCAAGGTTTTTGAACTCCCGGGTGGCGTGAAAAAACATTCTGGCATTTTCAATTGTCATTTGCACAATTGTGTGGTTGGTAATGATGTTTTCATCGATAAAATTAATAATTATATCGCCAATTTTGAAATAGGGGATGGAGCCTATATCGACAATGTAAATTTGATGTTGACGGAGGGCGAATCCGCTTTTGGTAACGGAGTCAGTGTGCCGGTTATGATTGAAGCCGGTGGTCGTGAAGTGTCCATTTTTAATCAGTTGTCAGCTCCTCTGGCTTATATGTTGACGTTTTACCGTTATAACCATAAGGCAATTAAGGCCTTAGAAACTAAAATCGAAGGCTACGTTGATTTGCAGAAATCGAATAAAGGTAGCATTGGAAAAAACGTGCGGATTACAAATTGCGATAGTCTGAAAAATGTACGTATTGGTGACTGTGCCGTAATTGAGGGTGCATTGTTGCTTGAAAATGGAACAGTTAATTGTAACGAACAAGCCCCCGTTTATATCGGGCGCGGTGTGCAATGCGCTAATTTTATAATCAATTCGGGTACAACGGTTTCGGAGTCAGCCCTGATTTCGAATTGTTTTGTTGGTCAGGGCTGCATTATCAGTAAACAATTCTCAGCCATCGATTCTCTCTTTTTTGCGAACTGTCAGGGATTGCACGGTGAGGCAGTTTCAATTTTTGCAGGTCCTTATACAGTTACACATCATAAATCCACCTTGATGCTGACCGCTTTATATTCGTTTATGAACGCCGGTAGTGGGACGAATTTTAGCAATCATATGTATAAGCTTGGCCCGGTACATCAGGGAATTACTGAGCGGGGAGTGAAAACTTCGAGTGATTCGTACGTCATGTGGCCGGCTAAAATCGGGGCGTTTACAGTAGTGCTCGGTCGTCATAAAGGCAATCCGGATATTTCGAATCTGCCGTTTTCGTATTTGATGGAAAATGATGGTGAAAGTAGTTTGTTACCCGGCATAAATCTTCATAGTGCCGGCACTATTCGCGATGTGCAAAAATGGCCAAAACGCGATACCCGTACGGATGAAAAGAAGCTGGACTCCATCAATTTTGATTTTTTGTCGCCATATACTTTGTCGAAAGCTCTTAAAGGAATTGAAATTCTGAATGGATTGTTGCTGAATATGGATGCAAGTGCTTCATTTGTGTGGTATCAGAATTGTAAAATCAAACGCTCGTCTATCAAAAAAGGGATTGAATTGTATGAAATGGCGATTGATCATTTTATAGGAGAAAAAGTTGTTGAAAGGCTCAAATATGAACATAATGATTTGAAAGAAAATCTTCTGAAATTATTACTTGATGATTCGGATGTAGGGGTCGGTGAATGGGTTGATATGGCTGGTTTAATTGCGCCCCAAAAAGCAGTTGAAGGGCTGCTGAACAAAATTTCAAATGAAAACAGACCAATCGAAGCTATTCAAAATAATTTGAGCGAGATTCATGCCGCTTATTCAGACTTTTCTTGGGATTGGGCAAAAGATATACTTGAAAAACAACTCGGTAAATCAGTCGTTGAGATGGAAATTCAAGATTTTGTTTCAGTTATCGGAAAATGGAAGAAGTCAGTATTGACTTTTAATGATTTAATATTGAGAGATGCTAAAAAAGAATTCAATGCTGTTTCAAGAATCGGTTTTGGAATGGATGGCGATGATGCAGATAAGCAAATCGATTTTGATGCTGTGCGGGGTACGTTCGATGATAATGCTTTTGTGAAAGAAATAAACACTCAAATAAATAAAACTGCAGAGATAGCCGAAAAACTGATTACCCAATTAGAAAATTTGAAAAATTGACTACTCTGAACTCAACTACTAAATAATTATGAATAACTTTAATTTTTATAGTCCAACCTCTTTCGTGTTCGGAAAAGGTCGTGAAACTGAAGCCGGGAAATATGTAAAACGTTTTGGCGGAACGAAGGTGTTGATTCATTTTGGTGGCGGCTCGGTGCTGAGAAGCGGTCTGCTTGATCGTGTGAAAACTTCCCTGGCGAATGAAAATATAACTTTTACTCAGTTGGGTGGTGTAATGCCCAACCCACGAAGTGGGTTGGTGTATGAAGGCATTGAACTTTGCAAACGAGAAAATATAGACTTTATTCTAGCTGTTGGCGGTGGAAGCGTTATCGACTCTGCCAAGGCAATTGCGCTTGGTGCATTGTATGATGGCGATTTCTGGGATTTTTATCAAGGTAAAGAAGTCGAGAAAGCTTTGCCGGTGGCAACTATCCTGACGATTTCAGCTGCGGGAAGTGAAGGATCGACAGGCTCAGTTATTACTCACGAAACCGGCATGCTGAAGAGAGCTGCTAACAGCGATGCATTGCGTCCTGTTTTTTCTGTCCTCAATCCCGAATTGACTTGTACATTGCCGGCATTTCAAACAGCTTGTGGGGCTACGGATATGATGGCGCACGTGTTGGAACGTTATTTTACGAATACAAAAGATGTTGAAATAACAGATCGTTTGTGTGAAGCAGTTCTTTTGACGGTGATTAAAGAAACTCCAAAGGCGTTGGCAAATCCAAATGACTATGAGGCTCGTGCTAATATTATGTGGGCGGGAATGGTTGCGCACAATGATATTTGCGGAGTAGGCCGCGAACAGGATTGGTCGACACACCAAATAGAGCATGAACTATCTGCATTGTATGATGTGGCTCATGGTGCGGGTTTAGCAGTGATGTTCCCTGCCTGGATGAAACATGTGATGCATCATGATGTAATGCGTTTTGCACAGTTTGCCGTCAGGGTGTGGGGTTGTGAGATGGATTTTCAAAATCCTGAAAATACCGCAAAACAGGGCGTTGCTAAGTTTGAACAATTTCTTACTTCTATCGGCATGCCAATTCGTTTCTCGGAGCTTGGAGCAAAAGCAGAAGATATTCCGGCTATGCTTAAAGTGCTGGGATTAGGTACTCAGACAATGGGTAGTTTTGTGAAACTCACCGAAGAGGATGTGAAGAAAATTTACGAATTAGCAGTGTGATACTGATTTACAAAGCTGAAAATGTCGGCTTGCTGATTTCGACATTAAATCTTTTATTTATAAATACAAAAATAGATTTCATATATGTTTTCTGACAAAAAAGAACTCCACATTAGCATCGACAGCCTTGCTGCTCAAATTTCACTTCCTGCTTCAAAAAGTATAAGCAATCGCGCTTTGATATTGGATGCTTTGTCGTATAGTCCTTATGATATAGATAATCTGGCTGATTGCGATGATACGAATGTGCTGGTGAGTGCGCTAGACTCAAATAGTACCACTTTTGATATCGGTGCTGCCGGAACAACCATGCGTTTTCTTACTGCTTTTTTATCGAAAACAGTGGGCGAATGGGTAATTACCGGTAGTGAGCGCATGAAACAGCGCCCTATCAAATTGTTGGTGGATGCACTTAATGGGCTTGGAGCAAGGATTGAGTATCTCGAAAACGATGGTTATCCACCGTTAAAGATTGTTGGTAGTGCCCTTGTTGGAGGTGAGATTCATCTAAAAGGAAACGTGAGCAGTCAGTATATTTCGGCGTTAATGATGATTGCGCCATGCATGCTGAAAGGACTGAAAATTGTGTTGGAAGGCAAGATTATTTCTAAGCCTTATATCAATATGACCATGCAAATGATGGATGAATATGGGATTGATGTTGTTTTTTCAGGAAATGTTATTCAGATAGAACCTCAGGAATATCAGCCAATCCCGTATAAAGTAGAATCAGACTGGTCGGCGGCATCGTATTGGTACGAAATACTTTCGTTGGTAGGTAAAGGTGGTGTTTTTCTCAAAGGGTTGGGCGAAAATAGCTATCAGGGAGATAGCAAAGTAGCTGATCTTTTTGAACAGTTAGGGGTTAAAACATCGTACATGGAAGATGGTGTTTTATTGTCGCCTAATGGTGAACTGACCACGAGAATGGAATATGACTTTACAGATGAACCCGACTTGACGCAGACTTTTGCAGTGACATGCTGTTTGAAAGGTATACCGTTTAAATTTAGTGGTTTGGAGACGCTGAAAATTAAAGAGACGGATCGAATTGCAGCCTTGATCAACGAATTGGCTAAGCTTGGTTACGTGGTGTATGAACCCTCCGAAAGTCAATTGGCATGGGATGGGGAACGTTGTGAACCGGCTTCACCGATAAGCATTGCCACTTATCACGATCATCGAATGGCTATGGCTTTTGCACCCGCTGCACTGCTTACTCCAATTATTGTTGAGAATCCACAAGTGGTTACTAAATCATACCCTGGCTTTTGGGATGATTTTGAGAAGCTGTCAAATTGATTTGTTGTAATGCCTGAAAATGTTTTGATGTTCGATATCCAGAATATAAGCAAGCGATTTTCTGAAAATTTTGTGCTGCGAAATTTTTCGTTTCAGATATCTCGTGGCGATAAGGTGAATATAACCGGACGTTCGGGTATTGGAAAAACAACCTTGTTTCGTCTGTTGTTGGGTTTTGAAAAGCCGGATAGCGGGACTATTTCTTTCGAAGGTAACGCTCTGACAGATACCTCTGTTTGGGAGCTGCGCCGACGTGTTGCGTATGTAAGTCAGGATTTAAGTATTGGCACAGGAAAAGTTCAGGCTCTGTTTGATGAGACAATGTCGTTCAAAGCAAATTTGAAATATAAAGAAGGAGCTGCAATTGAAATACCACAACTTTTTGATTATTTTGAATTGCAAGATAGTTTGCTGCAAAAAGATATTGAAACGCTGTCGGGTGGTGAAAAACAGCGTGTTGCTATTATTAATTCGCTGCTCTTGAAACGGGATATTTTTTTTCTGGACGAGATTAGCTCCGCACTCGATAAACCATTGAGAATTAAAGTGCTCGATTACTTCTTGCTGAATCCGGACTTTACCGTTTTATCTATCTCTCACGATAATTATTTGCCCTCAGGAGTTGAAATTAAAGCACTAAAATTGAGTTGATTATGAATGGTGCTACTGATTTGTCCGCTTTATCGATGTTTATGTGCGCCATTTTGCTGCTCGTACCATTGATTGCTGTGTGGTATTTTAAGCTTGGGATCACAAAAAATCTTGTTACTTCTACTTTGCGAATGGCTGTTCAATTGGTATTGATTGGCTTTTTTCTCGAATATGTTTTTAAATTCAACAATTGGTTTTTGAATTTGCTTTGGTTTCTGGTAATGATTAATGCTGCCAGCTTTTCAGTTATCAAAAATTCAGGACTCAGAATAAAGCAATTTGCTCTACCCGTTTTGCTCTCATTCATTATCGCCAATTTCTTTGTCGTTCTTTACTTCAATTATTTTATAGCCCATCTCGATTTTATTCTCGATGCCAAATATATGATTGCTATCGGCGGAATGGTGTTGGGTAACTCTTTGCGATCCAATGTTATAGGGTTGGGTGATTTTTATAAATCCTTGAGGAGAGATGAGCAACTCTATTTTTATAAACTTGCATTGGGAGCTACAAAGTACGAAGCCTTATTGCATTTTGCGAAAAAGAGTTTTGTTTCGGCTTTAAATCCGACCATTGCTACTATGGCTACCATGGGGATTGTTTCGCTTCCAGGCATGATGACCGGTCAGATTCTTGGTGGGTCGGTGCCTTTGGTGGCCATTAAATATCAAATAGCTATTATGATTGCCATTTTGGCTTCAACAGTGTTGAGTATTTCCTTAGGTATACTGTTTACTGTGGGATACTCCTTCCATAAAAATGGGACATTAAAAAAGGAGATATTCAGAACTAATCTTTAAATGGGTTTGTGCAAACGCAGTTTCCTTGTTCGCTTTTACGGGGTAGTGGCCTTTGTTAACTGTTCAAGCACCTCATATACAATCGGGCAGGTAGTTGCATTTTTTATTGATAAATTATAAATCTGATAAAATCGTTTGCGGTCGGTGTGTGGATATTCCCGGCAAGCTTTTGGGCGTGATTCGTAGATGGAGCAATAATTATCGTCTCCCAAAAATGGACAAGGCATTGACTGAAAAACTGTATCACCGTCTTCATCCACGCGAAGGTAATTTTTAATTACATCTGCCGCTTTCATCCTCAAAGCTTTAGCCATTCGTTCAATGTCTTTGTCGGTGATGCGGGGGCCAAGTGACCGACAACAGTTGGCACATTTCAAACAATCGGTACAGGATGAGACTTTATCGTGCAAAGCCTGGACGCGAAGATCCATTCCTTCGAGTTTTTTCTTGTTTTTGATATAAAATCGTTTCCATTCCGGTCCCGATTTCGCTGCCAGCAAAGGCAATAATTTATAATCTATTTGTTTGCTCACAAATGTTTTAGGGTTTAATTTGGGGTTGCAAAAGTAGCTAAATATATGTTAGAATTCAAATTATTTGTGTTTTTCCATAAATAAATAGTATCTTTGCAGCCGTTTTTATTTATAACACACATAGTATTATATGAGTCTATTAAGTAATGTATTGGGGCAATATGATGCACCTCAACAAGCAAAAGATATGGGTGTATATCCATATTTCCGTCCGATTGAGTCTGACCAGGACACGGTTGTAACAATTGATGGTAAAAGAGTTTTGATGTTTGGGTCTAACAGCTATTTAGGATTGACCAATCACCCTCGTTTAAAAGAGGCTTCGATTAAAGCAATTGAAAAATACGGAACCGGTTGTGCCGGATCTCGTTTTTTGAATGGAACATTAGATATCCACCTCGAATTAGAAGATCGTTTAGCAAAATTAGTGCACAAAGAAGCTGCATTGGTTTATGCAACAGGTTTTACTGTAAATTCAGGAGTTGTGCCATGCGTTACAGGTCGTGAAGATTATTTGATCTTTGACGAATATGACCATGCTTCCATTATTGAAGGCAAGCGTTTGTCTTTTTCAAAACAATTCAAATATCGTCACAACGATATGGATGCGTTGGAAAAAGTGCTTAAAAGATGCGAGCCAGATAAATTGAAACTGATTGTAGTGGACGGTGTGTACAGCATGGAAGGTGATGTTTCTAAACTACCGGAAATTGTTGCTCTGTCTAAAAAATACAATGCTTCAATTTATGTTGATGAAGCCCACTCACTAGGTGTTTTTGGTAAAACAGGAGCTGGAATCTGTGAACATTTTGGTGTTTCACAGGATGTAGATTTAATCATGGGTACTTTTAGTAAATCACTAGGAACCATTGGTGGATTCATTGCTTCTGATAATAATATTATCAATTATCTGAAACATAATTCTCGCACATTAATCTTCAGTGCTTCTATTACTCCGGCTTCAACCGGTTGTGTACTTGCAGCACTTGATGTAATGGCTGAAGAAACATGGCGTAAAGATGCATTGTGGGCAAATACTGCACGTGCAAAAGCAGGATTCCTAAAAGCAGGTTTTGAAATCGGACCAACAGAAACTCCGATTATTCCACTTTATGTACGTGATAATACTAAAACATTCCAGATCACACGTATGTTGATGGACGATGGCGTGTTTATTAATCCGGTTGTTTCGCCTGCAGTACCTTCAGAAGATTCTCTGATTCGTTACTCATTAATGGCAACGCATACTTTTGATCAAATTGACGAATCTATAGAAAAAATATCTAAGGCTGCTCGTGCTTTAGGCATCATAGAGTAATTTATCAAATAATATAGTATAAAAGAATAGAACGGGTTTGGAAAGCAGGCAAGTTCTATTCTTGTTTTAAAATAGTCGAAAGTTTAAAATCATATGATTTTGGGCCTTCGACTTTAGACATAAAAAATATATGATCACCGTCTCAAATCTGGCCATTCAATTTGGCAAACGTGTTTTATTCTCAGACGTAAACCTGAAATTTACTGCTGGTAACTGTTATGGCATTATTGGTGCCAATGGTGCTGGTAAATCTACCCTTATCCGTATCTTAAGCGGCGATCTTGACGCGACACGTGGGAATGTGCAGTTTGGTACAGGAGAACGTTTATCAGTGCTTAAACAAGATCACTTTGAATTCGATCAATTTACCGTTATCGATACGGTGATGATGGGTCATACTGTGCTTTGGAAAGTGAAAGAAGAAAAGGATGCCATCTACCTGAAGGAAGACTTTTCGGATGCTGATGGCATTCGTGCCTCTGAATTGGAAGAGAAATTCTCTGAAATGAATGGTTGGAACGCTGACAGTGATGCTGCTATCTTGTTGAGTGGATTGGGAATCAAAGAAGATTTGCATTATCAGTTGATGAGTGAGCTAAGCGGTATGGAAAAAGTACGTGTGCTGTTGGCGCGTGCACTTTTTGGAAAACCGGATAACTTGTTGCTCGATGAGCCTACCAATGACCTGGATGTGGACACAGTGATGTGGTTAGAAAATTATTTGGCTAACTACGAAAATACAGTACTTGTTGTTTCGCACGACCGTCACTTTCTGGATGCGGTAAGTACACATACTGTAGATATTGACTTTGGAAAAGTTCAGCTTTTCTCAGGTAACTACTCTTTCTGGTACGAATCGAGCCAATTGGCACTTCGTCAACAACAAAATCAGAATAAGAAAGCTGATGAAAAACGGAAGGAATTGGAAGAGTTCATTCGCCGATTCAGTGCTAATGTGGCTAAATCCAAGCAAGCTACCAGTCGTAAGAAAATGCTTGAAAAATTGAACGTGGAGGAAATTCAACCCTCTACCCGCAAATACCCGGGCATTATTTTTACACCGGAACGCGAACCGGGAAATATGGTGTTGGAAATTGCTGGTCTTGGCAAAACCATTGAGGATGGAACAGTACTTTTCAAAGATGTGAATTTCAACGTAGAGAAAAACGATAAGATTATCTTTTTGTCGAAAGATCCACGTGCTATGACTGCTTTCTTCGAAATTATTAATGACCACGATAAAGCACACGAAGGAACTTACAATTGGGGTGTAACCATTACGCACGCTTATTTGCCGCTCGATAACTCCGAATTTTTCAATACTGATTTGAAATTAGTTGACTGGCTCGGACAGTTTTCTACAGATACTACCGAGGCATTTATTCGTGGTTATTTGGGTAAAATGCTTTTCGCAGGAGAAGAGATTTACAAAAAGGCAAGTGTTCTTTCGGGAGGTGAAAAAATGCGTTGTATGATTTCGCGCATGATGCTAAAGAATGCCAATGTGATGGTGCTGGACTCTCCGGCTAATCACCTGGATCTGGAATCTATTCAGGCTTTCAACAACACACTCGTAAATTTTAAAGGCAATGTGCTGATGGCGTCGCATGACCGTGAATTTATCCAAACGGTTTGTAATCGTATCATTGAATTAACTCCACGAGGAATTATTGATAAACAAATGGATTACGATGATTATGTGACTTCTGAGGACATCAAAGCTATTCGTGAGAAAATGTATAAATAATACTGTTTAAAGTATATGAAGTTTAGGGCTGCAATTATTTGCAGCCCTTTTTCTTTTATTCTACTTCAAAAAGAAGTCATCTCGTTTAATTAATTCTCAAATAAAATAGATATATTTGCAGTGATTAATTTCAAGATGTTCAACTTTAATTTGGTGGTTTATGAATGCTCAACCGATTGATTTTGACTGTTGCCCTCCTTTCGATCCCGCACCATGGGATGATAAAGTACTACATTGGGACAATAAATTGTTTGTGAAGGCCCGGGTGTTTACCCTCTTTTATGTGCCCATTAATTTTGGTGCTACTATGAAACGGCTGAATGCCTGTGTGGAGGAAGCTCTTGCCACGATACCTGATTGGCTTTGCCTCTCAGATCATACGTCGAAGTGGAATATGGATTTATTTTTGGCTGTGGACAAAGAAATTCCAACTCTTGAAAACGTTAGACTCAGCGGTAATTACTATTGCAGAGTATACGAAGGAAACTACAACGAAACCGGAAAATGGATGGTGGATTTTGAAAAACATTGTGAGGGAAATGCTTATCAAATTAAGAAAATGTATATGTGGTATACTACTTGCCCGAAATGTGCCAAAAAATACGGCAAGAACTTTACTGTAATTTTATCGAAAATATAACTGTCGCTTTGTGATGCGATAATAATTTAAAGATGAGGAAAGTGTTGCTTTAGTGACACTCTCCTCATTCTTGTTTATAAATCTACCGGTACAATCAGTTTAATACTGATATTTCGTCCCATGTTGAAAACGCCGGTTCGACCCGTAACTTCATTTATCGCTGCATATTTCAACCTGCTCAAATGGCTCTGGTAGGTAGCATCTGTCAGGTTAGTTGCATTCAGATAAATCGAACAAATTGTTCTCTTTCCTGAAGCTATATCACCGCCTATCGATGCGTTGAGCAAAGTATAGCCACTGGTTGCAGTTTCGGTGTTGTAAGCCCAATAGATATCGCTTTGTTTGAAATAGTGTTCCAGCCCTAACGAGATATAACTATTCTTTATGTATTTACTCCTGTAGTTCATGTCGACTCTGATATCCGATTTTAATTTTGCAGCAGGTGTGAAGGGTAAATACTTTGTTGAGTCGGGCTGGTTTTTCAGTTGGGAATGAACGTACGAAAAACTGTTTTCGAAGTGCAACCAATCCAATGGGTGTGGATGAATATCGATGGAGAATTCGCCACCCATAATCTGTGCATTTCCCGCATCGAATTTGTATACTGGAAATCCGCTCATGATAGAATCTTGCCCGATAGAATTGCTCAACTTTCGCGAGAAAATGTAGTTGTTGATGTTGTTGGCAAATAGATTCAGTTTGGCGCTCACATGTTCAGTATTATAACCGAGTTCGTAGTCGGTTTGCAGGCTGCTTTCTGCTTTTAGGTTGGGATTGCCAATCTCGTATCGGATAGTGCCCTCATGTACGCCGTTTGAGGCTAGCTCGCTAATGTTCGGTGCTCTGAAGCCTCGCGAGAAATTCAATTTCATGTTCCAGTGTTCGCCGGGTTGGTAGCTTGCACCAATGCTTCCGCTTATGCCGCCAAAATTTTCCGCTAATTTTGCAAAGCGTAATCTGGCAGCTGGATCAGTTGCAGAAGTTTTCTCTTCGTTAGCATTGAGATAAAGTGCATTGCTGTTTTCCGAGCGGTTGTCGTATCTCAAGCCACCGCTGATATCTATTCTTTTCCAGCTTTTTTTAGCAACAACAAAGGCACCTGCATCAAATAACCGATATTCCGGTACCAGGTATTCAATACCTTTGTTTAATGAATTTTGATACATGCCATTCATTCCGTACGAAAGGGCAAAGCCTTTTTTCTCCGGCAATGTGTAATGAATGTCGTAAGTTAGTGTGTGCAATAAAAAGTATAGTCCGTAGGTGTTAGGGTTTAATACGTCTGCAAACTCCTGACGACGGTTTTGTTGGTATCCAAAGGTGCTCTTGAGGCTTCCATCTCCAATAAGAATATTATTGTTCCAAACAGCTTTGTAATGCTTTACTTGTTGATAGGGAATTTGATGACTGTAGCTCATAAAATCAGAATGAGATGCAATGGCGCTGCCTTCGCTACCGTCACTCAATACGATAGGTTTTATAAACTGACCGGTAGTGGCATCGCGTTCGCCCTCCACAATTCCCGGACTGAGTTGATAAGTGCTCAATGTGAGGTGTGAATATCCCCACCAATTGTTGATGCCCAGCAAAGCCGATGCGGCATTTTCTCTGAATCCGGAATTAAAAACATAGCCGTCATATTTATTTTGGTAGGCATGCGCTCGTTTGTTGCTGTATCTGAAATCCCAGACAAATGCATTTTTATGTCCTGCGTAATTCAGCGAATAAGCCATAAGCCCATTGTTGGTTTGGTAATTGGCCAGCGCGTTCAATTTCATTGCACCTTGTGGAAGTAGTGGAGCTGAAAACAGATTGATAACGCCCGCCATAGCATCGGAGCCGTACGTCAGACTTGCCGGACCTTTCAGAATTTCCACTCTGCCCACATCAAATTCATCTATTTCGATGCCGTGCTCATCGCCCCATTGCTGACCTTCCTGACGAACACCATCTTTCATTACGATTACCCGGTTATAACCTAGGCCACGAATAACCGGTTTGGAGATGCCGCTTCCGGTGGTAATTTGCGAGATACCCGGTTGTGAGGCTATAGCATCAATAATATTTGTGGAGCCGTGTTGTTGCAAATCAGCCAATGTAATAACGCTGATGGGCGTGGGCATTCTAATGGCTTGTGAAGCTCCGGCTTGTCCGGTAACAACCACCTCGTTCATCTCAATGACGGATTCTTCCATTACGAAGTCTTTGTTCTCCGTTGTTTTTAAGTCGATATTTTCGGCTATCATCTTGTAACCCGCAGAACTGACCTGGCAAAGCATGGTGCTTTTCGGAAGGTTTTGTAGCTTGTATTTCCCTTCAGTGTTGGTTACTGTTCCTGTTTTTAGTTCAGGAAAAAAGAGGGTGGCGCCAATAATCGGTTCTCCGTTTTTAGTTGTTATTTTGCCTTGAAGGCTTGCTTGCGGCACTTTCAGATTTTCGGACATAAGGCTTAATGATGCAAAAAGGGCAATGATGATAATATATGTTTTATTCATTTTTCTTTATTGTAAGTGATAGATAATGTGGATATAGCGTCTGTTCCGAAATAGAAGATGCATGCAGCAATGTTTGCAGATGCAGATGCAACGTGCAGCCAAGCTAACCGTGCTAATTTGATTGCCGGCTGTTTAGATGGGAATAGACGTAAAAAAAGAAAGGGCTTTACAAGACAGGTGGAGCCCGTAGTTGAAAGTGGTGAGATGACTGATGAACCAAGCAAGAAAAATTACGTGCTGTAAGTTTTCCTTCTAAATTAGCCACGTGTTGGGGCAAATTAAATTGGTTTTGAGGAATGAAAAGGCAAAATTCAAAATCACATACTGGACAGGATTCGTCATGTCGGTTTGAGATTGTTTCTTGATCGGAATGTTCACAGGCTTTATGTTCGAAGCCCTTTTCGGTAGAATAATGATGCCCGCCGAATAATACGTGTGCCGGTTTAAAGCCCACTGCGATGACAAACACTGCCATTAAGAGGAGTGCTAAGGTAGGGATGGCTTTATTTTTATACTTCGGATACATCATTCTTTTTGTAAGTGCAAATATAACTACTTTCGGAGTGAATTGTTCAACTCTTATTGGATAAATATTGAAAAATGAACGATATTGAACGTGCTATTCAAAATATATGGCATATCTTTACCCCTGAATCACAGGGGTAAATGAGATAATAACTCCGTATATATACCGATGAAACTTAAATAATAGAAAATAATGAACGACGAAAAGAATTGTGACAGAAATCGAAATCATCAGGCTAATGCTACCGGTGGTGCTGTTTATGGACTTGGTTTGGCGGGTGCAGCTATTTATTTTATTTCTCATGCAGCCACTTTTTGGTTGGGTGTTTTGGGTTTTTTGAAGGCGCTTGTCTGGCCGGCTATTCTTGTGTATGAACTTCTTAAAATGTTGGGAGCGTAACGATTTTGAATTAAAAATAATGGCTGTCCCAAATTACTTGCGACAGCCATTTTTGTAATTGGGTCTGAAATTATTTCCAGATAGCACTTCCCAATGGAAGTATGGTGCGACCGTAAGATTTATTGAGCATGTTTGCACCGGCTGCGTAGAAGCCAATTAAAGAAATGGATAATTCGCTCCAGGCTGCAATGGCATGCCAGTATTCACCCATTTTAAATGAGTCGAGCATTAATCCAAGAAACAGAACGTCGATTAATACCATGATGGCAATCAATGCTTTGTTGGTTTTGAAAGCCGCTACTGTCATGAAAAGAGAAAAGAACAGGTAACCTAGAAAGATAACACCTAATTGACGAACATCAAATCCATCTGCCAGTGTTTTTCCGAAAACTCCCAGCTTAATCATCCACGATGCTGCCATCGAAATCCAGAATAAACCGTAAGCTGCAAATGCTGTCGATCCAAACAAGTTGTTGTGTTTGAAATCATAAACAGCAGCCATTAACTGAGCAAATCCACCTAAAAAGATAGCCCAGGGAATTAAAATGGATAGACCTTCGGTAAATCCAAGTTTTTGAGATGCGGCTACAAGTGTAACCATTGCCAAACCCGTAAGTCCTAGTGGAGTTGGATCAGCGACTTCAATACGAACATACGTTCCTTTTTCGTGCATAAAATGTTGATTTAGTTTTTGTTTTACGGGCGCAAAGGTACAAAAATCAAGAAAAATCTCCAATACCCTGATGGTAAATAATTGAATAATAGATTATATAATTTGCATATCCGCTCCAAATTATTTACTTTTGCTAACCAATGAGCAAACAGAATTACAGTTTGTAAAACCTTTTCTGTTTTTGGCAATTAGTCTAAAAAATAAATACATAAACATGGCAGCATTTAAACGCATTTTGTTGAAATTGAGTGGCGAATCGCTTATGGGCGAGAAGCAATATGGTATTGATGAAAAACGATTGGGTGAATATGCCACCCAAATTGCTGAAATAGTTGCGTTGGGTGTTCAGGTGGGTATTGTTATCGGAGGTGGAAATATTTTTCGTGGCTTAAGTGGCACATCTAAAGGTTTTGACCGCGTGCAGGGCGACCAAATGGGTATGCTGGCCACTGTTATCAACAGTTTGGCGCTGAATTCTGCTCTTCAGGCAGGTGGTGTAAAATCGCGCGTGCTTACTGCCATTCGCATGGAGCCAATTGGCGAGTTTTACAGCAAACAAAAGGCCATCGAGAGTTTGGAGCGTGGTGAAGTAGTCATCCTTTCTGCCGGAACGGGGAATCCGTTTTTTACTACCGACACCGGTTCTTCGCTTCGTGCTATCGAAATTGAGGCCGATGTAATGCTAAAAGGTACTCGTGTGGATGGTATCTATACCGCCGATCCGGAAAAAGACAAAACAGCTACGAAATTCGACGAAATTACTTACGACGAGATTTATAATCGTAACCTAAAAGTGATGGACTTAACGGCCACCACCATGTGCAAGGAAAACAATATGCCCATCTATGTTTTTGATATGGACACTGTCGGTAATCTGAAAAAGGTAATGCTGGGTGAAAAAATAGGAACATTGGTCTCAAATAAATAATAAGATACTTAAAGCAATAGAACACTCAACTTTTCAACATAAAACTTTCAAACAAAATACATTATGCTAGACGTAAAACCACATCTGACCCATGCAGAGGACAACATGGAAGCTTCCATTCTATTTTTGGACGAATCGTTGGCGCACATTCGCGCAGGTAAAGCCAATCCACGTATTTTGGATGGCGTAAAAGTGGATTATTATGGTCAACATGTGCCTATTTCGAGTGTGGCAACAATTACAACTCCCGATGCTAAAACTATTACCATCCAGCCTTGGGAAAAAGCGCTGATTTCAGTAATTGAAAAAGCAATTTTGAACTCGGACGTAGGCATCACACCAATGAACAATGGTGAAACTATTCGTTTGGGAATTCCACCATTGACCGAAGATCGTCGTAAACAATTGGCTAAGCAATCGAAAGCGGAATGTGAAGATGCTAAAATCAGTATCCGCAATGCCCGTAGAGATGCCATTGAGAACTTCAAGAAAATGGTAAAAGAAGGTTTGCCTGAGGATGTGGGTAAAGATGCAGAAGCAAGTGTACAGAAAATTCATGACAAGTTTATTAAACGCATTGAAGATATGTATGCTGCTAAAGAAAAGGAAATTATGACAGTATAATAAGTTGACAATCAGTCGGACAACTCAGTCATCTCATAGCTTTTGGGGTGGCTGATGTTTTATTTATACATTCTGAATTATGCGATTAAAGCAATGGATCATTCTTTTTCTCCTGACAGTTTCAGTGTTTAGCTACGCTGCCGGGCCGTCTGATTCAATTGTGTCGCGCAAAAGTTTATTTATAATTCCGCAAGCCTCGTATCAGCAAGAAACCAGTGTGGCTACCGGCATTGCTTACGGATATTATTTCAGGAGTAAGGATATTAGTCGCATAAGTTCGGTTACTGGAAGTGCTGTTTATACATTTCATAATCAGTTTATGTTTAATGTGTCGCCAAAAATTTATTTTAATACCGATAAATGGTATTTATATTCTAATTTTAGTGTGCGCAATTATCCCGATAATTTTTACGGGATAGGCAATAAACCGACGGATATCAAGCAAGCATTTACAGCCCGAAGTATTTCGCTGGTGGCGCAACCACAATATATTCTTTCGAAATACTTATTTGTGGGAGTGTCATTTGCTACACGGCACGAAGCTGTGAAGACCGATTCGACCTTCGAAAAAAGTAAAGTTGCCCTTTATAATCAATTTGGCAGTAGTGGTTGGGAACCTTTTTCACAAACAAGTGTTGGTTTGGTAGCTGCTTTTGATAGTCGCGATAATCAGTTTTACCCGCAACAAGGTTTTTTTGCCAAAACCATTTTGTCTGCGTCGAAGGCAGGGTGGGGAAGTACTTACTCTTTACAGGAAGTCTCGATTGATTGCCGACAGTATGTACCGGTTTTTGGATCGCAGGTGTTTGCCTGGCAAGCTTATTTTGCAGGAATTTTTGGTCGCAAAGATATTCCGTTTCAATTATTACCCACGGTAGGTGGACGTGATGGACTCCGTGGTTTCCGGCAGGGGATGTACCGCGAAAATGTGCTGATGATGTTTCAAACGGAATATCGACTGCCTATCTATAAACGCTTGAAAGGAGCCATTTTTTGTTCGGCGGGAGATGTAATGAGCAGTTCCGGTTATCAGATCGATAAACTGAAAATGGCTTACGGTGCCGGCTTGCGATATCGCCTGAATGATGCCCGGGTTCACTTGCGATTGGATATGGCAAAGAATAATTATGGCGATAAATTGCAATTTTACATTACTGCAACGGAAGCGTTTTGAAATAATTTATAATGCATAATTCATAATGCACAATTAAAGATGAATTACCTGTTTACTGCTTGTAACTTGTAATTCGTAACTCGTAACTAAATAATGAAAGGATTAGTAGTAAAAAATACAGGCAGTTGGTATCAGGTAAAAACTGATGATGGCGAATTGTTTGAGTGTCGTATAAAGGGAAATTTTCGCTTGAAGGAAATTCGCAGCACCAATCCTATTGCTGTGGGCGACTGGGTGGAGTTCGAGATGAATGTGGACGGGACAGCTATGATAAATACCATTTGCGATCGACGCAATTACATTGTTCGTCGTTCGTCGAATTTATCAAAACAGTTTCAGATTCTAGCAGCTAACCTCGATTTGGTGGCACTGGTAGTTACTGTCAATTACCCTGAAACATCGCTGGTTTTTATCGATCGTTTTCTGGCTACTGCCGAAGCGTATCGCGTACCGGCTTGTCTTGTTTTCAATAAAATTGACAGATATACAGCTCCTGAGTTGGAGTATTTGGATGCTTTGGTTCATTTGTATACCAGTCTGGGTTATCCTGCTTTTAAAGTTTCAGCTCTGCATTCGGAAAATATAAATGACTTGCTGGCTTTTTTAAGCGGCAAAACGACGCTTTTTTCGGGCAACTCGGGTGTAGGTAAATCTACTTTGATTAATGCCATTGCGCCGCTCTCGCTGGCCAAAACGGGCGAAATATCTTCTTATCATAACAAAGGAATGCATACGACCACCTTTTCGGAGATGTTTGAGTTAATTTCAGGTGGTCATATTATCGACACTCCGGGGATAAAAGGCTTTGGCACAATTGATATGGAAGAAGCAGAAGTGGGTCACTATTTCAAAGAAATTTTTGCAGCCTCTTCAGAATGTAGATTTGCAAATTGCACGCACGTGCACGAACCAGGCTGCGCAGTGCTGAAAGAAGTTGAAAATCACCACATCAGTTCATCGCGCTATCAAAGTTACATCAGTGTGATGAAAGACTGCGATGAGGGGAAATATCGTTAAAATGAATATTTTGCACATATAACTATCAATTTATTGCAAAATAACACGGAATTACAAAATTATTGAATACATTTGCACTAAAATTCTTACAATCACAACTAATTGACTCGTGAAAACTGAAAGTTGGTAAATATTGTAAGATCATCACATCCTAATAAATATCTCGTAATTGTTTAAATACTATGGCACAACATCAAATTGACCGCTTAGACAAAAAAATACTTCAGCTTATCTCACAAGACGCCCGTATTCCTTTTTTGGAAGTGGCTCGTGAATGTAATGTATCGGGTGCAGCTATTCACCAACGGATACAAAAATTACGTAACACAGGAATTATCAAAGGTTCCGAATTTGTAGTTGATACATACAAAGTTGGTTTCCAGACCTGCGCATATATTGGAATTACGTTGAGCGACATCAAACAATTCAACAATGTTGTAGAAGAGTTGAAAAAAATACCTGAAGTAGTGGAATGTCACTACGCAACCGGTAAATACTCGATGTTTGTAAAGATTTATGCCAAAGACAACCGTCATTTATTGCATATCATTCTGGAACGTCTTACGCTTATTCCGGGCATTGCTCATACCGAAACGTTTCAAATTTCGCTCGACGAGATTTTCCGTCGTCAACTTTCAGTTTTCGAAATCGAATCGACGATTGATGTTATTGACGAAGAATAGATCTATTGAAAACATTAAAACAAAAAACGCCTCGTTTTACGAGGCGTTTTTTGTTTTAATATTCGCTGACGGTTATTTTTTGAATACCGTAAATGCTTCTACATGCCTACGGGGACTAACCGCAGCAGGAGTTTCGGATACGTAGCCAACGCGTGCTACAAAAAGCAATTCATCATTTATTCCAAGTTTTTTTGCAACTGTTTTTTTCAATGCCGTCTCCTGAATAGCCTGATTCATTGGTTGAAATCCTATCTGAAGTTGTGTGCAGGTAAGATGAATGTGTTCGTACAATTTTCCGGTGTTTATCCACTCTGCAAAAGCACTCTCAGAACTGGAAATTACAATCCAGCCACCGCAGTTCATTACCTGATCTTTTGTTTTGTCAATTCCACCTTTTACAAACATTTCTTTCTTAGTATCTTCTGGCTTGACAAAATGGCGGACAAAGAAGCCGCTGACTCCATCTATTTGCATTCCTGCCGTTGTTAGACCATCCTTTTTTTCGTTTACATCTTTATCCGAAAAACGCAGCCATTTGACTAGCTCGTTTTGCGCTGCCTCATTGTAAGCTTCTTGTGTGTAACCTTCCAGTGTTTTTTGTGCGATGAAGTCCCCTTCCTTCGAATGCGATGAAAAGAAATGAATATGTTGGGAATCGGGAGCCCGAAGCTTGTTAATATCTTTCTCGCTGATAGAAGTGGTATCGAATGGAGTTCTCAAAGTCCGGCGTTTCTCTATCAACTCAAGATTGTAATGGGTTGTTGGTGCTTTGTTGACATGAATCTCTGCAACCAAGATGCTGTTTCTCTTGTCATCGTTGAGTTTTATGTTTGTATTATAACCAAGTCCTCCGGCAGCCAGGGTGAGGTTTTCGATAAAAGCTCCAAGAGACATACACAGTTCTCTGTGCTCGGGATCGACTACCGATAGTTGACGAGTGGTATCGGCATACAATCGGATGATACTATCGCCCGTAACTTCTGCTTTCCACGGTTGTGTATTGTGAGAACTGCCAGCTAAAGAAGCGTAGTAAAGCATTTTATAAACATCACTTTTATTGGTTAGATTAATAGATTTGCGGTTGTGAACTCCATTTGCACAAGAGCAGAATGCACACCATACAGACATAATTACGATGGTGTTGAATTTGGTTACTTTCATATTATTGATATTTATTTGTCTTTGCTCCAAAGCCGAACTCCCAGCCTTATAACTGGCGAAAGATCAATATTTGGTATTGAATAACTTGCTGTTTCGAAGTTAATGGTATTGTTTGTCCTTAGATAAACATGCATCCCGGGTTGAATATAAAAATACCTGCCAATGAAAAACTGGTAGCTAAGTCCTAAACCTGTATCCAAACTGTGTACATCTTTTCGGTTACCTGTACTTTTTTGCTCTATTTCGAAAGTGTGCGCTTCAAAATAAGTATAGAGTTCCAGATTTTGCCAAAGATTGTATCCTAAAAATAATCCGGGCGATGTCTTGTAATATCGTTTGAAATCAGCGGAAGAGTTATTTACACCGGCGGTTTCTGCATCATAACTTCCTCCATTGATAATACTCAGGCGTACCCTGAATTTTTCATAACGATAACCAACTCCAAAGTGATAACCGCCGCTGAGGAACATAGGTACCAAACTTTCAACCTCAATGGCTGATTTGACATTATAGCTTTTTGAATGAGGCTTTACAATTTCTTTTATTTGCAAAGAGTCCTTCTGAGCGTACGTACTTGCAACTGACAAAATCATACATGCAATAACTAAGATTTTCTTTTTCATATTGATAAACTTTTAATGAATGGACTGCAAAGTTCGGTAATGAAAAATTGAATCTTCTCCGCATTTGTTACCAAATTAATCGGAAGGACTTTTTTTATTTCTGATTCTACTAAGAGATTTAGGCGCAATGCCCAGGTAATTGGCAATATGATAGAGTGGAAGTCGTTGGAATACTTGCGGTGATGTTACAACAAGTTTTCGATACCGTTCCTTGGCCGATAAAGTCTGTAGGTCGATGCTCCATTGTGCCAGTTTTACATAGGCTTGCTCTATTGATAGGCGTACTACTCGCTCCAATGAAGGTATCTTGCACAACAATGTCTCGAGGTCGCTTTGGTGTATAACAGCCACTTGAGTATTATCCCATGCTTTGATGTTAATATGCGAAGGCGTTTGAGTGATACGACTTCTATTGTCGGTCACCCATTCGCCATCAAAAGCAAAATCAGTAGTGATCTCTTCGCCATCGTTGTTTAGTTGATAATAAATTACAGTGCCGGAAACGATGAAGTAGATAAATTTGCAGACTTCATCTTGCCGGAGGAGCAATTCTCCCTTCGAAAATGTTTTAATATCAATGTACGATGACAAAATTGCTTGTTCTTTTTCGGAAAGAGAGCTGAGTTTCTCAATAGCTAGAGTGAAAAATTTCGAAGTCATATGTCTGATTATCTTAATAAGCTATTTTTCGCCCTACAAAATTACTCAATGTTACTGAATAAATGTCACTGTTATTTCCATATTAAATTTAAGTTATTATTCAGTTTTGTAATTTAATATTTGTACTTTTACGGTCTGAATAAACCTTTACGCAGAATGAAAAAACGATTCTTTATATTACTGTTTTCGCTATGTGTTTTGTCCTCGCTTTTTGCCCAAAAGGTAGGACTGGTAATGAGTGGCGGTGGTGCAAAAGGCATTATCCACATAGGTGTTATCAAAGCGTTGGAAGAAAATAATATTCCGATAGATTACGTTACGGGTACTTCGATGGGAGCTATCGTTGGAGGAATGTATGCTATGGGCTTCAGTCCGGAGCAAATGATAGCGGTGCTTAAATCCAAAGATTTTGAAAACTGGTCGACTGGTGAAGTGGAATTGAACTACAAGTATTATTACCGTAATGCAGACCCGAAACCCAACTTTGCCGAGATTCCGTTCAGAGCCAACAAGATTGATTCTGTTGATTTTAAATCAACGATTCTTCCTACCAACCTTGTTTCGCCACGTCAGATGAATTTTGCCTTTGTGCAACTTTGTGCGCAGGCCAATGCAGTTGCCGGTGGCGATTTCGATAAACTTTTTGTGCCTTTTCGCTGTGTTGCGTCCGATATTTATAATCGCGAGGCGGTGGTATTGCGCAAAGGAGTGCTGGGCGATGCTATCCGGGCTTCGATGACTTTTCCGTTTATGTATAAACCCATCGTGGTAGACGGTCGTTTGTTGTTCGATGGGGGTATTTTCAATAATTTCCCGGTGGACGTGATGCGCAACGACTTTAAACCCGATGTAATGATAGGTAGTGTAGTAGCAAAGAATCCAAGCAGACCTGATCAGGGTGATATCATTATGCAGGTGCAAAACATGATTATGACCAAAACCGATTACTCCATTCCCTCAAAAGAAGGTCTTTTGTTTTCGTTTAATTCCTCTACTTATAAAATGTTCGATTTCAATAAAGTAGATGAATTGGTGCAGATGGGATATGATTCGATTATGAAGCACATGGACGAGATTAAAGCGCGTATTCCCCGTCGCGTAACTCCCGACGAAACGGCCGCAAAACGTCAGGAATTCAGAAACCGTTACCCTGAATTTAAATTTCAACACGTTACGGTGGAAGGGGTAGACACGCTGCAAAAGAAATACGTGGAACAGGTGTTTCACTACGAGAATGATGTTTTTACGATGAAGGAGTTTAAAGAATCCTACTTTAAATTAATCTCCGACGATAAAATACAGGAAGTAATGCCGCATGCCGTGTTTAATACAGAAACAGGTAATTTTGATTTAAACCTGCATGTTAGTGCCCGGAATCGCTTAAAACTTCTTGTGGGAGGCAATTTTTCATCGTCTACAGCCAATCAGGCTTATTTCGGATTGTCGCACCAAAACCTGACCGACTACGCACAGTCTTCGTATGTTGATGCTCAGTTTGGTAAAGTGTATAACGGATTCAGCATGGGTACACGTATTGAAATTCCGGATCAAAAAAGCTGGTACGTAAAGTTGGCGATTGTGCTTCATAAATTTGATTTTTTTGAAGGAGACAAGTTGTTTTATAGCGATAATCGTACAGCCGATTTTACGCAAGGTGAAATTTATAGCAAGTTAAGTGTAGGTTTTCCGGTAGGGATGAACGGACGTTTGGAGTTGGGGGCCGGCTATGGTTATTTGTCGGATACTTACTTTTTAAACAGAGCCACCATTACGCCGTCGACTCGTGAAGATGAGAGTCATTTCTCACTCGGTAGCCTATTTGGACGAATCGAAGGTCAAACTTTAAATCATACCATGTATCCAACCAGAGGATACAATATCTCAACTGCATTACAGGCGTTTACCGGAATGGAATCGTATGAGTCGGGCAATATACCATCGAATAATGTAAAAAATGTGAGGGATTTATGGCTGCAATGGCGTGCGAAAATAGATCGCTATTATCCGCTTTCCAATAAATTTACGTTGGGTGCGTATGGCGAGCTTGCCTTCTCCACCCGGTCATTGATGCAGAACTATACGGTTAGTCTTATTCAGGCACCTGCATTTCGACCAACGCCCTATACCCGCACTGTTTTTAAAGATGCCTTTAGTGCCAATAAGTACGCAGCTATTGGGGTGAAACCGATTTATAATTTTACGAAGGATTTTCATGCCCGCTGCGAAGCCTACTGGTTTGTACCTTACGAAACCATCAACCGTGCCCCCGACAATTTGGCTTATTACTCTAAACCGTTTAGTTCATCGCAGGTGATGGTGGAGACATCATTGGTGTATAACTTTAAAATTGCATCTGCGGGTTTGTTTGCCAACTATTGTGACTCGGGCAGCGTTTGGAATTTCGGAATTAATATCGGTTTCCTTCTGTTTAATTCTAAATTTACTGAGTAGGAGAATAGCTCCCAGTTCAAAGCTCTATTTATATGAAAAACCGCTGACTCATCGAAGTGTCAGCGGTTTTTCTGTAATTATAATTTCACGAACGGAATGGCTTTCTGTATATCTGCCGACTTTATCTTTAGAACGTACGAGCCTTGTGGAATGGAAGCTACATCAATATGGTAAAGATTCTCTCCTTTTTTTACTTCTTTCTTTATCGACCGCCCCATTCCATCTACTATTACAATACTCATTTCCGATCGGTATTCTGTCGGTAGTTTTAAGGTAATGGTATTTCTTGATACAGGATTGGGATACAAGCAAATTGTTTTCTTTTCGGGAGTTTGCAGGGCAGTTTGCGAGGAAACTGTCAGCAACTGAGTAACACTTTTAGTTGAAGTATACAACCCATTTCCTGCTTGTGAAGCTGTTATTACAGTTGTTCCTGTTCCAACAATATGGATATTTCCATTTGTTATGGTTGCTACGGCTGCATTCGAACTGCTATACGAAACCGGTAATAACGAGGTGGCGCTCGCTCCCGGTGTAAAATCAGCATCGCCAACGGCTTTGGTAGTTAGTGCCGGAAAGCTAATCGTTTGTGTATAGATGATAGTGGGTATTGTCGGAGTGCTCATTCCACTTCCCAAATAGAAACTTACATCAGGGGGTTGATTATAAGCCACATTTTGCCAGGCAATGCCCAGGCGATACATGGGGTCGTGCATCAAAGTATACAATCGACGGGAAGTGGGGGCAGTGGTTGTAAAGATAAGCAAGCTGCTGTTATCACTCGAATGCAGTATCACCTCTTCCCGCCAGTCGCCAAGAATGTCTGCTTGTAGATTGGGATTCTTCTTGGTTCCGTTGCAGGATGTTGCAGTGCCGTAATTGTAGATGGTGAGTTCGCGCCCGACTCCATATTTGTCTATTTTGTCTCCATCCAGTATTTCGCGGAGTTCATCGCCATCCCACCATATTCCGAAATTATCCGACGCAGGTTGGGATGTTGATACTGTCGCACCTGTGCAAGAATACAATGGTGATCCGGCAGCCCAACATTCCGCACCTTTATTGGTAGCATCAACATCAGCTACTAATCCTCTGCCCACATCGCCGGATGCCGGAAAACTGAATAGAATGTCGCCGGTATTTGCATCGCGGAACGTGGCGCCATAACCTCCATTGCTCCCAGTACTTTCATGCGCTTGCCACACTTCCAGTCCGGGTCTGTCAGGATTAAAATCACCTAAGTGAACGGCGTCGCCATGTCCCAAACCGGTCGTGTATTTTCCAGTGCCATTATGGTCGATAGTGCAGGAACCGTAAATGATTTCGTCGAATCCATCGCTGTCTATATCACCCACGCTAAGGTTATGGCATCCCTGACCGGCATAACCGCTATTTCCGGTAGTATTGCTATCGAATGCCCATTTTTTTGTTAGCGTGCCATTCTTCCAGTCATAAGCAGTTAGATAACAGCGGGTATAATATCCTCTGCACATTACCAGACTCGGAGTCTTGCCATCCAGGTACGCAACGCAGGCCAGAAAGCGATCCACTCGGTTACCATAATTATCGCCCCATGCTGTCACAGTTCCACGTGCAGGTTCGTAATTAATTGTTTGAAGTTCTTTACCAGTTTGACCGGCAAAAACAGTGAGGTACTCCGGTCCGGAAAGAATGTAGCCATTCGTATTTCTATAATCTACCGAATTATCGGTTCCTACAGCAGCACCGGTTAAGTTATTACCAGCTCCGTCTTTTGTTCCGGGAGCTGTTTTGCAAACCACTTCAGCTATTCCATCACCATCAAAGTCGTAGACCAGAAACTGAGTGTAATGTGCCCCGGCGCGGATATTCACTCCCAAATCAATTCTCCAGAGCCGTGTGCCGTCCAGTTTATAAGCGTCCAGATAGACATTGCCGGTGTAACCACTTTGAGAGTTGTCTTTTGAGTTGGTGGGATCCCATTTCAGAATAATTTCAAGTTGCCCGTCGCCATCAACATCGCCCGTACTACAGTCGTTTGCAGTGTAAGTATAGGCCACGGCATCGGGAGTAGTTCCTCCGGCAGGTATAGCCAGTGGAACCGTTTTGTAGATATTCGCCCACACACTTGCTGGGGCGGATGCAGCTTGTTCAACACCATCAACTACTGCTTTGATGGAATAAGTTGAAGTAAGCGTGCCGGATAGGTCGGTGTAATTGGAAGCTTCGGTTGAAGAGATAGATGCAATTTTGGTTCCGCTGCGATAGAGGTTGTAGCCTATGTTTGTAAACTCGGTGGCTGCGATGCGCCAACTTATAAATACGCCGTTAGTAACTTTTACCGCCAACAATCCACGGTCGAGGTTTTCCATTTGGCGTTGTCCGTAAACAGTTGAAAATAATGTTGCAACTGCAATGCAGACTGATAATATCAGTTTTTTCATTGTGATTTTTTTATTCAGTAAATAGATCTGAGCTTTTTTTTTAGTAAAAGACCCTTCGATGAACAGAAGGTTGCTGTTGATACCGAAGTACAAAGAAAGGAAAATAATTTTTAGCTTGTAGCACATAAAAGTGCATATGACCCCGAAATGTACTCTTGTCAATGCAAAAGTACATTTATCAGTTTATAAGGTAGGAGGGGAGGAGTTTTCTTGCGTGGGTTTAACCGGTAGTTGGGATGTTTGGTTTGAAATTAAAAGGCTGGAAGCATTATTAATTATGCCCCCAGCCTTAACTGAATGTGATTTTTGTAAATTATTTGGTCACCACTTCGGTTCGAAGGGGCGTCGTTCTCCATCTGCCGTGGTGTGCTCTTCCAGTGAGTTCTCTTTCGATTGAACGACCATATAAATCATTATCTCGTCTGATGCATTGCTGATACCACGATTACCCTGTGGTGCAACACGTATTACACTTCCTTCTTTTATCTCGAAACATTCCTCGTCGACCTGAAAAAAGCCAAACCCTTTTATGATGATATAGGTTTCTTCGTTTTTGCGGTGAATATGAAAATAAGGTTGCGCTGCATGTGGAGCGAGTGAATTAAACGATATTTCCGTACCGGTAGCATGGGTAGCCTCTTTCAGGAATACTTTACCTTCGATAATATTTTTATTTACCGGATGGATGAGTGAATAGTTCATTAAATCATCCAGATTACCCAGATTAATGGCCGTAAAGTGAACGTTTTCTGATAGTTTTTCAATTTGTTTCATAAGTATTTATTTCTTTACACACTCCAAATACAACATTGGAATGGTTAGTTTTAATTCACCTTTGATTTTTGAGAATGCATTCAGATTTTTCTCAAAAGTCTCAAAGAATATTTGTTTATCCCTTTCGTTAAACATATTTTTCCACGAACCGAGAAAAGCCATAATGATAAAGGAATGATTTAAAAATGCACTACCGTTTAAAAACCTCATGTTATAGGTCGATCTGACGATATTCTTGATTTGAAAATCGTGCTTATCCAAAAGTTCCGTCACCGATGCTTCTGTTCCTCTATGCTTCACATGCTCGGTAAAAGGAGCGAGGTATTTTTCAAACCCAAGTTCGTGTAAGGTTTCGCGGTATACTTCGTAAAATTCAGTAAACGTACCGGTTAAGTTCGTTGTAAGACAGAACGAGCCATTTTGTTTCAACACTCTGTGACATTCTGATACTACTTTGGCAGGACGCTCGAAATTATTTATCCCTAAATTAGATGTGATCAGATCGAAATGCTGATTGGGAAATGGAATGATGGAAGCATCGCCTTCCATCACTGATATGTTTTTAAGTTGCAGGGTGTTGATTTTTGTAGCCGTTCTTTTCACAGCTTCCGTCCATGGATCCATCCCAACGGAGGTACATTTGTTTCCCAGTCGTTGCGCTATCTCGATCAATGGAAAGCCCGTGGCACAACCAATATCTAGATAATGGGAATACTCCCCGATAGGGAAGTTGTCGAGGAGCAGCAACCCGAACGCCGAAGACCACAGCGGCAATTCGTCACAAGTATTGGTTATTTCCGGTTGCAGGTAATCTATTTTTTTATTTAAGTAGGTTGTCATAGTTTGCGGTGTTAAAAATATTTTTGACTTCTCTGTTTTTTGCCTATTCTTACAAGTGTACCCAATTTGCAGTAACCACCGTTTACAACTTTACAATAGACTTAGACGAAAAGGTGAGCTCATTTATTTTCTTTCTACTCAAGATCTCAATGTGTAGTAAATGAAACTTCTGAATTGAAACTCGCTATGGATACAACCTCCCCAATGTAGGGATTATTACCATGAATGAGATCTGCAACGGGTCTAATATAGTATACTGTTTTTGGCTCTAAACCGGTAATCGTTAACTCTACAGTTCCTTCTTTCTTGTCTAATTGCTGAACTCTATGAGTACTATCCATAGTGATATCTTCCTGTTTGCCGAATTCAACATGAAGTCCTGATATTTTTTTATTGAATTCAGTGTTGCTCAATGTTACTTTTACTGTGGCAGAAGTTTGAGTTATATTATATATCGAATTGATTTTAAGTTCAAATTCTTCCGTTTTGGGTTCAATCTCCGTTTCATGTTTACAGCCTGTAAGTAGGGCAATAAGCAATATATAGCTAATCAAAAAAATAAATTTCGGCTTCATGAATAAAGTAATGTGATTGTATTTTTCTATTCTGTAAATGTATGATAATTCTACTTTCTACAGATGTGCTAAACTTATTCTATCTTTTTATGTTGTAGTTTTATAAAATAATGAATAATATACGTTTAATCTTTTATCTTTCAATGTTGGATTCTATTTAAATATATAACTCAATAAAATCGACAAATTTGAGCTCGACAATTTCGATTTGTATGTAGCGCCACCATCTAAGATACCGTTAATTCTGTATTTAATGGGTGTTTGACCCCTAATCTCTAGTTTTAGTGTGTTTTTATTAGGTAATGTGTATCCCACACCACATCCTAGATTAAAATTAAATTTATAACCATTCAACTCGGGGACTTGCCTATTTATATAGTCTATATGTGAAGAATATGCAGGGTTAAAATGATTTTCTTCAAATGTAACTTTTTCAAGTCTATTATATTTATAATACATACCATTAATATGTGCGCCAAAAATCAAAACGTTTGAAAAACCTGCATTAATGAAAGGTCTGATTTTTTTGTAGTGCGTAAAATCATAATTGTAAATTACTGGAATTTCAATTTTACTATAATTCAATAATGAGTATTTGATATATTTATATTTTAGCTCTAATTGAAATGAACTCCTTGAATTTCGATTAATATTGATAAAAAAACCTGGGAATAAACAATTGTAATTAGTTGCAAAGTTTGTGTTGGTTTCATTAGTTTGAAAATAGTCAAAAAATGCAGCAGTTTGTTGTGCCGAAACTGGGAATGAATAGTTGTTGATTTCACTCGTTGCATTTATTTTTGTGAATGAGTATTCCATAGAAAATCCATATTTTATTTTCCATTTAATATCGTTTAATGCATTTTCTTTTTTGTAATATACTATGCAACTTTCATTTTTACATGTTTGATTATGATAATCTTTTAATAGCTTGATTAAAGATGAAAAGTCGAATTGTGTATTTTCAATTTCGTCAGATAATAAATTTGCGTCATTCAAAAAAACTTTTAAGATACCAATATACTTTTGGCTATTATGAGAATACGTAATGTTATCTTTACTTTCTAATACTTCATCATTAGTAAGTGCATATAAAACACTGTCTTTCTCAATATAATAGAGATTTTCATTTTTATGTTTACAATAGTAAAGATTTACCGCCCCTTTTAATAAAAATTCAAGGAAAAATGTAGTTGTAGTGTCTTGATATGTTACTTCTTTGGAAATAAAACGTTTTCCGTTATCAAAACAAAAATATTTTAGATCAGAAGGTTTGTAGTTGATAATCCGACTATTTGAGTCTTTGTGAAAAAAGCAATTAGATGAAATACTATTCGGATTAGTATAATCGATGAATCCATGTATTGTGTCGTTATTATTATTTACAATATATGCTTTTCTAAAATTACCCAGAGAAAATCCTTGAAATGTTGTTAATACAAAAAGTATAAGTAAAATATGTTTTGATTGTGTCATTTGATTTTAAGTTTTTTTTTAGCACTATTGTCTACATAATAATGTTTATCCTTTAGTTAAGCTATTTTGTAACCTCGACACTAGCCCAATCTATTCTCACTTCTACTGTACATCTATTTTCCTTTTTACACTACAAATATATGGAGTTGTCTTAACATTACCAATCGTTCTATAAGTTGTTTTTAAGTTTGTTGAATATAACCTGTCGAACGTTCTGCTATACCTTTCGATAGGATTAAGGTCTTATCGTATCTCTGTTTTTATATCCTGTGTTTCAGTATTATATATCAGTACTCCTTCATTTTTATCATCCAGTTGTCCAATCAGTTTTCCTTCCTTATTCCAAACCGATGATTTACCCGCACATTGGTATCCACCGGATGTCCCGACATAGTTAGCCAGGAAAGTAGTCATATTGTATTTCGCAGCAATGGCCGATAGTTTCTGAATATCCTCATCCACTCCGGTAACCGAGTTCAGTACACTCGCTATGTAAATGTTGGCATTGTTTTTATGTGCTTGTCCGGAATGTTCGGGGTTGGATAACTCATAGCAAATGGCCGGTGCAACGATATTATTGGCAACATTTAGATACAGTTGTTCCGTGCCCGCTGTAAAAATACCCACTTCGGTATGGTAGAGGTATTGTTTGGAGTAAGTGATCCGTTCTTTACCGGGTTGAAAAATAATCATGCTCACAAAGAGTTGATTGTTTTCTTTGGTAGGTAGTCCTACACCAATGACTATTTTATTGCTGTCCGAAATCTCTTGAAAAACATCTAATCTTTTGTCTTCTTGCGTGGTAGCCAATTCCGGAGCCAAGGTAGGTTCATAGCCTGTAAGCGAAAGCTCAGGGAAGATTATCATATCAGCTTGTTGGGTAATGGCTATGTTGAGAAGTGCCACATGCTGCTCTATGTTTTTAGCGATATCTCCTTTGTGGGGACTGGTTTGTGCAATGCAAATTTTCATTCCGGTGTCTCTTTAATTATTACGGTTTACTACTGCTCGTATTCAAACTATTGACTAAATGATTATTTCTTATTTTGCATTAATTGTAGCTGTGTTTACTGCTGTGGTGTCAATAGGCCATCCCTTGATTTGTTTTATGTAGTTAGTCAGTTCAAGGGCGTTTTTGTAGTGTTGAGAAACAGTAGGATGATAGTCTACACCATATACATTGCCCTGTTGCGACATTTCGAAGAAATATACTTTGCCGTTTTTCTTTTTGTTGGCAGTAGCAACCACTGTGTGTAAACATTTTCTTACTACGCTGAGCGATGGGTCGGTAAGCATAGGTCCTAAAAGAACTAAGATGTCAGTGCTTTTATGTCTTTGTTGTAAGGTGTCAATCAAAGCAATATATTTATGTACATACCTTGCCGTATCCACTACAAAACCATTGTTACTGTTGCTAAAATCGTTTGTGCCCAAATCAATACAAATTAAATCGGGTTTTAACCTGAAATCGTAGAGAGGTGAAGGGTTGTAAAGAAAAGTACGACTGTAATTATTGGGCATGCAATCTTTGCTACCGGTAGTAGAATCGCCATAATTGCGGTAAATGCCAATTCCCGAACGGCAGACAGCCATATGTCTTGCATTAAAGTTTCGCGAAGTAATAGCAGCATAAGTCAAATAATGATTTTGGGTGGTGGGTCCGTATTTATCACCCAACGTGCCTTCGTTTCCATATCCGCAGGTGATGGAGTTGCCCACATATTCGATCATGTGTTTTCGTTTATTGGCTATGGTAACCAGTGATTTACCTTTGTCGAGCAGTAAGCCCTGAAAACTTGTTTTTCCAAAGGTTAGTTCCGTTAGGCGGAATATTTCTATTTCATGAACCTCGTTTGTCAATCCGCTGGCAACTGGATAAACGGTTAAGCCCTTTGTAACTCTTATTCGTTTAATGACTTTGTCGACGATCACATTGTATTCATTTTGTGCATCTTCGTCCTCCAGCAAAATAGAAACGCTCGTTCCCTTAAAATAAGCTCTGATAGAAACGCCGGAGTAAGAAAATCTTGGTGAAAGCGGATTGGAAAAATCAATTCTTCCGGTATATTCAATCAATGGGTTATTGGCTTTTATAGTGTCTGAAACCATTGCCATTGCATTAGCTGTAAATAAAACCAGTGTAATGAGAGATATACCAATAATTTTTTTCATGATGATAATTTGAATGTGTATTCTTTTTTTTGATATGCAAATGTATGAAAGATTATTAATTTCTCCAATCCTTCTGGAGATTATTCATTCAACAAAAACAATTTGTGTTTAGGGATGTGAGATTGTCTGTCACTATGTTTGGCTTGAACGAAATAGACAGCTGTTTTGATGTTTTTCTAGTTAATAACTGCATTTTGCTATCGCTTTGTGCTTGAATTGTTTTAATTTAATCTAAAATGAATTTCACATTTCATACAAACTAAAAATTCTTTGTATCTTTGAACGTTTTTTGCGAAAGCTGAAATCAGCAGCAAGCAGCATAGTAGTAAGCTGAAAAGTAGTATAAAGGATCAACTTACCGCTTACCGCTCACTGTTTACTGCTCACTAATCACTGTTTACTGATCACTGCTTACTGAATAAGGGAATATTAATAATAACAATTATACATGAAACGATTCAAATTACTGAACAACATTTTCGGGTGGCTTGCATTTGCTGTGGCTGCCGTAACGTATTTGCTTACCATGGAGCCAACAGCCAGCTTCTGGGATTGCGGTGAATTCATTTCTACAGCCTTTAAAATGGATGTTGGCCATCCACCCGGAGCGCCGTTCTTTATGTTGACCGGTCGTATCTTTACGATGTTTGCTGCCGATACAACCAAGGTATCCATAATGGTCAATTCTTTGTCGGCACTGCTAAGCGCGTTTACCATTTTATTCCTATTCTGGACTATTACTCATTTGGCCCGCAAAGTAATTATCAAATCGGAAAGTGATTATTCGGTAGGTACTATCATTGCTATTTTAGGTGCCGGATTAGTAGGTGCATTGGCTTATACTTTCTCCGATTCATTCTGGTTCTCGGCTGTGGAAGGTGAGGTATATGCATTTTCATCTTTCTTTACGGCTATCGTTTTCTGGGCGGTATTGAAGTGGGAAGATGTTGCTGACAGTTCGGGTTCGGATCGTTGGTTGATACTTATTGCTTACCTGATGGGTATTTCTATCGGCGTTCACTTGCTCAACCTTTTGGCTATTCCTGCCATGGTGTTGGTATATTATTTCAGATTGAATAAACCTACTACCAAAGGTATTATACTGGCTTTGGTTGCTTCGTTGGTGATTTTGGGAAGTGTGCTGTATGGCATTATCCCGGGTTCGGTGGAAGTGGCCAGCTGGTTCGAATTGTTCTTTGTCAACAAACTTGGTTTTGCTTTCAACACCGGTTTGTTTGTCTATATATTGTTTGCTGTGGGCATTCTGTCATGGTCTATCTACGAATCGTATGCGAACAAAAGCTTTATTCGTATAGCTGTTTCGTGCGTGTTGGGCGTAACCATTGTAGGTATTCCGTTTTTTGGTAACAGTGTAGTTATTGGTGTGCTTATCATTGCAGCATTGAGCGGTTTCTTTTATTGGAAAAGAGATAAGATTAATGTTCGCTGGGTGAATACGGCTATGTTGATGATCACTGTTATCCTTATTGGGTATTCTTCTTACGCTATTATCGTTATTCGTTCGTCGGCCAAACCGCCAATGGATCAAAATTCTCCGGACAATATTTTCTCATTGAAATACTATCTTAATCGTGAGCAATATGGTGACCGTCCGTTGTTATACGGACAGGTGTACAATGCGCCCGTGAAGTTGAACATTGAAGGAAATCAGTGTATTCCTGTGAAGAAACAGGGTGACGCTACTTATGCTCCGAAACCAAAAACGTCGCCAACCGATAAAGACGAATATATCATCACCGGTTACAAAATCGACTACGAGATGGACGACCGCTTCAATATGTTCTTCCCACGTATGTACAGCGACAATCCTCAACATGTGGAAGCTTATAAACAATGGGGAAATGTAACAGGCGAATCGGTAACATATGACTATTGCGGTCAACAAAAAACGGATGTGAAACCGACCTTTGGCGAAAATCTACGTTTCTTCTTCGACTACCAGGTGCGTTTCATGTACTGGCGTTATTTCTTTTGGAACTTTAGCGGTCGCCAAAACGATATGCAAAGTTACGGTGAAATAGACCGTGGTAACTGGATTACCGGTATTGGCTTTATCGATAATTTATTGGTGGGTGATCAAAAGAATCTTCCTTCGGAATTAAAGGATAATAAAGGGCATAATGTTTACTTTATGTTGCCACTTATATTGGGCCTGTTTGGTATTATGTTCCTTATGTACAGTGGAAAAGAAGGGGGCGAAGCCATGTGGATTACCACTTTGCTGTTTCTACTCACAGGTCTTGCCATTGTGATATACCTTAATCAAACGCCTTATCAACCGCGTGAGCGTGATTATGCTTACTCGGGCTCGTTCTACGCTTTCAGTATCTGGATTGGGTTGGGTGTGCTGGGCATTATCCGTGCACTCGATAAATATGTGCCCCGCTCGGTAAGTGCCGTAGTGGTTTCTGTCTGCTGTTTAGGTGTGCCTGCTCTTATGGCACAACAAAACTGGGATGATCATGATCGTAGCAACCGTTATACTTGTCGTGATTTTGGTGGAAACTACCTTGCTTCGTGTAAACCGAATGCAGTTATATTTACCAATGGCGATAACGATACTTTCCCTCTTTGGTACAATCAGGAAGTGGAAGGATACAGAACCGATGTGCGTGTATGTAACTTAAGCTACCTGCAAACCGACTGGTACATTAGCCAAATGAAACGTGGTGCCTACAAATCGGCTCCGCTACCTATCTCATGGCAACCCAAGGACTATGTGTCCGGCAAAAATGAGGTGGTGTATGTTGACTCTATGATGCCTCAGCTGGATGTGAAAACGGCTTACGACTTTGTATTGAGCACCGATCCGCAAACAAAACGCGAGGGCGAAGCATTTATCCCGTCCAATCATTTATTCTTGCCGGTTAATGCTAAACAAGTTATTAGCACAGGAACATTACCGGCAGCAAGAGCAGCTGAAATAGTACCACAAATGGATATCAAGTTGGATAGACGAATCACGAAGAGTTCGTTGATGATTCTTGAATTGTTGAAAGAAAATAACTGGAAACGTCCAATCTATTTTGCAACCACTGTGGGTGATGAATATTATATGGGCTTAAACGATCATTTTGAACTTACAGGTATGGCGTATCAAATACTACCGGTAGGAGCGAAGGGAGCAGGAGCAGGTGTAAATGCCGACGAAATGTATAACAATATGATGACTAAATTCCGCTATGGTGGAATGAATAATCCTAAAGTTTATCTTGACGAAAATATTACCCGTATGTGTCGCACACACCGTATGATGTTTAGTCAACTGATTGGTGCGCTACTTGCCAAAGGTGATTCTGTGCGTGCATTGAAAGCTCTGGATTATTGCGATAAACAAATCCCGGGTACTACCGTTCGTCACGATTATGTTTCTACTCAATTGGCCGACGATTATTATAAACTTCATAAACCTGCAAAAGGAAATGAAATTATGACCGCTGTAGCTAAGGATTGTATCGAAAATCTTGATTGGTATTTGAGTTTAAGCACAACCAATCGTAATAGCGTAAACAACCGTATCGGACACAATATGGCAGTATTGCAACAAGTGTTACGTATTTCGCAAGAAGCAAAACAAGACGTGATTTTGAATAAATTCATGCCTAAATACATGCAGTACGCTAAAATGCTTCAGTTGTAAATGAATATACAGTTTCCAAGACTTCTTCGCCCTTTGTGGGGAAAAGTTGTTTGGCGCAAAGACCCATCGAAGAAAGTAATTTATCTTACTTTCGACGATGGACCTGTGCCGGAAGTTACACCAATGGTGCTCGATTTGCTTGACGAACACAACATAAAGGCAACTTTTTTCTGTGTGGGCGAGAATGTGCAGAAGCATCCCGATACTTTTGCTCAGGTGATGAGCGGAGGTCACAAAGTCGGAAATCATACTTTCAATCATATGAAAGGGTTTTCGGTGACGGATAAAGAGTATTATGGTAATATCGATAAAGCAGCTGAGTTGATTGATAGTAAATTGTTTCGTCCGCCTTATGGAAGGATTACGGGTAAGCAAATGAAAAAACTGCGGGATTGCTATACTATCATTATGTGGGATGTTATTACACACGATTATAACAAGAACCTGTCGCCCGAAACCATCATGCGAACCATTAAACGTTACTCGCGCAATGGCTCTCTTGTTGTTTTTCACGACTCAATAAAAGCAAAAGAAAACGTACTTACAGTGTTACCATTGGCCATTGAGTACTGGAAAAGCAAAGGTTATACCTTTGGAGTATTGGATTAATGATAACTGATTTACGGTTAGCGATGAATGATAAATTACCAATAATAACTCCTTAATGATAACTGTTCACTGATAACTGTTTACTGATATGAGGGAATCCATTTTACATTACGTTTGGCAGCACAAACTTTTTACTGCTCAGCAACTGGTAACTACCGAAGGTGAACCGGTAGATGTGATTGACGCGGGTAAGCATAATACAGATGCAGGTCCCGATTTTTTTAATGCTAAAATCAGAATAGGTGAAACGCTTTGGGCAGGAAATGTAGAAATCCATATTCGCTCCACCGATTGGCAAAAACACAGTCATCATTCCGATAAGGCCTACAACAGCGTTATTTTGCATGTGGTGTCGGAAGTTGATGGGGAAATTTTTCGCGCTGATGGTGCTAAGATACCCCAATTAGTATTGGTGTATCCAAAGCATATTGCTGAAAATTACGACAAGCTGATTACTGAACAGAAATGGATTTCGTGTGAGGACAAAATTGCTGCTGTTCCGGGTATCGTTATTGAAAGTTGGAAAAACGCTTTACTAACCGAACGGTTGGAACAAAAAATGCAAGCCATTACCACTTTGCTGACTGAGAGCAATCAGCATTGGGAAGAAGCTTTTTACATTACGCTTGCCCGCAATTTTGGATTTGGAACAAACAGTCAGGCATTCGAAAGTTTAGCCAAATCGATACCACTATCGGTATTGGGTAAGCACAAAGATCAATTGCTACAGATAGAAGCAGTGCTTTTTGGACAAGCAGGCTTGTTGACCGACGAAGCTACGGATGAATATGCTGCACGGTTGAAACAGGAATACAGCTTCATGAAAGCGAAGTTCGGTTTGCAACCAATAAATGCGTCGCAATGGAAATTGTTGCGGTTACGACCCGATAATTTTCCACATGTTCGCATTGCACAGTTTGCATCGTTGATTCATATGTCGTCCAAATTATTTTCAAAAATAGTCGACAAACCGGAGATGGAATACCTGCGGTCGATATTTGTATGCGAGCCGTCGGACTATTGGAAACGACACTATTTGTTTAGTCATGAAAGTCCGGTACGCGATAAAAAGTTAGGCACTCAATCGATAAATGTACTTTTGATAAACACGGTGGTTCCTTTTCTGTTTTGCTATGCTCAGCAGAAAAATAACCAGACGCTAAAAGATAAAGCATTGCAACTGCTGGAACAACTTCCGTCGGAACGCAATGCTATTATTACGGCTTGGCAAAAGTTGGGAATCAACTCGGCATCAGCTTACGACTCGCAGGCATTGTTGCAATTAAAAAAACAGTATTGCGACGATAAAAAATGCTTGCGTTGCAGGATAGGGCATAAGGTGCTTACGAGTTGAAAGCCAATATGCAAAGCAAAATTAAAATTTAGAATGAAACAGATAACAAAAATACACCTTTTTTTAGTTGCGGTAGGACTCATTTTACTAGTAAATGCTTGTGCTAATATGTCGCAGGGTCCAACAGGTGGTCCGAAGGATATTACACCTCCAAAGGTTGTGAAATCATTCCCGGCCAACGGTTCGCTGTACTTTAAAAAGAAACAGATTCAGATTGATTTCGACGAAATTGTAAATATCGAAAAAGCATCCGACAATGTGATTATCTCGCCACCTCAACAAACTCCGCCCGATGTGAAATCGTACGGCAGACAAGTTTCGGTGACTTTTAATCAGGATCTTGTCGATAGTACTACCTATAGTATTGATTTTGGGAGTGCTATTGTAGATAACAACGAGAAGAATCCCCTTAAGAATTACGTATTTGCATTTTCCACTGGCGGACAGATTGATACCATGAAAATCTCCGGAACAGTTGTGAATGCTCAGGATTTGAGTCCAATGGCAGGTATTTATGTCGGTATTTATGCCGATACAAATAGTGATTCTGCATTTTTCAAAATACCGTTTATACGCATTGGCAAAACAGATGAATATGGCCATTTTTCTATTAGTAACATGAAAAAAGGCAAATTCAAAGTGTATGCTTTGGATGACGTGAATCACGATTTCTTTTATCAACCGGGCGAAGGGCTGGCTATGCACGATTCACTCGTCGTTCCTACTTCACGCAGGGAAGAAATGCGTGATACTATCTGGAAAGATTCGATTACGGTGGATAGCGTTCATAAATATATGGGTACGCACTTTTTGCCGGATGACCTGGCACTACGTTTTTTCAAAGAAAACAAAAAACGTCAATACTTTGTGAAGTTCGAACGCAAGGAACCTTTTGTTTTCAACCTGTTCTTCAATGCACCTGCAGCTGAATTACCAAAACTGACTCCGCTGAACTTTAAGTGGGATAACAAATATTTATTGCAAAAGAACGCAACAAAGGATAGCTTGACTTATTGGCTGACTGATTCTACTGTTTGGAATGTGGATACCCTGAAAATGTCGATGACCTATCTGAAAACTGATTCATTGTTTAAACTTGTACCCATAACTGACACAATTAACGTGGCAATGCGAAAGGGGAAAGTGAACCCGAGAGCCAAAATACCAAAAAAAGTGGTGAGCACAAAAGTGGAGCCCTACAAATTTTCAAACAATGTAGCCGGAGCATTCGAAATATATAATCCGATTATTCTCCGTTTCGAGGCTCCGATGGACAGTGTTGATATTTCAAAGATAAAGTTGAAGGAAAAAGTAGATACGGTATTTAAAACCATACCGTTTAAGTGGAAACAGTTGGATTCAACTAAAATGTGTTATAGCATAGAACATACATGGACTGCTGAAACTGCGTACAAGATTGAAATAGATTCGGCTGCTTTCAGAAGCATTTACAAAAGGATTAGTAATAAGTACGTTGCAGACTTTAAAATCAGAACGTTAGATGAATATTCAAGTCTGAAAATACAGTTAGCCTCATTCAATCCCAAGGTTGTGATGCAAGTGCTTGATCCCAAGGATGTGGTATTGGGCACTAAGCATGCTTCCGAGAAAGGTACTGTTTTCGAGTACTTACGTCCGGGCGACTATTACCTTCGCATGTTCATAGATACCAATGGGAATGGAGTATGGGATACCGGCGATTTATCGACGAAACGCCACCCCGAAGAGGTGTATTATTATCCTCATAAATTTACGTTGAAAGCCAATTGGGAATTTGAAGAAACCTGGGATTACAACGCTGTGCCGCTGTTAAAGCAAAAGCCGGTGGAATTGTTGAAAGATGATCCAAATAAGGTTAAGAAAGAAACTAAAACCCCGGTAACTACCGGTAAGAAGCCTGTAACCAATAGCAGTTCGAATAGCAATTCGAACAGAAGACTAAACTAAATATAGAAAAGAGCAAATTCAAACCGAAAATTGAATTTGCTCTTTTCGTAAAATCAGATTTTAGGAAATCGTAAATAATCTGTACATTTGACCCAATAAATCGAATACTTTACTTAGAATACAATGATACTGCTGTCTAGACGATTTTTTGCAATTTTAGCTTGTACAATACTTCCATTATTGGTGTTTGGTAATAATATCAAAAGCCCGGTGCTGAAAATATTGGATGAAGCGATTGAAAACTCCCGATTCTATACAAAAAGTAAAGAGATAAAGCTGTCTCAGATGAGAAATTTATTAAAAATTTCCATTACTGATAATCAACGTTACTCAAATAGTGCACAGCTCTACAATGAATTCAAAGCCTACAAATATGATTCTGCCTATAGCTATGCCGGTAGAATGTTACATTTTGCCGAAAAACTCAATAATCCGAATCTTATTGCCGAATCAAAAATAGCACTGGCTTTTAGCTGTGTGTCGGCAGGTTTGTATAAAGAAGCAACAGAAATTTCGAACTCAATCGATACAACGCAACTTTCTACTGATAATAAAGCCGCCTTATATTCTTTTTTATCCACGCTTAATATCAATATGGCTGATTTTTCCACTGAGCCCTATTGTTCGAAATACCGACGGAATTCATTGATGTATTCGATACAGTTTATTGCTTTGCTAAAATCAGATAATCCGGAGGCTGTAATTACTAAAATGCGCGTGTGCCAATTAAAGAATGATTATGCCAAAGCAACTGAAATTGCTGAGAAATATCTTTCGGTAGGACATCCCAGTTTACATGATTATGCAATAATCACTTCAACATTGGGATACTTTTATCAGGTAAAAAAAGATACTACAAAGGCTATTGAATGTTTTGCGGCAGCAGCTGTTGCCGACATAAAAATGGCAACGAAAGAAACTGCTGCTATCCGTCAGTTGGCTGATCTGCTTTATCTGAAAGGAGATGTACAGCGAGCTTATGCTTATGCAATTCTGGCATTGGATGATGCAAATTTTTACAATGCCCGACAACGCAAAATAGAGGTTGGACGTATTTTACCCATTATCGAAACTGGTAGGTTTCAGATTATAAAGCAACAAAAGGACAAACTACTGATTTATTCTATCCTGATTTCTGTCCTTTTTATTCTGTTTGTGATAGCTACTTTTATTATTCTCAAGCAAAAGAAACGATTGAACTCTGCCCGGTTATTGATTTTACAACAAAATGCCGATTTGAAAGAATCGAACGAGCAGCTCACGGAAGTACAGAAAAAAATCAGTAAGCAAAATGTCGATTTGTTGCATGTGAACGAGCGCTTGAAAGAAGTACATCGCATCAAGGATGAATATATCGGTTATTTCTTTAGCACAAATTCTACCTATTTGGAGAAAACGGAAGAATTCAGAAAGATGGTTGCCCGAAAAATTAGGAATCGTCAGTTTGATGAACTGATAGAACTTTCGGCATCTTTCGATTTGCGAAAAGAAAAAGAAGATATGTTTGCTTTGTTTGATCAGATATTTACGAAACTGTTTCCCGACTTTGTGGAACGGTATAATTTACTTTTTGAAGACGAAGACCGTGTTGTCATTAAGCAGGATGGAATGCTTACTCCCGAGATACGTATCTTTGCACTCATCCGGCTTGGCATTACCGAGAGCGAGCGGATTGCTAAGTTTCTCGATTTCTCTCTGTCTACTGTCAAAAATTATAAAACTAAGGCGAAGAACCGATCCATTATTCAAAACGAATTATTTGAGCATAAAATTATGGAAATTGAATCGGTAAAAACCGAAATTCAAGACTAAATACCACCTGTTCAACGTACACATAGCGTACTTTTTTAGGCATCCAATGGATGCCTTTTTTGTTGGTATACTGATATTTATGTGTTGACATAGTGTATGCTTCAGTACATCTTGTGTAACCTCACTTCCGATTTTCAGACTTCCACTATACATTTGCAATGTGAGTTCGGAATAAAAAAACTCGCAACACTTTGTCATCACACGCAAAGCAATATTAATTTACTAACCTTTTAAATTTATTAGTATGAAATTAAAATTTCTACTTTTCGGCATTTTATTCATGTTTGCTGAATTTACCGTGTTTGCTCAAGGGCAATACACCGTAAAAAGTAAAGTTTTGGATGAACGAAAAGAATCGGTTCCCGGCGCTAGCGTTCTGGAAGTTGGAACTCAAAACGGAGTGTCATCGGATCTCGATGGTAATTTTGTAATCAAGGTGACTTCGCCTGCATCTTTAATCAAGATCAGTTTTATTGGTTATCAAACCATCGAAATTGCTGCTGGAAAAATCGGCGCAGCCATTGTGGTAACCGAAGATGCTCATCTGCTTCAGGAAGTCGTGGCAGTGGGGTATGGAACTATGCGTAAGAAAGATGTTACCGGTTCTGTAGCGAGCATCAACAGCGAGAGCATGAACAAAGGTGCAACCACCAATCCTTTACAACAAATTGCAGGTAAGGCTGCCGGTGTTGCCATTACACAAATGGGTAGTGAGCCGGGTTCAGGCCCAAGCATTCGTGTGCGCGGTATCACTTCGTTGATGGGAGGTAGCGACCCATTGGTAGTTATTGATGGTGTACAGGGCAATCTGGAATTTCTGAACCAATTACCACCAAACGAAATTGAAAGTATTGACATCCTGAAAGACGCATCGGCTACAGCCATTTATGGTTCACGTGGTGCTGCAGGGGTAGTATTGGTAACTACCAAAAAAAGTCAGGCTGGACATACACAGATAGAAATCTCCAGTACTGTTTCGATGGAGAAAATATCCAACAAGCTGGACATGATGAGTGCTGACGAATGGCGCGCTCAACGTGTAGCATGGAATGTACCTGTTTCTACCGATCATGGTTCGAATACCGATTGGTATGGACTGTTGACTCGCCCCGGATATACCCAAAATCATAGTGTGACATTGGGTGGGGGAGTGAAAGATTTTAATTATCGTGCATCTGTATCGGCTATTTTGCAGGATGGTATTGTAATCAATTCGAATAATCAGAAATATATCGGACGCTTTCAAGCTACTCAAAAAGCACTGAACAACAAATTGACTTTGAATACAACTTTGAGTACCAGTACCGAAGTAAACGCAGGAAGCCCTCAAAGTATCGGTCGAGCTTCATTCACGTCAAATCTTATTAGCAATGCCTACGTGAGTCGTCCTACCGATCCGGTATTAAACAGCGATGGCAGTTATTTTACAGATGCAAATGTGTTTCAGTATCTTAATCCTTATGCTGCAGCCACCGAAATAATAAATGATAAAACGGTTAATAATTCATTCGCAAGTTTCAGAGCCGATTTAGAAATAGCTAAAGGTTTAACGGCCTCTGGATTTGGGAGCTGGCGTAAGCTGGACGAGAATACCGGAAACTATACACCCGCGAAATCGACCCTGGCGTATGCCATTGAAAAGAGCGGTATTGCCAGTATCAATAATCGTCATGAAGACGAGAAATTGATGGATATCAGCCTTACCTATAAAAAGTCAGTAGGAAATCATAACTTTGATGTTTTGGCATTGTACGAATATCAAAAACAAAGCTACAATGGTAATTATACCCAAATGAAAGGGTTTGTAAATGATATTACTACCTACAATGCTTTAGGGAATGGTAATCTGGCAAACGTTACTCCGGGTGATATTGCTTCGTATAAAAATGATCGTCGCGAAGCTTCATTTCTGGGCAGACTGAATTATGCTTATGCCGGAAAATATATGCTTACCGCCAGTGTACGTCGCGATGCTTCTTCAGTTTTCGGTACAGGCTATAAATGGGGTACTTTCCCTTCGGCTTCGGTAGCATGGCGCATTAGTGAAGAATCGTTTATGAAAGGCTTTGAATTCCTTAGCGATTTGAAACTGCGTGGAGGTTATGGTGTTACCGGTAATCAACAAGGCTTGAGTCCTCAACAATCCATACGTTTGGTAGGCTCGGCCGGACAGGCTTACTTTGGAGGAAATCAAATTACAAACTTCAATATCGTTCAAAATGAGAATACCGATTTACGTTGGGAAACCCGCGAACAAAAAAATATCGGACTTGACTTTGCCTTCTTAAACAGTCGCATTTCCGGAGCTATTGATTTGTACACCGGTACTACTAAAAATCTATTGTTCAACTATGCTGTACCTGCTCCTCCATATCCTTATTCAAGTCTGATTGCTAACATTGGTAGCATGATGAACGAAGGAATTGATTTCAGCCTGAACACACACATTGTCAAATCCAAAGATGTGGATTTCTATATCAACGGTAATTTATCATTGCTGCGCAACAAAGTAGTGAGCATCAATGGTAGTATCAACGGTCAGGAATTGCATACGAATTATGTAGGTTGGGGAACTAATAGTTATTTGATTGAAGGTCAGCCTATCGGTACATTCAATATTCTTCAGCACTTGGGGAAAAATGACAGCAACGAAGAAACGGTTGTGGATGTGAACAACGACGGTATTGATACCGGCAATACCAGTGCCGATCGCAAGATGGAAGGCTCTGCTTTACCTACCTACACTTTTGCCGTAACACCTGTGTTGAGGTACAAAAACTTCGATTTATCAATGCTTTTCCGCGGTTCGGGCGGTAATATGATTTACAACCAAATCAGACAGAACTTCAGTTTCTTCGAAAATTTAGGTAAATCAAATCTACTAAGCAGCGCAACTCAACTGGGAATGTTTACTTCGAAATATGCTTCGGATTTATGGTTGGAAAAAGGTGATTTCGTACGTTTCGAAAACCTGACATTGGGATACCGTTTCGACACAAAGAATATGAAAAATATTGGTGGTATTCGCCTGTCACTTACAGCTACTAACCTGGCTCTATTTACCAAATACAAAGGATTAGATCCGGAATTGACAGCCGACGGTGGTGGCAAATCAGGAATTGATTACGGAATTTATCCTCGCACCACTGGTGTGGCTTTGGGAATCAACATCACACTTAAGTAACCAATTTAAAAATCAGGTAAAAAAATGAAAAAGATAATATCAATGGCCTTATTTGCAATATTGGTAATGCAAGGCTGTACAAATGTAGATGAGGTAGTGTATGATAAATTTGCTGCCAAAGATTTTTATGCTACTCCCGAAGGAACTAAAGCCGCATTGGCGAATGTATATTCACAAATTCCGGGTAACTGGGGCGGAGTAGGCTATGCAGGAGCAGACAATGGTTGGTACGACTTAAACAGCATGTGTACCGATGAGCAAGTGGTTCCTCACCGTAATACCGGCGACTGGGAACTTACTTTCTCCGAACTGTATCTCCGCAAATGGTTGCCGAGCCATTCGCAGGTAAACAATACCTGGAGCTGGTTGTATAAATCGGTGTTTAGCTCCAATCTGGCCATCGAATTGCTCGAAAATTCGAAAGCAGATGAGTCGAAGATTGCCGAAGCCAAAGTAATGAGAGCTTTCTTTTACTATTTATTGATGGACGATTTTGGCAATGTGCCTTTTTATACGGATAACAATATTACCGTTGATAAAATGCAACAAAAGAGTCGCAAGGAAGTATTCGATTTCGTGGTAAGTGAATTGAAAACCAATATCGAAAAGCTATCGCCCGAAAAAGGAGGCGAGTATTATGGTCGGTTTAATAAATGGGCCGGATATGCATTGTTGGCAAAAGTATATTTGAACGCCGAAGTGTACACCGGAACGGGCATGTGGGCCGAATGTATTGCAGCTTGCGATAAAGTGAGTGAAGGTGGTTTCTCACTACATACAGGTGCCTTGGATGCAACTAATCCGTTGGGCTCTAAATATTTTGAGCTGTTTGGTGATGTTTGTCCTGCAGATGAAACTATTTTGGCTATTTACACCAAAGCCGATGTAGTGGGACGTAATATTTTTACGGTTCGTAGTTTAGGTGGTGCTGATGCAACTGCATTGCTTGGTTACGGTGGATGGAATGGCTCAATTATTCCCAAAGATTATGTTGATAAATTCAGCGACAGCGATATTCGTAAACACCAGTTTAGGTACGGTTCCAGTCCTTATGGCCCGAAACCGGCAGGCTTTTTTACCTACACGCTCAATATCACCAATCTTGATAACCCCGGCGCAGCACCAAACGACGGAGCCAGAAGTCAGAAATTCTGGCCGGCAGCACCTGCTTCAAGCGGTGGAGCTTCAAACGATTTTCCGATTTATCGTTATGCAGACATTATGTTGATGAAGGCTGAATGTTTGGTTCGTACCAATAAAGCCGATCAAGCCAAAGCATTGGTCGACCCAATCAGAGTACGTGCAGGCTTAGCAGGTTTAGCCGCTAACCCAACATTGACGGATATTTACAACGAAAGAGGTTTCGAATTGTCATGGGAAGGTCATCGCCGACAAGATATGATTCGTTTTGGAACATTTATATTAGCACACGGTTTGGCTCCGGCGGTTGATAGTCACTGGACATTGTTCCCAATACCAACTGCAGCAATCAATGCAAATCCAAATCTAAAACAAAATACAGGATATTAAAAATAAAGTTCTTTCAATCAGTGGTAAGGCAGGTTTACAACTAAAAAATAAATGGTTTGTGTACTTCGACTTTTCCTGCTTTGCTGCTGAATTGAATTCTTAACCAGAGTATAAATTACTACTTATTAAAGAATCATTTATGAAAAAATATATATTAAAGACACTTTTGGCTGTTTTTGCACTGGCTTTGCTGGTATCCTGCGAAAGCGATGCTGAAATAACAAAACTGAGTGTTGTGCAATTTCCTCAAACCTTTGCCGGTTCAGTCAGTTCGGTGGTACTTACTAAGGATAACGGAGCTGCTCAGGTTGCTTCATTTACATGGGCACCCGTAAGTTATGGAATTAAAGCTGCTGTGACTTACAGTTTGCAATTTGATCTTCCAACCGATACAGCAGGAACTACTCCATGGTCTAAAGCGCAGGAAATTCTTGTTGGCGAAGATCTGATGACCAAAGCCATCACCGGAACAGAACTGAATAAAATTGCTCTTGAAGGTTTGGGTCTTGAATCGGGCGTGGCTGCTAAAATGGTGGTGCGTGTGAAATCATTCGTAGATCGTCCGGCTTATTCAAATGTCATAACACTAAATGTAACTCCTTACGTTGCACCAGTAGTTGTTCCAAGTTTTCCTTCATTGTGGATACCCGGCGATTATCAGGGCTGGAATCCGGCAACTGCACCTACAATTGTGTCAGTAAAATCGGATAAATTCTATGAAGGATATATCAATATCCCAGCAGGTGGAACTTTGCAATATAAATATACCGCTCAGGCCGATTGGGCTCCAATGGCATATGGTGATGGTGGTAGCGGCGTATTAATTGAAGCAAATTATTCAGGTGGTAATTTCACTGCCCCTTCGGCAGGTTACTACGAACTGTCGGCTAACCTGAACACTATGACCTGGACTGCAACCAAAACAACCTGGGGAATTATTGGCGATGCCACACCGGGTGCATGGACAACAGATACTCAAATGACCTATGATGATACGAATAAAGTGTGGACAGTAACCTGCGATATGCTTTCGACAGGGTCGTTTAAATTTCGTGCTAATAGCGACTGGAAAATAGATTTTGCTATTGACTCAGCCGGAAAACTGGCTTATGCTGATAATCCTCTTTATCCTTATAACGGTACGTTGTCGAATCTGACTGTCCCTACAAGTGGAAATTATACCATTACTCTCGATTTGCATATTGCCGGGCAATATTCTTATAAGTTGAAGAAAAACTAAATTTCAAATACATCCTCCTCTCGTTTCTGAGGAGGGTGTATTAGCCTTTTGATACTATAAAATCTTTCACGGGATTTGCAACATTATGATCTTGACTGATAAACCGTAATTGAAAAAACAAAATTTGGTACTTCCACAATAAACTATAACTTTGAAGTTACTATCAATCATTGTAAAATAAAACACTCTATGAACCTGCTTTATTCAAAATCGAAAATGCTGAACACCATTATAATTACACTATTATTTGCTCTCTCAAGTTGTGGTGGCTCAACCGATACTCCAGTTATCACCGATCCTCCGATAGTCGTGAGTCAGGATCCTGTTCAATATGGAACTCCGTTTGCCGGCGTGCCTGATGCCCGCGATGCCGTTATTTATCAGGTTAATATGCGTAGTTTTAGTGCCGGTAGAAACTTTCAGGCTGTTACAGCCCGTCTCGATTCTATCAAGGCGCTTGGAGTGAGTGTCATTTATTTGATGCCAATTTATCCGGTTGGGTCACTAAAATCAGTGAACTCGCCCTATTGTGTGAAAGATTATGTAGCTGTGAATAGCGAATTCGGAACATTGACAGACCTGAGAACGCTTATCGATGGTGCTCATAGCAGAGGCATGTCGGTTATTCTGGACTGGGTAGCAAATCACACCGCATGGGATCACGCCTGGATAAACAATCCATCGTGGTATGTGCAAAATTCATCAGGTGTTATTCAAAGTCCGAATGGCTGGACGGATGTGGCGCAGTTGAACTTCAATAACTTCGAGATGCGTAAAGCCATGATTAAAGCCATGAAGTATTGGGTGTATACGGCCAATTGCGATGGTTTTAGATGCGATTATGCTGATGGTCCACCGGCTGATTTTTGGAAACAAGCTATTGATACGCTTCGTAAAATATCCACTCATAAACTTTTGATGATGGCCGAAGGAACCCGTGCCGATCACTTTGCCTCTGGATTTAATTATACCTTCGGATTCCGTTTTTACGATCAGATGAAGACTGTTTTCAGCAATAATCAGCCTGTCACTAATTTCGACAATCTGAATACAACGGAATATGCGAATGCCGGTGAAAGCAATATGGTGGTCAGATACATCACCAACCATGATGTGAATAGTTCTGACGGTACGGCACTCGATTTATTTGGAGGAAGTACGGGATCGGTGACTGCATTTGTTGTGGCGGCTTTCATGAAAGGGGTACCGATGATTTACAATGGACAAGAAGTGGGTACACCCTATCGGTTGACATTCCCATTCACGGGGACAGCTATCGACTGGACGCTGAATAAAGCAATGGTGGCGGAATACAAAAAGATTCTTGCATTTAGAAACAGCAGCACTGCTATTCGGCGCGGCACCCTGGTGTCGTACAGCAACAGTAATGTGTGTGCATTTACAAAAGCTTCGGGTACCGAGACTGTTTTTGTCGTTTGTAATCTTCGGAACACCGGCAATAGCTTTACACTGCCCGCGGGAATGGCGAATAGTCAATGGACGGATGCATTTACCAATACTACCGTTTCGTTGACAACTCAACTTACTTTAGCTCCTTATTCATATTTAGTTCTCAAAAAATGAAACAGTGTTAGTAGACATGTACTTTTGTTAATATTATCCCAAATAAAAATTAATTAAACAATGAAGAAAATACTTGTAGCATTTTTATTGCTAATAACCACTTTGACTTATTCTCAGGTGCTTGTGTCTCCGAATGGAAAATTGCAGCTCCGGTTTACGCTCGATAAAGGAATCCCAAAATACGAATTGAACTTTAAAAACAAAGCGGTTATCACACCCAGCAAACTAGGAATTGAAGCCGAAGGACTTTCGTTGGCGGATGGATTTGCTGTAACCGATACGGTTCGTTCTGCTTTTAATCAAACATGGAATCCGGTTTGGGGAAATTATAAAGTAGTTCGAAATCAGTATAATGAACTAATGGTTCAGCTCACTCAAAAGAATCAATATAACCGAGTGCTGGTTGTTCGCTTTCGACTTTTCGATGATGGAGTAGGATTCAGATATGAGTTTCCAGAACAGAGAAATCTTAATTACTTCACGATACTGGATGAACTTACCGAATTTAATCTGACCGGCGATCACAAAGCATTCTGTATTCCGGGCGATTATGATACCAATGAGTTCCCTTATACTACTGCACCACTTTCCGAAATTAAAACAAAGATGGTGCGTGCCACTCGAATTAAACCTGCTGAGACCTTTGCACCGGGTTTGACGGTTCAAACTCCTTTGATGCTCAAAAGCAAAGATGGCTTGTACATCAATATACACGAAGCGGCTCTGGTTCATTATTCGGCTATGCTGTTGAACGTAAATGATAAAACGTTTTCGTTAAGCGCCCACTTAACTCCCGATAAATTAGGTAAAAAAGGGTATCTGCAAGCGCCTTGCCAGTCACCATGGCGCACCGTTATTGTGAGCGATGACGCCCGCGATATTCTGGCTTCTCAAACAATTCTGAATTTAAATGAACCTACAAAGATTGAAGATACTTCGTGGATTAAACCTATGAAATTTGTTGGAGTTTGGTGGGAAATGTTTATCGGAACTGATAAAACTTGGGCCTACAGCGATTATTATAGTGCAAAGCCGGGAGTTACCGATTATTCGAAACTTACTCCTAACAAACGTCACCCAGCCAATACTGCAAACGTAAAAAAATATATCGATTTTGCTGCGGCTAATGGTATTCAGGGAGTGTTAGTGGAAGGTTGGAACGAAGGTTGGGAAGATTGGGGTTCTTATCGTAAGGATAAACAATTTGAATTTACAAAACCCTATCCCGATTTTAATATGGCCGAATTGCGCGATTATGCTGCACAAAAAGGAGTTCAAATTATCATGCACCACGAAACAGCTTCCAATGCAGCTGATTATGACAAGGAGATGGATAAGGCTTTCGATTATATGAATGCCAATGGGTATAAATCGGTAAAAACAGGTTATGTGGGTTACATTGTTCCGCGCAGCGAGTATCATTCTTCGCAATGGATGAACGATCATTATATTCACGTGGTTGAGCGTGCTGCTGAAAAGAAAATTATGGTTGACAGTCATGAAGCTGTTCGTCCAACGGGCTTATGTCGCACCTATCCTAACTGGATAGCACAAGAATCGGCTCGTGGTACTGAGTTCGAATCGATGGGTGGAAATGATCCTGATCATACCACTATTTTACCTTTTACTCGTTTGATGGGTGGACCAATGGATTATACACCGGGTATCTTCCAGGGAGATTTGAGTTATTACAAAGGGTCTAAAAATGATCAAAAAGTGCATACCACTTTGGTTAAACAATTGGCACTTTATCTAACTATGTCGAGCCCATTGCAAATGGCAGCCGATTTACCCGAAAACTACGAACGATTCAAAGATGCATTTCAGTTCATCAAAGATGTGGCTGTAGATTGGGATAATAGTTGGTATCTCGAAGCCGAACCGGGCGATTATATCACTGTTGCGCGCAAAGCAAAAGGAAAGGACGAGTGGTTTTTGGGTGCAATTACAGATGAAAATCCCCGTACGTCAACTATTTCATTTTCATTCTTGCCCGAAGGGGAAAAATATAATGTAACCATTTACGAAGATGGCAAAGATGCCAGTTGGGATAAAAATCCGCAGAGTTACCAAATACGAAATGTTGTTGTGACAAGTAAGACCGTTTTAAAACAAAAATTAGCGTCGAGTGGCGGAGCTGCCATGACTATCAGATTGGCTGCAAAATAAACGAATAGATTGGTTTTTTATGGTTGTTGGACGAGAGATTTACAAGCCTGCAAATAGTGCGATTGTAAATCTCTCCTTTTTTTAGAGAAAGCATGGATGCTGTATTGCCAAGAATTGTTTTTATGTTTGTATCGTAATAATTGAAATTAGAATGACAACAAACGTTTGCGCTGAGAATAACCAAAACCACTGCAACTACTCAGTCCGTTTATATGGAATTTGATTAGTTTTGTATTCAAATTAAAAAATCATTGCAATTTGCCTGTGTTTTTGATAAATAGCTAATCGAATATTTTGAGGCTCTCGTCGTATTTATTGTATACTGATGTTTATATTCTATTTAAAATAATAAATTAATTCATGAAAAGATTACTGATTCCACTGGTTTGTTTAATTTTGTTGCCATTGTCTGTTTGGTCGCAAACTTCTGTATCAATAGGCGATTTAAAAACATTTAAACAGGAAAATAATCTGATTTCAATTGAGGCTAATAATGCTTTTGTTCAGATTACTGCCTTCAGAGATGATATTATTCGTGTAAGAGCCTACAAAGACAAACCGTTACGCGCTTTTTCGTATGCAGTTGACAAACAAGCTGAAGGAAAATTTGCAAGTGTGGTTGACGAAGGTTCTAAACTGGTGTTGAAGACAACGGCTTTGAAAATTGAAATCACCAAAACACCAGTACGTGTGAGTTTCTACACGCCCGAAGGTAAATTGATTAATGCCGATGATCCAAGTTTTGGTATGACATGGCTTGGTAGCGATGTCACCTGCTACAAACAGATGTTTGAGAAAGAAAAATTTATCGGATTGGGCGAAAAAACCGGACCGTTGAACAAACGAAGCATGGCTTACGAAAACTGGAACTCAGATGTTCCGGCTTATGGTCTTGATAAAGATCCGCTTTATGCTACCATCCCTTTCTATATGGGAATTCACGATGGAATGGCCTATGGAATTTTCTTCGATAACTCCTACAAAAGTACTTTTAGTTTTGGCGCTTCTACGGATGATGAAATGTCTCATTTTGGTGCCGTGGGTGGCGAGATGGATTATTATTTCTTTGCCGGCGATTCGGTTCGTAATGTGATTGAAGAATACACCTGGCTGACGGGTCGTCCCAAATTACCACCGCTGTGGAGCCTTGGCTATCAGCAATGTCGGTACACCTATTATCCCGATAAAGAATTGTTGAGCGTTGCGCAGACATTCCGTGAAAAAAAGTTCCCTTGCGATGTGCTTTATCTGGATATTCACTACATGGATAATTATAAAGTATTTACATGGAATCCTGAGTACTATCCTCAACCCGAAAAAACTATAAACACATTAAAAGGAATGAACTTTCACCTGGCTGTGATTGTGGACCCGGGTTTAAAAGTAGAAAAAGGTTACTCGGCTTACGACGAAGGAATCAAGAACAAATATTTCCTTTCGTATCCTAACGGACAACCTTATGTTGGAAAAGTATGGCCGGGGCGGTCACATTTTCCAGATTTTACACGTCCGGAAGTTCGTACCTGGTGGGGCGAAAAATTCTCGGCACTTACTAGTAAAGGAGTGGAGGGTTTTTGGAATGACATGAACGAACCTGCTACCTGGGGGCAGAAAATTCCTGATATGGTTGAATTTGGTTTCGAAGGAAACAAGACAACTATCAAAGAAGGACATAATATTTTTGGAATGCAGATGGTGCGCTCCACTTACGAAGGAACAAAGAAATTGATGAACGGGCATCGACCTTTGACAATTACCAGAGCTACATTCTCCGGTGGACAACGTTATTCAACTATTTGGACCGGTGATAATTTTGCTTCGGATGACCACATGTTGCTTAGTGCTAAATTAGTAGCTAATCTTGGACTTGCCGGTTTCTCATTCGCTGGTCCCGATGTTGGTGGATTTATGGGCGAACCAACTAAAGAACTTATGGTTCGCTGGATGTCGCTAGGTGCATTTACGCCTTTTTATCGCAATCATAGTGCCGTAGATTTAAATTATCGCGAACCCTGGGTATTACCTAAAGACTATCAGGATATTGTGCGCAATTATCTGAATTTGCGTTACCAACTAATGCCGTACATTTATTCTAACGCGTTGTTAGCTTCGCGAACCGGATTACCGATTGTACGCACATTGGCTATTGATTATACGAATGACGAAAGTATTTACAATCGCGACTTCGAAAATCAATATATGTTTGGAGATGGATTGCTTGTTTGTCCTGCCCGCAGTACCGACAACTACACCCGTGTATATTTGCCAAAGGGTCGTTGGTATCGATTTTCCAATGATGAAGTTCTTGAAGGAGGTAAAGATTATCACGTAACTTCACCGCTAAACGACTTACCGGTTTTTGCCGCTGAAGGAGCTATTATTCCTATGCAAAATACTGTTCAGAATACCACCGAGAGCGCAGGAGATACCTTGAAACTACACGTTTTTGCCGGTTCAAAAGCTACTAAAATGCTTTACTACGAAGATGATGGTACGACATATAATTATGAAAACGGTGCATCGTATGAACGAACAATTAGCTTCGATCCAATGAAGAATGAGTTGACTTTGTCAGATAAAAAAGGTGATTTTGCCGGACAATTTAAAAAAGTATGTTTGATACTGCACGGATTCGATGCTATCAGTTCAGTTCGAAATGGAGCAACTGAACTTAAAATTTCGGATAATAAAAAGACACAGAGTGTTGCTTTTGATCTAAACAACACGGCCATTAGTTTGAAATGGAAATATCAAAAGAAAAAATGATTTTTGTTGTTTAGCTAATGCGTAATACAGAAAGGGAATAGTATACGCTGTTCCCTTTTTTGTTCGCAATTATAACTCAGGAGCAACATAATTCTGTATATTTGAGATGTCTATATAAAAATCACCTAATATCTAATTCAGATGAAATATAAAATAGTTGTATTTTTAGGGTTCTGTTGCAGTATGAATACTGCTTTACTGGCTCAAACCAAGCATACGATCTATCAATCCAACACGTTCAGTGTCTCTGATACGCGTGTTGTACAAGGAAAGTATACGGCTACTGCTTTGTCGTCCGCTGAAATCCAGTCCGATTATCAAAGTCCTAAAACGGAAGCTCACGGTACTGCTAAAAGCTGGAAGCTTACCAAAGATATCTCAGCATTTCCACAACTGAGCACGCCAAATCTATTGGAAAATGCCATCTACAACATGTCGGTGGAAGAAATGGAGAAAGCCATTGAAAAGGACAGCACGTTACGCACGGGTATTGAATGGCCGGGTGTGTGGACGCGTGACGTCAGCTACAGCATTATTCTCTCCATGGCGTACATGCAACCGAAAGTGTCTCAAAACAGCCTGATGCGTAAGGTAAATGCCAACGGACGCATTATTCAGGATACTGGAACCGGTGGCGCATGGCCGGCTTCGACGGATCGTATGATTTGGGCGGTCGCTGCTTGGGAGATATACAAAGTCACCGGAGATAAAGATTGGTTGAAGAAAGTGTACCCTGTTATCAAAAACTCCATTGAGGATGATATTATGGTAGATCACGACACTAAAACAGGGTTGGTAAAAGGAGAATCGTCATTCCTCGATTGGCGTGAACAAACTTATCCGCGTTGGATGCAGCCTGCCGATATTTATTCAAGTAAGAATCTCGGAACAAATGCAGTGCATTATCGCGCTTTGACGGTGGCCGGACGTATGGCTGAATTGATGAATGATAAACTGTCAGGACAAAAATATCATGAAATTGCTGAAAGAATAAAATCTTCCATTAATACTCATTTCTGGATTCCGGAAAAGAATTATTATGGTCAATACCTTTACGGTAGAGATTCTGAAATTCTGTCACCTCGTTCCGAAGCATTGGGCGAAGCATTGACGGTTGTGTTTGACATTGCCGATCGGGCTCGTCAGAAACAGGTTGTTGAGCATACTCCGGTGGTCGATTATGGTATTCCGTGTATTTATCCGCAAATAGGTGATATCCCTCCTTACCACAACAATGCTGTCTGGCCTTTTGTACAGACGTATTGGATGTGGGCAGGTGCAAAAACCGGCAACGAAAAAAGTGTAGTGCACAGCATTGCATCCATTTATCGGGCTGCGGCTATGTTCCTGACGAATAAGGAAAACTTTGTGGCCGACAATGGGGATTTTGCGGGAACAGAAATCAATTCGAGCAATATGCTCTGGAGTTTGTCTGGTAATATCAGCATCATTCACAAAGTTCTTTTTGGCATTCGGTTTGAGGAAAACAACCTGAAATTTCAGCCCTTTGTGCCAAAAGTAATGAACGCCAATCGAAAACTGGATAATTTCAAATATCGGAGAGCTGTGTTGGATATAGAGTTAAAGGGTTTTGGTAACCGGATAGCTACCTTTAGTTTAGATGGAAAGGTTCAAAAGATGCCCATCGTTCCTGCCACGCTAACTGGAAAGCATAAAGTGAAAATTGTGATGGCTAATAGCGAATTTGAAAATCAATCGATTCATTTGGTGAAGAATGAGTTTACACCGCTCATGCCAATCGTTACGTTTGAGAAAGGAAAACTTACATGGTTGCCAATCGATGGAGTGAGTAACTATCAGGTTCTGAAAAATGGAAAGAGTTGGAAAATGACTTCAGCGACTTCGGTTGATATTTCAGATGCAGAAAAAGGCGAATTTCAGGTAGTAGCAATAACAAAAAATGGATTAAGCTCGTTTGCCAGCGAACCGGTTTCGGTTTATCCTTCGGCTGATACAAAAACGGTAGAAGTTGAGAAGGTTTTATCTCCATCTTCATTGCCTTACAGGAATTTCTCAGGAGCGGGTTTTGTAGAGATAAGTAGAACCGTAAATCGTGTTGTTAGTCTTGATATTGAAGTGGCAACTGATGGATTGTATTCTATCGACTGGCGTTATGCGAACGGTAACGGTCCGATAAATACGGAGAATAAGTGCGCCATCCGAACGCTTTTTGTAGATAATAACCGCTTAGAAGCTCAGATCTTTCCACATCGCGGAACCAACGAATGGTCCATTTGGGGATTTAGCAATGCAGTACAAGTTCGATTAAATGCAGGTAAACATGCTTTGAAACTTGCATTTATGCCCGAAAATGAAAATATGAATCTAGAGATAAATCAGGCAATGTTGGATTATGTGCGATTGACAAAGATCAATTAGAATCTGCTCTGTTTTGATAATGAAAAAAGCCGTCTATCTGTTATCAGATGGACGGCTTTTAAATTAAAGATAAAATGAATTTTTCGTTATTGTTTCTTCAATACAAGTGCTGTACGTGCAGGAATATATATATTTAACCATTCTTTTCCTGATGGTTCCTTTGGAGTTTTTGAGGTTAGATGAGTTACTGTTTCATCAATCAGATTAAAACCTCCAAATTTAGTTTCATCGGTATTCAAAATGATTTTATACGCCCCTTTGTCAGCCAAAATTCCATAGTCGGTAAACGACTTGGTTCCATTGAAGTTGAAAACAAAAATCAGATCGCCACGTTGGTAGGCTATTACCTGATCGTCTTCTTTATCCCATAGTTGTTGAATGGAAGTAGTGTTGAATTTTGGAACTGAATTAATCAATCCTATCATTGCATTGTCAAATAGACCCAGCGCATTGTACAAATAGTCTTCATTATCAACCAAATCCCATTGACGGCGTGCATATTTATGCGACCAACCGTTTCCTTCGCGAGGGAAATCAATCCATTCCGGATGTCCGAATTCATTGCCCATAAAGTTCAGATAACCACCGTTAATAGTTGTTGCGGTTATCAAGCGTATCATTTTGTGTAATGCTACTCCTCTGTCTACCAGTAAGGTGCTGTCATTACGTTGCATATGCCAATACATGTCTGCATCCACTAATCTGAAAATTAGCGTTTTATCGCCAACTAAGGCTTGGTCGTGACTTTCGGCATAATTAATTGTTTTTTCATCGGCACGTCTGTTGGTCAGCTCCCAAAGGATATGACCTACTTTCCAGTCTTCGTCTTTTACTTCTTTTATCAACTTGATCCAGAAATCCGGAATTCCCATTGCCATTCGATAATCGAATCCCAGGCCTCCTTCATTTACTTTCGTTGCTAGTCCCGGCATTCCGCTAACCTCCTCGGCAACAGTTATCGCGTTTGGATTTACTTCGTGAATCAATTTGTTGGCTAGTGTCAGATAGCAAATTGCATCTCCATCCTGGTTCATGTTGTAATATGATTCATAACCGGTGAAATCCTCGCCCAGACCATGACTACGGTACAACATCGATGTTACACCATCAAATCGGAAGCCATCAAATTTATACTCTTCTAACCAGAATTTACAGTTGGAAAGTAAAAAGTGAAGTACCGATGGTTTGGCATAATCAAAGCAAAGTGAATCCCACGCCGGATGTTCGCGGCGCGATCCACCATGGAAATACTGATAAGGAGTACCATCAAAACGGCCTAAGCCTTCCACTTCGTTTTTGACGGCGTGTGAATGAACAATATCCATGATAACGGAAATGCACATGCCATGCGCTTCGTCAATTAAATGTTTCAGTTCTTCGGGCGTTCCAAAGCGGGAGGAAGCTGCAAAAAAGCTGGAGACATGATAGCCAAATGAGCCATAGTAAGGATGTTCCTGAATAGCCATTATTTGAATACAGTTGTAACCATCAGCAGCAATGCGTGGTAAAACCGTAGTTCTGAATTCATTGTAATTGGACACTTTCTCTTCGGAACTCGACATACCAATGTGACATTCGTAAATCAAAAGTGGTTCGGTTTGAGGCTTGAAATCTGTGTTTTTAAATACGTAGGGCTGAAAAGTATTCCAAACCTGCGCGCTAAAAATCTTTGTAGTATCATCTTGTACTACTCTGCGTGCCCATGCCGGAATGCGCTCGCCACTTCCACCTTCCCATTCAACGAGCAATTTGTAAAGTTGCGAATGTGCCATGGCAAAATCGGGTAAGCGTATTTCCCATATGCCGTTCTGAAGCTTTTTTAATTGATAATCAGGGCGTCGCTGCCAATTGTTGAAATCTCCAATCAAAAATATAGCAGTCGCATTCGGTGCCCATTCTCTAAAAACCCATCCGTCGGTAAGACGATGCAAGCCAAAGTACAGATAGCCGGATGCAAAATCTGAAAGCGTTTGACCATCTACAACTAATTTCTTCTCAATACTTTCAAAATATTCGTAACGTCCATTAATAGCATTGGCGTAAGGTGCCAACCATGGATCGGATTTGAGTATGGCTAGATCTTTCATGTACTTGTTTTTTCAGTTAAACTTTTGAGGTTGAGAGATGCACTGAAACGGTGGCTACATAGTTTATGCAACCGCTGTTTCAGATAGAAGTATAAAGATAATGGTACAACTATTTATACCATTATCTTTACGATAATCTTTTTGTAGGTTCCTTCCGCAATACCGGGTTGATGCCCATCTTCAGGGAAAAATATAGCAAATTCAAATGGCTGAACGTTAATAAAATTAGATGCTTTGTTTGCAAAGAAGCTAACATCTTTGTCGGCATTATAGGCTTCCGTAACTTCAGTCAGTTTACTTCCTGATATCCAACCCATAGTTTCTGTCTTGCCAATGGGTACCTGAATGTCGATGAACTTGTTATGCGTTTCCATTTTTGCAGCATCGGCTGTCTTTCCTGTAATTTCAACAACATTGACAACCAGACTTGCGCCTGCGAGTTCTATCTTTCCGAATGGGAGAGCTACTAAGTCAGTATTTTTCAAATAGTCGAATGCTTTTTTAAAGCGGGGATGGATTGATTCGTACAATCCGCTGTTTTCTAATGTATCTAAAATCATCTTGTGTAAAATATGTGGTTGTTTTAAGTTGGTTTGTTTTTTCAATAGCCCATTACTTCGTCTACCGTGTAATTCAGAAACTGATTAAATGGATGCACATGTTTCAGAACCTCTGCTACTTTCTGAACAAATTGTTCTTCTTCAATTAAATCGTCTAGTTTATATTCAACTAAATAGTGTTTCAACTTTAGCAATTCAGCTTCCGGAAAATCTTTCGGAAAACCTTTTGGGACGGTTTTAAGCTTGTCTTCTTCAAAAAATGTAGTGAAATACTTAGCAAAGTTACTTTCCGATCGAATCGCATTCAGTTCTTCAATATTGTCATAAACACTTTGGCGAAGTGCTTTCAGCAAGTTGGATTCCGGACACCAAACTCCGGCACCTATAAAACACCCTGCAGGGTCGAGATGGAGGTAATAACCGGCACGTTGGCTTTTACGTCCGCCCTGAGTGGCTATATATACTCCAAAATGAGTTTTGTATGGAGTTTTATCGTGCGAAAAGCGGGTGTCGCGGTATATTCTGAAGACGCAATCCTTCACTTCTACGTGTTTTATTTCGTCATCAAATTTGGAAATTTCTACAATTAAATCCTTACTTATTTGTTCAAATTCTAATCGTACTTTATCGTACCAGCCTTTGTTTTCGGCAAACCATTCCCGGTTGTTATTGATTTTCAATTCGTTTAAAAATTGAAGTGTATTTTTAATCTGCATACCCATTTTTTTTTGCGTTTGACAAATATAAGCTAAAATTCAGACAAAAAAGGAATTGAACTCATATTTTTTTAAACAGGACTGAACTTTGTGGAAAATTGATTACTTTTGTAGTCAAATAGGCTGATAAGCCAGTCTGTAAACCAATATTTAAATGGCTGTATGACAGAAATATTGTTCTGAATACGTCCTTTCTCATGATAAAGAAATGAAAAATAGAATAAATCAGTTGTTGGAAGAAGTGAACCAACTAATTGCCTCTAATCAGGATGAATTGGAAGCGCTTCGTATTAAGTATTTGAGTAAAAAAGGCGAAGTGTCGGCACTTTTCAACGATTTTAGAAATGTTGCCAACGAGGACAAACGCGAAGTTGGTCAAATGCTGAATGAACTCAAAAATGCCGCTCAGGACAAATTTAATGAATTGAAAGAGTCATTTGCAGGGTCTTCGACTTCTGATCAAAAATCAGACTTAACACGTACTGCCGATCCTGTTAAATTGGGAACGCGCCACCCGCTTTCGTTGGTTAAACACGAGATTATTGAAATCTTCTCGCGTATTGGTTTTACCATTGCCGAAGGACCCGAAATTGAGGACGACTGGCATGTGTTTGGTGCTTTAAACTTTGCTCCGGAACATCCGGCACGTGATATGCAGGACACCTTCTTTATCGAGCAAAACCCTGATGTATTGTTACGTACGCACACTTCGTCTGTACAGTCGCACATTATGACGCAGCAGAAACCACCGATTCGCAAATTATTCCCGGGTCGTGTTTATCGTAACGAAGCTATTTCGTACCGTGCGCACTGCTTTTTCCACCAGGTGGAAGGGTTGTACATTGATAAAGATGTATCATTTGCCGACTTGAAACAAGCTCTGATGTATTTCGCAAAAGAAATGTTTGGTGCAGAAACTCAAATTCGCTTGCGACCATCGTATTTCCCATTTACAGAGCCAAGCGCCGAGATGGATATTTCGTGTAACTTGTGTGGTGGTAAAGGTTGTCCGTTCTGCAAGCATACCGGTTGGGTTGAAATCCTTGGTTGCGGTATGGTTGATCCTAATGTGCTGGAAAACTGCGGCATTGATTCGAAAGTATATTCGGGTTATGCCTTTGGAATGGGAGTGGAGCGTATCACTAACCTTAAATATCAGGTAAAGGATTTACGTTTGTTCTCCGAAAATGATGTCCGGTTCTTAGAACAGTTTGAATCTGCGAACTAGAAAGTTTGTGATCTCTTAAAATACAAAAGACTATCTCTGATTGCAATAATCATTGATAGTCTTTTTCATTTTTCTTTAATTCAATACATTGTTCAAATAAGTACTGTAGCTCAACTCGTAACTATCTAACTACTTAATTCCCTGCAGAAATCCGTCCCAATCCATATTCCATGGGTCTGTTTTGCGGTTGGGGGCTATGTCGCTGTGGCGAAGAATGTATTCAATTTTGTATCGCTTTTTTATGTCATTTACAAGTATGGTTAACGACTTAATTTGCTGTTCGGTTGGTGCTTCCTCTTTCGAGGTCATCAGCTCGATGCCTATCGATCGCGAGTTCAGACCTGTTTGTCCATTCGGTAATTGGCTTTTGCCTGCATGAAAAGCCACATCTTTTTCTTTTACCAGTCGATAGATGACACCATCGCGTCCAATCACATAATGTGAACTTACTCTATAACGCGAAAACTGTTTGATGATAAGGTCGATATCGTATTTTTCTCCACCGTCACTGTTGTAGGTAGAATGCACAATAATAGCAGTGATGTTTCTGTTTTCTACAGTTCTTCTGCCTGTGCACACCGATTTATCAATGAACTTTAATTCTTTTTGCCCATGTGCAAAAGGGATATACAGTGTATAGCAAAGCAAAATGAAGGCAATCTTTTTTGGGTTGTTAAAATGCATTTTGAGCGAAATTTTAATCTTGTTTTGAGGTGCAAAGTTAGCCATTCTTTTTTAAATGGCGTTTTGTTGCTGTTTTTTTGATTTTGACCCGTCATTATTTAAATATTTATGAACTTTCGGTCTTTAGAATCATTATAAATAAGTATCTTTGTGGCAAAATTAAAAAAACGGGGAGTTCGTAACTAATATCCATTCTTTTTTACCGCAAAAGCAGCGTTATCGAACATTATTTATCGACAAACAAAAAGGGTATGCAAAGGAAACATAAATTTTCGGCAAATGTAAAAATGAGTGATTTGATTATCTGTGATCACTCGCTGCTGCTTGTGATAAGTCGGTTCGGAATACCCTTGGGTTTTGGCGATAAAACTATAAGCGAGGTTTGCCAATCTGCAGGAATTCATTGCAATACTTTTTTGGCAGTGGTTAATTTTATCTCGGAAGATAATTTTGAAATAGAGAATGATACCGATGATATCTCCATTGAAACCGTTATTGATTATCTGAAAAGTGCTCACAACTACTTCCTCAATTTTAAATTACCCTCCATTCGCGTTAAATTGCTCGAAGCTGTGAATCAGCCTAATCAGAACTTACCTTACGGACTTATCTTCACAAAGTTTTTTGATGAATATGTGTTGGAAGTTCAAAAGCATATGCAATACGAAAATGATATTGTATTTCAATATGCTTTAAAGCTAGTTGAGGGAAAGAGAGATGCAAAATATAGCATTTCAATTTTTCAGCATAGGCACAATGAGATTGATTCGAAACTGGAGGAACTGAAAAATATAATTATAAAGTATTACCCGGATAATGGTAGCAATCATTTACTTACGGATGTTTTGTTCGATATTTTGTCGTGCGAAATTGATATTGCTTCACACAATAAGGTGGAAGACTATCTGTTCGCACCGGCTATAGAGGCCATAGAGAAAAAATTAGCTACACGATGAATAAGGAACTGCTAAAAATAGCTATTGCAGAGCCTTCGGTCATTATCCGAAGCGGACTCACCGTGGCATTGAAGCGTATTCCCGAATTTCGTATCCAGCCCTTCGAAATCGTTTCTATCGATTTACTTGTCAACTATCTACGCAACAATAAACCTGATATTTTAATTATCAATCCTACATTTTGGGGACATTTCGATGTTGCTAAACTAAAAGAAGAAACTGCAAATCCTAAATTGAGTTGTTTGGCATTGCTGCACTCGAGCGTGGATGCGGCTTTGCTGCGCAACTATGATGATAGTATTAGTATCTACGATAGTGTGGAGCAATTACAAGCCAAGTTGGAAAAATTGGTTGAATCGACTACTAACGATACGTCAGAAGAGAACAACTCGCTGAGTATTCGCGAGAAAGAGATTGTTGTTTGTGTGGTGAAAGGACTTACGAACAAGGAAATTGCTCAGGAACTTTTTCTGTCTACCCATACAGTTATTTCGCACCGACGAAATATTGCCAGAAAGCTGGAAATTCATAGTACTGCCGGGCTTACGATATATGCTATTGTTAATAAGTTAATTGAACTCGAAGAGATTAAAAAGAATATGCTTTTGTAAATTGATTGATTGTTTCAGAACCCGGATTGAAAATACTTTAATACCTATTTGTAGTTAGCTCCAACAGGTATTATCAGCATTAATGGGGATATATTAGTTGATGCTATGATAGTACTTTTGTATCGTTATCAAACAATAAAAATGTTTCTAATGAAAGTAAGGTATAAATTTCTGATTTCAGTGATGCTGCTTAGTTCCATGTTATTGCAGGCACAGGTAGATAGTTCAAAAAAAGTATCTGCATTTACAGCCAACTTTTCGTATGTTGGCGATGTGGTTAGTAATTTCGATGGCGGTATAAAAAAGGGGACAACCTATCTTGGTTTACTGAATATACGGGCAGGATTCGATACCGAAGCAGCCGGATTGTGGAAAGGGGGACATTTATTTGCCACTGTGGGAAATACCCATGGAGGTCAGCCTTCGGCAAATTTAGTAGGCGATTTTCAGGGAGTTTCGAATATCGAAGCGGGAAATCTGACTTTTCTCTACGAACTGTGGTACAAACAAAGTCTCGGAAAAGTAGATGTAACGCTGGGTTTACAGGATTTGAATGCCGACTTTGCCACAAGCGAGTACGGTGGTTTATTCACAAATAGTTCGTTTGGAATCCACTCGAGCATTGCTGATAATATATCCGTACCCATTTTTCCGCTAACAGCGCTGGGAGCAAATGTTTCGTGGCGAATTTCGGATACGTTTTTGTGGGAAAGTGCTGTTTTTGATGGTACGCCCGACGATTTTGAAGTTAATCCTTACAATATTCACTGGAAACTAAATAAAAATCAGGGCTTTCTGGCAGTGACCGAGTTGCAAATTAACAAGAGCTTAATTGCAGGGAAAAAGGGGCATTATAAGTTGGGTGCCTACTTTCATGAGCACAATGATACGATTGATGTTGAGCAAAAGAACAGAGGTTTTTACTTTGTAGGTGATCAGCAAATTAGTGATGAATGGGCAGTTTTTTCGCAAATAGGATTGAGCCCGAAGAGTTTGAATAATCACAATCACTATTACAGTCTGGGGGTGAATGCCAAAGGACTGATTGCCGCACGACCGGACGATCAATTCGGGATTGCAATTGCGTATGCAGGAGTAGATCATAGCAGTGTGGGAAGTGAAACAACGCTGGAGCTTACCTATCGGTTAGAACTAAATACACATATATACTTACGTCCCGATATTCAGTATGTTATCAATCCGGCAGGAACGAAAACAAAACTGGATAATGCCCTGGTAGGATTTTTACGATTGGGTGTGAATTTTTAATGCTACTTAGCAATTTTAGAGTGCTTTAATTCGTCAAATTATTATACAAGATGACAACAAACAATACATATCTTTCGGATATTAAAACTGGAGATGAGGCCATTATCACAAAGGTGCTTGGCCATGGAGCTTTTCGCAAACGCATTACCGAAATGGGTTTTGTGAAAGGTGAGAAGGTGATTGTGATTAAGAATGCACCTTTGCAAGATCCTGTAGAATATGAAATTATGGGGTATAAAGTTTCGCTGCGTAGAAGTGAAGCTGAATTGGTAGAGGTAGTTTCTATTGAAGATGCCAAGCATTTATCGGAAGTGAAATTTGAAGGTACTATTGATGAAAATACCATGAAGGTTTCTGCGCTCGAAAAAGGAAAAGTGATAAATGTGGCTTTGGTTGGAAATCCTAATTGCGGAAAAACTACCTTGTTCAATTTTGCTTCCGGATCGCACGAGCGGGTTGGGAATTATAGCGGTGTAACGGTGGATGCGAAAGAAGCCATGCTGAAGAAGGATGGTTATACGTTCAAAATTGTGGATTTACCGGGTACGTATTCCATTACCGAATACTCGCCGGAGGAATTGTATGTGAGAACGCACATCATGGAGAAAATGCCCGATATTGTTATCAATGTTGTCGATTCGTCTAACCTGAAACGTAATCTGTTCCTGACCACACAGCTTATTGATATGAATATAAAGGTGGTTATCGCCTTGAATATGTATGATGAGTTGGAGAAACGGGGCGTGAAGTTCGACTATGATGCGTTGGGCGAAATGCTTGGAATACCTATCATTCCTACGGTGGCTTCAAAAGGTATTGGTGTGGATGATCTGTTCAAAAAACTGACGGATGTGTATGAGGATCGTGACCCTAGTGTACGCCATATTCATATCAACTATGGACCGCTTATCGAAACGGCTATCCGAAAAATACAGGATGAAATTTGGAAGAATCCAAAGATTACCGATAAGCTTTCGTCGAGATATGTGTCTATAAAACTGTTGGAAACGGATAAAACAACACTCGTACAACTAAAGGAATACGGCAACTTTGAACAGATTAAAACGCTTACCAAAAGCACTATTGCTGAGTTGGAGAAAGAATACGGCGAAGGTTCCGAAACCATCATCACCGATGCAAAATATGGGTTTATTGATGGGGCAATGAAAGAAACCTATCGCGAGCCGAAGAAAGATAAGTACAAGTTGAAACGTGAATTGGATGACCTTTTGACTCATAAAGTATGGGGTTTTCCTATTTTCTTGTTTCTGATGTGGTTGATGTTTCAGGCTACCTTTACGCTTGGCAGTTTTCCAATGGAATGGATAGACTCGGGCGTTCAGATGCTCGGACAATGGTTGCAGAATGTAATGTCACCAGGCGCTTTGCGCGATTTGCTGGTGGATGGTATTATTGGTGGAGTAGGAGGGGTGATTATATTTTTGCCGAACATCATGATACTGTTTTTCTTTATCTCGTTGATGGAAGATACCGGGTATATGGCGCGTGCATCTTTTATCATGGATAAACTGATGCATAAAATAGGCTTACATGGCAAATCATTTATTCCGTTAGTGATGGGATTTGGCTGTAATGTGCCAGCTATCATGGCTACCCGCACGCTGGATAATAAAAAGGACAGAATCCTGACTATGATTATCACACCCTTTATGTCGTGTAGTGCGCGTTTGCCGGTGTATGTGCTGTTGATTTCAGCCATTTTTCCACAGAATCAGGGGCTGGTACTGTTTACGATTTATCTGATAGGTATCTTGTTGGCTGTAACCACCGCTTTGATTATGAAACGAGTGGTATTTGCCAAAAAAGAAGTTCCTTTTGTAATGGAATTGCCACCCTACCGTATTCCTACCTTAAAGAATACCAGTCTGCACATGTGGCACAAAGGGCAACAATACCTCAAGAAAATGGGGAATGTCATTCTGTTGGCTTCTATATTGATTTGGGCGTTAGGCTATTTTCCCCGCCATATCGACTACAGTACCAACTATGATGCTCAAATCTCCGTTTTGAAAACAAACAACCAACTGCAAACTTCCGATAAGGACCAGAAAGTGACGCAACTGGAGATGAGCAAGGAATCGGAGCGTCAGGAAAAATCATATATTGGCCAACTTGGACACGCCATCGAACCGGTTATTCGTCCCTTGGGCTTCGACTGGAAAATGGGTGTAAGCATTATCACCGGCTTGGCGGCCAAAGAAATAGTAGTAAGCACCATGGGTATTCTTTATCAGGCCGACCCGCAGGCTGATGCCGGTTCGGGGTCACTTAAAGAGAAAATAAAAGAACAGACTCACAACAAAGGAGAGTTTAAAGGGCAAGCGGTGTTTACGCCTTTGGTTAGCTTTGGATTTATGCTCTTTGTACTGATTTACTTCCCCTGCGTGGCGGTTATCGCGGCTATTAAAAAAGAATCAAGCTGGGGATGGGCTGTGTTTACAATGGTGTACACCACTGCCATTGCCTGGGTGGTGGCATTTGCCTCTTATCAAATAGGAAGTTTGTTTTTCTAAACCTGAAATAAAAAATAAGACTCAATGCTTCAAAATATAATCGTTCTGATAATTATTGTACTTGCTATTGGCTACTCAGTTTACGCTGTAGTAAAGAATATTCGCAAGAAAGACAGTTCGCCTTGTGGCGACTGCGATGGCTGCGACATAAAAAAGGAAATCACCAAAAACAAAGTGGGTGTACGAACTAAGGATCCCGCAAGCTGTGGTTGTGGACCGAGATAGAAGAAATAAGGCTAATTCAATTTGAATTCAGCCTTATTTTTTTTTACTATGATACATTCACAATTCAAGCAAAACGAGTATATTTGTTGCGTTAACAAGTGAGTTGAGTTATGTTTAATGAGAGTAACTATACACTTCTTGCAACCTATAATTAATAATTATGAAATGGATATACATATCATTATGCTGCTTGTTATCGGTAAGTTGCGTAAATAATCGAAAAACACTATTTACAGATAAAGTCGTTAATCGTTGGGAAAAGGTGACCATTGAAACCATTAATGCTATTTGTGAGCGAAATAAAAATACTAAAGCAGACCCCTTTTATTTAGAGCAACTTAGTTTTCATAAAACAAGATTGTATAATCACAAAGCGAGACTACGTTTTATAGAAGATTTAAAAAATGATACCACGTTCTTGAATGCTCAAATAAAAGATTGTATTCTTATAGAACAAAGCAATGATGAATCACAAATGTACTTTAAGATTATCTATAGTTCAAATAATAAGAATCTTTGTTTGTCTTATAAGTTTTGGTATACGACAGATGTTAGAAACAAATCCTTTATGTTTTACGAAAAGGACACTATTGATAATAAGAAGTTGCAACAATTTATTCAGGAGGTCCGAAAATCGGACTTGTTCAAGAATGATAGCAATAATGGAGAGTACTACTGTGGAAATATACTTGTTACATTTTTTACAAAGGATAGAGTTGAGGTTTTTCCATATTTGACGTTTAATTTTTCAAATGACCTCTATAGGAGTTATGCAAAAATGTTTAAATAAAGACAAGATATATGATAGATGCTTATCTCTTGTCCTCACAGATATATAGTCATTCCTTAATAGCACAAAAATTGCTGGTTGGTAAGTAGAATTTGCAATCTACTCCTCGTGCTTTTTTAAGGCTTGTAATCTATTTTTCCAGTTGAACTCAAGTTGGCAGACATTTTTCGGAAGTGAATTTTTTGTCCCACATATTCGTGTACATAATAAACAGGAGAAGATGCATCTATTGGTATCTTCTCCTGTTTATTTTTAATGGGCGCTCCTTGCTAGTATGCATAGTACAGCATTGTTGGTACTATTGTGTGACTCGTACTAAGATAAAGGAAGGATGTCATACCTTCCACGCGAGTGGAAGTGCTGTCCCGTAACGGGACGATATGTCCACGCGTGTGGAAGCTCTGATTCTTTACTTGACGGACCTTCCACACGTGTGGAAGGTCTGGAAATTCACTTGACGCTCTTTCCACGCTCGTGGAAGGTTCGTCCCGTTACGGGACAGTGTATCCACGCTTGTGGACGATATTTAAAACAGCAGAAACAGCATCTTTCTGCTGTTGGATGTCACATTATTCCCCCAAGAAAGCAGAGGCTGAATTCAATTTGAATTCAGTCTCTGCTCATTTCTCTTTTTTGCCTCCGCCTCCGCCTTTGCCTTTTATTCATTTTCCCACAAACTATTTTCTCGTGTATTTCCGTTTTCGTGCCAGTTGGTAGCCTATCCCGAAGAGGAGTAACAAGCCTATAGGCAGCAATACGTTTACAACCTGCCATATTGTTTTTTCGTCGTTGGATAGTTGCTTGTTCAGTAACCGAAGTTTTAAGGTACGGTTTCGGAGTTGCATCCATCCTTCGTTGTCGGTTAAGTAAAGAACAGAGTTGAGCACAAACTCCTTATTGCCGAATTGTTGATTCATATACCGGTCGAACCCAAGTGGGATAGTGGTGCTGTCGCTCGCCACGCCGTTTGTTTCGTTGCGGATGATATCACCATCGGCCACCACTATCTGGCGTGTTCTTGTGCTTATTTGCTTCAACGGTTGTGTGTTCGTAAGTCCTTTCGGTGCCATTCGGTTAGCAAAGTCTGATTCGAAAACACCTTCGAGTGCCACCGCTACCGGCACATAGCTCAGGTTGAAATAAGCTTTGTCATTGGGCTTCGGTACCTGGCTCAGGTCGATGGTAGTAGGAGTGCCAATAATGTGAGTATTGTCGGAACTGGCCAAAAGTAGTTGCGCATCCACCCGCTTGTTGTCGCCCACTAAGTCAATGCCCGAGCAAAACTCAGCACGCACCTCCGAAATATTTCTGGTTACCGGATGAACGCCCGATGCCAGCAACAGCGGTGCATAAAACCACGGTGATGGTTCGAACTGCGGTGTTGCGTTTTTCGGAGCTATGTTGATGGGAATAGAGGCGCATTGTACATCCTGCAAAATAACAGGGTTGATGCGCACACCGTAACGGAACAGCTGATCGCCCAGGTTTACATCCAGTTCGATGGCCGGCGACAGACCGGTGGCCGATAAGTTTTCTTTTGAGACCCGAACGGCATCCAATATCCAGAGCACCCGTCCGCCGTTCATAATGTATTGGTCGATAATGAACTTGTCGGATTCGCTAAAGGGAGTGGCGGGTTTAGCGATAATGATAGCTTTATAGTTGTTTAGAATTGACGCATCAGTAGCCAACACGCCGCGGTCTACCTGAAAGTAATGACTTAAGGCTTTGCTGATATCGTAGGTTTCAGCGTCGTTCAATTCACCATGACCTTCGATAAATGCGATTTTAGAGACTTCCTTGTTGATTAACTGACGAATACCGTCGGTGATTTCAAACTCCAGATTCTCAATAGAGATATTCAGGTTCTCTTCACCCGAGTTACCTCTGATATTTTTGAGCAAGCAGATGGGTAGTTTTTTGCCGTTGCAGCTTATTTCTATCCAGGGGAAAATTACTTTCTGAATTGACTTACCTTCCTTATCTCTTTCGTAAACTGCAGTTGCACTTAAACCGCGTTGTTGCAGTTCGGCGTATTTCTTTTCGCGTTCTTCCTGAGTGTCGGATAAGGAAGGGTTTTCGTATTTAATATGAATGGTTTGGTTGGAGTAAACGGATAATTCTTCAAGGAGTTCTGCGGTAGATCGTTTCAGTCGTTGAAAGCTTGGGTTGAGGTCACCATCAAGATAAACGGTCACTTCGAGCGGAGCATCCACCTTTGCCATTAATTTTTTCGATGGTTCGGCTATGCTAAACCGTTTGTCGGAGGTTAAATCAATTCGAAAGAAATAAAAGAACGAGATGATAATAACGGCAAATAAACCAAAGACTAAAAGTATGTTTTTATGTTTTCCGATTTTCATTTTTTGATACTCTTCCATTTACTATTTATAAACAAATTCAGATGAAAACAATTTTCGATTCAAAGTGGGGTTTACTTCCACTTTGAATCGAAAATGATTATTTATTCAGTAACGTTACCGGTTCGTTTCAATATTCCCCAGCTAACCAGTTCTCCTTTAATTACTTTTTTGTATGCTTTTGCTAATACAACAAATAGAATTTGTCGGTACACAAATCGTTGAACAAACAAGAGTGCAGCTGTTTTGATGGTGAACTTCTTGTGATCGAGATGGAATGCATACGATGAAATTATACAATCGACAAAGTAATATAACAAATACAAGAACGTGTATTCACCGGCGTTGTAAGTAAATAAACCCGCAATGAAGAGTATGTCCACTATTGGCGAAAATACAGGTATCAGGAAGTTGAATATTAAAAGGTTTGGTAATACCACTAATCCGATGTTCTTTTTCTTAGCGTTGAACAGCAAGTCGCGGTGTTTCCAGAAACTTTGCATCATTCCAAATGTCCAGCGGGTACGTTGTTTTACAAACATATTCAAGCTCTCAGGTGCCTCTGTAAGTGCCACGGCATCATTGCTGGTGCGGATCACATAGTTGGCACGCAATAGACGTAACGTAAGGTCACAATCTTCGGCTAGTGTATCGGTGGTGAATCCATCTACTTCTTCCATAGCCGTTTTGCGGAATGCACCAATCGCACCCGGTACTACCAATATCGAATTGATATAGTCGTAAGCTCTACGGTCGAAGTTCTGACTGGTAGTGTATTCTATCGATTGCCAGTTAGTAAGCGCATTTAAGGTATTGCCAACTCTTACGTTACCTGCCACAGCACCAACCTTAGGATTGCTGAAGAATGGAATTAGTTTTGAAATAGCATCGGGTTTCAACATAGTGTCTGCATCAATGCAAACCAATATTTCGCCATTGGCATGTTCGATACCCTCGTTAAGTGCCGATGCTTTACCACCGTTAGGTTTAGTAAGCACTTTCACTTTTGGATTGTTACCGAAAATTGTTTTTATTTTGTTGTAGGTGTCATCTTTCGAACCATCGTCCATAAACACAATTTCAAAATCAGGATAATCGGACTTCAACAAATAATTGACGGTTCTTTCAGCATTCAGTTCTTCGTTGTAAGCAGGAACAATGATGCTTACTTTAGGGTGGTAGCTTGGAGGAACCAACTTATTGTCTATTTTTTCTTTTCTACGTTGTAATACAGCAAATATTCCCATTAGTACAATTCGCCCAATGATAAGGAAAATAGCTACGATGAAAAATCCATGAAGGAAGTGTTGCCAGAAATAGGTAATGGTGAAGAAAATCATATCCAGCGTTTCGGTAAACTTATACTGTCTGTTTACCACCGGCATTACCTGATCTCTTGATTTGTTCATTAAACTGGATACGGTAACAAATTCATAACCATGTTTCTGATAATAATCAATAATACGTGGTAAGGCCAAGATAGTTTGCGAACGTTCACCACCGGCATCGTGCATTAAGAGAATGTTTCCCTTATGTATACTCGCAATTGCTCTCGCTACAATGCTATCTGCAGTAACATCTTCCTCCCAGTCATTTGTGTCGATATAGGCAGTTACAGAAATGTAATCTTCATCACTGGCAACTGCTACTGATTTCATTTGGAATAAATTAGTAGGCTCAGCATCTGTTATGTATGGAGCGCGGAAAAGTACTGTGCTATGACCTAAAATACTTTCTAAAAGCAATCTTGTTGAACGAAGTTCGATTCGTTCTCTGTTTTCGGATGTTACTTCCAGGTTGGGATGGGTGAAAGTATGATTGCCAATTTCGTGTCCTTCCTTGTATATCCGTTTTACCAACGGAATATTATTTTCAATATTCATTCCGGTTACAAAAAAAGTAGCAGGAACCTTTTTGGCTTTTAGTACATCAAGTATTTTTGGAGTGTATTCTTCGTTTGGCCCATCATCGAACGTTATCGCTATTTTTTTTGGATTCGAAGATCCGTAACGTTTTAGCATATACGAGCTTGGCAACGCTGTGTATTCCTCATTTGTAATCAATTGGTCAACGTTGTCGAATTTAAAATTGGAGCGCCCGTGTTCAGGTTTATTTATAAGTTCCAGTATTTCTCCTTTACCCTCATAATTTACCGATGAGATAGAACTGATGTATTCTAATCCTTTAATATTGAAAGGATATTTTTTAAGGTAATCTTCGTTGAGATTTTTAGAATAGAAGTTCCATATACGCTCATCTTCCGAACCCAGGTACCACAATGCAACGCCGCCGGCACCGAAATCGGAGGCTGTTCTCAGGATATTGAAAGTTCCAGCCACATCATTACAATGTGCTTCGTGATCTGCTCCATTGTCATCGCTATAAAATAACGATATATCCGATTGACTTTGATTAAATGTAACTGTCTCATTATACTCCTTGGCAAGAGAAATAAGTCCCTGGTAGGAAATCTTTTTACCCGGTTTGCCTTTTTGCCAGTCGAAACCATATCCTGCAACGCAGAGTACCACCTTTTCCGATGGCACTTCTTTCATTGCCTGATCGAGCGCATTTTCAACAAAGCTTAACGAAGAAATACTTCCCGGCTCATCATCCGGAGAATGCTCATTGTAAGCCATTAAGAAGATGAAATCGTAATAAGACGCTAAATCTTTGTACGTTACACCTTCGTCGGTAGGGTTTATGTCAATTGTAGCCAGGTATCCATCGGGATGGATAGTTTCATATAATTCTTTTGAGAATTGAACCAGGTAGGGGTGTGTTCCTTTGGGTAGGTTTTCGAAGTCAATATTTATTCCCTGAAAGTCATTGGTGTCAAGAACAGTTTTGATATTCGCTATCAGCGCTTTTCGCGTGTTGTTGTTTCTTAGCATCGCATAAATGCTATCGCCATTCCAACGATCCTTGTAGAAATTACTCAAAATGGGTAAAACTGAGACCTTATTTTTGTGAATAAAATCAAGTGTTTCTTCCTGTGTTCTTAGTTCAATTTTCCCTTTTGTATTTGGCAGAAATCCCCATTCGGGTAATACCATATTCAAACGATTAATATTCTTTTTCAGGGAGTTGTTCGAGTTTAAATCCCAGTTAACATAGAATGCGGCTCTTACCGGCAAGTATTTTTTTGTTTGGTACGACAGCTGTGATGGTTTGCTGGGGCCTCTGTACACCAGTCGGTTGTGATTGATTCTGTACTGTTCTAACTGTTTAGCAAAAGCAACTTGCTCCGATTTGGAAATTATCTTTTTTGACTTGTCGGCGTTAATGTCCGGCAGTTTTTTTGCGTTGTATGTCAATACTTTTAAGTCATATTCCTGCTTATTGAGCAACGATATTACAACAGATGCCATTATTACCAATAGAAAAACACCCAAAATTCGGGTGAACCAGATAAAACTTTTCCAACGTGTAGCGCTATTAGTCTGAAAAACCTGTTTTCCCATATACGTATTGTTTTTTGATTTGTGAGATGTGAATGCGAATGTTTGTTCCTGAAATTTGTTTGCAAAATTAATCTAATAAATGCAAGTTCTATTTGTGTTCTACTTTAGATTATATATTTTTTTGATTTTTTTATTGTAAACGAATCAAAGAAAACCGAAATGCATTTGCACCCGATTACAAATAACGTTCCATAATTAGAATTTTGGAGTTAACGCGAGTAACAATCAGCCTGCAAAGATAGTCATTTTATGAAATGAAATAATACGCAGGCTTAAACAGATTTTTTGTCTAAAAGTTGAGTTGCTGTATTGTCTTGTTTTACACTTGTTATGAGGTCGAATGCCAGTTTGTAACAGCATGTGTGTTTAGTTTTAGTCGGTCTATTGAGTATAAACGCAGTATTTCTTTCTGTACCTTAAAAAATCTTATTTCTATTTGGCAGCATATTTTGCTTGTTGAGTGGGTGGATTTATTTTATTATCTTTGCCAGTCCGATAGGAAATTAATTTCGTTATCAAATGATTTTGACGTTCAGAGCTTTAACTATTTAATAGAAATAAATGTTCAGTTTATTATTTGAATAAAAAATTATTAACTGGTTTTCAATCATAAGTAAGCTTTATTTTTATAAAACAAATCCTTTTTTTATGGGTAAAATAATTTCATTAGCAAACCAAAAAGGTGGTGTAGGTAAAACAACTACAGCTATTAATCTGGCTGCATCGTTGGCTTCGCTTGGCAAAAAAGTACTGTTGGTTGACGCAGATCCTCAAGCAAATGCGTCCTCCGGACTAGGAATAGATATTCGTTCGCTCGAATTTACTATTTATGAATGCCTCATTGATGGTGTGCCATCTATTAAAGCAATTCATCCAACAGAAGTTGAAAACCTGTTTGTTCTACCATCGCATATTGATTTGGTTGGTGCAGAAATTGAAATGTTGAACATGGATACTCGTGAGCGTGTAATGGAAAATTTACTTCTTCCGTTAAAACCACTTTACGACTATATCCTTATTGATTGTTCTCCATCCTTAGGACTAATAACTGTAAATGCCCTTACGGCTTCAGATTCGGTTATTATTCCGGTTCAATGTGAGTATTTTGCTCTCGAAGGAATCAGCAAATTATTGAATACCATCAAGATAATTAAAAGTAAGTTGAATCCGGAACTTGAAATAGAAGGCTTTTTACTGACTATGTACGATAATCGTTTACGTTTGGCCAATCAGGTGTATGCGGAGGTAAAAAAGCATTTCGAAGGAATGGTTTTCGAAGCAGTGATTACCCGAAATGTACGTTTAAGTGAAGCCCCAAGTCATGGTAAACCGGTGCTGTTGTACGATTCGGAATCGAAAGGTTCAACCAATTACATGGACTTGGCTAAAGAACTGATTGCTAAAAATTAAAAATCCTTATTCGGATTTTTAGAAATACAACAAATAGACAACATTTGCGTTATCGCTCTAAATAAATATGGCAAAGAATATTACAGGATTAGGAAGAGGTTTAGGTGCTTTAATAGATACTGAGCACGTTTCAACAGGTGGATCGTCGTCAATTAGTGAAGTGGCAATGGATGTGATTTTTGCAAATCCCAATCAGCCACGTACCCATTTCGACGAAGAAGCATTGACTGAACTAGCAACTTCCATTCGCGAGTTAGGGGTTATTTCGCCTATCACACTGCGTAAAAATGATGATGGAACCTATCTTATTATTGCCGGTGAGCGAAGATTCAGAGCATCGAAACTGGTTGGATTGAAGTCTATTCCAGCTTATGTGAAAACGGCTGCTGATGAGCAAGTGATGGAAATGGCGCTGATTGAAAACATTCAACGAGAAGATTTGAATGCGATTGAGATAGCATTGACTTTTTACCGTTTGATGGAGGAGTACAAACTTACACAGGAACGTTTGAGCGAACGCGTTGGGAAAAAACGTACAACCATAGCCAATTATCTTCGATTGTTGCGCTTACCTGCTGAGATTCAGATGGGAATAAAAAACAAAAAGATCGATATGGGACATGCCCGTGCGATACTTGGTTTAAATGATCCTGCTGTGCAACTAAAATTGTACGATCTGATTGTAAAAAATGAATATACGGTTAGAAAAGTAGAAGAATTGGTTCGATTGTTTTTAGAAACAGGACATTTTGATGATAAAAACCCGGCATCAGCCAACCCGGTAAAAAATTTGAAGGAATTTGATGAGCTGAAGTCTCAATTGAGTCAGGTTTTTGGAACGAAAGTTCAATTTACGTGCACCCCTGAGGGTAAAGGCAAAATTTCGATACCGTTTACCAACGACGAAGATTTGGCACGTATCATGGATTTGTTCGATAAAATTTAATTCGTTTTTTCAGTGTGTAAATTCCTAAACATAATCGCTCTTTTTGTTTTCTTGATATCCTTTGATGTTCAGGCTCAAACGCCTTTGATGAAGGGTGATTCGCTGCCGGATACCATCAGGGTTTCAAAAACCGAGGTGAAAGCGGTCGCGCAACAAATTGCCGATTCGTTGAAACCTAAAGTGTTTAAACCGAATCCCATGAAAGTGGTTTGGATGGGGGCCATTATTCCTGGTTACGGACAGATATTAAACAGAAGATACTGGAAATTACCTATTGTGTATGCCGGTTTTATGGGTTGTGCTTATGCACTAGCATTTAATTCAGGTAAATACCAAACCTATAAAACGGCATATCGGGATATTCTCAGGTATAGTTCGGATGTCGATTATCAGGCGATTGTTGATAAAGATCATAGTAAAGTTAGTTTCTACCAGATTTTACCTCCTGGTTATACCGATTTTACAAGATTTGGGGGAGTGACGGGTTTTACTAAAACGCTTAAGAATAAACAGGATAGTTTTCGCAGGTACCGCGATTTGAGTATTTTTGCCACGGTGGGTTGGTATGCTATTACTATTATTGAAGCGTACGTGGATGCTCAGTTGTATGATTTTGATATCACGCCCGACTTGTCGATGCGTGTTCAACCGGCTTTGTTGAGAAATGCGTACGGAGTACCCAGTACCCTCGGGTTGCAGTGTAATTTATCGTTGAGATAAAATTTCAAATTACAAAACAATTTTGAAGAATGAATTTTAAAATTATATTTTCACTAAGTTTCTTTTTATCTATTGGTAGCGTATTTTGCTTTTCGCAAAATAATACGGCTGCTTCTAAGAAGAGTGTCTCCGAACATGGAGTGGACACTACTTTGGTAATACCTCCTGATTTCGATAATTCACTAGATAATATGCTTCACTCCTGGATTGTGCGCCGCGCCAGCACGCCCAATTGCAATTCGAGTGATGAAATAATGGAAGTTTCCGATTCTATCTATAAACTCAGGCTTGCCAAGATGCCATGCCTTATGGAGATGCCTTATAATAGCACGATTCGCTCCTATATCGAGTTATATACGGTAAAAAAGCGCCGTCAGGTAGAATATATGATGGGAATGAGCCATTATTACTTCCCCCTTTTCGAACAGGTTTTAGGGGCTAATAATATGCCTCTTGAACTTAAATATCTTTCCATCATCGAATCGGCATTAAATACCACCATTGTGTCAAGAATGGGAGCTGCAGGATTATGGCAATTGATGATTGCTACCGGTCGTATGTACGGATTGGAAATCAATAGTTTGGTGGATGAACGTCTCTCGCCGGACAAAGCAACTAATGCGGCTGCTCATTTTTTGAAAGACTTATATTCGATTTACGGTGACTGGAATTTGGTTATTGCATCCTACAATTGTGGCCCTGGTAATGTGAATAAAGCTATCCGCCGAGCTGGTGGAAAACGTGACTATTGGGCTATTTATCCTTATCTTCCCAGAGAAACAAGAGGATATGTTCCTATTTTTATTGCCGCCAATTATGCCTTGAATTTTGGGGCGGAACATAATATCTGTGCAGCAACTGTCAATATGCCTGCTCTGACGGATACAATTATGGTGAATCACCGTATTCATCTTGAGCAGGTTGCTGAGGTGTTGAACTTACCTATCGAGCAGGTCCGATTGCTGAATGCTCAATATATAAAGGATATTATCCCTGGTAATATAAAACCTTATGCTTTGTGTTTACCTCTCAACTATGCTAATCAGTTTATTAGTAAATTGGATCAGGTATTGGCCTATAAAGCAGATGAGTTAGTAAATACCCGCCGAAGTGAAATAGAAATTATTCAGGCACCTGCAATGGTTACACCGGGTGGATCGGGGCGCGTTATTTTCCATAAAGTAAAACGTGGTCAGACTTTGAGTGATGTGGCTGCTAAATATGGTATTTCTACTTCCAAATTAAAAAAATGGAATCATCTCCGTAAATCAACTATTCAGGTTGGACAGCGTTTGAAAATTCTCAAATAGTTTTAGTTGAGACGTCGGATTGTTTTTCGAAAATGATTGCACTCAGCAAATAAAGGAACTGTATTTATGGAAAAATTATTCTATTCAATTTCCGAAGTCGCCGATTTACTTGGCGTTAATCAATCAAATCTGCGTTTTTGGGAGAGCGAGTTTAAACAGCTCAAACCAAAGCGCAATCCTAAAGGTACCCGATTTTACTCTCCGGGAGATATTGCCCTTATTAAGCAAATAATGTACCTTGTCAACGAACAAAAGTTGACCCTCGAAGGTGCAAAGCGCAAGCTCGGTCAAAAAAAAGATACTGTTGCCAAACAACAAGAAGTAGTGGAGCGTTTAAAACTTATCAAAGCGGAACTCATTGGCATCTCAAAAGGTTTGTCCGAATAATAAATTTAAGTAGTTACTAGAAGGTGGTTATAAGTCATATTCTCGATTCAATTTTAATTTAATATTCAATACATCATTCCATTCACAACTACTTTAACTCGCTAACAATACATACTCTTTTATGAAAAAGGCGCTGCTTTTACCACTCATTATCGTCTCGTTTCTTTTTGTTTCTCCAACACTTAGTGCTCAGAAAACACCTAAGAACGTCATCTTTTTGATTGGTGATGGGATGGGGCTTGCTCAGGTGTATGCCGGAATGGTGGCCAATGGAAATAAGTTGGAACTAGAGCGATGTACCTACAGCGGTTTTTCAAAAACATATTCCTCTTCAAATTTTACAACCGATTCGGGTGCGGGTGGTACAGCTTTGGCCTGTGGTGTGAAAACAAAAAACGGCATGATTGGCATGAGCCCTGATTCAGCGGCTGTAGAATCAATATTGCAAGAGTCTTGTCGTAATGGTTTAGCTACCGGTGTTGTGGTAGCTTGTGCTTTGACCCATGCAACTCCGGCTTCATTTGTGGCGCATCAGGTTAATAGGGATATGAATGACGAAATAGCTGCTGATTACCTAAAAACAGATATAGATGTTTTCATTGGTGGTGGACGTAAGTATTTTGAGAAACGAGTAGATAACAGAAATCTGACAGAGGAATTGAAAACCAAAAATTACCAGTTGGCTTATACATTGGATGAAGTAAAAGCTGTAAAAAACGGAAAGTTGGCAGGGTTACTTTATGATGATCAGAATCCGTCGATGCCGGAACGTGGAACTATGCTCCCCGACGCCACTAGTGCAGCTATTGATATTCTAGAGCATGATAACAAAGGTTTCTTTTTGATGGTTGAAGGCTCACAGATCGATTGGGCCTGTCATGATAATAATACTGAACAAGAGATAAAGGAAATGCTCGATTTCGACCAAACGGTAGGACGTGCGCTGGATTATGCAAAAAAAACAGGGAACACCCTGGTGATAGTAACTGCCGACCATGAAACAGGTGGACTGAGCATTCTCGATGGAAAATTCAGAGATGCTAAAATGAAAACAGCTTTCAGTACAAAAAGTCATTCAGGCGTTCCGGTTCCAGTATTTGCTTTTGGTCCCGGTGCCGAAAACTTTACAGGCTTTATGGAGAATACAAGTTTTAAAGCAAAGCTTGAAAAACTCTTGAAATTGAAGAAATAAGCAACAGCGAATTGATTGATATCAAAATGAAAGAGGCTACGATAAAGTCTCTTTTTTTAGCTCTTGAAGTATGGAATTCCTAAAGTAAGGATGTCACAAATTTTTCGCTATCTGTTGTTTCTTCTCTTTGCCTACGCCTCCTTCTTTGCCTATCCCTTTTTAGAAGACTAAGACTTGTAACTCGTAACTAAAATCTTGTAACTGTTCCATGGACAAAATAGCATACGAAAAGATAATTGTTGGACACATGATTGATTTGTACTGTCGTAAGAAGCACAAAAGCGAAGGTTTGTGTGCGGACTGTGAGCAGCTAAAACAATATGCTTTGGAACGATTGACTAAATGCCCCTTTGGAGTCGATAAGACAGCTTGTAAGGATTGTAAGGTGCACTGCTATAAAAATGATCTGCGCAACAGGATACGTCAGGTAATGCGGTTCTCTGGACCTCGTATGTTTTTCTACTATCCCAAAGATGCTCTCTTGCACTTAAAAAAAAACAGACCTTGAAAAATTAATTTCAAGGTCTGTTTTTTTTCGTTTGAATTGATTCTTATTTTAGAGCCAATTTTTTCTTTACCAACGCAGTGATATCGTTTGAGGTTGGCGATTGGTAAATGATGCTTTGAGCACTTAAATCAAAAATATAAGTGTATTTGTTCTCAAGAGCTACTTCGTTAATTGCTTTCTTTACTTTTTCTACTACAGGAGTAAATAACTCTTGTTGTTTCTTTTGCAAGTCTGTGCTGGCAGTTTGGTTGAAAGTAGTAATACGTTGCTCAATTTCACCTATCTCAGCTTGACGGGCAGTTTTGATGCTTTCTGGCATCGTAGCTTGTTTCGCTGTGTATTCTTTGATTTTAGAGTTATACTCTTCGCGCATTTTTACTAATTCACTTTCCCATTGAGTTTGCAAATCTGCAATTGTTTTTTCAATAGTTGCTCTTTCAGGCATCAATGACAGAATTTCTTGTGAATTTACGTGGCCAAGCTTTGCTTCTTGAGCCATTAAACTAATAGGTAATGCGCAAAGCAATACGAGGGCAATTTTCTTTAACATGTTATTTTTTTTAGTTGTTTGTATTTGATTTTGAAATGGAATGCAAAAATATAAAATTATTTCGAATACCCCAATTTTTGGAGTACTAAGTCACTAATATCTAATTTAGGAGAAGTGAAAATAATATTCATTGAAGAACTCTTGTCGAAAACCATTTCCAAATCCTTTGATTTACTGATTTCCTGAATAGCTGTGTAGACTTCATCCTGAATCGGTTTCATTAAACTTTGACGTTTTTTGAATAGTTCTCCGTCTGCACCAAAGTATTTCTTCTTTAAATCCTGCGATGCTTTTTCTTTAGTGACTATTTCTTCTTCGCGTTTGGCTTTCATGTCCTCCGAAAGGAAAACAAGTTCAGTCTGATAATTTTTATACAATTTTTGAACTTCCTGAGCCTGAGCTTCCACTTCCGATTGCCATTTCTTTGAGATTTGGGTCAGTTGGTCATTTGCAGTCTCGAAGGCAGGAATGTTTTTCATAATGTATTCCATATCCACCATTGCAAATTTTTGAGCATTTCCGGTAAAAGCAATTCCGGCTAATAAACAGAGCGACAAAATTAGTTTTCTCATATCTTTTTCTTTTATGGTTAGACTTCTAATCTCTTATCCGTGGTTTGTATACAAATTCTTTGCCAAAGTTTTTCTTACGTCCTGAGTAGTTGTTTTACCAGGCATTTCAGTCCTCTTACAATTCCTGACCAAGTACAAAGTGGAACTGACTTCCACTGACTTTACCGGTGGTAATGTCCTTGTCAAACCCGTAACCCCAGTCGATACCCATCATACCAAACATAGGTAAGAAGATACGTACCCCTATACCGGCACTTCGTTTCAAATCAAATGGATTATAGTTTTTTAATTTGGTAAAACAGTTTCCAGCTTCAGCAAATGCTAAGGCATAGATGGTAGCCGATTGTTCCAGTGATAAAGGATAACGCACTTCCATTGTGAATTTATTATACAAATATCCTTTTTGTCCTACTACAGGATCGATTGGTGTAAGCGAACCGCTCGAATATCCACGCATGGCTATGTATTCTGTACCGTAACTTGTGTAACTCGACATACCGTCACCACCCATGTTGAAACTTTCGAATGGAGAGCGGGCGTCTTTGTTGTAGTATCCAAGATAGGAGAACATGGCTCTACCCATTAATACTAATTTATCATTGCCTGAAATAGGCGTAAATGTTTTTCCGCTGAAATTCCATTTGTGATATTCAATAAACCTGTATCTGTCTTGAGAAGGCATAGTGGCATCTGAATACGATTTTCCGTTAATTTTACCTCCGTTTAATGTTGAATATGGAGGCGTTACTTTTACCCCGATGGAGAACGCTGACCCGTAACGTGTGAATATCGGACTATCGGTTGAGCTTCTGCTAAGTGTCAGCCCTAGGCTTATATTGTTGAAATTACCGTTGGTTAACGGGTATAGGTATGACCAATTTTTAAGCATAAATAATTGGTAAGATAATTCACCCTGGAAAACAAAGTAATCATCTGGCCAGCTTAAACGTTTACCATAACCCAATGATGCTCCGATAGTACGCATGTATGTTCCTGGGTCCATTTCACTTTGGTACTGGGTGCTTGAATAGCCACTACCATAGTTGCTACCGTAGCTACTACCATAACTACTGCCGTAATTGCTGTTGTAATAGCTGTTGGCATAGCTGCTACTGTTTCTGTAACGTGCACTTACATCAGATTGGGTAGAGTAATACAAAGAAGCTGACAAAGAGTTTGGACGTTTACCACCCAACCATGGATCTAAAAAGGATACACTGAATGATGAGTAAGAACCACCATTGGTACGGGCATTTAAACTGAAGGTTTGACCTTCACCCTGAGGCACGATTCTGTATGTGTCTGGTTTGAATAGGTTTTGAATTGCAAAGTTGCTGAATTTTAAACCAATACTACCCACGATACCAGTAGAACCCCAACCTGCAGAAAATTCTACCTGATCACTACCTTTTGTTTCCAATTGATAAGCGATATCTACTGTCCCGTTTTCCTGATTAGGCTGAATGTCCGGTGTCATTTTTTCCTGATCAAAATGTCCCATTTGAGCTAACTCGCGCAATGAACGCATGATGTCTGCCTGGCTGTATAATTGACCGGGTTTGGTACGTAATTCGCGACGAACCACGTGTTCGTATACACGGGTATTTCCTTTGATAGTTATTTCGTTAATAGTAGCCGGTTTGCCTTCTGACATACGCATTTCAAAATCAATTGAATCATTGTCAATTTTTACTTCAACAGGGTCAACCATAAAGAATAAATAGCCCTTGTCTTTATATAGTTTGCTTACCGCATCGTTCTCGTCCGTTTCAAGTCTGGCCATCAAATGCTTGTGATTGTAAATATCCCCTTTTTTAATTCCAAGTACTGCATTCAGGTAGTCATATGGATAGATAGTGTTACCAATCCATTTGATGTTACGGAAGTAATATTTTTTACCTTCGTCGACTTTAAGGTACACATCTACGGTTTTATCATCGAATTTCACTACGCTGTCCGATACGATAAAGGCATCTCTATAACCAATTTCATTGTATTTATCTATCAATGCAATTTTATCTTTCTCGTATTCTTCTTTTACAAACTTTTTGGTACGGAAGAAGTTACGCCAGTTGTGGTCGTTGGTTTTTTTCATAGCCTTGTTTATCTGAACGTGTGTCAAGGCTGTATTTCCGGAGTAAAATAATTGGTGGATTTTTGTTTTAAGTTTTTTGTCAACAATAACGTCAACAATAACATGACCCGGTTTAGCAGGATCATTTTTTTGCAATACGCTAACAGCTACGTTTAAGAAGCCTTTTTCCTCCATATGTTTCTCGATGATTTTTTTTGCTCTATCAGAGATGTTTGGAGTTATTTGATTCTCTTTGGTAAGTCCGATTTTTAAACTAATATCGTCAATTTCCGATTTTTTCAGGCCTATGTAGTTAATTTCGGAAATACGTGGACGTTCTTTCAATGCAATGTTGAGCCACACTTTGCCATCTTGCAGTTTTGTTGCCAAAATCTTTACATCCGAAAACAACCCTTGTTTCCAAAAACGTTTTACCGATTTGGTTATTGCATCACCCGGAATGCTAATTATATCGCCAACTGCAAGTCCGGAAAAACCTATAAGAACAAAATCTTCATAGTTGCTTGCTCCGGTAACCTTGATTTCAGCAATCTCGTATTTAAGAGAAGTGGTCGAGTATTCGATAGTTGGAAGGTTGGTAGAATCTTTTTCATTGATGTTTTGAGCACCAATTAATTGACTGAAAAAGAAAAGCAATGAAAAAGAAAAAAGCGTTTTGTATTGCATAAGAATTATTTTGTGTCTAGGTCTTCGTAAATTCATAATGTATTGTTTAAATACACTATTTCGTTATTGAAAATTTAATTTTTTATTTACCAAAACGACGGTCACGTTGTTGGAATTCATATATTGCCTGATATAAGTTTTCTTTTCTAAAAGCGGGCCAATGAGTTTCAGTAAAATACAACTCTGCATAGGCTATTTGCCACAACAGGAAGTTGCTAATGCGTATCTCGCCACTTGTTCTAATCAATAAGTCCGGATCTGGAATTGATTTAGTTGTCAGATGATTGGTGATTAAGTCGTCATCGATGTTTTCTATGTTGCATTTGCCGTCAACCACTTCTTTACAGATGTTTTTTAGCGCATTTGTAATTTCCCAACGAGAAGAATAACTTAGCGCCAACACCAATGCGAGCCCTGTGTTTTGGCTTGTTTGAGCTATGCAACGTTGTAATTTCTCCCCGGCATTATTGGGTAGTCTGCTTAAATCGCCGATAGCCATTAAGCGTACATTATTTTTTGTTAATGTAGGGGTTTCTTTTTCAATGGTATCAATCAAGAGTTCCATCAAAGCATCAACTTCTGCCTGCGGTCTACTCCAGTTTTCGGTAGAAAAAGCATAGAGTGTAAGGTATTCTATACCCAGTTCAGCTGCTGTTTCCGTTGTTTCGCGGACTGATGTAACCCCGTTTTGATGCCCGAAAATACGATCGTAACCACGTTCTTTAGCCCAACGTCCATTTCCATCCATAATGATGGCAATATGCTTAGGTAGGCGGGTTGTGTCTATTTTTTCTTTAAAGGATGACATGTTAAATATGTAGTTTTCGAGTATTTAAAGTTACTTGTTTGCTGTTCGCAGGCAATCGCATTTTTTCTTCCAAAAGTTATAACTAATGCCAATTGTTGCAGTGGATAATAAGTCGTTATTCAAAAAATTGGTCCCGTTTAAATTATTGGGATTGTTTAATAAAGCAATTCCTTCTAATTTATCCGACATTAATAGCCGGTTTGACCATTGCGCATTTAAATTCCACTTGGCGTTCAATCTCACTTTCATGCCAACACCAAATGGTATTGTTGGTGTATAGGTGCTATTATTTATGTATGAATAATTTGCAACGCCTATACCTGCAAAAATATAGGGTGAAAAAGTCCTGCTTTCGCGTTTGTATTCGTTTTTCTCTAAATCAAAAAAGTTAAACTCTCCGCAAATGTCCAGTACGTTTACATTGTTTCCAACTGAATTTCCGGTCCAAACTACTTTTGCTTTGTTCCATTCAGCTCTAAACGCAATTCGGGGATTTAGCTTGTAACGCAATAAAGCACCGTATGTGAGCGTTGTGTTCTTGAATAGCTGAGAATTTGCATCTCCTAAATAATAAGCACCACCGCCTGTGATACCAATTTCTGCATGATAATCGTCTTGTGCTGAGATATTCATACAAAATGCAATCAAAAAGCAGATACTGAAAAATCTAATTGCCTTTAAATTCATAATATTGACATGAGTTTAATTAATTAGGCATCTAACGTATTATCTATCGTTTAATTTTGTCATTCAGATGAAAATCTTGCAACAAAAGTAGTGATAATCTTTTAATGTAGATAAAATGCGCCAAAACTGTAGGGTTATTTAACGTTTTATTGGAAAAATACTGAGTTGTTGGTAATTCGGGTTTACTGAATGATAATTAAGGTTAATACAAGTTGCTTAGAACCGCTCAATTGCTAAATTTTCTTTACGTGTCATTTCCAATCTCAGCTCCGGAGTTTTGTCATCCTGACCACACAAGTGTAATATACCATGAATTATGATTCTGTTGAGCTCTTGTTCGAAGCTTACACCAAATTCTTCTGCATTAGTTTTTACCGTATCTATACTGATAAAAATATCACCGGAAATAATTGGACCCTCACTGTAGTCGAACGTGATAATGTCGGTATAATAATCGTGCTGTAGGTATTGTTTGTTAACTTCGAGGATGCGTTCGTCCGAACAAAAAATATAGGCTATGTTGCCTGTTTTCTTGCCGTATTCGGCTGCAGTTTCTTTAATCCAACGATTTGTTTTTTGTATCTGTAAATCCGGTGGGTTTACTCCTTCTGAAATATATTGTATCATATGTTTTAATGGAAAAATAGATAACCTAATAAGATAGCGGCCACAATACCTGCAAAATCGGCCAAAAGCCCACAGGCCAGCGCATAACGTGTGTTTTTGATATTCACAGAACCAAAATATACCGCCAGAATAAAGAAAGTAGTATCGGCTGAACCCTGAATGATGCAAGACAGTCGACCAACAAATGAATCAGCTCCGTGAATTTTCATAGCGTCAACCATCATGCCACGGGCACCACTGCCACTCAATGGTTTCATAAGTGCTGTTGGCAAGGCCTCCACAAAATCGGTATTTACACCGGTCATTGCCACAAGGTTTTTAATTCCCAAAATCAAATAATCCATAGCTCCGGATGTGCGAAACATGGCGATGGCAACCAAAATACCAATAAGGTAAGGCACAATACCTATCGCTACCTGAAAGCCTTCCTTTGCTCCATCAATAAACGATTCATATACGTTTATTCTACTTCGAAGCGCAATGCCAATAAAAATAACTATAATGCTAAAGAGAATAAGATAAGCAGCAAAATTTGAAAATTTAGCAATGTCTTGCTTGGGTAAGCGACTCAACAGAAAAATGAGGCCTCCGATAAGCGAAACCATACCTCCCAAAGTTGTCAGAACGATTCGGTTGAAGAGGTTTATTTTTTGGATAATGGATACGGTGATAAGTCCGGTAAGTGCTGCGCAAAAGGTCGCAATCAGAATCGGTAGAAATACATCGGCGGGATTGGCCGCCCCAAGTTGCTGGCGAAAGGTGAGGATACTGACCGGAACTAACATTAATCCTGCGGTATTTAACACCAGAAACATAATCATTGGGTTGGATGCTTTTTCTTTGTCGGGGTTGATTTCTTGCAATTCTTTCATTGCTTTTAATCCGAGCGGAGTGGCCGCATTATCAAGGCCGAGCATATTGGCCGAAAGATTCATAAAAATGCTGCCCATTGCTGGGTGACCTTTTGGTATGTCGGGGAATATTTTAGAGAAAAATGGTGCCACCATGCGCGATATAATGTTGATAGCACCTCCTCTTTCTCCAATTTTAAGAATTCCAAGCCATAAAGACAGCATTCCGGTTAAGCCAATGGAGATTTCAAAGCCTGTTTTTGCAGATCCAAATGCAGACTGCATTACTTCCATAAAAATGTTGGTGTTGCCGGTTAAAAAAAATTGGATGCAAGCCACCACGAATGCTATGAGAATAAATCCAATCCAAATATAGTTTAATATCATAAATTTGTAAATTTCAGTTGAGTCCCTTCCAAATGAGCCTGTTTTTTTTCGGAATGACTGCAAAAGTACATTTTTTTTTCCTTTTGCTCAACATTAACTGTGAGTAAATGGTTTAACACTGTAGAACTACACAAATTCAAATTTAAAATGATTTTATGAAAAATTCAATCAAATCAATTTTTCTCACACTGGGTATTGCTACCGGAAGTGTTGCTTGCGATGTGAAACCTGTGCTAACGACTGTTCCGGCAGTTGATTTAAACCGTTATTTGGGTACATGGTATGAACAGGCTTCTTATCCACAATTTTTCGAGCGGGGTTGCACGCATGTAAAGGCTACTTATACATTAAAAGATGACTATGTAGAAGTTTACAATGAATCTTTGAAGGATGGTAAGCCTAATAATATAAAGGGTAAAGCATTTGTTGTCCCTAACACCGGCAATTCAAAACTTAAAGTTCAGTTTTTTTGGCCGTTTAAAGGTAACTACTGGATTATCGATTTAGCATCCGACTATTCGTGGGCAATAGTTTCAGATCCGAAGCTTAAAACATTGTGGATTTTGTCGCGAACTAAAACAATGGATGCAGAACTATATAATTCATTGCTGGAAAAATTGGTATTAAAGGGGTTTGATAAAAATAAAATTATTAAAATGGTGCAATAATAGTAAACTGTAAATTTTCACTCCCAAAAAGTCATTTTTGATTCAAAAATGACTTTTTTATTGTCATATTAATATCAATCTGAATAAATTAGCATTTTATTGAAAAGAAAATGCCAATATACCTGTCATAATGGTTGAAAAATATGTACTTTTGTAGACGAATGTATGTTTAAAAACATATTATATGTTATTGGGATTAAAAAATAAGGTTTATGGAATCGATTTGTAAATATAATAAACCAGATTGTTACGGGGCTAAAGAACTTGAGTTTTTACTCGAGTTAAGCTCGTTGTTGAGTAATAAAGACATTAATTTAGATGATGTTATGGGCCTTTTGGCCAATCATTTGAGTGCCGAAAGAATTATTTTGACGATTTTGAATCGCGAGAATTCAAACATTGTGATAGAAGGCACTTTTGGAATTACAGAAAAGGAAAAGAAGCAGGCTGTTTATCATGTTGGACAAGGTATAATTGGGAATGTAATTCAATCCGGTGAAACGATTCAAATTTCAAAGATTGGTCAGTCGCGTGAGTTTTTGAACCTCACGCATGCACCCACTGCCATTGATGGGAAAGATGTGTCGTTTATCTGTACACCCATTCGTTACAAGGACCAGATTATTGGAACCTTAAGTTTTCATAAGGTGTATAAAGGTGAAGTGTCATTTCAATATGACGTGCGTTTGCTCAAAATTGTGGGGTCGATGGTAGGTAGAACTATGCGTCGCAGACAAGAATATGCAGAGGAATTAGAGCAATTGCAAAACGAGAACAGAGACTTAAGAGGGGCTCTCCGGAACCGGATTTTACCGGATAAGATTAAGGGAAATTCGAGTAAAATGAATGAGGTTTTTTCGCTGATCGAAAGTGTAGCCACTACGGATGCCACTGTGTTGATACGAGGTGAGAGTGGGGTTGGAAAGGAATTGGTGGCTGATGCCATTCATTACAACAGTCTGCGTAAAAACAAACCGTTTATAAAAGTAAACTGTGCTGCATTGCCCGAAAGTTTGATTGAAAGTGAGCTGTTTGGACACGAGAAAGGCTCATTTACAGGTGCTAGCATGCAACGAATAGGACGATTTGAAGCAGCCAACGGAGGGACGATATTTTTGGATGAGTTTGGCGATATTCCTGCATCTACGCAAGTAAAACTGTTGCGCGTGTTGCAAGAGCGTGAAATAGAAAGGGTGGGAGGTACTAAGCCCATAAAAGTGGATGTGCGAATTTTATGTGCAACCAACAGAAACTTAGAAGATCTGATAGTTAAGGATCAGTTCCGTGAAGATTTATATTATCGTATCAACGTTTTTCCGGTTTACATTCCGGCGTTGCGAGAGCGAATAAATGATATTCCAATTTTGGCTGACTTCTTTATTGATAAGTTCAATAAACGCCATGGCAAAGATATTAAGAGAATAACGGCTTCGGCAATAGATACTTTGATGGTTTACCATTGGCCGGGTAATATTCGGGAATTAGAGAATTGTATTGAGCGGGCGTGTATTTTAAGTACCGACCAGGTGATTAGAACTTATAATTTACCAGCCTCATTGCAAACTGCGGCAACTTCCGAAACTATGCAGTCAGGATCATTGGATTTTATACTGGATAAAATGGAGAAGCAAATTATTATGGATGCACTTATTGCCACCAAAGGGAATAGTGCTAAAGCAGCTGATCAACTTGGTATTACAGAACGAATGATGGGTATCCGTATTCGTAAGTATGATATTGATGCTAAGAGATTTAAAGTATAAGTAAAGTAAGAAACCAACACGCATATGAATCCGACTTTTGAATTTTGTGATTTTGAGAACCCGGAACATCTGGCTGCATTGGCCGATTTGACAAATGAGTACATGACTGATCCAATGGGAGATACAGTACCATTGACCAAGTTGCAACAACTGAGATTGGTTGATGGACTTGCCAGTCACCCCAATTCACTTGTGCTTTTTGCATTGGCGGATGGCGAAATTGCTGGTTTAAGTACCTGTTTTATAAATTTTTCGACTTTCAATGTAAAGTCTTATCTATATGTTCATGATTTTTTTGTAAAATCGGAATTTAGAGGTAAAGGATTGGCAAATAGTATGATGCAGGAGCTTATTTCTATATCTCAAAGTAGGGGATATTGTAAAATGACTCTGGAAGTGCGCGAAGATAATCACATTGCTCAGGGGCTTTACAGTAGTCTTGGTTTTGAAGAATGTACGCCCAATATGCTTTTTTGGACAAAGAAATTATAATCATAGATGAATAATCACTGGTCTTGACTTATCTAACTAGACTTTTGATATAAATACTCTAAAAAATGAAAATAGCCATACCAGTTATAAATACGGACATTCAAAAAACGAGCATTGCTGCCAGTCTGAGCGTTTTGGGAAGTTTGTGTATCTACGATACGATAAAAAATGAAGGAAGATGGATGAAAACCATGGATCTTGCTCCAAATATGGGAGAGTTACTTCCAGCCCTTGAGAAAGAATGTGTGTCGACCATAATCACCCGACAATTGCAGCCGATGGCGCTAAAAGTATTGGTAAATAAAGGCTTCGAAGTATTTAAAGCCGATGGTAACCGATTGGAAGATAATATTCAACTCTACAATTTGAATGAGTTAGCGCATTTTGATATGGAAGCTGCGATGCAGTTTGCAACTATTTGTGGTGGGGAATGTGATGATTGTAAAACAGACTGTGAAACAACCCCAAATTAAAAACTTATGAGTTTACAAAATGCAATAGATTTTATCTCGAAAGTGGATACGGACAATGATTTCCGAAAATCGTGCTATGCCAGTAAATCTTTGGATGAGTTACTGAGCGCTTTAGCCGAGAAAGAGCTGAAGTTTACGCCCAACGAAATTGCCGATGCTTTTAATGTATTGGAATTACAATGTCAGACTTACGAACAAGCCGGACGCGTACACGAATTGAAGGCCTGGTTTTCGTTGTTTAGGTAACTTACTTTTGATATTGCTTTATGCCAAATAAAAACCCCCAACATATTTTTTATGTTGGGGTTTTTCCGTTTTCAAAAGGTGTGGTTTTTCAAAGCATTAGATGCAACATATAAAATAATTTACTTACTCTTTTCTTTTTAGCATTCGTCGCAAGCGTAAAGCACGCTTGAACTTAGTTGGGCAAATTCAAAAATTTCTTCCGGTTGAAAGAACCGTTCAATTTCAATCATTGCGTTTTCTACCGTATCCGATGTGTGAATAATGTTTTCTTGCATGCTCACACTATAATCGCCCCGAATGGTGCCTTGCGGGGCTTCTCTACCGTTGGTAGGTCCTGCCATTACGCGTGCAATATGAACACAGTCAATGCCTTTCCAAACACAGATAATAACCGGTGTTTTCATCATTGAGTTTTTTATTCGTTGAAAATAGGGTCTATCTGCAAGGTGCGAATAATGTTCGTCCAGGATTTTATCATCAAGTTGTATCATTTTTATACCGCACAGTTGAAGCCCTTTCCGTTCAAAACGGTGAATAAGTTCTCCAATTAAATCTCTTCTGATAGCACTTGGCTTGATAATGATAAGTGTTTTTTCCATAATAGTGGAATCGTATTTTATGTTTGATTTATATAAAAAAATAACGGCCTCATCAAGATGAAACCGTTACACACTAATTCAGATTTTCGTTCAGCACCGAAATCTCCGCAATTCGTTTCTCTACCCACGTTTTTATTTCTGCAATTCCAGTGGCCATTGCTTCCAGGTCTTCGGTTGATGGCGTTCGGTATCCAAAACCTTCGAGCGAGCAGATGGCTTCAAATTTTCCGGCAAGAATAGCCGTTTGTTTCATCGAGTCGGTCAACTCAGGGTCAAAGGTCAATGCTTCTTTATACAACGCTATGGGCATATGGTGCGATGCGTTCCAATCGTAGCGGGCAAGTAGTGCCACGAAGTATTTTTCGATACAGATTACAGCAAAATTATATCGTAAATCGTTGTCGAAGCGTGAGTTTTTATTATCCAAACTACTGCGTAGGGTTGAATAAAATCCATTGGCATAATGCAAGCAACTTAAAGCTTGTTTGCGCATGTCTTCGTCGGGGATAAATGTTTCTGTTGCCATAATGTTATTTTTTAGTTACGAGTTACAAGTTACGCGGAGTGTCTAACTGAAATAATCAGACGATCCTTCTGTGACTTTTAAATAAATTGGAATTGATTTTTGCCTAAACAAAGTGCCGTGTAGAGATCCAGCAGTTCTTCTTTTGTGATGGCACGTTTCAGTGCTTCGGCACACTCTTTTACTTTGTTGAGCAATAAAATGCAGGCTTCGTCCGAAATTGGAAGATTTGCCTCTGTCAGATAATGCAAAATGGTAGATTTACCACTGTGTTTACCAATAAGGAATTTTTCTTCTTTTCGTCCAATACTTTCGGCCGAAATAAGTTGATAGGTATTTCGGTCTTTAATCAGGCATCGCGTGTGAATGCCACTTTCGTGGCTCAGAGCCAATCTGCCTGTTACCGGTTTGCTGTCACTAAGTGGGCGGTTGGATACGTACGAAACATAGTCGCTGAGTTCCGCGAACCCTTCGGTTCGTAAGCCGCTTTTGATTCCGGTACTAAGTTCCAATGCCATTGCAACTTCCTCCATGGGTGCGTTGCCGGCACGTTCGCCAAGTCCGTTGATAGTTGTGCTTAAACAATCGGCACCCGCCATAAATGCAGCAAGTGTATTGGCAGTAGCCATTCCAAGGTCGTTATGAGCATGTATTTCAAGCGAAAGATCTTTCTCAACTCTCCGGATAGATCCAACCAATTCGAATGTGCTGATAGGATTTAGAATTCCCACCGTGTCGGCCAATCGTACCCGTGAGGCACCAAAGGCACTTGCAGTGCAAATAAATTCTTTCAGAAACTCCATTTCGGCACGTGAAGCATCCTGAGCTCCAATAGTCACATAATCGAACATGGGCAACGAAAATTCAATCAGCTCTTTCATTTGACGCAATGCCCAGGCTGTATTTTTTCCCATGGCTTTCATCAAAATAGTAGAAACAGGGAATGAAATATGTACGCCATTTGTTCCCGCCAACTTAGCGCAACGAATATCCTGCTTTGTGGCCCGACACCATGACAAGGTTTTGAATCCAAAGCCCATGTCTATGATGGTGCGAATATCATGAACTTCTGTATCACCCATGGCAGGTGTCCCGATTTCAATTTCGGGAACCCCGGCAGCGTCGAGCAAAGCAGCTATTCTTATTTTCTCAGGCAGCGAGAAAACAACCCCAGGCGCTTGCTCGCCGTCGCGTAGAGTGGTGTCGATAAAGTATGGTGCCATAATTTGTTGATATGATGATGTGGTAATGTGATAATATGATGATTCGTTGATTTGAATTAATGAATTAATTGGAAATATGGTTTGCACAATAATCCTTAGTTGTATCAATACATTATATTGACATATCATCGAATTATCACATCATCACATCATTTAGTCTGCGATAGAATATTTTTCGCAAAGTTCACCTTCTTCTATTGCATCGAGGATTTCATCGATAATAGCTTCAGATTCTACGCCACCATACCAATGGTTGTTCGGATGAACCACCATTATAGGTCCTTGTGAGCAAACGTTTAAACAGGCTGTGCAGCTTACTGCTACGTCCAATCCACGATCGGATGCTTCTTCGGTTAGATACTGAAGCAAATCGGTTGCTCCTTTTTTGTTACATACGCCTTGCGCGTCTCCTGCAATTCTGAACGAGTTGCATACTAAAATGTGATAATCTGGCTTTTTCATATTTTTTTTAGTTACGGGTTACAAGTTACGAGTTACAAGTTTTGAAAACGAGTTGACAAGTAAACGAGTAAACCATGAATTATTAATTGATAACTGATAATTGTTGACTGATAACTGATCACCCACATCCTTTTGCTTCACCTTTGCAACTGCTTCCGCATTTGAATGCATCAGGTTTGGCTATTGATCGGATTACTTTGTTGTTGTAAACACCTTCCAGTCCTTCGTCGATGAGTCCTGTCATTTCTACCACGTGAATACCACAACCTTTAAGCATCGCTTTTGGGTTTTCACCTACACCACTTATCAGAATGGCTCTACAATCTTTCAGCGTACGAGCCAGATTCAACCAACGTTCGTCACCTTTTCCTTTTTCAGCATTTTTGCGCACTTCCACCATTTTGAATCCATTTTTAGTGTGTTCGAAAATGTAGAACTCCCGAGCTTCACCCAGGTGTAAGTTTACTAATAATCCTTCGTTGGTTCCTACGGCTACGTAAGGACGGTTGGAAGTGTCCATCTCTTCGGCACGACTAGAATACTCGGCCAATAATGCATGTGTCTCTTTCATGTCTTGTCCCAATAATCCGGCAGCGTCGGCACGACAGCGGGCGCAGTGGCTCATGATTTTTAAATGTTCAGAACACAAGGTGCGTGTTCTGAAAATCATTTTTGTGTCCGGTTTTTCAACTGTTTCGAAAGGAGTTTCGGCCGTTGGAATTAATGGAATACAATTGATAACATCAGCTCCCAGTTCTGCACATTTTTTGGCTACTGCCGGTATGTGGTCTTCGTTTATTCCGGGAATGATAATGGAATTTATTTTTACAGTAATACCGGCTGCTTTCAGTTTCGGAATACATGCCAACTGGCGATCCAACAGAATTTTTGCTCCTTCCACACCACGGTACACTTTTTTGTTGAAGCGAACCCATTTGTATATTTTTGCTGTAATCTCAGGGTCAATGGCATTGATAGTGATAGTAACGTGTGTTACGTTCAGCTCAGCCAGTTCATCGATATGTTGTTCCAATTCCAAGCCATTGGACGAAAGACAGAAAATTTTATTGGGAAATTCTTTGTTTACCCTGCGCATTGTTTCCAGTGTTTCTTCGGCGTTGGCAAACGGATCACCGGGACCGGCAATTCCGATAACAGCCAGATTGTCCATGCGACTATCCAAATCTTTCAGATATTCCACTGCTTGAAACGGAGCTAAAACTGACGAAGTAACACCCGGGCGACTTTCATTTACACAGTCGTATTTACGATTGCAATAATTACACTGTATATTACATTTTGGAGCTACCGGTAAATGCACTCTTGCACTTGTATGTTTAGCATCTTCATTGAAGCAAGGATGCGCTAGACCCCTAGCCCCTAAAGGGGAACTGGAGTTAGTGTTGTCTGTTGTAATTTTTGTATTGCTCATGTTCGGAATTTATTATTTAGTTTGTAATATTTCGTCCTCCCCTTTAGGGGTTGGGGGTCTTCTTAAATATACTTATACCCAATCGGCGAATTTTCCTGTTTGTATTCTATCAACGCATTCACCACCATGTCAAATAATTGCTGCGTGCCACGATACCCGATTTGATTTATCCGCGAAGCTCCAAAGCGATCGTGAATGGGGAAGCCAATGCGTATCAACGGGATTTTTCGTTCGCGGGCAATGTAATAGCCCTTGCTGTTTCCCATTACAAAGTCGGGTTTGAAGTCTACTGCCTTTTCTTTTAGGGTTTCGAAATCAGCTCCTTTTATCCAAAGTGGTTCTACACCTATTTCGCGCAACCAATCGGCCAATGCACTTACAAAATCTTCTTCGCCATAAATAAGAGCTTTTTTGCCAAATACATATTTATGAGCATCTACGTACGAATCAACCAATCGTCCACGTTCTTTGCGGTGCTTTTCAGGAATTTCGCTTCCACTTAGTTTTTTCAATGTTTCCATCAATCTGTCGGATGCTTCGATACCGATAGGCATTGGCATTTGGTTGTTGGGTACATAATGTGTTGTTTCCAACCATTCGCCGGCGGTTTGAATGTTACCGGCATCTTTCATCCGTTGTGTACCTTTATTGAACATGCTTCCAAATTCAATTACTGCTCTTGTATCACCCATGCGTTCAATTTCCGAAATGGGTGTTCCGCCTGTTGGAATCAACTGATATTCCGAAGTGTATTCATTGTCCAGTGTTTCGCTAAAATCAGGGAAAAGAATAAGCTTCAATCCAAAATCAGCCATCAGTTCTTTCAAATAGCGTATGTCGGCCGGAGTAACCAAGCCCGGCAGAATGGTGATAGCATCCGTTGCCGTATTGTTTTTTGCGAGTGTTTTTACCGTTGCCAATACCGTATTGTGAAATCCATCGGCATGACTTCCGCAATAACTGGGTGTGGAAGCATTGATAAAAGTGGGGAGCGCCGTTCCATCGTTTTCGTGCGACTCATTGTAATGACGAATATGTCCCGGGATATCTTCACCAATAGTTTCGGACAAACAGGTAGATGCGATACCAATCACTTTTGGTTTATACTGTTTGATAATATTTTCGATTCCGGTAATAAAATTCTTACTACCTCCAAAAACAGTCGACTCTTCGCTGAAATTGCTCGAAGCAATATCTACCGGCTCTTTGTAATGACTTATCATATATCGCCTGATATAGGTAGCGCAACCCTGACTTCCATGGATAAGCGGAACGCATCCTTCAATCCCTTTAAAAACCAGTGACGCGCCAAGTGGAGCACATAGTTTGCAAGAGTTGCGTGTGGAAGTATATGTTTTATTGCTTAGCATAATCTTTATTTTTAGAGTCAAGAGCCAAGAATCAAGATTCCAGACCAAAGACTAGGTTTTGAGACATTATTTGGTAACTTGCTTACCTCTTACTTCTTGCCTCTTACTCCTGTATTCTTGTAAATTTCCAAACCGGACTCATTGCTGTGGCGTAAATTTCTTTTGCGAAATTAATCATGCCTTCGTAGCCTGCCAGTGGTTCTTTCCGTTCGTGGTTATGATCGCAGAAACCAAGTCCGATTTTATGTGCAATGGGTCGTTCTTTTACACCTCCGATAAAAATGTCGGCTTTCTTCTCTTTTACGAAATGCGAAAGTTCTACCGGATTTGAATCGTCAACGATAATAGTTCCCTCGTCGCAAAGTTGTTTGATCAATTCATAGTCTTCGGTTGTTCCTGTTTGCGAACCTACAATGACTGATTCAACACCTATCAACCGCAGTGCTTTTACCAACGAAATGGCTTTAAATGCACCACCTACATAAATGGCTGCTTTTTTACCCGTTAGCCTTTCTTTGTACCAGGTCAACTCCGGCATTAGGCGAGCAAACTCTTCTTTTACCAACTCCCGGGCTTTAGCCATCATGTCTTCATCTTTGAAGAATCGAGCCACATCATACAACGCATCGCTCATATCTTCAATTCCAAAGTAGGAAACCCTCATGGACGGAATGTTGTATTCGTCTTTCATCATTTTGGCCAGATAGTTCATCGAACCCGAGCATTGAACCACGTTGAGTGCTGCATTGTGTGCATTACAGATATCGTCCACTCGTCCATCACCGGTAATGGTAGCATTCACATGTACACCCATTTTTTTGTAGTATTCCAGCAATATCCAAAGCTCGCCAGCTAAGTTGAAATCGCCCAGAATGTTTATACTTTTTGCCGGAGTGAATGGTTTACTTTTTGTGCCTACTAATGTGAATATAGCTTCGCAAGCTACTTTGTAACCATCTTTCTTCGAGCCTTGAAATCCCGGAGCTTGAACAGGAATAATCGGAATCCCTTTTTCTTTTTCCACAGTGCGGCATATTTGTTCCACATCGTCGCCAATAACACCTACAATACAAGTAGTATAAATAAATGCTGCTTTGGGTTTGTGCAGGTCGATAAGTTCAATGATCGATTTGTAGAGTTTTGGTTCTCCACCAAAAATTACATCACGCTCTTGTAAGTCGGTGCAATAACTTAACCGGTGCAGTTCGGGTCCCGAAGAAAGTGACCCGCGAATATCCCAGGTGTAAGCCGCGCAACCAATCGGACCATGAATAATGTGCAGTGCATCCACTATTGGATAAAGTACCACGCGCGATCCGCAAAATACACAAGCTCGTTGACTCACGCTTCCCGCTAAGCTGGCTTTGTTGCAATCAATAGTGCGTTCATTTGCGCCAGCCATTGATACCTGCTTTTGTCTATCATCTAGTATATGAGCCATAACTAATTTAATTTAAAGATGACCCCTAACCCCTAAAGGGGAATTAGGTACTATAGTTTCTTTGTTCTCAAGGTTTATTGTTGTAGTTGATTCGGATAGCTCGTCTTAAAGCCCCTTCAGGGGTTTGGGGTCATCTTCTTTGAATCATTAACCTGATACCCCTTATTCATTTATCGTGCCATTAACACTTATAGCGTGTTTTTGATAGTGATGAACGTGGCTAATGTGTTGATGTTGATAGGAATAAAAATATGTTTTTTAGTAATTAAAATGCATGTTTACTGCTTTTAGATAGATGCAATTGAGTAGCAAAACATACATTTTGGTAGGAAAAAACACTTAAAATGTAGGAAAATACAGATGTTGCTGATAAAATGGGGTGCGGAAAAGTAGGGTTGTATTGTACTTTTAGGATTGGTTTACCTTATACCAAAAATTGACGGCTTCACTCACGAGTGAAGCCGTCAATGGCACTATTAATTTTGTACACAATCATAGTTGAAATCAACTTATACAAGTCGTACGACTGGCGTCATGTGTCATATAGATAGACTGGTGTCATGCGTCGTTCCGACTAGATACTTTTTTGAACTAAACTATCAACTGTCCACTATCAACCGTTTAAAGTTGGAATTCTAATTTTTCTTCAGCACATGTGCGGTCTTCGTAATCAAGGAACGCATCAAGAATTTGGGTCACCAGGTTGGCTGCACCGTTATAACCGGTTTTTGCAAAGTAGTTATGTCCCGGACGGTCGGCAATAGGGAAACCAAAGCGTACGAAAGGAGTATCCTCATCACGGGCTATGTATTTTCCGTAGGTATTACCAATCAATAAATCCACACCTTCTTGTTTGATCCATTGGTGCATGCGGAACATATCGGCAGTTTCTCCACTCTTGAATTTTGCTTCCGGAATATCTTTCAATAATTCAGTCATACGTTCGTCGAATGGTTTGCCCGGAGTTCCGGTTACGATATACACCGGACGCATGTCTAAGCTTACAAGAAACTCTGTCAATGGAATCAATGTGTCTGGATCACCGAATAGTGCTACACGTTTGCCATAAAGATATTTGGCATTGTCGGCAATAAGGTCGATCAATCGTCCACGTTCATCGCTCAAGCTATCAGGAATTGGTAAGTTGGCATGACGGCTAAGTGACATCAGGAAGCGGTCGGTAGCTTTGAAACCAATTGGAATATCCAATATTTCAAATTTTACTTTACACTTATTTTCCAATTTGATACAAGCATCTTCGGTACAATACTGACCTAATCCTAAGGTGAATTTACTGTCGCCGGTAGCAATCAGATCTTTCGAAGTAGTTCCACCATCAGGGTACATTTTGTAGTGTCCGTTCATTGGAGTATCCAAAACACCAGTCATATCAGGGAACATAATGGTACGTGCTTCCATTACCGAAGCCAAACGTTTGATTTCACCCATGTCCGATGGTTCCATCCATCCGGCTACAAGGTTTACTACGTTCTTTTTCTTTGGTGTGGCAGTAGAGAAAAACTTCACCATCGCTGCTACCTGGTTTGAATAACCGGTAACGTGAGTACCTACATAACTTGGAGTATTACAATGGATCACCGTTTTTCCTGCAGGTACACAACCGTCTTCGTGCGCTTTCGATACAATTTGAGTTAAGTCATCACCAATGGTTTCCGACAAACATGTAGTATGTACTGCAATAATTTCGGGAGAATATACTTTGAAGATGGTGTCGATTGCTTGTACCAGGTTGGCCGATCCACCAAATACAGAAGAACCTTCGGAGAATGAGCTGGTAGCAGCCATTACCGGTTCTTTGAAGTGGCGAGAAAGAGCACTACGGTGATAAGAGCAACAGCCTTGCGAGCCGTGACTGTGAGGCAAGCATCCGTGGATACCTAATGCTGCATACATTGCGCCTACTGGTTGACAGGTTTTGGCCGGGTTAATGGTCAACGCCTTTCGGTCTATTTCTTTTGCAGTGGTATGTCTGAGTAACATAATTTTATAATTTATAGTTTATAATTCATAATGCATAATTGTAGATGCATACTTGGTGGCTCATAATTCATTGTTGAATGTAAATTCAGGGTTTTTAATTATGAATTATGCATTCTCAATTATGAATTAATTAAATACGTATTCCGCAGTTACAAATTCTTCGCTTTCCCATGGTGCTTTCATTTGTTTGAAGATGGTGCTACAAGCTATCATTTCGATGTCTTTGTAGAAGTTGATTGCACCTTCAAATGCAGCGTAAGGACCGCCCGAATCGTAGTTGTGAAGTTGTTTCAATGGAATACCCATTTTTTGAACTACATATTTTTCTTTGATACCGGCACAGAATACATCCGGTTTATAAAGTTCAATCAGTTTTTCCATTTCGTGGTGGCTAAGGTCATCGATTACCAATGTGCCTTTTTCCATATCTTTCATCAAACCGTCGTAGTTGTTGAACTCAAGACCACCTACTTTCAATTTTTCCAACTCTTCTTCCGTTTTGCGGGGTTTGAAACGAGTAGCATCCGGTGTTACTGTTATCTCCTCGATGTTACGGCTATCGGCATCAATTTTGATGGTTGGAAGTACGCGGCGACCTTCGTAGTCATCACGGTGACCAAACTCATAACCAGCAGTGATAGTTGTCATGCCCAGCTCGCTGAATAATTCCTGATAGTGGTGAGCACGAGATCCACCTACAAATATCATGGTTGTTTTACCGGTTGTTTTGGCAGTAGCTTTGTCAGCAGCAGCTTTTACGGCTATCATTTCTTCGGCAATCACTTTTTCAATTTGTGCACTTAATTCAGCATCTCCAAAGTATTCGCCCACTTTACGCATTGTTTTGGCAGTAGCTTCAGCACCAATAAAGTTACCTTTTGTCCAGGGAATACCAAACGACGTTTCCAACATCTCGGCCACGTAGTTGATAGAGCGGTGACACATTACAAGACTTAAATCGGCAGTATGTGCAGTTTCGAAGTTCTCCAATGTAGAGTTACCCGACATGGTAGAAACGATTTCGATACCACATTTTTCGAACAATGAATCGATTGCAAAAGCATCACCACCAATGTTGTACTCTCCCAATACGTTTACTCTGAACTTAGAAGTTGGTGTTACATCATCTTTACGTCCGATAAGGTGTTTGAACAATCCGTTGTTGGCAATGTGGTGACCGGCCGACTGAGATACCCCACGGTACCCTTCGCACGAGAACCCGAAAATGTTTACATCAGGATATTCTTCTACCATTTGGCGCGATACGCGGTGAACGTCATCACCAATCAATCCTACAGGGCAGGTAGAGAAAATTGCAATACCTTTTGGGTTGAATAATTCTATTGCTTCGCGGATAGCCACTTTTAGTTTTTCCTCACCACCAAACACGATATTTGAATCTTGCATGTCGGTAGAGAAAGTATAAGGGATGAAGTTTTCTTGATCATCACTTGTTGTGCGGGTTTGATTCCTGCGAGTTAACCACGAGTAGAATCCACATCCGATAGGACCGTGCGTAATGTTTATAATATCTCTGGTTGGTCCAAGAACTACACCTTTACAACCTGCATATGTACAACCGCGTTGGGTGATGATACCCGGGATAGTACGCACATTGGCTTGAATTTCAGGAATAGTGTCGGGGTCATTCAGTAGGATCGATTTTCCCCTTTTCTTTGCTATTTTGGGAGGATATATAGCCAGAACTTCCTCTTTGAATTTACTGAGATCTAATGTCTCTTTTTTATTTTTGTCCATGTTGTAAGTCTTTTTAATTCATAACTCATAATTCATAATGCACAATTGAAATGTTGTGGCTACGGAAATTATGAATTATGCATTATGCATTGTGAATTAATCTAAAGTGCTATCGCCAGTCTCTCCGGTTCTTACTCTTATCGAATCTTCAGCCTCGATAACAAAGATTTTTCCATCACCACTTTTTCCTGATTGGTTAGCTTTGATAATGGTTTCTACTGCCAGATCTTTTTTGTCGTCAGTCACTACAAGCGTAATCATGCGTTTTGATTTCAAACGCGGCATTTCCGAAATTAGCTCTCTGAGTTCAGGATCGGCAGATTCAGGTTTTTCGAGATCTCCATGTCCTTTTCCACGTCCCAGCACGGGCATTGCAGTAAAAGAAGGAAGACCTGCATCTGAAAGAGCCAACTTGGTCTCGGTCATTTTGGTAATGCGTAGTATTGCTAATATTAGTTTCATACTTATTGAATTTTTGTTGTTAGTCTATGGAATTATTTGCTTTACGTTATTTACTTTGTGTTATTTGCTTCGCGTTATTCACTTCGTGTTATTTTTTTCTTACGCCCGAAGGGCAAATAACTATGAATAACAACTAATAACGACTATAGGTCAAATAACTAAGAATAACTAGCAATAACGCCCGAAGGGCAAATAACCACCAATAACGATTTTAAACCTCTTTTACTCCGCTCGAAATAGTGTAGCTTTCGTCTACTTTGGTAACAAATATTTTACCATCACCAAACTGACCTTTTTCTCCGGTACGGGCTGCTTCCATAATTGTTTCGATTACGAAATCTTTATCTTTTTGAGGAATAGTGATCATCAACAAATCTTTTGGAAGTTCATCGTAAGTTACATTTCCGACTTTGATACCACGTTGTTTACCACGACCAAATACTGCTAATTTTGTTACGGCTGGAAAACCTGCGTCAAACAACGCTTTCATTACTACAGCCGATTTCTCTGGACGAACAATTGCTCTTAATAAATACATAATGTTTAATTTTTTAGGGTAATAGCTAATTTCCAATTTTTTTAAACAGTAGTGAGTATTTAGCTACTCACTACTTGTAATTTGAATGTTGTAACTTCAGGAATTAGTTCATAATTCCAAATCCAACCAACAATTCTTCTAAAGCTGACATTTCCAATGGTTCTGGAATTACAAACATTTGGTTGTCGTTGATTTTTTTCGCCAAAGAACGATATTCGTCAGCTTGTGGGTGAGTAGGAGCGTGGTCAATAACTGTTTTACGGTTGATTTCAGCATGTTGAACCATGTTTTCGCGAGGTACGAAGTGGATCATTTGAGTTCCTAATTGACGAGCAAATTCTTCAATCATGTTTGCTTCGTTGTCTACTTTACGTGAGTTACAAATCAAACCACCTAAACGAACTGTACCTACTTTACCAAATTTAGAAATAGATTTACAAATGTTGTTAGCAGCATACATCGCCATCATTTCGCCCGATACTACAATGTAAACTTCTTGCGCTTTACCATCACGAATTGGCATCGCGAATCCACCACAAACAACGTCACCCAATACGTCGTAGAATACATAATCCAATGCTTTGTCTTCGTCGTAAGCTCCAAGTTGCTCCAATAAGTTGATAGAAGTGATAATACCACGACCGGCACAGCCTACACCTGGTTCAGGACCACCCGATTCAACACAGCTTGTGTCTTTAAATCCAGGTTTCATTACATCGTCCAAGTCGATATCTTCTCCTTCGTCGCGCAATGTGTCCAATACTGTTTTTTGAGCCAAACCGTGAAGCAACAAACGAGTTGAATCCGCTTTAGGGTCGCAGCCCACTACCATTACTTTTTTCCCCATTTCAGCCAATCCGGCCACTGTGTTTTGCGTTGTGGTACTTTTACCAATTCCGCCTTTTCCGTAGATAGCAATTTTTCTCATCTTTTTTATATTTTAAATGAATAACTAATGTGTTTAATTTCGTTGTCGATATTTTCGAACTTGAAACCCTTTATTCATTTACCGTGCCATTAACAAGTTGGAGCGTTTTTTATGTGGTGATTTTTATAGTCAACTCGTTGAAATGGTGTAAAATAAAAATTTTCTTTTTTCTTCAAAAACTAGATATATGGTTAAAATTAGCTTGTTGCCTTTGAGAAGAAAACCTACCGGAATGTAGGGAAAATGTCTTAAAATGTCGGAAAACGTCGGTTTTGAGTTGATCGGATTAATTGTCTGTTATCGACCGAATGATGCATTTGCATATTGGTAACTATCACCGTTTAGTAAGACGGCTGTCTGAGGTTGTCGGACGTTTTGTGCGCACTCAGGAGAGGGAAAATAGGAGCGGTAAATCCTTGCTCAAGCTGAGCAAGTGCCTCGGGAGTCCATTATGAGTTTGCTCAGGTTGAGCAAGTACTCAGGGAGCCCATTTTATGTTTGCTCAGTATGAGCAAAGACTTCAGAAGTCCATTATACGTTTGCTCAAGTTGAGCAAGGACTTCAGCAGTTCATTTGGTGTTTGCTCAGACCGAGCAAGGATATTGGGAGTTCATTATCCGTTTGCTCAGACTGAGCAAGAACCTTGCAATGATGTAAAACGTCTGCTCAGACTGAGCAAGGACTTCGCAGTGATGTAAAACGCTTGCTCAACTTGAGCAAGTGCCTCGCAACGATGTAAACCATTTGCTCAGCCTGAGCAAATACTTTTTATTACTCATCAATAGGCTGATACTTGAGCACTTTCTTGAATTTGATTGACAATTGTTCTTCACCTTCTTTTTGCGTCATTTCAAACTTTCCTTTATAGGCAATTTTCATCCCGTTGGCTGTGGCATGACTGGTCAGCGATTTAAATATCGAATGCCGTTCGGTCTCTATGCACTCCTCGTTGAACCAACAAATAAGTGAGTTTGGCTTTTTATCAAATTGGATGATAAAAATGGCATGTTCCGAAAAAACTAAATCCTCGTAAGCATATGCCACATCAAGGTCTGTTGCCTCCTTAATTATGAATCGGACTTTGTCTAATTCATAAAATTGTACTTCTTTTTTTTGAGTCATAATCTGTAGTTGTTAGTTGTTGATATATTGATAAAGTAGTAATTCTCTCTGAATAATTATTCTGATACTAGTGAACACATAAATTCATACATGCTGTTTTGTGGTCTCCATTATGATTTGAAGATGCTCCGAATATTTCTTCCGCTTTTCCGCATTTTTCCACCGTGCCATTTCGTAGCACCATTACCGAGGTAGACAATTTGACAATCTCGTGTTTGTCATGACTCACCATTAAAGTAATGGTTTTGAGCAACTGGTGAGCCTTTCTGATCTCGTGTTGTAAAGCTGCACGCATCTCACAGTCCAAAGCCGAGAGCGGTTCGTCGAGCATCAGTACGCTTGGTTTGGCGGCTAACGCCCGAGCCAGAGCCACCCGCTGTTTTTGTCCGCCGGAGAGTTGTCCGGGCTTGCGATGTCGTAGTTCAGCCAGATCGAAAAGAAGGAGCAACTTTTCCACCTCCGCCTCATTCTTCTCTTTTTGAGCAAAGCGAATGTTTTTCTCAATGCTCATGTTCGGAAAAAGTGCATAGTCCTGAAACATAAAACCCACATTACGTTGTTGCGGTGGCAGGTTAATTTTTTTCTCTGAGTCGAACCATACCGTATCGCCAAACGCTATTCGTCCCTTGTCGGGTTTTGTCAATCCGGCCAATATTCTCAGTATCGTTGTTTTTCCTGCTCCCGAATGCCCAAAAAGACACAACAATTCGTGCGGCATAATTCTGGTATTCACTTCCAGCATTTTATTGCCATCGGAAGTGTGCATGGCATGTTGGATGGAGATGGATAAACTACCCATATGAACCCCTAACCCCTGAAGGGGAACTGAAGAACTCCCAACAACCGACCTGTCCCTAACCCTTTCCACAGGAGAGGGAACTGAGTTACTTTTGTTTTCAACGTTTCCTTTTTGCATCATAATTATATTTTCATAAACTGTAACTAAAATCAGTACTAATCCAGTTCCCCTTCAGGGGTTAGGGGTTTTCTTTATTGAGAAAATAATTGTCAGTATCACCAGCGAAATGAGAAACAGTACCAATGAATATTGATTGGCGGTTTGGTAATTCATGGCTTGTACTTCATCGTAAATGGCAATGCTTGCTACCCTTGTTTCGCCCGGGATATTACCACCTACCATTATTATGACCCCAAACTCACCAATGCAATGTGCAAAAGTCATGGCCACCGCGGTGATAATACTTGGGATCATATTGGGAATAAGTACCCGTATAAAAGTAGTAACCTCCGATTTGCCCAACGTATATGATGCTTCCCGTAAACTTTTGGGGATAGCGGTCAATCCGTTTTGCAAAGGCTGAATCATAAAAGGCATACTGAAAATGACGCTTGCAATCAGTACACCTCCAAAACTAAATGCCAGGCGAACATCGAACATCCGTTGCAAAAAGCTACCCAATCCACCTTGCGGACTATAAGCCATTAGCATGTAAAATCCCAAAACAGTGGGAGGCAAAACCATGGGCATGCTTATTAATGCTTCCGCTATCGATTTGAGTGGAAAACGCCGATAAGCCAGTAAATAGGCAATGGGAAATCCAATCACAAAAAGTATTGCGGTAGTCCAACCGGCCAATTTCCCGGTTAGCAAAAGCGTGTCTATAAAATCTTGATTCATCATCCCCATTTATAATTAAATCATTTACCATTTACTATTTATCGCCCATTTCCAAAGTTTAAATTTTGGAAATGGGGATTAACTATCAACTAATAACTATTTACTCGGAACTGAATATCCCCACTTTTCCCAAATTGCTTTGGTGGCAGGCGACAGTACAAATTTCTTAAACTTTGCAGCTTCTGTATTCAGCACTGTCGTTTTGATTAATATACATGCCTGCTCTATTGGTTTGTAGAGCGATTGCGGAACAACATAATAATCGCCTTTCCCTGCCATGTCGGGGGCCAATGCTAGCGAAAGTGCAATAAATCCAAGTTCGGCATTGCCGGTAAATGCAAATTGTGCTGTCTGCGAAATATTCTCGCCCAATACAATTTTTGATTTTAATCCGTCGTATAGTTTTTTGCTTTTTAGCAGTTCAATAGCTCGTTCGCCGTAAGGTGCCGTTTCAGGATTGGCAATGGCTATTTTTTTTACGGATCCATCGTTCAATGCATTTAATCCAAGTTTGTCTACGTTCAGAGAGATGCTGTAAATAGCCAGTTTGCCAAACGCGTAGGTTGACATCGAACCGGTTGTAAGCCCTTTATTCTTCAATTTCAACGGAAATTCATTGTCGGCAGCCATAAAGAAATCGAAGTTTGCACCATTCTGAATCTGCTGTACCAGCATCCCTGACGCTCCGAATGTCAGATTTACTTTGGCTTTCGGGTTTTGTTTTACATATGCTGTTTTTATTTCTTCCAATACATAGCGTAGGTTGGCTGCTGCGGCTACATTTACTTTTTGTGCCGATACGGATAGTGTAACGAGCAATATTGCTACTGAAATTATTATTCTTTTCATAATGTTTATGTTTTATGACCCCAAACCCCTAAAGGGGCTTAAAGACCAAATTTGTTCTTATCCTTTTTATCAGAAAATATGTCTTGTTCCCCTTTAGGGGCTAGGGGTTTATAAAAACTTTGGTTTTATAGTTAGCATCACATACGCCCATTGTGGATTTCTAATGGTCGGAACAACAGTGGCGGAAGTGGTAATGTCTTTTGCTGCCAGCGTGTTGTTATTCGAAAAATATTTACACCAACCGGCCTGAAGAACTGTCCAAGTGTTCAATTTGTAGTTCATAATGAAGTCAAATTCAGAACCTAAATCTTTTCCAAACGCTATGTTTTTCTTATTTTTTCCCGAAAATTCGGTATTAAACACATGAAATGCTCCTTCCAGACTAAGATTCTTTCCTATTTTACCGGTCACACCACCATAATAGTCAAGCAAACCTTGTGTTAATGGTGTGTTCCAGTAATCCATTATTCCATTAAAAGTGTGGTCGGCTCCGTAGAGTTTCTTGAAATTACTCTGCATTTTATCAGTCGTACCGTTGCTATCTCCCGAGAAATAGTCGGTGCCAATATTTGCTGCGATGGTATTGCTAATTTTGTAATCCACTTTCAGAGCAAGCATTTTACCGTTCATTTTATTTTCTTTGAAGTTGTTTCCCGCTTGAAAATAAGCCGTAGCCAATGCACTTACCGGACTTGCTTCGCTTTGAAATTTTAGGTTTCCCCCGTAAGTGTAGGCGTGATTCATGCTCACTTTTTTATGATACGTCAAACCAACAGAAACCGTGTCCTGAACTCCTTCATCAATACCGATGGCTGTTAAGGTGAGTCCTTTTGCCAATTCTTTGGATAACCACAGAAAGCCCATATATCGATAATTCGACAGCGGATTATAGTACGCTTCCGACGAAATCAAGGTGTTGTTGTTATATGCTAGCCCTAAATGTGCCTGAAAATCATTAATATTGTATTTGAACAAAGCAACATCATGTGCTGTGCCGGTATTACTCCATGCAGGAGAAGAAAACAAGCGTTTATCATCGTAATTCAACGGTTGTCGTCCAATTTTAAAGGAACCACCCGGTGCCAAAAGCATTTCTGCCCAGGCTTCATAAATCCCGGTAGTTGCATCAGCCGAAGCGTTTGCATTTTGACCATACGTTCTGGCGTCTTGTAAAGTTATTTGAGTAGTTAGGAGCGCACTTGTAAATGTCATTCCCAGTCGGGTACGTTGAATGGTGAAAACACCGGGATCATTTGCTTCAAGCAATGGCTTTGAATAGCCATCGCGATATTCAACTCTTGGTCTGATTTCGCCGTCGATGACCACTGTCTGAGAAAATGCAGTTGCTGAGACCAAACTCAACACAAAAACAATTATATACTTGTGTAAAAGAACTAATTTCATTTTGTTTAATTTTTTATCGTTATAAACTCAAAAGAACAACGCTGAGTAAAAAAAAAGAAATGTTGAACTAAAACTGACCAATAACAGTCAATTGATAACTACCAATCAGATGGCGGTATTCCTTTGTAAGTATATCGCTATTCTAAAAAAAACAGCTTTCTAATTCGCTGCTGCTCTTCGCTAAAAACTGAACAATATCTTCCACTTTTTTCTCGTAAGTGCGGATAAGCTTCATTCCATACGGACTGATTCTACATCCTCCACCATCTTTCCCTCCTTTTTGTCGAATTACAATTGGCACCGGCGAGAGAAGATTCATTTTGTCGAGAATATGCCAGGCATGTTGGTACGACATTTTCAAATTCTTAGCTGCTGCATGTATTGAACCATCAATTGCAACTTGCTTTAGCAGTCGGACTTGCGCATTGCCGAGGAATAATTCACCTTCACGATAAAATGATAAGTCGGCAGCCATGTTGAAAGCTTGATGGTTCATTGTGTTTGCAGTTTCAGTTTGTTTTTACTCAAAACTAAAACCTCTTTAGTGCACTTAAAGAGGCTTTAATTCGAAGAACTGTATTTCAATTGTTGTGCCAATTGATTAATGATTTGTTTGCTAGCATGTTATGTTAGAATTGGCAATTTTCAAAACGAGAGAAAGTTACGTGAAGGGAGAGAAAAATGGCCGTAAATTACCAAAATGTAGGAAAACCCACTCGATACATCTGTATCAAGTGGGTTTGTGAAAATGAATAAAACAGAGCTTATTTACTAAATCGGTATCCCAATGTCCACTCTACAAAGTCGGCGTGCATGGAGTAATCGCGCAAGGTTATAGCTGCAAAAACCTTGTCGGAAATATGATATTTAATCATAACCCGTTGGTGGAATACCGGCGATTGGTTTTTAGAACTTTTACGCAGAATATAAAATGCCGGTTGAAGTACCAGTGAAACTTTGTCTGCGCAAACTTCGTATGAAGGATAGACACTGACCTGAACTCCATTGATTAATGGCCCATCAACGTCAGTAATCTTATTATTATCTACAGCAACCTGTGCATTTATCGACTCATTATAATTCAATGTCATACCAATCCCGATTTTAGAACTGTAACTAATCTGACGATTAAACAAGACCGAAACGCCATAGACAGGAAAGAATGCACCTTTGTATTTTTCCGAAACACTTACGTTCAGTGAATCGTAAATCACATTTTTCATACCCGCAAAGGTTGAAACAATCCATTCATTTCTGGGTGTAAATTTAGGTATTTCGTGTTTGATATATTTGGGGCGATTGTAGAAATTATATTTCAAACTTACTTTTGGACCAATGGCATTAATACCGAAGTTAGGGAGTTTAATAGCTCCATTCGAAAAGTGCGAAAAACTGGCACCACCTACCAAATCGATGTGGTCGGTAAGCTCATAACTGATATTCAATCCGGCATCGCTCATAAATGCTTGTCCGGCACCAATTGCCACATTATATTTATTAGTCAATGGGTTGAAAGACTTCCAGTTAAATGTAACTCCAAATCCGAATTCATAGTTCAAAGCCAATCGGCCGGATCGATATATTGGAGCATTAATAAACCCAAGTACAGCAATGGGAAATCCAATCTCTTTTTTATTGTAGAAATCCAACGCATTGAAACTTACGCCCCAACTGGGATAATTGCATAGTTGTTCCCAAAGATGCTCGCCTGTGCTCTGTGATGACAGTTTTAATGAAAACGACTGATAATCTTCAATAACTGTAGAATTAGCATTGCTTCCTTTTATAAAAACATTGGTGGGCATTACCTTTCCATTCTGATACATTCCCGTAAGCGATAATTTATTCCAATACCAATGAATATGATCATCGCTTGTATCGGTTTGAGCAAATAAAGTGCATGTGTAGATTGTGAATATAAACGAAACGATTAATCTTATTTTCATAGTGGGCAATGGGCATTGGGGAAGCAGCGATAATTGGAAATTGAAATATCGTAACAAAGCTAGTTTTTTTAAGCTTTAAATGAACAGATACAATATTATAATGTCTATTTCACAGTGATATGAAATAGACATTATATAATGTAGAGGAGAATCGCTAAGATTCGTTCTTTTATTTTTTCAATACTTCTCTCAAAAGATCCGGTATTTCATTCGGTTCTTTAGCCACCGGCACGCCGGCTTTGTTGAACGCAGCTATTTTTTCTTCTGCAGTTCCCGAACCGCTGGAGATAATTGCACCAGCATGTCCCATCCGTTTTCCGGGAGGTGCGGTTTGTCCGGCAATAAATGCAACTACCGGTTTGGTCATTTTTTCGGCAATAAACTGTGCAGCTTGCTCCTCAGCATCACCTCCGATTTCACCAATAACCACTACAGCTATAGTTTCAGGGTCATTCTCAAATCGTTCCAATAAATCGATAAAATATAATCCCGCTACCGGATCGCCACCGATACCCACGCAAGTGGTTTGACCAAAGTTATTTTCAGTCAACAGATTTACCACCTCGTAGGTCAATGTGCCACTTCGTGAGATAAATCCGATATTTCCTTTCTTGAAAATATTGGCAGGAAGAATTCCGATTAATGCCTCGTCGGGTGTAATGATACCCGGACAGTTAGGACCAATAAGCAATGTGCCATTTTGTTTCAGGATAGGGGTAACCCGTATCATATCTTGTATTGGTAATCCTTCGCTAATGCAAACAACTAATTCAATGCCAGCTTCAGATGCTTCCAGAATAGCATCTGCTGCAAACGCTGCCGGTACAAATATAATAGAAGTGTTTGCTCCTGTAGCTTTCACTGCCCCTGCCACCGAATTGAAAACCGGTATGCCATCAAGTAGAAGTCCTTCTTTCCCGGGCGAAACTCCCGCTACAACGTTTGTTCCGTATTCTTTCATTTTACCGGTATGAAACTTGCCATCACGACCGGTTATTCCCTGGATTACTAATTTTGTGTTTTTGTTGACTAATATGCTCATAATAATTATTTTATTTTTTTTTGATGATATGTCTATCGATTTTTATATTCGAAATTATCGACGTCTTATAGCCGACTAAGTTCTATCGCTTTTTTAGCTGCTTCGCTCATCGAACTTACCGTTGGAAGATTGGTTTGCTTCAAAATTTCCAATCCTTCTGCTGCATTCGTACCCGAAAGTCGCACCACAATTGGAATGTCAGTCGAAATAACTTCCATCGCTTTTATCAATCCTTTAGCCACATCATCGCAGCGTGTGATTCCACCAAAAATATTAATCATTACAGCTTTCACATGCTTGTCGTTCAGCAATATATTCATCGCGTCAATCACTTTTTGCGGACTTGAACTACCACCAATATCAAGGAAGTTTGCCGGTTCACCACCATATAACTTAATCATATCCATAGTTGCCATCGCTAAACCTGCACCATTTACCATACATCCAATGTTTCCATCCAGACGTATATAAGACAAGCCTTTGCTATGAGCATCAATTTCTACCAATTCATCTTCATCCGGTTCGCGCATTGCCAATATCTCCGGCTGACGGAAAAGAGCATTATCATCAAAGTTCATTTTTCCATCAATAGCAAGTACTTCGTTGTCCGGAGTAAGTACCAATGGATTTATTTCTGCAATGGTCGCATCTGTTTCCACATACAGTTTATATAGCTTCTTGAAAATAGAAGCAGCCTTTTGAGCAATTTTAATATCGCCAAAAAGCTGCAACGCTATATCTCTTGCCTGGTAGTCTAATAACCCGGTAAGTGGATTGATGTGAAATTTAATAATTTTCTCGGGACTCACTTTAGCCACTTCCTCAATCTCTACGCCACCTTCTGAGCTGGCCATCAAAGTTACGGTTTTAGTGTTTCTGTCGTTGATTAACCCAACGTAATACTCTTTGGCAATATCCACGGCATCGGCAACCAGTACTTTCTCTACTTTAAATCCTTTAATATCCATTCCTAATATCTGCTTTCCGGCCGATACTGCTTCCTCTACATTTCGAGCAAGTTTTACGCCTCCGGCTTTACCCCGACCGCCTACTAAAACTTGAGCTTTTACCACCACCATTCTGTTTAAATCGCGGGCAGCTTTTTCTACTTCACTCACTGTGTAACATAATACGTCTTCTGGAACAGGTATTCCGTACTTGCGGAACAATTGTCTGGCTTGATATTCGTGAATCTTCATGTAAAACTTGTTTAATACGTTATTATATATGTCTACTTAAAAATAATAAGTCAGCCTAATCACTGCTTCCATTATCTTATTGTTCAGTTAACGTTACAAGTCCTAATAAAGTTTTATTCCGGTTCCCTTTTTTCCGTAAATAATTTTGTCATACAATTTTTACCCTTACTTTATATATGTATCCTATTATATGTAATTTCAATTAGAGATAATTTCTCAATCAAAATAATCTTCCGGAGTCACATGTGATAAATAGGACATACTATATAGTGTAATGATCAAATTTCGTTATTAGGTTGATTCGATAAGCGAACGCTAAGTTATTTTATTCATAGGAATACATCTATTTGAAGGTTCTTTTCTTTTATTTTTAGGTGTTCGAGTAGAAATTAATGCCTCGATATATTAAATTTTCATTTCAAATCGTCCACGATTGCACTTTTCGTGTTCCCTTTTCGGTTTCTTTCTCCCGTTTGTGATAAAATATTCCTATCAAATCCCGTTTTTTTGAACAGATTTTCCGCCCAGGGATACTGAAAATTCTTAAAAATCCCTTTGAGAATGGGCATTTTGGTGTTTTGACTACGTAGTGTGAGAAATAGATGAAAAATAATTTTGCCCGAAAAGGTTTCCTTTCCAGGGCTTTAGCCGGATTTTATGTTTTATAGCAGAAAAAAGAGCAGAATAAGTTTGGTTCGTATGGTAAAAGCGACTACTTTTGCACCCGCTTTAAGAGAGAAGCACAGTACAACATACAAAACGAGCTTCAAAAAAACAATCAAACTTTTTTTCAAAAACATTTGGTTGGTAAAATAAAAAGCCCTACTTTTGCACCCGCTTTGAGAGAGAAGCTAACCACAAATCAAAACTGATAAATGCCGATTCAAACCTGAATATGTTCAGCCCTTGAAGGAAGCAAATAAGAAAAAAGAGAAGCTTGAAAATAAAGCATTATTTTTTTTGAAAAGTTTTGGCAGTTTGGAAATTTGAATTACCTTTGCAGTCCGTCCCAGTCTGAAAACACAGGACACGACGCAAATCAAGTTACAAAACAGGGAGCTGTTTTATAATAACACAATAAGTCTTGACGATAACGTTTACTGCGATAGTAGACAAGTTAAGCATCGATCTTTGAGAATACATGAACAACAAATAATGTAGTATAAGGAAGGGAATTTTTTTTTATACCACGTCAATTTTCTGATAAATCAAAAAAGAGATAGCATCCGAGCAAATTAAAAAAAGATACAACGAAGAGTTTGATCCTGGCTCAGGATGAACGCTAGCGACAGGCCTAACACATGCAAGTCGAGGGGCAGCACGGGAGTAGCAATACAACTGGTGGCGACCGGCGCACGGGTGAGTAACACGTATGCAACCTACCTGTAAGAGGGGAATAACCCGGAGAAATTCGGACTAACACCGCATAATACCGATTAACTGCATGGTTGATCGGTTAAATATTTATAGCTTACAGATGGGCATGCGTAACATTAGATAGTTGGTGAGGTAACGGCTCACCAAGTCAACGATGTTTAGGGGTTCTGAGAGGAAGGTCCCCCACACTGGTACTGAGACACGGACCAGACTCCTACGGGAGGCAGCAGTGAGGAATATTGGTCAATGGGCGAGAGCCTGAACCAGCCAAGTCGCGTGAAGGAAGAATGTCCTATGGATTGTAAACTTCTTTTGTAAGGGAATAAAAAAGCTTACGTGTAGGCTATTGTATGTACTTTACGAATAAGGATCGGCTAACTCCGTGCCAGCAGCCGCGGTAATACGGAGGATCCGAGCGTTATCCGGATTTATTGGGTTTAAAGGGTGCGTAGGCGGACCAATTAGTCAGTGGTGAAAGTTTGCAGCTCAACTGTAAAATTGCCATTGAAACTGTTGGTCTTGAGTGTAAATGAGGTAGGCGGAATGTGTTGTGTAGCGGTGAAATGCTTAGATATAACACAGAACACCAATTGCGAAGGCAGCTTACTGGGATACAACTGACGCTGAGGCACGAAAGCGTGGGGATCAAACAGGATTAGATACCCTGGTAGTCCACGCAGTAAACGATGAATACTAGCTGTATGCGATATACTGTATGTGGCAAAGCGAAAGCGTTAAGTATTCCACCTGGGGAGTACGTTCGCAAGAATGAAACTCAAAGGAATTGACGGGGGCCCGCACAAGCGGAGGAACATGTGGTTTAATTCGATGATACGCGAGGAACCTTACCCGGGCTTGAAATGCATCTGACCGACGAGGAAACTTGTCTTCTAGCAATAGCAGATGTGTAGGTGCTGCATGGTTGTCGTCAGCTCGTGCCGTGAGGTGTCGGCTTAAGTGCCATAACGAGCGCAACCCCTATCATTAGTTACTAACAGGTTAAGCTGAGGACTCTAGTGAGACTGCCACCGTAAGGTGTGAGGAAGGTGGGGATGACGTCAAATCAGCACGGCCCTTACGTCCGGGGCGACACACGTGTTACAATGGGGGGTACAGAGGGTTGCTACTTGGTGACAAGATGCTAATCTCTTAAAGCCTCTCTCAGTTCGGATCGAAGTCTGCAACTCGACTTCGTGAAGCTGGATTCGCTAGTAATCGCGCATCAGCCATGGCGCGGTGAATACGTTCCCGGGCCTTGTACACACCGCCCGTCAAGCCATGGAAGCCGAGGGGACCTGAAGTACGTAACCGCAAGGAGCGTCCTAGGGTAAAATTGGTAACTAGGGCTAAGTCGTAACAAGGTAGCCGTACCGGAAGGTGCGGCTGGAACACCTCCTTTCTGGAGCGATGTTATCCTTGTATGATTCAGCAATGAATTGTACGATTTATTTAGAAAAGTGGTATGTAAAGGAATTAAAGTTCCGAGTACTACATTATGTTGTTTATGATATAAAATACAGTAACCAGTTAACAGTTAACAGTAAACCGTTAGCAGTGAACAGTTACGAAGCAGTAAAGTGCGAAACTGATAACTGATGACTGACGACTGATAACTGAAATTCAGTCCTATAGCTCAGTTGGTTAGAGCGCTACACTGATAATGTAGAGGTCGGCAGTTCAACTCTGCCTGGGACTACAAAAAGAAGTTGACAATGGAAAGTTGACAATTGACAGTTAAAGAGTCAATAACTACCCGAGTCAAAAAACAAGAACATAATTGTCAATTATCAACTGTCAATTATGAACTAAATACCGGGGGATTAGCTCAGTTGGCTTAGAGCACCTGCCTTGCACGCAGGGGGTCATCGGTTCGAGCCCGATATTCTCCACCAAATCAAGAAGAGGTAAGAGAGTAAGAGGTAATAAAGAAAGAAAAAGAAGTGTAATGCTTCACAAAAAAGAACAACAAGCGCGTTGTTTTTTTAATGAAAAGAAGAAATTAAAGAGGTTTTTAGTAGTGAAACACTAACAATCAGCACATTTAATGACATGTCGTGAGACATCCAATTGACAATTAATCATTGCCAATTGATCATTAAAATACGATCTTTGACATATTGGAAAGAGAGAAAAGTAAAGTAGTAAAAGCAATGCTATACGATAGAGTAAGCATTGTGGATTTGCGTGATTGATTTATCAAAAACGTAAACGAGCAAAAAAGAATAAAGAAAGCAAAATAAGAGCGAACGGTGGATGCCTAGGCTCTGGGAGGCGATGAAGGACGTGATAAGCTGCGACAAGCTTCGGGTAGGTGCAAATAACCTTTGATCCGAAGATTTCCGAATGGGGCAACCCAATGCAGTGAAGCTGCATTATTCCACGAATGTGGAAGGCAAACGAGGGGAACTGAAACATCTAAGTACCCTTAGGAGAAGAAAACAAAAGTGATTCCGCAAGTAGTGGCGAGCGAACGCGGAGAAGCCCAAACCAATTATGTAGTAATGCATAGTTGGGGTTATAGGACTGCGGTATTTGAATTATAAACGAATTGGAATGATTTGGAAAGATCAATCATAGAGGGTGATAATCCCGTACAAGTATAGTTATAATTTGATAGCAGTATCCTGAGTAGAGCGGGACACGAGAAATCCTGTTTGAATTCGCCGGGACCATCCGGTAAGGCTAAATACTCCCCAGAGACCGATAGTGAACCAGTACTGTGAAGGAAAGGTGAAAAGTACTTCGAATAGAAGAGTGAAATAGATCCTGAAACCGTTCGCTTACAAGCGGTTGGAGCGGAGCAATTCCGTGACAGCGTGCCTTTTGCATAATGATCCTACGAGTTACTTTCACTGGCAAGGTTAAGTACTTCAGGTACGCAGCCGAAGCGAAAGCGAGTCTTAACAGGGCGCCATAGTCAGTGGGAGTAGACGCGAAACCAAGTGATCTACCCTTGAGCAGGTTGAAGTTTCGGTAACACGAAATGGAGGACCGAACCGGTAAACGTTGAAAAGTTTTCGGATGACTTGAGGGTAGGGGTGAAAGGCTAATCAAACTTGGAGATAGCTCGTACTCCCCGAAATGCATTTAGGTGCAGCCTTGTGATAGTTTATAAGAGGTAGAGCGACTGATTGGATGCGAGGGCTTCACCGCCTATCAAGTCCTGATAAACTCCGAATGCTTATAAATGTTTCACAGGAGTGAGGGCATGGGTGCTAAGGTCCATGTCCGAGAGGAAAAGAATCCAGACCATCAGCTAAGGTCCCCAAATATATACTAAGTTGAATTAACGAAGTCGAACTGCAGCGACAGCTAGGATGTTGGCTTGGAAGCAGCCATTCATTTAAAGAGTGCGTAACAGCTCACTAGTCGAGCGGTTTGGCGTGGATAATAATCGGGCATAAGTATATTACCGAAGCTATGGAATTACACATTGTGTAATTGGTAGGGGAGCATTCCATTCAGCGTAGAAGGCGTAAGGACAACTTACTCTGGAGCGGATGGAAAAGCAAATGTAGGAATAAGTAACGATAAGGGGAGCGAGAAACTCCCCCGCCGGAAGACTAAGGTTTCCTGATCAACGCTAATCGGATCAGGGTTAGTCGGGGCCTAAGGTATAGCCGATAGGCGAAGCCGATGGAAGAACTGGTTAATATTCCAGTACTACTATATAGAGTGAAGTGGGGACGGAGAAGTGAAAGTCCTGCCACCTGACGGAATAGGTGGTTAAAGGGTGTAGATATTGAGAGGCGTAGGCAAATCCGCGCTTTGAGTCGAACCTGATAGTACCGAGCGCACTTGTGCAATCGGATATGGATGTAATCAGACTCCCAAGAAAATCCGCTAAACGTTAATCTATATAGTACTCGTACCACAAACGGACACACGTGGTCAAGTATAGCGTACTAAGGCGCTCGAGTGATTCACAGCTAAGGAACTAGGCAAAATAGCCCCGTAACTTCGGGAGAAGGGGCGCTTCCTCATGTTGAATGAGAAGCCGCAGTGAAATGGCCCAGGCGACTGTTTAACAAAAACATAGGGCTATGCAAAATCGAAAGATGAAGTATATGGCCTGACACCTGCCCGGTGCTGGAAGGTTAAGAGGAGATGTTATCGCAAGAGACGCATTGAATTGAAGCCCCAGTAAACGGCGGCCGTAACTATAACGGTCCTAAGGTAGCGAAATTCCTTGTCGGGTAAGTTCCGACCTGCACGAATGGTGTAACGATCTGGGCACTGTCTCAGCTGTGAGCTCGGTGAAATTGTAGTATCGGTGAAGATGCCGATTACCCGCAACGGGACGGAAAGACCCCGTGAACCTTTACTGCAACTTAACACTGAATTTGGGTAATTGATGTGTAGGATAGGCCGGAGACTATGAAGCGGGCACGCTAGTGTTTGTGGAGTCATCCTTGAAATACGGCCCTTCAATTATTTGAGTTCTAATTCCCTTACGGGAAGACAATGTTTGGTGGGTAGTTTGACTGGGGTGGTCGCCTCCAAAAGTGTAACGGAGGCTTCCAAAGGTGCGCTCAGCATGATTGGTAACCATGCGCAGAGTATAATGGTATAAGCGCGCTTGACTGAGAGACCGACAAGTCGATCAGGTAGGAAACTAGGGCATAGTGATCCGGTGGTTCCGTATGGAAGGGCCATCGCTCAAAGGATAAAAGGTACTCCGGGGATAACAGGCTGATCATTCCCAAGAGCTCATATCGACGGAATGGTTTGGCACCTCGATGTCGGCTCGTCACATCCTGGGGCTGGAGAAGGTCCCAAGGGTTGGGCTGTTCGCCCATTAAAGTGGCACGCGAGCTGGGTTCAGAACGTCGTGAGACAGTTCGGTCCCTATCTGTTGTGGGCGCAGGAAATTTGCGAAGGTCTGACACTAGTACGAGAGGACCGTGTTGGACGAACCTCTGGTCTATGGGTTGTTCCGCCAGGAGCACTGCCCAGTAGCTACGTTCGGTTAGGATAAGTGCTGAAAGCATCTAAGCACGAAGCCATCTTCAAGATTAGATTTCCATTGAGGGTCGTAGAAGACTACTACGTTGATAGGTCATAGGTGTATAACAGAAATGTAGAGCCGAGTGATACTAATTGCCCGATAGCTTTTTTTGTACCTTATGGTATTGTAATGCTGAAACGAAATGTTTTTCTCTCTTTTTCCGATTGTCTTATTAAACCTATAAGAGAGTTTAAAATTGTCAACTGTCAATTATGAACTGTCAACTGAACTTAGGTGGTTATAGCGACAGGGTTCCACCTCTTCCCATTCCGAACAGAGAAGTTAAGCCTGTCCACGTCGATGGTACTGCTGCAAAGTGGGAGAGTAGATAGCCGCCGTTTTTTGAAAGCCCCGATTACTGAAAAGTAGTTGGGGCTTTTTTTGTGCCTGAATGTGAGGAATGGAAAATGAAAAATTAGGAAATGAAGAATACAGCCATATTTATTTTATATAAATGCAAACCCTCTACGGCATTGTGCTGTAGAGGGTTTGCTTTAATAGAAATATTTGGACAATCTATTTTAGAAATCCTTGTTCTTTGAGTGCTAAAAGAAATTTGTCTGAGAAAAACTCATTATTTTTACGTGTGTAGCGTATGTCTGTAAAGACTTGAGCCAATGTTTCTTTCTTGTTTTCTGCTATAAATTGTTTGTAAAACCCACTGTTCTCTTTCTCAGCATAAAGCTCATCAATCACTTCGGAGCTAAATTCGCTATATGTTTCATAATGAATCACCGATTTTAATGGCAAACGATCAGTTTGTTCGTGATTTCCATCAGGATAGCCAACTGTAATCGTTGTTATTGGAACAACTAATTTTGGCAATTTAAGTGCGCTGATAATTTCTTGAGCATTATAAGTGGTGGTTCCTAGGTAGCAAATTCCTAAACCTGCATTTTCAGCGGCTACGCAGAAGGTTTGGGCAGCAAGTAATGTGTCAATAGCAGACGATATAAAGGATTGAAAGTTATCGAACCCAGGATCAGCCTTACGTTGCTCACACCATTTTGTAACCCGATTAAAATCGGCACAAAAAGTAAGTACAACCGGAGCCTGTGTAATCATTGGCTGATTGAAATGCGCGGGTGCCAGTACTTTTTTTATCGTTTCGTCAGTAGTAACAACAATGCTGTAAGCCTGCATGTTTCCTGTATTTGATGTTCTGCAAGCGGCTTCGAGAAGTTGATTTAGTAATTCAGAAGATATGGTTTTGTCAGTATATTTCCGAACTGTGCGATGTTGATTGAGTAGGGTGATCATGATAGGAATGAATAGGTTTTATCGATTGAAGTTCTATTTTACACTACAAAGATACTATTTTTGAGTTCGTATTGCAAGTGTATAAAAAAGGAGGAAACTCTGCGTTTAGCGTTGAGTTTTCTCCTTTGGTAATTTTTACGAGCAACTAATCTTCCGTTTGTTTTAGAGTACACCTTGTGCCAACATCGCTTTTGCTACTTTTAAGAATCCGGCCACGTTGGCGCCTTTCATATAATTAATATAGCCATCGCTTTCACGACCATATTTGACACATTGAGTATGAATTTCGCTCATGATTTGGTGTAATTTTGCATCAACTTCTTCAGCAGTCCAGGTTAGGTGCATGGCATTTTGTGACATTTCCAAACCTGAAGTTGCAACACCACCTGCATTTACAGCTTTACCCGGTCCATACATGATTTTATGTTGAAGCAATAATTCAATAGCTTCAGGGGTACATCCCATATTCGAAATTTCGCCAACGCAAATAACCCTATTCTCTACCAGAAGTCGTGCATCTTCTTCGTTCAGTTCGTTCTGAGTGGCACATGGAAGTGCAATATCTACTTTTACTTCCCATGGACGACGATTGGCAACGAATTTAGCTCCAAACTTTTCGGCATAGGGCTCCACAATATCGTTACATGTAGCGCGTAATTCAAGCATATATTCGATTTTCTCTCCAGTGATACCATTTTCATCATAGATGTATCCATCAGGTCCGGAGATTGTTACCACTTTCGCTCCCATTTCGGTCGCTTTTTGGGCAGCTCCCCAAGCGACATTCCCAAATCCCGAAAGAGCTATGGTTTTCCCCTGAATACTCATTCCGGCAGTTTCAAGCATTTGTTTTACAAAATACAGACCACCAAAACCTGTAGCCTCGGGACGGATCAGAGAACCACCAAATTCTAAGTTTTTGCCAGTAAGCACACCGGTATTTACTCTTGCTAATTTGCGGTACATGCCGTACAAATAACCAATTTCGCGCCCACCCACACCAATATCACCGGCTGGAACATCGGTATCGGCTCCAATATGTTGCCATAGTTCAACCATAAATGCCTGACAGAACCGCATTACTTCAGCGTCTGATTTTCCTTTAGGGTTAAAGTCAGAGCCACCTTTAGCGCCACCCATAGGCAATGTAGTTAGAGCATTTTTGAATATTTGTTCGAACCCAAGGAACTTGAGAATAGACAAATTTACTGAAGGGTGAAAACGTAAACCACCCTTGTATGGTCCTATTGCGTTGTTGAATTGAATTCTATAACCAATATTGATTTGAACATCACCTCTGTCATCTACCCACGGAATCTTGAATGTGAAAATGCGATCGGGCTCCACCAATCGTTCAGCTATTTTTGCCTTTTCAAATTCGGGATGCTCATTGTACACTTCTTCTATTGTACTCAACACTTCCTTAACGGCTTGTAAATACTCTGTTTCGCCCGGGTGTTTTGCTTCAAGCGATTGCATTAGTTTCTCTATGTTCATACCAATCTGAGTTTGTTAAATATTTATATTTGATGTGATAGTTAATTTTAATTGAAATTAAACGTCCTTACATTAAGATCTTAAAATGGCTATTTTGAGTATCTAAATGACATTGTTTGCTGCTTATGATTGCCGTAATAAGGGTAAAACGCTGTCTAAATGATATTTGATCTACTCTTGATAGGCATTCTGATTTCACTACAAGTTTAGATATTTTATTTGTAACAATCAAACAATTTGGCCTGTTTTTTAGCAAAATTTGAAGTTTGTTTTATTTGAATCATCTCAAATTGATTTTCTGTTATTAAATTATAAGGTTTTCGGCTTGCCCAATAAATTTTTGTATCTTTGCGCTTGTGCATAAATACACTTTTTTTGTAGTTTATGCTAGTTTTTTTTGTAAATAAAGGCTTGAAATACTGTTTGTTCTTTATTATATAAATTACTGCTTTATGCTAGCGCAGCTTAGGGCTCAGAGACTATTTTTGACCTGATTTGTTTATCGTTTTTAATATTTTTTTTGCGTGAAGAAGTTTATTATTTGTATTCAGTTTATATTGTTTTCCAACACTCTTTTTGCTCAAACCGAGCAGGTAAATCAATATGTGAAAACATGGAGAATCTCGGAACAGTTTGCTAAAGTAGATTCGTTTCACGTTGACACACTTCATCTTAATTATCAGGATGCTAACCCGATTGACCGATTTAGTATAGCCAATTCATATAATGGAAATTTGGGTTCACCCATACAATCAAAATTGTATTTTAATAGACCTGAAGTAAATGATTTTATTTTTTCGAATGCTTATTCTCCCTATTTGATGAATGTGGAGAATGCGACATTTTATAATACAAAATCTCCATTTAGTAATTTGAATTATACATCAGGCGGAACGACCTACCGAAAAGAAGATAATATCAAATTTTTATTCACAGTTAATACGAATAAGAAATTTAATTTTGGTACGACACTCGACTATATTTATGCCAGAGGTGAGTATGATAATCAGGCAGTGACTAAGTTTTCGGGCTCATTGTTTGGTAGTTACAATGGCAAGCATTATACTGCTTATGGTGTAGTTTCTACGAATAGTTTAAGTAATTTTGAGAATGGTGGACTGAAGGATGTGACAAATGGAATCAACCCGGAGAATGTGGCTACTATGATCATTCCTGTAAGCATGGAAGGATATTCCAAATTTAAACAAAAACAGATTTATTATAATCATCAGTATACCATTGGTATTGAACGGGCAAAAAGAATAAATAAAGATTCAGTACGAATGGATTATGTGCCTGTAACCCGCTTTGCTCATACTTTTAGATATGACGATGTGCGGAAACGCTACTACGAGAATACGATAGTTAATGATACAAATATTTACAAAAACACTTATTTCCCGAAACTGATACATACAAACGATACTTCGGCTTTACGGACATTTAAAAATAATTTTTCCATAAGTATGGAAGAGGAGTTCAATAAATGGATGAACTTTGGGCTGACAGCTTTTGTAGAAAATGAAATGCAAAAATACACTTTTAATAGAGATACACTGGTAAATAGTGTATCTAAATCAACAACTAAAGTGGGTGGAATTCTTTCAAAAGAGCGAGGTCAACGTTTTCGCTACAATGTACTTGGCGAATTGAGTTTAATAGGGTACAAAGCAGGCGATTTTAGAATTGAAGGTACAATGGGTGGTTTCTTTAAACTATGGAATGACAGTATTTCGTTGGTTGCCAATGGATTTATTCGAAGTGATAAACCTTCATTTTTCTTAGAATCATATAATTCGAATCATTTTAGATGGGAAAATCATTTTGCCAGTACTTATCGTACTCATGTTGGTGGCACTTTCTCTATCCCTACCCGTTCATTATCTATAAATGTAGGTGTTGAGAATATCACACAACTAATCTATTTCAATTCGGAAGGTTTGCCGGATCAGCATTCGGGTAATGTTCAGGTTATTGCATTAAATTTAAAACAAGACTTTCATGTAGGAAAGTTTACGCTCGAAAATAATATTGTGTATCAGTTAAGTTCTCAAGCTGACGTTTTGCCTTTACCAACTCTAACCCTTTATCATAACTTGTATTACGATGATAAATGGTTTAGTGTGTTGAGTATGCAATTGGGCGCAAGTGTTCGTTATAATACTGCTTATTATGCGCCGAAGTATATGCCTGCTACTGGCCAGTTTTATACGCAGTCGGATGTGAAAATCGGTAATTTCCCTGTTGTGAATGTGTATTTAAACTTTCATTTAAAACGTACCCGCGTTTTTGTTGAGTACTATCATTTAAATCAGAAGTTTATGAAAACTGCCTATTTCTCGATGCCTAATTACCCGATAGATCCTGCTATCGTAAAAACTGGTATCTCATGGAACTTTTATGATTAAATGAAAAATTTCTACATTTATCAATTGTATAATAAGTGGTTCTTTTGAACTGAATTGTTTTTTTATAATCTTGAAATGAATAAGAAACAAAAAACGGGAATCTCGATTGGTATGCTAATTCTGCTTATCTGCATTTTTTTTCTTTTTAAGCATGTGCATCAACAAAAGCATGATTTAAGAGGGATAATTGAATCGGGTAGGCTTACGGTAGTGACTGAAAGTAGCAGTTCCGGGCTTTTAGTAAATGGGGATAAAGTTTCGGGTTTTCAGTACGAAATAATCAAAGCATTTGCAGATACATTAGGTGTGGAGCTTGTAGTTACCGAACAAAACGACATGAAAAAATGTGTTGAAGGACTTAAAAATGGTGATTATGACCTCATAGCTAATTTTATTCCTACTACCACTCAATGGAAAAAAGAGTTACTCTATTCCGATCCGATATTTACCTCGCATCAAGTGTTGGTTCAGCATATGATTTCTGATTCGAGTAAAGTAAATGTGCTTGCCAAACAAACTTTGTTGGCTAATGATACCGTTTATATCGCAGCTAATTCGCCGAATAAAATTCTGCTGGAACATTTATCAAACGATATTGCAGCTCCTATTCATATTATTGAAATGAAAAATATGAATGCCGAAAGACTCATCCGTCTTGTGGCCGAAGGAAAAATAAAGAATACGATTTGTGAGGTTCAACTGGCTGAGAAATTCAAAAATCAGTATGGAAATATCGATATTGAAATGCCAATAGGCTTTGCACAGCAGCAGGTTTGGGCTGTTCCAACCAAGTCGACCAAGTTACTCGAAAAGTTGAATGCATTCTTATACGATTTTGTAGGAAGCTCCGATTATTGGAAGATATACAGTAAATATTATTAATGGATCATTGGTTGGAAATACTTGTTTCACTTGATTACCAATGAACTCAATAGACTAAATTATGCCACTAAATATACCATTTACATTGCCGGCAGTAGATGTTCTTCGTGAAGAGAATATTTTTGTAATGGACTCAGAACGTGCTTCGAGTCAGGAAATTCGTCCGCTTAAAATTGTGATATTGAACTTAATGCCGGTGAAGATAACCACCGAAACTGATTTGATTCGCTTACTTTCGAACTCACCACTGCAGATTGAAATCGATTTTCTGCATATGGAAAGTCATACTTCAAAAAATACACCGATTGAGCATCTGATGACTTTTTATAAGAGTTTTGATGAGATTAAAGAAAGTAACTATGATGGTATGATTATTACAGGCGCTCCGGTGGAATTACTTGAATTTGAGGAAGTAAATTATTGGTCGGAAATAACAACCATTTTTGATTGGGCTAAAACGCATGTTACTTCAACTCTGTTTATTTGTTGGGCAGCTCAGGCGGGATTGTACCATCATTATGGAATTAATAAATATCCACTCAACGCAAAGATGTTTGGCGTTTTTGAACATATGAAATTTGAAAAGCATAATCCAATTTTCCGTGGATTTGATGATGTGTTTTACGTGCCTCATAGCCGGCATACTGAAGTGCGTGCAGAAGATATTCGCCGTGTACCGGAATTGACCTTGTTATCCGAATCGCCCGAAGCAGGTGTATATCTTGTAATGGCACGCAATGGTCGTGAATTCTTTGTTACAGGCCACTCCGAATATTCTCCGGATACTTTGAATACAGAATACAAACGCGATGTTGCAAGAGGATTAGATATCAATTTGCCTAAAAATTATTATCTGAATGATGACCCGAACAATGAGCCGTTGGTTCGTTGGCGCAGTCATGCCAACTTAATGTTCACCAACTGGTTGAACTACTTTGTATATCAGGAAACTCCATACGATTTGACAAAGATTCACTAATATTTGAACGAGTAAACTTATATACGAGTATACATTTTTCCTATTCTAAAAAATACGGTTTCCAATTTTCCTTATGATAATTGGAGACATTTACCTATTATGATAAATATCGAACTTCTTTCTCCTGCTAAAAATCTTGAATGTGGTTTGGCGGCTATTAATCATGGAGCTGATGCCGTGTATATCGGTGCAGCGCAGTTTGGAGCACGTGCTGCAGCTGGAAATTCGATAGAAGATATTGCCACTTTGGTGCAGTATGCCCATCAGTTTCGTGTAAAGGTGTTGGTGGCATTGAATACAGTGCTGACCGACGATCAGTTACCAGATGCTGAAAAGTTGATTTGGGAGATCTATAATACCGGAGCCGATGCGCTGATTATTCAGGATATGGGCATTTTGAAACTGAATTTGCCACCAATATCACTTCATGCAAGTACGCAAACCGATAACCGCACAGTAGAAAAAGTTCGCTTTTTGCAGGATGTTGGTTTTTCGCGTGTGGTGATGGCTCGGGAGCTTTCGTTGAAGCAAATTTCTGAAATTTCTTCTCAAACGAATGTTGAACTGGAAGCTTTTGTCCACGGTGCTTTGTGTGTAAGTTATAGCGGTCAATGCTATATGAGTCAGGCTAATTGCGGACGAAGTGCTAACCGTGGCCAATGTGCTCAATACTGTCGTTTGCCTTATCATTTGGTGGATGCAGATGATAATGTGTTGGTAAAAAATAAACATTTACTTTCGTTGAAAGATTTAGATCAGTCCGAATCGTTGGAGGAAATGATGGAAGCAGGGGTGACTTCGTTTAAAATTGAAGGACGATTGAAGGATGTAGATTATGTGAAAAACATCACTTCCTTTTATCGTAAAAAATTAGATGCAATTCTGGAAAACAATCCCCGTTTTCAACGTGCATCGGCAGGAAAGACTACCATTTTATTTGAACCGAATCCTGAGAAAAGTTTCCGTCGTGGTAATACTGATTATTTTTTACACGATCGTAAAGCTAATATTGTTCAGCAAGATACACCCAAATCGCTAGGTGAGCCGATAGGCAAAGTGACGTATATCGGTCGCAACTTCTTTGAAGTTCAGAATGGAACGCTTTTGAATAATGGTGATGGACTTTGTTTTGTAAATAAGCATGGTGATTTGACTGGATTTAGGGTAAACAGAGTAGAGCGAAAGCAAATATTTCCGGCGGAAATGCCTAAGATAACGGATGGCGTTATGCTGTACCGTAACCAGGATCAGGCTTTTGAAAAGATACTGAAAGGCAAAACTTCTGAACGAAAGATTGCACTTCAGGTTCTGTTTAAAGAAACAGCTACGGGCTTTTCTATTCAATTAATCGATGAAGAAGGAATTTCAAGCACTTTTGAAGCCGCATGCGACAAACAGCCTGCCCAAAAGCCGGATGCCGTAAATGATAATATAAAGAACCAACTCTCTAAACTAGGAAATACTATTTATGAGGCTGCTAATGTTCAGATTGAAATAAATACTCCCTGGTTTTTTCAGGCTTCGCAATTAAGCGAATGGCGTCGATTGGCCATAGAGAGATTGGATGAGGTGAGAGCAGCTGCTTATGTTCGTGAATTGAAACATGAAGCGAAGCCAGCAACCTTCACTACTACGCAATTATCTTATTTGGGAAATGTAACTAATAAGTTGTCGGAGGAATTTTACCATGAGCATGGTGTTGAAGATGTACTGCCTGGTTTCGAGGTGAAAGCAGAGGAAGGTGTGCCTTTGATGTATTGCAAACATTGCATTAAGTATAGCATGGGTTGGTGCCCGAAAGAAGGCTATAAAGCTACGTTTAAAGAGCCCTTGTACCTGAGAAATAATGATCAGGTATATCAACTGACTTTTGACTGTAAGGCTTGTGAAATGAGAATTAGTAAGACCGATGCATTTATTTAAAATTTTCCTTAAGGCTAACAATAAATAAAAAATTCCGATTAACCCATTTGTTGGCTTAATCGGAATTCTGTTTTTTGGGATACCTAATTTATTTGTTTTTGATAGCTTCCACAATTTTGGCTTCTAGTTCAGCCGCTAATTCAGGATTGTCTTTTACAAGTGTTTTAGAAGCATCACGTCCCTGAGCCAGTTTGGTTTCACCGTAACTGTACCACGAACCGCTCTTTTTGATAATGCCATATTCTACACCAAGGTCAATGATTTCGCCTGTTTTAGAAATACCTTCACCAAACATAATGTCAAATTCGGCTTTACGGAAAGGTGGTGCAACTTTGTTTTTTACCACTTTCACACGGGTTTGGTTACCAATTACCTCATCTCCATCTTTCAATTGACCAATACGGCGAATATCCAAACGAACAGAAGCATAGAATTTCAAGGCATTGCCACCGGTAGTTGTTTCAGGGTTACCAAACATAACACCAATTTTTTCACGCAATTGATTGATGAAAATACAAGTAGTGTTAGTTTTGTTGATATTGGCAGTCAGTTTACGCAATGCTTGCGACATTAAACGTGCTTGTAATCCCATTTTCGAATCACCCATGTCGCCTTCCAACTCTGCTTTTGGAGTCAAAGCGGCTACCGAGTCAATCACCACAATGTCGACAGCAGAAGAACGAATCAATTGATCGGCTACTTCCAGCGCTTGTTCACCATTGTCGGGTTGTGAGATAAGTAATTCTTCGATATTTACCCCTAATTTTTCAGCATAAAAACGGTCGAAAGCATGCTCTGCATCGATAAATGCTGCAATACCACCGGCTTTTTGAGCTTCGGCAATGGCGTGAATGGCTAAGGTTGTTTTACCGGATGATTCCGGGCCGTAAATTTCAATTACACGTCCGCGGGGATAGCCACCTACGCCCAAAGCCACGTTTAATCCAACCGATCCGGTTGAGATGAATGACACTTCTTCCACATGGGTGTCGCCCATTCTCATGATGGTTCCTTTTCCGTGGTCTTTGTCAATTTTGTCCATTGCCAATTGCAATGCTTTTAGTTTATCTGAGGTAGGTGATTTTACCTCTTCTGCGGTTTTAGCCATAATTGTATAGTTTTATTTTTATTTATTTGTTTAATATTTGTTCAGATAAATGTTCGTGTCAATGTTTGTTGTTACAAAGATAAACAATTTTCTAATTCAGCACTTCTAACTTTGCAAACTTCAGCAATAAAGATTTTCGACCTTTCTCGCCAAAGTCAATGTCTGCTTTTTCGTTTCCATCCACAGTGCTTGTTTCCAATACTTTTCCGATGCCAAATATGCTGTGTTTTACGAATGCACCTACCGGAATTGAACTATTTGTTGTTGGAATTTTAGTTTCTTTAGTGCTTTCAATTTTTACCAATCGTTTGGGTATTGGAGCCGTGAAATTATCATCAATCACCGGTTTAGAAAACGCCAGTTTGTTGAACCGATTGCGTTCAATTTCTACATCATCGTCCCAGTCGCCAATGCGGGCTTGCTTTGGTTTTGCCTCAACGGGCATATCCAAAAATTGCTCGTCGATATCCCTGATAAAACGGCTCGGATTCGAAAAGTTTGTCTTTCCGTTTTTAAATCTGGATTTTGAATAACTAATAAAACAACGCTCCTCGGCACGAGTTATGGCTACGTAGAAAAGTCTGCGTTCTTCTTCCAGTTCTCGTTCGCTCTGTGTGCAAAAGGGCGACGGAAAGAGTTCTTCTTCCATCCCGACAATAAAAACGGCTTTAAATTCCAGTCCTTTTGCGGCATGAACGGTCATGAGTGTTATTTTGTCTTTGTCCGTTTCTTTGTCCGTGTCCTGATCAGTAAGCAGTGAAATTTCCGCCAAATAATCGGGGAGTAGTGCAATGCTTTCGCCGGCTTGCTGTTTTGTTTCACAGAATTCGTGAATTGCCTTGAGCAACTCTTGCACGTTTTCCTGTTTGCTCATATTCTCCGGCGAGCGGTCGATATAGGTGTCGCTGATGACTCCGGTCGTTTTTACAATGCTATTGACAAGATCATAGGCGTTTTGTGTAGGAATTTGTTCTGCAAAGATGTCAATCATAGCTCTAAACTGAGCCAGTTTATTAGCTGTACCTGCATTTACGGCGAGATTGTATTTTAGCATATCGTTCAATACATCCCATGCGCTTACTGCATGAAGCTGTGCGCAGTCAATCAGTTTATTGACGGTTGTTTCGCCAATACCACGAGCCGGATAATTGATTATTCGCTTCATTGCTTCCTCGTCGTTCGGATTACAAATCAATCGGCAATAAGCAATTACGTCTTTAATTTCCTTACGTTGGTAAAACGACAAACCACCATAAATTCGATAAGGTGTGTTTTGCTTGCGCAAAGCCTCTTCCATAACCCGACTTTGCGAGTTTGTACGATACAAAATGGCAATGTCCTGAAAGCGATAATTCTGTGAGTGACGCAAATCTGCAATGTTGTTCGCCACCACGAAACCTTCTTCGTAATCAGTAAAAACACTTAGTATTTTTATCGGTTTGCCAACTTCTTTTTCGGAGAAGACCGTTTTCTTTATTTGCTTCGAATTTTTGTCAATCAAGCTGTTTGCTGCATTGACAATGGTTTTAGTAGAACGATAGTTTTGTTCCAGTTTAAATACCTGCGCATTTTTGTAAGTGTTTTTAAACTGAAGGATATTATCAATATTTGCTCCACGAAAGGAGTAAATACTTTGTGCGTCGTCACCTACCACACATATTTTTTCGTGCAGTTCAGCCAGTTTTTTTACAATCAGATATTGTGCAAAGTTCGTGTCTTGGTACTCATCCACCAAAATGTATTTGAATATGTTTTGGTATTTATTTAAGATGTCGGGATGATTGCGAAACAGCACATTGGTTTGCAGTAATAAATCATCAAAATCCATGGCATCTGCTTGCTTGCAACGGTTGCAGTAAATTTTGTAAATGTCTTTTATCAATGGAACGCGCGAAGCATTGTCGGCTTTTAGCAAATCGGTATTTCCCAGATAAGCATCAGGCGTAATAAGGTTGTTTTTAGCATACGAAATGCGCGACTGTACCACTCCGTGTTTATAGAGTTTGTCGTCCAGTTTCATCTCTTTTACAATACTTTTTACCAAACTTTTTGAATCGGCGGAATCGTATATGGTAAAGTTTTTCGAGTAGCCAATGTGCTCTGCTTCCGAACGCAAAATGCGAGAGAAAATGGCGTGAAAAGTACCCATCCAAAGATAGCGGGCTGTGTTTACGCCCACCATGTCGGCGATACGCTCCTTCATTTCGCGGGCAGCTTTGTTGGTGAAGGTAAGTGCCAGAATGGAGCCAGGAGCCATGCCTGTTTGTAATAAATAAGCTATTTTGTAAGTCAATACGCGCGTTTTCCCTGATCCGGCACCGGCTATCACCAGCGATGCTCCATCGGTATACGTTACCGCTTTTTGTTGACTTTCGTTGAGTTCGTTTAAAAAAGGAAAATCCATTTTATGTTGAATCGATAAATTGTTGAAACTGATTTTGAAATGGCATGAACACATCAACTCATTGACATGTTTACGCTATATCTTTCTGTCTGCAAAGTTAGCAAATTCATTCGTTGATAACGAAAATAGTTTTCAACAACTTGTATTTTGACAAAAAGGACTAACTTTGCGCGCCCAATGCTGATTTGTTTAATATTAGCACTGTGCAATATCAAAACTGTTTGACTAAGATGGAAGATTGATTACCAGTATGTTTCTTGTTATCTTTCAGACTTGTAATTCATTCTGTGTAACTAAAATTGTATGCAAAATATTAGTAATTTTATATTGAAATCTCTCGGTTGGAAATTTGTAATCACAGTGCCAGAGCCTCCTAAAAGCGTAATTTGCATTGCACCGCATACCAGTAACTGGGATTTTTTTGTTGGACAACTATCGTATTGGGCATTAGGACGAAAAGCGTCGTTTTTGATTAAAAAATCATGGTTTTTCTTTCCGTTGAACTATTTTTTCGGTGCCATTGGAGGAGTTCCTATTGACCGGTCGAAGCGAACAACCGTAACAGATCAGATGGCAGAAGAATTTAATTTGCGGGAGACTTTTCATTTAGCCATAACACCCGAAGGTACGCGAAGTTTGGTGAAGAAATGGAAAATGGGATTTTATTATATAGCTGTAAAAGCAAATGTGCCTATTCAATTGGCTTATTTCGATTATGCGAAAAAAGAGATGGGTATTACTAAAGTGTTTTATCCAACGGGCGATGAAAATGCAGATTTGAAAGAAATACAGGATTATTATCAGAATGTTACGGCATGTAATCCGGGGAATTTTCATCTTCAGGATTAAATAAATAGGTTAAACAAGTTTGTGGCTTCACAACTTTATGATTTAAATAACTGTTCAACCATTATATTAATCAACCATTACACTTGTACTAATGCGTATTTCACTTATTCAAGATGTTATCTTTTGGGCTGATAAGGCCGCTAACCTCCAAAAAACAGCCGATCAACTCGCTGCTTTGGCCGGACAAACTGATCTTGTGGTGTTGCCCGAAATGTTTACCACCGGTTTTTGTACGGGTAAAATTCATTTGGCTGAAACAATGGACGGCGAAACGGTGCAAACGCTGAAAGCCTGGGCAATAAAATACAAATTGGCCATTACCGGCAGTTTTATAGCTACCGAGAATGGATTGAATTATAATCGTGCATTTTTTGTCTTTCCAACGGGTAAAATGGTTACGGCCGATAAGCGTCACTTATTCACCAAAGGTGGCGAACACAAGCATTTTACGGGCGGTGATAAACGGATGATTGTGAATTATTGCGGGTTCAATATATGCGTGATGGTGTGCTATGATGTTCGTTTTCCGGTGTGGACGCGTAATGTAAACAATGAATACGATTTATTGATTTATGTCGCTAATTTTCCCGAACGGCGCATCGTCGACTGGGATATTTTATTGCAGGCTCGTGCTATTGAGAATCAGGCTTACGTGTGTGGCGTAAACAGGATCGGAGTGGACGGGTTAGGTATTGACTACAACGGACATTCCACTTTGATTGACTTTAAAGCCAATACGATATTGCATTTCCCCGAAAATGCGACTTTTATTCAAACTTATGATTTGCAACAGGAACCGCTGCAACGGTATAGGGAGAGATTTGCGGTATGGAAAGATGCTGATGCGTTTAATATCCAATAAAAAAAATGGCTGAAACCTAAGTTAATTATCAGATTTCAACCATTTTCTATTAGCATAAATTCGTTTATTATTTATCGTTGAAAGCTTGATTCTTTACCATTTTATCTACATCATACGGTGCCGGATCGCCTCCCAGGTATTTGTGAAACCAGTCCAGATGAGCATTGTAATACAACGGCATTGATTTTACATTGCTTGGCCAGTGTCCGTCATTTTTCAAGATAATCAGACGTGAAGGTATACCCAGTGTTTGAAGCGTAGAGAAATACTGTATGCTTTGCGTGTAAGAAACGCGAAAGTCCAGTTGCCCGGTTACAATCAGCGTAGGAGTGGCAAAGTTCTTCACGAATTCCGATGGTGAGAATTTTTTGTACAAATCTGAGTTCCATGGTTGCCCTTGCAGATCGAAATTTGGAAACCACAGCTCTTCGGTGGTTCCCCACATGGAGCGCAAGTCGTAAAGACCCATCATGGATGCCAGACATTTGAAGCGTTTAGTTTGTGCCTGAAACCAGTTCATCATGTATCCTCCGTACGACCAACCCATGGCTCCCATGCGCGTTGAGTCAACATACGACAAATTTGCCAATGCATCGGTTACTTTCATTAAGTCGATAAACGGTTTCCCACCCCAATCGCCTGAGATGGCGCGGGTATATTCTTGTCCATAACCTGTCGACCCGGTAGGATTTGCATAAGCAAGTACATAGCCTGCACCGGGATACACCTGCCAGTCGCCGCGAAATGAATTCATCCACTGACTTTGCGGACCACCGTGTACATTGAGCACCAAGGGATATTTTTTGGTTGGGTCGAAATTATGTGGCTTCACAATAAATACTTCCACTTTCTTGCCATTGGCACCGGCTACCCACATGGTATCGGCAGGCCGAATATCCACTGTGTTTTCAAATTCCTCGTTGTAAGTGGTTAATTGGGAAACTTTCGTGTTGTTGGGCAGTTTAAAACGATAGATTTCTGTAGGTTTACTTACAGAGCTAGCGGTGAAATACAAATATCCTTTTTTATCCAGTTCAAAACTGAAGATAGATTTTTCGCCGCTAACAGGGTTTATCTTTTGTGTAACGATATCAATTTTGTAGACAGGCTGATGTCCCAGCACTTCGCCAATAAAATAAATAGATTTAGAATCAGCGTTCCATTTATAGTCATCCACCCAGTTGTCGAACGATTCTGAAATCATTTTCGTTTCTTTGGTTTGGCGGTTGTATAGCGTAAGACGAAATAAATCTGACTCATATCCGGGAATCAATTGTTTGCGATAAGCAATGTACTTGCCATCGGGTGAATAGGTCGGCGAGCCGTCCCATGCTTTGTTCTCCGAGGTAATATTCACAGCTTCTCCACCAGTAACCGGAACGAGGAACAGGTCGGCATTGGTCGATGCTTCGGGATGAATGTCGTGATTGGATACATAGCAAAGTTCTTTGCTGTCGGGCGAAAAGGTGTAACCTATACCACCACCCAGCATAAACACCGGTGATACGAATTTGTCCGGAGTAAGGTCGGTGTAGGTTTTTGTTTCTACATTGAACATGATGATATGCGAAGCCTTACCAGCTGCATAGTCGGTCCAATGGCGGAAAAGAAGTTGGTTGGCCACGTAAGCCTGCACCGGACCGTTGGTAGCCAGGGAATCGGTTAGCGCATTTTTTTTGCTGTCCGCACCACACTCAGGATATACTTCCGACGAAAAGGCGATAAGTTTATTGTCGGGCGACAAAACCGGATCGTTTGCACCCATCGAAAAGTCGGTGATTTGTTTGGATTGATTATCGGTAAAGCTGTACAAATAAACCTGCGAGCTACCTGAGGCCGAAGATGTGTAGTAGAAACTTTTGCTGTCGTTTGTCCATGTAGGGTTGCTGTTGCCTTTTCCAGTGTTCGTAATTTGTTTTTTGTTTTGTCCATCAGGATCCATTACGTAGATGTCGGTATATGTTTTGCCTTTTTGTAGGTCGTAATTAGACACTGTATAGGCAATATGTAGCCCATCTGGCGACAAAACAGGAGCACCTACACCTTTGATTTTATATAAATCCTCGATGGCAAAAGCCTTTTTTTGTCCCACGACATTTACTGTCGACAGACCAATCAAGACGAATAATAAGTAAGTACATTTTCTCATTTAGATATGTTTTTGATTTGTGATACAATTAATTCCATAAATAGAAAACAGCCCCAAATTCCGGACTGAAACATAAATTTGGATCGAAATCGGAATACTTATGCAAAAGTAGTAATTTGCCTTTAATTCACTGGATTTTTTAAAGGGAAAGTGGATCAATAAATGAATAAAGGGAATGAGATTATTTTAATGTACCTATCATCCTTCCGGTAAATTTTACTAAAAAGTGACAGGTGCAAGAAGCCTACTGTTTTTCTGTTAGATACTTCCAGTAGCGTTGGGGCATGTGCTGTCGTTGAAGCTTCAGATTGATGCGTTCTTTGATGGTCATCGATTTGAAATAGCCTTTCCATAGTTCCTGAAACAGTTTTTCATCCTCAGCCATTCGTTTTTCGTCCAACTTGCCTTCGGGGAAAAGGTCATCACTGTCGAGCGTCATCTCGGTGACAGTTTTCATATCGTAATAGTAGCCGTAATTTCGTTTGGTATCGTAGATGATCCATTTTTGGTCGGCAAAACGGTCGGAAAAGTGCTCCAGAGTGAGTGGTAATGAATTATGGTCGGGCGATACGGGTGCAAAGAAGATATCGTCGGCTGCTTTTTGGAAACGTACCAGTTCTATTAATCGACACTTTTCTTTGTTTACTTTTTGTGCCACGTTGCGCATTTGTAATACATCATCGTCGGCAAAATTCATTTCGATGGAATGTTTGCTGTCAAGGGCCTTACGAATGTAGCGAAAAATTAACTCATCGCTTCCCGCCAGTTCCGACATCCAAACGTAAGAGAGCATGTTTCGGGTGATGGGCGAGAGCTTTTTCACTAAACCTTTCCAAACGCGACCGGATTTTTCTTCGTCAGTTACCACTGTGTAACTCTCGTCCACAAACAAAGGCTCAAGTTCCTCCAGTCCCAACAGTTTGTTGGGGAAAGTCTTGCGGTTGTACGCATCGAATACGGCTGTTAGTAAGCCTTCGAAAGTTTTATCGTAGTGGAAGATAATCATTTTTTATTCAGGAAATAGTAAAGCCGTTTGTTGCCTGTAATCTTTTCCTTTTGCCATTTTTTTCTCAGTGAGCAATCGTCGTACATATTCGGGTGAAGTGTCATTAACGTTAAAAGCAGCCAGTTCGTTGCAAGTAATAAAATACTGTGCTTTTTTCAATGAAACTCCCATTTTCTTCAAGGATTCAGAGTTTAAGCGACTGTATCGACGAGTGACAACAATCAGTTTCGCAGATTTTACGCCGATGCCCGGGATGCGGAGTATTTGCGAATAATCAGCTTTGTTGATATCCACCGGAAAATGTTCGGGATGACGTAACGCCCATGCCAGTTTCGGGTCTATCTCTAAGTCGAGGTTCGGGAACTTATCATCAACAATTTCATCCACTTTGAACTCATAAAAACGCATGAGCCAATCGGCCTGATACAACCGGTTTTCGCGTACCAATGGTGGTTTGACAAGTGCCGGTAGTCGGTTGTCATTCGTATTTATGGGGATGTAGCCCGAGTAATATACCCGTTTCAAGCTGGGTTGCTGATACATCGATGCCGATATGTTGAGTATCTGCTTGTCACTGTCGTCGGTAGCGCCAATAATCATTTGAGTACTTTGTCCAGCTGGCGCAAACCGTGGTGCCGAATTAAACTTCCGTCGTTCTTCACCACTTTCCAGTACTCCCTGTTGAATGTAGAGCATAGGAGCAAAAACACTTTTGTGGTCTTTCTCGGGAGCAAGCATTTTCAGATTTTCTTCCGTTGGGATTTCTATGTTTACGCTTAATCGGTCGGCATACAACCCGGCTTCGCGAACCAATTGCTCGCTGGCTCCGGGAATACTTTTCATGTGAATGTAACCATTGTAGCGATGCACTGTGCGCAGTTGTTTCAGCACCCGTACCATTCGCTCCATGGTGTAATCAGGATTATTGATAACTCCTGAGCTGAGAAACAATCCTTCGATATAGTTTCTGCGATAAAATTCGATGGTGAGTTCTACCAGTTCTTCTACCGAAAAAGTGGCGCGTCGGATATCATTTGTTCTACGGTTGATACAATAAGCACAGTCGTAAATACAGTAATTGGTTAGCATTATTTTAAGAAGCGATACACATCGACCGTCCTCGGTGAAGCTATGGCAAATGCCCCAACCGGCTGTGCTGCCAATACCCCCCGGAGTGTTTTTCCGTGTGGTACCACTCGATGAGCACGAAACATCGTACTTTGCCGACTCAGCCAGTGTTTTAAGTTTTTCGAGGATTTCTTCTTTCATGCTGTACAAAGTAACGGATTTTGACCGAGAAAAGAGGATGGATAATCATTAAAACTTCCTGGGTGTTGATAAGTTTTGGGTGCATACTGCAAACTGTTGCTTTAATTCGGAATTTGGTGTTTTAATGTATTGGAATTCTATTGCTTATAGTTTATGTGCGTTTAAAAAAAGAACTCCTGCAAGCTTTCGTTTGCAGGAGTTCTTTTGATTGAGGATAGCGATTTATCTATTAGTCGTCGTCACGGTCATTATGATTTCTACGTTCTTCACGATTGTTCCAACGTCTGTCATCTTTGTTGTATCTGTAATCGTCATCGTGTCTGTTGTCGCGTCTGTATTCAGAGTATCTTCTGTCATCATTATTGTACCTTGTGTTGTCGTCATAGTAGCGATCATCGGATCTATATGCCCGTTGGTCATCGTTATAACATTGAGGGGCTCGTGAATTTACGTTTAATTCCACATATCGTGCATTGCGAAAGTTTGCGTTTCCGAATCGGATGGGTAAGTTCAGGCTTGCACTCCATCTTCCGTTGTCAACAGAAATATACACGCCTCGTTGAATGTCATAATACATATTGTACTCCGGAAAATAAACTTGTCGTGTTTGTGCTCTGTAGCCATGAGCCGGAGCCCAGAAGGGAACTCTATGATTACGTGCTGAAACTTCGGTAGGCATACTCAAACTAAGTGCGAAAAATACGCTAAGGGCTATTGTGAATAATTTAGTTTTCATAATGTTTTTATTTTAAAAGGATTAGAATGTTGATTTGATTGTATTGGTCATATTCCAATTTCTGTGCCAAAGTTTTTACCTGGATATTTATTAAGAATAAATCGGATTAAGATACAAATGGTGAAAATGATAAAATCTCAATATCGATTTGTTGGGATTGACAGGGGATTTCAATTTTATATACAATTTGAAATTATAGTTGTTTATTCCCTATAATTCATTGCTATACATTCTGTTGTTTGCCTTAATTTTCTTATTTTTGTGGCTCGAAAATTGCTATCGTTTTCGGCAAATAACCAAAGCATGAAAAAACTATTTTTCTTACTTTTCATTTCGCTCAGTTTGATTCTTACGGCGCAAACTGTATATCGTACTCAACTATTTCATCCAAATATTAAAACGCTTCAAATCAATGTGCAGGGTGAAACAATGGGCTTGCCAGTCATTGAACTGAGTGGCTCGTCGGTGTTACAGCTGAGTTTCGACGAAATGTCGCACGAAGCGCATTCCTACAGCTACAAGGTGCTACACTGCAATGCCGATTGGACGCTTTCTGATTTGAACTCCAACGAATATATTGCAGGGTTTACCACAGGTAATATTACCGATTATGTGCAATCTCTGAATACCACTGTTTTATATACTCATTATAAGCTTAATTTGCCCAATGATGATATGAATTTTAAATTATCGGGTAATTATGTGGTAGAGATTTACGAGGATAATCAAACTGATAAACCTATTGCCTGCGCTTGTTTTTCTATTGTTGAGCCACGGATAAACATTTCAGCAAATTTGAGAGGTAATACCGACACGGAAGTGAACGGGCGATTGCAGCAATTGGATGTTGAAGTGAATCTGAACGGTTATCCGGTTCGGGATGCAGCTAGTGAAATTAAAATGATCGTACGACAAAATAATCGGTTCGATAACCAGGTTTCGGATATTAAGCCCACTTATTTTTCCGGTTCAAAATTAAGCTATATCAATAATAAAATGTTGATTTTTGATGGCGGATATGAGTATCACCGTTTCGATATTTCATCGGTTTATGCTGCCGGGGTAGGTGTTGCCGGCGTTAAATTTCAGCAGGGTTTATATCATGCTATGCTTTATGATGATAAAATTCAAACCTCAAAGTTGTATATGCAGGAAATGGATGTGAATGGACGATTTGTGGTGAATATGCAGCGTGCGAATAACAATGATACAGAAGCCGATTATATGTATGTGCACGTCAATCTACCTGTAAAACAGCCATTTTTTGATGGCCAAGTTTATTTGGGCGGTGAGTTCAATTATAACCTTCTGAATGATGTTTCTCGGTTGAAATACGACGTAGATGCAGGTGCTTATTCACAAATTTTATTGCTAAAACAAGGAGGTTACAACTATCAATATTGGTTTGTGCCGAAAGGGACAACAAAAGCTTCGCCTGAACGAATTGATGGCAATCACTGGGAGACAAAAAATCAATACACCGTTTATGTTTATCATCGTGCGTGGGGCGAGCGATACGACCGGCTAGTAGGAATAAAAAATATGGAATAATAGACTAATAAAACAAATCAACTATTTTATAAAGCAATGAAAGTTTACAAATTTGGTGGAGCGTCGGTGCGCTCAGCAGAAGGGATTCGGAATATCGCTCACATTGTGTCGGGCGTGAGTGATAATTTATTTATCGTGGTGTCGGCCATGGGGAAAACCACTAATGCTATGGAAATAGTGTTGGATTTGTTTATGAAAGCCGATCACAAAGCTTCGTTAGCTAAACTTGCTGAAGTGGAGAACTATCATTCTGAAATTATTGCCGAACTTTTTGCTGATAAAACCAAAGGGAATGCAGTCGTTGAACCACTTTTTGCAGAGCTTAAAACGTATCTGACTGAAGGAGTTGGTGATGAGTATGATCGGTGGTACGACCGACTGGTGTCCTATGGTGAAGTTATTTCTACGCGCATTGTGTCGGCTTATCTGGCCGAATCTGGCATTGCTAACGAGTGGGTGGATATGCGCGGATTATTGGTAACAGATAGTAATTACCGCGAAGCCAATGTACGCATGGAAGATTCACAAGCTCGTTTGCAAAAAGTGGCTGATTTTAGCAAGAACCGTATCTATCTCGGTCAGGGCTTTATTGGAGCCAATATTAAGGGCGATCCGACTACTCTTGGACGCGAGGGTTCTGATTATTCGGCGGCTGTGGTTGGAAATTTATTGAATGCCGAAAGTGTTTCTATTTGGAAAGATGTGCCGGGTATCTTGAATGCAGATCCGCGCTTGTTCGAAAATACAGTGCTTATTCCTGAAATGACCTACCTTGATGCAGTAGAGTTGGCATACAGCGGTGCTCAGATTATTCACCCAAAAACGATTAAACCGCTTCAAAATAAAAATATTCCTTTGTTTGTTCGTCCGTTCGGAAGTCCTACCGAAGCAGGCTCGGTGATTAAAGCTACCACCGAAAAGCCGATCGATGTTCCGGTTCTTATTTTACGCAAGAATCAAGTGCTCATCACTGTACGCCCGCGCGATTTCTCATTTGTGTTGGAAGAAAGTCTTTCGAAAGCATTTGCAGTGATGAACAAGCATCGATTGAAAGTTTCGTTGATTCAAAGTTCGGCCATTAGTATTTCGGTTTGCGTGGATAACTCTCGTTATCTTTCAGGAGCGTTGGACGAATTGGGCAATGACTTTAATGTGAATTACAATGATAATCTGGAGTTACTTACTATCCGAGGTCTTTCAGACGGAATTGTGGAGAAGACTACTACAGGTCGCACTATTTTATTGAAACAAGAAACGCGCAGAAGTGCAAGATTCCTGATGAGAGAGGAAAACTAATATAATTCATAATGCACAATTCATAATTAATTGTGAGTTTGTAAATAAGAAACGCCTTCTGATGGTTTATTTCAGAAGGCGTTTGTTTTTGATTATGCGTGTGTACTGTATATCAATCTTTCGTTTCTGCCGTTTCGGTAATGCTGCCGTAGCGGTGATATTCGAACGCAATGCTCTGTTCTTTTACGTAGTGCAGCAATTCCACGCGTCCTTCGATGATGGGTTTTGCGGTGGCTATGTATTTTCCAAGTTGAGCAGCTTTGAGTATCATTTCTTTCGAAATATAAGAGCTACAGGTGCGGATGCGTTCGTAGTCGTTCATCTCTTCAATAAATTCCGCTTCCGATTGAATAAGAATATTACATTCTTTGTTGATACAACTCTTTAGCACTTCCAACTTGTAATCTTCGGGGGCAATGCTCATGGTGATGCGGGTACCCACGATATCAGCCGCAGCCAGTATCATAAACAAATCACTCAATTCATCGGTAGCTTGTACGCGCAGTGCCATGCTTTTCATCGGCAAATAGCGAAAGGTGTTGCGCTCGCCAAGTAGGTTGTTGATGTCGAGTTCCAACGAGAATTCATGCTTCCAGTTTTTTAAATAGCTTTCTACAGCCGTTTGAAAACGGGTGTTTTCTTGTCCATTCAGCCTGTTTGCAAACGATTTGTAAGCCGTTTCTTTTATCTCTTTGACTTTATGTTCAGGATTTTCAGCAACGTTTACAAAGCACGAAACGTAGTTGCGCCCGCCTGCTTTGATGCCACCGCCAAAGGCCGATCGTTTCATGCCTCCAAAGGGTTGACGGTTGACAATTGCCCCAGTGATGCCCCGATTGATGTACAGATTACCCGCTTCGATATTTGTTTTCCAGTGATGTTGTTCGGTCTCGTCCAAACTCTGAAGTCCGGAGGTCAGTCCAAAATCGGTATGGTTGTTCAATAAGTCTATACCATGATCCAAATCATCGATACAAACAACGGCTAACAACGGTGCAAATAATTCGTTTTTAAAAGTAAAGCTATTTGGTTTTACGCCCCATTTTACTGAGGGTTTTAGGATGAATTTCTTCTCGTCGACGAACTCCGGTTTCACCAGCCACCATTCGCCTTCTTCCAAATGATTGATGGCATGCAGTAGTTTTTCATTCTCGTTGGTAATCATTGGGCCAACAATATTGCCGCCATTCCATACACCACCAACTTGTATGCTTGTTACCGCATCGGTGAGTTTTGTTTTGAAGTCCGGGTCGTTGTACACTTCTTTTTCGAGCAATAGCAACGAACAAGCCGAACATTTCTGGCCTGCATTACTAAATGCTGAGGTTACTATGTTTTGAATGGCATGGTCTCGATCGCCACTGGCGGTGAGGATAATGCCATTTTTACCACCGGTCTCTGCCGAGAGTGGGCAGGCTGGGTTATTTTCCAACAAGCGGAAAGCAGTATCTGTTCCACCTGTGAGGATAATGTGTTTGATAGATGGATGGGCGGTAAGGTAAGTCAATGGTTCGCGACCGTCGGTACACACTACCTGCAAGGCGTCTTTGGGTACGCCGGCAGCCCAAAACGATTTAGCAAACTCCCACGCCACAGGTAATGCCACCGAAGCAGGTTTGAGAATGACTGTGTTTCCACCCGCCAAAGCTGCTGCCACACCACCAACGGGTATGGCTAATGGAAAATTCCACGGAGGAATAACCAGCACAATGCCTTTTGGGGTATAAGTAATGGTGTTCAGTTCGGCAAAAGCCTTCATGCTAACGGGATAATAGCGACAAAAATCGATGGCTTCGGATATTTCCACATCTCCTTCGCCAAATGTTTTACCGGTAATGGCCGACATACAACCTATCAGATTACCGCGGTCGTTGCTGAGGTTTTCGGCCACCTGATGAAGAATACGGTTGCGATCGTCCAGAGAAGTGCTGCGCCAGTGCGATGCATCTGTTTCGGCTATCGTAATGATTTCTTTTACCTGTTCCAAAGTAGATACACTGGCTTCGCATACACATATTTCTTCTGTTTGACTGCGGTCGAAGTAGCGCAGTTTTTTATCGGAAGTAAATTCTTTTTCGCCTATCTGCACAGGAATAGCGTAGGGCTTATCGGCAGTGGTTTTCATCCACTGATTACGGATACCATCGGCCCACAAACGATTTTGTTTTAAATCGAAATCGGTATCCGGCTCGTTTTTAAAAGTTGATAGCTGATAGTTGACAGTTGACGGTTTTGTCTTCGGGGTCGTTCTATCTTGTGTCCGGTAGGATTTTGCTTCAATTTTGTCCTTCATCCCATAGGCAGCCATAAACTGTTGTTGCAGAAAATGCCATTGTTTGCTGTCATATTTAAGGTTGAATGAATAGCTGAGGAAATTGTCTTTCCCGGTATTCTCATCCAATCGGCGAACAAGGTAAGAGACTGCATTGAGGAAATGTTCGTTTTTTACCACCGGCGTGTACAAAATGATTTGCTTGCCCAGGTTGCGCATCACGCGGGGTAAGTGATTGGCCATACCTTCCAACATCTCGAAGGTGACCTTTTCTTCCACACCCATCTTTTTGCTCAACAGGTAGGCATAGCCAATGCTAAAGAAATTGTGTGATGCAACTCCAACGTGCAATGCCTTTGCATTTTCTGGTTCAAGAGCACGGTCGAGAATGTGCAGATAGTTGGCATCCACTTCCACTTTGCTGCCCAATACCGGATTTTCCCAGCCTTTAAGCGACGAAACAATACTTTCCATTTGCAGGTTGGCGCCTTTTACCAGCCGCATTTTTAAATGTGCTCCGCCATTTGCAAACCTTTCTTTGGCAAAGGCCAGTAGTTCGCTTTGTAAGTTCCACGCATCAGGTAAATACGCCTGAATGACAATGCCTGCAGAGTAGTGTTTAAACTGAGGTAAAGCAAGCACCGTTTTGAATACATCGAGCGTTAATTCGGCGTCCTTGTATTCTTCCATGTCGAGATTCACAAACTTGGAGCGGGTGATACCATTGTCGTCGGTGTATGGGTATTCGATAGATTGTTGGTAGATGCGAGCCAGTCGTTCGCACAAATCCACCTTGTTTTTGGCGTAGTTGAGTGGATTTATTTGCGCATAAATGCCCGAAATTTTGATGGAGATATAATTTATTTGAGGATCTTTGAGCGCTTCCAGGTAATGTTCGAAGCGGTGATTAGCCTCTCCGTTGCCGAGTACCACTTCGCCCAACAGGTTGACATTCTGACCAATTTGTTGCTTGCGACGTTCGGTGAGATGGTGATTTAAAAAGGATGCCTTTTCGTTGATAATCACTTTGGATGTGTCGGAGCGGAGGCGTTGTTTGAAAATAGGGACGGCTATAAAATCGAACCAATAACCGAAGGAAGTGAAGAGTTTAAGGAGGAAAGCATCGGTGGAACTGAAAAACTTCGGTACACCGTATCGTTCAATCAGCACCTTCATGCGACGTGCTAATAATTTGTTGTCGTGTATTTGCGACGATTCGTCGAGCATTTTCGAAAGCAGCGTTTTGTCATTCGGATTCTGAATGAGGATGGCGTACTTTTTTTGTTCTTTCAATTCATCGCCGGTAATTTCTTTTTCTGATTTGGCTAGAAAGTCTTTTGCCCAATCGAGGACTTCAGTGGTGCTTATTTTTTCCATAAAAACTTCATTGTTTAAATTTGTCCGAAAGATAATAGAAAAGTATGGAATCTGTATAATTATTAGACTATACTTTTAGAAAATGGACGATCTTGGCAGTTATCAGTTATCAGTTAATAGTCATCAGTTATCAGTAAAGGGTAATCAGACCTAAGTTGTTTGTCTGGGGAGAGTAAGAGATAGGACTTAGTGCTGAAATGGATAATTGAAGAATGAAAAATGTAAAACTAAGTAATGAGAAAGTAAGGCGTAGTAATAAAAAAGTAAATAGTAGTTTTGAAAAAATAAAATGGAGTAACTAGAAAGTAATATGTATTAATAAAAAAGTAAAATAACGCAATAAAAAAGCAAAATGGAGTAATAATAAAGTAATGATTATTAATTAAAAAGTAAATTATAGTAATTGAAAAGTAACACTACGGAGTGAAAAGTAAAATGTATTATTCTTATTTGGCATGAACACAGGAAGTGTGTAACCGTTTTCTTGTTTATTTGCTGAACTTTCTAAAAGTCAGTTTCGAAAGTTGTTTAAACTCATAACTACTTATTCCGAACACCGATTTTACGTAGTTTTTTACATCAACCGACAGATCGACTAGTCCTGTAAGAGGTGCTTCCTGAATCTTGTTGCGGGCGCTACGTGCACTTTTAAGTGCTATGGTGGCTATTGTTGCTCTGTTGTGTTTCGTTTTCAGGTTGTTGCTAAAAGTGCGCAAACCTATTGGCTTTAGAGCTTCTTCGTTGGGAGCGTATTCAGGAATCGATTCGAAATATGCAATTAGTTCGTCGAAGTTGGCAATGCGATTATCGAAACTCATTTGTGAAGTTGACTTTTCTTTCATGTCACTTCCTTCGGTGTTCATTGCTTGTGGGTCGGGTGTCGATTTCTTAGTTGCTTTATTCCCCTGAATTTTGCGAACAAGTGCTTTGGCGTTATTGTCCTGCCGGCCAATGGTGCTGCTTGCTTTAATGGCACTTATAGTTCTGCTGGTGAGCGGAGTGAGCAATTTAAATGTTTCGGAACGCTCGGCTATAGCGTTTTTGTATTCTGCTTTGGCTACGTTTAGTACATGTGTTGCGTCTTGCGCATTGCTTGCCACTTGTTGCAGTTGGGGTATTTGTATAGCTTCTCTCGATGGGTTGTAGGCCGAACCGAAACTTACAACGGTGCTGATTAATTGCTGCCAGTTGGCAAGGTTTTTCGAATAACCTACTTCTGAAATTTCACTCATAATTAAACGATTTATCCGGTTTGTGTATTGAAGATAATTACGATTTTTCTTGGAAATCAATGACTATAATCTGTGTTTTATTGTTGGTTAATGCAAAGATATATTTTATTGTTTAGCAAAAAAACGATTTAATTTTTTTTTGCTAAACAGATTGTTCTTGCGCTTTGCTACGCCTTTTGAGTCCTGAATTTATAGTGGAAATTTTCAATAGTTTTTTTTTATTATGTATAGATGGTGTGGGTATTTAAAGTGTGGCCTCTGTTGATTATAAAAAATTAAAGTTGTAATTTTGGTGCGAAAAATTGAATCTAAATATAGTAGGATTCATTCTGCTATTATTTTCAGGGAATAATTGTAAACTAATAATGGGGATGCTGAAAACCAAAACGAGTAAGCAATAATATTTAAGTTGTGTGTAATGATAAAAAGAAACAGTCTATTCGTAATCTTGTTTGTGTCAATTGCTAGTTTGGCACAAACCACAAAATTGCCAAATGGTATTTATTTAAATGTTGAGCAATTGAAGAATCGAACGCCAGCATTTGATGTGAACTTGTCGGTGGTTAAAAGAACTTCGGGAGACATATTTATGATGGGTGGAAATGACTATAAACTTATATCGACCGTCGATTCTATTGATAAAAAGTATATTGCAAAAAAAGTATTTGCTTATGTGAAAAGTGATTCATTGTTTTTGAATTGTTTTCCTCATAAATTACAGCAATATTATACATTGTGTAACAATTCGGCAGGTAATTATTTGGTGTTTAAGGCCTGTATGTCACTTGATAGAGCAACTTCAGTTGCCATGTTTACCGGTGGATTGGGAGCAGGGCTTGCAGCAGGGAAAAGATATTTGTACGTGTTTAATTTACATAATGGTTTAATCAGACCACTGAATGAAAAAACGATGTTGGAGCTATTGGCAGGAAAACCCGAGTTACGTTCCAGTTTTCAAAATAGTGAAGATCGAAGTTCGGAAGTTGTCTTACGGGAATATATAGGTAAATTGAATGAGTTGTAATACAATTCTCTATTTTGTATAATTCATCAAAATAGCAAAAACAATTTATGTCAATCGAAAAAACAAATGCTGCCCGGCTGCTTGACAGGGCGAAAATTCGTTATGAATTAATAGCTTACGAGGTAGATGAAACTGATTTAAGCGCAGTGCATGTTGCCGAACAGTTGAACGAGCCAGTAGAAGCTGTTTTCAAAACACTGGTGCTGAAAGGAGATAAGACTGGATTTTTTGTGTGTATAATTCCCGGAGCTGAAGAGTTGGATTTGAAAAAGGCCGCGAAAATTTCGGGCAATAAAAGCTGTGAGATGATTCCGATGAAAGATTTATTATCCATCACGGGATATATTCGTGGAGCATGTTCGCCTTTGGGGATGAAAAAGCGATTCCCCACTTTTATACACGATAGTTATCGTGATTTTGAGAATATCTACGTCAGTGCCGGAAAGCGAGGATTGCAATTGCACCTGGCGCCACAAGAACTTATCGCGGAAATAAGAGCGATAGTTGGTTCTTTAATTGTGTAGATTGTTTATACGCCAACTGTCTAAAAATAAATACCAATAAAAAATCCCGCAAACTCGTTGCGGGATTTTTTATTAGTATAATGCAGAGTCGCTTGGACTGTGGATTTACGATGTCGCAATTAATTTTTCAACTTCCGTCCAGTTCACTACATTCCAGAATGCTTTGATATAGGCGGCTCGTTTCGATTGATATTTTAGGTAATAAGCGTGTTCCCAAACATCGAGTGTTAGTACCGGTTTGCCTTTTACTTCGGCCATGGGTAGTAGCGGACTGTCCTGATTGGCAGTGGAGATAATACGCAACTTCCCTGATGGCTCTTTGATAAGCCATGCCCAACCCGAACCAAATCGCGATGCAGCAGCTTTTTCAAACTCAATTTTAAAGGCATCCACACTTCCAAAATTCTCAGATAGAATTTTTTCTAACTTTGGCGTCATATTTGCTGTGCCTGCAGGTGCCATCATTGTCCAAAACAGGCTGTGATTATAAAATCCACCGCCCTGATTGCGTACAGCAGTTTGAATATCGGCCGGAAGTTCGTTGAGACCCTGAATTAATTCGACTACACTTTTTTTGTACAGTTCGGGGTATTTTTCCAGTGCTTTATTCAGATTGGTGCAGTAGGCAGCGTGGTGGCTGTTGAAGTGAATGTACATCGTTGTGCTATCGATATAAGGTTCCAGCGCACTGTATTTGTAAGGCAGCGGAGTTTGTTTAAATTGCCCGAATGCAATTATGCTGCACGCCAAAAATAAGATAAGTGATAAACCGGTTCTTTTCATGTGGTGTTTTTTTTAGTGTTTAAAATGAAAATAAATATTCCAATATGATTTAATAACACCGGTTCAAGTACTTTGTTTCATTCTTGGGGTTAATTTAATGTAAATTAGGAGCTCGTGCTCACCGCTTTAAAGACTGTTTTATACGTTAAATTGGGTTTCAACGGTTGAATGTGACCTTTGTTATGTATTTGTTTTTTTAATTAACACTACGTTTGTACTTTTTAGCAAATAGAAACGTTAGTTATATTATTGAAAATAAAACAGCAGAGCCGGAATTTCTTTTGTGGCAGTAACATTTAATCAGTATCTTTGCATGTTAAATATAACACATTCTAAAAACATAAAATGAATAATTAATGATAGATTATATTAAAGGTGAAATAGCCGAACTAACGCCATCGTATGTAGTGATAGATCTTGGTGGAATTGGGTATTTTATCAATATTACCTTGCCTACATTTTCGTTTTTAGGCACTCACACTTCCGCAAAGTTGTTTGTATACGAAGCTATCCGCGAGGATGCACATGTGTTATATGGTTTTCGCTTACAAGCTGAGCGTCAGCTATTTCTGTTGCTTATATCCGTGTCGGGTATCGGTGCCAACACGGCTCGTGTCATCATGTCGTCGTACACCGCGCAGGAAATTCAGGAAATGATAGCTACGGGCAATGTGGTGGCCTTGAACGCCATAAAAGGCATTGGTACAAAAACAGCTCAACGTATCATTGTAGATCTGAAAGATAAAATAATAAAGAATGTGGGTGGCGGTGAATTCCCGAATGCGGCTGTAAACACACATTCCGAACAAAAAGAAGAGGCGGTGTCGGCATTGGTTATGCTTGGTTTTGCTTCGGCTGCTTCGCAAAAAGTAGTGGATCGAATTTTAAAAGATCAACCAGCTTTGAAAGTGGAGCAATTGATTAAGTTAGCCCTTAAAATGTTGTAAGATTTCTTCATTCTAAAAAGAATTTCCTAATCTGATTTTGCAGGCATTTGTAGAGCTGCCTGTAAAAGTGTGCTAGTATTGAAATTTATGATTTTTACAAAAAAACTACTTCCTGTATTATTCATTTGTGGCTTAGTACTCAGTTCGGCTTATGCATTTGTGAGTCCTGTAGATAGTTATAATGTTGAGCCTCCCGCGCCCGACAATGTAGTTGCCACATCAGATACAGGCAAAACTTCCACCACCTTTCCTATAAAAAAATACAAGCAGGATAGTTACGAGGACCTGAATGCTAAGTATCCGATGGATGCTCCGCAGCCGGCTAATGTAAAGTCAGGTTTTGAATACGATCCACGAACGGGCAATTATGTTATGCGCACCAAGGTTGGCGAAACTGATATTGCTACTCCTTTTACCATGACACCTGAGGAATATCGTAACTTCTCTGCCAAGCTGGATTTACAGCGGTATTGGATGGAAAAAAACTCCAAAGCGCAGGTAAATAATGAAGATAAATTTTCCAAATCGGATATTAAATTTAGTCTTGGCCCTGCCGATAAGGTATTTGGTCCGGGCGGTTTGCAAATTAAAACGCAAGGTTCGGCCGAGTTGGTGTTTGGGTTCAAGAGCAATAAAATAAATAATCCTGCACTTACCGAACGGATGCGCAAGTCGAATATTTTTGACTTCGACGAAAAGATACAGCTGAACGTAACCGGTAATGTGGGCGATAAATTGAATTTCGGGCTGAATTACAATACCGAGTCCAGTTTTGATTTTGATCAGAAAATGGTAAAGCTGGCTTTCAAAGGAAAAGAAGATGATATAATTAAAAGTATAGAAGCCGGTAACGTAAGCATGCAACTGAACAGTTCGCTGATTTCAGGTAGCACAGCCCTTTTTGGAGTGAAAACCGAATTGCAGTTTGGAAAATTGAGTGTCACTGCTCTTGCCTCGCAACAAGAATCGCAGACTCAAACCGTGAGTTCGAAAGGTGGAGCTCAAACCACCCATTTCGATGTGGATGCCGATGCTTATGATGAAAATCGACATTTTTTTTTAGCGCATTATTTTCGCGACAATTACGAGAAATCAATGAGCCAATTGCCCTTAATTTCGTCGGGCGTTACCATCAAAAGAGTAGAGGTTTGGGTTACTAACAAACGTGGAAACTACGATCAGGCAAGGAATATTGTGGCTTTTATGGATTTGGGTGAAGCCGATGTAATTGATAACTCTCACTGGACAAGAAATGGTAATGTGAAATTACCAAAGAATAAAGTCAATACGCTTTATGATGAGGTTACGGCCATGGATGGAGTACGCGATGTGCAGCAGGCAAACAATGTTCTGTCGTCCAATTTGGGTGTTTATGGAATTAATGGTGGCGAAGATTACGAAAAAATAGAAAGTGCGCGTCGGTTGGATCAGTCGGAATATACGCTGAATCCCAGTTTGGGATTTATTTCCCTGCGCAATACGCTGAATCCTGATGAGGTGCTTGGGGTGGCATATGAGTATTCGTATGGCGGACAAGTGTATCAGGTGGGTGAATTTTCGACAGATAATGTTGCGGCTCCGAATGCATTGGTTGTGAAGCTGCTGAAAGCCACAGCACAATCTCCTCAGCTGGCATTGTGGGATTTGATGATGAAAAACGTTTATAATCTGGGGGCTCTGGAAATTCAACCCGATAATTTTAAACTGAATATCGTCTATCGTAACGACTCTGTCGGTACGGATATGCAATATCTTACCGAAGGCAATATTAAAAATGAATTGTTGCTTCGGGTAATGAATCTCGATCGACTGGATTCCAAAAATAATCTCAACAAAGATGGTAAGTTTGACTTTGTGGAAGGTTATACGGCACTTTCATCCTCCGGTAGAATTGTGTTTCCTGTTCTGGAGCCTTTTGGTAAACACCTTTTGGACAAAATAGGAAATGCAAGCATTGCAAAAAAATATGTATTTCAGGAGTTGTATGACTCTACTCTGGTTGTAGCACAGAGCTACAGCGAGAAAAAGAAGTTCCGTCTGGTAGGAGAATACAAAGGTACCAGCGGTGCTACTTCCGAAATACGTCTGAACGCCATGAATATACCGCGTGGATCGGTAACGGTAACGGCCGGTGGTGTTACGCTGGTAGAAAACAAAGACTACACGGTGGATTATACCATGGGTACGGTTTTCCATTATCGACCAGGCTTTGGTGCAGTCCAAAACAAAAATTGATGTGAAACTGGAGAATCAATCCATGTTTAGCATGCAACGAAAATCGTTGGTTGGTACGCATTTAGAATATAAGTTCAATAAAGACTTCAGCTTCGGCGGTACGATTATGCACTTGTCGGAAATGCCACTTACCACCAAAGTGAACACAGGTAGCGAGCCCATTTCGAATACCATTTGGGGAATGAATACCTCCTGGCGCACCGAGTCGCAATGGATTACCAATATGCTTGATAAGTTGCCGTTTGTAAATGCCACCAAACCATCGACCATAGCGTTGAATGCTGAATTTGCACAATTAATACCCGGACACTCCAAGGTGATTAGTGCGGCCGGCCTGGCTTATCTCGACGACTTTGAATCGACTAAAACCACTATCGATATTCATTATCCGTTTAGTTGGTATTTGGCCAGCACACCTTATAATCCAGGCGCCGATGCGTTGTTCCCCGAAGCTGCTAAAAGCAACGATGTGGAATACGGAAAGAACCGTGCACTGATGTCATGGTATATAGTCGATCCGATATTTAATTCTAATGTAAGTGCTACACCGCAATACTTAAGAACTGACGAGGCACAATCAAATCATTTGACACGTACCGTGGTCGAGCAGGAAATTTTCCCTAACAGACAAACGCCTCAAGGACAAACTTCACGAATGACGGTGTTGAACTTATCGTATTATCCAACCGAACGCGGGCCTTATAATCTCGACGTGGCAGGGATGAATGCTGACGGGACGCTTGCCAATCCTAAAAACCGTTGGGGTGGAATTATGCGTAAATTGGATGCCAGTGCAAGCGATTTCGAAACATCGAACATTGAATACATTGAGTTTTGGATGATGGATCCATTTGTTAACGATAAAACAAATACTGACAAAGGTGGCGATCTGTATTTCAATCTGGGCGATGTCAGCGAAGATATTCTGAAGGATGGAAAAAAATCGTTCGAAAACGGACTCCCATTGGATGGTGACCTGAGTAAAACCGAGAGTACGAAATGGGGTGTTGTGCCTAAAATCCAATCCACTGTTGCTGCATTCGACAATGCTGCCGGTGCCCGCAAAAATCAGGATGTGGGTTTAGATGGACTGTCAACTGATAACGAATTTCAGTTTTCGACGTACAAAGATTATGTTACGGGCGTTAGTGCAAAACTATCACCCGAAGCAAAACAACGCTTTCAGGCAGACCCGTTTTCACCAATAAACGATCCTGCCGGCGATAATTACCATTTCTATCGTGGAAGTGATTATGATGTAAAAGAACTTGATGTATTGACCCGTTACAAACACTATAATGGTGTTGAAGGTAACTCACCGGAAACAACGTCAAATGATATTTATGGCACTTCGGCTACTTCGTTGCCCGATCAGGAAGATGTAAATCAGGATAATACACTGAACGAATACGAAAAATATTATCAATACCGTATACGAATCAATAAGAATTCGATGAATATTGGCGATAACCATATTACAGATATAGTAACTGCCAACGTGAAACTAAAAAATGATCCTAATACTGTGCCGGTTAAATGGTATCAGTTCAAGATTCCGGTTCGGGAATATGACGAAAAAATAGGAAGCATTCGTAATTTTAAGTCTATCCGCTTTATTCGAATGTTCCTGACTAATTTTGAAAAAGAAACGCATTTGCGTTTTGCAACCATGGATTTGGTGCGAGGCGAGTGGCGTAATTTTGATAAACCGCTCTATGCTACCGGTACATTGCCTATCTCTGATGGCAAGTTAGAAATTCAGGCTGTAAATGTTGAGGAAAATAGCAGCAAAACGCCGGTCAACTACGTATTGCCTCCGGGTGTTACACGTGAGACCGATCCGGGTCAGCAACAAATCCTGCAACTTAATGAGCAGGCAATGCTTCTGCGGGTGAACGATCTTTCGCCAGGCGATGCCCGTGCAGTATATAAAAATACAAATTACGATATGCGTCAGTACAAACGCCTGCAAATGTTTGTGCATGCCGAGAAACTGATGAATGATAATACCAACTTGCAGGATAATCAGTTGTCATGTTTCATCCGTTTAGGATCTGATATGGTTAATAACTATTATGAATATGAGATTCCACTACGATTAACTCCTCCCAGAGACTACAGTGGAACAAGTAATACTGATCGTGAAACGGTTTGGTATCCCGAAAATATGTTCGATTTTCCTTTTACGTCGCTTACCAACGCGAAATTAAAACGAAATGTTGACAGGCAAAATAATGTGACAGGCGTTGGAAATACGATTCCATATACGGTTAATGAAACCGATCCCGCAAAACTGAAAAATAAAATTACAGTGGTGGGTAATCCGTCTTTGTCTGAAGTGCAAACCATTATGATTGGTGTCCGAAGCGTGAAAGGGGAGGTGAGAGGCGACTTGAAATCCGGAGAAATTTGGGTGAACGAGTTGCGTATGTCCGAGTTTGACGAGTCGGGAGGTTGGGCTGCCATGGGAAACCTGGCGGTAGGATTGTCAGATATAGGGAATGTGAATATCTCCGGTCGCACTGAATCTGCCGGATTTGGAGGTATTGAGAGTAATGTAATGAATAGGCGTTTGGATGATTTATACCAAATGAATTTCTCTACAGCATTGGAATTGGGTCGTTTTTTGCCTGAAAAAGCCAAAATTCAGATTCCGGCCTATTTTTCGTATTCTAACGAGACTTTATCGCCCAAATACAATCCACTCGATCAAGATATTAAGCTGAAAGATGCACTGGCAAGTATGGATAATAAGGCTGATAGGGATTCGTTGAAATCAATCACACAGTCGGTGGTAACAACAAAAAGTTTCAATATCTCTGGTGCTCGGGTGAATATAAAAAGTAAATCCCCGCAGTTCTACGATCCTGCTAATGTTTCGTTTAGCTATGCGTTTAATGAAACAAAACAACATAGTCAGGATGTGGAGGAAAATCTGGTAAAAGATCAACGAGCAGCTATCGACTATAATTTCTCGTTTAATCCTACACCCTGGGAGCCATTTAAAAACGTCAAGGCACTGAGTAGCCCTGTTCTGAAAATAGTAAAAGATTTTAATCTGAATTATTTACCTACATCATTGAGTCTGAATACGAATATGAATAGACAATATTCGCAGGTGAAATTACGCGATTTAAATGCCGGCGCGTCAACTATTGGTGCTGATCAAGCCTTGGATATGACTTTCAGTCGTGATTTTATGTGGAACAGACGCTTCGATATTAAGTACGATTTAACTCGTTCGCTTAAATTTAGTTTCCAATCGGCTATGAATGCTAATATTGCTGAACCATACAAGACTCCTGAGGTCAATCCCGATTATTACAAAGAGTGGCGTGACTCGGTTTGGTCAAATATTCGTAAGTTAGGAACTCCTTATGCTTATCAGCAGGTGTTTTCTGCCTCATGGGTTTTGCCAATAACTAAAATTCCGATATTCGATTGGGTTACAGCCAATGCTAACTATAATTCGACCTACGACTGGAACAGAATGGCGCAAGTGACGGGTAAAAGTCAGTTGGGTAATATTGCGACCAGTATGGGAGCATGGCAAGTCGATGGAACTTTCAATTTCGAAGGTCTTTACAATAAATCTAAATACCTTAAGGATGTAAATCGAAGATTTGCTACACAGTCGAATACAAATAAATCAAAGTTTCAATCTAAGACCTATAATCAGATGGTGCGGTTGGAAAAAAACAAACCGATTATCGTTAATCACCGCTTAGGCAGTGATAAGTTTATGTTTAAAGCTGCTGACAAGTTGGGCAGACCCATGTTGCTGTCTTACAAACCCAAGAATTCCGGTTCGCTTGAAATAACACCTCAGATAGATGTTGACAGTGTTATGCTTACTATCGTTAGTCAGGATCCAAATGAACAAACGGCAAGTGGCAAAACTGTTGATTTTGTGGCTCGTATGTTGATGATGGTGCGCCGTGCAAGCTTTACTTATCGTGAGTCGAACAGTACTGTCTTACCGGGTTTCTTACCTGAGCCGGTTTTCCTTGGTCAGGAAAAATATGGTGCGGTTGGTTCTCAGATGAATGCGCCGGGATATGCTTTTGCTTTTGGATTTCAGGACAAAAACCTGCTTCAAAGAGCGTTGGATAATGGTTGGTTGGTGAATGATACAAGTATCGTCAATCCTGCCACCACCGCATTTACTTCCGACCTTGATATTAAGGCTACACTTGAGCCTCTGCCAGGTTTCAAGATAGATGTAAGTGCTAAGCGCTATACTGCTGATAATACAACTATTCAGTACATGTTTGACGGAATGCCAACAAGCTTTACGGGAAGTTATAATATCACTTTGGTGGCACTTTCTACAGCCTTTAAACCAATGGGAACTGCCAACCGGAATTATAACTCTGAAGTGTTCAATACTTTTTTGGCCAATAGAAAGATTATACAAAACAGACTAAATAAACAATATGCAGGTACTCGATATCCAAGTAGCGGTTTTTTCAAAGATATTCCTTCTTATGCAGGCAAAGAGTTTGGGTCAGTAGCTAACGCCAATACAGCTTATTCAGAGAATTCGGCTGATGTATTAATACCTGCCTTCCTGGCTGCTTATACCGGCCGGGATGCGAACTCAATGAGCACTAACCCATTTCTTTCTTTATTAAGTGTGCTACCCAACTGGCGTATCAGTTACGATGGTCTGTCGCGTTTGCCGTGGGTTAAGAATCATTTCCGATCGGTGAGTCTTACGCATGCTTACACTTGTCGTTATAGTGTGGGGGCGTATACTTCATTCTCTACCTGGGAAGGTGTTGGTGGCGATAATAGTGCAATTGGTTATGTGCGCGATGTGCAAACCAATAATCCGATAATGTCATCTCCTTATGATATTTCAACTGTTTCGTTGACCGAGCAATTTAGTCCGCTTATAGGAGTAAATGTGGCAATGAATAACAGTATGACCGGTAAGGTGGAATATCGCAAGCAACGCAACCTGGCTCTCAATTTGTCGAGTACACAATTGGTTGAAGCAGCAAGCGATGAATATGTGGTAGGAATGGGCTATGTTATCAAGGATTTTGATGTTATTCTGAAATTGAAAAACGATAAGCAAACCACTATTAAAAACGATTTGAAATTAAGTGCAGATTTGTCTTATAAAGACATTAAAACACTTCTACGCAAGATTGACAGCAATCTGACTCAAGCTTCTAGTGGAAATAAATTATTGACCCTAAAAGTAATTGCAGACTATGTTTTCAGTTCGAAACTAAACATTCAATTGTTCTATGATAAGCAAATGAGTTCGCCGCTTATTTCTTCCTCATTCCCCGTATCGTCAACCAACTTTGGAGTTAGCTTCAAATTTATGTTGACACGATAGAACTTTTATGGACTTTTTCAAACTAGGAATGCTGTTCTCAAACAGCTGATTTGGGGTTGTTTCGTACATTTTGTCTTGAAAAATTAATCAGTATATAGTTATATCTGCCATTCTGCCACCCGATTTCTGCCAAAAACGGAAATCGGGTGTTTTGGCAAAATTATTGACCTATTGCACCGAACTAAAACTCAAAACTACTAATTCGATATTTTAGCTAATATAGTGGTTTGAATTTAACAATAAAAATATGAAGAAGAATAAACATCCAGAGGAAAATTTAGACGTAAAAGAGGGAGCACCGGCTGCGGAGGTAGGTCAGTCTTGCGAAACAACCGAAAATATAGTAGAAGCACCAGTTGACGAATTGGAACTTTTGACTCAAAAATGTGCCGATTTGAATGACAAAAATCTTCGTATGATGGCCGAGTTCGATAATTACCGTAAACGTACGCTAAAGGAGAGAATGGATTTGCTGAAAACAGCTAGCGAGGGTGTTTTGGTAGATATGTTACCACTGGTTGATGATTTCGAACGTGGATTAAAAGCTATGGAAACATCAGAAGATGTACAAGCCGTAAAAGACGGTGTTGAACTTATTTACAATAAGTTTTTAGCCTTTTTACTTTCAAAAGGAGTAAAGTCTATTCCAACTGAAAACGAGGTCTTTGATACTGAATTTCACGAAGCTATAACTACTTTTCCTGCACCAAGCGAAGACTTGAAAGGTAAAATTATAGATTGTGCTTCGAAAGGCTATACATTGAACGATAAAGTGATTCGTTTCTCTAAAGTAGTAGTTGGAGAGTAATTCATTAGTTAGTAAATAATTATCAGTAAACAGTTAGCCGATGGTAGAATATCGACTAATTCCATAATTCAACGAAAGAGAAATGTCTAAGAGAGATTTTTACGAAATATTAGAAGTGTCCAAGTCGGCTTCTGCTGATGAAATAAAAAAGGCTTACCGCAAAAAAGCCATTCAGTTCCACCCGGATAAGAACCCGGGTGACAAACAGTCAGAGGAAAAATTCAAAGAAGCAGCTGAAGCTTACGAAATCCTAAGTGATCCGCAGAAACGTCAGCGTTATGATCAATACGGTCATGCCGGTGTAGGCGGTGCCTCAGGTGGCGGTGGCTTCAATGGTGGCGGAATGAATATGGATGATATATTCTCGCACTTTGGCGATATTTTTGGCGGTCATTTTGGTGGCGGCGGATTTGGCGGATTTGGTGGTGGTCAGCGCGGTGGCGGTCAACGGGTTCGTAAAGGCTCTGATTTACGGGTGAAAGTGAAACTTACACTTGCAGAAATAGCCGTAGGAGTTGAAAAGAAAATCAAAGTAAAAAAGCAGGTTGCTTGTTCGCATTGTAGCGGAACCGGTGCTGAAGCCGGATCTTCTTCTACAACTTGTACAACCTGTAATGGTCAGGGACGCGTTACTCGCGTGCAAAATACGATCTTAGGTCAAATGCAAACGGCAGCCGAATGCCCGACATGTAATGGCGAAGGTAAAATTGTAAAAGATAAATGTAAACACTGTAGTGGCGAAGGCGTTGTTCGCGAAGACGAAGTAATTACCATTAATATTCCTGCGGGAGTTATGGAAGGTATGCAACTTTCGGTTAGCGGAAAAGGGAACGCAGCGCGTAGGGGAGGAGTGAACGGTGATTTATTGGTGCTTGTTGAAGAAGAAGCTCACCCTGAATTAATTCGTGATGAGAATGACCTAATATATAACCTTTTACTTACCGTGCCAATGGCTACGCTGGGTGGTTCTATAGAAGTACCAACCGTGGAAGGAAAAGTAAAAGTAACTATTGCTCCCGGAACACAACCGGGTAAGGTTTTGCGCTTGCGTGGTAAGGGATTACCAAGTGTAAACCGTTACGGTACTGGCGACTTGTTGGTAAATATTGGTGTTTATATTCCGGAGAATTTGAATAAAGAAGAAAAAACAGTCATGGAGAAGCTTGGTAAATCGGATAACGTAAAACCAAATGCAGCTGCTTCAAAAAACTTTTTCCAACACTTTAGAAACATGTTTCAATAAATTTTAGTGTAGGTAATTTATTACTATACTTATATATAAAAAATGCACAGCTACTTTTAGCTGTGCATTTTTTATATATAAGTATGTCGCTTTTTATTGTTTTACAATTTTATAACTACCTTTTCCGTCTAAAGTACTTACTTCCATTAAGTATATGCCTGTGCTTAATGTAGATAAATCTACTTCAGGTTGGCTCGCTACAGATTTTAAAAGCAAGCCCTGCATATTATAAACCTTTATCTCTTTCACTGCATTTGGAGTTGTAACGTACACTTTTCCTACTGTTATCGTTGGAAATACATTGCAATTAAGCAATGTTTTAGGATTGTTGACCGCACTTGTAAAATTCACTTTCTTGTCAGTGTAAATCAATAAATCACCTGCTTGCATGCTAATTGTCATGGCAGTGTTGGTTACGTTGAGTTCCTCACCAGTAAGTAAATTGTACCAAATACCTGTTTTGGGAAAATTAGGACTGGCAGTAATCGTTGCTGAGGCATTGAAGTTTCCCAACATAACCATGCTTAGGTCAGCATGCGAAAGTGCTATACGACGTCCGGTATTCCAGTCGGATTGTGTGACATTGATGCTGTACGTTCCTTGCGTAAAAGCAGTCGGATATAATTTTTTTAGTGATATAATTTTTGCACATGCGTCGGCAGCTGCTTTGCGATGTGCCAGATTTAAATATCCCCATGCTGATGATTTTTCGTTGGTACGACCGCCGTTTGAATTAATAGAATAATCATATCCCATTTCACCAAATTGCCATATCATTTTAGGTCCGGGCATTAGTGCGGTGAAAGCTATATTTAGTGGCACTCGTTTGATGCGGGCAATAGAATCTGTTGAGATAACACCGACGCCATTTATCTTGGCATTGTAGAAATTTCGCTCTTCGTCATGACTCTCGGCATAACCCACCCAATTGCGGGGAGTGGTGTTTAGTGCACTAAAATCGCTACTAGTCTGGTATCCCATGGCTGATTGTGAGTAGGCATTGTTGGCATTTTTCCAAAGGTACATTCCGGTGTTGGCTAGCACTGTTTCCTCGTCGTTGTTGCAAAAATGCTCCAGGATAAACATAACATCGTTTTTTACCGACTTTGCAGCATTGTAGTAGGCCGTCAGATTGTCAACTCTCGATTGATCGTAATTGCTGGCTGTAGCTTCGGTTGAACTGTTTTGAGTAAAACCTTTCGTTAAATCCATGCGATATCCATCAACTTTATATTCGGTAATCCAGTATTGAAGTACACGTTTAAAGTATTCTTTTGTTCCTGTAAAGTTATGGTTAAAATCGTTTAAAACGCTGTAAGGATGCGGTGCAACAGGGTTCATCCATGGATTGTCAGCTGCTGGTCTGTTATTTGTGCTATCCCAGTAAAGCAACGCAAAAGGATTAATGCCCGAAGCCTGATTGAAAACCATATCCAACAGAACGGCCATGCCTCGTTTGTGGCATTCATCAATAAATTTCTTGTACATTTCCGGCGTTCCATAGGCTTTGTCGGGTGCAAAATAGTGGTTAGGATTGTATCCCCAACTGTTATTTCCATCAAATTCCTGAATTGGCATTAATTCTACCGCTGTTATTCCAAGAGTTTTCAAATAATCAAGATGGGTGATGGCGGCTTCCAACGATTTTTGAGTTGTAAAGTCGCGTAGAAGCATTTCGTAAATTACCATGTTTTCGCGGGGAGGCATTGCGAATGTAGGAACTTCCCAATTGTAAGCTGTTTTGGTGGTTTGCAAAGTGGCTACTAAACCATCCGTTTTCCCATCAGGATAAGCCTTAAGATTCGGGAAAATAGAATTGTATTGATTAATCCATTTATCATTCCAAGGATCCAGAACCAGTTCGGTATACGGATCACTGATTCTCAATGTGCCATCAACAAGGTATTGGTAACCGTATAATTTGCCGGCAGTTAATCCCGTAAGCGTAATCCACCAGTAATTTCCATCTTTTTTCAATTGATAGGTGTTGGATTGCGTCCAGTCATTGAAATCTGCAATTAAAAAGACATTGCTTTTATTCGGAGCGTACAATACCAAAGTTGCGGTTGTTGCATCAATAATATTGATTCCGTCCTTCAAGCCTGCCGGCCGCGGCTCACTTGTAACCGGTGCGGGTACACTTACTTTTACTGTATCGTAGACTGTTGTTCCATTTGCAGTTGCCGAAGCAATTAAGATGTAATCGTTTACCGTGGCAAAATTATAAGAATAATTCAAACTTGTGGCTGCTGTGGCAGTTTGTACGCTGGTACCGTTGATTTTAAGGTTTATATCAGCAGTGGTTGATGCCCCAACCTGAATATTAATGGTTGTTCCTGCTGTAACATTTAGATTTGCCGCTGGAGTAGTAAAGGCAATATTTAACCCGGCTTGATACACGTTTACCATTATGTCGGCTCCACCGGTATCTTTGCCTTCTTTGGTGCTTAATCCATTGCGGAAAACAAAGGCCATTTTAGTAACCGTTTCACCGGCAGTTAAGGCATAGTAAGTTGCCATGTCGGGTGTAATAGTTAACTTGTATTTATTGTTTCCAAGTGACGTCAACTTATATTTTGCCGAATTATCACCCCAGGTTGGTGCGTGTTTCCAATCGGTGGCAGAAGTGCTGGCGGTGGTAATTACCCCTGTGTGAGCATAAATGCCATCAGTGCCTGTATAATCTTTCAAGCCTGCTGTGCCTAAACTGGCATCGTAAACAATATCAATCGCCCCTCCATTTTGAGTCACAAAGGTGGGGGTAGTTGTAATTATTTGTGCCCAACCGGCTATCGCTATTAAAAGAAGGAATAAAATAGTAATTGATTTTTTCATAATTGTGTCGATTTGTAATAGGTTCATATTCCCTAATCAGCACAAATATACAGTAATATTCTACCTTGTGTTTTATGCATTATAAAGAAAGAATCTATTTTGTGTGCAAACGTTTGCATTAATCGACTTTGCCAAGGTATTATAAAAAAAAGCCCGAATTTAAATCGGACTTTTTCTCGTATGCAAACCAATGCAGATTTGCTTTATAAATGAGTTGTCGGCTGTTTTATTTTGCCAATATAAATTCTAAGGGAATGTGCAATCTGCTATTCCATGATTTTTCGCTGTGATCATCTCCCAGAAAAAATTTAGTGACCCAGTTTCTTGCTGTATATCCTTTAATCTTCATAACTTCGTCAATTCTGTTCTGTAAAGGTGGATACAATGCATCTAAAGTCTTATCGCCGTAGTCAAAATAAATTTTATGGCTCTGCGGATTCGGCAAATGTGCTTTCATGTAGTTGGCAAATGCTTCCGGAATTGGATTATTGTCGACTGAAAAAATCCCCGGCCAGTGCGTTGACATACAGATGGCAGTACCAAAGGTGTTAGGATATTCACAAATTGCGTACATTGATATTAGCCCGCCCATGCTACTTCCGGCAATAAAGGTGTGACTTTTATCTTTATAAACAGGGTACTTTTTGTCGATAAAGGGTTTCAGCTCTGAGACTATAAATCTCAGGTAATTGTCCGATACAGGTTTAAATGTTTCGGTTGTATTGTCAGCAGGGAACAATTGTTTGTTTATAAAGTCTTTCTGCTCAGCGGTTAACGACTCGTATGGTTTTTGTGGAAAATAATCGACGTGACGGGTTTTACCTCCGTTGCTGATACCCACAACGATGACATCCTGTACTTTGCCGTCTCTCAGTAATTTTGCTGTAACGTCGTCTACGTCCCAGGCCTGATGATTCCAGGTTGTGGCGGCATCAAAAAGCATTTGCCCATCGTGCATATAAAGGACAGCATATTTCTTTTTTAAGCTATAGTTTTCAGGTAACCAAACTTCTACATTTCTGGTGGAAATATAGTTAGACGGAAAGTTTTCGTATAAATCAATACTGCCCGAACTTGGCTTTTGGTGCTGAGCTTTGGACAGCAGGAACTCAAGAGGAACATTCAACCGTTGACTCCATGCCACTTCATTGTGTTCAGCTTTGTCGTACACCTTTGACATATAATTGTTTTCGTGATATTCTTTACCCTTCGCAATTAAATCCACAAACGATTGAGTCATTTCATAGGTTTTGTCACTTTCTCCGGTTCCAAAATCCATGTAGATTTTATGTTCGTTTGCTGAGGCTATGTTTTTCTTCAAATACTCAAAAGTAGCTAATGGAATTTCATAATTTGGTTCAATCTGACTGAGCCAGGCCGTTGAGAGACATGCCGCACCATTAAAAATGGCCGGATATTCCGAAATAGCATACATGGAAATTAAAGCACCCATACTCGAACCCATAATAAAGGTGTGCTCTTTGTTGCTGAATGTTGAAAAGTTCTTATCAATGAATGGTTTAACTTCTGAGACCAGAAATTTTAAATAATTGTCGCCATTTGCCGATTTTCCGTTGCAGTATTTGTCCGACAGCTTTTTTTGAGTTTTTTCTTCTAATTGATTAAATATTTTGGTTGGAAAATATTCCGAAATGCGATCAGAACTATTGTTCCAAATTCCTACAACAATGCATTCTTCTATTTTTCCTGATTTTATCAACTGAGAAACTACTTCGTCTACTTTCCATTCTTTTCTGTTCCAGGTCTGTGTACTGTCAAACAACATTTGTCCATCATGCATGTATAGCACATTGTACTTTTTTGTAGAATTGTAACACTCTGGTAACCATACATCAATATTTCTGGAAGCAATATAAGCAGAAGGGAAATTTTCAATACGCTCGACCTTTCCACTCGAAACAGTAAGTTTTGAACTGGTAATTACTTGCCCAAAGCTCGCAATTGATAAGCCTAAGGCCAATAGTATTGAAAAATTCGTCTTCATAATTGTCTATTTTAATTCCAGTATGAGTACACTTTCTTTTGGTAATAGGATGGGTGAGGTGATGTCAAATGTTTTTTCTGACATTACATCGGTACCTTTAGTTTTACCTTTTAGGCTCTCAGCAAAGCGATCAAGTTTTAAAGTTTGGTCGGTTAAGTTATTGTTTATAACTACCATTATGTTTTCAGTGCTATTGTATCTGAAGTACACATAGATGTCATTTTCAGGTATATAATGGGTCAGTTGCCCTGTGTGAATTACCGGTTTGTTTTTTCGCCAGTTGAGTAGCTTTGCCAGATAGTTATGGTACTCATTTTGAACAGCCGTTCTACCGTTGGCTGAAAATGCATTTATCGAATCACCACTCCATCCACCGGGGAAATCATGACGGATGTCGCCATCACCTTTGTCTTTGTTACCGGTCATGCCTATTTCAGTTCCGTAATAGAGTTGAGGTATGCCACGGGTGGTCATTAAAAACGACATGGCCATTTTATATTTTGCTACATCTCCCTTCAATACATAGTTGTAACGCTGTGTGTCGTGATTTTCTGCAAAAACAAGCAAGTTGTTTACATTTGCATACAGATAATCATTTGCAATCGTATTGTAGAGTTTATTCATTCCCAATTCTTCCCACGATTTTCCGTGTTCGTCGAAGCAAGTTGTAAGTACTTTCTGGGTGATAAAATCCATAACTGTGGGTAGTTGAGAATTGTATTTCAAAGGATTGCTTGCATCTTTTTGCCAAAAAGCAATGTCCTGAGAACTATAAAGCCAGGCTTCTCCCATAATATTGAAATGAGGATATTCTGTAGTAATGGCTTTTGCCCATTTGGCCATAGCATCCCGGTCGTTGTAGGGATAAGTATCCATACGTATGCCGTCCAGGTTGGCATATTCCACCCACCAAATCGAATTTTGAATATAATACGTCCAGAAATAAGGATTTTGTTGGTTCATATCAGGCATAGTGGTATCAAACCAACCATCCACAAATTTTTTCTTATCTATATCTGATGCGTGAATATCTTTTATTGTTGCGGCTTTATGATTGGTGTAGGTAAATTCTTTCCATTGGTGAATCCAGTCTTTCATTGGTAAATCCTTCATCCACCATGCTCCAATTCCACCATGGTTAGAAACCATATCCATAATCACTTTCAGGCCTTTTTGATGGGATGCTGTCACGAACCCGGTATATTCATCATTGCTTCCAAACCTTGGATCTATTTTGTAGAAATCGCTTATTGCATAGCCATGGTAGGAGTATTTTGTATGATTGTTTTCCTGAACAGGAGTACACCAAATGGCTGTAGCACCCAACTCTTTGATATAATCTAAATGATCCTGAATTCCTTTAATGTCGCCACCATGACGTCCGGAATCGCTGGTACGGTTTGCTTTCTCAGGTTGTGAATCTACATTGTCGTTTGATACATCTCCATTTGCAAAACGGTCGGGCATAAGCAAATAAATCACATCCGAGCAGGAAAAGCCTTGGCGCTGAGCTGAATTTTGGCGTCTTGATTTTAGCTCATAGCTATAACTCGCTTTCGTTTTCCCATTTTGTTTGAAAAGGATATCGAACTTGCCCGCTTTTGCCAGTTTTGCATCAATCAGCAAATCGACAAACAAATAGTTTGGATTCGAAACTTTGTTTACTTTAAGCAATTTTACGCCGGGATAGTTGATGAAAATCTGGTTTTTAGAAATGCTATCCCCATGTACTAATAATTGAAGTTGAGGGTTTTTCATTCCTGTCCACCAAAAAGCAGGTTCGATGCGTTCAATTTGAGCACTAATACTCAATGAAACCAGACTCAAGACCAAGAGAAGTGCTTTTTTATACATAATATCTTTTGTTTGTAAATAGTTTTAAGAAAGAAAAGCCTGAACTTATAAAAGAACAGACTTTTCTTGTTAATTATTGTTTATAGAATAATAGTTGACATCAATATCATTAAAGATAATGGTGTAAACTGGTTCTTTACAAGGTGAAGAATTACTGAATTGTACCAGTATTATTGTTGAAATTCAGTGATACAACTTTTCCAGCTGCGACTGTTGCTCTGGTTTGGTCGCCGCCATTGCCACGATAAACAATTTTGCCATCCAAAATAACAAATTCCATGCGCCACCAATCACCGCCTACGCCTGCTGCAGAAGCATTTGCGTAAATCCTTAATTCACCTGTATTGGTAGTGGTGAGTTTCATAACATTACCATTAGCAGCAAATGGATATTGTCCAGCATTCCAACCGCCGAAACAATCGCCCATGCCATAAACCTGTGCCGGTTCAATGGTTATTTTGTTGATTGTGTAATCTACAACTACTATGTAGAAACCTGCTGTTGCAACAAAAGCATTACCATCGCTGGTTGTAAATCCGGCATCTGTTCCTAAGGATGAGAAGTCACCACCCCAAGCTTTGGCTGTATTCCATTTAAAACCATCGGTCGCATTTGCGAAATATCGTACTGCCCAAAATTTACCCGGATTACCGTTGACAGGAGTCATTTCTACAACAGTAGAATTACTCCAATCCCAACCACCAAACTCTTGTCCAATCATATAAACATTATCTGGATAAAGTGGCTTCACTAAATCTACAGTGGCTGTATTTGTATTGCCGTTGCCATCATTAATTGTATAACTGAAGTAATCAGTACCGGAATATCCTGCATTTGGGGTGTACAGCACTTTTTTCCCATCTGTTGAAATTGTTGCAATACCATGTTGACCTGCAGTTACTGCGGTTACTGACAGCGCATCCCCTTCAGGGTCTGTATCATTGGCTAGCACACTAATGGTTGTTGTAGCGTTCATATTCAAATTTGCTACATCATTTACAGCCTTTGGAGCGTAATTGTTAGGGGTAACCAGCAATGTCGCTGTTTTTGAAGTGTAAGCGCTTTTTAACCCTCCTTTTACGATGTAAGACAATAAACGAATATAAACCGTTTGTTGAACAGCATTTTTGTTATAAGTTTTGATCGAATCATTAAACTGTTTACACGCCACAGACACATCAGAACCTGCCTTACCATCAAAGGTAATTGGAATGGTAATATAAGTTGAAAAATTAGCAACGTTAGAGAATTGGATTTTGTATTCAGCTCTGGTAGCTGTGTCAATTCTATTAAGCACTGATGAGCAAGTTAGCAATGCCAAAGGGCTGGTCAATTTGTTTGACGCTATTGCTAGTGGGCTAACGCCGGTTTTAAGTGCAGCTGCGAACCCAGTTGTGTCCTGAAGGGTTAATTGGTTATAACTGCCCGGCTTAGCTACTGCCTGATTGGCATATGGATCTTCACACGAGGCAAGGCTCAACCCAATAACAACCGAAAATATAAATAATACTATTTTTTTCATTTTCAATATGTTTTATAATGAATAATTAGTTCTTTTTCAATGCGTACTGCTAGTAAAACAGCAGTACGCATCTTTATTTATTTTTTGATGAAATAATATCCGCCATCAATATCGTTGAATATGATAGTATAAGTTCCTGCCGTTTCCAACATATTCTTACCACCTCCACCAATTACACCAATTCCGGCATTCGAGTATATTTTGTTTCCGTCAACTGTCCCCGGAGTTCCCCAGTTGACAGTCCACGTCCCATTTGCACGTAACTTACATTGCGAATCAGCAGTAAATGTGTAGGCTGTGTACCACACGTGACCACCAGCATTGGTGTTTGCGGTCAGTACAACATCACCGCCAGTGGCTGGCCAATTGTTGAACGCACCTACTAATCCAATTGAAGTATAGCTGTTTTTGGGTGCTGTAGTTGCTACAATAGTAAGCTTGTTGTCAATTGAGTTCAAGGTTATTGTATACCAACCATTAGCACTTACAGTTATGTTATCAGCACCATTATATTTCAAAACTCCTCCAGTCATTGCCCATGAAGGTGACCATGCAGTAACATCACGAATTAATTTAAAGGAATCTGAAGATTTAATGTAGACAGTAGCAGCAAATGTGCCATCACCTGTACCAGGATCATAGGATTTCCCATCTACGACATTTAAAGGAATTAATGAGCTGCCCAAGCCTGCTACTGAATTATCCCATTTTCCACCTAAACCAACAATATACCACGGACGTAAAGTTAGATTATAATAATAATCTAGTGGTTCTATGTAAGGTTTGATTTTCAGTGAAATTGCGTTTGAATATAACGGTTTTACAATTAAACTGTCTTTTGTGGTAGAGTAACTTGCGTCACTGATATAAGCTTTAAGCCGAACATAAACAGTTTTGAATGTCAAAGGTTCTGCAAAGGCACCACCATTAAATGCGATAAGAGCTTTATTCAGTTCTTTTGTGTTTACTCCAACTTTTTCCCCATTGACAGTTGTGGGTAAAGTTTGAAATGTGCCTGCTGCAAAGTTAGCATCACCGCATACTTGAGTAGAGTAAGTTACAGCAGCAGTAAATCCGTAAGCAGGCTGAACGCAAGTAAGTGAATCCAAGTCCTTAGTAGAATTTGCAACTTCAAGTACATAATTCGAATATTGCGGTTGATTGAGTTTGAAACTTAGACTTCCATCAATTGCCTTACTGTTAATTACAGTGTCTGCTTTGTCTTCACAAGATGTAAACCCAATCATGCCGAGCAAAACAATAAATAATATATTATATCTTTTCATATTATTACTTTTTTATTAATTAGAATTTCACAACGATTAGAAACCGGGATTTTGAGTTATGTTTGGATTTTGATTCAAATCGGTTGCTGGAATTGGATACAAATTGTATATGGTACTAAACTTAGTTCCATTAGCTGTACCACCTTTCCAATCCCAAGTGTAATCACTTCCACCATAATCATTAAAGCGTATTAAATCTGTTCGGCGACGTCCTTCAAAGTAGAATTCGCGAGACCATTCATCTAACATTTTGTCTAAACTAATGCTTGATAGAGCTGGTGCACTTCCACTGGTTCTGTCCCGCAATAGATTAACTGTAGTTAGAGCAGTTGTAGCATCTCCTAAACGAAGTGCTGCCTCTGCATAAGTAAGATAGGCTTCTGCAATTCTAAATAGTGGCACATCTGCATCAGTAAATTTAGCATCGTTAGATTTTTTACCATCAGAACGTACATTTGTAAACTTAGTAACAGATAACCCTTGTTTGAAAATTCCAGTATTTAATATGGTCATTGGGTCTGTTGATTTAGTGTCTGAAGTATCCCAACCCCAGAACATAGCTCTTTTATCACCAGCTTTTTTCTGTAAAATAGTTCCATTATAAATACTATCTGATTTACCATCTTTAGTTTTAATTACTTGTCCCGCTAAATCATCGTTGGTTAAACCATTAGGGAAGAATTTCTTCGCCAAGGCAGCACGAGCACGGTTGCCACCCCAGCCTTCAGAGCTAGCCCATGCAGGCATTCCAGACGTATGGAAAGAGGCAATCAAGAAAAGAGAGTTTCCGTAACTTTGCGTTTGTTTTCCATCGCAGGCAATTGGGAGAATGATTTCCTGAGGAGCGGTATTTGTTGAACCATCAAACGTTCCTGCATTATCAGCCATAAAAAGTTGTGCATAGCTAGGGTTTAACTTGTAGCCGGAGTCCATAACCTTTTTAGCATATGTTTTAGCATTTGCCCAATCAGCAGTACCAGTATAAACTTCTGCATTCAGATATAGACGAGCTAATAACAACCACTCAGCAGCTTGGTCGACCCGGTAGTAAGAGTTTGAGCGAGGAGCAGCCAGATCAGGATCAATTGCTTTCAACTCTTTTTCGAGCCACGCATATAAATCTGCGCGTTTCATTTGTTTTGGTGGATCTAGAGATACAACGTCAGTAAAAGGTACATTCCCAAATAAATCCAATAAATATGAATAATTCAATGCACGTAAAAAGCGAACTTCTGCTCGTTGTTTAACTGTTTTGACATCTGTCATGCTAGCAGTTTGTTCTATAAATAGATTACAAAGCGATATTCCGAAATAGAAACGGGCATAAATACCATTTACTTGATCGTGAGAAGCTGTCCATTTATTGAAGTTCAGTTCAGGTATGCCTGGGTCGCCCCATGAACATATGGCTTCGTCTGTTGAAAGTTCATTCAGGTTCCAGATTAGTCGGATAAAGGATGAAGTTCCTTCGTCAACTCCGGCTAGATCGCCTTTACCTGCAGGACCTTGTTGTCCGGTAAGAGCTAATGAAGCATAAGCTTTAGCAAATACAGCATCTTGATTGAAAGTTTGAATAGAACTTGGATCAATAGGTGTAACATTCAAGTCATTCACACACGATGATAAGCCGATACCAAATAAAACCGACAAGATCGTGATTGTTATTTTATTGTGTTTTACGTTCATAATTTACAATTGTTTTACAGGTTAATTAAAAATTAAGGCTTAATCCAATAACTGTCATAATTGGGCGAGGATAGATATTGTTATCTACACCGGTAAAAACTTCAGGATCTAATCCTTTGTATTTCGTTATTACCCACGGATTTTGTACGGTTGCAGACAAACGACCACTTGAAATTACATGGAACAGATTTTTAAATGTGTATCCAACGGTGATATTGTCCACACGAACAAAAGAAGCGTTTTGGATGTAGTAATCAGAGAAATACCAGTTTGTTTTACCTACAAAATTTGTCTCTAAAGCCGACGTTGGTTTGTTTACAAAGAATCCAGAAGTTGACCAAACACCGCTAGCTCCTACGTTGGCTCTATTGGCAGCAACGTCATTATAAACATAGTTGCCGAGGCTAGCTCTCAAAGAAACTCCGAAATCAAATTCCTTGTAAACTAATTTAGAAGATAGTCCCATAGTTACATCAGGAGCCGGATTGTGGTGATAATAACGGTCATTATCATTAATCTTACCATCCCCATTTCTGTCTACGTAAAGTCCTTCAATAGGTTTCTGGTTTGCATCATATACTTGTTGGTAAACAAAGTAAGAATAGGCAGGAAAATTAACTTGTTGAACTTGCACGTAATTTCCAGTTCCAGACGATATGTTTCTGTCTGTTACAGGCGTGTTTGCTCCTGTACCTGTTAGTTTTGTGATTTTATTGTTGTTGTAGGTTGCATTATAGCTAATATCCCAAGTGAAATCTTTGGTAGAAACGGGTTTACCTGTAATCGTAAATTCAACCCCTTTATTTTCGAGCGATCCGATATTTTGAGTAACGATATTACTAAAGTTTGTACCGGCAGCAACATTCACACTGCTTATTAAATTATCAGTTACTCGATAATATGCATCAATAGATCCTGTAATTCGATTATTAAGAATGCCCCAATCTAGGCCTGCATTATAAGTGCTGGTTGTTTCCCATTTCAAGTTCTTGTTGTATGGGTTTGGTCTGTAAGTTTTAATATAACTACCATCAATCGGATATGCTGCTCCTTCAATGTTGGTTATATATACTGGGATGTATTGATAATCACCGTTATTTAAGTTCTGTTGGCCAGTTACTCCATAGCCTAAACGAAGCTTTAAATCGGAGAAGGTAGTGTTGCCTTTCATAAACCCTTCTTCGTTTATTTTCCAAGCAAAGGCTAGAGAAGGGAATAAGCCCCACCGATTTCCTGATGCAAAGCGAGATGAACCGTCATTACGTATTGTTGCAGTCAATAAATATCTGTCTAACAATGTGTAGTTGGCGCGACCAAAGAAGGATACCAAATAGCTTTCTGTTTTAAATACATCAGTAGTTGAATTGGTATTAAGATCTAAAGCTGAGTATTTATTGTTTCTGCTTCTGTAAAAATGTTGCCATTCATAACCCGCCATTACATTAAACTTTTGAGATCCAATTTCTTTTGCATAATCCATGTAATATGACAGCGATCTGTTGTATTTGTAAATTTTTTCGAATCCTGTCCGTCCAAGTTGTCCGTCACTAGCGTTGGTTAATGGGATAAACAAATTTTGTTTGCCATCAGAAATTTCTGTACCCAATGATAAATGTGCACGAAGTTCTGGTAAGAAATGTACTTTATAGTCGAATTCAGCATTACCAATGAAATCTTTCGCATTCGCTTCCTCTCTTTTTAAGTTTAATGTGGCAAGAGGATTTACTACAGCTAAAGAATTCCATGTTGTTCCAGTTGTTATCCATTGCCAATATCCGGCAAAAGTTGATTTGTACGGTTCCTGATTTGAGGTGACTGACTGTGTTGGATCCATTGATACTGCTGAACCAATTGCACCTGTATCGGCAAATCTGGTTTTAGCATATAGTCCTTTGGCGTTCAATGAAACTTTTAAGTGGTCATCGAAGAAAGATGGACTTAGGTTGATTGAACCGGTATAACGTTCAAAATTTGAAGTTTTAATAATACCATCTTGATTGGTATATCCAAAGGATGCTCGATATGGCATGTTTTTTAAACCTCCCATTACACTAACGTTGTGGTCATGACTAATGGCAGTTTGGTAAATTTGACTTTGCCAGTCGGTATTTGCAGTTCCAAGTTTTGAAAGAACACCTGTTTGCCCTGCATATAGTTGTTTTGCATAAGCCCGGAACTGATTCCCATTCATGACATCAACTGTTTTACCTACTATACCTATCGACATGTTTCCGTCGTAAGATACGCGAGGTTTAGCACCTTTCTCTCCTTTTTTTGTAGTGATAAGGATTACACCATTAGAAGCACGTGAACCGTAAATCGCGGTCGCAGAAGCATCCTTCAGAACTGTAAATGATTCAATGTCATTTGGATTAATCGCACTTAAAAGGTTAGAAACTCCTTTTATACCTTCATTATCCATAGCTAAACCATCGATAACAATTAATGGATCATTGCTGGCATTGAGAGAAGAACCTCCACGGATTCGAATCTTTGCTCCTGAACCAGGTGCTCCGCCATCGGTAACCACATTGACGCCTGCAACTTTACCTACAATCATGTCTTGGGCGTTAGTTGTAAGCCCTTTGTTCATTTTGTCGGGTTTGATTGCTGTTATTGAGCCCGTAGCATCATTTTTCTTAACTGTAGCATATCCAATTGCTACTACTTCGCCTAATGCCACTGCATCTTCTTTAATTTGAATTACAATGTTCTTTTGACCTGCTACTGGAACTTCGACACTTGCGAATCCTATGTATCTGACAATTAAAGTAGCATTGGCGGCTACTTTGAGAGTGAACTGACCATCAAGATTGGTAATTGTACCATTTGATGTACCTTTTTCTAGAATGTTAGCTCCGAGGATAGGTTCCCCATTACTTGCATCTTTTACTATTCCAGAAATGGATGTTTGTTGCGCATTGACAGCAGCCGCAAAAACAAACAACACTAAAATGGCTAAACATGCCCGTAATTTTAGCTTAAAGTTTGTGTACTTCATGCATTGAGTTTTTTAAGGTTGATAATTATTGTTGGTCTATTTTAAATCAAAAACAAATTGTTATCGTATTATGTGATGATTAGATATGATCTAATTTTAATTCTAAATAAACAGTTTGTTGGTGATTTTATGTGGCAAAAATAGAGGGTAAATACTTAAATACTATCTTAAAAATATAATTAAAGTTATAAAAACCTCCGCAAACGTTTGCGACAGATATTTTTAATATTTGCGGAAATAATTTTTTATTCGGCTAAACTAATATACTTTTGTATTAGCAATAATGATAACGTTTTTATTTTAGAACAATAACTACTTCTTTTATTTGTAAGTTACTTATATTTAAAGGCTTCTGTTTTGTTGTAAATTTCCATGACGATATTATTTATATGACCCTAAATCACACTCGTATGAATAAACCACAAATAACCATTAAGGATATTGGACGCGCTCTCAATATCTCACCCTCCACGGTTTCTCGTGCGCTTAAAAATCACCCCGATATAAGTCAGTCGACAAAAGATGCCGTAAATAAATATGCCAAAGATTTTAATTATAAGCCTAATACATTGGCTTTGAGCTTACGTACGAGTAAAAATAATACTATTGGTGTAATTGTTCCAGAAATAAATAACTACTTTTTTTCATCTGTTCTTTCAGGTATTGAGGAGATAGCCAACGAAAGTGATTTTAATGTTATTTTATGTCAATCAAGTGAAAATTATGAAAAAGAAGTTAGAAATACTAAAGCCCTTGTCGCTACCCGGGTTTCGGGCGTTTTAGCGTCTTTGTGTAAACATACCACCAATTATGACCATTTTCAGGAAATTATTGAAAGTGATATACCACTCGTTTTTTTTGACAGAATCTGCATTGGAATAATAACCGACCGTGTGGTGGTTGATGATTACGCGGGTGCTTTTGCTGCAGTTGAATATTTAATTCAAACCGGTTGCAAACGAATTGCTTTTTATAGTTCCCCTTTTCATTTGGAAATATCGAAAAATAGAAAAAACGGATATCTCGATGCACTTCGAAAATACCGACTCGCAGTTGACGAATCCTTGATTCGGGTATGCGATACGCGTGAGGAAGCTATCATTATTACACCCGAAATTCTTGACAGACCGGACAGACCGGATGGTTTTTTTGCAATTAATGACCATTGTGCCGCAGGAATTTTGTATGCCGTAAAACTGGCGAAACTTCGTGTGCCTGAAGATATCGCTATTTTTGGTTTTTCGGATGGTGAACTAGCTAAAGCCTGCGATCCACTATTAAGTACAGTAGAGCAGCACGGATATGAAATGGGGAAGAATGCAGCCAAACTACTTCTCGACAAAATTAATGGTGTTACTCACGGACAATATACAAATAAAATTGTGAAAACGAATCTAATTATCAGAGGAACAACTAAATAAGATTGATTATGAACGCTAACCAGAAATCACGAATCACGAAACCCAAATTTTCCTTTTTCCAAATTCTCTCTCTTAGTATGGGATTCTTAGGAATCCAGTTTGGATACGCTTTACAAAATGCAAATGCCAGTCGAATTCTCCAAACTTTTGGGGCTGATATTGAGCAATTATCATGGTTTTGGTTAGCTGCTCCAATAACAGGTATGATTATTCAACCTATAATAGGTCATTATTCCGATCATACCTGGACGCGTTTAGGACGACGTCGCCCATTTTTTCTTGTTGGTGCAATTCTGGCAGCACTGGCGCTGATACTTATGCCTAATGCAGGTATTTTTGCCAATTTCTTACCTGCAATGTTTGTTGGCGCCGGATTTTTAATGATTATGGATGCTTCGTTTAATGTGGCCATGGAACCGTTTCGCGCACTTGTGGCCGATATGCTTCCTGTTGATCAAAGTACGCTGGGCTTTTCTATTCAGACATTTTTAATTGGAATTGGTGCGGTGGTCGGTTCATGGATGCCATACGTACTTGCCGAATGGTTGGGTATTTCGAAGGTTGCACCTCATGGTGGAATACCGGACAATGTTGTTTTCTCCTTCTATATTGGCGCTTTCGTTATGATTGTTACCATTCTTTGGACTGTTTTTACCACTAAAGAATATTCACCGGATCAGATGTCTGAATTTAATCCGGATATTGAAGTAGTTCCGACCGAGATAATAAGGTTCTCAAATATTTTTCGTGATATAGTTGCCATGCCAAAGACAATGAAACAATTAGCTCCCGTTCAATTTTTTTCATGGATAGCTTTGTTTGGTATGTGGGTTTTTACTACTCCGGCTGTGGCTCAACATGTTTATGGACTTGTAATCACCGACACAAAATCGTTACAATATCAGGAAGCCGGAAATTGGGTTGGAATTATCTTTGGAGTCTATAATGCTGTGGCCATGGTATATGCACTTGTTTTACCGGCTATAGCATATAAACTGGGACGAAAACTGACGCATAGTTTATCGTTAACTGCCGGTGCCATCGGTTTATTGTCGATCTATTTTATTACAAATCCTATGACTTTGATATTCTCAATGATAGGTGTTGGCATGGCTTGGGGAAGTATTCTTTCAATGCCATATGCCATTTTAGCTCCGGCATTGCCAGTGCGCAAAATGGGAATATATATGGGTATTTTTAACATATTTATTACGGTGCCTCAAATTATTAATGGATTATTCGGAGGGATGGTCGTTAAGCGATTGTTCGACTCGCAAGCCATCTACGCCTTAATCATGTCAGGTTGTTTTCTGCTAATTGCAGCTGCATGCGTTATGTTTGTTGAAGATAAAATTAAATTGACCGCCCAAAATAGCTAGGGAGAAAGGCTTTGAAATATAAAGTTGGAATTCACATCTTGAAATTCTTAATCATATGAATAAATATTTACAAACCGACCCCTGGTCTATTATCGAAGAGGGATTTCATTCAGACAGACAATTGGCTTCTGAGAGTATTTTTAGTCTTGGTAATGGACATATGGGTCAGCGTGCCAATTTTGAAGAGTTTTATTCGGGTGAAACCATGTTGGGATCGTATATTGCCGGTATTTATTATCCCGAGAGAGCTGAGCGGGGCAATTGGAAAAACGGATATTCCGAGGCGAATGATAAAATAATAAATGCTCCCAATTGGACAGGTATTGCTGTTCGTTTGAATGATGATCAACTGGATTTAAGTACATGGGACGTTCAGAATTTCAAGCGGGTGTTGAATATGCATGAAGGTTATCTGGAAAGAACTTTTGAAGCGATCTCGCAGAAAGGACATAAAATTCAGGTTTCGGTGAAGCGATTTTTAAGCATGGCCGAATCGGAAGTTGGCGCTATAAGCTATTCGGTTAAATCAATTAATTACGAAGGTCGTATTTCATTTATGCCTTTGATTGATGCTGATGTACGAAACCGCCTCACAAATTATAATGAACCATTTTGGAATGTATTGCAAATAAAAACCGATCAGGATGTGTCGCACTTATGGGCACAAACCCGTCGCATCGATTTTCATGTTTGTTGCGCTCAAACTTTTGTTTTTTATAAGAACAATGAACTACTTAATACTATTCCAACAAAGATAGAGAAAGAAAAAGCGGCGGGTTACAGTATTGGAACCGATGTCAGGATTGGCGACACTGTTTGCCTAAACAAATATGTAGCGGTTTTGAGCTCACTGAATCATCCTTACGAAGAACTTACCGATAGAGCCAGAATACTTGCCCGTCAGTCGAAAACGAAAGGGTGGAACAAACTATTTGAAGAGCACGCAGCCGTTTGGGCCCAGAAATGGTTGCATTCCGATATTATTATTGAAGGTGACGTTGAATCGCAACAAGCTATCCGATTTGCTATTTTTCAACTGAATCAAACATACGATGGGAATGATGCCCGCTTAAACATTAGTCCTAAAGGTTTTACCGGTGAAAAATATGCAGGTGCCACCCGTTGGGATACGGAAGCTATGTGTATACCGTTTTATTTATGCACATCGGTCCAAAGTGTGTCTAAGAATCTGCTACTGTATCGTTACCGACATTTGCCTAAAGCCATTCAGAATGCCGAAAAACTTGGATTTACAAATGGTGCGGCTCTGTTTCCCATTGCTACTTTTAATGGAACCGAAAGTTTTAATGACTGGGAATTGACTTTTGAGGAGGTACATCGAAATGGTATAATTGCTTATGCTATTCATGATTATGTTAGCTATACGGGTGACGAGAATTATTTGGCAGAGTATGGACTAAAAGTGTTGATTGCTATATCCCGTTTTTGGTGTCAGCGGGTAAATGTCTCTTCCGAAAAACAAAAATATGTCATTTTAGGCGTTACAGGTCCTAATATGTACGAAAATAACGTGAACAATAACTGGTTCACCAACTATATTGCGGTATGGTGTCTTCAGTATACTATTGATTGTATTGAAAAAGTAAAAAAGAACAATTTCAGGGTATTCGAAGATCTTACTCAGGAAATACACCTGCATAATGACGAGCTTTTTCAATGGAAGGATATTATTGAAAATATGTATTTGCCAGAGAATAAGGCTTTAGGTGTTTTTGTACAACAAGATGGTTTCTTTGACAAAACTCTGATACCGGCAGCTGAAATTCCGGATGCGCAGTTACCAGTCAATCAGCATTGGACATGGGATAGAATTCTTCGGTCATCTGTCATTAAACAGGCCGATGTAGTGCATGGTTTGTATTTTTTTGAAAATGATTTTGAGACAGAAACAATACGGAAGAATTTTGAATTTTACGAACCGCTAACTGTTCACGAGTCTTCACTTTCGCCCGGAATACATTCCATTGTGGCAAGTAAAATAGGCAATAAACAAAAAGCTTATGAGTTGTATTTGCGTACAGCACGTATCGATTTGGACGATTATAATAATGAAGTGGCTGATGGATTGCACATTACTAGTATGGCCGGCACATGGCTCAGCATTGTAAAAGGATTTGGAGGAATGCGGGTAAAAGATGATATGTTGCAGTTAAACCCACAGATTCCCGAAAAATGGAATGCATTTGCGTTTAATATTGTGTTTCGTGAGAATCAATTGAGTGTTAAGATTGAAAAGAAACAGCTTCATATCCATAATATTAAAGGCAGTGGCATTGATTTACTGGTGAATAATAAACGGGTTCATGTAAAAGCCGAAAGTCAGGAGAAAGTAATAATTTAGGAACTTACATTTGCTTAAAAAAATGAAAAAGACATTTCTAGTCATTATCGTTGTGGTGTGTGCCGTTCAACTTCAGGCAAAACCTTCAGCATGGGTGCAACGCGTCGAACCAACTTATTGGTGGACAGATATGCATCAATCCGAATTTCAAATTATGTTGTATGGTACCGATATTGCTTCTGCCGATGTTTCAGTGGATTACGCAGGTGTTACTATTTCACATAAAGAATTGACAGATAATTACAATTATGTGTTTCTGTATTTGAATGTTGCGAAAGAAGCACTTCCCGGAAAATTCAATATTGTGTTGAAAAAAGGCAATAAGAAGCAATTTATTTCCTATGAGTTGAAGCAAAGGCGTGAGGGGTCTGCATTGAGAAAAAGTTTTACCGAGGCTGATGCCATTTATTTACTTATGCCCGACCGTTTTGCAAATGGAAATCAGGCCAATGATTCGGTTCCCAATTATCATCAGGGTGTTCATCGTGAGGTGGCTGGAGCGCGGCATGGTGGCGATATTGACGGAATCATATCTAAGATTCCTTACATTGCCGACCTTGGTGCCACTGCTTTATGGACTACTCCGCTTTTTGATAATAATGATACCAATTATTCATACCATCATTACGCTTGCTCTGACTATTACAAAATAGATCCGCGTTTTGGGAAGAATGAGGATTATGCCCGACTTTCAGCAACCTGTCATGCCAATGGTCTGAAAATGATTATCGATGTAGTTCCCAACCATTGCGGCGGTTCGCATTGGTGGATGAAGGATGTGCCTGCAAAAGACTGGTTCAATACGTGGGCAACTTACACTTCTTCCAATTACCGGATTGCCGCTTGGACTGACCCACATGCTTCAGATGTTGACAAACAACGCTTGACGAATGGATGGTTTGCTCCCAATATGCCCGACTTAAATTTGCAAAACCCATTACTTTTTGATTATTTACGACAGGTTTACACCTTTTGGATTGAAACTGCCAATATTGATGGCATGCGGGTGGATACTTATCCTTACAACGATTTGAAAACGGCTGCACGATTCATTCAAGCTATTCGGAGTGAATACCCAAACATGAATGTAGTAGGGGAGTGCTGGGTGAAAACGCCAGCTGAGATAGCCTATTTTCAGTCGGGGAACAATAATAAAGATGGCTTTGATTCCCGCTTAACGAGTGTGATGGATTTTTGTCTGAAAGATGTGTTTGGTGCAGCGTTTAATGAGCAGGATAGCTGGGATGGTGGTATGTCTCGATTCTATGCTCATTATGCTCAGGATTTTGTGTATGCCAATCCGAATATGATTATGAATTTTCTGGACAATCACGATATCGATCGTTTTTCTACGGCTGTCAATCGTGATGTGCAAAAATATAAAATGGCTTTAGCCATGCTGATTACATCCCGCGGCTATCCTCAAATTTATTATGGTACGGAGATAATGCTCGATGGAATTCCGGGTGATTATCAGGGGCATCGCTTCGATTTTCCGGGAGGATGGGCGGCTGATAAACGAAATGCATTTACTTTGGGAGGACGTTCGGTATCAGAAAATGAAGTATTCGATTACCTCAAAACATTGTTGAATTACCGAAAAAATAATCCGGTATTGCAAAGTGGGAAAATGAAACAATTCATCCCCGAAAACGGCTTATATGTGACTTTCAGGTATAATGGCAGCAAAACGGTTATGGTAATTGCGAACAATAATGTAACTACCAGTGAGTTGAATGTGGGTAGATTTGCAGAAATGCTCTCGGCGAAAACGCAGGGCGTTGAGATTACAACAAACAAGAGTTATTCTTTGTTAAGCCCGATTACAATTCCGGCAAAAACAGTGTTGATTTTGGACGTAAAATAAACGAATCATAAAAACGTGTTTTAGTATGAGAAAACTATCCATTCAGGAACTGACAACGAAACTGTTATTGGTCTTGCAGCGATTTTATTTAGTTTTAATTTTTTTGATAGGAACAGCATTATTCTTTTTTATAAGGATTAATTATCCCGAACATAAATTAGAAGACTCAACACTAGCATTTTTTATACTAACGTCTTTGTTTTATATCCCCGTATCATTATTGTTGGAGACTACTAATTTCAACAAGATACAACGGGCTGTTTTAATTGTAATTCCGGTGGTACTAATGGGCTATTATTGCTCTAGTCTACTGAACCTCGATTTGCCGATAGATCGATATCAGATTTTTATTTTAGGTCTTGTGTTTGTTCTCTTTAGTTTTGTAGTGCCGTTTTTGAGAAAAGAAACTGATGTTCCATTTTGGACCTTTACGAAAATAGTTGTCACACAGATAATTATTACCGTTCTTTTTGCCAGCGTTCTTTTTGCCGGATTAAGTCTGGCTATTTATTCGCTCGAAGTATTATTCAAAATCGATATTAGTAACAAGGTGTATCAAAATCTGAGCGTGCTGTGTTATGTCCTTTTTGCACCGGTTTACTTTTTGTCCAATGTGCCCGAAAAGGCTGATATGTCCAGACAAGACAGCACGTTCGATACCTTTTTCAAAATACTAGGGTTGTATATTTTTCTACCCATTTTGGTACTTTATACGCTGATTTTGTATGTTTATTTATTGCAAATTATTATCAAATGGGAATTGCCAAACGGTTGGGTTTCAACTTTGGTTTCTATCCTTGGTCTGGGAGGATTTCTGTGCATGTTTATTCTCTATCCGTTGCGATTACATAACGAAAATAAGTTTGTAAACATTCTCTCCCGATATTTTCCAATGCTTTTGATGCCGCTTCTGGTACTTATGTCCATTGGTATCTTTCGCAGGTTGGGCGATTATGGATTGACAATAAATAGATGTCTGGTACTGATTCTCAACTTATGGTTTTATGGAATAACCGTTTATCTTTTTATTACAAAGGCAAAGCATTTGAAATGGATCGTTATTTCATTTGCCACAGTAGCTTTGATTATTTCAGTAGGTCCATGGAGTGTGTTCAGTATTACTAAACATAGCATGGTAAAAGAAATCGGACAGTTATTGGGTGATGCTAAATTGTTGAAAAATGGAAAGATTGTTGATAACTCAAAGTTTACTATTGCTGTTGATACGATCACTTCAAAACGATTGTCGGAAGATATAAAATATACTTTTGATAATTATGGATATACCTGTTTTGAATCTTATTTTAAAGGTTCGGTAAAAGATTGGTCGGCGAGTGACGTAATGGCTCAGTTAGGAATTAAGAGCACAACTAATGCCGCAGAATTCTTTTATGGATCAATTGACAATCCGAACCAACATTATGATATAAATGGTTATAAAACCTTCATAGAACTATCTAAATATAATGGGGGAAAGTCCACTTTTTTTACATCAAAGGATATCATAATCAGTATTCAAAATCAATTTCTTCAGGTTCGAAAAGTGGGATTGAAAGACCCGATTGTTTCAATTTCATTTGCAGATAAATTCAATATGTTACATCAGGAACGAGGTAAGACCAGAACCTTTTCAACTAAAGATATGACAATCGAAGGCGATTTATTTAAGATTATCATTTTGAGTATTGACGGCAATTATACGCGAAAAGATAGTGTCGTGGTAAACAACATGAATGCCTACTTATTTTTAAAGTGAAGAATAAGTGGTCCGTCCAATTGATTAAAACAAAAAAACAATTGAAATAGAATTGTCTAATCACCTAAAATCAACTACTTTTACAAGCTCATTTAAAATCGCTTACTAATAACTCGTTTATATCAATAAAAATGATTCAAATCAAAGACAGTCAATTGGCAACTGCCGCTAAAAAAGGAATGGATGAATTTCTTCAAGTGTTTACCGATGCTTATCTGGAAGCAATTGGAGGGAATCTTACTGCCGAAAATATGTCACTGCTTAACGGAAGTCAACATACACTGTTGGCACATCGTTTTTTTCAGGACGAAATGCGCGATGGTGGATTCGTGCAGTTGATTCAAAATGGCTACGGTGGATATATTTTCTCTAATCCTTTTGCAAAAGCGATTAAGCAATTTGGCGCTGTAGAATTATCAAAACTGGTGTACAAAGCCAAAGAAATTTACGACCCCAACAAGGCTGAATTGGAACGTGAAACGACTGAAGAAGAATTTAATGCAATGTATGTCGATTTTGAAGTTTTCGACGATTTGGAGGAGTTGTATTTCGAAATGGAAGAACGTCAAACCAGTTTGATTGCTGCCTATGTGGATGAGCATATTGCCGATTTTGCGGAAATTGTACAGGATTAAAATACCGAAAACATAAATAAAACTCCCCGAATAGCATTTGCTATTTGGGGAGTTTCTGTTTAATCGGTAATTATACGATTTCGATTCCCTGTACTTTACAGATTTCGATGGCCATTTCGCGCAACTTAAATTTTTGTATTTTGCCACTGCCGGTAAGTGGATAATCGTTCACGGAAAATACATAGCGCGGTATTTTATAGCGTGCTATTTTATCTTTGCAGTAGTCGCGTACATCCTCTGATGTAATGTCAGCGTTAGCATGAGGAATTACAAATGCAGCCACATCTTCACCATAGCGCGGCGAAGCCATTGCCACTATCTGAACGTCTTTAACGCCAGGCATTTTATAAAGAAATTCTTCAATTTCGCGTGGTGAGATGTTCTCTCCACCACGGATAATCATATCTTTTATACGCCCGGTAATGCGAAAGTTACCATCCGGATCTTTTACACCCAAATCGCCCGAGTGAAGGAAACCATTTTTGTCGATGACCTCGGCAGTAGCTTGTGGGTTTTTGTAGTAACCCTTCATTACATTGTACCCACGGCAGCACATTTCGCCCTGTACGCCATCGGGACAGATTTCACCTGTAACCGGATCAATGACTGCCACTTCTGTAAATTCATAATTACTTCCAACGGTGGTGCAACGTACTTCGAACGAGTCATCGAAACGGGTTTGCGTCATTCCCGGGGACGTTTCGGTAAGGCCATATACGCTGGTAATGGTCATAAACATTTTGTCGCACACGCTGCGCATTAATTCGATAGGGCATAATGCACCGGCCATAATTCCGGTTCGTAGTGAGCTCATGTCGAACATGTCGAACATGGGGTGATTAAGCTCTGCTATAAACATAGTGGGTACGCCGTAAACAGCCGTGCAACGCTCTTTGTGAATGGAAGCAAGCGTGATGAGCGGATCAAATCGTTCCACCATTACATGCGTACAACCGTGCGTCAAACAGTTCATTGCTGCCAGTACTACTCCAAAACAGTGAAACATAGGTACACAAATGCAGAGTTTGTCGGCCTGTGTAAACTTCATGTGTTCGCCCGTGAGGTAACCATTATTGGCAATGTTGTGGTGCGAGAGCATTACACCCTTAGGGAATCCCGTTGTGCCAGAGGTATATTGCATGTTTACCACATCCTGACAATCGACAGATTGTTTGATGTTCAGAAATTCCTCATCGTTCTGATTGCTACCTAACAGCAATAGCTCCGGTGTATTGTACATTCCACGGTGCTTTTCCTGTCCGATATACACCACATTTTTTAGTTGAGGAAAGCGTTCGTTTTTTAATTGTCCACGTTGTGTTGTTTTCAAATCGGGGAACAGCGAATACACCATCGAAACATAGTCGCTGCCCGAAACTCCATCCGTAATACAAAGCGTATGCATATCCGAATTTTCGATGATAAATGCAAGTTCATGCTCTTTGTAGTTGGTATTTACGGTTACCGCCACTGCACCAATTTTTGCACAGGCATATAAAAATGTCAGCCAATCCGGTACGTTCTGCGCCCAAATGCCCACGTGCGCACCTTTGGTAACGCCAATCGACATTAGTCCTTTGGCCATGTTATCCACGCGATCATTAAAAACAGACCATGTGAACCGCAAATTACGATCGGAATAAACGATACATTCGTGGTCGGGAGTTGCGGTAGCCCAATGCTCAAGCCAGTCGCCTAAAGTGTTGTTTGATAATTCCATAATTCATTACATTGGAGTATAAACAACGGCTACAATTTGTGCAGGTTGGTTGGTGGCTGCACTAACAATATGGTCAACTATCGAATCGTAGTAAATGCTATCACCTTTTTGAAGTTCATAGGTTTCTTTTCCATATTGAATTTTTACAGCGCCTTGAATCACAAAAATAAATTCTTCGCCTTCGTGCGACGAAAGTATCGGTTCGCTGACTGTTGATGGTTGTATGTCAATAAGGAATGGTTCCATGTGACGACCGGCTTTGCTACCCGCCAACGAAAAAAAATCGAGATGAGAATTGCTGGTTGAAAGTTGACTGGAGAAAGTGGCCGGCTGGAGCGTTTCAGACTGACGATGCACTACCGGACCAAGTTCGTTACTATCGTCCAGAAATGTTCCCAAACGAACGCCCAGTGCACGCGCAATTTTGATTAATGGAGAAAGTGAAGGTATGTTTTCGCTGTTTTGAATCAATTCAATTTGAGCTACGGTTAATCCCGAACCTTCGGCTAACTCTTCGATGGAGATGTTTTTGTCGGCACATAAAATGCTGATTTTTTTTCCTACTGTGTTTTTTTTCATGGTAAATGTAATTAATGCATACTGTTTAATGCACAATTCATAACTATCAGAATGATGAGTATCAGATTATGTTTGATGCGATTATTTTCACATCTGCGGTCGCAAAAATAGGAATAAAAATTGCATTAAAAAAGGCTTTTGATTGAAATTTATTACAAATTCAATCAAAAGCCTTGTGATTAGAAGTAAAAATTGGTAGATAATTGAAAATCGTTAGTTTGCTGTGATTTTCAACCAGACACTTTTTATGGTTTTAGTTTTCTCAAATATGCACCGTTTGGTTTAAGAAGCTCAATGGCAACTTTCAAATCTTTGTCCGTACGCAATGAATATTGAATTTCACCTTTTTGGAAATAATAGCGTTTGATAATTTCGAGACTTAGTAACTCGCTGATATCCGACTTGTTTTCGGCAATACTTTTGGTGATGTCGGGAACCAGTTTAGCTTTTAATGCTGCAAATTCCACTTTCGCTATGGTGTCCATGCCTTCAATTTTGGCAGTTTCAACCAATTCGTTGTAATACTTCTCGGTTTGAGTGGTATACGCAAATTTCTTTTCTATCAAATAATCGGAGAATGCTTTGAAATCTTTATCGGATAAGGTGAAATCTGCCGGCGAAGCGATAGTTGGATGTTGTTGAACATATAAAGTTGCAAAGTCGAAATAAAGGTTTTGTGCAAAAATATAGTACGCAATATTTAATTTCCGATCATCTTTTGTCAGGGAATCCGGAACAATACCACCACCATCACGCACTTTGCGCCCGTTGCGGGTTTTGAATTCGGTGGTCAGGCTATCCGGTACGCGTCCCACGCTACCATCTTCGTTGCGATGGCTGTAGTCTAACGCTTGAATACACCTTCCACTGGGAATATAATATTTGGCAGTAGTTACTTTTAAATGTCCTCCAAAGCCTACAGGCCGGATATTTTGAACCAGCCCTTTGCCGAATGTACGTTCGCCAACAATAACGCCACGATCCAAATCTTGAATGGACCCGGATAAAATTTCGGACGCAGATGCTGAAGAACGATTGGTAAGTACTACCAGTCGTAATTCGGGGAAGACGGGCTCCGATGGTGTTTTATAGGTTCTTTCTGCTTCACTGTTTTTCCCTTTTGTAGTTACCACATCCGTGCCTTTTGGGACAAAATAACCTACTATTTTTACCGCTTCATCAATCAACCCACCTCCATTGTTGCGGATATCCAGCACCAGCGATTCAATTTTATGTTGTTTTATCAAGTCAGCCACAGCACTTTTCAGTTCAATGGCAGCTCTGTCAGTAAATTCGTTCAAAAGTACATACCCTACTTTATTGGCCACTTTAGCAGAATATCCAACAGGGTTGACCTGGATTTTCTCTCTCAGAAATTGTTTCTCGACGAATTTCTTTTCGCCCAGTCGTTTTAATTTTAATTTGATAAGCGTGTTTGGTGTGCCTTTTAATTTGGCGCTCACCTCACTCACCGTCAATCCATCCACTTTTTGTCCATCCACTTCGATAATCACATCGCCGGCACGTAAATCATTCCGTTGTGCAGGCATGCCTTCATAAGGTTCTGAAATAAGAATCTCCTTGTCCTTTTTCATTATCATGGCGCCAATACCTGCATATTCGCCGGTAGTCATAAACTTCAAATCGTCGGTTTCTTCTTCCGGCATGTATACAGTGTACGGATCGAGTTTGGCAAGCATTTGATCCAACGTAGTTTTCATTACTTTGTCGTAATTGAGCGTATCCACGTAAAACATGTCCAGCTCGCGAAATACAGAATTGAAAATGCTTAAATTCTTGCTGATCCGAAAGCTGCGCTGTTCGGCAGCAGTTGTGGCTGGAACTGTTGTTGAAAAGCAAACAAGGAATAGGATAAATGAGAATACTTTTTTCATATATAATTATTTGATAAGCAGTGATGAAAATGATGGAATTAAAGTTTTACGTTTGGAGGCAGAAACGCAGTAATGTCTTTGCCAAACGTAATCAAATCGCGCGTGACAGTTGATGAGATAAATGAGTATTTTGTTTCGGTAAAAAGAATAACAGTTTCTATCCCTGTAAGTTTACGATTTGCATCGGCTATGTTTCGCTCGTACTCAAAATCGCTTACCGTTCGCAATCCACGCAACACAAAATCGGCTTCCACCGACAATGCAAAATCTACAGTGAGGCTGTTGTAAACCTCCACTTTTACGCGCGGCTCATTTGCAAAAGCCTGGTGGATAATGTCCAAACGTTTCTCAATGGTAAAAAGTGTTTTTTTTGATTGATTGTGTCCAATACCAATCACTATTTCATCAAAAATGGATAGCCCTCGCAATACAATGCTGTAATGACCTATGGTAAATGGATCGAATGTCCCGGGGAAAATAGCTCTTTTCATGTTGGTTTATGTGTGATTGGTTAATTCGTAAATGATTGATTGGGAATTAGCACTTGCCTCTTAAAGATGTGCAAAGATAGAAAAATATAATTTTAGCAGTTATGAACGAGGCGATAAGTTTACGATTTTTAGTTTTTTGGTGGACAATTTTGGACTTATCGACTATCTTTGTAGACTTAATCGTATTAAATAGCTAGAAATGTCAAACAAAATCGCTCTTGGTTTGCTAATGTGGCTGGTAGTTGCCAGTTCAGCATGCTCCATTAATCCAACCACTTCACTGCCTATCCCTACCAAAGTTACATTTGCCGGACAAACTATTTCGCTGGAAAGAAATGACTTGCGCGAACGCTACGACCGTGAGCAAATTGTAATTGCATATAACCATTCGGTTACCACCTTACAAATAAAACGTGCTAATAAATTTTTTCCTATCATTGAGCCCATTCTTAAACAATACGGAGTGCCCGACGATTTCAAATATCTGGCAGTTATTGAAAGTAACCTGGATCCTCGCGTTCAGTCGGGAGCCGGAGCGGCAGGTCTTTGGCAATTGATGCCTAAAACAGCAGAACAATTGGGGTTGGAGGTGAATGACGAAGTGGATGAACGTTATCATATCGAAAAATCGACCGTTGCTGCGTGTAAATATTTTAAAAGTGCATACAATAAGTTCAAAGATTGGGCAACGGTAGCTGCTTCGTACAATGCCGGAATGGGGCGTGTTGGCGAAGAGCAAGATCAACAACAGACTGATGAAGTTGTTGATTTGTATTTAAATCCCGAAACAGGTAGATATATTTTTCGATTAATAGCGATAAAACAATTTATGGAAAATCCTAAATCGTTTGGATACCAATTTTCTCGAGATGATTTTTATCAGACAGTACGTACCAAAGATGTAACTGTGAAAGATAGTGTAGGTAACTGGACGACCTGGGCCAAACAAAATGGAATAAGTTATGCTCAATTGAAAGAGTATAATCTTTGGTTGCGCAATCGTAAGCTGACGAATACGGCAAAAAAAGAATACAAGGTTCAACTGCCAGAAAAGGCGGATTTGATATTCAACAGCACCAAAATAAATATACATAATCCCATGTGGGTATTTTTTTAATTTACATTTTATACTTTAGGGTTCAATCCTCCGTTAATTCAGAAAGCACTATTTATTTATATAAACAATTTAAAAATATCTGTATGAAAAAGTTTTTATTAGTTGCAGCACTTTTGCTGTCTGTTTCGATTACTTACGCTCAGTTTAATTTCGGTATTAAGGCGGGTTATACCTCTTCAATCGGAACTAAGAATTTAAGTTCGGTCACAACCGGCGATTATAATTTGAATAACGTCAATTCCGAATTGTCGAACGGATTTCATGCCGGCGTATTTGCTCGCTTTGGTTTTAGTAAAATGTATTTCCAACCGGAGTTTTTATACACAATGGGCAAGAAAACTGATCAAATATCATTTCTGGAGACTGCAAATAGCAGTGTAGCTACCACTTTTAATAAAAATGTAACTGTGAGTACTCTCGATGTTCCGTTGCTTCTTGGTTATAAACTGGTAGATTTGAAACTGATGAATCTTCGCGTATTTGCAGGACCTAAATTGCGTTTCAATGCAGGTTCTTCACTGGATTATAACGTACTAACCGCAGGTGGTTCTGTTACCGCAGACAAGTTAAAGAGCGATATTAAAGCTGCTCAACTGGGACTGGAAGCCGGTGTGGGAGTAGATGTTCTCATGTTCACTTTGGATGCTCGTTACAACTTGATTGGCGATATGTATCATACAAAATTGAATGACCTTACCATCGATAAAATACCAGCCAATACTTTTGTTATTTCATTGGGTTGGAAATTTTTCTGATCTGATTCTATATTTTATAAAAATGCCCGTTTCTCACATCGAGAAATGGGCGTTTTTTGTTATCAGCACATATCACATATTTTTGTATCTTTGCACTTCGAACAAAATAATGAACTAAAAATGAATTTAGAAACAACTATTGGAACCGTAGTAGCCGAGGCTGTAGAGACACTTTATGGTTTAAAACTTGAGGCAAATCAAATACAATTACAAAAGACAAAGCGAGAATTTGAAGGCGAGCTTACCGTTGTCATTTTTCCGTTTGTAAAAGCAGCGCGTAAATCGCCCGAACAAACCGGACAAGAGATTGGCGAGTATTTGCAAAAAAACAATCCTGTTGTTTCGGCATTCAACGTTATAAAAGGCTTTTTGAACCTGAGCATTAGTCAAAACTACTGGCTAGAAACATTGGTTCAAATTCATGGTGATGCGCAATTCGGTATCACACCCGTTACCGATGATTCTCAATTGATGATGATTGAATATTCATCGCCCAACACCAACAAACCGCTTCACCTGGGTCATATTCGCAATAATTTACTCGGATTCAGTATTGCCGAAATTCAAAAAGCGAATGGTTGGAAAGTGGTGAAAACCAATATTGTAAACGATCGTGGTATTCATATCTGTAAATCGATGTTGGCGTGGAAATTGTTTGGCAACGGCGAAACTCCCGAAAGTACCGGTTTGAAAGGCGATCATTTAGTGGGTAAATATTACGTGGTTTTCGATAAAGCTTTCAAGTCCGAAATCAAGGAGTTGATGGACAAAGGAATGAGTGAGGACGATGCGAAAAAATCGGCTCCGCTAATTATTGAAGCACAAAAAATGCTCCTTGCATGGGAAAATAATGATGCTGAAGTGCGCCAGTTGTGGGAAACGATGAACGGATGGGTATATGCCGGTTTTGATAAAACATACAAACAATTGGGTGTTGATTTTGACAAGATCTACTACGAATCGGAAACTTACCTCGAAGGAAAGTCGGAAGTAGAAAGGGGAGAAGCCAACAAAGCCTTTTATCGTCGCGAAGATGGTTCGGTGTGGGCTGATCTTACGGGTGAGGGCTTGGATGAGAAATTGTTGCTTCGCTCGGATGGCACCTCGGTGTACATGACCCAAGATATTGGTACTGCCAAACTTCGTTACAACGACTACCCTATCAATAAAATGGTGTATGTGGTGGGCAACGAGCAAAACTATCACTTTCAGGTACTGGCACTCTTGCTCGACAAATTGGGCTTTGAGTGGGGAAAGAGCCTTGTGCACTTTTCGTACGGTATGGTAGAACTTCCGGAAGGCAAAATGAAGAGCCGCGAAGGTACAGTGGTGGATGCTGACGATTTGATGGAAGAGATGATAGACACTGCCCGCGAAACATCTCAAGAGTTAGGTAAGTTGGATAATTGTACGCCCGAAGAGGTTGAAACAATTGCTCGTATGGTGGGATTAGGATCGTTGAAATACTTTATTCTGAAGGTAGATCCACGTAAAAATATGACCTTTAATCCAAAAGAATCAATCGATTTCAATGGAAATACAGGACCATTTATTCAATACACGCACGCTCGTATCAAGTCGGTATTGCGCAAAGCAGCAGACCAGGGTATCGACTTTACTTCGCTTAAAGATACCAACCTGAGCGTGTCGGAAAAAGAAAGTTACCTTATTCAATTGCTCACCGAGTTCCCGGCGGTTGTTCGTCAATCGGGAGAGGAATTTAGTCCTGCGTTGATTGCAAACTATATTTATGACCTGGTGAAGGAATACAATCAGTTCTATCATGATTTTACAATTTTGAAAGAAGAAAATGAGGCCTTGAAACAATTCAGATTGGTATTGTCGGAGTCTACGGCAACAATTATCAAAACAGGAATGAAATTGCTAGGCATTGAGGTTCCGGAAAGAATGTAAGTAGTTAAAATGAGTTAGTTGCGAGCTACAAGACTGCCTTCTGTCGGGAATTTTCTCTGAAAGTAAATGTGAAAGCATATCGATATTGATGTTTAGCGTTCAATATTTTAAATAAGACTTAAGATAATTCTCAAGTGTATAATCTAATATTTTTTAGTGCATGAAAAAAGTTTACCACCTATTGTTTTCCTTACTTGTCGTTCTGATAGTGAGCAGTTGCTCTTCGGGTAATAAAGCTTACAAACAGGGCGATTATTTCAAAGCCTGTCAGGAGTCGATTGACCGATTGCGGTCCAATCCGAAAAATGAAAAAGCTGCAAATGTACTGACAAACTCTTATCCGTTAGCTCAGCAAACTGCCGAAAGGAACATTCAGAATGCAGAATTGGCCAATCAGACAGATAAATATGATGTTATTGCTTATCAATATGAACGCTTAAATCAATTGGCGAGTGATATCTATCACTGCCCAAAAGCATTGGAAATCGTTCCGAGACCAAAGGAGTATGTGGCAGAGTTGAGTGCTGTAAAAAAACTGGCTGCGGAGCAATCTTATAATCTTGGGTTGCGAGCGTTAGATGACAATACTATGGATCAGGCGCGTGTAGCCTATCAATATTTTCAGAATGCCAACAGATATGTACCCGGTTACAAAGATGTATTGCGCAAAATAGAGGATGCACGTTACGAGGCTACCTTGCGTGTAATTGTTCAAAAACCCTTTACAAGCAACAAATATCAATACTCGGCTGACTTTTTCTACACGAATTTGATATCGGAGATGAGTCAGAATGCACAAAATCGTTTTGTGCGTTTTTATACTGAAGAGGAAGCGCAAAGTATCAAAATGCGCAATCCGCATCAATTTATAGCTTTGAATTTCGAAGATTTCTCTATTGGAAATATCAAAGAAACAGTAACTTCGAAAGATGTGTCGCGCGATAGCGTGGTGGTTGGTAAGGTGAAAGTGGAAGGCAAAGAATATAATGCCTACAGCACCGTGAAAGCGCAATTGAACATGTACCGTCGCGAGATTTTGTCGGGTGGCATCCTCAGTCTACGGATTATTGATGCTCAAAATAACCGCGTTATTCAACAACGCAACTTTACAGGTGAGTACGTTTGGGCAACAAACTGGGCTAACTTTAAAGGTGACGACCGGGCGCTTAGCAACGACCAAAAACGCTTGTGCAACCAACAAGCACAATTACCACCGCCACATCAAGACTTGTTTATCGAATTTACCAAGCCAATCTATACGCAGGCTGTTCAGTATGTGCGGTCGGCTTATTCGAGATACTAATTCCAGAGGTAAGAGGTAAGGAGTAAGAGGTAAGGAAATAGAAAGCGTCCGGTGGATTTAATTCGCCGGACGCTTTCCATATATTTCAATCTTTATTGTCTTATTTCATTTGTACTTTGCTGGTATACTCCATATATCGTGGCACAAATTTATCCATTATGCTTTTTTGCTTCTCGTTGTCGCAGACGCGTAATACCTGCCCCAATATCGCTATTTTATTTCCGATTCTATCAGTCACGCTATTAATCTGTGCCGGGTTCAAACTAAAATACCAGTCGAGATATTCCACACAATCTGTAGCCACAGCATTCATGATAGCATTTGCTTTTGCCGGTTCACCAATTTTATAGTATGATTCAGCCAGGATTGTAGAAAAATAGTCGTAGCGAACGGTGCTCGCGGGGATCACTTTATTACAATAATCCAATGCTTTTCGGGCACGAATGGTATCACCTTTCGCCACCAAAGCGGCAATTAATTGTCCGAACATACGTCGGTGCGACAAGCACATATTGTATACCGTTTGATCCAGGTATACCTTCTTGTTTTCGATGCCACCATACTTGAATTTTGTCATCATATTGGTATACATTTCGTCGGTATTTACACCAGGTCCTGCACCTTTTTCGCCTATTGGAAGCACCTGATAAGCCAATCCTGTGAGCTCAAAATGATCCATTAATCCCAGATATTCTCCACCAATGGAAGTGGCAAAGTAGATAGGACGTTTCCAGTTGTTTTCTTTCAGAAGTTCTATCACCATCAAGTCACTTTTGGTAAGTCGGCCCTTGATATCGATGTCTATCTGAGGTAGAATTTCGTCGGCTCTAGACATAGGTAATGTGCCCGATTTGATTACTTTTTGCGCATCTACCGGTAAGAATAAAAGTTTGGTAGGTATGAAACTTTCGCCTTCCATTTTGGTTTGTGGATCGTTGCTCAGGATAAAACTGTAAGCTGATTTTACATCCAGATTTGGCACGAGTGAGTCGGCATAAACCACATCGTTTTTGCCCGTTACAAATTCTTTTTTAGTCCACGAAATGGGTAGAGGTGCTGACTTGTACGCACCGCGTTTCATCTGCCCTATATACCAATTTGTTTGTAAATAACTGAGGTTGCAAACACGCACATCGGTACGGTTACCTTCCACTTCCTGATTGTACCAAAGTGGGAAAGTATCGTTGTCTCCACTGGTGAATATTATTGCATTCGGTTTGCATGATGCCAGATAATTCTGTCCGAAATCTCGGCAGGTATAGCGTCCGCTTCTGTCGTGATCATCCCAGTTTTGTTGTGCCATAAGGGCAGGTACGCCTAAACAACAAATGCTAACCACTACGGCACTTACCCGCCGTGGCAGGTATTTGTCGATGGCTTTTATTATGCCCAATACACCTAACCCAATCCAGATGCTAAAGGCGTAAAATGATCCTACATAGGCATAGTCACGTTCGCGCGGTTGGTAGGGTGTTTGATTGAGATAAACCACAATTGCCAGACCTGTAAGTATAAATAGAAGGGCGGTAATCCAAAATGCTTCCATACCCTTTTTACCACTGTACAACAGAAATAATAGTCCGAAAATTCCGAGCAGTAATGGCAACATAAAATACGTGTTATGGGCTTTGTTTTCTTTTAGTTCTGTTGGTAATTTTGTTTGGTCTCCCACCAATATATTATCAATAAAACCAATGCCGGTAATCCAGTTTCCGGAGTCAATTTGTCCATAGCCCTGGATATCGTTTTGTCGGCCGCTAAAATTCCACATAAAATAGCGCCAGTACATGAAATTGACCTGATAACTGAAAAAATACCGCAAATTCTCACCAAATGTAGGTTTCATTTCTGTTCGCTGCTGTCCGCAATAGTCGAAGGTAACTGGTGTTCCTGTCACATTTCCCCACGATTTATAGCCCTGGATATGTGCTTCAGGTATTCCAGGAGTATAATACATACGTGGGAAAAACATGTCAAACCGTTCGTCCATAATATTGCGTGAATTATATTCCACAATAATATATTCGTCTTTTTCAGTTGGCGATGATTTTGGTTTAGGCTCGTAAGTAGGTTCACCTTTGTCTACTGCCGGCACACATTTTTCACCTTCCACGTTCAGTTTTACCGGTGCATTGTATACCGATCCGTAAAGCAAGGGGCGGTCACCATATTGCGTGCGGTTAAGATAGTATTTGAGTGCGAAAAGATTATCGGGTGAGTTTTGATCCATAGTTGGCTTTGCCGAAGAGCGGATAACGATTACCGAATACGAAGAATAACCGATAAGCAGAACGGTAACCATAAGCAAGGCGGTGTTCATCCAGCGTGCATTGAGCTTGGACTTTTTCCAATACATGATAAAACTCATGCCCGCAATAATAATCATCCCAACAAGCACTTTGCCACCTATAAACGGAATGCCGACGATAGATATTGCTAATATAAATGATACTGTAAGGCGAACTACACTTTTGTTTACATACGATTCGTAAATGCCCCAGATTAATAATGCAAGAGTCAGTACAATATAGAAATACAAACCTGTGTTGTACGCGAATCCAAGCGTGTTTACAAAGAACAATTCGAACCAACTGGCTACTTCCACAAAGCCGGGAATCAACCCGTATAAAACGGCCACAAGAATTACGCCTGCTGTGCCCATTGCTGCCACAACTCCTTTGACGCTTGGCTTGTAGTTTTTGAAATAATAAACCAATACTAATGCCGGAATGGCTAACAGATTCAATAAGTGAACGCCTATAGATAAGCCCATCAGGTACGCGATGAGTATCAGCCAACGATCGGAACCCGGGCTGTCGGCCACACGTTCCCATTTTAGAATAAGCCAAAAAACAATGGCAGTGAAAAACGATGAATAGGCATAAACCTCGCCTTCCACTGCCGAAAACCAGAATGAGTCGGAGAACGTATAAGCCAATGCACCCACCATACCGGCACCTAAAATGGCTATGATATTTGCTGTTGAATAATCTGTATCTGACTTAATAATTACTTTTCGCCCTAGGTGGGTAATGGTCCAGAAGAGAAACAGAATACTGAATGCACTGCACAATGCTGATAATGAATTGACCATTACTGCCACTTTGGTAGGGTCAGAGGCGAATAAGGTAAAGATGCGTGCCGTCAACATAAAGAATGGTGCTCCCGGTGGGTGACCAACATCTAATTTGTAGGCGGCAGAGATGAATTCGCCACAATCCCAAAAGCTGGCAGTTGGCTCCATAGTAAGCAAATAGGTGATGGCAGCAATGATGAAAGCCGCCCAGCCAAAGATGTTGTTCAGTGCATTAAATCTTTTCATATCATTATCAGTTATCCGTAAAACAGTTTTTTTTTTATGTAAAAATTGTTCAAAGATACTAACATATTTCAGTTAACGTGAAATGTTATTTAAATTTTAGTATACGTTAATTGTTTGGACGTGAATAGTGTAAAAGACTTAAAAATTAAGTTTTTCGGAACTTTGTTTTTGTTGCCTATTATTGGCGTGTCAGTCTCAATAATTCTAAGAACAGATGCTCACTTTCTATATCAATAGTCTATTTGTACAAAATGACCAGGCTTCATTTCATAATCTTTACTCAAATTTGATGAAAAAAATATGTTCTTCAAAAAAATATTTATGAGTCCTGCATGAATTTGTGAAATTACGAAACTTACAAATTGAAACGATGAATGTGAATAAATCGAATTTAATTTCATTTTCGTATAAAAAAAAATGAATTAGAAAGCATACTAACTTTTTCTTGATGTAGTGTTAATTTAGCATGTGGCAAATAATTATATTTCAGTGGCTTAAACTGTTTTTGAGGTTTGTTATACCAAATTATTATTCATACATTTGTGTCACCAATACACCAAAATAGCTAAAAATGGATAGAATTTCCTCTTTTGCCGAACTCACAGCTCATCTCACCAGTGTAAATAGCCGAAAACGTATGGCTGTGGCCAATGCAGTAGATTCGCATACGCTGGATGCAGTACTTCGTGCGGTAGATCTGGGAATAGTGGAGGCATTTCTGATTGGTGATGTGGCTTCTATCGAATCACCTCATTTATTTGAACACCCTTTATCTCCGTTTGTACACATTATCGACAAACCGGATGTGCTTGAAGCTACGCTGGAAGCAGTACGCATGGTTAAATCAGGTGAGGCGGATATTTTGATGAAAGGGCTAGTAAATACGGATGTACTTTTGCGGGCTATTTTGGATAAAGAAAAGGGAATTTTACCTGCCGGCAAGGTCATGACCTATAATGCTGCCATGGAAATTCCAAGTTACCATAAGTTGATTTTCTTTTCCGATCCGGTGGTCATTCCTTCACCCAATTTGGTGCAACGCACTGCCATGATTAAGTATGCCATTTCCACTGCTTATAAATTTGGAATTGTGAAACCGAAAGTAGCTTTGATACATGCTACCGAAGTGGCTAATCCCAAAATTCACTACATGCAGGATTACCTTGACATCATGCAGATGTGGCGTATGGGCGAATTTGGAGATGTGATAATGGATGGACCGTTGGATGTCTTTTTGGCACTTGACGCAGAACGTGGAAGCATAAAAAATGTACAAACGCCTGTTCTGGGTGATGCCGATATCCTTATTTTCCCCAACTTTGAATGTGCCAATTGTTTTTACAAAGGCTTGTCGCTTTTTGCCAGTGCTGAAATGGGTGGACTGTTACAGGGAACTGATAAACCTGTAGTATTGACATCCCGTAGCGAAAGTGTAGATTCCAAATTCTACAGCATTGCCATGGCTTGCGTTATTAGTTAGAAACTTATCATAACAATAATGCTGAAGGCAAATATTGCAAAGCTTAATATCGCCGAAGGCATAATATCATCGAAGATAATAACGCCGCAGGCAACTAATTACGAAGGAACGATACCATCTTCTTTGCTGCCCGCTCAGCTGTTCCGGGTTCACCAAGTGCCTTTTTGATGATCGAATAATTTTGCAACATTGTTTGGCGGTAGGTTATGTTATTCAATATCAAGTCCAGTTCTGCAGCAATATTTTTTACGGTAAATAAATGTGCTAATAGTTCTTTTACGATCAGTTTTTCAGCTACTATATTTACCAGAGAAACAAATTTCACGCGGACTACCATTTCTTTTACAAAATATCCGATTCTACCCAGCGGTACATGATATACCACTACTTCGGGCGTGCCAATTAAGGCTGTTTCGAGAGTTGCAGTACCTGAATTCACCACTGCGGCTTTGGATTGTTGAAGTAGCTCGTAGGTTTTTCCGAACACCACAGAAACATCTCTGCTTTTCAATACTGAGTTGTATAAATCTGCTTCGATGCCAGGAGCACCTGCTATTATCACCTGATAGTCGGGGAAGCGAAGGCCGGCATCAACCATTCGAGGTAAGCATCCTACAATTTCTTGTTTTCTACTTCCTGCTAATATCGCGATGATTGGTTTAGTTGGTAATTTATTTTCGGAGCAGAAGTCTGCGAAACTTTGATCCTGATGGTGGCGGGTACATACCGAGTCGACGGTTGGGTTGCCAACATATTCCACGTCATAATTATGTTTGGCGTAAAAGGCTGTTTCGAAGGGAAAAATGGTAAACATTTTGTCCACGTATCGCTTAATTTCTTTGATGCGATACTCTTTCCACGCCCATAGTTTTGGCGAAATATAATAATAAACCTTCGTGTTCAGATTTTCTTTCACGAAGCGAGCCATGCGAAGATTAAAGCTCGGATAATCCACCAAAATCAATACGTCGGGTCGAAAATCGGTAATGGCTTGCTTGCAATCACTTAGATTTTTCAGTACAGTACGTGCATTTTTAAGCACAGCAACTATTCCCATAAATGCCATATCGCGGTAGTGTTTTATCATTTTGCCGCCCTGCGCCTGCATAAGATCACCTCCCAAAAAGCAAAACTCAGCCTGAGTGTCTGCTATTCGAAGTTCACGCATTAAATTGGAAGCGTGCAAATCACCCGACGCTTCACCGGCAATAATAAAATAACGCATATGATAAATTGATATGTTGATGGATTATATTTGTTGGCTAATAGTTCAACAGAACTAGGTGATTATCTCTTACTTCTTACTTTCTTGCCTCTGATTTATAGCATTATAATACAGGCAATAAAATAAGGCATTGCAGCTGTAAGTACGCCGGTAGCAAGTTTGAAACTATCAGATTTATAGAATACAAAAACGAGTCCAAGGTTGGGCATGACCGAAAGAAGCAATATTTTCCCCAGCAAAACACTTGGATAAAGTTGTTTCAATATTTCCCAAAATGAGAAATCACCCGGATAAAACCGAAGCAGATACACCCACATAAATATTATCGGAAGTATCAACCCCGGCACAAAACCATATAGAAAATAATTGAAACGTTTCATGTTGGTCGATTAGGAATTTGTTTATTCACTAAAAGGAAAATTGTTCGTCGTTCATAAAAAGCTTATATCCTAATCCTGAAATCAAGTACTTACTCCTTGCTTCTTACTCCTGGCCTCTATTTTAGAATTCCCAGCCACGAATTTCATCCATTGCCTGATAAGCAGTCATGTCGATTTTTGTAGGAACTACCGAAATATAACCTTGACTCAAAGCCCATTCATCGGTATCAGGTGCATCGGGTTCATGATTTTCAAAGTTGCCGGTTAGCCAAAAATAGGATCTTCCTTGTGGGTCTGTTCGTTTGGCAAATTCTTTGGTCCACTTTCCGTCGCATTGACGCGATACGCGTATTCCTGCAATGTCGCCCATTGGCGCATTCACGTTAAGGCAAGTGCCATGTGGCAATCCATTTAGCAATGCTAGTTTAGCTATTTGAGTGATGTATGATTCGAAGATTGTAAAATCTGCGTCGTAAGAATGATTACACAAAGAGAATCCAATGGATGTAATTCCATTCTCGCAACCTTCCAGAACGGCTCCCATGGTGCCCGAATAAATGACGTTGATAGCAGCGTTCGAGCCGTGATTAATTCCCGAAACTAATAAGTCAGGTTTGCGATCTACAATCTCGTTTAGGGCTAACTTTACACAGTCTGTTGGTGTTCCTGTACACGAGTAACGTGTCAGGCCGGGAACCTCTTCAATCTTTTTGAAGCGGATTGGATGTGTAACCGTTAGCGCGTTGGACTGTGCCGAACGAGCACCATCAGGTGCCATTACTATTACGTCGCCAATTTCGCACATTAAACGTGTAAGCACTTCTATACCTCTTGCATCAGCACCATCATCGTTTGTAATTAATATCAATGGAGTTTTCATATATTTTTTGTTATAAATCTAATGTGTCTTGTTGTTTGGCTGTCAGCATCTAACCCATTTCCCAGTTTTCCAATCAACCAATCTCTAATCTCTAATTTTTAATTTTCCTCACGGTTGCCAGAATAAAAACAACGCTTACGCTTACAAAATAAATTGCATCGCGAGAATCTATAACTCCTCTGCTCATTGATTTATAATGAGAATTGATACCTATACTTTCCAGATATTGGATAGCTTGTCCTGACGTGAAAAAGCTTGCCAGTAAATCGAAACCGTAATAAAAAAAGAAGCTTAGTACCAGTGCCACAACAAAGGAAATAATTTGATTGTTGGAAAGTGACGACGAAAAAGTACCGATGGCCACGTAAACGCCAGCCAAAAAGAAGAGTCCGATAAACGATCCCCAGAAGGCACCCGAATCAACATTGCCTATGGGTTCAGCCAAATAGGATATCGAAAAGTAGAAAATTAATGTTGGGAGTAATGCCAGTGCGACTAAAACCCAGCCGGCAAAATATTTGCCAAGTACCAGTTGCAGTCTGCTGAGTGGTTTGGTAACCAGTAATTCCCATGTTCCGGTTTGTTTTTCTTCAGCGAAAAGTCTCATCGTGAGAGCCGGACAAAGAAAAAGAAATAACCATGGAGCCAGGTAGAACAAGCCGTCAACATTTGCGTAACCGGCATCAATTATATTGTATTGCCCGGGAATTACCCAGAGAAAAAGACCTGTCAGCAACAAAAAAATACCAATAACAATATACCCTGTTGCATTGCTAAAAAAAGAACGTAATTCTTTTCTGAAAATAGAAATCATATTTTTATATTCAAGTATAAATAAATCGAACTACAACTCCAGTGGATTTACTTCGTCCAGCAGCAGTGGCATTTCGTCAGTGTCAATACCATTGTCGACCAAATAATGTCTGTCTACATCAAAATAGGCCAAAAACTGATCCCAATTGTTTTGCATCAATTCAAGGCTTTTTCGATAGTAATCGACAGTTTCAGGAAATTTATGTTTGCACCATGCAATGTGTCCGGCATTTAAATAATCGTGAGCAGTTGGTTCGGTCTCGATTAGTTTTTGTACGTAGTAATCTGCTTTAGCAATGTTTCCCGATACAAATGCACACCAGGTTATTGCCCGCCACACTTTTGGGTTGTCGCCATCTTCGGCATCCAGTTTGAAGTAAATGTTTAATGCCTCCCTGTATTTTTTCAACTCCATAAAGCAATGCCCTATTTGCAATAGAACCGACCATTGGTTGGGCTTTAGAAAATCAACATGCTGATAGTATTGTAGTGCTTTTTCGTAATTCCCGGACAATCGATAGCAAAGTGCCATTTTTCGTATCGTCCACAAATCGTCCGGCTGAATAATATCAGCTTTAATGTAGGCATCCAATGCATTTGTAAGCTGCGATGTTTGTTGATAGGAATAACCTATTTTTTGGTAAATTGCAGCAGATGGTTGTATTTCTTTTGTTATGTTTTCAAACAAATCCAACGCTTGTGTGTAATGACTTTTTGAAAAATAATATTCTGCAATAGCCATTTTAAAATCATTGTCTGCCGACAAAATATCAAACAGAAAAGTATGATGCATCGACAGGCAAAAAGTAAACATGTCAAAGAATTCGGAGTGCTGCGGGTGCAACTTGAAGAATCGAAACAGATCCTGTATGTATTGTTTCGATAAGTTTTTTGCCATTAAATCAGGTGTCAGCAAGGCTTCGTCCTTGGCCATTTCGTCCAATTGCTCCGACTCCATTGTGAATGACTGTTTCAGCATTCCCCGTTGTGCTTCCGGCATTTGTAATATGCTCAGACAAAATGAGTATTTATCGGAATTACACATAATTGCATTTGTTTCGAATGCAGTAAAAAGGGTGCGATCATCTTTTTTAAATAGCTCATTCACCGAAGAAAAATGACCATCGAAAGGTAAAAACCAGTTTGAAATTTCAGAGAAAAAAGGGAAGTTCTTGAGCATTGAAAAGGTACTCATATATACGTCAGCACCTTGCATTTGCAATTCACTAAGCTCCTTCAGTTTGTCGCTAACGCCGCTTTTTTCGAGTACCTCTTCCCATGCAGGGTTTTCCTCAGCCCATTCTTCGGCATTCAATAGGTTGTCCGTGTTCATTTTGTCTTTCAACAGCGGACTTATTTTCATCATTTCCGGAAGAATTTCTTCCTGCATCTTTTTTGAAATTTTTTCAGTCTCGGCAGTTGAAATAATCTGTATAATGATATTTTGAAAATTTTCAACAATATGATTGTCATCGGCCAGTAAAACCAGTCGGTTGCGAATTACCGGAAAGTAAATAAGGAAACGATTGTACTTGGCAAGAATAAAACAGAGACCCACCAAAGCCCGTTGTTTCACTTTTTGTTCCGATAGCTGGCAGCAGTCCAAAAGCATCATCAACTTGGTTTCATCGAATGTACGCCACAAGTTTAGCGTTAATGCCGAAACTAATAGGGATTTTTCTAACAAACCCGGGTAATCGTTTGCTAATATTTTGCCGAAAAAGTTTTTCTCGTCAGTGCCGTAAGTTGTTGTTAGCCAAAAAAGTTTGAACACTTCGGGCAAAGCAGTCTCATAGTTGGAACGTAGTCGTTTCAACTCCACTTCGTGGGTAGTCTCCAAATTGCCAATTAAGCCCATTTGAGAGTAAAAATAGTTCAGAGCTATGAGAATTTCAGTGGCCGAACGGTACCGTTTCGTGTGAGGAAAGTACCGCTTTTGAGTGTATTCGAAATTGGTGGAATTTCTGAGTAATAACTCCTCGCGTAAGTCCGAATTTAAAATAAATGCTTTGGCAATAAGCTTGTTGTAAACCGATTTTCGTTGCGGATCTTCTACGCCATTGATATAATATTGAAGTAAAAAGCGGTAGTTTTGTTGTATATCCGTCAGTCTATCTGCATATTCGCCTATCTGCAACTCGTCTACTAATGCATTCGTTTTTTCAAATGCATTTTTCAACTGTCCCAAAACGAGAAAGTGCAACGCCGACTTGTAGGTAGAGTGAATTTGAGCCGTGGTCATTTTTTTCTGTGATAAGTGATCGGTTTTCTGTGAACAGTTATCTTCTCAATAAAGAATAATTAGCCAAGTTTGCTAATTCTGCGAAGTCTCTCCTCGTCAATGATTTTTAGCTTGCGGCCATCCATGGCAATCACATGCTCGTTTACAAAATTTGCGAGCGTGCGTATAGCATTGGAAGTAGTCATGTTCGACAGGTTTGCTAAATCTTCGCGGGATAAATACATGTTGATAGTAGCACCATCTTCCTCAACTCCATATTTTTTGTAGAGTTGCAGCAGTGCTTCCGCAAGTCTGCCCCGGATATGTTTTTGAGTAAGGTTTACCGTGCGGGCATCGGACGCTGCAAGATCAGAGGCTATCTCTTCTAAGAACCGATAACAGAACGCATTATTGTGGCGAAGGATAGAAATAAATATATCTGCTTTAATCATGTAAACCGTGGAGGCCTCAAAGGCCATCACATTCGTGCTATATTCATCATTAGCAATGATGGCCCGATAGCTGAAGTGCTCTCCGGGTTTAAGCATGCGGATAATCTGAGATCGACTGCCAACACCTTCTTTGTACACTTTCAATTTACCACTGGCTAATATCATCATGTGAGTAGGCTTATCGCCTTCGCAATGAATAATCTCATTTTTTTTAAAAAAATGGACCGTGTAATTGTTACGTACAAATTGTCTTTCGTCGGGAGTTAATACATCCCACACCGATAGAATTTCTTCCAGCGGTTTTAATTCGGAAACATTTTTCTTTGCCATTAAACTCGTAAAAAATATGTTTGACAACAATGTTATAAAGCACAAATTTAGTGATTTTTTTCCTATTTGATACAATAAGTGGCAAAAATTATTACAAACTAGTGTCGCACATTTTTTTTAATTGCTAAATTTCGGTTAATTCGGTATGATTATAAAGAATTATATTAGTGAAATTTGGCTGAATAAAATAAATATTTTTTATCGTTAATCAAAAAAAATATACTACTTTTGTATAAACCAAAGCACAAAACATTTATGAAACAATTCCTTTTGATAGTTTGTATATTGCTTTCTTTTAGTAGTTTAGATGCTCAGCAAGTGACTATTGGAGATTCGGCTGTAGTTAGTTTGATAACCTGTTCGCCGGGCGAAGAAGTCTACTCCAAATTTGGACATACTGCTATCCGGGTTAGAGATAAAGTAAATAATGTCGATGTTGTATTTAACTATGGAATTTTTAGTTTCGAAACAGAACATTTCTATTATAAGTTTATAAAAGGTGAAACCGATTATCAACTGGGTATTTATGATACCAATTTTTTCTTGCCGGAATATGCTGAACGGAATTCTATGGTTTGGGAACAGGTTTTGAATTTAACAAGCGCCGAAAAGAAAAACCTAGTAGCTACGCTTCTCGAAAATTATGAGCCTCAAAACAGGATTTACAGATATAATTTTGTATTTGATAATTGTTCAACGCGCCCCCGGGATAAAATAACCAGTTCGGTGGACGGCTATATAAGATATCATCAAACGAGTGAACCCACTACTTTCAGACGTTGGGTAGGCGATTATGTGGGCACTGATACCTGGCTTAAATTTGGTATCGATTTAATATTTGGAATTGATGCCGATGCTATAGCAAGTCAAAAAGAAAGTCAGTTTTTGCCCGAAGTGCTCATGTCGGATTTTCAGGAGGCTGAAATTGTAACTTTGGATGGAAAATCGAGAAAACTGGTTGAAAAAAGTGCAACAGTTCTGGTTGATAAAAAACACGTTGAAACAACCACATCAATTTTTGATTTTTTATTGAAACCTCTTGCAGTCTCTTTGTTTCTTTTAATTTTAGGAGTTTTGATTACTTTGCTGGACATAAAATATAAAAAGCACAATAAATTTTTTGATTCTATACTATTATTCATTACAGGGATTGCAGGTGTTATTGCTTTTTATTTAATGGTATTTTCTACGCATCCTTTGGTCGCTTCTAATTTAAATATTTTGTGGATAAACCCATTAAATATGATTGTAGCTTTTCTTATTTGGATCAAACCACTGCGGAAGATACTATTTGTTTGTGGAATACTAAATTTGGGTCTGTTAGCTGCAACTTTGATAACATTCTCTCTGTCTATTCAGAGCTTCAATTTAGCTGCTTTCCCCATCATTGTATTATTGATGCTTCGTTCATCACACTGGGTGGATATGGCTAAAAAGAAAATTTTCAAGAATAAAGAAGTCACTCTGGATAATTTTAAATTATCATAAAATTATAACCTCATTTTAAAATTAAAATAATGCGCTTTGTTGGAATTATTCCTGCACGTTTTGCTTCTTCGCGTTTCCCAGGAAAACCGTTGGTTGATATTGGTGGTAAATCCATGATTCAACGAGTTTACGAGCAAGTTTCGAAAGTATTGGCCGATGTATATGTGGCTACTGATGATCAACGAATTTTTGATGCCGTGCTGGCCTTTGGTGGTAGGGCTATTATGACTTCCGACCAGCACAAAAGTGGTACGGATCGTTGTTATGAGGCTTACTCGAAACTGTCAGGAAATTTTGATGTGGTGATAAATGTGCAGGGAGATGAACCTTTTATTCAGCCCGAGCAGATTGAAACGCTGAAAGATTGCTTTAAAAGTTCTGAGACTGAAATTGCTACTTTGGCTAAACGATTTACAGAGAAGGACGGTTTTGAAGGGTTGAACAATCCTAATAGCCCAAAATTAGTTGTCAATAAATCTGATGAAGCCATGTATTTTAGCCGTTCCATTATTCCGTTTAGACGGGGTGCTGAAACTGCCGATTGGATTTCGTTAAATACTTATCTAAAGCATGTAGGTATCTATGCTTACAGGGCTGATGTGTTGCGACAACTCACCCAATTAGAACAATCCCCTCTCGAAATTTCCGAGTCGCTGGAACAGCTTCGTTGGCTGGAAAATGGTTTTCGAATAAAAGTGGGTTATACCGATGTCGAAACAGTAGGAATTGATACACCCGAAGATTTAGAAAAAGTAAAAATGCTATTTGCTTAAAATTCAATTAGGTCATTTGAAATAACAAAAAAGAGCTGCAACACATTACGTGAAGCAGCTCTCTTTATTTTTGATCAAAGGGTTTACACGATAAATTTATTCCACGCACCACCTTCTTCGTAATTTTCAATTACTAGAGTTTGCTGTACGAATGAATAATCGTTAATCAGATTAGAAATTTCTTGTTTTAGCATGGAAATGGCACTATCAATTAAATCGGCACGAAATCCTGCATCGCCTAGCTTAATCACTAAATCCATTGAAACGATTCTGCTCATTAATTTTCCTAACTCTACAGATTTCCGCTGGGCTATTTGTAAATCTACATCAAAGCTTAATAACTCTTTTAAGTGTTTGGAAGCTTGTTCTGTCAAATTGAATTCCGATAGGAAACGATATAGATTTGTTTCTTTAGCAGTTTTCATTAACTTGGTAAGTGATTCAGAAATCTGATTGTACAAAATGTCATTGGATCCCTCAAAAATTTGGAATGGTCTTGTATCAACCGTTCCACGTCCGGCAATATGATTCAATTTGTATCCGATAGCGCCTACCAACGTGAGAAGCGATTGCGCCGATTCTTGCATTAAATCTGTTGTGACTGTTTTTATAATGTTGGCTTCCAGTCCTAAAGCCGTTAAGTCGTTTTTGATATCGGCCATTTCGCTTCCTTTTAAGCTTAGTGCCGAGCAAATGGTAAAGTCGGCTTGCAATCGAGCCAGTCGTTGTTGTACCTGGTCGTAAGTAAATAGCGATTTACCCCCAATAAGTCGTTGTTGGCAATGTGCGATAGCTTCATCTAACATGCGTTTGACGAATCCAAGTCCCATGCCCGGGAAGTGCATTCTGCTCCGGTGAAGTAGGTCAAGCATCATTTTAACTCCTGTAGAGTGGGGGACAAGTCTTTGTACTTTTGGGATTTTCACATCCAGTAAGTTTCGTCCATAGGGAATTTGATATAGCCCCAGGTTTTCGAAATATTCATCTACTACAATTTTCTGATTATGAGCAGTATTGTCGCAAATAAAGAAATCGATATCCCGTTGAAGATTTCCGTTATCGGCAAGCTTTCTTGCTGTCAGTAACCAGTAATCAGCCTGTCCCGTAAGTCCTGCCCAGTGTTTTGTGCCACGAAGATGATAATGATTTTTCTCTTCAACAAACGAAGTTTGCATATTAAGTGCATCGCTACCGTAACCCGGTTCGGTTATCATCAGACCTCCCATGTTTTGAGCATTCAGAAATCTTTCGAAAACTTCTTTTTTTGCTTCCTGCTGGCCGTATTTTGCCACGGGTTGCATAAAAAGTGCGCTATTAATGCCCAAGGTAAGCGATAAAGCCATCGACTCGTAAGAAGCTGCCGATAGCATTTGCATGTTTTCAGCCACAGTGCCTCCGCGTCCGCCAAATTCAACCGGAATACTCAATGAAAGCGGGTTGCAGTCCATTATCTGCCCAAGCATGTCGGGGGTTATTCCGCGTTTGACGCTTAATTGATTGATGTCATTTTCTTCACGAAACAATCGTTTGATAGTTGCTTTAAATTCGTTTAAAAATGAATCGAATGAAATGCTTTGGACATCTTGTCTGTTGCTGCTTGTCATAATACTGGGGGAGATGGTGTTGTTTTCTTGCATTATTGTTTTTGATATTTCTGAATAATAAGAATAATTCTACGGAATAAAGGCTAGAACAATCAGAAGAGTCAAAAGTTCTGCTACAAGTTTGCATAGCACGTGTTTTATGATACATTTTGTTCAGGATTTACATTTCTTTTTCTTTAAAATACGCTTTCTTCTGCAACAATTTTTTAATTTGCTAGTAATACCAACTTTTATTCTTAAATTTGTTCTCAAATTTCGAATTAACTTATGAGTCGACTTAAATTAATATACAAGTACTTTAATCATTTTATTACAGCCAGAAATACCGGTGGACATGGAGTTCATTCTCCATTTATGTTTCAGTTCACCCGCTATGTATTGCAGGAAAATCATCCATTTTACGTTTTTGATTCAATAGAAAAACTGCGTCAAAGTTTAGAGATAGATAATCGCGTTCTTAATGTAACTGATTTTGGTACCGGAATTGACCGGAAACGTAAAGTTAGTGATATTGCTAAAAAGTCGCTAAAGTCAGCTCGCGAGAGTCAGTTACTATTTCGGATAGCCAATTATATTAAGGCCGAAAATATTTTAGAGTTAGGTACTTCATTAGGTATTACAACTTCCTATTTGGGATCTTTGTCTCCTCGGATGAAATGCGTAACGCTCGAAGGTTGTCCGCAAATAGCGTCTGTTGCAGCCGAAAATTTTAGAAAGTTGAACCTGAAAACGATTCAACTGATAGTTGGCAATATTGATGTTACTCTGCCCGGTGTACTGGCTTCCATGCCTCAGCTTGATCTAGTTTTTATTGATGCCAATCATAGGTCAAACGCCGTGCTGGAGTATTTCGCGCTCTGTTTGCCCAATGTCCACAAAGCTACAATTGTTATAATTGATGATATATATTGGTCGGGTGATATGGAGTTTGCCTGGCAAACGATTAAGAATCACCCACAAGTGACTTCTACCATCGATTTATTTCATATGGGCATCGTTTTTTTTAATCCCGATATAAACAAAATGCACTACAAAATGCGTTATTGGTAACTTGTGTACGATATTTTTAAAGATGGACTAAAAAATAATGATATGAAACTATATACTAAAACTGGTGATAAGGGGCAAACAGGACTAATTGGTGGAACAAGAGTTGCCAAAAATGATGTCAGATTAGATGCTTACGGAACAATTGACGAGTTAAACTCATTTATTGGCTTGCTTACTACTTATGTAATTCCCGAAGAGGATATTCTCTTTTTACGAAAAGTGCAACACCTACTTTTTTCGGTTGGTTCTCATTTGGCTACCGATACTTCTAAAGTGGCTTTTCATAGTGCTTCTGTTTTGGTTGATGCAGATATTGAAGGTATTGAACTTGAAATAGATCGGCTGGATACTGCTCTGCCTCCCTTAAGTGCTTTTATACTTCCGGGTGGCTCTCCTTCCGGGGCTTTGGGACATATTTGCAGAACCGTGGCCAGAAGGGCTGAACGCAGGATATTTGATATGAATCAAGATTATCCGGTTGACAATCATATTTTTATATATGTGAACAGATTATCGGACTATTTCTTTGCATTGTCAAGGCATTTAACAATATTTGAGAATGGTAAAGAAATATGTTGGAAAAAGTAGTATTTCTAAAAAAAAATACTTATTTTTGCAGATTATTAGAAAGAAACTACACAAATTTTATTTACTTAAAAAATTTCGTTAATTATGTATTGGACTTTGGAATTAGCTTCTAAAATTGAGGATGCGCCGTGGCCTGCCACGAAAGATGAATTAATTGATTACGCTATGCGTTCGGGATCACCATTAGAAGTGATTGAAAATTTGCAAGAGATTGAAGATGAGGGGGAGATTTACGAATGTATCGAAGATATTTGGCCTGATTATCCAAGTAAAGAGGACTTTTTTTTCAATGAAGAAGAATATTAATTTTTTTTCAAATTGATTGCAATCTTATTTGTGTTAATATATGTGTCATTTTATAAAACTTCAATAAAAAAATAGTTTAAGGAATACAATTTTTTTATTGATTTGAAGTTTTATTTAGTGCACATTCAAATAAACATAATAAATTGATTGGGAATGAGGAATAATTTCGGTATGTATCTATGAAAAGACTGTTTTTTTGTATACTATTCTCAATCATTTGCATAAGCTCTGCTTTTTCTCAATTTGATGCTCAGTTGAGCCAATATATGTTTCATACTTCCTCATTCAATCCTGCAGCGGTGGGTGAGAATAATCTGATTCAAATTACCGGTCAGCATCGAATTCAATGGGTGGGATTTCCAAATGCAGGACAAACAACTGTGTTTAGTGTCAATTCGCCCTTGAAGTTAGGCAAAAGTGAAAATGGAATTGGTTTCCGTTTCCTAAACGATAGGGTTGGATTATTTACGAATCGTTCTGCGCAGTTACAATATGCTTATAAAAGACGCATCTTTGGAGGTCTCTTGAGTGTTGGGGCCGATATTGGTTTTGTTAGTGTAGGATTTCATGGTGATAGTGTAAATGTAGCTAATCATGTTGTTAATATTGGTGAATATCATAAAGATATGGCTTCTGATCCATCTATCCCTCAAACGAGTGTAGCCGGTATGAGCGTAGATATGAGTGCCGGAGTTTTTTATTCGACTCCTAAGTATTATGGCGGGTTGTCATTTACGCATTTAAATCATCCCAAAGTTAATCTTGATGATAAATCGAACCTTGATTTGTTGGGAACTATGTATTTGACCGGAGGTGGTTCATATAAACTGGCAAATCCATTATATGTGCTTAAACCCAGTGCTTTACTGAAAACTGATTTTAAATCAATGCAGATCGATGTTTCTGCACGGGTCGAGTATGATAATAAATATTGGGGCGGTCTGTCTTATAGATTACAAGATGCCGTAGTTTTAATGGCCGGAATTAATTTAGTTGGAGGTCTGTCAGTAGGTTATTCTTATGATTTACCGACATCGAAGATTATAACTGTAAGTTCCGGATCTCATGAAATTGTTTTAATATATAGTTTTGCTTATGTGTCGGGAAAGCGAACCAGCAAATTTAAAAGTATAAGAATATTGTAAAAGAAGTGGTTTTGCTATTCTCTTTTACAAAACAAATATTTAACTGATCGTAGTTTTTTTATTTCAATATAACAAATCGCACTAGAATGAAAAAAAGTCTGACAATTATTTTACTTACATTCCTTTTTGTTGCATGCAACAAACCTGCAGGTGAGTTAGTAGGTATGGGGGCAAAACAGTCGTTTAATGAAGCTCAACCATATGGCATGGTTTTTATAAAAAGGGGTTCGTTTATGATGGGAGCTAATGACCAGTCTGCCATTGGAGCAATCAACGACAAGTCAATCAATGTAACAGTTGATGCTTTTTGGATGGATGAAACAGAAATCACAAACGATAAATATAAACAATTTGTTGTTTGGGTTCGCGATTCTATCGCTTTGCGTTCACTCGTAATGGCTGGTAAAGATGAGTACCGAATGAAATTCAAAAATCAAACTGACGATACAAGTCCGGAATCTGCCCGTTTAAACTGGAAAGCAAAAAGCCCATGGGAGTCGAAAGATGAAGAAGTAAAACAAGTGTTGGAATCATTTTACTACGATGGTATTAAAATTTTGGGTGGAAAAAAACAAATGAACCCCAATAAATTGCGTTATACCTACGAATGGTTGAATTACGATCAGGCAGCCTTGCCAAGCAATAAATTTAATGTTAATACTGGTGCTTACCCAGCAAACGCAAAAGTAAGAGTTGACTCTTCATATGTTGATGAAAATGGTATTATTAAAAATGTAACCATTGAACGTAAATTGACATCCCGCCGTGATTTGATTTCATCCCGAATAGTGAATGTTTATCCTGATACCATTATGTGGTTACGTGATTTCCAGTTTTCATATAATGACCCCAAAATGCGTATGTATTTTTCACACCCGGGATTTGCAAATTATCCTGTTGTCGGGGTTACCTGGGAGCAATGTCAGGCATTTTGCCAATGGAGAACTCAATTGTTTAATAATGCCCATTCTGTGGGTGGACAAGATTACAGATTACCAACTGAAGCCGAATGGGAATATGCAGCGCGTGGTGGTCGCCGTTTAGGATTATATCCTTGGGGTGGAAATTATGTACGAGACGGAAGAGGTTGTTTCCTTGCAAACTTTAAACCAATGCGTGGTAGTTATACCGACGATACAGGTGCTACAACTATGAAGGTTGCTTCGTTCTATCCAAATGATTATGGATTATTCGATATGGCCGGTAATGTTGCAGAGTGGACTTCATCTGCTTACAATGTTTCTGCAAGCACCTTAGTAATGGATATGAATCCTAACTTTCAATACAGTGCAAAAAACAGTGATAATGATGTGTTGAAACGCAAAGTTATTAAAGGAGGTTCTTGGAAAGATATTGCTTACTACTTGCAATGTGGTGTGAAAACGTATGAGTATCAAAATGAAAGTCGTCCTTATATTGGATTCCGTTGTGTGCGTTCATATAATGGTGAATAATCTAAGAACTATTTAATTATAATTATTTAACAAAAATATTATGTCAGAAAATCAATCAAAATTCGATATTTGGTGGAATAAACCGGAAACTAAACGATTGCTGGGTGCTGCCTATAGTTTGGGTGCTTCTGTAGTTATCATTGGCGCAATGTTCAAAATATTACACTTGCCTGGGGCAGGTCCTATGCTTGGTACTGGTATGACTATTGAAGCCTTTTTGTTTGCTTTAGGAGTATTCGACCAACCTCATAAAGAATATGACTGGGAAAAAGTATATGACTTCGATGGCGAGGCTATAGCTACTAAAAGCGAATCGTCTGCAATTGCAAAGTCCCCAAGCAGAGCTGTAGGTTTAAACTATACTGAAACCATCAATGATGACGATGTAAAGAAACTTTCTGAAAGCATTAAGAATCTGACACAAACATCCCAACAATTTGCCGGATTGACGAATATTTTAGGTGCGACTGATCAACTTGTAAAAAATATAGATGGCGCTTCGCAAGTTACTGGTCAGTTTATCAAGTCACAAGAAAATTTGAATGTTGCAGCCGGTTCTTTGACAAATTCTTACCAAGGTATAACTTCTGGAATGGAATCTGTAGAAAAAAACACCAAACAATATGCGGGAAAAGTTGAAGAGATAAATAAACATCTTTCTTCAATTAATTCTATTTACGAGATACAATTGAAAAATATACAAGCTCAATCTGAAGGCTTGACTCAACAAACGCAACGTGTACGAACAGTTACGGATGAGTTGGATCTTATTGCCAACGACGTTCAAAAGATGAAAGTTGCTACTGCTGTTGCGGCTGAAGGAACCGAAAGCTATAAAACTGGTACGGTTAAACTTGCAAAACAAGTTGCTGATTTAAATCATGTGTACGGAAATATGCTTAACGCATTGAATTAATTTATACGAACTAATTTTAAAATTAATATCAATGAGTGGAGCAAAGAATTGTCCAGAAACGCCCAGACAAAAAATGATTGGTATGATGTATTTAGTACTGACAGCAATGTTGGCTCTGAATGTATCAAGTGAAATCTTAAATGGGTTCTCAATGGTGGACAATAGCTTACATACTACTATCGCCTCTTCGGAACTTCGAAATAAAGCAATATATGAAGATTTTCAGGATTTATACAATAAGAATCCGGAGAAAGTGCGTGAATGGTTGACAAGAGCTAAAGAAGTACAGCAACAATCGACAGATCTTTATAACTATATCGAAGGTTTTAAGGTTGCAATTGTTAAATTGGCAGATAAAGATGAAGCCAATGATAGTGCATATGTGAAGCAAATAAAGGCGAAAGATAATTTGGACATGGCCGGACAGTATGCCATTGTTCAGGGAAACGGGAAAATATTAAAAAAGAAGATCGAAGCTTACCGCGAGTTTTTAGCGGGCTTGTCGAAAGATAATCCTACTAAACAAGCTATGTATCGTTCTATCTTTTCTACCGCTAATTCAAAAGATGGAAAACCATGGCAAGATGCTATGTTCGAAATGATGCCTGTTTCGGCAGTTGTTACCATATTGACAAAATATCAAAGCGATGTTAGAGCTTCTGAAGCTGAAATTGTTCAGTTTTTGAAAAGTCAAACAGATGCGACTGATTTTCGTGTAAATAAAATCACTGCACTGGTAGTTCCTAATACCCGTTATGTTATTCGTGGTGGCAAGTATAGTGCTCAAATTGTTCTCTCTGCAGTGGATTCTACCAAGACTCCTCAGTACTTTGTCGGTGGTTCAGCCATTAATAGAGGTATGTATGAGGTTAATTGCGGAAAGTCCGGTCTTTTTACCTACTCAGGTATGATTAAGATGACCGGTAACGATGGAATGGTACGGTCTTATCCGTTTAAAAGCGACTATATTGTTGGTGAACCATCAGCAACCCTTTCGAACGAAGCATTGAATGTTGTTTATCGTGGTATTGATAATATATTGAGTATTTCTGTACCGGGCGTTGCTGCAGAGAATGTGTCTGTTGCAGTAGCAGGTGGTACTGCTCAGAAAATTGCAGGTGGTAGATATAATATCAAAGCGACTCAGGATGGCGAAATAAGAATCTCTGTATCTGCAAAGATTGATGGTAAAGTATTACCGATGGGCGGTGGTACATATCGTGTTAAGTATTTACCAAATCCAACATCTTATTTACAATATGCCGATGCAGGTGGTGTAACCCGTTTAATTCAAGAAGGAACACTAACAAAAAGGATACTTAAATCAGGTTGCGCATTAATCGCCAGTTATGGTCAGGATGAACTTGTAAAAGCTAACTTTACTGTAACTTCATTTACAATGCTTACTATTTTTGGCTCGGTTAACGTAAACGGATCACGTTTTAACGGAAGACAATTGGCAGATATTGATAAACTTGAAGGTGGGGAAGTTTTGACACTGAAAAATATTAAAGCTGTAGGACCTGATGGAAAAGTCAGAAGTCTGGGCATGATTCAAATTCAAATTTAATTACAAGATATAGTTGAACACATTAAGAGAAAATGATATGAAAAAATATTTGATTGTTTCTTTGACCATTTCCTTGTTTTTTGTTTCCAGTTTGGTGACAGCGCAAGTAAATCAAGTACCTTTTTTCGATTCAAAGGGAGCTGTTCGCATCCAAACAACCGAAATGAATGCATTAGCAGATACTATAGCTGTTGTAAATCACAGAGCGGATGATATTGTTTGGTCACGTATAGTTTATCGTGTAATTGATATGCGCGAAAAGCAAAACTATCAACTTTATTTTCCACTTCGTGCTAATGATGAGTATAAAAGTTTATTCAAACTGATGCTTGATGCAGTATGTGGTGGTGTAAATGTTTATAGTAAAGATCCCAGAGATTTGAGACCATCGTTCACAAATGTGCTTCAAGGAGAAGATTTATCCAAAGCCTTTGCTTTTGATAATGAAATGGATAACAACCTGATTCAGGTAGATACGGTTACAAAACAGCGTACATTTCAAAATGATAAATACATTACCTACGTAAAGAATCAATTGAAGTTTTTAATTCAGGAAATCGTTTTCTTTGATAAGCACACATCTCGTCTTTATTCTAAAATTATTGCTATTGCTCCTTTGTATGCGCTGCATCCAGATAATATGGAGTCAAAAGAATCCATGCAATACTTCCGAGGATCTATCTTGTGCTGGTTTGCTTTTGACGAACTTCGTCCATATCTGGCCAAACAAATTCTAATTCCTAACGGTAATGAAAGTGAGCGTATGACTTACGATGAGTTTTTTGCTCAAAAACTATATTCAAGCTACCTTTTAGGTGATAGTAATATGTATAATCGTATGTTATTAGAATATGTTGTCGATCCGTTAAAAATAAAGAAGGAGCAAGCCCGAATCGAAACTGAGATAATGAATTTTGAACAAGATCTTTGGGAGTATTGATTCCAGAAATGATTTAATATTTTAAGATATAGTTTAAAAAGACGACTCTGAGTCGTCTTTTTTTTAATGCAATTATATCTATTTGACTATAAAGCCGTAACTTTGTACAAACTTTATTGTTTCTACCATTATTCATTCGTCTGAATTTCACACCGAAGTGTTCTATCACTTTTTTTATTTTATAAAAGTATGAGAAATATCATTCTAGCCGATAACCAGGATATAACGAAAGCCGGTTGTCAATATATACTTCACCGGAGTTTCGCAATAGATGAATTTAGCGAAGCTACTGAGAAAAGTGAGTTGCTAAGTTTGATAGCTAAGCATCCTCAATCTTTAGTAGTCATCGATTATACGCTTTTTGATTTTAGAAGTGTAAATGAATTGCTAATCCTTCAGGAGCGTTTTGATAAGGTAGATTGGATTCTGTTTTCTGACGAATTGAGTGATGAATTCCTAAGAACTTTGCTTTATAATACTCAGTCTTTTAGTGTGTTAATGAAAGACTGTAGTATTGATGAGTTAACTTCAGCATTTAAAGAAGCATTCAAGGGTAATCGTTTTATTTGTAATTATGTAAGTAATTTGTTACTCGATAATTCCAAAAACACTCAAAATCAATCTCCAAAACATCTTCTGACCACTACTGAACAGGAAATTCTTAAAGAAATGGCATTAGGTAAAACCACGAAAGAGATTGCCAATCAGAGATTTGTGAGTGCGCATACTATTATGACGCACCGAAAAAATATATTTAGAAAAATAGAGGTTAATAATGTGCATGAAGCTACGAAGTACGCTATGCGTGCTGGTATTGTTGACATGGCAGAGTATTATATTTAATGTGCTTTTGAACATTCAAAAGTTTTTTACTGACAAGTTTTAGTTCAGTGTAGGTTTTATTTATCAAGTGATAATAGGGCTGTTAGAGCTGAATAATGATATAACTAAATGAGAATAGCAACTTTATTATCGGGTGGAGTGGATAGCTCTGTAGTGGTTCACCTATTAAAAGAGGCGGGATACGATCAGACTTTGTTCTATATTAAAATAGGAATGGATGATGATGAATTATTGCATTGTACATCCGAAGAAGATATTGAAATGGCATCGCTTATAGCACGCAAATATGGCTGTAAGTTAGAGGTTGTAGACTTACATAAAGACTATTGGGATAATGTCGTGGCCTATACGATTGATAAAGTAAAACAAGGCCTTACGCCTAATCCTGATGTAATGTGCAACAAGTTGATAAAATTTGGAGTGTTTGAACAACGTGTAGGAAAGGACTTTGATAAGACTGCTACAGGACATTATGCTTCTACTACTGAAATTGACGGAAAAGTATACTTGTCGACAGCTAAGGATCCGTTAAAAGATCAAACTGATTTTTTGGCACAAATCGATGCTTTACAAATTTCAAAATTGATGTTCCCTGTTGGGAATTTCATGAAGGGTGAAGTGCGTACAATTGCAGAAAAGGCCGGTTTGCCAAGTGCCAAAAGACAAGATAGTCAGGGAATTTGCTTTTTGGGTAAAGTGAACTATAATGATTTTATAAAACGCTATTTAGGAGAGAAAACCGGTCCAATTGTTGAATTTGAAACCGGTAAAATTCTTGGTAAGCACAATGGATACTGGTTTCATACGGTAGGACAGCGAAAAGGACTTGGTCTTTCGGGTGGTCCGTGGTATGTGATTAAAAAAGATGTGGCCGCCAATATTGTTTATGTTTCGAAGGGATTTGAAGTAGAAACGCAATATGGTAATGAATTTTTGATGCATGATTTTCATTTTATCACCGATAATCCATGGGGTGATTCACTGAATGAAATTGATGTGAATTTTAAAATACGTCATACTCCGGAGTTTACACCCGGTAAGTTGTTGCGAGTAGGTAATGATTACCGTATTCTTTCAAGCCAGAAACTACAAGGTATTGCGCCGGGTCAGTTTGGTGTTATTTATGATCAGAATTCGAGGATTTGCATTGGCAGTGGAGAGATTGTATAAAAAATGATAATTTTTTTATTATTGTTTAAAAAGAATGTAGTATTTTTGTTTTTATTATTAGAATGTTTACGACATATCGTGCCACATTGGCATAATTGGTATAACAAGCTTAGGATTCACAGCTTGTTTCTTAGTTCTCTAAATAAATTCAACATATGAAAACGATACTCAAGTTCGTATTTCTGTTACTGTTTTTCTCGTTAACTCGCGAAACCCATGCTTCTGCAAATAGTTTATACAAAGCCGAATACATCAATTCTGAAAATAGATATGAACAGCCATTAAAGGTAAATAATGCAATTTTTGCTGCAAACACACCTCCAAGTGGTAGTTTTACATTTTTAGATAGACAGTGTTCGGGCAACCATATTCAATTTACGACGAGCACTGCGCCCACAGATCCTTATTCCTACTCTTGGGATTTTGGTGATACGTTTACGTCTACAGTTAGGAATCCTACTCACAAATTTACGGTAACAAACGCATTAAGTTCTCAAACATTTAATGTCACGCTCACCATTACTGATACAATAACATTTGAAACAAGCAAGGTTATAAAATCAGTTACCGTGGTGACAGCTCCAGACGCAACATTAACCGGTACAGGTTCAGGTGCTGTTGTTAATGGGATGCCGGCATTCCAAATAAATACAAATGCTCCACAAGTATTTACGTTTACCAATAGTTCATCTACCATTGGTTCCAATACAAAATATACTATCAATTGGGGTGATGGAAGTCCCAACTTTTCTGCAACAAAGTGGACAACACAAAACCATACCTACCCGATAGGCACCTGGACTGCTCTTTACACCATTGAAGGCGGCGCTAATGGTTGTACCACTGTTCAGCCTTTTATTGTTTTTGTTGGACTTAAACCGACTGTTATACTAGGTCAGCCTACTAAAATAGACCCTTGTAAACCGGGTCCGGTAACATTCCCCATTTCAGGAAGTCGAAATAATCCGCCGGGTACAACCTATACTGTTTCTTTTAATGATGGTTCTCCCGATACGATTCTGAATCATCCGCCCCCGCCAGCCATTGTTCATACTTTCAAAATGTCATCCTGTGGTATTACCAGTTATAATATCATTAATTCGTTTTATGCAAAGATTGAAGCGCAGAACGTTAGTGGAACCTCCGAGTCGCATGTTGTTCCATTGTATATTTCTACACCATTAACGGCTGAGTGCAAATTGTCTAAGCCGATTACCTGTACCAATTCGCCGGTCTGTGTTCGGAATACATCTAAAGGAGGTATAATTGTAACGGCTGCCGGTTGTGAAGATCCAAAAGCATATTGGAAAATTTCCCCATCCGTAGGTGTTACCTTATCAAGTGGTGTGTTGGGGAATAGTAATGGTTCGTCAAATCCTGCGCTTTGGACGCCAGGCTCAGACGAAATATGTCCTCAGTTTTCCTTGCCGGGAACGTATACTATCACGTACACGATAGGCAATAGTTGCAGTAGCTACAGCGTAGATAACGTTGTTTGTGTTGAAGCTCCTTTAGTTCCTACTTTCTCATTGCCACAAAACCAGGGTTGTAATCCGATGAGAGTGACTGCAACCAGTACCACTGATTTGACCAATAAATGTACGATTCCGCACTACCAATGGTTGGTTACTTATACAGCAGGATATTGCGGGTCTTCTTCCGGTTATAAAGTAATTAATGACACAACACCGGCTGCCACTTTTGATTTCAATAGTCCGGGAACGTATCATATTACCTTGTCAATGACGAATACTTGTGGACAAGTGCTGAGTGCTATGCAGGATGTAATTGTAAAATCACCACCAACAGTAATCATAAATGATATTCCGGATTATTGTAGTCCTGCTGCTGTTACCCCCAGTGCACTTGTCAATAGTTGTGCGCCGGCAACCGATGTGCTTACTTATCAATGGGACTTTCCCGGTGGTATACCGGCTGCTTCTACGGCAGCTATACCCGGTGTGGTGAATTATTCTACACCCGGAACGTATACCGTAAAATTGACAGTTGCAAACGGTTGTGGTGTTTCTGCGCAAGCTATAAAAACATTTAAGGTGAATGTAGTTCCGGTACTAACCAATCCTACTATTTTATCACAAAATGTTTGTTCGGGCTATCCTACAAGTCCGGTGACTTTTACGGCTGATATACCAACGGCCACGTTTACATGGTCAGCTGTAGCTACACCAGGAATTACCGGTTTTACACCTTCCGGTACAGGTAATCTTCCAACCCAAATTATCACAACAACTAATCCCTCACCAGGAACTGTGATTTATAGTGTAACACCATGGATGGGTAACTGTGCGGGAGCCACTGTAAATTATACGATAAATGTCACCCCTCAGCCGGTTTTAGTTACTCAACCACAGGATGAGGATGTATGTCTGAATGGGGCTCCAAAAGCTTTAAAGGTTGTTTATGTCGGGGCTACCCCAAATTCTTATCAATGGTTCTCAAATGCAATAAACAGTACGGTAGGTGGTACAGCTTTGAGTGGCTTTGGTGCTGATACAGATACTTATACTCCATCTAGTTCTAGTGTAGGTACAGTTTATTATTATTGTGTATTGAATATACCCGGAGTATGTACAACTATCACTTCAAAAACCGCTAAAGTAACTGTTGCTGCTATTCCAGCTCTTTTGAAAGATGTAGAAGCAGTTACTACCATTTGTGTCGGAGGTTCCATTCCGAATCCTTTGACAATGACTTTTACCGGAGGGGCAGGAATCCCAACTTATAAATGGTTTGAAAAGCCAAATCTTTTAGCTCCAGGAGTTCCTGTATTAGCAGGAGGTGGCTCTGCGACTTATACTCCTCCATCTAATTTAAGTATTGGATCACACTATTATTATGTTGAAATTAGCTTCACGGGAAGTGGATGTACACCCATTACAAGTGGTATAGCCGAGGTAATAGTAGTTCCTGATCCTACAGTAACTGATCCTGTAACTTCGCCTCCGGTTTGCCAATAAGAAACTCCAACTACTTTGAGTGTAATCGCCAGTGGAGGAATTGGTCCATTGTATAATTATCAATGGTATAGCAATCTTGCTCCTAGTAATACGGGTGGAACCCCTATTTCTGGAGCAATAGGTCATACTTATGTTCCACCAACCGCTAGCCCAGGAAAACTGTATTATTATTGTGTAGTTACACAACCTGGTGGTTGTGATGCGACTAGTAATTACGCAGAAGTTGAAGTTATTAAAGCGCCTACATTCGCTCCATTAGTGGGTGATTTTTATTGTGTAGGAAGTGTTGTTTCACCACTTGTAGTTAGCGTTACGGGTGGATCTGGAACGCCTACTTATCAATGGTTTAGCAATATGTCCAATAATATAGCCGGTGGTACGCCTTTATCCGGTGAAATAAACGATAATTATACACCACTTAGTACTGTTGCCGGTACTGTTTATTATTATTGTGAGATAACATTCCCAATGGGAACATGTACGAAGATTTATACCAATGTTGCAAAAATAACCGTAAACCAATATCCAGTAATTTCGAATATACCGACTTCCATTTGTAGTGGTGATGTTTTTACAGTTTCGCCATCTCCTGTACCTGATATTGTGCCTGTAGGAACAACTTATACATGGAAAATTGGTCTTGTAACCGGTGCTGTGACCGGACAAACGAATCAGGGTACAGCTGTGGGTAATATAAGTCAGACACTTACTAATACAGGCCTTACAAATGCTACGGTTACTTATGTGGTAACGCCGACAGCTCCGGGAGGATGTGATGGAGCGACATTCAATGTGGTTGTTACCGTTTTCCCTGCTATAAATGTTGCTCCCACAGTGGTGCCACGATCTTGTTTCGGGAAGAATGATGCTTCTATTTCTGTAGTTGTAACAGGTGGTTCGGGAGCTTTAAGTATAGCATGGACGGGTCCGGCCGGATTCACATCAACTAACTCGACTATTGCCCCACTTCTCCCCGGAAATTATACTTTAATAGTAACTGATGCTTTAAATCCTTGTACGACGACCAAAAACTATACTGTCACCGAACCAACCGATGTAACGCTCACTACAAATTTCAAGAAAGATATAAAGTGTTTTGGAGATGCTAATGGTGAGATAGATATGGTAGCCACTGGTGGTTCAGCTACTACTTATTTATGGACCTGGAACGGAAACCCCTACCCGGGTAATACTGGTCATTTGGTAGGTTTAAGTCCCGGGACGTATGTAGTTACAGTTTCGGATCCGAATATCTGTGTTGCCAAAACATTACCTCCTTTTACCATTACTCAACCTGCTGCGCCTTTGACGGCAACATCAACTGTTTCTCAGGTATATGATTGTGTCAATCCAACCATAGGAAGCATAGATATTACACCTTCGGGAGGTACGCCGCCTTATAGTTATGCTTGGTCGAACACGGCCACTACTCAGGATCTGGTAAATGTTCCTTCCGGTAATTATACAGTTACGGTAACGGATGCAAATGGGTGTCAACTTTCCTTGCCATTTACCATTATCCAACCGTTACCCATCACTATAAACGTGAATTTTACGGATGAATTTGATTGTGCTTCTCAAACTGCCTATAAACGTTCGGTGGCAACCGTTACGGGAGGTTTCGCTCCTTACTTGCTTACCTGGTCGAGAGGTGCTGCCAGCGGAGCATTAAATGAGATAATGACTACGAACCAGAGTGGAACGGTAAATCTTCATGTATCGGATGCAAAAGGCTGTCAGGCGGATTATACGTATAATCTGACCGTGGTGAAACCGGAGTTACAAAGTGTGTTGATGGATTGCAGACGTTTTATGTGGGAATTTACTGCTATTGATCCAAATGCCAACGGTCAGTTCTATAGTTATAATTGGGATTTTGGAGATGGAACAACTTCAACCAATCAAAAGGTGCAGCATTCTTATGCTAACCCGGGAACGTATAATGTGATGTTGACCATGTCGAGTGCCGCGTGTCCGGCTATTGTTTACAGAAGAACTGTGGTGGTTGAACCATTGGCTCGTTTGTCTTTAGGGAATACCGTTCGGCTCTGTGAAGGCGATTCTGTTACTCAAAGAGTGATAGGTGGTACCTTTACTAAATTATGGAGTAACTATAGCACCAAAGATAGTCTTGTAATTAAACAACAAGGAAACTACAGTGTAATCTGTACGTCTCCCAACGGTTGCAAGGATACTTTGAATTTTACGGTGCTTACCGATGTGTTTAATTATGTCATTCAGACTGATAGAAATGAACTGACACTAGACGGAAATCCATTGACCATGTGGACACTGCAAACAACGCCTTCGCAGTATTCATGGGATTTTGGAGATGGAACATTTGGTAATGGTAATCCAATAACACATGCATACAATATTGTAAAGGACGGGGCTATTGAGATAAAATTAAGTGTGACAAATCCATACGGTTGTACCGAAACGGCCACCAAACGAATGTGGGTGGTGAATAATTCATTGGCCAATACTTTTACACCCAATGGAGATGGTATTAACGATGTGTTTATGCCGGGTTGGAACCTGAAAGTGTATAACCGAAACGGAATTCTTGTTTTTGAAGGTAATCAAGGATGGGATGGAAAGTACAAGGGACAGCTTGTGTCGAAAGATACCTATTATTATGTGATGGATTATGTTACTGAGACCGGTGCGAAGTTTAAGGATGGTTACGTAATGGTTGTTCGATAATTGAGGAAATATGAAAAAGAACTTAACCCTTATAGCATTTATTCTTACAAGTCTTGGTTTGTTTGCGCAATCAAATATAAGAATCAATAATTGGACTGAAAGTACCTATTACCTGAGTCCCGCTTCGGTTACGGATAACTGTATGGCTGAGTTTACGATGTCCGGTCGGAAGCAGTGGCTGAACTTTCCCGGAGCACCAACGACGATGTTCGCAACGGCCACCACTTACATTAAAAAATATAAGTCGCAGGTTGGGGTGAAAGTTACGCAAGATAAAGCCGGATATACTTCGGCGACCGATATTGATCTTACTTACGCTTACGCTATGTGGCTGAACAAAGATTGGAGATTACATATGGGAATTGCGGCCAGTTTTCAGAGTCTAAGCTACGACGTAACCAAAATGGTTCTTCCAACAGCCTACGACCCCACAGCCTTTAGTAAATTGATAAATGAAAGCAATTTCAATTCGGATCTGGGCGTGGAGTTGGCTTCCGAGAGATGGCGATTTGGCGCTGCCAGTCAGAATCTGCTTTCGTTGTTCAATAATGTAAACAATCAATTTTCGAGCACGAACCTGATTTATGGAACTTATCGTCAGAATACAAAGAATTTCATCAATATGGGTGCCGGTGTTTTGGGTGTGCAATATGGAAATTTGTACCAAATGGAAGTAAACGTGATGAGTTACTTTAATGCTTCGAAGGAAACAAATAGATTTCAGGTAGGTGCATTTTACAGAACGCGAAAAGAAATAGGAGCGTTGGTGGGGGTTGATTTAAGTAATACAGTTCACTTGAGTTATAGCTACGATTATAATATTGGCGGAATAGGACGAAGTTCTGTAGGAACGAACGAAATAATGATTATTTACAGACCTAAGCGAAACTCGGGTTGCGTTATGTGTGATTATTGATATTAAGACTATACAATAACTGATTTGTGAAACACAGGGCTGATTCTTTTTAGAATCAGCCCTGTGTTTTTTTATTTTTGAATGATAGGCAAATGCGTTATCGAAAAGGGAAGCCCCTCTTAATAAAAGGAAAGCTCCTTTTGAGGAAACGGGGCGTACCTTTTCGATGAGAGGGACGCCCCTTTTTTGAACTCAGTTAGCAGCATTGTTTACCGGTAATTCACATTCAATTATTTTATCGAACCCACATTAAAATTGATTATTACTTCTCTGTATTTCGTTTCCGAAAAACTTCTCCTAAGACGAAACTGTCGCTATTGTTCCATCTGTTCGTGGCATATCTATTTTTTGTGATTAGTATAATTTATAGGTCTTGTGGCAATAAAATTTAATGCCTGTAGCCGTTTCGGTAAAGATGCGAATTTGCCTGTTTTATTGATATTATATAAGATATTTATAAATGGTTTTATTGAAAATAATAGTAATTTTACGAACATGTACGTTGAGTCTCGACGTGTTTTTGATTAATTTTCGTATTTCTTTTTGCTCTCTTTTCTGTTTTTTTTTGACTGTCGTTCGTGTGGTTTAAATAACTCAAATGATTGCTTAATGAGAAACTCAGTTGTTTTGAGAAATGAAAATGTCCACATAAGAACTAGTGCCATTTGTTGAGTTTAGCTTTAATAATGTTGGCTTGATGTGCATATCTAATGTTTACTTTATTAATTTACCAACTAAATGGAATTGATCGAAAATAATTTGTTTAGGAATAGATTTCTTCTTCTGCTGATTTGTGTCTTTTCTTCCTCCCTTTTTCTTCAGTCGCAAACGATCAATCTTATAAGTTTCAATAACACTGCAACATATTCATCCGGATCGAGTGTATCTGTGGTAATGAACCCGACCGGCATATTTGAAATGACGAATCAGTTTGTGCTCGAATTGTCGGGCGAAGGCGGAAGTTGGGCTACACCTACTGTTTTAAAAACACTCGATGAGTTTTATACCCCGGTTGTAAATGGGACTTTGCCTGCTGCACTTGTTTCGGGAAATTATAAGCTAAGGATTCGGTCAACACTGCCTGCACTAATTGCTGAATCAGCATTATTCAGTGTCACAGCTACAGCCGGTCTTCCCACTTTTCCAACATTTAAATCCAATATTTCAAATGGCTCTTCTTATTTCAATTGCTTAGGTGAATGTAGTTCAGTCAATAATATCTTTGGTCAATTACAAGCCGCTTATAATGCTACTACAAATTTTAGCGAAGCTCAGAGGATTTGTACTATTTGTAATTTTAATCTTTTGACATCCACTTATTTCGCTCGTTTGATTAATGTTCAGAATTCATCCGTTAGAAATCTGGATATTACAACAGATGGAACATTTGTTATTCCCAATGATTTGAATATTGGTACGTATGTTATAGAAGTCGAATCAAAAAACAGTTCAGGTGTTTCTTCAATATACAGTAATATCTTTATTTTTCAGGGTAGCGGAACCAGTTTTGGAAATGCAAGTGGTGAAGCAGTATGCGTGGGTAGTAAAGTGGATTTTGCGATAGATCTGAATCCAAGTAGTGGAATAGGTAGAAATTATTCAGGTTCAAAGTATAGTGTGGATTTTGGAGATGGAACAGAAGTGTGGTTAACCCACGCTCAAATTGTAGCTAATCCTGCTATTTCACACATATTCGATGCTGCCTCATGCGGCTCAAATTCAGGCTCACAATCGGGATATAGTAAGGTCAAATTTTCGCTTTACAACAAAGGTGTATTCAATAACGTGAATCCTGATTATTGTACAACGTACTCATTGAATGGGTCAGGGGCGATTAAAAACGTCAACATTAGCAAAGCTCCGATTGCCGACTTTACAATTTCATCAATGCAATGTATAGACATTCCTATTGTTGCGACAAATAAGACACTTGTAGGATCGTATGGAACGGAGGTTTGTTCTACAAAACCTGTTTGCCAATGGTATTATAAGAAACCAAGTTCAAGTGCATTTAAGCTAGCAACTGCATCATGGATTAGCGAATCGGGTGATTTGACTATCCCACTATCGGTAATTACGGAGCCTGGCTGTTGGGATTTGAAATTGGAAACCTACAATCCTGATGGTTGTAATACGGTAACCGAAAAAGTCAGATCGATACAAATTGAAGCTACTCCGATACCTGCTTTTACAATGTCGTTGGCAATGCCCATTTGTTCAAATACCAGTATTAAATTCACCAATACAACAAATGTCATTGGTTTAGCGTGCCAGACTCCAGCTTACAGTTGGGAGATTACCCCAGCAGGCACACCTGCTACTCCCGATGGATTTATTTATGTTGATCCTACGAATCTCAATTCTAGAGACCCTGAGGTGAGATTTACGCAACCCGGTACTTATTTAGTCAAACTAAGCGTGACGAACTCTTGTGGAATTATTACTTCCACATTGCCTACCACTATAGAGGTTAACGGCGATCCAACTGTGTCTGCAGGTGCAGATGCAATGTCAGAGTGTACAGTTAATACAGGTGTCTCAGCTACTCCTGCCAATTATACGCTTGATCTGGCAACTGCTTTGATAAAGCCGATTTATAGTCCGGTTCCATATGCTCCGGCAAGTTTTGAGTGGACAGTAGGAGGTGTCGGTGTAACTACTGCAGACTATAGCTATACTGCTGGGACAAGCTCCTCAAGTGCTTTCCCAAAGATTAAATTTACTTCGTTTAAAACCTATGAGCTAAAAGTAAAGGTAAATGGAAACTGTGCGGTGAATAATGAAAAGACGGTTACTTTTACCTTGAATGAGATCCCGGTGTTGACAAATTCGGGTACAGATCTTTCGCAGGCAATTTGTTCCGGAACGGAAACTGCCGCTTTGAATTTGACTTCAAGCCTGCCCGGTACTACTTTTGACTGGACAATTACAAGCACAATGGGAACTACTACCTCAGCGACAATTTCGGGTAGTGGTGCTACAATCCCGGCTACGGTTTTCGACAATATTTCCTCGACCAACGGTACAGTAACATTTACTATTACTCCAAAGAATAATGGTTGTTCGGGCGAAAGTAAAGAGTTGCTGGTAACTGTTTATCCCAAACTGGAAGTTCATCCTTTTGTTCCGATATCCTTGTGCAATAATACTCCGTTTACAGCAGCTCCTTTTGTGTCAGATGTGTCAGTAGCAACATTCTCTTGGGTGAATGATAATCCTGTCATTGGGCTTGCTGCCAGTGGTACGGGGAATCTTCCCACATTTACTCCGAACAATACAGGAATACTCCCAATAGTAGCCAATGTTACCGTAACTCCTAAAAACAATATTTGCTCTGGTGAGCCATTTACTTTTGAAATTTATGTCAATCCTACCCCAACGGTAGCCGATGTGATAAGTTTTGTGAAGTGTGGCGGTGATCAATCGGGCGTTATTTCATTTAGTGGAACAGTATCCGGAACAGTTTATAAATGGACAAACGATAATCCGAACATCGGACTTGCTTTGTCAGGTGAAGGGAATATCAGTTCGATACCGCTGGTCAATAATTCAACCACGGTTCAGGTAGCCACCATTATGGTAACCCCTACATATACAAACAAAGGTACAACTTGCAATGGTGCTCCTAAGACATTTACTATTACTGTAAACCCAACCGCTCAGGTTACGCAACCTATCAATCATACTATCTGTAATGGCGGAAGTACAAGTAATATTATATTTGCAACTCTTAATGCTGGCGGTACAACTACCTACAACTGGACCAACAATGATCCGAGTATAGGATTAGCTGCTGGTGGCTCAGGCGATATTCCTGCGTTTGCAGTAATTAATGCCGGCAATGCACCAAAAACAGCAACTGTTACTGTAACTCCTACATTTACGAATGGCGTAGTCTCATGTTCAGGCGCAACAAAAATATTTTTCATAACGGTCAATCCTACACCAAGCGTACTGCCTTTGTCTAACAAAGAGTTTTGCGATGCAGTAACCACCAGTGCCATTGTTTTTGATACTCCGGTGACAACAACGGTTTGTACCTGGACGAATTCAAATCCTGCTATTGGCTTAGCTGCAACAGGCACCGGTAATATCCCCGCTTTTACTGCTACCAATCCAACAGCCAATCCAATTACTGCTACTATTGAAGTAACGCCAACTGCTTATGGTTGCACGGGTGTGAAGCAAAGTTTTACCATAACTGTCAATCCAACTATCAAAACAGTGCTTTCTTCGCCAACTCAAACGATTTGCTCGGGAGAAAGTACAACAGCGGTGACATTATCCAGTGCTTCTGCCTCGGTGTCCTATAATTGGCAGGCGTTGCCTTCGCCGGGAGTTGTGGTGCCGGTTACCAACGGCTCAACAAATACTATTCCTGCTCAAACATTAGTGAATACAACCGCAGTGCCGGTTAATGTTGTTTTTGAGACAACTGCTACACTTACCGATGGCACGGGCTGTATAGGTCCTAAATCGATACATACCATTACTGTTAATCCAAAAGCAACGATAGGAACCATCAGTACTACTATCTGTAGTGGAGGAACATTTAGTGTTACACCTATAGCAGGGAATGGAAATATTATTCCAACGGGAACTACCTATACCTGGAGTGAGCCAACCATTAATACGTCCGGAGCAATTACCGGTGGAACGACACAGTCAATTCCTCAGTCAGTCATTGGCGGAACATTGACAAATGTCAGTTCGGCTATAGCTACAGCGACCTACTCGGTAACCCCAATGTCAGGTAGCTGTGCAGGTGTACCTTTCGATGTAGTTGTTACGGTGAATCCAACTCCAACGGTGAATAGTGTTAGCGACCGGGTGTATTGTGCCGGTGAAGCAAGTACACAAATAGATTTTGCAGGTGATGTGCCCGGTTCATCATTTGATTGGACTTGCGATAACACAAACATTGGACTTGTTTTATCAGGTATAGATAAAATACTTTCGTTTACGACTACTAATTCTACAAATTCACCCATTGTTGCAACAATAAGGGTGACTCCGATGGCAAATGGCTGTGTGGGTGCTGCTAAGCAGTTCACAATAACCGTAAATCCGCACCCGGTAATAACTACTTCGTTGAGCAATATTACTTTGTGTAATGCTACTCCCAGCGTTGGTATTCCTTTATCCGGCAATGTTAGCGGAACAAGTTTTAACTGGACAAATGACGCTCCCAGCATTGGGCTTGCAGCAAATGGTAGCGGGGATATATCTGGCTTTACGGCTGTAAATACTGGATCATTACCAATCATTGCCACTATAAATGTTACTCCAAAGGCAAATGGCTGCGACGGAACTCCAAAATCGTTTACCCTTACTGTCAATCCAACCCCAACTGTAGATGCAGTTGCAAGTCAGGAATTGTGTAGCGGATTTATGACTAATGCAGTCAATTTTACAGGGAATATCGGAATAACTACTTATAACTGGATAAATAATAATTCATCCATCGGATTGTCCCCTAGTGGGTTTGGGAATATCCCTGCTTTTACTGCAGTAAATAATGGAAACGCAGTAGCAACGGCAACTATTACCGTTACTCCAACCTTAAATGGTTGTAGCGGAACACCGGTAATATTCAATATTATCGTCAATCCGTCGCCTGCATTTACGGCACAACCAATTTCAAATTCGATTTGTAAAGATGGTGACCTTCCGGCATTATCAGTTGCATTTAAGAACGGAACGGGAACGCCAAGTTACCAATGGTATAGCAATGGAGTCGATGATACGAGTACTGGTACGCTAATTCCTTCGGCTACTTCGTCTACTTATACTCCATCTTCTAATACAGTTGGCACAAAGTATTACTATTGCGAAGTTTCATTCTCTTCAGGGGGGTGTGCTCACCTGGTTTCTACAGCAGCCAACATAACCATCAATGCTTTGCCTACAATGAGTTTGGAACCATTGGCTACACAAAGTTTATGTGTGGGTGGTACCACTCCAACTCCTTTGACGGTTGGATATCGAGATGGGGTAGGTGTTGCCTCTTATCAATGGTATTCAAATGTAAGCAACGATACAAATTCAGGCTCCGCCATTGCCGGTGCAAATGCTGCATCTTATACGCCACCGGTTTTTACAATCCCCGGTAAATATTATTATTATGCAGTTGTAAATTTGGATGGTATTGGTTGTGGATACACCAAAAGTACATCAGCCGAGGTGAATGTAGTTGCTGATCCAATCGTGACAAACCAACCGATTACTTCTCAAACTTTATGTCAAAACTCACCCGCCGGAAGTCTAAAACTGCAAGTCAGCGGTGGAATTGGGGAATATGCTTACCAATGGTATAGAAATGCAACTAATACTGTTACAGGAACCAACATAAACGGTGCTACTGATGCAACTTATTTGCCGTCTACTTCAGCCGTTGGTACTGTCTATTACTATTGCGTAGTGACACAACCTAATGGAGTCGCTTGTAGTGTGACCAGTGAACTGGCAGAAGTGAACGTAAATTTGCCTCCGACTATTACCACTCAGCCTCAATCAAGTACTATTTGTAGAGGTGAAGTGCCAACACAATTGTCGGTAGTTTGTGCTAATGGAGTAGGAACACCCCAATATCAATGGTATTCAAATACAACTAATGATCTCTCCGGAAGTATTATATCCGGTGAAACTAATGCTACCTTCAATCCGCCTTATGCAGCAGCAGGTACGGTGTATTATTATTGTATTATTACTTACCCAACTGGGGGCTGTAGTGTGCTGACTTCTGATATCGCTAATGTAACGATTCATCAATATCCGGTTATTTCTCCTTTCACTAGTAGATTGATTGGCAGTGGTACTAGTTTCTCGGTAAATCCAACCGATAATGGGACTGATATCGTTCCGGTTGGCACTACTTATTCCTGGTCAACTCCGGTGATTGTGCCTGCTAACGCTATTACCGGTGCTACTGCTCAGGTTGGTCAAACCGGTATAAGTCAATTGCTGAATAATGTTACACGGTCGACTGCTACGGTTACATATACCGTCACTCCTCAGAACGGTGGATGTCCCGGTGCCGATTTTAAAGTTGTAGTAGAGGTAAGACCGCTACTGATTCCTAATGCAGTAGTTAAGAATATAAGTTGCTTCGGAGAAATTGACGGTAGTATCACAACGAATATCGAAGGAGGAATTCCTCCTTACACTGTTTTATGGACAGGACCAAACGGGTTTACAACAAGTAATGTTTCTATTTCAAGTCTACCACAAGGTGATTATACATTGAAAATAACAGATAGTGGTAATAGTCTACCTTTTATAAAAACGTATACTATCATTGAACCGGGAGAAATTAAACTTACAACGGACATTCATCGAAATGTTTCTTGCTTTGGTGCGGCTAATGGCGAAATTGCCATTTCTGTAAGCGGTGGGACAGGAGTCTATACTTACGCCTGGATGAAAGATAATGTGGGGTATGCGACTACCGAAGATATTGCTAATTTAAGTCCGGGCAGCTATTTAGTAACAGTTAGTGATGCAAATAATTGTGGCCCTAAAACACTTGCGTTTACTATTACAGAGCCGAAACCGTTGAAGATTGATTTGATTTCTAAAACTGATGTACTTTGCTTTGGCGATTCTACCGGTACCGTTCTGGTGTCTGTTCAAGGAGGAACAAAAATAGAGATAACGCCCGGTATTTTTGATTATAAATATACCTGGACCGGACCAAAAGGATTCACGAGTGCAAGTCAGAATTTATCACACCTCTTTGCCGGGATTTATAATTTAAAAGTGACGGATAAACAGGGTTGTGAATTAAGTTTCACCGTGACCATAACCCAACAGACTGAAATAATAATAAAAGCTACTACCAATCCGATTACCTGTTATGGAGCTAATAATGGCTCTATTAAGATAGATGTTACAGGTGGTGTGCCGCCTTATCAGACTCAGTGGAATAATTTGGCTACCGGGGAGTCGCAGGATAATTTATCCTCCGGCGATTATGTAGTGACAGTTATCGATGCTTTAAGTTGTTCAAAAAGTATCAAGGTGACTATCCCAGAAGCTCCCATTTTTAAAATTACACCGGTTGTAAAACAGATATCTTGTTTTGGAGCGCATGACGGAAGTATAACTTTGAATTACATAGGTGATAGCAAACTGTCGAAATTACGTTGGTCGGATGGGTCAACTTCAGGAGCTACGCGTAATAATTTAGGTCCCGGTACTTATACAGTTACTATTAATGATGGTAGTCCTTGTATTATCAATAAAACCTTTGTAATTGTAGAACCTCAACAAATTGTTCTTGCGGCAAATGTGACACATGCGCTTAATTGTAATAATGCAAAAAGTGGTGCCATAGATTTGACGGTTTCAGGAGGTACGCCACCTTATAATTATTCATGGTCTAATGGTGCTAAAACGGAAGACTTGAGCAATATTACATCAGGTAATTATTTGGTGACTGTTACCGATGCAAATACTTGTGCGCAAACAGCCCAATACATTGTAACCAGACCGGCACCAATAGCAATCGCCGTAAATACGGTCCCCGATTTTGATTGTGTAACACAGATTTTATCTAAGATTTCTACAGCTAAGGTTACAGGCGGCGTACCACCTTATACTCTGACATGGTCGAGTGGAAAGATAAGTGGTGCTACTAATGAAATTATGCAAACTGCTGAAAATAGCATGATAATTCTTGATGCGGTAGATGCATTAGGCTGTACCGGAAGGTATACATTTAAAATAGATATCCCAACTGTTGGTATTGATTACCAATTGGTGGATTGTGATGCCCATAGCTACCAATATAACGCACTCGTACCAGCCGATAAACAAACATACAGTTATGCATGGGACTTTGGAGATGGTGCAAGTTCAACATTGAAAAATCCAATGCATACTTTTAAAACCTTAGGTAATCATACTGTGAAGTTGACTCTGAATAATTCTACTTGTACGAGCGTTTTTACAGAAACCATTACAGTTGAAGCATCACCTGTTTTAAGTCTGGACAAAGATCCTATTATGTGTCAGGGAGATTCGATGGTGCTGCGGGCATTAGGTGCATATACTTATCGTTGGAGCGAAGGGTCGCTTGTTGATACCATGTTGATTAAAAGGGCTGGTGATTATACTGTGATTGGTTATTCAAAAGCTGGTTGCACCGACACCCTAAATTTCAAAGTAACCTATTACGATTCTTATAATTATACTATTCAAACAGATAAAGTAGAAACAAGTAGCGATGAATCACCTATCCATATTTGGACAGAAGACATTCCTTTTTCTCAGTATTATTGGGATTTTGGGGATGGAAATACTGCAGAAGGAGTTGATCAGAGCCATAAATACGATAGAAATCAGGTTGGCCATTTTGATATAAAACTCAGAGTTATGAATCCAAACGGATGTGTGGAGTATGCGACGAAGCGCATTTGGGTGCTAAACAAATCTACTGTGAATACATTTAGCCCGAATAATGATGGAATAAATGATGTATTCATGAAAGGTTGGCATCTTCAGATATTTAACAGAAATGGTGTGTTTTTATACGAAGGAAATGACGGGTGGGATGGAAAATACAATGGGCAAACAGTGAAAAATGATACCTATTTCTATGTATTGTTTTATGAATCTGAAACAGGAACCAAAACGAGAACAGGCTACATCACCGTAATGTGGTAATTTGAATAAACATAATGAATAGACTTTTATTTTCCATCCTCTTAATAATTTGTACATTTCAGTTGAGTAATGCTCAATCAAATATACGTCTGAATAATTACTGGGATAATACCTATTATATCAATCCTGCTGCGGTGAATAGCAAATATGCTGCTGTAGTGAGTATCGCCGCCCGTAAACAATGGTTTGGAATTGATGGGGCGCCGACTACTTTTTTTGCCACCGGTACTACTTATATTGATAATCTGCAGACTCAATTTGGGCTGAAGGTTTTTGCCGACGAAATAGGATATACCCGGGTTTCTAATTTCTCACTTTCGTATGCTTACATGGTAATTTTGAATTCCGACTATCGACTCCATTTAGGATTGGCAGCCAGTTATCAGAATCTGTCCTATAATCAGTCTGAAATTGATGTGTTATTACCAGATGATCCTGCTTCGTTTACCCGACTAAATCAGACCAAGAATTACAATTGCGATTTAGGTGTTGAGTTGAAAAATAAAACATTGACCCTCGGTATGTCATCGCAGAATTTGCTGTCTGCATTCTACACTGAGAATAAGTTGCAAACAAATACCAACTTCCTGTATGCAAAGTATAGAAAGATGACTAGGGAACCAATAAATGTGGGCTTTGGTGCTGCAGCCATTCAAACGAATTCAATAGTTCAAGTGGAAGCTAATGTGACCTCTTACTTTAGGTACAATGATATTCCTGATTTTTTTCAAGCCGGGTTGTTCTATAGAACACGAACCGAAATGGGCGCAATTCTGGGGATGAATATAAACGATGCGCTTCATTTGTATTATAGCTACGATTATAATGTGGCAGGAATAAGACGAGCTAATACTGGATCGCATGAAATTATGCTTGTTTATACTTTCGAGAAATCACCAAGATGTACTACTTGCGAGCAATGATATGTTGCGGATTAAGTCCAGTTACAAAAACAACATAGGGCTGATTCTGTTTAGAATCAGCCCTGTTATCTTTAATCTTTGTTCTTTTGTCTTTTCTCTCAATTACAATTTTGCCAAAGCTTGCTCAATATCAGCTTTAATGTCGATAATGTTTTCTATACCTACCGAGATTCGAAGTAATCCGGGGAATACTCCGGCTGATATTTTATCTTCGGGCGACAGTTGTTCGTGGGTAGTAGCCGCCGGATGAATGATCAACGATTTTGCGTCGCCCACATTGGCCAAGTGACTAATTAATTTCAGGTTATTAATAAGTGTGTCCGCTTTTTCTGCGTCTCCTTTCAATTTAAATGAAAGCACGCCTCCGAAACCTCTTGTCAGGTATTTTTTTGCTAACGCGTGATAAGGACTACTTTTCAGTCCCGGATAGTTTACGTACTCAACTGCCGGATGATTTTCCAACCAGCTGGCAAGTTCGAATGCATTCTGAACATGACGTTCAACGCGCAACGATAATGTTTCCAAGCCTTGTAACAGCAAGAAAGAGTTGAAAGGACTAATGGTGTTACCCCAGTCGCGAAGACCTTCTACACGAGCGCGAATATTGAAAGCAATGTTTCCAAAAGGACCATCCGTTCCAAATACATCCCAGAATACTAATCCATGATAACTATCAGATGGCTCAGTAAATGCAGGGAATTTTCCATTGCCCCAGTTGAACTTACCGCTGTCCACAATAACACCTCCCAATGAAGTTCCATGTCCCCCAATCCATTTGGTCGCTGATTCAACTACAATAGTTGCTCCATGCTCCAATGGACGGAAAATAGCTCCACCTGCTCCGAAGGTATTGTCCACAATAAGCGGAATACCATGTTTGTCGGCAACAGCTGCTATGGCTTCGAAATCGGGGATATTTAAATCCGGATTTCCTATAGTTTCAAGATAGAGAGCTTTTGTTTTGTCGTCAATCAGGCTTTCAAAAGTTGCAGCCTCGTCATTCTCTGTGAAGCGAACATCAACGCCAAGGCGTTTAAATTGATTCTTGAACTGGTTGTATGTTCCTCCGTAAAGGTGCGAAGTAGAAACGAAGTTATCGCCCGCTTCCAAAATATTGTTTAGTGCAATAAATTGTGCCGATTGTCCAGAAGAAGTTGCCAAAGCCGATACACCGCCCTCAAGAGCAGCAATACGTTTTTCGAAAACGTCAGTCGTTGGATTCATTAAACGTGTGTAGATATTCCCGAATTTGCGAAGTGCGAAAAGATCAGCACCGTCTGCTGCATCGTCGAAAACATACGAACTGGTTTGGTAAATCGGCACAGCGCGCGCTTTTGTTGTTCCATCAACTACCTGTCCTGCGTGTACCTGCAATGTTTCAAATTTCAAATTTTCTGACATAATTCTTTTGGGGTAAGAGGTAAGAAAGTAATAGGTAAGTATAGGAGTGAAGTGTTACCTTGATTTCAAACCATGTAAATATTTATTTTTTATATTGAGGCAAGAGATAGAAATACAAATTACTTGCGTGCTTATCTCTTGCCTCTTACTACTTTCTTTAATTATAACGGATATTCTTCAAATGCATAAAGCAATGTTGACAAATAACGTTCGCCGGTGTCTGGCAATAAAGTAACAATTACTTTTCCTTTGTTTTCCGGACGTTGAGCCAGGATAGTAGCAGCATAAGCAGCAGCTCCTGATGAAATTCCGACAAGTAATCCTTCTTCCTGAGCCAATTGGCGGGCAGTAAGAATAGCATTGTCATTGCTTACCTGAAGCACTTCGTCAACTACAGATGCATCGTAGTTTTTAGGAATGAATCCTGCGCCAATACCTTGAATTTTGTGAGGTCCCGGTGCTCCGCCCGAAAGTACAGGAGAATCGGCAGGCTCTACAGCCACGATTTTTATATTTGGATTTTTTTCTTTCAAATAAGCACCTACACCACTCACTGTACCACCGGTACCCACACCTGCTACAAAGATATCAACTTTGCCATCGGTGTCATTCCATACTTCCGGACCGGTAGTTTCTTTATGAACTTTAGGGTTCGATGCGTTTTCAAATTGTTGAGGAAGGAATGAGTTTGCATTCGCTTCATTTAGTTCCAATGCTTTTGCAATTGCACCTTTCATACCTGTGGCACCCGGAGTTAATACCAGGTTAGCACCAAATGCTTTAAGCAAATTGCGACGTTCCACGCTCATGGTTTCGGGCATGGTAAGTGTCAGTTTATATCCTTTAATAGCGGCTACCATGGCAAGTCCTATACCGGTGTTACCACTTGTTGGTTCTATGATTTCGGCACCCGGTTTCAAGATTCCTGCTGCTTCGGCGTCTTCAATCATTGCCAAAGCAATACGTTCTTTTACACAACCTGCCGGGTTGAACGATTCTAATTTTGCGATTACAGTTGCTTCTAATCCTTTTTTTGCACTGTAGTTGGAAAGTTGTACTAACGGAGTATTGCCTATCAATTCTGTTAGGCTTTTTGCAATTTTTGCCATGACAATAAATTTTATGGGTTTGTTTGTTTTTTATGATGCAAAGATATAGTAGAACTCACATGTTCACAATCGCAAAGTTAGGGTATTTTTCTATACCATGTTTATGGTATGAAATAAAAGAAAAAGAGAGTTGCATTTGTCTGTTGACTGATTAGCTAGCAGTTTGATCGAGAATGACAAAGTTTTCAAAGATATAGAGGGCTTTACTCATCTGGAGTAAAGCCCTCTGTATTTAGTAAAGTCCTAACTGCGCAATTTAAAAACCACCAATTGTTTGAGATCGTTCATGTGCAGGGGACTCTTTATTTCCATACGCAACGGGCGTCCTTCTACATACACAGGGGCGTTACTAAGTTCGTCTTTGATAAATGGAGGGAGCTTACTTTTCATAATTGCGTCGTAGGGTTTTTCTCCGAAGGCAAAGGCTATATTGAAATAACCCTCTTCGGGTCCAATAAAAACTACATTACGTTTTTTATTGAATAGCTTTAACGACCAACCGTACTTATTACCGTAGTACTTCCATTCAGGTCGGCATTCACCAAATTCAGTTTCAATAAAGTGTATCAGTTCATCCAGCAAAACCTTCGTTTCGCCCAAAGCATCTGCCAACATGTCGTCGGTAGGTTGCTGCAGTTTGTCGTTGAAGTAGGTTGACATGGTAGTTTCTTTTTGTACCAATAAAAACATAAAATTCACAGTTTTGTTTGTTCGCGGAAGTGAATTTACCTATTCTTGTCTATCTTTGCAGGAATTTTCAAAAAAACATTATGGGAGATATTAGAAAATTAGCAAGTCAAACTGTTCTGTATGGAGGCAGCACTGTTTTGGCTCGTCTGGTTAATTACTTACTTGTGCCTATTCAAACAACCATTTTTGCACCAAAAGAGTATGGGGTCGTTGGGGAAATGTATGCCTATGTCGCATTTCTGATAGTGGTGCTTACCTTTGGTATGGAAACAGCGTTTTTTCGTTTCTACGATAAAAAGGACGAGGGGAAAAGTGCTGTTGTCTATGGCAGTGCGTTGAAATCATTGCTCGTTATTGCTATACTTTTTGTAGTGGCGATGAACTTTTTTGCTCAGCCCATAGCCACTTATATTCGGTATGCCGATCATCCTGAGTATATCGTCTGGTTCTCGTTTCTTATAGCCATCGATGCGCTTACCACCATACCTTTTGCGCGTTTGCGTGCGCTCAATCGCCCCAAACTGTTCTCGATGTTGAAGATAGGTAACGTATTCGTTTGCTTCTTGCTCAATATCGTATTTCTGTATCTGTTTCCATACATGCAGCAACATCAGGTAATGATTTCGGTTTTGTCTGTTCTCTACAATCCTGCTATAGGTGTTGGATATATTTTTATTGCCAACCTGATAGCTTCAGCGCTAACCTTATTGGCACTGTTTGTTGTATTGCCATATAAGCGCACGCCATTTGATGTTACCGTGTGGAAAAGGATGATGGCATATGCTATACCGCTATTGATTTTCGGGTTGGCGGGAAATATCAATGAAACCTTCGACAGAATTTTACTCAAATGGCTTTCGCCAGTGGGGGTTGCTTCTGCTCAAGTGGGTATTTATTCGGCTTGCTATAAAATATCCATCTTTATGACTATCGTTATTCAGGGTTTTAAATATGCTGCTGAACCATTTTTCTTTGCACATGCCAAGGAGTCCAATTCACGCGATATTTATGCCGATGTCATGAAGTACTTTGTCATCATCTGTTCGTTTATTTTTCTGGCAGTGATGGTTTATATTGATGTAGTGAAATATATGGTAGGATATAGATATTGGGAGGGGCTCAAGGTAGTACCTGTTCTATTACTTGCAAATATGTCGCTCGGTATTTTCTACAATCTCAGCATTTGGTATAAACTTACCGACAAAACCCGTTTTGGCGCTTACCTTTCTATCTTTGGCGCTATCGTGACCTTGGTGCTCAACTTTACTTTAATTCCCATTATGGGATACATGGGATCGGCATGGGCTACTTTTGCCTGCTACAGTTCCATGATGGTTATTTCGTACTTTATCGGTCAGAAGCATTACCGTGTGCCTTATCAATTATCACGTATCTTGATGTATATCGGACTTAGTATCGGTTTGTGGGTTATCGGAACGCTTATTCCAATTCACAATCACTGGCTAAAGCTTTTGCCTGCAACTGCGTTAATGGCTGTTTATGTGACAGTAGTAATCCAGAAAGAACCCGTTTTTGCCCGCATGCTTAAGCGATAATTATATTCAACTTCTCCGAAGTTCTAACCTTTGGAGAAGTTGAATTTTAGACCTTACATTTCGCTCAATTCCAACCAACGCATGGTTTTTTCGTCGATAATGTCACCCAGCTCTCCAAAACGTTGGGAAGCTTTGATAATTTCGTCGCTCGATAAAGACCCCGAAGCAAGTTGATTTTCAATATCTGCTTTTTCGGCTTCCAGTGCAGGTATTTCTTTTTCCAACGCTTCAAATTCTTGTTTCTCCTTGAAACTAAGTTTTTTTGTTTTCTCTTTTGCGACCGGTTCCGGTTTTGCTGCCTCTACCTTCGCATTTTGCAATTCTGCTTTTGCCGCCTTCTTTTCTTCGCGCTCTTGTTCCTCTATCAACTCGTTCCACTCGCGGAAGTCAGTGTAGTTGCCGGGGAAATCTTTAAGTTCGGCATTGCCTTTGAATACCATCAGGTGATCTACCACTTTATCCATAAAGTAACGGTCGTGACTCACCACGATTACACAGCCTTTGAACGATTGCAAATACTCTTCAAGAATATTCAGAGTTACAATGTCCAAATCATTGGTCGGCTCATCGAGTACCAAAAAGTTAGGGTTGCGCATTAAAACAGTACAAAGGTGCAAACGACGTTTCTCGCCACCACTTAGTTTGTACACGTAATTGTATTGTGTTTCGGGGGTGAAAAGGAAATGTAACAGGAATTGCGAAGCCGACATTTTTTTGCCATTGCCCAAATCAACTTCTTCCGCAATGTCTTGTACCACATCAATAACCTTCATCTGTTCGTCGAAAGCCAATCCATCCTGACTGTAATAACCAAAAACAACCGTTTCGCCGACATCAAAGCTGCCACTGTCGGGTTTTACTTCGCCCAATAACATTTTCAGGAAGGTCGATTTCCCGGTTCCGTTTTTCCCTACTATACCCATCTTTTCGTAGCGGGCAAAGTTGTAATAAAAATTGTCGAGGATCTTCAGATCGCCGTACGCTTTGGTAATGTACTTGGCTTCAAATATTTTAGAGCCAAGGTAGCTCGCTTTTACGTCCAGCTGCACTTTGTCGTTGTTTCGGCGTAGTTTGGCTCGTTCTTCAATTTCGTAGAAACTATCCTGGCGCGATTTTGCTTTAGTGGCTCTTGCTTGCGGTTGACGGCGCATCCATTCCAACTCCTTGCGATATAAATTTACAGCACGTTCACTCTCTGCATTAAACGATTCTAACCGTTCTTGGCGTTTTTCCAGATAATAGCTGTAGTTTCCGTTGTATTGGTATAGAGCCTGATGGTCAATTTCGTAGATGTTCGTACAAACGCGGTCGAGGAAGTACCTGTCATGTGTCACCATGAGCAAAGCCATGCTGGAACGTTTCAAAAAATCTTCCAACCATTCAATCATTTCTAAGTCCAGGTGATTGGTTGGCTCATCCAAAATCAATAAATCCGGTTCTGCAATCAATACGTTGGCCAGTGCCACGCGTTTCAGTTGTCCTCCCGATAACTTACCAATCTTTTGTTCGAAATTGGTGATTTTTAGTTTGCCCAAAATCTGTTTGATGCGTGTTTCGTAGTCCCATGCCTTGTGTAAATCCATTTGCGACAGGATCTCATCTAGCCCCTCGTGGTTTTCCGATAGCATACAATGTTCATAAGCCGCAATGGTGCGCACCGCTTCATTGTCAGTTTGCAGACAAGCATCGAGTACCGACAGTTCTTTCGGAAAATCGGGGTCTTGATCCAAATACCCAACACGCAGATCGCGACGAAAAGTGATGTTGCCGTTTTTATAATCTTCTTTTCCGGCAATGATATTGAGCAACGTTGTTTTTCCTGCTCCATTTTTGGCTATCAAAGCCACTCGTTGATTGTCGGCAATGCCGAATGATATATTTTCAAAAAGCAGATGGTCGCCAAACGATTTGGTCAGATTCTCTACTTGCATGTAACTTGCCATAAATTCATTTTTGTTTTCGGGCACAAAGATACGGATTTTAAAGGATGAATCAATTTTCAAAGTAAATAGAAATAATTCAATGTTTTATTTGTCTGTTAATCAAAAATACCTAACTTTGGAATTCGAATACGTCTCTGTTCAATATCCCGTGTTTTAAGTTGAAGATGATTTAATGTAAAGGTTTAAATTGACTCTAGTCTTGATTTAATGATTGCAATGTTATGTCAAATCAAAAAGAAGTATTGGATGTAAATGGCACACAAGTTAGGGTGCTAAAGGTATGTGATGCAGATTATATTTGTATTACTGATATTGCAAGAATTAAAAATCCCCTGGAACCGAAGGATGTTGTAAAAAACTGGTTGAGAAGTAAAATGACCCTACAATTTTTAGGGTTATGGGAAAGCTTGAATAATGAGCATTTTAAAAGGGTCGAATTCGACCCCCTTATGTTGGAGGCTGGAACTAACGCGTTTACAATGAGTCCTACAAGGTGGGTTGAATTGACAAACGCAATAGGGCTAGTGACAAAAACGGGCAGTAAAGGTGGAACTTTTGCACATAAAGATATTGCATTTGAATTTTCGTCGTGGGTTAGTACCGAATTTAAGCTATATCTACTCAAAGAATTTCAACGTCTTAAAGAAGATGAGCATAAAAAACTAGGTTGGTCGGCTAAACGGGAGCTTTCAAAGATAAACTATCATATTCATACCGATGCTATTAAGCAAAATTTGATACCGGTAGAATTGACTCATTACCAAATATCAGTAGTTTATGCGAGTGAAGCAGATGTTCTCAATATGGCTTTGTTTGGAATTACGGCCAAGCAGTGGAGAGATGAAAATCCTGATCTAAAAGGTAATATTAGAGATTATGCCACCATCAATGAGTTGATTTGTCTGTCGAATATGGAAAACCTGAATGCGGTTTTTATTAATGAGGGTTTGGCACAGAGCGAGCGTTTAGTAAAGTTGAATAGAGTCGCAATTCAGCAAATGAAAGTTCTTCACGAAGTTGAAAACCGCAAAATACTAAAGTAAATAGATAATAAATTATAGTAATCATTTAATTACCACAACAATGAAAAGTATTAAAGGAACAGAAACCGAAAAGAATTTACTCAAATCGTTTGCCGGTGAAAGTCAGGCTCGTATGCGTTACACTTATTTTGCTAAAGTGGCAAAAACAGAAGGTTTTGAACAAATTGCTGCCATCTTTTTGGAAACAGCTGAGCAAGAAAAACAACATGCTAAAAAGTTTTTTAGCTATTTAGAAGGTGGAATGGTTGAAATTACTGCATCATATCCTGCAGGTATTATTTCTACTACTGCTGAAAATTTAAAAGAAGCTGCTAACGGCGAAAATGAAGAGTGGACTGATCTGTATCCTCACTTTGCTGATGTTGCTGAAGCCGAAGGTTTTTCTAATATTGCTGCAACATGGCGTAAAATTGCTGCCGTAGAAGCACAGCACGAAAAACGCTACCGCACTCTACAAGCACGTGTTGAAGAGGGTACTGTATTTTCTCGTGAAGAAGAAACAACATGGCAATGTCGTGAGTGTGGACACGTTCACGTAGGCAAAGATGCTCCAAAAGCATGCCCGACATGTGCACATCCACAAGCTTATTTCGAAGTAGAAAAGACTAATTATTAAATTGTAACGAATAATTCATAATGAATAATTCATAATTGGGCAACCGCTATTCTCTTTAGAGTGGTGGTTGTTCTTTTTTTAAGTCTTTATTGATTACTTTTGCAAACAAATAATTATGTATTTAGCATTATGAATTCTGAATTGATAATTACGGAGGATGGTTCGCATACACTTTTTGTGCCTGCTATCGACGAATGTTACCATTCTACGCACGGAGCAGTTCAAGAGTCGAAACATATTTTTATCGAAGCAGCGTTGAAACAATGTGCCAAGACTGAAGTCCGTGTGTTGGAAATCGGATTCGGGACGGGTTTGAATGCATTTCTGACTATGATAGAGGCGGAGCGGAGTGATAAGAAGATTCACTACACCTCGCTCGAAAAATATCCTGTAGAAGTTGGGAAAGCGTTGCAACTTAATTATCCCGAAGCATTTCCGACCGTAAGCCGTGAGAGTTTTGAGCTGCTGCAGACTTCTGTTTGGGGAGAGGAGGTGCAAATAGGTTCGAATTTTTGGCTCACAAAAACTGAAGCAGACTTTACTCAGTTTAACTTCAATGAAATGTTTGATGTTGTTTATTTTGACGCTTTCTCGCCCGAGAAACAGCCTGAAATGTGGTCGATGGAGCTTTTTGAGAAAATATTTATTCAATGCAATCCCGGTGCAGTTCTTGCAACTTATTGTGCCAAAGGCGTTGTTCGTCGTGCAATGCAATCTGCCGGATTTCAGGTAGAGCGTTTGCCGGGTCCTCCGGGGAAAAGACAAATATTGAGAAGTACTAAAATCTAATACATAGTTTATTCGTTAACCCGCAACTAAATATATGACGCATTTCAAAAAATATTCCGGATTTTACATCCCGTACATCATTTTTGCGCTGGCTGTTAGTTTGCTTATCTTATTTAATGATAAAGGTGCCTTGCACCTTCGTATGGTTTCGTTTTATACTGAGACCGGAGATGTTTTTTTTAAATACTATACCGAAGTCGGCGGTAATATCCCTTTCTATGTGATAGGTGTTTTACTTTTTTATCGTTATCGCATCGCTTTGACTATGTTGATTACCCAGCTTAGCACGGGCTTAATTGCTCAAAGTATTAAGCGAATTTGGAATGAGCCACGACCATTTAAGTATTTTGCCGATAATTATCCAAATGTCCATTTGCACAAAATTGAAGGCGTAAAGTTGTATGTTCATAACAGTTTCCCATCCGGTCACACTACTTCTGCTTTCGCGTTCTTTCTGGTGCTCGCTTACTTTACAAAAAATAAAGCACTTCAGTTTCTGTACTTTATATTGGCAGTGTTGGTCGGTTTTTCTAGGGTGTACTTGTCTCAGCATTTTGTGGTAGACTTGTTGGCCGGGTCGTTTATAGGAGTAAGTGTAACTATTCTTTTCCAACTTTACATTGAAAAAAAATCAATAAAATGGGCAGATGGCTCATTACGGGATGTTTTTTCAAGAAAAAGGAACTAACGGTTTTGTTATTCAGAATAAAATATCTATCTTTGCGAGCTCAAAATTAAACGTGTAGTTTTGCGATGTGTGCATTGCTAAGTTTGTATTTTTAAACATTTATTTAATAAATAGTATGTATTTAACGCCTGAAATTAAACAAGAAATCTTTGCGAAACACGGAAAATCAACAACTGATACTGGTTCTGCAGAAGGCCAAATCGCTTTGTTCTCATTCCGTATTAATCATTTGACTTCACACTTGAAGATAAACAAAAAAGATTATAGTACAGAACGCGCTCTTGTTATCTTGGTAGGAAAACGTCGTCGTCTTCTTAATTATTTGAAGAATACCGAAATCAATCGCTACCGTGCAATTATTAAAGAGTTGGGTATCAGAAAATAATTCTGACTTTCAAAACTTAAAGAGGCGTTTCAAATTTAGTTTTGAAATGCCTCTTCTTTTTTTCTTGTTTTTATTCTTAATACTATGAAACGAGCATTTGAACATGCATTTAAACCAAAGACCATGTTCATTACGAGTTCCATGCGACAACTATCTAAAAAATAAAAATGAACGCATGAAAATAATCTATTCAATAGGCATTTACCTTTTCAGAGTTTTAGTTTCGATAGCTTCGATTTTCAACGAAAAAGCGCGGTTGCTGAATAAAGGACAACAGCAGGCTTTCGGGATTTTGAAAGAGAAAGTGGAACCAAATGCTCAATATGTATGGTTTCATGCTGCATCTTTGGGTGAGTTTGAGCAGGGACGCCCGGTTATTGAACAATTGAAAAAAGAAAATCCAACGGCTAAAGTTCTGTTGACTTTCTTTTCTCCATCTGGCTATGAGGTGCGGAAAAATTATACCGGTGCAGACATTGTTTCGTATTTGCCTTTAGATACCCCCGGAAATGCCCGGGATTTTGTGAATCTGGTTAAACCGTCAAAGGCCATTTTTGTTAAATACGAATTCTGGCCAAATTATTTGTTGGAGTTACAAGCTGCAAATGTGCCGGTATTTAGTATTTCTGCTATTTTTCGTCCCGAGCAGGTATTTTTTAAGAGCTATGGTAAATGGTATAAAAGTTTGTTGAAAACCTTCAAGCATATTTTTGTTCAGGATAAAGTATCTCAGGAGTTATTGCAACATTACGATATAAGCAATGTTTCAGTGGCAGGTGACACTCGCTTTGACAGGGTTTACGATTTATATACACAAGCAAAGCAACTTCCATTGATAGAGGAGTTTGTAAAGGATGGTGAAAAGGTTATTGTTGCGGGTAGTACCTGGGCCAAAGATGAAGAATTACTGGTTCGTTATCTTAAACTTCATCCCGGTGTTAAATTGATTCTCGTACCGCACGAAATTCACGCTGCGCACATTACCGAAATATCCAAACTGCTCAATGGTAGCTTTGTTCGCTATTCTGATGCGAATGCAGATAACCTGAAATCGACCAATTGCCTGGTAGTGGATGTTATCGGAATTCTTTCGTCTATCTATCGTTATGCTAATGTGGCATACATCGGAGGTGGATTTGGAGTGGGAATTCACAATACACTGGAGGCTGCGGTTTATGGCATTCCGGTTGTCTTTGGACCCAACTATCAAAAATTCCGTGAAGCGCGTGAACTGATAGCGATAGGTGGTGCTTTCTCAATATCCAATTATGTTATCTTTGAAGCTCAAATAGATGCGCTTTTGAAAGATAATGCTGCGGGAACAAAGGCGGGAGAATACGTGAAACAAAATACCGGTGCAACGGAACTGATTTTAAAAGAGATAGTAAAATAAATATACTTAGTGTAACTTTGTGCATTTAGTGCCTTAGTGGTAAAATAAACGAAACATGCAAAAACCTTCCATTCCTAAAGGAACACGCGATTTTACGCCACAAGAAATGGCGAATAGAAATTACATATTCAATACCATAAAAGATGTTTTTCGTCTTTACGGATTTCAACAAATAGAAACGCCTGCTATGGAAAACCTATCCACCTTGATGGGTAAGTACGGCGAAGAAGGCGATAAACTACTTTTCAAAATTCTGAATTCGGGCGATTATATGAACGGTTTGAATGATGAAGAATTGCTTGGACGCAATAGTGTAAAGCTAACCAATAAAATCTCGGAAAAAGGATTGCGTTATGACTTAACGGTTCCTTTCGCACGCTTTGTGGTGCAACACCAAAATGAGATTTCATTCCCATTCAAACGCTATCAGATTCAACCGGTTTGGCGTGCCGACCGTCCTCAAAAAGGTCGCTACCGTGAGTTTTATCAATGCGATGTGGATGTAGTGGGAAGTGACTCATTGCTCAATGAATTGGAATTGATACAGATAGTGGATGAGGTGTATCGTAGGTTGAAAATAAATGTTTGCCTGAAAATAAATAATCGCAAAATTCTTTCGGGTATTGCTGAAATCATTGGCGAAGCCGAAAAAATTACCGATATAACCGTTGCCATTGATAAAATGGATAAGATCGGGCTCGAAAAAGTAAACGAAGAAATTGCTTCGAAAGGTATTTCTGTTGAGGCTATTGCTAAACTTCAACCAATTTTGAAGCTAAGTGGAACGAATACCGAAAAGCTGAATCAATTGAAAACGGTGCTGGCCGATTCAGAAGTTGGATTGAAAGGTGTTGCAGAACTCGAAACAATCTTTGGACTTTGCGAAGCCATGAAAGTGCAAACGCAGATAGAACTGGACTTAACGTTGGCACGCGGACTAAATTATTACACCGGAGCTATTTTTGAAGTAAAAGCATTGGATGTAGAGATTGGCAGCATTACCGGTGGCGGTCGTTACGATAATTTGACAGGTGTTTTTGGTTTGGAAGGTGTTTCGGGTGTGGGTATTTCGTTTGGTGCCGATCGAATATACGACGTGCTCAATCAATTGAAATTATATCCTGAAACTTCACTGGAGCAAACGCAGGTATTGTTTGTGAGCTTTGGTGAAAAGGAATTGCTGTATTGTTTGCCGTGGTTGAGTGCTTTACGCGGGAAAGGAATCAATGCCGAAGTGTATCCAGAACCCGCTAAAATGAAAAAGCAAATGACCTACGCCGATAATAAGCGCATACCGTTTGTGGCCATAGTGGGTGAAACGGAAATGAACGAAGGAAAAGTAATGCTCAAAAACATGAAATCCGGCGAGCAGGGCTTGGTTTCGTTGGAAGAAGCTCTCGAAAAATTAAGCTAGAAATAATTAAATAAAAAGAATCGCCCCCAAAAGTCAAACATTTTGGGGCGATTCTTTTTACTGCTTACTACTCACTGCTTACTGTTTTTTACTGCTCACTGTTAACTGACCAGTGCTTGTACAGAATAAAATATTAAAAACCCGGCAACCACCAAATTTATAATTGTTCCGAATATAAATCCGATGAACGATCCGAAACCTGCTATAATCGCCTCTTTGCTCGTTTTTCCTGCAAGTAATTCGCCTGTCAGTGCACCAATGAATGGCCCGAGAATGATTCCGATTGGTCCAAAGAACAAGCCAATTGTCATGCCAATCATACTTCCCCATACGCCCCATTTACTTCCGCCAAACTTCTTAGTTCCCCAAATCGGAATAAGATAGTCCAAAACTTGAACGGCAATCACAATGAATGCCCAAAGGATTAAAAATGGTATTGAAAATTCGACTTTGGAGGTGATATGAAGTAGTAGGATGCCCAAATAACTAAGTGGAGTGCCCGGTAGCACCGGTATTATGCAGCCCAGAAAACCAACGATTAGCAATATGCCTGCAACAATTATCAGAAATATATCCATTTTGCTTTGAGTATTTGAATGCAAATATAATTCAAACTAAGGATGAACGACCTCTCATAGCAAAAAAAATGCCGAAATCAAAAGATTCCGACATTTTCGTTGCAAAACTAACACGAACTATTTGAAGAATGCTACTACTTTTTCAAAAACGGCATTAAACGAATTATCTACTTCCGTTGAGTTTGTATGTGCGCAGATTGGAAATGGATTCTCATGGTTGTATTCAAAAGCAAAATCCATTTTAGTAATTCTACTGTCGGCAATATTTTTACCCAACGCTTCTTCGATGCCTAAATACGGCATTACTTTGTCTTTTACCAATGATATTCCTTCCAGTCTGGTTTCTAATCTTCTGAAAAACTGTTCTCTTTCGCTCTTGTAGCGTTCCGAGGAAATCATACTGCAAAATGACTCGAATATTTTATCGCGCATAGATCCCAATTTTACTTTTTCAGTGAATTCGTGCAGATAGTATTGAAACAGACTTTTGTAAGCCGATGTATCCATGATGCTGCGTGACTGTCCGAACATAGAGCTGAAAACGCCACCTCCACAAAATAAAAATAATTTGGATGACGAGAATAAATTCTTTGGGTTTGAAAACAGTATTATCTCTGCCAAAAAAGCGCCAATGGAATAGGCGAAAATATCAATATTCGTATTTGCTTTAAACGCAGGATGCAGACCTTGTTTTATATCTCCGAAGAGTTGCGTCAGGTCATTTACTGTTTGGCGACCGGAGCGGTAAAAACGGTAAGGTTCTTCACAAACCCTTTCGCTGAAGGTTACATTGGCAAAACTTAAACAGCGATCTTCACCATTTTTTTTGCGGCGGAAATCCAATATGTCTCTCAAATTACGTGGATTCGACCAACTCTGAGGAGACCGGTTTACATGAAATGCTATTGGGAACAGGATAACTGCTTTCCCTGTTTCGCTGCATAGATATTCTGCCCATGTCAGGTATTTGCTCCAGTTCCGTTCGTTAAGTCCATGTAGAAGTAAAATAGCTTCGCCGGTTTGCTGTTTTCCACTCGGGATAAAAACCGGATAACTAAATTCGATATTCTCACCAATGACCATATCGGTAGGATTTACCCAAATGTTTTCATTGCTTCTTGATCCGGATTGACTCTTAAACTTAAAGAAGCGGATGTCGATATTTGATGTATCTAAATGTGTATCAATTCCTAATTGAAATTGACTGTTGAGTTCTTGATAACGTTGAGTGTAATTCATATTATTTTATAAATAATTTCGAATGCAAAGTAAGTATATAAAACATTTACAGTCTATTAAGTGTTGAGTTTGTTTGACAATTGGGATAAATAGGCGTAATATGGGGCTAAATTTCGAATGTAGGGGCGAAAATTTGGATGCTTGGGACGAGATGTTGTTTCTTTGAGTAGAATAACATACCTTTGCAACTGCTTTTCGCAACGTGCTATAAATTATGAACACAAAAATTCCAGCCTATCTTTACGAAAAAAGCAATGTCGTTCGGTTGATATTGCTTACTGCAACTTTTGCCTTACTGTTTATAAATATCTTTCAACCATTCGGGTCGCGTGGTTGGTATCCGCATATATCCGATTTCAAGTATTTCTTCTTTTCAAGTCTTATTATTCTTACAGGTATGCTGGTGGTGGTAGTTAGCCGTCTTATAATGTTGGCATACACCAAAAAGAACGATCTTTACCTTTGGCAATATCTGATTTGGATACTGGTGGAGATAGTTGCCATGTCGTTGTTCTATACTCTTTTTTCAAAATATATTCCTAAAGAAGGTCTTAATAGGGATATTCTGGAAATTTTCCGTCAGTCTACAATTAATACAAGCCTGGTACTTTTGCTTCCTTACGCAATTCTGTGGCTGTATTTTTCGTGGCGCGATAAAAATAACCTGCTCGAAAAATTAGCTAAAGCTGAGCCAAATGTTGAGGTTGCGAAAAAGAATTTAGTTGCTTTTCCCGACGAGAAGGGTGAACTTAAAATATCAATTATGCTGGAAAACCTACTTTATGTAGATTCGGCCGATAATTATGCTACCATTCATTATCTTAATAAATCCAAGCTGTCTCATTATCTTATCCGTAACTCCTTGAAGTGGATGGAAGAAAATCTGACAAAAGATAGCCCATTGGTTCGTTGTCACCGTTCTTATATTGTAAATCTTGATAAAGTAAAAGTGTTGCGGAAAACCAAGGAAGGTATTTTCTTAGAGCTGGATACGGATAGTACGCCCGATATACCGGTGTCTAAAACCTATTATGAACGGGTGATGAGCAAATTTTCCAAATATACCGTTTAACGATTTGGAGATAAGTTTATAGAACAAAATTGTTCTCTTGAGTTTGTTGATATTGGAAACTGTGATACTTTATTGCCAAATAATTGTTGACGAACAAACTTGATACGAAAAGCGTTCAATCCAAAATAAACTAACAACGAAAGGCCTTGTAATCTATCTAATTCGTTTTTTTTGATTACTTTTGTGCCGAAATAATAATAAAAAACACATACAAACTATGTTTCCAGTATCAGAACGTTTGGCAGCTCTTTCTCCTTCGGAAACGCTTGCCATGTCCCAGAAAAGTAATGAGTTAAAAGCTCAGGGTTTCGATGTGATTAATCTTAGTGTTGGTGAACCAGATTTCAACACGCCGGCTCACATTAAAGAAGCAGCTAAACAAGCTGTGGATAACAACTTTTCTTTTTATTCTCCAGTGCCGGGTTATCCTGCATTACGCAATGCTATTTGTGCAAAGTTGAAGTCGGAAAATGACTTGGACTATAAACCGGAACAAATTGTTTGTTCAAACGGTGCCAAGCAATCGGTTTGTAATGTGATTATGGCCATTATCAGCAAGGGTGACGAAGTCATTGTACCTGCTCCATATTGGGTTAGTTACCCTGAAATGGTAAAGATTGCCGATGGTACTACCGTTGAAGTATATGCCGGAATAGAGCAGGACTTCAAAATTACACCTGCGCAACTCGAAGCTGCCATTACTCCAAAATCAAAAGCTATTATTCTTTGCTCACCTTCCAATCCTACAGGAAGTGTTTATAGCAAAGAAGAATTAAAAGGACTAGCCGACGTATTGGCTAAGTATCCGAATATCATTATTCTTTCTGACGAAATTTACGAACATATCAACTATTTGGGTAGCCACGAAAGTATTGCTCAGTTCGAAAACGTTCGCGATCGCGTAGTTATTATCAACGGCGTTTCTAAAGGATATGCCATGACAGGTTGGCGCTTGGGTTGGATTGCTGCTCCTAAATGGATTGCTGCTGCTTGCAATACCCTACAAGGTCAATATACCTCAGGTCCATGTTCTATCACTCAAAAAGCTGCAGAAGCAGCTTATACCGGTGATCAAAGTTGTGTGGAGACTATGCGTGTAGCTTTCGAGCGTCGCAAGAAACTGGTGGTTGATTTGGCTCGTCAGATTCCTGGTTTGAAAACCAACGATCCTCAGGGTGCGTTTTATGTTTTCCCTGATTGTAGCTCTTACTTTGGTAAATCGTACAATGGACGAGTTATTGAAAAATCAGGCGACCTGGCTATGTATTTATTGGAAGAAGGCCATGTCGCTTGTGTAGGTGGTGACGCATTTGGTGCTCCTAACTGCATTCGCATGTCATACGCTACTTCGGACGAAAATCTGGTAAAAGCATTTGGATGGATTAAAGAAGCGTTAGCTAAATTGAGCTAATTTGTAATTCTACAATTCATATTTTATATTTATATATTCAAGGCGTTGAAATTTTTATTTCAACGCCTTGTTTTATTTTATAGTAATTTATAAAACGACTCATGATGAAACAATTATTGTTTAAAAATGGTGATGTGTTGCCCAATTTAGGGCTTGGTACCTGGCTGTCCAAAAGAAACGAAGTGTATGATGCGGTGATTGCTGCTTTGAAGTGCGGTTACCGACATATCGACTGTGCCTACATCTACGGTAACGAAGCTGAGATTGGTAAGGCACTGCAATTTGCATTCGAAACGGGTATTGTAAAACGCGAGGAACTTTTCATTACCTCCAAACTTTGGAACAGCGACCATGCGCCTGAACGTGTTGAATTGGCTATCCGCAGGTCATTGAAAGATTTGCAGCTTGATTATCTTGATTTGTATTTAATTCACTGGCCGGTGGCTTTTAAAACTGGCCACGAGCAGGCTAAGACTGCTGATGATTTGATTTCGCTGACTGAAATGCCACTTATAGAAACATGGAAAGCCTTTGAGGAAACTCAAAAAACAGGCCTTACAAAACATATTGGTGTGTCTAACTTCAATATCCCCAAATTAAAGCAAATGATAACCAATGCTACGATTGCTCCTGAAGTAAATCAGGTAGAGCTGCATCCTTATCTTGGTCAACAAGAGTTGGTGGAGTACTGTGCCGGGAATAATGTTCTGCTAACGGCTTATTCGCCTTTGGGTAGTCATTATTTGATAAATAGTCAGGCAGGATTAACGCGTGAGAAGGTGGTGATAGAGATGGCTGACCGAAATAATTGCACTCCGGCGCAGATTCTTTTGGCCTGGGGGATGCAGAGAGGTATTTCGGTAATTCCAAAGTCGACGAATGCTGAACGGATAAAAGAGAATTTTGAATCTGTAAATGTTCGATTGAGTGCTGCGGACTTTGAACAGGTGAGTGGATTAGAACGAAATTATCGCAATTCTGTTGCGGCTTTTTGCATACTGCCCAATGGAAGTTATACAGCCAAAAGTATTTGGGAGGAATAGTTGTTACTGATTACTTTATTGTTTCCAATGCTCTGAGAAACTCTTTTCCGGTTTTGTAAGTGGTTTTTCGCAGAATTCTATGAAAAGCCACGCGTAGACAGTTCGGTGTTTTTCCGGTAAGATGTGCCACGTTGTCTATCGACATTTTCAATGAAAAATATCCACAGAGCAAAATTTCGCTGTTGGATAATTGAGGAAATGTTTGGGTAAGAAGGCTAATTCGCTCTTCGCCGACTACTTTTACCTGATCGTTTCGGGTTGGTTTGTTTTTGGTTACTTCATCCAGTATGTTTGAAATAATCATTTGTTCTAATGCTTCTTTTCCCGGTTTGTTCAGATAGGGTTTCAGGCGAAGTGCTTCGCGTTTATAGGCTTGCGAGAGCTCGTTTAGAATGTCCTGACTGTGCAGAAAGGTCTCCTTGAATTGAATAAGTATCCAGTTGGGATGATCAGGGAATGTGCAGGCATTCATGTCGACGCTTGCGATGGTTTTATCAAAGCGACGAAGCAGAATTTCTTTGTCGGTGATTGTTTTGTTCTTTTTTATGCTGTCTATCAATTCGTTGGCGCGATGATAGTCTATTATCATGTTTTTGATATTTTGCTTATCAAAGATAAAATCCTCCTGAGTAGAAGCTTTAAAAAAACGGATGGCTTGCTCATTTACCTCCACGATAATCCCGTTTTTATCAATAATCAGCGCACAGGTTGGCATCCATTTAAAGATGGATGATAATGATTCCGGTTGATTTTTAATGTTTAGGGAGTCTGAAACCATAAGAGCAATTGTCTGTGTAAATGATTATTTAGCACATTCTTTTGGTAGAAATTAAACGGAGTGCAACGTTCTGTTACACTCCGTTAAATATATCAAATTCTATTTCTTAGAATCCACGGATAGCTTCGATACCCGGAAGAACTTTACCTTCCATGTATTCCAGCATAGCACCACCACCTGTCGAAACGTAGCTAACTTTGTCAGCCAAATTGTTTTTATTGATAGCTGCTACTGAGTCACCACCACCAATTAATGAGAATGCTCCGTTGGCAGTTGCAGTTGCTACGGCGTGAGCGATAGCAGTTGTTCCTTTCGCGAATTTTTCCATTTCAAATACACCCATTGGACCATTCCAAAGCACTGTTTTTGAGTTGGCAATTACTTCGCTGAAAGTTGCAATAGTTTCATCAGCAATATCCAATCCCATCCATCCGGCAGGAGTTTCGTCGGTTTTTGAAATGCAAGTAGCTGCGTCTGCTGCAAATTTATCGGCATTTACAGCATCAGTAGGAATATAAACGTTTACACCTTTTGCTTTTGCTTTGTTCAAAATTTCAAGTGCAAGATCAAGTTTGTCTACTTCGCAAAGTGAGTTACCTATTTCTCCGCCTTGAGCTTTGATGAAAGTATACGTCATACCACCACCAATGATGAGGTTTTGAACACGGTCAAGCAAGTTTTCGATAATCATGATTTTATCAGAAACTTTAGCGCCTCCCATGATAGCAGTAAAAGGAGCCTTAGCTTCTTTCAATACTTTGTCCATTGCAATTAATTCGCTGTTAATCAAGAAACCGAACATTTTGTTTTCTGCAGAAAAATATTCAGCAATAACAGCTGTAGAAGCGTGTGCACGGTGAGCTGTTCCGAATGCATCATTTACATAAACATCAGCGTAACTGGCTAATTTCTTAGCAAATTCTTTTTGTTTTGCTTTCAATGCTTTTTTAGCTTCTTTCTTTTCTTCTTCAGTAGCAAATTCGCCACGAGGTTTACCTTCTTCTTCTTCGTAGAAACGTAGGTTTTCTAGCAAAAGAACTTCGCCTGCTTTCAATGCTGCAGCTTGAGCATCAGCATTACCGCAATCTTCGGCAAATTGAATTTTCATTCCCAAACGGTCTTCAACAGCTGAGATGATTTGTTTCAATGAAAATTTAGGATCTGGATTTTGTTTTGGACGACCCATGTGCGACATCAAAATTACTGAACCGCCATCCGCAAGAATTTTCTTAATGGTTAGCAATGCTCCACGAATACGGGTATCGTCTGTAACGGCACCAGTTTCTTTGTTCAAAGGAACATTAAAGTCCACACGAACGATTGCCTTCTTTCCGGCAAAATCAAATTTGTCAATTGTTTGCATGTTGTTATATTATTGAAGTTAGATATTCTGAAGTGACAATTCGCTAAAAAATGATAAAAGTCTAATCAGTAAAAGCTTTGGTGCTTTTTAAGTTCAAAAAGAAGATCGAACTTTTGTTCATTTTTCCGACCACAAAGGTACAAAAAAACTTATATAAACAGACAGCTTTTTTCTCCTACATCTTTAATCTACAAAACAGCTTTTTTATTTATAAAATTATTAAAGAAATTTTTCTCTAATCAATATATATATGTATCTTTGCCTTGAAATTTTAGAAAAAGATAATTCGAACTTTAAAAAATAAATTATTATTATGTCAAAAGTAACCGTAGTAGGTGCCGGAAATGTAGGTGCCACATGTGCAAATGTTTTGTTATTCAATGAAGTGGCTGACCAAGTAGTTATGCTCGATGTGAAAGAAGGTATCTCTGAAGGTAAAGCTTTGGATATGCTTCAAACTGCGTCTTTGTTAGGTTTTGATTCTACAATCGTTGGTTGTACTAACGATTATGCTCAAACTGCAAATTCTGATGTTGTGGTTATCACCTCAGGTATTCCTCGTAAACCAGGTATGACCCGCGAAGAGTTGATTGGCGTAAATGCAGGTATTGTGAAAAGTGTTGCAGGAAATATTCTGAAATATTCTCCAAATGCAATTATCGTAGTGGTAAGTAACCCTATGGATACAATGACATATTTGGCATATAAATCATTAGGCCTTCCAAAAAACAAGGTGATTGGTATGGGTGGAACATTGGATAGCTCACGTTTCAAATGCTATTTAAGCAAAGCATTGAACGCTAACCCAACTGAAGTTGAAGGTTTGGTTATCGGAGGTCACGGTGATACTACTATGATTCCTTTAACTCGTTTTGCTTCTTATAAAGGTCGCCCGGTAGCTGATGTACTTGATAAAGCTACTTTAGACAAAGTTGTTGCTGATACTATGGTTGGTGGTGCTACTTTGACCGGTTTATTGGGTACTTCTGCATGGTATGCTCCGGGAGCTGCTGCAGCTTATTTAGTTGAATCAATTATCCACGATCAAAAGAAAATTATTCCTTGCTGTACTTATCTTGAAGGTGAATATGGTCAAAGCGATATCTGTATCGGTGTACCTGTAGTGATTGGTAAAGACGGAATCGAAGAAATTATTGATTACAAACTGAACGCTGAAGAAGCTGCATTGTTTGCGAAAAGTGCTGCTGCAGTACGCGCTACAAACGATGTATTGAAAGAAATCAATGTATTGTAATTGTTGAATTTCAACTTCTTATAAATAAAAGGTCGTGATGATTAATTTTATCGCGACCTTTTTGATTGACTAAATTAGTATAAAAACGAATGGAGTGGTTAATGTGTTGTTGTTTTGAGTTATTTTTCGACTAAATAACATATATTAACATGCATAGTGCTGTAATCTATTTACCTTTGTATTCATTTCATAAATAAAACCCGAAGCCATGTTCACAACATTGCAATCACACGAATATTTGCGCAAGCACTCTATCAAACCTTCTGTTCAACGAACAGCTGTTATGGATTACTTGTTGAACAATAGAACGCATCCGACTATTGACGAGATTTATCTTGCGCTAAGTCCTTCTATGCCTACTTTGTCGAAAACAACAGTTTATAATACGCTCGATATCTTTGTAGAAAAAGGTGCCGTTCGTGCTTTAGTAATCGATGAAAAAAATGCTCGCTATGATGTGGATATTTCTGCTCATGCTCATTTTATTTGTAAAGGCTGCGGTAAAGTGCATGATATTTTCGATTTGAAACCAAGCTTGTTTCAAATACCACGTGATACCCCTTTTAAGATTGATGCAGTGGAAATTTCTTATATGGGTTTTTGTGAAAAATGTAAAGGAAATTGATTTTTAAGAAGATATTTAGAAGCACACTATTTTAGTGTGCTTTTTTTATGCAATTTTTTTGATATCTTTGAAACAAGTAATAGTGTTTTACGAAACCCCAATATGTATATTGTTCTGATCAGCATCTTAATTTGTGTTTTGTACACTGCTATGGTATTTGTTTTCATAGTTGGGTGGAGGAGAGTACCACTATTTGAACCAGTTGAAAATGTAAATTTGCATTCTGGCTTAACTGTTTCTGTAGTGATAGCATGCAAAGATGAGGAAATAAACCTACCAAAACTACTCTCATGCCTGCAAATTCAGAGCTGCCAATATTTTGAATTGATTTTGGTGAATGACCATTCATCGGATGCTACTATGTCTGTTATGGAAGCTGCTCGAACATTTTTTCTAAATGTAAAAGTAATTAATGCTGAGTTGTGTGGTAAGAAAAATGCCTTGAAAGAAGGAATAACGGCTGCCTCTGGAAGTTTAATCATCACTACCGATGCAGATTGCACACCCGGTCCCGACTGGCTAAAAGCGATTTGCTTTTTCCAACAAAGTCACTCTTGTGATTTGATTATTTGTCCGGTTCAATTGACGGATAGTAAATCACTTTTCGCTGGATTGCAGGCATTAGAATTCAAAACATTGATTGCTTCAGGTGCAGGAGCAGCCGGAGCGGGGATGCCTATTTTGTGCAATGGTGCTAATTTGGCTTTCACCAAAGAAGCATGGATACAAAGCAGAACCGAATTGGTTGATAAACACATGTCGGGGGATGATATTTTCCTGTTGCAAAGCATAAAAAAGCGAGGTGGGGTAATTCGGTTTTTGAAATCAGAGTCTGCATTTGTATTTACTGAACCGGCAAAAACGTTGGCAGCTTTTTTTAAACAACGGAAAAGGTGGGCTTCCAAATCACCAGCATATACAGATGCACAGTTAATTTTTACGGCGTGCACAGTCTTTAGTATTTCTCTTTGGCTGATAATTCTGGTATTTTCTTCACTTATTTATCCCTCACTTCTAATGGCATTTTTCATCACTTTTGGAGTAAAATTTCTTGCAGATATTATTTTCTTATATTTTATTCGTCCCTTTTTTAAAATCAAATACCTCTGGTTTTATTCTTTCCTTCTTTCAGTAATCTATCCATTCTACATCGTTTCGGTTACCATCTCTGCACTTTGTTTTGAATCGAGGACCTGGAAATAACCACTCTTTTGTAGTATACATCCCCATTTTGCATTGTTTTTGTTCGTTTATTAAGCAAATAATAAATGTTTATTGTTTATTATTTCCTTTATTTACACAAAAGATGTCAAAAAATCCACATGAATTCAAATAAATGTTGCGTATATTTACGAGTTAAAATCTGAGATCAATTCGAAGATATACAAAACCCTTAAAACTATATTACAAATGAAGAAAGACAAATCACTTTTAAGACGTGTGATGTTTCTTGTCGTTGCCATTTCTCTGCATGGGATACTATTGGCACAAACAAAAACAATTACAGGTGTAGTTAAAGACGCCTCAGGCGAAGCAATTATCGGTGTTTCAGTTGTTGTAAAAGGTACAACAATTGGAACAGTATCAAAGTTAGATGGAACTTTTAGCATTCAAGCCCCGACAGATGCCAAAAGCCTCGTGTTTACTTATATCGGAATGCAAAAGCAGGAGGTTCCCATTACAGGAAATCTTATTAATGTGACCATGATTGATGATTCGAAAAGTCTCGATGAATTAGTTGTTGTTGGTTATGGAACAGTGAAACGACGCGACTTAACCGGCTCGGTTGCATCCGTTAAATCGGGTGAAATTATGAAAACCTCTTCCAGTAATGCTATGCAATCTATGCAGGGCAAGGTTTCCGGGTTAGATATTCAACAGACAAGCGGTGAAGCTGGTGCTGGTTTGAATCTTACTCTTCGCGGAAATCGGTCTATTAGGGCATCAAACGATCCACTTATTTTAGTAGATGGAGTTGAGTATGGAAAAACTCTCGATTTGAATCCTTCGGATATTGAATCGATGGATGTGCTTAAAGATGCTTCTTCAACCGCTATTTATGGTACTAAAGGTGCTAATGGAGTAATTATCATAACCACGAAGAGAGGAAAGTCAGGAGCAACTAAAGTAAGTTTAAATTCTTATTTATCAGTAAACTCTCCTACTAATGTGCCACGAATTATGTATGGTGATAAAGAGGCTCAACGTTGGATAGATAAGGCAAATTATATTGCTGATAAAGCTTCCGGTAACTGGGGGACAAGTAATAAAACTCCTGAAGAAGTTTTGACCTATAAGCTTGAAGATCTTACCGAGATAAGTATTTATAATGATAAATCTTATACTGATTGGCTTGATATTTTGTTACAAAATGGAACGACTAAAAATGTAGAGGCATCTGTATCCGGAGGAAGCCAGAATACAAACTTTAGTATCTCGCTCGGGGGTATGTTTGAAGAAGGATTAATGAAAAACGACAAACAAGATCGGTATAATCTGAAAACGAGTATTGACCATAGAATCAGCCGTATATTTAAAGTTGGGAGTAGTGTTTTGTTTACTTATAAAGATAGGGATGCACGTAATTCAAGTGTTTTTGGTCAGGCAATGAAAATGACCAGCATGACACATCCTTATAGAGCTGATGGAACCATATTTGAAACTCCAAATCCGAGATATGCAGCCCATTGTAATCCTTTGTTAGACGAAATAGATGGTGCTGTAAAGAATAATATTCAATCAACCCGTTTTTTTGGAAATGGATATCTTGAAATCAATCCGATCAGAAATATGGTTTTTAAATCGGTATATGCGCTTGATCGTTCAAATACACGAACAGGCTTGTATCAGGATTTTCAGAGCGTAGCCAGGTATCAGGCTCCTGCTACTGGTAATATTTCATCCCAGTATGAAAATAAAACGACTTATACATGGGAAAATACGTTGACTTATAATAGCAATTTTGGCGGGTCTAAACATGATTTGACAGGTTTATTGGGTCATAGTATGAATCAGAGTGTTTATGAATCGACAAAAACTTATGGTGATTGTGGTAAGGAACATTATTATACCAGTCTTTTCTACGATTTATCTAAAATTTTAGCTCCAACAACTGAAACATCGTACATTAAACAATCTATGTTGTCATATTTTGGTCGTTTGAATTATAAATTTAATGAAAAATATCTGTTGACAGCATCCCTCCGTGCTGACGGGGCATCAACTCTTGCTGCCGGTCATAAATGGGGTTATTTCCCTTCGACGGCTGTTGCATGGAGAATGAAAGAAGAAACGTTCTTGAAAGAAGTAAATTGGCTTGATAATCTGAAATTTAGAGCATCGTGGGGTGTGTCAGGAAATTCGGCTGTAGATCCTTATCAAACAATGTCTACTTTGAGCAAAATTCCAGTTTACTACTATATAGGAGGAGTAAGTATCCCAGGGAATCTTCCGAGTGCGTTAGGGAATAGCGATTTGAAATGGGAAACAACTGCTGCAACTGATTTTGCTGTTGATTTTGGTATCTTAAAAGATAGAATCTCGGGTAGTGTTGATTTCTATATCTCTCGTACCAGCGACTTGTTGTATCCAAAAGCTGCACCAGCATCGTCAGTTTATACTAGTGTTATATCAAATATAGGTAATACAAAAGGACATGGAATTGAAGTGTCGTTAAATACATTAGTGTTTAAAACAAAAGATTTTGCATGGGATATTAACTGGACGTATTCTACTTCCAAGGATGAAATTGTTTCGTTGTCGGATGGAGTTACCAGGAATCTAAATGGTAATGAAGGTCAGATTGTCGGACAACCAGTAAAAATATTTTATGACTACAAACCAGCCGGTTGTTGGGGAGTAGGTGAGTTTGCCCAATATAAAACGGATTGGGAGGCCAGAACAGGCAAGACTGTTGGTTTTGACTCTGGTTATGGCGAAGTTGGAACGATAAAAATAGTAGATGCAAATGATGATGGTAAAATAACCGTTGACGATAAACAAGTGTATAATCGTACACCGAAACATAGCTTTGGTATGAATAACTCAATATCATACAAAGATTTTACCTTGTCAGTTTTTGCTTACGCTCGTCTGGGTGCTTATATTTCTTATGACTATAACACACAGTTAACTTATGAAGACTCAAACTGGGCTGACCTTGATTACTGGACTCCGACAAATACATCTGCTAAATTTCCAAGCCCTGGAGCTACTAAAACAATGTGGACGAACTATGGTAGTGCATTACAATATGTAAAAGCCGATTACATTAAGATTAAAGATATTAGTCTTAGTTATAATCTTCCAACAAAATTCATCAAACATATTGGGTTGAATAAACTGCAAATATATGGTTCTTTGAAAAACTGGTTTACATTTAGTAATATTGATAATTATGACCCGGAACGGGGTGGTGCATATACTTTCCCTTTAGCAAAACAAGCTGTTGTTGGTCTAAATATAGAATTATAAATCAAGAAGTGTAATTTAATGATGAAGAAGTCATCGAAGAACTCAATATTAAGAGTTTAGTAAATGTCGATTTCAATCATTTCAAACAAATAAATACATTCAAATGAAAAAAAATAAATATATTTTAATAACTGCCTTCGCTCTTACGCTGGGCATGACCGCCTGTTCAAGTTTTCTTGAAGAAGATAACAAGGCTGGTCAAACTGCCGATCTTGGCTATTCTACCGCTTCAGGTATCAAAGGATTGGTTGGCTCGTGCTATAGTTTTGCACGCGGCTGGTATGGGAAAGAACCGGGTTTAGGTCTTTCCGAAATGGGAACGGATCTGTTTTATGCGGGTCACGACAATCAACAAAAATCGCTCGTGACATATAATATCTCAGCTGTAAGTTTGGATAATACGAATGTAACCGATAATGCCTGTTTGGATCAGTACTGGGAAATGTTTTATTGTGCAGTAGATGCTTGTAATACAGCTTTAAAATATGTGCCTCTCAATAAAGCTGTTACTGAATCAATAAAGACCCAATATATGGGAGAAGCGTATTTTCTACGTGCTTTTTATTATTTACATATGGTAAATATTTGGGGTCCAATCCCTTATAACTCAGAAACTTTTTCGAAGGTTGTAACTGAGGCAAAAAGACTACCGGAAGAGCAAGTCTATAGTAAAATTCTTGAAGATATTGATTTGTCAATAACCAATTTTGCAGCCTATACCACAAAAGCTGATGGTCGTGCATACTTGATGGCCGCTCATGCACTGAAAGCCAGAACACTGCTTTATGCAGCCTCTTGGTTAGGAAAAAATGCAATTACAACCAACGCAGCCTATAGTGGAAAAGATCTTTACGCGCTGGCTAAAGCTGAGGCAGAAATGGTTATTGGAAGTGGTCTTTACTCTTTCTACGACAAATATTCTGATACTTGGTCAATGACAAATGAAGATATCACCAAGAATAAAGAAGCAATTTGGGGTGTAACATACGCTTATGATTTGACTACAACTATCAATTGTGTTCCTTATCGTTATAAGACTGATGCCAGTGGTGCCCCAATGACTTATAATTCATTAATAACTCGTACCGGGTATACCCGCGGTGGTAGCGCTATGTTGTTGATGTTTGTTTCGACATGGAATAATGGTGCATCAGATCTTGGAGGTGACAAAAAGGAAATTTTTGCACGCGCCACTGCAGATCCTACCTACGTGCAAAATACAGTTACAAAAGTGAATGTGAATGTAGCACCATATTATTCTCAATACGGACGTGGTTTTACGCGGTATCTGCCATCGGTTTACCTTTGGAAATTGCTTGATAAATATCGTGCTACTGATCAACGGACTGCTGCCACCTTGCTCGAAGCGTATACAATTGCTCCGGGACTCGAAGGAAGTGCTACAAAATATCCTGGCATAAAGGATACGGCTATTTATTATTGTCCACTAGATGGAAATTCGGCTGCAGGGATTGCAAAACAAGCATGGGCTAAAGGAAAATATCGTATCCAGTTTTTATCAGGTGGTGACATTCCGGTATATACTTCATCTGATCCGGCGCTGGCACTTCCTACCGAAGTTGGTAAAGCCAAATCAGATGTGTATGGTGATGCTCGCTACAGTGAACCTAAAATCGGAGGTTGGTATTCATTTCCGGGAATCAAGAAGTTTCTCGACAATGTATATGATTCTAAATATCCGACATATGATATTTCAAATCGTGATGCTGTGGTCTTCCGTTTGGCAGAAATGTATTTAATCAAAGCGGAGTGTGAACTTGCCACAGGAGGCGATGCACTTGGCACACTTAATACTTTAAGAGCTAAACGTGCCATTACCGGAAAAGATAATTCGATTACCGGAACGGTAGATATAAATACTATTCTGGATGAAAGGGCTATTGAACTTTGCGGAGAACAACAACGTTGGTTTGATTTGAAACGTACGCACACGCTTGTAGATAGAGTGAAAAAATACAATGCGCAAGGTGCCGCAAATGTAAAAGCAACCCATTATTTACGACCGATACCACAAGTCCAGTTGGATGCTGTATCAAACAAAGCTGATTTCTTACAGAATGAGGGATATAATTAATTGAGAAAAGAAAAGAGTGTTACGGCACTCTTTTTTTTTATGCCTACTCTATATGTAATTATTATCAATAGTTTGATTGTATATCTTTGTTGAGATTATTGGTACTGACTATTTTTATCGAAAGGACTTTGAATGTTTAATATGATTAACTTAACTTTGTTTTGAAAATAAACGTTTATCAGCATGTTTTATTAAATTGATACAGTTTTACACAACTTGTGTCGAATAATCCACATGTCTTTTAGTATTTGTTGGATATATTTGCGGCGTCAAATCTTGTGTCAATTCACAGAAAGACAAAACCCTTAAAACTATTTTACAAATGAAGAAAGACAAATCACTATTAAGACGTGTGATATTTCTTGTAATTGCCATTTCTCTTCATGGGATACTATTGGCGCAAACAAAGACGATCACAGGTGTTGTAAAAGACGCCACTGGCGAAGTAATTATCGGAGCCTCAATTTCCGCTAAAGGTACAACGACCGGAACAATTTCAAAGTTGGATGGAACCTTTAGTATTTCTGTTCCCGAAACAGTAAAATCACTAGTGTTCTCGTATGTGGGAATGCAAAAACAAGAAGTCCAGATTAATGGGAAAATAATGATGGTCACTTTAGAATCCGATTCAAAAGTTCTTGATGAAGTAGTGGCTATTGGTTATGGAACAACGAAAAAACGGGATCTAACAGGTTCGGTATCTTCGGTAAACGGGAAAGATTTGATTGCAAATCCTGTGGCCAATGTTACAGAAGCCCTTCAAGGTCATTTGGCGGGAGTTAACGTTATGTCTCAAGACGGACGTCCGGGAGCATCCGTTTCTATTAAAGTGCGCGGTGGAGGTTCTATAACTCAAAGTAATAATCCTATTTTTATTGTCGACGGTTTCCCTGTAAGTGATATTTCAGACATTCCTGCTGACCGGATTGAAAGCATTGATGTATTAAAGGATGCTTCTTCTACAGCTATTTACGGTGCGCGTGGTGCAAATGGAGTTGTTCTTGTGACAACTAGAAATGCGAAGGGTGATAAAACATCTGTTACATATAGCAACTATATTCAATCTAAATCAGCCGCAAAATCATTGGATGTTGTAGATAATGCTCAAAACTATGTGGGATATACATGGGGTTATGCCGGGTTATTAGGCAGCTCATACGCACCTATTGGTACAACTTACTTTGGTTTGGGTAGCAATCCTAACGCGGCTGCAAACTGGGCAACTTATGGTAGTATGAAAACTCATAACTATTCAAACGATTTACTCCGCTCTACAATTTCTCAAAATCATAATTTAAGTATATCAGGAGGCTCTGAAAAAACGAAAGTGCTTTTTGAGTCCAGTTATTTGGACGACCAGGGTATTCGTATTAATTCGGGATATAGTCGTTGGAATGCTTCTTTGAAGATATCGCAACAACTTACCAAGAAGATGAAACTTGGTTTGAATATATCTTATATGCAATCTACTATTGATGGCAAGAATGATATGGGTAACTTAGCAACTGCTTACCAATACCGTGCCATTGAGCCTCTTGGTGATGGAACCAACTACAGTGGTTGGGGTAATGGTGATGTAAATGTAGATCTTTCAAAAAACGTAGTAAATGTAATAAACAATATTACTCAGGTAAATAAAGATCAAAATTTACGTGGACAAGCAACATTTAGTTGGGAGCTAGCTAAAGGTCTTACTTTAAATGATGAGTTAGGTTTAAAAAGCAACTGGAGTAATGATAAGTATTTTGACAATGGTTATACTTCGTACAAATATGCCAAGCTGAATGAAGGAACCGGTTGGAATATGCGTAATGCAGTAACCTTGAATTATAAAGTGTCCGGTTTAGGAAAAGATCACGACTTAAATTTCTTAGCAGGGCAGGAAATTGTGCAGTCTAACAGCAATAGCACTTGGATTTATGGAGCAGGTTATCCAAAAACTTTCGGTTTTACTGAGGCCTTTGGTCAGATAACTCTGACAAATAGCAGTTTGGGTAAAGATGAACGTGGATACACGATTGGAACTCCTTCCAGAACGCAATCATGGTTTGGACGTGCAAATTATTCGTTATTGGATCGTTACCTATTAACAGCTACATTCAGAGCTGATGGTTCTACCAAATTTGCAGCTAATAACCATTGGGGTTACTTCCCTGCAGCAGCATTCGGATGGCGTGTTTCTGATGAACCTTTTATGGAAAATGCAAAAGATTGGTTGGATAATTTGAAGTTAAGATTATCATATGGTGAATCGGGTGCTGACAATATTAGTTCTTCTTTGTGGAAGGATGTATGGACTACAAGTACAGCGCAAGTTAATGGAGTTGTCGTAACAACTTATGTGCCTGGATCTTTGCTCCCAAATCCTGATTTGAAGTGGGAAACCACAATTTCGCGAAACATAGGTCTTGATTTTGGCTTGTTTGGTAACCGTTTGAACGGTACAATGGAATTCTACTACAACTCCAATAAAGATTTGTTGCTAAGAGTTCCGGTAGATGTTACCACAGGATATTCTTATCAATATAAAAATATAGGTAGAACTTCAAATAAAGGAATCGAACTATCATTGAATGCTGGTATTGTAAAATCAAAAGATTTTAATCTTAAAGTAGGTGTCAACGCTAACTATAATGTTAATAGAATTGAGAAGTTAGCAGCAGGCATGAACACTACTTATGGTCAAATATTTGGTTCTACAACAAAGCTTCCTACTTATGAGTATCAATTGATTGAAGGTCATTCTGTTGGAACGCTGTCAAGCTATCATAACCTGGGCTTTTATTCAGTTGATGATTTTAATTATGATGCAGCAACAAAAATGTATGCTTTGAAATCGGGCGTTGCTGATTTTCCATTAACGGTATCTAATTATCCCGGAAAAGGTTTGTATACACTTGCTGCTGGACAAAAGGCTTTCCCAGGATCTTTAAAAGTGGGTACAAATGCAGATGGAACTGCAACTTTGAATCAACTAGATATGACTCCGAAGCTTACCGGTGGATTTTCATTGCAGGGCAACTTGAAGAATCTGGATTTCAGTGCCAATTTTACATGGCAGATAGGCGGAAAGATTTACAATGCTCAGGCCATGAATGATTTTTATGGAAACAAAGATGGTTCTTTAGGGGCTAATCACTTTGCTTATTTCAATAATGTGTATAAAATGTGGGAGGTGAAAGACGGACAAATAAGTTACTACACTGATCCTGAAAACCTGACTCGTCTGAACGCAAATGCATCTTATGCACTGCCTACTTTCGAAAATGCAGTGATGTTAGATAACTGGATCGAAGATGCTTCTTTCTTGCGATTAAGTACATTAACAGTGGGTTATACTCTTCCAAAATCAATTACTCAAAAGGTATCCATCCAAAACCTACGCATATATGCAACAGGTGGCAACCTATTCTGTTTGACTCACTATTCTGGTCTTGATCCTGAAGTTGACTCTGTTACATCGAGTGGTAATTTCCCTACTCCGGGCGTTGACTTTAGCTCATATCCACGTGCTCGAACCTTTACTTTAGGTTTAAGTGTAACATTTTAATAACATATAGTTTATAATAATATGAAAAATAAATTAATATACTCATTATTGGTTGTTTGTGCTTTAACAACACCAATTACTTCTTGTAAAGATTTCCTCGAAGTATCTTCACCTTCGGTGGTTGATGCAAATTTTGTCTATAAAGATTTGGCCACAGCAGAGGCCGCAATGGCGGGATTGCGGGATTCTTGGCGTTCGTGTTCTGGAAGCAATGTATTCGGTGCCGGTGCCTTTTATGCTTTAGATGCCCCGGGATCTGATATTGAAAGACATCCTGAAGCTTACGCTAATCAGTTGACAAGACATTATCCTGAAGGATTCTACGAAAATGGAGCTAAAACATCTATTTATGGCATAGATCAAAGCGATGGTAAGAATACATACACCGCATTGTATGCAGTAATAGCTTTAGCTAATAATGCAATAACCGCTATTGAGAATCGTAGTGATTATAACACTATCATTAGCTCTAAGACTCCATCTGCCTGGGGGTTCATTTATGGGCAAGCTGTTGCCGCACGGGCGCAATGTTATTTAGATTTGACACGTTACTTTGGTGATGTTCCTTACATAACAATGGGAGGTATGAATGTGTCAGGACTCAATGCTCGTGATCTTATCTATGAAGGTGAGTTAGCCAAGCTGCAATTGGTTGAACCACTGATGTATCGCCCCGGTGAAGCCGATGCTTCTGGTGTTGTGGTCAAGAAACTTGTATTTAACCGCACCTTCGTACAAGGTCTAATCGGACGTATGTGTTTGTATGCCGGTGGCTATTCTACTCGTCGTAACGATATTAAATATGTGGATGCTGCCGGAAATACCTTGTCGTTTGATAAAATAGGAACAGATAATAATAGTTCATTTTACGGACGCCGTACAGATTATAAGAAGTTTTATACGATAGCAAAGACATACCTCGATGCTGCCGTTGCTAATCCGGGAAGCACTGTGATATTCCGGACAACCGATCCGCGGGCTACCGATGCAGTTGGTCGTACATTCAGTAATCCTTATCAGTATTTTTTCCAACAGTTATTGGATAATGTAGGAACGCAAGCAAATGCGGACGAGTCTATCTATGAAATACCGATGACCAGAGGAGTTTCAAATGAGCGTCCTTATTCATCAGGACGTGTTTCTGATGGTGGTAGTTCAAATCAGTATCCATGTAAAGGATACGGTCAAGCGCGTATACAACCTGTATACTATTACGGTTGGTTTGATAATAATGATATGCGCCGAGACGTTACCATAACTGTTACAGGTAGTACAGGCAAGGGTGTCGAAAAATTGATTCCATTTACTCCAGGAAGTAAAGCTTCAGGTGGTGGATTGTGTTTGAATAAATTCGATGAAAACCGACAAGCGAATCCGTACACCATAGCACAACGTAACTCGGGTATTAATGCCCCATTTATGCGTATTTCAGATGTTTATTTGATGGATGCAGAGGTAAATGCTGTATTAGGCAACGACGGAGTGGCAAAAGGATTGTTACAAAAAGTACACGAACGTGCATTTGCTTCTGCAGCCTTAGCAAAAACGGATGAATTTATAACTAAAGCAGGATCATTGTATAAGGCTATTATCAATGAACGTGCATTAGAGTTTGGTGGTGAGGGAGATCGTCGAAATGTATTGCTTCGCACTGGCTTAATTGCAGAAGCTGTTGCAGCAACCCGTACTGCCAATGTATCGATGGTAAATGGATTGACCAATGATCTTTCTTATACGTTTCCAAATGGTAATACAATTTCAGCTTACATTTGGACTGCCACAGGAGATCTTAAAACTGCAAAAGGTTACCGTTTAACTACCCAATGTACCGATGCCACCAATCCATACTTATTTCCGGGTTGGAGAGGACAGTTTGATAGTTGGGAGACACTGGGTGCCGCTGCTATCTCAGGTAATAAAACAAACCTTATGATAAAAGGCTTATTCAGCCAATATACTCCGGTTAAAGTATTAATTACTTATACTGACAAGACCACTGCAACTGTGTCCGGTATGACTTTTAAAGATATGATGCTTTTGATGAAAGGTGGAACTGTTACTTCTATAGTTGAAAAGGATGATGCTTTAGGTTTGGCGCTTACTGCTTGGGCATCTGAATTGTTGAAAGTAAAAACAGAATTTACTGACAGCTTTTTCCCAAGTTTCGATGGAAGTTTAGCTCCGATTTATTTCTATCCTATCAACTTTAATACTGTAAGTAGTTCAAATGGATTAATAACCAATGGTTTTGGATTTGCTCAACAGTAAATAAAATTTGGCCAATTTTAAAATAATCAGTCTATATAACGTAGACTGATTATTTTTCTCTTTGAAATACTGACAAGGGAGTCTGCTGATATAGTTAGGCTCCCTTTTTTGTACCTTTTAAAATCTGTTGTATGAAATATTTCACCCTAGCTTTTATTATTTTTTTCACCCTGTCTTATCCTGTTATTGCACAGGGAAACCCTCCTCCAAAGATAAAATCAAACTCTACGGAATGGACAATCAGTCGTCTGCTTAAAAAGAAAACGGATAGCGTCAAAGTGTTAGGTTCACCAACCATTGTGCCTACTAAATACGGGAAAGCAGTTGAGTTCAATGGAGAGAATGCTGCGATTTTTATCGATAAGATGCCATTAGCAGGATTGGAGGTTTTTACTGTTGAGATGATTTTTAATCCTTATAGTGGCGGCAACTTTGAGCAACGCATTTTTCATTGCGGTGAAATAACCAATAGCCGCGTATTGTTAGAACTTCGCTCTGTGCCCAAAGGTTGGTACTTCGATGCTTTTATTAAGGCCGGAACCGCGAAGCACACACTTATCGATTCAATGCTTTTACACCCGCATAACCAATGGTGTCATGTGGCTTTTGTAGTTAACCATGGGCAACTTACAACATATATAAATGGGAAAAAGGAGTTGGAGGCTAAAATAAATATGACAGCTTTTTTTACGGGCAGAACTTCAATTGGTGTAAGACAAACAGAGAATTCATGGTTCAAGGGAATGATCTATAAAATAAAGGTTACTCCCAACGTTCTCTTTCCTCGACAGTTTATGAAACATTAGTTCCTTTTTTGTCAATACAACTCCTCAAAATCTAATATTGAATACTTATGAGAACAATGAAATTAGTTTCTCTTTTCATATTGTCAGCAACGTTAAGTACAACTGGATTATCAGCTCAAAGCGGTAGTAAATTATCACAGGAGGCTGAACAAACAATGCTTAAAGCCACCCGCTTTATGGTGGAGAAGGTGAGTACAAACGGAGGTTACCTTTGGTATTATACTCCCGATTTATCCCGCCGATGGGGAGAGATGGAGGCGTACAAAACAATGATATGGCTTCAAAACCCAGGAACAACAAGCGTGGGACACATGTTGCTCGATGCCTATCGGGCAACGGGTGATGAGTATTATTACCAAGCTGCGGCTAAAGCGGCAAATGCCATTGTCTGGGGGCAAAGTAGTGAGGGTGGATGGAACTACGTGATCGATTTTGCCGGCGATAAATCACTAAAGCAATGGTACAATACCATCGGTAAAAACGGTTGGCGCTTGGAGGAGTTTCAACATTATTATGGCAATTCTACCTATGATGATAACATAACTTCTAATGCTGCCCGCTTTCTGCTCAGAATGTATGTGACAAAAATGGATCCTGCCTATAAGCCGGCATTAGACAAAGCCATTAGTTTTATATTGAAAAGCCAGTATCCTAATGGAGCGTGGCCACAACGTTATCCATTGATGTACGATTTTAGTAAAGAGGGTCATCCCGATTATACTTCTTATTACACTTACAATGACGATGTGATTTGGCAAAATATTCATTTCCTTATTCAATGCTATCTGACATTGGGTGAACAACGGTTTTTAGACCCTATAAAGCGTGGGATGAATTTCTATCTGATCTCGCAAGATGGGTGTGGGGGCTGGGGACAGCAAATGGATCTAAATCTTGAAACTGCCGGAGCCAGAACGTACGAGCCAAAAGCCTTGCTGCCCAGAAATACTGCTGCTATCGTACTTCAACTGCTGGATTTTTATCAATTTACCGGCGATCGGAAATTTCTGAACCCAATCCCGGCGGCCATTCATTGGCTGGAACAAACCGTTTTACCTGCCGACAAGACCGAGAATAGTCGCTACACTCATGCTAAGTTTCTCGAATTGGGAACCAATAAACCTCTTTATCCTCATAGGAAAGGATCTAATGTAAAATATGGTTATTATTATGTTGATGGCAATGATGAGAACCTATTGAGTCATTATGGTGGAAAATCATACATAGATATTCAGGAATTGAAGAACGAATATAAGCGTGTTTTTTCAATGACTGCTGAAGAGGCAACCCGTAATTCACCATTGAAAGAAGAAACTTTCAATGGCTCAGATATTCCTCAATCCTATTACGATCTAAGTTATGAACGAAGTACGAAAATTCCAGATGAATCTGCTGTGAAAACGATTATTCAATCGCTCGATAAAGAAAATCGGTGGTTGGTAAAACATGGAATGACAAGTAATCCATATATTGGTAATGGTAAAAAGCAGGAACCGACAGATGCCTATGTAAAAACAATGGTTGGCGATGAAACTGATACTTCACCTTATCGCGATCCATCAGACAATGAATATATCTCTACAGGAGATTATGTGAAAAATATGAATTGGTTAATCAATTATGTTGAATCGACAAAGAATGGCTTAACGGAAAAGCAATTGAAAGAAAGGCAACGGTAGGAGTAAGAGCAATGAGTGACTATTCTCTCGTTAACAAGAGTAGGGTAAGCTGATTTACTCTACCTGTTTACATACAGCACATCCCCCGACAGAGATGTTCTGTATTTCTTTAGAAATTCTTTTGCCGGACCTGATAATGGATTACCATTCCCAAAACTAATATCGAAGACAGAACCGCACTTGTCACAAATGAGATGAGGTAAACCCTGAGTGTCAGGATGCACTTTTACGGTGTTTTTTATTTCGTAGGGGCATGCCATATCGAAAGCATAGTATTGTGTTCCTCCGTAATCGTCAAGTGTTATTCCAGTGCAAACTACAATACCACCAAACCCAATCCTATCATTTGCGGTAACTCCTTTTTCGAAAGTAAGAAATTGTCCAAGACTATTTTTGAAAGTTGGATATTGAGCTGTTAGGTTGAGTTGGAGATTAACCAGATAATCTGGTATTGACGATTGAACATTATCTTTGCAACCCACAAAAAAAATGGTGAGGAAAATAGTTGACAAACAATATCTCAGAGATTTTTTAGGCAAAATAGTTACAGCTTCTTTTTCGTGCAAAGCGCATTTATGCACCCAGTTCACCAATTCTCCACAATTCATCGTCGCTAAATGTACTGTTCTTTAAAGCGTCAATATTATCTTGCAACTGTTTTACCGAACTAGTACCAATGATAACCGAATTTACACCCGGTTGATGTAAACACCAGGCCAGAGCCATTTGTGCAAGTGTTTGTCCGCGTTGTGCTGCTATTTCGTTAAGTCTTCTTATTTGTTCAATTTTCTCGGGTGTAAGTTGGCTTTTTTGAAGAAAACCATAACTATGTGCCGCACGCGAATTTTCAGGTATGCCATTCAGGTATTTATCGCTGAGCATTCCTTGTGCCAATGGCGAAAAAGCAATCATACCCACGCCATTTTCTTCGGCAAGCGGTAACACACTTTGTTCGATATCCCGTGTAAAAATATTGTATCTATCCTGATTAATTAAACAAGGTGTTCCATTTTCACGAAGAATACGGTATGCTTCACGGGCCTTATCGGTAGGATATTTTGAAATTCCAATGTATAATGCTTTCCCTTGTTTCACCATGTCCGACAAAGCGCCCATCGTTTCTTCCAATGGGGTATTTTCATCGTACCGATGTGAGTAAAATATATCAACGTAATCTAGCTTCATCCGGTGCAAACTTTGGTTCAGACTGGCCATTAGATACTTGCGAGAGCCTCCATCCCCATAGGGTCCATCCCACATCTGATGACCGGCTTTTGAACTTATAATCATTTCGTCGCGGTGGGATGCAAAATGTTCTTTCAGTATTTTTCCAAAATTTTTCTCGGCACTGCCAAACGGAGTTCCGTAGTTATTTGCCAAATCAAAATGCGTGATGCCATGATCAAATGCAACCTGAATCATCTTTAAAGCTTCGTCGGCATCATCCACATCGCCAAAGTTATGCCATAGTCCAAGTGAGATATTTGGAAGTTGCAGACCACTTTTTCCACAGGTCTGATAACCTACAGAATTGCTGTACCGATCAGTAGCCGGAATATATTTTTTGTGCGACATAATTTTTGTATTGTATTGTATGGATGATCAGATAACTCTCAGTGCATTTTGGTAAGAATTCTGTTAAATTCTACCATTCGTCCGCCCGCTCCAAGCGGGCAGACGAATGGTAGTTAGAATTTTACAGCAGGAGCATTTTCGCTTCCTTTCGCTGCTTCAAAATATGGTTTTTTGTCGAACCCAAACAAGCTTGAAAAAATCGAAGTTGGAAAACGACGAATTGAAGTATTATATGTTTGTGCTACTTCATTGAAACGAGTGCGTTCAACCGAAATACGATTTTCAGTACCTTCCAGTTGCGCTTGCAATTCTAGAAAGTTCTGATTTGCTTTCAAATCGGGGTAGTTTTCGGTAATCATTAATAATTTGCCCAGTGCCGAGCTAACTTGTCCTTGAGCAGCTTGATATTCTTGTAATTTTTCCGGTGTTAGTTTTGCAGGGTCAATGGTGATTTGTGTCGCTTTTGCACGAGCTGCCACTACGCCTTCGAGTGTTGAACTTTCGTGTGTTGCGTACCCTTTTACAGTGGCTACCAAATTTGGAATCAGGTCGGAGCGACGTTGGTATTGATTTTCAACATTTGACCATTGGCTATTCACTGTTTCTTCTTTGTTTACCAAACCATTGTAACTTGACATTCCCCATAAAAACAGAGCTGCTACAGCTACCAGAATAATAATCGTGTTCTTTTTCATTTGAAGTAATTTTTGAGTTTAGTTTGAATAAATGTAACAATAAGGTATTGTAAATGTTTAGATAATGATATTCTTGCTTTACTGATAACTGTTCACTTATAACTGAAATTTACCAGCCACTACTTGCACCTCCGCCACCTGACATTCCTCCGCCAAAGCTTCCGCCACCACCGCTGAAACCTCCTCCTCCAAATCCACCGCTACCGCTAAAGATACTTCCGGCCGCTGCACCACCAACGATAGCTCCGGTGTTACGGGTTAGGCGTGGTATATTGTCGTTGTTATTTTCCTCATAACCGCAAAATTTACAGTAATAAGTGGTTCGTTGAGTACCGGAACTAATATATGTCGGGGCAACGATTGTTCTTTTATCTTTCAGAATAAATGCTTTGGTTCCACACTTTGGACATTCGGAGTAGGCACTTGGTTTATCAAGGGTGAAGATGGCCTGATTATCACACTTGTCGCAAACAAAAACATCGTAATCAACTGCATGCAATTGTTCTTCAAATTGCTGCGCCAGTTTTAAATGGGTGTCTTCTTCTTTTTCACTCAAAATATGCATTTTACCACTACAAACGGTACATGGAATAGGTTCCCGACGGATTTTTACCATCATGAGTTTGGCGTAAATATTGGCGGGAAGCGTACAAAATGGTACAGGAATAAGCAAGAAAATGAAAATCGGATTTGAAAATAGTAAAATAATCACAAATCCGGCGATAGGAAACATAAGAGCTACTATGCTCATAATGCCGGCCTTTTCATTTTTTATTGCCTTATAGCGCGCAATATTGCTTTTGTGTTTTGGGTCTTTTCTTACTTTTTGGATAGAACTGTTAACCCAAATCCACGTAAATAAAATAATAAGTAAGTAAGCTCCACCCGCAATTGGCAGAATTTCACTCCATGCTATGGAAGTAGCCGCTTGCTTCTGAACAGGTTCTTTTTTTATGGTGGAAATGATGCGAGCCAGGCCAGCTAACATACCGGCATCGTAATTTCCGTTTTTGAATTCGGGAGTCATACTTTGGTATTGAATCCTTTTGCAAATAGCATCGGGTAAAACTCCTTCCAAACCATATCCTGTTTCAAATTTTATTTTTCGCTGATCGAGCACGAAAAGGATTAGTAAACCGTTGTCTTGCTTTGCATCACCAATTTTCCAAGCGGTAAAAAGTTGATTGGCAAAGGTAACATGGTCAGCTTGCCCAATGGAGTTTACTGCTACTACAGCTATTTCAGCACTCGTTTCGGTTTTAAGTGCATAAATCATTTCGTTCATTTTCTGAACGGTCTCAGCTTTCAGAATTCCATCTGGATTACTTACAAATTCACGCGCATTTGCAGTTATCGGATTAGGAACGCTTTCAACAGTATATTCTACCGCCGATGCAAAGCCGGCTAAAGAACAAAAAATGATTAGAAATAACTTTTTCATAAAGAATGTATTAAAAAATACCGTTTAGACTCTGTACTCTGTTATATCTAGTTCTGAGAGCTTTCTAAATCAATTTGAAAAATCAAAGTTGAATGTGATGGAATTTTCGTTCCTGATCCATCTTTGCCATATCCCAAATCACTAGGAACATACAGTATGATAGACCCACCATCATGTATTTTTGGCAACCCTTCTTGCCAACCTGCTACAGCTGATGACAAATAATAGTCATATTTTCCACTATCAAATGTACTGCCATCAATTAGTCTCCCAGTATAATTTGCAGTTACCCAGCTACTTTTATTTGGTTTGCGATTTTTGCTCCAACCTTCGTCAATTATTTTGTATTGTAATCCACTGGCGGTAGTTACAACTCCTGGTTGGGTTTTGTTTTGTTCTAACCAAACGTCGTTTTTTACCTTCCAGTCGATATAATTATCTTCTTTACAGGCCGAAAAACTGATGATTATCATTAAAATTACAATTGCGATGCGTGAATTTTGTTTCATTATACTTGTTGTTATGTTTATAAGTTGTAGTTTCTATTCTATATTTCTAAATTGAAAAATGAGTCTTTGAAAATTATTTGTTCTTTATTTTATATTGTTGTGAAAATGATTTCCGTGCAAACGTTGGCATTTTTCGGTTTGGTCCCCAACCCACATAGTTAAATGGATATGTTCCAGCATTTTTTAGCATACCTGGTACGAAATCGAAGCCCGCACGTTTTGAACTAATGAGTTTAAACCCTTTCATTAGCCATCTTTCAGCTTTTGGTCGGAGATTTTGCTCCACTGTTTTTCTTCTGTTGGCTAATAAAATATCTGTCAACGGTATTTTTACCGGACAAACTTCCACACACTTCCCACAAAGTGTAGACGCAAAACTTAAATGCGAAAAGTCTTTGAATCCACGCAAAAATGGCGTTAATACCGATCCAATCGGACCGCTATAGGTTGTGTCGTAGGTATATCCACCAATGGTTTTGTACACCGGACAACCATTTAAACACGCTCCGCACCGGATACATGCCAATGCTTCAAATGCTTCATCGTCTTCAAAAACGGTTGTTCTGCCATTATCAAGCAGAATCACTATCATTTCTTCCGGTCCATCTACTTCATTGGCTTGACGCGGACCTGTAAAAATGGTGTTGTAAGCCGTAATTTGTTGACCGGTTCCATGTGCTGCCAAAAGCGGATAGAAAAGTCCGAGCTGTGTCATCGTTGGGATAATTTTTTCTATCCCGGCAATAACAATATGAAGCTTTGGAAATGAAGTGGACATTAATCCGTTTCCCTCATTTTCAGTTACCGAAATACCACCAATATCTGCAATCAGGAAATTAGCTCCGGTAACGCCTACCTGAGCCGTAGTATATTTTTTTCGGAGTACCTGACGAACGTATTCTGTCATTTCTTCTGGTGTACTGTCTATTGGTGTCCCAAACTTCTCATTGAACAATTTAGCAATATCGCCTTTCGATTTATGCATGGCAGGCGTAACAATGTGATAGGGCTTTTCGCCGGCCACCTGCACTATAAATTCGCCAAGATCTGTTTCTACCGATTCACAACCAACACGTTCGGCTGTTTCGTTCAACTCAATCTCCTCGGTGGTCATTGATTTACTTTTGACCAATAATTTAGCGTCTTTATCACGCAAAATTTGTTCCACAAAAGTTGTTGCTTCAGCAGCATCTTTTGCCCAAAGCACTTTCACGCCACGAGCGCTAATTTTCTCTTCAAATTGAATCAGGTAGTTACCCCAATTTTGCAACACATCACGTTTGATAGCTGCCGCCTGCCTTTTGGCCAATTCAACATTATTGTAACGGCCCATTCCTTTACTCACCGCTGTATCATAACGCGATATGTTGAACTTAATCGTATTCCGATGTTTTACATCAAAAGCGATTGCGTCTGCATCATGAGTGAATTTATTGGCCTGTGACATCTTCTGTTATCAGTAAAATAGTTTGGGGTTATTGCGCTAACAGTCATTTTTAGACTACATAACTACTAACTCTTAACTACCAACTATCTTCTATTTTTCAAATACAAATTTAAAACTTCCAACTCGGTTTCCATCAATGAAAAATTCAGCACGGTAGTTCCCTTTTGGGAGTATTTCACCTATTTTCCAGAACATTACATCGTTAATGGCATCTCCGGTGTATTCAATTTTCTTAGATACTGAATAAGCAATTTCTTTGTTTTCGTAGGTGAATACATTTCCGGATCCTTTTGTAAGAACATCGTCATCCGGACGTGTAATACGAAGATATACTGTTTTTTCACCGGGTTGAGCTGTGACGTTTTTAGCTATCGTATAGTTGAACTGCAAACTCGCAGTTTGCGAAAACCAACCTGTTTTTTTTCCTTTGCTGTTGACTGGTAACATACTGAAGTTAGTTACTTCCATAATCGATGCACGAGTAACTACTTGATTCAATGATTCTTTTTCTTTTGATAGTGCCTCCACTGATTCAGAAGCAGCCTGGTATTTTTTGTGAACCTCTACATTTTCATTTTTCAGCGATTTATTCATCGAATTGAGCGAGTCAATTTGATTTACATATTGTATCATCACCTTTCGAACGGTAGATAGCTCGGCTCTTAACTGCGCTATACGAACTGCATTGGTCGATTTTGTTACACGTAATTCATCCAATAATTGAGAAACTTTTGTTTTTTGATCTTGCAGCAATTTTACAAGCGAATCGTTGTGAATGTTAGTTGTATAGCCATCCATTTCTGAGTTTAAATCAGAAAATTCTTTTTGTACTTGTTCTTTGTCAAAATTCATCATCTGAACAACTTCAGTCATTTCCTTTTCTTTTTCATTGGCTTTGTGAACGAAATAGAATACTGCAATGGCCAAAGCAACAATAATTGCCGATGCCACAATGATAATGGTAAGGTTGTTTTTCTTTATTGGATCCATAATTCTTAAAATTAATTATTGTTTGATTAAAGTGATGAAATTACTTTCTCGAGTTTTATTCCTCTGGAACCTTTTATCAATACAAAATGCTTTTTAATCGGCTGTTTTTCAAGATAATTTATCAGTTCAGTTACATCGATAAAACATTGAAAAGGATTTCTCGTTCCAGAAAATTCTTTTCCTACTAACAGAACGTTGCGAAACTTGTTTTGTTGTAGCAGGTCAATTATGTTTTGATGTTCAACTTTACTTTGCGCTCCCAATTCGAGCATATCACCAATGATGAGTGTTTTATTCTCAATATCCATTTGTGCAAAATTCATGATTGCCGCACGTAAACTGGTAGGGTTTGCATTGTATGCATCGACTACTAGTTTGTTGTTTTCTGTAATTGTCAGTTGGGAACGGTTGTTCTGCGGAACATAATTCTCAAGTCCTTGTTTTATGTAGTTATTTTCAACTTCAAAATAGTGTCCGATAGCTATGGCTGCCAACACATTTTCAGCATTGTACGCACCTATCAGTTGAGTATTTATAGACAGAGTTTCAGTAGTTCCTATGGTACATTCCATATTTAAAAATGGGGAACAACTGTTTATGTGCCCGCTTATAAAGCAGTCGTTGCAGTTTGCGTCTAAACTGTATTGGTGTACACGCTCTGCGGTTTTAAACCCTGCCTTCGCACTCATTTCGTCTAAATCAGCATTGTCTTTATTGATGAAAATGTCCTTCCCGTTGGCGAAGATATAGTCGTAAAGTTCCTTTTTGGTTTGCTTTACGCCATCAAATGAGCCAAATCCTTCGAGGTGAGCTTTTCCAACATTGGTAATTATGCCGTAATCGGGACAAGTAATTTCGGTGAGTTGTTTAATTTCACCCGGATGATTTGCACCCATCTCAATTACCGCTATTTCGTGTTCGGATTTTAATTGTAGCAAGGTAAGCGGTACTCCAATGTGGTTATTTAAGTTTCCTTGTGTGAAAAGTACGTTGTATTTTTCTTTTAGTACTGCTGCAATTAATTCCTTTGTTGTGGTTTTTCCATTTGTTCCGGTAATTCCTAAAATTGTTGTTCCTAACTTTTTACGATGATAGGTTGCTAGTTCCTGCAAGGTGGTCAGTACATCTTCAACTAAAATAAAGCGACTGTCAATTGCAAATTCTGCTTCATCAACCACCGCGTACGAACAACCTTTTTCTAAAGCCGATAGCGCAAATGCATTTGCATTAAAATTATCGCCTTTCAGTGCAAAGAAAATCGAGTTTTCAGGACAAATCCGGCTGTCGGTACAAATAATAGGGTGTTGAAGAAAAATACTGTATAGTTGCATTTTACAAAATCGTCTTTTGAATAGAATTAGGTGCAAAAATAATCATTATCCTATAATTATGAGGCGTTCAGCGCAATTATTAATTGATAATAAACAATTATTTTCTATTCAGTTAAGATAACTAAATTTATATAAGGAGTTTAAAGTTTAGTGATTCAAAACAAATTAGCTGTTTAAACAAAAAGGCTAAACTCGCTTGCAAGTTTAGCCTTTTGTATTGCTTTGTCTCGTTTAAAATTGGTACGAGAACGATACATACCAGCCTTTTTGGAATAAGTTGCCTGTATCTGCTTTGTTTAAGTTTGTGATACCAAAGTCGTAACCACTTTTTAATTGATATTTTTTCCATTGAATACCACCACCAACACCAATTTGCAGATTAAGTCTGTTTAGCTGATAGTCTCCTGCTCCAGAGTTATATACATTAAATGATCCGGGTTTAACATAGAATGGACTTGCAGTTGAGTATGTTAGTGTGGAAGTCACTTTCATGTTTTGCGCCAATCCGATATTAATCGTTGGTCCGGCATACCCGAAAAAACTCATGTTCTTCGAAATTGGCAATGAATAAATAGCATGAAGTGGAATGTCGATAAAGTGTCCTGTTGTTTTATAGGTCGCCATTTCGGAATTTGGATATCCGGATTGTCTGTCGGCATACACCAGTGAATAAAGTACACCGGTAAGGAAACTTGCATTAGGATTAGCTTTTAAACTGTAACGTGCAGTTACACCAATTTTACCTCCGTAGAAGAATGTGGTACCTACACTTTTTCCAAATCGCATAGGATTTGTGTAACCGGCTTCGATGGCATATTTCTGAGCATCTGCATTAATGGTAGCTGCAACAAATAATACTAAGAGACTAAGTTTTAATAATACTTTCATGTTTTTGGTTGAAAAAGTTATGCCTTATTAATTTATCCTGCAAAGATAGTTTTTTTGCTGCAATAATATTCTGTGTATCGTTTATTAAGTTACAGATTACTACTAATTAACTTTTTGATTAATAAATCTTAATGAGATTTACTAATGTAGTTTTTATATTATGTTGGTTTGAGAGATTATGATATAAAAAAGCCTCAACCAAATTTGAGGTTGAGGCTTTGTAAATATATAGCTGAAGTGAATCTTCTCGAATTAGATATTTTCGTCAATCAAATTGATTTTTTGCTCAATTAATTTGCTCTCCTCTTTCAAAGATTCAATTTTACGTTCCATTTCTTTAATCAGTCCACCGCCTTTTTTAGACGATGATGAGAAGAAACCGATATTATTTTCGTAGGTCAGGATCTCAGATTTTAAATGCTCGTATGCGCGCATTAGCTTTTCGCGTTCGCGGTACAATTTGTTTTCTCCTTTGCTACTCATGTCTTTGAGGTTGCTGCGGAAATTGTCCATGCGGCGATTGGTGGCATCTACGTTTAGCGTTTCGAATTGTTTGTCGACTGCATCACGATATTCTTTGTACACTTTGTCTTTCTCTTTGAACGGCACATGTCCAATGGTATTCCATTCGGCCATCAATGCGCGCAAAGTGGCTACTGATTCGTTATTGTTTTCCGATTTTTCGAATGCGTTTATTTTTGCAATTAATTCTTTCTTTTTCGCTAAATTTTCAGATTCAGCATTCCTTTGACCTGAAGTGCTTTTGTTTTTTTGTTCAAAGAAATAGTCGCAGGCTGCAATAAATCGTTTCCACAATTCGTCAGAGTATTTTTTAGCCACCGGGCCAATTGTTTTCCATTCTTTTTGAAGCAGAATGAATTTTTCGCCGGCTTCTTTCCAATCGGTACTGTCTTTCAAAGCTTCAGCTTGTTCGCATAATGCTTTTTTCTTGTCGGAATTTACTACTAAGACGTTTTTTGTCTCTTTATAGAATTCTCCTTTGGCTGCAAAGAATGCATCGCAAGCTTTGCGATAACGGTCAAATACTTTTTGATTTACTTTGCGAGGGGCAAATCCAATGCTTCTCCATTCTTCTTGCCACGCTAAAATAGTTTTAGTAGCCTCATCCCATTGTCGGTAATTGTTGAGTTTACTGTAGTCAAATGCTTCAATTTTTTCGCAAAGTTCTGTCTTAGTTACCAAATTTTCTTCTTCCAATTTGCGAATTGAATCGAAGTACGATTGGTGTTTTTTATGTATGGCTGTCGAAGCGTCTTTAAATCGTGTCCAGATTTGTTCGCGAATTTCGCGGGCTACCGGGCCTAGTTCATGCCACTCTTCGTGCAGTTTTTGTAGCTTTTGGAAAGCCGCAATCACATCAGTCTCTTCCGAAAGCTTTTCAGCAGCATCGCAAAGTAATGTTTTTGATTCAAGATTTTTCTTGAAATCATATTCGCGCAATTCGTTGTTGATTTTTATTAAATCCCAAAAAGATTCCTGATACAGGTTGTATTGTTTCCACAATTCTGTTGAGGCAGTTTGAGGCACCTGACCAATCGATTTCCATTTTTGTTGCAATGCACGAAACTCATTAATGTGTGTCGAAACATCGTCATTGCTCCCCACCAAAACCTTCATCTGTTCAAGAAGATGTTGTTTCTGTAATAAGTTGTTGTCTTTTTCTTTTTCCAATTGAGCCATTACGGAGGCTTTTTTGACACGGAATTCGTTGAGAAGAGCCTTAAAGCTTTCTTCCAACTCATCTTTTGCAGCTACAAAGTCGGTTTCAATTCCACCATTTTCAACAAAAAGTTTCTTTTGTTCTTCAACTTCTAACTTTACTTTTTTGTAAAACAACTGTTTAATGTGCTCCACACCATCTTTTGCGGCATCCACTTCCTTGTTTATGAGCAACTTTAAAGCGTCAATCAATTCCTGTTTTGAGCTGGTAGCATAATCAGTAACGATTGTGTTTGTTTCTTCAGGTTGTTCTATAACGACTGTTTCCAAGTTCGTTTCTACAGTTTCCACAGTATCTACAGTATCTACAGTTTCTGTCACTTCGCTTGGTACGATTTCAGGATCCTTGTTTAAATCAAGTGAGTTCATTTTCAATGTTGTTTTAAGTAAATCTTGTAATATTCATTACAAAACGTTCAAGTTGTTCAATTGCTAAAAGGAATAGCACACAAAAATAGCTTTTTTTTTTAAAATATTGTAATTTCTCGTCAAAAAATCGTGTATCTGCCCAATATAAATAGATGCGCAAATTTATTACGGGATAACAAAGCTTCTTTTTTAAGCTTTCAAAATAAATGTATCAGATAATAATTTTGAAATGTTTGATTTTAAACTCTATGCGCAATGTATGTATTTGCCTGCTGAGCCGGGTTTATTTGTATGTCGTTGATGCTTACATGTGCCGGACGAGTGACAATAAATTCAATTGTATCTGCAATATCTTCGGCATTTAAAGGAGTGAGTCCGCTATAAACCGCTTTGGCTTTTTCCTCATCACCATGATAGCGAACAATAGAAAATTCCGTTTCTGCCATTCCCGGTGAAACAGAGCTTACTTTGATGCCATGTTTTACGAGGTCAATGCGTAGTCCTTTAGTAATTGCATTTACAGCATGTTTCGAAGCGCAATAAACGCTACCGTTCGGATATACTTCTATGCCGGCAATTGAGGAAAGATTGATAATCAAACCTGATTGATGCGCAATCATTCCGGGCACAACTAATTTTGTAATGTAGAGCAATCCCTTTACGTTGGTGTCAATCATTTGATCGTAGTCGGACAAATCGCTTTGATCGAAAGGTAGTGTACCTGCAGCTAAACCGGCATTGTTTATCAAAATATCGATGCGTTGAAATGCTTCAGGGATAGACTTGACCGCTTCTTTGCAAGCGTCATTGTTGCGAACATCAAAGCAAAGCGATACTACTTCGGTAGAGAACTCGGCCTGCAACTGTTTGGATAATTCGTTTAATCGCTCCAAACGACGACCGGTAATGATAAGTTTATAACCGCCTAACTTGGCCAGTCGGAAGGCAATTGCACGCCCAAAACCAGAAGTAGCTCCGGTAATTAATGCTGTTTTCATTTCAATGTGTTGATAATGTGTAACCTAAGCTGTTCTGTTTGACGAGTGACAGTGAAAGCTGTTATTTAGTATACTTTAAATTATGCCCCATCTTCGTTTTCTTTGTTTGCATGTAGAATTCATTGTGTGGATTGGGCGTAACTTCTAATGGTACGTTTTCAATAATTGAAAGCCCGTAAGCTTCCAAACCAATGCGTTTTACGGGATTATTGGTCAATAAACGTATTTTACAAACACCCACTTCGCGTAATATTTGCGCTCCAACACCATAATCACGTTCGTCGGCATCAAATCCTAAATGCAAGTTTGCATCCACTGTATCCATGCCTTCTTCCTGAAGTTTGTAGGCTTTAATTTTATTCATTAATCCGATACCACGACCTTCCTGATTGATGTAGACTACAACTCCTTTTCCCTCTTTTTCAATTAGTTGCATTGCTTTGTGAAGCTGTTCGCCACATTCGCAACGCATCGAACCGAAAATATCGCCGGTCATGCATGAGGAATGAACACGAACCAAAACAGGCTCGTCCTTTTTCCACTCGCCTTTTATCAAAGCTATATGTTCCAATCCATTTGATGTTTGACGGAAAGGAATTAATTTAAAATTGCCATAAGCAGTTGGCATATTTACTTTTACACCCATTTCTACCAATGACTCAGTTTTAAGTCTGTAAGCAATCAAATCTTCGATGGTGATGATCTTCATCTTGAATTTTTTTGCAATTTCAATTAATTGAGGTAAACGAGCCATTGTTCCGTCTTCGTTCATTATTTCAATTAATGCTCCTGCAGGGTATAATCCGGCTAGTCGAGCCAAATCCACGGCTGCTTCGGTGTGACCGGCACGGCGCAAAACACCTTTGGAACGGGCACGTAGTGGGAAAACGTGTCCCGGGCGACCAAATGTTTCCGGTTTAGCATTCGGATCGGTCAATGCAACAAAAGTGGCGGCACGATCGGCTGCAGAAACACCAGAAGTGCAACCTTCCAACTTATCGACGCTGATGGTAAAAGGAGTGGAGTGTATAGCTGTGTTTTTATTCACTTGCATTTCCAGATCCAGTTCATCGCAGCGTTCTTCCGTTAATGGAGCACAAACTACACCACGACCATGTGTGATCATGAAATTGATCATTTCTGGAGTCATTTTTTCAGCAGCACAAATAAAATCGCCCTCGTTTTCGCGATCTTCATCATCGACAACGATTACAAATTTCCCATTTTTAATGTCTTCTAAAGCCTCTTCTATGGTATTCACTATTGATTTCATTTTATTGCGAAATTAATTTAGTCTGGTTTTTACCAAACAATTTGTTTTTTAATGAGTTATATCTGTTTTTGATAACGTTCCAAAGTTTAATGTATTGCTCCGGATTAAAAATTGCAGCATCAACTGCAGCTTTGTACGTTAGAAATATTCCGATAGGCAATAAAACAGCCGAACTTAACCACATACCTTCGTACGATGGCCATAAACCTTCACGTGCCATTTTATAGCCGGTATTATCAATTATATAATAAAAGATAAACATAAGTACCGAGATAACAACCGGTGCTCCTAATCCTCCTTTGCGGATGATGGCTCCAAGCGGAGCTCCGATAAAAAAGAAGATTAAACAGGCAAATGAAAGAGTGAACTTACGATGTCTTTCTATTTCGTGTCTGCGAACATAATTTAATTGTTCTTCCAGCATTATTTTGTTATAATCAATAACACTTTTCATGGCCTTGGCACGCTCTATTGATATTGAAGAAGCCCGCTCCATCGACGCCTGATTTAATGATAGAAACAGGGTGTCGGGATTTAGTTGAGCCTTAATAGCTTTGATTCCTTTTTTTGAGTAAGCCATTGGGTTTTCTTCTCTGCCAATAAAGTGTTGAGCAATAACTTCTTTCCCCTGCGATTCACTTCGCGACTCGGCAATTTTTGATACAGAATCAATTGATTGTGTGAGTTGTTTTATGTTTTTACTAACATGTTGATCTTGCAGTGCCGATTCGTCGATACGATTAAAGGCATTGTCGAAATCAAGTAACATTTCTTTTAGCTTGAATGTTTCGCGACGATACGGGATACTCGAAGGAGAAGTGTTTAATTGCTGTTGTTTGAGGTTTTCAAAACTTTCGCCATCGTACAACGAGAGTAACAAATATTTATTGTCGACCGAAAATTTTACACGCCCCGAATCAGCCACCATTACCGTTGCATTATCGAACCCCCTCGAAAAATCATAAATCATCATATTCTTGAGCAAACCGGCTTCTTTGTCTCTGACATAGATATTTACGCCTGGAATGCCTGAGTAGAACTCGCCTTTTGGAATATCAAACTCCGGCGATTTCTGTTTTAAGGATATGATAAGTGAGTATAGTTTCTTTTGCGAAATAGGGAGGACAAAGTTAGAAAAGAAAAATGCTCCGATACATACAGCCGAAATAAAGAAAATGAGTGGGCGCATGATGCGAAAGAGAGAAATGCCTGCCGCTTTCATGGCTGTGAGCTCAAAATTTTCGCCCATATTTCCAAAGGTCATCAGCGAGGCGAGCAGAATGGCCAGTGGTAATGCCAGTGGCACCAACGAAAAGGTTGAGTACATAAAAAACTCAGCTAATATCGACCAACCCACACCTTTCCCGACCAAATCGGCAACATGTCTCCATAAAAACTGCATCAATAAAATGAAAATGCAGATGAGGAACGTCATCAAAAAGAGCGTAAAAAAGCGTTTGAATACGTATGAATCGATTTTTTTAATTCTAAACATGCCTGTTTTTTTTGGAGCAACAAAATTACTTCAAAAAGTTCAATAATCAAGTATTTGAAATGCGAAATTACTTTAAGTGTTTAATTCGCAAGAATGAAATCTCGTTAACCACTCAAACCGAAAATAAAATTATGCTTGGTTCTATTTTTCTGTAAACAAAGTGTTTAAGTTGGAGAACCTGTTGCTCTATGAAAAGAAAAAAGCCATTTGCATGTACAGCAGATGGCTTTAAATTTCTGTATATTAGTAGAGTAATCTGTAAACGTATGGTTGTTATTTAGGTTTACATACCCGTTTTACGTCTGAGTGTTTCTATTTGTTTGTTCCATAGCATGATAGAGTCTTCTTTGTCGCCTGGTTCAGCAAAATCAGTAACAATCAGAGCCAAATCGCCGGTAACTTCCAGTGCTACAATTTTTAATTCGAAATAGTAGTCGGTATCTATATCTTCTTCCCATTGAAAACGGATACTTGTATTTGCTTTATTTTCAATCAACAAGGCCGTTTGCTCGTTTTTATCCCAGGAAAAAATGTACTCATCATCTTTAACTGTTACTCCATCAGCAAACCATTCTGCTAAACCAAGCGGATTACCTATTGAATTCCAAAGAATATTAATCGAAGAAGTTTTAAGTTGATATTCAATTTTAAATTTAGTTCGTTTCATAAAGAAATTAGTTTACACAACAAGAAAAGTACGGATAATCAAGGGTTTTGACGTACTTTTTTGAGTTCGCAATGTACACAATTAATTTAAAAAATGCAAGATGCTAAATAGTTTTTTTGTTTTGCCTTTATTTAGCCTTTTAAACTGTCTTTTTCAAAGCATAAAGGTAATAATTGTTTTATATTGTCAATTTGGTAAATGTGTTTCGTTCCATATAAAAGAACGGTAATATTTTTATCAAAACGTGTTTCCGTTTCCAGTAGAACTTGTCGGCACGAACCACAAGGTGTAATCGGTTCTTCTAAAAAAGCATTGTTTGTGTGGGCAGCAATTGCAATAGTTTTGACGGCTACTTCAGGAAATTGTGCGTTGGCATAAAACATGGCTACTCTTTCTGCACATAACCCCGATGGGTAAGCCGAATTTTCCTGATTACTGCCGGCAAAAATCTCCCCGTTTTCCAACTCTACTGCAGCTCCTACATGAAAGTTAGAGTAGGGCGCATAGGCTTTTGATACTTGCTCTTTTGCTCTGTTTATAAGATGTTGTTGTGTTTCTGTCAGTTCGTCGAAATTGTATATAGTAATCTTAGTTTCTATCGTTTTCTTTTCCATAGTTAGTTTAAATCGAAAAATTATTTTTTTTTAGTGTTTAATGTAATCGTCAAATACTCGGCCGGATATGGAGGTTTGAAGGTTGCAAAAATAGATTTTTTTTCATTCAAATTATTCTTTTCGGGTAATTAGTTTTATTTTTGTGTCAAAATAAAACTGTAACTTTTAAATATGAAAATAAAAAGAATAATCGGAATTCTAATTAGTGTTTTGTTTCTTAACTCCTTAGGCATAGCCCAAACGCTCAATCAAGCCTATCTTTCATACATTGAACAATACCACAAAATTGCCGAAAAGCAACAACGTGAACATGGTGTGCCGGCCAGTATTACACTTGCACAGGGCTTGCTGGAGTCGGGTGCCGGACAAAGTTATTTGTCAAGATCGTCAAATAACCATTTTGGGATTAAATGTTCCGACTGGCAAGGTGAGAAAATATATTATGATGATGATACGAAAGATGAATGTTTTAGAAAATACAGTCAGGTGCTTGATTCGTATGAAGATCATTGTGCATTTTTGAAATCAAGACCGCGATATGCTTCTTTGTTTGAGTTAAAGCCAACCGACTATGAAGGTTGGGCTTTCGGACTTAAAAAAGCAGGATATGCAACCGATCCCACTTACGCGTACAAACTTATTTCTATTGTTGAAAATTACAGTTTGCATAAATTCGATATAGAGCAGGCATATGCTAAAACTTCAACAATTTCGGAAGTGGATGTAAAACCGAATCAGAAGACTATAAAAAGAATTATCGATGAAAGCACTACATCTTTTGGTTCAGTAAAGGCAGCGTCGAACCACGAAGTGAAACGTGTAAACGGTGTGCTTTTTGTGACAGCAACAGCTGGAGATTCATTTGGTGCCATTGCCGATGAGTTTAATATTGGCGAAGCTCGCCTCAGAAGATATAATGATGTAAACTCAGATGCTAGATTAGCAGCCGGTGATAGAGTTTTTATAGCAATTAAAAAGAAAAAGGCAGAGAAAGAATGCCCTACTCACCGAATTTTAGCCGGAGAATCGATGCGCAGAATTTCGCAGGATTATGCGGTAAGGGTAACTGAATTGTACAAACTTAATAATATGCCTTTTGAAGAAGGTGCAAAACTAGGGCAGGTGTTGGTACTGCGATAACAAAACTGTATCGGTCATATTCATATTTAAATTAATACAACTCTACTATTTTGGTGCTTATAATCCTATAAATTGTCATGCGAAAAAAAAATACCGAATTGTTGAGCGATGTTATCCGTCAGGTTTTGAAACAGCATCATCTGGATAAACCATTGTACGAAAAACGACTGATAGACGCGTGGCCGGTGGTGCTGGGAGCTAACATCGTGCAATACACAGCCGATTTAAGCATAAAAAACAGGGTGCTTTACGTGAGTCTGAATTCGTCGGTACTTCGGCACGATTTATTTTTATCGCGCGAAGAAATTAAAAAGTCGCTCAATAAGCATGTTGGAGTAGATGTAATTGTAGATATTGTGTTTAGATAAATTGTTTATTTGTCGGAGCTATGGATTATAGAGAACACTTGTCTCGACCACTTTCGAAGCGCTACGTTGATAATTTAGTCCTTGAAATTTTTGCCAACCCGCGCGATTTTGATCTTGTCTACCAACTTATATTCGACCCGGATGAAAAGGTGAGATGGAGAGCAGCCTGGGCTTGTCAGAAAATAAGTGAAAAGCACCCTCAATGGTTTAATGATCAACATTTTTTCGAGCTGGTAAATCTTGCCCTTTCTACTTCGCATGGTGGTCTGCACCGTGGTTGCTTGTCGATTATTAAAAATATATCCCTGCCCGAAAATATTCCGGTTGAATTTATCAATGCTTGTTTCGATTGGATGATTTCTCCCAAATATCCCATTGCGGTTCAGGCACTTTCAATGAAAATACTATACACGGTTTGCAAGCGGGAATCCGATTTTATACCCGAATTTATAGCCTACCTCGAGAGTGTAGATGTTGAGTGCTACAGTCCTGGATTTAAATCGACCCGAAAGAATATCATTAAGTTGCTGAATGATAAATATTTTAGTTTTCTTAGCAGAAACTAAATTGCTAAAACTGCACACATTTGCAATAAAAGTGTTACTTTTGCTCCCGACATTAGAGCAGTCTATTTAGCTGCTTATAACTTTAAGTTTAATTAAATAAAAGTTTTTTATGACTTTAAAGAAAAACATTCTAGCATTACGGCAAAAAAAGGCGATTGTTGAAAAAGGCGGTGGTGATAAAGCTATCGAGAAACAAGTAGCCATGGGCAAGATGACTGCCCGCGATCGTATTCTTGCTTTGTTAGACGTCGACTCGTTTCACGAATACGACCTTTTTGTTGAACACGAAGAACGTAACTTCGGAATGGCAAGCAAAGAATTGGCTGGCGATGGTGTTATTACTGGAACTGGAACAATTAATGGTGCCCCAATTTGCATCTACGCACAAGATTTTACGGTAATGGGTGGTTCGCTAGGACTAAAACATGCTCGTAAAATTACCAAAATCATGGATCACGCACTTAGAATGAAAGTGCCTTGTATCGGAATCAACGATTCGGGTGGTGCACGTATTCAGGAAGGTATTAGTGCTTTGGCCGGTTATGGTGAAATTTTTTATCGTAATACCATGTCATCGGGTGTTATTCCACAGATCTCTGTTATCTTAGGCCCATGTGCCGGTGGTGCAGTATATTCTCCAGCTCTTACCGATTTCGTTTTTGTAGTAGAAAACATTTCTAAAATGTTTATTACCGGACCAAATGTTATTGAAACTGTATTGGGTGAAAAAATTTCGCAAGAAGACTTGGGTGGAGCACGTGTACACGCCGAAATTACCGGTAATGCACATTTCTACGCACTAAGCGAAATGGAATGTTTTGATCAGATTAAAGAATTGATTTCTCTTATTCCTCATAGCAATCAGCAAAAAGCTGTAAGTGTTGAGCCAAAAGAGCCAAAATCATTGAAAAATATTGAAAACATTATTCCTGCCGATCCAAAACAACCTTACGATGTACGTGAAGTGATTCACGCACTTACAGATGATTCTAAATTTCTTGAAATTCATGAACTTTGGGCTGCAAATATTGTAATCGGTTTTGGTCGTTTGAATGGTGAAACTATTGGTTTTGTTGCCAATCAGCCAATGTATCTGGCAGGTGTACTCGACTGCGATGCCTCTGATAAAGCAGCTCGTTTTATTTTATATTGCGATGCTTTCAACATTCCAATTGTAACGCTTGAAGATATGCCGGGTTATTTACCGGGTGTTGATCAGGAACATGCCGGTGTTATTCGTCACGGAGCAAAAATGCTTTATGCTTATTCTGAAGCTACCGTGCCTAAAATCACAGTTATCCTTCGTAAAGCTTACGGTGGTGGATATATTGCAATGAACTCGCGTCACTTAGGTGCTGACTTTATGTTTGCATGGCCGGGTGCTGAAATCGCTGTAATGGGACCAGAAGGTGCTGCTAACATTATTTTCCGCAAAGAAATTATGGAAGCTGAAGACGAGGATGCAATGCGTCAACAAAAAGTTCAAGAGTATATCGAGAAATTTGCTAATCCATTCGTGGCAGCTTCAAAAGGCTATATCGATGCGGTTATCGAACCTTCTGAAACTCGTGAATTGTTATTGCATGCGCTTGAAGTGTCTAAGAATAAAGACGATCATCGTCCGGCTAAAAAACACGGTATTCCTCCATTTTGATGTGAGTTGAATACTACTAATTTCTTAATTGCTGTACAGATGAGTTAAGTCTTGTCTCAAACATAAAAATATATGCAAACAGAAAAACCAGAATATGTCGACTTTGCAGTAACTGCACGCAAATACAAGACATTGTTGACAAAGAAATACCAAAATAGAAAACAATGGGTTAATCCAAGTCCGTATGATATTCAATCTATCATTCCGGGAACTATTTTAAGTATTTTTGTCAAAGAAGGCGATGTTGTAAATGAAGGTGCTCCTCTTTTGATATTGGAAGCAATGAAAATGCAAAATCGTATTGAAATGCCTTTTACTGCTAGAATTAAAAAGATAAATGTGGAAGTAGGAGTGAGAATTCCAAGAGAAACATTGATGATAGAGCTTGAAGCTTTGGATAACGAATAGGACTTTGTTCGAATATAAAAACGGTTAATCGAGAAATTGATTAACCGTTTTTTTTTACAAAAATTTGCTAACTCAAGTAAATGTATTTCTAATTACAGATTTGACTTTGTCTTTGCCGGAAAATTTAAATCTTTTATAGCAATAATCCGAGCCCACTCTTGCTCAAAGTTTGGAGTAAAAACGTTTTTCCCCAATTGAGCTTCTATTTCAGTTATTTTCCAAAATTTACCTTCAGAAATTTCAACAGGGTCGGGTTGTATATGGCCATCATAAACGGTGTAATGGCTGTGTACAAGCTCTGCCTCCTTGTCCGATACAAATTTATAGCGGAGAATAAAAACCGGTTCGAAAGCCGTAATTCCTAATTCCTCTTCTACCTCCCGGCGGAGCGCATGGGCAACTTCTTCCCCAAAATCGACATGTCCACCAACAGAAGTATCCCATTTTCCGGGTTGTATGTCCTTATCCATGGCTCTTTTTTGTAAATACAACTCGCCTGCTGAGTTAAAGACATGCAAATGAACCACTGGGTGAAGTAAAAAGGATCCTGAATGGCATTCGGTTCGGGAGGCTTTACCTATGACCTGTCCATCATCGGTAACAAGGGGGAAGTATTCTATTTTGACCATATTTTAAAAGTTATTTATGTAGCGAGTGCAAAATTAAAGGAATTGATTGGATTAAGAAAAAAATGTTGCCCGAAGTTGTTTGTTTTCAACGTTTATTGTTGTCAGTTTGTTGCTGAAGAAACATCAAAGAGGCTTAATTAGTGTGCATTTAGGTTGTATAAAAGCTTTTTTGTATCTTTGTTGGCTGTAGAATTGGTGGGGCAAAATCCCTGTGCAAAACAAGAAATATTCGTCCATTTTAGTGGGATGTAAATGTTATTGTTGTTGCAACTATCAGTATCGCGAGTATGATTTTTTAAGTACAATTTGTAGAAAATAATTGGATGAAAGATTTTAAAATTGCAGTAATAGGTCTCGGTTATGTAGGTCTGCCATTGGCTATTGAGTTTGGTAAAAGATATAAAGTTCTTGGTTTTGATATCAACAAGGATCGTGTGCTGGAATTGCAAAACGGTGTAGATCATACGCTGGAAGCTGATTTGGTGGGTATGACTGCTGCGATGAATCTTCGGAAATCTGATTCGGAGTTGGGTTTGTCATTTTCAAGTAACGAGGACGATTTGAAAGATTACAATACCTATATTGTTACTGTTCCCACTCCAATTAACAAATTCAATATGCCCGATTTGAAGCCCTTGATAAAGGCTTCTGAAATGTTGGGTCGTGTTATCAGCAAAGGTGATATTGCTATCTATGAATCGACCACTTATCCGGGCTGTACAGAGGAAGATTGTGTGCCGGTAATTGAAGAAGTGTCAGGTTTGCAGTTTAATATAGATTTCTTTGCCGGTTATAGCCCTGAACGTATTAATCCTGGAGATAAAATAAATACGCTTACCAAAATCATGAAGGTTACTTCGGGCTCAACCCCCGAGATTGCTGACCGGGTTGATGGTTTGTATGCTTCCATCATTACTGCCGGAACGCACAAAGCACCGAGTTTGAAGGTGGCAGAAGCTTCTAAAATTATTGAAAATGCGCAGCGCGATGTAAATATCTCATTCGTCAATGAATTGGCCTTGATTTTTGATAAAGTTGGTATAGATACCAACGATGTGATTGATGCAGCGGGTACAAAATGGAATTTCTTGAAATATCGTCCGGGTTTGGTGGGTGGTCATTGCATCAGTGTTGATCCCTATTATTTAGCTAGCAAGGCTGAATCGTTGGGCTACGTTCCTCAAGTCATTCTTTCGGGTCGACATGTGAACAATAGCATAGCACCTTTTATTGCCAATAAAGTATTGAAATTGATGATCCATAAAACGCATACTATCAAAGGTTCTAATGTGTTGATATTGGGTGTGACTTTTAAAGAAAACTGTCCGGATATCCGAAATACAAAGGTGGTTGATATTTATCGCGAACTTTGTGAATTTGGATTGAACGTTGATATTTACGATCCATGGGCTTCGGCTGAAGAGGTGAAACACGAGTACGATGTGGATATTCTTTCGCAACTAGATAAAACCAAAGAATATCAGGCTGTTCTTTTGGCTGTTTCGCATGATGAATTTAAAGAATTTGATTTTGAAAGACACTACAAAGCCGGTGCGGTGGTGTTTGATACGAAAGCTGTTATTGAACGACAATGGGTTGATGGTCGCTTGTAGAGTATGACGACTATTACAGACATAAAAATGCTTTTTAAAAGCTATAAAGTGGTTGTGGAAAACTACTTTTTTATGACTGTGTTGCAAGTGCTGAACACGCTGTTTTATGTGCTGATTTACCCATATCTCATCAGGACGCTGGGTGCAGAGTCTTATGGATTATATGTTTTCTCAATGTCTATCGTTACTTATTTCGTAAGTTTTGTCGGCTTTGGATTCGATCTTCCGGCAGTGAAAATAATAGCTCAGTATCCTGCTGACGAAAAACTGAAGGAGCATACACTTTCCTGTATCTATACTGCAAAAATCTATTTGGAAATCATATCGTTGATTATTTTTTCAATCATTATTTTTTCGGTTCCCTACCTACGAAATAATTGGGTTCTACTTTTTATTTGTTTTTCTCAAACGCTGACGAATATCTTTTTTCCGCAATGGTATTTTCAGGGTATGCAGAAAATGAGGATGGTAACTTATCTTCAATTAGGACTGAAGTTTATTTCGTTACCATTTATTTTTCTCACTATTCATACTTCGAATGATATAAATGCTTTTGCTCTGATTGCTTCAGTTACAAGTATTGGAGGTGGATTTGGCGCAGCAGCCCTTATCCGGTTTTACGATAAAATTAGAATAGAGATAATGCCTTTTGATGCTGTGAAGAAATGGTATGCAGAAGCAACTCCATTTTTTTTAAGTACATCGGCGAGCCTGATAAAAGAACAAACTGTAGCCATTCTTATTGGGGCGTTTTTTGGAATGAGGGATGTGGCGATTTACGATTTAGCAAATAAAATAGTGGCTGTGCCAAGATTGCTTCTGACGAGCATTAACGGTGCATTGTTTCCGAATCTTATTTCGAAATTTAGTACTAAATTGATAAAAAAGATACTTCATTATCAAGTGTATTTATGCCTGATCATTATTGGTTTGATAGCATTATTGGGGAAATGGGTAGTGCTGCTTATGGGCGGTGTTTCGATGGCGGGTTCGTACCCACTTGCTATTATTTTAAGTGTCACCATTTTGCCGTGGTTGATTGTTAGCTCTTTTATCTATTTTATATTTGTGCCTAATAATAACTATTATTTTGTGACCAGAAATCAATTGGTGGCCCTAATTAGTTTTGTTGTTTATGCTGCCATTGGACTACTATTTATTGACAATATATATGTTTTAGCTGCGGCACTTTCGCTCTCGGGTTTGACCGAAATTGTTTTTTGCAGCTATTTGATTCGCAAAAATGCTTTGTTAAGTTGATTTATGTTTTCCTTATATTTTTCCGAAGTTTATGTATGATTTATCAATAGTTATTCCTACCATTGGGCGTGAAAAAGAAGTGCGATTGCTTTTGCAATCCATCTCCGATACTATGCCCGACAGGCTGCTGTACGAAATAATTATTGTAGACCAGAATGCTGATGATTTATTACTATCAGCTATTCATGATGCAAATAATTCTAATATAAAGCATTGTAAAGTTTCGTTCAGAGGACTGTCTAAAGCCAAAAATTATGGTATAAAGCAAGCTTCAGGTCGCTTTATGTGTTTTCCCGATGATGATTGTAGAATGCTTGAAAATAGCATCGAAACAGCACTCAATTTGTTGAATACAAATCAATATGATATGGTTACAGGTAGATGTGCCGACGAGGATGGTAATGATAGTATTTTGAGGTTTCATACATCGAGTGCCGATTTGACTATTGATAACTTTGAGGGGAGAATGGTGGAGCCTGCCATTTTTGCGAAGCGAGAATTGATGCTGGAATATTGTTTTGATGAAACATTGGGTGTAGGAACTTTTCATGGTGCTGAAGAAGGGTTTGATTTGATCTATAGATTGCTAAAGGATAATATACGGATTTTTTATTCTCCGGATCTGTGTTTGTATCACCCGCAAGTTATTTTGGATAAATCGGAAACCAAATCCATTTTGCGTGCTTTTACGTATCGTTGTGGTTTAGGTCGGGTTTGTGTGAAGCATAAACTGTATCGAAAACTCTTGAAGCGGTTGTTTGCAGTACTTTTGTTTATACCTTTTTGTGCGGTGTTCCGCCGAAATAGTTTGCGTTTTTACCTGGCCGAGATGTTGGGAATACTTTCGGGAATTATCGTAAAACCGAATCCGAATGAGTAAATCTACAATCACCCTAATCATAATCTGGTCTGCAATTGCATTCATCTTTTTATTTTTGTTTGATGTCGACTCTTTGTTGATACCCTTTTTGTTCCTCATTTCGCAATCGTTTTTTGGTATTCTTCTTGTAAATAAGGAGAATGAAGCTTTTTATCCACAGGATATTCGAGTTCTTTTTATAGTCACCTACTCCTTGTATTCACTATTTTGTCCGTTGATTTCACTCCTTGGCTTGGATGTTTTTTTGTCAACTATGCCACAGACTACTTTTTGTTTCGGATTAGGGATGGCAGGTTTCAATTTGGGTAATATTTTAGTACCTGTAAAATGGGAGAATATTAGCTTGATGAAGAAAAGTGTGAATTATTCGTTATTGCTATTACTGTTAGTAGTTGAACTGATTGTGTTGACCGTTTATTTAATTGCGTACCATGTCCCTGTTTTTACTACTTTAGGTCAGTTTGATCGTCTGGAATTTTTTGAAACAATTAATCAGGTTTGGGTTGTTCTGACTATGGCTATTTCATTGACGGCTTGCTTGATAATTTATTATTTTGACGAATGGAATAGGAAACAATTTATATTCGGTATCTTGCTGATGGTGTATTATATAGCACTTCAACTTTCGCTAGGTAACAGAAGAGATTTTCTACCCATAATCTTGTTTTCTACTTCTTATTTTCTTACCAAATATCATTCAAAATTAAATGCCAAAATTATAATTATTGGTGCAGTATTCTTTGTCGGATCTTTTTGGCTTGTCCAACAGCGAAATAATGATTTAGAATATAGTCGTGTCGAAGCCATTCAAGAATCAATTGTCAATAATGAGTTTGTGTATCCAATGCAAACTTTGGCCTATGTTATTGATGATAAATGGGATTTGAGGTATGGTTATACTTATTTCGTTTTGCCATTTCAGATAGCTGTTCCGCGGTATTTTTACCCAGGTAAACCGGATGACTTAGGTAAAGAATTTGTAAATAAAACATTTGGTGAAGGGTCGCAAGGGTATGCATATACACCTGTAACAGAGGCTTACCTTAATTTCGGTATTTTGGGACCTTTGTTTGCGTTTTTGCTTTTCTCGTTAGCTTTTTCTCAATTGATTCGAAAATTCAACTTCTCAAGCATTTCTTTTGTATATTTTTTGTTGTATTCTTTTGTTTTTGACTTTTGTAGGGGTACTTTTGCAACAGTTATATATCAGGTTCTTGTTTCGTTACTGTTTTATTTTATTATTGATAAATTGATTCAAAAGGCCCCGTCGTACACCAATAGATGAATATTTTTTTAGACAATATCGTTTTTTCGCTCCAAAAACAAGGAGGTATCTCTGTGTTTTGGTATGAGTTTTTAAACAGAATCATGCAGGATTCTGATTTTAATTGTAAGTTTATAGATACACCCAATGATAATATTTTCAGGAAGCAATTGGATATTTCATTGTCTAATATCTTGAATGACAGATTAAATGTAATCCCTGTTAAGGTTCAAAGGTATATCAATCCGACAATAAACGATAAGGGTATTTTTCACTCGAGTTATTATCGGGTAGGTAAAGGTTCGCAAGTTTGTAATGTAACGACAGTACACGATTTTACGTACGAATACTATTTTAAAGGCTTACCAAAGTTAGTACATCATGCTCAAAAAAGGAACGCAATATTAAGCTCGAAAAAGATTATTTGTGTTTCGAATAATACAAAAACCGATTTGTTGAGATTTTATCCGAACCTGACCGAACGGCAAATTGAAGTGATTTACAACGGTGTAAGTGATAATTATTTTCCACTACCGAACAAAAACAGTGCTTTTATGGATGCAGCCTTCGGGCGTGATTTTAAAGAATATGTATTGTTTGTAGGGAAACGAGAAGATGCATATAAAAACTTCAATATGGTGGTAGATGCCTGTAAGCAGACCAAGAGTAAGTTACTGATAGTTGGAGGTGGTCATTTAAGTCGATCGGAAGTGGCAATGTTGGACGTACAATTAGGATTGCATCAATACAACCAAATTGCCGGGGTAACAAATGTGCAATTAAATGAAATATATAACAATGCTTCTTTCCTTGTGTATCCATCGCTGTACGAAGGCTTTGGAATTTCAATTTTAGAGGCTCAGAAATCCGGTTGTCCGGTGATTTGTTCCAATACTTCTTCGATTCCCGAAATAGCAGGTAAAGGAGCCTGTTTGCTGGAAAAAATATCGGCATTAAAAATTGCAGATATATTATTACAAAATAAATCACGAAATATAACCAAATCAATTATTGATGAGGGTTATTTGAATAGTCAACTTTACTCTTGGGATAAATGTTATCAGGAAACTAAGCAAGCTTATTTGGACATGTACACTGAGTTTATCTAATAATTCTTTTTTTTTTGATGAAGATTTCAATCATAACGGTTGCTTACAACAGCGCCTCTACCATAAGAGATACCATTGAATCGGTACTGGCTCAGACTTATCAGGATATTGAATATGTCCTGGTGGATGGAGATTCGTATGATAATACATTGGCGATTATTAAAGAATATGAACCGAAATTTGGTGGACGAATACGCTGGGTAAGTGCTAAAGATAAGGGTATTTACGATGCCATGAATATCGGTCTGGCTATAGCGACTGGCGATGTGGTGGCGATTCTGAATTCGGATGATGTATATTGTGATGTGCATGCTCTAGAAAAAGTAGTCTCAGTTTTTAAAATGAAAGAAAAGCTTGATTCGGTATATGCAGATATGGTGTACGTATCGCATGATGATACATCGAGAGTTGTGCGACGATGGACTACCGGACTTCAAAGGCCTTTCAGATCGGGTTGGCATCCCGCACATCCGACCATATTTATCAAACGGGAGTTATTTGCAATATATGGTAATTATAATCTTGAGTTTAAGTTGGCTTCCGATTTTGAGCTAATGCTTCGTTTTTTGGAGAAGCATAAAATTTCAACCTACTATTTGAAAGAAACACTGGTAAGTATGCGACTAGGTGGAGCTAGTAATAAGAATCTGAGAAATATCCATAGCCAAAACATTGAGTGTGTCAGGGCATTCAGGATAAATGGATTAAAAGTAAATCCGATTTTATACCCATGGTTTCGTATCTTACCGAAATTATTGCAATTTGTTAAATAGGAGTTGCTTGGATTCTTCGTTTATAAATTCCTGCAATTCTCAATTGCAGGAATTTTTTTTGTACTTTTGCGAAACCTAAAAAACTAAGTTGTTTGCAATATGCTAGTCAAAATTTACGATACAAATCCTAATCCGGCTGAAATTCGCCGCGTGGCCGAAGTGGTGCGCAAGGGTGGAATCATTATTTTTCCAACCGATGGTGTGTATGCCTTCGGTTGCGATATTTTTAATGGGGCGGGAGTGGAGTTTATTTCTAAACTTAAAAATAAAGATTTACGAAAAGCCAATCTTTCGTTTGTGTGCTGTGAAATGAGTCAGATAAGCGAATATGCCAAAATGGACGATGTGTCATTTCGGTTGATGAAGAAAAACCTGCCGGGGCCGTTTACTTTTATTTTACCGGGAAGTAGTAAGCTTCCAAAACTTTTCAAAAACAAAAAGATGGTGGGTATCAGAATGCCCAATAATCCTATTGCACTCGAAATTGTTCGCGAGTTGGGCAATCCGATGATGACCAGCTCTATTTTTACCGACGAAAAAACGACAGAATATATCACTGATCCTGAGTTGATTGAAGAAAAATACGGATGTCAGGTGAGTTTAGTAGTAGATGGTGGATTTGGCAGTTTGGAGCATTCAACCATAGTGGATTGTACTGAAGATGAACCTGAAGTAGTGCGTAAAGGCGCCGGCGAATTAGTTTATTGACTTTTGAACTTACTTATTTTGTAGGTAGCTGTTTTTGAATTGTTGAAACAAGATAATATCTTCAAAACCATTGACTGTTTTGATCCACTGTTTTAAAAGGCAGGATTTCTCGAAATTTTCCTGTTCGAACATATTTATACTCGCCTTGTTGTCTGTGGAAATGTGGCAGTACAATTGATTGATTTTCAGGTATCCAAAAATATAATCCTCCACCAGTTTCAGGCTTTCTCTCGCAAAACCATTCCCCTGAAAAGCAGTGTCAACAAAAAGACCAAGTGCTATGCGGCTATGATGAATGTCTAGGTCGAACAAATCTACTGTGCCAACCGTATCGCCGGTTTTTACACTTACCATCATTAAACGTAGTTGTTTACTTTCGTAAATGTCCTGATCGCATTGACTGATGTATTGCTTTAGAATGAACTTAGAATAGGGGTTACGGGTATTTCCTACATCCCATAGTGCTGAGTTGTTTTCCCATGCATAGAGCAGATCTAAGTCTTCCGGCTCAACGGCACGCAGTCGTATGTTGTTGTTTTCTAGTAACACTTTTGATCGTTTATTTGCCAAAAAGAGACGAGAAGATGCCTTTCTTTGGAAGTTCATATTCAGGCTCGTAGTTAGTTGAGATGGGTTGTAAATGGGTGCCATTCATTATCATGCGGTAGATAACTCCCCAGTCGGGTAAGCCACCCAAATTGCGATCGTCAATAAACAAATCGGCCTTCAATTTGCGAGGTTGCCCATCTTTTGATGTTTCTTCAGGGTAATTGTTGTTTGCCGCGTGAAATTCCAGTCCTTTGCTTCGACAATACTCCAAAGCTTCTTCTAACTCTTTGCCCTCGCGTACTGTCCACAAAAGCAATTGTATTTGTGGGTCTTGTTGTAAACGCTTCAGAGTGTCGATGGCAAATGGAATCTCACGACCAATTCTTGGATACTCGTGAGTAACTATTGTTCCGTCAAAATCTACAGCAATAATCATTTTTTTTTCTAATTGATAGTTGATTGTTTTAAAACTAAAATATCGATTTGTCCTGTTGATGTATAAGGTCTGCGAATGATTACCTATTCCTCCAGTTTTAAATCATTTATCATTTTATTCTCGGTTGGTTTGCAGAAGAATAATAAAATGAGACCTGAAATTCCGGCGCAATAAATCAAAGAAGCATCTGTGCGAATAAGATAAAATACAATGATACTTCCAATGAGTCCAATACCAACAAGTAGCAGTCTGATGGTTGCACTTTTCTGGTAAGCTTTGAATTTTTCTCTTTCATCTTCGATCGCAATTATCTTTTTTGTTTGACGATGAAAGCCTGCAAGTGCCAATGGAATTGATATAATCGTGTAAAGTATTACAATGCTTTTTAGAGTAATGCCTAACGGGCCATTCATCGGAATTGGATCGTAATTATCCATAGTAGTCATATAACCTACGATAGTGGTTAGGATAGTGGCTGTATAAATGTAATAATATACCTGAGCAATCTTCTTTACTGTTTTTTCCATTGTTTTATTGTTGTTTTTTATCTGTTTATTTAAAAGAATTTGTGAATTCTACCCGGTTTAAAATCGAACGACCCAGCGTAACTTCATCCGCATATTCAAGTTCGTCGCCAATGGCAATTCCACGGGCGATGGTGGTAGTTTTTATATTGAAAGGAGCTAATTTCCTAAAAATAAAAAAGTTAGTTGTGTCCCCTTCCATGGTGGTGCTCAATGCCAAAATTACTTCTTTTACTCCTTCGTTCTGTACTCTTTGTATCAGACTTTCAATTTCCAAATCATTTGGTCCAATACCATCCATTGGCGAAATAATGCCTCCCAAAACGTGATACAATCCTTTGAATTGTTGCGTGTTTTCGATTGACATTACATCCTTGATATTTTCCACTACACAAACTGTTTCATGGTCGCGCCCAGGATTGCTACAAATACGACAAACTTCGGTGTCTGAAATATTGTGACAAACGGTGCAATACTGAATCTCTTTGCGGAGCTGAATAAATGCATTCCCAAACACTTCAACATCAAATTCCGACTGTTTTAAAAGGTGCAACACCAATCTTAACGCTGTTTTCCGGCCAATTCCCGGAAGTTTAGCAAACTCGTTAACGGCGTTCTCGAGTAGTGTTGATGAAAATTGTTGAGTGCTCATTTAATTCAGTTATCAGTTATCAGTTATCAGCCAACAGTTATTCTGTTGTGAAATCGTGTCGATAGAACAGCCCTAATAAGCTCCTTTTTATCTGTAGGCAAAATTACAAAAAAAACCGGTTCAAAACTATTTTTGAACCTAGCAATTTCTTTCGGTCATTTTTAGCTATTTTTGTACTTCAAATTAGCATATAAAACCACTATCATCTTATCCAATGTCAGGGTTCTCCATTTTACTTATCATTGTGGTCTATTTTACCTTTTTGCTTCTCATATCTTATTTTGTGGGGCGAAAAAATACGGATAACGATGCCTTCTTTCTTGGAAACAAGAAATCGCCATGGTGGGTAGTAGCTATTGGTATGGTGGGTTCGTCCATCTCCGGAGTGAGTTTTGTGTCGGTGCCTGGCATGGTACGTGGTATCGATTTCACCTATATGCAAACGGTTTTAGGCTTCTTTGTGGGCTACCTGATTATTGCTAATGTGCTTTTGCCACTTTATTATAAACTCAATCTGACCAGTATTTATACTTATTTGGAACAACGGTTTGGTAATCATTCCTACAAAACCGGAGCCGGCTTTTTTCTGCTGTCGCGTACTATTGGGTCGGGTGTTCGATTGTATCTGGTGACGCTTATTTTGCAGCATGTTATTTTTGATGCCTGGCATGTGCCGTTTGTGCTAACAGCTTCTGTTGCGGTTTTTCTTATTTGGTTGTACACGCACCGAAGCGGAATAAAAACCATTGTGTGGACCGATACCCTGCAAACCATTTGTTTAATTTCGGCTTTGGTATTATTAGTTGTGCAAGTGTCAAAACAACTGGATCTTGGGTTTGGAGAGTTTTTTACAGCCATAATCCAAAGCGAGCATTCACGCATTTTTGTGTTCGATGATTGGCACAGCAAGCAAAACTTTTTCAAACAATTTTTCAGTGGAATATTCATAGCTATTGTAATGACCGGACTCGATCAGGATATGATGCAGAAGAACCTAACCTGCAAAAACCTTGGTGATGCGAAGAAGAATATGTACTGGTACGGATTCACGTTCGTTCCGCTTAATCTACTGTTTTTGACCCTGGGTGCTATGTTGTTGATGCTTTCCACGAAGATGAATATTGCCTTGCCCGCTTCGTCCGACGATATTTTGCCTTTGTTTGCTACGCAATATCTTGGTTCAGTAGTGACATTTCTTTTTGTAATTGGAATAATTGCAGCTACCTTTGCCAGTTCCGATTCGGCATTGGCATCACTTACCACTTCTTTTTCGGTGGATATATTGGGCGTGCAGCATATGGAGGCGAAAGTGGCGGAGCGGAAGCGCAAATATACACACATAGGCATGTCGGTATTGTTTGTGCTAATCATGCTTGTGTTCAAAGTGTTGAATAATAAAAGTATTATTGATGCAGTTTATACCATTGCTTCATACACTTATGGCCCATTGCTGGGTATGTTTGCTTTTGGATTGTTTACAAAACGGCAGGTTCGCGATAGAGCAGTACCTTATATTGCTATCGCCTCGCCATTTATTTGCTATGGATTAAATCAATTGACAACATTGTTTTTCAATTATCCATTGGGGTATGAATTGTTGATGATAAATGGTTTGATTACCTTTGTCGGAATGTGGATGTTTTCAAATGTAAAATGTGAAATGCAAAATTGATTGTAAACTCGCAACATCTTTTCTTGTAACTCATAACTAAAATTATTATGGATATAAAATCAGCAGAATTTATCATTAGCAACACCGACTATCTGAAATGTCCGGATAGTCGCTTGCCGGAATATGCATTTATCGGACGTTCAAACGTTGGAAAGTCGTCGTTAATCAATATGCTTTGCGACCGTAAAGGATTGGCTATGACCTCATCGAAGCCTGGAAAGACTTTGTTGATCAATCATTTTTTGATCAATAAAAACTGGCATTTGGTCGATTTACCTGGTTATGGTTATGCTACCACCGGTAAGAAGATGCGTGAGCAATTGCAGGAGATTATCGAAAACTATATTCTCAATCGTGAGCAACTGACTTGTTTATTTTTGCTAATCGATTGCCGTCATGAACCGCAAAAGATAGATCTCGAATTTATGGAATGGTTAGGTGAAAATGATGTGCCTTTTTCTATCGTGTTTACTAAACTCGATAAGCTATCGCATGTAAAAGGAGTGGAAAGTATACGTGTTTACAAAGAAAAACTAAGTGAGCAATGGGAAGAATTGCCTCCGATTTTCATTACTTCATCCGAAAAACGAACCGGTCGTGATGAGTTGTTGGGATATATTGAGGAGATAACTAAGGGGCTGTAACGCTTGCGCTGTTATTCGCTTCGCGTTATTTACTTCGTGTTATTTGCTTGTCTTTTTGTAACTCTACACTAACGCCGAAGGCTACTAACCATTGCTAGCACGAAGTAAATAACTCCGGAGGCATCTTTAGCAAACGTTTGCGACCTAATTTTCGAACTCTCTTTTTTAAGAGTAGCTCCTTTCTCAATAAAAATGAATATCATTGTATTTTATTATTCAAAACCTTAGTCAGAATCACATATTCCTGACACAAATATCTAAAATACTATGCTGAACATTCAAAAGAAAATGAGCAATGCTTTTCTGGCGTTGTTAGGTTTGCCTGCCACAGCGGTGGGTTTTGCGTTATCTACTCAAATTGCAGCACTCAGCTGGATTCTTTCCAATAAATACGGACTGGATATTCATGATGTAGCCTTCGTGTGGCTGGCCGGCCCCATTGCGGGTATTTTTGGTCAGGTAATTGTTGGAATGGTGAGCGACAATGTTTGGTTTATGGGGGGGCGCCGTCGACCGTTTATCATTATTGGCGGTTTGGTGAGTACGGTTGCATTTTTGGCGTTGCCCAATATCAGCGGTATTTCCAAAGTAACCGGCGTAACCGATATTATTCTCATTGCCTCAGTCATTGCTTTGTTTCTCGATTTATCAGTAAATGTTACTTTCAATCCGGCGCGTTCTATCATAGCTGACCTTACTCCCGAAGGCAAAGTGCGCACCTCTGGTTTTGTGTGGATGCAGATTATTTCAGGATTCTTTGGAGTGTTTGCTTATTTCCTTTCCATGGTTTTTGGCAATGAAACCTTGTTGTACATCGCTGCGGTCATTGTTTTCTTAACTGCTGTTTTTCCTATTTTATTTATTCAGGAGAAGAAAGACCAGGAAGATGCCAAGGTGCAGTCTGATGAGAAGTTTGGCATTTGGCAAATATTCAAAGAGATATACCCTTTGTACGGTTTTCTTGTTTTTGGTGTGTTCAGTTTGTTCTTCCACTTTTTCACTCCACAATTGCAAGCGTGGCACAACCCGGTGCTGATAGCTGCTTTGAGCTATTCGGTAGTGATTGGAATCATAAATATCGTTCAGGGATTGAAGAATCCGTCTAATAAAAACGAGTTTCAAAAAATTATGTTAGCGCACTCGTTTACTTGGGTGGCTTTTCAGAGCATGTTTATCATGTCGGGCTTTTTTATTGAACACCAGATCATGCCTAACTTAAATGTGTCGGGCATTACGGCTAATTGGTTTGCCGAAAAACTTACCGGTCAGGCACAAACTTCGGCTTCTTCTATTGGAAATATAGTATCGCTGGGCTTTTTGATTTTGAATTTTATCGGTGCTGTTTTCCCTTTGGTTTTGCAAGCTATCGCAAAAAATATCGGTCGGGTAAGAACCTATATTGGTGCATTGACTTTTTCTGCTATCGGTTATTTCTACGTTGCCTATTTCAGTAGGGTGGAAATCGATTTTTACATCGGAATGGTGTTGATCGGTATTGGTTGGTCGGCAGTTATTTCTATTGTTTTTGCCATTATGAGCGAACGGGTGAATCCGGCCAAGATGGGTTTGTTTATGGGCGTTTTTAATCTGGCAGTAGTGCTTCCGCAGATGATGAGTAATGGTGTAGCCAATATCATCAAAGAAACCGGAAACCATCAGTTGCTATACATTTTTTGTGGAGGATTGGTGACTTGTTCTATCTTGTTTTGGATGTTCGTGAAGGAACCCGAGTCATCGAAGGTGAAACAAAATATTCCTTCGGGAGGACATTGACAGTTATCAGTGAACAGTTATCTGTAATGAAAATGAGTTTTGTATGATTCATAGTTTGCTGGTAATTGATAGTTGACTATTAAAAATTGCTATTTTACTTGTATCTTTGTGCGGAAATAAAGCCGCCAATAATCATATTTTTTTGAGAACCGCGGAGACGAACCTTTGCGGTTCTTTTTCTTTTTCATCAATCATTCATACTTGTAAAATGAAAAACTTTTTCCTTATTACGCTTTTTCTCATTCTTCTGGTTTCATGTTCCCATAAAGCTACTAAAACCGACAATGGTGAGGCTGTCGACTCACTAAAATTGAAATACGCCGAGGGTTTTTCGGTGCGAAACTTTGAACACTACAAAGAAGTGGTGGTGTATAGTCCATGGGTAAAAGGCACTGAATATGCACGCTATTACCTCGTGACTGATGCTAAGATAAAAACCCCGGCAGGTGGGGTGAAAGTGAAAATTCCCTTGCAAATCCTTGTCTCTACATCGGTGACTCATTTCGAATTTTTGAGTTTGTTGGGTGAGATAGAAACCATAACCGGTGTTTGTTCGCCCAAAATCATTTACAATCCGGTCATTTTGAAAAGAGTGGGAGAGGGTAAAGTAGCCGATTTGGGAGATGCGTTCAATATCAATGTTGAAAAAACCTTGCAGCTAAAGCCACAAGCCGTAATGATGAGCGGTTACAATCAAAACGACCCATACGCTGCACGTATTTCGCAAGCCGGAATACCTGTGTTGTTCAACAACGAGTGGATGGAAACTTCGCTTTTGGCTAGAGCTGAATGGATTAAATTTGTGGCTGTGTTTTACGGAAAAGAAAAGGCGGCTGACAGCATTTTTGCCGATGTGGAAAAGCGCTATAACGAATTGCGCGATAAAGCCAAAGCGGTAACTCATAAGCCCACTATTATGGCTGGTTCTAACTTCCGTGGAACTTGGTATATGCCTGCCGGTCGCAGTTTTATGGGCAAGCTTTTTGCCGATGCGGGTGCCCGATATTTTTATGCCAGTGATACCACCACAGGCAGTTTGCCATTGAATGTGGAAACGGTGCTAAAAAATTTCTCGCAAACCGACGTATGGCTAAATTGCAGCTATTCGTCAATGAGCGATTTGGTAAAAGCTGACACAAAAAATGCCTTGTTCAATCCGGCAAAAAAGCTTCAGGTATACAATTTCAACAAGCGCTTGCTACCTTCTACTGCCAACGATTTTTGGGAAAGTGCGGTGGCACGTCCCGACTTATTGCTTGCGGATGTGATAGCTATACTTCATCCAGATATTTTACCCGGATACGCCTTGGTGTATGCGGATAAATTGAAATAATGCATATGAATGCAGGACAGGTGGCAACCTGTCCTTTTTTTGTGCGCTTAGAGTTAATCATTAGCAATTAATATTGTACCTTTGGGCTCGAAAAACGCGTCCCAAGGTTAGGAAAGTTTTGCCGACCCCTCAGAAATGCATTCCCAACAGTGGGAATGTTCCGCTGACCCCTCGTTGGTTAAATCCCATGGTTGGGAAAGTTTATCTGAGCACTCAACGGTTAAATCCCAATGTTGGGAATGTACTTTTGACCCCTAGGTTGCAGATTCCCATAGTTGGGACGGTATATTCAAAGTTTCGAAAATACCGTCCGAAGGTTCGGAATGTTCTGCTAACCTCTCAGTGGTTAAATCCGAAGTCTCGGAAAGTACTTTTTATGCCTCGGAACGTGATTCCGAAAGTTCGGAAAGCTTGTCTGAGTACTCAACGGTTAAATCCGAATGTTCGGAATGTAGTTTTGACCCCTCAGAACATGATTCCGATAGTTCGGAAGATGTTTTGGATGTGTTTGCCAAGGAAAATAAAATCGGCAATAATAGAAATTGCGATTTTTAAATTAATACAGGCTTTTCAAATTAGATAATTCAATGAAGTCCCGTTCACTCATATTATTCATTGCCCTTTCGCTTCTGGCGATAGGTCTTTTTCTTGCCGATTTGGCTTGGGGAAGCATTCACATATCGTTAAGCGAGATTCTTTCTGTGTTTTTCGGAAAAGGTGCCGAAGGAATCAATTCGGAGATATTGCTCAACTTCCGCTTGCCGAAAGCCATTACAGCTGTGTTGGCGGGTGCTTCGTTGTCGGTGGCGGGCTTAATGATGCAAACGCTGTTCCGCAATCCGTTGGCCGATCCATACATTCTGGGTGTCAGTTCCGGAGCCAGTTTAGGTGTGGCATTGGTCATGATGGCAGCTGCTTTTTTACCGGTTGCTTTTGTCAGCAGTGGTTGGGCATTGATTGCAGCGGCCATTATCGGAGCTTCAGTTGTGTTGGTGTTGGTGGTGGGTGTTTCGTTTAAGGTCAATAATGCAGTTTCGCTGCTGATAGTGGGGATTATGTTTGGCACTATTGCCAGTTCGTTTGTAAGTGTGCTACAGAATTTTAGCAATCCGGATGCTATAAAGCTGTTCGTGATGTGGACTTTTGGCAGTTTAAGCGCTGTAACTTGGAATTATATGACTGTTCTGTTGCCGGTAGTCCTGGTTGGATTAGGACTGGCATTTTATCTGCAAAAGAAACTCGATGGATTGTTGTTGGGCGAAAATTATGCACGGGGTTTGGGTATTTCTATTACCAAAACCCGTTTTTTAATTGTACTTGCTACCGGACTTTTGGCTGGTGGAATAACGGCTTTTACCGGGCCAATAGCGTTTGTAGGGGTAGCCATTCCGCATATTGCACGTGGAGTATTTCGCACCTCATTGCACCGTATTTTGTTGCCGGCATGTGTGTTACTGGGGGCATCGTTGTTGCTCGTTTGCGATATTATTTCGCAAATGCCAACGTATACCTTGCCCATTAATACCATAAGTGCATTGTTTGGAGCACCGATTATTATTTGGATAATACTTAAAAGACGATAATACCAGTTATCAGTAAACAGTTATCAGTAATCGATAACTATTTACTGATAACTGTTTACTGATAACTGAGCTAATGAGCATTCTTACCACACGAAACCTATCCATCGGATATTCCAAAAAAGGAAAGACCGACATTATACAATCCGACTTGCAACTGAGTTTGCGAGCGGGTGAATTGGTGTGTTTGATTGGTCCGAATGGAAGCGGAAAATCTACTTTACTGCGCACCTTGGCAGGATTGCAAAAACCGTTAGCCGGAAAAACGAAAATAGATGGTGATGAAACCGCTAAGCTTTCCCAGCATGAAAAAGCCTTGCTTATTGCGCTAGTGTTGACCGAGCGTGTGGACATTGAAAACGCAACGGTGTACAACATTGTATCGCTTGGGCGACATCCGCATAGCAGTTGGTGGGGTAGTATGAGTGAGGAAGAGGATGCGTTTATCCATGAAGTGATAGCAATGGTACATTTGGAGCACAAAGCGCATAGTTTCCTGAGCGAACTATCCGACGGTGAACGCCAACGTGCCATGATAGCCAAAGCATTGGCGCAGGATACCCCTATTATCTTGCTTGATGAGCCAACTGCGCATCTTGACTTACCCAACCGTGTAGAGATTATGCTCTTGCTTCATAAGCTGGCACATAAAACTCAAAAGGCAATATTACTCTCTACACATGAACTGGATCTGGCATTGCAAGCTGCTGATCGCATCTGGCTTATTAGTGCCGAACATGGTGTGGAATGTGGTGTGCCCGAAGATTTAGTGTTTAATGGTAGTTTTAATCGGGCTTTCGAGAGTCGTGCTTACTATTTTAATGCTGCCAATGGTAATTTTTCGATGAATTATCCAATGACAAAAAGTGTATGGGTGTCGGGCGATAAAACACGTATGTACTGGACGCTGCGGGCACTGGCACGCGCCGGATATATGGTGGAACAAAATGCATCTGTACATATTTTGGTGACCGAAACCGGGTGGCAAATGAATGATGAGGATATTTCTACCATCGAAGAGCTTCTGAACAAATTAAATGACTTGTAGTGAAAAGAAAATCATATTTGTAATCCATTACTTGCATCTATCTGCATGAATAAAAAACTTCTATATACATTTCTATTTTTACTCTTCATGCTGGCCGTTTCTGCGCAAACAAAAGTGCGTATCTACGGCTATATTATTGACCCCAATAACAGAGGTGTAGAATCGGCAAATGTGTATATTGAAGGTACTAAAGTAGGAACTTCTACTAATCAAAACGGATATTACGAGCTCAATGTTGTGTTGAAGGATTCGGCAACGCTTATTTATTCCCGAATAGGTTATCGGACGATTAGATACACCATCTTTCCAACTAAAAAAATACTTCAAATATCGGTTGAACTTCCCCTTCTAAGTACTGAAATAGCTGAGCTAAATGTGGTTGGCCAGCGTCGGCAAACTTCCACACTCGATGGCGTAGATCCTTCCAGATACCGGCTTATGCCCAACGCCAATGGTGGAATTGAGTCACTTCTGATTACTTTCGCAGGCGTTAGTTCCAGCAATGAACTTAGTTCGCAGTATAATGTGCGGGGTGGAAACTTCGACGAGAATATAGTATATGTAAACGGTATTGAAGTTTACAGGCCATTGCTGGTTCGTGCCGGTCAGCAGGAGGGTTTGAGTTTTATTAATCCCGATATGGTGAGTAATGTGGCGTTTTCAGCCGGTGGTTTTGATGCGAAATATGGGGATAAAATGTCTTCGGTATTGGATATAAACTATAAAAAACCAACCCAATTTGAAGCTACAGCTGCGGTCAGTTTACTTGGTGCTTCGGCTTATTTGGGTACAGCTGGCAAACGATTCACCCAAATGCACGGGATACGCTATAAAACCTCTGCCTCTTTGCTCGGAACTCTCGACACCAAAGGCGAGTATAGTCCGGCATTTCTCGATTATCAAACCTATCTCACTTACCAATTGAAACCCAAATGGGATATTACTTTTCTGGGTAATTTTTCTCAGAATTCGTATCAATTTATACCTCAGAATCGTGAAACGGCGTTTGGTACGTACACCACCGTCAGGAAGTTGAAGATTTATTTTGATGGTCAGGAAAAAGACTTGTTTCGGACTGCTTTTGGTGCCTTCACATTAAATTATAAACCTATCGAAGGTATGAAACTGAGTTTCTTGGCGTCGGCCTTTCATACCAACGAAAGCGAAAACTATGATATTCTTGGCGAATATGTGTTGAGCGACGTGAATACAGATCTCGATGCTCAGGCACAAACCGGCGAGGTGCTGGGTGTGGGAAAATACCAACAACATGCCCGAAATACCTTGAATGCTACTGTTGCCAATATTGCTCATTTGGGTGAATATGATGTGAATGCTCATAAGATGCGCTGGGGATTAGCACTTCAAAATGAAATTATCGACGATAAAATAAGCGAATGGGAATGGCGCGACTCTGTAGGTTATTCGCTCCCGTTTAGCAATAGTCAGGTGAATTTGTATTACAATATGAAATCGTCTAATCGCCTCTCTACCTGGCGAACGACCGCTTTTTATCAGGATACTTACAAATGGAATTTGAAGGCAGGCTCTTTCTCATTAACGGGTGGCTTGAGAGCTAATTATTGGACGTTTAATAAAGAATTATTGATTAGTCCACGGATGGCATTTTCGTTCCTACCAACAGGGAAACGCGATTTTAGTTTCCGTTTTGCTGCTGGGCTCTATTATCAGGCACCTTTTTATAAAGAAATTCGCGATACATTGACTGATGCGCTGGGCAATGTAAATATCAGCCTGAACAAAAATATTAAAGCACAGCGATCCTTACATTTTGTGCTTGGTGGCGATAATTATTTTCGTGCCTGGGGACGACCATTCAAATTTACCACCGAAGCTTATTTAAAGTTGATGGATAGGGTGATTTCTTATTCGGTGGATAATGTGCGTATTTTATATTCGGGCAAAAATGATGCAAAAGCTTATACAGCCGGCATTGATTTTAAACTGTTTGGAGAACTTGTTCCCGGAACCGATTCGTGGATAAATCTTTCGTTGATGAATTCGAAGCAGGATATTATAGGTGATTCATATGTGGATAAGACCTACGATTATGAAGGAAATCTTATTTCAACCAAAACAGTTCAACCCAAATGGGTGTCAAGTCCGAGCGAGCAACGTTTTGCTTTTTCGATGTTGATGTAAGATTATTTTCCAAATAATCCAAAGTATAAACTTCAACTGAAATTTATCTGGTCGGACGGCTTGCCTTTCGGGCCACCCCGAAATGTACAATACCGAAGTGCCTTCCGTACACCGCTCTACCGCCGTGTAGATATTGGCGTTTCGCGAATGTTGGTGAATACAACTGATAAGGTGATGAATAAACCAATGATGAAACATGTGAAAAGTATTTGGCTCAATTTGGAAGTGTTCAATTTGATGGGTTTCAAAAATGTAAATTCGTATTATTGGGTAACTGATATTTATAATCATCAAATGGCTGTTCCAAATTATCTTACCGGTAGGCAGTTGAACTTAAAAGTAATGGTTGATTTGAAGTAGTTCCTTGTGAGCAATTATTTGTCAATTACTGTTAGCAGTCTATCAACTCCCTACTCACTTTCAACTTGTAAGCAAATTCCTTTTTTAATCGGGTAAATTTCGCTAATTTTGCAGCAATTATTCGAATTACTAATTTCAGTCGTACAGTGCCATGATTTCTCATGTTGCTAACGGTTGATAACAGCTAACTGAAAATGCCACACACATCGCAACGCGGGCAAGCAATGCCCGAATCGCCTATTCGTAAATTAGTACCTCTTGCCGACAAAGCTAAGGCTCGTGGTATTAAAGTGTACCATCTCAATATCGGTCAACCCGATTTGAAAACTCCACAAGTGGCCTTGGATGCGATTAGAAATATTGATCGTACCGTGTTGGAATACAGCCCGAGTGATGGAATTAAAAGTCTTAGAACAAAACTGGCGGCGTATTATCATACCTTTAATATTGACGTTACAGAAGAAGATATCATTATAACAACCGGGGGCTCTGAAGCGGTAAACTTTGCTTTCATGAGCTGTCTTGATCCGGGCGACGAGATTATCGTTCCCGAGCCTGCTTATGCAAACTATACTGCCTTTGCTATTGCTGCCGGTGCAGTTGTAAAACCGGTGGTGTCTACCATCGAAGAAGGATTTGCGTTGCCTCATGTTGATAAATTTGAAGAGCTTATCACTTCCAAAACAAAAGGAATTCTGATTTGCAATCCGAATAATCCAACCGGATATTTATATACCCGTGCGGAAATGAATAAAATCCGCGATTTGGTAAAAAAGTACGATTTGTACCTGTTCTCCGACGAAGTGTATCGCGAATTCTGCTATACCGGAGCGCCTTATATTTCAGCTTTTCACTTGGATGGCATTGAGGAAAATGTGGTGCTGATCGATTCTGTTTCAAAACGCTATAGCATGACCGGTGTGCGCATTGGAGCATTGGTAACTAAAAATAAAGAAGTTCGTAAGAATGTGATGAAGTTCTGTCAGGCACGTTTAAGTCCGCCGCTGTTAGGTCAGATAGCTTCGGAGGCTGCAATGAATACTTCGCCAGAATATATGCTCGAAATGTACAATGAATACGTCGAACGTCGTAAATTTTTGATCGATGGTTTGAATCGTATTCCGGGTGTTTATTCTCCCATTCCGATGGGTGCATTCTACACCGTTGCTCGCTTGCCGGTTGATGATGCGGACAAATTTTGCTCGTGGCTTCTTTCCGATTTCGAATACGAGGGTTACACAGTGATGATGGCTCCGGCTTCCGGCTTTTACACTATCGATGGTTACGGAAAAGATGAAGTCCGTATCGCTTATGTATTGGACAAGGAAGACCTGAAACATGCGCTAATAGTTCTTGGCAAGGCTCTTCAAGCTTATCCTGGAAAAACTATATAACAAGAAACAACATTGAATTTAGAGTATTTTATAGCTAAACGCATCCATTTTCAGCAGGGCAAGAAGAATGTTTCTCGTCCTGCTGTACGTATTGCCACTATTGGTATTGCCCTTGGCTTGGCTGTAATGATTATTTCGGTAGCGGTAGTCATTGGGTTTAAAAACGAAATAAGAAATAAAACAATTGGTTTTGGCGGGCATATCCAAATCACAAATTTCGACAATAACAATACTTATGCAATGAACCCCATCAAGGCAGACAATGCTTTGATAAAAAAAATTGCGTCACTCGATGGCGTTCGTCATGTAGAAAAATTTGCAACCAAACCGGGTATTATTAAAACAGATACCGAGTTTCAAGGGATAGTAATCAAAGGTGTTGACGCAAATTTCGACTGGAATTTCTTCAAATCCAATATGGTGGAAGGGCGTATCATTGATGTTTCTCATTCTACAGCAAGTAAAGAGGTTGTTTTGTCGAAATATATGGCTAATCTGCTTGGTTTGAAATTAGGCGATAGTTTTTTTACTTATTTTATTCAAGATCAGGTTCGTGCCCGTAAGTTTAAAATTGTAGGTATTTATTCTACCAATTTTATTGAATACGATAAATTATTCCTTATTGCCGATATGCGTCAGGTGCAATCTCTGAATGATTGGGACAAAGATTCGTTTAGTGGGTTAGAAGTCCTTATTTCTGATTTTGACAGGATAGACGAAGTAGGTGACGCTGTCTATGATGCTACTGCCAATAAGTTCAACAAAGAGGGAGCAGCTTATTCTACTCAAACTATTAAGCAGATAAATCCTCAGATATTTAGTTGGCTCGATTTGCTGGACATGAACGTTTGGGTGATTTTATTTTTAATGCTTGCCGTTTCGGGATTTAATATGATTTCGGGTCTGCTTATCCTTATTCTGGAGCGGACGAACATGATCGGTATCCTTAAATCCATTGGTGCTACCAATTGGTCGGTACGTAAAATATTTTTATATCATTCCTTTTTTCTCATTGGTAAAGGCATGTTGTGGGGTAATTTTATAGGACTTTCGCTTTGTGCCATTCAGTATTTCACAGGGATAGTCCCTCTCGATCCTGAAGCGTACTACGTTGCTACTGTCCCGATTTATTTTAACTGGTTGTACATTATTCTCCTCAACGTGGGTACATTGATCGCTTCATTGTTAATGATGATCGGTCCTTCTTATTTGATTACTAAAATCAATCCTGCCAAAATTATCAGATACGAATAGACCGTTTTATTTAAGTGTCGACTCCTTTTCTATTGATATATTTTATTTAAATTACTGCATATGTTCATGGCTTTTGCTAGAAATATTTAATTTAAATGCTTGTCGAACCCTATTTATGCTTAATAACAATGTTATATAATGTTTATTTTTGACGAGAGAATGTTATATAATGTGAATTTTATAGTTGCGTCATGCTTTCTAAAGTCTATCGTTCAAATATTTCAGCAGGTTTTAGTGTGAAATAACAAATTTAATTGTAGTTTGAATTACTACAAAAGGCAATCAATAAATAGTTCTATTTATTGATTGCCTTTTTTGTTTTTGCCGATATATACAGATTTTTATTCACATTCTATGAAATTGATTAGTGTCTACTTCTTTTTTGAAATTTTAATGATTCGTGTTTTTTAATTGGATACATAGTAACTAATTCGGTGTGTTTGTCATAATTAATATTACAACATATTGTAATTCAGCTTCCTGTGAGAGTTTTTTGATTCTTCCATATTTTGGAAAACTTAATTTATTTTGTGTATATTTGTAACGATAACACTGAAATTTAGAATGCGTTATTTTTTTGAATAAGTTTTTAAACAGATACAATGGCAAAATTCCGGATTTATCTTGTGGAGAATGATTTGAAATATGGTCGGTTTCTGCAACAAGCTTTTTTGCAAAATGCATATTTAGAGGTAGTCGTGCTTGCTACAGGAAAAGATTGTTTAGACGCGTTGGATAAGACCCCTGATTTAATATGTATTGATTTTGCATTGTCTGATATGCATTGTGATGAGTTGTTGTCGAAACTAGTTGCTTACAACATGCATTTATCTGTGCTTGTGTTTAAAGTAAAAGATAATGCGAATGTTGCTGTTGAGTTTTTAAAGTTGGGAGCCGCAGATTACATCCTTCAGAATGAACAATTCCTAAACCTGCCAATAGATGCAGCCAATTTGGTCAGTGACAGCAAATACATTAAAGATAAAATCAAGACTTTTGAACAAACTGTTCCTGCTACTGTCAATCTAGAGTCTTTTTATTCTGATAAAAAGGATTCAAAAATTGTAAAAGAACTTAAAGCTATTGTTGTGATGGCAGCTGTGCTGGGTAATGAAAAAAGGATAAATATTATAGGTTTGAACTCTTTGCATCCCAAGTCAACTAACTTCATTGTTCCAACGGAGAAAACGCTTCGTGAATATAGCATTGGTATAATTATTTATTACTTAGAGAAATACAATCAAAATGTTGTGAAAGTTGCAGAGAAACTGGATATTGGTAAATCAACTATTTACAATATGATTAAGAGCGGTGAAATAACTTTAAATAAATGAATATGAAAGCATTTTATTCTGTTTGCTTTGAAGAATTTGTTGAAAACCTAAAACAAATTGAGAACAATAAAGAATTTAAATCGGTACTGATTCTGATGACCGATGATAAGCATTTTACTCCCGAAGTGATAGATCCGGTTCTGCAGTCATTTTCAAAATCGATTGTTGGTGGTGTTTTTTCGGAAATAATTGTGCGATGCGCGATTAAGTCGAATGGTGTGTTGTTGTTGCCTTTGCCTTTTGAATTAAAGAGCCAGGTTTTTAGTTTTGATGATGAGCACATGTATCAATCCAAGTTGGAAAGTAATTACTCCGCTAACTTGCCCGATAGTGGTAGTATAATTATCTTTACAGACGCGTTTGTAAACGGGAAGAATCAATTCATTGAGAGCTTATATGATTTTTTCGGGAATGAGTTTAATTTTATTGGTGGAGGTAGCGGAACATCGTCTTATACATCTTCAAAAAATGTGGTACATAATAGCGGCATGCATGCTAACTCAGCTGTTATTGGACTCACAGATGAGAGTTTCTCAATAGGTATCGCTCATGGTTGGACGCCAATAACCAAGCCCATGAAAGCAACCGAAGTTGAATTGAATGAGGTGAAATCAATAAACTGGGAACCGGCATTTGATGTTTATAAACAAGAAGTTGAAGAACATTCCGGGCTTGTTTTTGATAAGAATAATTTTGCTGAAATAGCAAAATCATATCCGATAGGATTGATAAAAATTGATGGTGAAACTGTGATTCGCGATCCATTTCAGGTGAAGGATAAAACCATTCATTTTTTGGATTTTATAGATAGTGGACAATATTTTTCAATCATGCACGGCGATGTCGGGTCGTTGCTGGCTGCGGCCGGTGAGGCAAATGGGCAGTGTATGAGCACTTATGATAGCGAAGAAGATAATGGTTACTTATTCTGTATTGACTGCTCTTCTCGAGGTAAATTTTTGGCAGGCATGTTCACTCAGGAATTAAAAGAAATAAGTGGAAATCAAACCTTGTATGGTGCTCTAACATTTGGCGAAATTGCAAACATTGGCGATTCGTTTCTGGAAATATACAATAAAACGGTAATTGTGGCAAAATGGAAATGATAAATAATTTAAGATCAGAGGCGCTTCTCGAATTGATATTTTTTGCAGGGTCAAATGGTACCGAAGACGAGGTGATTAATAGTGTACTGCCCGTCTATTTGCGCAAACTGAATTGCTTTATGGCAGGAATCATCAAAACTGAGAAATCAGGATTGTTGAATAAATTGATACTCCCCTTTGCATTTAAAAACAATGAAGTGCTGGAATACCTCAGAGAGTATATTCAAAGTTCGGATAAGAATGTTGAAAGAGGCTGTTGTGAAATAATTCGTGACGACAATTTTTTTTATATTTATTGTTTAGCAGATTATGGCTATTTGATTTTGGGTAGAAGAAATCCATTCAGTCTTTTGTTTAAAAACGAATTTCGAAATATTGTTGACTTTTTAGGCAAAGTTATTACACAAGCTGTTGATGATGAGTTGAGAAGAATAGCAGAAAATAAATTGACTGAAGAGCGCCGACTCTTGAGAACTATTATCGATAATATCCCTATTAGCATTTACGCCAAGGACTTACAGTATAAGAAAACATTAGCAAATAAATTGGAATTGAAACATTTAGGATTGGAGTCAGAGTTGGATGTGTTGGGAAAAACCGATTTTGATATTTATGGGGAAAGCATTGCTACTAATACTTTGATAGAAGATCAGCAGGTTATTCGCGAAGGGCAGTCTATTTTAGGTGAAGTAAAGCCAATGGGTGAAGACACCTGGGCTTTAATATCAAAATTGCCTTTGAAGAATGAAAATGAGCAAATAGTGGGCATGGTTGGCATTAGCATCGATTATACCGAAAGGAAAAAAACTCAGGAACAGCTCACAATCTTTTTAAATTTGTTTGATAATATTTCTGATGCTGTACAGGTTATTACGGAAGAAGGTCAACTCTTTTATTTGAATAAAGTAGCAGGTGAAGTGCTGGGAATTAATCCTGCGCAGGTTGGTGAATTTCATGTTACCGATTACCTCGTTCACTTTCCAACAATGAAAGAATGGAATGCACATGTAGAGCAATTAAAAGTGGAGGATCACCTGACGGTTGAGCGGATCTACATGAATATCGTTACTAAGGCCGAAATTCCGGTGGAAGTAACCGTAAAGTACATATTTTTAAATGGCAAAGGGTTTATTGTTGCGAATTCGAGAGATATAACCGACCGGAAACGGAACGAAAATGAATTACGTGCAAGTGAGGAACGCAAAGCCTCGCTGATTTCGAGTATAAGCGATTTGGTTTTTGTATTGGACAATGATTTAAGATTTGTAGAATACCACATTCCCTCAGGTGCAACTGTGTTTTTTAACCTGGAGAAATACCTTGGAAAGAAAGTCCCTGACATGGATATCCCTCAGCCATCGAAAGCAAAGATTGAGGTGGTTTTGAGTTACTGTATTCAGAATAAGAGTTTTAGTAAAGCTGAGATCTATTTTGATACCCCCAATGGACGACTGTGGTACGATTTGCATGCCACCATTTTAAAAGGACAAGATGGATTAACCGACGGCGTGACATGCGTTGCCCGCGACATAACTTATCGCAAGCAAAGAGAAGAAGTGATTCGGCAACAGCTAAAATTACAAGATATATTGATTAAAATTTCAAGTACCTATATAAATATTGAATTAGAAAAAGTTGAAGCAACTATTCAAAACTCATTACAGGAACTAGCCGAATTTGTGGGTGCCGATAGAGCCTATATTTTTGATTATGATTTTAATAATGAGACAACTTCAAATACCTACGAATGGTGTGCCGATGGAATTGTGCCGGAAATTGAGCAGTTACAAAATGTATCCTTGGATAGACTAACCAATTTTTTGCGAAAACATCTTAAAGGGGAGGAATTCTATGTTTCAGATGTTAGTAAGTTGGAAAATAATTGTAGTGGGTTGAAAGAAATACTCGAGGCACAATCGCTGAAAAGTGTTATCTCTATACCGATGAAAAATGGAGATGAATTATTAGGATTTATCGGTTTCGACTCCATAAAGCAGACACACTCATATACCGATAAAGAAAAAACATTACTTGAGGTTTTTTCTCAAATGCTTGTGAATGTGATTGAAAGGAAGCGACATGATGGTCTTCTGGTTCGACAAGAAGAAAAGTATCGCAATATTATCACCAACATGAATTTAGGTATAATCGAAGTTGACGAAGAAGAAAATATTCTTTATGCCAACCAAAGTTTTTGCGATATTTCAGGATATAATCAGGATGAGATTAAGAAATTAAAGGCAACCCGCTTTTTGCATTCTTCCGACAATGAACTTGAATTGCCAGAGAAGACTAAGTTAAGAGGCAATGGAGTTTCTACCGGCTATGAATTAGCTGTGAAAAATAAACAGGGAGAACCTCGTTGGTGGTTTGTGAGTGATGCACCTAATTATAATGATAAAAATGAGCATATTGGCTCAATAGGCATTCATTTGGATATCACAGATCAGAAAAAGCTGGAAAAAGAACTGGAAAAAGCAATTATAGTTGCCGAAGAAGCTTCGAAAGCCAAAGAAGTATTTCTGGCCAACATGAGTCATGAAATCAGAACACCACTTAATGTTATTACAGGGATGATTCGTGAATTGGGCAAAGATGACCTGACGGATAAGCAACGTAAGTACGTGTCACATTCCGAAACGGCTACTTATCATTTGCTTGCAATAGTAAATAATATACTTGACATGTCTAAAATTGAGGCGGGCGAATTTAAACTCGAAAACAAGGATTTTAGTATTTCGTCGGTTGCTTCAGATGTAATGAGTATTCTTTACTCAAAAGCTCAGGAGAAAGGACTTGAACTCAGAATTATAGAATCGCCTGAAATTAGAAAATCACTGATTGGTGATGCGGGACGTTTGCGACAGATTTTTATAAATCTAATGGGTAATTCATTGAAATTTACCGAACGTGGTTTTGTAGAACTCAAAGTGTCTGTTGTTAGCACTACCAATGACCATCAACGCTTATTGTTCGAAGTCAGCGATTCGGGAATCGGGATGAGCGAACCGTTTATGAAAAGACTTTTCGACAAGTTTTCGCAGGAAGAAGGTGCAGCCAACAGGAGGTTTGAAGGATCTGGTTTAGGAATGAGTATCACCAGAGAACTTGTTCAGCTAATGGGTTCGGATATCGTTGCTAAAAGCCAAAAAGGTACCGGAACTCAAATTTTATTTGAGATAGATTTTCCCATTGGATCGCAAAATAACCTTGCTTCCAAAAGTGCTAAAGCTTCTAAAAACTGTTTTGAAGGCACCCGGGTTTTGCTTGTCGAAGATAACGAGATGAATCGCTTTATTGCCATACAGAGTCTGAATTTTGTGGGTTGTACCGTAACAGAAGCCGAAAATGGTCTGGTTGCTATTAATAAATTAAAAACTGAAAATTTTGATGTAGTGTTGATGGACATACAAATGCCCGAGATGGATGGGGTAGAAGCAACAAAATTTATACGCGCCCATCTAAGTAAAGAAATACCGATAATTGCACTTACAGCGAATGCATTTAAACATGATATAGATTTATATTTATCCGTTGGGATGAACGATTATCTTATCAAACCATATCGCGAGGATGACCTGTATAGTAAAATAGGAATGTTTAAAAATTATAATATGGATGTAAAAAACACAGAAGTTTCTACAGAAGTAACATCGCTCTACAGCCTGGCTCAGCTTGAGGAAATTGGAAAAGATGACGAAAGTTTTATCGATAACATGTTGCGTATGTTTGTAAATGTTGCCGGTCAGGGAATAATTCAATTTAACGAACATCTTGCTAACAACGACATTGAAAGCATTCGGAAACTGGCTCATAAGATTAAACCGAACATTCAAATTCTTGAGATTTCTGCAATATCCGACAAGATACTTCAACTCGAAAAGTTTGGGCTCGAAGAGAGTGCTAACTTAGATTTGAATGCTTTGATTGAAGAGGTTACCGGTGTTTTGCAAAGTGTGATTGACGATATTGATAAAAAGTTGAAATAATTAAAATTATTGTGTTGTTCGCGAAACAGATAATGCTTGGATACCAGAGCAACTGGGCTTTGGTTCTCTCATAAATTCTCAATCAGGACAACTCTTAAATAGATAAACGAAGGAGTATGGTAAACGAGCTTTTAAATCAACAACAAAGCGTTAAAAAAAATGCAAATCTTTTCAATACAAAAAATAGTATTGCAATATCTGTTTTGATATTATTGATTGGTTTTGGTGCGTTTTATGTGCGATATAGCTGGTTAGAGAGTAAGAACAGAACAACAAAAGAGGTTCTGAAAGAAGCTCATGCCATTGAAGTTTCATTGAATGGTGAGGCACTACGGCAATTACATGGTGTAACGGCAGATAATAAAACGCCGGCCTATAAAGATTTGAAAACTAAATTGATGGCTTTGGTTGATATTTACTCCGAGTCGCGGTTTATTTACTTTTATACCCAGGTTGATGGCAAGTTGTTTTTTATGGTCGATTCAGAACCTACCCAATCGAAAGATTACTCTCCTGCCGGTCAGGAGTATACCGAAGAAGATCCTGAAGCACATATTCCTTTTGAAACAGGTAAATCGATTATTTCCAAACCTACTGCTGATCGTTGGGGGACTTGGGTAAGTGTTTTGGTGCCGGTTAAAAACCCCGAAACAGGGGAAATATTTGCGGTGCTTGGCGTAGATTATCCAGCCAATAAGTGGCTAAATGATGCGAAACGTGCTGTAGCACAAAGCTCAATAGTTGTATTAGCTTTCATTTTACTCTTAATTGCACTATACATTATTTTAAAGAAGAACTCAATTCTAAATCAGAATAATTTAGAACGTGAGATAACAAATAAACATATACTTGCATTGGTTGCAGCTGCAGATCAGATAGATGATGTAATTGCCGTAAAGGATTTAGATTTAAAAGTTGTTTCCGGAAATAGAGCTTTTGTTGATGTTGCAGGTAAAACATCTATCGCTGATTTAGTAGGAAAGACAGATGCGGAAATATTTGGAATTTTGCCGAATGTTGAACCAGTCAGAACATATATGAGTGACGAGCGTCATGCTCAAACATTGGATTTGGGAGAGTACATAGTCAGGGAAGAAAACCTAATATTACCTGATGGGAAGATCAGAATTATGTTGACCAAGAAATTTCCGGTTTACAATACCAATAATAAATTGGTTTTTACCGGGAGTATCTCGCGAGATATCACCGAACGCAAGAAGGCTGAAGTTGAACTAAAGAATTCGAAGGAACTTGCTGAAGCCGCCAGCATTGCCAAATCGGATTTTTTGTCCAATATGAGTCATGAAATCCGAACACCACTCAATGGAGTGATTGGATTTACCGAATTGCTCAGAAGCACTCCTCTAAACAAAACTCAAAAAGAATACCTTGAAAATGCTATTGTATCAGCCAATTCTTTATTGGGTGTTATTAGTGATATTTTAGATTTTTCAAAAATTGAGGCGGGTAAGTTAGATCTGGAGCTTGTAAAAACAGACATGGTGCAGTTGATGGAAAGTGCAACTGATATTATCAAGGTGCACGCAGCGAACAAAAAAATAGAATTGCTGCTGAGTATTCAGCCCGATATGCCGCGTTTTGCACTCGTTGATCCTATCAGGCTTAAACAAATATTGGTGAATTTGATGAGCAATGCCGTGAAATTTACGCATCATGGAGAAGTGGAATTGAGGCTATCTTTCGAAAAGAAAGATGAGAAGACCGGATTCTTTACCCTCGCTGTTCGAGACACAGGAATTGGGGTGAAAGATACAGATAGAGATAAACTTTTCAAGGCCTTTTCGCAAGCTGATACATCTACCACCCGGCGCTATGGTGGTACCGGTTTGGGGTTGATTATTTCTAATTCGCTTGCACAAAAGATGGGAAGCCGTATTCAGTTTGAAAGTGAGTATGGGAAGGGATCTAAGTTTTTCTTTACCTTAGAAACTTCGTACGAAACCGCCGAAGATGCTAATCTTAAACATTCGAAGCTGATAAAGCGAGTTCTCGTTATTGACGACAATGATAATAACAGAATGATTCTTGAGCATACGTTTAAACATTGGGGGATTGAATTTGTCGGTTGTGATGGTGGACTTGCAGCAATTGAAGTTTTAGATACCGCTAAACATTTCGATTTAATTATAGTCGACTATCATATGCCGGATATTGACGGTGTTGAAACAATTAAAAGAGTAAGACAGGACAGCCGTTTTTCTCCAGAAAAACAGGCCATAATCATGTTACATAGTTCATCCGATGATATTGCAATACATGATGCAGCCAGGGATCTCAATATTCAGTTCTCACTTACCAAACCGGTTAAATCGGACGAGCTCTATTGCTTTTTGCAAAATATTGAGACACAACCCGAAGTTGATACTAAAGTGACTAATACACAAACCACGAATTCTCTGGTTGAAATTCTTCCACAATTGACATCAGATATTAAAATTATGATTGCTGAAGATAACAAAATGAATATGATTGTTATCAGCAAGATGTTGAAAAATATACTTCCTAACGCACAATTGTTCGAAGCCGGAAATGGAGAGGAAGCACTGGCTTTGTTAAATGACATTGTTCCTGATCTTGTACTTATGGATGTGCAAATGCCTGTAATGGATGGAGTAGAAGCTACAAAAAAAATAAGAGCTAACACCACTCATCCTGCGGCGAAAGTGCTTGTTGTGGCGTTGACTGCCGGTGTTTCAAAAGAAGAGAAGGAGAATTGTTACAATGCAGGCATGAATTATTTTCTATCGAAACCGATTGAAAAGGATTTGCTTTATGAAATGATTGTGAATTACTTTGATGGCTTAATAACGCTTAATGAAAATTCAGTGAAGAATGAGTCTGCTGGTATAATTCATTTTGACAGAGATAAAATGAATTCAAAATTCGGAAATGATGCTGATGTGTTGAAGAGTTTACTGGCTGAATCTGTAATTGAGTTTCCAAAATATATTGATGAAATACAGCAGGCCATTTTAGCTGAAGGTAAACTACGGATAAAATCCTCTGCTCATACATTAAAAGGGAGTGCTTATAATCTAGAATTTCAGCAACTAGGAAATTTGGCTTTTGAGGTAGAGCAGAATGTTGAGCATCCAGATGTGCTTAAAGCTCTTGCAATTAGTTTGGTTGCTGAATGGGCCATTGTTCTTGCTCTTATCTCATAAATAGAGGTTACAATCTGATAACAAATAAGGCTTTCACCATTCGGTGAAAGCCTTATTTGTTATCAGAATAATTTTATAGAAGTCGGAGCTCTTCTGTTTATTGAAATTATTCGAAGGTCGATACGAAAATCTAAATGCTTGATTTTGAATTCAAATATTAAAAATTAAATATTCTTGGGTTGAAATAAGATAGGAATAGTTCTCAATAGAATTTTAAAATCGTACCAGAAAGAATAGTTTTCAGCGTATTCAACGTCGAGTTGTTTCCGTTCTTCTATTGTCATTTGTTTAGCTCTGCTTCGTTTCGTAACCTGCCATAGTCCTGTAATTCCCGCAGGTGCAAAGAAGCGCTCTGCCCATTGGTCGGTAGTAAATTCTTCGGCTTCGAAAAGCGATAATGGTCTGTTGCCTACAATCGACATGTCGCCTTTCAGCACATTTATAAATTGAGGTAATTCGTCGATATTTGTTTTTCTTAGAAACTTTCCTATTCTGGTAATTCGGGGATCGTTTATCTCAACCGGTTGATAGTTTTTGAATTTTTCCGAATCAGATTGCCAACTCTCAAGCATTTTTGTAAACCGGCTTTTTTTCGCTTTAGCCTCACCTTTATTGTCAGAGCCCTTATACATACTTCTAAACTTGAGAAACCCAAAAACACAATATCCAGTACCTACACGCGGCGAGGCGTAAAAAGGACTACCGCTGGAGCCAATAAGAATTAAAATGATAACGATTAAAAATAGCGGAGATAGTAAAACTAACATTAAACTTGAAAACAAAATGTCAAATGCTCTTTTCCATATTGGGAGTTTAAATGATTGAAGATTGTCTGTCTTTTTTTTGTTTAGTGTATCGTAATTCTCTTTTATGAATTCATACCGTTGAACTACATCCGCAGGGTTAGCATCAAAATCAAATACGTCATTAGCACCACTTTTGATATAATCTATACCAAAGGTATGTGCATTTTGTTTTATAACAAACAAGATGATTTTGTGTTTTTTGAGGCTCTCCTTCAGATTCTTGACAACCATCAGATCATTTCGATTGGTAGATACTTCATAAATAACCAAATCGAGGCTCTCAATTGACTTTACAACATTTAATGTCTGGTTGGTGACTGATAGACTTTCAAAACTGCTTTCTTTTGTTAGTCTTTCGATTAAATCTATATTGTCTCCAATGTATATTGCTTTAATTCCCATCTGATTAGATTTTTAGATTCATTCAACGTTTTTGACTTTCAGAAATACTTTTTGAATCAATACTTTTAAATATAGCATCAATACGCGCAAGCAACTCAGCAGGATTATATGGTTTAAGAAGATAATCATTTGCACCCATGTTTATCAGTTTTTCTCTTTGAACTGCATCGTCGATACTTGACAGAAAAATAATGGGAATATTTCTTAAAGCACCACTTTTTTTCATTTGTTCCAAAAAGCCCTCTCCACCAAGCACGGGCATCATCAAGTCTGATACAATTAAATCGGGTATATCGCCACTTTGCAAAATCGAAAGAGCCTCCAATCCATTTTCAGCAGTTTCCACATCGTATTTGTTCGACAAAATAGCTTTAGTCAATCTTCTGAATTCACTTTTGTCATCTAGTACTAAATTTTTTTGTTCATGATGTTGTTTAGTAATTGATTGTTTTTTAGTCTTATAGTGGTTTATACAGGTAGCTCAATGAAAAATGTCGTTCCTACTCCAATTCTACTTTCAACACGAATTGATCCTTTATTCATTCTTATAAAGTCTTTAACCAGCATCAAACCAAGTCCTGTTCCTTGCTCATTGGCAGTGCCGTTACTCGTGTAATGTTGGTTTTTCTCAAATATATTTTCGATAGCTTCAGCACTCATTCCTATACCCGAATCCTGAACAGTTATGGTTACTTTATCCTCCGTTTTTTTGCCTTCAATAGAAATGGTTCCATTGTTTTTAGTAAACTTGATAGCGTTTGAAATCAAATTGCGGAAAACGGTGTGTATGGTAACTTCGTCGCATAACGCCTCAATTTTATCATCAATGTTGATTGAAATACTAATGTCTTTATTTTCAGCGTTTGCCTCCAGTAATTGCGCGCAGTTATTAATCAAAGTAGTTATGTTTGTTTGCTTCTGTTGTATCGTTTTGGTTGGATCTTGAGCGCGTGTCCATTCCAAAAGACTTGAAAGTAATGTGCTGGTATCTTTCGTTCTGATTTTTAGTTGATGAATAATGTCTTTAAAATCTTCACTGTCGGGATTTATGTATCCTTGATCGATAGCATCGAGCGTTTGTAAAATTCCTGATAGCGGTGAGCGAACGTCATGGGCAATGATGGAATAAAGTTTATCGCGCGAGCGGTTCATTTCCAAAATCGTAGAACGCGATTCGGCCAGTTCGATATGGTTTTTTATTCGCACATTTAATTCCTCACCTTTAAATGGTTTAGTAATATAATCAACTCCTCCTGCAGCAAAACCTTCGAGTAGATTTTCGGTATGTACGTTGGCTGTGAGAAATATAATGGGAATTTCTTTCCACTTATCTACTTTCTTTATTTCCCTACAGGCCTCATAACCATCCATCTCGGGCATCATTATGTCCATGAGGATAAGTGAAGGAATCTCATTTTCAAGTGACTTAATTCCTAACGCACCACTGTCGGCAGAACTGGTCCTAAATCCAAAATTTTCGAGCGTTTTTGACGCTAACAATACATTCATTGGATTATCATCAATAACTAAAATAAGTTTGTTTTCAAATTTATTCATATTTTTAGCTGTAAATTGAGATAATTATTTCATTCTCAGGACAAGATTGACAAAAACGTTCCAATGTATACTTATTCGTATCAAAATGCGTTGTAATTTTGTGCATGACAAATATAAGAATTCTATGTTTAAACAAATGTAATACTTTATTTAAAAATATGTAGAATAAATCGTGATTTTGTGTCGTAATATGTGCGAAATATTTAGGCGGGAGTGGTTGAATGTGTTGAATGGGCTTTGTAAATCAACTTTTTGCACATATAATGGTGAGTAAAACAACAAGCTCGGGTTGTTATTTTGGTGGATAGACTCCTGACCATTCTTTCGTGTTTTACTTGTTTCCTACTCTATAAATTCTTACTTTTGCAAATAAACAAACACTAAATCATAAGTGTCTGAATCCAACTTTTTGGCTTAGATATTTAATTATAAAATATGAAATCACGGATTGAAACTCTACGTCGCGAACTTGAGCAACATAATTACGATTATTATGTGAAATCGGCGCCAACTATCACTGACTTTGAATTTGATGCTAAGCTAAGGCAACTGCAAGAGTTGGAAGCGCAGTACCCTGAGTTTTTCGATTCGAACTCGCCTACACAGCGGGTAGGGAGTGATATAGCAAGTGGTTTTGAACAAGTGGCGCATGTGTATCCAATGCTTTCGTTGGGTAATACTTATTCGCTTGGTGAAGTGCAGGATTTCTACGAGCGTGTTCGCAAAGGATTGAACGAAGATTTTGAATTGGTGTGTGAATTGAAATATGATGGTACATCTATTTCGTTGACTTATGAAGACGGTTTATTGGTACGAGCGGTGACACGTGGTGATGGTGAAAAAGGTGATGATGTGACTGCCAATGTGAAAACCATTCGTAGTATTCCCTTGCGCTTGCAGGAAAATTTTCCTTCGTCATTTGAGATTCGTGGTGAGATACTTATGCCCTGGGCGGTATTCGATGAGTTGAATCGTGAACGAGAGGAGCAGGAAGAGCAGCTTTTTGCAAATCCACGCAACGCTGCTTCGGGAACATTGAAACTGCAGAACTCGTCGGTGGTTGCGAGCCGTAAACTGGATGCTTATTTTTATTACATGTTGGGCGAAAATTTGCCTTCCGATTTACATTCTGAGAATCTAAAAGCAGCACATTCGTGGGGTTTTAAAATTTCGGATGCAACGAAGGTTTGTAAAACAGTGGACGAAGTGGCCGATTTTATCAACTATTGGGATGTAGAGCGTACAAATCTACCGGTTGCCACTGATGGAATTGTTTTGAAAGTGAATTCCTTGGGTCAACAGAAAAATTTAGGATACACTGCCAAATCGCCACGATGGGCTATTGCTTATAAATTTCAAGCTGAAAAAGCGGTTACCCGACTAAACTCGGTATCTTATCAGGTGGGTAGGACGGGAGCGGTGACGCCTGTAGCAAATCTTGATCCTGTTCAACTTTCCGGTACAACCGTAAAGCGTGCTTCGTTGCACAATGCCGACATTATTGCAGCGCTCGATTTGCATATTGGTGATATGGTTTTTGTAGAAAAAGGTGGGGAAATCATTCCCAAGATTACGGCAGTAGATAAAGAAGCTCGGTTTTTGATAGGTGATAAGGTTCAATTTATAAAGAACTGTCCGGAATGTGGAGCTGTTTTGACTCGGTTTGAGGGCGAAGCTGCCCATTATTGTCCAAATGAAAATGCTTGTCCACCCCAAATAAAAGGTAAAATGGAGCATTTTGTGAGCCGAAAAGCCATGAATATTGATGGTTTAGGTGCAGAAACTATAAACTTACTTTATCAAAACGAGTTATTACGAAATATTGCCGATATTTACGCACTGAAAATTCCTGATTTGATCAGACTTGAACGCTTGGGTACAAAATCGGCTTATAATATTCAGGCTGGTTGCGAGAAATCAAAGGAAATCCCTTTTGAACGTGTTGTTTTTGCACTCGGTATTCGATTTGTGGGCGAAACAATTGCCAAAAAACTGGCTTTTGCCTTTAAAAATATGGAGGCATTAGAAAAAGCAACATTTGAGGAGCTGATAACAGTCGACGAAATTGGTGAGCGAATTGCTCAAAGTGTAGTGGTTTATTTTGCTGATAACCAAAATGTAGAAACATTGGAGCGTCTCAAGACGTTTGGATTGCAGATGAGCTTGTCGGAGGAAAAATTGCAGGCACATGGCGATGCATTGGCCGGGCTATCAATTGTTATTAGTGGAACATTCTCACAGCACTCGCGGGATGAATACAAAGCGATGATTGAGATGAACGGCGGTAAAAATGTGGGAAGCGTTTCGGCTAAAACATCATTCATTTTAGCCGGTGAAAACATGGGACCTGAAAAATTAAAGAAAGCCGAGAAATTGGGTGTGAAATTACTGACCGAAACCGAGTTTCTGGCAATGATAATGGATTGATTTAGCGTCAATTTCCGTAAAAAGATTGAAAATGAAATACATAAATAATATATTGTTTCAGCAACGTGCTCAAAAATACCTGAGTGCAACGCCCCGTACACATAAGTTTGTGAGCTACAGCAAAGCCAAAACAGTGCTCTTGTTGTTTGAAAGTGATCATGCAGAGAAAAACCCGATGGTGCGCACTATTATTGCTTCCTTACAAAAGGATGGCAAAAAAGTGGTAGCCTGGGGTTTCGTGCATAAAAAGCTGGTTGAAACCACTATAATGCCCGATTATCGGATTTTACACCAGAAACAAACTGATTTTGTAGGAAAACCGGTGACTTCGTATATCAATGAACTGTTGGATATGGAGTTTGATTTGCTGATTGACTTGACATTGCGACCGGTCATTCCAATCGAATATTTTACGATGTATGCCCGTGCTTTTTGCAAGGCGGGAGTGAAGAAAAACGACTTGCCGATGTATGACTTTTTGATTGACCTGGAGAGTTTGGTTCAACACCATGAATCGACCGATCCCACGGTTGATGAAATGTACCTGTTTAATCAGATAATTTTTTACCTTAAAAGCATACAAACAAACGATTAAATCAGTACTTTTGCAAAATAAATGAAGTTCTTCAAAAGATGATCAACAATAAACTGACAGGAATGGGTGTTGCGCTGATAACACCTTTTAAAAGTGACGAATCGATAGATTTTGATGCTCTGGCCCGACTGGTAGAGTATCAAATTAAAAACGGCACTGATTATTTAGTGGTTTTGGGTACCACAGCCGAAACACCAACGCTCACCGAAAAAGAAAAAGAGGATGTAACGCGTTTTGTGATACAATGTGCGGCCAAACGTATTCCTATCGTTTTAGGAGTCGGTGGAAACAACACAAAAGCAGTAGTAGAAACACTTAAAACTACAGATTTTAGTGGTATTGATGCCATTTTGTCGGTTACTCCATATTATAATAAACCTTCGCAAGAAGGTATATATCAGCATTATGCTGCTATTGCAAAAGCGTCTCCACTTCCAATAGTACTTTATAATGTTCCGGGAAGAACAGGCGTTAATATGCTTGCCGAAACTACACTCCGTTTGGCAAAAGAGTTCAATAATATTTGCGCTATCAAAGAAGCTTCAGGAAATTTTAGTCAGATTGATGACATTATCAAAAACAAACCGGCCGACTTTATGGTTATCTCTGGTGATGATGGTATTACTTTCCCACTTATTACACTGGGAGCTGTGGGCGTCATTTCTGTTATAGGAAATGCGTTTCCAAGCGAATTTAGCCGCATGGTACGACTTGGCTTACAAGGGGATTACAAAAGTGCACGTCTCATTCACCATCACTTTAATGAGCTTATTCAGCTTCTTTTTGTGGAAGGAAATCCGGCAGGTGTGAAAAGCATGTTGGCTGTTATGGGTTTTATTGATAATACCTTACGTTTGCCACTTGTGCCTAATACAATTAAAACGTACGAAAAAATTCGCGTAGTTCTGAACGAATTAAATATAAAATGTTAGAGCATAAATTAATTGCCAATTAGCAATTTTTCAATTGATAATTTACAATTAATCATTAATTGTCAATTACTTAATTATGAAACCTACAACTGAAACTTTATTCAAAAAAGCTGCGTCATTCCTTCTAATCATAGTTTTAGTCGGATGCGCAATTTTTTTATCGCTTCCTTCCAACTATTATGTTCGCAAGGCATTGCTTCATCGAATGCCAAAAATCGACCAATACACTATTTTTGAAAATCGACTTGTAAAAGCTGATGATCCACATCCTTGGGAATTTGCACCAGGTGTAGAGAATAAAGTAATTGCACCGGAATTTGAAGAAGATTTTGCGAAATACAAAACGGTTGGATTTATTGTTATCCAGCATAACAAAGTTATACTTGAGCAATATTGGGATAATTATTCGCCGCTTAGTTTGAGTAATTCATTTTCCATGTCGAAAAGTCTTATTTCGCTTTTAGTGGGTTGCGCTATAACCGATGGTAAAATAAAAAGCGTAAATCAACCGGTGAGTGACTTTTTGCCTGAGTGGACTTCGTTCGATGGCAAAGTGCTAACCATTAAAGACTTGTTGACTATGAGTGCCGGTGTGGATTGGCAAGAATCGCACAGTACACTTTTCTCTAAAACCACCGAAGCATATTATGGAAGGGATCTGTGGGGTCTAACACTAACCGAAAAACTGATTGAAAAACCAGGTGTGCGCTTCAACTATCAGAGTGGAGTGTCGCAAATGCTGGCATTTATTCTTCAAAAAGCCACCGGAAAAAATATATCGACCTACGCTTCCGAAAAAATATGGACACCTATTCAAGCCGAAGAAGATGCTATGTGGTCGCTCGACAAAAAGAATGGTATGGAAAAAGGCTATTGTTGTTTCAATACCAATGCGCGCGATTTTGCACGTCTTGGTCAGTTGATACTGAACAAAGGCTACTGGGATGGAGTACCAGTCGTTGATTCAAACTACATTCGCGAAGCTACCACTCCAGCTACCTGGTTGAAATTTACGCGTCAACTTCTTCCGGGTGAAACAAGCCCTCGTCCGGATGTTCCGTGTACATTCTACGGCTATCAGTTTTGGATTGTAAATTATCAGGGACTGAAGATACCGTATATGCGAGGTATTTTGGGACAGTATATTTTTGTTATTCCTCAATTGGATGCTGTTATCGTTCGTTTGGGAAAAGACCGCGACAAGGAGTACAACGTTGAGCAAGAATACACCAAAGATTTAGAAATATGGTTGAAAGCCGGACTTGAGGTGATTAATCGCTGATAAACAACTCCGGTATTAAATAAAAAAACGAATTTCAAAATTACTTTGAAATTCGTTTTTTTTATTTGCCCTTTAAAGTGCTTTTACTCTTTTTCTAAATAATCCAATATTTGAAACATTTTTTGATTGTTCGAATCGATGTAGTTTGTTTGCTCCAAAATTTTTGTAGCCGATTGAATCGTCTTATTTTCAACTAATTCACTCATTCCATTCTCTATCATTTCTTTCAAGGTCAGAGAAGTTACTTCAAAATGGAATTGTAAACCAATCACTTTCTTTTTGTATAAGAATGCCTGATTGAGGCAAGCGGCCGAGCTAAACAAACGTTCGCTATCGGCAGGTAAATCGAATGTGTCGCCATGCCAGTGAAAAACGGTGAATTGCTCTTCAATCTGTTCTAAAAGTGGCAGACTTTTTGCAAACTCCGTTTTTTGGATGTCAAACCAGCCAATTTCTTTTTGTTTGTTTGGATAGACCTTTGCACCTAATACTTCGGCGATGAGTTGCGAACCCAAACAAATACCAACTATCGTTTTCCCCCTGTCAATAGCCCGACGAATAAACTCTTTTTCTTCCTTAAGCCAAGGATACATAGCTTCATCGTAAACGCCCATTGGTCCGCCCATTACAATAAGCCAATCAAATTCGTCGAGAACAGGAAATTGGGGATTATCGTAAAGCTTTGTGTAGTCAACGCTGTGTCCCTTTGTTGTAATCCACTGCTCGATGCAGCCAAGTCCTTCGAACGAAACGTGCTGTAAAGTATGTATTTTGAGTTTCTTTTTCATTCTTTTTTAAAATAGAGATTGTAAAAATAAGCAATTGTAAACGTAGGAATGAAATCGGTAAACGGAAGTATTTCTTCTGCAAAATTGATGATACTTCCTATTCTGCCTACTTTGCCGCCAAAGCTATTGAAAAATAGCATAGCCGAAACCGGTGCCCAAAGAATGTCAAACCATTCGCCCAGGCCGGGTAGCAAAAAAGTAGCTGAACCGAGTAGATCCATTATCAAACAGAATGTTAGTGTAGGTTTTATTTTCATTGTCTTTATAGATAATGAGTTGTGTCAATTGATTCGCAAACGTAATTAAAAGATTTCAAATTACAAAAGGTCTCACATTATTTCAATCATTCGATATATAAAATAAAGCCACTTCACGGTGATGGATCGTGAAATGGCTTGTCGAAATCAATAAACAAAAACTAACCGTATGTTTCTAAAAATTTATATGTATCGATTTTGTATGTGTTGAGGTAGAGTCAGTTTTCAATGAGTCTTCAACGTTATTCTTTTGTGTCGGATATTTGTCTATCTCGTTTTTTATCGAAATGTTGATAACTATCATGGATACAACTATGAGACTAAAGAGTCCGAGTAATAATTTATTGCTTGTTTTCATATATTCGAAATTAGATGATATATACTTGATTTAATGAATGATTTTGCGTAAACAAAGAGCTTACTTTCCGATGACTTTTCGGCTTCTACTTTTGCCTCATTCCAATTTACTGTTTCAAGACCAAGTGGTCTCAATATTACACTTTTATCGTCCATATTATGCAGTAATCCTAAACTCAAGACAAATACTACTGCGATAGCTTTTGAAATTCTGGTGGGTGCTTTCATACTTTATTTATACTAATAATTTGGTGTACAGTTCGTATTCCGCATTTAAATCGTTGATAGTCATTCCGAGTAAATCCATGTTTTTGAAAAGTATCGGAAGTTCAAGTTCAAGAAATTGTTTTCTGCGGTATGCGATGATTTTAGTTTTGGCATTTTCCATTACAAAATATCCAACTCCGCGTTTGTTGAAAATAATTTCGTTCGTTTGCAAAAAGTCGAAGGTGCGCAATACGGTATTGGGGTTTACTTGTAGCTCCACACCCAATTCCCTGACCGATAGTATCCGGTCGCCTTCATTCCACTTCCCGAGTAGAATTTGTTCGCATATATAATCGCCAATCTGGAGATAAATGGCCTGATTTTGATTGAATTCCATGTTGTTATACTTGTTTTTCTTTTAATCGGAAGTAACTCACTACCCAGAAGAAAGGGATTAGTGCGTAAGCGAATACCTTGCTTGCTGTACCAAGTGCTGATAAAAATCCTTGTTCTGAATCTATTGAAAGATTAATCATTTGTCCATCTAAATGGTAAGTTCCAAAAGTGATTTTCAGCAATACTAATTCTATTATTCCCAATACGATTGATATTGCAGTAATTGCTAAAAATGTTTTTCCCACCGCATTTCCTTTGAAATAGATAGATCCAAGCATAAATGTGGATTGGATTCCAGCAAAGAAAATAAACTTGTTGAGTAAACTCATTGGTGCATGGCCATTGTTGTAAAGGTCAGGGATTGAGTTGAATAATGCGAATACAATAGGATTATTGCTTTCAAAGAAGAAATTGCCAATTGTTGTTCCCAAAATTGTTCCTAACGAATAGCTAATTAATATCATTGCAAAGTAGTAGAACGTGCTCAGCAAAATGGCTGTCGTCAATTTTTCGAAATGAGTAGCCGGTATTAATAAATAGTGCATTCCACCGGGTGTATAATTGAAAATTTTGAAGGTTCGGGCAGCAAAAATAAATCCGGAAATGTATAAAAACATTTCTACTGAAATTGATTTTTCCTGGGGTCCGGCTAAGTGCATGAGTGTGAAAACTACCGTTGTAATTCCCCAAAATGTCAGTTCACGTTGTTTATTTTCTATAAAATATCGTTTGAGTAGTAAGCCCAATCTATTAATGTCTAATGTTGTGTTCATTTTTGTGTTGGATTAAAATAGTTTGATAATTTTATTTTTCTCAGTCAAGATAGCATTGAATAAAAGTTCAATGTCCAGTTTGCTTTCTTCGCCGGTTTTATTTTCACAAACCTGATACAATCCTCTCAACGTGTCTTCGCTGTAAATGACGGTTTCATCTTTGTCATTCCGATCAGCAACACGGAAAAATAGCTTTTTCGTAATTTCTTCGATTGGTTGATTAAAAACAATTTCGTGTTTTTCCATCACCGTAATGCTATCAATCAAGCTGTCCAAATCGTGAACCTGGTGAGTGGAGATAATCAAACAACGGTTTTCGTCGATAGCTGATGCCACCATTCTGCGAAACTGACCTTTGGACGGTATGTCAAGTCCATTGGTTGGCTCGTCCATAAGCAGCAATTTGGTGTTTGTTGCCAGTCCGAATGCAACAAAGACTTTCTTTTTCTGACCATGCGAAAGTTTGTTTAACATCGATTTTTTATTGTCAATATCAAACTCTTTCAGATAACCGTTGAATTGCTCTGAGTTGAACTTAGGATAGAAGGGGGCATATACTTTTTCGTAGTTTTCAATACTCAAAGTCAGTTGAGGCAATTCTTCGGGAAGGAAGAAAATTTCCTGAAGCATTGCAGGGTTACGTTTTATCGGATTGAATCCAAGGGTGTCGATGGAACCAGCCTTTGGAAAGTCTAGTCCGGAGATCAATTTCAATAAGGTGCTTTTACCTTCGCCGTTTTTTCCAAGTAGTCCATGTATGCGTCCGGCTTCGAGCTTTAAGCTCAAATTGCTTAGTAATTCTGTTCGTCTGTTGTAACTGAATGTTACGTTTTGCACATTTACCATGATTGTAAATTATTACGTTGTTGTTTGAATTAGTGTATTAGTGAAATAGTACACCGCAAAAGTATGGCAAGTTTTTGATTCCACAATAGTTTTGATGTTAATAAATATTAAAATGGTAATAATATTTTCAAAGTACCTATTTTGATGGCGATTTGTATTACTTGAAAACAAAGCGAGAGTTGAAAAACAATATCATTTCAACACCAAAAATGCTTACCTTTGCAATTGAAATTCAATTTATTTACAAGATAATAAAGGGCACATTTATTTTATGTGCTCTATGTGTCTATTGTGGTTCAATAAAAATGCATACAACTGAAGAAAAACTACAGGAATTCCAACGACTTCTTGAAATAATGACCGAACTTCGCGCTAAATGCCCGTGGGACAAGGAGCAAACCTTCGAAAGTTTGCGAACGCTTACTATCGAAGAAACCTATGAACTGGCCGACGCGATTATTGAAAATGATAAAAAAGAAATTCGCAAAGAATTAGGTGATATATTATTACACATTGTTTTCTATTCCGAAATGGGTAGTGAGACTTTCGATTTCGATATTTACGATGTGTGTAAGGGACTGTGCGAAAAGTTGATTTATCGTCACCCTCATATTTTTGCCGACGTAACTGCCGAGGATAGTGAAACTGTGATGCAAAACTGGGAACAGTTGAAACTAAAAGAAAAAGGCGGTAATAAATCGGTATTATCGGGTGTTCCGGCTTCGTTGCCGGCACTTATCAAAGCCCACCGCATACAGGACAAAGCCCGAAGCGTGGGTTTCGACTGGGAAGAACGCGAGCAGGTTTGGGACAAAGTGCAGGAGGAGATTGATGAGTTCAAAGCTGAAGTTGCTGCCATGGATAAAGACAAGATGGAAGCCGAGTTTGGCGATATGCTGTTCAGCCTGATTAATGCAGCCCGACTGTACGACATAAACCCTGAAAACGCTCTGGAACGTACCAACCGCAAGTTTATCAGTCGCTTCAACTATCTCGAATCCAAAACCATTACCATTGGAAAAGATTTAAAAGCGATGACTTTGGCCGAGATGGATGTGATTTGGAACGAGGCGAAGAAGGAAGAGAGAAAGAACCCCTAAAGGCGAACTGTAAAGATTGGGTTCTGTTTAAAATTCATATTGTACTTAAGTAATCAATAATATTTAATGATATTTTTTTTGCTTCCACTTTTTGCTTGACAGACCTCTATCCCTAACCCTTTCTCCGAAGGAGAAAGAGGATACGGCAGCTCGTTCTATGAGATTCGAGTCATTTTCTCACTCGGCAAAGTCCCTCTCCTCGGGAGAGGGATTTAGGGAGAGGTCAGGATTAAGAAATATATCATTAAATTATCTTAGTTGCTTAATTCTATTCTGTTTAATAATAAATAAAAAAGCAACAATGGAAAAAAATACTCCTGAAAAAGACGAAAAAAACGAATCGAAAGAGAGTTTACGGGAACAATTGGGTGTCGATCCGGATGAATTATTGGAATCAGTAGCGAAATTTTCGGAATTGTATCGCAAGTTTGTTTTGTTGCAATTTCCATTGACGGCCGCCCTGAAGGAGAAACTGAAAGAATTGTTCGAAAAGCAATATCCCGGAATAAAGCCATATATTCAAATGTGGCATGTAAACTGGGTATTTGAAGCCATGGAAGGAGTTGCCAACACTTTGTCCATACGGTTAGTGAATTTTTTCGAGAAAGTGGAGAAAGGAGAAGATTTTAAGGAGGGATTTGATGATTATAATAAATATGTGGAGTTATACGCCAAACCTTACGAGGCACGTAAAACGGTTATTGAATACGATAAATTGCAGCTCAACGCCGAACAGTTAAGGATATATGAACAGGTTGTTGAAGATGCGTATCAGGAGGATTTGATAGGATTCAAAGAACTGAACCTGGAGAGAAATCAGTTTCTGAATGTTGTACATCTGCAGGTACTTCGCTATTTTGGTGAACAGACCGAGACGCTTACACCTGATCAATGGTTACATTACGATATCTTAGTAGGGATGAGTTGGGATGATTATTTTGATGATTGTAAAGAATTAAACCACTATCTGATTAAAAAAAACATGCAGGAATATCCCGGTTTGGATTATGATCATTTTTTATTGAAACAAAGCGAAAAGTATCGTGAAGAATCAGCGCGCCAAAATCAAATTAATGAAGCATGAGTCTTAATATGGGAAATGGGATTTGCTGTAAAATTGGGTGCTTAAAATAAACAGTCCAATATCAGTCGGTATAAGCAGAGAGTTAGAAAAAGCGAAAAAACGGTCTTGAATCATTAAAAAGTTAGCAAACGACGAATTTTACGGCTAAAAAGTTTAAATTGTCAACAAAAATAATTTTGGGGGCTAAAACTTTTGGACTGTCAATAAAAAACAAATAAAACCTTAGTTATAATCTGGGATTATGAATAAATTAGTGATGCGAATCAGGAGTTTCGTGCTTACCATTCTATTTATAATGAGTTATTTCCCGTAGGGAATATATATCAATAGAAAATGAAAAACAGATACAACGAATTCCCCGCAGGGGATAAATAAAATAAACTGTGAATGTCCTGCGGACAATAAATATGTATATTTGCTTATTCTATGGATATATAAGTCCTACGGACTATTCAACGAAAACCATTAACCCCATACAAACCCTAACTGTCAACTATCCATTTTCAACTGTCAACTAAAAAAATGCTTTATCCAGATCATTTCGAACAAAAAATAGCTTTTACCACCATTCGCCAATTGTTGAAAGACAAGTGTGTGAGTACCTTGGGTGCAGAAAAAGTAGATGAAATACTATTTACTTCCGATTACGCCGAAGTGATGCGCCTGCTGAGTCAGACCGACGAGATGCTACGCGTGCTCACCACCGAAAGTGATGAATTGCCAGTCGGCGATTTTTACGATGTGCGTCCTGCGCTGTCGCGTGTGCGCATCGAAGGCTTGTTCCTCGACGAGTTGGAAGTCTTTGATCTTCGTCGCGCGTTGGAAGCAGTGCGGCTGTTGGTGGCATTTCTTACCCGCAGCGAAGCCGATGTATATCCGCATTTGCACGAATTGGTGTTGGGTGTGGAGACTTTTCCGCTGATTATTAATCGTATCGACGGTATTCTCAATAAGTTTGGCAAGATAAAAGACAATGCTTCGCCGGAGCTGGCGCGTATTCGTAAAGATGTTTTTCAGGTGCAGGGATCTATTTCCCGAACGTTGAATTCTATTCTTCGTCAGGCGCAGGCCGATGGGTACGTGGAAAAAGATGTAGCGCCGACTATGCGCGAAGGTCGCTTGGTGATACCCGTTTCGCCGGCCTTTAAGCGAAAGGTAAACGGTATTGTTCACGACGAATCGGCCACCGGTAAGACCGTTTTTATTGAGCCTACACAAGTGGTGGATGCCAATAACCGTTTGCGTGAGCTGGAAGGCGAGGAACGACGCGAGATTATCCGTATTCTGGTGGAGTTCACCAACTTTGTTCGCCCACATTCCGAAGAAATTTTTGCTTCGCAATATTTCCTCGGCTGGATCGATTTCCTACGAGCCAAAGCTCTTTTTGCTATCGAGATAAAAGCGATTAAACCCCGTGTTGACGACTGTTGTCAGCTCGAATGGGCAAAGGCTGTGCATCCTTTACTATTCCTTTCGCTCAAAAAACAAGGAAAAGAAATCGTACCACTGGATATTACGCTGAACGAAAAACAACGCATCTTGCTTATTTCGGGTCCGAATGCCGGTGGTAAATCGGTGTGCCTGAAAACGGTGGTGCTGTTGCAGTATATGATGCAGTGCGGTTTATTGGTGCCTCTTCACGATAGTAGCCGTGCCGGTATTTTTGATCGATTGTTTATTGATATTGGCGATGAACAATCCATTGAAAATGATCTATCAACCTATAGTTCGCACCTGCTGAACATGAAGTTTTTTATCAGGAATAGTAATGCTAAAACGCTATTGTTGATTGATGAATTTGGAACGGGTACCGAACCCATGATTGGTGGTGCCATTGCCGAAGCAACGTTGGAGCGCTTTAATCGTAACCTGGCCTTTGGGGTGATCACCACGCACTATACCAATCTGAAACATTATGCCGAAGATGCTCCGGGCATTGTAAATGGAGCCATGCTGTACGACCGTCAGCATTTGCAACCGCTTTTTCAGTTGAGCATCGGTAATCCGGGAAGTTCGTTTGCTATTGAGATAGCGCGTAAGATTGGTTTGCCCGAAGATTTGATTGCCGAGGCTGCTGATAAAGTAGGAGCGGAGCATCTTGATTACGACAAGCACCTACAGGACATTGTACGTGATAAACGCTACTGGGAGAACAAGCGTCAGCAAATTCGCCAGAAGGAAAAGAAACTGGAGGAAACGCTCGAAAAATACGAAGCTGAATTAAACAGTATTGATCGTCAACGGAAAGAAATAACTGCGAAAGCGAAAGACGAAGCCCGCAATCTGTTGTCGGATGCCAATGCTAAGATCGAAAATACCATCCGTCAGATAAAAGAGGCAGATGCCGAGAAAGTACGTACGCAGGCGGTGCGAAAGGAGTTGGATGATTTTAAAGCAAAGATAAGTAAAGAAGAAACCCCTAAATCCCCTAAAGGGGACTTGAGGAATGCGAATCCGAAGCTTCAGCTAAACAGAAAGACAGATACTAAAAAGGCTGAACGAGTTACTTCAAATGTTGAACACGAAACTCTGAAAATCGGCTCTAATGTTCGCATGAAGGGACAAACTGCTACGGGTGTTATTCTTGAAATGCAGGACAAGCAAGCGGTGGTGGCATTCGGAAACTTGAAATCGACGGTGAAGTTGGCGCGTCTGGAGGCAATCAGCAATAATCAGTTGAAAAAGGAAGCGCGGAAATACGATTCCATTATGAGCACCAGCACCGACGAAGTGCGTCAGCGCAAACTCACCTTTAGCTCCGAAATGGATGTGCGGGGTATGCGAGGTGATGAAGCATTGCAGGCGGTTATGTATTTTATCGACGATGCCATCATGGTGGGCGTGTCGGGTGTTCGCATTCTGCATGGAACAGGTACCGGAGCCTTGCGTCAAATGATTCGTCAATACCTTGGAACAGTAAATGGGGTAAAGACTTATCGCGATGAACATGTACAAATGGGTGGCGCGGGTATCACAATTGTGGAGTTTGAGTGAAATAACTCGCTCACACTTGAATGAGATAAGATCAGACCGCAATAGATATACTTCTCAAAAAAATAGATTTCATATCCGATTTGGCGTGAAATCTAATTTTTTTTATTTTTTTTTATTCTGAATGTTATATTTCTAATTATAGAAAATAACTAATTATTGAAAGATTTTTACTTCTTATCTAACTGTCCGAAAACCCTTTTCAATAAACTGCTTACACGGGCAGTGGGGTTGGTGCGTATATTTTTTTCTTCTTCAGCTACTTTCAGAAATAGGGCGTCCAGAGCTTTTTCCGTCACGTAATTTTCCAAACTAACGTTCACTTGTTTCAGCCCGGCCACAGTTCCTACCGGCGATTTGGCGATAGAATTAAACCCGGAACTGAGTGTATTCCACGTTTCGGAGGTTGATACATTGGCAACTAAAGGTTTGCTGAGTGATGCTCTTACTTTTGGAGCAAATGCGGCTTGAAGTTGAGAATAAGTGTTCTTGCGCAGAAATTCAGTCGCTGCATTGTTTCCTCCGAATAAGATGCCAACTCCATCGGTAAGACTCATGTTCAAAATAGCATTTTTAAATATTGGAGTGGCTTCTTTTACTGCGTCTTCGGCCGAACGGTTGAGCGATAGCACTGCTTTATCGACCAGCGCTTGTCCACCGGGAACTAACCTGATATTATCTACTATTGATTGTGCTTCTTTAGGGAGTAATAATTTCAATGCAGCATCTTTATAAAAACCATCCTGAACGCCCAAATTGCTAACTGCTTGTTCTATGCCAATATTGAGGGAACTTTTTAACCCGGAAATATTCTCGGCATTGGTGACCGGTAGGGCAGAACCGGCGGTTGTTCCAAGCTGCGACGCAACCTGCATTAGTTGTGAACATGACGCGAATGATAGGCAAATGATGGAGAAGAGAATCGTCTTTTTCATAGAGTGTTTTGTTTGAAGTTTAATATTTAAGTAAGCAATAGCTGTTTACTTGTAACTACTTATAATAATTACAAATTTACTACTTTTTTCGGATATAAAAATGTCATCAATAATTAAAGAACTGTACGAACATTTTATTTTTTTGAGCGTTTATACTCATACGAAACAGACTGTGAATAATATAATCATTTTAAAAACAAATAAAACATGAGTAAAATTGAAAAAATTGTGGCTCGCGAAATTCTTGATTCGCGTGGAAATCCTACTGTAGAGGTAGATGTGTATTTGGAATCGGGCGTAATGGCGCGTGCTGCTGTTCCTTCGGGAGCTTCAACCGGTGAGAATGAAGCCATTGAATTGCGCGACGGCGACAAAAAACGCTACCTGGGCAAAGGAGTTTTGAAAGCTGTAGCCAATGTAAACGATAAAATCGCACCTGCGTTAATCGGTATCAGTGCATTGCAACAACGCGCTATCGATAAACTTATGATTCAGTTGGATGGTACAAAAACAAAATCAAACCTGGGTGCTAATGCTATTTTAGGTGTTTCGTTAGCTGTGGCCAAAGCTGCAGCAGCATATTTGGATATGCCTTTGTACCGTTACATCGGTGGAACAAATACTTTTGTATTGCCGGTACCAATGATGAATATTATTAATGGTGGATCACACTCCGACGCTCCTATCGCCTTTCAGGAATTTATGATTCGTCCTATCGGTGCGAAATCGTTTAGCGAAGGTTTGCGTATGGGTGCTGAGGTTTTCCATTCATTGAAAAAAGTACTTCATGATCGTAACCTGAGCACTGCTGTAGGTGATGAAGGTGGTTTTGCTCCTGCTTTGGATGGTACTGAAGATGCGTTGAAATCAATTATCACAGCTATCGAAAAAGCCGGTTACAAAGCCGGTAGTGATGTTACGATTGGATTGGACTGTGCTGCTTCGGAATTTTACAAAGATGGTATCTACGATTATTCTAAATTTGAAGGACCAAACGGTGCTAAACGTACTTCTGCTCAACAAGTAGAATTCTTGGCCGACCTCGTTGCAAATTATCCTATTGATTCTATCGAAGACGGTATGAATGAAGGAGACTGGGATGGTTGGAAATTATTGACTGAAAAATTGGGTAAGAAAATTCAGTTGGTGGGCGATGATTTATTCGTGACTAATGTTGAATACCTGAAAAAAGGAATTGATTTGGGCTGCGCTAACTCAATTTTGATTAAGGTAAATCAAATCGGTACCTTGTCAGAAACGTTGGATGCTATCGAAATGGCTCACCGTGCCGGTTATACTTCAGTTACTTCGCACCGCTCGGGCGAAACTGAAGATGCTACCATTGCCGATATTGCAGTGGCTACTAACTCCGGTCAGATTAAAACAGGTTCGCTGAGCCGTTCGGATCGTATGGCAAAATACAATCAATTGCTTCGTATCGAAGAAGAATTGGGCGAATTGGCCGTTTACGGATTTAAGAAATAATGGGTTGAAAAGCTGTCATAAAACTGACATTTTTTCACGGATAAGAATGAAGCCACCTGACAAAAGGGTGGCTTTTTTTATAAGTTTCAATTGCAACTTTTTACAAATAATCTTCTGCTTGTTAACGCTCGTTAATCGATAAAAAAGAGCCGTTAATAAATTTCAAAAAATGCGCTAGCATTGAGTTCTAGGTCTAAGTTTTGATTATTTTCGCATCGAAAAATAATTTCAAACAGATAATAATCAACTTAGTGATAAACCCTAAAAACAAAGAAAAATGAACCTATCAAAACGAATGAGAATGCTCGGCTTTTTCGGTTTAGTCGTAGCTGTAAGTGTAGCCACTAATTTGGCTACAAATTTGATTACTAATAGACATGATGAAAATGGTTTTAGTAATGCCAAAGTCCCGGCATCATATGCCAGATTTGCAAGTGCAACTAAGGGTATTGAAACCGATTTTACTGTTGCTGCGGAATTATCCATTCACGCAGTAGTTCACGTAAAAACTAAAACTCCAATGGCCCAAATTTCATACGGTGGTTTTGGAGATGATCCTATTTTTGAGTATTTCTTTGGTCCTCAACAACGCCGTCAGCAAAAACCCAAAGATGTTCCCATGCAGGAAGCAGCAGGATCGGGTGTGATTATTAGCAACGATGGTTATATCGTAACTAATAACCACGTGGTGGATAAATCGTCCGAGATTGAAGTGACACTGAACGATAAGCGTACCTTCAAGGCTAAACTCGTTGGAGCTGATCCAAACACGGATATTGCTTTGATAAAGATTGATGCAAAAGATTTGCCGGTAATTATATTTGGTAATTCAGATGAATTGAAAGTGGGCGAGTGGGTGTTGGCAGTTGGAAATCCATTTAACCTTACTTCGACTGTCACTGCAGGTATCGTGAGTGCCAAAGCGCGTTCAATTGATATTTTGAATACAAAAATGAAAATAGAATCGTTTATTCAAACCGATGCTGCAGTGAATCCGGGCAATAGCGGTGGCGCATTGGTGAATACACGTGGTGAACTGGTAGGGATAAATACTGCTATTGCTTCTCAAACAGGTTCTTATGCCGGTTATGCATTTGCCGTTCCGGTGAGCATTGTGCAAAAAGTAGTGGCTGATATTAAGCAGTTTGGTGTAGTACAGCGTGCTGTTCTGGGTGTTGAAATAGGCAATATAGATGACAAACTTGCTAAAGATAAGAACCTGAAAACAATGGATGGTGCTTACGTTGGTAAAGTTGTGGATCAAAGTGCAGCCAAAGCTGCTGGTGTGAAGGTAGGTGATGTTATCAATAATGTAAACGGTGTGGATGTGAAATCGGTAGCCGAATTACAGGAGCAAATTGGTCGCTATCGTCCATCCGATAGAATTACAATTGATGTATTGCGCAATAATTCAGTATTGAAGCTCAATGTGGTTTTGAAAAACAGACAAGGCAATACTGATGTTGTTACCTCCCAGTCGAGTACTGAAGTGTTAGGAGCTACTTTTGTACCTGTGGATGCAAAGACTAAAGAGAAATATCAACTGGAATATGGTGTTGAAGTAAAGTCGCTATCTAAAGGTAAACTGGCAGAAGCCGGAATCAAGCCTGGTTTCATTATTCTGAAACTGAACAATGAACCTGTAAGGTCGGCTGATGAAATTCAATCGGCGTTTGACACAGCTATGAATAATGGAGAAAAAGAAAAGGTGCTTTATATTGCCGGAATTAGCAGTCAGACCGGAAAAGTTAGTTATTATGCGATAAATTTAGCTGATTAATATTGATTTAGCTCGTTATTCCGATAATATGACAAACTCAATCCAACTGAGTTTGTCATATTTTTTTAATTGTTATCAACAACGCAGAACAATTTGAAATATAAAGCGTTAGTATTAGAAAATAGCTCTATTAGAATGGCATTTTTTTTGTAGAAACAGAGTCTGATGATATTAATTGTTATATGAAATACTATTTCAATGTGCAATGATTCTATTTAAAACTTACTAAGCTCTAATTTGTTAGGTGTAGAAATAAACGATGTGGAAGATTTTAGATTTTTCGCTTTGACAAGTCGAAAAAAATAAGTACTTTTGCAAGCTAATTTTGATTCATTAAATGAGACAATTAAAAATTACCAAATCGATCACGAATCGTGAAAGTGCTTCTCTTGATAAGTATTTGCAAGAGATTGGACGTGAGGACCTTATTACTGTAGAAGAAGAAGTTGAATTGGCTCAACGGATACGTGCAGGTGATAGGATTGCGTTAGAGAAACTTACACGAGCTAACTTACGTTTCGTTGTGTCGGTAGCTAAACAGTACCAAAACCAAGGGCTAAGTCTTCCCGACTTAATTAATGAAGGAAATCTTGGATTGATAAAGGCTGCCGAAAAATTTGATGAAACACGTGGATTTAAGTTTATTTCTTATGCCGTATGGTGGATCCGTCAATCTATTTTGCAAGCGTTGGCAGAGCAATCTCGTATTGTACGTTTACCATTGAATCAGGTTGGTTCGTTAAATAAGATCAACAAAGCTTTCTCAAAATTCGAGCAAGAAAACGAACGTCGCCCTTCACCAGAAGAGTTAGCCGACGTGTTGGATATTCCAGTAGAGAAAATTGCCGATACAATGAAAGTTTCGGGTCGTCACATTTCAGTGGATGCGCCGTTTGTTGAAGGTGAAGACAACAGTTTGTTGGATGTAATGATCAATGATGATTCTCCCAATGCTGACCGTGCCTTGATCAACGAATCACTCTCTAAGGAAATTGAACGCGTTTTGATTTTTACCTTGTCGGATAGAGAACGAGATATTGTAAAAAAATTCTTTGGACTTGGTATTCCGGAAATGACGCTTGAGGAAATTGGAGATGAATTTGGTTTAACACGTGAACGTGTACGTCAGATTAAAGAAAAAGCGATTCGCAAATTGAGACCGAATGCTAAAAGTAAATTATTGAAAAGCTTTTTAGGTTAATCCGAACGATAGTACGATTACTTAAATTTGAATATAAAGCAACTCGAAAGGGTTGCTTTTTTTATGTTGAAAAAATCTGACTATTAACAAGTATTCCGAAAAATATATAGAGCTGCAAAAGGAATTTTGCAGCTCTATTCTATTCTAAATCAAAAGGACTTATCCTAACTTTGCATCTAAATTGCGTTTCAAGGCAGCTAAGAAACCTTCGGTGCTGAGGTAGTTATCGCTGGTAACACTTTCGCCATGGATAAGAACCGCTAAATCTTTGGTCATTTCTCCGGCTTCAACAGTTTCAATACATACTTGTTCCAGCTTTTCGCAGAAGTATAGCAATGCAGCGTTATCGTCTAGCTTGGCTCTGTGCATCAATCCACGTGTCCATGCAAAGATAGAAGCAATGGGGTTGGTTGAAGTTGATTTTCCTTGTTGATGTTGACGATAGTGGCGGGTCACAGTTCCATGAGCTGCTTCTGCTTCCACGGTTTTTCCATCGGGGGTAACGAGTACCGATGACATTAATCCTAACGAACCAAAGCCTTGCGCTACAGTATCCGATTGAACATCGCCATCATAGTTTTTACATGCCCACACAAATCCGCCATTCCACTTCATACACGAAGCAACCATATCGTCAATCAATCGGTGCTCGTAAGTGATGCCTGCTTCTTTGTAGGCAGATTGGAATTCTTTTTCGTATACTTCCTGAAAAATATCCTTGAAGCGTCCATCGTAAGCTTTCAGAATTGTATTTTTTGTAGAAAGATACAGTGGCCATTTTTTTTCTAACGCAACTTGAAAAGAAGAACGTGCAAAACCGTAGATAGAATCGTCGGTGTTGTACATGGTCATTGCTACGCCGTCGCCTTCGAAGTTGTACACTTCCCATTCTTTTGTCTCGCCTGCTTCATTGGTAAAGGTCATTTTAAGCGTTCCTTTGCCTTTAATTACCGTGTCGGTAGCTTTGTACTGATCGCCAAAAGCGTGACGTCCGATAACGATTGGTTTTGTCCATCCCTGAACATAACGTGGAACATTACTCATTACGATCGGTTCGCGGAATACAGTGCCACCAATAATGTTACGAATCGTACCATTGGGCGATTTCCACATTTTTTTCAATCCGAATTCTTCTACACGGGCTTCGTCCGGAGTAATAGTGGCACATTTGATACCAACATTGTACTTGTTTATCGCATTTGCTGAGTCAATAGTGACTTGGTCGTTTGTAAGGTCGCGATTCTCGATACTTAAATCATAATACTTGATATCCAAATCCAGATAAGGAAGGATAAGTTGTTCTTTGATAAATGCCCAAATGATACGGGTCATTTCATCTCCGTCAAGTTCAACGACGGGGTTTGTTACTTTTATTTTTTGCATGTCTAATATGAATATATAAATCTAGGGTCGAAAATCAATTTGATTTCGACCCTAGAAATATGTTATAAGATTATCTGTCTTTTAATGGGATAAATGTTTTGCGCTCGCCTACGTTTTTGTAAGCCGGACGGATAATTCGTTTGCTGGCAAAGTTCAATTCTTCAATCCGGTGTGCTGTCCAACCTGCTACACGTGACATAGCGAACATTGGTGTAAAAATTTCGCTTGGCAGACCGATAGCTTCGTACACAAATCCAGAATAAAAATCAACATTCGTACAAACTTGCTTGTTGATCCCTTCTCCTTTAAATGTCATAAATGCATTCACTGAACGTTCGTCAAGCAATTCTAAGAAAGCAAATTCTCTTTCAAGCCCTTTTTCAACAGCCATGGCACGTGCCATTTCTTTCAGTAAAAGTGCCCGTGGATCTGAGACGGTATAAACTGCATGTCCGATACCATAAATCAAGCCACTTTTATTGTATGCTTCTTTGTTCAGCATTTTTTTCAGGTAAGCGTCGATTTCTTTTACATTTGTCCAATCCTTGATAGCTGTTTTCAAATGTTCGAACATTTGTACCACTTTTATATTTGCACCACCGTGCAAAGGTCCTTTTAATGAGCCAATACCTGCAGCAATAGCTGAATAGGTATCTGTTTGAGTAGAGCTAACTACACGCACCGTAAAAGTTGAGTTATTACCACCACCATGGTCGGCATGTAGAATTAATGTTAAGTCAAGAATTTTTACATCTAATTCGGTATATCTTCCCGGACCTTTCATCATATACAGAAAGTTTTCTGCATAAGACATATCTTCTTTAGGATGACGAATGTGTAACGAGCGCCCTTGTTGACTGTGGCGAAGAATATTAAATGCGTATGCGACAATAGTTGGGAATTTTGCAATCAAATCAATTGATTGACGAATCAGGTTGTCACGTGAAATATCGTCCGGGTTGGAGTCAAATGTGTACATTTCCAGTACACTTCGCGACAGAATATTCATGATGTCCTGACCTTCTAGGTCAATGATATTCATGGTTGCCTTTTGAGCCAAAGCCATTCCATCTACAAGTAATTTCGAGAAGGCTTTAAGTTCGTCAGCATCAGGTTGGTATCCCGAAAGTAGTAAGAATGCAGTTTCTTCAAAGCCTAGGCGGTGTTCGTGCTGAAACCCATGAACTAAATCTTCAACATCTATGCCACGGTAAATTAGTTTGCCGGGAACAGCCTTTAAACCACCTTCCGGTAGTTTTTCATACCCAACAACATCACCTACTTTTGTCAACCCAACAAGTACCCCCGAGTGATCCTCGTTTCTTAGTCCACGTTTTACATTGAATTGCGTAAATAATTCTTTGTCTATTCGACTGGTAGTTTTAATCGTTTCCGATAATTTGTAAATTAAATAATCCTTTTCCATGAACTTAGATTTTATATTTTTTGTATTGGTCTGTTTCTTGTTTAACACAGCGATTGGTCTTTTTGTTTTGCAAATGAAAATTTATTTCTTTTCTTTTATTTGTTCATAGCGTTTAATGCACTTCCGGCTTTAAACCAATCAATCTGAACCTGATTGTAAGTATGTATCACTTCAAATTTATCGGTTGTTCCATCACTATGAAGTAGCTCCACAAAAAGATTTACACTTGGCGTAAAATGAGTAAGACCGAGGATGTTGATTTGATCATCTTCCCGAACTTTATCGTAATCATTTTTATCCGCAAATGTCAATGCTAACATGCCTTGTTTCTTTAAGTTCGTTTCATGAATACGAGCAAATGACTTTACCAAAATGGCTTTAACGTTCAGGAAGCGAGGTTCCATAGCAGCGTGCTCACGACTCGAACCTTCGCCATAGTTTTCTTCGGCTACCACTACAGTCCCAATTTGTTGTGCTTTATATTTACGGGCCAATCTGGGTACCGTTAGATACTCTCCGGTTTGAGCATCAAGTACTGTGTTTGTTTTATCGTTGAATGCGTTAACAGCACCAATCAACATATTGTCAGAAATATTGTCGATATGTCCACGGAACTTCAGCCATGGTCCGGCCATTGAAATATGGTCGGTAGTACATTTACCTTTCGTTTTGATGAGTAAAGGAAGGGTTTTGTAGTCATTTCCATCCCAGGGAGCGAAAGGTTGAAGTATTTGTAATCTTTTTGAATCAATGCTGATTTTCACCTCTACTTTACTTCCATCGGCAACCGGAGCAATATAACCTGCATCTTCTACTGCATATCCTTTTGCAGGCAATTCAAAGCCTGTTGGCTCTTGCAGTTTTACACTTTCGCCTTTTTCATTGATTAATGAATCAGTCAACGGATTGAAACATAAATCACCGGCAATGGTCATAGCCGCTACCACTTCGGGCGAACCTATAAAGGTATGGGTATTTGGATTGCCATCCGCACGTTTTGCGAAGTTGCGGTTAAACGAGGTAATGATAGAATTTGCACGCTCAGGATTGTCGGTTTCGCGTTTCCATTGGCCGATGCATGGTCCGCAGGCATTTGCCATCACGATACCGCCAACCGACTCGAATTCAGCAAGGACGCCATCGCGTTCCGCGGTATAGCGCACCTGTTCAGACCCCGGGTTAATGATAAATTGGGCTTGTACTTTCAGACCGTCTTCTTTCGCATTTTTCACAACCGATGCAGCACGGGTCAAATCCTCGTATGAAGAGTTGGTACACGAGCCAATCAGCCCGACTTCCATTTTTTGTGGATAACCTTTGTCTTTTACTGCTTTGGCAAATTCTGAGATAGGATAAGCTAAATCAGGTGTAAATGGACCATTGATGTAGGGTTCCAATTCACTTAGATTTATTTCGATCAAGCGATCGTAATATCTTTCAGGTTCGGCAATTACTTCTGCGTCTGCCTGAAGATGTTCGATAATATTTTTAGCAGCATTGGCTATTGAACTACGCCCTGTTGCGTTGAGATAGGCTACAGATTTTTCGTCAAACGGAAACAATGAAGTGGTAGCACCTACTTCGGCACCCATATTACAAATGGTTCCTTTTCCTGTGGCTGACAATGAAGCAGTTCCTTCGCCGAAATACTCAATGATGGCATTTGTTCCTCCTTTTACGGTGAGAATTCCTGCCAGTTTCAGAATTACGTCTTTTGGAGAAGCCCAACCCGAAAGTTTTCCGGTAAGTTTAACCCCAATGATTTTTGGCATTTTAAGCTCCCATGGCATTCCGGCCATAACATCCACTGCGTCGGCACCACCAACTCCAATGGCAATCATGCCCATACCACCTGCATTTACAGTGTGTGAGTCGGTACCAATCATCATTCCGCCCGGAAAAGCATAGTTTTCGAATACAACCTGATGAATAATACCTGCACCCGGTTTCCAGAATCCAATTCCAAATTTATTTGATACCGCACTTAAGAAATCATATACTTCGCGGTTTGTTTCATTGGCCGTTTTTAAGTCGGTTTTAGCTTCAATGTGCGCCTGAATTAAGTGATCGCAATGAACTGTTGACGGTACAGCTACTGTTTGTCTGCCCGAATTCATCAACTGCAACAAGGCCATCTGCGCCGTTGCATCCTGCATGGCAACACGATCGGGTGAGAAATTGACATAATCCACAGCTCTGCTGTAATTATCGATAGGTTCATCGGTTGCCAGGTGAACGTAGAGAATCTTCTCGGTAAGGGTGAGTGGACGCTGAAGTTTGTTCTTTATTTGACTTATTTTTTCGGGGAAAGATGCGTAGACACGCTGAATCATTTGTTCATCAAAAACCATATTTCTGTATTTTTAATCAAATTGTAATTATTTCAATTGCAAATGTAATGAAAAATAACTTTGATAGGCGTTCTCAAAGTACTTTTCTTCAATTTTAAACAAATGATTTTGTAAAATGTTCAATACAATTTGTAAAAAACCAGATAATATTCCAATAATATGCAAGTTGTCTCTGTGAATTACCAGAAATAGCAATTTATATGCATATGTATGCAAATATGGTAGTGTTTGTGACTAATATTATGCAGAATTGAAATGTTATTTTGAATGAAACCAGGTGGCTTTATGCCACAACGATTCAAGTGGACCTTGCTTGTGTTTTGCAAGCCACAAATAGCAGAACGCCCATTGGAAAATGGCTAGTGCGACACCAATGAGAATAGAATATGAAGCTCCGGTGTATTTGTATAAACCAAGTCCAAAGCCATAATAAATGCAAGAACCCAGAATGGATTGCATGATGTAATTCGTTAAACTCATTCGTCCAAATGGTGAGAATAGGTTAAGGCTTCTCTTAGAACTGCTTAACCGTTGGAAAAGCAATACAAAGCAAGCTACCAGTATGAACATAAATGAAAGGTTAGACCATGAGGTGAAAATGGTGATGAGTGGTCGGCGTACAGCCTCGCTACTGATCCAATGACCTAATCCATTTTTGGTTATATAAAATGGAATAAACGCAATGGTGGCAAACATCAATACTTTAAACCAGAATAATTTACTGTCGTTGGACAATACAAAAACTTTTTTTCTTCCGGCCAGCATACCAAGCATAAACAGTGCTGAAGTTTGGAATACACGTCCGTTTTCCCATGTCCAGTTCAGTACACCTATTTTTCCGTTCGTGAGATTACCATAAACTGTGGCCCAAAAGGATTCGCCGGGGATGTATTCGCCCATTTTACCAAAATACTGCCACGAAACAGGGTTTGCCATAACGGTATGAGGATGAAAAAGTCCAACCACAAAGTTGTACCACTCGTAGGGTTGCAGCATCAGAATAATAGCTGTGATTAATACGGCTTTGTTGCTCAATTTGGCCACTGGAATAAGTGAAAAACCTATGATAGCGTAAATAAAGAGTATGTCGCCCTCGAAGAAGCAGGAGTTGATAAGCCCAAAAATTGCTAATAAGACCATGCGCCATGCAAACCGTCCGCGGAAGTCTTTTCCTTTCTGCGCTTGGTTATTGAACTGGATGAAAAATGTAAGACCGAAAAGAAGTGCAAAAATAGCGTAGGACTTCCCTCCAAACATGAAAAACAAGGTGTCCCATATTCCTTTATCCAATGTTACCATCCATGCCGGTAGGTTTGGAGGTGTAAAATAGAAGTCGAAATGTTCTATATTGTGCAATAAAAGTATAGAAACGATGGCAAAGCCCCGCAAGGCATCAACAACATGGAGGCGGGCTGGAGAAGATACGGACATATTTTATTTTTTTTCGACAAATTTAGAATAAAAATACGAATATTCCAATAGTTGAGCCATTGAAATATTCGTATTCGTTTTGAACGAAAAATAGGTTGTCAATCTTCTAAATGCCCAAATTTACCGTTGTTTAAATCTTCGTAGGCCTGCATAATCTCTTCCTTGTAATTCATCAGAAACGGACCGTAAGGAACTATTGGTTCGTCGATAGGTTTTCCGCTAAGTACTAGTACAACAGTGTCTTCCGGAGCTTCCAAAATAATGTCTGTTCCTTTGTTTGCAAATAGCACAAAATGATCGGCATGTACTGTTTTGTCGTTTATAATGGCGGTGCCTTCTATAACCATGAAGCCAGTATTGAAGTCTTCGGGTAGCGAAAAAATGACATTTGCTCCCTTTTTTATACGCACATTATACATTTCGATGGGTGTAAATGTGGATGCAGGTCCTCTTGCTCCGTTGTAATCACCGGCTATTACCTCCACCACTCCCTGAGAGTTGGGTAACAAGTATTGTCCAAATTGTTCGTGCTTTATCCCTTGATATTTGGGTGCATTCATTTTATATCGGGCAGGGAGGTTCACCCATAGCTGTACCATCTGAAAAGTACCACCGGTTTTGCTCCATTCTTTTTCGTGATATTCTTTGTGTAGTATCCCCGAAGCAGCAGTCATCCATTGCACGTCACCTTCACCAATCACACCGCTGTTTCCGGCACTGTCGTGATGCGCGACTTTACCTTTGTAGGCTATGGTCACGGTTTCGAACCCACGATGAGGATGTACCCCAACGCCACGTGGCGTATCGGTTGGCGGATATTCCACTTTTGCACCATAATCCAGCAAAAAGAACGGGCTCATGCGTTTTAATCCTATGTACTTAGTACCCGGAAAAAAATTATTGACACGAAATCCATCACCTACCATGTGAGGAGCAGGTGGTGCAATAATTTGTTCGATGGTTTTAAAATTTTTCATCGTTAGTTTATTTTTGACAATGAAACAATTCACTCAGAGATTGGTTCGGTGTGGTTTGAATTTAAAAGCAGTTCGGTTCAATTCTTCAAAATTACCCCGAACTGCTTTGAGAAAAATGATTGAATCCAGAATTTATTTTACCGGAACAATCTTTAGTTGTCCGGACTTTAATTTTGTATTTGTAGCTTGGATAGTTATTATTCCCGCTTTATTACCTGCCTGAAGAAGAATAGTGGCAATTCCGGCTTCGGCTTTGATAGGATTTTCTCCAATCAGTTTTCCATTTCCTTTTAGTGTGAATTGTATTGAAGCATTCGATTCGGCAACCGGATTACCTTTGGCATCACACACAGTCGCGTAAACAAATACGGCATCAGCACCATCGGCTTTCAATGATTTTCCGCTTTTGTCATAAGAAATTTTAATATACGCAGGTTCGCCCGAGGTCGTTACAATATCCTGCTTTACCTCTTTTTCATCGATATAACCAATTGCTTTTAATTGTCCTGCTTCAAATCGTTTGGTGTCAAAGATAAATGGAGGATAAGGTAATTGTTCCGAAAGCACATTTCGTTGGGGCTTCTTTTTTTCTACCAGTTTGTCATTTAAATAAAGCGCTACTTCTTGGCAATTGGAATAAACTTTTACATTGCAGAAGTCGGAAGTCGTATTCCAGAGTGATGCAATTTTTACGGTAGGAGTGGAGTCGTACGAACTCGTATGATTTACCGGTTTATCCTGACTACGATAGAAATAATACGCGAATTTAGGCAAGCGGAATATGTCCATTATACCCGATGATTCAATATCGGGCGAATAGCCGCGATTGTAATCGAACATCAACCAATTGGCATCACCCAGATGTGGATTGATTAAGTTGTCGTTATGTGCTTCCTGAAAGTTATACGCTTGTTGCAACATGCGTTTTTCGCCGTCGCCGCGCAATTGTCTACTTGTGCGTTCATCGCTTTTCAACCCAGCGTATCCGGCTTGATTCAACCCCGCATCTTGCGCAAAATACTCCCAGTCGCCATATTCCCCGGTAAATAAAGGTATTTTGCCTTCATATTTTTTCCAGTAATTCGGAGCTTTAGCATGTTGACGGGCAGGGATATACACATCGTAGTATTTATCAATCCAGCCACAAGTAATTAGTTTCGATTCGGGAGATTCTTCTTTGGCTATCTCGGTCATCTTTTTCATAAAGTCTTCGGGCATAGGAGATTCGTTCAGCGATAATTCCCACATAGCCACGCTTGCATGGTTTCTGTCACGGCGAATTAATTCGCGGGCATCCTGATACGAATGTTGCATAAAGGCCTCTTTGCCAACAAACTGCCAACCCGGAATGGCGGCAATGGTAAGAATCCCCAGCTCATCGCACGCATTCATAAATGCCGGCGACTGTGGATAATGCGATAAACGGACAATGTTAAACCCAGCTTCTTTGATTTTTACTGCGTCGCGATATTGTGCGTTGTCGGATAATGCGTTGCCAATGTAAGGATATTCCTGATGACGATTTGTTCCCACCAATAAAAAGGGTTCACCGTTGATAAGGAATTTGCTGTCGGACATTTCGAATTTTCTGATGCCTATTTTGGTACTTACAACATCAATAATTGCTTTCTTTTCGATAATACCTACGCGAAGCGTGTATAAACTTGGATGATTTGGATGCCAAAGATCGGGCGTTTGTACTTGCAAGGTTTCAAGAATGGTTTTCTCCGACTGAGCTGCGAGTGTTACTTTTTGCGACGATTTTAGCTCAACAGTAGAACCTGTTTTGTCGAACACAATGTAGCTTAATTCAAATTCTTTTGGTACATCAGAGTCGTTGCGGACATGAGTTGAAACAGCTACTTTGGCAAGTTGTGTAGATATTTCCGGAAACCATACACGCACACCGCCTGAAGCCGGTTGGTTTGCTTTCACGGCATCGGTTATATGCAAAGGATTCGTAATAATGAGCGAAACATTGCGATAGATGCCACTGAAATAGCAGAAGTCCAGATTCATTATTGGTTTTCCAGGAGGAACGTCCGCATTATCCTGATTGTCGGTTTTTACAACTATTCTATTTTGTTTTCCGTAAATAATTTCGTTGCTGATATCGATGGTAAAAGGTAAATATCCACCCGTATGTTTGGCGATAGATTTACCATTCAACCAAACTTCCGCTTGTTGCATCACCGCTTCGAATTCAATAAAAACCCGTTTGCTTTTCCACTCCGAACTTGGTTTAAAATCTTTTTTATACCAACTAACGCCAACCCACGGCTTTACTACTACCTGAGGTTCAACTTTAGCAGTATGTGGCAGGGTTACCGTTTGCCATTGGCTAACTACATAATCAGCCTGATTAGGTAGTTTGGTTTCTGTGGCAGCAATATCTTCCTGATTGCAAAATTGCCAGTTGGAGTTTAAGTTTACTATCTGTCGATTATCCTGAGCAACGATATGCGAAGTGATAAAAACAAATAAAAGAATGGGCAAGGTGCTCTTTATTTTATTTGTTCGATGTATTTGTTTCATTCTAAGATATGAATTATAAATTATATTTTCTGATTATAAGGACTGACAAGAGATTAATAGATACTGGCGAGCAGTCTATTCACACTGTCTGGCTATTATTGATGCTGTCAAGTGAATCTATTATTTGAAAGCTTCAATTGCTTTCGTGGGTTTTCCATACATCCATGCACTTAAAGCATAGCCACTCCACGAACTTTGTCCTTCAGGCTCCCAATAGAATACGCCTAATCCTTTGTCGTTTTGAACTTGGGATGTGTATTTGATAACTGCTTTCAACATATCGTATGTATTTTGTGCTTTGGTATCATCACCGCCTACTTCTACTATCATCACTTCTTTACCGTATCTTGTTACCATATCGTTCATATTTGAAGCTAAATCGTTAATTGATGCAGTATAATCTGGATGAGAATCAGAAAGCCAATATGGATAGTAACTTAGACCAATAACATCGTATTTGGCACCGTGTTTTTTTGCATTATCAAACCACCAGCGAAAACGGGAATTGTTATTACCCTGATCGAGGTGAAGAATCACTTTAGAAGTGGCGCTTATAGCTTTTACGCCATCATACCCTTTGTTGATTAATTCAACTAATTGTGCAAAATGAGCATCGTCCGAACCTCCATCGGGCAAGAGCATTCCGGGTGTGATTTCATTTCCAACTTGAACCCATTCGGGGGTAATTCCGGCATTTTTTAATGCGGTCATCACTTCTACGGTATAATTATATACTGCTTCCTTTAGTTGAGTAAAATTAAAGTTAGCCCACGCAGCAGGTTTTACTTGTTTTGATGGGTCAGCCCAGCTGTCACTGTAATGAAAATCAATCATAATGCGCATTCCTGCATTTTTGGCACGTAAAGCCAATGCCACAGTTTCGTCTTTGCTGCAATGTCCACTCCATTTGTCGTTGGAAGGGTTAACCCATGTGCGCAATCTGATGGAATTTATTCCGTTGTTTTTTAAAATCTGAATGCAATCTTCCTCTTGCCCAACGGCGTTATAGAATTTAAATCCTGATGCTTCCATTTGAGGTAGCCAACTTATATCAGCTCCCTTGGCAAAGGTAGCAGATATTGTTGCAGTTGTGTCTTTTGGATCTTCAATCGGGTTGGATTGTTTACAACCCGAACTAATTCCAAGAATAGCAAAACCTAATGCTACCAAGGATATTTTAAAAAAAGGTGTTCTCATATTCATTCGTCTTTAGGCAAAATTATTTAAATGCGTCCAGTGCTTTTGAAGGCTTTCCATCATCGCCCCATGCACTAAGGCTATAGTGGCTCCAGCTTCTGGCACCTTCCGGTTCCCAGTAAAACACTCCAAGCCCTTTTCCGTTTGGAACTTCTTTCGTTTTTTTGATAACAGCTGTCAGCATATCGTAAGTGTTTTGCACTTTAGTGTCTTCTCCACCTACTTCCACAACCATCACTTCTTTGCCGTAGCGCGAAGCCATATCGTTCAGATTGTTGCCTAAATCGTTTATAGACAGTGTATAATCCGGATTCCCTTCGAGCCAGAAAGGATAATAGGAGAGTCCGATAATATCATATTTAGCACCATTGGCTTTGGCGGCATCAAACCACCAGCGAAAGCGCTCGTTGTTATTGCCCTGATCCACATGCAGAATTACTTTTGAAGTTGGCGAAACGGCCTTTATCGCCTCATATCCTTTGTTGATTAACTGAGCAAGTTGTGCCCAGTTGTCGGTACTTCCTTCGGGATAAACCATTCCACTTGGTGTTTCGTTGCCTACCTGAACCCATTCCGGAGTGACACCGGCAGTTTTGAGGGCAGTCATTACATCAAACGTATAATCGTACAAGGCCTGTTTTAGCTGTTCGAAGTTAAGACCTACCCATGCCTTTGGTTTTGCCTGCTTCGAAGGATCGGCCCAGGTGTCGCTGTAATGAAAATCTATCATCACCCGCATTCCGTATTTTTTAGCTCTGAGTGCCATTGCCACGGTTTCTTCTTTGCTGCAATGTCCTGTGCTTCTGTCATCCGACGGGTTTACCCATGTGCGGAGTCTGATGGAGTTGATACCGCGGTCTTTCAAAATCTTGAAACAATCTTCCTCCACGCCTTTTCCGTTCAGAAATTTGTAGCCGGTTGCTTCCATTTGAGGTAGCCAACTAATATCAGCACCTTTGGCGAATGCGGGTGTTTTACTTGCAGTGCTTGGTACAACTGCTTTACAGCTATGCAAAACACTTATAAAAACCAAAGCTGTCGAAAATAAAATGATTTTTTTTATGTGTAGTTTCATCTGAAGGTAGTATTTAATATATTTTACAAAAAATAATTGTTAGACCAAGGTATAGAGTAAAGAGCTTTTGAGAGATGATATGTCCAATGTGAGAATGAACCTCCAAAGATACATATTTTGTTTAATTATCAAATTGATACGATCAATTAATCTATTTCCCTAATGAAGTTTACCTTGAAATTAAATGATAACTCCGCAGGAGTTTCTTCTGCAAAGATTCCAATTCTGGTTGGAATTTTTGCAGAGACTCTTGCGGAGCAGTCGTTAACTAAACAACTAATATCATTTTATTAATTATCGCTGCTTTGATTTGCAAGTACACAAATCGGAGCAAATGGGTTATTGTATTGTATATGTATATTTCAACGGATTGCTTAAATCCATGGTTACAGTATGAGTGCCTGCTGAAGTAACATTGATTTTTTCTCCTGCTTTCAGTTCACCATTAGCAGCACTGCTGCCGTAAACGATATCCCAAGCATTGTTAGCAATAATCTGGAAGCTATTACCCCATTCACCCGGTTGAAAATTGCAGGTTGCCGTCCAACGTTTGGTTGTTGCGTCGTAAGTCATTGGATTAGCTGTGGTGCTCCAACCATTGAAATCGCCACTGATATTGAACGCAGTGATAGCTGTTTTACTCCATGTCAAAGTGTTGGTATTGGCTTTCACAAGGAAATAACCACCTGCATCGAACCAGATATTCCATTGTGCAGCTGAGGCATCCAAGTTGCTAAGACCCAATGTTGCAGATGATCCGTAGGTGATGCCTGTTCCATTAGACTCAGTCATGAATTTGAAATTCTCCCAAGCTGCTGCTTTTACGTATCCTTCGTATTGTCCATTACTTGAACGGGAACATAATTTTGTTGTGTAATTTGACCAACCTCCACTTGGATCACCGGGCATGTATAAATACGATATTACATCGTAAGGTGTAACCGAACATGTAACTACGTTACTGTACAAAGGCTCAACGTTTGCTCCGATGCTCGATTTTAAACGAATATAAATCGTTTTAGCGACACCTGTTTTTAATCCCATACTCAACACAACAGCATTGAGGGCAGCACTGGTGAAAGACTTTGAAACGCTAGCTTCCAACGATTCTTTCGGGTGAGTGAAAGTTTGCACTGTGTCAAGCTGCAGGGTGTTTGTTCTGGCAGTAGCCGAAAGTCCGTATTTTGCAGTGTCGTTGATAGAAAGAGCAGGTATTTCCCAGTTTAATGCTAATATTGCATTTTCGCCGGTTGATTTTGACAGCGCCACTGCACTAACCGAAGTAGTTAGGGTGGCTTTCTGTGCATCAGCTAAAGTCACTATGTCACCATCATTGTTGCACGAAACAAAGAATAGTGGAATTAGTAAGCAGAATATATATTGATGAATTGTTTTCATATTTTATTTTGTGTTTTTGTAATTCAATAACGATTAATTATTAAAACCTTCGTTTTGGATTAAATTAGGGTTAGCAGCTAAGTCGGCAGCAGGAATAGGGAAGAGATTATATTTCGAATCCACGGTCATTCCATCTTTTACGCCACCTTTCCATTGCCACACATAGCTTGACCCAGTGAACTTCCCGAATCGGATTAAATCAGTTCTGCGGGTACATTCCCAATACAACTCTCTGCCCCTTTCGGCTAATAAGAAATCAAGGGTTAAATCGCTCTGAGCAATATTTCCACTAGTATTACCATAAGCGCGGTTGCGAATAAGATTGACATAATTCACTGCCGTTCCAACGTTGCCGCCTGAACCACCTCTTACCACAGCTTCGGCATACATTAGGTACACATCGGCTAAACGAATCATAGGGAAATCAGTATCTACTAAACCATCAGCATAGTTAGAGCCGTTTGCACCTGCATCCGTTTTATTGGTGAATTTTACGATAGCATATCCATCGGTTTTAAGACTGGGATCAAGAATGTCCAGCGTTTGTCCGTTGGTATAGAATGACGCTCTTTTATCGGTTGCTCCTGTAATATCGGCAAACTGATTTACAAATTGTTTGCGGGTACGGATACTTCCCCAGCCTGTTTGTACACCATAATCGCTGGCCACCATCGAACCTACAATCGGCCCACAAACCAGGTAAGTAGTGCTACCCCAGGTGGTAGTGTGTTGTCCGTCTGCTTCAATAGGGAAAATAATTTCGTTGGTACGTTTGTCATTATCGGCATTGAATAATTTCTTATAAGCCGGCTCCAATGAATATCCACCGGCAATTACTTTACTGGCATAGGTAATACAATCGGTATTTCTGTCTGTTCCGGTATATACTTTTGCATTCAAATATAGTTTTGCCAACAAAGACCATGAAGCCGCTCTGCTTGCTCTTCCGTACTCATTTGCTTTTGGAAGAGGTAATTCTTCCGAAATAGCTTTCAGCTCTGATTCTACGTAAGTAAACAATTCTGCTCTGGTTTTACGCGGAGGGAAGAATGCTCCTACAGGATCGCTTTCGGTTACAAAAGGAACATTACCAAACATGTCTAATGCATGAGAATATACCAATGCTCTCAGAAATCTAACTTCGGCACGATAAGATTTAATATCAGCTATTTCCGTAGCACTAAATTTTGCTATTTTATCATCAGTTGCATTTCGCAAGAATTCATTACACAGTGCTACGGTATAATAAATGCGGTAGTACATGCCCGAAACCCATTCGTCGGTAGCATCCCATTTGATATATTGAATCTTAGTCAATGCATCACCACCGGCCCATGTATAAATAGCTTCGTCGGTAGGTAATTCTTGCAGGTTGAAATAGATACGCAAATATCCATTGCTGGTTTTACCGCCTAAGTCGGTATTACCATCTCCTTTTTCTTGTCCGGCAATAGCCAGTGAAGCATACGCTTTGGCCATAACGGATTTATAATTTGCTGCATTAGCGTAAACCGAAGCTGAAGTCACTTGTGCTACAGGTGTCTGATTCAAATCATCGGTACATGAAGTAAAAAGCCCAAAGCTGATTACCATCATTAATATGTATATATATTGTTTATTTTTCATCTTACTAATGTTTCTTGTTGATTAAAAATCAAGATTTAAGTTCATTGAAATTGTTCTTGGTCTTGGATAAAACTGGCTATCAAAACCGCTCGGTACTTCAGGATCTACTCCGGAATACTTGGTAATGGTAAATACGTTTTGAACCATTGCGCCTACACGTAGGTTTACTCCTTTCATAATTTTACCTACGTTATATCCCAGAGTGATATTATCCATTTTTAGGTAGGAAGCATTTTCAACAAAGTAGTCTGAGTAAAACTGACGGGTAGTAAACCCTGTTTTCAGATAATCCGAAGAAAGATTAATCAGTTCATACGAATTATATTGCAATGTTTCCATCGATCCCTGATTTGCTTTCATGTTGTTGTACACATAGTTTCCAATGCTGGCACGCATGCTAAATCCTGCTGTCCATTTCTTGTAGCTGAATTGCGAATTGAATCCCAAAATAAAATCGGGCATTGGAGAGTGGTAACGGTATAAATCTTTATCATTCACCACGCCATCTTTGTTCAGGTCGGCATACATTCCTTCGATTGGTTTTCCATTGCTGTCATACACTTGTTTGTTCACATAAAACATGTATGGTGCATATCCTTCGGTCATTATTTGCAATCCTCTTCCACCCACCGATGGACCTACAAAAGAACCAATAGAGCTAGTTCCTTTTACCATCGATAAATTGGTGATTTGAACTTTTTGATAAGTAGCGTTAAAGCCTACGTTCCATGTAAAGTCTTTTGTTTTTACAGGTATAGCATTTATTGAGAACTCAACACCATTGCTTTTTACATTTCCTACGTTGGTAGTACCGGCATCGCTAAAGTTAGCGCCGGCTGCTAAAGGTACATAGGCCAATAAATCTTTTGTTTTTCGGGTGTAATAGTCAACACTTCCCGAAATTCTGTTATCGAAGAATCCGAAATCAATACCGGCATTGTAAGCCGTAGTAGTTTCCCACTTCAGGTTGCTGAAATAAGATGCCGGACGATAGGTATTGTAATATGTATTCCCCAGTTTGTATTGCGCATACTCATTTCCAAGTACATATACAGGCAAATAAGAATAATTACTGATACCTTCTTGTTGTCCGGTAACACCGTATCCAAGACGAACTTTCAAATCCGATAAAGGTTTGAAATCTTTCAGAAAACTTTCTTCTTTTGCTCTCCATGCAAAGGCAAGTGATGGAAACGTACCCCAACGATTCTCCGGGCTATAGCGTGAAGTCCCATCACGACGAACAGTTGCGGTCAACAGGTATCTGCTGTCGAACGAATAATTCATACGGGCATAGTACGATAGCAACACGTGGCGTTGATAGTCGGCGGCAGCTATTGATTGAACATCACCGGCTACATTCATGTCGGTATATTGTGGCGTTTCTGCCACCCAGTTTTGATAATCGTGGCCAACAGTCAAATCCAACCGACTTTTTATCGGTTCAAAGTCCTTTACATAATTCAGGTAGGCCGTAAATAATTTATTCGATTTTGTTTGTGAATAAACGGAGTTGCGCCCTCCTGTCTTAAAATTAGAGGCTGCCGATTCGGGAATATAAATGCTACCATTCCCTTTGGCATAGTCATATCCAAGTGTAACGTGTGCTTTAAGCTCCGGCAGAAAATGAAGTTTGTAATCCAGATCCAAATTACTGATACTCCTTTTTACCGTACTTGTATTGTTCTCTTGTGTTAACAAGCCAAGTGGATTGAGATTCGCTTTTACTACCGGTAAACCTGCATTGTCGATGGTCTCGTAATATCCTCCAAAGTTGGTATTGCCCGAATAAATCGGTTGGGTTGGGTTGAATGCTGCGGCAGTCCAAATGGCAGTCGTATTGGCAAATTTGTTATCGTTGATAGACCCTTTTACGTTGAAATTTACTTTCAAGTGATTGTCGAAAAACGAAGGAGTAATCACGAAGCTTCCCGACATACGCTTTACATTATCAGTTTTCAAAATTCCATCTTGGTTCATATATCCGAATGAAGCTCTGAAAGGAACTTTTTTGGCTATACCACCTGACACGCTAAAGTTATTGTCGTTGCCGATAGCTGTTTGAAATATCTGATCGTTCCAGTTTGTGTTGGCAGTTCCCACCAATGCTTTTTGAGCATCTGACCCTTTCTCGTTAATAAGATCGCGAAATTGTTGCGGTGAGAGCATATCCGCAGTGCGCGTTTTTTGTTGAAGCGAGAAAGATGTACTGAAATTGAACTTTAATTTATCCAGATTCCCTTTCTTAGTGGTTATCATCATCACTCCGTTGGAAGCTCTGGAACCATAGATAGCGGTAGAAGAAGCATCTTTCAAAATGCTGATGTTCTCAATATCATTCGGATTCAATAAGCTTAAGAAGTTATTGCCATTTCCGCTGATACCACCATTTTCGAGAGGCACACCGTCAATTACGATCAATGGATCGTTACTGGCATTTAATGAAGCCCCACCACGTATACGGATAGAACTACCCGAACTTGGAGAACCACTGTTGGACATGATTTGTACTCCGGCTACTTTACCGTTGATAAGATCGGTAGGACTTCCCGAAACACCGGGGTTAAAATCCTTGCTACCAACGCTGGCAATAGAACCGGTCAAATCTTTTTTGCGTTGAGTACCATAACCCACCACAATCACCTCGTTTAGTTTTCTGTCAGCAGGTTGAAGTTGAACGTTGAGTTGATTTTTTTCGGCAGTGATTCTTTGAGAATCATAGCCAATAAATGTGTACTCCAATTGAGCATTCTCGCCCGGAACGGCGATGGTATATTTACCATCAACGCTGGTAACGGTAACGGTTGAAGTTCCGACTACCTTAATATTGACTCCGGGCATGGGTGTGCCGAGTTCATCTTTTACTACTCCGGTAACCCTTTTCTGGGTGCCGGCCTGACTCTTTTGTTGCTGTGCCGAAAGGGTAAATGTGCCGAGCAAACCCGGTGCACACAGCACGATTACAATCACTACTGCCATTCGAAGATGGCTAAGATTTACTAGATAACTGGTTTTTCTCATGATATAATACTAGATTAATATTATTGAAGGTGTGAAACCACAGTTGTAGTGACAGAATTGCTTTGTGACTTTCCAACTGTAGATTTAAACGCTGCAAATTAAGCGAAAACGGAGGGGGGCGGAAAGCACAAATAGGACAAAGAACACAACAAAACGGACAATTATGAAGTGTAAGGTGAAGTGGTGTAAGAGTGTAAAGTGTAAGAGCGTAAAGGTGTAAGAGGGGAATGGATGTTCTGCGACGTAGAATTATATTCGGAGTGCGACTTAAAGTCGCGCCCCGAATATAATTGGATTTAATTCTCCATAAACTGTTTCGGCGTTTTTTCGTACTTCGCCTGGAAGCATTTGGAGAAATAAGAGTAGTTAGAAAAACCGACCAGATACATCACTTCCGCTACCGAGAATTTTTGTTGGGCCAACAGCATAGCGGCTTTTTTCATTCGGATGGAGCGAATGTAATCTACCGGAGTGAGCCCGGTGAGTTGTTTTATTTTTCGGTAAATCTGCTTGGTGCTTATGCCCGAAATTTCACTCAGACTATTTACATTGAGGTCGGAATCGGACACTCTGTCTTCAATGATTTTGGTAATGTCGGCAAGTAGTTTTTCATCCCACGATTCGGCCTCAATTTCTTTTGGCGTCGATAGTACTTCCAGTCGGTGCTTATTTTCCAGTCCTTGATTTACTTCCAATAGCTGTTTGATGCGCAAGCTCAGCAGGTTGGTGTCGAACGGTTTTGCAACAAAAGCATTTACGCCCAGTTCTATACTTTTTTCTTCGGTGAGTTTGTCGTCTTTAGCCGTAAGCATGATGATGGGAACTAGCGAAAGCTCTTTGTTTTTTCGCAACTGGCGACACATGTCCAATCCGTTCATTACGGGCATCATTACGTCCGAAATAATCAGTTGCGGCTTTTGGTTGAGGGCTTTTGTCAGTCCTGTTTTGCCATTGTGAGCCACCACACATTGGTAGTTGTTGGCAAGCGCTTGAACAATAAAATCGCAAACTTCAATATTATCTTCCACTATTAATATCAAAGGTTTGTTGCTGTTCTCTATTGATTCAACACTGTTCTCCGTATTCTCATCCTGCAGTATGTTTCTGATGGGTTGAGTCTCCACCACAGGCAATTGAAGGCTAATGCTTGTACCTTTATTTTCTTCCGATGCTATTTGGATGGATCCATTGTGCAGCTCCACATAGTTTTTTACCAGGTACAGTCCAATGCCCGATCCCACTTTGTCGCTGGATGTTTTGCGGGATTGGAAAAAACGGTCGAACACAAACGGTACATCATCAGCCGGAATACCAATGCCAGAGTCGCTAATGTTGATACGCAACTGATGGTTGTTTTCTTCAGAATAATGAATATCGAGCGTTACACTTCCCCCTTCGTTCGAAAACTTATAGGCATTTGATATCAGGTTATTCAGCACCGACTCCATTTTCAGCACGTCGATGTTTACCAATACCGATTCAATGTTGGTGGCGAATACCGGCGTTATTTTCTTAGCTTGAAAAACATCTTCGTACACCGAAAAGATGCTGCGGGCAAACTCAATAAATTCCACATTCGAAAGTATGAGCGTAGCATTCTGCGATCCGTCAAATCGTTCGAATCCGATGACCTGTTGAATCAGCGCATTGAGCCGGAGCGCATTTTGATGTATCATTGTCAACTGTTTGTTTAAGGTCGGATTTTTTGTTTCGTATATCAATTTGCTGATAGGGGCAATGATAAGGCTGAGTGGCGTTTTAAACTCGTGCGAAACATTGGTGAAGAAATCAATTTTCAGGTTCGATAACTCCAACGATTTTTCTTTTTCAATGCGTTCAATTTTAGTGCGGTGTTTCTCCCTGTAATAATTAAAGACCCATAGCAGCAAGCTGAAAATTAAGAGGGCATAAACCAGTTTAGCTCCAATACTATAGTACCAGGGTGGCTGAATCTTTAATTGAAAATCGAGCGATGAAAGCGGTGTTTCGCCTTCGGGATCTAGCTGCCCGATGGTTAGCGTATAGGTGCCGGGTGCCAGGTTATTGTATGAAATGCGATTGGAACCGGGCTTTACGGTACGCCATTCGGTGTCCACACCTTTCAATTGATAAACATATTTGTTATCCTCTTCCTGTGAGAAACTCAGATCCGAAAATTCGAAACTCAGGTTGTTCTGGTTGTAGGGCAGTGCCAGTTTATTGGCATACCGTATACTTTTCCCTTTGTAGTCCGATCCCGGCTGAAACAACCGATCGTTGACATACAAAGCAGTTAGCACTAATGGAGTATTGCTACTCTTTTTGTTTGTAATGGAGGGTGAAAATATTACAAGTCCATCTACGCTTCCTAAATACATTTCCTGACGGAATGCATCGTAGAAAGACGATGTAAAAGGCTTGTTGGCCACTTTTACATAACGTACTTTCAGGGTGTTTTTATCCAGCGCAAAAATTCCATCGGAAGTAGTCACCCAGATATGATTGTTTTCTTCGGTCAGCAGGTTGATGCGTGTGTTCTTGAATCCATCGTATTCAATAAACTGCATTTGGTTGGTGCGTGGATTGATTCTGGTTAATCCGCCAAAAAAACCTACCCACACATAGCCCTCCTTATCGCAAATAAGACAGTTGGCATTGCCATTTGTTTGATTCTTCGTGTCCGACAATACCGGAAACTTGCTGACGATTCCTGTTTGCGTATTTATTTTATTGATGCCGTTGTTATAGGTCAATGCCCATACATTGCCTTGCAAGTCGGGCAAAACGCTATTGATAAAATTATCCGACAGTCCGTTTTTGCCCGTTTTTTTATAGAAGTTTTGTTCGGCAACATATAAGCCGGACTTTGCATTCATCAATTTAGCCTTATCTACCACAAAGATGCCCCCCAGACAGGTAGCTATCCACAATCGGCCTTTGTTATCTTCGAACAGGCTGTACGCCCAGTTGGCATTGCGGGTTCGGGTGCTATCCACTATATTGTAATGGATAAATTGCCGGGTGGTGTAATCGTAACGATTGATGCTTCCGTCGGTAGCTACCCAAAGATGATGACTCTTATCTTCATAAATGCAACGGATGCGGTTGTGCGAAATGGGATAAAGGGCATCGCCCAGTTTGTACCAAATGCAGGTTTTCGTGTCGGCGGACGTAAATATCAGACCGTTGTTTCCTCCATACCAAAAGTTACGACGTGAATCTCTGAAGATGGATTGCATCTGATTTCCATCGCCTATCCCTGTGATTTGAGATATGGGTGTGTACCGATAGGTTTTGTTTTGTTTGGATAACGAAACACCATAATCCGTCCCGAACCATGCATTTTTTTGCCTATCGACAAATATGCTCCAGATAATATTATTGGTCAATGATTTTCCGTAGCGCGAGTCGTGGACGATGTGTTTGAGGACGTGTTGCTCTTTGTTATAGAGGTACAGCCCGTTGTCGGTTCCCAGCAGCAGGTTCTGATGTTGATCCAGCGCTAATGACTTAACCGAGTTGCCCGTAAATTCACCAATTCGTTCCACCGACTTCGTTGCTGGAGTGTATTTGAACAAATACCCTTCAGCACCTATCCAAATGCAATTTCTCGTGGGGTCTTCCAATAATGAGTTGACCAGTAAACTGTTTTTGAACGATTGAACAGGTAGGTCAATTTTCTGAAAGCGGGTTGCACCGGGACTTAGATAACATAACCCGTTATAGGTGCCAACAAATAAAGTATTTTGTTTCGATTTCAGAATAGAATAAATAGTGTGGTGGGGTAGGCCGGCACTGCTGGTGCTTAGTTGGTGGGTCTTTGTGTTGTATTGATATAAGCCGTTCAACGACCCTATCCACAATCGGTCACCTACCAATACCAGTGATCGGATATCTTTGGGAAATGGAATAGGTGTTTCTTCGTAGCTGTTGGTTTCCAGGTTGTATATCCGAATACCGTTGTCGAAACCCAAAATAAGATGAAGGTTGTCCAGCAATATGCCGCAGTTTATCCGGGTGTTGGATGGATTTTTACTTTCGGTGAAAGGAAAAATATGGCGTTGCATCGTGTAGCCGTTGTAACTAAACAGCCCTTTGTCGGTGCCCATCCATATCAATCCCTGCTTGTCCTGCACAAAACAATTTACCACCGATGCATCCGATCCAAGGTATACATTGTCGAATTCGCGATAGCCTTCCTGTTGCCCGTACGACAATAGACCGACAGTGCAAAAGCCCACGAGGAAGAGGATATGTTTAATGCTGTGTAAATAGTTGAACTGGTGGTTGAACCGGTTTTTTGTGATGGGCATAAATAAAAATTGTTTTGGAAATCGGTATTAGGAAATATATAACACACCAAAATCAAATTAAAATAAATAGAAGAATAGAACCTGCCTACCGCAGACACAATGTCATTAAGTTTAGACCTCTCCCCAGCCCTCTCCCAAGGAGAGGGAGCTAAATTACTACGGTTTGTATAATTTTTGTATGAAAAGTTGATCGAAAACAGTTGTAATCCAAGTCCCTCTCCTCGGGAGAGGGATTTAGGGAGAGGTCGAATACAAAAAATACTTAACTTAATGACATTGTGTCTGCGGTAGGCAGGTTCTATTCTTTATGATAAATACGACATTATATTCTGACTAGTACTTAATGCGCTGCAAATTTATGAAAACTTATTGAAGAATTCTGTGCTTTCGGTTTTTAAACAAAACCCCCACATCGTGCTACGACAATGCGGGGGTATGATTACGTAAGAAAAAAGGAATCAGGGCTTTGGTTCAATCGGTGCTTCTACACTTGTATCTTTACCGGCCATTCGGCGACTTTCGCGGGCTTTCAGCATTGTTTTATAGTAAGTTATCAGTTCGTTCAACTCGTTAGCCGGGGTAGTGTAATCCAGGTCTTCGTATTCCGAGCTGCAGAATTCAATAGCGTTGAAGAATGCAAGTAATGCTTTGTCAGATTCTACGCGGATTTCGCGTGCATTTACCACTTCTGTAGCTGAACTTTCTTCTACTCGTGTCATAAATTTAGATGCAAACTCGGTATTTACAGCTCGCAGTTGGTCAATGAATAAGGCCAGGTTTGTTGCAGTGATGGCTGCCATCAAATTGGCATTGGTGGAAATTTCTACCAAAAAATCATTGAGTCGTTTTGTTTCGGCGCTGTAACCGGCCTCGGCTATGTCGCGCCCATGCTTGTTCAACAGCCGTTTCAGTAACTCCACATGTGGAGCTAATGTGGCGATACCCGATTTTTCGAGGTTCTTTACCATCGAAACAATTGCCGAAAACAGATTGTCGCGTTGCATATCCAAGTCGCGGATCATGTTACTGTAGGCGCTACCAAAATCTTGCGCTTTGATTTTGTCTAGATCGGGAATAAGTGCCAGAAGTCTGTCGAACGATTTGTTTAGCCTCAATGCCTGTGCATCGTACTTCATAAAGATGGCAACAGATTGACTTACAAACATGGTGTACTCGCTGTTGCGAAGAGATTTAAATGCTAAGCGGGAAATTTTTACATGCATAATTGTGTTTTTTTAGGTATTAGTAGTAAGATTTTGTTAAGGCAAAAATAAAATAATATTTTAATATGGTGTAGGTTGAAAGTGGTTGATTAACATCTTTTATTTTTACTTAAATATAAAATTAGTTGTTTCAAAAATATAGTTAAACTGAAGCAATTCTCCAAAAGGGTCATCCTACCCGAATTTTTGGATAGTTCAGCCCCAATTGGGATTTGCCTAACTTTTTTTCGGGCGAGCTGTCCCAACTTGGGTTTTAACCAACCAGTTTTTCGGCAGCCTGTCCCAATTTGGGCTTTAACGAACCAGTTTCCGCGCAAGCTTTCCCAACTAGGGAATTAACCAACCGGTTTTGGTTTGACCTTTCCCTATTTGGGAAAGGTCAAACTGATTTTCGGACGGCCTTTCCCTGTTAGGGTAGGAGTGAATTATTCCCCTTTAGGTAAACCTTCGGTGATATTTAGGGCGTTTGCTTTTTCCGGTTTATTTCACTATCCACTTTTTAAAACTTTTTCCGTACATTTGTGCTTCAAAATGAAAAAACACACACAAAAGTATATATCATGGCTATTATCAAACCTTTTAAGGGCATTCGTCCTCCTCAACATCTGGTAGAAAAAGTGGCTTCGCGCCCCTACGATGTGTTGAATTCTGAAGAAGCACGCGCCGAAGCTGAAGGAAATGCATTGTCGCTTTACCACATTATCAAACCCGAAATAGATTTTGAACCTGGTACCGACGAGCATGAAGAGAAAGTGTATAATAAAGCAGCTGAAAATTTTGCAAAATTCCGTTCCGAAGGTTGGTTGGTGCAGGACGAAGTAGAGAAATACTACGTGTATGCTCAAACCATGAATGGAAAAACGCAATACGGTTTGGTTGTTTGTGCCAATGTAGATGATTACCTGAACGAAAAGATTAAAAAGCATGAGTTAACCCGTCGCGATAAGGAAGAAGACCGCATGAAACACGTGCGTGTAAACAATGCCAATATCGAACCCGTATTCTTTGCCTATCCACATCAGGATGAATTGGATGCTATTGTTGCCGAAGTGATAAAAGGTGCACCCGTTTACGACTTTGTAGCTGATGGCGACGGCTTTGGGCACCATTTCTGGGTGATTGAAAATCCCGAAACCAATGCCCGTATTACCGAATTGTTTGCCGATATTCCTTCGCTTTATATTGCTGATGGTCATCACCGCAGTGCTGCGGCTGCTTTGGTGGGCGACGAAAAACGCCGCCAAAACCCAAACCACACCGGTGACGAAGAATACAATTACTTTATGGCGGTTTGTTTTCCCGATAATCAATTGAATATTATCGATTATAACCGTGTGGTGAAGGACTTGAACAACCTCACCGACGAAGAGTTTTTGGCTAAACTCTCTGTAAATTTCGATGTAGAATTGAAAGGGCCGGAAATTTATAAGCCCGCTAAGCTGCACAACTTTGCCATCTATTTATCGGGCAACTGGTACTCACTTACCGCTAAAGCCGGAACTTACAACGATAATGACCCGATTGGTGTGTTGGATGTAACCATTTCGTCGAACCTTATTTTGGATGAAGTGCTTGGTATCAAAGATCTTCGTAGCGACAAACGGATCGATTTCGTTGGTGGAATTCGTGGACTTGGCGAGTTGCAAAAACGGGTGGATAGTGGTGAAATGCGTGTAGCACTGGCGCTGTATGCTGTTTCTATGCAACAACTGATTGATATTGCTGATTCAGGAAACATCATGCCTCCAAAAACTACCTGGTTCGAACCAAAATTACGTTCGGGACTGGTTATTCATGAATTAGCCTAAAAATAAGTTGATAGTTGAAAGTTGATAGTTCATAGCTGTCAATTGTCAACTATCAACTATCAACTGAAAAAAATGCGTACAAAATTATCGACATTTCTTGTTTTATTGTTTGCAGTTTTGCTGTTGCAAGGCTGTAGCCTTAAGTCGCGCATCAAAAATGCCGATAAACGGTTTGCCATTGGCGAATATTACGCTGCCGGCAATTTGTACAAAAAAATATATTACAAAGTACCGTATAAAGATAAACCCCTGCGTGCCCGCATTGCTTTTCAGCAAGGTGAGTGCAATCGGTTGATAAATAATAATCGCGCTGTTCAGGCCTATGCCAATGCTATTCGCAGTTTGTACTCCGATAGTATTGTTTTTCTACGCTATGCTCAGGTGTTGCAACGAACTGGAAAATATGATGATGCTATTAAAAACTATACTATCTATTTAAAGAAAGATAGCGCTAGCCTTCTGGCTAAGAATGGGATTTATGCTTCGAAGCAAATTGCTAAATGGAAGAGTGAAGCCACTCGCTACACCGTTCGCAAAGCCGATTTGTTTAATACGCGTAATGCCGATAATTTCAGTCCGGCATTTTTAGGCTCGGAAGGGGATGCATTGATATTTACATCGTCGCGTCAATTCAATAAGCAGGTTCTGCAAAAAAACAATACCATTACCGGTTTGCCCAATAATAATCTTTTTATCTCCAAAAAGAATGTGGCGGGCAAATGGGAGAAACCTTATATTCTGGATGGTGAAATAAATACTGTTGATGGTGATGAAGGGGTTTGCTCTTTTAGTTCCGATGGTAAAGTGATGTACTTCACCTGTGCTCGTCAGGTACTCGACAGAGAGGTGGGTGTTGAGATCTATTCTTCCAATCGTGCCGGTGGAACGTGGAGCACTCCGCAAAAGATTAAGATTTTTGCCGATAGTACTGTTTCGGTCGCTCATCCTGCTTTTTCGCCCGATGGGCAAACACTTTATTTTGTTTCTGATGCTCCAAGGGGCAAAGGTGGCAAAGATATATGGAAAGCAACGCTCGTGAACGGCGAATGCAAGGATATAGAGAATATGGGTGACCAAATAAATACGCCCGGGGATGAAATGTTTCCGGTGATGCGGGCAAATGGTACGCTGTACTTTTCGTCCAACGGATTGCCGGGTTTTGGAGGCCTGGATATTTTTAAAGCCGTACCGCAAAAAGATGGAAGCTGGGTGGTTTCTAATATGGGTACGCCGGTGAACTCTTTTGAGGATGATTTTGGGATGACCTTCGAAGGAAATGCAGAGAAAGGTTTCTTTTCTTCCAATAGAACAGATTTTAAGGGATACGATGCAATCTGGAGTTTCGAATTGCCCGATCTGGCTTACATTCTTGAAGGAAAAGTGGTGGACGAAAAAGGGGATGCAATTCCCGATGCCAGTGTACGCCTGGTAAGTAATAGTGGGGTTAATGCGCGTGTTCAGACCAAAAAAGACGGTACATATCGTCTCAAGCTGGATAAAGATATGGAATGCGTGATGTTGGTTACGGCACGTGGTTATCTCAATCAAAAAGGGGTGCTTTCCACGCAAGGACTTACTACCAGCAAAACATTTAATCTCGACTTCAAGCTGTCAAGCATTTCCAAACCGATCCAAATGGATAATATCTTTTACGAGTTTGGTAAATGGGATTTGACTTCCTCTTCCACCACTGACCTACAGTCATTGGTGAAACTGTTGACTGATAATCCGAATATCACGATTGAGATTGCATCGCATACCGACTTTGTGGGTACTAATGCTGCCAATCTGATTTTAGCTGAAAAGAGAGCCAGATCGGTAGTCAACTATTTGGTTGCGGCCGGCATTGCTGCCGATAGACTTACTTTGGTGGGTTATGGTGAAGAAAAACCGGTGGTGGTGGATGCCGCTATTGCTAAGAAGTATCCATTCCTGAAAGTGAACGATGTGCTGGACGAAGCCTATGTGCTTAAACTGACTCCCGATCAACAGGAAAAAGCCAATCAGATTAATCGTCGTACTGAATTCAGAGTGGTGAAAACAACTTATAAACTTTACTAGACAAAAGATCAAAGACAAAAAAAGATAGGTGGGAATTGCTTGAGTTTTGCTGTTTGGAAGTAAAAATAAATAATATCCTATGACATTATAAATATGCCCCGAAGGGGCTAAATGTGAATTGAAAATCGGCGTAACCAATAACCCAAGTGAGCGAAGCGTAACTGGGGGATGAAGCAAATAAATATCCAGACATTTTCTTATTAACTCGTCAACTAACTATAGAAATGAAACAATATACAGACTTATTAAACCGTGTTTTAGCGGAAGGCGTACGCAAAGAAGATCGTACAGGGACAGGAACGATAAGTGTTTTTGGTCATCAAATGCGCTTTAATATGGACGAGGGCTTTCCTTGTCTTACCACAAAAAAACTGCACCTTAAATCCATTATTCATGAGCTACTTTGGTTCTTGAATGGTGATACCAATGTAAAATACCTGAATGATAACGGTGTTCGTATCTGGAACGAATGGGCTGATGAAAAAGGCGATTTGGGTCATATCTATGGTTATCAGTGGCGCTCATGGCCCGATTATAATGGCGGACATATCGATCAGATCTCAGAAGTGGTGAATACCATTAAGAATAATCCTGACTCTCGTCGTATCATTGTTAGTGCCTGGAATGTGGCGGATATACCAAATATGAATTTACCACCTTGTCATGCGTTCTTCCAGTTTTATGTGGCTGATGGTCGATTGAGCCTACAACTCTACCAACGTAGTGCAGATATTTTCCTGGGCGTTCCGTTTAATATCGCTTCGTATGCATTGTTGTTGCAAATGATGGCGCAGGTTACAGGTCTCAAAGCCGGTGACTTTGTTCACACGCTGGGTGATGCGCATATTTATACAAATCACATGGAGCAGGTTCAGTTGCAATTGTCGCGCGAACCCCGTCAATTGCCCACGATGAAGATCAATCCGGACGTAAAGGATATCTTTGCATTTCAGGCTTCTGACTTCGAATTAGTTAATTATGATCCACATCCACACATCAAAGGAATCGTAGCTGTGTGATGAGCAATATATTACATTTTTATGTAATAATAAATACAAATTATTAGGCAAGCTAAATGGATAATCGGAGTCGATTATCCATTTTTTTGTGTATTTTTGCCATTCCGTCTGAAAAGACGAATGTTCTCGAACCAAATGGCCTCTTTGTGAAGTTTTTGATTGAAACATGTTGCTAGTCTATATAATCTTATTGCAATCACACTTGATTTTGTCTTAAAAATAATATATAATTATGTCAAAAATTTCGATTATTGCAGCTGTTGCCGATAACTACGCTATAGGCAACTTAAACAAGCTACCATGGCATTTGCCGGCTGACTTGAAACATTTTAGACAACTTACAACAGGCCACACGGTTGTAATGGGTAAACGGACTTTCGAAAGCTTACCAAACGGCCCACTTCCAAATAGAAAAAACATTGTACTCACATCTATAATGTCCGAAGGAGTGAACGAGGGATATTACGAAGCCGATTCGATGGAAGATGTTTTTTACTTATGTGAGAATGAAGATCAGGTATTTATTATAGGAGGAACTTCGGTTTATAAACAAACAATAGATAAAGCAGATGCGCTTTATATTACGTGGATACACTCCAATTTTACAGCTGACACATTTTTCCCTGAAATAAATTTTGATGAATGGGAAGAAGTAAATCGCGAAGATTTTGATATTGATGATAAAAATCTGTTCCCTTATTCTTTTGTAGAATACAAACGTAAAACAAAATAGAAACATAGTTTCAACCTAAAGTGCCTTGCTAAAAATAGTAAGGCGCTTTTTTTTTGAATTTTTATATGTAAAATCCTATTTTTAGATTCTATTTTGATATTTAATACCGCCATTTTTAATCAAAATGATTATCTTTGTCTAGAACAAAAAACAATAATAAAAAACACAAAAAGCGATTACCATGAGTTATTTATTCAAACCCCAAAATTACAACCCCATACTTAATCTTCAACAAACGGAAGTGGGGATATCGAAAATTAAAGAGTTTTTTCAATCGAACCTGTCCTCAGAGTTACGTCTTCGTCGCGTTACTGCACCACTTTTTGTACTTCGTGGTACCGGTATCAACGACGATTTGAATGGTGTGGAACGTGCTGTAAACTTTCCTATCAAAGACATGGGTGATGCTCGTGCTGAAGTGGTTCATTCATTGGCTAAATGGAAACGGTTGACATTAGCTGCTTATGGAGTTGAAAACGGTTACGGAATTTATACCGACATGAATGCTATTCGTGCCGACGAAGAATTAGGTAACCTCCATTCACTTTATGTTGACCAATGGGATTGGGAACGAGTAATGACTGCCGAAGAACGAAATATTGACTTCTTGAAAAGTATAGTTCGTAGTATTTACGCTTCATTCTTGCGCACCGAGTACCTGGTATCTGAAAGCTTCCCGGCTATCAAACCTTGTTTACCTGCCGAAATAACTTTCATTCATGCTGAAGAACTTCGTCAATTGTATCCAACACTAACTCCAAAAGAAAGAGAAAATGAATTTACCAGAATCCATAAAGCCGTATTTGTAATTGGCATTGGCGGACCTCTTGGCGATGGACAAAAACATGATGGACGTGCCCCCGATTATGATGACTGGACTACTGTAGCCGAAAACGGTTTGGCAGGTCTGAACGGCGATATTCTTTTCTGGAATCCGGTATTGGAATTGGCCTTCGAAGTATCGTCGATGGGAATTCGCGTGGATAAAGCAGCTCTTTTGCGTCAACTGGAAATGGAAGGCAAATCGGACAGATTGAATATGTATTTCCATAAACGTTTGGCCGAAGGTTCATTGCCATTGTCTATCGGTGGTGGTATCGGACAGTCGCGTTTGTGCATGTTCTTCCTTCGTAAAGCACATATTGGTGAAATTCAATCGAGCATCTGGCCTGCCGAAATGTACAAAGAATGCCAGAAATTGAATATTATCCTGATGTAGCTTTCTTTTGTCGGAGTAGCTTGAGGATTAACGCATAGCTGTACGATACTGAGATAATATAAAAATATAAAAAATCCTGAAAGAAATCTGAACGATAACTTTCAGGATTTTTTATTTGCCAAAATTAGTTGGACAAAGACAACTCCCTTGTGTGTTGAACTTACTCAAACTATTTTCACTCAATAAATACACCGATAAGCCAAAAGAAACCAATTAACTACTTAACCACCGTAATTCTAACTGATTTTTTGTACTTTTGTCATTTGTAAGCCAATAACACAAAATAGAACGTAAAATGAATATAGATTTCAATAAAATGGGAGGTTTAGTTCCCGCCATTATTCAAGATGAGTACACAGCAAAGGTCTTGATGTTAGGTTATATGAACGAAGAAGCATTGACCAAAACTCAAGAAAGCGGTCAGGTGACTTTTTTTAGCCGGACTAAAAACCGTTTGTGGACAAAAGGAGAGGAGAGTGGTAACTTTCTAAACGTAGTTTCGATAACTCCCGATTGCGATATTGATACTTTGTTGATTAAAGTACATCCGGTAGGTCCGGTTTGTCACACAGGTACCGATACTTGTTGGGGCGAAAAGAACGATACGGATATTACTTTCTTAAAATATCTTCAGGATTTTATTGCCGTTCGTTTCAAAGAAATGCCGGAAGGATCATATACCACTTCACTTTTCAAAAAGGGAGTGAATCGTATGGCTCAAAAAGTAGGTGAAGAAGCTGTTGAAACAGTAATCGAAGCAGTAAATGGCACTGAAGAAGGTTTCCTTTACGAAGCATCGGATTTGGTGTATCACCTTATCGTTTTGCTTACTTCCAAAGGTTATTCGCTCGATGATTTAGCGCGCGAATTGAAAAAAAGACACAAATAATTGCAGTCATTGGTTGTCACTCAACCGATAACCGTTTACCGTAAATGATAATGGAAAAGAAATTATTGATAAAATACGTAGATGTGGACATTTGCCAACAAGATGTGTTGGTACTTGAAAATGTTCAACTCGAAGTACATTCGGGTGAATTTATTTATTTGATTGGAAAAGTAGGAAGCGGGAAAAGCACTTTGTTGAAATCAATATATAAAGAGTTGCCCATTTTGGAAGGAGTAGCAGGAGTATTGGGTTACGATTTGCGTGCCCTTAAAACCAGTGAACTGCCTTTTCTTCGTCGGAAAATAGGCGTGATATTCCAGGATTTTCAGTTGCTTACCGATCGTACGGTGAACGAGAATCTTGATTTCGTGTTGCGAGCTACCGGTTGGAAAGACAAAGAAGCTATTGCCGAACAAATACTAAATGTATTGACTCAAGTAGGTATGGCTCACAAAGGTAATAAAATGCCACACCAACTTTCGGGTGGTGAGCAACAACGCATTGTTATTGCACGTGCTTTGTTGAACTCTCCGGAAATGATTCTGGCTGATGAGCCAACAGGAAACCTTGACCCTGAAACAGGTAATGAATTAGTTGAATTACTGTATAATATTCGTCAATCGGGTACAACTGTCATCATGGCCACACATAATTTATCATGGGTTGAAAAATTCCCCGGACGTGTTATCCGTTGTGAAGACGATAAGTTGCGCGAGGTTACCAATGACGTCACTATTGAAAAAACAGTGATAGAAGATGCGGTTATTACCGAATTTCTTGTTGATAAAAAAGTGGTGAGTGTTGAACTTACCGAAGATAAAGATCAGGATGCGAATGTGGAGTTGAATAAGGAAATTCTGGAAGATACAAAATAAAGCAAATGAGAAATTTACCTTGTCCTCAATGTGATATTCATCGTTTTCATGTAAAAAACCAGGAAGGAAAGTTTTTGGTAGTAACAGTGAACGAAAACTATGAAGTAGTGGCTGTGCATGCCGAAGAATCAACGGATGGCTACGATTTGTCGATAATTTATTGTCTCGGCTGTTCGTGGCAGGGTTCGCCCAAATCATTACGTGCCGGAAGACACAGACATTGATTTTATTCAATATAAACAACAATCCCCTGAAATAATTATAGTTTCAGGGGATTGTTGTTTTTTACTATTACTATTTGTTTCTGGCTTTCTCCAGCGTAACATAAAAGGTCGATTTCAATAAATCGTGTGACCAGGTTGCTCCGGTAATGGCGTCTACCTGTTCTATATCTTTACTTTTTGAGAACACCTCAGTATATATTTTTATTCCTTTGAGTTCACTCCGACATTGCATAATATAACGGGGCGTATATTTAAAATGGCGTTCGTATTTTGGTCCAAATACTTCGTGTTTTTCCTTGTCGACGATTTTGAATTTCAACCACACAACTTTATCATCCTTTATCTTTAGTCGCACTTGTCCCCCAATATGGTTCGTGGGTGTACTTTGATCGGGATTCACCTTTATATATCCCATCTCTGAATTGCTTAACAGGAGTTCCTGCGGTAGTAATAAATAAGCCTAGAATAATTGCCAGAATGGGCAAGAGCGATCTGCGTATTTTTTCCATAGTCTATTATTTTGAGAATGTACTCAGCTTGAGGTCCAAATTGTATTTGTTTTAATATTATAATTAATATATGTTAATTGTAAATAACTATACAAATATAATGAAAATAAATCATTCATAATGATACTAAATCATCATAATATAATGAATAAATATTACAAATTGATACGTTAGTGTGGGTTGAGTATTTCTATTTATCAAAATAAATGTAATGCAATCAATAATTCTACATATTAATTTTTATCAAGGTGAGTTAATAAAACAACAAACCCTTTCCAAAATAATGAAAAGGGTTTGTTGAAGTTATTATAGTGTCGTAATTTTATTGCGGTACTATGAAATTTATGTGAGTAGTTAGTACGCTCGTGCAAAAACAACACGTTGAGCCGATGGTTTACCGGTTACCATGCATGTTCCCGGTGTCGTGTCGCCATTTAATGGGATACAACGGATAGTTGCTTTGGTTTCTTCTTTGATGCGCTCTTCCGTTTCGGGAGTTCCATCCCAGTGGCACATCAGGAATCCTCCTTTTTCAATTTCTACCTTAAATTCTTCATACGAGTTTACATCGCGAGTAACTGATGTACGGTAGTCAACAGCTTTTTGGAAAATATTAGCTTGAATTGTTTTCAGCAATTCAGCAATATACACTTCTATTCCATCAATAGCTACAGTTTCTTTTGTCAATGTATCACGACGAGCTACTTCAACTGTTCCGTTTTCGAGGTCGCGTGCACCCATTGCCAATCGTACAGGTACACCTTTTAGTTCATATTCTGCAAATTTCCAACCCGGTTTTTTATTGTCATTGTTGTCAAACTTCACACTGATGTTCATGGCTTTTAGTTTAGCTGTAATGTCAGCTACTCTTTCTGAAATAGCAGCAAGTTGCTCTTCGTTTTTGTAGATAGGAACAATCACCACCTGGAAAGGAGCAAGGTTTGGAGGTAATACCAATCCATTGTCGTCGGAGTGGGTCATGATAAGCGCACCCATCAAACGGGTAGAAACTCCCCACGAAGTTGCCCAAACGTGATCCAGTTTGTTGCTTTTGTCCATGAAAGTTACATCAAAAGCCTTAGCAAAATTTTGACCAAGGAAGTGAGATGTACCTGCCTGCAAAGCTTTTCCGTCTTGCATCAATGCTTCAATACAATATGTGTCCAAAGCGCCGGCAAAACGTTCATTAGCTGATTTTACACCTTTAAGTACCGGTACTGCCATAAAACGTTCTGCGAAATCTGCATAAACCTCGAGCATTTTACGAGCTTCTTCTACCGCTTCGGCTTCGGTGGCATGTGCCGTGTGGCCTTCTTGCCACAAGAACTCAGCAGTACGAAGGAATAAGCGCGTGCGCATCTCCCAGCGAACCACATTGGCCCATTGATTTATTAAAATAGGTAGGTCGCGGTACGATTGTATCCAACCTCTGTACGTGTTCCAGATAATAGTTTCGGAAGTTGGGCGAACAATCAGTTCCTCTTCCAGTTTTGCATCCGGGTCAACAATCAGTCCTTTCCCATTTGGGTCGGCCATTAGGCGGTGGTGAGTTACTACCGCACATTCTTTAGCAAATCCTTCAACGTGTTCAGCCTCTTTACTCAAAAATGATTTAGGAATAAACAATGGAAAATAAGCATTCACGTGACCTGTTTCTTTGAACATGCGATCCAGTTCTGCTTGTATTTTTTCCCAAATGGCATAACCATAAGGTTTTATCACCATGCATCCACGCACGGCTGAGCTTTCGGCCAGATCGGCTTTAATTACCAGATCATTATACCATTGTGAGTAGTTTTCGCTACGCGAAGTAAGTTCTTTCAATTCTTTTGCCATATATTCAGTTATCTATAATCTGGGGGTGAAAATGTAAAGGAGTGCAAAGATAATCAATTTTCAGCAATTTTTCTTAGCTAATCTTTGTAATATGACTAGCTTTAAATGCAGAACCACTCATTGCTATGCTTCTGCATTGATAGGTGAAAATGTCTAAATATGTTTCCACAAAGGGTAAGTCGGGGGCATAGTAGAAACTGCCTTCATTTTGAAGTGAAGCTAGTATTTCCATATATTTTTGGGCATATGCCCGGAAGTTGCCATCTGCTCGTAAATTATGGTGGATAAAGTGATTTGAAAAGCCAAGGTTACTAATAATAGTGCCCCACTTATTGGCTTCGAACCCGAATTCCATCCAATCAGATTTGATGTAAAATGGACTATTGTTGTCGAAACGATCTATCCCATAAGCTTCAACGCCATTATCGCGTAGAAAATTCACCAGATTCATCTCCCGACCACAGCCTACATCCAATACCGGCTGACGCATTGTTTTAAAATCAATTTGAAATATATTTAATTGCAAATCGGGTGTGTATTCCGAGCAAGCTACCGGTTGAGCAATCTCCTGATCATTCGAATACATTTTTTCGGAGAATTTGTTTGTTCTAACCAACCAATCGCAGAGTTTTTCGTAATGTTGTTCGCTTAAGCTGTCGAGTTCGGCTTGCGCTGCTTGAGTGTCTAGCAATCTTATTTGCTTGTTGAGATCGAAATAGATAGCTTTTAGTTCCTCGATTGATTCGGCGTTAAACGAAAAGAACTGATTTACCCGGCAGAATTCTTGCAATGATTCGTCTGCTAGATAATCGACTAGTAATTGTTCCGACTGCACATCTATGTTTCGGATTTTATCAATAAATGATGCAGTATCTTCAATGAATCCTAAGGTTTTATTTTCAATGTTGGTAAAAAGGTTTTTACCCTTGTTGAAAGCAATTTGTTCTTGGATACGCTTTTTTAGTTCTTCGTCAGGAATAATGGGTGTCATGTTTGATACTGGTTTGGTTGAATACAAAGATAGGTGAAAAATGCAGCATATGGCATTTTGCTGTATTTTTCACCTATCGTATATTTTCTCTAACCCCTACTTTTTATCAATGCATTAGTTCTTTCAAATAAGTAGTAAGTTTGTAAAGAATGAGTTTGTGTTTTGTCAACGATAGGGTGCGAGTCATATTCGTGTGTTGAAGTTACTGCTGAAAAAGAAAGTACTTACATTTATGTTTTAATTGAAATAGATGTATGCTTATTTAGTTTTTGCTTTTAGCTTCTCAAATACTTCTATTGTTGATTGTCGATCTTTTAGATTGAAATAGATAATCTGGCCACTTTTTTGTATCAATCGAACAAAGGGAGAAACTTTGAAATCGATAAATAGGCATGCGCTTCCAACTCCTGTCAATCTGAAGTAACCTTTACAAACTTTCCCTGCAGCAAGTCCGTTTGTTTTCCATTCTATATTTGGCATTTGGGTAATCGTATCAATGGTGGCAATGTCACTATAATTTATGGAAAACCCATAGTCTCCGGTAATTTCGAACTGGGTCTCTTTTATATTTACTGTTATAGGTCTAGATTCATAATAACTAAAGCCCCAAATAATAGCACCTACTGCCGCTATGAATATAATGGTATTTCTAATTTGAGATTGAATCTTATATTCCGGCATGTTGTTTATTCCTTCCAGATGCGTACCCGTTAATTCCCTTATTGCTGCGGCAACTTCATCCGGTTGGTTCGTTCCTATTCTAACTACTTTAGAACTATCTTTAAATCTCAATTCAATGGCTTTTGAGCCGGAGACATTATACAACCAGCTATTTGGAAGCCTATAAATATGAATGCCGACTCCGTAAATCCACAAGTTTTTTACAGGGTTGCACGATTTTATTTCGGATATTTGGTAAGATTTACCAAAAAAACCGATTCCCAGTTTGAATGAAACAGTTGTGCTATCAACAATAATGGTGAGTTTATAGAAAGTCAGTAAGCAAGCCAGGAAAACCAAAACAAGAAATGTGTAAAGATATGTTTCCTGGTCGGCTGAGAATCCATGATTGATGAGTAAACTAGCAGCTATGACTAATAATACTGACATTGTTATTGCTATAAATGTTCCAAATTGTGTGTATTTTTTTGATTCCATTTCGTAGATTTTGATTTGATTATTCTAAGTTTTATTTACATTAGATTGTAAATAAGTATTTTAGATATTATTTCTGAAATAAGTAAGGCTATAATAGATGCTACGATCAATTTGCCTCCTTTTACATCGCACGACGTTTTAAATGCGTTGTAAAATAAAGTAATGCCCCATATAGTTGCTGGGATGGTAAGCAGTGTTAAGATGATAAATGATACAGACTGAAATACAATAAAAGGATTTTTTATTATTTCCTTGATGTCAGGTGATACAGTGAAATAGCCTGCAATTGCCAAAATTATATATGGAGCTTTTGCCAATGTCATAGTACCCAGAATGTCTATGATCCTGAATCCTTTGGAAATTAAAAATCCTGTAATAGTCATGACTAATACTAGGCTTACTATATCAATAGTAAGAAATTCAAACGAATGTACGAACGTGAGATTTTGAGCCAAGTGCATATCAATTACTCCATCAAAAGCCACATTGCTGAATGTGCCGATAATCCCTGTGACTATAACGATCGTCAAACCAAGTCCAAATGCCTGCCAACCTGCAATACTGTTAAAAGGATTAATCATTAAACTGAAAATGTCTTTACTTTTCATACGCTTTTATTTTATTGATTATTTCATTGAGCATATTTCTCACGGTTGGATAACTGAGTTTTAACTCAGAAGCCATTTCTTTCAGACTACCGCTGTTTATTACAAAGCGAAGAATGAATTGTTGGTCTTCGGATGAAAGGAGAGCAAGTGTAGGTAAATCGTATAAGCCGCTAACTTCCGTTTGGCAACTTTCGCATTTCAAACATTTTACTTTTAGTTGACTTTGGCAACTCGGGCAATAGGTGGGTAGCATAATATTGATGTTTTATTATGCAAAAGTAATATAAATATTAGATATATGTATTTTTTGTTCAATAATATTTATTATTTATTGAATAATATTTAATGTTGGGAGCGCTTGTTGTTTTGTTTTATTATTGAAAAGTGTTATAATGTAAAAAGAAGAGATGTAAATTGATTAATTTACATCTCTTCTTTTTTTTATCCCATAACTGTTGCCACAATGGTTCGGCTACCTCCATGATTCCGAAATTCGCATAAATAAATTCCCTGCCAGATGCCCATGTTCAACTGGCCGTTGCTGATGGGAATGTTTAAGCTTACGCCAGCCAGAGTTGATTTGGCGTGGGCCGGCATATCATCATTGCCCTCGAGCGTATGTTCGTAAAACGGTTCACGTTCACGAACCAAATGATCGAAAATACTTCCCATGTCGGTTTGCACATCCGGGTCGGCATTTTCGTTGATGGTCAATGCAGCCGATGTGTGTTTGAGAAACAGATTCAATAATCCCGTTCTGGGCAGGAGTGGCAGGTGTTCAATAATTTCATCAGTTATCAAATGAAACCCTCTGCTGTGCTGGCGAAGTGAAAATTCTTTTTGTGCGAACATACGTAGTTATATGTGTTTAATTTTGAGTCTTTTCGTATTAATTCTTACAATAATATAATGTACCTGTTCTGGGATATTTACTTAAGTTACAAATATAAGCTATTCTGCTTAACTAACAAAATAATGCTGTTTTGAACGATTGAATTTGGAGACTTATTTTGAAGCGTTTTATGGCTTTGTTTTCAAAAATAAATTACAAAGGTTATTTACTTTTGGTTGTATATCAATATCAATGCTTAGGCCTAATGGTAAATAGCTGGCGTGGAAAATTGTTTCTTAAATTAAACTGTTTATTCCCGTAAAAATGCTATTTTTGCACTCCATTTCAAATCTTTACTTTCAGTCAGCAGAAAGTAATTTCAAATAAAAAATATCGAATGAGAAAAGTCAGAGTGCGCTTTGCACCCAGCCCAACCGGAGCTTTACATATCGGTGGTGTTCGCACCGCCTTGTACAATTACCTTTTTGCAAAAAAACATGGAGGCGATATGTTGCTCCGCATCGAAGATACCGATTCGGCACGCTTTGTACCAGGTGCCGAAGACTATATTGTTGAAGCACTTCAGTGGTTAGGAATAAATATAGATGAAGGAGTAGGAGCAGTATCGGAAGGAGCATTTGCACCTTATCGTCAGAGCGAACGTAAAGCCATTTATCGTAAATATGTAGATCAGTTGCTGGAAGCAGGATTGGCCTATGTAGCTTTTGATACGCCTGCTCAATTGGATGCTAAACGAACTGAAATAGCTAATTTTCAATACGATGCTGCAACGCGTGGATTGATGACCAATTCGTTGACTTTGTCGGCCGATGAAGTAAATCAACGAATTGTTGCGGGAGAGCAGTACGTAGTTAGAATAAAAATCGCACCAAACGAAGAAATAAAAGTTCAGGATTTAATCCGTGGCGAAGTGGTTTTCAACTCTTCTGTCATTGATGATAAAGTACTGTTTAAATCGTCCGACGAATTACCTACCTATCACATGGCCAATGTTGTTGATGATTATCTGATGCAAATTTCGCACGTTATTCGTGGTGAGGAATGGTTGCCATCGGCTCCTTTGCATGTATTGTTGTACAAATACCTGGGCTGGTCGGAAGTGATGCCGGAATTTGCTCACTTGCCGCTGTTACTTAAACCTGATGGTAACGGAAAACTTAGCAAACGCGACGGTGACAGACTTGGATTTCCGGTTTTTCCACTTAACTGGAAAGACCCAAAAACAGGCGAAACATCATCGGGTTACCGCGAAGCTGGTTATTTCCCGGAAGCAGTGGTGAACTTCCTTTCATTGCTTGGCTGGAATTCCGGTACCGAACAGGAAATTTTTTCAATGCAGGAACTGATTGATCAGTTTTCGTTAGACCGGGTAAGTAAAAGTGGTGCTAAATTCGATTATGAAAAAGGTAAATGGTTTAATCATAAATATCTACAGCTGAAATCGGATGATGAAATAGCCGATCTGTTTCAACGTGTTTTGGTAGAAAAAGATATTGTAGAGGACACTCAGAAGTTAGTGAAAATAGTATCGTTGGTAAAAGAACGTGCTAATTTCGTAAATGAACTTTGGGCACAATCCAGTTTCTTTTTCGTAGCGCCAACCGCGTACGATGCCAAAACGGTTCAAAAACGCTGGAAAGCTGAGACTCCTGCTCAGATGACAGAGTTGATCGCTTTGTTGGATAGTATCGAGGATTTCTCTCCGGTTGCTACCGAGGAAATCGTAAAGGAATGGATTGCTGCCAAAGAATATAACATGGGTGGCATTATGAATGCATTTCGTTTATCAATAGTGGGCGAACCGAAGGGACCGCACATGTTCGATATTATTGCCCTTTTAGGAAAAGAAGAAACAATTGCCCGCCTGAAAGCTGCAATTGAAAATATAAAATAACTTTTGCTTCGCGTTATTAGCTACGCTGTTATTCACTCTGTGTTATTAGCTTCGTGTTATTTAGTATTCATCTGGTATTAGAATATTGAATGTTAGATAAAGCTAATTATAGTCGAATAATGACATAGTCAATAAATAACTTAATAACACGAAGTAAATAACGGCGTAGCCAAGTAACATTTACATGAAGAAAGTTCTCATTATCACATATTATTGGATTCCCAGCGGTGGAGCGGGAGTACAGCGTTGGGTGAAATTTGCCAAATACCTGCGTCAATATGGATGGGAACCAATTATCTATACACCCCAAAATCCGGAATATCCATCTATCGATCATTCATTTGAAAAAGATATTCCTGCTGATATTAAGGTTCTAAAGACTCCGATTTGGGAACCTTACAACGTGTATCGAAATCTTACCGGTAAGAAGAATCAGGCTATCAATGCCGGTTTTATTTCGGAAAATAAAAAGCAAGGTTGGAAAGACAAACTTTCCATTTGGATTCGTGGCAACTTTCTGATTCCAGATCCGCGCCGGTTTTGGATTAAACCTTCGATTCGTTTCCTAAGCGATTATCTGAATGAAAATCCGGTTGACGCTATCATTACCACCGGACCTCCGCATTCGATGCACCTCATTGGCCTGGGATTGAAAAAAAGCTTTCCTTCATTGCCATGGGTAGCCGATTTTAGGGATCCATGGACAAATATCGACTTCTATAAAGATTTGAATTTGACCTGGTTTGCAGATAAAATTCATCAAAAGCTGGAGAGAGAAGTGCTTCAAAAAGCCGATACGGTTCTGGTTGTTTCGCGTGGGATGGAAGAGGAGTTTGCGCCGATGAAACCCAAGAAACTTCAGGTGATTACGAACGGTTACGACGAATCCGATGTGCAACTTGGTACGTTGACATTGGATGGAAGATTTTCCATCTCGCATATCGGGACGCTTAATGCAGCCCGAAACCCCCGAACAGTTTGGAAAGTGTTGAGTGAAATATGTGCAGAGAATGTTGATTTCAAGAATGATTTACAAATCCAGTTAGTTGGGAAAGTAGATTTCTCGGTGTTGGAAGATATTCAAAGCTATGGGTTGCAGGAGCAACTGCTGAAAATCGATTACCTATCGCACTCCGAAGCCATAGCCAAGCAAAATACTTCTCAAGTGTTGATGTTGCTAATCAATCAATCTGGTAATGCAAAAGGAATTCTGACGGGTAAGTTCTTCGAATACCTGGCAGCCAAACGCCCTATCTTAGCTGTTGGTCCTACTGAAGGAGATGCGGCCGTTGTTTTGAACGAAACGGGAGCAGGTGTGATGGTTGATTTTGCTGATGAGCAGGCAACTAAGACTGCAATTCTGAATTATTATAACCAGTATAAAAAGGGTACGCTTAGCGTTCAATCGGAGTCTGTCGAGCGATTTTCGCGTCGTTCGCTCACTGGTGAACTTACAGGCTTGTTAGATGGATTTGGAAAGAAGTAAAGACAGTTTAGAATAAATAAACAATGAAAAAAATTATAACCATTGTAGGAGCTCGACCTCAGTTCGTAAAAGCAGCTACTTTGAGCCGTCAGTTTAAATTACTGGGTGTAGAAGAGTTGATTATTCACACCGGTCAACATTTCGATGCAAATATGTCCGAAGTGTTTTTCGAAGAAATGGAAATCCCAAAACCGGCATATCAACTCGATATTAACGGTTTAACGCATGGTGCCATGACCGGACGAATGCTCGAAGGAATAGAGGAAATTCTTATTAATGAAAAGCCGGATGCTGTTTTGGTATTTGGTGATACTAATTCGACACTTGCAGGCGCATTGGCGGCAGCCAAACTGCACATACCACTGGTTCATGTTGAGGCCGGACTACGTTCGTTCAATATGCAAATGCCGGAGGAAATAAACCGGATTTTGACAGATCGCATTTCCAATGTTCTTTTTTGTCCAACCGATACGGCTGTAAAAAACCTTCAACGCGAAGGTTTTAATAATTTACCGGTTAAAATCATAAAAAATGGTGATGTGATGCAGGATGCGGCTATTTTTTATGCAGCTAAAGCTGAAGAAAAATCAACAGTGTTGAAAACCATTGACTTACCTTCGTTTATTTTGGCAACTATTCATCGTCAGGAAAATACCGATTCGCCCGAAAATCTACGAAATATCATTGCCGGTTTGAATGAAATAAACCGACAAACTCCCGTTGTAGTGCCTATTCACCCACGAACACGCCATATTCTGGCGCAGCAACATATTGTTCCGGGGTTCAAACTTATTGATCCGGTAGGTTATTTTGATATGATAATGCTATTGAAATCGTGCGAGATGGTGATAACCGATAGTGGTGGAGTGCAAAAGGAAGCCTTTTTCTTTGGCAAACATTGTATCACTCTTCGCGAACAAACCGAATGGGTAGAGCTGGTTGACAATGGATTTAATATTCTAGTGGGGAGCGACCCGGCAAAATTGAAATCGGCTTTCGAAGTTTTAAGTACAAAGCATTCAGATTTTAGTATGGATTTGTACGGAAAAGGAAGTGCCTCGGCGCAAGCGGTAAGTGAAATAATCAATTATCTAAATACCAATAATTAGAAATGGAAACATCTCCCGAAAATATGAAAAATCTGAACGGTTATTACTTTAATGATCGTTTGGATATGCTTAAATATATTCCAGATAATGCAGTAAGAATTTTAGAAGTTGGTTGCGGAGCAGGAATTTTTTGTTCTGCATTAAAACAGCGATCCGACCGTGAAGTTTGGGGAGTAGAAATCAATCCCGAAGCCGGAGAAAAAGCAAGGGCAATTTGCGACCGTATTTTTGTGGGCGATTTTAATGACTTTTTTGAAGAACTACCTAAAAATTATTTCGATTGCGTGGTTTTTAATGATGTGTTGGAGCATATCTACGCACCATGGGATACCCTCCGGATGGTAAAAGGTTTATTGTCGGATACCGGTGTGGTTGTTTCATCCATTCCTAATTTCAGATACATCGACAACCTAATTACAGAAATAGTATGGCGTAAAGATTTTCGGTATAAGCCCGAAGGCGGTATTTTGGACGACACGCACATCCGCTTTTTTACATATAAAAGTGCTGCCAGAATGTATCAGGAGCAAGGTTATGAATTGGTTATTCATGAATGTATCAGACCTTGCAAAAGTTGGAAAGAAAAATTGTTTATAAATCTTACCTTCGGAATATTGAGCGATGCCCGTTATAAGCATATTGCCACTGTAGCTAAACCTGCCCGACAATGAACATGCCTTTAGTTTCGATTATAACGCCTACCTACAATCACGAAAAGTACTTAGCTGACTGTATTCGCTCTGCTCAGGCGCAGACGTTCTCAAGCTGGGAAATGATAGTTGTGGATGATGGAAGCACGGATAATACCTTGCAGATTGCCCACTTATTCGCAGAACAAGACCCGCGGATAAGGGTTTTTACACAAAAAAATGTAGGTATTTTTCGTTTAGCCGAGACTTATAATTTTGCGTTGGGACAATCAAACGGAAAATACATAGCTGTTCTTGAGGGTGATGATGTGTGGCTACCGGAAAAATTAGCTCAACAGACACAAACTCTGGAAGCTGATGATAATGCAGTTTTATCGTGGGGAAAGGCCTATGGGGTTTCGATTGATTTGTCGGAAAACTATGGTTTGTATCCAAATTTGAAATATGAAGCCAAAATATTTACAAATACGCCCATAAAATCGGCACTTAAAGAATTACTTTTCTCTAATTATATACCTGCACTTACTGTTTTAATTCGTAAAACAGCTTTGGTACAAATAGGCGGTTTTGTTCAGAAGTTTAATTTGCCATTGGTTGATTTGCCCACCTGGCAGGAATTATCACTTCTGGGCACATTTACTTTTGTAAATGAACCGGTTGGTAAATGGCGCGTTTCACCCAATCAGGTGACAAAAACATATACCATTCAAATGATTGAGGGAGTGTATCAACAGGCTCTATATCTTTGTCAACAGGACGAACTGTTTTTTCAATCTTTGGGAATTACCGAGCCAAAGATTCAACACCATTTTCAAAAAAGACTTATTGTAAATTATTGTCATTCAGGAAACTTTAAGTTGGTTCGTCGTGACTATATTGGTGCCCGAAAAGATTTTACTCTATCCATTACTAATTTTGGACTAAAAAAAGTCATCTGGAAAATACGCTCTGTATTTGGTATAATCAAAAGTTTTATCTACCCCATTATCAAGAAGTGAAGAAAAATGCAGGTATTTATTTTTTGATGAATGACAATGCGTATCCAATCTTTTCGCGGATGAAATTCAATGCATTGAAAAAGATTTCCGGGTAAATAAATCGAACCATCAGCAGATACATAATTCCAGCAGCTGTAATTTGTACGCTCACTAACAACAAGTTACTACTTATAGACAAATAGGCAAAAACGGCTGTGATACCTCCCAACAAGATACTTAGTACAAGATTTGGAAGTATGTCTGAAAATTGAGATCGTAATTTTAAATCCAATATCTTTCTTATGTAAACGATGGATATAAAATAAGAAAGGTAGGTGGCGATGATAAGTCCGATTAGCATTCTACTTATTCCATATTGAAAACACAAACCCACCGAAATAAGGATAAGCGCTTTTTTTATCAGTTCTATTCTCAATGTTTTTTTCGATTCTCCTCTGGCATTGAGCACACTAATATTCAAACTATACAGTGGTCCAAATATATTGGCAGCCAGCAATAATTGAAAAAGGATTACTGACGACAGCCATTGTTCTTTAATTAAAACCAGGATAAAAGGTTTTGCAATCGAAATAAGTACGATAGTTAACGGAAATACGAGTAAGGAAACAGACTTCGTTAGCTTGCGAAAGATACGTGTCAAACGCTCGGTATCATCCTGAATTTGAACTAATAAAGGGTAGGTTCCACTCAATAGAATTTGCTGTGAAGCGGTATTGACCGTTTCATTCAATTTATTTGCCTGCGCGTAATATCCTACTTGTTGGAAAGGGTAAAAGCGTCCCAGCAAAATGGTGTAAATATGATTGAAAATTACGTTCAGTGAGGTAGATCCAAGCATATGGATGGAGAAATTCCAAAAGTCCTTTATCACCTGAAATGAAAAATGTCTTATTGGTCGCCAATGAACTAAGATTGGAAATAAAATTGCACGAATCAATTGACTTGCTATTTGTTGCCACACCAACGCCCATACACCATAACCATTGAATGCCAAAACAATACCCAATGTTCCGCTGATTACAACGCTGGAAATGTTTATCAATGCGAGGGTTCTAAAATCCAGTTTTTTGTTTAGTACCACATATTGAACAAAATAGATGGCGTAAAATAATATTGTTAGAAATAAAACCCGCGATATCTTAACTAATTGTGGTTGTGAGAAAAAACTCGCAATTAATGGAGCTGAAAAGAAAAGGATGATGTAAAGTAGTACTGAAATAGACAGGTTCAGGTAGAAGATTGTACTGAAATCAGTTGGCGTTGCATCTTGTTTTCTGATTAATGCTTGTCCAAATCCACCATCAATCATAACCGAAGACAGCGCAATGAAAATCATTAACACGCCGATTAATCCGTAATCATGAGGAGTTAATAGTCGAGCCAGTATAATTCCAATAAATAATTGGGCTAATTGTTGTCCAAATTTATCAATCGATACCCAGGTTAATGCTTTAAGCATCTTGGTCTTTAATTCATCGCCCATTACTTCTACTTCGTGTTATTTTGGTGTGTGAGATGCAGTTTTATAGCCCCAAGGAGCGTAAGAACCTGCAACCTTTCATTCGTGTTGCCTTCGGCAAATAAATATTCGCAGTCCTTTTTTAAATCCGGTTTGTCGGATAATAACGCAATGTTTTCTTCAAAATACCTGGAGAAAGTAAGTTGCAAATCCGGATTCTTAGCAAACCAATTGTCGAATGGGTTCATACCCGAATTCATCTTCTTCGATAGCTTGTCGAAGAATTTCAACTTCATGCGTTGATAATAATTCCAATCAAAATATTTTTTGTAATTATTTGATTTAAGCGGTGAAACACCTGTTTTTTCCCATTGGTACTTGCCAAACTCAGGATGTTTCTTAGCAATCCACTCCAGGTAAATTTTGTGTTTGTACTTCCATTCATCAGGAATAGAGTAGCAATATGACAAAAACTCCAAATCAAGAAAAGGAGTAACTGCCTGTGTGAATATATCGAAATAGAAATTACCATTGGTAGCGGCTAAAAATCCTCTCCCATAGAATTTAAACAATTCTTCAGATGGATATTTATCAACTATGGCTTGCAGATAGGGTTCTATTTTGGTAATCAATTTAGTGGAATAAGCCCCCGAATAAATAGTGGGTTTTACAACAAATGGTTGTGATAGAAACGATCCTATTACAGCATCGCCAATCAAACCGGTATGAATGAGCCCGTATTTATCGAAGTTTATATTCTCTATCGATTTCAGCACATGGCTTGAACCGGAGTAAAGAATCAAACCATCATTGTAATAAATCGTTTTATCTATGTCTTTCAGGTAATTCCCATTGTCGAGCGATTGGAACAGAAATTCATGTGCGTAATCCGATGCGATTTTTTTTGGAATCATTTCATCCAAATAATTCGATTGGGAGAACGTGAAATTTAATTGTTCTTTGTAACCCAACTTGTTGGCAACCAATACAGTCATTCGTGAATCCAAACCACCGCTGAGCGTAGCAATATGTTTGTAATTATATTCTTTATCTTTTTCGAACTCAAGACGAACAGCTTTCGAGAATAACTCGTCCATTTTTTCGATCACCTGCTCTTTCGTGTCAGTCGTTTTTTCAATACCAGATAAATTGAAATAGCTAGCAACTGTCAATTCGCCTTTGTCAAAAACAAGCATTGTGCCCGGAGCTACCCGTTTTATCTCCGATACCAAAGTGGTGTCTTCGAGCATATATCCGTAAGTCAGCATCAGATAGGCACCGTTTGTGTCAAGTGTGATGGGTATCAAAAGCTTATGGCATAAGTCAGTCAGTTCACGTACGTCGGACGAGAAAAGTAAATAATCCTCATTTTGAAAATAGAAAAGGCGCTTCGTGCCGGTGGGATTGGCAAAAATCACCCATTTATTGTCGGTTTTTGAGTAAATAAAACCAACAAATTCACCTTTCACCGAATGAATAAATTCATTACCTTTGGTAATAAATAATTGCTTTATAATATTATAAATATCAGTTTGTTGGGTTGATGTTGCCAGTTCACTGAGGTTTAATATCACACCCTCAATGCCGATAACAAATTGCTCATCTTCCTTCAGGGTTTTGTCATGTTCAAACTTGTTGTGCGTGAAATGTTCTATCCGGTATTTTTCAGCATCAATGTAACTCGTATGGAAACGACTTTCCTGCCCATACACATTTTTATCTCTAAACATGAGGGGCGAAGGAATTGTATTTTTTTTGCTGATAATTGCAGTAAACCCTGACATAGGTAGTTATTTAATTTTCAATTAGTTTTGAAACTGCTTCGGATGAAGTTCTAGAACAAAAATTTATTCTCATCAAAGTCGTTACAGGCTTTTTCGTAATCATCCGGTCTGCCAATGTCGAGCCAGTATCCATCATGGATTTTTACCGTTGCTGGGTGGTTGAATTTAATTAAATCCAACATAAGATGGTCAAAACCATATAATTGATTCGCAGGGATGTAATCAAGTATTTGTTTATTAGCCATATAAACTCCCATGCTTACATTGTAACGTGTTGTTGGCTTCTCAACAAAGTTTACCAATTTATTGTCAGTTCCGAGTTCCAGCACGCCATAATCAACCTTTTGATCTCTGGAATAAGCCGAAATTGTAAATATGTTCCCGGCATTTACATGTTCTTCGTAAAATGCTTCAAAATCAAGATCCGTCAATACATCACCATTCATTACCAAAAAGTTATCTGGTAAATCACTGATAAGCTTTAGCGGTCCCATAGTGCTTAAAGGCTTGTCTTCCAGCGAATAATCGATATGCGTTCCCCACTTACTGCCATCACCGCAATAGGCACGGATAATTTCGGCCATATGGTTGACAGTGATTGTGATATGATCAAAACCACATTTTGTCAACTTGCGGATAATTATTTCCAGAATAGGCAAATCGCCAATTGGAACCAATGGTTTTGGCAAACTAATGGTGTAAGGCTTCAATCGCGTGCCTTTTCCTCCGGCTAAAATTACTGCTCTTTTAGACATTGTAAATATCTGATTTAAAATAAGAAAGGTTGTTGCTGATCCAGTCGATGGTTTCTTTCAAACCACTTTCAAGCGTGTAGTAGGGTTTCCAGCTCGTGTTAGAAATGATTTTTGTGTTGTCACAAAATAGTCTTTCTACTTCACTTTTATCCGGACGAATTCGTTGCTCATCAGATATGATTTCTACTTTTTTGCCAATTAAGTCGGCAATCAGTTGCACCAAATTACCAATGGTTATTTCTTCGCTCATACCAATATTGGTTATTTCGCCGAATAGTCCATCTGCACAGGCAATTTCGTAAAATCCGTTAGCTGTATCCTTTACAAAAGTCAAATCTCTTGTCGGACTTAAATTTCCGAGTTTCAAATTTGTTTGTCCGTTTAAAATCTGCGAAATTACAGTAGGTATAATGGCTCTGGCCGATTGACGGGGACCATAAGTATTGAAAGGACGAACAATTTTTACAGGTAAATCAAATGATTTGAAATAGCTGATGGATAGTTGATCTGCTGATATTTTTGTGGCCGAGTAGGGCGACTGTCCAACCATTGGATGCAATTCGTCGATAGGCACATATTGTGCAGTACCGTAAGTTTCGCTTGTAGAGGTAACCATTACTTTTTCGATGCCAAGTTGGCGTGCAGCTTGCAATACATTGTAAGTGCCGTCGATATTGGTTTTGATATAGGCTTGAGGCGATACGTAGGAGTAAGGTATGCCAATGAGTGCAGCTAAATGAAAAACAGAGTCACAACCTTGCATGGCTGCAAAAACCGAATCGTAGTCGCGTATGTCACCGGTAACAATTTCCACTTTATTTTTGGCCAGGCTGGTGTCTAACCACCCCCATTTGTTCCACGAGTTGTAGTGTACAAAGGCTTTTACGTTGTATCCTTTTTCTACCAATAATTCGGTAAGGTGAGAGCCGATAAATCCACCAGCTCCGGTAACTAAAATGTTTTTCATGCTTACGAGTTTGTTCTGTGCTGCCCAAATAGAGCAGTATATTATTTTTATCGAATTGATTTATTTTTCCGAAACTATTTTTTTTAGTCCTTCCAAAATTGAAATGCTTGGTTTCCATTGTAATTCGGTTTGAATTTTGGAAATATCTGCAATCGTATCCAACACATCGTTTGGACGGATTTCGTGGGTGCAAATATACTCAATTTCTGTGTCGAAAAGTCCCCGAACCATGTCCACAATTTCTTTTACCGAATAACTAAGTCCACTTCCCAAATTGTACTTTTGGATGGACTTATCCGCGTTTTCAGTTTCAATGGCAGTAATAATTGCATCAACAATATCCTCAACGTGAATATAATCGCGCTTTGGACGGTCGTCTTTAATTACAATTTTCCCTGTTTTAGCTTGTTGAATGATACTTGGAATGAGGAAATCCGGATTTTGACCGGTTCCGTAAATATTAAATGGACGGAATATAGTTATTGGAACCTTAAAATCGCGGTTGTAACCTTCACACAAGCTTTCACAAATGACTTTTGTTTGAGCGTACGGATTGAATGCCTGTGTTGGATGATTTTCGTCGATGGGCTGGTATTGGGGATGTCCGTAGATATATGAGCTGAAAAACACCATTTTTGCATTGTTCAGTCGGCACAATTCCAACATATTCAAGGTGCTCAAATAATTGGTTTCGTAGAATCTCTTTGGCTGTTCGTACGAAGCAGGTACAAATGATAAATTGGCCAGATGCACGATGACATCCATTCCTTCATATTGCTTAACTTGTTGCCAATCACAAATATTCGTTCCATTGGCAATGTCCACCAATATTAATTCGTGCTCAGTTTTTTCAAGTTTCTTTTGTAAATAACTGCCAATAAATCCCGAATGTCCGGTGATTAAAATCTTCATATCGTGTGTTGAAATTTGAACATCAAAGATACGATAATCTTTTCATAGTTAATGTCTTAAAGACTGTTTTGTAGATTATATTAAGTGTTTTTTCAATCTCAGCTTTGTAAATCCGTGTTTTTTAATTTATTACAAAATGAACAAATGAATGGAAATTGAACAGATATGGTAGCTTTTGGAAATGATTTGTTACTTTTGTGAGCAATTTAGAAAAATAAAGTGATAGTGGATTTCTTTCCTGGAATTTATGCTCTATCGTCTCACAATTAATGTATTATATGAGAAATAAAACGCGCATTATTTATATAAAACCTGCGAATTCATCTTTTATTCGTGGCGATCAGCAAATTTTGGAGAAAGAATATGATGTGAAGCCATTCCTGATGCTTCAAAATAAAAGTAAACTGATTTTTGGATTCAAAATAATTCAATTATTTTTTTACTTACTTGTCAATGCATTCCGGCGCGATGTTATTTTTGTTTCGTGGTTTGCCGACTATCACTCAGCTATAATGGCTTTGGTAGGGAAACTCACTTGCAAAAAATCTATTATTCTGATTGGGGGACAAGAGGCAGTTTGTTATCCGGAATTGAAAAAGGGGGTTTATCGGAAGAAGTTTCGTGGTTTTTGCGTGAAATTTGCTTTACGCAATACCAGCTTAATCATTGCCAATCATAAATCGTTGATATATCACGAAAATCATTACTATAATCATGAACAACCGCATATTGATGGTATTCAGCATTATGTGTCCGGTTTAAAAACCAGGACTGAGATTGTGTATAATGGAATCGACTCTTCGCTGTTTGAACGTACCATGTCTATTCAGAAGGTTGATAATCTGATCCTAACTGTTGGCACAATGCATCAGGAAGGTGACTTTTACAATAAAGGCTATGATTTGTTTATTCAGGCGGCAGCACGCAATCCTGAGTTGAAATTTGTATTGATTGGCTTGAACCCTAACTATTTGAATTGGACGGAAGAAAATTATCATCCCTCGCAAATTCCAAATCTTCAAATCATTCCGTCGTTTTGTCCTCAGGAAATTTTAAATCAAAAATACAACGAAGCCAAAGTGTTTGTTCAAGCCTCCATTACCGAAGGAATGCCTAACACGCTAAGTGAAGCTATGTTGTTGGAATGCATCCCCGTTGGTTCAAATATCAATGGAATACCCGATGCAATTGGCGATACCGGTGTTGTTATAAAACAACGAAAGGTTGAAGAATTGGAAAAAGGGATCCTGGAGGCTTTAAAAATGGATTCAGGAAAAGCTGCTCGTCAGCGGGTAATGGATATGTTTACCATTAGTCTGCGCGAAGAAAAGCTGCTGAAATTAGTGGGAGAAGTAGTTACTAGAAATAGTTACTAGTATGTTTTGAATATTACTTTCAGAAAACTCATCAATAAATAATATAGACGATTTAAAAGGGAAATAAGATTCATCTTATTTCCCTTTTATAATATCAAAACCTTCGCCGTAAACACCTATGGCAGACGATTGCGAAATAAAGGCATTCGGGTCAATGTCTTTTACGATGCGAAAAATTTTAATTGATTCGTTTTTTCGGGCTACTACCGTAATTACTTTCACAGGTTCTTTAGAGTACCAACCCATACCATCCAAAATAGTGACCCCACGGTGCACATCTATGTTTATTCGGGTGGCAATTTGCTCGTATTCCTTCGAAAAAATAAAAAACTGAACCGATTGGCGAACACCATTGATAACCATATCTACTGCTATGGTGGTGATTGCCATAGCTGTAAGTCCGTAAACGATTCGCTCGATACTACCAAACTTTAGAAAGTAGGAAGAGCAAATAATTAATACATCGCAATAAAGGAGAATTCTGCCTAAAGTTATGTTTCGATACTTGTTTACCACTTTGGCAATTATATCGGTACCTCCTGAACTACCATTGGCCAGAAAAACGATTCCGATACCTATTCCGGAAAGCAACCCACCAATAACACATGCCATGAAGTTATCATCCTTTCCAACAAATGTTCCTTGTACGGCTTGCGGTAGCACAGAAAAGAAAAAAGTCATTATTGCTACACCATAAATTGTTCGAAGGCTGAATTTTAAACCAATCGTACGGATAGCTATAAGTAATAAAACAGCATTGATCGAAAAATATGTAATAGAAATGGGAATTCCGGTTGCATAATATACTAAAGCGCCTACACCAGTTGCTCCTCCACCGGTAATTTTGTGGGGTAGCAGAAAGGCTTTCCAGGCTCCGGCGTATAAAAACAATCCGAAAGCGATGAATATGTATTCCCGGATGTCAATCCAGGTTTGCTTGCCCATTTTTTTGACATTGCCTTTGACTCCCTGAAGATGGCTAAAGTTTGTTTTGCCCTTTGAATTGTTATTTCGAGTTCCCATAAATTTATATAGTTGTTATTTAATTCCTCTTTTTAGTATAGAAATTATATAACTATATTTACTATTTTCCCGGGAACAACAATTATTTTCTTAGGTGCATTACCGTCTAACTGTTTAATTGTTTGTTCGTTCGCCAAAGCAGTTTTTTCAACTTCTTCTTTGCTCATATCCGCAGGAAGTTCCAGCATGAAACGCACTTTACCATTGAACGAGATAGGGTATTTTACGGACGTTTCTTTCAGATAGTCTTCGTTGCAAATAGGGAAAGTTGCATCACAAACGCTCTCATTATTTCCCAATGCCTGATATAATTCTTCGGAGATATGTGGTGCAAATGGAGCAAGTAAAATTACCAACGGCTCAAGAATAGCTTTCTTGTAGCACTTCAATGCGAAAAGCTCATTTACACAAATCATAAAGGCCGAAACCGATGTGTTGTATGAAAAATTTTCGATGTCGAAGGTGATTTTTTTGATCGTTTTGTGCAAAATTTTCAATTCTTCGGCTGAAGGAACTTCGTCGGTCACAATAAAGCTTTCTTCTTTGTAGAATAAGGTCCACAAACGTTTCAGGAATCGATGAACACCGTCAATTCCGTTGGTATCCCAGGGTTTTGACTGTTCCAATGGTCCGAGGAACATTTCGTATAAGCGAAGGGTGTCAGCTCCATATCTCACAACGATATCGTCCGGATTTACAACATTGTACATCGATTTCGACATTTTCTCAACCGCCCAACCACATACATATTTTCCATCTTCTAAAATAAATTCGGCATTGGCATAGTCGGGTAGCCAATTTTTGAATTTTTCAATATCAAGCACGTCGTTCGATACAATATTCACATCCACATGAAGTTGTGTTGTTTCATATTGATCTTTCAAATTTAGCGATACAAAAGTATTACTGTCTTTAATACGATACACAAAATTACTGCGTCCCTGAATCATCCCTTGATTAACCAGTTTTTTGAATGGTTCATCTTCACAAATCAACTCTAAATCAAATAAGAATTTGTTCCAGAAACGACTGTAAACCAAGTGCCCGGTAGCATGTTCGGTACCACCGATATACAAATCCACATTTCTCCAATATTGGTTTGCTTCTGTGCTAACCAGTGCTTTATCGTTTTTCGGATCCATGTAGCGCAAATAGTAGGCCGATGAACCTGCAAAACCGGGCATAGTGCAGAATTCCAACGGAAAACCTTCTTCGTTTGTCCAGTTTTTTGCTCGGCCCAGTGGTGGTTCTCCTTTTTCGGTTGGCAGGAACTTATCTATTTCGGGCAATTCCAGTGGCAAACGGCTTTCGTCGAGCATATAAGGCATGTCGTCTTTGTAATAAACCGGAAACGGTTCACCCCAGTAACGTTGACGGCTGAAAATGGCATCGCGTAAGCGGAAATTTACTTTCACACGTCCGATTCCTTTTTCCGAAATATATTCTTTTGCTTTCGCAATAGCTTCTTTTACAGTAAGTCCGTTCAAAAATCCGGAATTCATCATGATGCCTTCTTTTGCATCCAAACTTTCTTCGCTGACATCACAACCTTCGATTAATGGAATAATTGGTAGACTGAAGTGCTTAGCAAAAGCATAGTCACGGCTATCGTGAGCAGGAACAGCCATGATGGCGCCCGTACCATAACCGGCCAGTACATAGTCGCTGATCCAAATTGGAATTTCTGTTCCGCTTACAGGATTGATAGCGTACGAACCGGAGAAAACACCCGATACTCTGCGATCGGCAATACGCTCGCGTTCAGTACGTTTCTTTGTAGCTGCAACATAATTTTCAACCTCAGTAGCTTGTTCTGCAGTTGTCAGTTGTTTTACTAATTCACTTTCGGGCGCTAAAACCATGAATGTTACACCATAAATAGTGTCGGCACGTGTGGTGAAAACCTCAAAATTGAAATCCTGACCTTTAATATTGAATGTCATCTCAGCCCCTTCGGAGCGTCCAATCCAGTTTTTTTGTGTTTCTTTCAATGAATCCGTCCATTCCACAGTTCCTAAACCATCCAACAAACGTTGCGCGTAAGCTGAAACGCGCAAACTCCATTGGCGCATAACCCGTTGTTCTACAGTATGACCTCCACGAACCGAAACACCTTCGCTCACTTCGTCGTTGGCCAAAACAGTTCCAAGAGCAGGACACCAGTTTACCTTTAAATCGGCCAAATAAGCAATCCGATAGTTGAGTAGTACTTCTTGTTGATCTTTCTCAACTTTCGATTTCCATTCTTCAGCAGTGAAAATCATTTCTTCGGTGCATGAGGCCTCAATACCGGCTGTTCCCGATGTTTCGAAAGCTTTTATCAACGAAGCTATTGGTTGTGCTTTTTGTAATTTTGTGTCGAAATAATGATTGAACATTTGGATAAATGCCCATTGAGTCCATTTGTAGTAGTCTGGTTCACAGGTTCTTATTTCACGGCTCCAATCGTAGCAAAACCCTATTTTGTCTAACTGTTCACGATAACGCGCAATGTTTTTCTTGGTAGTAACTGCCGGGTGTTGACCGGTTTGAATAGCATATTGTTCTGCCGGCAAACCGTAGGCATCATAACCCATTGGATGAAGTACATTAAATCCTTTTAAGCGTTTGTAGCGGCTGAAAATGTCCGAAGCAATATATCCCAGTGGATGACCAACATGTAAACCTGCTCCCGAAGGATAGGGAAACATATCCAAAACATAAAATTTGGGTTTGTTTTGATCAATTTCTGTTTTATAGGTATTGTTTTTCTTCCAATTAGCCTGCCATTTCTGCTCAATTTCACTAAAGTTGTACTCCATAATATATTGATAATAAATAAATAACGATGTTGTTGGTGAGTTTCGTATTTTTTAAAAATAAACATGCAAAGTTAATCAATTTAGCTGAATAATAGATGTTGGATTTGGCTAAAAAAATCATTCGTATTATTTTATATTGGAGTATTGGGCAAGCGTTTCGAAAAAATGATTATTTTTGTAAGTTTTAAAATTAATCACACCTACATAATGTTCAATAATCATATTACGGTTCAATTCAAAGTTCCCGAACCAACATTAAGACGTTTACCGTGGTATCTGGCTTATGCTCAATTGGTTCTTAAAGAGGGTGAACTATATCTTTCTTCCACTCAAATTGCTAAAAATATAGCCGTTGACGCTTCTATGGTTGCAAAAGATCTGTCTTATGTGAACATAGCGGGTCGAACTCGTGTGGGGTATGATGTGAAGGAACTCGTTGGAATCCTCGAAGAATTTTTGGGTTTTACCAACTCTCATAAGGCTTTTTTGTTTGGGGTGGGTAGTCTTGGTGGTGCTTTGATGCATGATAATGGATTGGAACAGTTTGGATTAGAAATTGTAGCCGGTTTTGACGTGAAATACGAATTGGCCGGTACCAGTATTAACCGCGTACCGATTCATCATCTCGATCGTTTCGTGGAACTTCAACGCCAAACAGGAATAAATATTGGTGTGCTCACTGTTCCGGTTGATAAAGCCCAAATGGTATCCGAAATAATGATAGCCGGTGGAATTCAGGCTATTTGGAATTTTACTCCTTTTCGTATCCGGGTGCCCGAAAACGTAATTGTTCAAAACACATCTATTTATGCCCATTTAGCGGTTATGTTTAATAGATTGAATGCTATTAAAGAGGATGAAAAGAAACGGATTTCTAATCTCAAACAACAATCATCAAAATGAAAATATTTGCTATTGGTCAAAATTATTCAGAGCATATCAAAGAATTAAATAGCTCTACATCCGTTGATCCTATCGTTTTTATGAAGCCCGATTCGGCATTATTGAAAAACAACAAGCCTTTTTTTATTCCTGATTTTAGTGAGGAATTGCATTATGAAACCGAATTGATTGTACGGTTTAATCGGTTGGGAAAAAATATTGATGAAAAATTTTCACACAGATATTACGCTGAGATTGGTTTGGGTATTGATTTTACAGCACGCGATTTGCAACGAAAACTGAAAGCCGAAGGTAAACCATGGGAGATAGCGAAAGCTTTTGACAATTCGGCTGTTATAGGGGATTTTTTGCCGGTAAGTGAATTGGGAGATGTGCAAAATATTCCCTTTCGTTTGGATATCAACGGAGTAACTGTTCAGCAAGGCAATTCGAAAGATATGATTTTTCCCATAAGTAAACTTGTTAGCTATATCAGCCGTTTCTTTACCATTAAAATTGGAGATATTCTATTTACCGGTACACCTGTTGGAGTTGGAAAAGTAGCTATCGGCGATCGGTTGGAGGGCTATATCTTTGACAAAAAGATGTTTGATTTTAATGTGAAGTAAACTCAGTCATTTTTTTTCTTGCTAATGAATACCTGAGTTTATCTTTCATTCTTTCGTAAAAATGAATTCATTTTCCATGAACTATAAAACGATGCTTCTGGCATTTCTTTGCTTGTTTGTTTCAACCTTGAGTTCGCAAACTGCTCAGATAACTTCATGTTCGATTGCATGGAATGGAATTGTAAAATGGACAATAAATTCAAATTCGATTAATGTTCTTTCTTTTACGGGTGCCCAATACCCGAAAGAAGACAGGTTGCCCTATTTTAATCAACGGTTTCAATGCGATAAAGCTTTTTCATATCTTGTAGAAGTCCGGAATCCTGTTTTTTCTCCACTCACCACTCAGGAATCTGCTTTTTTTGAAGGTAAATCAGTTCCTTCAACTGTCGAAGTCAGCACCAGTATTTTGGAGCAATCAACAACTTCCTTTCTCGATATCAATGTTTTTCCATTTATAAAGTACGAGGGACGGTTGCAAAAACTTATGTCGTTCGACTTGCAGGTGACAAAGACGCCCGTTCCTCAGAGAGTTGTAGTTGCGACTCGCCACGCCTACGCTTCCAATTCAGTCTTATCACAAGGGAAATTTGTAAAGATAAAGGTGAAAGATACCGGAATTTACAAATTGACTTTTGATGATTTAAACTCAATGGGAATTAATCCTGCCAATGTTCGGATTTTTGGATATGGTGGAGCGGTGCTCGAGCAGGATTTTTCATTACCAAAGCAGGATGATTTACCGGAGCTTGCCATTTGGATGGAAAAAGGCAGCGACGGTATATTCAATGCGGGCGATTATATTTTGTTTTATGCTCAGGGAATTAATCGTTGGACCTATGACAAAAATATAGCTGCATTTACTCATAAGGGGAATTCTTATTCGCAATATGGGTACTATTTTGTTAGCTCGGATGCCGGTGTTGGAAAGAGGGTTGTGGATAAAACCAAAATCTTGTCGGGAACTCAAAAAGTAAATACAATAACTGAGTTTCTTGATTATAAAGTGTATGAAAAGGATTTGCTTAATATTATTGGTGTCGATGCCGGAGTTGGTTCAGGTAGAGAATTTTATGGGGAGCGATTTTCGGATGTTACTTCAATAAGTATTCCGTTCGCTTTTCCAAATATCGTTCCCGGCAGCACGACGAGCGTCAAATTAGATGTTGCAGCAAGTTCAGTGATGAATTCTAATTTCTCACTTTCTCTAAATGGTGGACAAACTAAATTATTACCTGTTTCGGCCAAATCTTCAACTGATTTTTACGAACAGGCTAGGGGGAATACTAACACTTATTCTTTTTCGCCCTCAAGTGATAATCCAACCTTTAATTTGACTTACGATCGACCCACCACTACTTCGGTTGGTTATCTAAATTATTTGGAAGTAAATGCTCGTCGCAAACTGAAAATGAACGGTTCGGTTATGCCGTTTCAAAATTTGGATTTTTTAGGTACGGATTCATTTAATTCTTTTCAATTGACCGATGCATCAACCAATATTCAAATTTGGGATGTAACTGATCCACTTACTATTAAAAAGATTGTTGTGGATAATAATGCGGGAACTATTTCTTTTACGGAACCTGCAAATGATGATGTAAGGTATATGGCAATTGATGTCACAGCTGCCTCTACATTTCCAAAACCGGAGATTGTGGGTGTTGTTCCTAATCAGAATCTTCATGCTCTTGTATCGGCCGATATGGTTATTCTTACTCACCCAAATTTTTTGTCGCAGGCCGAGCGACTTGCACAGGCTCATAGAGATATCGATAAGTTAACTGTTGCAGTCGTTACGACTGATCAGGTTTACAATGAGTTCTCTTCCGGAGCTCCCGATGCCACTGCCTATCGTTGGATGATGAAAATGTTATATGATAGAGCAATAGCTACAAACAATACCGAAGATATGCCTAAGTATCTTTTACTTTTTGGCAGAGGTTCTTTCGATAACAGAAAAATCCTTCCCAACTCGGGTGATAATTTAATTTTGACCTATCAGGCTGAAAATTCATTCGTCACAACCTTGTCGTATGTGACGGATGATTATTTTGGATTGTTGGGTGACTCAGAAGGAAGTCGAGTGCCTTCAGACTTACTTGATATTGGTATCGGTCGATTCCCGGTTGCAACTGTCGATCAGGCCAACGATGTTGTAGATAAGACGATTGGCTATATGCAGAACAAGGATAAGGGAAACTGGAAAAATCAAATCTGTTTTCTGGCCGATGATGGGGATGCTGCCTTGCACATGACCCAAGCTGATAGTGTAGCCGTTTCAGTGGCCAGATCAAATTCAGCCTTTCAGGTAGATAAAATTTATCTTGATGCCTATTCTCAGGAAATTACAGCCAGTGGCGAATCTTATCCTTTGGCTAAAAATCGTTTCCAGGATTTGCTGCGTTCAGGAATGCTCTTAGTCGACTTTACCGGTCATGCAGGGCCCTCATCCTGGACCAATGAGCAGATTCTGACAACGGCAGATATAATGGATTTATCGAGCAAGCATTTACCATTATTTGTAGGGGCTACCTGTGATTTTTTGCAATTTGATATCAAAAGTATTTCGGGTGGTGAACAAGTGTTGTTAAATCCGGTTGGTGGAGGTATTGGAATTTTGTCGGCAGCCCGTCCGGTGTATGCTTCAGAAAATTTCACTTTGAACAAACTTTTTTGTGATAATCTGTTTAAGAAAGTAGTAGGACAGCAACAACGCATTGGTGATGTGCTGAGGTACGCTAAAAATAATGTTGGTGCCGAAATCAATAAGTTGTCGTATGTCTATATGGGCGATCCGGCGGTGAAACTAAATTACCCCACTAAATATAAAGTTGTCACCACTAAAATAAATGATAAATCCGTTTTGGGCAATGATACATTGCGCGCTCTCTCGGTAGCCACAGTCAAAGGATATATTGCGAATGATGATGGAACTATAATTGCCGATTTTAACGGAAACTTACACGTGGTTATATACGACAAAAATCAAAGAATCACCACTTTGAATAATCATGGAGATGGTGCGATTACTTATTCAGATCGTCCGAATACCTTATTCTCGGGCGATGCGATTGTGAAAGACGGAGAATATTCATTTTCATTTATGTTGCCGAAGGACATAAAATACAATTATGGAAGTGGTAGAATGAATTATTACGCCGAGGATGATGTGCATGATTACGAGGCACAGGGTGTGTTCGAAAGTTTTATAGTGGGAGGTACTGCTAATAATTTGATAAATGATACTTCAGGTCCTGAGGTTTTGATGTATCTGAATACCGAAAATTTTGTTTCGGGTGATAAGGTGAATGAGACTCCCCTTTTTATTGCTGATATTAAGGATATAAACGGTATAAATACGGTTGGGAGCGGTATCGGACACGATTTGTTACTCACAATTGATAATGACCCAATGAAGTCATTTATACTAAACGATAATTATCAAGCTTTAGTAAATAGTTATTCTGCAGGTACTGTAAAATATAAATTGCCCCAACTTGACAATGGAAAGCATTCACTAACTCTCAGAGTATGTGATTTATTGAATAATTCATCCACAACAAGTATAGATTTTGTAGTTGAGAATGGATTGACTCCAATTATTTTTTCGGTTACAAATTATCCAAATCCGTTTAAGGGAAGTACCTGTATTCGAGTAATTCATGATAGACCGGAAACAATTCTAAAAACTACGGTAGAGATTTTTGATATTGTAGGTAAGAAAATATGGAGTTTTGATGAACCTTCGGCTGACGAGATAAGCTGGGATTTATCGTCAATGGCGGGAGTAAAGATAAAGTCAGGAGTGTACCTTTACCGCGTCAGTATAAAAACAAAAAATAGCAATTTATATTATAAAACAAATAAAATGATCATTGTAGAACAATAAAATGAGAATTTTCCGTTATATTTAAGTATTTTTGTAGATTGTAATAAAATGTATATAAAAAGCATCCCTAATGAAAAGTAAACTTTTAGCTCTGAGTCTTATTACTATGTTTTCAATGAGTGTGTTAGCTCAAGAAAACAATCCAATTGTAACAGCAGTTCCGTCACTTTCAATTGCTCCTGATGCAAGGGGTGGGGGTATGGGCGATGTTGGTGTTGCTACTTCTCCGGATGTCAATTCACAATATTGGAATCCTGCAAAATACGTTTTTATGGAGAGTGATGCTGGTGTTTCTGTTTCATACACTCCATGGTTGCGAAAGTTGGTAAGTGATATTGATTTGGCTTATTTGGCTGGTTATTGGAAATTGGATAAAGGGCAGGCGGTGAGTATGTCGCTGCGTTATTTTTCGTTGGGTGATATAACGTTGATGGATGAGTTTGGTTATCCCCAAGGTTCTTCACATCCGAATGAAATAGCAATAGATGCAGCCTATTCTTTATTGTTATCTGAAAAACTATCCGGTTCGGTTGCTTTTCGTTACATTCGTTCTGATTTAGGAAATGGTATTGCTCAACAAGAAATATATCCGGGAAGTGCTGTGGCTGCTGATGTGTCTGTATATTACAGAACGCCTATCACGCTTCAAAATACTGAGGGTGTTTTAGCATTTGGTGCGAATATATCAAATATCGGTTCAAAAATATCTTACGATAAAAAAGTAACCAGCAATTTTATTCCTACCAATATGCGTTTAGGTGCATCTTTTGATTATCCGATCGACCAGTATAACAAAATCTCTGTAAGTGCTGACATTAATAAGCTCCTTGTGCCAACTCCCAAATTGAATCCTACCACTGAAGATTTACAAGCTTATAGCGATATGTCGCCTCTAACGGGTATTTTTAAGTCTTTTGGTGATGCACCGGGTGGTTTCTCTGAGGAGATGCGTGAAATTTCGTGGTCGTTAGGTGCTGAGTACGCGTATAATAACCAACTGTTTGTTCGTGGAGGATATTATAACGAAAGTCAATTCAAAGGAAATCGTAAGTACTTTACAGCCGGTTTTGGTTTTAAATTAAACGTGTTTCAATTGGATGCTGCCTATGTAATTTCTACTTCTCAAACCAATCCGCTTGATCAAACACTTAGGTTCACGTTAGGCTTTGATATTTTTGGATTGAAAAATCTTGTGAAATAATATTGTTTTCCTGATTTTAAAAATAAACTATATACTCACTTACAAAAACGGTTGTTCACTACCTTTCGGTTGGTTCAACCGTTTTTGCTTTTATAATAAACTACGAATAAAAATTTTAGAAGATGAAAGCTATACGAATAGGTTTTGGATACGATGTACACGCTTTTGCGAACGAGCGGGAGTTGTGGTTGGGTGGAATAAAAATAAAGCATACAGTTGGTCTTTTAGGTCACTCGGATGCTGATGTATTGATCCACGCTTTGTGCGATGCCTTGCTGGGTGCCGCCAACCTGCGTGATATTGGTTACCACTTTCCTGATACCTCAAAAGAATTTAAAAATATTGATAGTAAAATACTATTGAGAGATACTCTGAAACTGATTCGTGACAAAGGGTATGAATTTGGTAATGCCGATTGCACGGTATGTGCTGAGGAACCTAAACTGAATCCACATATCCCTCTTATGCAGGTTTGTTTATCAGAAGTAATGGGGGTTGATCCAGATTCGGTCTCTATTAAAGCGACAACGTCCGAGAGGCTTGGCTTTGTAGGACGAAAAGAAGGAATTGCTGCTTATGCTAGTGTATTGATTTTTAAACAATAAGTGGTTGTTTTGTGTTTTACTTTTTTAGAATATGTTTTTTCTATATTCATATAAAAAAACTCTATCGCATTTTATGGTGGAACTAATGTGCTTGTGTGTATTTTTGTATCATAATAAAACAAACAATTTAAAATAAAACAAAACATGTCAGTATTAGTAGGAAAAAAAGCGCCAGTATTTAACAGCAAGGCTGTTGTAAATGGCGGCGAAATTGTTGAAAATTTTTCTTTAGAACAATTTGTAGGTGAAAAATATGTAGTATTCTTTTTCTACCCTGCAGATTTTACTTTTGTGTGTCCAACTGAATTGCTAGCTTTCCAGGACAAAGCTGCTGAGTTTGCTGCTCTTAATACAGTTGTGATTGGTGCTTCAACCGACTCTGAGTTTTCACACTGGAAATGGCTTCAAACTCCACAAAACCAAGGTGGAATTCAAGGTGTAACTTATCCTTTGGTAGTAGATCAAAATTTGACTATTTCAAAGAATTACGATGTGCTTATCGGTTCTGATGAGTATGATGAAGAAGGAAACGAGTCATTTGTAGGTGAGCCAAAAGCATACCGTGGTTTGTTCTTGATTGACAAACAAGGTGTTGTTCGTCACCAATTGGTAAATGATTTGCCATTAGGACGTAATGTAGACGAAGTACTTAGACTTATTGATGCACTTCAGTTTACTGAAAAATATGGTGAAGTTTGTCCTGCAAACTGGAAAAAAGGTGATAAATCACTTAAACCAACCCAAGAAGGAATTTCAAGCTATTTGTCTGAGAAATAAGAACTGACTCTAAAAATAGTAAAATCGCCATAACGGAATAGTTGTGGCGATTTTTTTTGCGAATACTATGACGATTACATTGCAGTATTTCAAAAAAGAAAGACCGAGGATTCGGTCTTTCTTTTTTGAAAATTTATTTGTGAATTCCTAGATCCAACGTACAAAACAGAAGTCCTGACGGTGAGGTAAATCCTCATTTTTAGGGAACATACGGAAACCATATTTGAATGTGCCTGCCATGTTCAATCGTTTCTCAATATTGAAGAATAATTTTGTTCCCTCGGTTTTCACTACCTTAAGTTCTTCTACGTTGTACAAAATATCAACATTATTTTTGCCCAATTGTGTGGCAACTAATTCAATGCCAATTCCTTTGTCATTGATTGATTTTGTGTCAATCACAATATTGATGTCATAAGCTTCGCCAACCTGAGGATTGTGAATCATTTTTTCAGGAACTTCTACCGATACTATTTCAATATTATCCCAGCCTTTAGCAACCTTTTCTTTCCAGTTCGCAATTTCTTTAGCTTTTGCAAAGTCATTTGCTTTTAAGGCTGCTGAACGTGAAGATAGTTTAGAATAGAATCTTGCAATATAGTCATCAATCATACGTTTCGTTGTAAAACGAGGAGTGATTTGAGCAATCGAGTTTTTGATTACCTGTATCCATTCAGGTGAATAACCTTTTGTGTTTTTTGCGTAATATAATGGAATGATTTCGTTTTCAAGCATGCTGTAAATAGTTGCAGCATCCAACTGATCTTGATGCAAATCATTTTCATACGTGCGTTTTTCGGTCAAAGCCCATCCGGCACCTTTTACGTAGCCTTCTAACCACCAACCATCAAGTACAGAGAAATTCAATACACCGTTCATTTGAGCTTTTTCTCCTGATGTTCCTGAAGCCTCCAATGGACGTGTTGGTGTGTTTAACCAAATATCGACACCTGAAATCGAACGCTTAGCCAAACGCATATCGTAGTTTTCAAGGAAAATTACTTTTCCAAGGAATTGAGGCATGCGTGAAATTTCGATAATACGTTTAATTAAACCTTGTCCGCCGCCATCGGCAGGGTGAGCCTTACCTGTAAATAAGAACTGAACCGGACGAAGCGGATCGTTTACTATTTTTTCCAGACGCTCTAAGTCGGTGAATAACAGGTGTGCACGTTTGTAAGTTGCAAATCTACGTCCAAAACCAATAATCAATGCATTAGGATTAATTGCTTCCAAAACAGAAACAATACGTGATGGATCACCTTGGTTTTTCAACCAGCTTTCGCGGAATTGTCCTTTGATATAATCTACCAACTTATTTTTCAACCCCATGCGTGTATCCCAAATTTCCTGATCAGGAATTTTATACACACCTTCCCAGATTTTTAAATTTGATTGATCGGCATAAAATGCTTTTGTGAAGTATTTTTCATATACAGCTTTCCAGTCGGAAGAAGTCCAGGTTGGTAAGTGTACTCCGTTAGTTACATAGCTAACATGTAGTTCTTCAGGGAAATATCCTTTCCATATTGGTTGGAACATTTCTTGTGATACTTTTCCGTGTAACCAGCTTACACCGTTTACTTCCTGGCAAGTATTACACGCAAAAGTACTCATGCTGAATTTCTCAGAATGATCACCCGGGTGTTCACGTCCCATATCAATAAATTCATCCCATGACAGTTGCAATTTGCCTGCAAATTCGCTCATGTATTTGCTGAACAAACCTTCTTCGAAGCTATCGTGACCAGCAGGAACCGGTGTGTGAACTGTATACAATGAACTTGCGCGAACAACTTCTAATGCTTCGTTGAATGATAGTTTTTTATCGGCAATCAGGTCAGCCAATCGTTGTGCATTGATAAGTGCGGCATGTCCTTCGTTACAGTGATAAACCTGTTTTTCGATACCCAATTTTTTCAACGCTAAAATACCACCCACACCGAGTAAAAACTCTTGTTTCATGCGGTTTTCCCAATCTCCACCATAAAGTTGGTGAGTAATTGGTCGGTCGTACTCGCTGTTCATGTCGTTGTCTGTGTCTAACAGATAAAGTGAAATGCGTCCTACAGCTACTTTCCACAAGTAAGCGTACACAATACGACCCGGATAAGGAACTTCAACTAAAATCGGTTCGTCATTGGCATCTTTTACTTGTTGAATTGGAAGGTTGTTGAAGTTTTGAGCTTCATAAACTGCTACTTGCTGTCCATCAACGGATAATGACTGTGTGAAATAACCGTAGCGATATAAAAATCCAACTGCTGTTAAGTCTACGTTGCAATCGCTGGCTTCTTTTAAATAGTCACCGGCTAAAACACCTAAACCACCCGAATAGATTTTCAATACCTCAGTCAGACCGTACTCCATGCTGAAATAGGCTACAGACGGTTTTTCAATATTTTTTGGTGCATTTAGATACGCTTGAAAATCTTCGTATACTGCATCCACTTTTTTGATAAATTCAACATCGTTGCCCATGGCAACAAGTTTCTCGTAACTTAAAATGTTGAGCAATAGCACTGGGTTCGATTGAGCCTCAATCCAAGCAGCTTTATCAATTTGTCTAAACAAATTTTTTGCATTTGTGTCCCATACCCACCAGATGTTTTGGGCAATTTCTTCTAATTTACTCAAGTTAGCAGGTAAAAAGGTTTTTACGCTAATCTCTTTTAAATTTGACTCGTTTACGTTGTTGACTTTAATTTTCATGCTTTTTTCTTTTATAAAACCTACTATAACTAATAGAGAATGAATTATTTAAATTTTTAAACCCGAATTGTTGTACAAAAATAGGGAAAAACGAATAGATTATATTGCATTTCGTTCAAAAACCTTTTATATAGATTTCAAACGTTTGCAATTAATCTTTTGAGCTAAAACTAACCGATCCTTTTGTTCTTATTTGTTAGTGCGATGTTATAAGCCGTGTCGTAGTATTGAATAAAGTGTTTCCAAAGTGCTTTCTCGGCAAAAACCGATGCTTTTTTTCGGATTTTTTTTACTTCAGTTTCATTGCAGGCTGCAAATCGAGCAATCATTTCCGCAATTTTAGTTGCTACTACATACCCGTTGTAATCCGACCGGTGAATGACACCTACACCATTCTCAATTTCCTGTGTTTCGTGAGATATCCACTGACCAAAACCCGATAGGTCTGTAGTAATCGTTGGAACAGCAAAAGCTACACTTTCAAGAGGGGTGTAACCCCATGGTTCGTAATACGATGGAAATATAGTTAAGTCCATTCCTATTACTAAGTCGTAATATGGTTTGTTGAAAATACCATCGGCACCATTCAAATATGACGGTACAAAAATGATTTTTACTTTTTGTGTTTGTTGGTTGGTGAAGTGGAACCAATGAATGGTCGACATGACCGGGTCAGTATAATAGTCGTGTAGATCGTGAGTCGTAAATCTGTTCGAAGAGTTAAACTTCATTTCAGTGTTTTGTAGACTTGTTGCTAAATCTAATCTTGCCCCTTTTATATAGGCCGGTACCATAATGAAAACTACGATTTCTTTTTCCAAACTAGGATTTTCGGACAATAATTTCAAAGATTCGATAAAGGTGTCGATTCCTTTGTTTTTAAATTCGTAACGACCTGCAGTACTTACTAATAAGGCATCTTCGGTTAGTTCGTAGCCAAGTAGCGTTTCTGCTACATTTCGTAAGGTTGCACGTGCCTCTTTTCTTGCAGTGGTGAATTTGCGTCCTTGGGGTACAAAGTCATCTTCAAAACCGTTTGGGGTAATAATATCAGGCTTCTTTTCCAATAATTGTTCACATTCAATTCCCGTAATTTCACTTACCGTGGTGAAGCAGTCAACAATATGAGCAGCAATTTTTTCGGTGGAGTGTTTCGAAACCATATTTAGTTCGTAAGCCATTTGGTCACCGTTGTATTCGTTTATATAGTCGTACAGTGGTTTATGATTTCCAGCTATTGAACGACCTATAGATGTGGCGTGTGTGGTAAATAAAGTAGCTACTTCGGGTAAATGTTTTTTGATATAAAAAGCCCCGAAGGTGGTCATCCATTCGTTAAAGTGTGCGACTACTTGTTGTTCTTTTTTTAAATTGAAAAAACGATAAAAACTCTCGATAATTATTCCTGTTGAGTAACCGAACATCGATGATTCATCATAGTCGCCATAAGCAGGCATTGAATTTACGCCTACTTGCTCCCAGATTTCACCATAGATTTCATCTTTTTTCTCCATTAATGGTAGGAAATCTACAAGAACAGCAATTGGGCGTCCCGGGATTGTCCAACGCCCAACACGAATCTTCAGGTGGTACTCTTTTTCGGTAAAAGTCTTCCAATCCGCATACATGTCAACCGATTCTTCGAAATATGGATTGAGTTTATCTTCCCATACATCCGGACCGATAAAAATAAGCTTATCGGGGTTGGTTTCTTGTAATGTAGCAGCGCGTGTTGATAGCACTGTATATATTCCACCCACCATATTACAGACTTCCCAACTTGTTTCAAAGATATATTCGGGTTTCAGAATTTCTGCCATGAATTTCAAATTTAAAATGATTGCAAAGATACTACAATTTCGGGTTCTGCAATGTTAATTTCGCATAAGTTGTCAACAAAATAATATTATTAACCGAAAAGTAATTCATTTATATGTTGTATAACATAAAAATAGGTCTTTGGTTGGAAGGTTAGCTGAAAAAAAAATTTATTCAGGTTTCTATTTTTCGGTTATATTGTATTTCAAGAATTAAGCCAAAGTTTTATTTATATTAGCTTTTATTGTTACGTTTTGTTATGAGTTGAACGAAATTTTGTGAAAAGTTTTTTGGTGTATTTCGCAAGTTTAAAATTTATTTTTGAGTAAAAAATATTATTAAAAATTTAATTGTCGAGTGTTATATTTAGTTCAATATAATTCGTATATTTAGTGCACAGTACGTTGTTAATAGTTGAATGTTCATTATTAAATAGTTATACATTATGGGAACGAAGAAAAATTTTGTTTTAGACACCAATGTTATTTTGCATGACTATAAATGTCTTCATAATTTTGAGGAAAACGACATTTATATCCCGATTGTGGTATTAGAAGAACTTGATCATTTCAAAAAAGGGAACGAGCAGATTAATTTCAATGCACGTGAGTTTGCACGTGAGTTAGATTTGATTGCAGATGATAAGTTATTTAAGAAAGGTGCCGACCTTGGTGATGGAAAAGGGAAATTGTTTATTTTGACTGGTGGTGAATACCCCGATGTGATTTCTAAGTCGTTTTTAGAAAAAACATCCGATCATCGTATTTTGGCAGCTACTTATACCTTGCGGGAATCTAAACCCAAGCAGAAGTGCATTTTGATAAGTAAAGATATTAATTTGCGCATGAAGGCACTTTCATTAGGGCTTGATTCAGAGGATTATATTAATGATAAAGTGACTGATTTCAATATTTTTGAACGTAATCATGAGATTTACGAAAATGTGCCACCTGAACTTATTGACAGATTGTATTCTAATGGTGGAACTATTCCGCTGGAGGATTTGGAATTTGCATCGGATATAGAACCACAAGATTGTTTTGTGCTGAAGAGTGTTCGTTCGAGTGTGTTGGCAAGATATAACCCACATACAGGGATGGTAAAGCGGGTTGAGAAAGAGCGTTGTTTTGGTATAGAACCCCGTAATGCCGAGCAAACATTTGCGATGAACGTGCTATTGGATGATGATGTGAAATTAGTGGCATTGACAGGTAAGTCGGGAACGGGAAAGACCTTGCTCGCATTGGCTGCCGCACTTCATAAAAATGAGACTTATAAACAAATTTTGCTGGCACGGCCAATCGTAGCGTTGGGGAATAAGGATCTTGGGTTTTTGCCGGGTGACGAAAAACAAAAGGTGGCGCCATATATGCAGCCTTTGTTTGATAATTTAAACGTGATAAAACATAATTTTTCGTATCAGGGCAAAGAAATTAAGCTCATTGAAGATATGCAACATAATGAACAGTTGGTGATTGAGGCATTGGCTTATATCAGAGGGAGAAGTTTGAGCGAAACATTTTTTATTATTGACGAAGCGCAAAATCTTACTCCGCATGAAGTAAAGACCATTATTACCCGCGCAGGTGAAGGAACAAAAATAGTGTTTACAGGCGATATTCAGCAAATTGATTCACCTTATCTTGATATGCTGTCAAATGGTTTGGTATATATGATTGATCGGATGCGTGGGCAGAGTATTTTTGCTCATGTCAATTTAGTTAAAGGAGAGCGGAGCTATTTGTCGGAACTGGCAAGTGATTTGTTGTAATTCACAGGCAAGCATTAAGCAGTAAGAAAAAAATCCCTTGCAACAACTGTTGCAAGGGATTTTTAAATTTTATAATAGGTCAGCTTATTTTACTGAATCCATGTGTGCGATCAAGTCTAACACTTTGTTAGAATAACCCCACTCATTGTCATACCAGCTAACTAATTTTACGAAGTTACCGTTCAATGCGATACCAGCACCTGCATCAAATACAGAAGTACGAGTTTCGTGGATAAAGTCAGAAGAAACAACTGAATCTTCAGTATATCCTAGGATACCTTTCATAGTAGTTTCAGAAGCTAATTTCATAGCAGCTTTGATTTCATCGTAAGATGCAGCTTTTTCCAAACGTACAGTTAAGTCAACTACAGAAACGTCAGCAGTTGGAACGCGGAAAGCCATACCAGTTAATTTGCCATTCAATTCAGGAATTACTTTACCTACAGCTTTAGCAGCACCAGTAGAAGAAGGGATAATGTTTCCTAAGATAGAACGACCACCACGCCAGTCTTTTGCAGAAGGAGCATCAACTGTTTTTTGAGTGTTAGTAGCAGCGTGAACCGTAGTCATCAAACCTTCAAGAATTCCGAAGTTGTCGTTGATAACTTTAGCCATAGGAGCCAAACAGTTAGTAGTACAAGATGCGTTAGAAACTACGTCCATGTTAGCTTTGTATTCGTTTAAGTTTACACCGCAAACAAACATAGGAGCATCGTTAGATGGAGCAGAGATAACTACCTTTTTTGCACCACCTTTCAAGTGAAGACCTGCTTTGTCGATAGTAGTGAAAACACCAGTTGATTCAACAACATAGTCAGCGCCTACAGCACCCCAACCAATGTTAGCTGGTTCTTTTTCAGCAAAAAATGCAATTTCTTTACCATTGATAACTAATTTACCATCTTTGTGTTCTGCAGTTCCTTGGAATCTTCCGTGAACTGTGTCATACTGCAACATGTAAACCATGTAGTCAATATCCATAAATGGATCATTTACAGCAACGATTTGAACATCGTTTCTTTCTTGAGCTGCACGGAAAACTAAGCGTCCGATACGGCCAAAACCATTGATACCTACTTTAATCATTTTATTTATTGTTTAAAATTGAGTTTTTTCTGTTTTCGCCACAAAAGTACAAAATTCTGTCTGATTGACAAAATTAAGCTGTGATTAAATACATTTATTTTTCAATTGCTAGGTAGAGATTGCAAATCGTTATTTCCTTTCAGGAGTGTTCAGTTTAAGAATAGATTTCTTTAGCGTAGTATTTAATTAAAAATCAGTGTTCTAAACGATAAGTATAGTCATGTAATTTGACAAGATAAAAACGGCAATTCATTTCAACTATCGAAATGAAATGCTGTTTTTATATGAGAATGAAGGCTATTCCTTTTTACAGGTTCTGATGCCTAACAGAGTGTAAAGTGGGCAAAAGCTAATCAGACTTGTAACTGTCAATACAAGTGCAACTACCAATGCGATAATTCCTATCGTGCCGGTTATCACCCCGGAATAAAAAAGAATAATTAGTACGATTGCCGCTGCAAGACGGATTAATTTGTCGAAAGATCCCATGTTTTTCTTCATACGAATAAATTTAAAGTGTTTTTTAGTTTGTTCTATAAACAAAATTTTAAATGCTTATGTTCAATTTATTTTTTAGCGTTGTAGATTTGTGACTATATGCGGTCTGTCAATTATAGTTGTGGCGAATTGGATTGTTTTCCTACATGAAGAGATTAAATTAAGTGTTTTATTCTTTGAACTTAATTTATTCTTCATTATCTTTGTAGTTCTAAAATAAAATAAAAGAACAAGCAGAATGGAAATCTCAGGAAAAATTATTGCCGTGTTGCCGATTGCAACAGGTCAAGGAAAAAATGGAACATGGCGTTCACAAGATTATGTACTGGAAACAGCCGATCAATATCCGAAAAAGGTGTGTTTTAATCTTTTCGGCGATAAAATTGATCAGTTTCCTATCGCTATAGATGAAACAGTAAATGTGAGTTTTGATGTTGAAAGTCGCGAGTACAATGGCCGTTGGTACACAACTATCCGTGCATGGAAAATTGATAAAAACGTTTCTGGAAATGCACCTGTTGCAGTTGGTTCAGCTTCTGCAGCACCTTTCGAAGTGGCTCCGGCTGCATCTGAAGGTAGTGATTTACCTTTCTAAATAGACAAAAAAGACAAAAGTCGATTGTCGCCCTTTGTCTGTCGACACATTTATGAAACAACGCATATTATTAGGTATGAGTGGCGGCACCGATAGTTCGGTTGCTGCCATTCTTTTATTGGAACAAGGCTACGATGTAGTGGGCATTACTTTTCGCTTTTGGGAAGAGGGTGAGAATAATCATTTGCATGATGCCATCCGGCTTGCCGGGCAACTTGGAATTGAGCATATCACCTATGATGCTCTCGATGTTTTTCGGGCAAATGTGGTGCAGTATTTTATGGATGAGTATCTTGCCGGACGTACACCCTTTCCTTGTGTGAAGTGCAATAATGAGTTGAAATGGAAGCTGATATTGGAGGAAGCGGATCGACTAGGTTGCGAGAAAGTGGCTATGGGTCATTATGTGAATATCATAGAGGCGAATGGGCACTATTTTGTGACTGAAGGTAAAGATCCTGATAAAGATCAATCGTTCTTTCTTTGGGGGCTTACGCAAGCGCAACTTTCGCGCATTGTTTTTCCACTGGGTCAATTCCATAAAACTGAAGTTCGCGCCATGGCTGCCAGTCGTGGATATATAAAAGTTTCGGAGAAAAAAGATAGTCTTGGAGCGTGCTTCTGCTCGGGCGATTATCGTCCGTTTCTAAAAAGACAACTCGCAGAGCCGGAAAAGTATATTTACCCCGGTAATTTTTTAGACGAAGATGGAAATGTGTTGGGTAGACATGACGGTTTTCCGCTTTACACGGTGGGGCAACGACGTGGATTGATGCATTTGAACCGAAAAGTGTTTGTAAAAGAAATTCGCCCCGAAACGAATGAAGTGATGTTGGCTCCGCTGAAAAGCATGTACAAGTCCGAATTTGTTATCAGGGATGTAAACGTAGTTGACACTTCGCTTTTTAGCGCAGAGTTTGATATTTATTGCCGGATTCGTTACCGCAAACAAAATACCTTGAGTCGCGTCATTTTTCTGGAAAACAGAACTGCCAGGGTTGAACTTGCCGAACCGCTCGAATCAATTGCACCCGGACAAACGGCTGTGTTTTATAGAAATGGACGAATATTGGGAGGAGGGTTCATCAATTGATAGTTGACAGTTAATAGTTGACAATTAGTATCGCGACCGAAGGGAGTAAATATCGCCGTAGGCAAAATAACGCGAAGCAAATATCAAATTTTTATCAGCCAAATGGCCACAAAATGACAAATGCTTCCGCCAAGTACAAACAAATGAAAGATGGCGTGGGTGTACTGAATTTTTTTGAAAGAGTATAATACGGCGCCAACTGTGTAAAATAACCCTCCGGCAATAAGCCAATAGAGTACAGGCATGGAATTGGTGGCAGCTAGTGAATCAATCAATGGTTTGAAAGCGATAACTACCACCCAACCCATGGCAACATAGCAAATTGTTTCGAGTTTACTACCTTTTTTCAGGTTCATAAAGCTCAAAGAAATTCCAAAAACAGCAGCCGCCCAGATAATTCCAAATAACGACCAGCCCCAACTTCCATTTTCGCGAAGCACGACCAGTGTAAAAGGTGTGTAGCTTCCTGCAATTTGGATATAGATGGCTGCATGGTCGAACTTGCGGCGGAGTGCTTTTGTCTTATGATTCTTTTCTGCGTGATAAAGCGTTGATGAAAGGTACATAAGCACCATGGAGATGACAAAAACAATGTCGCTGGCTATTGCCCACGGGTTTTGCGATGCGATGGCTTTTTGTAGCAGGAAAGCTCCGGCTATGATTCCGAACCCAACCCCGATGGCGTGCGAGTAGGTGTTGTATCTTTCTTCTTTGGCTGAATAATTCATAGATGTAATAAATGGTTAGCGATTAACGATTAATGATTAATAGAGCGAAGTGCTTTTTCTATCACATTGTTTTCGAATCCGCGACTTTGAGCGAAGCGGAACAACTTACCTTGTTTTTCATATTCAAATTCGTACTTCAACCCAACCAGTTTTGTTTTCAGGATAGAGGCTAGCAGTTCCTCGTATTCACCATCGTCGATGGTGTTTAATGCTTCTGAAATCAAAGCATTATCTATTCCTTTCCCTTTGAGGGCAAAGGAAATTTTTATTTTACCCCATTTGTTGAAGCGGAATTTGTCCTTTACAAAGTAGATGCAAAAGCGTTTTTCGTTGATGAAATCTTCGGCTATCAGACGTTTGATAATGGTGGATTTATCGTTGCAACCTACGCACCAAGCATCTAATTTTGTTTCGACTTCCGATACGCAGTGTTCGGAGATGGAGCAATAGGAAGCTGCTTTGTGCAACAATTCCTCTAAAGAATATTCCTTTTTCATATTTTTTGAAAATAAGGGTAAGCAGTGATTTTTTTTGAAAGGACAAATGTAACTATTTTTCTTGTTTTAAGAATGAATTAAAATACATTTTTACTCGAATAAAAAAGAGACGCTGGCCGTGCGTCTCTTTTAGATTATTTGGATTGTTGTTTTCTCAGTCTACGTTTTCTAAACCATTTGCGGATCAGGAAAAATAATACGGTAACAATAATCAAGAATGGCCACATGCCGAATAACCATAAAATAAAATCAACCATTCCAAACCAACCTTCAACAATTGATTCTTTCCATTTTTCCCAGAAACTGTCGCGTTTTACAGGTTTGTAGGTGAAATCTTTTTCTGTTGAGATGGTGAGGTTCAAGGTGCTGTAATCTACACAATCGATCAAAAAACGTAATTTGCCTTCCGAACTTTCAATTTCTTCCTGTAACACCCGGATAGCTTCTTCAATCTCAACAATATCTTTAACCGAACTTGCCTTTTTCATGATTTCATTGTAACGTGCCAATGAATTTCGTTTACTTGCAAGTCGGGTTTGTAAATCAACAAACTCTTCTGTCACATCGCGAGCGGTAATTTCTTTGAAAAGCACTTTGCCGCTACCGTTTTCTGCCGACGAAATAAATTTCTCGAAGCTGATGACCGGGATGCGTATGGTTAGTTGATAGCCTGATGCTTGATCTGAATTTTGCAAATTCTCACTGGCGTAATAGCCGCCAACACTTTTTACCAATGAATCGATATGTAGTTTCGCTTTTTCAACGTTTTTTACCTGCAATCCAAGTCTGCCATCCTTGATGATTTTTTTCTTGATAACCTGCGGAGTTGGTTTTTTAGGTTCTTCGCTTTGTCTACGTGGAGAAGACTCATCTACGGTGGATTCTACGTCTGCATAATCTACTGCGCCTTGTTCTGAATTACGCACATCTGCAACAGAAATAGCTACGTCATTTTTTACTTCTGCTTTACTTAATGAAGACATTGCCATAACTTCACTATTTGCAGGTGCCTGTTCGGACGCTTTTGGTTCGCAAGAATAGACTAGTGCAGCGAGTGATAATAAATAAATGATTTTTTTCATATTGATGTGTATTAAACTGTTGGTATGTAATTGATAATCGGATCTTCTTTAGCTAATGTGCCAAAACACTGTTCGGATGCTGCACGGCAACCGCCTTTGCATAACGACCACTGGGAGCAGGGTTTGCAGAGATCTGGCACGGAGGTTTCCCATTGGGTGGTATAGTCGGAGTAAAGAATTTCATCCAACTCCTTTTGGTAGATATTGCCGACCACTACGGGAGAATGATTACAAAGGCGTATGTTCCCGTTTATATCCAATGTTATGGGGCGTTTAAGCACGTCGAACGAACAATGTCCGAAACCGATAAGCGGATAGTCGGCCGGATTGAGTAGGCAGATGGGTGAGCAAACGTTGGCGGTGAGGCAGAGGTCCAGCTCCATTGCTTTGTCGTTGGCGACCGCAAAAGCACTGCGCAATTCTGCAGCTGTAGCCGAAACTTCCATGGGATTTGCACAACCTTTTCCACCGATATTGTAGCGGTTGAGCATGATGCGTTTGCAACCCAGCGAGTTTATAAATTCGAGCGTTTCGCCTAATTGATTTACATTGTGTTTGGTGATAACCACTACCGGAACCACGCTTCCGCCAAGTTGTAACACCTCGCGGGTGGAGGTCACTGACTTTTGCCAACTGCCTGGCACTTGCACCATGTGGTCGTGAATATCCGCTTGTGCAGAGTGGATAGGAAATTCGAACAACCCAACGCCGAGTTTAATGAGCTGCTTATAATCTTTGGCTTTGCCCTGCGTACCGTTGCTGATAAGGGTTACCTGCTTGCCTTCAATGCGACAAAATAGTATCACTTCCGCAAAACGCTCCGACAGAAAGGGCTCACCACCCGTGAATGCCACGTATTGAATATTAGCAACGCTAAACAGTTTTTTAAGCGTCTCTATTGCTTTTGTGTATGAATTAAACGGAACCCGTTCCACGGCATCCGTTTTCCATATATTATAACAATATACACAATCGAGGTTGCAACGGTCGGTAGTTTCAAAAGCGATATGTTGGAGGTTGAGCATGTGTATTATTCGTAAAGCTTATGAATAATAGGAATTGTATAATAAGTACGAACGACTTTGCCGTTTTGCTTGCCAGGTATAAATTTAGGGAGCATTTTAAGTATTCTTAGATCATCTTTATCTAAATCAGGGTCGAGTGATCGTACTATTTTTATATCGCTCAAACTTCCATCTTTCTCAACGATAAAACGGCAAATCGTCTTGCCTTCAATGCCATTGTAACATTGAACCATGGGTTGAGGAGTTCTGTTTCTTAAAATAAACCCTATTAAAGCGCCAATTCCGCCCGGAAATTCAGGCATTTGATCCACTACTTCGTAAATGGGATCTTCGTTTGTAGATTTAATAGTTTTAGGAGTAGCATTATTTGTTTTATTCCTACTTGTCGAATTTGTAATCGTTTTTCTCGATTGTTTTTGAGCACTTATCGGCATATTACTTGCCAGCCCCAAACCTACAATCAACGATCCCAACAGCAATTTCGGACGTACAAATACTCTCCAACCACCGGTTTTGTCAGCCAGATAAGCGAATAGTTGAAATAGTACATTGAATGTGTGGAATTTTATTTTTCTTGACATAATTATTCCTTTGGAAGTTTAAAGATAACGGGTAGGGTGTATCTGATATTTACCTTTTTTCCATCCTGTTTGCCGGGAATCCATCTGGGCAAAAGTTTTACAACTCTTATTGCTTCCTTATCGCAAGCAGGTTCGAGTGAGCGTAATACACTCACGTTCTTAACTACACCTGTGCTATCTATAACAAAGCCTAAGATTACTTTTCCTTCAATTCTTTTCTTGATAGCTTCTTCGGGGTATTTTAAATTCTTGGATATAAATGCCATCAATGCTGCATCACCGTCGGGATAAGTTGGCATTTGCTCGGTAATAACATAGCACAAAACATTTTCATCTACTTTTTTTGATTGTGCAGCGTCTTTGTTGTTTAGTGTCTTGTTGTCGTTGGATGTTTTCTTGTTTGCTGGGTTTTGTGCCACCGCTTGTTCGTAACTCATGAGTCCCAAGCCCATAATAAGCGACCCGAGCAGCAATTTCGGACGTACAAACATGCGCCATCCACCGGTTCTGTCGGCCAGAGAGGCGAATAGCTGAAAGAGTACATTGAATGTGTGGAATTTGATTTTTCGAGACATAGCTGATAGATTTTAAGATTGGGCAAATATAATTAAAATATTGATACATTAACGTTATGTTGTAGAAATATTTTAAGAATGACTCCCCCTTTGTTAATTATCAAGAAGGTCTCCGGGTGCTGTCAGAGTTAATAATTATCTTTCTAAAGCTTGTGTTTCTCTACCGCCTATTCACCAAATAAATCCCCACCAATACCACTACAGCTCCCGCCATTTCTTGCAGTGTAAGCATTTCGCCAAGAATAGGAACCGAGAAAATAGCTGTAAAAACGGTTTGGCTCAGCAAACTTACCGATGCCACTGTCGGGCGAATATGTCCCAGCGCCTGATTGATGGCCAGCCAACCGAGTAGTTGCGGAATGATGCCCAACGTACCCAATGCCAACCATGTTTGGGTGCTAAAACCCCAGAGTGGGGTGGAAGTGAAGAGGCAAATCAGACCCAGCAATACCGTGCTCGATACCATGGATATGGTGGTGAATGAAAAGGTGTCGAGCGAGTTTCGGCCTTTGCGCACGGTGAGCAGGTAGGCACCGTAGAACATGCTGGCAAAAATGGCCAGCGCATTGCCAAAATTCAGTCGGGCTTCCAATATCTGATTTACGCCAATAATAATCGTCACCCCTAAAATGGAAATAATGGTGCCGATCCAGAAAATTCTGGTGGGTTTCTCTTTCATAAAAAGAAGCGCACCAATGCCCACCCACACCGGAGCCAGATTGGCCAAAAGTGTAGATATAGACGCTTTTGAAAGCATGATGGAACTGTTCCACAACGCAATGTCGCAGGCAAAAAGCAATCCGCAGATAATGGCTACTTTCACACCTTTCAGGTCGGTAATGGGCTTTTTGAAATAGAGCCACACAGGAATGATACCAATGGTGCCGAACAACATGCGATAAAATCCTGACCCAAATCCACTAATCCCGGCCAGTTTTACCAATATCGCAGACCACGAAATGCAAAATACACCAAACAATAACAACAAATAATGAATCCATGGGTGGTTTTTATGCATTTTAATCATGATAGTGGGTAGATAAGAAAGACAAAAGACAAAAGACAAAAGATAAAAGACAGCAGACAACGGATGAAAAATATTAGACGAACTGATAACTGTTTACTGATTACTGATCACTGAACGAATCATTCTGTTATTTCCCGAAATGTCTTTTCGCAATTCAATTTCCGAGAAACCCAACGAAGCGAGTAATTCCACACATCCCTTTCCGTAGTCGCGATGAATTTCGAAATATAGTTTTCCATTCGGGTTTAATTGCTTTTTTGCAAAAAGTGCAATGTGACGATAGAAAAGTAGCGGGTCATTATCAGGCACAAACAAAGCCAGATGGGGTTCATGTTCCAGTACATTTGCTTCTATCTCACTTTTTTCCAACTCAGGAATGTAAGGTGGATTGCTGACGATAATATCCCATTTCTTGCTTTGATCCGCCACGTTCAGAATATCGACTTTCGAAAACTCAACGTCCAGTTTATTCAACCCGGCATTGCTGCGAGCTGTCGCCAGCGCTTTGTCCGAGATATCAAAAGCCTCGACTGCTGCATTTGGGAACTCATGTTTCAATGCAATGGCAATGCAACCGCTTCCAGTTCCAATATCCAAGATGTTTAAGGCTTTGTTGCGGTTATTCTCGGAGCGAATCCAATCCACCAATTCCTCCGTTTCGGGGCGTGGAATAAGTACCGAATCGTTTACCCTAAACGGAAGTCCGTAAAACTCCGTTTCGCCCAAAATGTATTGTATCGGAACGTGTTTTTTCAATAATTCGATAAAACTTTCAATTTCATGACGTTGTATATCACAAAAAAGAGTATTTTTGTTAAGGATAATTTGAGTGCGCGAAAAACCGGTTAGCTTTTCGATGATCAGATTCGTGAAGCTTCGGATTTCCGTTTCGGGATAGAGTCCCTGAAGTTCCGTTTGGATATGGGTAATAGAGGATTGCATAGTGCAAAGATAGCTCAAATGTGCTAATATGACAATAAGCTCTTTAATTGAAATGCAATGAATTGTGAATTATGAATTATGAATTAAAGTACATGCACCGCTGCCTTCAACTGGCACAATATGGTGTTAGTTATGTGGCGCCAAACCCCATGGTGGGCGCAGTGCTGGTTGTTAACGACAAAATAATAGGCGAAGGATACCATCAACGTTTTGGCGAACCGCATGCCGAACCTAATGCCATTCATTCGGTGAAAGACAAAGAATTGCTGAAAAGTGCCACTTTGTATGTCAATCTGGAGCCTTGTTCGCATTATGGCAAAACACCGCCATGTGCTGATTTGATAGTGAAAAGTGGTATTCCGCGTGTGATTATCGGTACGCTCGATCCTAACCCGAAAGTGGCAGGACGAGGGGTAGAAATACTTCGCAATGCCGGTATTGAAGTGGAAATTGGTGTGTTGGAAGAAGAATGTAGGGAATTGAACAAACGTTTTTTTATCTTTCAGGAACAACAACGTCCTTATATCTTATTGAAATGGGCGCAAACGCACGATGGTTTTATCGATCGAAAGCGTACTGATGTCTCTGAGCCACCACTAATTATTTCGAATAACATCACCCGACAATTGACGCACCAAATGCGTTCCGAAAACCAGTCCATAATGGTAGGCTCCAATACGGTTTTGTTGGATAATCCGTCGCTTACAGTGCGCAATTGGTCCGGGAAATCGCCTATTCGTGTGGCGCTCGACAGGCAAGGACGTATTCCGGAAAATGCAAATCTGCTGGATGGAAGTGTACCTACCATTGTTTTTAGTGAGGTGGAAAAACCCAATAAAACGCATGTGGAGTTTGTAAAAGTTGATTTTGATAATGATGTTTTACCAACCATTCTTCAAAAGCTCTACGAACGAAATATTCATTCTGTTTTGATAGAAGGAGGCGCACAGTTGTTGACCAGTTTTATTCAATCGGGGCTTTGGGACGAAGCAAACGTTGAGGTCTCCCCGGTTGTGATTAATGACGGTATTGCCGCTCCGTTACTACCACTGCAACCTTCTTGCTGTCGAACATTCGAGGGGCATGAATGGTTATTTTATACAAACATAAAAAGAAATTAGGGGCTAGTTTGGAAGAAAAACAAGTAATAGTCAAAATGTAATGTCGTTCTATTCTTCTATTTGTTTTAATTTAATTATAGAGTGTTATATATTATCGAATACTTAAATCAATAATAATCGATGACTCGAATACTGTTTTTTGTTTTTTTAGCCGTATACATTTACACATTGATAAGTATTATCTCTGTGTTGTTACTAGAGAACAGAAATCCCGCGCGTTCCCTTTCGTGGGTGCTGGTATTGCTGTTTGTTCCGGTGCTCGGTATGTTTTTCTATGTGCTTTTTGGTCAGGATTTACGCAAGAAAAAAATCATCTCTAAGAAGAGTATCCGCCGCGTAACCGATAGACCTGTTGCGTCATTCGATATTAGTAAGTTGGATGCCGGTTTGATGAGCGATAATCAGTTGAACCTCATCAAAATGCTTTATAAGAACAGCGATGCTGCCGGATATGCATATAATAAAATTGAAATTCTACCTACCGGCGAAAGGACTTTTGATGCTGTTTTCAATGCCATTCGCAATGCCAAGGAGCATATTCATATTGAGTTCTTTATTTTTGATGATGATAAAATCTCCAATCAATTGCGCGAAATACTCATCCAAAAAGCTCAGGAAGGCGTTCGGGTGCGCATGATTTACGATTATTGGGGGAGTTTTGATTTGTCGAAAAGATATCTAAAATCATTACGTGATGCAGGCGTGTATGTACGTTCATTTTTGCCCTTTCGTTTTCGCTTTCAATTTTCAAATAGTCGTATCAATTACCGCAATCATCGCAAACTGGTTATTGTTGATGGGAAAATTGGTTTTACAGGTGGCTTGAATGTTGCAGATCGCTATATTTATGGAAATACACTTGGCAAATGGCGCGACACTTTTGTTAGTTTTCAGGGTGCTGCGGTTCACGGGCTTCAGTTGCTGTTTCTGGTGGACTGGTATTTTGTGGATAGAAAGCTGATTACCGATGAGAAATATTTTCCCACACCTGAGGTTTTTGATACAAATTTGGTTCAGATAGTGAGCAGTGGCCCCGATAGCGACTGGGAAGCCATTATGCAAGGTATTGCTTCGGCTATTATGTCGGCCACCAGGTACATTTATATTCAATCACCCTATTTTATGCCCAATGAAGTGATTGCGTCCTGCATTCAAATGGCATCGCTGAGTGGGGTAGAGGTGCGGCTGATGATACCATTTCGTTCCGACTCCCGACTATCCGACGCAAGTACCTTTAGTTTTCTTGGTGAAGCACTTGAAGCAGGTGTACGTGTTTTTCATTACAAAAATGGATTTCTGCACAGCAAAGCCATTGTTATCGATGATTCAATATCCATTGTTGGTTCCTGCAACCTGGACGAACGGAGTTTTGTGCATAATTTTGAGGCCAATGCATTTATCTACGAGACTAAAACTGCCTTAAAGCTTAAAGATCTTTTTGTAAATGACATGGAAAATTGCGTTGAATTTACATTAGAAGCGTGGGTAAACAGAAAAAGACGGCAGAAATTGAAAGAATCATTTGCACGACTTTTCAGTCCGTTGATGTGATTTTAAAGACGAAAGATAAAAGACAAAAGATAAAAGACGAAAGACAAAGGTCAGCAGACAGCAGAATAAAGACAAAAGAAGAACGATAATTTTAATAAAATAAAATTGAGGTGCAGAGCCGGAAAGAGAGGATTAAACAAATATTTTAAGCGAAAAAAAAGATTGAAATTTTAGTGCAAATAATAGGGTTTATATTTTTCAGGAATTAAATTTTTTGTTACTTTTGTGCCACTAAAAAAATAGCGGGATGTAGCTCAGCCCGGTTTAGAGTACTGGTCTGGGGGACCAGTGGTCGCAAGTTCGAATCTTGTCATCCCGACTGTTGATTATAAACGGCTTACACATATGTGTAAGCCGTTTATTTTTTATTGGGTAAAACAATGGCAAAACAAATAGTCAGATAAAACACAAATAAATACAATTTCATATTAGTGTGATTGATTTCATTCCTAGGCTTTTAAAAGAAAAACTCCTTTGTTGTTCAAATTAATCAAACCATCTTTCTGAAACTCAATAATTATTTTGTAAGCCCTAGTGATTTCATCACCAGGGCTTGTTTTATAGCATCAAAAAGCATCGTTTAGCGTTGTTCATGTATTTATTACACAGTTGATTGACTTGTACATTTACAAGAAAAAAATCAACTGTATGAAAAAAGTATTATTCAAACTGCCTGACTGGTGGAAAGCTGAAACTCCTGTTTTAGCTCGTTTCTTCCAACTTATTTCCAGTGCCATTGCTGCACTACCCTTGTATTATGCTGCATTACCAGCGGAGTTTAAAACAGCTATTCCGGACTGCTATCTGAAGTACATTGCCATTGCCGGTGGCGTGTGTGCATTTATCCTCCAATTCTTCAACAAGAAACAATCATGAACAAACTAGGAAAATACTTCTCATTGGAAGAATTGACAGTAACCCATGAGAATCTAGACAACACACCTGGATCAATACAAATTCAAAAGCTGAAGGAGCTGGTAAAAAATATTCTGGATCCACTCCGGGAAATGATTGATGAGCCGATAGCCGTGAATTCCGGCTTCAGAACTTTAGCGGTAAACAAAGCTATTGGCGGGGCTCAAAAACCTATCAGCCAACACACCAAAGGCGAAGCTGCGGACATTGAATGTTTTGATAATGCAAAGCTATTTCAAACCATTCGTGACCACTTCCAGTTCGACCAGTTGATTTGGGAGAAAGGAAATGACCGCCAACCTGACTGGGTTCATGTGAGCTTTAAAAGCAACCGAAACCGCAACCAGATACTCAAATATAAAAACGGAGAATATATACAACTATGAAAAATTCAAACAGCCTTTTTAAAATCATAACAGTATTCCTGGCACTGATTATCTATTCAGTGTTTTTGTTTCAAAAATGCGATTTTAAGCAAGAAACACCGCAACCCGCAACAATTGACCAGCGAGACAGAAACGAGTCAAAAGAAGATAGTTTAAACACAGTCAGAGCAAACATTTTACTTTTTCAGAAAGATAGTGTTATTCAAGTCTTGAATTCAAAACTAGCGAAAGAAAAAGCCAATACCGCCACTCAAAAAGCAGAAGCCAACAAACAGCACATCCTTAACGACACGCTTCAAGCCCGATTCGAAAGAGACAAGAGTTTGAACGCTTGCGAAGATCTTGTCCGGGGGCTAAAGTTTGAAATAATTGAAAAGGACAGTGTTATTGAAAGTCTCGATTCTGAAATAGACAATTATTCCTGTGAAGTCAAAAAACTGGAAGAGAAAGTGGATATACAAAAAAGCGTTATCGACAGCAAACAAAACCTGATTGCTTGTAAAGATTCAACAATAAATTTCTACAAGACTCAAAAGAAGAAAACAGACTTTTGGAATAAGGTGAAAATCAAAGTCGCCGGAGCAGTCATATTAATTGAAACTATAGGATTGATTTTAAAATAGATTTATTGTATTGGCTGAATAGCATCAAAAAGCATCGTTTAGCATTATTTATATATTTATAACACAGGCGTTTGCCACTGTACATTTACAACAAAATTATTAGTACAAACATTTAAAAACTTACAACTATGGCCAGACAATTAGGACATGTAAAGTACAAAGGTACAATCGGCGAGATTCGCCATTTCAAGATTAAAGGTATGACCGGCAACTTTGCCGGATTAAAGGGTGGTGCAACTGGTGAGCAAATCAAGAATGATCCCGGGTTTGTCAGAACCCGAGAAAACATGAATGAGTTTGCGGCTTGTGCTATTGCGGGTAAATCTGTTCGTGTTGGTTTGAACATGCTCATGAAACAAATGAGCGATGCCCAGCTGACCGGTCGATTGACCGGCATCATGAAAAAAATCAATCTGGAAGATCAGACTGAGGCTCGTGGTTATCGCGCCATTTTGATTTCAACCCAAAGCAAATACTTGCTTGGTTTGAATTTCAACAGAAACTTCAGCTTTGACAGTTCGTTCATTGCTCCGTTTGCACTGGTGGCTAACGTTGACCGCAACAGTTCAACCTTGACAGTTCCGGCATTTAATCCGGCAAAATCAGTCATTGCTCCATCCGGTGCCACTCACTTCCGATTGATTAATGCTGTGTCTGTGATTTCAGATTTTGCATTTAATGCAACAACCGGTATTTATGAGCCAATTCAACCGGAACTAAATGAAGTATCGAATGTAGCCTACTCGGCATACCTTGATATTAAACTGGACATTGCAGCTCCTACGGTTATTGCCAGTGCTCTTCCGGGAGCTCCTGAAATGACAGACGATGTAACAGTGTTGAACTCGGTTGGTATTGAATTCTATCAAAAAGCCGGTAATGATTACTACCTGTTTAATGCAGGTCATGCACTGAAAATTCAAAGCACATTCTAAAACCAACACATGGTATTGATTAACGAAAAGGCGTTCCGAATGGAACGCTTTTTTTCATTCCTGGCAATTAAGGTGGACTTATGGCTGATATATCATGGGTGCACTTATGTAGCACTTATGTAGGGCTTTTGTATGACTTATCTATTACTTGAGTATAGTCTGATTATTTGCACCCATCATTCGGAAAACGGGCAATAACTTTTGGGGCCGTCCCATCGAGCCCGAAAAAAGTTATTCTCGTTTTTCCGCTGAAGCTAACTAATGCGAGCAAGTAGCATTTATGAAATATACTTGTAAAAAAGCATTCGCTTTGCATCCTGAACCAGCTTTATGTTTTGTCTGAACTTTATTTCCATTGCTTCCAGACTGCGGAGAGCTGCCACGGCTTTTTCGAACTGAGCAGGATTTTCATCCACCCGATTTAAACCATCCAAAAGGCAGGACTTTACATCCCGAAGAACTACAAACGGAATGACCGAACCCCGCAACAGCGGATAAAAGGCTTTAGACTGCCACAAGCTATATGACAGCCAGTAGATTTGTTCTTTTTCCTCTTCGCATTTAAATTGAATTACGAAGCAATTTGGACAGGGAGCTACAAGCGGCTTGCCGCTGTTATTTCCTTTATTTAAAATGAAAAAATGAGGCATATTATAAATAACGCCCGAACGATAAGATTTGATAATGAAAGTACACATGACCCAGGGATTAAATGGTAAAAACTAAAAGCAGCTGCTGCGACCGTAAATAATTTTTACCCCCAGAAAAGAAGAGAAAGAAAAAACGAAGGAAAAAAAGAAAAATATAGCCATCTTATTAGGCGGACGGATTGGGCTGTCAAGGTTTTTGGGAAAAATACTACCTGAAGCTTGCGTAAGTGTGGAGATTTTTTCTCAAAACCCGAAGGGCTTGACCTTTACTGCCCAAAGTATGGATTTGTGTTGGCCGCCTTATCTTTGCTAGATTTTTTATTTTTTTTGTCGGTAAATATTATACTCAAAAAGTCCTTGTTGTATTTGTCTTTTGGAATCCTTTTGGAAAAAGAAACCATTCCTAATCAAAACCAAAAGGATTCATTTTATTGGGGCTTACTCGCCGCAGAAAATAAAACATACGGCTGGAAATGCGTTGGAAAAGGGCTTGGATAGTGACTGACTGGATTAATGGAGCTTGCGGAATGGGAAGGAAGGAGATTACCGAAGCCGTGCGGTGCTGAGGTGAATGCATGAAATGAAAGCGGAATGAAATGTAAGGGTTCGGAGAGAGGTACGAACGTAGTTCCTGGAATGTAATGGGCTGGAATGAATACATTGACCGCAAGCACATGGATAAATCAACCCGGAATGTTTTTATTTACTGCACAACTAATGGGTGGTGGGGTCTTATTGTGGTTCTTATATTGGCGGTACGCCTGAACAACGCACCGATATTGGCGGTACGCCTGAACAACGCACCGATAAGGTGTAATACTTTCCGCTCTGCCTTTAGGCGATTTAATGGGGCTAACTCTACGCAGAAATGAAAAATATACCATTGGAAATGCGTGGGAAAAGGGCTTGGGGAAAACGGAATGAATGGAGCTTGCGAAATGGAAATGAGTATTTCCCGAAGCCGCGGGGTGCTGAAGTGTATGATTGGAATGAAAGTGTAATGAAGTATCAGGGGTCAGCGTGAGGAACGAACGCAGCTCCTGGAACGGAATGGGGCGAAAATGGAAATCATATACTGCAAGCACAAGGAAATTAAACTCGGTATGTTTTTTATTTTCTGCACAACTAATGGGTGGTGGGGTCTTATTGTGGCTCTTATATTGGTGGTACGCCTAAACAACTCACCGATTAGGTGTTTATACTTTCCTCTCTCCCGTCAGGGGCTTAGTCTTCGGGCAGCGGAGCGGGGCAAAAGCGTTGATTTTGTGCGGCTATTATACATAATGGGGTTATAGGCTTTTTTATTGGGTTTATCCCCAGCTGAAAGCTGAAAAAGCCTATTAACTACATGTTATGTATAATAGCTTTGAGTTGTTTTTTTCTGGCACAAGCGTGCATGGTGGTGGCGGTTGGAATGCACAGCGTCTTTTTGCTCTTGTGGGTGGATTGAAACAGTGGTTTTGAAAAACATCACTGTGAAAGAAGGGTTGATTGCAAAAAGTGTGACAGAAAAAAACAACGAAGCGTGGATTGTGCGGAAGCCTGCAAAAAGACTGTGCAAGCCATGAGGTACGAATGGTGAGGATTTTTGCAGGCTGGGGATTGCCCTGCGGAGCTGCCCGTAATTATCTATCAGGTGAAACCTGCCCGCTTTCTGCCGAACTCTCTCCCCTCCTGATTTTATTCCTATTTCTCAACTGAAATAGATTTTCACATTTGAATTTCAGAAAACACCCCTTGGTTGCGGAGTTGCGGTTGCGGAGGGCATCAAAGCCTTTTCCAGAAAGGATTGTAGCGATTTTGCCCCGCAACTAAATTTATTTCTATCTTTCTGAGAATTTCATTTTGGTTGCGATGTGTTTCTTCTGAAAAGCTTATTAGAAAAGAATTTCAACGAATTTTGACCGCAACCAAGCAAATGATACTTTTAGAAACTAAATTCAAACAACTTACCATCATCTCCCGAATCATTCAATGTTAAACAAATTTCTTTAGCCGAGAATTCCTTTAAAATATCAGAGGGGATGTCATGTTCTATGGCAGTGAAAATATATTGTAAATTGTATTTTTTACAATAGTCCTTTGCTAAATTAATGAAGTTGATTTTTTTTCTATTGTCAAGACCTTCAAGTGCACCATCATGATAAACAAAACGATAAAATGAGTTCTTGTGGTAGGCAATTAGAACTGCTAAATCAAACGAAATACAAAGCATTTTTTTATAAGAATTGCCTTCACCCTCAGAAGTAATATCAATCTCATTATCTTTAGTTATGTCTACTTTAAAGTCAATATTACCTTGACCATTTTGTCCCATAAAAATAATTGCAGGTACATTGAAGATATATTTGAAAATGTTATAAAAAAGTCGTTTGATCTCAATGTAGTATTGATTATCGTTTGTCCTAATTATTTGTTGGATTTCACCTTTAACCGAGCTTAATTCTTGAGTATATTTTTTAATTTCCTGATTGAAAATCTCAATTTTATCAATATTTAGAAGCTTTTCTTCAAGCCTTGCTAATTCCCCTTCAATTTTAGATAGGTTAATTTGGTATGATTTGAATTTTTTAAATGAATCTTTGTCTTTAAGCACCGAAAGTATTTCATTTCTTTTTTCATTATAACCAAACAAAATAGTTCTTGTTTCTTTCAACTGTGAAGTGAGTTGTTCAATTTTTTCTCCCAGATACTTGTTGCGTTCTTCAGTAATTCTTTTATTGAAGTCTTCTAAGGCTTTGTAATCTTTTATAAGGTTTTCTGGAAATATAATCTCAGCTTCACCGTATATTTGTTTCAATGCATCTATATCAAACGAAATATTTTGAGAAAATGAATGCTTTGTTTTTTCTAAATCAAATTCTAAATTATATTCTGCAGAATTTAAGTCAGAAATTTGTGTTTCTATTTCTTCAACAAGTTCTCTATTTAAATTTCTTTCCTGTTGATAAAAATTAAAATTATCAATTTGTTTCTGAAATTCATGTTGTTCAACTTTCTTAAGATCTATTGTTCCTTTTATTTTATCAACTTCATCAGGATCAACCGCAAATTTATTTTTCAAACTTGCAATGAAATTTTTTTGTTCAGCGATTTTACTGTCTACATCATACTTTTTTGATAATATTTCGCCATCAAATCCCAGCAAATCAAACATAAATGGTTTCCAATCAATATCTTTACCCTTAGAGAATTTAGACAATTGAAAAACGTCATTATAGTCTTTTTGTGAACGCAAAAAATAAGTAACAGATTTTCTGTAATTCCACTGCTTAAGAATGTCGAATGCCAGATATTCGTTCAAAGCGATTTCAGCTTTTTCAAATGCCAAATTTAATTTATCCCATTCTTCTTCAAATAAAAGATTTGTTGGCTGTTTCGTACATTTAAAAGATATTTTTGTCGGAGTGTCAACAGTTCGTCTTATTGTAAGGTATTCGCCATTATTTAAAAGTATTTCAAGAAAGAATGTGTATCCAGAGAAACTCTCTTGATGTTTCTTGAAAATATGTCCGTCTTTGACTTCTTTTAAAAGCATAAAATCAATTACCGCAATCAAGGTTGTTTTTCCAAGATTATGTGAATCTTTATTTAAGTCAAGAGTTTTTGTAACTTTTGCTAAAACCAGATTAATACCGTCATTAAATACGATATTCTTAAATTTCTTATTTGCGTATAGTTGACTAAGTTTCATTTGATAAATTCTATTGTATCAATATCTTTTTGGTATTCTATTTTGCCTAATATATAAAGAAAACTAAGTGTCTGAACAAACACTTCTTTTGCATTAATGCCGCGTGCAAGAATAACTCTTTCGAGTAAATCATCATATTTCATTGCATTTTGTTCATACAAAACATTCAAAATAACTCCACCTAGATTTAAGATAGAGAGATTGAGGTCAAGATATTTATGTGGTGTTATCATTCTGTTTTACCAATATCACAATTAAAATACATAAAGTGCACAAATACTCTCACAATACTTCTCAAATCATGTAACTTCTCTTGATTATTCCCAACAATATATTCAATCAAATGTTTAATAATATGATCAAATTCAGTAAACCTAGACCTTTCTACAATTATGACTTCTTGTAAATCACTTACTGTATTTGCATACATTCTTGTATATACACTGTTTTTGGGATCACGGAGAAATGCTTCTATTTCTTCAAAATATTGAAGTGAATGAGATTTTATGAATTCAAAGTAATCTTTACTCAAATTATTTAAATCATTTTTCTTTTCTTTATCAATTAGATTTAGAGATTTAATATAATCATTTGCGTCAGAAGATATTCTTTTACTGTTTTCTGCAAAAAAAATAATCACATCTTTTATATCTTTCTCAAAAAAACGAAGAGGAGCTACAAATTTGTATAACCCAAATTGATACGCGATTTCAGGATAATCAGTCAAATATGAATCAATTTGTTCTCTACCAATAATTTCGACATTAGTAATTCCAATGCCATCTTGTAATTTTCGTAAAATAATAGGATGTGTACTGCCAGTTAGTTTTCGATTTGTAAAAATTAAATAATTATTAAAAGGTGTCAGGGGCATTATTTCTTTAAGTCGATTAATCTCCTTGTCCAGTATACTAGTTCTATTTACTGAAAAATCATTGTCAGAGCAACTTGCATTATATATTTTGGTGTGTTTTGCTTGGATATTAAATGTCCCAAACCAAGGTGCTGTTATTGATGGGAATTTTTCGGCTTGACCCTGAAACCAACTATCTTTTGCTCCATCTCGACCTATTGAAAAAGTCTTACAACCAATACCCAGAATATTTTTACATATTCGTATTACAAGTTCTTCAAACTCTTCGTCAGTCAGATTTTCATATGGGAATTGACTCATTAATTTGTATTTTTTTATATCCGACAAATATAGTTAATATATTTCACATTCAAATAAAGACTACAATGAACTATCACTTAAAATAAAGGTTATAATTAAATTTTATCCAATAAATTTTCTTTTACTAGTTCATACGCCCTTTGTGGTTCGTAAGCTTCCCCATTGCGGAGTAATAATTGAGTATCACCCAGAAATTCATCATCCTGCATTTTTTCTTCCATATTCAATATGAATTCTTTTTGTGTGGGTACATTGCTTCCTACTACAAAGTTCATGTATTCGCGATAGCAGGTCAGTATTTGGTCGAAATTCAAGTCCTTTTGGGTTATGGCGGTGTACAGGTCGAATAGATCACGACCTTTGCGACGTTGGTAGAGCGCCCGGAGTTTAGTTCCTAACAATTCTTCGAGGGGATAGGTGGTGATTTCGCACGCATCTGTATACCATTCGCTCTCTACCGAAAATGGGAATTTTGACCAGCCTAATACCGAGAAATGCTCTCTACAATTTGTTTCTACCTTTAACCGAATAGGCATAACCGGCGCTATTTCGGATTCAAAGCGAAAAATCAGGGTATTGTTGTTGGCTTTTTGCTTTACAACAGGTACACCAAGGAAAGATAATACTTCATCACGAAGTTTATCTATGATTGGTTTTATTGGTCCGGCACTGATTTGCACTAAATCGATATCCTCGGAATAACGTGGTTGCGGTGAAAGATATAGCTTGTGTAAGGCTGTACCTCCACGAAACGCCAGAGATTGTGCCAGGAATTCATCTTTAAATATCTCTGTTAGTCCACGACAAATAATCAAGTCCTGTTCGACCTGTTCGTTTGTTTGCCATGGTACTTTATTTCTCCATTCTTCTATTGCTGATACCGGTATCATTTATTTCTCTTTTAATCGTTGACATGAGTTGACTTACTCGTCAATTTCAATTTCAGTATTAATTATAATTTTCCACTTCCTGTCTGTTGTTTTTTCTTCTGTTGTTTTGCCAACTTTGAGCGGAATAGTCTGAAAGCTACAATTTGCATTCAATGCTTTGTCATACAACTGATTTGCTAAGTCAGGCGAATCAACAACATTTTCCAATAAGTATCCCAAGCGTTGAATTGTTGCAGTACTAACAGTATTGAAAAAACTATCCGGAGTCTTTGTAAAATCGAGCACTTCTGTCAAATCGTTCAACACAGTACATGCCCTATTCAACCCCCCAATTTCTTTCTCGTATTGAATAATATCTGCAGCTGTTAGGACAGGGGAAGAAATTCTCACATAACCGGTTTGAGTTTTTCGTGTATCGAGTAATTCATCTACCGGAAAATTGCGACGCGCCACAAATTGTAACCGAACATTTTTTTTATTATTATCGCGCAGCGTAGGGTGCTGAATAATTACTGAGAATACCTGTGGCTGTTGAAGTGCAGCACCATAGAATGCAGCAGCATTGAGAAGTCCTATGTAATATGGACGTTGGATATGCTTCATTAAATGGTCGATATACATAACCGGAGGTAGTATTCCTTTGACGGTATATGATATTGGAACTATCACATAAAACCCTTTCCAAACAGAAACAATGTTGTTCTTTGCTGAAAGTCGGGTGAGCGCACTGCGAATACCAGTAGACTGTATGTTCGGGAAAGCTTCCGTAACCTGCTCCATGGAAAAGTAAAGCTTACCGTTTTGCTGTAGCTTATTAATCCATTCTTTTATGCCAGAAGCAGTATTCATTTTATGCATTTAAGATATTCTGGCTGCAAATATAATCACTTTTCGGATATAATCGCAGCCAAAATATGATTTTATTTTAAAAACTGAAGAAATATGCACCAGAAATGTAAAAGACCAAAGCAGAATAATTAAATCTATCAGGTAAACTAAAAAAAGAACATGATAAAATAGTGGGAATGTACCTAATAAATAATAAAACGGCTGCGATAATAACCAATTTTCGGATATTATTGCAGCCAAAATATGAGATTTGTATTAAGGGGGACTATTAGGACAGAGTTGACAACGCGAGGTTTTGGACAGAGTCGGAACACTGACATCCTAAAAATGGAAAGAATGCCTTCACTTATCGCTAAGTTACAAACACTCTTTCCCACCTTAAAAAAAACACAAATTGAGAGTATAGTGAACGTGAACATTGAAAAATAGAGAAAGAATGTCTAACAATGATCAGACATTCTTCCTGACCCTAAAAAACTAAAACCTACGAGAAAACTATATTTAAACAACAAAAAACTCTAATTAAGCTTGCTAGCATAATCGCCAACTTTGGGGATTTGCATAATATGTATATTTTAATTTGACTACCAATTAATTTCAGTTGTTTCTCCTGCTTTAATTTGAAATCCTCGAGAAAGGGAGCCTGTAGAATTTTCACCATAACCATACAAAACATAATTCCCTGCATTTAATTCATAATTTATTTCCCCTTTATTATCAAAAATCATAGAGCCAGTAAGTTCTACTAACGTATTCTCTGCAGGACTGATATATACGTAATAAACTGCCGGATGATTTACATAAGTTACTTTCAACTTACCTGTAAGCACGACATCTTCTTTCACACAACTTGACAAAACTGCTAATAATAAAATTATCAGACTTGATTTAATAAAATTCATTTTATATTTATTTAAAATATCATTTATTTTGTTGAATCCAATATTAATTAAGTCTACAAGCGCAATCGCCAATTTTGGCTATAAAAAAATCGGGTTTAATACCTGTCATAGATTCATAAATGCGTTCGGCTTGTGCAATAAAAGTAATAATAGCTTCATCCCGCACCAACGAAACAGTGCAACCACCAAAACCACCTCCGGTCATGCGGGAACCGATAACACCCTCTATTTTCCAAGCCTCTGTAACCATTAAATCTACCTCCGGACTTACAATGTCGTAATTATCCCGTAATGATAAATGTGAAGCATTCATTAATCGACCAAACAGAGTCAAATCACCTTCCTTTAAAGCTTTAACGCCATCGGACGATCGTTGAACTTCCCCAAGTACATGGCTAAATCGCTTCAATTCAACTAAATTTTGATTAGTCAATTCGGTTGAATTGAAGTTGTCTTTCGTCAATATTGTCTCTAATTTGAATGATTCAGAACTATTTAATTTCTCAACCACCCTTTCACATTGTACTTTACGTTGCTTGTAAGGGGCTGCATCTAATTTATGAGGAGTATGTGTATTTGAGATGACGATTTTAATTCCTTCCATTTTTAGTGGAAGAAAATCTCGTTGAATGGAGCTGAAAAGTAACTGAAATTTATCATATTGAAGAAAGTCTGCAGTTACAAATTGCTTTACAACATCACAATTAACGAATGCAAATTCATGTTCATTCTTCGTGTTGAGTCCATCTAAAATAGTTTGATTAAGATTTGTTCCGAGCTGATCATCCAATGCATAAGCAGTAATAACTTTTAATGTTTCAGATGAAGAAATAGTTGCATTCTTTGGTATATTCCCCCAAATCAGCATATCAAATCCGTTATTAATTTCGACACCATGCTTGATGTATTCAGCAAATACACTGACAGGATATTGCACCCATGTTTTATTGATTGGAGTTAAGAGTTGATCTAAATCTATACTTATTGCATCTGGTTCATTTAATGACCAAAACTTAATGCATTTTTCTTCGTTCTTAGAAAGCAATAAATAAACCCCATAGCTCAAGGCTGTTGGTTTTTCAAAATCATTGTTGTAATCAGTATGTTCACCAATCAGGTTCACACGTCCCGGCGCAAAATAGACAGCATCGGGCATTTTTTTATAAATATAATTAAATGTTGATTTTAGTTCCTGAACAGTCATTGTTTAAGTTCTTCTGAAAGATATAATTCTTTGAGTGATGATTACCGACTAAACCTTCTATATTCTGTCGGTGTGTATCCGGTTTGTTTTTTGAACAAAGTCACAAAATTTTCAACAGTTTTGTAATTCAGTGAGTAAGAAATCTCTTTCACTGGTTGCATAGACTCTGCCAGCAATTGTTTAGCTTTCCGCATTTTCAATTCCTGATAATAATGTGCCGGTGCAAAACCTGTAAGTCTTTTAAAAAGTTTTCTGAATTTTATATATTTAATGTCCAACCGATCTGCCACTTCCTCAGGTAAAATTCCATTAAAAACATTTTCATTCATTATTATTTTGGCATTTTCAATTAGCTGCTGATAGCTCTGAAGCTCAGTTTTATTGTTATTAGACTCGTACAAAATAAGTCCTACCATATGCATCACTATACCCGACAGATGTTGTTGCAAACCAATTTGATCCTTCGAAACAATCTCCAACGCACGTTTAAACAAGGTAACCAATTCTTCATTTAATCCAACATCCAACATCTGGCTTTGAGTTGTCAGAAAAGAGTTTTTGACCAAATGATTAATGATATCACCATTAAATCCAATATAATATTCATTCCAGCCAACTAATTCCCTTGGGCTATACGTGTGCCACTGCCCCGGAAAAAGAATGATAAGCTGCCCTTCAGTAATTTCTTGTTTTTCTGCTGATTCAATTGCCAACACACCACAACCTTTTGTGATATAAACAAATTGAAATTCATCTAACGTACGTCCGGATTTTTTATCGAAATAATGATCTTTTGGATGCTTCTTTACAGGATAAGTTTCATTCGGGTGTATTGCCTGAAAACCAACTGTATTTACGGTGATTCCATATCTTTTGTCCGATTCATTTACAATCAGGTATTTGAATTCAATATCTGAAGTTGTATTATTCATTTAGTGATTTTATTTTTACACTTATATGAAATAAGCATTATTTTATATGTCAATTGTATTTACGCCACCCTTTAGCAAATAATTTTTCCCCTTCCAAATAAAAGTTCCGGTCACTTCATTAGGTAAACTAATGGAAGCATTCCATTGACCTTTTTTGTTTTTCACATAGCTAACATTTATTATCCCTTTCGGGTGTGGCATAGATCCACTAATTTTTTTCAAATCGCCTAAATGAGGTTCAATTCTAACCTTTGTAAATCCGGGAGCATCACTATCAATTCCCAATACGGTTCTGAAAAACTCAATATTTGGACTTGCTCCCCACGCATGGCAGTCGGAACGTGTTCTTTCAACGTTGGAATCCTCACCCCAGGTAGTCATTCCTAACTGTATATTTTTCTTCCAGATATCTAAATGATTCAGATATTCATCACCCAATCCAACCTTCACCATTGCCTGATTCAGATAGTATTTATAATATATGGAAGCCTGAGCTAAATCCGGATTATCGAATATGCATTGAAATAAATCTTTAGCATCTTGCCCAGCGATTAATCCGGTAAGTATAGCCAATACATTTGCATGTTGGGAATAAGTGATTTTGTCTTCATTATCTGCATACATCTTTTTATCAGTATCCCAATATTTTCTTAATATCGCTTGTTGAAGTAAAGCTATCTTTTGGGCATACTCAGTAGCAATGAATTTAGAACCAAGTTTCATCTCCAATTCTGCGGCTAATTGATAAGCCCATAATAATTGAAAATCCTGAACTGAAGAATAACCACTTTTGCTAACTGGTGCAATCCCAAACTTCCAGTTTCTAGAATTTCCACTTGCCCAATCAGTGAAATTCCAATAAGGCATATTTTTCAATGAACCATCAGACTGAACATAGTTTGAAAAGAACGAAAGAATTTGTCTTGTACCCGGAAGTTTTGCTTTCACGAAATTGCTATCAGGTCTATAGTTGTAAAAATCTGAAAGCGTACCAATCCAGAGTAATGAAAATGGAGGGATTATTTGAACTGTTGAAGATGGATATCTACTTTGAGTTATTCCTTCAGGAAAGCGCGAATAATCAATCATATTAATTGCATTCCGAGCCAACCTATCATCGCCCGTATTGTAATACGAAAGCATCATTTGAATGCGTGTATCACCAATGTATTGGAGCTGTTCATAATACGGACAATCGAAATATGTTTCGACAGCACATGAACGAGCTGTGCGCCACCCGATTTGCAGAATACTGTCGAGTAATGGTCTGTTAGTTACAAATGTAGTTTGGTTTTTGAATGGATATCCAGTAAATACTCCGTAAATATCATTTATGACAAGTGGGTCTTTATCTGTACAAATATCAAGTTGGAGATAGCGAAATGTACGCCATTTTAAGGTCGTGTACGTTTGGTTTTCAAGACCATTACAAATAATACTATCTTTCCGCCCAATCATTTTTTTTCCTTCAATTTCATTTCTATTGCCTTTAACAAACTCATTATTGAACAGTCCTTCGGCATATTGAAGGGTAATCTTTGTATTTTTTCCTTTACTATAAATCAGTGTAGGATAAGCATTAATCAGATAAGATTGATCCAAAAGAATTGATACTTTAGTATTGGCAGGCACATTGATATTGCACGTTTTGGTTGGGAAATTTTGAGGAACCACTATTCCCTCGGATCTACGCACATTTACCAATCTTGCTATTGATCTTTCGTTTTGAGGCAACCCAGATGGTACCAACATCCATGGACTATAGAACATACTATGAACGCCTTTGGGAATGGCCGGAAAAACAAATTGTGCTTTCTTCCAATTTTTAGGCTCATATTCCGCTTTCTGCCATTCATTCGAAGTGAAATTCATATCAACCATTTCGCCCGGATCAGCCGCATAGTAACCAATCGGATTCTGGACTAAAGGTTTATAGGCTGAATCTTTTATACAAAGCCAATTACCACTGGTATTTAATTCATATTCTTTGGGAGTATTACCTTGCAATATAAAAGCTGTTGAGTTTGTAAACTGAGTGATTGCTCTATATTTTCCTTCGTTCCAAACTGTGGCTCCGATTATATTCTTTCCGACACGAAGAAATGGTGCAATATCCACTGTTTCATATTTCCAATGATTAAGGTCACCACTGGCAGGGCCAACAGAAACAAGCTGACCGTTCACGAATAACTTATAATGGTTATCAGCTGAAATATGAATAACACAACTTTGGGGACTTTCTGCCAATGAAATTTCTTTTCTGAAATGATAAACTGCAAATTCGTTTTGCGAATCTTCGGGGTACGATATCCAAATGGCTTTCCATGTCTTTGACAGGATACTCTGATCAATGTTTTGAGCATTTGACAGAGAAACTATTAGTAAAGAAGTGATTAAGAATGTGAGTTTTTTCATGTCTTTGTATTATAACGCAGTGTTAATTAATTTAATCCAACTAAAATATCAGTATGTATAACTTCCTTCAACCAATATTTTTACCTGTTTGAAGTAATGAAGTTATATCGAATTAAAAAGGCAACCAAATTTTCTTACCATCATCTTTGCCATTAAGAAATACTTCAACATCATAATAGACCGTTCCTAAATCGAGCAGATATTTTTTATCGTTCCCAATATTATCTATATTAAATGAAGTAGAATAAACACCTATATCCGATTTATACATTAAAGAATCATTTATACAATTTAATATTGATTGGCGACTGGAGTAATCGTAAAAGTAAATTCATAATTTTTATATGGCATTCTGTATTGAGGCAATGGTAATGCCCCCCAACTATTTATACAACCAGTACCCATTTGCATTTTATCTATACATAGATTTGTGCAATTTGACTTATTTAGTTCTGAAGAATGGCGCTGCTGTTTTGCAATACCTCCGTCCAAGGATTCGATAGAATAATTTAATGCTGTTGCTGAAAATGAAGTCGGAGCCTTAAACATTAGTCCCTTACCACTTTTGTCTAAAATTTTCCAATACCGAATATCAGTCTTGTTTCCAGTTTCTTGAGGTCTTATATAAGGATAAAATTGCTCCTCTATTGTCTGTCTGTAAATTCCCAATTCCGAACTACTATTCCTGTCTGAGTAATTTTCCCATGGTCCTCTTCCATAATATTCAATTCTATCAAAAGAGATAGGCATTTGCATCTTCATTCCAAAACGAAACATTTCTGAAATCTTAGCAGAATCCTTTGCTATAATTTTTTGGCTTACAGTTATACTACCACTAGAACTAATCTTATATGAAAGCAGTAACTTGCCCGAAACAGCTTTGATATCATAAGTCGCCGTAATCATACGACAATTATTTTCATCAAAAACCTTTAAAGAATCCTCCAATTCGATTGTGGGATTTTTCCAAACCGAGAATTTACCCTGAAGAAACGCACCCATATCATTATCGGTTGGTGCACGCCAGAAATTTGGCTTCAGAGCACCATCAGAGTCTAACATCTGTTGACCATTTATCGAATATAAAGTCATCCAACCATCTTTTCTTCTAAACTCAACAATAAAATTACGTCCTTCCACTCTTAAATAGTTTCGATCATTAAACATTACAGCAGGTATCTCAGCATTGCTATTAGTTTTCGTCTCACTATCAGGGTTTTTATCAAAATCATATTCATGTATTATCAACTGATTTTTTGCTACACAATAACCAGCAGGTAAAAGATTCTCAGCACATTTAAGATTAAAACTAACATTTAAAAGTACCTCCTTTTCAAGATTAATTTTATCAAGATCATACTTTAAATGCATTCCTTTTGACTGCTGGGGAAGTACTTCTAAATCATTTTCTATACCTGTTTGCCTAACAACACCATCCTCCACCAACTCCCATTTGAGAAAATATGCATTTAAATTACGGAAAGCATATTCATTAAAAATATTGACAACACCTTTTTTTAGATCCGCTGGAGTTGTCCAAATTGATTGATATATGTATTTCACCTCATGAGCATGTGGATTCCAGATTCTATCCGGACTAACCAAACCATTATCTAAAAAGTTATTGTCCGAATTATCATATTTATTGTAATCGCCCCCATAAGCATAAATAGGCTTACCTTCCTTATTTTTATGATGCAACGATTGATCAACAAAATCCCAGATAAAGCCTCCCTGATATTTTGGGTATTTGCGTACCAAGTCCCAATATTCTTTAAAACCTCCCAACGAATTGCCCATAGCATGTGAATATTCACACTGAATTAGTGGTTTTTCATTATTGACATTCTGTGCATATTTTTCGCAACCAGCGTAATCTAAATACATGGGACAATAGATATCGGTATATTGATTCACTCGTGCTTGTTCATATTGCACCAGACGCGATTTATCTTCAGCTTTTACCCAATTATAACAAGCTTCAAAATTTTTACCGAAACCGGCTTCATTTCCTAACGACCAAAAAATAATTGAAGGGTGATTATAGTTTCGTTGTATATTCCGCTGATTTCGTTCTAAATGAGCTTGATAAAAAAGTGTAGACTTGGACAGTGAATTCTTCCCATATCCCATACCGTGTGATTCGAGATTTGCCTCAGCAACAACATAAACCCCATACTGATCGCATAAGTCATACCATAAATAGTCATTGGGATAATGAGCAGTACGTACAGCATTAATGTTAAGTTCCTTCATAATCTTCAAATCTTGAATCATACGTTCACGACTAACATAATACCCATAATCTGGGTCCATTTCATGACGGTTTACACCTTTGAACAATACAGGTTTTCCATTAACAAGTACTTGTGCATTTTTAATTTCAATTTTTCGAAAACCAACCCTGACCGGAATAACTTCAATTGTTTTTCCCCTATCTTTTACCGTTGCAACAAGCGTGTAAAGATTGGGTGTTTCAGCAGTCCATTTTGCTGGTGATGCAAGCATAATTTCAGTATTTACTCCACCATTACCACTAATCGATTTAGAGGCAGCCACTCTTTGTTTACTATCCAATAAAGTAAAATCTACCTGTAGGCTCCCTTTTAATTTTAACGCAATAGATAGTTTGCCTGTTGAGTAATTATCTAACAAATCGGGGACAACACGGATATCTTCAAGATGATTTTTTTGACGAACATATAAATAGCAATCGCGTGAAACTCCTGAAAGTCGCCAAAAATCCTGATCTTCAAGATAAGATCCATCGCACCAGCGAAAAGCCTGAAAAGCAATAAGGTTTTTACCAGGTTTCAAGTAAGGAGTTACATTAAACTCGGCTTCAAGCTTACTGTCTTCACTATATCCTGCAAATTTTCCATTTACCCACAAATACATGTTTGACGAAACTGCTCCGAAATGAATAATAATATCTTGGCCTTTCCAATTATCAGGAATCATTATTTCACGTCGATAAGAACCTACATGATTGTTTAGCGATGGTACGATTGGTGGATTGATCGGGGATTGGTTACGCCATGGATACCCATAGTTAGTGTATGCCGGATCGCCAAACCCATTCAATTCCCAAATACCAGGAACATCTATTGTTCCCCAACCAGTATCGCTAAAGGATGTCTTGTAGAAGTCTGTTGGACGCTGATCAGCATCCTTAACCCAATTAAACTTCCAAATTCCATTAATCGACAAGAAATTAGACGAAAGCTCCTTACTTCCCTTTAACGCCTTATCTATTGTTTCATATGCGAAATAATTACTGCGCATAGGCAAGCGATTTATTTCATTTACAGCCGGATCCAACCATTCACTTTTCTGAGTGAAAGCAACAATGCTATTTATTAATAAAAATAATGTGATGAATAATCTCATAAAATCAATTTGTAATTTATGTTAGTCAAAATGAGGTTTAGTATCGACAATGCTTAATTATTGCTCGGTTTTAAATCTGACAACGCGCCTTTAGGAGCTAATATATTATTCACTTTTTCTACCTCCAATTCTTGATTCAACTTGAAGGATTTTATCTGTTGAATATTCTTACTGGAATTTCCGACTTTAATGGTATAGTTTCCGGCATCGGCTATCCATGCAGAACGGTGTGTGTTGAATGAAGCCAAATCGGAAACATTGATTGTAAATGATAATTTCTGAGTTTCGCCCGGTTGTAGAAGTTTTGTCTTTGCAAAAGCTTTCAGTTCGCTTTCAGGTTTATCCATTGAGTTGGCAGGTGCTGACAAATAGAGTTGTACTACCTCTTTTCCGGCAACTTTTTCGGTGTTCTTCACACTTACAGTAACAGCAATTGCTTTGGCAAATGTAGCAGAACTTATTTTCATGTCACTGATTAAGAAATTTGTATATGACAAACCAAATCCAAATTCGTATGCAGGATTTACTTTAAATGTATTGTAGTATCGATATCCAACATATATTCCTTCATCGTAAACTGAACTATCGGGACGATCAGCAGGAAAGCCCGGAAAGCTTTTTGCAGAAGGTACGTCATTATAGCTCATAGGAAAAGTTTGTGTCAAATGACCTGACGGATTTACTTTTCCACCTATTACATCCGCTATTGCATTTCCAGCTTCCTGACCTGGCAGCCACGATATCAAAATAGCATCGACCTGATCTCTCCATTTTGACACATCCACTACTCCATCAATATTGAGAATTACAATCACCCTTTTTCCCAGTGCGTGAAACACTTTTGAGGTGTTGGCGATAAGTTTTAATTCTTCCGGTTTAAAATAGTAATCTTTTTCACCATCCCTGTCAGCACTTTCTCCAGCATTTCGTCCTATTGTAATCACAGCAACTCCTGTGTTTTTTGCTATAACTGCCAGTTGGTCTGTAGAAAACGATTTTTCGGTTAACGGCTTCAGCATTTGAAGAATATTTGTGCGTTGGGGTTGGTTCAGTTTTTCCTGTGCAATATAATTTACATACTCATTTTCAAGCTTATTATCCAATTCAATCCCTGCATTTTTCAAACCCTGATTCAATGAAACTTTGTAAGCTTTGTAAACTTCTCCGCTTCCTGTACCTCCAATAAACAAATCGTAGGATGCATTGCCAAGTAAAGCCACTTTAGAGGATTTGAGTGGTAAAGCACTATTTTCATTTTTCAAGAGCACCATACCTTCAGAAGCTGCTTCACGAGATATCTTTGCATGAAGTTGAAGATTGGGATTGTCGGAATATTTATATGCTTTGAACGTTGGAGATTTAAGAATGATATTGAGAATTCGTTCAATGTTTTTATTCAGCATTGAAATATCCAGCGTATTTTTATCAATAGCGTCTTGGATTTGTTTTGCTTCCGATTTTCGACCAGGCATAAGTAACTCGTTTCCTGCTTTTACCTGAGCCACATAATCACGACCGGCAAACCAGTCGGTCATAACAAACCCTTTATATCCCCATTCTTTCCTTAAAACACCTGTAAGTAAATCAACATTTTCTGAAGCATACGTCCCATTTATTTTATTGTATGAACTCATTATTGTCCATGGATTTGATTTTTTAACCGTAATTTCAAATCCTTTTAGATAAATTTCGCGCAAAGCTCTTTGGCTTACAATAGCATCTATGTTAGCTCTGTTTTTTTCTTGATTATTTACAGCAAAATGCTTAATGGAAGTACCCACTCCATTTGATTGAATACCATTGACCATTGCGGCAGCAATATTCCCAGACACCACCGGATCTTCTGAGTAGTATTCATAGTTTCTACCACACAATGGATTGCGTTGTATATTCATACCCGGAGCTAATAAAATATCAACCCCATATTCCAAGACCTCATTTCCCATTGCTATTCCCACATTTTTCACTAATTCTGTGTTCCAGGATGATGATAGTGCTGTTCCAATAGGAAAAGCAGTTGCATAGTATCTTTTGGAATTGTTGATTCTTGCTGAATCTATGCGCAGTCCGGCAGGGCCATCTGCCAATATAATTGATGGAATTCCTAAACGCGGGATGGCAAAGGTGCTGCCAGCAGCACCATTTACCTTACCCGAAATTGAACCTGCAACAGGTCCTGTTCCCATGCTAGAGGGCATACCAGTGCCTCTAACCATGTTGATTTTCTCATCAATAGTCATTGAAGCAATGACTTCCTTGACCGGATTTTTCCCTAATTGAGGAAGCGGTTTGTTTTGAGAAAATCCAATTGTTGATATTGCAACTAAAACAACACTTAATCTTAATTTTACACTCATATCTAATAGTCTTTATTTTTGTTCGAAGATTCTTACCGGTCCGATTAATCCCTGACTCATCAATTCCGAGTTAATGAATTTCTTATAAAGTTTATTTCCTTTATTGGCCTCACCTACAAACTCATTGTATTTGGCAGGAGTTACAGTTACTTGTATCTTATTTTCTCCTGTTTGGATATATTGAGAGATATCAGTGATAAATGGTGTATAAAGCAGAGTTTCTACCGCCATACCGTTAATGATTACTTCAGCACTGAAATATACTTTGCCTAAATTGAGATAGTACGACTTACCCTCTGTTTTAGAGATTGAGAATTTAGTAGTATAAACGCCAGGTTTCCCCGAATTTTTAAGTTGGTCGTTATCCTTCCAATCAAATAGTGAACTGTTTTTAATCACAACTGTATCTGACTGAATATCCCATTTTTCCATCGTCACAACCTGTATTGCTTCTGTGGGATTAAAAGTTTCTTTTGTGACTTTGGCTTTGGCAATTGGTGAAGTAGAAGCATTCAGAAAAATGGTACTGAAAGGAGGAATATTATATGAAACCGAGTTTCCAACGTTCAGAATAGCTTCTGTTGTTGTCCCATTTTCAGCATTCATCCATGCTGCATATTTGAATTTCGAGTCTAAATTGACCGAAACTGTTTGCCATTCATTGCTTTCATTCCAGATAAACTGAGCAATGGTACCATCCGACATAACACGACGGATTTGACGCAGATTGGCATTTTCAATTGCATATCTGACCGGAATATTTAGATTATTGCTCCATAATTGTATTTTTGAAACTGACTCAATTCGGGTAACGGAAGATGCTTTTACAACATTTAAGAGAGTCTGAGCAGTCTTTTTATCGTTAACCTTAAAATTATTATAACTTGGTTGAATAGAAGGTAAGTTTCCTACGGTTAATATGTTTGCACCTGATTTGGAAAGTTTCTCTAATTGTTGGGCACTTTTCAGTTGTATAAAAGGTAAATTGAATAATACAATTGATTGGTAATGATTGCCACGGATACTCAGATTTTTATCAGGAGTAATGGTCATTTCCCGGATTGAGGCATCATTTACCCAATCCCAGGTAATTCCTTTTGCGTTTAATTCATTTATCAATGGCCAAATTTGATTCATCCATTCAGTATCAACTGTTCGAACATAAGAAGTAATGTTTCCTACAGGCAGTGCAGGCTCCACACCCTTCATAAAACCGTTAAGAAGAGTTTCTTTTGGATTAGCTGTTTCTTCGCTGTAATTCAGGAATGGATAATAGATTAACACATCGGCTTGTGGTTTTCCACTTCGTAAAACATATTGTGCCCGTTGAGCATATTGATTGATGGAACTCATGTATTTCCAAAACGGATTACTTTCATTTAAATCACTGGAAAAATTAATTCCTAAAGCAGAATTGAAGAACGGAAACCAACCTTCTTTAGGGTATCCCTCAGGATAATACTTGTAAGCAGTTCCATGCCAAATAATTTGGTTTACACCACTACTCAGAACTTTATCAATGGTGTTTTTTAGTTTTTGCGGAGTAGTCATAAATGCCCTGTTGATATAAACAGCAGCTTCACACGAAACAACGGGTCTGTTATAAAGGTGTGCACCTGAAGTAATCAGTTTGTAACCACCCTCAGTTCCTTTATTAAACTGCATGGTTTCTACTTCAGGAATTGAAGCTAATCCAGCTGTAGCCATAATATCCATATTCAAACCATAAGGTTGAGTGCGGTGCAATAGTCCTTTTGATTCTGTCCAGTTTTTTGTTGTAAAGAGAAAATGTTGACCAATCAAATCACTTATTGTTAAGTCGTAGTCGTAGCGAATCCTCCAGTCATTCTCAGAAAACTCAAAGTCAGGTTTAAGTCCGGGTTTTTGTATGCGGGTGTACATATTATCGTAACCCTGCCACATATTGGCTGGTAAAAATGGAGTAATATCATATCCCCGATTTGCTTTAAAAATTGACATAAAATCATCCGAGAAGTGACGGTTTGCCCTAAATTCATAACTATCATCAAAGATAGCACGCATCGGATTACCAAAATAGGGCGACATACCAGTTTGATCTCCAAATAAATAATTATAGCTTTTCTGCACTTTAGTGGAATCAAAATGATTCATGGCAAATCCGGCATTGCGTTTGGCTATCAACATGGGAGTTTCCATATCAGCCATTGACCAGAAGGCAATCGCTTTCCAGGATTTACTGGACGGAGTAAAAGTAAAAGTGCTATCTTTTACTTTTGAAGTAATATTGATAATTGAATTGGGATCAAGTTGAATTGTTTTATTGGTAGATGAAGTGTCCCGGATCACCTTAGCAGCAATTAATGCCACTAAGTTAGCTGTTGGACGGTCACTACGAATTGCTCTGGGTACTTTCAGTGCTGATTTATTACCAACAGGTATATCTCTTAATCCATATTCAATGGTTTTATTGTTATCCGCTTCAGTAAGATGTGGACCTCCTGCCGGCCAACCACTTCCATCGGTCATATCAACAGTGATGCCTCTTTTTCGGGCTTCCTCAAAAACCACTTTTAGGTTTTCGTAGTAAGCTGGAGTATCATATCTCATAATCCGTTCTGCACGCCCTTTTCCTTTGGTAGGAAACACTAAAGCCATAGGTTGAATTTCCACTCCGCCAAAATGATTATCGGCAAAAAGGTTTATTTCCCGTTTTAATTCTTCCGGAGTTATATCGCCCCCGGGAAGCCACCAGCGGGTAAATGGAGCAAAGTCGATTTTAGGTTTATCAAATTCTGTAACTGAAAAATTATAATATGATAACCATTGTTTTTTTTCGAGTTGTTGAGAAAAAACTTGAAATGGAAGAATTATGCAAAAGAGCAGAAAAATGAATTGAGATTGTTTCATGATCGGATATATGAAGGTTACTGAATTTAACTTTCCCAAAACTATTTCAGCTTTGGGAAAGTTCTTTAAACATCTATTAAAAGCTTACTTTTCTACTTCTTCAATAATTTTCGTACCTTCTATATCGAACATATCGTTCATACTGCCGGTAACTGTTTTTTCGTCTTTCTTATCGAGATACATGGGTACATCCCAACCATCGCCCAAAAACCGAACTAAAAGAGTGTTCTTTGAAATTTCAACTTTTGTAAATTTGTTTGGATTTTCACCATTTTCACCTCCAAGAGTTCCTACAAGCTTGCCTTCTTTTTTTTCAATAACCATTTGCATTACCTCATCGCCCGTTGGTAAGCCAAATACATCCAGTTTCCATTTTCCTATAAAATATTTTTCCATTGGAGTTAATTCCTGCGCTGTTTTTGTTGTAGCTTCCTGAGCTTGAACGGCAACAAAACCCATTACCATCATCAGTGTCATTAACACTGCTTTTTTTGCTGTTTTCATACTTTAATAATTTTTTTACAATGGTTTGATCGTAGATAAAACCATTATAGATTTAATAATACTTTACACCTGATTTAGTTTTCTGGAGCAGGAACTATATAACCTGCTCCAGAATTTATTATTGCTTATAATTTAAAACTTGCTGTCAATTCAATTGTTCTTGGACGAATACCGCCGGCAACAATCTTTCTTCCAACAAAAGAAGATGCATCTGTAATCTGATCAGCACCTACCAAAGCGCCTTTTACACCTGTCTGGTTTAGGAAATTAACCACCTGGAGTTTTAAATCAACATTTCTGTTCAAATGATAATCTATTCCACCAAAGTTTTCCCACCAACCTTTGTAGGTAAATGCTCCCGTTGGATTTCCGTTTTGTGGACCAAAATAACGTAAACTTGCCCAAATACGAACATCTCGATTAAATATATAATAACTTGGATCAATTTCTACCAATATTTTTGATAATTCAGGAATCAAATTATTACTGTAATTATATGTTGTTCCAAATACCTGATATGAATAATTTTTGAATTGTGGATTCTGCAAAGTTAATAAACAGTGAATATTGAAGTTTTTAAATGGTGAGGATAAAATATCAGTAGTCCAACCCAAAGTTTTAATATCATAAACTATAGGATATACCATTTGTGATTGTCCTGCAGCATTGTATCCTGTTTGAGAAGTAACAATGTTATTTTTTGATATTTGAGTCACTTTAGATACTAAACTAATCAAATCTCCATGATTCCAGTAAATACCTCCACCAATATTTAAAACACTTTGTTGTATACCCTTGGCTTCTGAAGTTAAGCCCGTTTCTAGTGGTGAGCCATTTGCATCTCTTTGGTCAGCAGGATAATCCCAATAATTGGTAAAATAGTCATTGTAAGTTGCATCTGCTAAGAAACCAAATTCTTTGGAAGCCTTAACAACAACATTCCCTGTAAATACTTTATTCCATTCGTTGTTAAAGTCTTTTGTAATCAAATCTCTGTCGTTTTGAAATTGATTAATATACGGAGTATGTATTTCCTGATGTCTTTCATGTTCAATACGTGCACCGATACCTCCATTTAACCATTTGTTAAATACTATATCGTCTGAGAAATAAAGTGCTGCTTTATTAACAGTCGTTTCTTTATAAGATCCAACACCTGTTGTTGGTAATAAACCGTCTTTTGTAACAGGAAATAATCCCATACCATATGCGCTTAAATCCTGATAGCGATCTAATAATTTTGGATTTTTTTCTACTGTTTGATAATATAAACCTCCGTAAGATTTTTCTGGAGCATGATAATATTGATAGGTAAATCCTCCTCTTAAATCCTGATTTTTTAATTTTTTAGTTAGTTCAATTCTAGTTATTGAGGTTGTAATATCTACTTGAGGATAAGTTTGACCTGCTACTAATTGTACTGCACCTTCATATTTATCAGTAGAACCGTAATATGTATATACCTCACCCGGAGAAAGCTGATCATTGTCTACAACAGATAAACTTATTGGATATTGAATGTTAAATGATGCTTTCGATTTCATAAACATAGTAGAATAAGTAAGTTTCATTTTGTTTTTAAAACGATGCTCACCATTCAGATAAAATGTATGTGAAATCGTTTGTGAAATTGAATCATCATTCAAACTTGCCCATTTAGCTTTACCTGTATTATAATCATATAATGGAAATAATCCTGTTCCCAAAATGTATGAGTCCTGTCCTAATTTAAAGTTATCTATGGCGCTGGTATTCCCATTGCCATCATATTGTAATGGAGAATATGCACCATAAATTGTTTTGTCATCCGCATATTTGTAAAATAATTTCACATTACCGTCTTTATATCTTTTAGAAATTCCAGCTTTTACAAATTCTGCTCTATTGCCATAAGGGGTAAATTGATAATTAGTACCACTTCCATTGTCATAAGTTTCATTCAGAGCAAGCATATACCCCCAGCCTTTTTTACCTAATGGACCAGTAATAGTTGCATCATACTTTAAATTTCCAAAGCTATTAGTATAGATATTTGCAAATCCTTTAAATTTAGTACTTGGTTCTCTATCCCATGATGTCACAATATATCCAACCTTACCATAAGTAAGTGCGCCTTCAGCGAACGACATAAGTCCAATACGACCAATGCTACTATCGTATCTCCAGGTAGTCATAGGCATTTGTGTCCAAAATGTATATACAACCGGGGTTTCGTTTTCAAGAATTAGGATGTCTCCTGCAAAAGGTAACCCAATATTCAACTGTCTTGGACTAGAGTTGTCGCCTGCATTTAACATTACGTTGCGGTTCTTAACTGCTGCTGAGTCATTTTTTTGTGCTGATTCATTTTTTTCAACAGTTTGTGAAAATAATACTGAAACATTTCCAAGTACTACTAATGACAATAAAAAATACTTCAGTTGTGTTCGATTTTTTCTCATTTTAAATTTGAATTTAATTTATTAATAATAGTAACAATTTAATTTACACATTTCCTTAGTATGTGTTGATTTAAGCATTAATAATTGAAATTGAAATAATATATCAAACTATAGATGTATTATTCTGTAAATTGTACGCAATATTACGGAGTTTTTTTATTCCGTACAATATACAGATTGAAGTTTTATTCCATCAAGACAAATTAACATTTTACATATATTTGAATATCTGCACTATGTAAATTATTATATGTTGTAGAACATATAATTTGCAGGTAAATATTTTGGAATTCATCTTTGATTAAAGAGTTTTTTATATTTAAAACCTTAGTTTGATGAGCTTGATAACTTAAAAAAAACTATAAAATCCGTAGTAAATACAGAATAATATAGATTTTATAGTAAATTTGACAGTTTTTATTCGAGCAAAATTTAATTTTAATTATGGAAGAAGCTGAAATAGCAAAAATAATGGAGGATCAGGTTTTAAATGGTCCAAAGTATTTTTATAAAAATATTAGTGTTGATAGTGTAATTTTTGGATACCACCAAAAAGAGTTAAAAGTGTTATTGCAAAGACCAGAAATGTTTACAAAATGGGGGTTGCCAGGAGGATATGTTTTAAAATCAGAAACAGTTGACGAGGCCGCTTTGAGGATTGTACAGTATCGAACAAAATTAGATAATTTGTTTCTGCGACAGTTTAAAGTATTTAGCGCACCTAATCGGGTGAAAGATGATTCATTTAATCCAGAAATGCTCTCTCAGGCAAATAATTCCAAAATTGAAAATGATAACTGGATGTTGGAAAACTTTGTTTCTATAGCTTTCTTTGCTTTAACAGAGTTTTCACTTGTTCAACCGACGGGATCTGCTTATGCTGAGGAATGTTCCTGGTGGGATATCAATGATCTGCCTGAAATGCTATTTGATCACAAAGAAATAATTTCCGATGCTCTAAGGTCACTAAAATTATTTATCCATCATCACCCAATAGGATATGAACTGCTTCCAGAGAAATTCACCTTGCCTGAAATACACTCGTTGTATGAAACTATATTGAACAGACAAATTGACATTCGAAACTTCATTAAGAAGCTAACAACAATTGGGCTAATCAAAAAACTGGATGAACAAAGAAATATTGGACCACACAGAGCTCCTTATTTATATACATTTGATAAAGACAGGTATGATCAATTAATAAGGGATGAAGAACTGATTGTGATATAATGGATTTAGTTTGCAAATGCACTATATTTCTTCAAATTCTAATCCATCAATTAAATTCAATAAAGCTTTATTTTCTTCTATCATTGATTGAAGTATGGGGCTAAAATAACTTTGAATTTCCGGAGTGGTTTTCATTGATTTTAGTTCGGCAAGAATGAAATCGGCAATATCTAAGCCATTGGCGCGTTCAGTGTCAGTGGCTTCATCTTCTAACAACGTAGATATTGAAACTTTGCAATCCCATTGTTTTTGTATTTCAATCGCTTTCAAACTCCATTTTTCATAAACTCCCAAATCAGGGTAGAGTATAATTTCTCTCCCCTTAAATACCTGACATTTTTCAATTGATAAACCATTCAGATTTCCTGCAGCAAGCCAAATCATATCCGGTACAATGCAACTGGCAATGATGGCGGATTTTTCGCTCTCAACAATCCCAATATATTTATCCGGATAAATCTTTAGCAAATGTTCTCCGAAGAAACATTGTTGTAGGTTGAAGTCTTCAGGTAGTTGTTTTTTCTGTTTGAGCTTGTTGTGAACCCAATCAATTGCTCCGCTTTGGTGTTTAATCCGTTTGCCAGTTTCAGGATTGTATTGCATGATTTTACCTGTTCGGACTTTCCCATGAATGTCGATTTGCCAAAAGATAACTTCTTTTAAGTTGGTTGCTCCTAATGCATAATTTTCTGCTACACTACGTATTTGATCATCAGAAAAATGGTCAAAAAGGAAGCGCACAAAATTGCTTTTGTAGCTTGCGGATTTTTTGACGAAGGAGAAAGGAATAGACCCCACCCCAGCCCTCCCCAAAGGGGAGGGAGTAGAGCGAAAATCAGCATTTGCGGAGTATGACCCCTCCCGACCTCCCCGAAGGGGATGAGAAAGAAATGGATTGTCTATGTAATATTGTTTTGGGGTGTAATGATAACCGCATTTGCTTTCACGGTTACATTTACCAACTTTAGGATTTATTGGTTCATGAGTATCACCATTCAAATACAATGTGAAGCTTTGCTTGGTTTCGCAGGACGGACAGGTATGGCGGGTGGATTTACCTTTGTATGGTTGTAAATATGGTTGAGGATAGTTCATTTTAATCAGTTGATAGTTGAAAATTAATAGTTGATATTAAAAAACACTTAGTTGCGGTGTGAAATACACAAAACTGCATGTAGTAAAGGCTTGTAGCCATTATTGACCGCAACTAACTTGTATTTTTGAAGCAGTATGATTTTTATTTTAGTTGCGGTGTAGTTCTTCTGAAACCTACACTGGTAAGGAATTTCAGCCGACCGCAACCGCAACTCCGCAACCAAGGGTTATTTTTATTCGTTGCATAGTTTTGAAATGTATTGCCTAGTGAGTCCAATGGAATCGGCAAAGGCTTGTTTGTTTTTTATGCCATACTCTTTTTGGATTATCTTTATTGCTTCGGTAGGGGTTGCTTTTGTTAAGGTTTCGACATTTTCAACCCGCACAATATTTGAATTAAAATAATGACACAAATTGATAGCATACTGTATTGCTTCTTTTGATATTGTATTTTGTAGCCATTCTTTATTATCGTATGTCCCTCTGATAATTTGAATAATCAGGGAGATACGAAGTACCTGAATTTCCATTTTTGCATATGTGGCCCTGAGGAAATTGTTTGAGCAATTATTTACTAAATCAGTTGTGTGATTAGCGTAATCGATAAATAAGGTTTTTGCTTCCGGAGACAAGACAAATGGATTCTCAGAATTTGGCAAGTAGAAACAATGCTTGATTAATTCATCGTATCTGCTCAGCAGAATTTTATCAGGTAATTTTTCCGAATACTTTTGCTTTTTTATCTCTCTAGGGTACACATAGAGAAACCTACTTGCAAAGCCATTTTCTTTGAGACTGTTGTTGTTTAGTGCAATGTCTAATACTTCAGGCTGAATAGTACCACAAATGGTCATAAATGGTTCAGGTATCTGAAGTGGTTCTTCGCTCTTACGATTGATACAAAACTGTGCATTATTGAAAATTGATAAGTATCGACTTATTTCTCCGCTTTTGTTGTACCGGCCAAAGTCGGCAAACCAGCCAGATAGTTCATCACGGCATAATGAAACAGCTCCATTGTTGCGAAACATAGTTTGGTACAAACTCTCGGGAGTGAAGTCGTCGATTAAACACTGCTTATAGAATGGCTTTTCAGGTTCCTGGCTTTTGGTTTGTTTGGCTTCGGAACATTCAATTTTCCAATTACCAAGTTCTACCTGATATGCATCGTAACTCAAATTGTCGAGCCGCTGTAGAGGCCGAAAGGCAGCTGCCATGGGCTCCGATTTACCTACACCCGGAGGTGCAACGAACATTAGCCAGAGTTGACCATAGTTACGGTACTTGCCACTGTCGACACTGAATTTCTTACGTATGGCGGAACTTACTGCACACAAGGCAGACAATACAGGGAATTCAATGGGCACTCCATAAACTTCTGCAACCTCTAATCCAAAATCAAGTATGACCTGAGGCAACCCATTGGTGGGGAATACTGTGTCATTTGCCCTCAAATTCTTACTTTTAGTATGAATTTCTGCTTTGAGTTTTTGAATAAAGTTGGTAGTTTTGTTCTGCTGTTGGTTATTTGCCTCTTCGGATACTGCAAGGTTCGAAGGGGCTTCTTTTTTTTCTATCATGGCTTCCTGGCCTTTCTAATTGATTTATGATAGTTGTCGTCCAATAATTTCTGAATATCAGACATTCGGTAGTAGATTTTTCCGCTAATCTGAGAAAAACTAATCAAACCCTGGTCTCTCCACAGTTGAGCTGTGCGAATGCTGATACTCATTAAATTCATAAACTCTTCGTTAGAGAAAAAAGGATCGTCCGGGAGTTTACGATTTTCATTCAACCCAATCATTAAATCATCTAATCGCTTGAGTAGTTCTTCATGCTGCTGACAAACCTCTTTCAATGATTCCTGAATTATTTCATCATCGAGCATCTTCTTACGAAGATCGGCTTCAAACTTTTCGAAATGTTCTTTGAAATTCATCTGCTCCCCTTTCCACTAGAAAGTTGATTTTCCCTTTCTTCAATATATTCTTCGACAGTCTGAATGCGGTTGGCCAATAGCCAGGCTTCAATTTCATCTTTTCGAAAAAGAACTTTCGCATTTCTTTTATAAAAAGGAATTTTCTTCTCACAAATCATTTTGTTGATTGTGTTAACAGCATAACCTGTTAATTGACTGCATTCATTTTTTCCAAATGTTTCCGGGAAAAGCTCTTGTTGAGATTGAATGACAGATTGCGGCTGTACGATTTCGCCCAATATTTCTTTGAACTGGCCAATGGTTAGAGCTGCTAAAGGAGTTTCGTTTGTTGGTTGGAATTTTGCGTCCATAATAGTTTATATTTTTTGATTATTCAGAAGCCAATAGCTGCGCAGTCTATCGGCTTTTCTGTTGCAAATGTATCATCAAAAATATAAGTGAATACTATGAAATCACGTGAATTGCAGGGTCGGACTCCGACTTCGAACAGGTCGGACTAGGTCGGAAATAAACTAAAGAAAGCCTCAAATAGAGGCTAAAGTTAGGTCGGAGACAGGGACGGAAATTTAGTTGTTTTTTTGCTTTGAAATTGTGATAATTTGTTCTATTTCTTTGTGCATTTTGCTATGTTCATATTTACTTTTAGTCGGTTTAATGTATTCTTTCGTGCAAAAAGCTGTTTTAATTGTGTTCGAAATACTTTCTCCGCATAGGTGTTGAATCACATTTGATAACATTGAAGGCGTACCTTTCCATTTTAAAGGTTCAGGAACTTTGATATATTTCCGATTGAACCAAAAAAGCCAAATATCTGAATTTGCACTATCGAGGAGCTTTTTATTTGAGAAGTATTGCATTATTTTTATCAGACACTCATCAGAAAGGACTGAATTGAATTTAGGAAATACATTCACTTGCAAATCATTATTATCACTTAATTCAATCTTATTGTTTCTGAATATGTACAAATTACATTGTGCCTTTTCGGCTAGATGAATCAGGCAAATATCAAAGCACAAGAACAATTCAATTAATTTATCGATAAAATCAAAATGGTTTATTAGGCGAACCGTCAGGTCGTAAATCGGATACACTTTGTTGTTATCATCTTGTATCGTCACATTGTCCTCAGTAATAAAATTATGATCCAGTACATACCCAAATAATTCTTTGAGTCTTGTATTCAATTTCGAACTCTCAACATTCTTATTGTGTACATTGCTTTTGTCTAAATCCCTCAAAATAAGATTGGCATAAGCAACTCTCTCAACTCTGTCTTTTAAATTGAACAAGCTATTTTTAAGCTCTTTAATCGCCAACATGTATAGCTCATTGGATTCACACAAAGTATCTTCTGCAATAGTATCTGTAAAATCATTTACCCAGGTGAGTGTCTTGAATTTTAGTTTGGCTCTAAAACATAGCGGAAGCTCTTTTTTAGTCTTCTTTTCAAAAGGATAGAAGCCATAGGATCGAATTTGTTCTCTCAATTTTACTTCATTGAATTGCTTCTCAATGCTAGAATATGAATTATACCAGCATAAATAAATTGCTTCTGCTAAGGAATCAAAATCTTTCAAATATCGGTCGGTAATATCGCGATTAATCATAGTCTGGAGTTACAGGTTTATTCTTTATTAGGTCACTTGGTTTATAGTAATGAAAAATGACATGATAAATCATGCCATTTTTTAGATAAATATAATATGTTAGTTTTATGTATGTTACAAAACTTTCACAGCTTCGTCAATTACATTGCTATTAAAACTATCAAGATATGTGTTCGTTGTTTTAAGGTCTTTATGACCTAAAATCTGAGAAATAACTTCTCTCGGAATTTCATTATTTTGTAAACTCATTGCCATTGTATGACGGCTAACATAAGAAGTCAAATCAATATCATTAATCTCAAATTCAGTAGCCATTTTATCAAGATACTTGTTGAACTTACTCAATCTTGTTTTTAAATGGTTGTATAATTCTTCACCATTAAGACCTTCAACTGTTACAATTGGCAACAAGTAGTTTTCAATAGGTTTCTTTATGCTGCAAAGGTCGTTTATTAGCATCTTAAGCTCTTCTGTCAACCTTATATTGATTGCTTTGGCTCCTTTGCTATTCTTGGTTTTATGCCGCTTGTAGACGATATATAGCCCATTTTCAAGTCTTTTTATATTTTCCGGAGTTAACCGTGCCATATCAACAAAACTAATTCCATAACAAAAGTAAGAAAAAAGAAATAATTTACGAGCATATTCGTTAACTTTGTTTTCAGAAGTTGTGTTTTTAATTTTCACAAGATATTGAGTTGGTAAATAACGCTTCTCTGTCTCTTCGGCTAATTTGGCTACCTCAAAGCCGCCTTTTCCAAATGGATATGTTGTTGTACTTGCCTCTTTGGCTTCGATAGCCTGATTTAAAACAGCTCGCAAAGTCCTGAAATGAATCATTCGTGAATTACTTGAATTTCCTTTTCTTTGGACAATCCTTTTGTTGCCCTTGGTACTCGTATAAACTGACTCCCGTGGCATTTGAAGAAAAGCATCAAAAGCCCGGATATATTTAATATCAATCTCGCTGAAGAACTTCTTATCGAATTTCTTGTCAAAGATTTCGAGCATGTCCAATGTCCTTTGATAGCAAAGTGCATTACCTATATGGTCAGTATCTTTCAACTTCTGTATCTGATTCTCAAAAAAATGTTTAATTTTGCCTTGCTTTGAGCGATTTAGGAATGCATCTTCGAATTGGTTGAGAGTCCAGTCGATTTTGTTGCGGTCAAAGTCGTTTATGACATCTTTGGCTTTAATTTCCTGGACATTTAGAAAAGCGTTATTCTCAACAAAATCAGGGTGTACTAAAATGCCTTTCTTCTTTTTTTCATTGTAACGACCAAACTGCTCATCCCATTGTTCAGGAAGAGCAGAAATGCCCAGAGAAATGTACTTGACTTTTCGGTCTTTGGTAATACGTAAGAAAACTGAAAATTCACCGCTGTTTAATGTTTTGTGAGTCCACAAAATGACTTTGTAGTTTTTCATTGTATTGGGTTTTATAAATTGAATACCGTATTTTTTAGCTGAGAGCTTAAAATCAGGGTAAAACAATGGTAAAACATTTTGCCTAAACCAATACAAAAATGGCTATTTTCAGCATTTTGTTAGTAATTGATTTATAGTACAAATATACACAAATACAACGGATTACCAAAAAATATTATACAATATTTACACGTCTGGGGGACCAGTGGTCGCAAGTTCGAATCTTGTCATCCCGACTGCTATTTATTAAAGGTTTACGCGAAAGTGTAAACCTTTTTTGTTAGATTTCCAACCTTTCTGCTTGTGTTTTTTATAAATCAAAAACGTTTCCATTCCCAATTTCAGATTTGTAAATTTTCATATTGAAGCAAATCCAAATATTATTGTGAAATGACATTGTGATAAATAAGTAGAAACTTTATATTGTGATGTCAATGGAAGAATCAAATATGGACTTCTAATTTATCGTATCTTTGCATAAATATTCTAAAAACAAGCTTCATATGCTCTCATTACAAGAACGTTCGAAAATAATAACCCTGATTAAGCAGGAAGTCATTCCGGCTATAGGTTGCACTGAGCCGGTAGCAGTAGCTTTAGCAGTAGCCAGGGCTAAAGAAGTATTGGGTGCCATCCCTGATAAAATTGAAGTTTCACTCAGCACTAATATGCTTAAGAATGCTATGGGGGTCGGTATACCCGGTACAGGTATGGTGGGTTTGCCTATTGCCATTGCGCTGGGTGCGCTAATTGGTAAATCGGAATATGGACTTGAAGTGCTAAAAGACCTGACTCCAGAAGCATTGGAGCAAGGTAAGAAGATGATTGATGATAAGGTGATTACTGTTTATCTGAATCAGAAAATTACCGAGAAACTCTATATCGACGTGCTGGTTACAAGAGGTGATGATACTGCGCAGGTCATCATTAGCCGTAATCATACTCGCTTCTCTCATATTCAGAAAAACGAAGAAGTAATTTTGCATCTGGATAATGAAACAGGAGGCGATATTTCAGCAGAAAAAAGTGTAAATTTGTCGTTCGATAAAGTATGTGATTTTGCATTGGAAAGTCCCGTTGAAGACTTGAAATTTATTTTAGATGCATCTGTTATGAACAGGGCTGCTTCCAACGAATCGATGAAAGGTCAATACGGACACAGTGTAGCTCAGACAGTGCGCAATGGAAGTCAGCAGAACGTGATGGGAAATACCATTTTTACCCGCATGTTGTCGGTTACTGCAGCTGCCTGCGATGCTCGTATGGCAGGAGCTATGTTTCCGGTAATGAGTAATTCGGGTAGTGGAAATCAGGGGATTGCAGCTACGCTGCCGGTGTCGGTATTTGCTGAGGAAACCGGTAAATCGGAAGAGGAATTGGTGCGGGCGTTAGTATTGAGCCATCTAATGACTATTTATATCAAGCAAAGTCTCGGACGGCTGTCAGGTTTGTGTGGAGCAGTTGTTGCTGCTACCGGATCTGCTTGCGGTATTACTTACCTAATGGGAGGTAGTCGCGAACAAATAGCCTATTCGATTAAAAATATGATCGGTAATATTACCGGAATGATATGCGATGGGGCAAAACCCAGTTGTGCACTCAAAGTGTCCAACGGTGTTTCTACCGCTACATTATCGGCTTTGATGGCGATGGATAATAAAGTAGTCACGTCTATCGAAGGTATCACCGACGAGGACGTAGACAAAACGATTCTTAATCTTACTAAAATTGGTTCGGAAGCCATGAACGAAACAGATCGTATGGTGTTAGAGATCATGACTCACAAAGGAGAATAAAAAATAAAATATCAGATGTATTCATTATGACTAAAAAAATAGTTTTATCGTTTCTGTTCCTGTGTTGCGTACTTGGTATGTCGGCTCAGATACTTAAACCCGTTACATGGAGCTTTTCTAATAAGCAAGTATCAGATACCGAATTTGATCTTGTTCTTACTGCCAGCATTGATAACAGTTGGCACTTATACTCACAGTTTATTGCCGATGGAGGTCCGGTGGCAACTTCATTCAAGTTTAAACCTTCGCCCGACTATGCGTTGGTAGGTAAGGTGACCGAATCGCCAAAACCAAAAAAGATTTACGAAAAAGTATTTGAAATGGAAGTGGCTTTCTTTGAGAAGAAAGCTGTTTTTACTCAAAAAGTAAAGCTAAAAGTACCCGATGCAAAAATTAAAGGCACGCTCACGTTTATGGTGTGCGACGATAGCCAATGTCTGCCTCCCGAAGATCTCGACTTTTCATTTGATGTGAAAGGAGCAAAAGTGGCGCCTACAGATGCTAAAACCTCTACTCCGGCAGTTGCGCCTGCTGCCGATACAGCAAAAGCTGCTGTAACTTCGGCACCAACCGTTGTGAAAGATTCAGCTGTTTCGGTAGTAAAAACACAAGCACTTGCTGTTGCTCCAACATCTAGCGAAAAACAATCTTTGTGGACAATTTTTATACTGGGCGTGTTGGGCGGTTTTGCGGCATTTCTGATGCCTTGTATATTTCCTATGGTGCCTATGACGGTTAGTTATTTCACAAAGAGAGAAGTCACAAAACGTAAAGGAGTCATTAATGCACTGATTTATGGCTTATCCATTATAGTTATCTATGTTGTATTAGGATTGCTCATTACGGTTATCTTCGGAGCTGACGCGTTGAATGTTCTTTCAACTAATGGTATTTTTAATTTTTTCTTCTTCTTGCTTTTGGTAGCTTTTGCGCTATCGTTTCTGGGTGCTTTCGAACTTGTATTGCCATCATCCTGGGTTAATAAAATGGATAGTAACTCCGATAAAGGTGGCTTAGGAGGATTGTTTTTTATGGCCGGCACACTGGCTTTGGTTTCATTCTCCTGTACCGGACCAATTGTAGGTACATTACTGGTGCAGGCAGCAACTATGGGTCAATTACTGGGCCCTGCTATCGGCATGCTTGGTTTTGCCATTGCGCTGGCTATTCCGTTTGTGCTGTTTGCCATGTTCCCGGCTTGGATGAAGGCTATGCCTAAATCGGGTGGCTGGTTGAATAGCGTGAAAGTAGTGTTGGGATTTTTGGAGCTGGCTTTCTCGTTCAAATTCCTTTCAAATGTGGATTTAGCGTACCACTGGAATTGGTTCGACCGCGAGATATTCCTTTCGTTATGGATTGTCATCTCTGCTTTGATGGGTGTCTATTTATTGGGGAAACTGAAGTTGCCGAACGACAGCGATGTAAAACATGTGTCTACTACGCGTTTGGTATTGGCCATTATAACCTTGTCATTTACGGTGTATATGATTCCCGGACTTTGGGGTGCGCCGCTTAAATCCATATCAGCCTTTTTGCCTCCAATGAGCACGCAGGATTTTGTGATGACGGCCGGCAGTACTCCGGCTGCAACTCATAATTCCGGAACTCACAAGTATAGTGATATCTTCCATGCACCACTCGGGTTGGATGTGTTCTTCGATTATGATGAGGGGTTAGCCTACGCGAAAAAAGTAAACAAGCCGGTATTTATCGACTTTACAGGTCATGCCTGTGTTAACTGTCGAAAAATGGAAGCATCGGTTTGGCCGGACAAGGAAGTGCTTTCTAAGTTGTCAAACGACTATGTGGTGATTCAGCTTTATGTGGATGATAAAACCGATTTAGCTGCTGCCGAACAAACGGTATCAAAGTACAGTGGAAAAGAAATAGAGACCATTGGCAATAAATGGAGTGACTTGCAAGCCTCTCGTTTTAATGCTAACTCTCAACCTTTTTATGTGTTACTCGATACCAAAGGTGATTTGTTAGTTCAGCCCAAGGGTGCCGATTACGATCCAACGTCTTTTGTCGGTTACCTGAATAGTGGACTCAATGCATTTAAGAAATAATATTTGATAGTTCTTTCATTTTAGAAATCCCCTTTTGAAAATCATATTTCAAAAGGGGATTTTTTCTTACTATTCTTATGAGTTCTGATTAAATGTGATTTCTCTTATTCTCATTTTCATTTTCAACATTTTTTTTGTTACTTTGTTACCTTATTAATCATTCAAACATAAAATTATGGACAAAAAACTCACACGTTCGAAAAACCAAATGATTGGTGGTGTTTGCGCAGGTGTTGCGGAATATTTTGATTGGGATGTAACGCTTGTAAGAGCTGCATATGCCATTCTGTTTTTCTTTTTTGGGGTCGGATTTTTGCTGTATTTAGTTCTTTGGATTGTTATGCCTAAGTCAGAGGAGTAATGATGATGTTTAATTATTGAACTGTTTAATCTATAAACCGTTTGATAAGAAAATATTTTATTGTTCACTGAAAACAAATACCCCGTGCCTTTTAAACTTACTTCCCCATTTAGTCCTACCGGCGATCAACCCGAAGCTATCAAGCAATTGGTAGAGGGTTTGCGTGCGGATATTCCTTATCAAACTTTGCTTGGTGTAACCGGTTCCGGTAAAACATTTTCAATAGCCAACGTGGTGCAACAAATTCAGCGCCCAACGCTTATTCTGAGTCATAACAAAACTTTAGCAGCTCAATTGTACGGGGAGTTCAAAGCTTTTTTTCCTGAAAATGCGGTGGAGTACTTTGTGTCGTACTACGATTATTACCAACCGGAGGCTTACTTGCCTGTGTCGGATACGTATATCGAAAAAGACCTGGCTATCAATCAGGAAATTGAAAAATTACGTCTGGCTACCACTTCGGCTTTGTTGTCGGGGAGGAGGGATGTGTTGGTCGTGTCGTCGGTTTCGTGTATTTATGGTATGGGTAACCCCGACGATTTCACGAGCAATGTGATAGATATTCATCGTGGTCAACAAATAGTGCGCAATGCATTTCTTCATACCCTTGTGGATAGTTTGTATACCCGCAATGAAATAGAACTCAACCGTGGAAACTTTCGTGTGAAGGGCGATACGGTTGATATTTTTCTTGCGTATGCCGATTTTGTGTTACGTGTAGTGTTTTGGGGCGACGAGATTGAAGAGATTCAAACGGTCGATCCGGTCAATTTTCATGTGATTGAAACGGTGGATTCTTACAAAATATATCCAGCCAGTATCTTTGTCACCACCAAAGAAGCCACTGCCCGGGCCATTCAGCACATTGAAATTGATATGGCAAAGCAGGTAGATTATTTCCGCTCCATTGGGAAAAATTATGAAGCAAAGCGCATCTACGAACGGGTGAATTACGACATTGAAATGATGAAGGAGCTCGGTTACTGTTCCGGAATTGAGAATTACTCGCGCTACTTCGACGGTCGTGAAGAGGGTAGCCGGCCTTTCTGTTTGCTCGATTATTTTCCAAAAGATTTTTTAATGGTGATTGACGAAAGTCACGTTTCCATTTCTCAAATTCGTGCCATGTACGGTGGTGATTCTGCCCGTAAGCAAAACCTGGTGGACTATGGTTTTCGTTTGCCTTCGGCCAAAGACAACCGCCCGTTGAAGTTCGAAGAATTTGAAGAACTGGCGCCGCAAACTATTTATGTGAGTGCTACTCCGGCCGATTATGAGTTGGAAAAAAGTCAGGGTATAGTTGTTGATCAATTAATACGGCCAACCGGATTGCTCGATCCGATTATTGATGTGCGTCCAAGTCTGAACCAGATTGACGATTTGCTGGAAGAAATTACGGTTCGTACCGAAAAGAATGAACGTACGTTGGTTACCACGCTTACCAAGCGTATGGCCGAGGAACTGACCGATTATCTTACCAAAATGAATGTACGTTGTAACTATATTCACTCCGATGTGGATACGCTGGATCGTGTGCAAATTATGGAAGATTTGCGTCGTGGAGTGTATGATGTGCTGGTGGGTGTTAACTTGTTGCGCGAAGGGTTAGATTTACCCGAAGTATCGTTGGTAGCTATTCTGGATGCCGATAAAGAAGGATTTTTACGGTCACACCGTTCGCTCACTCAAACCGCGGGGCGTGCCGCTCGTAACCTCAACGGTCGCGTGATTATGTATGCCGATAAGATAACGGATAGCATGGCTAAAACGATTTCGGAAACCAATCGACGTCGCGAAAAGCAATTGGCTTATAACGAATTGCACGGCATAACTCCAACAGCTATCATCAAAGGCGAGCGGAACTCGTTTAGCAAAGCCGAACCCAATGCGTATATTGAACCTGAATCAATGCAAGGAATTGCCGCCGATCCTGTGGTGCAATACATGTCGAAAACGGCTTTGGAGAAAACCATTGCCAAAACCAAGAAAGCTATGCAGGACGCTGCCAAGAAACTCGATTTCCTCGAAGCTGCTCAATATCGGGATGAATTGATTAAGTTGGAAGATCTGCTGAAAGGGAAAAATTAAGTGATAAATGGTTAGTGATAAGTGGTTAACGTAAAATGGAAACTTGGTCTTATTGCTAATCACTAACCATTAATCATTATTTTAGAATCGCTGACTGATATTGACAAATATTCTGGTATCTCTATTTTTGTCATTATCAAAGGTAGTTTCAAAATCGGCCGATAACATTAATTTCTTTGCAATTCTCCACGACAAGCTTAACTCAGCAATATTTTGTATTGTTTGAAGCTGAGAGTTACTGTAATTGAATGTTGCCTTTCTGTATTCTCCTTCCAAATTAAACTTTCCGGAGAAAAAATCGCGGTTTAATGATATTCCATAAACATTCCCATTGGTGTACCCCGATTTGAAGGTGGTTGCCGTCAAAGTTGTTGATAGCTGAAATGGTAAATTGGAATAACTGATAAATCCACTGGCGTTTGTGGTAGCAAGTGTGTCGGTTTTTATTTTAGTGGGTACACGGTAGCCTGCAGTTCCGCCAATAGAGAAATACCGGAACGGACGAACAGTGGTTTGAAAACGAAAACCTTGTCGCGTTGCCTTGTCCAATGTGCTGTCGATACGATTCTTGTAGGTTTCGTAGTAGTAAATGTTTTTACGGGCATCGTACGATAATGACAAGGATAACTGTCTCCATGGACTGTATCGTAAAGAAGCATACACGCTGGTCAAATCAAATGTATTTTTAGGAAGGCTGTCTTTTTTGGCATAAAGGTCCATTTCTACCGAGCAAAAAAGATCTACGTTTTTTAGTAAGGAATTACTGTGTTGAAGGTAAATAAACCTACGATCTGTCTTGAGCTTATTTGTTTGGTTAAATGCTGCCAGCGAAGTTTGTGAAGTTCCCGTCTTGCTTTGGTAATTGTGAGCTATAAATGCTCCGAGTTGTAGCAAGTCGGGGTTGAGGTAGTAAGTATACGTGTCGGGACGTGAGCCTAAAACTGCACCGTATGAAAAGTGTTTACCATCATTCTCAAATTGCAATCCGTCCACTGCGCCCACATTCGCCATGTAGTTGTTGATTTTTCTACCGAATGTAAAATGAGCTGTTTTGCTGATATCGTATTTAAGTGCTAAATTGTAGACTTTTAAATCTTTATACTTTTCAGTAGAATCATTGAGTTTATGAGTAAATGAAATATAACTCTCCAATGATAATTTTGAATTGCCGATATGCTCATCATTCAGTGTCAGATTATATCTTAAGCGGTTATTTGATGGATAATTTGTCGAAATGTTAGAGTAGGATGAAATGGACAAGCGACCGTCAAATCGTTGTTTTGAACTTGTGTCCTTATCCTTTTTTGTTGCCGATTTGATAGCTAGGTCATTTACCGATATGGATTCAATCGATTTTTCGGCCACCACTTCCAATGGTTTCTCTTCAATTTTCTTTTTTGCAGCCATCGGGTTACTGATATTAAGTGCAATATTGTTGACCGGGATACCAACACACGAAATAGAGGACATACTGCTAACGATTAATGCAGGCAGTTTTTTGTTGTTCTGAACAAGAAATAAGGTATCACCAACGTGAATTCCTTCCGTGCTGACAAATCGTACATAAACATGCTGCGAACTAATGTAGGAAACATTTCCGGTAACCATACCGTCGGATGTTTGTCCGTAAGTATGTATACTTATACAAGCTATAATAATCAGAAATAGATATTTCATTTTCATCTTTTGTTTACAATTCACGACAAGAAAATTTTAAGTGTTATCATCAACTTACTATCTATCGAAATCGTGACAATTTCTGCAATTGGCTTTATAAGTTGCGTCGTTGTTGTGACAATCGGTACATTTGGACCATTTGCCTTTGTGTTTACCTGAATATATGCCAAACCAGCTATCGTGTAGTTTAAATCGAACTCCTGCCGTCCAACCTTGCGTACTGTGGCAATCACCACAAGAGTATTTTAAATATTTTGTTTGATGCGCCGGTATTGGGTTGTTATTTGCCACACCGTGACATGTACTGCATTCTCTCGAAATCTTTTTAGAATAATTATTGTCGATATGACATGCGTCGCAAGCCAGGTTATGACCTCCGGTAAGCGGGAAAAAACCATGGTCAAATCCTCTGCCGGTTGCCGACCAGTCTCTACCACTCATAGTATGGCAGCGGGCACAATCAGTATCAAAGCCGGCTGTTTTATGATTTGGAGAAGTGGTAGCATTGTATTTTGCTTTATGGCAACTGTAACAATCTGTGCTCATATGATCGAATCGGAGCATAGAAGCTGACTTGTGGCAACTATTACAATCTGTGGTGGCATGTGAACCTACGAGTGCAAATCCTACCTGTCGGTGTATTTGTTTTACATTGGTCACTATCCATGAGTTTGAATTATGACAACGCTCACAATCATTTCCAACAGTACCTTGGTGCACATCGGTATGGCATGATGAACAATTCGTTTTTGCTTTCGAAAATTCAAGAGTAGTGTGACACTTTTTACAACTCACCGTTTTGTGTTGCCCAACTAATGGAAAATGAGTTTTGTTGTGATTAAACTCACCCGTTTTGATTTTACTCCAATCGGCTGTGGTATGACAAACGCCGCATTCCATCTTAAATCCTTCGCCGTGCGGGGATTTAATAGCGGAAGCAGTGGTAGCTATTACAATGAATATGAATAAAATTAGTTGGCGCATATCTCTGATTGATCTTTGATTGTTGATAATTAAGTGAGCGATAATGTGTGATATGTATTTTATGATATGATACGCATATCAACAGTCTTGTAACTGCCTAATAGTTACCTAGGCGTGACATTTAGAACAAGAAATATTGTCGAACTTATATTGTATATAGGTTCCTTTTTCGTTCGTTACCGGTTTATGACATTCTTCGCACTTCACGTCTTTGTGCTGACCGTCAATTTTGAAGCGCGACGTGTTATGGTCGAATTTAGAATTTTGCCATGAGTCAAAACCGTGACAACGCGTACAATCTGTTTTTCCATTCATTGCAAATTGTCCGGCATGCGAATCCTTGTGACAAGCAGAACAATCTCTTGGTGTGTGTGCAAAACGTTGAGTTCTTATTCCGTTTTCGTCTTTGCGGTAATGACAAGCTGTACATGCAGCCTTGGCATGCTCACCTTCCAGTTTAAATCCGGTTTTATTGTGATCGAAACTTATAGATTTCCAATTTGTAACATTATGGCAAACGAGGCAATTCTGATTTGGGTAGAATCGATCGGGAATAAATCCTTTGTGCACATCTTTATGACAATCCACGCACTTACTTCCAATATTTCTGAATGTCCAGTCTTTCTGTTTTTTATGACAGGCTGCGCATGAAGTTGCCAGGTGGGCTCCTTCGAGTTTGAACTTGGTCATGTTGTGTTGCTCAATTGTGAACGTGCTAGGCGAAAAACCGCTGTTAGTGTGGCACTTATTACAGTCGGGCGAAACACCGTTAACTGCAAATTCTTTTTTGTGATAATCGGCGTGACAATCGGAGCAGCGACTATGTTTTAGCGGAGCGGTAAGGCTTGTTTTATGACATTCCTTACAGGCCACTTGCTGGTGTTTTCCAATTAATTTAAAGTCAGTTTTATCATGATCAAAGGTTTTCATTCCTTTGATAATATGGAATGACTCCTCGGTATGACATTGTTTACAATTTTGTCCGAACTTATTCTCGTGTACATCTTTATGGCAAGCTGTACAATTGGCAAATTGCAGTCCTTTAAATTTCTGAACCGTTTTCCCATCTATAATTTCTGTTTTGTGACAATCTATACAAGCCACATTTTTGTGTTTCCCTAGCAATGGAAAACGCGTAGTGCTGTGGTCAAATCCGGTAGCATTTTTAAATGAACTGAAATTGTGGCAAGTAGCACATTTGTTTGATAATTTACCTTGATGGTAATCGGCATGACAGTTTAAGCAATCCTGACTCAGACCCAGAAAAGTACCCGCTTTTTTTCTAATCTCCGGATTCTTGATAAAGGCGGGTTTATGGCAGGCAACACATGCTTGTTTGGCATGTTCACCCTTTAGCTCAAAACCGGTTTTTCGGTGATCGAAGCTTTTTTTATCGAAACGGATGATTTGGAAGTTCCGTCCGTGATGGTCGTTATGACAAACAGCACAGTTTTTATTGCCTACTTCTGCCGAAGCATGAAAACCTTTATGCGCAGCAATATTCGCTTTGATCTCTTTGTGGCAGGCCAGACATTTTTCACGGGTCACTTTATTCCCGACATCATGGCATTTGGTACAATTACTGATACCTTCCAAACCAGCATGTGCTTTGCTCAAATCTCCCGGGGAAATTTGTGCAGATACATTGTATCCCATGAGAATGAATATGCAGAGAACGGGTAGTAGCTTGCTTAATTTCATGTTGAATGTCTAATATTTTGTTAGATAATTCGGTTGTTCTTTTTTGTCAACGATTAGCAGACAAAAAATAAACCGCTTTATCTCTGAGCACTTGTTTTCTTTGAGTAACTATTCTGTTGCAACTTACTGATTACTGATAACTTTTTATTGAGTATTATCTCGGTTTCAAAACCACATCTCCAAATTTGGTGGTGACTTTTATACCTATTTTCTTTAAAAACTGAGTTGGTAATTCGCCGCCGGCAAATATGTATATCAAATCATTTTCTAATTTCAATATTTCTTTCGATTCATTTTCTGTATAGTGAATCACCTTGGGTTCTATTGAAACGACGTTGGAATTAAATTTTACATCGAGTAAACGATTGTCAATAGCCTTTTTGATTTTCTCAGCATTTTTTGGTTTTAATCGGGTAAAAGCAGCACCGCGATAGGAGAGTGTTACTTTGTTTTCATCAGCCAGTAATAATGCTGATTCTACAGCCGAATCACCGCCACCAACAATAACTATTTTTTTACCTTTAATATCTTCCGGTTCCAGTAATCTGTATGCTACATTCTCAGAATCTTCGCCAATGACATTCAATCTTCGTGGCGTTCCTCTACGACCAATAGCGAGCAATACAGTTTTTGTAGTGTATTTTTCACCCGAAATGGTTACCACATTAAACAGATTTCCTTCCGATATTATTGTGTCAACCTTCGAGTTTTCTTTTATGCTGATATCGTTTTTAGCTAAAACTGACTGCCATAGTTTCAACAGTTCGGGTTTAGAGGTTTCTTTTAATTTTACTTTTCCATGCAATGGTAAGTCCATTGGATGCGTCATTACAATTTTTGACCGTGGAAATGTAAATACAGTTCCACCCAATGTGCCTTGCTCCAGTGTTAATACTTTCAGATTTGCTTTGGTAGCAGCAAGTGTAGCCGAAATTCCCGCCGGACCTGCACCAACCACTATTAGATCATACTCGGCACTACCTCCTTTTTTTATTGTTTTTACAATATTGTCTACTGCTTCAGCACCTTGTTTTACCGCATTTCGAATCAGTCCCATGCCACCCAGTTCACCGGCAATAAAAATACCGGGTACATTTGTTTCGAAGGTAGCACTGACATGTGGTAATTCCACTCCACGCTTCTCGGTTCCAATCCACAAACTAATAGCTTCTACCGGGCAAGCACGTAAACAAGCGCCGTGACCAATGCAATGTGAGGCATTTATGGTTGTTGCTTTACCATTTCTGATTCCGAGAATATCATCTTCGGGGCAAGCCGTAATACATGCTCCACTTTTGATGCATCTATCGGGGTCAACAACCGGATATAACGAAACCGGTTCATGCACACCATCTTCTTTGGCCTGTGCTATTTTTTCATCTACCTCGTTCGACTCTCTTTTTTGCTTCTTTATATAAATTATCATTATGACCAACACCAGCAAAGCCACAACGCCATATATTAAATATCCAATTATTGTATCACTCATTCGTCAATTATTAGAAAATCCATTTGTAACCAAAAAACAATACTACAGAAACGTGTATCACCATTATAATAAGCATGATAAGCGCGAAGGGTAAATGCGCCACATGCCAGTATTTAAACATATTCTGCATAGAGGCCAGCCGCTTGATTCGCTTTTCTATTTTTCGTTCATCCCGAATCAGTGCTTTCACCGCTTTGTAATCTTTTCCGGATATATTCTTAGCCAAAAGCTTCAATTTCAATTGAGAGAATTTAGTTGTTCGTATTTCCGAGAAATCGATATCGTACTTGTTTTTTAATTTTAAGTCCAGTTCATCTTTAAAGTCTTTCACTTCCTGACGACTTAGTTCACGTCCTTCGATGGTACGTGGAATTTGAAGGTAAATATACCGTCCAATAACGCCGCTTGACCATACAATAGCTAAACTCCAAAAGCCTACCGATACTATTCCTCCAAATTTGAAAGCGGTATGAAAAAGTACGAAAACACTACCTAATGTGGTCATGAAAATATGTAATTCGAGCCAGTATTTTAATACCCCTATGCGCGAAAATATTTTCATTCGTTTACGCGCCATGTAGCCGAATAGACCAACCACAATGAGTAAGGTGCCAAAAATTCCTAATCCATGTCCAATGTAACCACTTGGTTTTAGCAAGTCGTGTAAACCGCTGAAATAGCGTTCCTCTATTGGTAATTTGTAGTATGACAACCCAAAATAAGTCAGTACTCCAACTGCCACTAAAACAATAATAAAATAAAGGGTTAAAGATAGTCTGTGAATGAATCGAGTCATTAACGAATGTTTTTTGTTTGAAATCCAACTAAATAGTCAGTAATTATTTTTAATATGCTTATCAATTTTATATCAATAAATCATCTTTCACACTGTTGACCTCTATCCCTAACCCTTTCTCCAAAGGAGAAAGGGGATGCAGCATCTCAAATTAAGAGATTCTGTTGTCAATTCGCACTCGGCTAAGTCCCTCTCCTCGGGAGAGGGATTTAGGGAGAGGTCAGATTTTAGAATGTAACTATATATCGTCTTTCCAACTAAATTACATTAGATTTTATCTATTTTTAACTCATAAAACGAGTAATTATCAATCAAATATAACTACAAATTGTTGTAATTATTCCATTTTTTTATTTCTACAGTCTAATTTAAATTCAATCTTAATAGTGAAAGTGCAAATTAATCAGTTATGCCACTGTAAATATACAATAACTAGTCTGTTACTTAAAATAATGTTTTTGAATTAACCTGAAATTATTTTTGGTGTTTTTTCTCTGCATTATAAGCAAAACCAACGAGTGCAATAATACCGACAATGGCTATATAAACACCCACCGGAATTGGAGGAGGAGTGCCTTGTCCGTATGAATGCATACCCGAAAGATAATAATTCACTCCGACAAAGGTCATAATTACCGATCCGAATCCAAGTACCGAAACCGTATTTAATATCAGTAAGCTATTTGTTTTAGGGATGGTGCGTAAATGAAGGATGGCCGAATAAACCAATACGCTCACCAATGCCCAGGTTTCTTTTGAGTCCCAACCCCAATAGCGTCCCCACGATTCGTTTGCCCATATACCACCCAAAAATGTACCTACGGTCAGCATGAAAAGACCGATGGTGAGTGCCAGTTCGATGATATAGCTGAACTCCTGCACACTCTCGTTGAGGCGTACTTTGTTCTTTTCGGTGCGGGCTATCATCAGGCACAAGTTGAATAGTCCCAGCATGGCTGCCATGGCAAAAAATCCATAACTGGAAGTGATAACTGCCACGTGAACTACCAACCAATACGATTTCAGCACAGGTACTAAATTGGTTATCTCGGGATTCATCCAACTCATGCCGGCTACCGACAGAGCTATTGCTGATAATAATGATGTGATTGCCAAGGTAACTGGTGATCGTCCGGCAAATACCAAACCGGCCAAACTTGCTCCCCAACCTACAAAAATCATGGCTTCGTAACCATTACTCCAGGGTGCATGACCCGAGATATACCAACGCATAAGCAAGCCTGCTGTGTACAGGGCAAACATAAGTATCAGCGGATAGATACTTTTATTGAGATATTTCTCAATCTTAGGGTTGTATTTTAGGATGTTGATAATGTGCAAGCCAATGAGTAGCACACCAAGCAAACCGTATAGTATGGCTAGTGTAAGAAATATGCTCAGATTGTTATAAAAAACTTCGAATTTTACTTTCGTCTTTGAAGGAAGCTGAACGCCACCATTCAGGAACTGATAGTTTTTGAGGCTCAACAGCGCACTGTTTGCAAAACTCCAATCACCCGATTCTTCGCCATGAAGAACCGCTGAAAAGTAGGCACTGAGTAAACCTTCCGGACCGGTTGATTTGTCTGAACCCATCATTCCATCCATTGGCATGCTGCCGCCCATTGCATTGGCAGGCATGTTTTGCATACTACCTTCCATAGGGCTGGATGTGTCTGTCTTTTCGGTCATTCCGCCCATTCCGCTCATCGCTGCCTCGTCAAGTTTACCGGCTTTCCCGGTTTTACCTGTTACCGGACATTTATCGCCCGAACCGGTCATCGTTCCTTCACCCATTCCCTTGTCCATTCCTCCACTCATTCCTTCGCCACTTGCAGGCATGTCGGTCATTCCGGTTTTGCCGGACATAGGGCAAACGGCTCCATTGGCACTTCCCATTGTTGGTTGGGCGGTTTGTTCAGCACTGAAATTGACGGCTGTCCATTTCTCGGTATCATGACCTACAGTTGGGAAAATGGTGAGAACACGACCGGTAAAGATGCTATTGACAATATTTAAACGCTCATCAACATTAATCAATTCCTTTTCGTATTGATTACGTGCCGATGGATCTTTTTGGTAGGCTGTTTCTACTTTTTGGGCTAGTTTGTACTGTCCTTTGCTATCAAATAATTGATTAACGGTCACATAATCGTTTGTCGATCCCAGTTCTTTGGCCAGCTCTTCGTGCGCCACTTTAATCACCGGTTCGGTTTGCCATTTGCTGGGATTCGTCATCATTCCCAACACTACTTCAATGGCCGATTGGTTATTGTAACTTGTCTTTTTAGTGATTTTGCGAACCAGATCCGACGCATAGGTGCTCAGCGGTTCCACTCTTCCCTGCACTTCATCCTGAATGAGTAAACTACTTAAGGCTTCAAGGTGTGCCTTTTTAGTGTTAGGCGTTTTGGCTGCAAACAAAGAGCCGGATGCAACCAGTAATCCGACAAGCAGAAGCATTTTGGAAGCTTTGCGTTTTTGTTGCAATGCGTTGCTTAATTTTATAACCGTGAAGAAATGACTGTTTTTGTTGAACAGTGTAAGAATCATTCCTATCAACATAAAGAAATAGCCGATGTAAGTGACCATCGTTCCCCAATAATCGTGGTTTACCGATAAAACGGTGCCTTGTTCATCGGGGTCGTACGAAGATTGGAAAAAGCGATATCCGCGGTAGTTGAGAATATTGTTCATGTAAATGCGGAAAGGTTGTTGCGTTTTCATTTCCTTATCGATAAGCGTAATTTCGCTGGCGTAGGACGACGGGCTATTTGACCCGGGGTATCGATCCAACTGGAATTGGCGCAGCGTGATGCTAAACGGTAACTTCTGTGGCAAATTGCCATAACTGATGCTCACTTTTACGTCGTTCAACAAACATGTTCCGGGATTTAGCACTTCGCCTTCGGCCGAAAGGACATTTACCTTTTTAGACAGTTCGCCATCGGCTACATTGAAGACAATAGCATTTTTAGGTTTTATCATTACGCCCGATTTATTCATGTCGGGGTTAAATTGCGTCACACTCTTTTTGGCATGCGTCATGAATTTTTTCAATACGAAAACCAGATTACCCGATTTGTAAATGGTTCTTTCCTGAGCCGGTAGGAGTGTTCCGGGTGGAATGGTGACTTCACTACTTTCCATCATAGACATTTTGGCTACCGGAGCATTGGCTTGCATTAAGAGTTGCTCGCCATTCATGGTGAAATGTACATCGGCTTTAACGGTACTATCAGCAAAAGCAAACTGTATTCCACCGCTTTCGGTGCTTTCGCCGGCGGCAAGGATGATGTCTTGTCCCTGACTGTTTTGGTTCATTACAAAAAGATCGAAAGCAGGCTCGCCTTTATCGTCGGCTTCGAGCGTTTCGATGGAGTTGGGGATATAGAGTTCGTTTTCGATATTGATTGTTTTTCCTCCAATTTCAATAGATTGAGAGAAATCGTTCGAACTCGTTTCGGAGAAACTGGCCGGAAATGATTTTTCCACTTTTTCGCCCTTGTATTCGGCAACCACAAGCACCGAACTTTTATCGGAGGTAATTTCGTTGCTGGTCTGACCCTGGCGCAAATGCATAATTCCTTCCGAACCAAAATAGCGGGTAATGCCGGCTCCGATAAGAATAATGATGAACGACAGGTGGAAAAGCAGCACGCTGAACTTGCGCTTATTGGTCATTTTGAAACGAATGGCACTACCCAGCATGTTTACAATAAGGAACACGAGCAGTAATTCGAACCATTTGGCATTATAAACTATTTCTTTTGCATATTCTGTACCCGAACTATTTTCGGCGAAGGTGGCGTAACCTATACTTGCAGCAAAAATCAACAACAACACGATGGTGGTAGTCATTGAAAAAAGAATATTCGTCAATTTTTTCATAAATGAATGGAATGTCGGTAGTTTGATATTTTTTGAAGTTTATCGAGTTTGAAGATAAACTCGTTAAAGTGCAAAGATATTGCATTTCCACTGGAGTTTTCTATGAATTTATTGATTTTTTTGAAAAATTGTAACAAATACAAACTATGTGCTGTCTAAATGACAGGGTGCAAAGCATGTAAACGGAATGTGTCTGAAACTTATTGGATGTTTTATTGAATAGTCCGTTAGGGTGGGAGAGACTTAATGACCTGAGCTATATACAAACAAGGAGTTGCCGTTTTTGAAAGCAACTCCTTGTTTAATTAGTTGTAACTGTTTTGTAATTGAGAATGAAGTGTGTTTGTTTTTTTGTATTATATACAAACCCTTCGCCCTTCGGGCACTTCCCTTAAAAAGGGAAGAACATTGGGGTTCAGATTTTTTTTGTTTAAACGAGAAAACTACCCCAAACCCCTGAAGGGGCTTTAAGAGTGGTTTTCAAGAAGATTTACATTTAGTCAAATGTGATAAAGATAAAATATTCACAGGACTTGGGTGTAGGAGACGATACTAACTATAAAGTCCCCTTTAGGCTTCGGCGTGAGCGTTCGACTGAGCTCACGCCGAAGTCTCAGTCGAACGGGGATTTAGGGGTAGTTAATGTGGATGATTTCTAAATGCAAATAGCCTCGGACTTCTCGAATGTCCCCTTTTTAAGGGGACGAGCGTAGCGGAGGGGTTTTGAATGACACCCACCCCAAACCCCTAAAGGGGCTTTAAGAGTGGTTTTCGAGGCGATGTACACTTAATTAATTGAGAAAAAGATAAAATGCCATAATTGACAAAATATTCACAGTACTTGGTCATAGGAGACGGTGCTAACTCTAAGTCCCCTTCAGGCTTCGGCGTGAGCGTTCGACTGAGCTCACGCCGAAGTCTCAGTCGAACGGGGATTTAGGGGTGGATTGAAGACAATTGCTGATTTTCTCCTTCACCTACAAACCGCTTAGAGCGGTTGTTCTGAGTCACAGAACTATTACCCTCGTCAACTCTACGCCTCACATTTCTCGCACGAACATTCTTTTCCTTTGGCCTTGTCGAAGGCTTCCTTGCCTTCCATTACCGAAAAGTAAATAAGACCTGCCGTACCGATACTATCGGCGTACGCAAATCCGGTGTATTCGTAAATAACGCTCGATGCCAGCAAAACGAGGGACATGTACACACATACCTTCGTGCAATTGCTATCGGCAATGATGGCAGACGAATGCAATCGCTTGCCCACGCTTTTTTTGCTGTTCATCAGCCACACCATAACCACAATGGAAGCGATGGAGATAATCATCCCCCACAAGGTGGTGGTGGGTTTATGATGGTTGATAAGGTTGACGATAATTCCCGCTAGTAGCCCAATAGCCAGTAGATAAAAGGCTGTTCCGGTTATTTTCAGGGCTTTTATTTCGAACGGAGTTTTCGAGCTCTCGGGATTGTTTTTGATACGCAGTATCATCACGGCAATACCCATGCCCGATAGTACTTCAATAAAGCTGTCCACTCCAAAGCCAAACAGGGTGAGTGTCTCGTCCTGATAGCCCATGATCATCGACACCAGGCCTTCCAGCACATTGTAGATGATAGTGAACAGGCTTAATTGATAGGCTTGTTTGTATAATTGTTCTTCTGTTTTCGACATGTTGGTTGTTTTTTGTTACAAAAGTAAAGCAACGAGTGTTGCAGTGCAATCACCATAAATGGGTAATTTTTTTAATTCATAATTCATAATTCATAATTCATAGGACTTGGGTGTAGGAGACAGAACTAACTATAAGTCCGTCAGCTGACGGATTAGGGCTGTTGAAGAGAATAATACAAAACCCTTCGTCCGTCAGTAGACGGACACTTCCCTTAAAAAGGGAAGAACATCTGTATTTCGAGATTTTCGGTTGGACGAAGATTCTTTATCTTGTTTTTATAAAAAAAAATACTTGATTTGAATATTTGCAAATTTGATTAAATGTAAATAGCCCCGGACTTCTCGTTGTCCCCTTTTTAAGGGGACGAGCGTAGCGGGCGGGGTTTATATAATAAAAAACGCTTATCTCCTTCACCCGACAAACCGCTTGGAGCGGTTGTTCGGACTCACTCTCTCAAATACCCAAACGTTCCGTTGTGCCAATCGTCGTGCGCATCCACTATTTCCTGCTTGCTGTTGATCACAAAAGGACTGTAAGGTTCTATCGGTTCCTGCATCGGTTCGCCGCTCAGGATAAGTACGATGGTTTCTTTGGTGGCTTCCATGTAAATGTCTGTGCCGTCGTTGGCAAACAGTATAAAGTGATTGGCAGTAGCCGTTTGTTCGTTCACCGTTACCGCTCCTTCAATGATCATAAAGCCGGTATTATAATTTTCGGGGAACGAGAAATGCATTTTAGCCCCTTTTTTCAGGCGTGCGTTATATATTTCGATAGGACTAAAGGGCGCATGCCGCCCCGGCGACTGATTGAAATTGCCGGCAATGATTTCCAACGCTCCTTTGCCGTCGGGCAAAACCACTTGTCCCGGTTCTTCGGGGCGGATGGACTGATGTTTCGATACACGCTTCTTGTAGTTCGACGGCAGTTGCACGCACAGTTGTACCAACTGAAATTCACCGCCCGCTTTTTCGGCCTCCGCTTCGTAATACTTCTTATGCAAAATGCCCGCTTCAGCAGTCAGCCACTGTACTTCTCCTTTTTCTATCCCCTCCGGATGGGCGGCACCGGTGTGGAGTGCCACTTTGCCACGATAGGCTATGGTTACCGTTTCCAGTCCCTGATGCGGATATACACCCACACGGCGGGGACTTTCTACCGGTGCCGATGCTGCTTTAGAGCCGTAATCGAGCAGAAAGAACGGGCTCATACGTTCCCGATGCATTTCCCACGCATCGGGGAATATCGTGTGCACGCTAAAATCGCTACCTACCAGGTGAGGTGCCGACGGTGCAATGATTTGTTCTATTGATCTTATCTTGTTCATAGTGTTGGTGTTTTCTCATACAAACAAACGGGATATGATTTGGTTCTGAAATAGCTAAACTATAAAGTTTTCTGTTGCTTTTTATGTAAAAAAAACATGCTGTAAAACATAGAAATTTAGTAAAAAACACAGTAGAAAAATTTGCAATTCAGAAAATAAGCCGTTAACTTTGTTGCGTCTTGATTGTGAAGTGATGAACAATAGCGTTGTGAGGTTATAAAAAGCCGATGTACGTTCACGATTGGTTTAATGAGTCGATGAATGCTGAAAATCCAAGGATTCTTGATCCAACGAGGGGATGAATGGCAAAAATCCATGGATTCTTGACTGAACGAGGCGATGAATGCTGCGAATCCAAGGATTCTTGGTCTAACGAGAGGATGAATGCTGAAAATCCAAGGATTCTTGGTCAAACGAGGCGATGAATGTCGAAAATCCAAGGATGCTCGGTTCAACGAGGCGATGAATAGCCGAACAGCCAAAAATGATGATGAAAACAGTCCTTATTTTAATCGGAATTCGTATTAACCACGAATATATTCAATTATTTATTAATCACTAATTATTAATTCCTTATGAAAATTAAAGATTTTAGTTTGTCACGTCTTCGTAACGAAGAGCATTTCCAATTTTTTACTTCTTTCCGCGATTTAGTTCTGGTGTTTACTGTGTTGGCACTTAACATCGAGTTATTATTCAACCTTTTTCTGGCGGCCTATGCCAATGAGTTGGCTGCGTTGGATTTGATCCGAAAAAGTGCTATCTCCGACGACTTGGTGGATGCCGATGCCGAACGCGACAGCGTGTTCCGGGGCATGTGTGATGCCGTGAAATCGGCTCTTAATCATTTCAATGCCGATGTTCGTGCAGCAGCCAAACGCTTGCAAGTGATACTCGACACCTATGGCAACCTGGCCATTAAGCCTTATGATGCCGAAACCGGAGGATTGAACAGCTTGATTAACGACTTTACCACTACTTATGCCGCCGATGTAGCCAGAGTGGGTCTAAATGAATGGGTAATGGAACTGCAGGCCAAAAACAAAGCTTTCGACGACCTGAAAAACGACCGTTATTCCGACGAAGCTGCCAAAACCATTCTACGCATGAAGCAAGAACGCGTCAAAACAGATGCTATCTATCGCCAGATAACTGAGCGTATCAATGCACTGATCATTGTGGAAGGAGAAGCCAGATATGCCGGTTTTGTAAATGAACTCAACAAACGCATCGAAGGATACGATAACACCATCTCCATCCGGCGGGCAAAATCAAAGAAAACTGCTGATACAATTGTTGAAGTAAAATAAAGAACAGAAGGAGCGCGACGGAGTTCGCGCTCTTTTTTTTGTTTGTGTAAGAGAAACCCTTCGTCCGTCGGTAGACGGACACTTCCCTTAAAAAGGGAAGAACATCGGAGTTCGAGAATTTGTGAGTTGGAGGAAGTTTTTTTCATCTTTTGTAAAAATAATACAGCTCTTTATGCTATATCCTTTAGCTGACAAACCGCTTGGAGCGGTTGTTCGGAGTCGCAAAACCCGATTAAATGTATATAGCCTCGAACTTCTCGTCTGTCCCCTTTTTAAGGGGACGAGCGTAGCGGAGGGGTTTATGATATTTCACTCTTTTTTATGTAAATATCTAATTTTTTTTACATAAATAGAGTAGAATCAAAAACAAGTATTAACTTTGGGGTGGAAATTTTAAGACTGAAATATATTCATTTCTGATTTACATATTCACTTTGTTTGCAGCAATACTGGAAATAGAAAAATACTCACGAAAACATAAATAATAATGACTGACAACAATGTAAAAACTGGATTAACGAAAAGAGATGATATCCCAATACTATATACGTATCTGATACATTTTGAAAAAGATATAAAGATGAAATCTGGCTCATTTGATATTACGGCTAAGTCTTTTATAGAATTTTGTAAGTTAAACGACATAAAGTGTAAAAACTCACTAGCGAAGCCAGAGCTTGATAAAAGAAGTAGAACAGCCAATTATTTCTTATTTGATTCAGCTAAAACAATAATGTCGAAAACAGATAAAGCTCATCATTTATTTAGACATATAAGAAATAGTATTGCACATGCTCTTGTAACAAAAGAAAAAGGTTATTATATACTAATAGACAAAAACTCGAGTGGTAATCTATCCATGACAGGGAAAATTAGAATTGATTTGTTTGAGAGTTTTATCGCAGAATTAAGAAGAACTGCAAGTCTCGATTAGTAGCGAGCTTGGTAGAATGTATAAAGTTTTTGACATAGTCTATTTTCAGTCTAGTCTATTGTTAGTTTTAAATATTACCTAGTATAAGTTATGGAAACACACAAGATTTATGATGAAAAAGGGGGCGGCTTTACAAGAGTATTTACTACGGACGAAGTAGTAAATGTAAATCCAATTGAATTTTACAAGGATTTCTTCCTTATTCAAAAAGCAATAATGCTAAAAGACTTATTAAGTGTAGATAAACCATATTTAATACCCCATTTAAGTGATGATTTTTATATAGAGCAAGCAAGAAAAAATGTAGATTTTGATTTTTTTAAGAAATTTGAAGAGCTAGAAGTTAATCCAAATTTTATAGAATTGCTCAAAACAACAAAAAAGAAAGTGCAGATAAAACTATTGAAAGGACAATCGTTAAATTCAGACGAATTAATGGCACTTATTTTTAAATCTTATGCTGCATTTGATTATTTATATAGTAGATACCGTTTTGAAATTCTACCCCCAAATTTTGAAGGGAAAAAGTTACCGGCAATGTTTAATCTTAATGCTGATGGTTCTATAGAAAAAAGTGGTGAAACTGATTTGACTGATGGAGAGTTAAAGAGTCTAATAGCACAGAGGAAAGTGATTGTTCCACATTTTTTTGAGAAAGATGATGTTTGGCACTGTTTTTTTGCGACGTATAACGGACTTTATGGAAAGGAAAATTGGAAAGATGGTCAGGCACATTATCATTATATTTCTAGTTCTTTTGGAATATCTAAGGAAGATTTTATTGAAAGTATGCGGACTGGAAATTATAAAAGTACTTCTATTCATATTGATTTGCTTGAATATGGCAGTCAACCTAGTTGAACGTCGGTTGGCGAGCATTGTTTGGTGAATGGCTCGCCATTGCTAAGTTTAAATATAAAAAATCAACGCGATTATGAAGATCTTAATTTACGGTGCAGGAATCGTTGGCTGCACTTATGGTTGGCAACTCTCGGAAGCAGGACACGACTTAAGTGTTTTGGTTCGAAAAGAGAAAAAACAACAAATCGAAGAAGATGGTATTGCTATACATTGTACCGACTTTCGGGGAGGACAAAAGCAGATAAAACAGACTGTTTTTCGACCAAATGTAATTGACGAACTATCCTCACAGAATGATTTTGAATATATCATTGTATCAACCAATAACCTTTATTTGAAAGAAGTATTACCCGTGTTAGCCAAATCGGCAGGAAATGCGCACATTCTTTTCTTTCAAAATATGTGGAAAGACGATTTTGACGAGATAGCCAACTATCTTTCTCCCGAACAATACTTTTTCGGTTTCCCCTTTATGGTGGGAGGAGGTCGTGACAACAAAAGCATTTACTGTGCAATATCAGGCTTGAAATATTCACATACTCCACTTGGCGAGTTAAATGGCGAGGCTACAGCTCGTGTACAGAAAATTGCCCAAGCATTGGAAGCCGCAAATCTTAAACCAATAATAAACACTCAAATTTCGGTGTGGCTCATTACTCATTATGCCGTTGCTGCCGGTCTGTCGGCCGGAATAATAACTGCCGGAGGTGCTAGGGCATTTGTGCTTGACTCGAAAATAATTAAAGAAACGATAAAATCGATACGCGAAGGACTTGAGGTTTGCCTGAAAAGAGGAATTAATCCGAAATCCGAGAAGGCGAACAGATTGTATTACTTGCCCTTGTTTATCAGTGTTGCCATTGCCAGAAAGGTGTATTCTGATGAAGCGTTGACAATAATGTTTGACGGACATACCAACCATTCCCCTGAAGAAATGACAAAGATGCTCGACGATTTAATTGCTTGCGGAGAAAAATACAATGTGAGAACCCCATATTTGAAGCATTTCAATGAAGGGATAAAAGCCTAGTTGACAGTAGGTTGGCGTTTTAGGTTTGGCGAAGGCGCTATGTATAACAATGGTGACTGACTATTTATGCAACGGCGAACAAGAAAATTACACAAACAGTAGTAGGGCAATTAAAACGGTTGTATGGATTGACTTTGGGTTCGGTGCGCTGCACCTTTGTAACCTTCTTTTATTATGCTCTACAAATAGTGCGGTGCGCTGCACCTCCAACTTAGGTGCAGCGCACCGTACTATTTGTAGTATTCGAATCAACGCATACCCAAAAGGTGCAGCGCACCGAACCATTTCAACTTCACTTCCCTTTCGCCAACATCCGGTTTTTATTGAAGCGTATTTCTTTTATGCTTTTGTTGCGAAACAGCAATGCACTGATGGAAATACCTACGGCCAGTGTGAACAACAAAGAAAAAGTAAGTACGGCATTATGCGCTATTGACGGGATGATATTAGGGTCTTTTTCTAATATTGCCTGGTCGCTGAGCTTAATTCCTGCCAACATCGAACGATAGGCATATAGTCCGGGTATCATCGTTATACAAGCCGGCATGGTAATCACCACCGGAGGATTGTGTACCTTATGCGCTGCATAAATTCCCAACAACCCTATGGTTACCGAAGCGATAAGTGTGGCGGATATTAACCCGAAGTCCGAATGCAATAGGATAAAACGAATGCCATGTCCTAATCCACCCAGCAATCCGGCCATCAGTAATGCTTTGACGGGTGTTCCGAATAAAATTCCCCAGCAAAAAGCCACACAAAACGCCAGTATAAAATCGAAAAATATAGCTGATAGTAGTTCCATAATTCTAAAAGTTATTTATTCCCAGTAACATAATACTCAGGGTCATTCCCACGGCTATGCACGACACGATAGAGGCTGCAAAAAGCGAGCGGGCAATGGATGCCGAAAAGTAACCCTCCAGTAAGTCGATTACACTATTGATAAGGGGTACTCCCGGTATAAGGTAGAGTACCGAAGTGGCCAGCGTCATCTCCGGAGCTTTACCCAACGCAAAAACCGTGTCGGTACCGGCAATGAGGGTAGTAATAGCCGAAGCGATGATGATAGACAGAAATTGGTTGAATTGTTTCTTCAGGATAAAGTAGCGTACTGCCGAACCCACCGAAGCCCCACAAAAGGCCAGGGCTGCATCCACCGGACTCCCGCCGGCCAATGTACAAAGGCATCCGCACGATACGCCTACCGCCAGTGCTACCAACCAAAAGGGATACCGCGCTTTGTTTTTAATTGCTTCAAGCTCGTGGCGTGCGTCGTTATATTCAGTTTTGCCGTCGGCTATTTTCCACGACAGATGACTGATTTGTGTCAGGGTTTCTAAATGGACACTGTTTTGTGGTGCAGTTTTGTAGCGGGTAACTGCATTTTCGCTGTCGTTGTCGTCCCACACGCTTACCATTATACCGGTAAATGTAGGATTGAAATTCATACGATAGCCCCAATGGTCTGCCATGCGCTTGCAATTGCGCCACACCCTGCCCGAGTGCGCACCTGAAGCCATCAGAAACACACCGGCATCGAGGATAAATTCAGCCACCTCGTTGGCCTTAATCTTTTTTTTGGCTTTGTCTTTATTTTCCATCATCTTCTCCTTATTTCAAGCGTCGGTTTTATTGTTGATGCAAAAATAGTTATTTATAAAGATAAATAAGAGCATTTTGTATCCAAAGAAATAGTTTAGCGGAGAAATGGGGGAATAAAGAGGGTTTGGAAAGGTAAACCGGTGATTCAGAAAAGAGGTAATCGAAGTAAAGCGGATACTTATAATCCATGCCAAAACGATGTAGGTAGCCGTTGTTGCAGGTCTGTGACCCGAGACTAACAGGACTAAAGAATGGGAGATAGTTTACCTGAAACTATTTTGTGATCCGGAAAATAGTTTGGAAAAGCAGTTTTTATTCTTCGCCTTTCTGCTGCTCCGCCTCATCTTCAAGATCAGTTTTGGCATTAAATGTTTTCACTACTTCCTCTTCGTCCTTTTTGTTACGTACGATCAAATAGATAATCAACGCAAGAGCGCCAACCAAAACTGCTGCCAGAATAATCCAATTTGTTTCCATTGTATTTGTGTGATTAGGGTTATACAGAATCGTTTGTGTTACAAACATACTACAGAAACAGCTAAAGCGTACATAAATGATGTTACATTTGTGTGAAATTATTTGTAAGCAACTTCTAGCCAAACTGTTTTGTAGACCAAACAAATAAATCCTATCTTTGCACGCTGAAGCCGTCAACTGATTTTAATCCGGCTAATTATTTACTTGTAACTTTTTTTATTATGCGTAGAATTCTAACGATTATAGTTGTTGCCGTGTCATTGCACGTGCCTGGACTGGCACAAAATAAAACGATACTAAAAGACGGTATCTGGCGGGGTGAGTTGTCGGTAGCCGACCAGCACAAGGCTCCGTTTCTGTTTGAAGTAAAAAATGCTGCTACAACTTCGGCCAAAATCGTACTGATGAACGGCGAGGAACGGGTTGATCTGACAGGCATCAGCTATCGTGGTGATTCGGTGATTATTCCCGTAGAGTCGTATGATGCGGTTATCAAAGCCGTGGTGTCGGGCAACACTTTGCGGGGTCGTTTCCTAAAAAACTATATTCCGAACGATGCGGGAGTTCCTTTCAGTGCGGAATATAATAACAAAAACCGTTTCGTGCCGGTGGCCAATCCCACTGCTGTGTCGATAGACGGTAAATGGGATGTGTTGTTCGTGGGCGAGAAAGGCGATACGACCCACAATGTAGGTATTTTTAAAGCTACGAACCGCATTATCACCGGTTCGGTGTTGACGAATTCGGGCGATATGCGCTTTCTCGAAGGCGCTTACACGGCAACGGGCGTACAACTTTCGGCTTTTGCCGGGCTGAGTCCGTATTTGCTGGACCTGAACTTCGAAGGAAAAGATCGTTTCGAAGGTACTTTCTTTACTGCCCGTGGTAAAACCAAACTGATAGGCATGCGTAACAGCAAAGCAGGATTGGCTGATCCATACACGCTCACCAATCTAAAACCCGGTGCTGAGACACTTAGCTTTAAGCTTCCAAATATAAGCGGACAACCGGTGTCGTTGAGCGACGAGCGTTACAAAAACAAGGTGGTGATTATCTCCATTCTCGGAAGCTGGTGTCCGAACTGCCTGGACGAAATGAAATACCTCGCACCTTGGTACAAAGCCAACAAAGCCCGCGGTGTGGAAATCATCGGTTTATCGTTCGAACGCAAGGATGATGTTGCTTATGCCAAGGCTGCTATTGCTCGTCTGAAAGTAAAATATGGAGCTGAATACGAGATCCTTTTCGCCGGAAAAGTGGGTGAGGAAGCCACTGCAAAAGCACTACCGGAAGTAGAAAAAGTGAATAGCTATCCTACCACCATTTTTATTGATAAAAAAGGCAAAGTCCGCAAGATCTATACCGGCTACAATGGTCCGGCTACAGGATTATTTTACGAGGAATTTAAACAAGAGTTCAACGAATTGATGAATTCCCTGTTGGCGGAATAGGATTTTTTTTCTGAAAATACCTATTCTGATTAACTCAAGAAAGAAAGACGAATGATAAGTATATGCTCGAAATTACGTCATGATTGGATAATCTATTAAATTGTTGTATCTCATAGAGTAAGCGCAATGTTGTAATGTCGACTGATTAGTGTGTAGTACTTAAGAATAAATAAATACAATTAAATTAAGTTAGATGCTTGCGGCATTATAGTTACAGTATGTCATTTTTATCACTATTTTTGTGCTGGAGCTAGTTTCAGTTTAAAATGACAAACTATTTTTATCATCATAAGTTATGAATATAGGAAACGAGCAGATTAAAAGAAGAGAGTTTTTTAGAAGATCAGTTGTCTTAATTGTAGGGGCTGCGGCAACTGCTTTTTTACCATCATTTGGATGCGTTTCAGAAGACAAGAGGAAAAGGAGACTTTTTATTGTTGATTCAGGTAAGTGTAAAGGGTGTGAAGATTGTATCGAGAAATGTGAACATGAGGCAATTTTTATGAGTGGTAATAAGGCTGTGATTGACAAAAAAAAATGTGGAGGTTGCGGCGACTGTGCAAAGGAGTGCGGGCATGACGCGATACAAGAAACAACATAAGGCCTTACATATTACATACATTTTATTAGGATTTGACTTCTGTATTTATAGATAAAAGTGAAATTTACAAAATAGAGACCAGATAGAATGGTTCTCTTTTATTTTACTTTTACGCCAACTATTTATAAGCTTGTTTGTTTTAGACATAAATGAAAAAACTATTCTCCATATTATTTGCGGCGTTGATCCTCCTTTCAGGGATGCATCTTTCGCTTGCCACGCATTTGTGTGGTGGAGAAATATCGGCTGTAAAGCTGTCATTCACACATGAAAAAGCTGGTTGCGGAATGTGTGCCTCAGAGCAGACACTTGCAACTCATGAAAGTATTGGGAGCGAAAGTTGCTGTAAAGACGAGATGTCATTTTTTGCAGTCGACAGTAATTATAGCCCATCAACATTACAAATCGATCAACCTACACTTCAGCTTTTACAGGCTTTTGATATCCCCAAAACGATAGGAATTCAATTTAATCATACGAATTCTACTACTAACACAAATGTCCAGCCACCCGGTAACTATATTGCCAGTGCTGTCAGCCTCCCTGACATTTGTGTATTCCGTATTTGAATATAACCCCTAAATCCCCTGAAGGGGACTTTAAGACGTAGTCTCTTTATTGATTTCATGATCAATGAAGTGATATATCGTTCCCATTCTTTAACTTATTCGTAACATACTTGGTCTTTAAGTCCCCTTCAGGGGATTTAGGGGTCGTTCTAATAAAAAATCAAAATGAAAACTCTAAAATTCTTTATAGCCATAGTGGCACTTACTATCTCTACAGTTGCGTTTGCTGCAACAAAAACTGAAACCATCAAAGTTTCCGGACTTTGCGAGTTATGTCAATCAAAAATTGAAAAAGCTGCTAAAGTTCCCGGTGTTACAAAAGCCAGTTGGAATGAAAAAACAAAAATCCTGACACTGGTGTATGATGCATCCAAAGTAAAAAGTGATGACATTCAGAAAAAGATTGCTGCGGTAGGATACGATACTCCCAAGTTCAAAGCACCTGCTGCCGTATACAATGCTTTACCAGGCTGCTGTAAATATAGATAATCTGAACTGTACGGTTCAATGAATTCTATGCAATGAAAACGTTTTATAGATGCACCCTTTGTTTCGGTTTTTTAATCAAATAATCAGTTTGTTATGAAATTCTACGTCAAAAATATGGTATGTCCCCGCTGCATAAGTGCTGTGGAAAAAGTACTGTCCGATATGGAACTACATCCACTGCAGGTAATACTGGGCGAAGTAACGATAGACGGAGCGTTAGACAATGAGCAAACGGAACAATTGAAACAAAAGCTGGAAGGGTTGGGTTTCGAATTACTGGATGATGCTTACAAGCAGCAAATAGAAAAAATAAAATTGATTATCATCAATCATATTCATCATTTGAATGATAGTCGGTTTGTTTTTTCGGAAATGATTGCTGCCGAGCTTCATAAAGAATACTCCCAACTCAGCAAGCTGTTTTCGGCCACCGAAGGCATTACCATTGAGCACTTTGTCATCCTGCAAAAAACGGAGAAGGCGAAAGAACTATTGGCGTATAACCAGATGAACCTGAGTGAGATTGCCGATGTGTTGGGCTATAGCAGCGTAGCACATCTCTCTGCTCAGTTTAAGAAAACAACAGGTCTTACACCCACTCAGTTCAAAGCACAAGGCATCCAACTACGAAAGACCCTGGACGGTTTATAATTGTCAACAGGATGTAAATTGTTCCCATAATTATATAACAGCACGTTGGCTGTTTGTTCGGATCTTTGTATCATAAAAATAAAACGTTATGATAAAGTCAGAAAACAATCAGGTTTACCTTCCAATGGAAAATGTGGAAAGTGAGCATTGTGCTTTAATTGTGGATAATGGTTTAGGCAAAGTCGATGGTATGTTGGCTCACAAAGTGGAACTCAATAACAATCGTGCTCTGATATCGGGGGATGATCTGGTAGCACTTATTCCAAAAGCTGTTGAGCAAATTCGTAGTCTGGGTTACAACGTCACTTCACTGAAAAAAAATTATCCGGTATTAAACATGTCCTGTGCATCTTGTGCGAATAGTTCGCAGGAGATTCTTCGGATGCAAGTCGGTATGCTTTCTGCATCAGTGAATTATGCTAACGGTGTAGCCAATATTGAATATATCCCCGGCATTACCGATGCGCAGAAACTAAAAGCAGCATTGCAAGCGGTAGGATATGATTTAATGATAGACGAAAGCGAAGAGGCCAAAGATTCATTGGAAGAAATTCATACTCAAAACTTCAAAAAACTAAAGTACAGAACCATAGGTGCTGTGGCTATCTCTATTCCGTTGCTGATAATTGCAATGACGCCGGGGTTGATGGATATTCCGTATGCAAATTATATCATGTGGGCATTGGCAACACCGGTGGTTGTCTGGTTTGGAAAACAGTTCTTTATCGGGGCTTACAAACAAACCGCGCACCGATCGGCCAATATGGACACATTGGTAGCATTGAGTACCGGAGTGGCTTATTTATTCAGCGTGTTTAATACCTTGTTTCCCGAATACTGGCACAGCAAAGGGCTTCATGCACATGTGTATTTTGAGACTTCGGCAGTGGTTATTGCCTTTATTCTTCTGGGTAAATTGCTGGAAGAAAAAGCAAAAGGGAATACCTCATCAGCACTGAAAAAACTGATTGGCTTACAACCCAAAACAGTTACGGTAGTGCAGGCCGACGGTCAGCAAATGGAAATGCCCATAGCCGGTTTGCAAGTGGGTGATTTGTTGCTGGTAAAACCGGGTGAGAAAATAGCCGTTGATGGGGTGGTCGTAACCGGTAGCTCGTTTGTCGACGAGAGCATGATTAGCGGCGAACCCATACCGGTGGAGAAAGCAAATGACAGTAAAGTATTTGCCGGAACCATCAATCAGAAAGGCAGTTTTCAGTTTAAAGCCGAAAAGGTTGGAGGCGATACACTTTTGTCGCAGATTATAAAAATGGTTCAGGATGCTCAGGGTAGTAAAGCACCGGTTCAAAAGCTGGTGGATAAGATTGCCGGGATATTCGTTCCTGTGGTTATAGGTGTTGCGCTGCTCAGTTTGCTTATTTGGATCTCTTTTGGTGGTGAAAACGGATTTACGCATGGATTGTTGGCCATGGTTACGGTTTTGGTTATTGCTTGTCCGTGTGCGTTGGGATTGGCTACTCCCACAGCCATTATGGTTGGGGTTGGAAAAGGAGCCGGGCAGGGTATTTTGATTAAAGATGCCGAAAGTCTGGAGCTGTCTAAAAATATTGATGTTATTGTTTTAGATAAAACAGGAACAATAACCGAGGGAAAGCCAACGGTTGCCGCATCAAAATGGTTCGAACCTGAAACAAGCGAAACTGCCAATATTCTATACAGTATCGAAAAATCATCCGAACATCCATTAGCCGATGCAATTGTGCATTACATGGGTGGAAATGTTTCATTTATTGATGCCATCAATATTGAAAATAAAAGCGGTCAAGGGATTCTTGGAGTATATCAGAATAAGAAATACTATGTTGGAAATTTGTCGCTGATAAATGAAAATGCAGTGGGGATAACTGATGAAGTGAATGCCTGGGTAAATGAAAAGTTGGAAGAAGCGAATACTGTGGTACTGTTTAGCGATGAAACCAGCGTGTTGGCTGCAATAGCTATTTCCGATAAGATAAAAGATAGTTCAGTTGATGCTATTCGGCAATTGCGCGGAAACGGGATTGACGTTTACATGCTTACCGGCGATAATGAGCAAACGGCAAAAGCAATAGCCCGACAAGTAGGTATTGACCATTATAAAGCGGGTGTGTTGCCGGCTCAGAAATCTGACTTTGTCAAAGAGTTGCAAGCCGCCGGAAAGGTGGTAGCTATGGTGGGCGACGGCATTAATGATAGCAGTGCATTGGCGACGGCCGATGTAAGTATTGCTATGGGAAAAGGAAGTGATATAGCTATGGATGTGGCAAAAATGACCATTATCTCGAGCGACTTGCTCAAAATAGTCAGCGCTATCCGACTCTCAAAACAAACCGTAGCTACCATAAAACAAAATCTGTTTTGGGCATTTATCTACAATGTTATTGGTATTCCGATCGCTGCCGGAATCTTGTATCCGGTTACCGGATTTCTATTAAACCCCATGATAGCCGGAGCTGCTATGGCTTTAAGTAGTGTCAGTGTAGTATCAAACAGCTTACGTTTAAAACTAAAATAGATCAAATAAAAAAATAAGAATATGAACACGATAAAATTTAAAACGAATATAAATTGTGCCGGCTGCTTAGCCAAAGTATCACCTTTTTTGAATGGTGAACATAACATTGATAAATGGGAAGTGGATACTTCAATACCGGAAAAAATACTTACAGTAGAAACAGATGACATAAATGTGGATCGTGTGATAAGCGTTGTCAAAAGTGCCGGTTTCAATATCGAAAGAGTTTAATTTGCAAATTAAAATTATGTTTAATAAACTCGTTAAATATTTTCTCGAGCACAGGCTGATTACCTTTATCTTTCTGATTGCCTTTTTGGTAATGGGAATTACGTATTCGCCTTTCAATTGGAAAACGGGGATGATTCCCCGCGATCCGATTCCGGTGGATGCCATTCCGGATATTGGTGACAATCAGCAAATCGTTTCTACCGAATGGATGGGTCGCTCGCCCAAAGATATTCAGGATCAGATTAGTTATCCGCTTACATCGGCACTGCTCGGCATTCCTGGGGTGAAAACCATTCGGAGCACGTCCATGTTCGGTATGTCGTTTATCTACATTATTTTCAAAGATAATGTAGAATTCTACTGGAGTCGGTCGCGCATTCTGGAAAAACTGAACTCGTTGCCTGCCGGAACATTACCGCAAGGCGTACAGCCTTCATTAGGACCCGATGCAACTGCTTTGGGGCAAATTTTCTGGTACACACTGGAAGGGCGTGACCCGAAAACCGGCAAACCCAATGGTGGCTGGAATCCACAGGAATTGCGCACCATTCAGGATTTCTATGTAAAATACAGCCTGTCGGCTGCCGAAGGTGTTTCGGAAGTAGCTTCGGTGGGCGGTTTTACCAAGGAATACCAGGTGGATGTAAATCCCGAAGCACTGAAAGCCTTTGGCGTTTCGGTGATGGACGTGATGAATGCCGTTCGCAAAAGCAACCTCGATATTGGTGCAGAAACGGTGGAACTGAATAATGTGGAATACATTATCCGGGGATTGGGTTATGTAAAGAATCTGGATGATCTGGATAATTCGGTTGTTTCGGTGAGGAATAACATTCCGGTAAGGATAAAAGATGTAGCCCGTACTTCCTTTGGTCCTGCTACCCGTCGTGGTGGACTGGACAAAGCCGGAAGCGAAGCAGTGGGAGCAGTGGTCGTAGCACGTTACGGTTCTAACCCAATGGAAGTGATTGGCAATGTGAAAGCTAAAGTAAAAGAAATTGAAGCCGGATTGCCGCAAAAGAAACTGGCCGATGGTAGCATTTCCAAAGTAACTGTTGTGCCTTTTTACGACCGTACCGGTCTGATTAAAGAAACGATTGGAACGCTTGAATCGGCTCTTTCGCACGAAATTCTGATTAGCATTATCGTCATTATTGTGTTGGTGCTCAATCTTCGGGCTTCAGTGATTGTTGCCGGATTGTTGCCGCTAGGCGTGCTGATGACTTTTATTCTGATGCATTTTTTCCATGTGGATGCCAATATCGTGGCCTTGTCCGGTATTGCCATTGCCATTGGCGTAATGGTGGATATTGGAATTGTTGACGTGGAAAATATTCTGCGACATCTCGAAATGCCCGAGAACAAGGGTATTCGTGGTAAAGAACTGATGAATGTCATTTACCTTGCCACAACCGAAGTGCGTGCTGCGGTAGTGACTTCCATCGCTACCACCATTGTCAGTTTCTTGCCGGTATTTGCCATGGAAGCAGCCGAAGGAAAACTGTTTCACCCACTGGCTTTTACCAAAACATTCGCGCTTTTGTCGGCCTTTATCCTTGGTATCGTGGTGTTGCCAACCTTGGTGCACATTGTTTTTGATATACGGATAGATACGAAGAAGCTTCGCCGCTATTTTAATGCTGGATTAATGATTGGCGGACTGTTATTTGTAGCTATTTGGCAGGTTTGGCCGGCTTTGGCGTTGGTGGCTGTGGGAATAAATAACCTGCAGGATTACCGTTGGCCGAAAGAGCGAAAAGAATTTCCAAACTATATCAATATCGCTATTACCGTTTTGGTGGCGCTGTATTATTTGTCCATGGAGTGGTTGCCGCTGGGCGCTCACAACAGTCTATTTGTCAACTTCTTGTTTGTCGCGGGCATCGTTGCGGTTATTTTGGGTGCGTTGATGACGATGGTGCATTTCTACGAACCGATTCTGCGTTGGGCATTGATTCATAAATGGAAATTCCTGATATTGCCGGCATTTACGTTATTCTTTGGATTGTTGGTTTGGCAAGGGTTCGATAAACTGTTCGGGCCAGTCGCGACCGGTTTTGAAAAGATAGGGTGGGAGGCACCTGCAAAAGCATTTCCAGGAACGGGTAAAGAGTTTATGCCGTCGCTCAACGAAGGTTCATATCTGCTGATGCCAACCAGTATGCCGCATTCGAGCATTGAAAAGAACCTGCAATATATAGAAACACTCGATAAACGGTTGGCTTCTATTCCCGAAGTGGAAGTGGCTGTGGGCAAATGGGGGCGCGTGAATTCAGCGCTCGATCCGGCTCCGGTGCAGATGTTTGAAAACACGATTAATTATCGCCCCGAATATATTCTGAACGAAGAAGGACATAGACAAAGATTTAAAACAACTAAAAATGGAAGCTATATTTTAAATATTGAAAAGATAAAAAAGGAGATAAATAGAAATAAGGACAATCGAAATACAATTGAAATAAGTGGAAATAAAATAGAAATAAAAGATATAAAGGAAATTTCTTTTGATAAGGAAAAAGAGGTATTTCATTTTATTAAAAATGATAAAGAATTTACGTCTAAAACACCCTACACTGATATTTCAATTTATTTCAATTTATTTCAATATGTTTCTAAAAATATTCCTGATTATTTGATTATTGATAAAGGTGGTGAATATTTCCGTCAGTGGCGACCACAGATTAAAAAGCCGAACGATATCTGGAATGAAATCGTGAAAGTGACCGATATTCCGGGCTTGACTTCTGCTCCTAAACTCCAGCCGATTGAAACCCGATTGGTAATGCTTTCAACCGGAATGCGGGCGCCGATGGGCTTGAAAGTCTACGGACCAGATTTGGAATCAATAGAAAAAGCGGGTATGCAGTTTGAAAAAGCGTTGAAGCATGTTCCATCGGTCAAAGGTTCGTCGGTGTTTTACGACCGTGCGGTGGGTGCACCTTATCTGGAAATAAAGTTGAACCGCGAAAACATGGCGCGTTACGGAATGACCGTGAATGATGTGCAGGAAATTCTGCAGGTAGCTATGGGTGGTATGGCGTTGAGTACTTCGGTGGAAGGACGCGAACGTTTTCCGATGCGTGTGCGCTATGCCCGCGAGTTGCGCGACAATCCCGAAGATATTAAGCGGATTCTGATTCCGGCTATGAACGGTACGCAAATTCCATTGAGTGAACTGGCTGATATCAATTATACGCGTGGTGCACAAATGATTAAAACCGAGAATACATTCCTGGTAGGTTATGTCATTTTTGATAAGGTGGAAAGCAAGGCTGAGGTGGATGTAGTGAATGAAGCATCCTATATTCTGAAGAAAAAGTTGGATTCGGGCGAATTGAAATTGCCTACCGGAGTGACTTATAAATTTGCCGGAAACTACGAAAACGAGATTCGGGCTACGGAGCGATTGTCAATTGTTATTCCGATTAGTTTATTGCTAATTTTACTCTTGTTGTACTTCCAGTTCAAAACGGTGACAGCTTCCTTTATCCATTTCTCAGGTGTATTTGTGGCATTTGCCGGTGGATTTATCATGCTTTGGCTTTATGGTCAGGATTGGTTTTTGAACTTCTCCATTGCCGGAATGAATCTGCGTGATCTGTTTCAAATGCACCCGATAAATCTGAGTGTGGCTGTTTGGGTTGGATTTATCGCCCTGTTTGGTATTGCCACTAATGACGGTGTGATTATGGGAACGTATATTCATCAGGTGTTCGAAGATAAGAAACCCAAAACGGTGCATGAAGTCCGTGAAGCGGTGATTGAAGCCGGGAAAAAGCGGGTTCGTCCGGCTATGATGACTACGGCTGTGGCGGTAATCGCCCTGTTGCCGGTACTTACTTCCACCGGGAAGGGTGCGGATATTATGGTACCAATGGCTATCCCTACGTTTGGAGGAATGATTATTCAGGTAATGACCATTTTTGTGGTACCGCTGTTTCAGGCGATGTGGAGAGAGAAGACGTTGAAATAAGTTTGAAATACGGTTGTAATAATTTGAAATACAATTGAAATATATAGAAATATGATTAAAATTATTATTTTTACAATTGAAATACATTGTTTACAAATAATTGATTTTTGAATATGGAAAATAAAAATTTTATTACGATTAAGGATTTACAAGTTTATCAATTGTCACGAAAGCTTTCAACAATTGCATGGGATATTTATTCTAAAATGTCTTTCGAAGAAAAGAAAATTATAGGAGATCAATTTATTAGAGCAACGGATTCAATTGGAGCTAACATTGCTGAAGGATATAGTCGTTTTCACTTTTTAGATAAAGTAAGATTTTATTATAACGCCCGGGCTTCTCAATCAGAATCTACAGATCATTGGCTTGAATTGTTATTTGAACGAAATAAAATAAATCAGCAAGTCTTTGACGAGTATAAATCTATTTCAAAAGATCTTCAGATAAAGTTGAACAACTTTATAAAGTTTACAAAAAATGAAAATGAAAAACCAAAATAATAAAAGGAGATACATTGAACTAAAGGAAATAGATAGAAATATTTCATTCTATTTCCATGTATTTTTATGTGTTTCCATGTATTTCCTTTTTCTATTTCCATGTATTTCCATATATTCTCAGAATGATTCGCTCATGCATTATCTTGAGTTGGCTACAAAAAATAACCCGACTGTTTTGCAGCGATACAATGAATATCAGGCTTCGTTGCAGAAAACACCTCAGGTGGGTAGTTTGCCCGATCCTCAATTGGAGATGGGCATTTTTCTGAGTCCGATGGAATTGATTAGTGGTAATCAGGTGGCGGATATCAAGCTGATGCAAATGTTTCCGTGGTTTGGTGTCATCAAAAATGCCAAGGATGAAATGAGTCTGATGGCAAAAATGAAGTTCGAAGCCTTCAGAGATGCCAAATTGCAGGTTTACTTTGATGTGCAGCGTGCCTGGTTCGACTTGTATAAAGTCCGTCTGAATATCCGTATTTCGGAGAAAAACGTGGAACTCCTGAAAACCATTGAGCGACTTACGTTGGTTAAATTTCGATCCGGTACTTCAGGTGGTAGTTCTGCTGTTTCAGGTGGAAATATGTTGGGCGGTACTTCTCAATCATCAAATTCGGGTTCATCAGGTATGAATACTATGGGTGCTGGTTCAGGAGCTTCAACAGCTTCTCGTCCTGCAGCTTCATCGGGATCGGCTTCTATGAGTTCTGCAACGGGTGCTTCCGGTTTGTCGGAAGTGTACCAGATTCAGATTGAAACGGCAAGTTTGGAAGATAATATTGCATCGTTGAAAAATGAAGAACTGGCTGCAGTGGCACGCTTTAATAGTTTGCTAAATCGTCAGCAGAAAACACCAGTTGCTGCTACTGACTTGTTGCCGGTTGAGCCGTTGGATATCGCTTATTTGTTGGTTACTGATTCTATGTTTACCAGAAATCCAATGTTAGGTATGTTGACGTATGAACAAAAATCGCTCATAGCACGTACCAAAATGCAGAAGCAAATGGGATTGCCAATGGTAGGAGTGGGACTGAATTATACGGTTATCAACAAAAGCGAAATGTCTACTTCGGCTATGAATGGGCAGGATATGATAATGCCAATGCTCACGGTGAGTTTACCTATTTACCGCAAAAAATACAAAGCTATGCAAGCGGAAACCCGGTTTTTGAAAACAGCTTCGGAGCAAAACTATCAGGCAACGGCTAATATGCTGCAAACACAGTATTATGAAGCATTGCAGCAGTATAACAATGCCGCACGACGAATGAAACTGTACGATAATCAAAGTCAATTGGCGAAAAAATCGTTGGATATTTCCATTAAAACCTTTTCATCGTCGGCTTCCGGTTTAAGCGATATTCTGCGCATTCGCCAGCAATTGCTCGACTATGAATTGAAACAGGTGGAAGCTGTGGTGGAATATAACAAGGCGGAAGCGTTGATTAAACGCTTGATAACGACCCCAAACCCCTAAAGGGGCTTAAAGACTATGCGTATAAAAAGACATGTCCGAAGGATTTGAATGTGAACCAACGGTCAGCGAAGCTAATAACCTCCGGTGAAACCGGAGGATGAACAAATCAATACAAACTCAACCCCGGAGGGGTTGAACAAAATGATATAATATGAACAAAATATTTAAAACTATCTCCGGTTCCCCTTTAGGGGCTAGGGGGTCTTTATGGCTTAAAGGTTTTCTTTTGCTTCTAACAGGACTGTTCCTTGGTTGGTTGTTCTTTCATTCGCCAAAGACGGTGACGGACGAACACAATCATTCGGTTGCTGAGAAGAAAAAACAACTATGGACTTGCTCCATGCATCCTCAAATCAGGGTAGATCATCCGGGCAAATGTCCGATATGTGCTATGGATCTGATTCCGGTTGTGGAAGGTAGTGATGCTAAAGTCGATTCCAATGCTGTTCACTTCAGTAAAGAAGCAGCCGAACTGGCTAATGTAGCAACGTCGGTTGTCAGTCGTCAACAGCCTAGCAAGGATGTCCGACTTTATGGCAAAGTGCAGGCCGACGAGCGCTTGTTGCAAAACCAAGTGGCACATATCGGTGGCCGGATTGAAAAACTGTTCGTGAACTTCACGGGTGAACCGGTTCGCAAAGGACAGTTGCTGGCCATGATTTATTCGCCCGACTTGATTACGGCTCAGCAGGAATTGATTGAGGCAGCAAAAAGTAAACAAACGCAACCCGAAATCTATCAGGCGGCTATGGAAAAACTGATGCAATGGATGCTGACGGACCGACAAATTGCTCAAATAGAAAAATCGGGGAAGGTAAAGACGAACTTTGAAGTATATTCCAATACGTCGGGAATCGTAACTGCCCGGCGCGTCAATACAGGCGATCATGTGTCGGAAGGCAGCGTGTTGTACGACATAGCCAACCTTTCACATGTTTGGGTGCTGTTTGATGCTTACGAAAGCGATTTGACTTTCCTCAAAGTGGGCAATACCATTTCATTCACCTTGCAGGCATTGCCGGGAACTAACTTTTCGGCAAAGATACAGTTTATCGATCCGGTGATTGATCCGGTGAACCGTGTGGCTAAAGTGCGTGTGGAAGTGAGTAATGGCGGAGGAAAGTTGAAACCCGAAATGTTTGCCACCGGTGTGGTAAAAGCTAATCTGAACGAGTTCAAGGATAAACTGGTTATTCCACGTTCAGCAGTATTGTGGACAGGCAAACGCTCCATCGTATATGTGAAACAGCCCGATACTCAGAATGTCAACTTTAAAATGCGTGAAATAGACCTGGGTCCAATGCTCGGCAATAGCTATGTGGTACTTGGTGGTTTGACAGATGGCGAAGAAATTGTAACTGATGGTACCTTCAGCGTAGATGCTGCGGCTCAACTGGCAGGTAAACCGAGTATGATGAATAGGTAGACTGAGTATTCAGCGGCTTTAGTCCGCTTGACGCGTAAATGAACAAGCTTTAGCTAAATGAGAATTTGTCATTTGGCTAAAGCCAGTTCTTTTCTCTAGTTAAAGTATGAGGTAATTGATTTTCTGATTAATCTAATTTAGCGAGAAAGAAATTTTGAAGTTTTTTTTATACTGCAAATCAAAAAATAGAGATTGTTGTAAGAGTAAGTGTGATGGAAATAAAACGACAAAACCCATTTCGGTGTTGAAATGGGTTTTGTGGTTTACTTCTGAGTGTAACTTTACACGTACTTCAGTAATCAATTGATCATTTTGATTCTGTAATTATGCATAATGATTTCAGGCAATAGATGATTACCATTATACTATTCGAGCTTTATTTTCTCAATAGACCAGCTAGTTTTATTATATTCCGGACTAATATTTTTGATGATAAATAGTGCTGTTCCGTTTATGTCGGTAAATATATAAGTTGCTGCTGTTGGATAATAGTTGTATAATCCGTTTTCTAGAAATAACTCCGGAGCAGTTTCAAAATTCTTTATTTTATTTAGACTGGAAAGATCAAATTGTTCAATCTTAGATGACTTAGCCCCTAAATAGTTATACTCGTTTGATACTGTAAAAACGCTGTTGTTTTTCGTACAATGATCAACGGCTGTCAGAGTATTTAGATTTGTTTGGATAATTCCAAATATTGGCGGGCTGCTGTTGTTATGATAATATAACCCGTCGTATGCAGGTAGCTGATACACTTTTCTAAATTCGGAAAATAGCTTTTCTCCATCATCTGAAATCCAGAAACTAGATAAACTTTCGTGCCAGTAGGACACAGAATCATTGACAATACCCTTTGAAATATTGAATATATGAAGCCCTGATGGACTGAGAGTTATTCTTGTTCCTACCAAATTAGGTTTTCCGGGTATCTTTTTTATCATCGTTTTTTCATAAATGCCATGGAATTTACCTTTAGTACTTACCCCGCTGCTCAGATTCAACGACCTAAGTTCAACCCATTGATCCACCGTTGGTGTAATGTAGCACCATAAATTATCACCCAAAACGATGTCGTAGGGTAAACAATCGATATCGTAATCTTTAATTATGGCGGCCGTACTTAAGTTAATGTAACTCACGGATGCAACGCTATATCCTATTACTGCATTCAGTCCGTTTTCTGAAATGCTTACGCAAACAGGAGTTTTTGTTAAGGGTAATGTGGTAGATTGGCTGGTAGTAGTATTATATATAATCAGTGAATTAGGTGATTTGGTACAGATGGCCATAATTCCGGATGTCTTGTGGTATTCTACATCGGTCACGGTTCCAGGAATTTTAAACGATTCGTTCATGGCTATATTGGTTGCTTTGAAGGTAACGGCAATAGCTTGATTATTGGTAGAGTTGTTTTGTATCTGAAGCGTAACGATTTTGTCTTCGGTAGGAGCAGGAAGAGTTGGACTCCAATTCACGGTTATCGTTTTAGACTGACCATAAGTGAGCGTACCGCTTGTTGCCGACAGTTTTAGCCACTCAGGGATATTTGCTATTTGCCAATACAAAAAACCATTGGTAGTGTTTGTAATTGTAAATGTCTTGGGTGTTAGCGATTCAAAAGTGAGTGAAGTTGGCGAGCAAACCATCGTGGGATTACCAAAATTAGAATAAACCACAGGTATTGTTATGATGCCCAAACTCTCCACATCCAATACTATGGTTGTTGGATATTTTCCCATACTAGTAATGGGGGAATTCTCAGGGTTTATAGAAAAGGAGAGTTTAACTGTACCGTCGGTAATTTTTCCTTCCATCGAAGAGAAAGTTATCCATTTCGGTTGATAAACAATCATATACGATTTGTTGGCTATTGAGTTTAATGTATACTCTAAATTTACATTTTGCTGTTGATTATTCAAAAAAATTGTATCGCCGCTGGAGTAATAACTAGTGTTGTTCTTATCTAAAAAGTCGTTGTTGCACGAAAAAAATACCATTAGGATAACGGCAAGATTAGTAAACTTGAGAATAGTTTTCATACGTTTCATGTTAGCTTGTTACAATAAGATAGAATTTGATTGTGAACTTTAGAAGTATATTTTAGCCCCAATAGATAAATCAAGTCTGCTGATATTGTCATACTCATCAGCATTCAATTTTGTTGTAGTAGTACCTGTTTTGTCTGTAATCTTATATTCTTTTATCGTTGAAAAGAAACCTGATAGGTCTACTCCAAGTGAAAAATTTTTACGTAAAAAATATTCCAAACCAATGCTACAATCTGTTGCAAGACTACTTCCTGTAATTAAAACATTAGTATAAAGTATTGATGACTCGTCACGGTACGAAGCCATTCCCATACTAACAGAAGAATTTAATTTGAATTTGTTTTGAACTCCCAGCCACTTTTGAGCATAATAAGAAACACCAATAAAGTTGACAAACATATTTTCGCTTACTTTGCCGTAGTAAAGATTTAGTTGATCATGAGGATCTATAAATCCTTTTTGACTAGATGAATTGTTGAAGAATTTGTACTTTAAGCCTAATCCCCAGGTTGACGAAAAAAGATAGGTCACATCGGCAGAAGCTAACCGTCCAAATTTCAAACCATTGTAGTACGAATGAGATTCCGCTTCGGTAAATCCATTATTCACTAATTGATCTTCGGCTGTTTTAGAGCTAACGTAACGATAACCTAATCCTCCTCCGAGTCCAATCCGAAGACGTTGTAGTTTTTCCTGAAATGGCTTGCTTGGTTGTTTGTCGACATTAGATTTACTCTCAATAATATAATCGGAAACTTCAGCAATTGGAATTTTTCCCGACATTTTTATGTTTTTGGTAAACTGATCAAAGAAAATAGTTTCTTTTGTAATCTTTTTTATCTTACAATCAATTGTATCTTTCCCGATAGTAATAATTTTGTCTTTGGCATTACCCGCAAAACTAAAGCATAGAAACATGAAAATAAACAGTAGATTTGTTTTCATATAAAATTAATAATTAATGTTGAAAAAGATTTAAGCAAGCGTTAAAGATGTTTTACTTCCAAGGCGCTCAAATTGAGTGCCTTATTGATTGATGTTGTGTTTTTGTGATTGTTGGTTATTGTTAATTATTTTCCGATACAGAAAATGTAACTTGCATTATATCAGTATTATAAATGTATTGAGGTACAAATAGTGTACAGATTTATTGAAATGTTGTCATTTTAGATGCTTGTGATTTATATTTTTTTTACATCGTGACTATAATTTCATTTCAGCGTTAACTCACCAACTCTATATGAATTAACCAATGGTGATTTAGATCCAACTATTACATACTTTCCATCATCATAACTTTTTGAATAAGATGGAAAAAATAATTTTACTGTTTTATAATCATTAAATAATATTTTGTTAGTCATTTCGCCATGTTTATCAAGTGTCGTAATTATGGTTCTTGATTTATTGGAAAGACTTTTAGCTTTAGTACCATCTAATGTTTCAGTAATTTCGTGCGTGTCATAAATAACATTCATTTCATCATTTTTTCCATAGCCTAATAAGTAACTTCCAAGTAATATATCTGTATTAATTAGTACTTGCTTATTCTCAATTGTTTTTGTCCAATTAAAACTTCCATCTGAACTACAGCTATGAACTAAAATATCACCATAGATATTTTTATTAACTAAACGTCTATTGTCAAAACCCATACCTGTGTAGGCTGTTACACCTACAGAACCAATAATAGTAGTTTTCTCCAAGGATTTTTGAGTAACAAAATTAAAACCTCCATCTTCTCTAAAATGTATAGGGCTTGTTATGTTTAGCACACTAATGTCAGTATTCTGATTAATATTAAGATTGTTTGTTTTTCTAAGCGTTGAGCTTGAGGTACCGTCAACGGAATAATAATGCACTAGCCCCTGATTTGCCAGGTTTGGTGAAAAAACAACCGAAAAAATGCCATATGATGATATTTGATTTTTGTTTGTAAATATTCCAACACAAGCCAATTCGTTTTGTTTGTTGATATTCATATCAATTTTACGAACAGATTTATTAACGAGAAAAACCTCTTGCTTATTGATAATTGTTCCGGTTTTCGAATAACAGCTAACATAATTCCTTTCAGTTAACGATAAATTAAATAAGCTCCCATGTGGATCGCTAAGTACTGTTTCAAATACAAATAAATTTCCTTCATTGTCAAATAGCATATTTGCAACATGCTCATTTGTGTTTTTTATAAAACTACATTTTGATTTCAATTCAAAACTTTTATTGAAAAGTTCATTTGTATAATGCACGCCATCTGGAGCTAAATAGAATTGATAAAGTGCAATGGTATTTTTATTGATTTCAACTTTCGGTTGATAGAGGTATATTTTACTACCATCGTAGTAATTGTAATCTAATTCACTAATCATATGGGAATCATTGTTGGATAACAAGGTCTCAGAGTTTAATGTTTGGTCAAAGTAAGAAACCTTTTTAGCTTTCTTATTATCCCACTGAGAAATCACATGAATCGTATTATCAATAAATGCGATTTTTAAAATATCTTGACGATCACCCTTATAATCTAATTTTATCTTCAGACTTTTTCGTTTTTTCGTTTTTTTGTCAAGTCTATATAATTTGTTCTTTAATAAAATGGACAATCCATTGCCTTCTTCCGATGAAATTATTTTATTTGATTGATAGATGATAGCAGCTGAATCTATTTTTAAAATCTCAAAGTTCTGAACCAATGGTACTCTTAGGTCTTTTGTCCACTTAATATCATATGCAGCTTTATCTTGTGCGTTGATAGTGGAGCAAATAAGTCCGATTGTCAAAAGAATGAATAAAATACTAAAGAATGTGTTTTTCATAATACTGTTTTGTGTAATTGAAATCTGGTTTTTTATTTTTTTTGACTGCTAAATACTAAATATGGGCTTATATCTGCCGTAAAGTTTGTTGTACCGGTATGCGCTCCGCTAAGTACCCCATTTACATATACGCCTTCGCCACTAGTTTTTACGGGTTGGCATAAAAAAAACACACAGATAATTGTGCCTTTTTCTGTCAACAAACATTCAATATGTTTTGTTATTTCATATCTTTTCTCATTTTCCAACGTTACAAACGTTAAGCAAACGCTTACTCATTAAAAACGAGTGTAGCGTTTCACCTTAGTTTCTGCATGAAGATCTTGTCTGCGCGAGTGGTATGTATATCATATCTTGTTTGCAGATTTATTAGCATCTCAGCTTCCAATCCTAAAGCTGCTTCTACCCGCAATGCAAATTCCACGTTTACTGGACGTTTTAGATTCAGTATCCCGTTTAAAACGGAGTAAGAAACACCCATTTGCGTAGCAAGTTTGCGTTGAGAGATTTTCAAAAATTCAATTTCATCTTTTAAAACTTCTCCCGGGTGTGTGGGCGAAAAGGGTATTATGTTATTGGCAAAAGTTTTCATATTTGTAACTATTGTATCAGATTATACCTTGCTTTAATATCATCCCATTCTGTCGATAATCAAACGAACGATTAAACTTCAAACTTCAACTCAAAGCTTTTGATAAGTTGCTTCAAAACTTCTTCTACCGATATTGAATTCAGTCCCATTTCTTTAAACATGGCTTTGTCTGGTAATTCTTCAGCAATGACGTCAACAAAGGTTTGCAAGTGAGCTTTCATACTTTCCGGAAGTTTAAATACATCGTTTCCAGTAAGCATAACCGCCAACCTAAATACATCTCCTTTGTGTTTGCGTAGCTGTTTAGCATCTTCTTTACTACCATTGACGATACGTTCTGCAATTTCAAGGTATGCTTTTGCTTTTAGACATATCAACGCTTCGATATTGGCAAGATGTAACCCACTTTCAAGCACGCTATGTTCCAACATATAGTGATAATAGTCATCGTTCATTAATATGGCTGAAAGACTGCTTAAATCATCATCAACGGGAATGGGAGTAAGATATGATTGTTCGTCAAAGTCCAATAAGTCTGGGTTTCTGGCAAACAGTTCTATTTGATATGGAAATTCAGTATTTCCAGGCTTCATAAAGCGATAATACTTACGTTCATCTTCGTTTTTTTCCTTACGTTCATAATTTCCATCTACAACAAACTGCCAAAACTGTTTTACGAATTCTGTGCTCAAAGCTTCTACTATCAAAATAATATCAATGTCTTTCGTTGCACGAGGAATAAAGCCTGCTTCATCTAAAATCAAATCACAAGCAGTACCTCCAATAATTACATAGTTATCGGGGTATGCTTCAAAGTATTTCTTGAATGTATCCAATCCTCTTACCATTCTACGTTTTCAATTAATTGTTCTAAAGCATTTTCTATACGCTCATTTTTATTGTCTCTAAAGCACAGATACAGTGACAAACGGTCGGTAAACTCAGTATGGCTTAGTTTTGCAGGATCATACTTCCATTCTTCTATGCGAATTTCACCCTCCTTTTGACCAATTTTATCTGCATCTTGAACTTTAAGTAGTTGGATATATCCTGGTTTTGAGGCGTACGATTCTATTGCTGTAGGGTTCAAATCGGAATAATTGGAAAGTGCATTGATATTTGATTTTCGCAAATACTGATCCTTCAGAATTCCTGTGTAATATGTGATTTTTTTGATTGGATTAATCATCAAAGGTTCTACATTAGTCCATAGCTCTTTTTTAGTGAAACTGAAGTGTAGAAATTTATCTTTTGTACCTTGTAATTCACAAAGGTTGTTGATTAATAGATATTTAACAGCACGTGTGATGGTTGTTGCATTGTATTCAAGTTTTTCAGCAATCGTTTTAAGATTCAGACCTTCCAAAGATTCTACTTGCAGATGAAATAATAATAAAAGTTGAGCTGCCGGCTGCATTACTTCTTGTTTTACCATTTGGGTTACACCAAATTCTTTTAAATCAATAAGTAAACTGGGCATGTACATTTGCTTGCCAGGAATAACAAAAGGAATTTTCTTCTCAATCAACCTCAATCGGTTATAGGCTTCAATTGGTTTTAAAACTGCTATGGCTGTAAGTTGAATTGTTGTCTGAATGATGTCAAGTTGCTTTTTTAGTCTATCCGCAGTAATATCTTCTTTTACTTCAACCAAAAGTAATTCAGAACCAAATAATTCGGTAGTGAATAAATTATAGTTCCCTATCACAAAATAGGGCAAACCTTTCATTTTTTCTTCTTTCAATGGCTTTATCACCACGTTTACACCCAAAGTACTATCGAAGTAATTTTTAAGTTCTTTCATTTAATATTCTAGTAAATAGTATAATATCATTATTTATGCATGATTGCATTAGTGATGATATTGTGCAAATGTAATGCAATTATATTGATATACAATACTATATTATAAAATAAATTTTCTGTCAGTGCTAAAACCTAATTCCTCTCCATACTTCACATATCCTAATTGATTGGTGAGTAATTGAGTTTTCCCTATTTCAAAGTCAGTCGTATTACCATGTGTATGACCGTAAATCCAATAGTCAGGCGCAGTAGACTCAATTAAATCAAATAATTCTACAGCAAATGCTTCGTTTATAATACTGTCTTTATATTTTTCAGGGTAGTTTTTATAAGTGGGTACATGGTGGGTAACTACTACGTTTTTAGTAGAAGTTTCAAATGCTAATTCGTTTTTAAGGAATGCTAAACTGTCGGCATGTAATTGATTATACTGTGCTATTGAAAGAGGATAGCCACGGTATTTGATGACATAAAAATCATTCATAGCTCTTTGAATTTGATATTCCTTGGCCGGACTAATTTTGCTCCAGAGTGTTGAGAAGATAAACTTGACATCATCATGTATTACCGAAGTATTATTCACTAGGGATACATTGCTTCGTATTTTCTCATTCACGACACCACATTTTGTTGCGATATTAAAATGATAATATTCGTGGTTGCCTGGTACCCAATAGGTCTCGGCAAAACTATCGGAAAGATAAGCAAAGAAGTCTTTATGCTGCTCTAATAGTTTAAATGGAACAATATCTCCGGCCAACAACAAAACATCGCCCACTACTTGTAGTGGATTTGCATTTAGAAAAACCTTATTTTCTTTAAATTCCAAATGTAAGTCGGAAGCGTATTGGATAATCATGTTCGTTGATAGTTTAGGAATAAGATAGTTATCCAAGCCTTTTATATATGACTTTACTTCTATTATTTAGTTCTACTAATTCTTCTCTACTCATTTCAATATTTAAACCTTCTGCATACCAAATGCTGTCTTTGAAAACAACATCAACTGCATGTATATCTAAATTTTTAGTTAGAAATACATAGTTTCTTTTTTTACTTGTTTGTTCTAATATAACAATGGGATTCTTTAAAGTTCTTTTTAAAAAGTCATGCACCATAGAACTAAGTTCCGAATTTACTATTGCCAAGCCAATAGATTTTACATCAAAAAAAATCTCATTGTTTTGAGGGTCAAAGACAGATAATGTATTCATATTTATGATTATAAAGTGTTTTTAGTTTTGGCTTTATGCATTTATAGCTATTATCACAAATGTATGTATTGTTTGTTGAAAAACGAGTTGTTTCAATCTCTTTTTTTTTGATTTTTCAACGGAATAAGTTAATCTCATTTAATCGCTGTACTTCATAATGTTATGGATAAGGACAGGATCTATTTTTATATTCTACTGGCTCTAAATCTTTTTTTTCCTTTTAATTTCTTCATCAATATGGGACTGATAGGTGGCTCTGGTATGAGCTGTTCTAAATTTTCAATCATTCCTAGCTGTCTTAGAATAGCGATAAGGGTTGCAAGAGATATATTTTTCCCAGCTTCAGCATTGACTACTGATAGCTTAGATATACCTGCACGCCACGCTATTTCTTCTTGCGTAATGTTCTTACGTAATCGCATCTCTTTCATTCTTTCCCCGATAGTTTTCATCGCACCTGGGCCGCTCATTTCTATCCACATATTTATGGTTGTTTTTTGTTTTCAAAGATACAAATAAAGTATAATATATTATGTCTAAACATGGAATAATGCAATTTAGATATAATATATTATGCTTTAATTCTATCTCGACATTTGAGTTTTAAAATGGAAGCAATCCTCAAAAAAGAACAGAAAGTTTAATTTAAAATAAATAGGAGGGTGTTGAAAACATTCTCGCAGTTGTCGGAGCAAATCCATTGTATTTACGTAATGGACATTTTATTGCAAATATATTATTTCTTCATAGAATATTTGACGTCAGATTATAAGACCACTTTAAATATTTTTCAATTAGGTACAAAGCAAAAGGGCGGTGTAAATACCGCCCTTTGCCTATAAAGATAAACCACATGTTTCATTAATCACCTGGATGATGTTTGTGAGGTTTTAAGTCTGGATGTTTAGGACTTGTGTCCGGAGTAACACGATGTCTTCTATCAGGAGTACCATCAGGTTTGTTGGGCTTTGGACCCGGGTTAATTTCAAAAATTGCATTCATATTATTTTGATTTTAAAGTTATTTCTTTTTTCTTAATGTAAACTTCTTGATTTTGCTAAGTTCGGTTTTAACGCTATATTCTCTATTGGATGCCCAAACTATTTTGTTTTTTCTTATAAAATAGTGTGAGCCACAAAATTGGTAATTTCCTATAGATGGGGATAAAGTAATTGTTTCTCCATCGTAATAAAGATGCCATCTTTTAGGTAATATAGGTGTTATTACAGCTAGTCCACATCCACAAGGACATTTATGTTTCGCCATGCAATACTCCATCGAGATATATAAAACCCCATCAGCTAAATCTATAGGGATACTGTCTGTAAAAACAACATTAAGCATTTGTATTTGTGATTTGATCATAATCGATATTATATACTATTTGTAATTCAATATCATTATTTACATAAAATTGATAATGTCTTTTCCATCTGATAACTGCCAATACTGCATTTAATGCATTCAATTCAGCAATCTGAATATTCGAATTATATACATTATCTGTAAAATCATCGGTAGGTATATTCTGCAATTCATTCGGTTGCTCCCTCGTAACATAACTTGTTCGAATAGCCCCACGCAGCGAGTCCCTAACAACATCTACATTCATACCAGTATCAATAAATGATATACCTTTGTTCGACAGATATTGAGTAATCTTCTTTCTTGCAATTCCATTATCTATAGAGATGAATACAAAATCCAGAGTATCTAACATCGCTATTGTATTCTCGTCAATATATATTGGATAAGTATAAATATTCTTGTGTATTTGAGAATATATTTGAGCGTATCTATCTACTTTAAAGTTTTGGGATGCGAATTCATCGTACGAAGCAGCTCCCGGTGCTCTAAAAGCGTTATTCTGATAGAATCTATCTCCATCGACAAGGTGAATCTCTTTTACAGGTGTTTTCGAAATGAAATCCAGTAAATAACTGCCAGTACCTCCAAGACCAATAATACCTATTTTCTGATTCCTAAGCTTATCGCTTATTGTAGTAATATTTGCTTTACAGGCATTAAAGTCATAGTATACAAAAGCATCATCATCAATGTATTCGATAGATTTATTAGTGATTGAGGTAGCCAATGGATCAATTCTTTCAGCTTGCTCAGACAAAATCCTCAAGTACATAATAAGCTGGTCATAGTTGCTTTTGTACCCAGTCTGTGGTTTTCGTGAAAATTTCAAATTGAAAACTTCGAGATCAATACTTACGTTCGCATTTGGTTCTATTGTCATGTCAATTGGGACACCTCTATGATCGCAAGGTTGACTGCCACTGAACAAAGCTGTATGATCGGGTATCATACCATTCTGAGCTTGTTGAATTTGCACGGCAAATTTTCCGTAACAAACCTCTTTTGACGTATTTACATAAGGTACATGCAGAACAATAATATAACCATTTACAACCTTAACTTCACGCCCTTCGGCACTTAGCCGAAGGGCGTCATTATTATGATTTGACTGTACCATCTGCCGTAATTCTAATGAAATCTTTTACCAGAATAACTTCACCAATTAAGAGATTCCCATTGGGGTTTGTTTCAGGTCCATGACTATACGTTATAGACACTTTCAAAACTTCATTTGCTCCATATACTAGCGAAACAACCTCGTCATAGGATATGTGTTGTTTATTCCATTGAACGTCACTCGAATTGAGTTTGATGGTGCATGAAAAATTTTGAATAATTACACCAAACTTCTCAACACCGCTTGCCGACAAATCAACAGAAGAATTGTTCTGAATAATTTTTATCCCTGCTTTTTTATCCAGAATCTGGTAAATTGTGTTGTCAGGACTTATCCCTGCGATTGATTTCATTTCAGCACCTGAAATCACGGATTTTTCTGATTCAAAGATGTTTGAATCAACTTTAAATTTAAACACTTCTTTTTTCATACCTTTATAATTTTAAATAAAACATTAATTTATGGTACAAAGAAAATGCTTCATCACGAAATGGAACTTCGTGATCAAAAAAAAATATAATTATTCGTATCTTTTTAGAATCTGTCCTGCTATGGATTTTAATTTTTCAATGACAATTAGAGGAGAGAGAACTCTAACTGTAGCACCATAGCCAAGTATTTTTTCATAAAATTCCCAGGAGGGTTTTACGGTGACTGATATCTGAAGTTCATTATCAGAATCAATCAGAATTTTTTGAGAAGGATGAATAGGGAGCGTTTTTACGTAAAAACCTTCAAGCCGATTAAAGGATAGTATAACTTCAATAGGCTCAACTTCAGGTACTGTTATTCCAAATGAGTATTTGAAATAATCGTTGAAATCAAAGGCTATAGGTATGAATTTTCTTTCTAATATTGTAAGATCATTAATTCTGTCAAGTGAATAGGTTGTTATCTTTCCATTTGAAACAGTTCTACCTATGACGTACCATCTATGCCTGTCTTCTTTCAAAAGGTAGGGTTCGACTTCTCTTATAGAATGTGCTGTTTGACAAAACTTTTGATAATCTATTTGAATGATTAAATTTGAATCAATAGCCCTAACAATTTGAGGAATCCGCTCGCTTCCGGTAACTTTTGGAGTGGCTTCCGTTTGCACAATTTGCCTTGCCTGCTCTTTAGTGGTGACACCTTTACGAATGTTTACAGCATCCAATACTTTTTCAATGGCATTCGAGAAATCTTCAAATACCTCATATTCTTTATATTGGTTTATCGCTTTGGCATAAAACATAATTGCATCTATGTCATTCTCGTTTAAACCAAATGCCTTGATTGTATATTCCCTGTCAGTATAGTAATAGGCTTTTTTAGATTTATTATAGGCAATTGGAGCATAATATCCTAGCAATGAATCATCACGCATTGCAATCATATCTTCATTGATCATCTTTTCGCATACATTGATAGATAAATCATCCTCAATAATTTCTTTGAGCTCCTTAGTCTTCACAAAATCATGTCTGCGCAGCTCTCTGTCAATTACGTGGTATCTTCCGAAAGGATGTTTTGATATTGCCATAGTAATAGGTATTTTGTTTTATTGGGACATACAGTATTTCTTAAGTCCGAATTATCACCACACTGCTGTTTTGTATGGCCAATGGGTCTCTACCACTAGCCTTTGTTGAGTATCCTGTCCAAAAAGGGACTATTGTTTCAGCTTGATTATATTGCATTAGATTAGAATTTTAAAGAATTAATACTACACTAAGTACAATTTCGTGAAGATTTTATTTATTCAGAATCCGAAAAATCAAATGCTTTTTTCTGTTCTTTGTAAATGTTATTTAAGGCAATCACAAGTATTAATTCAGCCTCTTTCTCTGTTATATCACCCCCTGTTGCTTTTTTAGTATCTTCTCTTGCACCATTTAAAATATCAGCTTTAAAGTCGGGGTTTTCTTTTAATTCTTTCAATGTTGTAGAAAAAGCATCTTTAAAAGTTCCTTCTGAATCTTTGTAATAAAAGCTTGATCCTGTTTTTTCCATTTCAAGATATGCTGCAACAATATTGCCATTGTCAATTAATTCTTCAAATAAGTTCCCGAATTTTTCATAGATTTCCTCTGCTTTTACAGTAGTGCTTGCCGAAATATATCCAGAATATGGTGACTTTTTATAAGGATCAACACCCTTGTATAAATATCTTCCATTACACGTACCCATTGTAATGAATAGCTTATTAGATGTTGTGATATTTATAGGACGAAGTAAATCTACAATTTCTTCCCAAGCGATTAATTCACCATTAGATAAAACTAAACCATTTTGACCTTCATCTCCGTGCATTTCAAAATGAAAAACAATTCCACCGTTCATATAGGTAGAAATTACCTGATAGTATTTTATAATTTCAATGAATTCATCTTTAGATGTCACTTTATGGAGATTGTGAGTGAAATCTTTTTCTAATAAATCAATTCTTCTTTTCACTGTATCATTGTATAATGCCTCACCAGTAAAAATGTGACCATCTTCTTCTGTAAGACTTTCAAATACAATTATATGTTTTATGTCGCCTATCATAATTTATTATTTAATATCTTCGATGACCTATTCATTTTGAATTTTTAGATGTATTCTTTCTTGTTCAGCTTTATAAAGTTTGTTGAATACACTTATTATTGGTTGTTCAACACTTTTGCCTTCGTTAAATAATGAAACCAGTATTGATGATAAACCCATGATTGCACCAATTATCTGTATTGGTGCGGAAACTAAACTTGCAGCTCCAAGAATCCTAATTGCACCACTTCCAATACTCCCAGTAGTTGCGATATTCCTTGCAGAATTTGAAATTATCGTTTTATTGACTTTTTTATTTGATTCAATTATAGCATTTTTTATAATATTAATTTTATATTCAGCACTCAATGACCCTTCAGATGTAATCTCTGAAAGATAATTATTGTAAAATTCATTTTTTGCAGAAATAATTTCAAAATACAAATCTAAAGAGACATTTAGCGCATATTCTATCTCTGATTCTTGTAATAATTTTTCAGAAAGAAGACCTCCTAAAATTCCCTTATAGGCATATTCTGAACCATCTCTACCGATACTATCAACAAAGTCAATTTGATAATTGATGATTGAATTATATGTCTCTTCAGATTCAGCAATTGTATATGGATGAAGTTTGCATCTTTTTGTTATAGATAACATATTGAGCAGACTCATTAAATCAGGTGTTAAGGTAGTTCTCATTGAGACTTCATCAATAATACTTAGAGAGTCTGGATTCCAATTAAATGGACTTGGAATAATTACGATTCTCCCCTTTTCGGCCAAGGGTAATGCATTGACTAAAGAGCTTGTAATAACTCCTAAGTGTTCAAGATTTATTTGATCAGGTTCTTTTTTAAGAAGTCTATCATATAAATAATCAATTAAAACGACTCTATCTCCCATTAAAAAACCAACCTTTAAAGCTAAATCTAAATCATTTACAAGTCCAAATAAACCAGACTGAATTTTTGCTTCTTGTTTTGCTTCTATTACAGATATAGCACTATTTGAATTAACCCAAATAGTCTGAAGATCTTTTTTTAGATTCAAAATGTCATCTGAATTAATTTTTTCCGGCACAAATGAGGCATTACCTTGTGAATCAAGATCAATTTTGAGGTTGTCCCTAACTGCTTTAATGTAATCAATTGTGAAATGATTATAATGCATAATATCTTTTTAAAATGTATACTTACAAGTTTGGTTAATCATACTAAATACCCTTTTATTTGCAAAATCCTGCACATCATTATTTAGATCTGAAATATATTTTTTAATAATGTCCATTCTTCCAAATTTTTCAACTTGAGCTTTAATAACACAACCAATTGCATCTAAATCTTGATGAGAATCTTTTTCAGAATCTATAGCAAAATCAAAAACTGCTTTTAATACATCATCAGGAATAATGTTATTACATAATCTTTCAAAATAAGACATATTATCACTCCATAAAATCCCTACTTCTACATCTAATGAAATTATCACATTTTTCCAATAAGCAAGTTTACTTATTTCCCATAAATAGTCTAGATAATCAGCGATATAATCCTCTTGACAATGTCTAATATTTATTTTACTGTAAATTTCAGAGTCATCCATTGATTCGACAATTTGTTTTGCACATTCTGGTTCAAGTTTTTGTAAACCGTGATGTAAATCTTCTGTCCAATCTTCATTTAGTAATTGATTTTTTTTCTTTATTAGTTCTTTATTATTCATAAATCATTTTCTAGTTAGTTAAAAATGTCATAGCTTCTGTTATAATTCACAAATATTAAACCTCAAAAAGAATAATTACATTCACATTTAATCATCTCTGATATCCTATTTTTTGCTGAATCTTGAAATTCTACGTTTAGTGATGCAATGTATTTGTTAATCTCATCTATTCTTCCAAATTTTTCAGCTTGAGCCTTAATAGCACAAGCGATTGTTTCTAAATCTTGAATAGAACTGTCTTCACAATTAACTGCAAAATTTAGAACAGCGTTTAAAACATCGCTTGGAATCTTATTATTACAGATTTTTCCAAAATAGTCCATGTTCTCACCCCATAAGACACCTGTGTTTACATTTAATGAGATAATTACATGCTTCCAAAATGCAGGTTTACTTATATCCCATAAATAATCGATATAATCAGCTATATAAGATTCTTGAAACCGTCTATTATTTACCTTTGTAGAAATCTCTTTATCTGTCATCGATTCTACTATTTTTCTTGAATCGTTTGGGTTTAACTCTTCCAAAGCCTGATGAAGCTCCTCAGTATATGCCGGTTTCATTAGCTCTATTTTTAACTCTTTAATTTCTTTTTCTTTCATAACTGTAGTTATTGATTTTGTTGTGTGGAATGATTATTAAAAGCATTTACAATAAATAGCCGATATCGGATTTTTCTATTAAAAAGCTATGATTTATCACAAAATCATCATCCCACAGAATTTCATCACTATATTTGAATTTCTTTTCTAATGTTTGGATTATGAAATTTGGATCTTTATCTGAGGCGAAACAATATGCATAATTCTTATCATAAAACGAATAAAACAATGAATTTTTTCTTAAACTATTCCATAACATTTTACCATAACTTGATAGATTATGGTCTTCTGAACTCAAATAATCTTCATAAATCAATATTGCCCTATATATTTTACAACCCAGACCTAATCCCCTAATAGATCTTGGTATACCATCTCCACTCATATCAATTCGCTGATCAATAGATCCAACTTGAATATGACAAGTCATAGATAAACTATCCCCTTCATATAATATTTCTTGACCAATGTCATCAAGGAGCTTAAAAGATTTATAAAGTATTTCAATCTCATCGACTTTATTTATTATTTCTGTACTAAGATAAACAGTATAACATCTAAAATTTCCATTGTTTGGATCTTTATCAATTTGCAAATCTCTCCAATTGACATCCTTTATTAGAATATCTAACTCTTTCTTTTTACTTGATAGGCTTGCTAACTGTTTCTTCTCATTAACAATACCATTTAGATAAAAGCTAAATACATTGAATTTTTCATCTATTATCATCTAAATTTGCAGTTTAAATCAGATATACACTATTGTTTTTAATACTCTTCCCTTGGCTCAGCAGCCATTAATCCACTCCATTCTTCCATATCATCCACCTTTACTTGCCCATTCATAAGCATTGGCAATAACCAATCGCGAAGGGAAGAAAGTTGTTGGTTTTCGGCTAAAGCTGTTTGTTTCTTTTCTTGTATGCTTTCCATAATGTCGTAAAATTGATTTACAACTTTCTCATCGGGAACAACAGTACTGTATGAACTTAAAAACGAATCAAGAAGTAGGTTTTTTATTCCACTTGTTTTGCCTTCATAGCCAAAGAATATACCGTTATCATAAAGACTATTCCAATAGTAAACAAAATTGTATAGCAGCTTTTTATTTCGTATTGAAATAGGTTTACAGAAATTAGAGCAGATTAATGGATACTCAAATCTTTTGATTGTGGCATCGGTAATAAAAGCAAGACGACCTGTAGACTGAGTTGGACTTCCACCCGAAATTTCTATAATCAAATCGTGAGATTTAAGTATTTTAGAAGAGTTCTTTTCAAGAATATATCTTACAGGTGGCTTTAATTCGGCAAGACCGTTCAAGCCATTTATATCTGCGCCTCTAAAGCAAATTACTTTCTTAGTAAAATTGCCTTCCTGTTCTTCTTTACCCCAATCACCGCTTTTATCAATATCTACCCATCCAGACATTTTTTCATCTTTCCACCCCTCCGGTATCTCTCTCTTCAACTCTTCATTCCAAACCATTTTGCCACCACCGCTTTTGTAGGGTTTCCCTTCAGCATTGGGAAAATCAAACTGCACAAACCAATAATCGTACAGCGTTTTTGCCATTGCTTCCAACTCGGCATTGATGCGGTTGTTGAGTTCTATTTTAGAGTCTAATGCTGAAAGGGTTGAGGCGATTTGTTTTTGTGTTGTAATATCAAAATCAGGGATTAGAAAATCAAGGATTTGATTTTTATCTCCACGAGGCATTTTTGTGCCTTTTGAACCACGCATTACATGGTCGAAAAAATCATCACGAAACATTGAATAATAAACATATTTCGGGTCAAACTTCTTGCTTACATCAAATACCAATACGTCTGCAGAACAGCCTCCATCTCGATTCGCAAACCATATTTTCTTTAAATATGGGCGTATATTTCCAACCAATATATTATTTTGGTGATAAGCCGGCATTGCATTTTCCTGTGGAGGTAGATTTGTGGCTGTTGTAATTCCTGCTTTATTTTGCAATATATTATCTGTGGTAATAAAGTGCTCAAGTGTAACATCTTTGGCACTGATTCTATTACCGGAATACTTTACAATCTCCTTTAATGGAATCAGTTTAGACATACTTTAAATCCCCCAATGCTTTTTTTATTTCAATTTCCAACGTATGAGACTCGGCAAAAAGACTACTTAAATTAGATTGATAGTAATTCATCTTTTCAACAAACTGTTCGTTAGAAATGTCAGTGTATTCTATCTTTACATCATAATACTGTCCAGCACTAAATGAGTAGTTTTTTTTCTTTAGTTGGTCATAAGAAACTACTACCGTAAAGCCATCCTCGGGCTTATGTCTATTAAAGGTATCAACTATTAATAGTTCTTCCTCATCAGACAATACCGTTTTTTGGGTTTTACCCTCTTTTGTTTTTGTTCCTAATTTAGAGGCATCCATTAACACAATATCACCTTTGGTATTAGTTCTGTCTAAAAATAAAATAGAAACACTTGTTGGTGTATTCGCAAAGATATTGCCGGGCATACTGATAACCCCTCGAAGCATTTTTTCTTCAACAAGTTTTTCTCGGATTTTTTTTGGAATACCTGTATTTGCTGTGATAAATCCAGTTGGAACAACTATGGCCGCTTTACCCGTTGCAGATAATGAAAACATTATATGCTGAATAAATAATTGATAAATAGCCATTCCATCTTTATCTTTCTTAGGTGCATTTGGTACACCAGCAAAGAACCTTTCATGATTTTGTTTCGAATCCAAGTCGTTTCTAATATCACTAAAATCTATATTAAATGGAGGGTTAGAAACAATATAATCGAATGTCATCAACTTTTCACCTACCTTGTGATAAGGAGTTAGCATGGTATCACCTTGTATAATATTCTGAATAGAATGTACAAGGTTATTCAAAATTAAATTGAGTCGTAACATGCTACTCGACTTTTGGGATATATCTTGCGAGTAAATAGTACAACGATCTTCGCCAATAGCGTGCGCCAGGTTCATAAGCAACGTTCCTGAACCCGCAGCAGGGTCATAACAAGTTACATTGCTTACTGGGCTATCTACCAATATGGAAGCCATAATTTTGGCTACAGCATGAGGTGTATAGTATTCTGCATATTGACCACCACTGTCTTTGTTATAATCTTTAATCAAGTATTCGAAAATGGTAGAGAAAAAATCGAATTTTTGGTCGAAGATTTTCTCGAAGCTAAAATTTATCAATGGATTTATAAGGGCTTTGCAAAAGCTGTCACGTTTTGAAGAGTCTTTAATTGAGGTACTCAATTCGTCAAACAAAGTGATTTTTGCTCCGGTGTCTGTTTTTACAGAGAATATATCGTTATTGAAAATGGCTATATCACGTAAGGTATCATCAAAGAATTTTGCAAATTCCTCATTGTCTTGCTTATTATACATGTTTGAAAGAAAATGCTCCCTTTTCAGTTTAGCACTATCAGGATTCATGCTCAATAAAAGCATTTCATATTCATTGTCAGTATAATTGGCTATATCTTTTTCCCAATTCTGGGAATTCTTCAATTTACTGTCAATTTCTTTTACTTCATATCCAAATTTATCGTTCATAAATTTATAGAGAAACACCTGAGTTATAATATCAAACTCACTTGCACTGTTTCCTAATCCGAAAGAGGCACAAACTCCTTTCAATTTATCAATCAACTCTTTTGTCTGTGCTGTAAAATCTTGTATCACCATGGGTTTATTCCTTTGTATTCGTTTGTATATTCTTTTACCAAACAGTTATTTATGTATTTGGCTGATTCGGGGTTTAATTCAATTTTGCTTTTCCCAAAGTTTCCAATCACCATTTGAATCATCATTTTATCAAAATAACTTTCGTTGTTGAGCATTTGTGTATTTATCAACACCTTGTCGTCAGCTTGTTTTTTTATTTCCAACAGGGTTTCGCAAATCTCACTTTCCCGTTTTGAGATCGTGCCATTTTCCAGTATCCGTTTGTGAATACGTGCGTATTTTTTGTCGTTCTCGTATTTTGCTTTCAGCAAGTTGTTCTTACGGTTGAGCTCGCTCACCGTATCGAATATCTGTTGCAGTGACCCGATATTGTTTCTCATTTCCTCTTGCGTTATCTCATCGAGGTTCTTTTTGTCGAACAGGCGTTTTAGTTCCTCGTACAATGAAATAAATTCGGGGTCGGTCTGGTCGAAGTTACTGTTTAATGCTTCCCTGGTTTTACGCAGCGTATCTTTGAGCTGGTCGGCAATAACCATTTCTTCCTCTGATATTTTGCGGAACATAAACACAACGTTTTCCAACGCCACATTCAGTAAATTGGTGGAGTCAACATTGTTTTGAACCGATTCTTTGAGATTAATCAAAGCCAAATGCCTTGCCGTTTCGTTGTAAAGCTCATTCAATTTCTTGAAGTCCACTTGCTCCAGCATTTCAAAATGACCGGACAGACGGATAAGGTTGTACAAATTTCGGGCATTTTCCAATGCCTTTTTGATATCCAGTACCGTTTTACGGTCTTCAATCAAACTAATTTGTTGAGAGAAGATTTCGGCATTGGCTAAATTGTAATGAAACAGTTTTTCCTTTATATCTCTGAGTTCTTCTTCAATTTCTTCTGTTGATTTAAACAGGTTGGTGTAGTTTTGCATTTCATCACCCAACTCATCCTGTAACTCATCAAAGTAGGCTTTGTTGGTAGCATCAAACTCTTTGCGAATATCGGCAAAATCAACCACATAGCCGTATTTGAACTTTTTGTAGGGTCGATTTACACGAGTAAGCGTTTGCAGCAAATTGTGGTTTTTAATCACTCTGCCAATGTATAGTTTTTTCAGGCGTTTGGCATCAAATCCGGTCAGCAGCATATTGAAAACGAAAAGAATGTCGATTTTGCCATCTTTAAAATCTTCCACTTCTTTTTTTCGTTCCTCTTTGCTGCCCACATCGTGCAAAATAAGTGTAGCTGTCAGATTCTTTTTGCCATATTCTTCTGTAGGTTCGGCAGCAACTAAATAAGGTTGAACTTCTTCTACTGTTTTCTGAGTTGGATTATATTTATTGATAAAAATCTCAAACAACTTCCGGGCTTGTTCGGAGCTGTCGCATATCACCATTCCGCCAATTGTATGGTCGCCAAAACGGATTCTACTTGCCACGAAATCTTCTACAATATAATCTATCAAAGGTTCGGTAAACTTTTCATGTGCGTACACAAAGCGTTTATCCGATCCACCCTTTAAAATCTCTATATCTTTTAGTGCCTGTTGTAATTGAATTTTATAGGTGGTTTCAATGTCTTCCCGTATCAACTTCAAGGTATAACCATCGGCAATGGAAGCATTGTAGTAATACTTGTGTATATAATCTCCAAAAGTATCTTTCGACCGTCTGTCGTTGGCTATCAGTGGCGTTCCGGTTAAGCCAATAATGATTGCTTCTCTATCGGAATTAATAAGGTTTGCCAGAAAGCTGCCAGTTGGGTTGTAGCTCCTGTGTACTTCGTCCAAAAAGTAAATGCGTTGTGAGTTAATGTCATAATCATTTACTCTCAACACATCGGTATCATCTTTGAATTTTTGGATATTCACCACTGTGATTTCCCTCTTACCTGATAAGTTATGAGTGGCTTGCCGTAATCTGAAATTAGCCAACAACTCATCTTTAGAGCTTACCGTATTCACAACTAATCCACGCATGGTGAATTCTTTCTTTGCTTGTTCCAGCAAATCAATGCGATCAACAATAAAATAGAATTTGGGAACTACGGATTTCCGCTGAAAATAATCGGTGAGGTATTGCACATTGTAGAACGAAAGTGCCGTTTTGCCACTTCCCTGCGTATGCCATATAATACCCTTTTTAATTCCTTTTTCAATGGTACGCTCAATGGCTTTGGTAGCAAACAATTGAGGATAACGCATGATATGCTTTTCAAGACCTTTGCTCTCCTGTACATAGGCAAAGCAATATTTCAAAAGCATTGATAGCCTGTCTTTACAAAACAAGGATGTCAATATCCGATTGGTTGGGTTATTGGGTTCTTTATTAGTGATAAACTCCGGTGAGTATTTAATCGTGGAAAGATTGTTGTCTTTTAAAACAACGTTCTCTAAGGCATCATCCTCTGGGCTTAATAGTGTTTTCAAATCAAACGTTTCCTCGTCCCGAAAGCAGTTGAAGTTGGCACTTGAATAGGAGGTGGTAGAATAGAATGCACCTTGTATTGGTTCTATAGACTCATTGTCGTACTCCATATTATTGGAGAAAACCAATACCTGCGAAATATTTATGAATTTGCGGAACTTCTTGTTTTTGAATCGAACATTAATTCGGTCACGTTCCTGAAGTATTCCTTCGTGATTGTTTGGCTTTTTTACCTCAACGAATGCCAAAGGCATTCCATTAATCAAAAGAGTTATGTCGGGGCGAAATTCTTCATCACCATTTTTACATGGCAACTCTGTTACAACATGAAATGAGTTATTGCTGAAATCTGTGAAGTCAATTAGTTTTGTTCCAGAAGTTGCCGTAAGCATATTGAAAAATGCTTGTCCTAAATCCTCGTTATCAAGAACAAGTGATACATTCTCAAAAATCTTTTTAATATCACTCTTTTCTAATTCAGGATTTATCCGAAGAATGCTTTCGCTAAATAAATCAGTGAATATGTTTGTATTGATATCCCACTGAGCATTTTTCAACGAAACATATTTATAACCCAAACGGCACAAATGCAATATAGCTGGAATTTTTACGCGTGTATTCTCATTAAATGCCATAGGTTTCTTGTCTGTAGTTTAAAATTGTAAGCTGGATTTTATCTTAGCAGGTTCAAAATTACACATTCCTGTTTACATTTCCTTAATTTCTCCAAATTAAAAAGACAATACTCCAAAATAACTTTGGGGTATTGTCTGCTTGCCTATATAAATCTGCATAAAAATTATCTTCTTCTTATCTGTTTAGATTCATTTAGTAGTTTTTTTGCTTGTTGTTCTTTGAGATTAGCCTGTTCAATTTCTTCTGCTCGTTGTTGTACTCTAGTTTCGAAATCTACAACTTGATTTATATATTTTTCTTGTATTTTCGTACTTGATTTTTCATTGAAAACACTTTCCAATACAGCTAAATTAGCTCTACTCGCACCTCCTGCCATTTTTACATATCGATATTTAATATCATTGTTTACTAACCTGTTGTTTTCAAAGTGTTGATTAATATTACATGCCAACGAAACTAACGATACTAGAACTGGTAACAAAATCATGATAAATACTTTTGACGATTTTACATCAATAGTATAGTGGTGGTATTGATGAGTATTTTTGTCAATTATGGTTTTTATTTCCTCGATATTAGTTGTTACAGTTTTTTGGATTTTGTAATTTTGAGTTTCGAGATTTCTTATCATCTCTTTTAGATCCATCAAATTGACTTTTGGCGTTAATTTGATCATTATGTCAATAACTCTATCATCTAAAAAGTCTATAGGCTGTATAGAAATTTCCTGATCGCTTTTACCTTTTTGTTGCTCGTCAAGTTTTTTATTAATGAGCTCTATTCGAGTTTTTAGCTCCTCGAATAGCTCTGTAATAATGTTCATATTCATATCTTTATTGCTAAATAGTTAAGTTGTTATTCTTTTTTTTCTTCTTTCGATGATTAAAATCATCTTCATTCTCTTGATTCCCGGATGAATAGCCAATAGTTGAAATCTCCGAAATACTATTCATAGATTGGTTATCTGTCTGTACAATTGATAGAATTGGTTTATCGTGTGGCAGAAAAGAATAAGCCTCGTATTCTTTTCTGTTTCGATTCAATAGATAATCAATCTTTGAGTAACTGTAGTTACGATCAACACTTGAACCATTAAATGAAAATCCATTTTTAGAGAATATAACTCCTTGAATGGTGTCACTATTCCCTTTATATTTAAACACGAAACCGATGCCTCGTTGTTGCAAATTTGATTGTAGTTCCAGCCAATTCGCAGATTGAGGTATCAAATCTTTAATCGCATGATAAATTTCATACTTACTTTTATCGGGCTCTTTCAATCTATGTGTTTTGACCTGTTCTTTTCCTGTAGCATAGTATAGCCCATTACTAATGGTGAGTTCTTTGCAAATCTTCTCGCTTCGATAACGATCATTTTTGTTTGTTATCGATTTGCCGTTGTTGTCAACTCTATTGATACATAGATGAATGTGCGGATGTTCCTTGTCGTAATGGAGAACGGCAATGTACTGAGTGTTACTAATACCCATCTTCCTCATATATTCTTGGGCTATCGCTTTCATTTTCTCATTTGTGAGATTATTTAAGTCTTGTGCTGAGAAATCCAACGAGATATGATAAACCGGTTTAGAAATATTGGGATTCAGTTCTAACTGAGTATTAAAGCTGTCGATAATGCTGTTATTGTCTTTTAATCGTACGCCCTCACTATCAATAATCTCAGCATTCTTTCCTTTGTCTATCATGTAATTTATAGCTCCAGAGAAATTACTTCCGATTACAATTTTAGCGATCATGTTTGATGGAGTTGATTAGGATATCTATATTATCTGCAAGATATAGATATTCATTTCTAATATCGTCATATCCAACTTGATTTGCTCTCTTTGCTATTTGGTTGAGATTGTTAGCTATTCCGCTAAGTTTTCTGATGTGATCATTAACTTCTGGTGTCAGACGCTGCTTTACTTCACTAAATTGAATTGCGTTACGAACAAAGTCATTTATTGGCATGGCTGCTTCATTGGCTCGTGCCTTTAGCGTAAAATATTCTTCAGTCATAAGTTTTATATTGACCTGGTACTTACGCTTCTTATGCTGCTCTTTTGAAGGCCGACCTCCTTTTATATTTTCATTCATTTTGTATTGATTTAATGAGACCAACGGGATGATTTAAAAGGTTTCGAGTACTCGAAACATAAACTTGCTTGTTTGATTATCTCCATATTTTAAGTTATTTAATTCTGTGTGTGATTGCTTTTATTTCGATTCAGAATACTCTTTCTGTTGGATTAAATCAACCCCATTTATACTTAATTTTAGAGTTGTATTTTCTTAAATCATTGGTTGAAGAATATTTTTTGGATACTTTGCCTCCAGTAGAAAATCGACAATGTCAAAACCTTCATTTCGTTGTTCTGGGGTAGCCCATTTCTCCAAATAATCAAATATACGAACTTCTATTCCCATATCTTTCATTATATCAGTTTTCTGGCGCCAGTATTCTGTAGCTCCTAGATCTGGGAATAGAACTACTTTGTGCCCTCTCAATACTTCAAGATTTTCATAACGAAAGCAACCATTTTTACCTCCTGTTGCCAACCAGACAAACTGGGGTAAAAAGTAAGAAGCTACTAAAGCACTTTTTTCACTTTCAACAATTGCTATAGGGCGAATAGTGTCCTGTGATAATAGATGCTCTCCAAAAAAACATTGTCTTAGATTAAAATTTTCTGAGTGTGATAATGAATGAACCCAAGTGATATGATTATAAGGTTCTTTAATTCGTCTACCAGTTTTAGAGCAATAAAGTATGATTTTGCCGGTACGAACTCGCAAATTAATATCTATTTGCCAGAATACAGTAGAACCTTGCCAATGATTAGCTGTGCCAACGAAATAGCGTTGCATTAGCCGTAATGTTTCTGAATATCCTAACTTGGAGGATAAAAACTGATACAGCTTATTTTCGGAGTAGTTTGTGAGTGTTTGATTTACAAGCGAGATGTCAATGTAACTTGGTCTGATAGACTGATTTTTGATTGAGTTTGATAAATCCACATAATCATGAAACGTATTGTTAATATTCGGGTCTGTTGTAAAATAGTCTTTTGGTGTAAAGTGGTAACCACATTTTTGCTCACGGTTGCACCTTCCAACATGATTTGGAAAGGTAACTGTTTTTGCTAAATCTATATATCGAGAAAAGCTTTTTGCATGACTACAGTTTGGACAAGTGTGTCGAGAGTTAATGCCTTTGTATGGTTCTAAAGTAAATCTATGTGTCATAATAGTGTTATTTATATTGCATTTTCTGCATTTTAGACATTTATAAATATTCAAAATGCAGAGAATGCAGAAAGTGTAATTAGTTTATTTTGCTGTATAATCCGTGTTTGTCTTTTGAAAAGAGTATATTCACATTGTTTTTTAGAAAATCCTTGAAAGTTCGCTCAGGCATTTCAAATGTTTGAGCTATTGAAATTCCATCAGCAGTAGTAAATGATTTTGGTAAGTTTTGGTAGACTACTTTTTGAATACTATTTAATAGCTCAGAAGAAGAGGTGCTGAGTATTATAGCTTGTACCTTACGTGCAGTGTTACAAAAATATGTTACTAATTCGATAGCTTTCTGAACGCTTGCTTGATCTATTTCCTTTTTGTCACTTTCGTTGCAAATCCAACGTGTCATTTGTATAAGTAAGCTGAATCTTGAGATGTAAGTCTCCATTTTTTTGTATATGCCAATCATGGTCTCACTACTTTCTAATTCGCAGACATCTACATTTTTATGTTGCCATTCAATTAGAGTTGCTTCAGCATCTTTACTAAACGACAGCTCAATTGGTACTACTTCGCCATTAGAATCAGTGGCAAAGTCAAGATTAATTAATCTCGATAAAAGATTATCCCACAGAGGAGCGATATGTTTGGGTAATTGGATGTTGTTCCAATACTGTTTCTCAATATGATTTGGAATTACAAAAAGAATTCTGTCTAGAAATCCATTTTGACTTCGATCCCCACGTGCAAGTTCCTTTAAAATTCCTTGCTGAATTGTACCAACTACTCCTATGAATGAGTTTTGAATAGATATAGTTGCTTTTGCTCCGCGTCTATCTAAAATAATGGCCTTGCCACTATATCTTGATAACCAGAACTGTTCTTCTGACCCTCTAGAGTAGCGATTGAAGTTTTTAAACCATGCAGCTAATTCATCTGCGTAGAGGCAAATCCCTCTCTTGTTGTTCTGATGAATATAGGCGATACTTTCAGGAGTAATGTCTGATACAATAAACTTTTTTAATATTGGTTCTTGTGGGATCGAACTGATACCTTGTTCTTCGCGTTCTTTCCTAGTAATTTGGCTCAATTCCTCAAAATTTTTATAAAGTTCTTTGAACTTAACAGCTTCACTTGTGTCAGCATTAAGAAATGGCTGAAGAGAGAAGGAGAGGGGGTGACTCTTATTACTGCCTGGACGGCCGATTAGAGCTAGGAACATAATTGAACGCTCTAACCATGTCTCTTTGACGCGTACAACATGAGTGTTGCCAATTCCTATTGATATTGCAAAACATAAGGATGCAGCAATATAATCTACTGGAAAATTCAGACATTCATTTGTGGTACGAATTATTTCTCTTATTTTCTCTGGGAAGATGCTTGTGGGAAAATCTGATCCCGATAATTTGTCTTTGCATTCAAGTGCCTCTTGAATAATACCTTCTGCTGTTATTTTGTTTTCAATCATTATTTTGTAACTTGAAATTACAGTTTGCGGAATTTGGAAATGCGCCTAATCTCATTGCCCATTTCAGAATCAAGATCACTCTTGATTTCCTCGATCGTTTTTTTCTTACCTTCTGTGATGAAGCTTATAAGTTCGTCTTCAAAAAAGTATAATTTCTTACCCCTCTTGTATGACTTTAATACTCCCTTCTTGACCAATGAATAAATTGTTGGTTTTGCCTTCAAAATTACCTTTGACGCCTGATCTATATCTATCAATACCCTTTTGTTGATAGGTATGCGTTCATTTTCAATGAGATGGCGAATGGTAGAAAGCTCTTGAATTAGAAAAGAGATCGCCTCAGGGACTTCCTCGAATGTTATTTTATTCATAACTTTTTTTTTGATGATTTATATTGATTTTATTTCTTCTTGTGATATGGTAGTTGGGACAAACTTACTCATATGTTACTTTTTTGTTTAATGATATTTTTTTTGTTTTTTTTTCTTAGGGATGTATGATTTGGAATTTTATTGGAATTAAAAATAAGTAAATATTGAGTTGATTGATTGATCTTCCTTCAAGTGGTATAAGCGTAACTTTTTTCTTTTTAATTACTAAAATATGTTAATCTTGTATCGATTTCTTCTTTTCTCTATATTTCGTTATAAATTCGAGGTGTGTATATTGAGCGATCTAATGAATTCTGTGCCTTGATAATTAATAATATTTGATTTAGATGATTGCTGATAATATATGTTGACTCTTAAACTTCTTGAAAATTTTGTTGGGTGTTGTATTTTAGGCTACAATTATGAATATTGATTAAAAGTGGTGGAGTGACTCAAAAAGGTGGGTGTAATATTTATTTTAAACTTCAATGTTTAAAAAAAAACAAAGCGTAAAATGCAACCTTTGCATTTTACGCTTTGTTAAGTAGTGACTAATTGTTATTGAAATCTGTTTTAGATGAATATTAGGGTTTAATATTTTAGGAAATAGAATTCATTTACAGGCTTATTTATTGTTGATTTTTGTAATGGTGTTAATTTGTTCTGTTTGTATACTTAATCTATTCAGTTTTTTCTTAGGTTAATGATATCTTATTTGCTGACTCTGTTTTCTTTTCATTTACTAAATCAGCATAAATTTGAGTTGTAGATACGTTTTTGTGAGTAAGCATTTTGCTTACAGTATAAATGTCTGTGCCTAATGCAATTTGTAAAGTAGCAAATGTGTGCCTAAAACAATGGAATGTTATATCTTTTTCTATTCCAGCCTGTGTTAACCATCTTTTTAAGGGATATTGTGTCATGGAACGTTTTAAACCATTAAAAACTCTACCAACTTTTCGTTCACCACATAATTTCAATGCTTCCTCACTTATAGGAAGTGTTGTTTCAGTTTCAGTTTTTTCAGTGCGAAGTCGCATACAGTAACCTTTATCCGATGCTGCAACAATCTCACTCCATTCGAGTTTCAGGATGTCGCTAATACGTAGGCCGGTCATGCAAGAGAAGAGTGAGGCTGATTTAAGAATAGGTATCTCACATGTCGTTCTCGCCAATTTTTTTAGTTCAATTAGGGTTAAATACTCTTTCCTAACATCGGTATACTCAATTTTCTCTAAATAGTCATTTATGTTTTCACGTAATAATTTATCTAGGTACGCTTTTTTAAGTAAAGCGCGGAATGTCGAAAAATAGGAAGCTGATGAGTTTTGTGATATCTTTATTTCGCCATTTTTTAGTCGTTTCCCATTCAACAAGTACTCACTAAATTTGCGACACAAATCTACCGTTACATCTCCGAATGTACATTTGCCAACGACGAAATTATCAAAGTGGGAGTAAACTATCAGCCATTTTTGATCTTTGGTCATAGCTATTTTATGAAAATAGGCTAGGAAATTCGCATGCTTTTTATGCTTGTCTAAAAATCCATATTCTTCATTTATAATTGACTGTACTCTAATGGATCTAATCGCTTCAGCTTTTTTCAACATCTCATTATTATATTCCCGGTGAATTTCGTTCGTGGTTTTTTGATATATGTAAATTCCAAGATATTCTCGTCTACTCATTTCCATTGTGTCTGGATTACGAATAGCAGGATAATAATCTAAATAGAGCGTTTCTCTTCCTTTTGTAATGGCTCTTCTGCGTAAGGTTACTTTTATTGATGACATCGGCTTATAGTATTATTGGTTGCTCAAAGATCTGATCTATTTCTCGTTTCGATATTTTTATATATCGTCCAGCTTTTATTTTGGGGATATTGTGATATCTCAGATAGTGATAGAGGGCATCTCTAGTTAGATTGAATTTTTGCATTGCTTCTTCAGTAGAATAAAATTGTTGTTTCTCAGGTTTCTGATATTTTTTTGCAATGTCGAAATGTTTTTTTGAATAAAATACAGTTCGACCATCTTTCATTTTTGGAATTTTATTCTCAGATACAAATGAATAAATAGCAGTTACTGATAACCCGTATAATTTTTCTAATTCTTTCACACTACTCCATTCTGTAATATCTTCATTCGGGTTTTTCTTTTTAAAATAGTTGTCAACATGTTTTTTGCTGAAATAACTTTTCCCTTTGTTCAATGTCTTAGGAATTTTATTCTCTTTGGCAATTTTAAAAATCCATGATTCTTTGATTTTATATTTTTGCTTAATGTCAGTGACTGTGTAGAATTCGAGAATAGGAATATGCTCTTTATTTGGGCGCGCTCGGTAAGTTGGTGCATTATCAAACATTGCGTCAATGTCCTTGCGACGTATAAATGTTTTACCTTTCATTTGGAGCGATTTTAGTTCATTCGCCATTAAGTATCTATATATTGTCGAGCGTCCGACACTCAGTAGTGTTGCAGTTTCACTCGGAGTTAAAAACTCTTTGTCCTTAATTTCTCCGAATGGCTTTGCAGAATGTTCAATTATCATGTCTTGCTCGACAATTTCGATTCTCTCTTGCCGTTTTCGTGCTTTGTAAGCAGAAGAAGTACATTTGTGAGAGCAATAGTTTGTGCTTGTTTTATAAGCTGTGAATACAGCCCCACATTTCTTGCATAATTTTTGAATTTTGATATTACTACTCATTATATATCCCTTTTAATATCTCATTACGTCCTATAACGTCCCATTATGTCCCAATTATATACAATATAGGTAAAAAATATATATATTATTATGCTATCTTATTTTGTGGTACAAATGCGGTACAAAAATAATAGATTCAAATCAAATGTACAATAGTAATTATATAGTTTTTAAAAAAATAAAGGCACTCAAATTGAGTGCCTTACTTGTATATGCTGCGTTATGGTAATCGTTGGTAATCGTTAATTACTTCCCAATGCAGAATTTCCCAAATATATTTCCCAATATCTCGTCGTTCGATATCTGACCTGTGATCTCGCCTAGGAAATGCATACACTCGCGGATGTCTTGCGACAAGAAATCGCCCGAAATGCCTATCTCTATTCCGTCAATCACACGGCAAATTGCCGAATGAGCATTTTGCAAAGCTTCGTAATGGCGGATGTTGCTCACCACCACATCGGCGGAAGTTATCTCGGGAAGTTGAGCCGCTTGGATCAATGCTTTTTTTAGTCCTTCGGTATTGATACGTTCGCGGGCAGAAATATATATTCGTTCGCCTTCAAATTGTTCAAAAAGTAGATTGAGAACATCACGTTCTTCTTCGGCAATTTTGTCTATTTTGTTGAATACTAATATCACTTTTTTGCCTGCCGAACGTTTCGCAATTCGCTCGGTAAGCCATTCGATATGTTCTGTCACTTGCGTACAATCCAGTATCCAAAGCACTATCGATGCTTGTTCTATTTTCTGATAAGTACGTTCAATGCCCATACTCTCAATTTTATCTTTCGTGTCGCGTATCCCTGCAGTATCAATAAACCGGAAGGTGACGCCATTAATAATCACTGCATCTTCTATCACGTCGCGCGTGGTGCCGTGAATGTCCGATACGATGGCTTTCTCTTCGTTGAGAAGTACGTTCAGCAAAGTAGATTTTCCAACGTTTGTTTCGCCAACCAATGCTACCGGTATTCCATTTTTCAATGCATTACCAACTTTGAAGCTATCCGATAGGTTGTCTATAACTTGCTCTATGTCAGTGGCCAGTGTTTTCAATTGATTTCGATCGGCAAATTCCACATCTTCTTCGTTGAAGTCCAGTTCCAGTTCCACTAACGATACAAAGTTGAGCAACTGCGTGCGCAGTTTCATTAGTTCAGTCGAGAATCCACCCCGCATTTGGTTCATAGCCATGCGGTGCGAAGCGGCCGAAGTTGATGCAATCAAATCGGCTACTGCTTCAGCTTGCGATAAATCCATTTTGCCATTCAAAAAGGCACGTTGGGTAAATTCACCGGGTTGAGCCAGCACACAGCCGTTTTCAAGTAACAGATGCAAAATTTGTTGTTGAACAAACACCGAACCATGACACGAAATCTCCACCACATCTTCGCCGGTGAATGAATGTGGTGCGCGAAAAAGAGCTATAAGTACCTCATCTATCGTTTCCTCTTTTGCATTGACAATACTCCCAAAACTGATGGTGTTGGCTGCTTGCTCCAATAGCGAAAATGATTTCTTTTTCGACCTGAAAATATGATTGCTGTTAATAATCGCATTCTTTCCCGATACCCTGATGACAGCAATGCCTCCCACTCCTGGAGCTGTTGATATGGCGGTGATGGTAGTAGTTGAGTTCATTTTAGTTTAGTGTTATAAAGTTTTTGGGATAAACGCCACTCTCGACAGACGATTTTTCTGAAATGATTTTGGCCGGAATGCCACCGACCGTTACATTGTCGGGTATGTTTTTATTTACAACTGCATTAGCTCCTATGGCCACGTTGTTTCCAACTGTTATATCTCCGAATAGCTTTGCTCCGGGACCAATATAAACATTGTTCCCCAACGTGGGAGCGCCGTTATAATCTCCGATAGATGTGGAGGGATGCATCCTACAGTTTTCTCCAATTTTGGCTTTAGGACTAACCACTATGGTTCCATAATGAACAATGCAAAGTCCAGCAGAAAATACATTTTTGGGGATAGATAGCCCAAGCCTTGTTGCTAACCGGTGATTGATAATTTCAAGCAGAAAAAGTTCTATCCTGTAAAATACATTGCTGCGGCGTACATTATAAAGATATTCAATCCTCCGAAGTCGACGCTGAAAACGCAAACAGTCCATCCGCCAATAGTTGTAAAACGATAAATGCTCAAGCCGGTAAGCCTTCAGATCCCGTTCCAGAAAATAGTGATAGCTGGTTTTGTCAATTATCATTTTGTCTAGATTCTATCCAAAACTGTCGTTACAAGTTTCTCAATATAAGGTTTATAATCGGTGTTAGCCGCCTCCACACGACGGTTGGCAATAATGCAGCAAACTGTCATAGCCTTGTGTCCCATTAGTTTAGCAAGTCCTGCAATAGCTGAACCCTCCATTTCGTAGTTGGTGATTTTATATTTCCCGAAGCGGAAGTTCTCTATTTTATCATTAATTTTCATGTCGGCCAAATCTATTCTCAACACACGTCCTTGTGGCCCGTAAAATCCGTTTGCCGATATCGTTGTGCCAAGAAGCATGTCGTTTTTCCCAATTCGTTTCACCAGTTCCTCGTCAGCATCTACTACATAGGGTGCTGCCCATTGTGGATTCCAGTCCAACTGTTCTTTCATCGATTTTTCAAATTCCAAATCACTCACCGAGTCTCGTCCGGCATAGAAATTCAGCATGCCATCAAACCCAATCGATTTTTCAGAAATAAGGAAGCTTCCAAGTGGAATCTCCGGTTGCATACCTCCAGAAGTGCCGATACGAATGATGGTTAGCTGTCGGAACTCTTTCTTTTCAGTGCGGGTTTCTAAATCTATATTGGACAATGCATCCAATTCATTCATTACAATATCGATGTTGTCGGTACCAATTCCAGTAGAAATCACTGAGATGCGTTTGCCTTTGTAAGTACCGGTTATGGTGTTGAATTCACGGCTGGAAACAGAGCATTCCTGCGTGTCAAAGTAAGCAGCAACCAAAGCCACTCTGCCCGGATCACCTACCAGAATTACATTGTCAGCAAGTTGTTCCGGTTTTAAATGTAGGTGGAAAATACTTCCATCGCCATTAATAATTAATTCTGATGCAGGGAAATGTTTCATAATAATCAGCGTGTTAATGTGTTTGTTTTGTAAACAAGGAAAGAAAGCAAATATACACTTTTTTAATGCATTCTGCAACTCAGAAAAATGATATGGAAGAAAATCTCTGATTGGAGTAACTAAATTTTGGAATTCGTTCTGATTATATATTCTATCAGAATATTTTAATCTTTCAATTCGTCTATGCATTTTTTTACAAAGTCGAATCTTTCGTAATCTTTGTGCAAAATATGTTCGTTCCAGATAATTAAATCAATGTCGATAGGAATGACTCCTTTTGTTTTACTTTCCAGACTACGGCCCATTTCTTTTTCGATATCTTTGAAAATCAGTTTGGTTTCCTCCGCGGTTTCTTCCGATAGTATTCTGAGGGCTTGATTTTGAAAGTTACCGATGTAGTGTTTGCCATGCGGTTTCGTTTCAACCAACAAGCTTTGCTTCTCAATTTCAAAGTATTGAGATAGCTTCTCTATTGCCAGTTCTATATTTTGTTCAGGATGGCTATTACTCCCCAACATAACCAGTGCAGTATTCATAAAGTATGTTTTTTTTGATATAACATTTTTTTGCGTGCTAAGTTGAGTGTCTTTTAATTGACTTTGATGTAAATATAGCACAAAATTAAACAAAAAAGCCGAAGGGTTGAGCTTCGGCTTTTAAATTTTATGTATTATAATTTCTTAGTAACGGTAGTCTTTCAATTGTTCTTGAAGTCTTTTGCGAGCCAGGAAAATACGGCTTTTTACAGTTCCTATTGGCAAGTTCATTGTTTGTGCAATTTCCTCGTACTTAAATCCTTGAATATGCATAGTGAAAGGAACGCGATATTCGTCGGTAAAAGCAGCAATACTGTTGGTGATTTCACCAATTGCGTAAGAGCCTTCCGGACTGTCGAAGCCCGAATTTTGTGGAAGATTTAAGTGATGTAAATCTTCTGTTCTGTCAACTACTGTTTGGTTGCGTACAATTTTACGATAGTTGTTTATGAAGATATTCTTCATAATCGTCAACACCCAACCTTTAAAGTTTACGTTGTCGACAAATTTTTCTTGGTTGTCTAATACCTTCAGTGTAGTTTCTTGTAATAAGTCTTCTGCGTCGTCACGATTTAACGTTAGCGAGAATGCGAAATTTCGCATATTACTTTGTAGCGCTACCAATTCATTTTCAAAGTGAACGTTTTTCATACCTTATTGTTTTATGTGTGAATTAATAAAACCTAGCGAACGACACTAGGCGTGTTACCTACTAAAACGAATTCTGTTGAAAAATATTTCTGAAATAGAAACGAGTAAATGATTGTCAGTTGTCTATACTGAAGAATGAAAAACAAAGATCTCTATCTAAATATTTAGTTCTAGATTTCACGTGCAAATATAGTGGATATTTTGAAATAACAAACTATTGGAGTGATGTTTTATTAACAAATAGGCTATTATTTATATATCTTTCACATTTGTAATTATTACAAATTAAATAAACTACCTTACAGTTCTAAGTTTTACTTAATTTAAAATTTATAACTGCATAAAAAAATATTTTTCATGTATATGAAAATATAACATTTGGAAGAAATGAAAAAGTCGATAACAAAATTTATCATTTTGCTGTCGACTTTTAATTTTAATATATTGAAAAAAATGTCCAGATTTACGACCTATACTTCCAACCTTTTACACATGATTTTCGGCACAATAAGACGATCTTACAAGTGGAGCACTTTCTACAATCCTGAATCCCTTCTTTAACCCAATTTGTTTGTATTCTTCAAATTTTGAGGGAGTTATATATTCTGTTACAGATATGTTATGACGAGACGGCTGCATATATTGTCCGATGGTCAATACGCTACAGCCACTCTTTAATGCATCGTCCATCAGGGTTAGTATTTCTTCTTCTGTTTCGCCAAGTCCCAGCATGATTCCTGTCTTTGCTACTACAGATTTTGTGGCAATATGAGCTAGAACGCTAAGGCTTGTGTCGTATTGAGCCTTAGTACGAATTCCGGTGGTCAATCTTCGAACAGTCTCTAAATTATGAGAAATAATATTCGGTTTTTCTGCAATAATTATATCAATAAGCTCTTTTCTACCGTCAAAATCCGGTATCAATACTTCCAGTGTGGTATTAGGATTCACTGCTTTGATTGCTCGTATTGTTGCACCCCAATGCGCTGCTCCACCATCGGGTAAGTCATCACGGTCGACTGATGTTACAACAGCATGTTTGAGGTTCATCAATTTGATAGATTCAGCTACTTTTAATGGTTCTGTCGGATCAATTGCCAATGGACGTCCACTGATCACATTGCAGAACGCACAGGAGCGAGTACAGATTTCTCCCAAAATCATAAAGGTAGCTGTTCCTTTGTTCCAGCATTCGCTCATGTTAGGGCATTTGCCACTTGTGCAAATGGTATGTAAGCCATGTTCTTTGACGATATTGTGAACATGCACAAATTGTGGGTTGGTTTGTAGTTTTGTTTTCAACCATTCAGGTTTGCGGAGATATGTCATTTTTGTTGTTTTTATAATTTGAGCTGCAAAGGTAGTAAGAAGATTTAAGTTGATAAGAATGTTTTAAACAAAAACCCGCTGCAAGATTTACTTGCAGCGGGTTTTTGATATTCAATAATGTCTCGTTTTAGATTCCGAAACTGAATACGGCTATTTGACTGTAGATAGTACTAATCAATCCAACTACCAAAATACCGACAGTACAAAGTACAAAGCTGATTTTGGCTGGAACGTCGCTGGTAATAGATTCGATAGGAGCTTCGTTGGCATTGATAAACATAGCCTTCACCACCAGTAAATAGTAGTAAAGTGAAATGATAGTATTCAATAAAGCAATGAAAACTAAAACGTAAAATCCTTGTTGAGCAGCAGCTGAGAAGATAAAGAACTTGCTGAAGAATCCGGCGAATGGAGGAATACCTGCCAATGAGAACAGGGCAATCATCATTACGAAGCTCAATTTTGGATTTGTTTGGTACAAACCATTATAGTCCGACATCAAAATCTTTTTGCTTTTTTGTTCAATAACCGAAATTACACCAAAGGCAGCAAGGTTGGAGAACATGTACACAAGTACAAAATAAACCAATGAAGCCATTCCTAAAGCAGTTCCGCTAATGATAGCCAGAAGTATATAACCGGCTTGTGAGATAGATGAGAATGCAAGGAAACGTTTCAGGTTTTGTTGACGAATAGCAAACAAGTTGGCTACAGTGATACTCACCACTGCAAGTCCGTATAAAATTGGTTGCCAGTCGGCAATAATGTGTACAAACACTTTTACCAACAGTGTGAACAATACAAATACAGCCGCCCCTTTCGAAATAACAGAAAGGTAAGAGGTGATATTTGTTTGAGCACCTTCGTAAACATCCGGAGTCCAAAGATGGAAAGGAACCAATGATATTTTGAAGAACAACCCTACAGAGAAAAGCACAAATGCCAATAATTGAAGTGGAGTTCCTATAAAAAGTGCTGCAATATCACTGAAGTACAATGTACCTGTTGTACCGTAAATCAACGACATACCGAACAGCGAAATACTCGACGCAAATACCGCTGATAAGATATATTTAGCACCCGCTTCGGCTGATTTTTTATTGTATTTGTCAAAAGCAACTAATGTAGCCATTGGGATAGAAGCTGTTTCAAGTCCAATGAAGAACATCAGAAAGTTACCTGCAGAAATCATGAAATACATTCCTAACAGGGTAGAGAAAGTAAGGAAATAGAACTCACCACGTTTGATACGGTTAGTGTCTTCATTCAGAAACTTGTGTGCCTGAAGTAATACAATCAAGGTACCAATATTCAGAATGGTTTTTACGTACGTTTGTATGGGTACATATTGAAACATGCTACCGGCCACTTCGAATGCTTCACGGGGTACGCAGTTGAGCAAAGTGTGTGCTGCAAACAATACCAAAGCTATTGGTTGAAAATACCGAAGTGCTTTTTCACTGGCAAATATATCGTAAACCAAAAGGAAAACCATCACTGCCAAGAGCGAAAACTCTTCTTTCATTTGTAAAAAACTACTGTAATCCATATCTAGTTGAATTGTTTAATCGTTTATTTGTTGAAATTGTAAGTTGTTTACTCGTCAACTTGTTTACTATATACGTTATTTCTACTTAGCTAATTGCGTAATTACCGGCATTACACTATCGCTGATCATGCTCGAAATCCAGAATGGAGCTGACCCAACTGCGAAAATAGCTACAATAAGCGTTACTACCGAAAGACGTTCGTACCATGTAGCAGGATCTAAATGTTCATGATGTTTGTCTTGAACAGCACCGTATAAAATTTTACCAACCACACGTAAAATGTACACTGCTGTAATTACAATTGAAGTACACGCTACGATAGTCAATACACGGTGGAAAGTATCTGTTTCCTGGAATGAACCAACAAAAATCGTCATTTCAGCAACGAAACCACTTAAGCTAGGTAAACCCAATGAAGCCAAACCGGCAATAACGTAACTCACACCAAAGAATGGAATAATTTTCATTAACCCACCCATCTCGGTGATAAGACGTGTATGTGTTCTTCCGTAAATCATACCAATCAAAGCAAAGAAAAGTGCTGTCATCAAACCGTGAGATAACATTTGCATTACTGCACCTGTCATAGCTGTTTGGTTCAACATTAAAATTGCAAAGAGTACCAATCCACAGTGACTTACTGAAGAATAAGCATTGATATATTTCAAGTCGGTTTGAACAATTGCAGAGAAAGCTCCGTAAACTACACTAATACCGGTAAGGATAAGGAAAATCCATGATAATTCGTGAGCTGCTTGTGGCATTAAATAAATAGCAACACGGAAACAACCGTAACCACCTAATTTCATCAATACTCCGGCGTGAAGCATAGATACAGCAGTAGGAGCGGAGGCATGACCATCGGGAGACCATGTATGGAAAGGGAACATAGCACCAAGTACACCAAATCCCATAAACGTAAGTGGAAAGAGATAGTATTGTGCCTGAATAGGAATGTTTGTTTTACATATTTCTAAAATATTCATACTTGTAGCCCCCGATTGGTAGTAAATACCCAGGATTCCCACAAGTAAAAGAGCCGAACCACCCATAAGCATAAGGGTAAGTTTCATAGCACCGTATTCTTTTTTACCGCTACCCCAAACACCAATAAGCAAATACATTGGAATCAGAGCTATTTCGTAGTACATAAACATGGTGAATAAATCCGTAGAGATAAAGAAACCATATACTCCGATAGATAAAAGGCTGTACCATAAGAAAAATTCTTTTGGTAGCGGATCAATTTTCCATGAAGCAAATACACCCGTGAAAACAATGATAGACGAAAGCAACAACATGGCTACCGAAATTCCATCTATACCAACGGAATAGTGAATATTGAACGGAGCATACCAAACGGTGTCAGCTGTAAAAAGCATAGTAGCCAAATTACCTGCAGCACGCTCAGTAAGATACATATAGGTTACTGCGGCTGACATGATTACCAAAAGAATAGCTCCTGTAGCCATGACAAACTGTATTTGCTTCCTGTTTTTGGAAACAAATAAGCCCATCATCATTAAAGCTGGTATGAGAACGAATAAGGATAAAAAGTTCATATCTGAATATTTAATAAATCGTTGAACTGTTGAATTTTGTTAAGTAATCTGAGTTGTCTACTCGTTTAATGAATAAAGTAAACCAATGCTGCAATAAAAAGTGTTCCTAATAAGAATACATAGGCATATTGTTGTACCTGACCCGATTGGAAACTTTTAATTCTTGCTGAAGTCCATTGCGTAACTCCACCAAAACCATCCATGGTAGCATCGATAATATGACGGTCGAACCAGGCAATGGGTGTTGATATCAAATTGAAAATAATTTTCTTAGTGATGAAAATATACACTTCATCAACGTAGAAACGGCTGCTTGCTGCTCTGTGTAATCCAGCAAAAGTAGTAGCCAGTTTCTTTGGAACTTCACTTTCTTTGCGATACAAGATGGTTGCCAACGCAATGGATAAGATTGCTACAACAACGCTTGTAATGGCTACAGATGGTTCCAAATGAATATGATAATCCATTCTGTCGCTGCTTACAAATTCTCCAAAATGAGGTAAGCTAGGTATGCAGTGAACAAGTCCAACAACTATAGTTATGCCTGCCAAGAAAACTAATGGGAAGGCCATTGCAAAAGGCGATTCGTGTGGAGTATGAGCATGTTTATGTTCTTTACCCCAGAATATGTTGAAATATAGACGGAACATATAAAATGCAGTCAAACCGGCAATGAAAGTCATTACTCCTCCCATGTATGGGCTGAATTCATAACAAGCCGAAAGAATTTCGTCCTTACTGAAGAATCCTGAGAATGGAGGGATACCTGCAATAGCTAAACATGCGATAAGGAATGTCCAGTTAGTGATAGGCATATATTTGCGAAGTCCGCCCATGTGGTTCATTTCATTGCTATGTACAGCATGAATAACCGAACCGGCTCCAAGGAATAATAAAGCTTTGAACATGGCGTGAGTAAACAAGTGGAACATAGAAGCCATATAGCCAAGTCCTTCGTGACTACCGTAACCCGATACTCCAAGTGCCACCATCATAAACCCGATTTGGGAAATGGTTGAGAACGCCAATACACGTTTAATATCTGTTTGAACACAAGCAATAACCGCTGCAAAAAGTGAAGTAAATGCACCTACGTAAGCAATTCCATGTAAAACATCAGGCGCGTAAACTTCGTAAACCGGAAATAGACGAGCAACTAAGTAAACCCCAGCCACAACCATAGTCGCAGCATGGATCAATGCCGAAACCGGAGTAGGACCTTCCATTGCATCCGGTAACCAAATATGTAAAGGGAACATGGCCGATTTACCTGCACCTCCGATAAAAATAAGACCCATTGCCCAACTCATTACCGAAAGACCCATAAATGATACGCCTGTTGTACTGGCAAAAACACTTGCATTGCCCGAAGTCAGAACACCGAAGTCGAACGTTTTAGTGTAGAAAGAAAGGAACAAAATACCTACCAGGAAGCCTAAATCGGCAAAACGGGTAACAATAAATGCTTTTTTCGAAGCAGCCACTGCCGAAGGTTTTGTGTAATAAAATCCAATTAATAAGTATGATGAAACACCCACTAATTCCCAGAAGAGATACATTTGAAAGATATTAGTAGCTACTACCAATCCTAACATTGAAAAAGTGAAGAGAGAAAGGAACGCATAATAACGTTGAAATCCTCTTTCGCCGTGCATGTAGCTTAAACTGTAGATGTTTACCATCAACGAAACCGTGGTAATTACCACCAACATCATCACAGAAATCGGGTCCAGTAAAATACCCAGGTCAATGTGTAGATACTGAGTGAAACGAATCCATTCTACATGGAGTGGAATCAATTTTTCATAAACACCATTGATTTTGTGGAACGAAAAATATTCGAAAGCTGTGATATACGAAAGTAGGGTGATAGTACCCAAAACTGTAGCTCCGATAATTCCGGCAACTTGCGGCTTCCATTTCGAATCCATTAATCCCAAAACAATGAAACTAATGAGGGGAAGTAAAACTATTAATAATGTATATTGCATATTCTCTAATTATAAATTGTGAATTATTAATTATCCATTAATAAAACTATTCTTTCATCTCGTCCAATTCACCTACTTCAACGCTGGTCAAATTACGGTAAATGTTGATAATAATTGCAATTGCCACGGCTGTTTCACAAGCTGCAATCGCGATAGCAAAGAGTGTGAAGAAGAAACCTTCGAGTTGCCCCGGGTAGAGGTAGCGATTGAAAACTACGAAGTTGATGTCTGCAGCATTTAGCATTAATTCTATTGATACCAAAATCATTAGTAAGCTTTTTCGTGACAAAAAGCCATACACTCCAGCAAAAAACATAATCAGACTTACACCTAAGTATGCTTCCATTGGTACTGGATTTGAAAAAAAGTTTATAAATAAATCACCCATATATTTTTAGTTGATAGTTATTAGTTGACAGTTGACTGCTGTCAACCCGTTTACTTTTCTACTTGTTTACTAGTTTTTATCGTTTACGTGCAATCATAATAGCACCCACAATACAAGCCAACAGCAATACACTGATAAACTCGAATGGAAGCAGGTATTGGTATTTGTCTGTTCCCATGAGGGTAAGCCCAATGTCCTGGATTTTTTGTTCGGCAGGTGCTACAAGTGTATACATTTTGTTTACATTCCAGTATATAATGTGTCCACAAAATGCTAAACCTGCAAGTGAGGTGATTCCTGCTGCTATTCGACGATCTTTACGCTCCGTTTTTACGTTTTCACCCGGACGGTTGGTAAGAAGGATAGCAAAAATAAACAACACCATTACACCTCCTGCATAAACTGCTATTTGAACGGCGAAGAGATAATGATATCCTAACAATAAATACAATCCTGCAGTACCCAGCAATACAAAAAGTAAATAGGTTGCTGAACGAATAATGCGTTTAGAAGTAACTGCCAGTACAGAGAAAACAGCAATCATTGCCGCTAAAATGAAAAATATGATTTGTTGTGCCATAATCTTATGTCGCCGGTCAACAGTCTAATGACTCCGGACTTGTTTTATTTTAATTATGAAATCTGCTTTATCTGTTAAGCATTCGTTTCTGCGGGTTTCACTTCTTTCTTTTTCTCTCTCATTTTCGAACCTTCGTGATTCAATGTTTGAACCAGTTTACTACGCGTAAATACTGCGTTTTCGAATTGGTTGTTAAATTTGATGGCATCCGAAGGACAAGTGATCACACAAAGATTACAGAACGTGCACATACCCAAATCCCATGTGTAAGTATCAAGAATCTTTTTCTTTTTACCATCTTCTGTTTCAATCATTTTTGAAATAACCGAAATCGTACCGTTTGGACAATTCATTTGGCAAATACCACAAGCTGTACAAGCGTGCTCGTTATTCTCGTCGTGTGGCATGGTCAATTCGCAACGAAAACGATCAGATATAACCAGTGTGTCACGATTTTCAGGATATTGCTGTGTTACTTTCTTTGTCCACAATTCTTTCCAGGTAACACTCATCCCGAAGAGCAATGACTTGATACCGGTGAATAAACCTTTAAAATATTTTAATATAGATTTCATTTTGTATAATGTCTTTTCAATGTGATAATATGCAAATTGCTTATTTCTTCGCTTTACTTATTGGAATAAACTTGGAAATAAATCGGTCAATGTTAGTCCGGATAAAACAAGTATGACCATCACCAGAATGTTTACCAGATTAATTGGCAACAGATATTTCCATTCGAGATTCAACAATTGGTCGATACGTAAACGTGGGAATGACCAACGAACCCACAAACTAAGGAAGACTAATACTGCTGTTTTTCCGAAGAACCAGGCATATGAAGGAATATACCACATGATTTGGTTGAAAGCGTCTAGACCATGAATTTGAATTGGCATCCAACCGCCCAAAAATACTGTAGTGGCAATAGAAGCAATGATAAACATGTTTAAGTATTCAGCAAGGTAAAAGAATCCAAATTGAAGACCTGAGTATTCGGTATGGTAACCTGCTGTTAATTCCGATTCTGCTTCCGGTAAATCGAAAGGTCCACGGTTTGTTTCAGCATGTCCTGAAATAAGATAGATAACAAATGCTATCATTGAAGAAATATGACCGTTGAAAATGTTCCAGCAAAATTCCTGTTTAGCAATCATTTCCGAAAATGACATTGTACCTGTTAGAACAACGATGGTCATTAATGCAAAACCGGCAGATAATTCGTAGCTTACAAATTGAGCTCCACTTCGCATAGCACCAATCATTGAGTATTTGTTGTTACTTGACCAACCGGCCAAAAGCACACCAATAATACCAAGTGAAGATACAGCAGTAACGTAAAGTACACCAATGTTGAAATCAACTGCATGCAACATTTTTCCAAAGGGAATAGCTCCAAAAGTAAGCATTGAAGCCACAATCATAAAGAATGGCGCTGCGTAGAAAAGGAATTTATCAACATTGTTGATATGAATAATTTCTTTCAATAAGATTTTAATCATATCGGCAACACTTTGGAAAATACCGTATTTACCTACACGATTCGGACCAAAACGTGCCTGAAAAAAGGCTGTAATTTTACGTTCGGCATAAATAAGAATCAACGCAATTACTGCATAAGCAGTCAAAAAGGCAACGGCCACAATAACAAACTCGATTAAATTTGCCCAAACTTCAGGCATATTAGCTTTAAGAGTTGTGTCTAACCAGCCTAAGAGCTTTGTAAATTCTAATGGTTGTGAATAATTTGACAACATATATTTTGTTTTCTAATGTCACCGACTTCCAGTTTAGTGTAATCGGCCTTGATTTTATATAGTTTTCTGTTCTGAAATCTTTCGTTTTTAGCCTTGGGGCTGATAACCCGTTTATCTGTCGATATCCGGAATTACGTAGTCCATTGAACCACCAATACCAATAAAGTCAGATATTTTTTCGTTTTTACAGATTAGCGGCATTGCCGAAACTAATGCCATTGAAGGTGAACGGAATTTCATGCGGTAAGGTGTTTTGTCACCACGGCTTTCGATATATACACCAAATTCACCTCTACATGCTTCAATACGTTGGAAGTATTCGCCTTCAGGAAGTTTGATGATCGCTTTTGTTTTAGCAAGTACTTCGCCTTCAGGAATATTGTCAATCAATTGTTCTATAATATGCAATGATTCTTCAATTTCGTCCAACCGGTTCATATAGCGGGCATATGAATCGCCTTCAGTGCGGATTATTTCTTTGAAATCAACTTTGCTGTACATTGAATAAGGTTGGTGTTTACGAATATCGCACGACCAGCCTGAACCACGTCCGGCAGGACCGGTTACGGCATAAGAGATAGCGTCTTCTTTCGACATTACACCAATACCAACCATACGTCCCAATGCAATCACGTTGTGTGAGAAGAAACGGTCGTACTCAACCAGTTTTTGACGCATGTAAGGGATAAATGATTTTACATCTTTTTGGAAATCAGCATAAATGTCGAACATTACACCACCAATCACGTTTTGATTGATAATTAAACGTCCACCACATGTTTTTTCAAAAATGTGTAGAATGATTTCACGTTCACGCATTCCGTAGATAAAAGCTGTTGTTGCACCCAAATCGTTGGTTTGACAAGCCCACGCCAACAAGTGAGAGTCGATACGATTCAACTCGTCCATGATGGTACGAATATATTGCGCGCGTTCCGGAACTTCAATCTCAGCCGCTTTTTCAACACACATACACAATGCATGGCGATTGATATTTGCCGAAAGATAATCTAAGCGATCGGTGAAGTGAAGTATTTGTGGGTAAGTAAGATTTTCGCTCAGTTTTTCAATTCCACGGTGAATATATCCACTGTGTACATCAATCTTTTTGACGATTTCACCATCCAATGATGTGCGGAAATGCATTACACCATGAGTAGAAGGGTGTTGAGGTCCGATATTGATAATGTAATCATCATCTCCGAATATATTTACATTTTCTTCCACCAATTTGCCATCAACTTCCATGATGCGGGGAGCAACGTCAACTATTTCTTTACTTTCCAACGATAATGCGTTCAATTCGGGATTAGCATCATAATCCTTACGCAGTGGATAACCTACCCAATCGCTGTTCAAGAAGAACTTACGCATATCGGGATTGTTGATAAACCGGATACCCAACAAGGCATACACTTCGCGCTCGTTGAAATGCGCTGTTTCGAATAAATCGGTAACTGTATACAACAAAGGATTTTCTCTGTCAGCAGTTCCTGTTTTCAAAACGATTTCTTTCGAAAGGTCTGTTGACGAAGCAAGTAGGTAAATAACACCCAGTTTTTCGCCCCAATCCATTCCAATCAATTTTACCAACATGTCAAAAGGCAAAGCGGTGTTGTCGCGCAATGCTTTAGTTAGTTGGTGCAGTTTGTTTGGTTCTACTGTAACCGTAAGAATTTTTTTATCCTCAATTACGGCTTCAGGTACAGTATTTAGAATTACCTTTTTTATGTTTTCCATTTCTTTTATAAAGTCACCAGTCAACGGACAACAGTCACAAGTCCCGGTTTTATTTAAAGTGTCTATAAATATCTATTAGGTATTGAAAATCAAAGTTATCAGCCTGCATCTGCAGACTGTAGACTGTCGTCTTATCTTTTTTTATTCCCTAAGAATTTTTCCAATTTAATTTTGCGTTGCAATTGCATCAAGCCGTAAAATAGCGACTCAGGGCGCGGAGGGCAACCGGGAATATAAACATCAACCGGAATAATTTGATCAACGCCATTTACCACGTGGTATGAGTTTACAAACGGACCACCCGAAATAGCACATGCTCCCATAGCTATCACATATTTAGGTTCAGCCATTTGATCGTAAACACGTTTAATAAGTGGAGCCATTTTATGAACCATTGTTCCGGCCACAATCATTAAATCGGCTTGACGTGGACTGTTACGGGTAACCTCCATACCAAAACGCGAAATGTCGTGGTGAGCAGCAGCGGTTGACATAAATTCAATACCACAACAGCTGGTAGCATAAATTAACGGCCATATAGAATTAGAACGTCCCCAATTGATCATGTCGTCTAACTTACTTAGAACAACATTGACGCCATTGGCTTCGAGTTCTTTCACATAATTCTCAAGGTATTCATTGTCGTTAAATTCAGACGAGGGAATTCCTTTTATATCGATATTTTTTACATCCATTTCAATACTCCTTTCTTCCATGCATAGGCTAGACCTAAACCAAGAATAACTATGAAAAATACAATACTATACAATCCCTGAATTCCTAAATTGCGAACAACGGTAGCCCAGGGAAATAAAAAAATAGCTTCCACATCAAACATCAAATAGAGGATAGCATAAAGATAGTATCCTACCTTAAATTGCATCCATGATGTACCATGTGTTGGGATTCCACATTCGTATGGTTCACCTTTTTGAAGATTGAATGATGATGGTGCTAATAAAATAGCTATGCCTAAACCGGCAATAACCAACGTTAGTCCTGTTAGAAGAACTACTAGAAATAGCGATAAACTGCTCATATATAATGAATGAATTTAATTTGCCTAAAAAACGGTGCAAAGGAACAACTTTTTTTTCTAACTACAGACTTTTTTCGGGTTAAAATCCGTTCAGAAGCCAGTTTGCGTATTTTTGTAATCTCGAGGTTGCAATTGGTTTAAAATAAAGAAAATCAAAGGGCTATAATTTTTGAATTCAATAAGTGTAAAACAGAATTATGATATATTATATTATATTAATGTTTTTGAGTGAACTTTTCAACGAGTCGGGTTGCGAAAATGTATTTTAAGTTCGTTGGAAAGGGAGAATTCCGTCGAATTGAAAAGTTGACTTAAACGCTGATTGTTTGTAAATAATAGTTGTTTTTTAATTCAGTTTCCGATGATTTCTCCGGATGTTTGGTAAAGATGTGCGTATTAGTAAATCCAATAAGTATTCAGGATTAAAATGGAGAAAAGTCAACTGCAAATAATACAGCTGAGCATGATAGAGCTATAAGTGAATTTTACGACTTTGTAATCCGTTTTAATTGTATAACTGGAACTATACATAGAAAAGGGTTGCAATTCAATAGCAACCCTTTTCTGTATATAATATTTGGTAGTGTTTTTATTAGTCATTTCCTCCTCTGAAACCTCCTCTGAAACCACCACCGTCTCCTCCTCTGTCTCGAGGGTGATCTCCTCCAGGAGGGCCAAATCGTTCCATTGGATTTGTTTCGGCAGGGTTATTTTTTGAACCGGCAAATTTGTTGATTTTCATCGTGAAGCTCAACATAAAGTAGGAGGTGAGCGTGTTGTATTTATTGAATGAAATACTGTTGTCACCTATTGTTTGACGGATATTAAGTTGTTGGTGGAGGATATCATACACTTTCAGTGCAATCACACCTTTACTTTTGAAAACAGTTTTGTCAATCGTAGCATTCCAGATTAATTGATTTTGATCAAAATTACCATAACCTTGTCGCTTGGTATAATTTAAATCTGTTCCAATATTAATACTGTACGGTAAATGTGCAACGACGTTACCTGCACCTGTCCAATCGTAAATTTCTGTTGTCAACTTATTCAGGTTGTTTACAGAATTGGTATATCTAACACCTCCTCTGATTCCAATTTCAAATACATCTTGTGTAAAGGTCAATGACAGGTTTTCACCTAAATTGTATGATGGAGTGTTACTCATATCACCTTTCACGAAATTGTTGACATCAATTAATTCGTTATTCATGCCTTTTGACGAATAACCAATTGATCTGCTATATCCGGCCGAAGTAGCTGTGTTAAATTGTAAGCGTTTTTTGATAAGTGGAGTGTTGAACATTACATTACCAAACAAACTGAATGGCATTACGTCAGCGTTAACGGTTTGGCTGTATTGTTTCCCTGTATTATCGTATATACTATTTGTTACCAACGCATCTTTTGTGAAATTTGCATTAAGGAATGTATTGAACGAAGAAAATGTTTGGTCGTTAAAGCTACTATACATTACCCTTAACGATTGATTAAATGCCGGATTCAGATTAGGATTTCCAACGATTTCATTCATTAAATTTGAATTGTTTTTTACCGGTTGCATTTGGCTGATATCCGGTTGATTTGTTTGTCCACGATAATCTATACGTGCAAATTTCTTTTTACCAAAATTATATTGTAGTCGGGCAGTTGGTGAAAAATTAAACACATTTCTTGTGATAGGAATAGAAGTTCCATCATTATACAGTCGTGAACTATAGGTTTGTGAAGGTTCTCCTTTCATCCCAAACATCATGTTGTATTTTTTATCTATATAGCGATAATTCAACTCAAGTGATTCCTTATTGAATCTGTTGTTGTAATCATTACTATATTCGCTATTAATCGTTGTGTAGTTTCCGTTTGCGTCTCCGTTGTATTGAATTTTGTCGGAAGTGCTATAACTATCACTAAATGATACTGCTGTTTCCAGGAAGTTTTTTAGATTCCATAGTGGTTCTACAAACGACATGCGCATACTGACATTGTACTTGTTCGATTTATTAGTGGTTCGTTGATTGATAGTAGTGTCTGAAGCAGTCAGGAAGTTGTATTTGTATGAGGAATTATAACTTTCATTGTCGCTTTGTGAAATGCCGGTTTGGAAATTTGCAGTCAAGGTTCTTCCTTTTTTAGACGCAAATTTATGATTGTAGATAATTCCCAATCCACCGTTAAGAGATGTTCCGTTGCCATCATTTATCGTTGTTCCCCTACTGGTGCTATCTGCTCCGCTAAGGTACGAGTAAGCCCTGTTGCTATCTGAATAGCTTTGATTGTAACTTAAATTAGGTTGGAAAATGATAGTGTTTAAACTGTCCAGTTTATATTCCAATTCCAGTCGTAGATTGGCCGAATAGTTCTCGTTGTGCGCAATGTTTTTTGAATTGTTTGTATTGTTCGCATCCTTTAAAAAAGTGGTTTGATTACTTTCATTTATAGTTTCGTTACTCGAATGATTGAGTGAAGCGTCACCTCCAACTTTTAATTTGCTATTAATTACAGAACTGTTGTTCACTCCAATGTTTTGAGTGGTGTTGATACCACTACTGATTCCACCAAAGCCGCCACCGTTTCTCCCACGACTACTTCTGGATGTGTTGGCATTATTTCCACCGCCGGTTAATGTGGTTTGTGTTTCGCCATCAATCATATTCAAAAACATATTACCATCATATCGTACTTTATCTTCTGTGTCCAAACCTGCACCACCGGTAATATTGCCAAAGGTACCTCTTTTACGGTTCGATTTGAAAGTAAGGTTGATAATCCTTTCGGTATCATTGTCTTCAAAGCCGGTCAATAAAGCCATATCCGATTTTTGATCTAACACTTGAATTTTGTCAATCATTTCGGCCGGAATATTCTTAGTGGTCATTTCTACATCATCACCAAAGAACTTTTTGCCGTTTACACGGATTTTCTTTATTTCTTCACCGTTTATTTTTATTTTGCCATCAGAAGTCACTTCGGCTCCTGGTAAACGTTTTAACAAATCTTCTACTACAGCATTTTCGGTTGTTTTAAAGGCCGTTGCATTGTATTCCAGTGTATCACCTTTTACAACCATCTGCGCAGCTGTACCTCTTACTTCCACCTCCTTTAACAAATGGGCGTTTTCTGATAACTGAATGCCTTTTAGAATAAGGTCTTTTTGCGCTAATACGATATTCTTGTAATATTTTAAATAACCGATAGAGCTGATGGACAAAATGTAATTTCCCGGTTTTACTTTGCTAAGCATAAAGCTACCTTTTAAATCGGTGTTACACCCCTGAACTAAAGTAGAGTCGGCTTGGCGTAAAAGGCGAACTGTACCCAACTCAATGGGTTGTCCGTTTTTGGAGTCAAAGACTGTACTTTGAATACTGTGCTGAGCATAAGCAGAAAGGCTTAAGGAGAAGGCCAGAATGACTGTAAGAGAAAATTGCTTCATATAATTTAAAATTGAAATATATTTTGTTGTATTATTTTTAGATGTACTGAATGTATTGACTTCTACTTGTGTAAAAGGTTTAATCAGTATCTCAAATTGAGTGAAATTTTGTTCTATTATTTAAAATTGCTTTCAGGCTTATTAAGAATAATAGATACGAAACTTCTGACCTAAATATTTTGAATCGTAACTTTTTAGAATTCTTTGAATTACAAAATATTTCTTTGAAAATTCGAAATCCTATGAACAATCCTCTCAAAATTTACATTGTAATGGGTAATATATATGCTCGTATTTCTTTTGAATAAGTTCTAAATTTGAAATAATTTCAAATAAATACAGCAAAACCCGTAGTTTATCTATGTGAAATTAAAATTTTATTCTATATTTGCATCGAACATAAGATGTGAAAGATTATGTATTCATCGATTTTCTTTTGAACAAACTAACGCTTGCTTAGTTTTAGAAAATGATTTGTTGAATTCCGAATAGTCTTGTGTTCTTACAACAATTAATCTTTATTTACTAATACTAAATTGCAGTCAGAATGAGTGAACAAGAAGAAAAACCCAAAAAAAATTCAAGAAGAAAATTCTTACAAGAATTAGGAATTGTAGGCATAGGTTCAGTTTTAGGGGGTTCTGCAATTTTAGCCGGTATTAATTACGACAAAAAAAAGACAGCCAGTCAACGCATTCGGGTACTTACTGCTGAAAATGAATTGCTGGAAATAGAAAAAAGCGACACCACAAAGGTAGCTAAAACAAAATACGAAAACCTTACTTATCTGCAAAAACAAGGACGTGATGGACTTGTCGGTAAGAGATTTGTAATGGTAATTGACCTTTCCAAGTGTAGAAATGCACGTAAATGTATGGCGGCGTGTCAGAACGCACATCACCTCCGTCCCGAACAGCACCATATCAACGTGCTGAAAATGGAGGAAACCGAAAATACTCCGGCATTTTACATGCCAAAACCTTGTCAGCATTGCGATAATCCACCTTGTGTAGCCGTTTGTCCGGTTGATGCTACCTTTAAACGTCCCGACGGAATTGTTTTGATTGATAATGAACGCTGCATTGGTTGTCGTTTTTGTATCGCTGCATGTCCATACAGTGCACGTGTTTTCAACTGGGCAGAACCTCTAAATGCACAGGCCGATAAGGACTTGACATATAATGTTGAGTTAAATGTTCCACAACGTAAAGGTACCATTAGTAAATGTTTATTCAGTGCCGACAGATTGCGCGAAGGTAAATTGCCATATTGCGTTGGAGCTTGTCCGAATGGAGTTTATTACTTTGGTGATGAAAATGAAGATGCAGTGACCAACGGTACTACCAAAGAAACTGTGCGTTTCAAAAAATTACTTGAAGATAATGGAGGCTATACATTGATGCCCGAACTTGGTACTCACCCAAGAGTTTATTATCTACCAGCTAAAGGAAAAGAATATCCATTCCAGGATAAAGATAAACCCGAAGCTTTAGAACACTTACACGGATAATACAGCCACTTTACAGCATAAATTCCATATTTATTCTTTGGCATTTGCATTCAATTGTGGATTATTAATTGAGAATTATTAATTGAAAGACATGTTAGGACAATCAACAACAGACAAAATTACATCCGATTTACTTCGACCAATCAGACTTACTAAAGGTTTTATGGCTTGGATGGGCTTTTTAGGTGTTTCATTAGTGGTGTGTTTAGGTGCATACGTTATACAATTAAAAGATGGTTTGGTTGTAACCGGATTGGGCGATTACGTATCGTGGGGAATGTATATTTCCAACTTTGTGTTTTTTGTAGCTACCAGCCTCATCGGTATGTTGATAAGTGCAGTTTTGGGACTTTCAGGTGTTAAATGGGCGTCTCCGCTGGCCCGTATTGCAGAAATTATTGCACTTGCATTTGCCGCTGTGGCCGGATTGGTTATTGTTTCTGATATGGGACATCCTGAACGATTGCTGAATGTCTTTATTCACGGTCGCATTCAATCGCCTATTCTATGGGATGTTACGGTGGTAACTATTTATGTGTTGATTAGTGCGCTGTTTTTATACATACCTCTTATTCCAGATTTAAAGATTTGTCACGATAAATTAGATAAATTACCTCCATTTGCACGTAATATTTATAAAGTATTGTCGCTCAATTGGACCGGATCGCATGAACAGGAAAAAATTGTAAAACAACTGACCCGTGCTATTGCTATTTTTATTATTCCTGTGGCGCTGGCTATTCACACGGTAACTTCGTGGTTGTTTGCAAGTACTTCGCGCATTGGTTGGGACTCCAGTATTTTCGGACCGTACTTCGTTACCGGAGCTTTTGTTTCGGGTTCGGCAGCTGTTATTATTGCCATGTATGTTTACCGTAAAAACTATAAACTGGAAGATTATATCACACTTTCGCATTTTGATAAAATGGGAAAACTGTTGGTGCTAGTATCGTTGGTTTATCTCTATTTTAATTTGAACGAATACATGGTTCCCGGTTATAAAATGAAAAAATTTGATGCCATTCATTTGCAATCCCTGTTCACAGGAACACATGCCGTGATGTTTTGGTCAGTGCAGATATTTGGTTTGCTTTTACCCATCATCTTGTTAGTATTCAATAAAATGCGTAAGCCATTACCCATGCTAATCATTGCTTCTTTTGTGCTGGTTGGTGCCTGGTTTAAAAGATATATTATTGTTGTTCCAACCATGGAACACCCTTTCCTTCCTGTGCAAAATGTGCCATTAAACTTTAAAGTATATTCGCCTACATTAATTGAAACACTCATTACCATTGCTCCATTTATATTGGTTTTACTTATCATCACCATTTTGTCGAAGATAATTCCAATTATTTCTATTCATGAGACAATCGAAGAGTTAGAAGAAAAAAATAAATAATGCAGGCTCGATTAATCTATTAAATTATGCTTAAAAAAAATATTAAATTGAAAGTTGTATTTACAGTATTATTTACTGCGTTATTTTATTTTCAATCTGCAGCTCAACAAGGTTGGGATGTACCTGCCGACAAGAAAGCAAAAAATAGTTATGTGAAATTTGATGGTGCCTCAGCAAAGGAAGGCGAAGCCATTTATATCAAAAACTGTTTGTCTTGTCACGGTAATCCTACCAAGGGCAATAGCATGAAATCGCTAAAACCTGTTCCGCCGGATTTGTCAGGTGCAAAAACACAAAAACTTACCGATGGTGAATTATTTTATATCCTAAATGCAGGTAGGGGTTTAATGCCTTCGTTTAGTAATGTGCTTTCTGAGTCAGATCGTTGGAAAGCTATATCTTACATTCGAAGTTTTAATAATAGTTATGTTCAGGTACTTTCAAAGACTGATCCAACAAAGAGTAAACTAGTAAAAATAAGCCTGAATTACGATTCGCTTAAAAGTGTTGTTCACGTTCACGTTACAGCTGCCGAAAAGAGTGGGGTAGTAGCCCTTAAAAATGCTGAAGTGGTACTCTTTGCTGCCCGTTATTTCGGTAGACTTCAAATAGATAAGAGCTTACGTACGGATAATGATGGTCTGGCTACGTTTAGCTTCAATAAGACATTGCCGGGCGACAAGCAAGGTTTTGTAAACATGATTGTAAAAGTAAATGATGATAATTATGGCGAAATAGAATCGCAAAGTAAAATGAAAATAGGTGTGCCGACCGACAAACCAAGCTTGACAGAAAAAAGAGCTATTTGGAATGTTTTGGCTAAAGCACCTATTTGGCTGATTGTTCTTTATACCTCCGGAGTTTTGGTTTTTGGTGCGTTTTTACTCTTTATACTATATAGTTTATTTAGAATTAAAAAATCAGGTAAAAATTAAAAATTTGAAATCATGAAAAAATTAGCAATCATTGGACGTATTCTTTTTGCATTACCTTTTGGGATTCTTGGACTCAACCATTTTTTGATGACAGACGTTTTTTTGGGTATGATGTCATCGTTTATTCCCGGAGGAGCTTACACTATTTTGGTTACAGGAGCTTTACTAATTGCTGCAAGCATAAGTATTATTCTAAACAAATACATTAAAGTTGCATGCTTCGGATTAGCAGGTTTACTGTTCATTTTTATTGTTTCAATTCACATTCCCGGTTTGGTCAATCTTGACCCTAAAGTAGCTCAATTTGCATTGATTGAACTTTTAAAAGATGCAGGCTTAATGGGTGGTGCATTGATGATTGCTATTTATTACGATCAAATACAAATTGAGAAAGAATAATTTTCAACAGTTAAATATCTTAATTCTTCAATAAATAAAAAAAACATGAAAAAGCTAATTGCTTGTTCTTTTATTATACTTTTCTTCTTAACTGGAAGACTATCAGCACAAATTGATCAATCGCCTGATGTGGGTGTTATTGAGCACCTAGGCAATACAATTCCGTTAGATTTACAATTTGTAAATGAAAAATCGGAGAAAGTAACCTTGCGACAATTGATAAACAAACCAACCATTTTGTCTTTCGTGTATTTTGATTGTCCCGGCCTTTGCAGTCCACTTTTAGAAGGAGTAGGTGGGGTTATAAAAAAAACAGATTTAGTTCTAGGAAAAGATTATCAGGTAATAACGATTAGCTTTAATTTTCGTGATACTCCCGAAAAAGCAAAGCAAAAGAAAGATCGATTTGTAGAGCGGTATTCGAAAGGAAAAGGCGATGGTTGGATATTTCTGACGACCGACAGCACAACTATTTTTAAAATTACAGATGCTACCGGTTTTAAAACGAAAGCGGTAGGACTGGATTTTGTACATCCATCGGCAATAATAGCTGTGAGTCCTCAAGGAATGATTACCCGCTACTTGTATGGTATTACTTTTCTGCCGATAGACTTTAAAATGGCGATTATTGAGGCGAATAAAGAACAACCCAGAACGTCTATTCAAAAAATAATGATGATCTGTTATACCTATGATGCAGAAAACAAGCGTTTTGCACTGGATGTGACGAAAATAACAGGTTCGATTATTATTTTCTTTCTCCTCGTGTTTATAGTGGTGTTTTTGTTGAAACCAAAAAAGAAATAAATAAAATAATAAATAGATAATGAGTAATAGTACGGAAAAAATAGAATATGTAAGTTATCTGGATCATCAGGGAAAGTACAAAGGGCTACTTTCTTGGATTATGGCGACTGATCATAAAAGAATAGGGTTACTTTATATGTACTCTATCATGACGTTTTTCTTTATCGGAGCTTTTTTAGGTTTGCTGATGAAGGTCGAACTGATTGCACCGGGTGAAACGATAATGAAGCCACAAACCTACAATGGTGTGTTTACGCTTCACGGTATTTTGATGATTTTCATGGTAGTGATACCTGGCTTGTCGGCTGTATTTGGAAATTTCTTTCTGCCGATTTTAATTGGTGCCAAAGATGTGGCCTTCCCAAAGTTGAATCGCTTTTCGTGGTGGATTTTTATTGTAGGAAGCATTATGGCGGTTGCCTCTCAATTGTTGAAAGATGGACCTCCTGATACAGGTTGGACTTTTTATGCTCCTTATAGTTCACAAACGGGTACTAATGTTATTATGGCTACCGCTGCAGCTTTTGTGCTCGGCTTTTCGTCTATTCTTACCGGACTGAACTTTATTGTTACCATTCATCAAATGCGTGCACCGGGTATGCGCTTTTTCAATATGCCATTGTTTCCATGGGCACTGTATGCTACTGCCTGGATTCAATTGCTAGCTACACCCATTATTGGTATCACGCTTTTGATGCTTATAGCCGAAAGGATGTTTAAGATTGGGTTCTTTGATCCTGCTTTGGGTGGTGATCCGTTATTATTCCAGCACTTGTTTTGGATTTATTCGCACCCTGCCGTTTATGTAATGATGTTGCCTGCCATGGGAGTGATTACTGAAATTATCCCAACTTTCTGCCAACGCCAGATTTACGGTTACAAAGCAGTTGCTATTTCAAGTTTAGCCATTGCCGGAGTCGGATTTCTTGTTTGGGGTCACCACATGTACACATCGGGCATGAGCGATCAGGCACGGTGGTTCTTTTCATTGTTGACATTTATTGTTGCAGTACCAAGTGCAATAAAAGTGTTTAACTGGATAACAACCATGTACAAAGGTTCTATTGATGTGAAACCGCCTTTTCTTTATGCTTTAGCATTTATCTTCCTGTTTATCATTGGCGGTACCACCGGACTTTTGTTGGGCTCTGTAGCAACAAATGTACAGGTTCACGATACTTCATTTGTTGTAGCACATTTCCATTATATTATTTTTGGTGGTATGGGCTTTGCATTTTTCGCAGCCATCCATTATTGGCTACCAAAGATGTATGGTCGGATGTATAATTTCAAAATAGCTAATATTGCGTTGGTGATTAATTTTATTGGATTCAATCTGCTGTATTTCCCACAATTTATTATTGGTGTTGAAGGTATGCCAAGACGGTATTTTGATTATCCAGCACAGTTTCAACCCATGCAGGTTCTTTCATCGATAGGAGGTTTTATCCTGGTTGCTGGATTGATACTTATGGTGTTTAATTTGGTAAAAGGGGCTAAGTCGGGACCTGTTGCTCCGTCAAATCCATGGAATGGATCGACCCTTGAATGGACTTTACCGGCTACTCCATCGTTAGAAAACTTTGACGAAGAACCTGTAATTAAAGAAAATCCATACGATTATAAATAAAACCCCTAACCCCTGAAGGGGAATTATGCAAGTTCGTCTTCATAATCCTTTTTTTTTGTTTTGGGATTTGGATGCTTTATTTGAAATAAATATTTTATAATTAATCTCCTTTAAATATCTTATAGGAGACAAAACTAACTTAGTTCCCCTTTAGAGCCTGTCCGGCTTTTGACGGAGGCTAGGGGTCAATTGAAAAACATATGAGCGAAAAAGCAATACACGTTGAAGAGCATAGAGACGACGAAGCATCCAAGCTAGGGATGTGGCTCTTTATTTTTACCGAACTACTCCTTTTTGGAGGACTGTTTTTGGTGTACTCTATTTTTAGAGCACAATATCCAACGGCTTTTCACCAAAGTAGCCTGGAACTAAGTGTAACCATTGGTGCGATAAATACAGTTGTACTCCTTTTTAGTAGTATGACGATAGCGATGGCTTTAACGGCTATACAAAAGAACGACCAAAAACGTGCACTCATGTTTATAGGCATAACGTTGTTTTGTGCAGCCGTCTTTTTGGTGAATAAATATTTTGAATGGGGACATAAAATTGAACACGGCCTTTATCCCGGTTCAGCTTTGATGCAACTTTTGGATAGAGGGCATCTGTTGTATTTCAGTCTTTACTTTTTTATGACTGGGTTACATGCACTTCATATCATCATCGGAATGACACTTTTGATTGTATGCCTTTTTAAAGTGAAAAGCAAGAATATAAATGATCATGATTATGTATTGTTAGAAAATGGAGCACTCTATTGGCACCTTGTGGATTTAATCTGGATCTTCCTTTTCCCGTTAATGTATTTAATTTCATAGGAATGAGAGAATGTATTTTCTAACTATGAATTATGAATTAAAAATTATGAATTAATCATTCGTTATGGCAAACAATACAACACATACAATTGAGTACAAAACTTTATCAAAGATTTTGTTGGTGCTTTTGTTTCTTACTTTTCTCACAATCAGTGTTACATCGATTCATATGGGGCCTTTCACGGTAACTGTGGCATTGCTTATCGCAGGCTTAAAATCCTTTTTGGTTCTTTCTAATTTTATGCATCTAAAGTATGAAAGTTTGTTGCTTCGCATTCTGGTAGCAATGGTTTTTGTTCTATTTGCGGTAATTGTACTTATCACTTTTATCGATTATGCATATCGGTAACCCGATTATCCCGATTATATTACTCATCATGCATTCTTAATTTTTAATTATGCATTATTAATTATTAATTGTATACTTATGTTCAGTAGCGCATCAAATTTTGTAAACGGAGTAGATTCAGCATTCCTCATTATTACGGGAATATCGGTTTTTTTTCTTGTTACTCTCACTGCAGCGATGATTTATTTCGTTGTAAAATACAATAAGAAAAAAGGCAAACCTGCCGTTCAGATAAAAGATAATTCTCTGCTTGAAATTACCTGGATTGTTATTCCAATGCTTTTGGTTTTGTATATGTTTTATATCGGCTGGAAGGGCTTTTTGCCAATGCGTGAAGTTCCAAAGGATGCAATACAGGTAACTGCTATCGGATCTATGTGGAAATACGAATTTGTCTATCCTGGTAATAAATCATCCGATACTTTGGTGGTGCCTATCAATAAGGCTGTGAAGGTAAACCTTGAGTCGAAAGATGTTTTGCATGGTTTTTCTGTTCCCGGATTCCGTATTAAAGAAGATATGGTACCTCAGAAAAAGAACTACTCGTGGTTTACTGCCGGAGAACTGGGTGATTTTGATGTGTACTGTACTGTTTATTGTGGTGTGAGTCACTCATACATGAATTCTATTATACATGTGGTCAATCAGGCTGATTACGATAAATGGCTAAAGGCATTGCCGGCGAAGAAGGCAGATAATTCCTTAGGTTTAAAAGTGCTGGAGAAGAATGGATGTATAGCTTGTCACACTTTGGATGGAACAAAATCGGTGGGGCCAACGTTTAAGAAATTGTACGGTTCAACCATTGATGTTACCACTGCCGGTGCCAGCCGCAAAGTAAAGGTTGACGATGCGTACATAGAATCATCTATCACCGATCCGAATAAGGATATTGCAGCTGGATTTCCGCAAGGGGTGATGAAATCATACAAGGGTATTATCAAAGACAACGACATAAAGTTGGTTAGTGAATACCTGAAAACGTTGAAATAAGAATGAGGAATTACTTTCAAATAGTGCTGGCTCTGATCAAATACAAGGTTTCTATAGCAGTAACCTTTACGGCCATCACGGGATATATTGTTTTTTCGGGTCACTTTGATGTGCAGATACTGACATTGGTGCTGGGGGTATTTTTTCTTGCCGGAGGGTCGAGTGCATTGAACGAGTGCCAGGAAAGTACCTACGATGCCAAAATGCCAAGGACGATGAACCGTCCTATACCTACCGGCAGAATTTCGCTTGTTGAGGCTATTTTGGTTTCTGTTCTCTTTTTAGTAGTCGGTACAGCCATTTTATATGTTGCATTTGGAGCGGTCACCGCTTTGTTGGGCTTGCTCAACATTGTATGGTACAATGGTATTTATACTTACCTGAAACGTGTCACTCCCTTTGCTGTAGTGCCAGGCTCGCTGGTGGGTGCTATCCCTGCATTGATGGGCTGGACGGCTGCAGGTGGCTATGTGTTCGAACCAACCATTATCTTTATTGCCTTTTTCTTGTTTATCTGGCAAATCCCTCATTTCTGGTTGCTGATGCTCAAGTATGGCAAAGAATATGAGGATGCGGGATTTAGAACCATCAATCAGGCGGTACATCCACAGAATCTGAAACTGCTAATTTTTTCATGGGTGGTGGCTACATCGTTTTCATCCATTATTATACCGTTATTTTTGGTCAATATCTCTCTACCGTTTTTCCTTGTTATTTTTGCATTAAACCTGGCTTTTATAGCCGTCTTTGTAAAACTTTCGTTTGGCAATGTGGCCGAGCTAAATTTCCGAAAATCGTTTATCAGTATTAATCTTTATATGATGGTTTTTATGCTGATGCTGATTGTCTTTCACCTTGTGGTAGCGTAAAAAGTATTGCTTTAGAATAAAATAAAACTCCCCGACACATGAATTTGTGCCGGGGAGTTTCTGTATTATCTTTTGTCTTTATTCTTTTGTCTTTGTTCGTCTGTTCTTTTGTCTCAGACCTATTTGTTTTTGTTTAGGTTGTTTCTTCGTCCCATGCCAATGCCATTTCCTCTGCTGCCATTCCGCTCATGAATCACCATCAGATTGAGTCCGTTTGCTCTGGTTGGTGGTGCTATGCTTCTTCTGTACGCATCTTTCATCTTTGCCCAATTACTGGCTTTAACCACTTTCCCTCCGTTCAAGGCTCCTTGGCCTATTCCGGTAAATAATTTAAATAACGACATAATTTAAAATTAAAAGTTAGACTTTCTGAATAAAAATACTTTCTACACTCCTAAAACAAATCATGTTACAAATTAGTTGCAGAATTATTCATATTAAACATTTGTTTCAACATTTTCGATTAAATTCGTTTTATTTTCGCCCTATTTCTTTTAAATTCATTCTGCTTTGATTTTATTCAAAACTTAATATTGAAATCGACATAGGGAGCACCAAGGAAAAGACTTTTGACAATATCTTTATTGTTGATAAATCCCAAATCGACAGATGTTTTGCTGGCAATAAAGCGTATCCCGTATGAAAAGATAGAACTACCGATATCATTCGAAGGCGAAATGTAGTTTTCGGTAACTAAAGCCAGTCTTTCGCTAACCCTGGTCATACCTGCCAGTGTAATCAGCGTATTATTGCCGTGGTCATCAATACTAAACACGTTAGTTAGTCCAATTGAAAAATTATGTTCTGTCGAACCGAATGTAGCTAATTCATATCCCATTCCAATCTTTGAATTGTCGAAAAAACCTCCGATATTGGCAAACGTTACTCCACCTCCCAGATAAAACCGGTCGGATATTTTAAACCCCAGTTTTGGGGCTATATACCATGTGGGAGAAAATGCATTTGAAGATATTGACCCAATTGTGGATAGAATTTCAACACCGGCTCCTATCGAAAAATAGTCGGTAAATCCATAATTCACCGAATTTAGAAATACATAGGTGTTTTGATAGTAGCCTTCCCCTTTTTGCAGGTTAATGGCCGATTGAGTAAAGAAGTATTTGGTAGGGAATGGATTTGCGAGTTTATAGCTTCGCGTGCCGGGGATGGGAGGCTGAATCTCTTTCAGGCTTTTCATTTGACGAACCAGGATGTCAATTCTCGCAATAGAGTTTGTCTGAAACACAATGGTAGCAGAATCCCGCGAAAGTATAGTCCCCGTAAATACTGCCCCATCATTTAGTACTATTTCGTATTGTTTATCTGTTTTGATGCCGTCGGTGTCAGTGTTATTCTGACCATTGACCTGAAACAGACTGAAAATTGCAATGCCGACGATGGACAGGATCATTTTTTTCATGAACGTATGATTTAATGTAGGGTTCAACAATTAGTTCCGATAGCATCTAAATTGCTTATGAATAACAAATTTTACAGAAACATAGTTCATGGCTTGGGAAGCTTACATTTCATTTTACCCCAATGATCATGCTATAATTGATCGTATTTAGTGTATTCTTAAACTATTTTAAATTTGGTTAATCGAGTGCCTCGAAAATGAAATTTATTTAGGAATTGTTTTTACATTTGGAGGTTGAATGCTGCTGCGCTATCGCTGGCTGCCGACCGTCAACAACAAATGGAAATAACGAGCAATCGTCGAATGATTATTCAAAACAATATCTCGGCGTTGAAGGCAGGTAAGCAAAGGAACTCCAAAGGATACTAACTTCGACTACGCTCAGTACAAGTCAGTAATCAGTTGCTAAGTTTTACCACTAACTACTACTTTCTAATCACTAATATCTACCCACTAATCACTAACCACTAAATTCGTGTCATTGGCGTAATTCGTAGTTTGTCTTTCCCTGAAATAGCTTGACCTAAAAAATCAAGAAGAAGATGGAAAAGCAAACATCGAATCTTACCGATAATATGGAAGGATTCAAACAAGAATCAGTAGATTTAAAGCGATACGAAAACAGTTTTCGTCGTTGGTTAGTGCAAGAGATTGAGTCGCAAAGGATGAGTTGGCAGGAAGCGCGATCACGCTTTCAATTACCTTATTTTTTTGATCAGACTTATAAGGATTGGCAGCGTAAGTATTCAGAAGAAATCGTATTATCTTTGCCCCTTATGACAGCAGAAGAAAGAATCAACCTCAAGAAACTGGAAGCCAGAAACAAAGAACTTGAAAAACAGTTGGAATTGGCTCAAATGCGCTTAACGGCAGTGAATACGATGATAGATATTGCCGAAAAAGATTACAAGCTGGAAATCAGAAAAAAGTCTGGACCCAAACGGTAGACGTTCTGACACAGGTTTATCCTCGTGCTTCAAAGCGCGTTATCTGTGAACTGTTTGGGAATAGCCGTCAAGCTTGGTATGAGCGTAAGAAGCGGCTATCAGAGTGGCAAATGCAAGAAGTATTTATACTGGGGCAAGCCAAAGAATTACGGCAGGAACATAAACGTATGGGTGCCGAAAAGATGCTTTATCTTTTGTCCGATGTATTAATTGAGCACGGGATAAAATATGGAAGGGATAAGTTTTATAATCTCTTGGGAGAACATGGATTGCTTATAAAACGCAAAGGCAGAAGTAAAAGAACTACTAATTCCAATCATTTTTATCGGAAATATCCAAACTTGATACGTGATTTAGAGCTCAACTCTTCCGGGAAACTTTGGGTAAGCGATATAACATATATCCGTACCGCATTGGGATTTGTGTATTTATCGCTGATAACGGATGCATATTCGAAAAAGATTGTCGGCTGGTGTCTTTGGTCGGATTTAACCAGCGAAGGTGCTTTGAATGCACTAAAAATGGCAGTTCAGGGCGAAGGGGTAAAGAAGAAAGAACTGATTCATCACTCCGACCGTGGAATACAGTACTGTTGTAATGATTATGTAAACTACCTCAATGGGTGTGAAATAAATATCTCTATGACCGAGAATGGTGATCCGTATGAGAACGCAATTGCTGAACGGGTGAATGGGATATTAAAAGCAGAATACGGTTTGGAAGATACCTTTGAAGATTATTTGACGGCCAATGAAGCAGTAAAGATTGCTGTTTATAAGTATAATAACAAACGACCTCATGCCAGTTGTGATTATATGACTCCAGTTGAAGCACATACACACAAAGGGGAATTAAAGAAAAGATGGCAGAAAAGGAAGTTTGAATCTGCAAACAATTTTATTGAAATGCAAAGGTAGCCTGACAGTCTATTCCAATCAATGACAAGCCCCAAGGGGTTTATCATTAAATCTCCAACCGCCAAGTGGCGGATAGTATTTAACGATAAATCCTAGCTTGGAATTACCTGTCAGACATTTTATGGCATATCAAAAAAAAGGTCTGAGAAAAAAGTAATTAAAAATAAAGCGGTAAAGCGAATCAGGAATCTGATTGCATACTGTATTTGATAATAGAAACTAGAAAAATTGTTGTATGGGAAATCAGGAATGTAATCGGTTATAGAGGAAAAACTAGTAACTAGAATGAACGATGTATGTTTAAACAGGAATGATATTTTATATGCAACAGATAAATAGAGATTAATTATAAATCTGTCAAGCTAATTTAGGACAAGACAGTTTCTTGTTTAAAACGAAGTTGTGATATTAACCTAAAATCTTCATCCGTGATTACGGTAATGCTTTCCGCGGTCTCGGTAGTCAATTCTACGACTCCGGTAATGAGTTTTCCGCTCTCGGTAATGGCTTCCGTGATTACGGTAATGTCTTTTACGCTCTCGGTAATAGGGTCTAATTAAAAATAAATACCTCTCAAAGCTATTACGCTTATCTGCAGTTAGCAAAGTATTGGTTGCACTTATTCTCATCGGTAGTGTCAGAATCTCGAACTTCTCGAATGTCCCCTTTCAAGGGGACGAGCGTAGCGGAGGGGTTTATTTTAGAATTTATAGTTAGGTTAATGAATAAATGTTTATATTTGTAGAACAAATATTTAAAGGAAATTCGATATGGGGTTGTATGAAGGTATTAAAGATGTTGCAAAAATTGTACAACAAGCTGATAATATAGATTTATATCGTCAGCTAATTGATTTGAGTTCTCAGGCACTTGATATGCAATCGGAAATTGTTCGTCTAACAACTGAAGTTAAGGAGTTAAGAAAAGAAAAAGAGATAGAGAAGCATATTGTTCGCTATAAGGAACTATTTGTAACTTTAGAAGATAAGCCAGAAATCAGATATTGTTCTCATTGTTTGGATTTTGATAAAAAATTAATTCAAATTCAGTGTTATGATTCAGGTGAGTTTAGATGTCCCCATTGTCAAACGGTTGGAATATACGATAAAGCATTAAATGATAATGCAATTGCAAAGAGAATAGCCTCTAACCAAAATAGACGGAGTAATCATTGGTAAAAAAAAACTCCCCGATACGCATCAGCATATCGGGGAGTTTCTATCTTAAGCCCCTTTAGGGGTTTGGGGTCATTATTTCGCCATTTCAATAGCTACAGCCACTTGAACAGTAGCTCCAACCATTGGGTTGTTACCCATACCCAAGAATCCCATCATTTCCACGTGAGCTGGAACTGAAGAAGAGCCTGCGAATTGAGCATCACCGTGCATACGTCCCATAGTATCGGTCATACCGTAAGAAGCAGGACCAGCACCCATGTTATCAGGGTGAAGGGTACGTCCGGTACCACCACCTGAAGCTACAGAGAAGTATTTTTTGCCTTGTTCGATACATTCTTTTTTGTATGTACCTGCTACAGGGTGTTGGAAACGTGTTGGGTTAGTTGAATTACCTGTGATAGATACGTCAACACCTTCGGCACGCATGATAGCCACACCTTCACGAACGTCATCAGCACCGTAACATTTTACAGCAGCACGAGGACCGTCAGAATATGCTTTGGTACGAACTACTTTCAATTCGCTTGTGTAGTAATCAAATTCAGTTTGTACGTATGTAAAACCGTTGATACGAGAGATAATCATTGCAGCATCTTTACCCAATCCGTTAAGGATAACGCGTAAAGGTTCGTTACGAACTTTGTTAGCTGACAAAGCGATACCGATAGCACCTTCAGCAGCAGCAAATGATTCGTGTCCTGCAAGGAAAGCAAAACATTTAGTTTCGTTGCGAAGCAACATAGCAGCCAGGTTACCATGACCGATACCTACTTTGCGGTCTTCGGCTACTGAACCCGGGATACAGAATGCCTGCAAACCAATACCGATAGCTTCAGCAGCTTCAGCAGCGTTTTTAGCACCTTTTTTGATAGCGATAGCTGCACCTACAACGTAAGCCCATTTTGCGTTCTCAAACGCGATATTTTGAATACTTTCGCAGATTGCGTAAGGATCAATGCCTTTAGCAGTACAAATTGCTTTGGCTTCGTCGATATCTTTGATATCGTATGTATTAAGTGCCGCGTTAACTTTATCGATACGACGGTCATAACTTTCAAATAACATAATATTTTTGTTTAATTGATAATTAATAATTCATAATGCATAATAACACAATTTACAATGGATAATTCATAATAAAATTAGCTAATTTCGGAATCTTTACTTGAATTTAGAATTGCAGTCAGAATTTTTATTAATTCAATGCAATCATCATTCATGCTTAGAAATTGCTTCTCAGAAATGTACTCTGTTTCATAAAGTAATTCGAGCCAATATTCTGTTTCGCTAGCTTCTTTAAGGGCAATGCCTAATTTAAAACGAAAATCTTTTTTGCTAAATCCTCTTATCGCTTCTTTTACATTGGCTCCAATACTGGTTCCACTTCTAAGAAGTTGTTTGGATAAAGTGTATTCTTTCTTTTCGTTTTGAAGGAACTGATACAAACGAATAATTCTAACTGCAAACGCTTTGCTTTTTACAACTATCGTATTGTCTTGTCCCATAATTATGAATTATGAATTGTGAACTATGAATTGACACTATTCGTGTCTTGGATCGATATATTTTGCTGCATTGTCAAAACGACCGTATTTGCTGGTCGATTTTTTCAATGCTTCGTTAGCATCTACACCTTTTTTGATTAAGTCCATCATTGGACCGAAACGTACGAATTCGTATCCGCAAGCTTCACCGTCTTCGTCCAACGCCATACGGTTGATATAACCTTCGGCCATTTCCAAATAACGTACACCTTTTTTGTTTGTGCTGAACATAGTTCCAACTTGTGAACGTAAGCCTTTTCCTAAATCTTCAAGACCTGCACCGATTGGAAGTCCACCTTCAGAGAAAGCAGATTGTGTGCGACCGTAAACAATTTGAAGAAATAATTCACGCATTGCTACGTTGATAGCATCACATACTAAGTCTGTGTTCAAAGCTTCAAGGATGGTTTTACCGGTAAGAATTTCGGCAGCCATTGCAGCCGAGTGAGTCATACCTGAGCAACCGATGGTTTCAACCAAAGCTTCTTCGATGATACCATCTTTTACATTCAATGTTAGTTTACATGCACCTTGTTGTGGAGCACACCAACCCACACCGTGAGTTAAACCTGAAATATCTTTTATTTCTTTCGATTTTACCCATTTACCTTCTTCAGGTATGGGTGCAGGACCGTGGTTAGGACCTTTTTTTACAACACACATGTGTTCTACTTCGTGCGAATAAATCATACTTTTGTTATTTAGTTAGTATAAAAAATAGTTTGATACTGGATATTCTTAATTCGACCACAAAAGTACGTTTTTTTTACCGTTTTGCCATCGTGTAAATAGACAATTTTCAGGCTTTAATGAACATTTATTTGAGATTATTGTTTGCAATAAACGTAAAGATTGTTACAGCGTATAAATTATCAATAAATATAAATAAAATGATCGATTTCTATCGTATAATTAATGTTTATGACCCTATGTTCAGTCGTTTGTATAATCTGTATACAGCCTCATTCCCTCATCCTGAGCGCAGAAGCTGGGAGGGTTTGGTTCATGAATTAATATACGAAAAACGTTTTTTTTCGAATGCGCTGTTGCAAGAGAATGAATTTGTTGGATTTCTGAATTATTGGAAATTTGAGCAGTTTTATTATATCGAGCACTTTGCTGTGTTGGAAAAAATGCGTGGAAAAAACATTGGGAGTGATGCTGTTGAAATGCTGAAGAAGCAGTCGAAAGTGCCTATCGTTTTTGAGGTGGAGTTGCCGGTTGATGACCCTACCCGCAAACGAGTGCATTTTTATGAACGACTGGGTTTTACGCTTCTATTACAGGAATATGCTCAGCCGGCCTATATCGACGATGAATTACAGGTGCCGATGAAACTGATGTGTAACGATGAGCATTTTGGAAATGAAAATTTTGAAGCGATAAAATCGACTTTGTATAGCGAGGTGTATGAAATCCCTAACCCCTAAAGGTTGACCGATTTTAGTCCTCCATAAATTTCCACGCCAGCCACGCCATTCCTCCTGCTCCGGTTTCCAAAGCTCTTTCATCAATCTGAAACGTAGAGCTATGAAGTCCACCCGTATGGGCATTGATTTCTCCTTTTACCCCAAAGCGATAAAATGAACTTGGATATTTTTGAGTGAAGAAGCCAAAATCTTCCGATGTCATACGCATTTCCAGAGTTCTGATATTTTCTTCACCGACCCAGTCGACAGCAAATTCACGAGCTTTTGAAGTAACTTTCTCGTCGTTCACCACACAAGGATAACCATCCGGAATCTCTATTTCTGCCGTACAACCATGAGCAGTACAGGTTTCGGTGATGATTCGGCGAACGTGATTTTTAGCTTCTTCACGCCATTTCTCATTAACAGTACGCATGGTACCTGCAAGCGTTACTTCGTGCGGAATAACATTTGTAGCTCCGTCAGCAATTAGTTTGCCAAATGTCAGCACCATTGGCGTAAGTGGATGACAAAGTCGACTACGCACCTGTTGCAATGAAACGATGCATTGTGAAGCGGCCAGTACGGTGTCGTTTACCAAATGTGGTAAAGCACCATGACCACCTTTTCCGTGTATTTTTACATGTATTTCGTCGGCCGAAGCCATGATCATTCCCGGTCGAAATCCCATTGTTCCGGTAGGATAATCCACCGAAACATGCTGCGCCAGTATCATTTCCGGTTCAATATCACCAAATAATCCATCTTCGAGCATAAGACGGGCACCACCGGGTGCTTTTTCTTCCCCGGGTTGGAAAATGAGTAATATTGTTCCTTCAAAATCATTTTTTAGTTCGTTTAGTATTTTGGCAGCGCCCAGCAGACAGGTGGTGTGTGCATCGTGTCCGCAGGCATGCATTACATTTTCAACAGTCGATTTCCATGCTATGTCCACTGCTTCACAAACCGGCAAGGCGTCCATGTCAGCACGCAAGGCAATTATTTTCTTGGTTGGATTTTTTCCTTCAATCCGTCCCAAAATACCTGTTCCTCCAATTTCAGCGCGATAGGGAATTCCCATCGTTGTTAGCTCATGCTGAATGAATCGGGCTGTCTCGAATTCCTGAAAGGCTAGTTCGGGATGGGCGTGAAGATGACGATAACAATCGGTAAAATACTGACTGTTTTGTGCGACGAGTTTTTGGAATACTGCTTTCATAAATCTTGTGATATTGAACATTGGCGACTTGAAGCTTGTTCAATTTTTGCGAAATGTTGAATTTGTGCAAAGGTAGTTATTTTCAATTGGTCTCCAATGCTGAATATTCGAGTTGTAATTTATGGCAGGTTTTTTGATAGGTCTATCGCGACTTGTCAAAATAGCCAAATTTAGGGGTTGTTTAACGAAATTTAAGCAGATATTTCGGTTGTTTGGGAGCGGACAATCACTTTTTTTAATACTTTTGCATGTCTTATTCTAAAGACATTTTTTTATATTTAAATTATTCAATAAAAATTTTAGTTATATGAAGAAGTTAAGTTTTCTAGTTGTTTGTATAGTGCTTTCTTTCACTGCCGTTATGGCTCAAAAAGCAGTTGTAAATTTTGGAGTAAAAGAACATGATTTTGGTAAAATCAAGGAAGCTGATGGTAATGCCACCTATGTTTTCGAATTTGTAAATAAAGGTGATGCTCCTCTTGTAATTAACCGTGTACAAGCCTCTTGCGGTTGCACTACTCCAACGTGGACAAAAGAACCTATCGAAGCAGGTAAAAAGGGATCTATTACCGTTACTTATGCTGCTCCTGGTCGTCCCGGTGCCTTTACTAAAACCATTACCGTGTACAGTAATGCTGCTGATGAACAAACTGTGTTGGTAATTAAAGGAGAGGTTATTCCTAAATAATAATAGTTGAGAATAATAGACTGATTCGACCGGATAGGACTATCTGAACTGATTTTTATTTAAAACGTTTTGTATGAAGAAATATAGTTTTCTGCTCATTTGTTTGTTGTTGAGTTTTTCTGCAATGGCACAAAAAGCAGTTTTGAATTTTGAGGTAAAAGAGCACGATTTCGGAAAAGTGAACGAAGAAGTCGGTAAAATTACTTATGAGTTTGAATTTGTAAACAAGGGTAATGCACCTTTAGTGATAAGCAGAGTTCAGGCTTCGTGCGGATGCACAACTCCGGTATGGACCAAAGAGCCGATTGAACCGGGTAAAAAGGGTTCTATTACAGTGACTTATTCTACCACTGGTCGCCCGGGTGTATTTACCAAAAGTATTACAGTGTATAGTAATGCTGTTGACGAACAAATGATGCTGCTTATAAGAGGAGATGTTATTCCAAAACCGAATGCCGATAATGCCGCTTTCTATCCAGTGAATTTAGGTGGTTTAATGTCGAAAGCAAAGTTTATTCAAATGAATAATATTGTCAAAGGTGATAAACAAACCCGGGTGCTGGAAATTCATAACTCTAATAAGGTGAGCGTGAAACCAACTTTCGAGGGACTTCCTTCGTATGTAACAGCTTCCATTTCGCCTGAAATATTGAAACCAAATGAAGACGGTAAGGTTACTTTTACATTAAATTCAAAAAATATTACTTCTTGGGGGCCAACTAATGATGAGTTTTATGTGGTGTTGAATGGAAAAAAACAGTTTTCAGAAGATTTTAAATTGACTTTGGTGAGTAACTTTGTTGAAGATTTCAATAAAATGACCCTGGATCAAAAACGGAAGGCACCTATTTTAGATTTATCCGTAAGAGCACTGAATTTTGGAGCCCTGAAAGCCGGCTCAAAACGTGTAGGCAAATTCAAAATAACTAATCGCGGTCAAAATCCATTAGAAATCCGACGAGTTATCAATAACAACAAGGAAATCGTTAACCGTCAACAACAATTGACAGTGGCGAGTGGAAAATCAGCAGATATTGTGCTGAATCTGAATACCAAAAATCTGTCGGAAGGTGAATATAAAAAATCGATAACGATACAGACGAATGATCCGGATAATAGTTTTCTCATTTTAGTATTAAGCTGGACCGTTTTGAAGTAATTGTTGGTTTAGATTCAACTCAATAAAATATTAATAAAAGCCAAGATTTTTGTAAAATAAACTCTTGGCTTTTGCTTATCCTGCAAATCAATTTCTTTAGCATATGCATCATACAAAAAATATATATCACGAAAACGACCCAGCTTATAAGGGACTCGCTGTAAATCAAGGTGTAGAAGATGTTCCTACAGTCAATCCTTACCGTACAGCTAAGCGTCATCGTAAAAATTACACTGCTTCCGAATTCGTAGAAGGAATTTTGAAGGGTGATATTACAATGCTCAGTCAGGCTGTGACATTGGTGGAGAGCTCGCTTCCGGAACACCAATTGATTGCTCAGGAGGTAATTGAGAAATGTTTGCCGTTTGCCGGTAAAGCTGTGAGGTTAGGGATTACGGGTGTTCCTGGAGCCGGGAAAAGTACCTTTATCGAAGCGCTCGGAATGCATCTTATCCGTGGTGGACACAAGCTGGCAGTACTTGCCATTGATCCTAGCAGTGAGCGTTCAAAAGGAAGTATCCTTGGAGATAAAACGCGTATGGAAGATCTTTCGGTGGCTAAGAATGCATTTATTCGGCCTTCGCCTTCATCCGGTTCATTGGGTGGTGTGGCGCGTAAAACGCGTGAAAGTATTGTGTTGTGCGAAGCAGCAGGTTTTGATACAATATTTGTTGAAACGGTAGGAGTGGGGCAGTCGGAAACTGCAGTACATTCGATGGTGGATTTCTTTTTGCTGATACAGCTAACCGGAGCAGGTGATGAATTGCAGGGTATCAAGCGGGGTATTATGGAAATGGCCGACGGTATTGCTATTAATAAATGCGATGGTGCTAACATCGACAGGGCAAAAGTTGCTAAAGCTCAATATCAAAATGCACTGCATCTTTTTCCTCCTCACGAATCGGGTTGGTCGCCTGAGGCTATCACTTGTTCGTCGGTAGAGAAAAATGGCATTCCGGAGGTTTGGGATATGGTTGAACGTTACGTTCAGTACGTGAAAGCCAATCACTTTTTTGAACACAAGCGTAACTCGCAATCAAAATATTGGATGTACGAGACTATTAATGAGCAATTGAAAGCTCATTTTTATCAGAATGATGAAATAAAACATTTATTGGAGGTAAGCGAAAAACAAGTTCTTTCGAATGAATTAAGTTCCTTTATTGCTGCAAAGAAAATGCTCGACAAATATTTTGGAGAGAAACCCGAATAATCACCGATATTACCGAATGTACCCATAATCTAATCTATCATCACATAAGTCAATTACCCACATAAAATGGAATTTAATGTAATTTATCATCAATCATGTCTCGAAGGGTTGAAGCAATTGCCGGATGCATGCGTTGATTTGATTTTTACTGATCCTCCTTATTATCAGTACCGTGCACAAAATGTACTGGGACTGAAAAATCACAAGGATGTGGTTACTGAATTTGATTTTGATGGTTTTACCTCTGAAGAGGAGTATTTGCAGTTTTTGGAGAGTGTGTTGGTTGAGTGTTTCAGGGTTTGCAAACCAGGTGCAAGCGGATATTTATGGTGTGGCGATGATTTTGTTTCTTATTTAAACAGAATGGTCGAGCGGGTGGGCTTTCAGTTTCGGAAGGTGATTCACTGGCACAAGACCAATCCGTTCCCAGCTATTCACACCCGTAAAATGTATGCAAACAGCATGGAGTTGATGATTCATTTCGCAAAAGGGAAACCCAATACCTGGAATCATAAGCCGGTGAATGAGATGCATAATTTTATTCAATCACCGCTTTGCATGGGCAAGGAGCGCAGCAAACATAAAACTCAGAAACCACTGAAAGTGTGTCTGCCATTTATCGAAATTAGTAGCAATGAGGGCGATTTAGTGCTCGATCCGTTTATGGGCTCAGGAAGTACAGCGGTGGCCTCAAAAATGCTGAAGCGAAACTTCATTGGCTACGAGTTGAGTGAGGAATTTGTAAAGATAGCGAATAAGAGATTAGAAGCATTGTAAGTCAAATAAATAATATAAAAAGGACCGAACTAATTAAAGTTCGGTCCTTTTCGTATGAATAATGCTAATGGTTGACTAAACAGCTGACTGAATTAATATCCCCATTTCAAATAAATAGCTCCCCAGGTAAAACCTGCACCAAAAGCAGTAAGGATAATATTGTCGCCTTTTTTGAAGTTTTTCTCAGCTTCCCAAATTCCCAGCGGAATACTTGCAGCTGATGTATTTCCATAGCGCTCGATATTGATCACAACTTTTTCGTATTCAACTCCCGTGCGTTGTACAACGGCGTCAATAATACGTAGGTTTGCCTGATGTGGAATTAACCATGAGATATCATCTTTCGTAAGATTGTTCTTTTCCATGATATTAGCCGAAACTTCAGCCATATTTGTAACAGCGTATTTGTATACGTTTGTTCCTTCCTGGTAAGTATAATGAAGACGTTTGTCAATGGTTTCCTGTGTAGAAGGCATAGCCGATCCACCAGCTTTGATATGTAAGTGTTTCATCCCCACGCCATCGGTGTAAATTAAGGAGTCCATAACACCAAACTCTTCGGTAGTAGGTTCAACCAATACTACGGCAGCACCATCACCAAAAAGAGGAGCGGTGGTACGATCGGTATAATCGGTGATTGCCGACATTTTTTCAGCTCCCAGTACCAATACTTTTTTGTATTTGCCCGATTCGATAAAACTGGCAGCGGTACTAAGTGAAACGATAAATCCTGAACATGCGGCTTGTAAATCAAATGCCAGCGCATTTTTGATGCCAACTTTTTCGGCAGCCATCGAAGCACATGAAGGGTAAATATGGTCGGGTGTGGTAGTTCCACAAATTACTAAATCAATTTCTTCCGGTTTAGTGCCTGTTTTAGCAAACAAATCTTCAATTGCCTTAGCTGCTAAATAAGATGTTCCCAGGTTTTCACCCTTCAAAATACGACGCTCTTTAATACCAACTCGTGAGGTAATCCACTCGTCGTTAGTATCCATCATAGTGCTGAGTTCGTGATTGTTTAATACATAATCGGGAACATATCCTCCAACACCTGTAATAACTGCGCGAATTTTAGACATAAATTGCAATATTAAGTACTTAAAAATTGAGCCCTGAAGCATTTGTACTTAGGGCTCAACAATTTATTTATTATTTAAAGTAAACGGATTACCGGGATTAAGCGGTAGCCATTTTCTCGATAGCTAATTTGCCTCTGTAGTATCCACATTCGCCACAAACAGTGTGGTAGATGTGAGCTGCACCGCAATTAGAGCAATTTGCTAGTGTTTGAGGTATAGCTTTATAATGCGTTCTTCTTTTACGTGCTCTTTGTTTCGAAATTTTTCTCTTAGGATGTGCCATCTTAGTTGTTTATTTAATTGTTTTCTTTTATATTCTGCAGACTGTCCCATCGCGGGTCTGTCTGTGTTTCGTTTACTGTAAAATCGTCGTCGTCATCAAAGTCTAACACACTGTTGTCATCATCATCGTCATCATCACTTTTTTGACGGGTAATGTGTTTCTTTAGTTTTCCAACCATCATTTTGTTGCATTCGCCGGCTGCATGTACATGCTTCATTGGAATGTTTAAAACGATAAACTCGTATAAAAACCACGCAATGTTTATTGCGCCTTCCGTTTCCGGTACGATAACTATTTCATCTTCTTCGGAAAATGAGTTTCCAAATTTAACAAGAAGTTTATCTTTGTAGTGAATGGCTTGCTCCATGTTGTCGAGACAACGGTCGCATGGAATTACAATAGTGCCGTCAACGTCAAATTTCAGCTCATAAGCATCCATCTTCTTTTGAATACTCACTTTTGCTTTTACATTTCCTATCTGTACTTCGGGGCTATCTATCTTTTTGAAATACGCGTTGTCCAAGTCGTATTCGACTACACGAGTTTCATCGGCAATATCCTTTAGTACTATATTGTATTGTTCGAATTTCGACATTATTCACTTGACTTTTAAAACCGCGCAAAGGTACAAAAATATGTTCTATTATTAAATAGTTTGTATTCTATTTTATCGAAAATTATTCTAATGACGATGTAACTGCCAGTAATACAGGTGCTTTTTGTCGGCTTTTAGTGTAAATTTTGCAGTAAATTTTATTCGTTACGAATTGGAATTCTGCTTTAAAACGATGCGAAACACGGTTCCAACATTCAAATCGGATTGTTTAACGAAAATTTTTCCCCCATGATACTCTTCGATAATACGTTTAGCAAGCGAAAGCCCTAACCCCCAACCTCTTTTTTTGGTTGTAAATCCGGGGGTAAATATTACTTTGAATTTACGTTTTTCGATGCCCTTTCCTGTGTCTTTCACGTCGATAATCAGTTCGTCGTCTTCAGTATCTACAAAGATATCTATTTTTCCAATTCCATCCATGGCATCGATTGCATTTTTGCATAAATTTTCAATAACCCATTCGAAAAGTGGGACGTTTAATTTTATAAATAAATGTTCGTCGGAAGCAAAGTGGCACGTGATAGCTACTTTTTGCGATGAGCGATTGCTCATGTATTGAACGGCATTGAACAGAGTTTCGTTAATACTTACCAATTGAAGATCGGGCTTAGAACCTATTTTAGAGAATCGTTCGGCTATAATTCTGAGCCGATTCACGTCTTTCTCCATTTCTCCAATCAATTTATCTTCTTTATGCCGCATTTTTAGCAAATCTACCCACGCCAGAAGCGACGAAATGGGAGTGCCCAATTGATGAGCGGTTTCCTTTGATAATCCTACCCAAACCTGATTTTGTTCAGCCTTTTTTGTTCCTGAGAAAGCAAAAAATGCTACCAGTAAGAAAATGACAATAACGGCGAACTGCACATAGGGGAAGTAATATAATTGCTTAAGAAACAGTGAATCATCATAATACAGATATTGGGTAGTATCGTCTAATTTTAATTCGATGGCAGGCCGTAAAGCTTTTAAACGCATAATTTCATTTAAATAGAACTCATAAACATGTGTTTTGGGTTCTACCATGTTGCGCGAGAAAAGCATATTATCATTCGCATCAGCAATAATCATTGGAATGCTGGTGCTGTTTTCGATAATGGTACTGATAAAATTAATGTCTGTTTTTTCATCGGCATTGAGTAGTTGACGGGTAGCTTCGGCCCAAAGAACTACTTTTTTCTGTTCCTCTGCTGCCAGCGATTTGGCCAGTTGATTGGTAAAGAGAGTAGACGCAACTACAATACAGACACCAACAACAATGAAAACCAGTTTTAATCGTTGTGAGATTTCATATAATTTATTGATATGTGGCATGTAATCAATTTTCAGTTATCTGAATAAATAGGTCTGGTTCGAATTTGAAACGTCAAATATACCAAAAAAGTATGAATTGACCTTTCAATTTTTCATCTGCATAAATTATCGTATCTTTGTAGCAAAAATGTAGTGAACAGTGATTTTGTTTCGGTCCGAACAGACCGGCAACGAATAGCTGATAACTGATAACAGAAAAAAAATGCATAAATCAGGTTTTGTAAATATTGTTGGAAATCCAAATGTAGGTAAGTCTACTTTAATGAATGCTTTAGTAGGTGAGCGAATCTCCATTATCACTTCTAAAGCTCAGACTACGCGTCATCGTATTTTGGGTATTGTTAATGGTGAGGACTTCCAAATTGTGTATTCTGATACTCCCGGAGTATTGAAACCTAACTACCGTCTTCAGGAATCGATGCTTAATTTTTCGCGTTCTGCATTGACCGATGCTGATGTGTTGTTGTACGTAACGGATGTATTTGATACTTACGAGAAAAATGAAGACTTCGTAGAAAAAGTAAAGCTGAATCCTGCGCCACTATTGCTTATTATCAATAAAATAGATCTTATCGATCAGGAAAAACTGGAAGTGTTGGTTGATAAATGGAAAGCTTTATTGCCTCGTGCCGAGATCTATCCTGTTTCTGCTATCGAAAAATTCAATGTAGATACATTGTTTAGTCGTATTAAGGCCTTATTGCCCGAATCACCAGCATTTTTTGATAAAGATCAATTGACGGATAAACCAGCACGTTTTTTCGTAACTGAAATTATTCGTGAAAAGATTTTGATGAATTATGATAAGGAGATTCCTTATTCGGTTGAAGTTGAGGTGGAGCAATTTGAAGAAGATGACAGACTCATCCGTATTAATGCCGTCATCTATGCCGAGCGCGATTCACAAAAAGGAATCTTGATTGGACATGGTGGTAAGTCACTCAAAAAAGTGGGTACGGAAGCGCGCAAAGACATGGAAGTGTTTTTCGATAAGAAAGTGTTTCTGGAATTATTCGTGAAAGTAGAAAAAGATTGGCGTAACAAAGACCTGAAATTGAAAGGTTTTGGTTACAATCTGGACTAATTTAGAAAGTCTAAGTTCATATCAGAACTAAAATTAATTCCTGTTTTCGGAATTTAAAATTGAAATAAGAAATTCCCGCAAGATGTTGAAGGTACTGTTGTATTTTGAGCTTCGCGGGATTTTTTGTTTCGTATCGCATATTAATCAGAATATATAATTTGATTATTTCAATATATGGAAAGCATAAAATCTATTTTTCGTATTGGTCATGGTCCTTCGAGTAGTCATACCATGGGTCCAAAACTGGCTGCAGAACAATTTAAATCAGAAACTCCTACTGCCGCATTTTATCGTGTTAGTTTGTACGGAAGTCTGGCTGCAACGGGTAAAGGGCACTTTACGGATAAAGCCATTGCTGATGCTTTATTGCCCTTGTCTGTCCAATTTCAATGGTTTTCTGAGATTGTACTGCCGTTTCATACTAACGGCATGAAATTCGAAGCCATGGATGCAAATGCTGAGTTGATCAAAGATTGGATAGTGTACAGCGTTGGTGGTGGTAAAATAAGTGATGAAAACTCGCATCTGGTCGAACGGCATGTTTACGAACATCATACCATGTCGGATATCTTGCCGTGGGTGGAGAATCGTGGTAAGACATACTGGGAATATGTGCAGGATCATGAAGAGTCGGATTTATGGGATTATCTGAATGAGGTTTGGAAAACCATGCAGCAGTCTATTCAGGAAGGACTGGATAACGATGGTGTTTTACCGGGTGAGCTCAATCTGCGACGCAAAGCTGCATCGTATTGGGTGAAGGCCAAAAGTTATAAGGCGAGCTTGCAGAACAGATGCTTGATAATGGCTTATGCATTAGCTGTTTCAGAACAAAATGCGAGTGGCGGCAAGGTAGTTACTGCTCCAACGTGCGGTTCGGCTGGCGTATTGCCGGCCATTATGTTTCATTTAAAAACCAATCATCAATTTTCCGATAAAAATATCCTTCAGGCTTTGGCTACAGCCGGATTGTTTGGTGGGGTGATTAAAAACAATGCCTCCATTTCCGGGGCTGAAGTGGGTTGTCAGGGCGAAATAGGTTCGGCCTGCGCAATGGCTGCTGCTGCAGCTAATCAGGTGTTTGGAGGTAGTCCGCAACAAATTGAGTATGCTGCCGAAATGGGTCTGGAACACCATCTGGGATTAACCTGCGATCCTGTTTGCGGTTTGGTGCAGATTCCATGTATCGAGCGTAATTCGTTTGCCGCTTTACGTGCCTTAGATGCTAATCTGGCGTCGATGCTTTCGGATGGTAAGCATATTATCAGTTTTGATAAGGTGGTTGAAACCATGCGAATTACAGGTCATGACCTGCCAAGTCTTTACAAGGAAACGGCCGAAGGTGGATTGGCAATTGTAGGTAGACCCAAAATGGATATTTGCTGATGAAATATTGATGAGATTAACTTGAAAATAATGTGTGTTTGAAGGTTTATATTCGGTTAATTATTCATACTTTTACAAATAATATTGAGAATAAATAAGAACCTTATTAATGTTCAATTGTTTTAATCTCAGTCATTCATCTATAAATAAATAAAATCATGAAAAATTCTGTCGGTCTTTTGGCAGCCTTTTTAGGAGGCGCAGTAATTGGTGGTGCTTTAGGTTTACTTTTTGCCCCCGAAAGTGGAGAAGAAACACGAAAGAAAATTGCAGAAGCACTCGAAAAAAGAGGCATTAAGCTTAGCAAAAGTGAAATGGAAGATTTGGTTGATGAGATTAAATCTGAAATGAGTCCCGAAGCAAAATGACTTTTTAAACTATCCAAGCATGACTACTAATCAAGATCCCTCAACTAACTTTCAACAACTGTATGATGATGTCAAGAAATATGTTGAGTTACAAACCGAATATGTCAAGGTTGATTTTGTAGAAAAGTTGACAATTCTATTGTCGGCTTTGTTGATAATCGCCTTGATACTCGTTTTGGCGATAGGGGCACTTTTCTACTTGTTTTTTTCACTTGCCTATGCACTTGAACCTGTTTTGGGGAGTTTGGCGCTAAGCTTTGGCATTATCTCCGGCATTTATGTTGTGTTAATAGTGTTTTTTGTTTTGTTGCGCAGGCAAATAGTAATCAATCCATTGGTGAAGTTTCTTACCAATCTGTTTTTGACAAAACCCAACAAATAAACGTATGGAAATTGTACCAACTTCGACTCAACAGAAAAAAGTGAATGGCTTGGATGAGTTGTCTATTCGAAAAATAGAATTGAAAGAGCAGATTCAATATCAGAAAATAAGAATTGTCGATTCGTCTCAGCAACTACTTTCACCGGCAGCAGTAGCATCATATGTTTTTGGACGATTTACCAAGGGTCTGAATATGTTAGATGGCGTAATGATAGGTTATAAAATGATTCGCTCTTTACGACGTGTTTTCAGAAAATAATGTCGTTAAGCTACATAACAAATAAAGCGCGTTTCTCTATGTGGAAAATGCGCTTTTTTGTTGTTCCAGCGGTAAGAGTTTAAAATTCGTAGACTGTCATATCTTCACCCAAAACAGTATTTTCAAAAACAGCTGTTGCTTCGGCCAATAGCTCATTTTGATGAATGTAGCGTGCTGAATAATGACCAATGATCAGTTTCTTTACCTTCGCTTTTTTCGCAATTTCGGCGGCTTGACGTGCTGTGGAGTGTTGGGTGTTTTTTGCACGAACCAATTCGTCGTCCATAAAAGTGGCTTCGTGAAACAGGCAGTCGACGCCTTCAATTATTGGAATTATTTTTTCGGAATAGGCGGTGTCCGAACAATATGCAAATCGTTTCGGAGGTTCGCACTCGGTGGTCAGCAAGGAATTCAATACAATTTCACCCTCTTCTGTTTCAAAATCTTCCCCTTGTTTTATTTTAGGAATTCGCCAGGTTGGTATTTTATAAAAATCGATCATGCTGCGGATAATATGCCTGTCCTTTGGTTTTTCTTCGAACAGAAAACCACAACAGGGCACTCTGTGTTTCAATGGTATAGAGAAAACTTTTACTGACCTGTCTTCGAAAATTAATTCGTATTTACGGGGGTTGATGGCATGAAAAATAATTTTGAAAGGAATGTCGGTACAAAAATAATCCAACTGAGGTTGCATGAGGGTTTCAAGATCGGCTTGTGCATGAATGTGTAAATCGGCAGTGCGATTGAGCATTCCAAAGCTTGATATTAGTCCGATTAATCCAAAGCAATGATCGCCATGGAGGTGAGAAATAAAAACATGCCCTAGTCGGTTTGTTTTTACTCCCATTTGTCGCATACGAATTTGAGTCCCTTCACCACAATCAATCAGAAACTGTTTGTCGCGCATTTCCAGTATTTGTGCTGTAGGGAAATTCTTCCGTGTTGGAAGTGCCGATCCGCAACCTAAAATTGAAATTGATGCTTTTTGCATGGAAAATAATTGCTTAAACTGCTTTATAAACTGTGGGATAGGATTTTGTGGGTAATTAAATGTGAGAAACCTTAAATAGATCCTCTTTCAATAAACTAAACACTTTTAAATCAACAAACCCGTAGGAATGAAGTTCACCGTCACGTTCAATTCCTTCAAGAATAAATCCCAGTCTTTCAGCCACTGCCTGACTTTTAAAGTTTTGGGTGGCAGCTTTTAATTGAATCCGGTGTAGGTTCATGTCGTTAAATGCGTACTCTATTAAAGCCATGCACGAACGCGTAACTATCCCTTTGTGTTGAAATTTTTCAGATAACCAATAACCAATCTCGGTTTTTCTGTTGCCCAAGTCAATATCTTTCAGTCCTATAATTCCTGCAAATTGATTTTTATAGGATATGGTGAACGTAAGGTCTGATGAGTCAGCATCTATTGTGTGTTCAATAAATGTTTTGGTGTATGATATGTCGTGCGTTTCTTCTACAAATGGCAACCACTCTTTGAGGTAGTCACGTTCGTTATCAATGGTATTGAAAATTGGTGCGGCATCCTTTGGTTCTACAACCCTGAGCCGGATGTCTTTGTCTACAATTATTTCAGTTTTATTGATATGTAATGGCTCCATTTGTGTCCGGAATTTATTTAGTTTTTGTACCTATAAAAAAAACCTGTGGCATGTTTAATAACAGGACACAGGTTGATTGTTGTAATTCGTAGGCGTTTTATAATCCAATAAGCCCTTTTAGCTTACCGAAAATTCCGCCGGCATCGCCACCTGTTAATGCACCAAGGATGCCTTGTAAATCAAAACTGCTGTCGTTCGGGTCATTTGTTTTTGAAGTAAGTTGTCCCATAACGGTAGGAATAAGTGATTGAACGATTCCGTTTGCAGCACTGTTTTCCAAGCCAAATTTTTTCATTAGTTCACCGGCTACATTACCCGAGATTTCGTTTACTGTTGAACCCTGGGCTGCACCATTGTTGCCGAGTAACTGAGTAACACTTTCTAGCCCGCCATTGCTGACCATGTTTTTTAAACTATCAAAAATTGAAGTCGCGGCTGTTTCACAAGCTGCATCATTTTGTTCGTTTGGAATGGCAGGATTGTTGATAATTGCCTCTTTTGCGTTTTCCTTTACCAGACTGATTAGATTTTCTAGCATAGCCGTTAATTTTATTGGTTTATATTTATTTTGACAAAAAAATGCAGTTCAATAATCTTGCCAAAATTCTGATAACAATATAAATCGATAATTGTTTGAAATAAGCTATGTTGGGTGTCTTATTAGATTCTGGTTTTCTTTTTCAACTCAAAGTCTCGTCCAAGGTATTTTTCACGTACCACAGGATTGTCGGCAAGTTCCTGCGATGTGCCTTGAAACAAAATTCGTCCTTCGAAAAGTAAATATGCTCTGTCGGTAATTGTAAGCGTTTCATCCACATTGTGGTCGGTTATAAGTATGCCGATATTTTTATCTTTTAATTTCCATACGATATCCTGAATATCCTGAACCGCGATTGGATCCACACCGGCAAATGGTTCGTCGAGCATAATGAAACGGGGTTCGATAGCCAGACAGCGGGCAATCTCAGTTCTACGACGTTCACCTCCCGACAATCTATCGCCGATATTTTTACGGACGTGTTCCAGATTGAATTCTGAGATAAGGGTTTCCAGTTTTTCTTTTTGCTCAGCTTTGGAGAATTTTGTCATTTCCAATACCGATTTAATATTGTCTTCGACAGTCATTTTTCTGAAAACAGACGCTTCCTGAGCCAAATACCCGATTCCGCTCTGTGCTCTGCGGTATACGGGATACTTGGTAATTTCAACATCATTCAGAAATATCTTGCCCGAATTGGGTGTTACCAAGCCGGTGGTCATATAAAAAGTAGTGGTTTTCCCGGCACCGTTAGGTCCTAGTAATCCAACAATTTCTCCCTGTTTTACATTGATGGAAACGTCGTTTACTACCGTTCGTTTGCCGTATTTTTTAAATAAATTCTCGGTGCGAAGCACCATGCTGTCCTGTGTCATAAGCTTTGAATAGAAGCACAAAAGTACACTTTTTTGTAACGATATACAAAAATGATTTAGGAAATTAATAACGAAGGTTGTTTTTGTGTTTTTCTACCCTGTTTATGGTATATAAAATACGCTTAAAATGGTATTTCATAGCTACTTTATAGCCTGTATCTTTGCATTGTACAAATCAAATACTTCAATTTAAAAACAGAGATTATGAAAACATATGCCATTTGCCCTATTTCCAATCAAAAAATCAATGAAACAGTTGCTCGTCTTAATGGACTGTTCACTGTGCTATTTCTAATCGCTTTTGTAGTGACAAGCAACTTGTTTATCATAAGTTCTTTGCTCGTTGACTTTTTACTGAGAGCCACCAATAATTCCAAATACAGCGCATTTACCATTGTTTCAAAAGGCCTGGTGAAACGGTTTGCATTGAAAGACCGTTTTATTAATGCCGGACCAAAAGTTTTTGCAGCACGTATTGGACTTGGATTTGGTGTTTCGATTTTAGTTAGTAGTCTTTTGGGATTTGAAACTGCCTCGTATGCATTGACAGGTGTTTTTGGGGTTTGTGCATTTCTCGAATCAGTTTTCGGATTATGTATCGCCTGCGAAATTTATCCATTGATATATAAATTTACTTATCGCTCTAAATTGTCATAATTTATAGATAGTTACAAGTAAATAGTTACGAGTTACAAGTCTGTTCCTTTCATTACTACAGATGAATCAAATTCATATTTATTAAATATATAAAAAAATAGTTTTGTTGTTAGTTTAAAATTAGTAGTAAAGGTCGTCTCCACAAGAGATGACCTTTTTTCAGCTATGTAGGCGATACATTCCAATTTTAATTGAATTTTTATTCAATTAATCTGCAAATAATTCACTATATTTGTTTCATTAAAACGGACAGAGTGTTCGCATGAAGTTCGCCTTTTCTGAAGGAATCAATACTAATTATGAATTATTAAATAATAAAACTATGTATCAGGAATTTAAATCGCATTTGCAAACTGAACTGACCACTATTGAACAGGCTGGATTATACAAAAATGAGCGCATCATTGTATCTCCGCAAGGTGCTGTGATTCGCGTAGCTGATGGAAAAGAGGTGCTGAATTTTTGTGCCAATAATTATTTGGGGTTGTCTAATAATCCATCGTTGATAGAGGCGGCCAAAAAGGGACTGGATACTCACGGGTATGGCGTTTCGTCGGTGCGGTTTATTTGTGGAACGCAGGACATTCATAAGCAACTAGAAACATCGATTGCTCGTTTTTTTGGAACAGAAGATACCATTTTGTATGCTGCCTGCTTTGATGCAAATGGTGGTGTTTTTGAGCCGCTGCTGAGTGAAGAAGATGCCATTATTTCAGATGCACTTAATCATGCTTCGATTATTGACGGTGTGCGACTTTGCAAAGCGCAACGCTATCGTTACGCTAATGCTGATATGCAAGACCTGGAAGAGCAGTTGAAAGCGGCTCAAGCACAACGTTTCAGACTGATAGTGACCGATGGTGTTTTCTCGATGGATGGTAATGTAGCTCCGTTGGATAAAATAGTGGCTCTGGCCGAAAAATACAATGCGATGGTGATGGTGGACGAATCGCACTCGGCAGGTGTGGTGGGCGAAACGGGTAGGGGAGTGACTGAACGTTACCAACTTCGCGGAAAGGTGGAAATTATTACCGGAACACTAGGTAAAGCTTTTGGTGGTGCGATAGGTGGATTTACTACAGGGAAGAAAGAGATTATCGACTTGCTTCGTCAACGTTCACGTCCGTATTTATTTTCCAACTCCATTCCACCAATGGTGGCTGCGGCAGGAATAAGAATGTTTGAGATGATGGATGAAACCAATGAATTACAGGATAAACTGCACAAAAATACTGCCTACTTTGTTGAACGAATGAAAGCGGCAGGTTTCGATATTAAGCCTACCGAATCGGCTATTTGTGCAGTGATGCTGTACGATGCTAAATTATCGCAAGACGTGGCCACCCGCTTGCTCGACGAAGGTATTTATGTAACCGGATTTTATTTTCCTGTTGTACCAAAGGGACAAGCGCGTATTCGCGTTCAGATTTCGGCAGCGCATGAACCGGCGCATTTGGATAAATGTATTGCTGCGTTTACTAAGGTGGGGAAAGAGATGAAGGTGATTTAACTCGCTACGCTCGTGATATTAGCCTTCGACGATATTTACTTCCCGTTATTAGTAGTTATTCGCTTCGCGTTATTGTTCCTGAAGGTTTTATGTCATTTGAACGACTAACCAATTAATTAATCAACCAATTCAACAAAAATATGAAAGCCCTCGTAAAACTTCGTCCCGAGAAAGGGATTTGGATGGAAGACGTACCCATGCCGCATATGGGTGTAAACGATGTATTGATAAAAATAAAAAAAACTGCTATTTGTGGCACCGATCTTCATATTTATAAATGGGACGATTGGTCGCAGCGTACTATTAAAACGCCTATGACCATTGGTCACGAATATGTGGGTGTGGTGGTGGATAAGGGGCATGGAGTGCGAAATATCCGCATTGGTGACCGAGTGACCGGCGAAGGCCATATTGCTTGCGGACACTGCCGAAATTGTAGGCGTGGTAAGTTGCACGTGTGCGAAAATACGGTTGGGATAGGTGTGAACCGCGATGGTGCTTTTGCTGAATACCTATCTTTGCCTGCTCAGAATGTGGTGCATTTAGACGCCCGCGTTTCAGACGAAGTGGCCTCTATCATGGATCCGTTTGGTAATGCCACGCATACTGCTTTGTCGTTTCCAATGATAGGCGAAGATGTGCTGATTACCGGTGCCGGACTTATCGGGACTATGGCGACAGCTATTTGTAAATTTGCGGGAGCGCGCAACATCGTAGTTTCGGATTTGAGCGACTACCGCCTGGAGATTGCAAAGAAAATGGGAGCAACTATGACCATCAATCCTCGAAATGGAGAGACCATAGAAGGTGCTATCAAAAGTCTGAACATGCACGGTTTTGATATCGGGTTGGAGATGTCGGGTTCGCCTGTTGCTTTCGAAAGCATGATAGAGAATATGTACAATGGATCTAAAATAGCACTTTTGGGTATTTTACCCAACTCCACCACTGTACAATGGGATAAAATTATTTTCAAAGCATTGACTCTGAAAGGTATTTACGGACGTGAAATGTGGGAAACATGGTATCAGATGGAACAAATGCTCATTACCGGTATAGACCTTACGCCTGTTATTACACACCGTTTTGAAATGAATGATTTCCAAAAAGGTTTTGATGTAATGGAAAGTGGCGAGTGCGGGAAAGTGATATTAAATTGGGAATAGCTGGGGGTGACATTTTTTCAGATTCTCTGTTGTTTTATGAAAAACTCATTCTCTATTTTATCAAATTGAGAATGAGTTTTTTTGTGCTTTTGAAGAACTATTTCGTCTATTAATATGTTGATATATAGCTGTCTGATTGTCATATTTGTTGTTTGGGCTCTGACATTTTTTCATCGAATATGGACTGGCACAGCTTTTGATTTTTTGGGGTTGTAATCATTCATTTAATGTTTAATTTAAAAATTAGGAGGACGCAATTATGTCACTTGTAAGATTTTCTAATCAAGTACCATCAGTGTTTGACCGTCTTTTTGAAGGAGATTTATTCGATTGGTCAAACCGCAATTTTTCACGTACCAATACTACTTTGCCATCGGTAAATATAAAGGAAACAGCCGATGCCTATGAAGTAGAAGTTGCTGCACCCGGTTTTGATAAAAGTGATTTCAAACTGGAATTAAATCATGAAATGCTGACCATTTTGTCGGAAAAGAAAACGGAGAACGAAACAAAAGAAGGGGAACAGTATACTAAACGGGAGTTTAGTTATCAATCGTTCAGTCGATCGTTTACTTTGCCGCAAACGGCTGATGGCGAACGTATCTCGGCAAACTACGAAAACGGCATTTTGAGGGTTAGTATCCCGAAAAAAGAAGAAGCTAAACCAAAACCAATGCGAGTGATTGAGATTAATTGAAATTTGGCTGAAACTTAGAGACGCACTTTTGTGCATCTCTACAGACAAACAGAGACGCACATCCGTGCGTCTCTGCATTTTTATACAACTGGAATTGTTTCAGTCACCAACTTGTTCCCGGCCTTGTCGTAATAGGTACAGGTCATTTCTCGCATATAAACCGTCCATTTTTCCACACCGGCGTCTGCAGCATCCTGGCAGAAGGTAGCGTAGTCCGTTTTGCCTTGTTGATGCATTTTTAATTTGTGTCTGAATGCTTCTGTGTTGCTGCTCTCGACAATGTTTAGTGTCGCGTAACCGGCAGCAGACCGGATACTATAATTCTTTTCACAATGATATTCGCCACGGCCATCGGTCACAAAGATATCATAACTTTTTACGTCTAACCGAATTAAATCCTGAACGTAAGCAGGAAAATCTGCCCCACTCTTTACGTTGGCGTGGGCTGCCTTTACTTGTTCGAGAGTAAACATATTGGATTATTCCCCGAACATTTTAATTGTATAGTCGAGTAAGGAACGAGGACCATAGGCACCGTGTCCGGGAATAATTACAACAGCATTTGGGAATTTTTGTTTGACATTCCGTACCGATTCTGCCCAGGTAGTAACATTGGCTTCTGTCAGGTTACCTTTGCCCGAGCCCAGCGCTTTGATAATGCAACCACCAAAGAGGACTTTCACGGAGGGAATATAACTCACAATATTGTCTCGGGTATGTCCTTCACCGGGGAAGTAGTTGATAATGCTTGTTCCGCCGATCTTTAGTATCAGCTCTTTCGTAAAACCATGCTGCGGCACGACGGGTTTATTGACGGTGTCGTTACGGGCAAATGTTTGCGTCGGTTTAGAGGAATGCGATGGAATACCGGCTTTATGAAATACGGCCAACCCACCCAGGCAATCTTCGTGTGAATGATTCACCACTATAGCTTTTATACAACTGCGGGTATGAGTTTTTATCCACGAAATAAGTTCTGTGCTGACCGAATCGGTTGCTGGAGTGTCGAACACTACCGACTCACCCTTGTTGACATAAATGGCTCCGTTGCAAGATACCAGCCCCCAGTCTTTGGTGCTAAGGTAGGTGCGATGCACGTAAGTGTCTGGCGCTATGGAGTCTATTTCGAGTGTTGCGGTTTTGTAAATGGTTGGAGGTTGTGCCGATGCAATAAGGGTGCAGGTGCAAAGTATCAGTAGTAGCCAGGTTTTCATATTGTGTGTTTTTTTATTGGACATGCTGCACACGGATTAAACAGAATATACCGATTCTCACGAATTTATATTTGGGAATATTGTTGGAGTTGTATTTTATTTCGTACTATCTGTGTTTTCTATGTGCGAAAAATTCAATTATGTTGTCTTTTTCTTTTTCAGACTATTGAAATCGATATAGTACAGTACTTTTACCGATATACTGTTCGACTGGTTGAGCCATGTATTGCGCAGGTTGCTCCAGTAATTGTTTTCCACTCTGTTTTGATCGGCAAAGGCTGCATTTTTCCATGCCATTACAAGCTCCGATCCCGGAGCAAAATTCCACCTCAACATCATATCTACTGTAAAAGCATTGTAGTTCTGATCCATATTTTGGGTATAGGTCGGATCTTCCAATAAGCTGCCATCTTGCTGTAATTGGTAGTATATATTGTTTTTAGCGCTCGACCAGTAATGACGGGCTCTTAGATTTATGCTCGCTTTATTGCTCAGAGCGTACGATGTTGAAATTACGTTTTCCAGACTGTTTACATTTCGTTTGGCAAAGGTAATGGAGCTTTCCGAACTGTTTTTATCCACAAAGCCTACTCCATTGGTGGTACTGCTTACGCTAAACATATAATCAAATTGCAGACGTTGTCCGAGGCGCATGGTGGCCTGAAAATCTCCGGAATTCTGGTATTGATCGCTGGTAGGCTGTTTGGCGTATCCGTAATGGAAATAAAGACTCAGCGGTTTACGACTATCCGTGCTTAAGTTCAGGTTGTACGAATAAAAGTGTGCAAACTTGTAAAAACGACCCTTCACACGTGTTTCGTAATAATCGTACCGATCCATATTGTAATAACCATTGAAATTGAAATTGTAATTGTTTTTAAATGTCACATTCAAATTTCCACCGGTTACATTGTCGTATAAGGTGTTGGGGTTGTACATTCTGTTATGATCTCCCCATATATTTCCGTTACATTCTCTAATAATCCAAAACGGTTCAATAATCTGATAGTAAATCCATGCCTCAGTAGTCACTTGGTTGTTGCGCTGCAGGTACCCCAAATCGTTTGGGTTATATTTATCGGTAATCATGTTTTGCCACATGCCGTATTGCAATTTACCTTTGTTTTTCTCTATACCAAGTTTGGCATAATACCCTGTTTCGTAAGTGCTGTCGCCACGGGAGCTGATAGCTCCTTTTCCGGTGAGGGCATAGGTTTTTGAGTTGTTGCGAATCTGAAATTCGGTGGCGGTGACATTGGCCCGGAAGGGGTTGCCAAACATGGTGACATTGGAATTGATAAGGCTCACATAAGAATTGTTTTTCAACGATTTGTCCACCACCGTTACATTGTAGTTGGTAAATGGTTGTACTGATACATTGCGTTCTTTGCCCGTGAGGGTGTCTTTTACCTGCGCGTTAGAGCCAAGCGACATGGCATTGAGCACACCTATTCCCCAGCCTTTGTTTGTACGTCCCGAAATTTTTGTGGCATTGATGAGCTGTGTTTCGCTCGGACTGTAATCAATCACTTCATTTTCTCTGAGTGAGTTGTCGGCCGAGAATTTTGGCGATGAGCCTATCCTCCGCGAATAGAAAATTCCGCCACGGTTGAAGAGTTCTGTTCCTTCGGTAAAGAATTGGCGTTTCTCGCTGTAATACAATTCGTAGGGCGAGAGGTTCAGCTTTTTGTCGTCCGACTGTATCTGCCCAAAGTCCGGGATGAGCATCATATCCAGTGTAAAGCTTTCGTTGATGCCGTATTTCAAATCCAGTCCGCCTTTGTACAGAAAGTCTGCTTTGCTGCCTTTTTTCGATTCGAGATAGGTAGATAAATACGGACTAAACGACAGTCGAACAGGTGGTTTTATATCTTTGATACCTTCCAGTTGTCCTTCCTGATGAATAAAACCCGATACATTTCTATCTATTAAGTTCCACGAATTGTTGGAGTTGTAGCGTCTAATATTTCGAAACATGTTGAGTCCCCATGTTTTATTCGCTTTTTCAGAAAAACGCAAGGCCGAAAACGGAATACGCATTTCCACTACCCAGCCCTTGTCTGTTATTCGGGTTTTACTTTCCCATACCGCGTTCCAGTTGGCATCTTCGTTATCACCATCACTTTTTACTGCTTTCAGATCCACCTGTACGCCGGCCGGAGTTATAAAGAAGCCGTAGGCCAACTGCCCCTGATTGTAGGGGTCGATATACACCCCGAAATAGTCAGCCATGCCTGTGTTGTCGCGCTCGGTCATATAATTGAAAATACTATCCGGAGCGCTGTCGTAGAGCATAGCACCCACGTAAATGGCCGATTGATCGTAAAAATAATAAGCTTCGGTGGGCTGCATGGACGGCTTACCATTGCGCGGTTGCAGTTGCACAAAGTCTTTGGCCGGAGTAGCCAGTTTATATACAGGTTCGTCCAGTATTCCATCGATGGTTAGAGGGGTGCTGATATTGAGCGCTTGAACGGATTTCTTTGTCTGGGCAAATAGCGACAGTGAAAGGATGGCTGCGATGAATAGTAGCTGTAAACGTTTCATGATAAGACTAAGAAAATAGTTAGGAGTCTGATTTTATTTATAAGATATATGTCCGGTTTTATTTTGCAAATATATGCAAATTATTTGACAGGATATAAGTAAAGTTTTTGTGTGTTGTGCTTTTTTCAGTGCTTTTGACTATTTCTATTTGTTCAATATGACTTAGTTTTGATATTCTGATTAAATCAAAATTATTGGAATTAGGGTGATTGAAAATAGAATCGTTCGTCTTATGATTGCTAATTGAATTGGTAAGCTAGTTGGTGGCTTTAGCTTAATGATAGAACTAGGATATTAACAGGGCATAAAGATACGTATAACTAGTTAAATATGTAAGCGTATGGATATTTAATTAGATAAACTGTTTTGATTTATAGTCAATGATCTGCATATTTGGGTTTGATTGTTTTCTGTTTATCGTGTAAAGTGTCTGATGCATATTCAGTTTTCAATCAAAAAACCTATGAATCATGTAAGTTTTAGAAAGAAATGTGTAACTAAGTAGGTAGTGCTATGCCGTATTTTTGTAATCAAAGAAAGTAAACGTTTCAGTATAGAATAATCAACAAATAATAAATGATGAACGGGTATGATGACAGTGCGGTGATGGGATTCGGATACTGGTTGGGCTGGCTGGTAGGTCTTATCTTCCTGGCAATAATTATTGTATTAATCGTAAGAATTATAACGCAAAAGTATAAACTAAAGAAATCGGATAAAAAAGGAAGTTCTCTGGCTGACAATTCTGAGCGAAAGGACTAAAAACAATAATAGACCGACTTTGTAAAGTCAGCCTATTAATTGTTCAGACATAAGAAAAGGATTTATTTTTTCGAATCGATGGCTCTTTGCAATGCGCTGCCCAATATAACGCTTGGCAATACAGATGCGGTAACGTTCGAATCGTGATAATTGGTACTCCAACCGACTACTGTTCCGCAGTTGTTGGCATTCCACATATCGTTCAATACACCGTCTTTATTGGTAAAGTTAACTGCGTTGTTCGAAATGGTGATATTATATGTAGAAATATCGTATTGCTTGTAAGCCGAAAGGCCAATATTACTAAATGCTAGTTTAGCAGAGTATATCTTGTTGTTGCTAATATTGATGTCGTGTCCGCTTGATACGGTTAAACCGTATTGTCCCGGATTGACAAGGATATTGTCTTGAACCAGCACGTATGAACCACCTAAATCGCCCGACATAATACCGCCGCCTGAACCGGAAGGACCACCTCCACGTATTTTGTTACCAATAACTTGTATTGGGCTTGTAGCTGTTCCGTTCGATCTGCAAAGACTGATTGCATCTTCGGGGTAACTTTGACCTAAAATATTTTCGCCTACGTTGTAGCTAATACTGGAACCTGCACCGTTAACATCACCAAATTGTACTAATTGTCCGCGTGGCATTGGCCCTTGTACATTTTTAATATCGTTGTAAAGAACTTTGATAGCACTGCCAATATCGGCTACTACACCACTTTCTACATATTCCATCGAACAATCTCTAACGGTAATGTTGGTACAGTTTGATAGAAATACACCTTCGCCTTTCGAAGGTCCTAATTTACAATACTGGATGGTAATGTTCGAGCAGTTAGAAAGTTTGATACAATGTCCACCCGGATTTGTGATTTCCAGATAGCTAATGGTCATATTGCTTTTACCATCCAACGCAATCGGAGCTGAAACAGTATAAGGCGATCCGCTTGTAACCGTTGTAGTAGCTGCGGCTGCTGCTTGAGTGATGGTTATTTTTTGAGCTGTGGCGTATGTTGCCGAAACTGTTACTACTGCCGAGCGTGTTACGCTGAGTGGATTTACAGCTGCAGTTAAGGTAATTGTTGCGTTGTTTGAACCGGAAGGGTTACTTACGGTTAACCATGTTTGATCGCTGCTTGCAGTCCAGTTCGTATTGGAACTAATGGTAAAGTTGGCTGTGCTTGCTGTTGATGCAGCAATATTTAATGTGCTTGTTGAAACGGTTAATGTTGTTGCGCGTCTTCTTGCTAATTGTAGTGCAGTTGAGTCTTCTGAGACACTCATTGCCGGATCGGTAATTGTTGAATCCTTGCATGAGAAGCTCATGATGGATACGATAACGATTGTTGTTAATAAAAGAATTCTGTTCATACTTTTTTTGTTTTGAAAGATAGTGAGGCAAATTCCAAAATATGGAAAAATGCATTGTTGTTTTGTCTGAGTCAAAGTAACGGACAAAATCGTAGCGAATTGTGGAGATTTTTTGTGTAGCAATAAATTTGGTGTATGTAGCAATAAATACCACGACGTTATTTTTGTACCCCTAAATTAAATTGAAGTGAATATTTCAAATAAGATTTTAAAATCCCACCGTTTTAAAATACATAAATTAAAGATTAATAGATAGTTGTTTGACTTTTGTTTTTTGTGTTTATAATGATGCATAGGAGATAAATGATACTTTTCGTCTATTCAATCTTTATTTAGTGTAGTAATTAATGCTATATTGTGCTATGTTGCAATAGTAAAACGATGTGCTTTACAATAATGAATCGATTACAAATTCACTTAATGGGCGATGTATTTATAGATTATTCACACAAAAATACACATATATTAGTTTTTTTTAGCTAAAATAGAAAAACTTTTTTAATGCAGCTGTTTGTAATTTGTATAAACTATGACAAATGAATTTAAAAATTAAACATAATGTCATAATTTTATCAACATAAAAATTATGTAAAATGCAATAATTTAGATAATTAGCAATTTTAATGTGAGAAGAGAGTTTGCAAAGCACTGTTTTTCTTTGTCCGAAAATTATTGTTTTTTCAAATCAAAGTAGTTATTGAGTAGAGTAGAAAATCTAAATGTTTACTAAAATAATAGAGAAATTAGGATTTCTATCTGTTGTTCTTTTAAGCAGTTTTGTTTGAAGTGAGGTGAGGAAGAATAGAATATTCTTATTTACAGATCTAAAGCTATAGTTATTATTACGTGCGAATTATGATAAAAGAAACGCCCAACTTTAGGATGATCCTAAAGTTGGGCGTACTACTATATGAAGTTTGTTATTATCTGGAAACTGTTTTATTCTTAAAAGTAGACACATCAACCACATCCTGATTATCGTTATCGAAGGTGATAGCCACACTGTCGCCGATAGCTGATACGGGAAAATCATTTGATATCTGCGATGATCCGATAAATACTTTTGGCAGATTACGAAGTGTGAAATAATAGTAAGTGTTGCCATTTTTTACGTCGCCATTGATGCGGGTAATCACTGACTGGATTATCTTTTTCTCTGTTTTGCTTTTTGCATTAATCTTATTGCCCGACATATTAAAGGCGTTTTTGTAAGCCATTAATGCTTCGCGCAAGGTATTACCCACACCTACTATGGTATAATCTTCTATGGCTACCATAGCGTACATCTTTACCAGTCCACCATTGTCTTTTAATGTAATAACGTAAGTTGGAATATTGTTGATGTTGTAGGGGATTGGTAATGAAGCGGTAAAACCTTTTTCCTGTACTTTGCCGGTAGCCGATTTTTGTGCTGCAAGTTCGGTAGCGCCACTTTGCTTGTACCAAATGGCTTTTTTAGTACGCGTGTTTACTAGCACAAACCCAACAGTCGACTCGTCGGCACCCACCGAAGTAAGTCCAGTGTACCAATAGGCTTCATTATCGTCGCCGTATACCAACGAAACCTGTTCGGTGATCTGTAACTTGTTTTCGTTCGAGAAGTTCCAGTAACCTTTTACATACTCTCCCCAGTCGTTAAGCTGTTTCTCTACAAAACTGGCCGGTTGCACACGATCCACCCATTTGGGCACATTGTTTAACGTGTATTCCTTGATGTCACCAGTCTCGGCATTTACAATTACAACCCCCTGGGCTTCTTCGCCGCCAAAACCAATGGTCTTTTTATATTTTGTAACCACCCAGAATGGAATTCCGGCATCGTCAATTTCGAACGAATAATCGGTCAGTCCAACATTCCAGTAGCCATGGAAGTATAGATAGCGCTCCAAATTATCAAAGAAATAAGCTTCGGACTGATATTTAATATGTATGCTTTTCCCGGCAACTTCCTGGACTAGCTTTACATCACGCTCATTGCAGGCATTTACCATTACATAGCCAGGAGTTCCTTCAATGTTTTTCTGCCATTTAAAGAACCCGGAGTGCAGGAGTGGAGCCACCCAATAAAGGTCGTTGCCCACTTTCTGTATATTGAAAGTACCTAAAGTTACCTGACTTCCCAAAGCGGATTGCGAACCAAGCACTTTGTCGCCCAGGAGCTCGGCTAATGATTGATCCACTACCCGAATTTTTTCGATGGAGATAGGCAACATATGGTTGGAAAGTTCTTTTCCTGTTTCAATTTTACCAATCAGGCTACGGTATTTCTCAGTTCTGAAAACCGCCCAGGTGGTAACTGCCGGCACAACGGTAATGTATAAAAACAAGATACCCAAAAGTATGGCCGGAATTTTTGCCGATTTAAGCTTCGGTAATTGTTGCTGACCGTTTACCTGATTACCCAGTGTTTGGATGCTTGCGAGGTTGTCGAGCACTATCCATACCACTATCAGGAACATGATAAGTATTGGAAAACTCAAAAAGCGAAAATTCAGCACCGGCATGTATATATAAACAATTACAACTGCTGCCAAAAGTAATACCAAGATATTTCTAATTTTACTCATAAGGGGATGTTTAAAAATGTTTATAATTCAATTTGTGTTTCTTAAGTAATCGCTTGTTTTTCTATTGATCTAATAACCAATAAGCTGTTTTCTAACTAGCCAGTATTAGAATTCCGAAGTGAAATGGAATCGTATTTTCTTGAAATCGTTTTGAGCCATTTGTAACACATAGCCTGAGTCGGCAAGAAACACGTCGCGTCCCTCTTTGTCTTTCGCCATATATTGTGCCTTGCGTTTTTTGAAATTTTCCAGTTCTTCGACATCATCGCTCTCTATCCAACAAGCTTTGTACAATGAGATAGGATCCCAACGGCATTGTGCGTTGTATTCGTGTAGCAGGCGATATTGAATTACTTCAAACTGAAGTTGACCTACCGTTCCGATAATTTTGCGACCATTGTACTGATTGGTAAATAATTGAGCTACACCTTCGTCCATTAGTTGATTTACACCTTTTTCCAATTGCTTTGTTTTCATTGGATCGGCATTTTCAATATATTTAAACATCTCGGGCGAGAAGCTAGGAATACCCTTGAAATGTAGCAATTCGCCCCCGGTCAGCGTGTCACCTATTTTGAAGTTACCAGTATCGGGTAAACCTACAATATCTCCTGCGTAAGCTTCGTCGACTGTTTCTTTTTTCTGCGCCATAAAAGCCGTAGGGCTAGAGAAACGCATCATCTTGCCATGACGAACATGTTTGTAGTTGACGTTACGTTCAAATTTTCCGGAGCAGATTTTTACAAAAGCAATACAACTGCGATGATTTGGATCCATATTGGCGTGTATCTTAAAGATAAAGCCCGAGAAAGCTTCTTCGTATGGATCAATCTCACGCTCTTGTGTATGTATTGGTCGGGGAGAAGGAGCAATTTCCACAAAGCAGTCGAGTAGTTCTCTCACCCCGAAGTTATTTAGCGCACTACCAAAGAAAACAGGCGCCAGTTGACCGGCCAGATATTTTTGGATGTCAAACTCAGAATAAACACCGTTGATCAATTCCATGTCCTCACGAAGTTTTTCAGCATCGTGTTTGCCCACATAGTTTTCCAATTCGGGACTATTAATGTCCGAAAATGCGACAGATTCACTAATAGATTGTTTGCTGGGTGTGAACAGGTCCAGACTTTGTTTGTGGATATTATACACGCCTTTGAACGAAAATCCCTGGTTGATAGGCCAGCTTAGCGGGCGTACATTGATACCCAGTTCTGCTTCCAATTCGTCTAGCAAATCGAAAGCATCTTTCCCTTCGCGGTCCATTTTGTTTACGAAAATCATTACCGGCGTGTTGCGCATGCGACATACTTCCATCAGTTTTCGCGTTTGGGCTTCAACCCCTTTGGCAGTATCCACCACGATGATTACGCTGTCGACAGCCGTAAGTGTACGGTAGGTGTCTTCGGCAAAATCCTGGTGACCAGGAGTGTCCAGAATGTTGATTTTATAATCGCGGTATTCGAAACCCATTACCGATGTTGCCACCGAAATACCACGTTGCTTTTCAATTTCCATCCAGTCGGAGGTAGCCGTTTTCTTTATTTTGTTCGATTTTACGGCACCGGCCACATGAATTGCACCACCAAAAAGTAAAAGTTTTTCGGTAAGGGTTGTTTTCCCCGCATCGGGGTGACTGATAATGGCAAATGTACGGCGACGTTTAATTTCGGAATGTAAGCTCATTTGTTGTAGGTAGTGAGTAATCTGTAGTTATTATTTTGAGGTGCAAAGGTACATTTTTTGAGCCAAATAGCCAATAGATGAACTAAGCTTGTGAAAATGCACCGGACAACTGCTTTAGAAACAATAAAAGCCGACTGCACAGCCGACTTTTATTGGTAGAAATAATGGGTAAAGTATTATTTCAGAGTTTGTAGCCGAATGAAACCACAATGTTGTTTACTGATGTTCTTACAGTTCCGGCAGTGTTTTTGTTCGACAAATCATTGTCGTTGTAAGGGTAAAACGTTTCGCTCAGATTTTTATTGGTGAATGCTATATCGACCGACCATTTATTGGTGTGGTAACCGGCACCAACCGATTCGTACATATTTCCACTGCCAATAAAGTATTGCGTGTCTATTCTCTTTGTGTTTTGTCTCAAAAATTCATTTGCATTTTGGTCCGTCGATCTGGTAGTGTAGGCAAGTCCGGCACGCAGCGTAACGTTTTCGTTGATGTTGTATTCTCCTCCAATTTTGAATCGTAGAATGTTTTTTAAATTATCTTTTATTGCCTGATTCTCATTCATATAATAAAGTGCATCTCCCGACTTGCTTTGAAGACGCGCCCGCGAATTAAGTGCGTAGTCAACTCCGCCGCTAATCAGCCCCTTTTCGCCATAAATATAAGCTGCACTAATTCCGAACTGTACCATTTTTTGTAGTTTGTACTCTACAATGGACAAAGGTGTGCTGAATGCGATTGCTGTTCCTCTGTCGGTATTTATTTGGCCGTTTGAGTTATCTTTCAATGCGTAAACAGTAGGCGATTGGACAGATATTCCAACATTGAAATTTTCGTTTGGACAAACTATTGCACCTAATTTGAAGTTGATTCCGGTTCCTTTGGTGCTGATGCTATCTTTTAAATCCATCGTGCCGCCAAGTTCAAATTTTTCTGAATATTTACCAACACAAGAGTAATTTAGTGTTTGTATATTGGCAGTCAGACCTAAGTGAATGAAATTGTTGTAGCTACCCGCCCAACCCAACGAGAATTCATTCAATGATCCTTTTTCGGAGGCGTAATAAGATGGAGTGATTTTTTCGGCGTTACCAAGCGATGATACCCACGTGCTAGAGTTGGCATCGGCAATTTCTGTAATAAGCCCGGCTTGGTTTGCCAGTGCTGATATCCATGGTGTGTTGTCGCTTTGAAAGGCATTACTACTACCTAGATCTGTGCCTTTTATGTTGCCGGTATTGTAAGCGATGTAATCGCTAATAGAAGTTTGAGTGGCATTATCGTTGCTGCCAATAAACAACTTACGATTGAAATTAGCAAGTTTGTTGTAGCTTAGCGAAAAGCTTTGTGTAAATAAACTTTCCCGTTTTCTCTTTTTGTCTTTTTTATCCTTGCTTTGTTTTTTTAGCGATGACGGTACCAAAACGAATGAGAAACCGTTCAGTCCGATATTAGATTGCGAGAAAAAGCCGGTGCCACTGTACCAGTTGGCTTTGGATTTTTGTAGTTGCATATTCCCGGTAGCCATAAACTCAGAATTCTTGTAAAGACCAATTCCTGCCGGATTATCCTTAATGGCGGTAGCGTCGCCTCCGACCGCACTTAGTGAGCCAGCCATGCCCATGTACCTTGCAGTCCCGTTAATATCTGTTTGTAGAAATTTCGATGCGTCAAATTCAGTTTGAGCTACCATCGAAGTGCTATAAATAATTACAGCTAAAATGGTTATATACTTTCTCATATTTGGTGTTTAAAATTGCATAGAATGCAAAATTAAACAAAAAACTTTGTTTAACCAAATGATCCTCTTCGTAGCTCAAAAAAAAGCCTCCGTTGTGAAACGGAGGCTTTAGTTTTAAAACTTAAATCCTAGTGTGACCAGTATGTTGTTGGTTTTTGTAGTGACTGTTGCCGGAGTTGCAGCGGGAGCATAATTAGTTCCATATAAATTTGAGTTATACGGCATGAATGTTAGATCCATATTTTTATGTACATAAGCACAATCGATAAACCAACCGGCTTCTCTATATCCAAAACCTGCGGTCAGGTAGTTTGTTCCATTTTGTAGAAAATATTCTGTGTCTGTACGTGCTGTGTTTAAAACCATTATTTTTCCACCATCTGCTTTCGTTGCACTGCTTGAATTAGCAAATCCGGCACGAAGCGAAAAGTTATCTGTTACTTTATATTCTCCACCAATTTTTATGGTGTGAACATTATTTAATGTGCTTGGTATTCTTGCATTATCCTCGGTGTATGATTGTGTATTTCCATTCTCATCCATAAACTTTGTTCCGGTATAGTTACTATAGTCATATTCTACGCTGATAATACCTTTCTTGTCAATTACAGCGGCAGCACTTGCATTAATTTGCATAGGTCCCTGAATTTTAAAGCTGTTATACCCATCAGTAGGGGTAGATGTAGTTCCTTTTACAGCCACGTCATTTTGAATGTCATAAGCATCGAAGTTTAATGTGGACTGGTAATTATCTTCTAATGCATACATAGTAGGTGTGTGTATAGCCAATCCGAAACGTAAATAATCTGTTGGGCGGACAATTGCTCCAATCTTTAAATTGACTCCTGAACCGGTTGTAGAAACTGAACTATTCAAACCCATACCACCACCGCTATTAAATTCCTCTCCATATTGAGAGAACATTGAATAATCAACACGTAATAAATTCAGCGTTGTTCCAAGGTAGAATACGTTGCTAAAATTTCCTGCCCAACCTAATGAGTATTCGTCTACAAATCCCTGTTCGCTTAACGTAAAGGATGGTTTTACGGTTTCTCCGGGGGCTAGTAATGATCCCCATGTATTTGCGTTAGCTCCGGGATTGATTAAATAGCCTTCGTAGGCTAAGATAGAAATCCATGGAACATCTAGGTTGTTATATGCATTGCCATCGCTTCTGCTTGAACCATTCAACTCTGCAACGCTAAGGCCATTTGAAAAATAGGACAAATAATCGGTCATAGATGAAGCAGATGATCCGCTCTTAATCGTTGCGGTACGATTAAAGCTTTTCAATCTATTGAATGAAAATGACCAGTTAGAACTTAATAAACCACTTGCGCCGGATTCATTTCTCCATGTTGGAGACGCAATAACAAGTGAAAAGTTATTGAACCCAATTTTAAACGGATCTGAAGCATATCCAAATGAATTTTTTGTTGTACCACCTTCGGTATACTTCCAATTCGAATTGGTATTTTGCATAGTCATATTCATGGTTCCCGCTAATTCCGATTTCCGATAGATACCCAGTCCGGCAGGATTATCTTTGATAGCAGATGGGTCACCACCCAATGCTCCAAAAGCACCTGCCATACCCATGTATCTGGCTGTTCCTGTGATGTCATTTTGCGTATATTTCAACGCATCGTATTCTGTTTGAGCTATTATGTTTGAACAGCTTAGGACTACTGCCACTGCTACTATTATCTTTTTCATATGTTGAATTTTATTTAATTTCAATACGTAAACAATTTATCTCTTGTCGCTTTATTCATTCAATCTGTTATCTTCTGCTGCCACTTGATGAACCGCCACTTGAGCTGCCACCTGATGAACTGCCACCTGAACTACTACTTCCTGAGCTACGAGAACCACCGCTACTATAGCTGCTGCTACTGCTACTACTTGGGGTAGAGTAAGAGCTTGGAGCTGACGAGCGCGAACCTCCTGAATAACTAGAAGAAGTGCTGTAGGAGCTACTGCGTGATGGTGATCCCGTTGAATAACTGCTCCGTGTAGCTGTTCCAGTAGAATAGCTGCTGCGCGAAGGTGATTGATTTGAATAGCTTGAACGTGTTGAGCTATTTGTTGTATTGTAATTCGATTGATTTGAATTTTGTAAAGTACGTGGCTGAGTATTGATATACGATCCGGTGCCATAACTTGAACCGGTGGCTCTTGATGTATAGTTACTATTGTTGATAACACTTCTAGAACCGGTGCTGCTTCTCACTGCTCCGATACCATTTCCACGGCTGTAGCTCGATCTTGTTCCGTTATAATCTGCGGTAGCGCTACGTGATCCGTTGCTTGTTGAGCGAACACCTTGAGCCGATGTGCCTGTTGTTGACTGAGCACGTGAACCTGTTCCACTGATAGTTGTGTATGGATTACCGGATGCTCCGTTGTAACCGCCACTCATCACTCTCGATGATGAACCTCCATTGTCTAAGCGGCTTGAACCTACAGATGAATTTGCACGTCTGTTAGCTTCGTTATGAGCAGAGTTTCGTTGAGTGTATCCGTAACCACCTCCGTAGTAACCACCATACCCGTATCCATAGTAAGGATAGTCCCAGTAGCCACCGTAACCACCATATCCATAATACCCGCCGTAACCGTATCCCATGCCAAAGCCAAATCCACCATATCCGTATCCACCCCAACCATAATAGTTGTTGAAACTCCATGGATAATTGTTCCAGCCGTAATATCCACCATATCCGCCGTAACCACCCCAGCCCCAACTGCTATATGGGCTGTAATTGTAGTTCCACCAGTATGGGTTTGTCCATGTAGGTGTTACATAAGCATATGTGCCATCAACGTATACGTTCCAGTCGCTATTGTTCAGGAAGTAAATGTCGTTGTAATTGGGATCTCCAATATGAATTGTATATCTTGGGTTATGAAAACGGCGAATGCGTTCCGCGTATTCCAGGTCGGATTGTGTTCCGTTGAAACCGTTAAGGTATTCACCTTGTTGATCGTAATTTTCAGTGCTGTCATTAGCCTGCGCTAAAACATAAGTAGTATCGGGTGTTATCGGTTGATTGCTTTCGCGGTCGATATAAATAATTTCCTTTGCACCGTTTTTGTAATTGGGTGCTTCGTTATTTTTACGGGCTTTCTGAACAATTTTCGCATCACTCGGTTTGAAGTATATGTCGTCGGTAACGGAAGATGGACTTTGACCCATCCCGACCAGCGGAACAAGTAAAGTCAGAGCGATAATAAATGTGGTTCGTTTCATGATAAAACCTCCTGTTTTTTTTTAGTGCTTATTTGGTGTTTTTACATTAATATTCAACAATAATCGTGCCATTATTAAGTCTTTTTCAGCTAATTATACATCAAAATTCGAATATAATTTTCAATATGAAAATGTCTCAGAAAAAATGTACCTTTGTAGTTGAATTAATATCATAATAAAATCTAGTAACGCCTATAAAACTTTATTGTTTACATAATCTGTGAATAAGAATTTTTATTCATCATATAAATAAATCAGAAATTATTAATTATTAAATATCAATTGCTTACATGGACTACATTGAAGTAAATTTTATTATCGAACCTTTTGAAGAATACATTTCGGATGTGTTGGCTTCCGAGCTAGGTGAAATCGGGTTCGACAGTTTCGTTCCAAGTGAAGTGGGTATGGATGCTTACATTCTTCAATCAAAATTTGATGAATCGGAATTGAAAAACCTATTGTCAGATTTTCCATTCGAAGCATCTATCGACTACAAAATTACACAAATAAAATCGAAGAACTGGAACGAAGAATGGGAGAAGCATTACTTTGAACCTATTGTAATAGGTAATGATTGTGTGATTCACAGCTCGTTTCATAAGGGTGTGCCTAAGGCAAAATACGACATTGTGATCGACCCTAAAATGGCTTTTGGTACCGGACATCACGAAACGACTAGTTTGGTTATCGGACAATTGTTGCTTATGGATTTGGAAGGTAAAACCTTGCTCGATATGGGTTGTGGCACAGCTGTACTTGCAATTTTGGCAGCAATGCGGGGGGCTAAAAATATTGTGGCTATTGATATCGATACCTGGTGTACCGAAAATTCGATAGAAAATATCTCTATCAACAATATTTCGGGTGTCGATGTGCGACTTGGGGGTGCTGAATTGCTTGCCGGATTGCATTTTGATATTGTACTAGCCAACATTAACCGCAATATCTTACTGGCGGATATGGAACAATATGTTGCTTGTTTGTCGAGCGGTGGTGAGTTGTATATGAGTGGTTTTTACAAAGAGGATATACCGTTGATTGAAGCTGAAGCTAACCGACTTGGACTACAACTGGTTGATTTTAAAGAGAAAAATAACTGGGTGGTGGTGAAAACGGTGAAAGGTTGAAAAAGACAAAAGACGGCAGACAACTGTCAACAGAATTTAGATAAAAAGAAACGCTGCAAAATTTAATTTGCAGCGTTTCTTTTTATCCTTCTAGTCAATCAATAAACTACTCAACTTTCTTGATTAGTGCCATTCCAATCTGGATGGCTTTTTCATTCATTGGGAGTAAGTGATGGTGACGATCGGGAAGTGATTTTTTAAGTCCTTTTAAAACATTTGCAACCTGCACAATGGGGCGCACTTTCAACAATCCACCCAAAATAATCATATTCATTGTTTTGGATTCGTTGTTGGCCATTGCATATTCTGTTGCATCAATACGGTAAATATTAATGTCGGTGCGTGTTGGAAATTTTTTAAACCCGTTACCGTCAAAAATCAACGTTCCGCCTGGTTTTACTTTGCTTTCGAACTTTTCCAACGAGGGCTGGTTCAGCACAATGGCTGTATCGTACGTGCTCAGAACCGGTGAGCTAATGCGTTCGTCGCTAAGAATCACGGTCACATTGGCAGTTCCACCGCGTTGTTCAGGACCATACGATGGTATCCAGCTCACTTCCTGTCCTTGCATTAGTCCCGAGTAAGCCAGAATTTTTCCCATAGACAGAACTCCCTGTCCACCAAATCCGGCAATTATTATTTCTTCTTTCATGTGTTCATTCTATAAATCGTAAATAATAAAATCGTAAATCATTAAATGTCCTTCAAGTCGCCAAGCGGATAAGCAGGGAACATGTTTTCAACCATCCAGGTGTTAGAATCGGCAGGTGATAATTTCCAACCCGAGTTACAGGTAGAAACAACTTCTACTATCGAAGTTCCTTTTCCTAACATGCTGTTTTCGAAGGCCTTTTGGATGGCTTTTTTCGTTTTACGAACCGATGCTACGGTGTGCGCACTTTGACGTGTTACATAGCATGTTCCGTCTAACTGAGCCAATAACTTGGTGATGTCTAGCGGATATCCGTTCAATGGTACAGTTCTTCCGTTAGGTGAAGTAGATGATTTCATTCCATTCAGGGTAGTTGGCGCCATTTGACCACCGGTCATACCATAAATACCATTATTGATAAAGATAATAGCAATATTCTCACCGCGGTTGCAGGCGTGAATTGTTTCTGCAGTACCGATAGCTGCTAAGTCGCCATCACCTTGGTAAGTGAATACCAAGCGGTCAGGGAGCAATCGTTTTACAGCGGTAGCCAATGCAGGTGCACGTCCGTGTGCAGCTTGTTGCCAGTCGATATCAAGATATTTGTATGCGAAAACGGCGCAACCCACCGGTGCAATACCGATTGTTTTTTCTTGAAAGCCCATTTCGCCAATGATTTCGCCAATAAGTTTGTGAATCACGCCGTGCGTACAGCCGGGACAGTAGTGCATTGGAACATCGTTCAGTACACTTGGTTTAGCGTAGACAAGGTTGGCGGGGTTAATTATATCATTTGTTGTCATAATGTTTTAGTTATCAGTAAAAAGTTATCGGTGGATTGCGAAATAATATGCAATCACAAAACTACCGGATCAATATTTTATTTTACTATTAATTTTTTCAATGCTTCAAATACATCATCCGGCGAAGGCACAATACCACCCATGCGACCGTAAAACTCAACAGGCACACGACCATTTACTGCCAAACGAACATCTTCTACCATTTGACCGGCACTCATTTCTACTGTAAGCATACCTTTTGTTTGGTTCGCGTAGTGGCTGATTTGTTCGGTAGGGAATGGGAAAAGTGTGATAGGACGTAATAATCCGGCTTTAATACCATGGGCACGAGCCATTTCTACTGCTTTTTGGCAAACACGGGCACTTGTTCCGAATGCAACAATTAAATATTCTGCATCTTCGCAATCAAATTCTTCAAAAAGAACCTCGTTTTTTTCAATTGTGCGATAACGCGATTGGAGTCTTAAATTCAAATCTTCCATTTCTTCTGCTTCCAGTTGAAGAGAATAAATGTAATTTGGTTTGCGATTGGCCGGTTTGCCCAATGTTGCCCATGGGCATTTTATTTTGATTTCTTCTTCGGTTAAACGAGGTTGGAATGGTGGAAGAACTACTTTTTCCATCATTTGACCAATAACACCATCAGCCAAAATCATTACCGGAGTAAGATATTTAAAGGCCAGATCGAAAGCCATAACGGTATGATCGGCCATTTCCTGAACCGAAGCAGGAGCAAGGGTAATCATTTTGTAATCGCCATGACCACCACCTTTTACGGTTTGAAAATAATCGGCCTGGCTTGGTTGGATAGTTCCTAAACCGGGACCACCACGCATAACGTTTACAATTACAGCGGGAAGTTCAGCACCGGCAAGGTACGAAATCCCTTCCTGCATAAGACTCACTCCCGGGCTCGACGAACTGGTCATTGATTTTTTACCACAACCGGCACCGCCGTAAACCATATTGATAGACGCTGTTTCACTTTCGGCCTGAAGTACCACCATACCGGTAGTATTCCACGGTTCAAGCTCCATAAGCGTTTCCATTATTTCTGATTGAGGAGTGATTGGATAGCCAAAATATCCATCGCAACCACAACGGATGGCAGCGTGGGCAATGGCTTCATTCCCCTTCATTAATCTGACTTCTTCTGTATCTTTCTTTTTATTGTTCATGTTGTTGATTTTAAAAAATGATAGGCTCTGATGTTTTAGAGCTTAACTCTGTAAACTGTGATGCAAGCATCCGGACAAACATATGCACAGGCCGAACAACCAACACAGGAGTCGGGATCGGCCATGTAAGAATAATTGTAACCTTTTGAATTTGCTTCGTTATTTAGTAACAATACTTTAGATGGACAAGCCACCACACATAGGTTGCAGCCTTTACATCGTTCTACGTTTACTACTATCGCTCCTTTTACTTTAGCCATTATGTATTTTATTTAAAATTGACACGCAAATGTAACTAAAATTCATTAGATAGAATTTCCAAAAACAGTTTTTTATAGTTTTTTTATTCTTGAAAATTTCTTTGAAATTTAGTTTCGCAGCATCAAAACCCCAAATTTATTTCGGGATTTTATGATTTGTTTTTCCCAATTACGTATTACTGTTAGTTGTGTTTGATTTAACGTCATTTTGTTTCGAATGCAAAGTAAGCACTCCGGAATAATTATCACAAATGATTGGGAGAATTATTTTGATATTGGTACGAAAAAACGAAATTTGGGATAGAAAAGAATATATTGGGGTGAAATTAATGCTCATGTTCGGTTAATCTATCCGTTTTTTGAATATAAAGGTCTTGTTTTTGAATGTTTATTCTCTTTTTATTCTTTAATGGGCTATCTACTTGTGTAAATAGTCGCCTGTAATGTTTGATTATACATTTATTCATTAGTTTGCAAAGCAAATGATTATCGATTGCAAACACCTACATAGGCACAATATTGGCACACTTTTACATTCTCGGTTTGAGTGAATGCCACTTCAGGATTGAAAATTTCTTCCAGACAAGCTGTTAGATGTTCCTTGAACTCATCTTCGTAAACATTAAAGTCGGTCACCGTATCGTTTATGTTTTTCTCAGGTCTGTAATGCAATTCGGTATCAAAACCATCTTTAAATACGTCGCGCATATAATAAATGCCCGGTGTCATTATTTTACCTTCCGCTTTTTGTTTGTACAAAATACCGTAGAGAAATGTCTGCAACACAAATTTAGGACGCTTGTCTTTGTTTTTCTCGAATACTTCGTCCAGACTTTTAAATTCCAACGAGCCACTTCCGGTTTTATAATCGAGGATGCGCAGTCGACCTTCTTTCTCATCGATACGGTCGATAAAACCTTTTATGTTTACTTTCTTACTGCCGTTTAATATTGGGTATTCAATTTTATTTCTATCCTCAGAATTAATGTACCGAAACGGTGCGTGTTGCTTGTCGGTTTTGAGCACTTGCAAAATATATTTACGAATAACAGTAGCAATGAGTAAATTGTTTCCTTCGAGTTGTACCACCGTTTTGTTTTTCTTTTTGAAATATTTCGACGAAAATGCTTGCGCAATTTGTTGGTCGATATACAAGGTGTTTTTAAGTAATTCATCGAAATCGCTCGCCTGAATCATTTTTCCTTTGAATGGTTCGTACAAATTTTCCATTACGTTGTGGAAAAGCGTACCAAACATATCAGCTTCGATCGTTTCTTTTACTTCGTCGACCTGCTCCACTTCTTCTACTTTGGTGAGATAGAACTGCAACGGGCAGTCGATGTAGGTGTTGATAGAACTTGCCGAGAGTGCCGGTGCCTTTTCGGCATCGGATGCAAAGCTCTGAATCTTTTCCATTACGGCCGGCGTTTTCTCTATCTGTATGGCTTGCGGACTACCAAAGCCAATATCGAACGAAATGTTTTTTCGTTGATAGTTGACACCATAATGATAATATAATTGATGCATAAAGCGGCTTACTTCACCTGTCTGTCCGGACTCGGAACGAGAATCGTACATCAGATAAATGCGTTTGGCGCGGTGTATCAACCGGTAAAAATTGTAGGCCGTGATAGCATCCTGATGTTCGGTGGTGGGCAAGTCGAAACCTTTGCGCAGGTTGTATGGAATAAAGCTGTTGGTGCTGCTTTTTTGTGGAAAAATGCCTTCGTTGAATGACGTGATAATCAGGTTGTCGAAGTCCAGTCCACGCGTTTCGAGCACACCCATCACCTGCAATCCGTCCAGCGGCTCACCCACAAACGGGATGGTGATACCGGAAGTCAGTTGGCGGGTAAGGCGCACCAGCGTATCAATCGTCATATCCACTTCCACCGGTTTGTCTTTCATAATATCGGCCATACGATTGATCGTAACATAATATTGATATAGAAAATCGCATTCCAATTGGTAATTGTGTGTGTCGTCGGAAGCTTGTTGCCAGCCGTTTTGCAAGCTACGCAGAATGTGTAGCAAGTAAGGCAGAAAATGTTGTGTGTCGGTTTGAGGAGTGAATATCGAAGCCAGTAGTTCGTTCTTTTTCAGTTCTTCGTCATCGATGTAAATCCAGTTATTCTCTGCCATTTGGCGCAAAATGCGATGAACTTCATCGCCACATAACATGGCAATATATTGATGGTTCAGAATGTTCGAGACATTGAGATGATAAAATGATATTTTATCGCCGGAGGTGCGCATACGCTTTTGCAACTCGAAAATGTGCTCTATCAGTCCCGAAACAGGAGTAGCTTTAAGTGGAAAACCCATGGTGACATTTACTTTTCCTATTTGTTCCGGTAAGGAATGGAGTAGGGGAACGAGCAAACTCTCATCGGGCAAAACCACGGCGGTACGTATCCAGCTCATATTGGGCACTTCGGGTGGAAAAAGTTTGTTGAGAATGGCATAAGCTTGTTTGGCTTGCCCTACAGCCGAGGGAACTGCGATGAGTTCAATTTCTTTTTCCTGCAGCGATTCCACAATGGTTTCAATCGGATATTTCGATGGAAAAAGATGAATGTTCTCTGCATAGAAACGCGATGCCTGATTATCGCTGTCGCGCAATTCAGCTGCATCGTAGTCCCAATAAAAGTCAGCCTGTTCGCGTCGTTGAAGCTCGGCAAACAGGGTTCGTTCACAGGGATTCAGCGCGTTGAAACCAATAAACACAAACTGTTTATTCTCAAATTCAGGAATCAGTTCTTTGGTTTTCAGTCTGTCAGCCACATTTCGGCAAATCATGCCTTCGGTGGCAGTATTGTCGGCTATTAACTCGGCACGAAACTGCTCGTAGATGGGCAAGAGAATTTTCCATGTAGCAATAAAATCTTCCTGCGATTTGCCTTCTACCACGGGTACAAAGTTATTCCAGAACTGTCGGATAGCCTCCACCTGTCGATCGGAGAAAACGTTGAACAGTTGATCGATTTGTTTTAGTTCGGTGATGTTGGTGAACAGTTGTTTGGCATCCACACGGTATTTGTCCACATCTTCAAAATCGGATAGCAGCATTTCGCCCCAGAAAGCAAACGAATCGAAACTTTCATCGCTGCCACTTTGTGCTTTGTAGATACGATACAAACGAAAAAGCATGCTTAGTCGGTCCGCCGTTTGCCAGGTGGAAGCTGCAGAGAAGCACTCGTTGATGGTTACAATCTCCGGCGAAAAGACCGGCTTTTGAGCCACTTCGGCAATGTATCGCTGAAAGAACAACCCCGCGCGGCGGTTAGGAAAAACAAAGGTAAAGTTGCTTATATCCGATTGCTTTTGTGCGTAATAGGTTTGTGCTATGCGGTATAGAAATGAATTCATGTTTGTTTATTTGATATTTGGGTCGATAAATAAATGAAGAATAGAACCTGCCTTTCATCGACTCTCTTTTTTTGGTTTGCTTTTCCGAGTGCTAAATTACACAATTTTAATCAATGGAGCTTAATCTAAGCTTATTTTGTTATTTTTGTAAGCGAAAATTTAATTTACTTATTTACGCTATTTCAAACACCCTCTATGATTGGAACACTTGTCAATGCAGCAGCCGTAATAGCCGGCGGAATAGTTGGTTTACTGTTGAAAAAGAGTATGCCCAAGCGTGTTACCACCATTTATTTTCAGGCTGTAGGTTTGTTTACTGTTGCCATTGGTATTAGTATGGTGTACAATATGCAACATATTCTTATTGTGGTGAGCAGTTTAGCTATTGGCTCGCTGCTGGGGGAGTGGTGGAACCTCGAAACCGGAGCCGAAAAGCTGAGTTTGTACCTCAAGCATAAATTTCGCATTGGCAGCGATAAGTTTTCCGAAGGTTTGGTAACTGCTTTTTTGCTTTATTGCATTGGTTCAATGACTATTCTTGGAGCTATACAGGAAGGAACCAGCGGCTCGTCCGACTTGCTACTCACTAAATCGCTTATGGATGGTTTTTCTTCTATCATTTTAGCTTCCGCTTTTGGAGTAGGCGTTATTGTTTCGGCTATTCCACTGCTCGTTTTTCAGGGTGGCATCACGCTGTTAGCCATGTATGCCAGCACCTTTTTTACTCCCGAAATAGTACATGGTCTTACTAGTGTAGGTGGTATTCTGCTTATTGGATTGGGCATTAATATCCTCGAAATAAAAAAACTGCGCATCATTAATATGTTACCTTCACTTTTGGTAGTAGCCTTGCTGCTGTGGTGGTTTGTTTGAGAATCATTAGGAATTGTTTAAAATTAGATATATTTATATATGAAAAAATATTTATTGTCTGGACTAATATTTTTGGTTTATTCGAGTATAAATGCTCAGATGTACACTCCTATTGATACTGCAAATCTAGCTGTGAGAACTAATGCCGGTAAAGTTTATATAGAGGATGCCAAACAATATTATAATTTGGCAAAGTCCGACTATTTAAGTGGGGAGCGATCGTTGTTTAAAAAACGATGTGATAATTTAGATAAGCTGATGAACAAAAATATCTTGAGTGGACAATATATTTTTGATGCTCGTTTTAATAAGATGATAGAGCAAATTTTACGCGAAATTATTTCTTCAAATCCAACTATCCCAACTAATATAAAGTTATATGTTTTGCGGGATAATTCTTTAAATGCTTCAAGTCTTGGCAATAAAAGTTTTATTCTAAATGTGGGTTCATTCTATTATCTTCAGAATGAAGATCAGCTAGCCGCAACGATTTGTCATGAAATAAGTCACTTTCTGTTAAATCATATTTTAAGAGACATTCAATACAAGTATAGTTTAAAAAGGGCTGCTGATTTGAAAGAAGAAATATCCGAAATTAAGAACGATAATGAAAATAGAGGTGATAAAGCGTACAATAAATTAAAGAATTTGTTGTACAAAGAGGGCTCTTTAAACAAGAAACAAGAATTTGAGGCCGACTCTATGGGGTATGTTTTGTATCGAAATACTCATTTTCATAAAGCAGATTACCTTAATTCATTCAGACTAGAAGAAGCATATGATACAATTCGTCCCATAGGATTAAATTTGGATATTTATAAAGCAGTTTTTCATCTTCCGACACAAGCGTTTAAAGAAGATTGGATGAAAAAAGAAGATTTTTCAAAATATGATTATTCAAAATATAAAGATAAATACAATGAAGATTCGCTTCAATCACACCCAAAAACAGACTTACGCATTAAGGCTTTGAAACAATCGTTCCCAGAGTTAATCAATGTTGAAGACTATAGAAAACCGACAAATGAATTTTTGGAATTGCAGCGAATCTCGGAACTTGAACAACCATGTACTTTTGAAATTCAAGAAGAATATGGACTCGGTGTCTACTTTTGTTTGTTCCGCATTCAGAACGGTGACAACGTTGATTATTATAAGAATCGACTGGGAGATTTTTTTCAAAAGATATACGACGCACGGAAAGAATATAAACTAAATAGATACCTTGAAAGAGTTGATCCGAAAAAACAACCAGAGAGCTATCAGCAATTTTTAAATTTTATGTGGAATTTGAATTTGACAGAGATTAAAAATATTGCAGATTATTATACAAAAAAAGGCTCCTGAGGATAGCCTTTTTTTGTGTTTAGTAATTTAGTTTCTCAAGTCGTATTTGATTGTATTTATCTTTTTCGTTATACTCCCGAAGCATTATATAGCCTTCTTTTGCCATGTATGGGATAATTGAGTATTTCTTTTTGGCAGTCAGTTGAATCTTTTCTTCTGTAAGTTTATCATCAATCAAAGTGTTGATAGCCAAAGTTAGTGTTGGACTGTTACTAAATATACTTGCGTTTGGGTCTTTTTCCACTTCATAAAAAAAGAATACTGCGCCGGTTTCGTCTTTTATGTATTGAGAAAATAAATAATTCCCACTGTAATAGCTAACTTCTTTATTGATAGTGTTTACGCTTTTAGGAACGAAACTTTCAGTCATATTAAACAATACGAAATCAGTTGTTTTTGAACTGCCATTCAATATATCATACTTGTATTTTTCCGTCAATATTGAAATAGTTCCGTTTTTAAAGAAAAAGAATTTTACGGGTTTTAAACGATAGTTCTGTTCTACTCTCCCTTTTTTGTCAATTTCTATTTTACCCGCAAATTCACTCCAGTCGGTATACTTCTTTTCTATTTCTTTGCCGTTTTCATCTAATACGATTTTATAAAACCCTAAATTTTGATTCAATGTGAAATCAGTTTTTTTATATGGAGAATAATTCCCGGCTAAAATCAGGGTGTTACCACTTTGATGAACTCTTAGGGTGTGACTATATTCACTATCTTTATTCTCCAATACGTATTCATATATTTTCTTACCGGTTTGTAAATCTAATGCAATAATATTGTATTCTGTATTTGTTTTTACTCCAGCATCATCTTGTACCCATTTTGGTGTGGACACATATATTCTATTTTTGTTGGAGTAAAGGATATGAAAATTGTTATAAGCTTTCTTTGTGCCATTTGGGTTATATTCAAATTTCCATATCAGATCACGTTTGTCATTGAATAGTTTTACCTCTTTTTCCAAATATCCCTTATTTTTGTTATCTTCTGTGATAAAAAATCCTTTAAAATTTTCGTTACTAAAAGCATTTACAAAATTTCGAATGTCAATTTCCTTATATACCGATTTCATGGTTTCATAGTCAGCCGTGAATTCTACAAATTCCGCATTTTCATATTTGTATTCTGCAGAAACCTTATTGTCCGAAAGTGAGATAGTTTGAAAAGTAGATACAAGTAGTTTGGATGTTTGTGTAAATGAATTTGAATAGTAATAGTACTTGTTTAAAATAATATTATCGCCCATCAGTGTACAATCGTAATATCTGCTTGATACGCCTTTATAACTATAAGCCGGAAATGTTCCGTTAGAAACTTTGTTTAGGTTTTTATCAAGAAATACGAATTCAATATTTTTGTTTTTGTCATTTACGTCCTGTTCATACAAATAGAGATAGCCAAAAATATTTTCGTCATTATCGTACATTGTTGAATTGAAAATGATTTTACCATTGGCCAGTTTAGCTAAATCCTGAATTTGAGCAAAAGACAACAGACTGCATAAAAGACCAAAAACGACTAGTTTGATTTTCATTATGAATTGGGTTTTGAAGTTGCTAGTTAAGCAAAATAAATTGCATTCAACCTTATATATATCATTGTTTGCATTGCAAAAATATATATAAATAGTAATAGTCAACACAATATTGTCTCATTTTTTTGATATATTGATTCAAATATATCTATAAATGACAATTGAACAGTCATTTTTAATTGTCATTTCTCCACTGTTTTGACTATTTATACTGTTAAACTAACTGTTAAACTTTAAAAACAGACCTATATATTGCACATTTAGTCTACTTTTGTACGCTTTTTTTAAATATGGTTTTTTAATTGAACGAAATTAAAGCTTAGTTGTTAGAATAAGGTTAAACAACATTCGGATATACATGATAAACAAAAATGAAGTATTTGAACAGCGCCTCAAAGCGTTGCAAGAAATGGAAAACAATGCTGCGCAAAGGCAGCATTTAAAAGGTAAACTTACTGCTCGCGAACGAATAAACATTCTTTTTGATGAAGGTACATTCTACGAATTTGATGCTTTTGTATCGCCTTCGCAAACACCAATGAGCAGCAAACAATCTAATTTTGGTGATGGGGTAGTGGTAGGACGTGGTATGGTTCAGGGTAGAAGCGTGTTTGCGTATGCTCAGGATTTCACGGTATTGGGTGGCTCGCTTGGTTTTGCACATGGGATGAAAATTGCCAAAGTGCAGGAAATGGCTCTCAAACTTGGTGCTCCCATTGTTGGACTAATGGATTCGGGCGGTGCCCGTATTCAGGAAGGTGTGAAGAGTCTATCGGCTTATGCTACCATTTTTCGTAACAATGTTCAGTCATCGGGCATTATTCCTCAAATTTCGGCCATCCTGGGGCCGGCAGCCGGTGGAGCTGTTTACTCACCTGCGCTTACCGATTTTATTTTTATGACCAATCAAACTTCGTATATGTTTGTTACCGGTCCGGATGTGGTAAAAGAAGTGTTAAACGAAGACGTAGACATGGAAGGCCTCGGTGGCGGAAATGTACATGCCAGCAAAAGTGGTGTGGCGCATTTTGTGTCGGATGATGAGGAGCATACCATTATGCTTATTCGTAAGTTGCTGTCATACATTCCTTCCAATAATTATGAAACCTTACCTGTTTCAAATCTGGTAAGTTCGTATAAATCACGTCAGGAGTTTTTAGATCGAATTATCCCCGATGATCCGAACCGTCCGTATGATATGAAAGAAATTATCAATATCATTGTGGACAAGGATTCGTTTTTTGAAGTACATGAAAAATATGCTCAAAATATTCTTGTAGGCTTTGCCCGTCTGAACGGAAAGTCGATAGGTATTGTAGCCAATCAACCTAAGGTAATGGCCGGAACACTGGACATTAACGCCAGTGTGAAAGGTGCTCGTTTTGTGCGCTTTTGCGATGCTTTTAATATTCCATTACTGATATTGGAAGATGTGCCGGGATTCTTACCGGGTATGGAACAAGAACATAATGGTATTATTCGTAATGGAGCTAAACTGCTATATGCATTTTGTGAAGCTACGGTGCCTAAAATAACCGTTATCACCCGTAAAGCCTATGGCGGTGCGTACATTGTGATGAGTAGTAAAAATACAGGTGGTGATTTCAATTTTGCATGGCCTACTGCTGAAATAGCCGTTATGGGACCTGCAGGTGCTATCAAAATTGTAAACAAACACGAACTGGCAAAAGCGGAGAACAGAGCCGAAATGGAAAAAATGCTTGTTGATAAATACAAAGACGAAACAGCAAATCCATACAAAGCCGAAGAATTAGGATTGATAGATGAAGTAATCAGCCCGTCGAGAACGCGTGATCTACTTATCACTTCGTTCGAAATTTTGTCCAACAAACAATATCATAAACCGGCTCGTAAACACGGAAGTATTCCTTTATAATTGATAGTTGATAATTGATAGTTGATAGTTGACAGTTTTGAAAAACTATTGACTAATTGCAATTGTATTCGTGTTGATATGTTCATTTACCCCGAAGGGATTGAACTAGTTGATGGACGATTTAATAATAAAATTAATTACATACTTGTTATTTTTTTGTAACATGTAACGCGTAACTATATAATATGAAGAAAAGACTTTTAATTGCCAACAGAAGCGAGATTGCAATCCGCATCATTCGCTCGGCTCATAAATTGGGCATGTTGGCTGTGGTTTTTCAAAGTGATAAAGAGCCTGATGCTCTTTATTTGAAATATGCCGACGAAATTATTCCGGCCAGAGATGCCACTACCGAAAAACCTATTTTTTTGGATGCTGAGCGCATTGTAAATCTGGCTTTGGAGCATAATATTGATTTAATCCATCCCGGTTATGGTTTTTTGTCCGAAAATCCTGATTTCGCTGCACTTTGCACCGAGAATGGTATCAATTTTATAGGACCATCCGCAACCTTAATTCGCGAGATGGGGCTGAAAACAGTTGCTAAAAGCATGGCTATCGAGGCGGGGTTACCCTTGGTTCCGGGTAGCGATGGTGCTATTAATGATGCTGAAGCAGCAAGAGTGTATGCTGAAAAAATTGGCTATCCGGTATTGCTGAAAGCTTCGGCAGGAGGTGGTGGACGTGGTATGCGTATCGTTGAAAAGCCCGAAACAATAGAGCGACATTTTAAATCGGCATCCGACGAGGCGTTGGCTGCGTTTGATAATGGCGATATGTTTATCGAAAAATACCTTCAGAACCCAAAGCATATTGAGTTTCAGATTCTGGGTGATAAACATGGCAATGTGATTCACCTCGGCGAGCGTGAATGTTCGTTGCAACGCAAGCACCAAAAATTACTCGAAGAAGCCCCTTCGGCCAGTCTGACTCCCGAAATGAGAAAAGAGATGGGAGATATGGCAGTCCGATTTGCCAAAAAGATTGGTTATTTCTCAGCTGGTACTATCGAATATATTCTGGACGAAGATGGTTCATTCTATTTTATGGAAATGAACACCCGTATTCAGGTGGAACACCCTGTTACCGAAATGGTTTCGGGCGTTGATTTGGTGGATTGGCAGATCAGAATTGCTCTGGGCGAAGTGTTGACATTGAAACAAGAAGATATAAAACTGAATGGTTGGGCTATTGAATGTCGTGTAAATACTGAGGACCCACAAAACCGTTTCAGTCCGCAAACCGGCTTTATCGACAAAATTCATTTTCCCCACAGCAACGATATTCGTATCGAGAGTGGCGTGCAGAGCGGTTCGGTGGTAACACCTTATTTCGACTCTATGATTGCTAAAATCATTGTACATGGCAGTAATCGTCAGGAGACAATTGAGAAAACGCTGGCTGCATTGTACGAATTCAGTTTAATTGGTTTAAAAACTACTGTTCCATTCTGCCGTGCGGTATTACAACACCCCGAATTTGTGGATGCAACCTATACCACACGTTGGGTAGATCAGGTGTATACACCCGAGATGCTCGAAAATGCGGATGATGAAATGATAGGTGCATTGGCTGCTACGATTATGTATGCTTCGGAATACCTTCAATTATCTTCCGATTTGCCTTCTTATAAAAACGACTCGTTGAATGTTTGGGTATTAAACAAACGACTTAATTATTGATACATGGGAACTTCATATATTTATAAACGTGATGCTTCACGATTGTTTATTGCGTTACGCGATAATGGTAAACGCTATAAAATTTATATTCCAAAAGAATCGGAACCGGTAATTAATGGCGAGGAATACGACATTGATTTTGTGGAACAAGAAGATTTCCACTATGCATTCGATTGGAAAGGCAAACGCTTTCATTGCGAACTCGTGTCGCGCGATCAAAACAAAGCAGTGGTAAAAGTGAATGGGGTGGAATATAAATTCAGTCTTGAATCGCTTTTCTCGTACATTCGTCATGGAATGATTGGCAAAGATGATAAATCGATAGATGAGAACAATATCACTTCACCGATGCCGGGCAAGATTGTGGACATTTTCTTAGCCGAAGGCGATTTGGTGAACGAAGGTGAACCTATTCTGAGTCTTGAAGCCATGAAAATGCAAAATGAAATTACGGCTACCTGCAATGGCGTTATCCGAAAAATTCATGTGGTACAAGGTCAATCGGTAATGAAAGATGATCTGATGGTGGAAGTTACTTCGATAGACGTTTAACCTGCGGCTGGACGATATAGATACAGAATAAAAAAAACGATTCAATATTTGTGTGCGAGTTAACTCTAATTGGAGTTAACTCGCAACTATTTATTAATTATCGAGGCAAAGTTTTGAATCGATTGTTTTTTTATTTACTTTTGAAACCTCAAAAATGGAAATTTATAAACTTATTATTCATCTTAAATAACTTCTATGCTAGAAAAGCTCTTCAAATTAAAAGAAAACCGTACGAATGTTCGTACCGAAATTATTGCAGGTATAACCACGTTTATGACTATGGCTTATATCCTGTTTCTTAACCCAAGTATTCTTAGCGCGACAGGTATGGATACCAACGCGGTATTTTTTGCAACAGCCATTTCGGCGGGTTTTGTAACTATTGCTATGGGTTTAGTGGCTAATTTTCCAATTGCTTTGGCGCCGGGTATGGGTCTTAATGCCCTTTTTGCAACGGTGGCATTGGCGGGAGTTGGTATGCCATGGCGGGTGGCATTAGGTGCTGTATTTATTTCAGGTATTATTTTTATTATACTTACAGTAACTAAGATTCGTCAGATTTTAGTGGTTGCTGTTCCGCATTCGTTGAAAAAGGCAATCACTGTAGGTATAGGGCTGTTTATAACCATTATCGGGTTTAAATTGTCCGAAATAATGGTGGTTACAGCTAATGTTATTCCTCCTACTTTAGCAGCATTGAATAAAGCTGTTGGTCCTACAGTTCTAAAATCTTTCGAATGGAACATTGGTATGGGAAGTTTCTCGAACCACTCGATGGTGCTTTGTTTGATCGGATTAGGAATTACAGCTATTCTTATGGCTATGCGTGTAAAAGGATCTTTGCTTATTGGTATTGTGTCTGCAACGCTTATCGGTATACCTATGGGGGTTACTGTTATTCCGGAACATTTTAATGTGTTCAGTTTACCTGATTTAAGCAAATTGGCTGTTGGAGAATTGGATATCAGGGGTGCTTTTAATATGGGACTATGGACAGTTGTGTTTACCTTCACTTTTGTTGAGTTGTTTGATACTTTCGGAACGTTGGTGGGTACAGCCGAAAAAGCTGGATTTGTTGACAAAGACGGCAATTCTCCGAGAATTGGAAAGGCTATGTTGGTGGATGCATTTGGAGTTTCATTTGGAGCATTGATGGGTACAAGTACCATAACAGCTTATGTTGAAAGTGCGGCCGGAATTGGTGAAGGTGGACGTACCGGTTTAACAGCGGTTACTACAGGTCTTTTGTTTCTATTGGCTTTGGTACTTGCTCCGCTGGCATTGATTATCCCAAGTGCTGCGACAGCTCCCGCATTGATTATCGTAGGTGTGTTGATGGTGTCTGCTGTATTGGATATTGATTTTAATGATTTTACCGAAGGTTTTCCTGCATTTATCACTTTTATCCTTATGCCGTTGACTTACAGTATCGCAAATGGTATCTGTGGAGGTATTATTACTTATACAATATTAAAGGTCGTAACAGGTAAAGGCAAACAAATACATTGGATGATGTATCTGTTATTTGTTTTGGTAGTTGTCCGCTACATTTTTCTGGCAGAATAAATTCATTCTTTCAACGATATGAAAACCGTTTTCCATTATGGGAGACGGTTTTTTTTAATTTCTGTTTCAGAAATCTTAATTTTTGATTCTCGGACGAAACAAAAATTGTATCTTTGCACGTCCAAAAATACTAAAACTACAGCTTTATATGTACAAGAATTATTTCAGGTTCATAGCATTGTTTGTTTTTCTTCTGCTATTCCCTTTTGACATATTTTCGGCTTCGTCGTTTAAGTTTGCTTTCTTCACGGATTTACATATTTCGCAGACCAGCAAGGCGCCTGCTGAAGATCTTCAAAGTGCCGTTGATGAAGTAAATCGCTACAAAGACCTGGATTTTGTGATTGTTTCGGGCGATATTACTCAGAAAGGTGATTCCAACTCATTTGCCGAGGCGAAACGTATTCTTCAACAGCTAACCATTCCCTTTTATATTGTAGCCGGCAATCATGATTTTCATTGGTTGACGACTGGTTCTACGCTTTTTAAAAACGTTTTTGGTAACGATAGATTCTCATTCACGCGCAAAGGTTTTCGGTTTATAGGCTTTACAACTACTCCTCTGAATGCTCAGGGAAATGGCTTTATTATGAAGCAAGATGTGGATTGGATGGCGTCGGAACTTGGAAGAATAGGAACACAAATGCCGGTTTTTGTTGTTACTCACTACCCTCTGCTAACCGGTGATGTGGATAACTGGAAGGACATGACTGATTTACTTAGAAAGTATAATATTCAAGCGCTGTTGGGAGGACATTATCATCGCAATACGTTTTTGAATTATGATGGTATTCCCGGCATTATTCATCGCTCTACCCTGCGTGGAAAACAAGCTGTAGGAGGTTATTCCATTTTATGTGTTGCCGATACGCTAACGGTTAGCGAAAAAGTAATCGGGCAAGAGGAACAAGAATGGCTTAAACTGCCATTGACCCCAAATAGAATTAAATAAAAAAAACAATATTTAAAACAAGGAGTTATGGATAACTTTTATGAAATTTCGAAAGAGCAAGAGTTGGAAGAAACCAAACGTTTCTTTGTAAGGGTGTATGGCTGGATGTCAATGGCTTTGATTATAACCGGACTGATGGCATTTAAAACGGCAAATTCACCTGAGCTTATTGAGTTTATATTCGGACAACGCTTTGTGTTTTTCGGTTTGATGATTGCCGAATTATTGCTCGTGGGTTTCTTGTCAGGCGCTATTCATAAAATGTCGGCCATGACTGCCACCATTATTTTTTGTCTTTACTCCATTCTGAACGGATTGACTCTTTCGTGCATCTTTTTTGTGTTTACCGCCGATTCCATAGCGTCGGTGTTTTTTATTACCGCCGGAACCTTTGCTGCAATGAGTGCCTACGGCTTTTTTACAAAGAAAGACCTCACCAAAATGGGAAATATCCTTTTTATGGCTTTGATAGGGTTGATAATTGCTTCGTTGGTAAACATGTTCCTCAAGAGTGAAATGCTTTACTGGATTTCGTCGTACGTGGGCGTGCTGATATTCGTTGGGCTGATTGCTTACGATACGCAAAAGTTGAAAAAACTAAATGTAATAGGCAATGAAGGTACAGATGATGATAGAAAAGAAGCTATTATCGGGGCATTGACCTTGTATCTCGATTTTATAAATTTATTTCTTTATCTATTAAGAATTTTTGGAAAACGAAGATAGTATTTCAATTTTCAATTATCAGTGAACAGTAATTTCTCAATGATAACTGATAGCTACTAACAAAATAAACAATGAAACTAACTAAAATAGCCCGGTTGATAGGTGCGAGCGAGAACAAAATACCTACTATTGAAATTAATTGGCTATTGACAGACAGTCGCTCTTTATCTTTCCCTACTGAAAGTTTGTTCTTTGCCATTCGCACTTTACGCAATAACGGTCATAACTATATTTTGGAGTTGTACCAGCAAAATCTTCGTTATTTTGTGGTCAGTGAAATGCAACCGGAATATGAAAACCTGCCCGATGCCGTATTTATAGTGGTAAAAGATACTCTGCAGGCTTTACAAACGCTTGCCGCTGCTCATCGGGCTTCGTTTCACATTCCGGTGATTGGCATAACGGGTAGCAATGGAAAAACGGTGGTGAAAGAATGGCTCTACCAACTTTTACACACCGACTATCGTATCACCCGTTCACCACGCAGTTATAATTCGCAGATTGGTGTTCCGCTTTCGGTATGGGCAATGAATGAAAATACGCAATTGGGTATTTTCGAAGCCGGTATCTCGGAAATGCACGAGATGGAGCATCTGCAACCGATCATTCAACCAACGATTGGTATTTTTACTAATTTGGGTGAAGCACATCAGGAGAATTTTACCGGCCTGAAACAGAAATGTGAGGAAAAACTTCAACTGTTTAAAGATGCGGAAGTGCTCATTTATTGTTCCGATAGTAAATTAGTGGAAATATCCATCGCACAGTCTGGTTTCAGCGGCAAACTGTTTGCCTGGGGAAAAAGCGATAAAGTGCAGGTACAGGTTTTGAAACTAGAAAAAACGGTCAGTGCCACTCAGGCTCTGTTGAAATACGGAAGTGCTGAAATCAGTATTTCTATTCCATTTACCGACGCAGCATCCATCGAAAATGCTCTTCAATGTGTGGTGGTGATGCTTTATTTGGGTGTGAAAGCAGATGAAATAGCTAAACGTATTTTGCAGTTGGAGTCGGTAGCCATGCGACTGGAAGTAAAAGAAGGTGTACGCGATTGCCTGATCATAAACGATAGTTACAACTCCGATTTAAATTCGTTGAGCATCGCGCTCGATTTTTTAAATCAACAGGCTACAGCCAAGAATCTATCGAAGACGCTCATACTTTCGGATATTCTGCAAACCGGGCAAACACCCGATGAGCTTTACAAAACGGTGGCGGAACTGGTGAAAAATAAGAACGTTCAGCGCATTATCGGCATTGGTTCCGAAATTGGGAAACAAGCTGATAAGTTTGATGCTATCAATACCGTTTTCTTTGAACATACCGATGACTTTTTGAAATCAGCATCACTGCGTGATTTTCAAAAAGAAATTATACTTTTAAAAGGTTCACGCTCTTTCCATTTCGAAAATATTTCGGAGAAACTGGAATTGGTAACCCACGAAACGACCTTGGAAGTAAACCTCAATGCATTGGTGGATAACCTGAACTATTTCCGTTCCAAACTTCGCCACGAAACAAAAATGATGTGCATGGTCAAAGCGTTTGCTTACGGAAGTGGAGCTGTAGAGGTGGCTCGCACGCTGCAACACCATCGATGCGATTATCTGGCTGTTGCGGTGGCGGATGAAGGAGCTGAGTTGCGTCGCGAGGGTATTCGTATTCCTATCGTGGTGATGAATCCGGAGAAAGGCAGTTTTGGAATGATTTTCGACAATAAACTGGAACCTGAGATTTACAGTTTTCGCTTGCTCGATGCCTTTATTGCTTCGGCAGAGAAACTGGGATTGACCGATTATCCGATTCATGTAAAGATTGATAGCGGTATGCATCGTCTTGGTTTTGAACCGCAGGATATGGAGCAATTACTTGCCCGACTGAAAGGGCAAAACCAGGTGAAAGTGCGCTCGGTATTCTCTCATTTGTCGGGTTCCGATGATGCTAAATTTGATGATTTTACAAAACAGCAGATTGCTGCATTCACCGCTTGTGCCGATCAACTATCGGCTACATTCTCGCACCACATTATGCGGCATATACTTAATTCGGCAGGCATTGAACGCTTTCCCGAATATCAGTTCGATATGGTACGCCTGGGCATCGGACACTATGGTATCAGCTCATTGCCCGAAGTAAATCTGAAACAGGTATGTGCTTTGAAAACGGTTATTCTACAGATTAAAGCGGTAAAAGCGGGCGAAACGGTCGGCTATAGTCGCAAGGGAATTGTAAATACCGATAAACGCATTGCTATTATTCCCATTGGTTATGCCGATGGCTTTGACCGTAAGCTTGGAAATGGAGTGGGTGAGGTACTCGTCAACGGACAACGCGCTAAGGTGATTGGCAATGTGTGTATGGATTTGGCCATGATTGATGTCACGAATCTGGAAGCAAAAGAAGGTGATGTGGTGGAGATTTTCGGTGATAATCTAACTGTTTCTGAAGTAGCCGGATGGTTGAAAACCATTTCGTACGAAGTGCTTACCAGCGTTTCGAGACGGGTGAAGAGAGTGTATTTTCAGGAGTAGATTAAATAATTTGATGATGTGATGATATGTTGATGTGATGATGAAGAAATGAAGAAATGGAAAGACAAAAGACAAAGGTCATCAGACAACAGAATAAAGACATAAGACGAAAGATGAGCTCACTAAGCGAATTCAACTCATAATCAATTATCTTATCATCATATAATTATCTTATCATCATATTTTCACATCAACACATTACCACATCATCACATCATCACATCAACACATTATCACATTAACTATGGTTTTAGCGCTTATATACAATCCCGATACAGCACAAACACTACTCAAAAGTGCAGCAACGCTGGCTACTCAACTCGAAAAAGAGTTCGGGGTGTTGAGCCTTGTGGATAGCGCTGAACAGATAGCTAGCAGGGAGAAGGAGTTGAAGGAGCTATTGCCGGAAACGACAATTTGGGTACGAGATTCCAAAACTACTCAACTCGAAGCAGTTTGCGAGGAGTTGGATGCTTCATTTTTGTTTATCCAACTTTCTGATGCAAGTTCTATTCGCAGCCATTTGAAAGCTTGTCGCGATTTGAGGATTCCGTATGTTTTGTTTAAAGATGCATTTGCAGAAATGGATTTGACGAAAGTAATCCTACCGATTGGTTTTCTGGAAGAAGAGCTTGAAAAAGCGCAATTCGCTGCCGCTTTTGGACGGTTTTGCGGCTCGGAGATAAAGATGCTGTTGGCCAACGATTATGGCTCGAAAGCGGCTACCAACGCTGAAAGAATGCAGAGCCTATTCGATAAGTTTGATTTTAAATACACATTAGAGAAAGCTACCAAAGACAGTTTTAAAGTAGAAAAAGAGGCTGTTCAGGTGGCAGAAACCATGAACGCTGGAATGATTATCGTTTCCGCCTCGCGCGACTATGGTTTGGACGATATCATTTTTGGCCCGAAGGAATATCATGTACTGAAAAAATCGGCTATTCCTGTTTTACTGGTCAATCCGCGTGGCGATTTGTATGCTTTGTGTGACTGATTTTAATTGAAAATTATTATATAAAAGAATACTATGAGACTACGGTCAAGATTACGAACGCTGATATTAAAAGAACTGCTGGTTCCCTTGTTGGCATTACTTACAATTGTAATTGTAGGCTTTGTGGGCTTTATGGTGATTGAAGGGTTCAGTCCGCTTCAGTCGCTTTACGTAATGGTCATTACCTTTGCTACCATTGGATATGGCGATATAGTTCCGGTAACGGATACAGGAAGAATATTTACGATTTGTCTTATTATTTCCGGCTTTACGGTGGGAGTATATGCCATTGGTAAAATATCTGCTTTTTTTGTAGAAGGAGAATTGTCGAAATTATTAAAAGTAAGAAAAATGAACAAGGTGTTAGACAACATGAAGAATCACTACATTGTATGTGGTTACGGAAAAACCGGAAAAAGTGTATTGGAAGATTTGCTGGCGAAAGGATTTGAAGTGGTGATGATTGAAAGCAATGCCGAACGCAACGAGAAGTTGAAGGAAGTATACGGTCAGAAATTTATACATATTGATGGCGATGCTACCGATGACGCAGTACTAATTCAAGCAGGAGTAGAGCGGGCAAAAATCCTGATTTCGGTGCTTTCTACCGATGCCGAGAATCTTTTTGTGACCCTTAGTGCCAAGGATTTGAATAAAGACGTAAAGGTGATTACCCGTGTTGCCGAAACAAATTCTACCGAAAAATTTCGTAAGGCGGGTGCCGATTTTATTGTTTCGCCTATCGAAATAGCCAAGGATCGTATCATTTCTATTGCCACCACCAGTGCCGATTTCTTTAGTTTTGTGGAATTTGCGGGAGCTAAAGAAGAACTCAAAAGCTACAAATTCGGGCTCGTAGAAATTCATGAAGGAAGCGATTTGATTAATAAAAGCTATCGCGACGCCAATATTCCACAACGCACCAATTTGGTGGTGATTGGGTACTACTCGTCGCAAAGTGAATTGCAGATTAATCCTAAAGCCGACAATATTATTCAACTTGGCGACCGACTTTTAGTGTTTGGAAACGAACCACAAATCGTTGCTTTGAAAAAAATAGCGCATCATAATTAAAGAATAATGATCAAAGTAATGGTCATAATATAATATAGTTTTTTTAAGAATGGAACGCGGATTTTACGGATTAAGCGGATTAAAACGGATGACATTTGAACGGATTTAAGTCATGCAAGCATGACTGATAAGATCGTAAGTAATTTAAAATCATTTCGACTTGTCGAATCGAAGATCAGCGCAGCTAAATATAAATCCATTTTTTATATCCGCCAAATCAGCGTTTATCGGCGTTCCATTCTTTTCTTTTTAAATGCTTCAAACTTTCACTAATTCGGTACTAGACCGGATTATCATATAAAAAATAAGGATAAAACTTAGAATGACAAAAATTGGAACAACACTCTCGTCCGTAGGCAAAAAAGCCATTTTGTGCGGATCGGGAGAACTAGGAAAAGAAGTTGCTATCGAATTGCAACGTTATGGTATCGAGGTAGTGGCGTTGGACAAATACCCCAACGCACCGGCTATGCAAGTGGCGCATCGGTCGCACGTGCTTTCGATGCTCGATGGCAAAATGCTTCGCGAAATTATTGAAACAGAAAAACCGGACTATATCATCCCCGAGATTGAAGCCATTGCTACTGATACTTTGGTAGAATTGGAAAAAGAGGGCTTTAATGTAATTCCTACTGCCAAAGCTGCTTTTCTGACCATGAACCGAGAAGGTATTCGCCGGTTGGCAGCCGAAGAGTTGGGCATTGCCAGCTCGCCGTATCGTTTTGCTTCCAGCAAAGAAGAATTTGAACTTGCTGTGGCGGCCATTGGCATTCCTTGCGTGGTGAAACCAATTATGAGCTCGTCGGGTCACGGACAAAGCGTCATCAAAACTGCCGGCGACATTGAAAAAGCGTGGAAGATAGCGCAAGAGGGCGGTCGAGCCGGAGCGGGACGAGTTATCGTGGAAGCATTTGTAAAGTTCGATTACGAAATTACCTTGCTTACCGTACGTCATTCAGCAGGTACTACTTTTCTACAACCGATCGGGCATTATCAGGAAGATGGTGATTATCGCGAATCGTGGCAACCACAACCTATGCAGGAAAGCGTGCTGGAAAAGGCACAGAAGATAGCCAAAGCGGTAACCGATGCGTTGGGTGGTTATGGTATTTTCGGCGTGGAATTATTTGTTTGTGGCAACGATGTTTTGTTCAGCGAAGTATCGCCCCGTCCGCACGACACCGGCATGGTAACCATGATTTCGCAGGACTTATCTCAGTTTGCATTGCATGCACGCGCCATTTTAGGCTTGCCTGTACCTTCGGTTCGTTTTTACCGTCCTTCGGCCTCTAAAGCCGTTGTGGTGGAAGGCGATAGTGATAAAGTGGTGTTTGATAATCTGGAAGAAGTATTGTCGGAAGCAGATGTTCAGTTGCGTATTTTCGGTAAACCGGAAGTAGTTGGGCACAGACGCATGGCCGTAATTTTGGCAAGTGCCGATACCATCGAAGAAGCACGCGCGAAAGCAAATCGGGCCTACGATAAATTAAAGATTGAAGTGTTGGCGAGATAAGCTTGACTTCGGTGAAATTGGAGCTTCCAGCGCCGCAGGAATGACTAAAACGGTTGTTTTGAAGGTTCCAGCGCCGCAGGAATGACAAAAACGGTTGTTTTGAAGGTTCCAACGCCGCAGGAATGACAAAAACGGTTGTTTTGAAGGTTCCAACGTCGCAGGAATGGCAAAAACAGTCGTTTTTATTCTTTCATCATTGATGAAAGAATAAAAACTGTCGTCGGGGAGGTTTCTAAAATTTAGAAAAAACTAAATACCGCGAGTTGGAACTCGCGTGACCCGAAAAAAAAACACCATCCGAAATTTCGAATGGTGTTTTTTTATTGTGAGTGCTTTTACTCAATTTATTTCAATCGCTCAAAAACAAGTTTGGTAACAGTAGAATCAGCTGTCTCGTAAAACTTGTCCACTTCTATTCTGCTCGTTTTTAAGTCGAACTTAAACGTATAGTCCTTGTATCCCATACTGCTCGATAGATAGGAGTGAAGTGCTATTTTGTTTTTCGATATTCGGTAGTCATAAGGGCCGGATCCATGTTTCGGAAGCCTGAAACTATCTCTTATCTCGTAGCCTCTATTTACCATCATGGCTTCCTGGTCGCCAAACAAACCAAATACCAGGGTATCGGATTTTGTATTGACTTCTATCCATTTGCCTTTTAGCAAATCGGGGGTTGATAAGCTGTCGCTCGTACAACTCATCAACGTAATTGCGATAATTAAAAATACATATTTCATAATCTTAGATTTAATCAGTGATCTTTTGAAACGATAATTAATTAGTGGTCAGAATATAATGTCGTATTTATCAGAAAGAATAGAACGCGGATTTTACGGATTAAGCGGATAAAAACGGATAATATTTAGCTACGCTGATCTTCGATTCTACGGATCTATAACAGATTTAAGTCATGCAAGCATGACCGATGATACAGTAAGTGTTTAAAAATCATTCTGACTTGTCAGAATAAATATCCGTTTTTTTATCCGCTAGATCAGCGTTTATCAGCGTTCTATTCTTCTATTTTTTTTATTTTAATTTGATTATAGTACATTAGATTTTTCCAATTACTTAATTAGTAACCGCGAACCGAATTTTAGACCCCAAGTGATGCTCTTACTGCTTCAATTTTTACATTGGCAGCAGCATCAGCAGCATCGTAGTCGGCACGACTGGCCATTGTGCCGCGTACCTCAACATAGAATTTAATCTTTGGCTCTGTTCCCGAAGGACGTACCGAAATTTTAGTACCATCTTCGGTGAAATATTGTAATACGTTAGAAGTAGCAGGCATTACCAGGTCAGAAACTGCGCCTGTAGCAATGTTTGTCAATTTCAATGTTTCGTAGTCTTTGATAACGCTTACTTTCGATCCTGCTATTTCTTTTGGAGGATTGTTGCGGAAATCTTTCATCATTTGAGCAATTTCTTCTGCTCCTGATTTCCCTTTGCGTACTACCGAAATACCTTTTTCTTTTCCGTAACCGTATTCTACGTAAATATCCTGTAGCAGTTCGAACAATGTTTTGCCATTGTCTTTTGCCCATGCCGCAATTTCTGCCATCATAGTACATGACGAAACGGCATCTTTATCGCGGGCAAAATCCTCGGGCAAGAAACCGTAGCTTTCTTCGCCACCGCCAATGTATTCTTTTTTGCCTTCGTTTTCACGAATCACTGCACCAATCCATTTGAAACCGGTGAAACAGTCGAACATTTCAACGCTATTGCTATCGGCAATTTGTTTGATAATTTCGGTGGTAACAATCGTTTTTACGATATATTGGTTGCCTGTCAGTTTACCCAGCTCTTTCCAGCGACGGATAAGGTAATAGATAAAAATCAAAGCTGTTTGGTTTCCGTTTACCAGAATCCATTCGTTTTTGTCGTTTTTCACCGCAATACCCAAACGGTCGGCATCAGGATCGGAAGCCATAACGATTTCAGCGTCGGTAGCCATTGCTTTTTTTACAGCCATATCCAACGCAGCAGGTTCTTCGGGGTTAGGAGAAACTACGGTTGGGAAATCGCCGCTGGTAACGTCTTGTTCCGGAACATTGATAATGTTGGTGAAACCATATTCGCGCAAAGCACGTGGAATCAGTTTCACACCTGTACCGTGAATCGGAGTATATACAATCTTTAAATCGCTGTTGCGTTTGATAGCATCAGGCGAAAGAGAAAGTTTTTTGATATTTTCAATATAAATCTTATCAATTTCTTCGCCGATAATTTCAATCAAAGCAGGATTGCCTTCGAATTTAATTTCGTCGATGCTTTTGATTTTCATTACTTCGGTAATTACGTTCACATCGTGCGGAGCAATCATTTGTGCACCATCGTTCCAATAAGCTTTGTAGCCATTGTATTCTTTCGGATTATGAGAAGCCGTAAGGATAATACCACTTTGGCATCCTAACTGACGAATAGCAAATGATGCTTCAGGAGTTGGACGTAGGTCTTCGAATAAATATACTTTAATGTCATTAGCCGAGAAAATATTAGCAGAAACTTCTGAAAACAAACGGCTATTATTGCGACAGTCATGTCCGATAACCACGCTGATTTGAGGAACGTCAGGAAATTGTGCTTTCAAATAATTGCTCAATCCCTGAGTAGCTGCTCCAACGGTGTAAATATTCATACGATTGGTTCCCGCGCCCATGATACCACGCAATCCACCAGTTCCAAATTCCAGGTCACGGTAAAAACATTCAATCAATTCAGTCTTATCGTCGGCATCAATCATGCGACGTATTTCGTTTTTAGTTACTTCATCATAGTTACCAGTAAGCCATGTTTGCGCTTTAGCAATAACTTCCATTAGTAATGCATTGTCTTTCATACTCTTTATAATTTGATAGTTTGATTTTGTTGGAACGATAAAAATACAACTTTTTTTTGAATAGAGAAAATCAATCGACTAATGATGATCAAATTCATGTTATTTCTTAGCTGAAAGCAAGTCGTCAATTTTTCTTTTAATTTATAACAAAACACTTTGTTTTTCCATCAATTTGTGTAAATTTGCGTGTCTTAAAAACAAGTCAGATGGAGTAAGATAAACTCCCGCACCTGTCACTACGATAGCAAAATCAACAACCTTTTATATTTAATACAATGACAATTCGCCAACTCTCTGTTTTCCTCGAAAACAAAACCGGCCATTTGAACCAAATTCTTTCCGTTTTGGCCAAAAACAACATCAATATTATTGCGTTAACCGTTGCCGATTCAAGTGATTACGGTATCCTTCGCGCCATCGTTTCCGATCCCGAAAAAGCCCTGGAAGCTTTACGTGCCGAACAGTTTACGGTGCGTGTACACGACATTCTTTCGCTCGAGATGGATGCCGCGCCCGGCTCTATGTCGCATATTCTCGACCTGTTTACGGCTGCCGATATTTGCATTGAATATGTGTATGCTTTCAGTTTTGGAAGCAAATCCATCCTGATCATTCGTACCGACAATTGCGATAAAGCTGTGGAGGTAATTAATGCTAATGGATTGAAATCAATTCGTGAAGCGGAACTGAGATAGCAGTCATCAGTTATCAGTAAATAGTCATCAGTGACTAGTCAACAGTAAACTATATTCAGTAGATAAGTTAACTAGTACACGGTCAATTATTTAAATACACACAGCAATAACAATAAATAATGCCGAACTTGCCTGCAGCAGGCAGGGGCAAATAACCATTAATAACACGAAGTGAATAACGCCGTAGGCAAATAAAACGACCGTAGGGAGTAATATCACGAAGTAAATAACGCGACCGTAGGGAGTAAAATAACACGAAGTAATAAAATATGATTTGGAATAAAGACATAGAATGTATGGGTCGCGACGCGATGCGTGCGTTGCAAAGTGAGAGATTAATAAAATTAGTGCAACAGGTATACGCCAACGTGGCTTTTTACCGTCGGCGAATGGATGAAATGGGTGTGAAGCCTTCGGATATTCAATCTATCGACGATATCGTAAAACTGCCCTTTACTTATAAAACCGATTTGCGCGATAATTATCCGTTTAATTTGTTTGCCGTACCTATGAAAGATATTGTACGTGTGCATGCTTCCAGCGGAACAACGGGAAAACCAACAACGGTAGGCTATACCAAAAATGATATTGAAAACTGGCGTGAAGTGCTCGCACGTTGCCTGACCATGGCCGGCATCTCCAACGAAGATGTTATGCAGATTTCCTACGGATACGGATTATTTACCGGCGGATTAGGGGTTCATTACGGAGCCGAAAATGTGGGTTGTGCTGTTATTCCCATTTCAGGTGGAAATACCCGTCGACAATTACAATTAATGTCCGACTTTGGCTCTACCGTGCTGGCTTGTACGCCTTCGTATGCGCTTCATCTTGCTGATGCATTAACCGAGTATGGTTATTCGTTGGCCGATATGAAATTAAAAATCGGGGTTTTTGGTGCAGAACCATGGACGGAAAACATGCGACTAGAGCTTGAGAAGAAATGGGGAATTAAAGCTTACGATATTTACGGACTCAGCGAAATTATGGGCCCGGGCGTGGCCAACGATTGTGAGGCGCATACCGGATTGCATGTTCACGAAGATCATTTTTATCCGGAGATCGTTCACCCCGACAGCAAGTTGCCTTTAGCAGATGGAACTGAGGGTGAGTTGGTATTTACAACGCTTACCAAAGAAGGAATTCCATTGTTGCGTTACAACACGCGTGATCTTTCTACGCTCACCCGTGATACTTGCGAATGTGGACGCACATTAGTGCGCATGAAAAAGATTACCGGTCGCAGCGACGATATGTTGATTATTCGTGGTGTGAACCTGTTCCCATCGCAAATTGAACACGTTCTCCTCGAAATGGGTGAAACCAGCGCGCACTATATGCTCTATGTGGATAATGTAAATAATCTGGATACGCTGGAATTGCAGGTGGAAATGGATGAAACGAAACTGACCGATACCATTCGTGAATTACAGGAATTATCGAAAAAAATCTCGCACGCACTTAATTCGGCTATTGGATTGAGTGTAAAAGTAACGCTGGTAGAGCCAAAAACCATTGCACGCAGCGAAGGAAAAGCGGTGAGAGTGGTGGATAGGAGAAAGAAATAACTTGCCATAGGCGATATTAACTGCGTGTTATTTGCTCCCTTCGGTCGCGTTATTGTTTTCTTCGAAAACGTTATTTATAAAACTTCGAAAATGATTATAAAAAAAGAAATTGTCGATTCACTTTTTGCTCAATTTGGTGAGTCGGATATTACGCAGCTATCCATTCGTGAAGTGGGTAAACTTGTTGCACAAATAGAGCAACAAAGTGGGCAGGAATTTATTCATATGGAAATGGGTGTGCCGGGTTTGCCGCCTTCGTCTATTGCTATTGAGGCAGAGAAGCACGCACTGGATACCGGTCTGGCAGCTCAGTATCCGAATATCGAGGGTATTCCTTTTGCTAAAACAGAGATTGCCCGTTTTGCCAAATTATTTATCAATATCGATGTTAGTCCGCTCAACTGTGTGCCCACAGTAGGAGGGATGCAAGGTAGTTTTGCGGCTTTGCTGGCTGCGGCGCGCACCAATCCTGATAGACCTTACACGCTGTTTATCGATCCGGGCTTTCCGGTGCAGAAATCGCAATTGCACCTGATAGGTGTGCCGTATAAATCATTCGACATCCTGAATTTCCGTGGCGAAAAGCTTCGTGATAAACTCGAATCGTTTTTGGCGGAAGGCAATATTTGTTCCATTTGTTATTCGTCGCCCAATAATCCGTCGTGGATATGTTTCTCGGAAGCGGAACTACAAATTATTGGTGAATTGGCAACAAAATACGATGCGATTGTAGTGGAAGATCTGGCTTATTTTGGTATGGATTTTCGCCAACATTATGGCGTTGCGGGTGTTGCGCCTTATCAACCATCGGTAGCAAATTATACCGACAACTATATTTTGTTGCTTTCTGCGTCTAAAGTTTTTAGTTATGCCGGTCAGCGCATTGGTATGATGATTACCTCCGAAAAGTTGCGAACTCGCCATTATCCGAATCTGAAGAACTATTTTACCAGCGATGTGCTTGGTCATTTCATTCCTTATGGCGTATTGTATGCCACCACGGCCGGAACTTCGCATTCGGCACAATATGCTCTGGCTGCTACTCTGAAAGCGGTAAACGATGGTGAGCTTGATTTTGCAAGTGCATTGCATCCTTACGCTGAAAAGGCACGCTTGATGAAAGCTTTATTCCTGAAATATGGTTTTTATATTGTGTACAATGACGAAGACCGTGAGTTGGCTGACGGTTTCTACTTCACCATCGCCTACCCGGGCATGACGAGTGGGGAGCTAATGAAAGAGTTTCTGTACTACGGTATCAGCGCCATTTCATTGGCCATTACCGGTAGCGAAAATCCTAACGGTTTGCGTGCCTGTGTATCGTTTGTGCGCTTAGACCAAATGGCGGTGCTGGAACAACGATTAATCGAATTCAGTAAACAGGTAAACAAGTAAACGGTGCTATTTTGCTTAAAGTAAAGTGTTGTAATGAAATTAGTAAGTGCCTCCGATTATAATTTGCCATCGCGTGTTATCTTGCGCGCTGTTGACAAAAATCATATCGCTATTGTAAAGCTTATCAAGAGTCGTATCATTCAAAAAGATGCGGCAAAAATTGTAGAAATAGCCAGGCAAATACAAAGTGTAGATGCTGATATGAAAGTATCATTGGTTTGTTCATCTGCCATCTGTTCAAAATCGCTGGCTGTATTGAAAAATGAGGGCATTGGGGTGATTATTGAAGAATTGTAAAATCAGTTATTCATGCAGGTTCTCTTTAATTCAAAAACAGTACTTTTGTATTTCTTTTCTTCGATTTTAAATGAACCCAATCATGACCACCATTATTCCAAACGAAATACAACAAATTGCTCAGGATATTTACCGTACTGTTCGTAAAAGGTGTGTTGAAAATTCAGTCATAACAGTGCTGCACATAGCCGACGAATACAGTTTTATGGCACAGGGAACGAATGCTGATACGCCTGACAATGTCTGGCTTTTTGAAATTGGTACAGAAAAAACGGCTCGTGAGTTTTTTATACATAACCCACCAACTGCGGGTGAAGTTGAAAATGCCATTCAGGTGGTGGAAGATGAGGTAATGCCCCTGCATAAATTGCTTACTGTTGACTCTAACTTATATACTTTGGATGCACGTATTTTAGAAATTGCCCGGGTGTCGGCATTTGAAGAAAGTGAGCAGGGAACGATTCTAAGTATTCAGGATATGGAACACGCCTTTACACGCTTAGCAGCTATTATTTCGGGTCGTCCGGCAAGTCAGGATATATTGCCAACGACCAATGCTTTTGCAGCCACGCTGTTGATATTACGTGAAGTGATGCATCATTTACGGTTTCGCAAGATCACTATTTGTTAGTTTAAACGTTCTGATGTTAAACGGACGAAGCTTGCACAACCAAATGTGTAAGCCTCGTTTCGTTCATAAATGTTGAGATTTTGTTTAGCTGGCAGGACTAAGTTCTACACTTGCATTAAGTGTTATTTCATCGCCAATCATTGCTGCCGGGAATTTACTCCCAACACCAAAATCGGATCGTTTCAAAATTCCTTTAACAGTGAAAACTGCTATGTCTTTTTTGTTCATTGGGTTGGTGACTTTGCCTTCAAAAATCAAATCCAAAACAACCGGTTTTGTTACCCCGTGCATAGTCAGATTACCCGTCAATTTGAATTCATTGCCTTTGACGTTTTTTACAGAAGTGCTTTTAAAACTTAATGTAGTGAATTGCGCAGCATCAAAAAACTCAGGAGTTTTCAAGTGAGCGTCACGTTGTTCGTTATCGGTATTGATACTTGCAATTTGTGCAGTCAATTCAATTTTAGCATCGCTGTAGTCGGGTTTTGTAGTGACTGCCTTGACTTCAAATTGTTTGAAATTGCCGGTTACATGTGAAATCATAAGGTGAGAAATTGTGAACCCTAAGCGGGAATGCGCCGCGTCTGAAACCCATGTTTGCGAGAATGCTGTAACTGTAAATAGTAAAGCTACTATCGATAAACTAATCTTTTTCATATTGTTTCTTTGTTTTTTTTAGAAGTTGAATATTGTTATATATTTTTCGTTCAAACAGATGATGCAATCATTTTGTTCGCAAATTGATAATCATATTCGCGCTTCGAATCTTTTACAGCCTGCAAAGTCAATCTGTACTTGCGATTTTCTATTTGCGTTTAATTTATGTAATTTTGCGGTCAGAAAATAAAACTACAATGTCGAAAATACAGATTCAACTTACAGGAGTAGGAGCAGAACTCGTTTTGGGAAATTATATGCCAAAAGATACTACCATATTTCATAACTGGGAAGAGTTTTTTCATTATAACGATTTGGTTCACGGCTCACATTTATTGGCCGAACATATTGCCGAAATCGAAATTAAACAGGATGATGCATTGATTTTCAAAGGACAAATTCCGGCAAGTCAGTTTAAAGCTCAAAGAAGTGCTTCGCCCGTATTTGTAGATAAAGGATTGTACCTGCGTACCGAATGTGCCGAAAATGCTGTTTACAAATGCGAATTTGAAGTGGCTGATTTCAATAAAATGAATCTTCAGTTCGAAACGCAGGACTATGATTTCCTTTTCAAAGTAGGTAAATCATTTGTCACCAAAATGCTTTATAATGATAAGGCGCTTGAATTGGAGTGGGTGAGTGCCAAGCCTGTTGGCAATATTTGCTTGCTTTGTCGGTTCGAAAATGGCTATTTAGTGCCCATTTACGATGCAGTGAAAAGGATTGCAAACAAATGATAATCGTTTGCAGACGAGTGTTTTTAAAGTGCATTGAATAAACTATAGATATTTTCTATCTTTCGATTTTTATTTTCGTTAAACATATCATTGTATCTGTTGTTATTGTATTATGTTTGAATAAATTTAATAATTTGTTATTACAATATATGAAACTAAAAAGTACAATTTTATTTTTCGTTTTACTACTTTCTTCACAAGCTTTTGCTCAAAATGGTGTACTTAAAGGTCGCATTTACGATGCAAAAACCAATCAAGCTATAGAGTTTGCTGCAATTTTAATTCAAGGTACCACTATTAGTTCCACAACTGATGTGGAAGGTAACTACACGTTTACTGGTCTCGAGCCGGGTTTTAAACGTTTAGTCATTAGTTTGGTGGGGTACGAAAAAACCATTTCGTCCGAAGTGCAGGTGCAGGGAAATCAAACTGCTTTTTTGGATGTTGCGATGGAGCAAACAGCCGTTCAACTTTCGGAAGTAACAGTTCGTTCTACCATCAATGTCAAAAGAATAGAAAGTCCAATATCTGTTTTATCAATAGGAGTTCAGGAAATTGAAAAAAGTGCCGGTGCCAACCGCGATGTTTCTAAGGTAGTGCAGGCATTGCCCGGGGTGGGAGCCACCAATCCTAACCGTAATGACCTGATAGTGCGTGGTGGAGGACCTTCTGAGAATGTGTTTTATCTTGATGGGATCGAAATTCCTGTTATCAATCACTTTGCCACTCAGGGTTCGTCGGGTGGCACGGTGGGTGTTGTCAATCCCGATTTTGTACGCGAGATAAGCTTTTACACCGGTGCTTTTCCTGCTAACAGAGGCAATGCACTCAGTTCGGTGATGGAAATAAAGCAAAAAGATGGTAGCAAGGATCGTTTACACACCAAACTGTCGGTGGGTGCTTCGGATGCAGCATTGACCATCGATGGACCAATTGGAAAGAAATCAACCTTTATTGTTTCGGCTCGTCAATCGTATTTACAGTTTTTGTTTGCAGCCATCGGCTTGCCGTTTCTTCCCACTTACAACGATTTTCAGGTAAAATATAAAATTCAGTTGGATAAAAAGAACGAGATTTCATTTATCGGCATTGGTGCTATCGATGATATGGTGCTCAATACTGGTATAAGCAACCCCACCGAAAGTCAGCGTTATTTGTTGGCTTATCTGCCCACCTACAAACAATGGAATTATACTGTCGGCACTGTTTACAAACATTATGGTGATACGCATTACGATACGTGGGTGCTTAGTAGAAATATGCTTCGCAATTCTAATTTCAAGTATCTGGAGAATGATGAAACGAAGGGAAGAACCTCAGATTACAAGTCGGACGAAGCCGAAAATAAATTGCGCTTTGAACGTAATTACCCCGATTTACCCATCAAACTTTCCTATGGAGCCGGCATTAAGTATTCACATTACACAAATGAAACAAGCCGAAAATTATACTTGAATAATACGGTTACCGATTTAAATTATAATACCGGTATTAATTTATTTGGTTATCAGGCTTTCGTGCAAGCCTCGGACCAATACATGAGCGATAAACTGAAATTGTCGCTGGGAATTAATTTTGCAGGGCTGAATTACAACGATAATATGCGCAATCCGCTCCATCAGTTCTCACCACGTCTGTCGGCGTCCTATCAGCTATCCGAAAAACTGGATTTAAATGCTAATGTAGGACGTTATGCACTTCAGCCTGCTTATACCACACTTGGGTTTAAAAATGCTGCAGGTGCTTTTGTAAATCAAAATGAGAATTTACGGTACACCATTTCCAACCAGGCTATCGTAGGATTCGATTATCGTCCTATGGACAAAGTGAGGATGACAGTGGAAGGATTTTATAAAGGGTATCATTATTACCCTTTCTCAGTGGCAGATGGTTTGAGTATTGCCAGCAAAGGAACCGAATATGGGCAAGTGGGGGATGAGGAAATTGTTTCTACCGGAAAAGGTCGTGCTTATGGTATCGAATTTATGGCCAAAATAGTGGAAATGAATAAAATGAACCTAACGGCGACCTACACCTATTTCAGAAGTGAGTTTACCAATCTGGCAGGCAATTATGTTCCTTCGTCGTGGGATACCCGTCATTTGCTCAATCTGATAGCCAGTTATAAACTTCCAAAAAACTGGAATGTAGCTATTCGCTGGCGTTTTGTGGGTGGCGCTCCTTATACGCCTATCGATTCTAAATCGTACGTCAAGGCTGCATGGAACATTACCAATCAACCCTATCTCGATTATTCGAGGTTTAATACGCTCCAGCTAGCCAGCGCGCACCAACTGGATATGCGTATTGATAAAGAGTTTTATTTCAAAAAATGGGTGCTGAACCTGTATACCGATATTCAAAACGTTTATAATTTCAAAACACAGGGTGCACCTGTTTATACCAACCTGGATGCGAGTGGAGCTGTTATTCCGGATGCAAACGGCGATAGCAGCAAACAGAGCTTACGAACGCTCGACAGCTTTGCAGGAAATATACTGCCTACCATTGGGATAATTATAAAAATCTAATGTGTACAAAAAAAAGCCCCCAAATCGTTGATGAATGATTTGGGGGCTTTTTTTTTTATCAGGGTGTGATTTTATTCGCTTCGGGATAAGCTATCCTTGTATGGTATATATTCTTGATTTTTTCCTTGAACACTGATTTTACCGTTTCTACATCCCTAAAAGTAATCGGCGCATCTTTAAATTGACCATCAGCTATCTGACTGTTAATCATGCTTTCTACCATCTCGTTGATGCTTTCTTCGGTGTACACTCCCAAACTTCTGGAGCGGGCTTCCACCGCATCAGCCATCATTAGTATAGCTGTTTCTTTGTTGTTCGGTAACGGTCCCGGATAAGTAAAGGCTGCGTCGTTAGGTGTTTTGTCAGGATAAGCGTTTATAAATGAAGTATAGAAAAATTTCGCTTTGCCTAAACCATGATGGGTGCCAATAAAATTGATGATCTGTTCAGGTAAATGACTTTTCTTTGCAATCTCGATACCATCCGTCACGTGGCTGATGACAATTTTTGCTGCTTCTTCATAATCCATATCCGTAAGAGGATTTTTACCTCCCATTTGGTTTTCGGTAAAAAATTCGGGATGTTTCATTTTCCCAATATCGTGATATAAGGCGCCTGTTCTCACAAGCAGACTATTAGCGTTTATTTTCTTAGCAGCTTCGGTAGCCAGATTCGAAACCTGAAGCGTATGTTGAAATGTGCCCGGTGCCACTTCGGCAAATTTCATCATCAAATCGCTGTTGATATTAGTCAACTCCACCAACGTAACGCTGGATATGAGATTAAACATTTTCTCGAAAATATAAATCAAAACATAAGCAAAAAGTAAACAAGCACTGCTGATGGAGAAATATAGAATGGGTTGCCAATTGATTCTTTCTATATTTCCTTCCGAAATAAGTTGAAATGCCAGATACATAATGCAATAACACAAAAATATATACAGCGCTGTTTGAGCCAGTTGCGAGCGTTGCGTCATATCTTTTAAACTCGAAACAGCTGCCATCCCAATGGTCACTTGTAAAAGTATAAACTGGAACGAATTATCCACCATAAATGAAATGATGAGCATGGTACAGATATGAGCAAATAAAGCCGTACGCGGATCAAAGAAAACCCGGATAATAATCGGAATCAGTGCGAATGGAACCATGTAATAGCTCAAAGTATCGTATTGCAGCGAAAAGGCTGTCAGACCTACTATCATTACGATGAGTAGCGATAGAAAGAGTAAATCGCCGAATTTATCGTAAATACGCGGACGGAACAGGTAGATGTACGAAAAGAATAAGCAAATGAGTCCGGAAATCATGATGATCTCGCCAACAACCACAATGGCGGACTGTTGGATAGCTCCTTTACGTTTTTCGTATTCAATTTTCAACGACCGTAGTTCCAGAAAATTTGCCGGTGTTATTATTTCACCTCTGTCAATAATTCGTTGCCCGGTTTGAACCATTCCCGATGTGAGCGACAGGTTCTTTAATAAGTCGATTTTAGATAATTCGGTAGTGGCACTATCGAATTTCAGATTTTCCACCAAATATAAATTCAAATCGTATGACTTTATGGCTTCGGGGGCATCCCGCAGAATTTCTTCGTAAGCAGTCTTAGGGGTATATACATTTTCTACAGCCAACGTATGGGACACTCTGTTAGGCGTGATGCATGAAATGTTTTCGCGTTTATCTTCCAATAGTTTATTATAATCTGCTACCGAGATAATTCCAATAGCGTAAATCCCCTGGAACTTTCGTTTGATATAATTCTGAGAAATCGGAAATTTACCGGTTTTCTTTTTCCAGTCGGTAAATAATTTATTGATTTGAAGGTTGCATTTTGTGCTGTCAAGCTGAAAATAAGGTGTAAAATCCTTGAGTATCTCCTCTTTCTCTTTCGTTATCTGGAGATCACTTTTGTAAATAGGAAAATCAAACGAAGCTGTAATCAACTCATACGACCATGGTTTACCTACCTCAAATTGATATTTGAATTTGCTTTTGGAGGGAAATAATTGTACAATTAGTGCTATAACACAAATAAATAGCCCCAATTTTGTGATATTCTGAACCTGTATTTGAGTAATTTTTATTTTCATAACCGGAGCCAATATGAACAATAGAATGTTTTAAATATAAAAGAGGCGAAAATTACGAAAAAATCTGCTAATAGTAGCGTGTTAAGCAAACTTTCAGTATTTTTGCGGGAAATCTATTCAGTTATCAACGATTAGTAATGTTGGATTTGTCTCCAACTACCAACTAGCAACTCACAACTACATGACAGGCATCATTACACTTCCATTAGTTTCACTTCGGGTGAGCAGTAGCGAAAGTAGCGAATTGTGCACCCAACTTATGTTTGGTGAGTATGTCGAGATTTGCGAAGTTGGTGAACGCTGGCTACATGTCAGAAATCTGACGGATAACTGCCTTGGTTGGGTAGATTCAAAAATGATACAAATCCTTTCTACTGAAGAAGAGAAACGTCTTTCTAACTTACCGGTTTTCTGTATTCCTGTTCCTCTACTGGTTTGCGACAAACCGGTTTCTCATCAAAGAATGTATTTACCCGGAGGAAGTTATTTTCCATCGTATAATTATGGTCGATGTATTATTGACGACGAAATTTATCAAATAAATATGTCGTCCAATCAGCCAAAACCAAGTTCACTATCGCAGGAAATTACGAATAATACCTTACAATATCTAAATGCTCCCTATCTTTTGGGTGGAAAAAGTATTATGGGAATCGATTGCTCGGGACTGGTGCAGGTAGTATTTGCTATGAGTGGTATCAAATTACCGAGGGATGCCGGTCATCAGGTAGAAGTTGGTCGTGTAATCGATTTCCTTTTCGAAGCACAACCGGGCGATTTAGTATTCTTCGAAAACCACGAGCGTGAGATAATTCATGTCGGTATTTTGCTCAACACGCAGCAAATTATTCACGTTTCGGGCTGTGTAAGAATTGATTCGATAGATTCTCAAGGCATTATTTCCTCAAAGACGGGAGACTATACGCATACACTGCGTGTGATTAAGCGGATTATTTAGAGAGAACCTATTTTTAGAAGGCCAAGTAAAAAGCCCACTACTCCAATAGCAATAATGATAAAGCCGGTGATTTGATTCAGAATTTTCAATTCACGCATGTTCATTTTATTCTTGAATCGACTTACCAAAAAAGTAAGTATGCTCCACCACGTAAATGCACCTCCCAAAATGGACAAAATGCCAATTATCGAAACGTATAATGTGGTGTTATTGCCAATAAATTCAAATCGTGCAAAAAGTGCAATTAAAACAAACAGAACCAATGGGTTAGAGAGGGTTAGTCCAAATGAAGTTACAAAGTCACCAAATAGTGAATGTTTGAGTGTTTCGTTCGGTTTTGGCTGAGTGGCAGGGTTACTCCTGAAAATATAATATCCAAAACCTGCAACTACAAGACTTCCGGTTAATTGAATGGCAAAACGGTGTATTTCAATAAAATCCAATACAAAACTAAGGAAGAATAGAGTAATTATTGTGTAAATTAAATCGGAGAAGGTAGCTCCCAGACCGGTTGCAATGCCATATTTCTGTCCCCGGTTCAGGGTTCGTTGTATGCATAACATACCAATTGGTCCCAATGGCACCGATATGCATAATCCGATTAATATCCCCTTTATAATTATTTCTAACATGCTATGCCTTTAAAATTGGAACGCAAAGATAGCTTTTTTTTGCCATTTAACCACCAAAATGTGATGGCATGTTAACCGTTTATAAAGAATTATTACAATCTTTTTTGAGTTCAGTGCATGAACTTTTTACTAAAATCCGAAATCATCAATTTTCTTTTCAAACTTCACAGCTTCCGCGGGTTTTTTGGCTATAGTCTGAGTTTTATTACCCTCAACATAAATGGCAGGATAAGGACGTGCCGGACAAATAGACTCGCAACCTCCGCAGCCGATGCAAATATTCTCGGTAACTTCCGGAATGGTAAGTCCGTTTTTATACGGAATCATGTGTACTGCTTGTGTAGGACAATGTTCCGAGCATGCTCCACAATCCGTCTCTTCAACAGCCACAATACATTTGTCTTTTCTTAATTTGGCAATCCCAATCTGAGCCAGTTTTTTTTCTTCAATCGGCATTTCTTTTAATGCACCGGTAGGACACACCGAAGAACAGATAGTACAGTCGTAGCTACAAAAAATATGGGTGGAAAAATTTAAATGCGGTTGCATAATACCCGAAATGCCATATTGTAATGCAGCAGGTTTCAGTACCTGCATAGGGCACTTGTCCACACACAATTGACAGCCGGTACATTTTGTATTGAAATGCTCAATAGATCCGGCTCCCGGAGGCATGATCGGTGTGCGGGTAAGGGTTGCATCAGTTTTTTTGCCGGTAAGCGTTTTCGCGTTGGCAAAGGCCAGTGTTGAAATCACGGCTCCCGATGTAAGTAAAAAAGTACGTCTACTGCCATCTGAAGGATCTTGCGAAGCTTCTATTTTTTGTTTCTTGTAGCCAAACTGGTAGTTCATGCTCGATCTTTTGCAAACGGTGAGGCAGTTGTAGCAACTTACACAACGTGACTGATCTACTGTCATTGCTTTACTGTCAATGCATTGCGATTTGCACGATTTTTCGCAGGCACCACATTGATTGCACGACGATTCGCTGATGGAAATGCGAAAAACTGATAGCTTGGAAAGTAAACCCAATGAAGTTCCCACCGGACAAACAGTATTGCAATACAACCGACCCTGAAACCACGACATAACACTTATCAACACGAAAAAGAAAAGTGTTATTCCAAAAGCTACAGGTACAAATGTAAGCTGTTCCACTTTGAAAACAGAATAGTTGCCCATACTGCTAAAAATAGCTGCTATTCCATTGTTGGCGAACAATACTAATGGGCGTAGTAGTTGCGAAACAATACGTCCAAAGATGCTGTACGGATCAAGTTGTACTACTAAAAACGAGCTACCAATAACAAAGATAAGTACCGTTAACGCTAAAATCGAATACCGTAAGATATTTTGAGGTTTCTGGTATTTGTAACGAAACTTCTTTTTTTTCTTCGAGAAAAAACGTGATTTTCGGGCAGCAATATCCTGAAATATTCCCAAAGGACAGATTGTTGAACAGTATATTCGGCCAAAAAGAAGACTTATAACTACTAGTACAGCAATAATAATCATGTTCAACGAAAGTAGCGCCGGTATCCATTGAATTTTGAGCAACGCATGCATCTGAACCGGTAATTTACCCGTAAAATCAATCAAATATAGAAAAATGGGAAGAAAGAAAAGAATTGCAAGTGCAACTCTGATATTTTTGAGATACTTCATTTTGGTAATGTACAATTAGTGGTAAAAGCGGGGATGTTGCGAAAACTGTTTCGATAGTTGGTCAACTACAGCTTTATTCTCTTGACATTGAGTTTTTCAAGATGTTGAGTGCCCACTCTTAATTTTTCAGCCATAGCGATGTAGCGAACATCAGCAATGTCTGTTGGCTGTACTTGCGAAAACATTTTCATGGCAGCAGTATCGGCAGCCACAAAATCAGGCGAAATAATGAGAGATTTGAGTGTTACCACATCTGCTTCAGTTTTTCCCTGGGGTCCATTAGATTTCATAATTCGGTAAGCATCAACAATGTTGAGCGCCGGTTTTTTGTGCATGGTAGCCGCGTCGGCAATACATTGATGTAAATCGTTGGAATGAAAAAACTGTCTGTCCCAAACTATGCCCATCAGGTTTTTCATTGAGATTGAGTTTTTAGCACCACCGTGATGTTTTAATACGGGTACATTAAACCATACATCACAATCCAGAATGGCTTTGTGAATTTTGGCTTTTTTCATATGTACTCCTTGTGGAACTTCAACTTCGCGGTAATAGGATTCATCATTGCCGGGTATCATTTTTCCGCCCGCTTTCTCAACTGCAGCCTTTATTCCGCTATTTACATAGCACTTTTGCCAGTCCTGACAGGTATGATCAAAAACAAGAACTTCAGATGCTCCAGCACTCTTGCATAGCTTAATCAAAGCGCCTACAAGTTCAGGATTGGTATTAGCTGCCATCTCCGGTTTCTTATCCCAACCAATGTTCGGTTTGATAACTACTTTTTGACCTTTTTTTACGTATTTACCAATTCCGCCTAACTCTTTCATGGCTCTGTTGAGCATGATTTCTGGTTCACCTCCCATAACTGCCACCATATCCGTGGTAGCTTGAACAGAGACCTTACTTGCCGCTGTAGTGCTTGCTGCAAGTGTACCGGGTTTGAAAATGCTAGCTATGCCTACAACTGCTGCTGATTTGAAAAAATCTCTTCTTTTCATAATGACTTAATAGTTAATTAAATAATAATAAAATTCAAATGATTTAATAACGGTTGATAAAAATAATGAATTATTTTTTCACAACTAATGCACTAATTTCCCATAGCATATAGATGGGTAAAAATACCACCATTAGTGTAAATGCATCACCTGATGGAGTTATTACAGCTGCTGTAATTAAAAGAGTTACAATAGCATGCTTTCTGTATTTTGTAAAAAATGAACGTTTTAAAATACCTAGTTTAGACAAGAGCCATGACAATAATGGTAACTCAAAAATAAGTCCCATAATAAAGCAAAGCATTAAAAAACTATCCATATACGAATCGAGCGAAACGCTGTTTTCTATATATGAACTTAAATTATATCCGGCAAGAAACCGTAAAGTAAGAGGGAAAACCATCAGATAACCAACACTTATGCCCATATAAAATAGGATATTCCCAAAGAAAAAGGCTGCACCTGTGTTTCTGCGTTCGTGGCTATACAATGCCGGTTTTACAAATACAAAGAGTTGGTAAATGATAAACGGGAAACCAGCCACTAATGCCAACCATAAGGAGGTGGACATGTGAATGAAAAATTGCGAAGAAAGATTGATGTTGATAATCTTTACTTGAAATTTTCCAACACAGAAATCGGGGAAAACCGGGTATTTGGCACTCATCCGATTCATCCATTCGTAGAGAAAGAAATTACTTCGACTAGGTGCAAGAATCACATTGTCGAAGATTTCTGTCATATACGTGAAAAATAAAAGCGACAGAATAGTTATAAAGGCAGCTATTCTGAATAATATTTTTCGTAAATCATCGAGATGATCCCAAAAGGTCATTTCACTTTCAGCAATTTCGCTCATGCTTACTTAGCTGTGTCTTGTTTCTCGTCGCTTTTAATGTCTTTTTTTATTTCATTCTCAACATCGTTAAGACCATCTTTAAAACTTTTTACGCCTTTACCTACACCTTTCATTAATTCAGGTATTTTCTTTCCTCCAAACAATAAAAGTACTACTAAAGCAATAATAATTATTTCGCCTGTACCTAAGTCCAGAAACATTAAGTGATTCATATAGATATGTTTTATGTAGTTATAATTGTTTCATAATTGAAACATGATGTAAAAATACAACTATATTTTTTAATTCAAGAATAAAAAAATCTAAATAAATACTTCAGATGTCAATTCTTATGCAAAAAAATGTATAAATATTTAAGTGGGTGTCTATTGAAATGAAAAAGAGCTCAAAATCATTCGACTTTGAGCTCTCTATGTGTAATAATACTGTTTTCTAATTGATAATTTCGAATCCGGTATAAGGTATCAATGCTTTTGGAATGCGGATACCTTCGGGTGTTTGATTGTTTTCAAGCAATGCAGCGACAATTCGAGGTAAAGCCATAGCACTTCCGTTCAGTGTGTGAACAAGTTGGGTTTTCTTGTCATTGCCTTTGAAGCGACATTTTAAGCGGTTGGCCTGGTAACTTTCGAAGTTGGAAACCGAACTAACCTCAAGCCAACGTTCTTGTGCGGCTGAATATACTTCAAAATCGAATGTAAGAGCAGATGTGAAACTCATATCGCCGGCACACAGGCGAAGAATACGCCATGGCAATTCTAATTTTTCAACCAGTGTTTGTACGTAATTTACCATTTGATCCAGCGTTTCGTACGATTTGTCCGGATGTTGAATTTGTACAATTTCTACTTTGTCAAATTGGTGCAAGCGGTTTAATCCACGTACATCTTTACCATACGAACCGGCTTCACGGCGGAAACAGGCAGAGTAAGCTGTATTTTTGATGGGCAATTCACTTTCGGCAAGAATTACATCTCGGTAGATATTTGTAACCGGAACTTCTGCTGTAGGTATTAAATATAAATCGTCCACAGTGCAGTGGTACATTTGCCCTTCTTTATCAGGTAATTGTCCGGTTCCGTAACCCGAAGCAGCATTTACCACGTACGGAGGTTGAACTTCAAGGTAGCCGGCAGCAGTTGCGTTGTCCAGAAAGAAGTTTATCAATGCGCGTTGCAGACGAGCGCCTTTTCCTTTGTAAACAGGAAATCCTGCACCCGAAATTTTTACACCCAATTCAAAATCAATCAAGTCGTATTTCTTAGCTAAATCCCAATGAGGAACTGCATCGGTAGGTAAAGTTGGCATTGCACCACCTGAACGTTCAACCAGATTGTCTTCGGCATGCCTTCCTTCCGGAACGCTTGCGTGAGGTAAATTTGGTATTTGAACCAAAAGTTCGTTCAGTTTTTGTTCGGCTTCTCCCTGTTGGTCGCCCAGCAATTTGATGATTTCTTTTAGCTCACTTGTTTTTTCTTTGGCTTGAGTTGCTTCATCCTGTTTGCCTTGTTTCATAAGCATACCGATTTCCTTCGATAGGTTATTCAATTCGGCCGAAGCTGTATCTACCTTTACCTGAGATGCTTTTCGTGTATTATCCAATTCTATAACCTGAGCGATAATAGCCTTGCCATCGAAATGTTTTTTAGCCAAACGAGTAATTACCTCGTCAGTATTTTCGGTAATGTATTTGAGTGTAAGCATAGTTCTGTTGTTTTAATCGTTGAATTGTTTTAATCGTTGAACTGATAACTGTTTACTGTTCACTGAAAAAAGAAATCTCCCGCAATTTTACATGGATGTAAAACAACAGGAGATTTATGTGTGATGCGTATCGACTAGCTCTTAGTTAGCTACTTCGATAGGTTTTACAGAAACAAATGACTTGTTGTCTTTCTTTTTTCTGAATTCTACGATTCCATCAACTAGTGCAAACAAGGTGTGGTCTTTTCCCATACCAATGTTTTGACCAATGTGGTGTACTGTTCCGCGTTGACGTACTATGATGTTACCTGCTTTAGCAAATTGACCACCGTAAATTTTAACGCCAAGTCGTTTGCTTTCCGATTCACGACCGTTTCTTGAGCTACCCGCCCCTTTCTTATGTGCCATTTTCTTCTAATTTTTTTTCGGTTAAGCTACAATTTCTTTGATAAATAATTCTGTGAAATCTTGACGGTGACCGTTACGTTTGCGGTAACCTTTACGACGTTTTTTGTGGAAAACGATTACTTTTTCGCCACGTACGTGCGATAATACTTCGCAAACTATTTTTGCACCTGCAACTACCGGAGCACCTACTGTGATAGCACCTTCGTTGTCGATCAATAATACTTTGTCAAATTCTACTACAGCGCCTCTGTCGGCTTCTGCCATGCGATGGATATACAGTCTTTTTCCGGCTTCCACCTTGAACTGTTGTCCCAAAATTTCTACGATTGCGTACATTTTTTAAATGACTTTTCTGATTACATCGGGAAGGTGAGGTGCCGTTGGCATTGCTGCTTTTTTACCTTATCCGAAATTGAGGTGCAAAATTACACATTTATTTTTAATCTACAAAGTGTTTTTGCAAAATAATTTACTATAATTTTGCTATTGCAGACTGACTTCTAGATTATTAGTTTGAAGAATAAAAATCAGGTTGCTCAGCCAATTTTTACAGAGGTCATTGTTAATGAACCCATCACGGCTTTATCATTGAAAAATGAAACTTCCTCATCCTCTTTTTTTAGTGCTAGTGCATAGAGTAGAGGTAGATAATGATCAGCAGATGGTGTCGCCATTTGAACAGCTTTTCCTAATGATTTGTAATTGATTAACTCATTGTGCTTGTCCTCTATAATTAGTTTTTTTACTGTCTCGTTTGCTTCAATTGTCCAGTCATAACCATATTCTTGATCATCAGGTTTGTCCCAGGTAACCTGTCGAAGGTTGTGAACAATGTTACCGCTACCGATAATCAATACACCTTTATCTCTCAATGATACCAGTTCTTTTGCCAACTCATAATGTTGTTTAGGCGATTTATTGTAATCCAGGCTTAATTGAATAACAGGAATGTCAGCTTTGGGGTAAATGCGTCTGATTACACTCCATGCGCCATGATCCAATCCCCATTTTTCGTCGGGCAATACGGGAGAGTTTTTGATTAAATTTATAGTTTCCTTGGCAAGCTCGGGATTTCCGGGTGCAGAATATTTAATTTCATAGAGTTCCCGTGGAAATCCGCCAAAATCATGAATGGTTTGTGGTTGTTGCATAGCTGTAACCTGAGTACCACGTGTTTCCCAATGTGCTGAAATGCAAATTATCGCTTTGGGTGCAGGTAAAGTGTCACCCATGTCTCGCCATGTTTGTACAAATTCATTCTCTTCGATGGCGTACATTGGACTTCCATGACCAACAAACAGCACGGGCATACGACCGGTGTTTTCAAATGTATTAATTAGCTTCATGTTTTTTTATTGAATTATTCATAGATATATGAACGACAAATTTATGAATAATATTTTAAGATATACTGTTTTAAGAACAAATAAACGAAACCCAAAATGAATGAGTTTCGTTTATTTGATAAGTGTTGCAGGTTAGTTTTCGCTTAAATTTTTTAATCTTCCCAAGCCTTTATCCCAATCTTTACCCATCGATTTTTCCATATCCATGAATAGATTCATTATGTTGAATGGATAAGGCATAGTGCCTGTCATTCCCCAGGTGGCTTTTGTTCCATTCCCTTCGGTGCTGAGTTTTACAAAACCTTTTCCGTGGCTTTCCTGAGGCTCGTAGAATACTAATTCGGTTTCAAAAAGTGTTGGCTTCTCTATACGGGCAATGGTTTGACTTCCTTTGCCTACTACTTTGCCATCCCAAATTTGTTTGGCACCAATAGTTCCGTCGGTTCCACTCATTTCTTTTTTCATGTTGGGATCATGATCATTCCACGGGCTCCATTTGTCCAACGCTGCAAGGCTATTAGCATTTGCCCAAACGCTGTCAATAGGTGCGTTGATGGTGATTGATTTCTCGTAAGCAAATTCTTTCGAAACAAATAAAGCGATAATTAAAATTAACCCTACGATGGTTGCGAGTACAATACCAATGATTTTTAAAGCTTTCATCATAATGTAGATTTTTATAGATTATTTTTTTAGAAATGTTTCTGATTCAACACATTCTAAGTCTAAAATGTTGACGGAATGCGCAGTAAATTATAATTATTCAGTAGATTTTTTTATAATAACCCACGAAAAGAGCTATTTTACCGAATAGATTCCGAATTTTTTCTCAAGTGCTGCAGTTCGATAATTAAATATTTGTTTGAGCTTTGATTGGATAACCAGTTTGTTAGCAATTGCCCCAATAACTCCGAAAGGTGGTTGATAACTGACAATGTCAGTCATTAAGACTCCGTTTTCTATTGGGCGAATAAGGTGTTGATGATGCCACATGGTGTAAGGACCCATGCGCTGTTCGTCGATAAAAAATTCTTTGTTTCGAATATGTGTAATTTCGGTTACCCAGGTCGTTTTTAAGCCAAGGATCGGACTCACTTTATAGCCAATAATCATTCCTTCGTACATTTTCTCCGAAAGTTGTTTGGTGTTCATAATATCGAAGCCCATGTAGTCGGGAGTTATTTCTTTGAGATTGGTGGGTGAGGAAATGAAATCCCAAATTTCGTCAATGGATGTATTGATTTTTTGCTCGCTGTGAAATTGATAAAAAGCCATGGCTGATTTTATTTAGTTTTAATTTTAAAAATAAAACCCCCTCAAACACAAATAGTTTAAGGGGGTTTAAAAATTTCATAAGAAAAGACTATTCTCTGATGTTTGGTTTTTCAAGTCCGTAGCCCATTTTTTTGTCTTCAGCTTTAAGCAAGAAAGCAAAAACAATGGCTAATATTCCGAAGCAGGAAAATATAAGCATAGGAATGGTGTAGTTATATTGCGTGATAATTTGCGCTTTCCCTTCCACCATTTTAGTGATCGTACCGGTGATACAATATTTGTCAAGCACATAACCAATCAACAACGGCACGCCCATTAATCCCCAGTTTTGAACCCAGAAAGTCATGGCATAGGCTGTTCCGAGTTTGCTCTCAGGAATAATTTTAGCGATTGCAGGCCACATGGCCGATGGTACTAATGAGAATGCAATACCCAGCACCATTACAAGTCCGATGGCGATTGGGAAACTGTTGAGTGAAGGGATTGAAAATAGCAGATGCACACAAACTAAAATGACTGAACCGATAATCATAATGGTGGCGCCTTTTCCTTTTTTGTCGGAAATGCCACCAAAAACAGGTGTTAGCAGCAAAGCACTAAATGGCAATAGCGCTGGGATATAACCTGCAAAGGTATCAGGAACATCAAATTTTTGAACGATCAGGTTGGTCGCAAACTTGATAAATGGGAAAACAGCCGAGTAGAACAGCACGCAAAGAATGGCGATATACCAAAATGCTTTGTTTTTTGCAATGTCTGTTACATCCGAAAATTTGAACTCTTCGTCGCTTGCAATTCCTGCATCAGATTCTTCCTGATCCAGTTTTTTATCTAAAACGGTGAAGAAAATAAACACTAATAATCCAATCAACAACAATACGATAGACAAAAGAACAGGTGAACTTACATTTTTTGTCAGGTTTACGAGTGGTAGTGGCGTAAACATAGCCAATGCAGTCCCGATGCGACCGGTAGAAGTGTTTAATCCAATAGCCAGTGCCATCTCTTTGCCTCTAAACCAACGAACTACTGCTTTGTTGGCAGCAATACCGAACATTTCGCAACCAACTCCGAAAATACCAAAACCTAGTCCGGCAAAAAGAGCTGATTTTGCGGTACCGTTAAAAACCTGCCACGAACCGATAGAGAATTCCAATGTTCCTGCCACGTGCCCCGAAATAGCCCAGTATTTAATTCCTGCTCCAAACAACATAATAAATATGGCAAGGATGCCGGTGAAACGGGTTCCTAATTTGTCAAGAATCATTCCACTGAAAATCAACATTAAAAGGAATACATTGAACCAACCGTATCCACTTGTAAACAGACCATAATCAGAAGCCGACCAAGATAATTTGCCTTGTAAACTTTCCTGCAACGGTGCCATTGCATCGGTAAGATAATACATACACATCATGGTAAATGATACCAATATTAGTACCACCCAACGTGCGGATTTCGATTCGCGAAGCGAAGATTTTTGTTCTGTCATAAACTATTTGTTTTATTAATTTGTTTTTGAATTATTAATTTGCACGTGAAAAGACCAACGATGGACGCATTTTACATTTATGGCGCACAAAACTACTGAAAAAAATCATTTGTTGAGCATAACTGACAAAATTTCCGATAAAAATACAATTTTGGTGTTTCGGTATTGTTTTTGACGAACACAAACAGAATTTTACCAACTATTTTATACTTAATTATTGATTTAGAATTCTCATTTCTTAGTTTTTTATTCCTATTTTTGTAAAAGAATAATATCACAAACAGGTGAGATCCTAACTTACCAATTTCCTGAACTCGAAAGTCAAACCAATCAAACTACGAATATATGACAGTCAACTATTCAGAACAATTACATAATGTGCTTTTGTACAGTTCGCAAGAAGCCGAACGATTGGGCAATAACTATGTGGGCCCCGAGCATTTGCTGTTGGGTATCTTGCGTAACGGTAGCGGAAAAGCCATCGATATATTAAACGGATCGCATGTGAGTTTATCTAAAATAAAACAAACTATCGAAAGTCAAATACGCACAGACCTTGAACCCAGTGGCCAAGAAATTCCAACACTGAAAAGTACGGAAAAGATAAAAAAGATTATGGAGTTAGAAACCCGTTCATTGTCGGCTGAAACAGCTGATACGGAGCATTTACTTTTAGCTATTTTGAAAGAAAAAAATAATTTGGCCGGCGATATTTTATCGGCTGAACACTTAACATACGATCAGGCTAAGGCATTTATCGAAAAACCAGAAATCATTATGGGTTCGAGCTTTTCGGATGACGATGACGATGATGAAGATCCACGTCAAAAAAAGAAACCAAGTTCGGCAGCGGGTGCAAAACAAAGTGATACACCTGCGTTGGATACTTTTGGAACTGATATTACTAAAGCGGCACTCGAAAATCGTTTAGATCCGATAGTTGGTCGTAATAAAGAAATTGAACGATTGGCACAAATTCTGAGTCGTCGTAAAAAGAATAATCCCGTTCTGATTGGCGATCCCGGAGTGGGCAAGTCGGCCATTGTTGAAGGACTCGCATTGCGCATTATTCAACGTCGTGTGTCGCGTGTGCTTTTTGACAAGCGTGTGGTGTCGTTGGATATGGCTTCCATCGTGGCCGGCACAAAATACCGTGGACAATTTGAAGAACGTATTAAAGCAATTTTGAATGAGTTGACAAAAAATCCGGATGTGATTTTGTTTATCGACGAAATTCACACCATAGTAGGGGCAGGTGGTGCACCGGGTTCGCTCGATGCTGCCAATATGCTGAAACCGGCTTTGGCTCGTGGCGAAATTCAATGTGTAGGTGCTACTACCCTGGACGAGTATCGCAAAAGCATCGAGAAAGATGGTGCGTTGGAACGTCGTTTTCAAAAGGTAATGGTAGATCCGACTACTGCCGATGAGACCTTGCAAATTCTTGAAAATATCCAAGATAGATATGAATATCACCACAATGTGCGCTATACGCCTGAAGCTATCAAGGCTTGTGTACGTTTGACCGACCGTTACATTACCGACCGTTGTTTTCCTGATAAGGCAATCGATGCGTTGGATGAAGCAGGGTCGCGTGTTCACATTGGTACTGTTTCTGTTCCTGCAGAAATAGAGGAGTTGGAAAAACGCATTGAGGATTTGAAGAAAGAAAAACTAAAAGTTCTGTCGGAACAAAGATATGAATTGGCTGGTCCGATTCGTGATCAGGAAAAACAAACGCAATATCAACTCGAAGACGCCATAAAACGTTGGGAAGAGGAAGCGCAACTTCATCCTGAAACGGTGGATGAAGAGCAAGTGGCCGAAGTAGTGGCTATGATGTCGGGCATTCCGGTGCAACGAATTGCACAAGCCGAGGGCTTGAAATTGCGTCAAATGAAAGATGTTTTGCAAAGTAAGGTTATCGGACAGGACGAGGCGGTGAATAAGATTGTAAAAGCCATTCAGCGAAATCGTATTGGATTGAAAGATCCGAACAAACCGATTGGTTCATTTATTTTTCTTGGACCTACAGGTGTTGGTAAAACTCACCTGGCGAAGATTTTGGCTGAGTTTATGTTTGACAGTGCTGACTCGTTGATTCGTGTGGATATGAGTGAATACATGGAGAAATTCAGTGTTTCGCGTCTTATCGGAGCACCTCCGGGATATGTGGGTTACGAGGAAGGTGGTCAGTTGACGGAGAAAGTTCGCCGGAAACCTTATTCGATTATTTTGCTCGACGAAATTGAAAAAGCACATGCCGATGTATTCAATATCCTATTGCAGGTGATGGATGAAGGACGATTGACGGATAGTTTAGGTCGCCGTATTGATTTCAAAAATACGATTATCATCATGACTTCCAATGTGGGAACACGTCAGTTGAAAGATTTTGGTAAAGGTGTTGGTTTTAATACTTCTACAACTATTGAAGCTGATTCGGAATTTTCGCGTGGTGTTATTCAAAAAGCATTGAACCGCACGTTTGCTCCCGAGTTTTTGAACCGTGTGGATGATGTAATTATGTTTGACCAATTAAGCAAAGATTCTATTGCATCCATTATCGATTTGGAATTGAAAGGTATTTTCGGACGTGTTACTGCTATGGGTTACAAGTTAGAGCTTACCAAGGAAGCCAAAGATTATATTGCCGAAAAGGGTTATGACGTTCAATTTGGTGCTCGTCCGCTAAAACGCGCTATTCAAAAATATCTCGAAGACGAATTGGCCGATGTGGTGTTGGGCGGTGAATTGGAAGCAGGCGATACTATTTTGATGGAATTGGAGCCGGAAACGAAAGCAATCAAAGCAAAAATTGTAAAACCAATTATTGCTCTCAATAATTAATGGGCTAGTTGTTCGAAATATAAAATCCCTGTTACAAATATTGTGGCAGGGATTTTGTTATTTTAGTCAGCCGAGTTGATACCATACATCGACTTTTTTATAATCTAACCCAAAATAAGATAATTTCATGGTTATTTTCAGGTGTTTTGTAGATATAAGTCGTTTAAAAAATAGAATTTTTGCAACAAAAAGAATTGCATTCCGTTAATATGTTGTATTTTTGTTCATTCCATAAAATGAGCTAATATAGGTCGCACATTAATTATCTGTTATACTCTCAAACAACACATTATTCATTCAAATTATTATGAATCCAAAAGTAAAAAAGGGACTTGTTATTGGTCTGTCGGTTTTCGCAGTAATTTTTGCTGCCTTACTTATCTTGCCTTTTGCGTTTAAAGGTAAAATCGTAAAACTTGCTCAAGAGCAAATAAATGCAAAGCTCGATGCCAAAGTTGATTTCGATAATCTTAGTTTGAGTTTTATCCGTAGTTTCCCGAACGCTTCGGTGCGGTTTGAGAATTTGAGAATCGTGGGAGTGGGGGAGTTTCAAAAAGATACTTTGCTTTCAACCGAAAATATAGATTTAGAATTGAATTTAAATAGTTTGTTTTCAGATAAGGGATACGAAATTCGTAAGTTGGAGTTCGATAATTCCCGCGTGTTTGCACATGTGTTGCCAAATGGAAAGTCCAACTGGAACATTATGAAAACTGATTCAACAAAAGCTGTTGATACATCAGCAATGAGTTTTAATATGAAATTGAAAAATGTTGTTCTTGATAATGCGAATATTGTTTATTTGGATGAACAAGGCAAAATGAAAGCGGAGATATTAAACCTGAACCATCATACTACGGGCGATTTTACGGCTGATAGTTCGTTGTTGAAAACGAAAACCACAATCGAAGCACTCAACTTTACGATGGACGGTGTGCCTTATCTCAGCAAAGCCAATGTGGAGCTTAATGCCGATATCAATGCCAATCTGAATAAAATGATATTTACGTTCTCCGAAAATTCATCGCGTATCAACGCCATTCCGTTTGCATTTGCAGGCTGGGTGAAGATGCTTGACGATGGTTATGATATGGATTTGACCCTCGATGCTAAAAAAGTTGATTTTAAAGCTATTTTGTCAATGATTCCAGCCATTTATGCTAATTCGTTCGAAGGAATGAAAGCAGGTGGAGCTGTAAACATGACAGGATTCCTGAAAGGTAAAATGATAGGTGATAATTATCCGGCATTCGATTTTAAACTTACGGCTACCAATGGTTGGTTCCAATATCCAAGTTTACCAAAATCGGTTCAGAATATCAACGTGGCTGCTCATATTACCAACCCCGGCAAGACACTTGATGCTACAGTTGTTGATATTTCTAAGTTTTCGTTGGTGATGGCGGGGAATCCTTTTTCTGCTCAAATGCGGGTGGCTTATCCAATGTCTGACCCTGAACTGCTGATGAAAGCCGTTGGTAAAATCGATTTAGGCTCAGTGAAAGATATTTATCCACTCGAAGCCGGAACAAAACTGAATGGTGTGCTGAATATGAACCTCGACTTGGGCGGTCGGATGTCGTATTACGAAACAAATCAGTACGATAAATTCAAATTTGGAGGCAAACTGAATATCAGTAATATGTTGGTTAAGATGAAGGCGTTACCACAAGATGTAGCCATTTCGAAAGCTAATATGGTATTCAATAACCGATATGTCGATTTGGCGGCTTTGCAAATGAAGATCGGGCGTAATGACATTTCAGCAACCGGTAAACTCGAAAACTTTGTAGCTTTTGCACTTCATAATAAAACGCTGAAGGGAACGCTGAACATGCAATCAAACTACTTCAATGTGAGCGATTTTATGACAACTGATGCTGCTGCTCCTGCTGCCTCAACAGCCAAACCGGGCACTGCAGCTAAGTCGGAACCGCTAACTGTGGTAGAGATTCCTAAGAATATTGATTTCACCATGCAAGCCAATTTCAAACAACTGCAATACGAGAAAATGAATTTTGCGAATGCAAAAGGAGTGCTGAGAGTACTGAATGGCGATGTGAAATTCCAGAATATGAGCACTCAGGCGTTTGGAGGAAATATCTTGATGAATGGTTTGTATAGTACTGCCGATCCTAAAAAGCCATCGGTGAACTTCGATATGAATATCACGGACGTTTTGTTTACTGAGATGTTTAAACAAGTTGAAACATTACAGAAGTTTGCACCGATCTTCGAAAAAGCGGCGGGTAAATTCTCTACTAAATTGTCTTTCAATTCTTTGTTGCAAAAAGATATGATGCCTGATTTAGCGAGCCTGATTGGTAATGGATCATTCTCTACTAAATCTGTTGGGTTAAGCAATGTTCCTGCTCTTACTGCCTTGGCAACAAGTTTGAAACGCTCTGATTTAGCTTCGACGACTATCAAAGATTTAGGTTTCCTTTTCGAAATAAAAGATGGAAAAGTAAATACTAAACCTTTTGATGTGACCGTAGGTGGCATTAAAATGAATCTTGGTGGAACTACAAGTCTTGATAAATCTATAGCCTATTTGGGTAAAGTACAATTGCCAAGTAGTATGAATTTAGGTAAATTCTCTACTGTAGGTTTAAAAATTGGTGGAACATTTATGAAACCAAAAGTAGAACTTGATTTGGCTAGCACGCTTAATTCTTTGGTGGGCGATACCAAGGCTAAGGTAACCGACGAAGTAAATAAAAAAATTGACGATACCAAAGCAAAAGCTGTTGAAGAAGCGCGTAAACAAAAGGGTGCAGCATTGAAGGCAGCGCAGGCTAAAGCAGATCAGATTCGCGCTCAGGCTCAACAATTAAGTGATAAATTGATAGCGGAAGCTCAAAGTCAGGGTGATCAACTAGTGGCTAAAGCCAGCAATCCTATTACAAAAAAACTGGCACAGATTAGTGCAAAAAAAATAGTGGACGAAGCTACTAAAAAAGCAGCCGATATGAATGCAAAGGCAGAAGCAGAAGCTACTAAATTGATACAAAGTGCTAACGGAGTAAATCCTTAGTAAACGGTTTGTTTTTGTAAGTGCGGTAAGATCTTGTAAATAAACAATGTCTTGCCGCATTTCTTCAAATATAAATTTACAGTTGTTGTGTCGTTGTACATCTTACTTTACAAATACTGAATACAATACCCGATGAAATTTAAGTTAATTTTCTTTTCTCTTTTTCTTAGCATTTCTCTTTTCGGCCAACGTGCGGTAGAAGCGGATGCACTTTTCAATAGCAAACAATATACAAAGGCGCGTGGCATTTATGAATCATTGTTAAAGCAGAAGCCTAATGATCCAAAATTTAATTTCAGGTATGCTCAGTGTTGTTATGAGTTGAAGGATGCCGAACAGGCTATACTTCACTTCGAAATGGCCGGCTCTAAGTTTCCTCAACGTGAAGTGTATCTGGGTGAACTCTATTTTACAACTTATCGCTTTGATAAATCGGTAATCGCTTATCAAAATTATTTGGCTACTTTAAAACCCGACGATATTAAAATCCAAGAACTGCAAAGTAAAATAGCAAAGTCGGAAAAGGCTGCTCGCTTAATCGCTAAGGTGGAGGATATAGCTATTGTTGACAGCATATTGGTTGACAAAACAGACTTTTTACGGTTTTACAAAACGAGTAGTGAGCTAGGAACTCTTAATCAAAGTTTATTGAAACTCAACGCGCGACGTACAGTTGACAAGATTACCTATACCACGCAGCGTAAAGATCGGGTTTATTATTCCGATTCAATTCATGGTCAAATGGACTTGTTTACATCATACAAATTGTTTGATGCCTGGTCAACTCCGGTTTCTGTATCGAAGATAATCAATACTTCAGCTAACGAAAATTATCCATTTCTTTTGCTCGATGGTATTACTTTGTATTTTGCTTCCGACAATGAAAACTCTATAGGTGGATACGATATTTTTGTAACCCGTTACACACCTTCATCTGATAGCTTTTTAGCTCCTGAGAATGTTGGATTTCCGTTCAATTCCATGGCCAATGACTATATGATGGTTATTGACGAGCAACGCAAGCTGGGGTGGTTTGCTACCGACCGGAACCAATCGGCAGGTAAAGTGATGATTTATACTTTTGTCCCCAATGAAAGCAAAACGATTGTTCGGAGTGAGGATAAAGATTATATACGCTCGGTGGCTTTTTTGAAGAACTATCGGAAAGGCTCCAAAACGACTTTGGATAATGCTCCAACAACTAAATCGGATGTGCAGGAACCCAATAAGCAAATTGAATTTATCGTCAATGATTCCACTGTTTATACACATCTGTCGCAGTTTAAATGTAGTGACGCAATGAAACTTTGGAACGAGAAAGAGAAGATTGCTGCCGATTTGAAATTGTCTAAAGCGAAACTCGATGCTTTGCGGTTGAGATATGATAGTGCTCAGACCCCTGACGAACGAAGTGCTATTGCGCCTGGAATAGGAGAACTGGAGTCAAAAAATATTGAATTGGAGTTGTTGTTTAAAAAGAAGATAATGGAACTTCGTAATGCAGAAAATGCTTTTCTTAAGGAATAATATACTTTTTGCAGGTTTAGCCTTATAGCTAATCTATCCCATTGTTCAGAACTTTTGTCTTTACTATTTGTTTACTGGTTGATTCTTATAAATTTTTAAAATGGAAAATGTAAAAATAGTAAAAGGCGGTCCCTATGTAGTTACGGGCGATTTTAAGCTAAACTTGCTTTCGGGTGAAGTGAAAGATGTCACAGGAAAAACTTATCTTTGCAGATGTGGATACAGTAGCAATAAGCCTTTTTGCGATGGAGCGCACGTAAAAAGCGATTTTGATAAATAGAATTACTAATTTTGCCAACAAACAGATAGGGAGATCCTATCTGTTTGTTTTTTTATATATAATTGAAAATGATATAATGGCTCATAAATCATAAATAAATTTCAGTTAGTCAGATAAATATGTATTTTTACTTTCAGTTTTATTATTGTGACTAACTATTCTTTATGAAGGCTTAACGTTATTTCTGATATTTTGTAGTCGTAGTTCGATTTTTAAAGTTAATTTTGTCACCTTAAATAGATATTGATGGATAAATTACGTTTTCAGAGTTTTGGTAGTGGTAGTAGTGGAAATTGTTACTTTATAGGCAATGCATCTACCGGCATATTGATAGATGCAGGTATTGGTGTACGTTCTATTCGTAAATGTTTGAAAAATATAGGACTAGATTTCGAAAACATTTGGGGAGTATTTGTTACTCACGATCATGCCGACCATATAAAAGCGGTTGGCCCATTAGGAGAAAAACACCTTATTCCAATTTATTCTACACGATTAGTTCACGAGGGAATTCAGAAGAGTTATTGTGTGACAGAAAAATTATATTCGAGCCGGAAATTTATTGAGAAAGGGCAATCTGTTCAGGTTGGCGACTTTAAAATAACTGCTTTCTCGGTCTCTCACGATTCAACAGATAGTGTTGGTTACACGGTGGAATATAAAGAAAAAAGATTTACCTTTGCAACCGATTTAGGGTATGTGGGTGAGGAGGTTGCCTCACATTTAGTACAAGCCGATTACCTTGTGTTGGAAGCTAATTATGATGAGCAAATGTTAGAACAAGGCAGCTATCCGGTCTATCTGAAAAACCGTATTATTGCACAAACAGGTCACTTGAGTAATGAACAAGCGGGACGATTTCTGGCTGCGAATTATAATGAACGGACACAACATATTTTTCTTTGTCATTTGAGTAAAGAAAATAATTTACCCGAAGTGGCATATACTACCATTCAAAACCATTTGGAGAGCCGGCAAGTTATTGTGGGTAAACACGTTCAACTTGTAACTTTGGATAGATTGACTCCATCGGAATTATATATATTCTAATAACTAGAGGTTTCCAGATATCCCAGTAATACTAAACAGAGCCTATCAAACAAAAAAAACTAATAACATTCAACTAAATAACCATGTCAAGCAATTTAGTCATTATCCCCACCTACAACGAAAAAGAAAACATCGAGAATATTATTCGCGCCGTTTTTAGTTTGCCATTAACTTTCCATGTTTTAGTCATAGAAGACGGTTCACCTGATGGAACTGCTGTCATTGTTAAAAAAATGCAAACGGAATTTTCTACTCAATTGTTTATGGTTGAGCGTAAAGGTAAACTTGGCTTGGGAACTGCTTATATTGCCGGTTTTAAATGGGCTATTGAACGCAAATACGATTATATTTTCGAAATGGATGCTGATTTCTCGCACAATCCGAACGATTTACCAAAATTATACAATGCATGCGCTAATCAGGGTGCTGATGTGGCTATAGGATCGCGCTATGTTACGGGTGTAAATGTGGTGAACTGGCCTATGGGTCGTGTTTTGATGTCTTATTTAGCTTCGAAATATGTTCGGTTTGTTTTAGGAGTAAATATCTCTGATACTACTGCCGGATTTAAATGTTACAGACGTGAAGTGCTTGAAACCATCGAATTGGATAAAATCCGATTCAAAGGCTATGCTTTCCAGATTGAAATGAAATATACTGCTTTCGAATGTGGTTTTACCATTAAAGAAGTGCCTATTATATTCATCAATCGTGAACTGGGAACCTCCAAAATGAACAGTGGTATCTTCGGCGAGGCTTTCTTTGGCGTGGTACAATTGAAAATTAATAGTTGGTTCCGAAAATTTCCACAAAAGAAAATCAATTAATCAGCAGAATACTACCTATGAGCAAATTGCAAATTATCAGAAACGCCACTATTGTAAACGAAGGACGTACATTTATTGGCTCGGTTGTTGTTGATGGTGAGTTGATTAAAACCATTTATGAAGGTAACGAAGTAATACAACTTTCCGAACCGCATACCGAAGTTGATGCTACCGGTTTACTTCTTTTGCCGGGTCTTATCGACGATCAGGTACATTTTCGTGATCCTGGATTGACGCATAAAGGCGATATCTACACCGAAAGTAAGGCTGCAGTAGCCGGCGGAATAACATCGTACTTTGAAATGCCCAATACAAAACCTCAGGCAACAACTGTAGATATTTTAGAACAAAAATATACGCTGGCAGCCGAAAAATCGATGGCTAATTATTCCTTTTTGATGGGAGTAACCAACGATAATCTGGACGAGCTGAAAAAGGTAAATCCGCGGAATGTGGCCGGTTTGAAAATGTTTATGGGCTCTTCAACCGGAAACATGTTGGTGGACAATAGCAATACGCTGAACCGTGTTTTTTCGGAAATTCCTTTGCTGATTGTCACGCACTGCGAAGATGAGGCAACTATTCAGCACAATATTCAACATTACAAAGAACTATTAGGAGACGATATTCCTGTTAAGTATCACCCGCTAATTCGCAATGCCGAGGCATGTTACAAATCTTCTGCTTTCGCTGTGGAATTGGCTAAAAAATATAATTCGCGCTTACATGTTTTTCACTTGTCTTCTGCTCTGGAAATGTCCCTGTTTTCGTCGGACAAACCTTTGAGAGAAAAACGAATCACTGCCGAAGTCTGTGTGCACCATTTATGGTTCTCGGATGCCGATTATGCAAAATATGGCAACCGTATTAAATGGAATCCTGCCATTAAATCGGAGTCAGACCGATTGGCACTTATCGATGCTGTCAATTCAGACAAGATAGATGTCATTGCCACTGATCATGCACCACATTTACTTTCGGAGAAAGAAGGTTCATGTTTAACTGCAGCTTCTGGTGGACCGTTGGTTCAGCATTCGCTTGTGGCTATGCTGCAATTGGTGAAGCAAGGAGCATTTACGCTCGAAAAGGTGGTAGAGAAAATGTGTCACGCACCTGCCGATTTATTTCGAATTGAGAATCGTGGATTTATTCGTCCAGGGTTTTATGCCGACTTAGTGCTCGTGAATCCTAATGATGCGTGGACTGTAAATACTGAAAATATTCTTTATAAATGTGGTTGGTCGCCTTTTGAAGGTACAACTTTTGATGCCAAGGTATTGAAAACCTGGGTAAATGGACAAGCTGTGTATGATAACGGTCGGTTCGACGAAACTGTTAGGGGTCAGAGATTACTTTTTGAGATTTAATACAGCAAAGCTATTGATATGAAAAAGAATGGATTGATTTTCACGTTAATTGTTTTTGTTTGTTTAGTCGCGATAGTTGGTTATTATTTTGTAAGTAAACAAGGGGTTCCCACTGTAAAGGCCGTTGAGTACATTCATAATGAAGGTCAGACGCAGGGAACTACATATTCAGCGACCTATCAACAACCTGAGGGACGTGACCTGAAAGCTAAGATTGAAGAGCGTTTACATCAATTTGATATGTCGCTTTCAACATATATACCTAACTCTGTTATTTCGAGAATTAATAATAATGATCCAACCGTAAAAACCGATTTGGATTTTGAAACCATGTTTTACAAAGCGCAAGAGGTCTCAAAACGAACCAATGGAGCTCTCGACATTACTGTCGGACCATTGGTGAAGGCATGGGGGTTTGCTTTTGGAAATAGTGACCATCGCAAATTACCAAATGTGTCGGATTTTTTACCTTACGTTGGTTATAAAAAGGTTCGTATCGTAAATCATAAAGTCATAAAAGATGACCCGCGAATCTTGATTGATCCAAATTCTATTGCTCAGGGTTATTCGGTGGATGTTATAGCTAAGTTGTTGCGAGATAATGGTTGCAAAAACTATATGATTGAAATCGGAGGTGAAGTAGCTTGTAAAGGGTTGAATGATAAGGGTGAAAAATGGAAAATTGGGATTGACAAAGCCATTGATGATTCAACAAGTATGAACGAAGAGCTACAAACTATCCTCTCGATTACCGATTGCGCTGTCACTACGGCCGGCGATTACCGTAAGTTTTATATCAAGGATGGCAAAAAATACTCGCATATCATTAATCCTCATACCGGCTATCCTGCTAACAACAGCTTGTTGAGCGTAACAGTTGTGGCTCCAACTGCTATTATGGCCGATGCTTATGACACCCCTTTTATGGTGTTGGGAGTAGATAGTTGTTTGAAAGTATGCAAAAGCATTCCTGGAATGGAGTGTTATTTGATTTATGTTGATAATAATGGTAAAAACCAGATTGTCTATTCCGAAGGATTCAAAAAATATCTTGCAAAGTAAAATATATGCTTTAACTTTTGTGACTTCTGTATTATGAAGGAATGCTAAATCTTATTAACCTTTTAGCCTGAATTTGTTCATAATTCATTATTAATTGATTGAATTCTCTACTTTTGTTAAATCGAAAGCTTATATTTTTTTATTCCTGAAAAAACAACTACTTTTGCACACCAAATTATTTTATGAAAAAGCTTCAATTATTTCTTTTAGTAGCAGTGTTAGCTTTTGTGTCGTGTGGCGATTATCAAAAATTGCTTAAATCGAACGACGCAGAGTTAAAGTATAACAGAGCTGTTCAGTATTTCGATAAAAAAGATTTTGTTCGTGCTTCGACTCTGTTTGATGCCGTGTCAAGTTATTACAAAGGAACCGATCGGTCGGAATCGGTACTTAATTACATGGCAAGATCGTATATCGGTCAGAAAGACTATTTTACCGCAAGTGAGTATTACAAAACGTATATAAAAACGTACCCGAAAGGTAAATTTGCTATCGAGTCAAAATACATGATTGGATTCTGTTATTATCAGGATTCGCCCGATGCCCGACTTGATCAAACTGCAACTCTCCATGCGATTGCTGCTTTTCAAGAGTTCCTGGAACTCTATCCCGAAAGTGAACGCGTTGCCGATGCCAACAAATTGTTGGAAGAGATGAATAATAAATTGGCGTACAAAGCGTATTTGAATGCAAAATTATACTTCAATCTTGGTAATTATTTAGGAAATAATTACGAATCGTGTGTCATTACCGCTCAGAATGCATTGAAAAATTTCCCTTCGACAATCCACCGCGAAGAATTGTCGATGCTGATTTTGGAGTCGAAATACCAACTTGCAACTCAAAGTTTTGAGGAAAAGAAAGTTGAACGTTACAGAAATACAATAGATGAATATTATAATTATATCAACGAGTTCCCGCAAGGAAAGTTTAAAAAACAGGCTGATAAGATATTCAACGAATCGAAAAAAATAGCTAAAGATTAAAATTAGTAAGAATTTGAACAAAGATGGTTCTTTAATTGTATTTAGAAGCCAGTCAAATGTTCTGAAAATTTAATTATTAATTACAGATTATTAATTACAAAGTATTATGGACTATAAAAAAGTAAATGCGCCAACGAACACGATTTCTCGTGACATGAGCACAATGAGTGAAAGTATCGGAAATGTGTATGAAACGGTAAAAGTTATTGGAAAACGCGCTAATCAAATTAGCGTTGAAACAAAAGCGGAACTTGACAAGAAATTGCAGGAATTTGCTTCTTTCAATGAAAATATCGAGGAAGTTTTCGAAAACAGAGAACAAATTGAAATTTCACGTTACTACGAAAAACTTCCAAAACCGGTTTTAGTGGCTACACAAGAATTTTTGGAAGACAAAGTTTACCACCGTAATCCGCTTAAAGATAAATTGAAATAGTCAGCTGTTTCAATTCAACTCCATTTAGATAAAAGAATATTGTGCCTGTCACTCTATTCTTTTATCTTTTTTTGTTTGTGATAAGTTCAATTCATTTTTGTATTTTTGTAAACTATAGATTCAAATGCAAGAATAATATTTCTGTATTTTAAAATCATTATTTATAATTGAAAAGCACTATGGCATTAAAAGGTAAAAAAATAATAGTAGGAGTTACAGGCAGTATTGCTGCTTATAAATCGGCTCAACTCATTCGTTTGTTAGTGAAAGAAGGAGCTGAGGTGAAAGTAATAATGACCTCGCTGGCGAAGGAGTTTATCACTCCGCTTACACTGGCAACATTGGCTAAGAACCCTATTCTAGTCGATTTTTTTGACCCTACAAATGGCAACTGGAACAGTCATGTTGATTTAGGGCTGTGGGCCGATGCCTACCTGATTGCACCTGCCACAGCAAATACCATTGCTAAAATGGCTACAGGTGTTGCGGATAATTTATTGTTAACCACTTATCTTTCGGCTAAATGTCCGGTTTTTGTAGCTCCCGCTATGGACCTTGATATGTTTGCCCATCCCACTATGCAACGTAACCTGGAAGCATTAACAGCCATTGGCAACAAGGTTATTGAACCTGCAAGCGGTGAGTTGGCCAGTGGATTAGATGGAAAGGGTAGGATGGAAGAGCCTGATAAGATTGTGGGCTATATGGATGATTATTTTACATCAAAAGGGCTACTTGGAAGAAAGATATTGATTACTGCCGGTCCAACATACGAAAAGATTGATCCGGTACGTTTTGTAGGCAATTATTCGACCGGTAAAATGGGTTTTGCACTGGCCGAATCATGTGCCAAGCATGGTGCTGATGTATGCCTGATTGCCGGGCCTGTTCAGCTCAAAACTGTTCATCCGAACATAGAACGAATTGATGTGGAGTCGGCAAATGAAATGTACAATGCAGTTATGGATCGATTCTATGGTTGCGATGGTGCTATTTTATGTGCTGCTGTGGCAGATTTTACACCGGTAACTGTAGCCGATATAAAAGTGAAACGCGAAAAAGAAAATCTTCAGTTGGAATTAAAACCAACTCAGGATATTGCTGCTGCTGTTGGACAAATGAAGATGGGAAGCCAGTTTTTGGTTGGCTTCGCACTCGAAACAAACAACGAAGAAGCAAATGCACTCCACAAAATGGAACGTAAGAACCTAGATTTTATAGTGTTGAATTCCCTGAATGATGAACAAGCCGGTTTTGGGTACGATACCAATAAAATCTGTATTCTACATCGTTCAGGAACTAAAATACCATTCGAATTAAAGAGTAAGGCTGCTGTGGCTGATGATATTGTAACTGAAATAATTAATTTTCAGAAAAACGATAATTAGTCATTTTATCTAACCTAAAGAATTAAACCGAACTAAAATGAAACAATTGTTGATGATATTGAGCTTTTTACTGACTATCAGTTATGGTCAGGCTCAAGAATTGAATTGCAATATCAATATTAATTCCGAACAGGTTGAAGGTTCGAATAAGTCTGTTTTTGTGACGCTTAAAAAATCGATTTCTGAGTTTGTGAATAACCGGAAGTGGACTGAACTGACCTATGCCAACACAGAGCGAATTGAATGCACAATGAATATCATTGTAAAGAAAATGGATATTGATGTTTTTACGGCTGAAATTCAGGTTCAATCGCGTCGTCCGGTTTACAATTCGAGCTATTACAGCACTTTGTTTAATTTTAAGGATAATAACTTTACGTTCAAATATAAAGAATTCGATCAGTTGGAGATGAACGAAAATACCATCACTTCCAATCTTACAGCTGTTTTGGCGTATTATGCCTATATCATCATTGGTTACGATATGGATTCGTATTCTCGCTTGGGTGGAACGCCTTATTTTCTAGCCGCTGAGAATATTGTCAATTCAGCTCAGGGGGCTGATCTAACCGGTTGGAAAGCGTTCGAGAGCCCAAAGAATCGTTATGCTCTGGTCAATAATTTGACCGATGAGGCATTTAAAAAGTTTAGAAGTTTTGTATACGATTATCACCGTTTGGGATTAGATGAAATGACTTCAAATTCAGCCAACGCGCGTGGTAAAATAGCTGAAGGATTACCTCTGATTCGTGAAGCAAACCGGGCAAGACCTTCGGCCATTATTATTTCAACTTTTATGGATGCCAAAAGCGATGAACTGGTCAATATCTTTAGCAAAGGAAATCAAAAGGAAAAGACCGACGCTGTAGAAATACTATCGGATGTAAATCCAACCCAAACTTCGAGATACGAAAAAATATTGAAATAGGAGAATATGGATTTTACTATTTCAGTATCAAAATTATTAAATTCAACTCACTGATTCGAATATGCTCAAATCGCTTTATATTTCTAACTACGCATTAATTTCTGAATTAAATATCGATTTCGAAGCAGGTTTCTCGGTGCTAACCGGCGAAACCGGAGCGGGGAAATCGATTATTTTAGGTGCTCTTTCGCTTATTTTGGGTCAACGGGCCGATAGTAAATCGATTAAAATTGATGCAGAAAAGTGTGTAATTGAGGCTGAGTTTGATATTTCGAATTACAAACATTTGGATAGCTTTTTCAATCAGAATGATTTGGATAATGCAGGCAAGGAATGCACTATTCGTCGCGAGTTGACGAACAGTGGCAAGTCGCGGGCATTTATAAATGATACGCCGGTGTCGTTGAATGTGATTCGCGATCTGAGCAACCGTCTGTTGGATATTCATTCGCAGCACGAGAATTTATTGCTCTCTAATGATGTTTATCAATTGGAAGTGGTAGATACTATTGCCGAAAACGCACCACTTTTGATTCAATATCACACTCGTTTTGCCGATTGGAAGAATGTGCAGTTGGAATTGAAGCAATTGCAAAAAATGGCTGAAAAGCAAGGAGCCGATTTGGATTATGTGCAGTTTCAGTTTCAACAATTGACTGACGCTCAGTTGTTGGTGAATGAACAAGCAGATTTAGAATTGGAACAAGAAACGTTGAGCCATGCAGAAGAGATAAAAATGGAATTAGTAAAAGCGCATCAATTGTTGGATGAGGAACATGCTTCCTTACCCATGCTTAAAGATGCGATTGCAGCTCTTGCACGCGTAAAAAGTTTTGTGCCTGATGGAAATGATTGGTATAATCGGTTACAATCTTCATTTATCGAGATAAAAGATATTACTGTTGAGATGAATACGTTCGAAGAACGACTGGAATTTGATCCGGTGCGTTTGGAGTGGGTTGAAAATCGATTGAGTGAGCTTTTTACCCTGCAAAAGAAATACAAAGTGACTTCTGTTACAGAGCTGATAGAGTTGCGTGATGGTTTTAGTGCGCAGTTGCAACGTATCGATTCGTTTGACGAGGAGATAGGAGCACTGAAGACCAAACTAAACGCTGCGCATACTGCCGTGAAGGCTAGTGCTCAATTGCTGACCGATAGTCGTAAGAAGGCCTGCAAACCGATAGAAAAGTACCTGGTAGAACAACTCACCAAGCTGGGGATGCCCAATATTCAGTTTGAAGTTGCTATTTTGCCCTTGGCTGAGTATGCAGAACAAGGAAACGATGAAGTGCAATTTCTTTTTTCAGCCAATAAAAATCGCCCGGTTCAGCCCGTCACTCAGATTGCTTCGGGTGGTGAGGTGTCGCGTTTAATGCTTTCAATAAAATCGTTAGTGGCACATAAAGCCGATTTGCCGACTATTATTTTCGATGAAATAGATACCGGTGTTTCGGGTGAAATAGCCCACCGAATGGGGGATATTATGCAATCGATGAGTGCGGATATGCAGGTAATTACCATTACCCACTTGCCGCAAATTGCTGCCAAAGGTGCACAGCATTACCGGGTATATAAAGACGATAGCGGTGCACAAACACAAACGCGCATCGAACGCCTGAGCGACAATGAACGTGTGAATGAATTGGCACAAATGCTTAGCGGAAAAAATATTACCGACGCTGCTTTGAAGAATGCGCAGGAACTGCTTGGTCTTTTGTAGTTGAAGGTCTTCTATTCGGGTGCATTTACCATCCAGCTCGAAAATACATTCAGATAATTCCAAAACGAAACAATCAGAGGACGGGGGATGGTAAGTTCTGCTAATGCTTGTTTGTAGCAATTAAGCCACACCAAGCGCCCTTCGGGAGTGATATGCGAACCGGCATGGCGGTTGACGAGCATGGGGCGTCCGCGATGCTGATTGTAGTAATCGGGACCTCCACATATCTGCACCATAAAATCGGCTGAGTTATTCTTCCCTATTTCAAAAAGCTCATCGTCTTTTGGAAACAAATGACTGATTTCACTTACCCGTAGCAAATCATAGTGGCGGGTCACTAATTTTCGGATGCCTTCTTCGCCCAATACCTTATAAAATTCCCTATCGGGGATGGTTACATCGGGGCGTACACCAAATTTGTAGTTCGTTATTTCAAGGTCCGGCGTATATCTTTTAAAATTCATATTGTCTTTCGGTTTTGCTGTGTTTTCTCAGCTTTTGTTGGTTTGAAAACGCTTTGCTGCCGGTGTTTGTTCAAAGAGGAAGGGGATATTGTTATTTTACTGTCATCTATATTATAGATAAGTATAACATTAAAAAGCCCTATTTCCTCCTTAGTTTTTGGTACTTGAGCTGGAAACCTTTAGATTATAGCCTGATTTGTCTGAGTTTAGTGCGTAGGTTATTACTCGAGTGACACCGGTTGGTGTTGAATCGCCATTTTTTTCGTTATAAACGGGGAATTCGAGTACTATGGCTTCTTTTTCGAATTTATAGATCTCGTGTCCTAAACAGCCATCGAATATTCCAACTTTTCCACTTACTTTTCTGCTGCTTTGTAAATTGATTTTAGTCAGTTCTTTATCCTGGTTGGAGGCAAACCCAAACAGTTCGCTGAATGAGTTGGTGTCTATGCTTCGGGTGGTTATATAAAGTTCGTCGTAACCATCATTGTTCAGATCGGTTACAGTCACTTTTTCAATTGGATTAATATCTCGCAACACAATGGGAGCTTCGAGTTTTAAACACTCAGAACTAATTTTTACGGTGCTTAGGTTCTCACCGATTGGATGTGTTTCGGTAATGCAAATTATCTTTCCGCTTTTTGTTCTGTATTCTTTGTAACTGCTGGAGTTTGTTGTTGGTTTTTGTTCTCTCGAAATGCAATCGCATCGCTGAGAATTACTATTCCACACTCCTCCTGCGGAAAGGCAGTCGTTTATTTTTCGCGTTTCAGTAAATGAGATAGCAAAAAAGACCAATAATATGGTTGATACTACAATTGCTACAATTAGAATGGGTCTTTTCGTAATAGGTTTTTGAGGTTGCATATACTGTCATTATTAGGTTTTGAAGGCAAGCTGATAGTTGAAAAAAGTGTAAACATAGTGTAATTGATAATGAGTGAAATTGTAAATCTGATGAGTTTAGTAGACTGATTTATACTTATTTCTGTCAACTAAATCTATTCGTGTAATGTTACTCAGTTGCAAATATTATAAAAAAGGTTCACATTAACAAGCTTTTTCAGATTTATTTTTAATAAATAGAATAAAAAAAGCCATAGAGCATTCTCTATGGCTTAACTATGATGAGTTATTGAATTTACAATAAGGAAAAATAAAGAAACTAATTTAGATTAACTCATTGATGCTTGCTGTAATTCCATCAGCATTCAGTCCTAACATATTGTACAACTCTTCCGGAGTGCCGTGTTCCACAAAGGTATTTGGAATGCCCAGACGTTTTACCCGAATGTTGTATCCGTTGTCCGACATAAATTCCAATACTGCCGATCCAAATCCTCCCTGAATCACGCCGTCTTCGATAGTTACAATTTGCTTGAATTTTTTTGCAATCTCGTGTAGCATTGTTTCATCGAGCGGTTTCAGGAATCGCAAATCGTAGTGGGCAATGGAAATGTTCTTTTCTTTTTCCACCTTTTCTATTGCTTGCTGTGCGCTGTGTGCCATTGATCCGATAGTGAGAACAGCCATATCGTCTCCTTCTTTCAGTTGTTCGCCTTTTCCTACCGGTAGTACTTTCATCGGTACTTTCCAATCAATAACAGTTCCTTTTCCCCGCGGATAACGAATTACAAACGGACCCATGTTGGGTTGTTGAGCCGTATACATTAAATGGCGTAATTCCACTTCGTTGCGAGGAGCGGATATGGTCATATTTGGAATGCATCTCATGTACGACAAATCAAATATCCCGTGATGCGTTGCTCCGTCAGCACCAACAATGCCGGCTCTATCCAGACACAATACTACATTCAGTTCCTGTAAAGCCACATCATGAATAACATTGTCGTATGCCCGTTGCATAAACGACGAGTAAATATTGCAAAACGGCATCATACCTTCAATGGCTAATCCGGCTGAGAAAGTCACAGCGTGTCCTTCGGCAATTCCTACGTCAAAAACACGATTCGGAATTTCGCGTTGCATAATGTTCATGCAACAACCCGATGGCATTGCCGGAGTAATCGCAACGATTTTATCGTTTGCTTTGGCCAGTTCCAAGAGGGTTTCGCCAAATACATCCTGAAAAAGTGGAGGAGTAGGAACCGTGATTTTGGCTGTTTTTCGCTCGCCAGTTTCTACATTAAACTTTCCGGGTGCATGCCATTCGGTTACCGAGTTCTCAGCAGGTTCGTATCCTTTGCCTTTCTGGGTGATGCAATGCAATACTTTTGGACCTTTAAAATCTTTTATATCGCAAAGTATTCGCACCAATCCGTCCACATCATGTCCGTCCACAGGCCCAAAATAGCGAATGTTGAGACCTTCGAATATATTGTTTTGATTTGTGAGTGTAGCCTTAACGCTGTTGTTGAATTGGATGATTCGCTTTTTGTTATTGTCGGTAATGATATTCATTTTCCGCAAAATCCTATAGGCATTGAAACGCAACTTGTTGTAAGCGTGTGATGTAGTGATGTCAACTAAGTATTGTGTAAACCCACCCTGGATAGGATCGATAGCCATTTGATTATCATTGAGAATAATCAAGAGGTTGTTTTCGTCCATTGAAGCATTGTTCAGTCCCTCAAAAGCCAACCCACCGGTCATAGCTCCATCTCCAATTATGGCCACTACATTGCGGTTTTTCTCATCCTTTAATAAGGACGCCACCGACATGCCCAGTGCAGCCGAAATAGCCGTGGATGAGTGACCAACTCCAAAAGCGTCGTATTCACTCTCTTTTGGTGTTGGAAAACCACATAAACCTTTAAATAATCTGTTTGTATGGAATTTTTCGCGTCTGCCGGTAAGAATTTTATGGCCATAAGCCTGATGACCCACATCCCAAACCAAGCGGTCGTAGGGTGCATTAAAAACATAGTGGAGCGCCACTGTGAGTTCTACAACACCAAGGTTAGATCCTAAATGTCCGGGATTTTGCGAAACTTCATCGATGATAAATTGCCTTAATTCAGCGCAAACGCTGATAAGATCATTTTTATTGATGGCTTTTAAATCAATGGGTGAATTTATATTGTTAAGGTACTTATAAGTTCTTTCTGTCATGGTTTTAATCTAATTGCTTGCAAAAATAATACAAATTCCGTCTCTTTACCTATTTTGCCTTGCATATCTTTCAATGAAATATTTTTTTTTTAATTAGTGATGGTGAACTCGTAATCGTGATTAATTTCAGAGTTGATATGGTTCTTCTCGTAGGCTAGATTTGAAACACATTTTTATATAACGCTTTCTAATGGAAATTGCTCATTTTTGAAAGAAATCTATTTCTTTTGTGTTTTTTAAGGCTTAAATCTATCAAATCGAATAAATATCACATTTTTTTCTTCCAAACTATTTGTCGATTCGATTTCTTGCCTTATCTTTGCAGCCGAAATAAAAAACAATATATGACTTTTCAACGCATTTATACTATTCTCGTGCTCGTCGTGGTGCTTTTGGTGCAAAATCAGAGGTGAGGAGGACTGTGTTATTATAAATGTATGTGAATATACAGAAAACCTTTCTCACCATAACGGAGAAAGGTTTTTTATTTAAACAGATATTGAGTAATTATTCATAGAATAACTAAGCTAATAAACAATAAAATGAAAATAGATTTACGTAGTTTAACCAGCACTGGTGGGCGTAGAATGGCTGGTGCCCGCTCACTTTGGCGTGCCAACGGAATGACGGATAAGCAAATGGGAAAACCAATCATTGCTATTGTCAATTCATTTACTCAATTTGTTCCGGGTCACGTTCATTTACATGAAATTGGTCAGAAAGTAAAAGCCGAAGTTGAAAAGCTTGGATGTTTTGCTGCTGAATTTAATACCATTGCCATTGACGATGGTATAGCTATGGGACATGACGGAATGCTGTATTCTTTGCCATCGCGCGATTTGATTGCCGATAGTGTGGAATATATGGTGAATGCTCACAAAGCTGATGCCATGATTTGTATCAGTAATTGCGATAAAATTACGCCGGGTATGCTTATGGCTGCCATGCGACTGAATATTCCTACAGTTTTTGTTTCGGGTGGTCCTATGGAGGCCGGTGAATTAGATGGGAAACATCTTGATTTGATCGACGCTATGGTTCAGGCAGCTGACGAGAATGTGTCGGACGAACAAGTGAAAAAAGTAGAAAATGCAGCATGTCCTACTTGTGGGTCATGTTCAGGAATGTTTACTGCCAATTCAATGAACTGTTTGAACGAAGCCATCGGTTTGGCGTTGCCGGGTAATGGAACTATCGTTGCTACTCATGCTAACCGCACGCAACTTTTTATCGACGCAGCCAAACTGATTGTTGATAATGCTCATAAATACTACTTCGAAGGCGATGCCACCGTTTTACCACGCAGTATCGCTACCCGCGAAGCATTTCTTAATGCCATGACCCTGGATATTGCCATGGGTGGATCAACAAATACTGTTTTACACATTTTGGCGATTGCTCATGAAGCAGAAGTAGAATTGACAATGGACGACATGGATAAACTTTCTCGTGTAACTCCGTGTTTATGCAAAGTGGCTCCTAACTCTCCGAAATACCATATTCAGGACGTGAATCGTGCCGGTGGTATTTTGGGTATTCTTACTGAATTGAGTAAAGGTGGTTTGCTAGATACATCTGTATATCGTGTTGACGGATTGACATTGGGCGAAGCCATTCAACAATTTGATATTACAGCTTCAACAGTTACTGAAGAGGCTATCAATAAATATAAAAGTGCTCCGGCACATCGTTTTAATTTGGTGATGGGTTCACAAAATGAGCAATATCCGGAATTAGATGGCGACCGAGTCAATGGCTGTATTCGTAGTGTGGAACATGCCTACACAAAAGATGGTGGACTTGGAATTCTTAAAGGAAACATTGCACAGGATGGATGCGTTATTAAGACCGCTGGTGTGGATGAAAGCATTTGGAAATTTACCGGACCGGCGAAAGTATTTACGTCACAAGATACTGCTTGTACGGCTATCCTGAGTGGAAAAGTGGTTTCGGGTGATGTGGTGGTAATTACTCACGAAGGACCCAAAGGTGGACCCGGAATGCAGGAAATGCTTTATCCTACCTCTTATATTAAATCCAAGCATCTTGGAAAAGAATGTGCTTTGATTACTGATGGTCGTTTTTCGGGAGGAACTTCAGGATTGTCAATAGGACACGTTTCGCCCGAAGCTGCTTCAGGTGGTAATATCGGATTGATTGAAGACGGTGATATTATTGAAATAGATATTCCAAATCGTTCGATAAATGTAAATGTGAGCGAAGAGGTTTTATTGCAACGTCGTCAGGCTGAAGAAGCACGTGGTAAAGATGCATTTAAACCAAAAGATAGAAACCGTATTGTTTCCAGAGCGTTACGAGCATACGCAAGTATGGTGAGTTCGGCCGATAAGGGAGCAGTAAGAATGATAGATTAGGAGCCCCCTAAATCCCCCAAGGGGGACTTAAAAAGGTGCTTTTCATGATTTTATAAGTATAATAAACAATTAAAACTAACTCTAAAAGTCCCCCTTGGGGGATATAGGGGGCTTGGAAATTATATGGGAAACAAAATAACAGGAGCTCATGCATTTATGCTGTCGCTCGTACAAGAAGGCGTAGATACTATCTTCGGTTATCCGGGTGGTGCAATTATGCCTGTTTTCGATGCGCTTTATGATTACGATAAACATATAAATCATATTCTTACCCGCCACGAACAAGGTGCAACACATGCTGCACAGGGTTATGCCCGCGTTTCGGGTAAAGTGGGTGTTTGTCTGGTTACTTCGGGACCAGCTGCTACCAATACCATTACCGGAATTGGAGACGCTATGTTGGATAGTACACCGATGGTGGTTATCACAGGTCAGGTTGCTGCTCCCTTGTTAGGAACCGATGCTTTTCAGGAAATTGACGTTGTTGGTATCACGCAACCAATTACCAAATGGGCATACCAGATTCGTCGTGCAGAAGATATTGCGTGGGCGGTAGCTCGTGCGTTTTATATTGCCCGAAGTGGTCGCCCGGGACCGGTAGTGCTCGATTTTGCAAAGAGTGCTCAAGTTCAGGAAGTTGAGTTTGACTATAAACCATGTACTTTTATTCGTAGTTATATCCCCATTCCAGAAGTTCAACCTTCTCAGATTGATGCTGCTGTGGCTTTGATAAACGGAGCCAAGAAACCGTTTGCATTGGTTGGTCAGGGTGTGGTGTTAGCAAATGCTGAAGAGGAATTGAAAGCATTTTTGGAAAAGGGAAATATTCCTGCAGCCTGGACTTTGCTTGGTGCTTCGGCTATGGCAACTGATTTTCCATTGAATAAAGGCTTTCTGGGAATGCACGGAAACGTGGCTCCCAACATGAAAACCAATGAGTGTGATGTGCTGATTGCTATCGGTATGCGTTTTGATGACCGCGTAACCGGCGACTTGAAAACCTATGCTAAGCAAGCTAAAATTATACATTTAGATATTGATGCGGCAGAAATTGGTAAGAACGTTATTCCTGATGCTCCGGTATTAGGTTCGGCTAAAGATACTTTGCCTGCTTTGACCGCAAAATTGAATGAAGCGAAACATACCGAATGGATTGCTTCGTTTGAAGAATATGTGAAACTTGAATACGATAAAGTAATTCAACGCGAAGTTTATCCGGAATCGGGTGAAATGACAATGGGTGAAGTAATTCATAAAATATCTGAAGCTACGGATAATAAAGCAGTTTTGGTGACTGATGTAGGTCAAAACCAAATGATGGCTGCCCGTTATTTCAACTACTCGCAAACCCGCAGTTTGGTAACTTCCGGCGGTTTAGGTACAATGGGATTTGGTATTCCGGCGGCTATGGGTGCTAAAATGGGTGCTCCCGACCGTACGGTTTGTATGTTTAGTGGTGACGGTGGTTTCCAAATGACTATTCAGGAATTGGGTACTATTATGCAAGAACAAATCGGCGTAAAAATGATTATTCTGAACAATCACTTCCTAGGAATGGTACGCCAGTGGCAGGAAATGTTTTTTGAAGAGAGATATTCATTTACGGAGATGCTAAATCCAGACTTTGTAGCTATTGCTAAAGCATATCGTATTGACGGAACTGAGGTTCACAAACGCGAAGAGCTGGATGCGGCCATTGCTGATATGTTGAAAGACGACAAACCTTATTTGTTGGTTGTAAATGTTGAGAAGAAAGGTATGGTATTCCCTATGATTCCTGCCGGCGCATGTGTTACTAATATTTTATTGGGAGACTAAAATCATGGAAACTAAATTATATACGATTACCGTTTTTTCTGAAAATACAGTAGGTTTGTTGGGGCAGATAACTATTATCTTCACCCGTCGTGCCATCAATATTGAAACACTTTCTGTTTCTCCTTCTGCCATAAAAGGCATACATAAGTTTACCATTACTCTTTTTGCAACAGAAGATGTTGTTTCTAAAGTGGTGAAACAAATTGATAAACGGATAGATATCCTGAAGGCTTATTACAACACCGATGAGGATCTGGTATTCCAGGAAATAGCGTTGTACAAAGTGTCAACTGATAAATTGTTGGAAAAAGGATCAATGGAAGATTTAATCCGTAGATACCATATCCGGATTTTGGAAATGAATAGTGATTTTGTGGTTTTGCAAAAGGCCGGACACTATGATGAAACTCAACACCTGTTTGATGAATTGAGCGAAACAGTTGGCGTTTTGCAATTTATCCGTTCGGGTAGAGTGGCCATCACCAAGTCAAAAGTGGAACGATTGAGCGATATGCTTGAAGGTATTCAGGCAAAATATGGTAATAAATAATCTGTAAATGGGTCGCTATGTCGTTAAAAAAAGCTTATTCGTTTAAAATTCAACCTCAATACGTCGATTTTCAATTTCGGGTTACTATGGCTGCTCTGGGTGATATCTTACTTACCACAGCCGGATTAAATGCCGACGATAATGGCTTCGGATTACGCAGATTGCATGACATGAATAGTGCCTGGGTACTTTCACGCATGGCCATCGAGCTGACTCGTTATCCGGAACAATACGAAACTATTCAGGTGGAAACCTGGGTGGAAGAAGTAGGACGGGCTAACACCACCCGTAACTTCTGTATTCGTGATGAGAAAAACGAAATCATCGGAAATGCATGTTCTGTCTGGGTGTTTTTTGATATGACTACCCGTCGTGCGAAGGACTTACAAACTCTGGATGGAATTCACGATTTTGCTTCAGGCGAATTGGGTCGGATAGAAAAACCAATCAAACTTCATGCAGTTGATGGCGATGAATATGACGGATTTAAAGTAAAATACAGCGATATAGATATCAATGGACATGTGAATAGCATTCGATACATTCAATGGATTAGCGATTGTTTTACGTTGAATTGCTACCGTAAATGTCAGGTGAAACGTTTCGAGATAAATTATATGACCGAAATGCTGTTCGATGATTATGTCGACATTATCAGGTCGGAAGTTGAACCCGGCGATTTTCGTTTCGAAATTCGAAAAGACGATAAAATAGCCTGTAGGGCACGAGTTGTGTTCTAACTATAAAAGAAATAAATAAAACAAATATAAACCAAATTGGTAATGCTTAAACATAAGCGTGTGCTTATATAGAGCTTTAAAATTAGAAAAAATGGCAAATTATTTTAACTCACTTCCTCACCGTCTGAAAGTTCAGGAACTAGGAAAATGTGATTTTATGCAAAACAGCGAATTCGCTGATGGTGTCAAAAAATTGATTGGCAAAAAAATCGTGATCATCGGTTGTGGTGCACAAGGATTGGCTCAAGGTCAAAACATGCGCGACAGTGGTTTGGACGTTTCTTACGCCTTGCGTCAGGAAGCTATTGATAACAAAAGAGCATCTTTTGTAAATGCTACTGAGAATGGTTTCGTAGTGGGTACTTTCGAAGAATTGATTCCTACAGCCGATTTAGTTTCAAATTTGGCTCCGGACAAACAACATACTTCTGTTGTTAACGCTGTAGTGCCATTGATGAAAAAAGGTGCGACTTTGTCTTATTCTCACGGTTTCAATATCGTGGAAGAAGGTACACAAATCCGCAAAGACCTTACAGTGGTAATGATTGCTCCAAAATCACCGGCTTCTGAAGTTCGTGCAGAATACCTTCGTGGCTTTGGCGTTCCTACACTTATTGCTGTGCATGCCGACAACAATCCTAATGGTGATGGACTGGAAATTGCCAAAGCGTATTGCGTTGGTACAGGTGGTCACAAAGCAGGTGTATTGCTTTCTTCATTCGTAGCTGAGGTAAAATCAGATTTGATGGGTGAACAAACAATTCTTTGCGGTTTATTGCAAACTGGTTCTATTCTTTCTTTCAACAAAATGGTTGAAAAAGGAATTGACAAAGGCTATGCTTCTAAGTTGGTTCAATACGGTTGGGAAGTCATCACCGAAGCATTGAAAATCGGTGGTATCACTCACATGATGGATCGCTTGTCTAACCCTGCTAAAGTTGAAGCTTTCAAATTGGCTGAAGAATTGAAAGACATTATGCGTCCTTTGTTCCTGAAACATATGGATGATATTTTGTCGGGTGAATTCTCACGTATCATGATGGAAGACTGGGCTGCAGGCGACAAAAACCTATTAGCTTGGCGTGCTGCTACAGGTGAAACTGAATTCGAAAAAACTCCTGCCGGAGCAGTTGAGATTTCAGAGCAAGAATACTTCGACAATGCTACTTTGATGGTTGCTTTTGTAAAAGCAGGTGTTGAGTCGGCTTACGAATCGATGACTTGCTCAGGTATCAAAAACGAATCGGCTTACTATGAGTCATTGCACGAAACTCCACTTATTGCTAACACCATTGCCCGCAAGAAATTGTATGAAATGAACCGCGTAATTTCTGATACTGCAGAGTACGGTTGTTATTTGTTCGATCACGCATGTAAACCGCTGTTGGCTGACTTTATGAAGAAAGTGGATACTAACATTATCGGTAAGAACTTTAATGCTACCAGCAATGGTCGTGTTGACAACTTCGAATTGGTAAAAGTAAATGCTGCTATTCGTAATCACTCAGTCGAAGTATGTGGTGCGGAACTTCGTGCTGCTATGACTGCAATGAAGAAAATTGTAGAATAAATTGTAAAGGCGCAATGCCTTGCGTACCTAATCAGAGACGCAAGGCTTTGCGTCTCTACATAACAATAAATGCAACAAGAGCTGACTCCATTGCGGAGTCAGCTCTTGTTTATTTAGTTCTTTGAATTTTCTACATCCGCTCTTATCTCATTGATGATTTGAATAAGTGGGATGTTCGTTTTCTCCGCAATCAGGCGACAGTCTTCGTATTCGGGTGTGAACTTCAGAAGCTTTCCGTTTCTAAAGGCATATTTTACAGTAATCATACCATGGCGAGTAGTTATATTCTTAAATTCTCGCTGCAATTCTTCGCGTTCTACTTTATACTTTCTAATACCCAAAGTGCTGGTTTCCGCAAAAAGAATTTCTTCAAATTGTCCTGCCATTTCTTCGCTACACAACACGCTCAAGATATTGGCGGGCCGGTTTTTTTTCATTATTATCGGTGTAACAAAGACATCCAATGCCTTGTTGTCGAGTAATTTTGGAAATAAATACGAGTAAATCTCTGGATTCATATTGTCGATATTCGTCTCCAGCATGGTCAGCGTGCTAGGACTTTTTTTTTTACCTACAATTACTCGTAGCACGTTGGGTGTTTCCATGTCTCGTTTGCCCAGACCGTATCCTATTTTTTCGATAACAAATTCGGGTAAGCTTCCAAATTCACTACAAAGTGCTTTTAGAATTGCCGCACCGGTAGGAGTGGTCAGTTCTTTTTTTGCATTTTTGCTATAGACAGGTACACCTTTTAGTATTTCCAGTGTAGCGGGAGCGGGGACAGGGAAAATACCATGTTCGCAATGTACGAATCCGCTACCCAGGTTAATCTCCGAACATTGAATCTCATCTATTTGTAACATTTCCACACAAATGGCCGCACCGATAATATCCACAATGGAATCTACCGCACCTACTTCGTGAAAATGAACTTCATCTATCGTTTTTGCATGGATTTTAGCTTCAGCCTCTGCTACAATGAGAAAAATCTTTTTACTGGCAGTTTTTACGTATTCACTTAAATCGCTGCTATCAATTATTTTGTAAATGTCCGATAAGTTGCGGGTGTGCGCATGATCATGAGGTTTTTCGGTGTGATGATGCTCATGCGTATGTTCATGTTCGTGCGAATGATCGTGGTGGTACTCATGCGTGTGTTCATGAGTATGTTCTTCGTGACTGTGTTCCTGATGCGTGAGATGCACCGTAAAATCAGTTCCCGAGATGCCTTTTTTCAAACCTCTTTTTATCTCGATTTCGAATTCGTCAAGATGTATTTTGTTTAGTTCGGCTAAGAATAGATCCTGGTCTATGCCCAGATCCAGTAATGCCCCGATGGTCATGTCACCACTTATGCCTGAGAAACAGTCGAAATATAGAATGCGTTTTTCCATTGTGTTTATTGTATTTACTACCTGCTATTTACTCCCAACTACTTACTATTTAACTCTATTTGTCTGATAATGGTCGAAGCCATAAATCCTGCACCAAATCCATTGTCGATATTTACCACAGACACTCCGCTGGCGCAACTGTTGAGCATAGCTAGTAAAGCAGCCAATCCGCCAAAGTTAGCACCGTAACCAATACTGGTGGGAACTGCGATTACAGGCTTATCGGTCAGACCACCCAACACACTTGGTAAGGCACCTTCCATGCCCGCTACCGCAATAATGACCTGTACGCTATCCAATCGGTGCAGGTTGGCAAGCAAACGGTGAATGCCAGCTACGCCTACATCATAGAGTCGCTCCACTGTGCAACCTAACTTTTCGGCAGTAACCACCGCCTCTTCAGCCACCGGAATATCCGATGTGCCACCGGTAACTACCAATATGCGCGATTTACTTTTAGCGATTTCTTTTTGTTGAATAAAAATGGTGCGCGCTTCGGGATAGTACTCCATGTTAGGATGCAAGTCTTTGATAGCTTCGTAGACCGATTTCTCAGCTCTGCTGGCCATAATATTAGTACCCTTTGCCAGCAAGCGTTCCACTATGCCACGTATTTGATCATTGGTTTTTCCCGGACAAAAAATCACTTCAGGGTAACCGGTTCGAATCTCGCGATGATGATCCACTTTGGCGTATCCCAAGTCTTCGAACGGAAGCTGTTTGAGCTGATCCACGGCTTGCCCTAGTTCCAGGTTGCCGTCTTTTACGTTTTTGAGTAATTCAAGGATTTGATTTTCGGTCATACTATTACTTCTTTTCAATTACACGGTTTAAACTTCCGGTTATGTATCCCTCCATCTCAAGACAAACATATTGATAACCATAGGACTTCAATTGTTTGGAAATAGTATCGAGTAATTTCTCATTAAAAAGTTTGGTGCGTTCTTCGGGACTCACCTCGATGCGTGCCATATCACCATGGCTTCGCACACGGAACTGAACGAATCCCAGCGTGCGCATATAGTCTTCCGATTTGTCAATTCGGGTCAATTTCTCAATGGTAATACGTTCGCCGTAAGGAATGCGTGAACCCAGACAGGCCAGCGCCGGTTTGTTCCAGGTACGCAAGCCAAGTTCGTGCGACAGTTCACGAATATCACTTTTTGTCAAACCTACCAATCGTAGCGGACTAATTACTTTTAATTCCGATAAGGCCTGCAATCCGGGGCGGTAGTCGGACATATCATCCACATTAGAGCCATCGAATACAATCGTTATCTTTTCGTCATGCGCTTTTTCGAGTATGCGGGTAAACTCCACTTTTTTACAGTGGTAGCATCTGTTTACAGGGTTGGCCAGCACTTCATCTTCAATCTCATCGTCATTAATCATATAATGAGTAATGCCTATTTCTTTTGCCAAATCCTCGGCATCTTTCATTTCCGATTGTGCATTCATTGGCGAAACCAGTGTAATGGCTATCGAATTTTCCTTCAGTACGTCGAAAGCCACTTTAGAAAGTAAGGTGCTATCTACACCGCCCGAGTACGCCACCGCCGCTTTGCCGGTTTCAGCTATGATTGTTTTTAGTTTTTCGTATTTATCTAGTAATTCCATGATGTATTTATTTAAAAACTTATTGTTTAGAGAAATAGTTTATTGAATCTTAAAGTGAATTTGTCATATAATCAAATCAAAATAGAAAGAAGAATGGAACGCGGATAAACGCTGATATGGCGGATTTTTATACGGATTTTAATCTCGATAAATCGAGATGATTTTCAGTTGTTTATGGTTTTATCTGTCATGCTTGCATGACTAAAATCAGTTTTAGATCCGTTTAATTATCATCAGTTTTTATCCGCTTAATCCGTAAAATCCGCGTTCTATTCTTTTTGAAAAAATATGACATTATATTATGACCATTACTTATAACCCCATGAACTGTATGGCTATTCCACTAAAAAAGATAGCGCTTCCGGCCAAAGCGTGGGTGTATTTTTCTAATTTTTCGAGTTTCACAAAACTTATTCCGGTAGTAGTCAATAACACGATGGTGGTCATAGTGGCAATGGTTACAAGGCTAAAAACAGTTGTAACACTTACTACGCCCAGCACGCTGTGTTGTAAAGCAGGGAACATGAGTAATGGAATAAGCGGTTCGCAGGGACCAAAGACAAAAATGACAAACAGTATCCAGGGTGTTAGATTTTTATATTCTACTTTTTGGATGCTCTCTGCTTTTTCTTCGGTATGAAGATGTGCATGATCCACAAAATGAGTATGTTCGTGAACGTGTTTCTTGCCATTAAGATGAAAGTGTGCGTGGGTATGTGGCTTATTATTGAAAGCCCTTCTCAAACCCCAAACCGCATACGCCAATCCGAAACCAATAAATAGCCAACCGGCAATGTTACCCCTAAATGACTCAAAAGCTTCCAGTTTTGAAAGTGCTACTCCTGCCGCTATTCCTATAAACCCAATAATTACCGAACTTCCTACATGCCCGATACCACAAAGAATCGTAATCCATATGGTTTTTATTTTGCTCCATTTTCGAGCTTTGGAAAGCACTACGAATGGTAAGTAATGATCAGGCCCTAAAAGTGTATGCATAAAGCCCAGCGATGCGGCAGTGAGGCTTAAAATGGCAATTTCTGAGTTCATATTTTTGAGTTGACAGTTGATAATTGATAGTTGAAAAACGGATTCAGAATTTTCTTTTGTGTTATTCTGCTTTACTCATAATTAATTTTCCATGTTCAATGCCTTTGATACCTATCAGACTATCCGATAGTTCGGTCAATTGGTAGGAAGCACCTTTTACTGCTAAAATTTCGAGAATTTTATCCGAGCTGATATAGAAATACTGAACAGACAGAATGACATCAATATAGTTCTTCTGAATTTCAGAAAGTTTGTTCCTGACATCGTTCTTGTTAGAATCGTATCTGAGAATGATGGCACCTGCTACTATGTGATTGCATTTCCATTTGCTCTCCACAATATTTTTTTCAATCAAGTGTCTGATGGCCTGCGATCTGTTGGGGAATTTATTTTCCTGAACATACTCATCAAGCGCGTCTAATAAATCGCTTTCAAGCGAAACTCCAAAACGTGTTACCGACATCGTGTCACTATTTTATAAATTAGTGGCACAAATATACGTAAATACTTGGGTGTTTAGTCGTTTTGAATAGAAATATTAGCACCATTTCGCATAAACAAAGAGCCACTCCCAATCTGGATGCGGCTCTTGTAGGAGTATTTCAGTGGCTAATTATGCATTATTAATTGTCAATTAATCAATCTCCAGATTAAGTCCATCACGCAACTTGGCTAAAGCGGGATTTTGTTCGGTCATTAATCTGAACCTGTCTTCGGGCGAAGTGCCGCGTGTTCTCTCAGTTTCCTCCACCATTTTTATATTCATGGAGATAGAGGAGTTCTGAAGTTGATTTCGCAAGAAAACCACTATATCTGGTTTGAGGCGATTAAATTCTTTTTCTTGTGAGTTATTATTGACAGTTATCTCGAAGGTTTTTTCCGACAGTAAGTTGGGCCTATTGCTTAGAATAAAGCTTGTAAGTCGGGTTTGTTCGGGGATTGTATCTGCAAATCTACGCCATGCTATTTCCAATTCGTCTTCTGTAAACGGTTTGTTTTGTATAACTCTGGCTTCTACTTTCACTTCGCTGGTTTCGGAAGTTTGAGTAGCGTTTATCACCACCGGGGCAGTAATGGAAATGCTTCCCGGACGTTGGAATGATGGACGAGGTTCTGCAACGGCAGTTGCTTTTACCGGCTGACTAATTGTAACAGCAGGAGTGGGGGTGGGAGCAGTTGCTACCGGAGTTGATATGTTTTCAGCCTGCACGTCAACCGATATTTTTTGTATCGGTGCCGGACGTTCAGCGTCATTTATAGATTTTTTTTTTTCATCCGTCAGTTGGCACAGACGAATTAAAGCGAGCTCTACAAGAAGCCGTTTATTTTTACTTAATCGATAATCGATATCGCAGTCGTTGGCAATTTTCAGTGCCTGAAATAGAAATTCAGGTGTACAACCCAGCGCTTGTGTTTTGTAACGTTCGCCAATTCCGGCACCTACTTCGAGCAATTCTATTGTTTGTGGATCTTTGCTAACCAACACGTCGCGCAAGTGCGAACTCAGGCCTGTAATGAAATGATGTGCATCAAAACCTTTATTCAGTACTTCGTTGAAAATGAGTAAGGATTGACTTACTTCACCTTTCAAAAAGCCCTCCACCAAACGGAAATAGTATTCGTAGTCAAGTACGTTCAGGTTGTCGATTACGCCCTGATAGGTAATGTTATTTCCACAAAAACTTACTAACTGGTCAAAAATGGACAAAGCATCACGCATTCCACCATCGCTTTTTTGCGCAACTACGCTTAAACCGTTTGCATCTACTGTTACGCCTTCTTTTTCGGCTACCATTTGCAAATGTTTCACGGTGTCGGCCACGGTGATACGGTTAAAGTCGTAAATCTGACAACGTGAAAGTATGGTGGGGATGATTTTATGTTTTTCGGTAGTAGCCAAAATAAAAATGGCATGTGCCGGTGGTTCTTCAAGTGTTTTGAGGAAGGCATTAAAAGCACCTTGCGACAGCATGTGAACCTCATCAATGATGTACACACTGTATTTCCCGATTTGTGGCGGGATGCGCACCTGGTCGATGAGTGAACGAATATCGTCCACACCATTGTTCGAAGCTGCATCCAACTCGTGAATATTATAGGAACGTTGATCGTTGAACGAAACACAGGATTCACATTCGTTGCAAGCTTCGTATTCGGAAGTTAAGTTTTGACAGTTTATTGTTTTTGCAAAAATACGGGCGCAAGTAGTTTTACCCACTCCACGCGGTCCGCAAAACAGATAGGCATGTGCCAAATGATTGCTTTTTATCGCATTTTTGAGGGTGATAGTCAAAGCAGATTGACCTACCACCGAATTGAAGGTGGAAGGACGATATTTGCGTGCCGAAACAATAAAATTATCCATAAGGGAGAATGACAAGGAATTAGTTTGAAGCTGCAGCGAAGATAAAATGAGCAGTGTTAGATAATTAAAACCAACCACTCTTAAATCTGTACTTTACGTGCTTTAGTGTGCAAATATACTGAAAAAAAACTAGACATCAACAAAAAAAAAGATTTCTCAAAAAAAAGAAGGTTCATGAAAAAATGCGTACCTTTGTCATTCATTTTCGTTTAGAATCAACAATTATTAGTCTTTAATTTCTTGCTAGTTATGTCAATCCCTGAAACAAAACACAGTAAATTTAAATCGCTACTTTTGAATAAGTACCTGATTGTATTTTTGTCGTTTGCTGTTTTTGTGACCTTTTTCGACGAGCATAATTTGATTCAGCGCTGGAAGATGAATCGGAAAATAAGCCAGTTGCAAGATGAATTGAAATTCTATCAGGAAGAAATAAAAACAACGCGACAAAAAAAGAATGAATTGCAGTCGAGCGACCAGAACCTGGAAAAATTTGCTCGTGAGCAGTACTATATGAAAAAAGAAAATGAAGATATTTTTATAATTAAAGAATAATGCAGAAACAACTCTCTCCATACATTTACCTTGCCGGTAGTGCAGTCACTTTCATAGGTGCGGTGGCTCAACTTTTAGAAATCAGCTACGCACCTTATATTTTTTCGGTTGGTGCTGCGCTTCTTATTTATGTACAGATAAAAAATTTTATTGATAAAGGAAAAGCAGACTCTCGCACCATGCGTTTTGCACGAATTGGATTGTTTACAAGTCTTTTATTGGCACTTGCTGCTTATTTTATGTTTACGGCCTCCAATTTGTGGGTGATTGCTGTTCTTATTTATGCACTTTCATCCCTTTATCATTCGTTTAGGGGAAACTACTAAACAAGTTATTTCTCAATTATCTAATAAAATAAAGGTCGCGATATGAATTATTCATATCGCGACCTTTGTTTTATATCCATTTTGGCAAGGAAAGATTATTTAAAAATCTTTCTGTTGTTAAGCTCTTGTTGGTATTTCTTTGCATTTTTGCTGTGTTCTTCCCAGGTCGAAGCAAATTTATGTTCGCCATTCAAAGTCTCAGAAGCACACATGTAAATATAATTGTGGTGAGTATAGTTCAATACTGCATCAATACCATTTGGTGTGGCAACACGTATTGGACCCGGAGGTAAACCAATGTTTTTATAGGTGTTGTAGGGCGAATTCGTACGTAAATGCCCGAAAAGTATACGTTTCAGACCAAAATCGCGAAGGGCAAATTTCACAGTAGGATCGGCTTGTAATGGCATACCCGTTTTGTAGCGGTTAATGTAAAGGCCAGCTACCATTGGGCGGTCTTTTTTGTTGTTTGTTTCTTCTTCCACGATGGATGCCAGTGTGCTGACTTCACTTTGTGTAAATGGAATGGCAGCAGCTTTCGCTTTGCGCTCATCAGTCCAGAAAGTGTTGTATTCTCTGTTCATTCGTTCAAACAGAGCTTTGGCATTTGTGTTCCAAAAAACCTCGTAAGTGTTTGGAATGAAGAGTGAAATAGACGTGTTTGGATTTAAATCATAATTTGCCAAAAAAGCACTGTCGTTCAGAAGGTTCAGAATACTGGTAGAATCGGCCATCAATTGTTCACTCAGACGTGCTGCTAATTGCTCTTTGGTACGAATGTTGTTGAAACTCAGTTGAACCGGCGTTTGGCGACCACTGCGCAAGATACGTACCAGTTGGAAGTTATTCATGCCCGACTTTAATTCATAGCGTCCGGGGCGAACTTTGTCGCCGTAGTGCAATAGGCTTGCTACCTGACGAAAGGCAGAAGTGTTGGTTACTGTAGCTTTCTTTTCCAGAAGGGTTACAACATCTTCAAATTTGCTACTGTCCGGTAAGCAAAGATACGCTTTTTTTTCCGATGTTGGGAAAATGTTAGGCATAAACAAGATATAAGCAAAGTAAAGCACAACCGCGAGTAGGGCATAGCCAAGCCATTTTATCGGCTTACTTATTGCTTTCGATTTTTTCGTTTTCGTTTTCTTTGGTTTTGTAGTCATGATATTGTATTTTGAATCGTTTCGTGAGTGCAAAAATAGGCAAATGTTTCGACATATGTAAAAATGAAAACCTATTTCAAATTATTTTTACTCGTTTTTTTAATCTAAAATACAGAAATTCAATAACTAGAAAATTATGAATTATGAATTATGAATTATGAATTATGAAATGGGTTGTATAATTGGAAAGTCTTTTCTATCTTTGCACTCGCTAAAGCAAAAAAGTCAGGAAGTTTGGGTGAGTGGCTGAAACCACCAGTTTGCTAAACTGACGTACGGGCAACCGTACCACGAGTTCGAATCTCGTAGCTTCCGCTAAAAGTGAAAAAGAGACCTAAACGGGTCTCTTTTTTTTTGCCCAAAAGTCAAGCTATTGTCTCAGGGGGTTTTTCATCAATGTGGTACTTTGTAAATGTTTGTTACCCCGAAATCAAATAATTGAGTCCATCTATCTTCCAAATTACTCTTACCAGCTCTCTTTTTTCATACCACAAACAAGGTATATAAATGCCTAACTAATGGTATTTCAAATTATATCCTGAATGGTGAACTTTGTATCAGAATTTTAATCTCAACAAAGTCATGGCAAAAATAGCAAACAAACTCACCGATTTAATTGGCAATACGCCACTTTTAGAGTTAAACAGATTTCAGAAAAAGCATAAGCTTAATGCACACTTAATTGCTAAGTTGGAATACTTCAATCCGGGCCGTAGTGTAAAAGACAGAATTGGTTTAGGACTGATAGTAGATGCAGAAAAGCAAGGCATTTTGAAGTCTAACAGCGTAATAATTGAACCTACCAGTGGAAATACCGGTATTGCATTAGCATTGGTGGCTGCTACAAGGGGTTATCGGTTAATCCTGACAATGCCCGAAACCATGAGTGTGGAGCGTAGAAGTTTGTTGCGTGCACTGGGTGCAGAGATTGAGTTGACACCGGGTTTTGAAGGTATGCGTGGTGCTATACGCAAAGCCGAGGAATTGCAGCTTGCACTTCCTAACTCATTTATTCCGCAGCAGTTTCAGAATAAAGCTAATCCGGAGGTACATCGCCAAACCACTGCACTGGAAGTGTGGAGCGATACGGATGGTAAAGTAGATATTTTTATAGCTGGTGTTGGAACCGGTGGTACGGTAACGGGTACTGGTGAAGCCTTAAAAAAATGGAATCCTGCCATAAAAGTAATTGCTGTTGAACCCGAGGATTCTCCAGTACTTTCGGGAGGTAAAGCCGGTCCACATAAAATACAAGGTATAGGCGCCGGTTTTGTTCCGGGTGTTTTTAATCCCAATGCGGTAGACGAAATTTATAAAGTAAAAAATGAAGATGCCTTTGCTACAAGTCGTGAATTGGCAAAAATTGAAGGTTTATTGGTCGGTATCTCATCGGGAGCAGCAGTGTATGCGGCAGCGCAAATTGCGAAACGCCCCGAGAATAAAGGAAAAAACATTGTGGTAATATTACCTGATACAGGTGAAAGATATCTTTCTACAACACTTTTTGGAGAATAGAAATTTATAAAACGACATAAGACATACTACCAACTAAACTAACAAAATGACATGAGTAAAATTAAAGTAAACGGAAACGAACAAGAAATTAGCAATTTGGTTTCATTAACCGAACTGATTGCCTTAAACAATGTAGCACAGCCAAGCATGGTATCCATCCAGTTGAATGGTGAATTTGTGGTCCGCGATGATTATGATTCAACATTGGTAAAAGAAGGCGATGAAGTGGACTTTCTGTATTTTATGGGAGGAGGATCAATCTAATTGACCATTTCCATATTTACTATTTCCATATTAGATTGCTTTATGGAATGTAAATAGTAATAAGCAGAGTTTTAAATTGTAAATCGGAAATGATTAAATAGTAAATAGACAAGATGGATTTTACAGAAGAACAAATACAACGATATAGTCGACACATACTACTGCAAGATGTAGGTGTGGAGGGACAAGAAAAAATAAATAATGGAAAGGTGCTGATTGTAGGTGCGGGTGGACTTGGTGCGCCTATTGCACTTTATCTGGCAGCTGCAGGAGTAGGTACCATTGGTATTATTGATGGTGATGTAGTGGATTTAAGTAACCTGCAACGACAAGTTATTCACTTCACACCGGATGTAAATAAACCGAAAGTGATCTCGGCAAAAGAGAAAATAAATCTGATCAACCCTGATGTAAAGGTTATTACTTATCAGAAATTACTGACTGCAGAAAATGCATTGGAAATTATAAAAGACTATGACTTTGTGGTGGATGGCACGGATAATTTTCCGGTGAAATTCCTTATAAACGATGCTTGTGTGATTGCCAAAAAGCCATTCTCCCACGGTGGTATTCTTCGTTTCGACGGACAAACGCTGACCTATGTACCGGGTTCGGCTTGTTACAGATGCTTGTTTCACTCACCACCACCACCTAATGCTGTTCCTACCTGTTCGCAAGCAGGTGTTTTGGGAGCTATAGCCGGAATGTTGGGTACTATACAAGCTGCTGAGGTATTGAAATATCTGACCGGTGTGGGCGATTTACTTACCAACCGACTCCTCACGTTCAATGCCAAAACGATGGAGTTTCGCACTATTAAAGCCAAACCAACAGCCAGTTGTCCGGTTTGCGGAACGCATCCAACGGTTACAGGTTTGATTGATTACGAGCAAGCAGTTTGTGATATTGAAAGTCATAGAAAGCAGAAATAAAATGACCCCTAACCCCTAAAGGGGAATAAAAGGTAAAACTTAGGGTTGTGAAGATGTAATATCATATTAGAGAGAATAAAATAATATCAATATTTCAAATTATAACTAACTCAGTTCCCCTTTAGGGGTTAGGGGTAAATATAAAATAGTCATGGCAACAACAGAAATTAAACTTGATCCTAGTACTAAAAAATTATCGCTGATTGGTTTCAGTGGTGATTTTGATAAATTGGTAGCAGTTTTTACTTTAGCCACCGGCGCTGCCGCTGTGGGGTATGAAGTGAACGTGTTTTTTACCTTCTGGGGACTGGATGCTATCAAAATAAAACAAGGTCGCAGTCCGGTTGGTAAAGGTTTTTTACCCAAAGTGTTTGGTCTTTTCATGGGTGGACTGAAAAGTGCACCGGTAAGCCGACTGAACTTTGGGGGCATTAGTCCGAAGATATTCCGCCACTTGATGCGTAAAAACAATGTGGCTACACTCGAAGAACTGGTAGAAGCAGCTAAAGTATTGGGCATTAATTTTTATGCATGCGAAATGGCGATGCATATTCTGGGCATTCAGAAATCAGATTTGATTCCCGAAGTAAAAGATGTGCTTGGTGTGGCAACGTTTCTGAAACTGGCCGACGGAGGACAGACACTCTTTATTTAATGTTATTTGCTTCGCGTTATTAATTGTTATTTGCCCTTCGGGCGTTATTATCTGAATAGCAAATAACGTGCGAAGGGCAAATAACAACTTAATAACAATCAATAACGCTCGTAGGGCAACTAACATTTATTATTATGGCAAACTATAAACTGGATATAACAAAAGAACATTGTCCAATGACCTTTGTGAAGACAAAGATTGAACTCTCGAAACTGAAATCGGGCGATACGCTTGAAGTACTGCTTACCGAAGGAGAACCACTTGAAAATGTACCCCGAAGTTCAACAGAGCAGGGATTCAAAGTGCTTTCGATAACCGAAACGGAAGTAAAAGGAATTCATCAAATAGTAATTGAGAAATGATACGCGTACCCCAACATATTATCAACGCTATTTTTGAACAGGCGTACAACGAACTGCCCAATGAAACCTGCGGATTGTTGGCCGGTACTCAAACCGATGTGGTGAAGCATTTTCCGATGACGAACATCGACCATAGTCCCGAACATTTTTCGTTCGACCCGGCCGAACAGTTCAAAGTGCTGCGTGAGGCGCGTGCCGAAGGCTTGCAAATCATCGCTAACTTTCACAGTCATCCCGAAACGCCTGCACGTCCTTCGGAAGAAGATATCCGTTTGGCCTACGACCCCAATATTCTGTATTTTATCGCCTCACTGGCTACCGAAATACCGATTCTGAAAGCATTCAGAATCCAAAACGGAAAAGTGACGGAAGAAGAAATTGAGATCTGTAATCAGTAATTGGCAGTTTTCAGCAATTATACAGTTACACCATTAAACGATTACACAGTTCACCAATACACCCTTTAACCCTTACACTATCATGAATCTCGAAACATTAGAAGTATTACAAAGAAACATTTCTTTGTTGACGGAAAATTCGGTTCCCGAATATGAATATATTCCGCAGCACGACACTGCATTGCCTTCGTTGGAAAAATTGAGCGAAGTGGTGGATTTGCTTCGTGCAGTGGTTTTTCCCGGTTATCATGGTCAGGCAATTGTGAACTCCACCAATCTTGAATATCATTTGGGCGTAAACATTGAGCGATTATACGGACTTCTTTCGGAGCAAATATACAATGGTTTAAGCTTTAACAATGATGAGAATGCTCACGACAACAAAGCGGCTGCTCAGGAAATAGCATTGACATTTATAGATAAAATTCCCGAACTAAAACGCCTGTTGGCAACCGATATCAAAGCTACTTTTGACGGTGATCCCGCAGCCAAGAGTTACGGCGAAGTGATATTTTGCTACCCATCCATTCGGGCGGTATTCAATCACAGAGTGGCACACGAACTGCTGAAGTTGGGCGTTCCAGTCATTCCACGTGTCATTTTCTGAGTTGGCCCATTCCGAAACGGGTATAGATATTCATCCCGGAGCTGAAATCGGCGAATACTTTAGTATCGATCACGGCACCGGTGTGGTTATCGGCGAAACAACGGTGATTGGTAGCAGAGTGCGCATTTATCAGGGTGTTACGTTGGGAGCAAAACGATTTACCTACGATGAAGATGGTAATCCATTAAACATACCCCGTCATCCCATTTTAGAGGATAACGTGGTGGTATACGCTAATGCCAATATTCTAGGCCGTATAACCATCGGTCGGGATTCTACCATTGGAGGTAATGTTTGGCTTACTACCGACGTTCCGCCGGGTTCACGCATTTTGCAACAAAAAGCAATCGTGAGTTCGTTCTACGACGGAGCAGGAATCTAAAGCTCGCTACACTGCTGCTCATTTCGCAGTTATTATGCCTATGGATGTTCCAATCCAATTAATGAGAGCGAATAGTTGAAATAAAGTGAATGTAGAGAGCAAATAACACGAAGTAAATAACGTAAAACAAATATCGCCCGAAGGGCTAATAACTTAAATATTATGGCAAAGAATGATTTACAACGTAGTATAACTACTGCTACGGCCAGACAGCTGGCTACTACTACCAAGACGGCACCCCAAATGGGTTCCATCACCCCACGTTTATTACTTAAATTATTACCATGGGTGCAAGTAGGTTCCGGAACATACCGTGTAAACAGAACCAAAGTAGAATTGAAAAGTTCCGAACGCATCGAAGTCGAATTTTTGGATGGCGTTCCGGGCTTTAGTGTAGAATCTTTTCGTCGCATTCCGCTATTCTCGCATATCGACGAAGATATTGTAAATCGCTTGGCTAAGAAATTCCAGGTGGAGCAGGTAGAATTGGGTGGCTCTTTGATTAAAGAAGGTAAAGATCCTCAATAATTCTTTATTGTGGCTAAGGGTCAGGCTGAAATTTTAGGAAAAGGAACGCATGGCGAAACATTGCGTATCGCACTTTTGTCGGAAGGTGAGTATTTCGGCGAGGCGGATATCATTTCCGATAAACCATCATCAGTTACGGTTCGAACTATTACCGAAGGTGTTTTCTTTACGCTGAATCGTGCTGAACTAGAAAGTATCATCAAAGAAGTGCCTAACTTCCGCGAACAGTTTCAAAAAGCCGTAGACGAACACTTGCGTCTGAAAGCAACTGTGAATACTCACGGCGAAAAACATATTGATTTGGTTTCCGGTCACGAAGAAGATAATATCATTCCTGAAACCTATATTGATTACGAAGAAAACCCACGCGAATATTCATTGAATACATTGCAAACGGTGGTTCGTGTTCACACTCGTGTATCGGATTTGTACAACGATCCGCTCAATCAGTTGGAACAACAAATGCGTTTAAGCATCGAGAGTATCAAAGAACGTCAGGAATGGGAATTGATCAATAACCGTCATTTCGGATTATTGGAAAGTGTTGAGCCTGGCTATCGTATTAGCACCCGTTACGGCGCACCAACTCCTGATGATTTGGACGAATTACTTTCGTTGGTTTGGAAATCTGCTTCGTTCTTTTTAGCTCACCCACGTGCCATTGCGGCATTCGAACGTGAATGTACCTGGCGTGGTGTACCTCCTGTAACTACCAACGTATTTGGTGTTCCGGTTATTACCTGGCGTGGTGTTCCTATTATCCCGAGCGATAAAGTAGAAATTAAAGGTCAATACCTGACGAATCGTGGGGTTGGAACTACCAGCATTATTTTAGTGCGTACCGGTGAGGCTGAACAAGGGTATCGTGGGCTTGCATCAAACTGGCATACCGGGGCGAAATTGCTCCAAGTCTTTCGGCTCGTTTAATGGGGTTGGATAAATTTGGGTGTGGCATCTTATCTGTTGACAAAATACTTCTCATTGGCTTCATTGACCGACGACGCGATTGCCGTATTGGAAAATGTGGAAGTAGGTTATTATCACGACTATCAAAATCGTAAAACGGTAGAAAAATAGTGATTAATGGTTAGTGATAAGTGATAAATAAAATCATTTATCATTGACAGATAATTAATAACAGCATTATTTATCACTCAACGTTCATCACTCAACACTATTATTTATGTCAATACAAAATAACCTTTCACTCAACGCTGTTCCCGAATCGGGTAACTGGGGTGCATTGCCTGACACGGCAACTATTGGAAGCGAATGGACTGATTTGAGTCGGTTGCGTCAGCTTGCGGGCAGTTTTTGTCCACAAGAGGCACAACAAATTGCGTCGCAGATTATTCCCGATGATTTGAATCTGGAAAGTGTTTTCGCATCGTTCACGCAGTTGCAAAACCCTGTTGGCATTGGTACAGGTGGATTTGTTTTGCCCGATTATCACGCAGGATTGCCATTCACCGATGATTTGAGCAAATTGTTTTTTCCGGATAGTCCGCAAGCTGCAAAGCAAAACGATTTGTCGTCGGCTGCCGAAAGTCAGTTTGCCGACACCACTTACTCCGATTATTCCTTTTTTGCGCGATCAGGAGTTTAGTTATAGCGGTCGCGATACCTTCGATGTGCAGGCTATTCGCAGAGATTTTCCTATTTTGCATCAAAAAGTAAACGGAAAAGATCTTATCTGGTTTGATAATGCAGCTACCACGCAAAAACCATTACATGTAATCAATACTTTATCGCGGTTTTATCAAAATGACAATTCGAACATTCACCGTGCAGCGCATACGCTGGCAGCAAGGTCGACAGATGCGTATGAAGGCGCTCGTGAGAAGGTTCAAAAGTTTATCAATGCATCAAGTACCGACGAAATCGTGTTTGTGCGTGGAACCACCGAAGGTATCAACCTTGTGGCGCAAACCTACGGACGTAAATTTATTCAGGAAGGCGATGAAATCATTGTTTCCACGCTCGTATCACCATGCTAACATTGTGCCCTGGCAACAATTGGCAAAGGAGAAAAAAGCAAAATTGCTGGTTATTCCTATCAACGATAATGGTGAGATTATTCTGGAAGAGTATGAACGTTTGCTGTCGCCACGTACCAAGATTTGTATCCTTTGGGCATGTGAATAATACTTTTGGAACGATTCTTCCAATAAAAACGATGATTGATTTGGCCAAACGGTATGGAGGCGCGCGTGCTTATCGATGGAGCACAATCAATAGCTCACACACCGGTAGATGTTCAGGAACTGGGCTGCGATTTCTTCGTTTTTTCTGGTCATAAATTCTATGCACCAAATGGAATTGGTGTTGTTTACGGCAAAAAGGAATTGCTGGAAATACTTCCTCCATGGGCAAAGGTGGCGGTAATATGATTCAGAATGTAACCTTTGAAGAAACTACTTTCAACGGACCTCCTGCACGTTTCGAAGCAGGTACCCCTAACATTGCCGATGCAGTGGGACTAGGTGCTGCACTTGATTATGTAAGTCACGTAGGTTTGATCAATATATCAAAATACGAGCATTATCTGACCGAATATGCCCGCGAGCATTTGGCTAAAATCAATGGTTTGCGTCTGATTGGTAATCCACGCGAACGGGTGAGTGTCGTTTCCTTCGAATTGAAAAATGTTCCGACACCCGAAGTGGGTCGGTTGCTCGACAAAGAAGCAGGAATTGCACTTCGTGCAGGGCACCACTGTGCTCAGCCGGCATTGCGTCGCTTAGGTGTAGAGGCTACTGTTCGTCCATCTTTCTCGTTTTATAATACTACAGATGAGATAGATAGGCTAGTAGATGCCGTAAGAAGAATTCAAACAAACAGATAAAAACCAAAATCACTTAACTCATTGGCGGGGTGGCATTTTGTCATCCCGTTGGTATTTGCATTATGTCAGTAATTATTAGACAAATTCAGCCCGAAGATAACCCGGTTCTGGCGGAGCTGATCAGAGAAATTTTTCGCGAATTTCATATCGACCGACCGGGTACAGTTTACACCGACCCGACAACCGACAATTTGTTTGAATTATTTCAGACCGAGAAATCAATTTACTGGGTGGCTGAGGAAGATGGAGTTGTGCTCGGTGGTTGTGGAATTTACCCCACCTCCGGACTTCCACAGGGCTGTGCCGAACTGGTAAAATTTTATCTGTCGGCTACATCCCGAAAAAGCGGACTTGGTCGACTTTTACTACAAATGACCTTGAACTCAGCCAAGCGTCATGGCTATTCCGAGATTTATCTGGAGAGTTTCCCCGAACTGGAACAAGCTGTTGCGGTTTATAAAAAGGCCGGATTCAAACACATTCATCAGCCTCTGGGCAACTCGGGTCATCATGCCTGTACGGTTTGGATGAAACGAAGAATATCGGTGGCAAGGTAGTATAAACCCTATACAAAACAGCTAATTATGAGCATTGAAATAGCTATAAGAACAAATTCCATGGCCTATGCTGAGGATTTTAAACGAATTAATGAAGATTGGATTTCTGCCAATTTTTGGCTGGAAAAGTCGGATATTCAGGTGTTGAGTGATCCACAAAAATACATTTTGGACAAAGGTGGCAATGTGTTTATCGCTTTGTTGAATGGTAAACCTGTAGGTACTTGTGCACTACAGGTACATGATGCTTTAACCTGCGAATTAGCCAAAATGGCCGTGGACAATCATGCACAAGGAAGTGGTATTGGATTTTTGCTAGGCACCTCGCTTATTGATAAAGCACGTGAACGGGGTTTTCAACGTATTATACTGGAAGGAAATACAAAGATGAAAGCCTCAATATCGTTGTATCGGAAGCTTGGATTTTCCGAGGTTCCATTTTCTAAGGTTGAACAGTCAGCTGCGAGTCACGAGCGTTGCAATATTGTAATGGAGCTTACGCTTTCGCCTTTTCCACAGCCTGAATATTACATTTGAATTTAACGCATTTTTTGTAATTCTGGTTCGTTTTCTCATAGATCTCTTAAATAAAACGAAAATATACCATAAATACGGTAGCAAGGATGCCCTGCTAATGGTATTTTCGGGGGCTTTTCCTCATTATATATCTTTGCACTATCGAAAGGAGTTTTAATTCTTGTTGGTTCAGGAATTATTATTTTCTTAATAACACGTAAAACAGGTATAAAAATGGAACGAAGTATTTATTACAACACGCTACATGCACTGGTCGATTCTCTGAGTCAGCAGAGTAGTGCATATCCAACAGAGAACAAGCAATTATCATTATCGGCTATTACATTTTCTTCTTTATCTATCTCTTCCAATTCGATGCGAATGCGTTGCTGCATTTAGTACTAGTTTTTATCACTCCGTCTAATTTCTTCGTGAGACACTTTTCAAGAAGAACTGTAGCAGAACAATTTAATTTTAGTGATTATTCTTATTACTCTGTTGAGGTAAAATCCTCCACGGATGTATCTATCTATTAATATCTTCGGGTATTTATTTCAGTGTTCTAAGATTGAAGGATACCCCAAAAATCAACAATTACATGACAAAATTATTATCATTTTCAGGAACCTACGAAAGGTTCCCGATTCACTTTCGTCGTAAATTTCAGATAGTATTACTTGCCTTGATAAGTACTGTTACTGCTTACGCACAACAGGGAACAATCAGAGGAACAGTTTTAGATGAAAATTCAATAAATTCTATTATTGGAGCAACCGTTAGACTAAAAGGTCAACAAGCCGGAACAGTTACTGATGCAAAAGGTAATTTTAGTTTAAACGCAAAGTCATTACCTGTTACTTTGTTAATTAGTGGCATTGGCTATAAAACACAGGAAATAGATGTATATGAAGCAGAACCTATTACAGTTAATCTGGCTGAAGATCAGAACAGATTATCGGAAGTGGTAGTTACTGCACTGGTATTTCGAAAGAAAAGAAATCGTTGGGATATACCATTCAGTCGCTTAAGAACAAAGACCTGGAAAATACGAAAGAGACTAATCTTTTGAATAGTCTTACCGTAAATTGGCCGGAGTTCGTATCACCAATTCTCAAGGTGACATGGGATCCTCACGTATCGTTATTCGTGGCGAAACGTCAAATAGCCGGAAATAACCAACCGCTGTTTGTGTAGATGGTGTGCCGGTAGATAATTCGCAGTTGAACTACGGTGGAGCAACCCGCGATTTCAAAAATGCTATTGCCGATCTTACCCCGAAGACATTGAGTCACTAAGTGTACTGAAAGGACCAAATGCTGCTGCTCTTTACGGATCGCGTGCTGCGCACGGTGTTATTCTTATCACTACGAAATCAGGGAAAGGTCAGAAAGGGCTGGGTGTAACATTGACTTCCGGTGTTACCGTTTCTAATGTTACCACCTTACCCGATTATCAGAATGTATTTGGACAAGGATCTAATGGTAAGTTTCAGCTATGTAGATGGTAAAGGGGGCGGCGTTAATGATGGTGTTGATGAAAGTTGGGGACCTAAGTTGGATGGTCGCCTCATTCCACAGTTTTACTCAAATGGGGTAGCTGTACCGTTTGTGGCTCATCCTGATAATGTGAAGGACTTTTTCAATACCGGTCTTACTTTTGATAATGGTATTTCTGTTGCGGGATCCCGATGCTAAATCTTGATTTCCGTTTGGGAGTTAATAACCAAAAACAAAAAGGAACTGTGCCTAATAGTGAGGTAAACAAAACGAACTTCACCATTAATTCTAACTATCAATTATCCAAAAATATAAAAGTAGGGGTAACAGCCGATTATATTGTAACTAATGCTCCAACTCTTCCTGGTGGACCATCAGGTAACCGTGCTGCAGGTGTAATGCTTCAGTTTCTTTGGTTCGGACGTCAGGTAGACATCAACCAATTGAAGAATAACTGGAATAACAACTGGAACAATAGCTATTACAGCAATCCGTATTGGAATGCTAATTATAATACTACCAGCCAGCAACGTAACCGCTTGATCGGTGATATACATTTGGAGGCTAAAATTATCGACGGGCTTAATTTTAAATTCCGTACAGGAACCGATTATTATAACGATCGCCGAAAATATACTATCAAATATGGTACAAGTGGTACTCCTTATGGATCGTATGCTGAGGATGCTTATACTGTTGACGAAAAAAACACAGAGGCTATCTTGCAATATACTAAGAAGCTGAATGAAGATTTTAGTTTGGATGCACTTGCCGGATTTAATGTTCGTAACCGTAGTTATGCTAACAATTACCAAAAAGCACCACGTTTAGCTGTACCGGATTTGTATACATTGACCAATTCGCGCGATGCACTTACTTCGTCGAACTCATTTTCAAAATTGAGAGTGTACAGTGGTTATGCTTCAACGCAATTGGGCTATAAGAATTATGCCTATCTGAACCTGACTGCCCGTAACGACTGGTCGTCAACATTGCCCAGCAGCAACCGTTCTTATTTTTATCCATCTATCAACGGAAGTTTAGTGTTATCTGAAGCGTTGAACCTGAAAAGCAATACGCTTGATTTCTTGAAACTACGTGGTGGTTGGTCGGAAGTAGGTAACGATGCTGATCCTTACCAATTGTCTACCGTTTACAATTTTCAAACAGCATTCGACGGAAACCCGATTCAAACATCTTCGCAAAAGAAACTGAATCCCGACTTGAAACCCGAAACAACCCGATCTAGCGAGTTCGGTCTCGAATCAGCTTTCTGGAAAAACAGACTACATTTTGATGTTGCATATTATAACACCAATAGTTTTGACCAAATCCTGGAAATAAAAACTACTGCTGCAAGTGGTTATACTTCACAGTTAATCAATGCCGGAAGAATAAACAATCATGGTATCGAAATTCAATTGGATGGAAGTCCTGTTCAGGGTCGTAATTTCAAATGGAATGTAGGTTTGAATTATTCAAGAAATAAAAGTAAAGTAGAGATTCTTGATTATGCAGGAAAAATTCAAAACTACACAATCGGTTCTTCGGGAGGTGTAGATGTATTGGCATCGGTAGGAAAAGCTTATGGTACGTTGTATGGCACAGCATATCTGCGCGATGCAAGTGGAAATATTGTAGTTGGTGCTAACGGATTGCCAAAAGCCGACCCTCAAAACAGAGTGCTCGGACATTATACTCCCGATTGGTTAGGTGGTATCACCAATACACTTACATACAAACGCCTGGAATTGTCATTCCTCATTGATGCGAGTGTGGGAGGAAAAATATTTTCAGGAACCAACCGAACTGGTAATTATACCGGGGTACTGGCACAAACCCTTCCGGGTCGCGATGCTGCCCATGGCGGATTAAACTACTATTATCCAAGCAATAATACTGCCGGTACAAAAACATTGTTGACAGCTGCAACTGCTCCAAATGGTGAAACGGTATATGATGATGGGGTTATCTTTACAGGTGTATATGCCAACGGAGCTGCCAATACTCAGGTAATCAGTGCTCAGGAATATTACAAAGCATCGTATAATATCAGCGAAGCTTATGTTTACAGTTCAAGTTTTGTGAAGTTGAGAGAAGTAAAACTTACTTATAATTTCAATAAAAAACTGATTAAGAAAATCGGATTTGATGCTGCAAGTGTAACTGCTACAGGTCGTAACCTGTTTTTTATTTACAAATCGGTACCTAATATCGATCCTGAAACTGCATTCAGCACAGGAAATGCTCAGGGACTGGAAAGTCTTGCATTGCCAACTACCAGAAACTTTAGCTTTAATGTCAATCTCAAATTTTAAAAACAGGAAATCATGCTAAAAAAACTATCGTATATAATTATATTTGCACTGGCATTAAGCTCTTGCAACAGCACATTGGATGAAATCAATAAAAATCCAAATGCAACTGAAACACCACTGGCACCTTACCTGTTAACGGGAACATTAAAGCAGGGTGCCGACCTTTATTGGGGCTCGGAAAGTAACTTTAACTCATCGTTGCTGTTTGTTCAGCACTGGGCTAAGATTCAGTACACTGAGCCGGACAGATATGATGTGTCTAACACTAGTTTTACGTCTTTGTGGAACACCGGCTATTCAACGCTCATTACTGACTTGAACACAATCCTGAATTTCTCAGATCAACAGGCTAATTCAAACTATAAAGGAATTGCACTGACATTGCGTTCATGGACATTCTTATTGCTGACAGATGCTTATGGAAGTATTCCTTACAAAGAAGCTGGCCTGAAAGTAACACCGGCTTATAATACACAAAAAGAAGTGTATACCGGATTGCTCGAAGATTTGAAGCAAGCTCAATCTTTACTAGGTACTGCCAATGGTACTGTCACCGGTGATTTGGCTTATAAAGGCAATATCACGAAATGGAAAAAACTGGTGAACTCGCTTCGTTTGCGTATAGCATTACGTATTTCGGATAAAGAACCTGCATTGGCCAAGCAAGCAGTGATCGATGCAACTACAGATGCAGCGGGTGTAATCAGTAGCAACAGTGAAATATTCCAGTTCGTTTACACCAGTTCACCACAGCAAAATCCGGCCTCAGCCTGGTTCGAAACCCGCGATGATTATCGTATCTCTAAGACCCTGGTTGATAAATTGTATGAATTGTCCGATCCACGTTTGCCGGTGTATGCCCAACTACCATCTGATGCTAGTGTAGGTAAATATGTTGGAGGTGCTAATGGGTTGTCAAACAGTGCTGCTAATAGTCAGGGTTTTGCTAAAACATCAAAACCGGGTACTTACTTCCTGACTTCGCAATCGCCGGCAGTAATTTTTGCTTACTCCGAAGTGCTATTCGATCTTTCTGAAGCTGTGGCTCGTGGTTACATAACAGGAGATGCAGAGCAACTTTATAAAAATGCAATTACAGCCTCGTTCAACCAATTTGGGATTACCGATGCAACTGTTATCGCTAATTATCTTAATCAGCCGATTGTAAAATACGATGCAACGAATTATGCCAAGTCTATTGGTACACAAAAATGGATTGCATTTTTTGGACAGGGATTGGATGCTTTTGCAGAATGGAGAAGACTTGATTATCCTCAATTGACTGCAGGGCCGGCTACTGTATTGGATGGACAGATACCTTCGCGTTTCTTCTATCCGGGCACTGAGCAATCGTTGAACGGTACAAGTTATCAGGCATCTGTGGCTGTTCAGGGAAAGGATTTGCTGACTACAAAACTATGGTTTGATGCGAAATAAGGCGGGCTCTGAAAAGAATAACCATCTGTCGTTTTCAACTACTTTATAAATAAAACAATACAAACTCATTCAACAATTATCATCCATTTTTTAAGGAGATAATTGTTGGATGTATTTTGTTTAAAGAAATAATGAATCCAAGCATATGAAACAGAGAATAACCACTATTATCGCATTTCTTATTGTTATTTTTTCTTTCGAACCGCTACAGGCTTGTACTACTGCCATTGTTTCGGGGAAATATACCGCTGATGGACGTCCTTTGCTTTTTAAGCAGCGGGATACTCCCCAACTGGAAAATATGTTGGTGGCTTTTCAGGATGGAAAATATCCTTATCTTGGATTGGTGAATACCAAAGATACACTTGGCAAAGAGGTGTTTGGGGGTTTCAATAAAGCCGGGTTTGCAATAATGAATTCGGCATCGTACAATCTGAATCCGAACGACTCGGGTAAAGACGATGGGGCAGATGGTTTGATAATGAAACTGGCTTTGCAAAAATGTGCTACGCTGGCCGATTTTGAGCATTTACTCGATTCGCTGCCCAAACCTTTGAATGTAAGTTCAAATTTTGGTGTTATTGATGCCAAAGGTGGTGCTGCTTATTACGAAACAGGCAATTACAACTACAAAAAGTACGATGCAAATGATCCCGATATTGCTCCGTTGGGTTACCTTGTTCGGACTAATTTTTCCTATTCGGGCGACAGAAAGCAAGACAAAGGATTATCACGTTATCAGGCAGCCCAGGATTTGCTGTATCAGGCATCGCTGACTGGCTCCATCTCGGTAGATTTCTTTATCAATGTGTCCCGAAGCCTGAAACATGGCATTACGCGCACCAATTTGTATGATGATATTCCTGCGAGTGGAAGTGAAGCTGTTTTTTCTGCTTTTCGCGATTATATACCCCGCTATGTGACGGCTTCGTCCATTGTTGTTCAGGGCATTGCTAAAAACGAATCGCCTAAGCTAACCACGATGTGGACTACTCTTGGCTCTCCATTGACTACTGTTGCTATTCCGGTTTGGATTACTTCCGGTATGAAATTACCCGAAATTCTGGTTGCGGATAAACGAGGCAAAGCAAAGTTGAATGATTGGTCGTTGCAGTTAAAGAAGCAGCTTTTTCCCATCGAAAGGGGTGAAGGAGCTGATTATATTAACCTGTCGGCTTTGTTGACCAAAGATCAGAAGGGAATTCTTCAAAAGATACTTCCAATTGAGAAACAGGTCCAGTCGCAAGTTTCGGTATATCAGCAGAAATGGAGAACCTCCGGTGCGATAGATGAAAAAGAAATCACGTTGTTTTATAACTGGGTGGATAAGTTTATCAGTCAGTCCTATCACGATACGTTTGAAATCCCAACAAATTTTTAATTCAATAAAAAAATATAACAATGAAATCATACGCAAAACTTATTCTACTATCACTGATAGTGATTACTCTCTCTTCGTTCGATCAACAACCTGGCTATGTTATCAATGGCTCGATTAATGTTTCTTCGGGTACAATATACCTCAAGAATTTTAGAAACAAGACCTTTTTCACTCTTGATTCCGCTAAAATTGTAAATGGTAAGTTTAGTTTCAAAGGCAGCGTCAAGCGTGCCGATTTATTTGGCTTGACTCTCAACCGCGAAGAATCGTTCAGTCCGTATTATATTTTTATTGAAAACAATCCTATTCAGGTAAGTATTGATACTGCTAATGTTCGTTCCGCAAAAATCACCGGTTCGGCAGCTAACAGTCTTTTCGAAAAATATAAGGCAAAGCAATCCGGTTTCGCTATCGACTCGTTGATTAAAGCGAACCCAGCTTCAACTGTTGCGGCCTATATCCTTTATCGTAATTTTGCCGGTTCACTAAGCCCTAAAGAGCTAGAAAATAACTTGGCTTTATTCGATCCGTCCTTAGCCGATTTGGCTTATATAAAAGAGCTGAAAGAGATCGTCGCGGTAAAAAAGAAGGTGGAAGCGGGTAAGCCGGCTACTGATTTTTCGGGCACAACGCCAGCTGGTAAAACCATTAAGCTTTCCAGCTATTTTGGAAACTATCTTTTACTCGATTTCTGGGCATCGTGGTGTGGACCTTGTCGCCGTGCAAATCCGGATTTGGTGAGGATATACAACAAATACAAATCAAAGGGTTTTAATATATTTGCTGTTTCGCTCGATCAGAAAAAGGAAAGCTGGACCACTGCCATTGCCAAAGATGGTTTGACATGGGTTCATGTTTCGGATTTGAAGTTCTGGGACAGTGCTCCTGCAAAATTATACGCAGTACGTACTATCCCGTCTAATTTTTTAATCGATCCTAAAGGTAATATTATTGCCCACAATTTAGACGGTGCAGAACTGGAAGAAAAACTAAATGAATTATTTAAATGATTCTAAAGTAACTACGCAATTTTGATAGTGCATTATTCCCCAATCGAGAAATCATATTTTCGGTTGGGGAATTTTTATTTAGTGGAATAATAAAGGGTCAAGATTTGTTGGAAAATAATGAATATTCCTGTGAAACTTATACTGTTTCTGTTCTGCGTATTTGCCTTTTGTTTCATTTTATTTAGATATATCTTAAAATAACTGAAAATATACCATAAACTAGGTATCCATGATGCCCTACTAATGGTATTTCGGGTATTGTGTGCATTAGCTAATTTTGCATTGTCGAAAGAAACATTTCATTCTGAGAACTCAGGTATTTTAGTATTCGCTACAACGCATAAACAGGTATAAAAATGGAACGAAGTATTTATTACAACACGCTACACGCACCGGTCAACTCTCTGAGTAGGCATAGTAGTGCGCAGCACGCCGAAAACATTCAATTATCATTGTCGGCTATTACATTTTCTTCTCTACCTTTCTCTACCTCATCTTGTTCAATGCGAATGTGCTGCTGTTGCGGTTCGTGTTGATTTTTCGTACATAGTCTCCAACCTCCTCATTTGCCCTGCGCAATTTAGAGACTACTTTTATCTTACAACTTTACACATTTTTTTTATTCAACTTTTTGTCCAACCTATTGGCAGAAACACCATTTTATTTAAAATATAAAAACTCAAAATATGAAAACGAATAAATTTTCCCAGCTACTTTTCGCTTTGTTGATTTCTTCAACCGGCCTTTTTGCACAAAGTAATAATTCTGAATCAGTATTTATTAGCGGAACGAAATTCACTTATCCATTAATTGAAAAATGGATTGCTGAATATGCAAAAGTAAATCCAAACTCCAAACTGAAAATTGCTCCTAAATTGGCCACCGGACAAACTGCCGATTTAAGTATCATAGCACACCAACCGGCTAAAGATGAATTGAAAGCTGATCAGGCAATTGTTTATGCCGGAAAATATGCATTGCTACCGGTAACCAATCCAACCAATCCAATTTTATTAGGAGCAGCGAAAAAAGGCTTTAATAAAAAGGAAATAGACAAACTTTTTTTCGAGGTGGTTGATTACGATGCGGAGCCAACGAAAGAAAAACCTAAGTTTGCAGCCACCATCTATGCCCGCGATAATCAGGCATGTGCTTCAACTGCTTTGGCCGGTTATTTTGGACACTTAACTTCCGAAATCCGTGGTAAAAAAGTGTTGGGAGATGATATTTATCTTCTATCTGCTTTGAAAAAAGATTCTATCGGGATAGCTTACAATAACCTGGGCTATTTGTTTGATACCAATTCACGTAAACTGAAAGATGGTATTGCATTGTTACCGCTTGATTTGAAGAAGAATACAAAGGATATCCTGACAGGCAACCTGGACTTTGTGATCGATGTATTGGAAAAAAATCAGATTGAAACAGTACCTGTAGAAAAGATTGGTTTTGTTTATTCACCTGTGAACTCACGAAAAGAGGTTACAGCATTTTTAGCCTGGGTATTGACCGACGGTCAGCAGTACAATCACGATAAAGGATTTCTGAATCTAGACAAGCAGTTATTAGCAGAACAAAACAGTAATTTGAAGGAGAAATTCCTTACCCAGAAGTAAAAAAAGTTCTTATTTATAAACAAAAAGCGAGCGCTCCCTTCTCCGTCGGCAAACTGATTTAGGAAACGCCCGCTACAATTCAAAAAATTGTATGACAAAATTACTATTATTTTTTGGAACCCACAAAAGGTTCCAGAATGATTTCGCACGCAGATATGGAGCCCTATTCCTGTTTGCAGTTTTCACCAACCTCTCTGCATTCTCACAGCAGATTGATATAAAAGGCAAAGTTCTCGAAGAAAACACCAAAGCAACTGTTATTGGTGCCACCGTAAAGGTAAAAGGTCAAAAAGTTGGTACTGTGACCAATGCCAATGGAGACTTTAATCTAAATGTAAAAGCTCTCCCCACCACTTTAGTTGTTTCAGTTACAGGTTTTAAAAGTCAGGAAATTGACGTTTACGAAGCCGAGCCAACGACTATTTACTTAACTGAAGATCAGAACAGATTAAGTGCAGTAGTGGTTGTAGGTTATGGAACACAGAAACGGAGTGACTTCACGGGATCTTTTTCTTCAATACCTACTGAATTAAAGGGTTTACCAGTTTCCTCAGCAGACAGACTTATTCAAGGTGCAGTTTCTGGAGCACAGGTTACACAATCGAGCGGTCAGCCAGGTGGAGGAGTTTCCATCCGTGTCAGAGGTGGAACTTCCATTAATGCAGGTAATGAGCCGCTATATGTTATTGATGGTTTCCCTGTGTATAATGGCGATGCATCTGTTAATGCAGGTATTACTAGTGGTGCAAGTATTAATCCACTTTCAAGCATCAATCCTGATGACATTGAGTCTATAGATGTACTAAAAGATGCATCATCAACTGCTATTTATGGTTCTCGTGGTGCCAATGGTGTAATTCTGGTTACAACTAAGGCAGGAAAGAAAGGTAGCTCATCTGTTACGTATGATGCCTATTATGGTGTTCAGCGTGTTGCTAAAAAAATAGCCTTGTTAAATGCTTCTCAATGGGGATCATTGAAAAATGATGCCTTGAAAGATTCTGGTAAAAGCCCGTTATATACACAATCGCAACTGGATTCATTAGGTGTGGGAACAGATTGGCAAGCAGCGGCTTTCAGAGATGCGCCAGTACAAAGTCACACCATTTCAATTTCATCAGGAACTGATAAAACCAGAATATTACTTTCCGGAAATTATTTCAAACAAGATGGTGTAATTATCAATACAGGTTTTGATCGGTATTCTGGAAAATTAAATCTCGATCACGAGTTGAATAAAAAATTCAAGATTGGGGTTTACTTGAATGGAAGTGTAACGCATGCCTACGTAGCTCCAAGTGGAATTGTACAAAATATTTTGTCAATTGTTCCGGTAGTTTCAGTGCGGGATGCCAATGGAGATTTTTCATCAAACAGTAGTTATGGTACCACTGTAGCTAATCCTATTGCAACATTATCACAGCAAATCAACGAAACAAACACGACAAGGTTTTTGCTGAATAGTTTTGGTGAATATAAGATTATTGAAGGATTAACAGCTAAAATTTCATTGGGTACGGATATTATCAATAACAAACAGAACAAATATTTACCTTCTACACTATACGAAAGTACTACTGGTGGAAATGCGTCTATTGGATCCTTGTCTACTCTCAATTGGTTGAACGAAAACACTCTAAACTACAACAAAACAATTGGTGGAAAACATAAATTAGATATTCTTGTCGGTAATACGCAACAAAAGTCACTTACAGAAACCTATAGTGCAAGTTCTTCTAATTTTGTCAGCGATGTATTTACATTTAACAATATTGGTTCAGGTTCCGTATTGGTTGCTCCATCATCGTTAAGCAGCAAATGGACACTTCAATCGTACTTAGCCAGAATTAATTATGGATATGATGAACGTTATTTGTTGACATTAACAGCTCGTGCCGATGGTTCTTCTCGTTTCGGAAAAAATAATAAATGGGGAACATTTCCATCTGCTGCTATTGCATGGAATGCTTCCAATGAAAAGTTTTTGAAAGGTATCAAACAAATCAGCTCATTGAAGGTTCGTCTTAGTGCTGGTTTGACCGGTAACCAGGAAATTGATCCTTATAAATCACTGGCTCGCCTTTCCAATTATCAATATAGTTTTGCTAATACCTTAGTAAACGGATTTGCAACCAGTAGTTTTGCGAATCCTGACTTAACATGGGAAAAAACAGCTCAATATAATTTAGGGTTTGATTTGGCCTTATTTACAAATAGAATACAATTAACCTCAGATATCTACTACAAAAAAACTTCTGACTTATTATTAGAAGTCCCCGTACCATACTCATCAAGTTTATCAAGTGCATTTCAAAATCTAGGTGTTGTTGAAAACAAGGGAATTGAAGTCGGGCTAAAGACCCAAAATCTAACAGGTAAGTTCGAATGGACTACTAATCTTATATTTTCTGCCAATAGAAACAAAGTGTTAAGTTTAGGGGGCGCTGATTATTTCTTTGTTACTGACCCTGCTAGTACTACTACCTTACCAACACAGATTATTAAGGTCGGGGAATCTGTTGGAACTTTTTATATGTATCAAACTGATGGCGTAGATGCTTCCACCGGAAATCAAAAGTACAAAGATTTAAACATAGATGGTAAAATAACACAAGATGCTGACAGAACTATTGTTGGTAGTTCACAACCTAAGTTCTTGGCAAGTATAACAAATACATTCAGGTACAAGAATTTTGATTTGTCTGTATTTTTAAATTCATCTTACGGGAATAAAATCTTTAATTGGACGCGAGCTAATCTAGAATTGGGAACAGGATATACCGGTGCTGTTGCAACATTATTAAACCGATGGACAGCGACGAATACGAATACTGATATGCATAAGGCTATTGAAAATCCGGCCGTAACAATATCCGATCGGTTTGTTGAAGATGGTTCTTATATTCGTCTAAAGAATATATCTCTGGGATATACTTTCCCTAAAAAGCTTATTTCGAAAATTAAATTGAAAGCTGCGCGTATTTATGTCTCCGGATCAAACTTAGTTACATGGACTAACTATACCGGTTACGATCCTGAAGTAAATACAAATGGGCAAAATTCAATAAGTTCAGGAATGGATCGTGGAGCATACCCTACAGCCAAAACAGTCATTGGTGGGGTTAGCATTACATTCTAATTACAATTCATTAATATCAATACATGTATCATTATGAAAAAAATATATATTCTACTAGCCATTGTTTTGTCCGGTTTGTCAGCTTGTACAACTCTCGAAGAAGCACCGGAATCATTTATTTCACCCGATCAATTCTATAAAACATCAGGTGACGCTATTTCAGCTGTAAATGCTATCTATTATCCTCTTGTTGATAACAAAGTTGGAGCTCAACCGATGTATAACAGATTGTTCGATACCGGATTAGATTTTATGACTGATGATTTGGATGCCGGACCAGGATCGCCGAATGCAGAAGTTCGTGCTCTTGCAAAGCTCTTGCACGCATCTACTAATCTTCGTATTCAGCAAATATGGACTGAGCACTACGAAGGCATTAATAAAGCCAATATAGCGTTGGAGAGAATTCCGGAAATAACTATGGATGATAAGTTGAAAAATAGATTGCTGGGTGAATCACGCTTTCTAAGGGCATTCTATTATTTTAATTTAGTTCGACTTTATGGTGATGTACCTTTATTGTTAACTGACCAGACAAAGTTGACTATTCCTGAACTTCAAGTGGCAAGAACCCCTAAGGAGCAGGTTTATGCTCAAATAATCACGGATTTGGTTGAAGCCGCAAACTTGTTTAAAAATGGTTCAACGGGTGAAGCAGGTCGTGCTACTGAGGGTGCTGCTAAGTCATTATTATCTAAAGTATATTTAACCCAACGTGATTGGAGTAATTCAGTAAAATTAGCCGAAGAAGTTATTAATGGTTCTTACGGTTATGCTCTTCTTGATGATTATTCTCAGGTTTTTCTACCAGCTTATAAAAATGGCAAGGAACATATTTTTTCAGCACAAATAAAAGGTAGTACTATAAGTACCGGGCATTTGGTAACCTCCAGCGATATTCGTTCAGGAGTTCCGGGTTTGAAGGGCTCGTATGGTAATCAGTTGGCTTTTTATACAGTAGGTACCGACAAGTATTTCAGTTTATACAAACTATACAACAACAAGGACAAACGTAAAAGAGTGTCCTTTGTAACTTACTATATTAGTCCAACTGATGGGAAAAAGTATTTCACATTAAATGCTCCCGGAGATTCAGTCCCATTTATCAATAAAAACTGGGATCCAAATTACGCAGCAACAGGACAGTCGGATGCTAATGCTAATATATTACGTTTTGCTGAAGTATTATTAATACATGCAGAAGCAGAAAATGAATTGAATGGTCCGACTGCAAAAGCATATGTATCTTTCAATAAAATCAGAAAAAGAGCCGGAATCAACGATCTTACGGCTGGATTGACAAAGGACCAGTTCCGTGACTCCGTTTACCTGGAAAGAAGACTGGAATTGGTTGCAGAATACCATCGCTACTTTGATTTGATAAGGGAAACAGGTACTGAAGTGACAGGAGTTGGGCCGGAAGGTAAGGGTATTCTTATAAAAGCATTACAAAAAGTTGGAAAAAACGAATGTTGCAGCTAAACATTACCTTTATGCAATACCGCAAGGTGAGATTGATAGAAATCCAAAACTTACACAAAATCCGGGTTGGTGATGAGAACAAAATATATAATTTTTGCTTTACTGCAACTATTAAACCTCACAGCAATAGCGCAGACTCATGCTGAGATAGACTACTTTAATGGAAGCCAGTTATTCTCTACAGTAAAGAAATATGTGTCACTAGGAGAGCATCGTACAGGAACTCCAACAGACTTGGAAACTTCCGATTGGATAGGAAAAGAATTAAGCTCAGTTGGATATAAAGTAAAATGTCTCGAATTCCCTATCAGACAATTCTTTCCTGAAAAAGTTTTTCTATCCGGAGGAAAAGATACAATTCAGGCATTTCCACTTTGGTGGGTTAATGAGAAAATCAATCGGATTGTAACAGGTAGATTGGTAGATACCCGTAAAGTGAAAATTTTGGGTAAAGGGGATATTGCATTAATCCATATTCCACTTAAACAGGCTAAAGTTAACCCGAAAACATATATCGATTCGTTAGTTAATCTGGGAGTGACAGGAATTGTAGCTATTACCGATAACGAATCGGGAGAGATTGAGGCTTATAATACAAACAAGAATCAACAACCGTGGCGAGTGCCTGTTATTCTGATTGCACCCAAAGATAGTGCTAAAGCACTTGCTTTTGCAAAAACGGCAAAACCTATTACGTTAGCAATCAATGGAACTTTCAATGATGTACAAGGTCGAAATGTGTATGGGATTATTGGTCACGGTGATAAATATATAGTTGTTTCAACTCCTATTAGCGGATGGTTTACTTGTGGTGGCGAACGAGGTTCAGGTATAGCTATATGGCTGGGGTTAGCCAAATGGGCAGCCACTCAAGCGTCAGAATATACTTTTGTATTTACAGCCAATTCCGGTCACGAGCATGCCTTCAAAGGGGCACATGAGTTTTTAGAGCGTGATGCACCACCTGTAGATAAAACAAAACTATGGATACATTTTGGTGCCGGTGCTGCCACGCTGGAATGGAAAAATACCGCTAACGGTTTGATAAAACAAACCAATGTGGATCCTAATCGCCGATTTTTCTTTAGCAAAGTTGTAAAAGATGCTTTTGAAAAGTCATTTAATGGCGTTGAGGCACAAAAGATTTTATCGAACGAAAATCCCGGAGGCGAACTGTTGTATGTAGCTCAAAAAGGATACACACGCTTTGCTGGCGTATCGTATGGACATCCATTCTTTCATGTAAAAACAGATGATGAAAATACAACTTCACCTGCAATACTGGAAGTAACAGCCAAAGCATTTCGGGATTTAATTTTAGAAGAAATAAAATAAAGTCATTAAAAATATTTATATGAACAAATTGTATTTAAAAACAGGAAGTTTCGGACTGTTAGCAACATCATTCTTGACGAGTGCTTATGGACAGAATCCGCAACAATTGACATCCGCCACCGGATTTAAAGGCAAAATAAGTAGAACGGCTGCTGATTCACAAGAAGCATGGCCTGAAAAGAAAACAGCACCTAAAGGCGCACCTAATGTGGTGGTTTGGCTGATTGACGATGCTGGTTATGGAACTTCTAGTGCATTCGGAGGTTTAATGCAAACTCCGGTGTTGGATAGTTTGGCAAACAATGGCCTACGCTACACCAACTTTCACTCTACAGGTGTTAGTTCACCAACGCGTGCTGCTTTGCTGACGGGTCGCAACCATCATTCCGTACACATGGGAACACTGAATTATAGTTCCAGTGGTTATCCTGGTTACGATGCTATCATGCCGGGTGATAAAGCAACTATTGCCGAGGTACTGCACGAAAATGGTTACAACAATTTTGCCGTTGGTAAATATCACGTAGCACCGCTAGACGAAATTACAGCCAATGGCCCTTTTGACCGATGGGCTGTAGGGCGTGGTTTCGACCATTTCTATGGTTTTCAACTTGGCCATACCGATCAATATCATCCAAATTTGTACGAAGACAGAAAGGTAATTGACATTGAACCAAACACCAAACATCTAACCACATTATTGGCAGACAAAGCCATTAGTTATATTGCCAATCAAAAATCTATTCAACCCGAAAAGCCTTTTTTCCTTTATTTTGCTTCAGGAGCTATTCACTCGCCACATCAGGTGGATAAGAAATGGAGTGACTTGTACAAAGGTAAGTTTGATAAGGGTTGGGATTGGTACCGTGAAGAAGTATTTGCCCGTCAAAAAAGATTAGGAGTTATTCCTGCCGATGCTGTGTTGCCCGACCGTGACCCGACCGTAAAATCATGGGATAGCCTTACTCCTGAACAACGAAAAGTATATGCTCGTTTTATGGAAGTATATGCCGGTTTCCTTACACACGCCGATTATGAATTTGGGCGTATTGTAAACTATCTGAAAGAAATAGGACAAGATAAGAATACTGTTGTTTTAGTGAGTATTGGCGATAATGGTTCAAGCCATAGTCCAAGAAATGGAACATTAAATGGATATATCAGCAGTTTGGACGAAGATAAGCAAGTGGCTGAATTATATAAAAACATCGATAAGATTGGTACGGAACACTCGTTTGAAGATGCTCCTTCAGGTTGGACACAAGCTACCAATACACCTTTTCGTTTGTGGAAAGCCGATCCTAATAGCGAAGGTGGAACTCACCAACCGTTGATTGTGTATTATCCAAATGGAGGATTGGAAAAAGGTGGAATCCGCGGACAATATGGTCATGTGATTGACATTGCTCCAACAATTTATGAACTTACCGGATCTAAAGTACCCGAAGTGATTAAAGGTTATAAACAAGAACCTATCGAGGGAACGAGTTTAGTTTATTCCCTTAAGAATGCGGATGCACCAAACCGTCACACCGTACAATATTACGAACTGTTTGGAAAACGTGCTATCGTAAAAGATGGTTGGAAAGCCTCTGTATTTCATCAATCGGGAACAGATTTTGCGAAAGATGTGTGGGAACTGTATGATTTGAAAAAAGACTTCAATGAACGTATTGATTTGGCTGCCAAATTCCCTGAAAAAGTAAAAGAGTTGCAAGCAGTATTTGAACAAGAAGCCATTAAATATAATGTTTATCCATTAAATGATAATGCCTTGGGTCATAGCGCCGGTGGTAGAGCACGTAGTCCGTTTGGTTTAAATAAAAAAAGTAGTATTATACACTGGAATTGACCAATTGCTCACTTATAGTGGTCCGCAATTTCAAGGCGATCCATTTAGCATAACTGCTGATATAGAACTAAAATCAACTGTAGATCAAGGCGTTTTATTTGCAACGGGTTCAGAATTTGATGGTTTAAGCCTATATATTAAGGACGGGAAATTTCAAGTGGCTCATAATACAGGAACTATTGTTAGGTATTTGGAGTCGGATATTTCAGTTCCAGTTGGGAAATCAAAATTGAGACTTGAATTCAACTACACAGCACCTATAGAGAAAGGAAGACGAAACTTTACTGCACCTGCCGGAACAGAAGCCATATACATCAACGACCAAAAAGTAGCTGAAAGAAATATTGTCGCATCTGAAGGCTATATAGCTGTTTACAAAGATGGTATCGATATTGGTTCTGACCGAAACTCACCTGTTACTGATCGCTACAAAGTACCTTTTGCCTTTACCGGTAAATTAAATAATATAACGATTGAATATAAATAAAGTCCATTTATTCATTCCGGTGTTTATATAAAAACACTCTCAATAATTTATTGTTGTTGAGTGATATACAGAAGTCCCAATAGAAAAGCAGATGATCTTTCTATTGGGACTTTTTGTCTGATATCAAATTTGTAATTTTCATATATATATATCTTCTGCCCCCCGCACGCGCCGATTTGTAATCGGGGTGTTGCTCGTTAGAGCAAAAAGGAAGAATAGATTGTTTTCTCAAAACAGGACCCGCTGCCGCACAAATTCTATGTTTAAATACTAATTATTTGTTGGTTTTCCCACGCGATACAATCGAGCCGGAGTCGAGGTTATTTTTTATAAATAAGCTGACTGCTTTTAAAAACCTTAGTCCATTTTGTAATAAAGTCATTTGAAAGTCTTTCCTCTTTAATAGCTACAAAGTTCATAAATAGGGATTGTTCTCCTTGTATTACATAAAATAATTGTGATTCTGGTATTGGGTCATTCGGAAAACTTGGAGTCTCAATCTTAAATATAATCCAATTGTTTTTGGTCGAATCATTCTTTTCCAAAATAGTCAACTTTGCATTTGGGGATTCGCTTAATGATGATTCAGTCATCGACTTAATAACCTGATCCGTTGTAGTGTTTGTCGTATTTTTGACTGTATTCATAGCACCTAAAATAGTCCATGAATTTATTTCTTCTTTTTCAGGAATAACTTCGATTAAGTGTGATGTCTCGTCTTCTTGATTAGTACGTATTTTCCATTTGTATTCTTCTGGCCATATAATTTTCAAATTCTCTGTTTGACTAAATGTAGAAATAGTAAATAGAATAAAAGTTGTCAATAAAATAAATTGCTTCATATTCTTTGATATTATAAAATTCGGATTATATTTGAAATTTGTCATTGTTTCTATATGTCTTTCCCCTGTTCACCGCAGCGTAAATCATATTGTTTCCGATGTTTGGCATAGAGACTTCTCCGAACTTAATACCGCCAAACTACGCTCAACGAGGGTTGTTTAGTGTTTCATTTTCTTAAATTCTCTTAGTCCAATTGAATAAATCATGTAAGGCCACATTTCATTACCCATAGAACCAGGAAATGTTCCTACATTTGAAGTTGATTCATATTCTCCATCAACTTTTCTCTGGATTTCAGAAGTGTACTTCAACATGTATTTTGTGTAGTTCTTCATCAGAAGAAGCACCTTCATATTTTCTTTCTTTTCAGCCTCATTGTCACCATGAGTTCCTAAACAGAAGTAGAAAGTAATTGTACTGTCATTGCCCGTTTTATTGAATAATGTATCATGTTTCGAATGTGTCGACTGTTTTTTCAAACTTCTCAAATTTTATGATAGAGTAGTCGAAATTTGTCGAGTCAACAGGCGTTAGTTTTATTGTAAATTTACTTCCAATTGGGAATGAAAATCCATTAGCTGGAATTGTTGGAAGTTCTTGTCCTTTGGCTAAAAAGCAGATTGTTGTCAATATGGTCAAAAGAAGTGTTTTTTTCATGTGTTCAATTTTTTGATTATTTTCAAATTGCAGAAATCTTTGTTTTTTTTTGCACTGACGCACAACCCCCCGCTCGCGCCGATTTGTAATCGGTGTGTTGCTTGTTGGAGCAAAAAGAAGGATAGATCGTTTTTTCAAAACAAGACATCTTAGCTTGTTCAACTACAAATACATTCGCTGCTACCTCTATCTGAACCACGATTATATTAGATGACCGGATGTATCAGATTTTCAAAGTATCTGTCTTTTCTCATTCATCTGCAGAATCCAGGTTCAGACAATTTCTCCTTTGTTTTGTCACGGTTCACAGAAACGCGCCAGCGGGGGCATTTTTTTATTTTTTTCAAATTCAATAAAGCTAGTTTTGCAACTAAATCGTCAAGCATTAATCGAGTGTCTAAATTGGTATAAACTCTAATTTTACGACCTTCCGAAGTTTCTTCATATAATCCGGAATCATTAATTCTTGGAGTTGTTTTTATTACATATTTACTGGATGCCGGGTCTATTTCCCACGAGGTTTGCAAAGCAGTAAGTAAAACTAAAGGACTATCACCTAAAACATAGGCTTCTCCAAGAGAACGTTTAGACCTTTTCATTAAATCCTCAAGTTTTTCGACTAGAAATTTACCAGTGATGCCATTTGATTTGATTTTATAAACCAATTCCGAATATGAATATAATGCTTGCCGATAGGCATCTCTTGGTACTTGCCAAATTGAAATATCAGAAACATTAAAAATTACCTGACAGGCTTTAATATCAATCCCTAAATTATATTCAAGATTTTTTCCCCTGGGAGGTGGTAGTGCTAATCCTTGATATTCCGCACCTCCAATCCAAATCAATATAATTTTTTTAGCTATTCGAGGTTCCATAAGATAAGCACTCGCTATATTTGTTAAGCCTGCACCGCAAACTACATATAGTGGCATTTTTGTATCTTCACGCATTGCCTCCTGCACGATAGCCTTTGCGCCAGCTGATACAATTGGAGTTTTAATATCTGACAATCCGGAAGCTCCTCCCTCATAAACAGGAAGTTTTCCACTTAATTGCATTAAACTTAACAGCTCATTTATTTGAGTACATGCATAGGTTGCCGTTCCCGGCGAACCATAAAATCCGCCATTATAATGTTGAGAACCAATTATTCCTTTAATTTCAACCGATGGCGATAGTATATGATGCACCAATTGGAATAATCCATCGGGGTCTCCACCAAAGTCATTATCAATAATTACACGAATTCTTGGTTTAACTGTTTCATTATAATACATAGAATCGTTTTGAGCATAGATAGAAAATCCATGTAACAGAATGATTCCAGTTAGAAATCTTTGAATAATATGTTTCATTAATTTGAAATATTTAAGCATTAAAATACTGTAACAAAACTCCGTCTCCCCGTTCCCCGTAGCGTAAATCATATTGTTTCCGATGTTTGGCATACCGTTCCGCTATGTCAACGCTAGAACTTGTCCGTCTACTGACGAAAGGGAAAGCTCTTGCTTTCCATATTCTATTTTTGATATGCAAGGCAAGAGCCTTTCTTCTAACCTGCCGTAGTCTGGAGACTACGGCAAACTGGGTTTACGCTTTAAGAATAGTTTCCACCTTCATATTACCTCGTCCCTCCGGATGTATTTATCTTATTCTTTGCAGAATGGTTCTGATTGGTTCCCACCGACCAACCCGCACTTTTGCGCAAGTAAGTAATGGTTAGATATCCGCGAGGACAGAGGAATTCTGATTCAGACAAATGTGCCCCTCTGTCTTTATCTGATTCAACTGCTGAATTCAGGTTCAGACAATTACCCACCGACCAGCCCGCACCTTAGTGCAAGTAAGATGCTACTGATATAAATAACAAGCTATTCTCCTGTAACAAAAGGTTCTTCTGAATGATTCTTAGAAATACTTACTTCATAAATATTTATTGAATCATTTTTAGTAGTTTTTTGCCAGCGAAAGATATAATACTTATCACTACTTAAATCAATAGTTGGACCACTGAAGTCATTTAACTTTAAGTAGTTTTGATTAGCAAAACTCTTCCATTCATACTCTGCTAAATTAACTACTCTATCCATGCTGGGATTAAACAAATTATATCCTACATTTAGTATAATCGTCAATAGAACGATTAGTACTACCCATTTAAGGTTTAATTGTTGTTTTTCCATAAATCCAAATTATATAAGGGGGTTCTCACTCCCCACGCTCCCGCCAATTTGTAATCGGTGTGTTGCTCGTTAGAGCAAAAAAAGAAGAATAGATTGTTTTTTCAAAACAAGATACAAAACACCTTAGCTTGTTCCACTACAAATACATTTGCTACTATCCTGTCTGAATCAGAATTCACAGAATTTTAGAATTTTCAGAATTAAGACAGGGATTAAAGATTAATTTATACTGTAAGCTTTTAGCACCAAAGTTTATCAACAATCCTTTTTCAAATCTATACGCCACAACATAATTTTTTGCTTGCGCTAAATGAACATCTTCCAGATTCGTCAATGCTTTTAGTTCTACAATCACTTTATTTTCAACTACAAAATCGGCTCTACGTGTGCCAACCTGTATGCCTTCGTAATAAATGGGTTGTTCTACTTCTCTTCCAAAATCTAATCCGGCACGCTGCAATTCAATAGACAAACAACGCTGATAAATTACTTCCTGAAAACCATTGCCTAGTGTGTTATGCACTTTCATAGCACATCCTATTATGTTAAATGTCAACTTGTCTTTTTCCATAGACAATAGATTTATATTTTTCTTATTCTGTAAATTCTAAAATTCTGAGAATTCTGATTCAGACAAATGTGCCCCTCTGTCTTTATCTGATTCATCTGCTGAATCCAGGTTCAGACAAGTTTCCCACCGACCAGCCCGCCGCACTTTTGTGCAAGTAAGTAATGGTTATATATCCGCGAGGACAAGGTAATTAAAATTCTTACTTTCATTTCTCGTTTCTTTTGTTCAGTTGTTTTAAAGTCAGATAGATACCCGTTAAAAATGAAACAGTTGCAGTTCCCCATATTATCCAGTCTTCAGTCATATGAGGTCTGAACATTAAGCGTCCATGGTTTCCAAACCAATACAAGAAAATGGAAAGTCCACTCAATATAAAAAGTCCAACAGTAACTATTATTCGTCTCATTTTCTTTTTATACACTTGCCCCATAACGACCGAGGCTATGGGCATTTGGCGGTTTGCGGGAGCATTCGCTGTCGTGGAACGACAAGGTGAATGCGAGAGCAAAACTGCAGAAATGCACGTCAGTCAGCCAATGCCAAGAGCGTGTGTTAGGCACAGTGATTTAGTTCATTATCCAATGTATACAATTTTCTACTTCTTGGTAGTCATTTGGTAGTAATGTCTGCAAGTCAGTTTGTTCCAAATTATTACAAAAGTTAGCCCAAACACCCTCATTTTTGCCAGTTAGACTTAGGTGATTCTCAATAGTTCCTTTTTTCCAAATCCAAATATTGTTGGCTTGCATTACAGCACTAATATTGATAATATTCTGTTGGATGTTTGGTGATTGAGCTAGAATGGCAAAACCTTCTGCAGCCGTAACTGAGTTTCCGTTTTTTGTCGGCCAACCATCAACTCCAATTGCAATATTATTAGCAACAGCAATATTTGCCACTTCGTTTAAGCAAGCTTGAATATCAGCATTGTTTGCCAGTAAATACCCCTCTGAGATTCCGTTTTTTAATGCGAAATCTAAATCTACAATCGCCTTTGTTGGCAAATCCATTGTGCTTAAAACTTGCATAGTTTTTCGAGTATTTCCAGAACCATCGATTTTCACTAAAGCTGTCTTATGTAGTAATATCGTTTTAGAAGTTACTTTCTCAATAATTGTAGGTAGAAGCCTATTTTCAGTTTTACCTTCAGCTAAAATGACTTTTTCTGAAAATAAAATGTTGCTCGAATTACTTAAAGAGTACAATAGAGTTAATTGATGTTGTGCTTGATTCTCAATTATAGGAATCGCCGATTTAAGAGTTGTCCTCTTATATGTTCCTAGAATACCGTTTTTTCTAACTAAAATTGTGTTTCCAACATCTTTTTGGGTTATCATAAATGGCGAATGTGTTGAAAATATTACTTGATAGCCTTGATTGGATAATATATTTAATGATTTCCTTAATATTTCAACAGCTTGTGGATGTAAATAGAGTTCGGGTTCATCAATTAGCAACAAAGTGGTTGTTTTATTTTGTTGTTGATTTAACTTCAAGTCTGCTAAATGTCTAATCAACGTCATTTGTATTGACCTTTGAGCCCCGTGACCTAATGAGCTCACATCCTTTGGGTTTGGGAACAAATTTTCATAGACTTTTATTGTTCCTTTTTTGAAAACCTCTTTTAGCTCAGGTGTAGGAATATGTACTTTTACTCTAATGTCTGGAAAAAATGCATCCAACTTGTCATTTATTTCTTGGTCAAATGTCTCTAACTCAGGAGCTCTATTCGCACCTTCTACATCAAGAATGTCTTTGAGTCCATTCAATGCATCATTTACTTGTTGACCATACTGTAATTCTATTGGTCCAATAATTTCTGCAAGTAATTTTCCTATCGTAGAGGTACTACTTGATTTAGAAATATCATCTTCTGAATTTTCCATCGCTCCAATATGAATTGGTTCGGGAAATAAGTCCTTTATTGCATTATCTATTCCTGCTGGATTATTTTGCCAAGTGATGTTATCATTTGGGTCTAATACAAGAAGTCTTATTTGGGCGACCGTTTGTCCTGGAGTTTCTTGGATTCTCTTAATCGTTAATGTCTCATTATTTAAAAAAGGTTCAATTCGGGCTCGATGAGCTTGGTCAATATTATTTAAAATATCTTCTGAAATTCCCTCTATTGAAGCAATCATTGTAATCGGTTGGTTGGCATCGTTAAATGAAGAAAGGGGCAAAGATGTTTTTCTCAAAATCCATTTAATTGCTTCTAAGATATTTGATTTACCTGCGTTGTTATAACCAACAAGAGGAGTGAAGTTTGAAAGTTCAAACTCTTGATTTTTAATCGATTTAAAGTTGTCGATTTGAATTTTGCTAATAATGTGTGCCATTCTTTCTTTTTTTTATCATTGTGCCTAACGACTGAGGCTATGTGCATTGGCAGTTTGCGGGAGCGTTCGCTGTCGTGAAACGACAAAGTGAATGCGGGAGCAAAACCTGCGAAATGCACGTCAGATAGCCAATGCCGAGAGCGTGTGTTAGTGGCAGTTTTTTGATTTAAAATTTTCTAAATTCTATTTTTTTGTAACTATGTCTTAAAGAATCTTTATATGAATTTCGTTGGTTTCTCCACCAATCAAGCCAAATGTTTTTTGTTGTTTGTGCAGAGAAAAACTTTATTTTTCCATCTTTATAACTGTACTGAAAATTTGGACTAATAAAACAATAATCTGTCGTATTGCAAAGTCCAGTTAAATAGCCTAAAGTGATTTCATTGTTGTCAATTCCATAAATAACTGGCATTTGATAATTGTAATTGAACAAGGTTTTCTCAACTTTCACAAAATCACCATGCTTTTTAGAAAACTCTTTAAAAAACTCACCAAACTTTTTCCTTTCAGGGAAATTAATTTGTTTTTTCAATTTGATTTTCTTATCCAACATTTTTTCTGGAACTTCTTGAGCCACTGGTTTGTCTTTTAAGACATATCTCAGTAATCCACTCGTAATTTGCCAACAATCTGTCGCTGTAGAATCTAAAATATCAAATAATTTCGGAACGTCTGATTCTCTCGGGTCTCGAATTAATAGTTGCATTGCATCTGTTCTCAAGTAATCATTCTTGGCTAATAATTTGAATAATGCATCTCTTGCCTTTAAATTGACGAATTCTTCATAAGTTCTTCCCTGTATTTCACAATTTATCCCAATTAAATGGATTGTATAAAGCGCCGCAAATTTGGCATCATTACTTTTAGTTGTGTCTATGAAATTTAATAATGGAGTAATTGCACTGTCTGAATGTGCTGCAATAGAAAACATTAAGTCGTTATAACCAATCCAATAGCCCTTTCCAGTTTCATAGAATTCGTGGTTAGTTCTCAAGCGTGGAATCAGTTCTTTAATTGTTGATTTACTGTCAATCTTCATATATCTTCGACTTCCCTCAACTTTGATATAATAATCCTTATGTCTAATTTCTTGTTTTTGAGGTTTGTCTTTTTTGCAACCGATAAACATCAACATTATAATAATCGTAAAAAGATATCTTATCATATAGAGGTTGTTTTTGTTTTTTTAAATTGCCACTAACACCAATATATGTGTAACTAAGTTGCACATACATCTTCATATAGCTTTATATGTGCGAACTTGTAGTTCGCATATTTCCACTTTAGGTGATGCATTTCTTTTCTTTTTTAATTAAAATTCAGCCCCAAAGGTAGAAACAAATTTTCGCATTAACAACGTATTGTTTAATTAAAATTTAAAATAGTTGTTTTTTGCTATAGGTGGTGGAACAAGCTGGTACTTACGATATTCTATCCGGTAGGGTAGAAGCGGCATTGCATCGTTTTCGGCAGAAGATAGAGTGCCCTAAAAGTGGGAGAAAGGGATGTATTGTTGTGTCAGTGCGATTGGGCAGTTGAACAAGTCGGTTGGGTAAAATAATGGAGTGCAAGGATAGGGCGTTGAGTCGTATAAATAGAACAATAGATCACTTTTTTATGACAACAAAGCACCTTGAAGAAATAGAGATGTTTATTGTGAAGAGTTCTTACGGAGGTAAACGCCTGTGTTTCTATACCTAATTGAAAAATTACGGTATTGCAATTTGATTTTACGATACCGTAAAGGCCTATTACGGATATGAAAAACCTTTTACGATATCGTAAATTGGTATTACGGATACGAAAACGGGGAATACGGTATCGTAATATGAGATTACGGATTTGAAACGTTAGATTACGGTATCGTAAACTGGCACTACGAATATGAATAGGGATTATTCGATAACTCTTTTGTTTTACTCACCCTAAATAAAGGTAAATGCGATAAAAGCTAATAATAATTATTTTTGCCAACCCTGTTGTGCTTCGCTTAACGGGGTATTCACGTTCAACCCTGACAGGTTTTTTGACCTCACATGACAAAATGTGTTTTGTGAACAGATCTTTTTCCTGCTACTTCCGTGAAAGGCAACGCAGGATACAGGCATTTTGTGTTTTAAAACTGAACCCCTCCGCTACGCTCGTCCCCTTGATAGGGGACATATGAGAGGAGGAATAGTAAATACCTTCAAAAATATTTTTCAGCCTCATTAAACCCTGCAGCTGTTCCGTAGTCAAAGAAAACAGGTAGTAAAAGTTTACGTTTAAATAGGAGTTTTTTTATGTATAAAAGAGTGTTTTTAGCATTAATGCTGGTGACTAATGTTGCATTTGCTCAGGAGAGGGCAGGAGAGAGAAAGGATAAGAATCCGGTTTTGCACGAGGTGTCGAACAAAGAGGTGGTTCAGAGTGTATATCCTGATGCCGTAAAGGTGGAAAAGGTGAACGATTACTGGTACCGGGTACTGAATGACAAAAATAAAACGATAGGGTTTGCGATGTCGAGTGCTTCGTTTTGTCAGGACGTAAAGGGCTACAATAATCTAACGCCGGTAATGATTTTGGTAGATAAGAGCAAAACGATAAAAAAAGTTGCACTCTTGACCAATTGGGAAACACAGCGATTTGTGAATAAGCTGGAGCAAAAAGGTTTCTTCGATGCCTGGGTGGGAAAAACACTGAAAGACGCAAAAGCTGTTCAGGTAGATGCACATACCGGTGCAACCTATACGGCCATGGCAGTATCAAAGAATGTTGATTTTTTGCTAAGTACCGCCGTAAAGAAGTTGCCAAAGAATTAAATTTATTTTTTATGATGCACAAGCACAAAAATGCTTGTGTTTATTTGTTTGAAACAGTCGGGAGTTGGTTACTTCCCGACTGTTTTTGTTTTTTTGGGGTTATTAAGATGAAGTTTTTATCTATAAACAATTATTATTGTCCTATAAAAACAAATTCTTATACTGTCGCCCCTATGGGGCTAATATAGCTAGCGCAACTTACTGAATACCATACTGTCGCTGCGATGCAGCTAATTGAAAAAGTCCCAGAGGGACGATAGTATGGTAGAATATTGTTTAATGTGAATTTTAAGCCCCATAGGGGCGACACAATGCCCAACCTTTACATAAAGCAGTTATAAGAAGTTTACATTAAGGTTTTTCGGACACCAATGATAAATACTTCGAGAATAATTTCAATATTTACTTAAATATACCCTAAAAGCGGTATTTCACAAACAGAAAAGACCCCTTATCTTTGCATTATCGAAAGACAAACAAAAAGTAATTTTATCAGCTTTCCTATTCAAGGACTTTATTGATTGGAATCTGATCAAAAAAAAATACAACTTGTAAATTATATTTTATGAATTCATTATTTATGTATATGTGTATGTGTTGCTGTCATTATCATTTCAATGATTGGTCAAGACGTCTGTACATATTCGTAAAATAAGTTTACAAATAATCAGAAACGCAGCCAATCAGGTAAAACCCGATTGGCTGTGTTTTTTTATACCCAATTACAGGAAATTGAAAAGTTATCATTTCAATATCTAATGTGAAATTTTTATTTAGTTAGGATAATAGTAATTTGTTGTTTAAAGTTATTCATGTATTGACCATACAATTTTTATCGTTTAGTTAGGCTTATTCTATTGTTTTTCTTCGATGCGAATCGCGGAAAAACAAGAAATAGGCAATTCAACTAATTAAACGGGATGTATAGTCTCTTTTTTATAATTTGTTAGAACTAATGTATTGCTTTCGATGTGAATCGCGGGCAAGCAGTGAATGATAACAACAACCGAATGGTCGATAAAAGGGCCTTTTGTGTTGGAGTTAGCGTTCTGAAGGTTTTTTAGTTTTATTGTTTTATTACCCATCTTTTCCCTGCTATGTGAGTGGCAGGGAAATGGTGGATAATTTTTCAACTTAATCCACACTAATAAGACAAGATTTGATGTAGTTGGAAAGAAATAATGTCATATTCTTATTGTCTGTCGCCGCTATGCGGCTTTTGTCACAACATACAACTCCTATTTCCTACCAAACTTTCGGTGCTATGCACCTCCTTTAGCCGCATAGCGGCGCTAGTATGGTAGAAATAATAATTGTGAATGATATTCAAGCCGCATAGCGGCGACAGATAATTCTCAGAATAAATGGGACATTATAGTTGTCTCTCTACTTATTGAAACCAACTAAACCATAAATATTTAAAATGATTACCCCTCAGTTGTAAACTTCACAACTGAGGGCTTTTCATATACATCCTATTCTTCTAATTCTCAACATGCTGTTACAAAAATACTTTGCTGTCCACCTACCACAATCATGGTACTAATATACACTTGTTGCGGTATTTCTCAGCTATTTAATCCGAAGTAATTTTGCAACGTCGATCAATGATACAGCGTGTTTTTTGTTCTTATTCGGAATAAATAATTCAGATATCATTTGTGTTTAAAAATAACAAGGTCTGCGTTTTTTCTCTGTCGGCAAAACTGATTTAAAAGACGCTTGCTATAATTCAAAATAGTGTATGAAAGAACTATCTTCTTCAGCAAGGAATGCCTACAGGTATCCTCGCGATTACCTCTGTACTTTGGGATATCTAATCCTCTTTGTCTTCCTCCAATGCCTTGTTTATTTATGCCTTTATTTTTGCGTAAAAATGGTATCCGGAGACATTCTTTAAGTAATAGAAAGCAGCCCCAATAGCTATCGGGAGTCACATTCTATTTGAAAAAGACTAAAGAATAGAACGCGGATTTACGCTAATAGAGCGGATTTAAAAACGGATTTTAATTCCGACCTGTCGGAATGATTTTCAGGTAGTTGCGTCTTGATCCTCTTGCCGAAGGCAAGAAAAATCCTTTTCTTTAATCCGTCCTTTTCAGCTAAATCAGCTAAAATCAGCGTTCTATTAATAATTTTAACTGGTACATTAGATAGTTCCAGTTACTTAAATTCTCATAATCATTCATCTTTCCCGAAATGTAGCTGATTAAACTATATCCTGATACCATCAGGATATAGTTTAAAGTATAATACGGCAAATCTCATACCGGGTAAATATAATCTCAAAACAAAAATATGAAAACAAAAAATTACGTATTCGTTTTAATCCTGCTGGCATTTGGCCTTTCGGGCTTTTCGCAGAATAAGCAGGTACAATTGCAGGGTTCAGTGAAAGATAGTAATACAGGCGAATCGCTTGTAGGTGTTGTAATACAGGTGCAGGGTACAAAAAGTCCTGTGGTGACCGATGCAACAGGACGTTTTAAGCTAAGTACTAACCACAGCTTACCCTTTACGGTTATTGTGTCGTATTCGGGCTATGATAAGCAGGAATATATAATCGAGAGTCTTGAGGATGAATTTAATTTCGAAATTCGTCAGAGTCAAAACTTACTTAACCGTGTGGTGGTTACCGCCAGACGTCGTACGGAAACCGCTCAGAACATCCCTATCCCCATTTCGGTAATTGGTGGCGGATTGGTTGCAGAAACAGGTGCCTTTAATGTAAACCGTGTGAAAGAGCTGATACCATCGGTTCAACTTTACTCTTCTAATCCCCGTAATACCGGGCTTAATATCCGCGGATTAGGATCTACTTTCGGACTTACCAATGATGGTATAGAACCCGGAGTTGGTTTCTATGTGGATGGTGTTTATTACGCCCGTCCGGCAGCCACCACGCTCGACTTTATTGATGTGGAACAGATAGAAGTACTACGTGGGCCACAAGGAACTTTGTTTGGAAAAAACACCACTGCAGGTGCGTTTAATGTTACTACCCGTAAGGCGAGTTTTAAACCGGGAGCTAACTTCGAACTTAGTTATGGTAACTACGGATACATACAGGCCAAGGCTTCAGTTACCGGTCCTTTGAGTGATAAGCTTGCTGCCAGAGTATCATTTTCGGGTACACAACGCGATGGACTTCTCTATAATGTAGCAACACAAAAACCGGTAAATGATATCAATAACCTGGGCGTACGTGGACAATTATTGTATAAACCAAGTGAGAATGTGAATATCACATTGATAGCAGATGCCACCCGTCAACGTCCGGATGGATACGCACAAGTAGTTGCAGGAGTTGCGCCTACCTTGCGTCCGGCTTACCGTCAGTTTAATCAGATTATTGCCGATTTAAAATATACACTTCCCAGTCAAAACCCCTTCGACCGGTTAATTGATCAGGATACACCTGCACGTTCCAACCAGGATTTAGGTGGTGTGTCGCTTAACTTTGATGTAAAACTAGGTACCGGTACTTTGACTTCTACATCAGCATGGCGCTACTGGAACTGGGATCCTTCTACCGATCGCGATTTCACAGGCTTACAAGCATTGGCATTGTCTCAGGCTCCATCTAAACACCAACAATGGTCACAAGAACTTCGCTGGGCAGGTTCTTTATCTTCAAAAATAACCGGTGTATTCGGACTTTATGCTATCGGACAGGATTTAAAGTCAGATCCTTTTCACACCGAAGAATCGGGTAAGGATACGTGGCGCTTTTCACAAAGTACTACGAGTGCGTTGTGGGCAACTCCGGGACTTTTTAATGGATATGGAATTCATACCACATCGGATCTAACTACATTTAGTGGTGCTGCTTTCGGGCAAGTCGACTGGGCAATAACCGATAAATTGCATATTCTCCCGGGGCTACGTGCCAACTACGACAGAAAAAAAGTAGACTACGACCGACAAACTTATGGCGGATTGCAAACAACAGATGCTGCACTTCTGGCATTAAAGAAATTAGTTTACAGCAATCAGGCATTTAAAGCCGATATTGATAAAACAAACTTTTCGGGACAAATAACCGTGGCCTACAAGGCAAGTAAAAGTATAAACGCTTTTGCAACTTATTCAAATAGCTACAAACCGGTTGGTCTTAACCTGGGCGGTTTGCCCAACGGAGCAGATGGTAAACCGTTATTGAATTTAGCGGTTATCAAACCGGAACAGGTAAACCACTTTGAATTGGGTGTGAAAACAAGCCCAACCAAAAATTCAACCCTGAACATTACGGTTTATGATACCGAGATAAACGATTACCAAACATTAGTTCAATCGGCTGAGTTAGGTGTGAATCGTGGTTATCTGGCCAATGCCGAAAAAGTGCGTGTGCGTGGTGCTGAATTAGATGGTGATATCAAAATCAACAAACACTTTTCATTCTATGGTTCGCTCTCTTATACCGATGGTAAGTACGTTTCATTTACCAATGCGCCACTTCCTCTCGAAGAAACCGGATTAAAAGATGCAGCAGGCGTATCGGTTTACTACAAAGACATTTCGGGCAGTAAATTACCCGGTATTTCTAAAGTAGCTGGTTCTTTGGGTGGCGAATATGCTACAAAAGGAAGTCTTTTAGGCAAAGCAGGTAGTTTCTTTATTGCTTCAGACGTTTACGGTCGTTCTTCATTCTCTTCAAGTCCTTCACCTTCTAAGTATTTAAATATTGCAGGTTATGGATTATTGAATGCCAGAATAGGTTTCCGTGCTACAGATGGAGTATCGTTTACACTTTGGGGACGTAATATATTGGACAAAGACTACTTTGAACAATTACTACCTGGAGCAGGTAATTCCGGTCAATATGCAGGTGTGCTGGGCGATCCGAGAACGTATGGTGTAACCTTGCGATATTCATTCTAACAATTTAGTTTCGTGAGAATTTCATTTTTAATGGAGCTCTCACGAAATTATACTAATTTTACAAGCAAGCTTAACTAAATAACGATAAGAATATAATGTCACATTCTTTAAAAAAAGAATAGAACGCGGATCTAACGGATTAAGTGGATGAAAACGGATGATCTCTCTACGGATTTAAAACAGATTTTAGTCATGCAAGCATGACTGATAATACTGATTGAAAATCATTAACTGCGTTGATCTTCGATTCCGACTTGTCGGAATTAAAATCCGTTTTTTATCCGCTAGATCAGCGTTTATCCGCGTTCTATTCCTCTGTTTATTTTGATATGATTATAGGACATTATTTCTTTCCCAGCACTTAAGTCTATTAACTACATTCTATTATGAATAAAACAATTCAATTCAATTCAATCCGCTAAAATATCCTGTCTACGTAATGGCTAAGGCTATTGGTCCGGCTTGTAACCTGCGATGCAGCTATTGCTATTATTTGGATAAAAAAAGCTTAAGTCCCAGTAATAGTTCCAATAGAATGAGCGAGGAAACGCTTGAACTGTTCATCGATCAGTATATTAATGCTCAACCGGGTGAAGAGGTACTTTTTACCTGGCATGGGGGTGAACCCTTGTTGATGGGAATTGATTATTATAAGCGAGCCATTCGACTGCAACAAATATATGGTCGTAATCGCCGCATTGAAAACGTACTGCAAACCAACGGAACGTTACTTACCGAGGAGTGGTGCAAGTTTTTCAAAGAGAATAACTTTTTGATTGGTATCTCTACTGATGGGCCGGAGCATTGTCACAACCGCTATCGGCGGACGATTGGCAACGAAGGTTCTTTTCAGAAGGCGATAAAAGGTATAAAGTTGCTACAAAAACATCAGGTAGAGTTCAATATATTATCGGTAGTGAACGATTATAATGTACAATTTCCGCTCGAAGTGTATCATTTTTTCAAATTGCTTGGAGCAAAATATATTCAGTTCTCGCCGGTTGTTGAGCGATTAAATACCGATTCGGGATTGCTTACTGCGCCGGATAATACTGAGGGAAAACTTACCTCATGGTCGGTAGGTGCATTGGAGTATGGCAAGTTTCTAACTACTATTTTCGACGAATGGGTGAGAAATGATGTGGGAGAAGTCTTTGTAACCACCTACGATGCTACTTTGGCCGGATTTGCCGGTGAACAACCACCCACTTGTATTTGGTCTGAGACTTGCGGACATGCTTCTGCATTGGAAGCCAATGGTGATTTGTACAGTTGTGACCATTTTGTTTTTCCGGAATTTAAACAAGGAAACATCCATCAGAAAACCATAACCGAGATGATGCTCTCGCCGGCTCAATTCAAATTTGGCAACGACAAGCGGGATAAACTTTCCACTACGTGTAAACAGTGCAAGTACTTAAAGCTTTGTCATGGCGAATGTCCTAAAAACCGTATTCTCAAACTGGCGGATGGTTCGGCACATAATTATCTTTGTCAGGGACTGAAACATTACTTTGGACATGTAGAACCTTACATGAAATTTATGGCGAATGAGTTGTCTAAAAAACGTGCACCGGCCAATGTGATTGAGTGGGCCAGGAATAGATAGGGGTTGTTGAGGACAATTTTTTGCAGATATTCTTTTTTTTATCATTTTATATAGTAGTTTGATCAAAATTAAAGTGTAAGTCTGATGATTAAGATTTAATTTTGTCGACATATCAACGTCTAATAATTATGCAAAAGCCCATTCTCAATTTTCGATCCATTGCATTAAGTGCTGGAATTATTTCTTCAGCAGCTTCGCAAACAGCCCTTGCAGCCAATAAAACAAAGTTCGAAAAACCGAATATTATTTTCATCATTGCCGATGATATGGGATATGGTGATTTGGCTTGCTATGGCAATAAAGTGGTGAAAACACCCAATATTGACCAACTGGCACACGATGGTGTACGTTTTACTCAGGCCTATGCCGGTTCGGCGGTAAGTTCTCCATCGCGTTGCTGTTTACTTACCGGGATGAACAGCGGACATAGCCGCATTCGGGATAATTTTGCGAAAGCTGGGGGTATTGTTGGTGACAAAAACGGATTGCCTATACGTCGTGCTAATCTGTTGGAGACCGATACCACTTTAGCCTTGATGCTTCGTGGCGTGGGTTATCATTCCATTCTTATTAATAAATGGCATCAGGATGGCTTTAATCCCACGGCCGGTCCACTCGATAGAGGTTTCGATGAATTTAAGGGTTGGTTAATCAATAGCCCAGAATCAAATTTACCGTACTATTATCCCGCCAAGCGATATAACAACCGTCAGTTACTGGACGTACCTGAAAATCAGAATGGCGTCCAGGGAAAGCATAATAACGATATTTCGACAGATGAAGCTATTCAGTTTATAGGAGAAAATAAAGAAAAACCTTTTTTCCTCTATCTAGCCTACGATACGCCGCATGAGCCCTATGTAATTAAAGATTTGGGTATTTATAAAAACACCAATCTAAGCCTGACGGCTAAAACATATGCAGCACTTGTAACGCATATGGATGCGAATGTTGGTCGTGTTTTGAAAACATTGGATGAGAAAGGTTTAAGGGATAATACTGTTGTTATTTTCATATCTGATAATGGTGGAGCTGTAATGGCACCTCGCAAAGAACTGGAATGTAATGCCAATTTGCGTGGACTCAAAGGAAATCTATACGAAGGTGGAATTAGGGTTCCGGTCATTGCCCGTTGGCCACATCATTTTGCAAAAGACAAAGTAAGTAATGCGCTAACCTATTTCCCGGATTTTATGCCTACATTAGCCGCTATTACCGGAGCAAAAGCATCTCAACATATTGACGGTATTAGTATTCTTCCAACATTGAAAGGAAATAATCAACATACCGAAAAAAGGTTTCTATATTGGGAATTCCCAAATCAAACCCAAGCCGTTCGCTGGGGTAAATGGAAAGCCATTCGTATCGGTTGGAGTACAAATCTGGAATTATATGATTTAGAAAATGATATTTCGGAGAAAACAGATGTAGCAAAACAAAATCCAATTGTAATTCAGAAAATTGAAAACTATCTCAAAACTGCCCGAACAGAATCTGAGAATTGGCCTACTGTTGGTCAATAAGTAGCTATTCCAGCTTAGTAATGTTTAATTAATACTCATGAGTAGTCTACTAGGTAGTTTATAATGAGCGATTTGAAAAGCGACCTTCAAGAAGAAGGTCGCTTTTCTATTTACGTCAACTGTTATGTATTACAATTTAGTTACAATTTAGTTGTGATATTTTGTAATGATTTGATAAGTAGGATTTTATGAAGTGTACTACCATAAACATGGTATGAATATACCCCCACCACGGTATGGTATAGATTTAGGGTATGACGTAATTTTGCAGTATCAAAGTTCAATTCAAGAAATTTATCGTATAAAAATATAAAATAAAAAGGTATGAAAAAGAATGTAACATTAGTACTGGTATTTGCTGTTCTGTTTGGATTATCTAATCAAGTGCAGGCGCAAAAAAAAGAGTTAAAAGGTCAGATTTCATTATCGGGTGCATTTGCGCTTTATCCGTTAGCTGTAAAATGGGCCGAAGAGTTTAAAAAACTACATCCTCAGGTAAAAATTGATGTGTCTGGTGGTGGAGCAGGAAAGGGTATCACTGATGCATTGGCTAAAGTGGTCGATTTAGGAATGGTTTCGCGTGAAATTCACCCCGAAGAATTGAAAAAAGGAGCATGGGCTATAGCTGTAGCAAAAGATGCTGTGGTTCCGACTATTAATGCAAAGAACCCTAAAATCAAAGAATTATTGGCCAAAGGAATTACTCAGGCCGCAGCAACAAAAGTTTATGTTACCGGCGAATACAAAACATGGGGGAATGTGCTTGGAATAAATTCTAATATTCCTATTCACCTGTATAACCGCTCTGATGCTTGTGGAGCAGGCGAAACATGGGGAAAATACTTAGGTGGAAAAAAACAAGAGGAGTTATTGGGTACCGGCGTATTTGGCGATCCGGGCGTGGCTTCGGCCGTTCAAAAAGATCCTGTGGGCTTTGGATATAATAATATTGCTTATGCCTATGATCTGAAAACCAAACGTCCTAATCCGGGAATTTTGGTGTTGCCTATCGATGTAAATAATAACGGAAAGATAGATGCCGCTGAAAATTTTTACGGCACTTCTACTCAATTGATTTCTGCTATTGCTCAAGGTAAATATCCTTCGCCACCGGCACGCGATTTATACCTTGTTTCGAACGGAAAACCTACCGATCCGGTAGTGGTGGCCTTTCTGAAATTTATTCTTACCGAGGGTCAGAAATACAATGTGCCAAATGGATATATCAGTTTGCCAAAAGATAAATTGAGCAAAGGAATAGTAAAATTGAAATGACCCCTGACCCCTAAAGGGGAATTAGGCAAGTTCATTCTATATAAATTTATAGTTAAGGAGATATAAATAAAACAATACTAACTTAGTTCCCCTTTAGGGGTTAGGGGTCGTGATTATCGTCGTTATGCAAACAAACTCTTCATATAGAATTCTCAAAAATAAAATTGCAGGAGGGATTATGTTCAGCATCACGGTTCTTTCCGTGTTGTTGGTGGTACTTATTGGCTTGGGGCTTTATCTCAAATCGGTTCCTATTTTTGAACATAATAGCTTTTGGCAACTCATTTCATCTTCGGAATGGCGTCCGGGAAACGGTCAGTTTGGCTTTTTACCATTCATTGCCGGAACAATTGCGATAACACTTATTGCCATCCTACTGGCTCTTCCCATTGCTTTGTTGTCGGCTCTGTTTTTGACTGAATTTTCTAAAAGCTACCTAAAAAAATGGGTTTTCACGGCTCTTGATATTTTGGCAGGAATTCCGTCGGTAGTGTATGGCGTGTGGGGAACTTTGTTTATAGTGCCGTGGATTTCGGAAAAACTATCTCCTCATTTTGTAGAATATTCAACCGGATATACCGTTTTGGCTGGTGGAATTGTATTGGGAGTCATGATTTTGCCTTTGTTGATAAGTCTGTTTGTGGAAATTTTCTCAGCTGTACCGCGAGAATTCAGGGATGCAGCTCTGTCATTAGGAGCTACAAAATGGCAAACAAGTAAGTTTGTGATTTTGCGTAAAACCTTTCCGGGAATTTTAGCTGCGGTTATTCTGGCAGTGTCACGTGCTTTTGGCGAAACAATTGCTGTGTTGATGGTCTGCGGAAATTTGCCCATGGTGCCACACTCGCTGTTCGATTCCTGTTATCCGCTACCTGCTTTAATCGCAAATAATTACGGAGAAATGCTTTCGGTACCTTTGTACGAATCGGCCTTAATGTTGGCTGCCTTTTTACTGTTTATCGTGGTATTTATTTTCAATGCCTCGTCGAGAGCAGTGATTTACAGAATAGAAAGGAAGTTTAAATAATGATAACCCCCGACCCCTGAAGGGGAGGAAGAACTGCTACAATAAATTATTAGAAAAACAAATAAATCAACCAAACTAATTAAGTCCCCCTTTAGGGGCTAGGGGTTATGAGACTAAAATTTATAGAAGAAAAAATAGCCAAAGGGCTGATGGTTGTAGCTTCATTGGCAGTATTTGCCTTTGTGGTTAATATCATTTACACCATATTTCGTCGTGGTTTTCCGGCTTTAAACTGGGAAATGATTAGTCAGATTCCGGCCGGTGGATATTACAACGGAGGTGGCGGTGGAATACTGAATGCCATTGTCGGCTCACTGTATATCGTACTTGGATCTACCTTTCTGGGTTTGCTTATCAGCATTCCGGTGGTGTTTTACCTCAATGTATATCTGAAAAAAGATTCTAAACTGGCTTATGTTGCCCGATTGGCATTCGATGTATTATTTGGTATTCCGTCTATTGTTTATGGAGCATTTGCATTTACCATTATGATTTATCTGGGAATGCATACCTCCTTAGGTGGTGGTATACTGGTAATTACTTTGTTAGTGATTCCTATTTTTATCCGCTCAATGGACGAGGTGGCACAGCAATTACCAAAAGATTTACTGGACTCTACTTATGCCTTGGGTGCCACCAAACTGGAAACGATAAAGGTAGTGCTCCGGCAGATAGCTCCGGGTATTGCCACAGCTACTTTGTTGTCGGTTGGTCGTGCAATAGGTGATGCTGCGGGGGTTATGTTTACTGCCGGTTTTACCGATAGCATTCCTACTTCGCTAAATCAGCCAGCAGCTACCTTGCCTTTATCCGTATTTTTTCAATTGAGTAGTCCCAATGCCGATGTACAAGACAGAGCTTACTCCGCTGCGCTTATTTTGATATTTATCGTACTTATTATAAGCGTTCTGGGACGACTAATTACAAACCATTTTTCAAAACACAAAATATAATGAAGTCATATCTTTATCAAAATCCATCACGAGCCACATGGGCTGAAGATTATTCTTTTTTGAATAATGATATAAAAAATGAGGAAGGTCTCGGAATTAAAAAATCATATTTGAAAGTAAGTGACTTAAATATTTATATTGGTAAAGCTCATATTCTCAAAAATGTAAATCTGGAAATTCCGGATAAAAAAATAACCTGTATCATTGGACCTTCAGGATGCGGTAAATCTACTTTACTCAAAACCTTCAATCGGTTGATTGATGATACGGAAGGTATACGATATGAGGGGAGTATATTGGTTGACGATACAGATATTTTCGACAAAAAAACAGAAATAACCGATATCCGTAAGAAAATGGGATTGCTTTCGCAACGCCCTTGTCCGCTGCCTATGTCGATTTACGACAACATCGCTTTTGGATGTAAAATGCACGGTGAACGCAATCGAAAGAAATTGAATCAGATTGTTGAACAACAGTTGAAAGCTGTGGGACTTTGGGAAGAAGTAAAGAACCGCTTGAATGCACCTGCTTCTAAATTGTCGATTGGTCAGCAACAACGTTTGTGTTTAGCTCGTGGTTTAGCTGTGGAACCCGAATTCATTCTGGCCGATGAAGCTACTTCAGCACTCGACCCAATTTCAAGTAAACATATCGAGGAGCTTTTCGTGAAACTGAAAGAGGATTATACTATTATTTTGGTAACACACACGCTTCGTCAGGCTTTGCGTATTGCCGACCACGTCATTTTTATGTATCTTGGCGAAGTAATTGAAGCCGGTCCTGCCGACGAAGTTTTCAATAACCCTAAACAAGAACTGACACAGAAATACCTGGAAGGTGCGTTTAGCTAATTCATAATTCATATTTTTTTGACTCCTAACTAAAGTCCACACAATGTATAAATTACCAACAACTCTCACAGAAGATATCGCTTATTTCGGAACGCTGATTGATGATTTTAAACTAGGTAAAATAGAACCCGTAAAATTCAAAGGAACGCGTGTGCCAATGGGTATCTATGAACAACGCAAAGATGGAACCTATATGGTTCGGGTGCGTTGTACCGGTGGCTTTATTAGCCCAGAGCAATTGAAACAAATTGCACTTACGGCTGAAAGTCATAATTCAACGCTGTTGCATATTACCACCCGTCAGGAAATTCAAATTCATCATATTAGCATCGATCAGGTAAAAACCATTTTGCCGGAACTTCAAACTGTGGAGCTATCCTCGAAAGGTGGTGGTGGAAATACAGTGCGTAATTTTCTGGTAGACGTAAACAGTGGAATCAGCACTTCAGAAGTGTTCGATGTGTTGCCCTATGCGGTTGATTTGACTACTCGCTTGATTGCTGAGCCCGATTCATTCACCCTACCACGGAAGCTTAAGATTGCCTTTTCTACCAGTCAGACTAATGCCGATTTTGCTTTAATCAATGATTTAGGCTTTGTTGCCACTATCAAGGATGGTAAACGTGGTTTTAAAGTATATTTGGGAGGTTCGGTAGCTTCAAATCCAACACTTGGTTGGGAATTATTTAATTTTGCTCCCGAGGAGGAATTATTCAATATTGCCATTGCTGCCAAGCAGTTTTTTAATCAGCACGGAAATCGTAAAAATAAACACAAAGCTCGTATTCGCTATATATTTTTCAAGGAGGGAATTGAAAAGACAAAAGAATTGTTCTTTAATTATTACAACGAAATAAAGGCGAACGCAAATAATATTTATACGCCTAACGAATTGTCATTTGAATATAAAATACCTGTTTTTGCAGCAATTCAGAATAATTCGACCGAATTTGAATCGTGGAAGAAAAATGCTGTTTCAGCTCAAAAGCAAGCGGGATTGTTTTCAATCATTATTCCTTTCGAAAACGGGAATACCGATAGCGATACTTTACTGAAAATTGCTGAATTTGCTGATGCTTTTGGTAATGATGTGTTGCGGTTTACACCCCGCCAACAATTGCAGTTGCGCAATATCCCCGAAGCTTATTTACCCAACGTATATCAATTGCTTGCGCAATTAAATATTAATACCACATTGCCTTGGGTGGCTAATAATGTTGTTTCGTGTACCGGTGCCGATACTTGTCGACTGGGTATTTGTTTGCCAAAAGGGGCTGCTACAGCTTTGCGCAAACAACTTGGAAAAAGTACGCTCAAACTGGATGAATTGAACGGCCTTCAGATAAATATTTCCGGTTGTCCGAATTCTTGCGCGCAACAAATATGGTCCGATATCGGTTTTCAGGGACGTGTGGGTCGTAACGAACGCATGTATGCTGCTTACAATGTATTTGTGGGAGCTGATAAAGGGGCAAACCCACAACTTGGCGAAGCAATAGGTGCCGTTAGTGCTAGGGATTTACCTCAGTTTACAGAGGAAATTTTGGACGGCTATCTTGCTGTAAAAAAAGAAACCGGTTCTTTCAAACAATATCTGGAAGCCGATGGTAAGGCTAGTATTCAGGCTTTGGTTGAAAAATATAAAAATGTTCCAAGTTTTGCTGAGGATAAGAATTACTATTACGACTGGGGAAGTGAGGAGTTATTTTCAGTAGCCAACAAAGGCCCAGCTGAATGTTCTGCCGGATTATTCGACATGATTGATGTAGATTTGAAGTTTATCAATGAAGGCATCAAACAATTGGAAACAGAGACAGATGAACGTAACATCAATCTTATTTTGTATGACATCATTTTCTCTTCATCACGCATGTTGTTGGTAACAAGGGGTGCAGAGCCAAAGACTGTCTCTGAATCATTCTCATTGTTTATCGATAAATTTATCAACGATGGTTTGGTGAGCGATTCATTTACCGACTTGGTGAAGACAGCCGAAGCAACGCCAGGGTTTAATTTTGCGACTAAAAAGCAGGAGATCTTTGACCTTGCAAATGTAGTCAAAGCCTTGTATGAAGGTATGGACGATTCATTGCAATTTAAAACTCAGTTAGCTAAACCTGCCCAACCGAATGCTGAAGTAACGTCAATACAAGAAGTAAATGTGAGTGCAGAAGTACGTGTGAAAGATTTCAGAGGTGTAGCTTGTCCAATGAATTTTGTGAAAACGAAGATTGAATTGTCTTCGTTGAAATCAGGAGATTTATTAGAAATTTGGCTTGATGATGGACAGCCTATTCAAAACGTACCCGGATCGGTTCGAAATGAAGGGCACGAAGTTGTTTCAGTTGCTCAGGATGGCATTTTTTGGAAGGTTTTGATCAAAAAAAATTAATGGTTTGTGAAATGTAGTTTTGTATAACTTCTATTCCGTTTGTTTTTAGTGATTAAGCTGTTGAAAACAGCAAGTTGATGACACATATACATATAAGATGTCGGGAACTGCTCTCGTAGCTTTTGCCAATCACAAAGAAAGAGATCCGTTGGGGTCTCTTTCTTTGTGATTGTATGTCAATTTGTTGTCCATCATCATGGTTCAGTCACTCAATAGATAAAACTGTTTCCCGAGTGTCATCCTTTTAATTTACGAATTGTTCTCGGTATAATTGTTCACAAAATCTACCGGCCGTACACCGAATTGCTTTTGGAAACACTTGCTAAAATAGGAAGGATTATTAAATCCTACCATGTAGGCAATTTCATTAATCCGATATTCCTTTTGAACCAGGTACTCGGCTGCTTTTTTCAGACGAATCAATTGGATCAGTTCGTTTGGAGTAATTTCGGCCAGGGTTTTAATCTTTGCAAATAAGCCCGAACGACTGATACAGAGTTCTTCGGCCAATAAATCGATAGAAAAATCTTCATTGGATATATTGCGTTCAATAATCTCATTTACTTTGCTCAGAAATTGTTCGTCAGCCGAGTTTCCTGCAATAGTGGTTATAGCTACAAAAGGCATTTCTGAGTATCTTTTACGCAATAGCTTTCTGGATTCAATCAGATTACTTATTTGTGCTTTTAGATGGATGATCGAGAATGGTTTTTCAATATATGAATCGGCACCAAGATTAAGTCCATCAATTTTAGAATTAAGATCTGTTTTAGCAGTTAATAAGATGATAGGAATATGACTCCATAGAATATTGGATCGAATGGCCTTGCAGAACTCTAATCCATCCATTCGTGGCATCATCAAATCGCTAATAATAAGGCTTATTTCGTTGTTTTTGATCAATTCTAATCCCTCTAACCCGTCTTGAGCCGAAATAACATTGTATTCGTCTATAAAGTTATTGGATAGAAAGTTACGCATATCGGCATTATCCTCAACAATCAGCAGTACGGGTTTATTCGTCTTGACGTTTTCATTGTGAAGCATTGTTTCTGGAAGAATGTTCAGGTTTGCAGGCAAAGTCAGATGTTGAAGCTCTTGTTGCGTTTCGTCAACTATCACCTCGCTATTTTCCATAGGCAAAGTAACACTGAATATTACTCCTTGCGGTACGGCATCAACAACTGAAATCGTACCATTATGTGCATCAGTAAGGCTTTTTACTAAGGATAGTCCAATACCGGTACCCGGTTTGTTGCCCGAAGGAATTTGGTAAAAAGGAGTGAAAATCTTAGCCTTTTCTTCATCCGAAATACCATTACCATTATCCTGTACACGAATTTCGAAGGTTCCCGGACCTGGATAAGTGGTGCAGGATAGGATGATTTGATTTTTGGTAAACTTCATTGCGTTGGTGAGTAAATTACTTACCAGTTTGGTAATAGCTTCCTGATCAAGCACAGCTTCAAATTCTTTATCAGGACAGAGGAATGTAAATTCGATATTATTCTGTTCAATCATAGGTTTGAACCTAATGTAGATATTATGAAGCAAATTGTAGATGTTCTGACGTGTGAAGTTTAGTATTAAAGCTCCTTGTTCCACTTTCCGAAAATCAAGAAGTTGATTTACCAAATGAAGTAGTCGCTGGCTATTGCGGTCTATTATATTTAAATCGTTCCGTGCACTATCAGGTATTGAAAACCCAGAATTCATGATTTTCTCTAATGGACCAATAATGAGTGTGACGGGTGTTCTTATTTCGTGAGCAATCATCGTAAAGAATTGTATTTTAGTGTTGTACAATTCCTTCTCTTTTGCCTGATTCAACTCCTTTATTTCTTCGTCGTGACGCTTTTTTGTTCGTAATCTTGAAGTTCTCAATAGTAGATACAAACCTGCCAATGTAAGAAGGAAATATAGAAATTTAAAACCTGCAGTGAGCCAGAAGGGCGGATGAATTACAATTACGATTGATGCACCCTGCTCATTCCATAGTCCATCATTATTTGATGCTTTTACCCGGAAAGTATATTTGCCCGCAGGTAAATTGGTATAAGTAGCTTTATTTTGTCGGTTTACATAATTCCAGTCTTTATCAAAACCATCAAGTTTGTAGGCATACATATTTTTTTCGGGAGTGATATAGCTAAGAGCTGCAAATCCGATGCTAAAGACATTATCTTTATACGATAAATCTATCTGCTTCATCGAACCAATAGATTGTGTTAGTGGACCATTAGCATCAACCTTTACATCCTTGTTGAATATTTCAAGGTTAGTGATGGCAACCTGAGGTAAAAAGCTATTAGTAACTAGATTTTTTGGGCAAAAGGCGTTAAAGCCATTGGCAGTTCCCACGTAAATTTTACCTTTCGAACTTTTGAATCCGGAATTAAAAATAAACTGATCGCTCAGTAGTCCATCGCTACGAGTAAATACCTGACAATTACCATTCAATGTATTGTAACGAATCAACCCTTTCGAAGTTGTGAGCCAAAGCATTTCATTGTCTTCGATGATAGAGCAAATCGCATTGCTGGGGATGTTCATTGGAATCCGAACAAAGCAATCTTTTGAATAATCGAAACGACAAAGCCCATCGGCTGTACCCACCCAAAGTTGAGCTTTTTTGTCGGTCATAATGCAATTCAGTTGATTGCTCGGTAATGAGCCTTTACTCTCAGTACTCGTATAGTTTCGCCATACATTTGATTGCGGATTAAGCCTGAATATGCCCTTACCTTGTGTAGCAAACCAAATTAAGCCTTTGCAGTCTTGCGCAATGTCGATGGTGGGAGCATTAAAGTATTTTATTCGGGTAAAATTATCAGCCTTGCGGTTATAAAGATTAACCCCCGACATGCTCGTTACCCACATCCTGTTACTCCTATCTTTAAATATCTCATAGATACTCCCTCCATCAAGCGTTTTGGGATTGCCTTCCTGCGAATTGTAAAGCTTAAATTTCCCCGTTTTTGTATTCAATACATTCAACCCTGCCGAATAGGTTCCAATCCACAGGTCATCATTGTCCCAACAAAGTGCATGAACGTTGTGAAATGAAATACTATTTCTGCCGGGTTGGGGAAGATACGCCGAGAAATGTCCGGTTTGGGTATTCAGACAATTTAACCCACCATCGTCGGATGCAATCCAGATATTTCCTTTTTTATCTTCGGTAAACCGGCCAATTATATTTCCATTTACCGAATTGGAATAGCGCGAATGTGTGTAACGCTCAAACAAACCGCTGTTAGGCGATAAGTAATTCACACCACCGAAGTAAGTACCTATCCAGATACCACCTTCACGGTCTTTGAAAATTGGATAGATAAATTTATCGGAAAGTGCCGAAGGATCTATCTCGCTGGAAGTAAATAAGCGATGAGTGTTGGTAGTTGTGTTAAAAAGACTTAATCCATCATCCGACCCTATCAATAATACACCGGGTTTATATTCACTTATTTCGTGAATATGCAAAATTCCCTCTTTCGTTTCCGGACTAAGGTATTTAGTTACGGTATTTGTTTGCTTATTGAATTTAAATAATCCGGTATTCCAGGTTCCCAGCCATAGGTTATGCCGGGAATCTTCAAAAATCTTATAAACTGAAAATTCATGTTGTCCAATTCCAATTTGCTTGATGTCAACTACCTGGAAGCCATTTTTGGAACGGTCGAAACGAATAAGCGGGTTGCGTGGCGTTTTAGGTGCAGCCCAAACAATACCGGATTGATCTACATAAATGTAATTTATAAAATCATAGGCTTCAAATGCACCATTTTGATTAATGATTCGATATTGTTCGAGTTTACCGGTTGATAGTTGATAGCGAAAAATTCCCTGCCCATAGGTAGAAAACCACAGATTCCCATTCTTGTCATCTACAATATTATTTATATTTGAATTGATAACTACGCCGTCGGCTTTAGTGTTGAAGTTTGTGAATTTATCGGTAAGAGGATGGTACACGGAGATTCCATTATCTGACCCAATCCATATATCGCCCTTACGATCTTCCAATAAAGCACTCACATAGTTACTTCGCATAAAGTTTGTGGAAGCTTTTGAACTGCGAAATTCCTTAAACGAATGTCCATCATATCGATTTAATCCATCTTCGGTTCCAAACCAAATAAAACCAGAACGATCCTGAATGATACAGCGAACGGTATTGAACACCAAACCATCCTCGGCTTTGTAATGCCGAAAGCTAAACTCGACGGCTTTAATAGTATTTGAGAGGAATAATATGAATAAAATACTGATAATTATTTGCTGTTTTCTCATTGATAAATGCAATTATGATTTTCGGTAAAAGACAGCACAATATTACTACAATTATTTCTCATACGTCAAAATATAATCCACAAACATGAGAAAATCGTCCAATTATAGCACTAAAATGCTAGTGCAAATGACTTTTAAGCAATTTTCAAACAAATCGTCTATTTGGATGATTTTTCCATAGAACTGGACTAAATTGCAATAAAGGCTCACAAACTTTTTGTTGTTTTGCATATCGAAAACGAACAGAATAGAGAACGCTAGAATGAATCACAAAATAAATCGATGAAAAAAAGTTTAATTGTACTATCACTTTGTCTTTTTGTGGGGACTATAAAGTCGCAAGTTTTTTTTGGAGAACAAATAAATAAGCAAGACTCAATTTTCAATTCACTTGCTGCCACACCACCCATGGGATGGAACAGTTGGAATAAATTTGGTTGTGCTATTAATGAAAAACTATTAATAGAAGTAGCCGATGCTATGCAAGCAACTGGAATGAAAGATGCCGGATACGAATACATAGTTATTGACGACTGCTGGCAGATATCCCGCGACTCTGCCGGTAATATTGTAGCAGATCCGAAGAGTTTCCCCAATGGTATTAAATCGCTCGCTGATTATATTCACACCAAAGGACTCAAGTTGGGCATTTATTCATGTGCCGGCTCTTTGACCTGTCAGGGTAGACCGGGCAGTCGCGGCTACCAATTTCAGGATGCGCGTCAATATGCAAAATGGGGTGTTGATTATTTGAAATACGACAGGTGTTCGAACGAAGGACAAAAGGCTGAAGCAGCTTACAAAACTATGAGTGATGCGCTGAAAGCCTGTGGTCGTCCTATCGTTTTCAGCATATGCGAGTGGGGCGAAAGTCAGCCATGGAAGTGGGGCAAAGGTATCGGGCATTTATGGCGGACAACAGCTGATATTCGTGATTGCTACCAGTGCCGATTCGATTGGGGTGGAGTAGGAGTGCTTGAAATTATTGACACACTAGCCGAATTATATCCTTACGCCGGTCCCGGTCATTGGAATGATGCGGAGATGTTGGAAATTGGTAACGGAGGTATGACACGCGATGAATACATTACACATTTTTCGATGTGGTCTATGCTTGCTGCACCTTTGATGGCTGGAAACGATTTACGTTCTATGACCAAAGAAACCTTGGAAATACTTACGAATAAAGAAGTTATTGCCGTAGATCAGGATAAACTCGGACAGCAAGCCCGTAGATTTATGGACATGGGAGAGCACGAAATATGGGCAAAACCATTGGCAGATGGTCATATTGCAGTGTGTTTTCTGAATCGTGGAGATAAAGAGTGGAATCTGGATTATAACTGGCAAAAAAACATCATGTATTTTGCCACTGATATAAATATTAGCAAAAAGGAATACACAATTCGTGATTTGTGGAAACACAAAGATATTGGCACTACAAAAACAAGCACTAACTACTCTATTCCCCCTCACGGAGTATTAATGGTTCGATTGTTTTTGAGCAAAAATAAATCCAAAAATATTCAGTAAAGTAATATGTAATTTACAACTGCAGTCCAAAAAGACCCATATATCATTTAATTACAGCATAAAGGAGCAGCGTGTAGACGATATTGCTATTAAAATAGATTATTGTTCTATTCACTTGAATAAATGTTGTATTAATTTGTAAACAAGAAAATCTAATTTTATGAAAGTAACATTACGCCCAATATTAGTGGGTATTGCAGCCGGACTTTTTATCCATTGTTCGGCAGATAACAAATCGCAGGAACGTATCAAACAAGTTTCGTTCTCCGATGTCCATTTTACCGATAATTTTTGGGCACCACGCCTCGAGATAAATCGTACCATCTCTATACCATCCGCATTTAAGGAATGTGAGAAAAATGGACGTTTTGATAATTTTGCCTTAGCCGGGGGATTAATTAAAGGTGAGCACAAAGGTGATTTTTCGTTCGACGACACAGATCCATATAAAATAATTGAAGGAGCATCTTATTCGTTGGCAGTAAAATACGATAAGAAATTGGATGCTTATCTCGATAGTGTTATCAATCTTATTCGCGCTGCTCAAGAACCGGATGGATATCTCACCACTTGTGTTACCAACAAATGTACACGACTCTCCGGTTGGTGGGGCAGTGCTCGTTGGGAAAAAATAAACAGTCATGAATTGTATAATTGTGGTCATCTTTATGAAGCTGCTGTTGCGCACTATCAGGCCACTGGCAAAAAAAGTTTATTGAATGTAGCAATCAAAAATGCAGATTTGATTTGTACTGCTTTTGGCCCAAATGCTGGCCAGATACATCGTCCATCCGGACATCCGATAGTGGAAATGGCGTTAGCCAAATTGTATAAAATAACAGGTACAAAGAAATACCTCGATTTAGCCAAATATTTTGTTGAGGAAACTGGTAGGGGTACAGATGGACACCGGTTAAGCGAATATAGTCAGGATCATATGCCTATTCTGCAACAAACGGAAATAAAAGGTCATGCTGTACGTGCCGGGTATCTTTACTCGGGAGTGGCTGATGTGGCTTCACTAACCAATGACACTGCTTATTTTCATGCGCTTACACATATTTGGGAGAACATGGTCGGTAAAAAAATGTTTATCACCGGCGGTATCGGGTCAAGACCTCAAGGTGAAGGATTTGGACCTAATTATGAGCTGAATAATCAAACGGCATATGCCGAAACTTGTGCTGCCATAGCCAATGTGTATTGGAACCAACGCATGTTTCTGGCTACAGGTGATGCAAAATATATCGATGTATTGGAACGCGCACTTTATAACGGAGTCATTTCCGGAGTTTCGCTCAGTGGAAATAAATTCTTCTACGACAATCCACTCGAATCGATGGGACAGCACGAACGTCAGGCATGGTTTGGCTGTGCTTGTTGTCCGGGAAATATAACCCGTTTTGTTGCCTCGGCACCAGGTTATATGTATGCCACGTTGGATAATGATATTTTTGTGAACCTCTATGTACAAAGTAACGGAAAAGTAAAAACTGCAACTAATTCAGTACAATTAAACCAAATCACCCAATATCCATGGAATGGTGACATAAAAATCAAAGTTACACCTTTAAAATCGGCCGCTTTTGCCATTAAATTGCGTATCCCGGGTTGGGCAAATAACCAGGTAGTACCTACTGACTTGTATCGGTTTGCCCGACAAACAACTATGGAGTGCTCGGTATTAGTAAATGGGAAACCAATTTCCACCAAACCTGAAAATGGGTATATTACCTTAAACAGAACATGGAAAAGTGGAGATGTTGTTGAATTGAAATTGCCAATGCCGGTTCGCCGCATTCATGCTAATGACAAAGTAAAAGATGATCAGGGTAAACTCGCTATCCAGAGAGGTCCTGTTGTGTATTGCATTGAAGGTGTTGATATGGGCGATAAACATGTATTCAACAAATACATTCCCGAGGATGCAAAAATTGAATACAGTTATCAAAAAGACCTGCTGAACGGAGTCGTAACGTTGAAAGGAACCGCCAAAGAAATTGTACGCGAAAATAATCAGCTAGCTGAAAAGGATGTTCCATTTACTGCTGTTCCCTATTCTACCTGGAACAACCGTGGTGCCAATGAAATGGCAGTATGGATTCCAACTTCGGCCGCGTATGCAAAGCCAACTCCCGAACCGACTATCGCTTCCAAAGCACTAACTGTGGTTATGAAAGCGCCTATTCAAAATGATGCTCCGCTGATTTCTTCTCCTGAAGAATCAACATGGGGGGTAAATGATCAATGGGAACCAAAAAGTTCTTCTGACATATCCAAACCCTACCATTACTGGTGGATGAAAAGAGGAACGCCTGAAACCCTGGCTTATGAATTTGAAAAAGAAGAAACTGTATCTAATGTGCAGGTTTACTGGTTAGATTTTGATCAATATGATGGAAACTATCGTGTGCCCGAAAGTTGGAAATTGTATTACAAAGTTGGAGAAAATTGGAAAGAAGTAGAGGCTAAGGGTGATTATACTACTTTGAGAGATCAATACAATAGTCTGAATTTTGTCCCTGTAAAAACTAAAGGATTGAAAATAGTGGCGAAGCTACAGAATGGAGAATCGGGTGGAGTCATTGAATGGAAAGTTAAATGAAACAGTCGCAAGTTTATTGTAAGTCATAAGCAAAATTCAATTCATTATGAGAAAATTTCAATCAACAGTACTCTATTTAATCAACAGTTTATTTCTGTTAATGAGTTGTTCTTCAACCTATAATAATCTTCCAACCGAAATTTCAACAAAAGGTGCTACTAAATACACAGCCGACTATGATGATGGGTCAACCATTTTTATCAATGTAAAAATTGCTATTGATAAAAAAGGTTGGGATACACAAACTCCTGTGTATTTTAAACAAAAGCTGAAAGAGCAGTGGGAGCAGATTAACGCGCGTTTCAATAAAAGTGATAAAAAACATCAACTGAAGCGAAAATATATATTCAAACCCGATTTAGATGATATTATTGTCTACAGCGGCAGTTCATATTGGGGCGAAAATGGGGCCAACAAGAAGGTTATTGGACAAATGGATAAGAATATCTTTAAGCTGGTGGTGATTTATGATTTCTTTTATGAGGGTGCTGAAAATGGTGAATACGGTGGTGGCTGTGGCAACGATGATGGTATTGGAACTATTTTGGTAATTAACGGTTCGGAGGGAATGAAGAATAAATACAACGACCATTTTGGTATGTATACTTACAGAGCAATTACACATGAACTTGGACATTTTCGTGGATTGATTGACCTTTATGCAGATGTAGTAAAAGCCGAAGACAATCCAATAAATGGTGAAAGTTATAATCCGCCACATTGTTTGATGAACGACTATTGTTACACATCCGATGAGGAAAGCAGCTGGAGTGATTATGCCATTAAAATCATTAATAAAACAGGAAATATAAAGCAACCCAACTTGATTGACCAACTGATGTTCGACAATTTTGCAACTAAAATGATTGTAAAATCAACCAAAAATGGAAAAGAGATTGATACGAAAGTGTCATTCTATCCTGCAACATTCTCTTATACTACATGGCGTAATAGCATTAGCAAAAAGTCTTATTGTAGTTTTAAAACCACTGGCGGACAATATGAATTATCAGATTTAAAAAGCTTATTCTTCAAAAGTACTACGGAGCTAAACGATAGAAGACAAGTGTTTCTGGTGGAGGCTGAAGCCATTGATGGAACTAAAAAATATGCATGGATATCCGATTTTGAAATGCATAATAGTGGAATGACCGGTAATAAGACGTATGAATTAAACTTTGAATTTTAATCAGTCAGATAAACAATGAAAAAAAATATTTTGGTTATTCCTATCTATCTGTTGCTGATTACAATTGCAAATTATGCAGGAGCAGCTGATAGAAAAATAAAAATACAGTCACCCAACGGCAAGTTAGAATTGTTAATTAGACTTGGCGATACCTTAAGCTATTCATTGCAATTAGGCAAAACAAGTCTGATACGGAATGCGCATGTCGGTCTTGAATTAGCAAATGGTGAGTTACTGGGTAAAATGGCAAAATTGCAACAAACAAAAACGAGAGCCGTCAACGAAAATATTGTATCTCCAAACTATCGCTTTGATTCTTTTAGTACATCGTATAACGAAATAAATATTAAGTTGAAAGGAAATTATGGTGTAGTATTCCGGGCTTACAACGAAGGATTGGCTTACCGGATGTATACAACTTTCAAAACGGATATCGAGATACGAAATGAGATAGCTGAATTTAATTTTGATAAAGACTATAGCTGCTATCTTTCTTATTGTAACGGAAAGAATGACCCTTTTGCTATGGCCTTTCAGAATACTTACGATGTTAAACCTCTTTCAATGACCAGCACAACGCCTGCGTTTTTGCCGGCTACAATTGATTATGGAAAGGGTTTGAAATTGACCATTATGGAATCCGATTTGGAATCGTATCCGGGCATGTTTGTCCAATCGCAAGGTGCAGGGAAAAGCCTGAAAGGAGTTTTTGCTAAATTGCCATCAACCACTGATCAAAACGCATGGAGAAAGCAAGAATATGTTACCGGACGTGGCAAAAGCATTGCAAAAGTAAACGGAACCCACGCTTTCCCATGGCGGGTACTGGCAGTGAGCGAAAAGGATACCGATATGCCGGTTAATAATCTGGTGTATGCACTGGCAACTCCTAACCGTATCGGCGATTACTCGTGGGTCAAAGGTGGTAAAGTGGCTTGGGACTGGTGGAACGACTGGGGCATTTCGCGTGTTGATTTCAAAGCTGGCATCAATATGGAGACTTACAAACATTATATCGATTTTGCATCCGAAAACGGTATTGAATATATTGTGTTAGACGAAGGATGGTATAAGCCGAGTTCGGGCAATATGATGCAGGTTATTCCGGAACTAAATCTACTAGAATTGGTGACTTATGCCCGTAACAAAAAAGTTGGTGTTATTATGTGGACAGTGTTTAATGTGCTTGATGCACAGTTGGAAGAAGCCTGTAAGTATTATTCACAATTGGGAATTAAGGGCTTTAAAGTCGATTTTTTAGACAGAAATGATCAGAAAGCGGTGGGAATGACCTATCGGATTGCCGAAATGACTGCAAAATATAAATTGACGCTGGACTTGCATGGCTTTTATACACCTACAGGACTGAACCGCACGTACCCGAATATCATTAATTTTGAAAGTGTGTTTGGCATGGAGGAAATGAAGTGGAGTACTATCGAAAGAGACATGCCGCTTTACGATGTTACCTTCCCTTTTATCCGTTTGGCAGCCGGACCGGTAGATTACACACCCGGTGCCATGCGAAATGCTACAAAGGCTGATTTCAAAGATATATATTCCAATCCAATGAGTCAGGGAACACGCTGTCATCAACTGGCCACGTATATCGTATTCGATTCACCGCTCACTATGCTTGCCGACAATCCTACAAGTTATCGAAAAGAACAAGAATGTACCGACTTTATTGCTTCACTGTTTTTGAAAACAGATGAAACAAAGATTTTGCAAGGTGAGATAGGTAAATTTATTGTATCGGCTCGCAGAAATGGCAATGACTGGCAAGTGGGGGCGCTTACCAACTGGGATGAAAGGGATATCCTCATCAACTTCAACTTTCTGAAAGATGACACTAGCTACAAGGTAGAGCTTATGCGTGATGGGGTGAATGCAAACAAACAGGCACAGGATTACGAACACGAAATAAAATATGTGACCCGCGATTCAGTGTTGAATATCCATTTAGCTCAGGGGGGCGGTTTTGCTATGAAGCTTTCTCAGCAAAAGAATAGCTAAACCACTGGACAAAAACTAAATTCTAACATAAATGATTCGGAATAGACGATATTACCATCAAAATAGATTATTGTACTATCCTCTAAAAAAGATAATGCATTAATTTGCCAATGAAATAAAAAATAAATTAAAGTCACACTAAAATAAAACAATCTTAAATTTAAAACAACATGAATGTAAATCGAAAAACAAATTGCTTTTTTAGCAAAGGTTTATTAAGACTCGCAACATGTACTTTACTGACAACAGGTATAAGTATTGGCCAAATGGCTGCAGCTACGGGTAGTAATGCTGGAACGATGTACCAGGGTGTACAGCAAGATGCTACAACAATAAAAGGGCGCGTAGTGGATGAAAAAGGCGAAGGTCTTGTTGGCGTTAGTATCTTAGAAAAAGGTACAAGTAATGGAACAATTAGTAGTGCCGATGGTAGTTATACGCTGAAAGTAAAAGGACAAAAGTCGGTGCTGGTTTTTTCTTATATTGGAAGCAAAACACAGGAGATTGCAGTTGGCAGTAATACGACAATAAAAGTAACTTTACTCGAAGACTCTAAACTGGTAGATGAAGTAGTTGTAATTGGTTACGGAACACAACGCAAAGGGGATGTGACCAGTGCTGTAACGCATGTAAAATCAGAAGATTTCACGATCGGTAAAATTGGTGATGCTGCAGAGCTCGTTAAAGGTAAGATTGCGGGGTTGACTATTGCCAAAGGTAGTGGTGATCCTAATGCTGAGTCGACCATTAGGTTGCGTGGTGTTATTTCGTTGAAAGGAGGTTCTACTCCGTTGGTTTTAATAGATGGTATTGAAGGAAACTTAGGATCTGTTGCCCCGGAAAATATTAGCTCAATTGATGTATTAAAGGATGCTTCGGCTGCTGCAATTTACGGAACTCGGGGTGCTAATGGCGTAATCTTAATCACTACAAAATCGGGGAAACGCGAGTCGGCAACGCAAGCAAGTTATTCCGGCTACGCTTCATTCTCTAATTTTGGCAAAACTCTTGATTTTATGGGAGCAAATGAAATCCGTCAGGGATTGACCAGCTATAAGGATAAGGGATCTGACACTAATTGGTTGGATGCTATTACTCATACTGCATTTACCCACAACCATAACTTCAATATATCGGGAGGTTCATCAAAAACAACCTATTCGGCCGATGTTACTTACCGTAAAGAAGAAGGTGTTATTGTTGATACTTATAATGAAGAAATGAAAATGAGCTTCGACGTATCGCACTGGATGCTGAATGACATGTTGAAAGTTCAACTCAACATGGTAAAAGGCACACATAAAAACAGTGCAACTAATGCAACTAACGATGGTGAGTCTAACATATATAGGCAAGCCATTATTCGCAACCCTACAGAACCAATTTGGAATCAAGATGGAAGTTACTACGAAGATTTCCAGGTTTATTTCTACTATAATCCGGTAGGGATGATTAAAGAACGTCAGGGCGAATACAAATCGGAGTATACACGGATGACTGGTAATATTACATTGGAACCATTTAAAGGTTGGCAAACAAACTTAATGTTGGCCAGAAGACTTTCAGGCAACCATGATATGGGATATTATACCTCCAAGTTCTATCAACAAAAAATGGATAACCATACTGGATATGCTTACCAATCGGAGGGTGATGGCCGTACCGATAATTTGGAAATAACCTCGAAATATAATATGCAGTCTAATGGTCATCGTCTCGATGCATTGGTTGGATATAGCTATCAGTACAATGTAAATGAAGGATTTAATGCTAATAATTACGATTTTCAGAATGACTTCTTTCTTTACAATAACTTATCTGTAGGTGCTGCCTTGAAAGATGGTAAGGCAGGAATGGGCAGTTTTAAAAATGATAGCAAACTTATCGGCTTCTTCGGGCGTGTAAGTTATGGATATGAAAATAAATACAATGCTTTGGTTAGTGTTCGTCGTGAAGGGTCTTCTAAATTTGGAGATAATAATAAATGGGGTACATTCCCATCTGCTTCTCTTGGATGGACTATCAGTAACGAAGAATTTATGAAAGGTTTTGACTGGTTGAATAACCTGAAATTACGTGGTGGATTTGGTGTTACCGGTGTAATTCCGAATGATTCGTACATTTCTTTAACCCGATATAAATTAGGAAGCTCATACTATTACGAAAACGGAAAATGGAAACCTGGTTTGATAATTGACTCTAATCCAAATCCGGATTTGAAATGGGAAACATCACAAGAGTTCAACGTAGGGCTGGATTTGAGTGTTTTGAAAGATCGTTTAGGCGCTACAATTGATTTATATTCTAAGAAAACATCTGATATGTTGTGGGAGTTTTCTGTTCCAACACCTCCAAACTTGTTTAATAAAACATTGGCTAACGTTGGTCAAATGCGTAATCAGGGGATAGAATTAGCTATTAATGCCACTGCTGTACAAACTAAAAACTTCGAATGGAAAACAACTCTTACCGCCTCGCACAACATTAATAAATTATTGAGTTTGTCGAACGATTTATATCAAACAAAGAATTATTTGGATTGGGGTGGGTTAGGTGAGCCTATTAGTATTTCAACTCACCGTTTGGAAGTTGGAAAGTCTGTAGGAAACTATTTTGGTTTAAAGTCTGTAGGTGTCTCAAAAAATGGACTTTGGATGATTGAGAATCCGGCAACTGGAGCTGCCGAAGAAATGAAAGATGACATGTTAAATAATGATAAGTACCGTCAATATCTTGGCACAGGTTTACCAAAGGTTTATTTGGGCTGGAATAATACATTCCGCTATAAAAGCTTTGATTTAAGTTTCCAAATGACTAGTCAGCTGGGCTTCAAAATTTTGAATGAACCAAGAGCATTTTATGAAAACAACTCAATTGCTTACAATCGATTGAAATCTGTTCAAAATGCACCATATGGCGGTCAGTACACGCTATCTTCAGCTCAAAAACAAACAGTAGTGAGCTATTACCTGGAGAATGGCGATTTCTTGAAAATGTCTAACCTAACATTTGGGTATACTGTTCCTTTAAAAGCAAATAAATATGTAAAAGGAATTCATGCTTATGTTTCGGGCGACAATATTTTCTGTATCACCGGTTACAGTGGGTTAGATCCTGAACTTTCGAACAGCGATCCACTTCAATCAGGGCTGGATAGAAGAGACAAATATCCGGTAACTCGATCATTTACATTTGGACTTAATGTAACTTTCTAAAACAAGTAAAAATATGAAAACAAAGATATATATATTTATTCTGGCCTCAATACTAGGTACAGCTACACTCACATTTAATAGTTGCACCGATTTAGATGAGACCATTTATAGTACAATGGCAACCGAAAAATACACATTTTCAGAGAAAGATGCGGCGAGTATGTTTTCTCCGGTATACAGTAGTTTGCGTGATTTATATTGGGGATGGAACGGGTATTGCGATATTCAAGACGAATCATCGGATTTATGGTGTACTCCCTATCGCATTGGGATTGGTTGGGGTGATCTTTATGTATCCATGCATAAACATGATTTTAATTCTCAAATTGGTCATATCTGGACTGAATGGAACTTTGGTTATGCCGGAATAAATTCGTGCAACAAATTGTTAGCAAATGAAGCAGTACAGAAATCTGCTCCTGCTGTTGCCCAATTGAAAGGTTATCGCGCTCTTTACTATTATGTTTTATTCGATTTATTTCGTAATATTCCATTGGATACCACCTATAATCATCCCAAAGGCTGGTTACCGGAACAGGCAACTCCCCAACAATCATGGGACTATATAGTTGGAGAATTGAACTCGATAAAAGGGAAATGCGGCCCAAATAATGGCATGGGTAAGATTAACGACTATACTGTCAACATGATTCTGGCGAAGATGTATCTGAACCACAATGCCTGGTTTAATAATTTTACGGACAACTCATGGTACGGTAAAGCCATTGATGAGCTGAATACCGTTATCGCTAATCCGAAATTTACTTTGACCCCCAATTATTCTGATAATTTTAAGGAAGATATCTCTAACAGTACCGAGGTCATTTTTGGTATTCCATATGCAGAGAAATATGCAGGAGGTAACTATTATGCTAATAAATGGATACATACTGCCGGTAGAGCTGTGTGGAACTTCAACGGTTGGGCTTCCGGTGGTAGCACAGTATTGCCGCAATTTTTGGATACATATGACAAGCAAGACAGCCGTTATAATTCTTGTTGGACTTTGGGACAACAATATGCTCTAAGCAACGGATCAGCCATTACCGTAGATGGTGAACCTTTGATTTATACAAAATCGCTACATAGTATTGATAATCCAGGTTGCTACCCATTTGAAGGTGGACGCTTAATTAAATACCAAATACTTCCCGGCGACTTTGGTACATCTTACGATGACGTTCCATTCTTCCGTTTAGCTGATGCTTACTTGATGAAAGCTGAATGTTTACTTCGACTTGGAGGTTATAAAGGCGAATCGGAACAGGTTGCTGCAGATCTTGTAACAAAAGTACGTCAACGTGCATTCAAAAATAATCCTGAAAAGGCTGTACGTACTGTGGAAGAACTTAAAGGTGGTAGTGTGTATTTATATGGACACCTTGAAAATCAAGGTAAAATGGGCGAGTCGGATAAATGGATTACCACTACCGAGGGTGGTGCCGATATTGAACTTGGAGGTCTTTTGGATGATTTAGCATGGGAATTTGTAGCTGAACACCATCGACGTATGGATTTGATTCGTTTCCGCATCAAAGGAAAAAATCAGAATGTCTACAACGGAAAATCATGGTTCTGTAAGGATGCAAAAACTAATGTAGCAGATAATCATTGTGATATTTTTCCTATCCCAAAAGATTTTATGGATGGAAACCCAAAACTAAAACAGAATCCCGGCTATAACAACTAGTATAAAACAAAATAATTCTGATTAAAAATTAATCGATATGAAAAAAAATCTAATATACGCCTTCATTGGATGTTGCATGATCACGTTTACTGCTTGTAATGATAGTATTATGGACGCAACAAGTAAACACGTATATGGCGAAAATGAAAGTCCATATTTAAAAGTAAATGCCGATGCAGTTGTAACAGAAAATCTCGAATTTGCTGTGGGGCATTTTGCCGCACAAACCATTAAATTATCTGATTTTGCCGATAAGTTCAAAGCGAATATGAATATGACAGTAGATCAGGTGATTAGTGGCCTTAAAGATGGAACTGTTGTATTTTATAATATTAGTACAAGTAAAGGTACTTGGGACAAAACTAATATGACAAAAGGAACAACAGGTTGGTATTATAATACTGCAGGTGGTGTGTGTGCAGCAAGTGATGCGTCGCAAACTGTTAGTCTTGATATTGATACCAATGCTAAAACGCTTATTGTTAATCCAAATAGCAGTGCCAAAGCTGGAACAGTACTTACATTTAATGTCGGTTTTGCTGTGAAAGGACCTGATTATGATAATTATGTACGTTTTATGCTTAATGTGTCTATCACTGACCCATCAATTATTCTAACAAGCATTGATGTACCTACAGGTGATTATAGTGCTTTTGGTATTGATTATAATCAATGTGCTGCAACTATACAAACATGTATGGGTATGAGTGTTAAGGATTTTTTAGCTGGTCTTGATTATGACAGTAATACAGGTAATCCGACCAACGGAACTATTCATATGTATATGGTAGATCCTGTAACAGGTACATGGGATAGCACAAGTAAGTATACGGCCGATGCTCCAGGTTATTGGATCAATGACAAAGCAGCGGTTTGCAACTGGGGTGACAAGGGTTTTTCTCTTTTTGCAGACACAAACAGTCATGATCAGATGTTATATATAGGTAGAGCACCGGCACTGAGCACCGGCACTAAGTTTACTATCAGTGTAGGATATAAAGATACGAAAAATGAGAAGAATTTCTTCCGATTTATTATTACTGCAACGCTGAAATAGAATATAAAATATGCAGGAGACTAGATAATATATGATTTGTTAGCTAGTCTCCTGTTTCACTTCAGGTTATAAAAATGATATGAACGTAAATAAAACATATTCAAAACAGTATAAGCCGGGCTTGCTCGGCTTATATTTTTCTTTTCTCCATTTTTTCTGTCTTCTGGGAGCCACTTCCATGTCTTTGGTGGCCTGTGGAACAGAAAAAGATATTATAGCAAAAAGCGATACTTCGTCTGTTGTTGTTCTCAAATCAACTGATATTAAGGACTACGCTAAATATTACAAACCGCAAGAGTTTAAGGATATGGACATGCTCCGAAGCGACAGTAAATGGTCGTTTGTTCGTAGTAAACAATCTGCCCACTTTATTGTATTCTGGGCGGCTGACTTTGGCAAAGATCCAAATGCAATCACTGTTCCTGACGCTATGCGGGTGGATGTGGATGATTTGTTGAAAAAGGCAGAAGCTTTTTTTGATATGAATGTGAATACACTGAAATTTGCAGAAGTAGGAAACGGCAAATCAAACCTCGACAAGTACAAGATGGAAATTTACTTGCTGTATCAGGCGGATTGGTTGGCTGTAGGTGCCGGATACGATGATGTTATTGGTGCTTTGTGGGTTAATCCAGGTACATGTAAGCCTGTAGGTGCAGTAATTGCTCATGAAATTGGCCATAGTTTTCAATACCAGGTTTACGCAGATTTACTGGCATCTAAAGCCACAACTAATACCTTTACCCGTGGTTTCCGTTATGGTTATGGAGGTAATGGAGGTAATGGTTTTTGGGAACAAACAGCCCAATGGCAATCTTTTCAATCCTATCCGATGGAAGCTTTTAGTGGACATTATTTCGCTGGATATACTGAGAACTATCACCGTCATATTTGTCACGAATTTCAACGTTACGCCAACTACTTTATTCATTATTATTGGACTGATAAACACGGTATTGATTTTATTGGTAAACTTTGGCGCGAAGCTAAAAGTCCGGAAGATGCTATCCAGACATACATGCGTTTAAATAGTTTAACTGTTGATCAGATGAACACAGAACTTTATGATGCTGCAGCTAAATTCGTTACATGGGATCTTGATGCTATTCGCACAAACGGGAAAAACTATATTGGAAAACAAACCTGTAAGTTCTATCAACTCACCGATGGTACTTACCAGGTAGCATACAGTCGTTGTCCGGGTTCTACAGGTTATAATGTAATTCCGCTTAATGTGCCCAAAGCAGGAACTATAGTTACAACCACGTTCACAGGTCTGAATCCGGGTTCCGATCTTGCAGCTGGCGATCCGGGTCAATATACCGATAATGATAAAGTTTTGACTACTACAAAATATAATAGTAGTTCTCAATCTAGAGCCGGCTGGCGATATGGATATGTTGCTTTGCTAAATAATGGTCAGCGCGTGTATGGCGATATGAATCGAAATAATTCTGGAAATGTACAGTTTACAGTACCTACCGGCTGTATTAACTTATGGTTTGTTGTACTGGGTGCACCATCTACATATGCCGTTTGTCCATGGGACGAAAAAGAGAGTACTGACGACCAATGGCCTTACACAGTGAAGTTTGCGAATACAGACCTTTTGGGTAATATCGTTATCGATCCGAACAGTGCTCCTAAAGACCTCACATTAACTTACGATGTGTCATTTGCTGCCGATGCTACTAATTATACAGGCACAACTGTAAATTTGAATACAAATGGAGATATATCCAAAGTGGCTCAGGCTTTTGTGATGCAACCATCGGCTATAACAAGCGCATTACTTGGTGCAAAAGCTACACCTGCAGAGGGGAAAGTTGCGTTTGCAACTGTAGAATCCAATAGTACTCTCAACTATAATACTACAGGTAATGGATATGGTTTTTGGTTCGATAGCAATGGTAATGCAGTTGGTTGGTCAAAAGACAATGATAGTAAATTATTCTCTGAACTGTCTGCAACCAACTTTGAATTTACTATTGGTCAATATCCGGGTAAAAGTAAAGTGGGAGATAAATACACGGTTAAAGAAGCATTGGTATATACCAAAGACAGTAAACAGATTAAGGTCACTTTTGTATTTAATGTTACGATAAAGTAACATCAACTTATTATTAACGTGCAAATGAACAAAAATAAAATCTTAGCTGTATCTCTCTTACTTGGTGGAATGTGGAATGCTATCAGTTCTCAGAGTCTGCTTGATGCACATAGAGTCGGAAACCCCCTTCTTCCCGGTTATTTTGCCGATCCAACGGTGAAGAAGTTCGGTGATACTTATTATATCTATGCCACTACCGATGGAGTAAAACTCGCATCGGGTAAACCACAGGTATGGATAAGTAAGGATTTTGTGAACTGGTACGATTATCAACTAAAACTGGCTTTGCCTGAGGGATTGAATAACTGTTGGGCACCGGATGTATTTCAGGCTTCTGATGGTAAATATTACTATTACATGGGTAACTGCGAGATGGGTTGTAATATCTATGGCTATGTTTCCGATTCGCCTATGGGACCTTTTGTCCCCATAAACGATGGGAAAGCAGTAATTCCTGCGGGTACTTCAAGGAAAGATTTTCCTGCTCTGGATGCTCAGTTTTTGGTGGACGAGGATGGTTCGGTATATTCATATTTTGGTACATGGTGTACTTCTTTTGGTGGAATGGGGTTTGTGAAAATTGATTCGAAAGATATGCATAGCATTCAGAAAACCGGATTTATCCCAATAGCTCAGATTCCAAAAGCATTCGAAGCTGCCTATCCGATTAAAAGAAACGGAAAGTATTTTCTGATGTATTCTTCCGGTGACTGTAGGTTGAGTTCATATGCTGTGCATTATTCGGTAAGCGATTATTCTGAGGGACCTTTTACACCCGGAAAAAATAGTCCGATTTTGGTTACAAACAATGACGGTACAGTAGATGGTCCAGGTCATCATTCCATACTCAAAGAGGGAAATGATTACTACATTATTTACCACCGACACGATAATCCACACAGCACGAATGGAGAGTTTCGTCAGGTATGTGTTGATAAACTCATCTTCTCGGATAGTGTAACGATAGAAAAGGTTATTCCTTCTCACGAAGGAGTTGGTCTGTTGGGAAAGAACCAGATCACAATACCAAACTTAGCACATAAAGCTAAAGTGAGTGCAAGTTCATATTACCATCTCGTTTCCAAACCAACACCCTATAATCATATTGGTTATGATTACAGTTATTTGCCTGAAAACGCTGTAGACGATAACAATGGAACACTTTGGAAAGCAGCAAGTAGTGATGTGCCGCAATCGTTGACTGTGGATTTGGGCAAGGTGCAACAAGTAAAACGTGTAACGACACAGTTCGAATATCCATCTTATTATTATCAATATAAACTTGAGGTTTCCACCGATAGCACCCATTGGACATTGTTCAGCGATAAAACCAACAATCGTCGTTGCGGTAGCCCGATGATTGATGATAATAATCTAGTATCCCGCTATGTCCGCTTGACAATCACCGGAACTGAAAAATCGGGCATGATTCCGGCTGTGTGGAATATTAAGGTGTATGCTGATCTATTCGAAGTACCCACTTTTCAGAACGATGCTTCCGCAGAAGGACCTGGAATGCAAAGTTCTAAAAGCTTATTGGTCGATTTTAAAGTGGCAGCACAAAAGGCTGGCTCTATAATCACTAAAATTTCTAATAACGGAAAATTGGGGGGGGGCTTTGAAGCAAATGGAAGAATTACTGTGACGACAATTGCTGGTGTAAAGGCAGTCGCATTCGATGGTAAAAGCTACCTGAAGCTATCCAAGAAAGCTCCTGCCAGTCTCGACTGGAATTCACCATTTACCGCTTCCGTCTGGGTATACAATCCTACTGTCGAGATGGGTGAATGTTTACTGGCATGGAATTCACGCGAAAATATGTTGCAGTCTTCTTATGCAGCCTTGATGTACGGAACCGGTAATTATGGTGCTGTGGCTCATGGCGATGGTGCAGTAGATTTGGCTTATAAAGAAGTTCCTGCTAAAGGACAGTGGCATCATATTGTCGTTACGTTCGATGGTGCGTTAGAAAATGTTTATGTAGATGGCAAATTGAATACTCAGTCACCACTATCACTTTTTGTAGAAAAAGGAGATATTCTGATTGGTGCTTCGGGTGAATCTTCAGAAAACTTTAGCGGATACATTGCCTGTGCGCAGTTATACGACAGAGCGATGACAACAAGCGAGGTGCTGAAATTAATGAAGAATACGAGACCTCTAAAATAGCTGACTATTTATAAAATAATTAGTACTTTTGAAGTTTATAATTACTTTAAGAAACACGTAAAACAATAAAAATTTTAGATTTAAATTATCATACAAAATACCATGCGAAAATTATTAATAACAGGACTTATTGGTCTGAGTCTGTGTTTGCAAGCACAAGTAAAAAAGACTGGCGGATACCCAATAACACCAGTGCCTTTCACATCAGTAAAAGTGACTGATATGTTTTGGGGACAACGGCTCAAAGCCAGTCGTGAAGTGACTATTCCACTTGCTTTCAGCAAATGCGAAGAAACCGGACGATACAAAAACTTTGTAATGGCTGCCACTCCAAGCGAAAAAAACAAAGTGGAAGGGTTTACCTTTGATGACACTGATGTGTATAAAACCATCGAAGGAGCAAGCTATTCGATGCAGACATTTCCTAATAAAAAGTTAGATCGTTACATTGATAGTGTGTTAGTTCTTGTAGCAGCGGCGCAAGAACCTGATGGCTATTTATATACTTTCCGTACCATGAATCCTAAACATACTCACGAATGGGCAGGAACTAAACGTTGGGAAAAGGAAGAAGATCTAAGCCACGAGTTATACAATCTTGGACACATGGTTGAAGGAGCAATTGCTCATTATCAGTCCACGGGTAAACGCAATTTTTTGGATATCGCCATCAAATATGCCGACTGTGCAGTACGTGAAGTCGGTGATAAACCTGGGCAAATAATGGTGGTTCCCGGTCATCAAATTGCAGAAATGGCGCTCTCTAAACTGTATGTTTTGACAGGAGATGTCAAATATCTTAATTTTGCTAAATTATTATTGGACAAACGCGGACGTACCGAACGAAAAGAAGAATATAGCCAGTCGCACAAACCGGTATTGGAACAAGATGAAGCAGTAGGACACGCAGTTCGCGCTACATACATGTACACCGGGATGGCCGATGTGGCAGCTCTTACGGGTGATACTGCATACATTCATGCTGTCGATCGCATTTGGAGCAATATCGTCAATAAAAAGCTTTACATTACGGGTGGTATTGGTGCTACAGGAAACGGTGAAGCATTTGGAAAAAACTATGAATTGCCCAACATGTCAGCTTATTGCGAAACATGTGCAGCAATTGCTAACGTATATATGAATTATCGCTTGTTTTTATTACACGGCGATGCTAAGTATTTTGATGTGTTGGAACGCTCACTCTACAATGGACTTATTTCAGGGGTATCTTTAGATGGTGGTGGTTTCTTTTATCCAAATCCATTAGAATCCATTGGTCAACATCAACGTCAGCCCTGGTTTGGATGTGCTTGTTGCCCTTCAAATATTTGTCGCTTTATTCCTTCTGTGCCTGGATATATTTATGCGGTGCACAACAGCGATGTATATGTGAATTTGTTTATGGCAAATCACTCTAACCTAAATGTAAACGGTAAAGCCGTAGAATTAAAACAAAGTACCAACTATCCATGGACAGGTGATGTGAACCTGGAAGTATCACCAAAAGGCAAACAAGATTTCACGCTTAAAATCCGTGTTCCGGGTTGGGTTCAAGGCGCTGTTGTTCCCGGAAATCTTTACAGCTATACTGATAAAAAAACGTTGGGATATACTGTAAAAGTGAATGGGAAAATAGTGGCAAGTACTATTGAAAAAGGTTATTTCAGCATCAATCGTGCATGGAAAAAAGGAGACAAGGTAGAAGTGCATTTTGATATGGAAGCGCGAACTGTAAAAGCTAATCCGGCAGTAGAAGCAGACCGTGGTAAGATTGCCGTAGAACGCGGTCCTATCGTTTATTGTGCCGAATGGCCTGATAACGATTTCAACATCTTCAGTATTATCCTGAACAAGAAACCGGTATTCAAAGTAGAAAGTAAAAAGGATTTACTTTTCGGAATCAATACCATCCAAACCGATGCACAATCGTTGAGTTACGATACACAAGGCAAGCTGGTGACGAAAGATGTGAAACTCACTATGATTCCTTATTACGCATGGGCACACCGTGGAAGTGGTGATATGGCCGTTTGGTTGCCGGTGGATTTAAGCGCAACACGTCCTGCTATGCCTCCAACCATTGCTTCCGAGAGTAAGGTAAATGCTTCACATAATGTAAAGTCAATATCAGCTATCAATGATGGACTTCTTCCAAAAGATGAAAACGACCGCACTTTACCTTATTATCACTGGTGGCCGAAAGAAGGAACAACCGAGTGGATTTCGTACGATTTTGCAACCGAAAAAACAGTAAGTCGCTCAACGGTTTACTGGTTCGACGATGCTCCCTGGGGTGGTTGTCGGGTACCGCAATCATGGAAAGTTTTCTACAAAAATAAAAATGGTGAATGGCTGCCTGTAGAAAATGAAAACGCTTACGGAGTAGAAAAAGGATTGGGTAACGAAGTTATTTTTAAGCCCGTTACTACAAAAGCAATAAAGTTAGAGGTTAAACTTGCCGAAAAAAATGCTGCCGGTATTTTTGAATGGGAAGTAGAGTAGCAGGAGAGATTTTGGTAGTGAAAAATCGTTTAATTTTGCATGAAGTGCGTTGCTTTCGGGTAACGCACTTTTTTTGTCATTTTTTTTTGTGCTGAGTTTATGCCAAATCCCAATTATTTTATAACTTAGCAGCTGAAAAATAAATATCAAACTCCACATGCAATACTCATCCAACTATAAAGGCAATTTGCTCCATAAATCCGGTAAAGGTTTGTACGAGTGTTGGATGATTTAGCCACTGACCGAACCCCACAATCCACCCCTAAATCCCCTGAAGGGGACTTTGGCGAGTGCGACCAATTAACTTTTCTCAATTCATTTCATTTTTTTTAATCTTATTCCCCTTTAGGGGTAGGGCTCATTTTATGGGTATTATATTCGATATCAAACGCTTTGCTGTACACGACGGTCCGGGAATCCGAACAACTATTTTTATGAAAGGTTGTCCGCTTTCGTGCCAATGGTGCCATAACCCTGAAAGCAGGAATGCGGATATTTGTATTGTGTCAAAAACTGTTCGCGTTGGCGATAAAAACTTTACCGAGGATGAAATCGTTGGGCATGAAATGACGGTGGAAGAAGTGATGAAAGAACTGCGTAAAGAGCAAATCTTTATAGAAGAATCGGGTGGGGGAGTGACTTTTTCGGGTGGTGAACCTTTGCAACAAGCTGAATTTTTGTTGGAAATGCTGATGGCCTGCAAATCAGAGAAAATGCATACAACGGTAGATACAACTGGGTTTTCCAATTGGAAAACACTAGAGAAAGTTGCTCAGCATACCGATTTATTTCTCTACGATTTGAAACTAATCGATGATAACCGGCATAAAATATATGCGGGAGTTTCCAATCAATTGATTTTGGATAATCTGGAAAAACTGCTTGAGTTGGATAAAAAAGTCCGGATTCGCATTCCAATGATTCCGGGGATTACATTTACTGAGGAGAATATAAATCAGACAATTGATTTTTTGTCCAGACTGAAATTTCCGATTGAAGGCATTGATTTGTTACCTTTTCACAACACAGCTTCGCACAAGTACGAACGGTTTGGGATGGAAAATAAGCTAGGCGAACTAAAATCTATTAAGAAAAGTGATTTAGGAGAAACGAAACTGCGATTTGAAAAAGTAGGATTTGAGGTGAAAATCGGTGGTTGATTTACCACTAAGGCACTAAGGATACTAAGGTTCACCAAGAAAATAATTTAAAAAGATAATCTGCTAAGTATAAAAAGGCTAAATGTGAACTTTGTGTTTCTCTGTGTCCTCAGTGAGTTAGTGGTAAAATAAGATAGATGTGATAATTAGTGGCTGAATAACGATAAAGGACACTCAAAATTACTAAGAAAATAAATATAAAATAAAACCTACTAAGTAAAAAAGGATAAATGTAAACTCTGTGTTTCTTTGTGCTCTTAGTGCCTTAGTGGTAAAAAACAATATTATGACTCCAAGAATTCAACAATTACGCGAACAAAGCCTGAACGCTGTTTATACAATTTCGGCGGAACGAGGCCTATTGATGACTGAGTTTTACAAAAATCATGTGGCTTTTGGCGATTCTATTCCCGTGCAGCGTGCCAAGTCATTTCAGTTTGTACTTGCCAACAAGACCATTTGCATAAACGACCTTGAACTGATCGTCGGCGAACGCGGACCGGCTCCCAAAGCCACTTCTACTTATCCCGAAATCACCGTTCACTCTCTGCAGGATTTGGAAGTGCTTAATTCGCGCGAAAAGGTTTGGTTTCGGGTGGATGATGAAACGCGCGATGCTTTTGAAAAGACGATTATTCCGTTTTGGAATGGTCGTTCTAACCGCGACCGCATGATGGAAGCCATGACTACCGAATGGCACGATGCGTATGAAGCCGGAATTTTTACCGAATTTATGGAGCAACGTGCTCCCGGACATACTGTGGCGGGTTACAAAATCTATCAAAAAGGAATGCTTGATATTATTGCCGATGTGGAGGAAAGCCTAAAATCGCTTGATTTTGTGAATGATCCACAAGCTTACGACAAAAAAGAGGAGTTGAAGGCGATGAAAATTGCAGCAAATGCCATGATTATGTTTGCTGAACGTCACTCTATCAAACTCAACGAACTGGCTCTCGAAGAAAATGATGTATTGCGCAAAGCCGAACTAACCGAGATGGCACGCATTTGCCGTCGGGTTCCTGCTCATGCACCTTCCACATTTCACGAAGTGCTTCAACATTACTGGTTCGTACATTTGGGAGTGGTGACAGAGCTTAACCCCTGGGATTCGTTCAATCCGGGACGTTTGGACCAGCATTTGAACCCTTTTTACAAGAAAGAAATTGCTGAGGGAACATTGACTAAGGAGAAAGCCGTTGAATTGCTTGAATCGTTCTGGGTGAAGTTCAACAATCATCCTTCTCCACCTAAAATTGGAGTAACAGCTCAAGAAAGCAGCACATACACTGATTTTTGCCTGATAAATCTGGGTGGCGTGAAACCTGACGGAACGGATGCAGTCAACGAGATGTCGTACATTTTGCTGGACGTGATTGAAGAAATGCGCTTACTGCAACCCAGTTCGATGGTACAGCTGAGCAAGTTGAATCCCGATAGCTTTATCGACCGTGCCGTAAAAATTACCAAAACAGGTTTCGGTCAGCCGTCGATTTTTAATACCGATGCCATCATTCAGGAATTGGAGAATCAGGGCAAAGACATAGTAGATGCCCGAAACGGTGGTGCAAGCGGTTGTGTTGAAAGTGGTGCTTTTGGAACGGAAAGCTATATTCTGTGTGGCTATTTTAATTTGCCTAAGATTTTGGAACTGACCTTGCATAATGGTTTTGATACCCGCACGAAGAAACAAATTGGCTTGAAAACCGGTGCTGTTTCTGAATTCAAATCTTATTCGCAGCTTTTGGAAGCCTTTAAAGCACAGGTGGAACATTTTGTCCGCATTAAAGTTATTGGGAACAACACGATTGAAAAGATTTTCATGACGCATATCCCTACACCGTTCCTGTCGCTGATTATCGATGATTGCGTGGCGCGTGGCATGGATTATATTCAGGGCGGTTCGCGCTACAATACGAACTATATTCAGGGCGTTGGTGTTGGAACAATGACTGATGCATTAACTGCCTTGAAAAAGCATGTATTTGAAGATAAATCAATATCTTTACCCGAATTTGTAATTGCTTTGGAAAGCAATTTTGAAAATAACGACGAGTTACTTTACAAGCTGCTTTACAAAACACCAAAATACGGAAATGATGATGAAGCAGCTGACGAGCAGTTGGTGGACGTTTTCAATATCTATTACGATGCCGTAAAAGGGTATAAAAGTCCGCGGGGTGCGGAGTATAGGATTAACTTGTTGCCAACCACCTGCCATGTGTATTTTGGAAGTGTAATGCATGCCAGTCCGGATGGACGAAAAGCAGGATTACCTGTTTCAGAGGGTATCTCACCAGTGCAAGGTTCGGATAGAAACGGTCCTACATCGGTTGTGAAATCGGCAGCAAAAATCGATCAATTGCATACCGGCGGAACGTTGCTGAACCAAAAATTCAGTCCGAACTTTTTCGAGGACGATACCGCCATTCGGAAAGTCTCCGGGTTAGTGCGGAGCTATTTCCGTATGAACGGACATCATATTCAGTTCAACGTGGTGAATGCTTCCACCTTGCGCGATGCACAGAAACATCCAGAGAAATACCGAAATCTGATTGTGCGTGTGGCCGGTTACAGTGACTATTTCAACGACTTGGGACTGGATTTGCAGAATGAGATTATTGAACGAACGGAACACGATAGTTTTTAAAGATGATATTAGCCTACGGCGTTATTCGCTTCGCGATATTAACTACCTTCGGCCGTGATATTTTTGCTTTTATACCAAATAAATAATTCATCCGAGTCTATAGACTCTTGACTATAGACTATAGACATAAAAATATGTTCAACAAAGAAACTTATATTCAGCGACGTAAAACGCTGGCTGAAAAAATCGGTTCGGGATTGGTGTTGTTGTTGGGCAATGACGAAAGCCCAATGAATTATGCCGATAATGGGTATCATTTCCGGCAGGATAGCACATTTTTGTATTATTTTGGCATTGATTTTCCAGCATTGGCTGCGGTCATTGATGTGGATAACAATCTTCAGATTATTTTTGGCGATGATTATACCATCGACGATATTGTGTGGATGGGACCGCAACCCACCATTGCCGAAAGAGCCGGCGAAGTAGGAGTCAGTCATATTCAACCAACATTGGAACTGGCAACCATGCTTCACGAAGCTTTGAAACAAGGGCGCAACGTTCACTATTTGCCACCTTATCGCCCTGAAAATAAGCTGAAACTACAACATTTACTCTTTCTTCATCCCGACCATATTGCTCAAAAATCGTCATTGAAGTTGATTCGTGCGGTGGTGAGTCAGCGCGAGATAAAATCGGCTGAAGAAATTGTAGAAATTGAAAAAGGAGTTGATTTGTCGGTGGACATGCACGTGGCTGCTATGCAAATGGCTCGTCCGGGCATGACTGAAGCACAAGTTGCCGCCCGTGTTTACGAAATTGCCCACGCTGCCAATGGTGAAATATCGTTTCCGATTATTGCTACTATCAACGGACAAACTTTGCACAACCATTACCACGGCAATGTGCTGAAAAGTGGTGACCTCTTTCTGCTCGATGCAGGTGGAGAAGTGGAGAGCCGTTATTGTGGAGATTTGTCTAGTACTTTTCCGGTTGATGCCACCTTTACATCTCAACAAAAGCTGGTTTACGAAATGAGTCTGCAGGCCCATCAAGCAGCTATTGATGCATTGGCATTGAATGCTCCTTATCGTAATGTTCATTTGGCTGCTTGTCGCTCCATAACTGAAAATATGAAAAGCATTGGGTTGCTCAAAGGTAATACCGACGAGATTATTGCTTCCGGAGCGCACGCCTTGTTTATGCCTTGTGGCACGGGTCATATGATGGGACTTGACGTACACGATATGGAAAATCTGGGCGAAGTGTGGGTTGGTTACGACGGCGAACCAAAGAGTACGCAGTTTGGACTAAAATCTTTGCGACTGGCCAAACCGCTGAAAGCGGGACATGTATTTACGATAGAACCGGGCATTTATTTTATTCCAGAGTTGATGGATAAATGGCAGAGCGAAGGTAAGTTCACTGAGTTTATCAATTGGACTGAAGTTCAGAAATTTCGAAATTTTGGCGGTATGCGCAACGAGGAAGATTATATGATGACCGAAAACGGAGCACGTCGACTGGGCACGAAAGTGAAACCCAAAACGGTGGCTGAAGTGGAAGCTATGCGAAAATACTAATTGTACCGGAATCTAATATCGTATTAAAACGGAAGAGTAGAATCTGTCTCAGGTAGACGAATTCTATTTTTCTGTTTTTTTTTATTCAATTATGGGACATTCTTTCTTTTCGAATTTATATATCAAAAACTCCCACTAAAAAGTCAATTTTTATACATTCAATGATTAAAAAAAACACCAAATTTGCATTGGGATTTTAAACTGTAGGTTGCAATTGTTAGTTTCAATGTAGACGCAGCTGTTATTCAGTGGTATATGAGAAGGTTGAGTGAATCTCTCCGTTTATTCGTATTCTAAACAGTCTTGAAATTCATTGAAAGCATTGAAATAATAACAACGATATAAATCAATAACTATTTACACAATTTTATGAAGAAATTCACCTTCCTTTTCGCTTGTGTTGTGGCAGTTTTCTGTACATCGCAAGCACAATCTGTTTCCAAAGTCTGGGTATCCGATTTGGGAAATGGCAATTACAAAAACCCGGTTTTATACGCCGATTATTCCGATCCTGATGTTTGCCGGGTGGGTAACGATTATTACATGGTAGCCTCCTCTTTTGCGAATACGCCTGCTTTACCTATTTTGCATTCCAACGATATGGTAAACTGGACAATTATCGGTTATGCAGCACAGCAAATGTTACCCGAAGATCGTTTCAACACCATGCAACACGGCAATGGGGTATGGGCACCAAGTATCCGTTATCATAACAATGAATTTTATATTTACTTTGGTGATCCGGATGCGGGTCTTTATATGACCAAAGCGTCCGATCCTAAAGGGAACTGGTCGCCACTGGTGATGGTAAAAGAAGGCAAAGGTTTGATAGACTGTTGCCCATTGTGGGACGAAGATGGCAAAGCGTATATGGTGCATGGATATGCTGGAAGTCGTGCCGGAATGAAAAGCGTGTTGGGTGTTTTCGAACTTTCTACTGACGGAACAAAAGCAATTAGTGCAGACCGATTGGTATTTGATGGTCATCCGGTAAATACTACTACCGAAGGTTCTAAATTTTATAAACGCAATGGATATTATTATATTTTCTGTCCGGCAGGAGGTGTGAAACCTGGTTGGCAGCTAGTTTTGCGTTCTAAGAACGTGTACGGTCCTTACGAGGAAAAACGTGTATTGGCGCAAGGTAAATCGGATATCAACGGTCCTCATCAGGGTGCCTGGGTGGATACTCCGGATGGAAAACAAGACTGGTTTTTCCATTTCCAGGATTTGTATGCTTACGGTCGTGCCGTGCATTTGCAACCCATGAAGTGGATAAACGACTGGCCGGTGATAGGTGAAGATAAAGATGGTGATGGTTGTGGAACGCCTTATTCCACCTATAAAAAGCCGGATGTAGGTAAAACTTATCCTGTGGCAACACCTGCCGAAAGCGATGAGTTTAATGCGAATACGCTAGGACTTCAATGGCAATGGCAAGCCAACAGCAATCCTCTGTGGTACTTTCCTGCGGGCGATAAGGGCTACCTTCGGTTGTTTGCATGGAATGAGATTGGTGTTGCTAAGAACCTATGGGATGCACCCAATTTGTTGATGCAGAAATTTCCTGCTCCTAATTTTAAATTTACCACAAAGTTGACTTTCAATCCTTTCAAAAAGGGTGAACGTGCCGGATTGGTGGTTTTCGGACAGGATTATGGTATCATTACCATTGAAAGTACAGACAAGGGTTTGTTGTTGAATCAATCGAGTTGTAAAAATGCTCCCGATGGTACACCCGAAACCATTAATGCTACCGAAGCAATAAATAAAAATACGGTTTACTTCCGTGTAGAGGTCAAACAATCGAAGGCATTAAACAAAGAAAATATTCAGCAACCGAAAGCAAGCTGTACGTTCAGCTATAGCCTGGATGGCGAGAAGTTTTTTCCCTTTGGTAATCCATTCATAGCTTGGGAAGGCAAATGGATTGGTGCCAAAGTAGGTGTCTTTTGTCAACGTCCGCAGTTTCTGAATGACTCGGGATATGCCGATTTCGATTGGGTAAGAATTCAGCCCTGAGGATAGGATAAATAGTCAAACGACCTGACATATATTTTCAATAATCCGGGTAAATAAAGCATTTAATGTTTTTATTTATCCGGATTTTTATTTGATGCTCACTTACTTTACAGCATTAGAATAGGACTTGTGGTAAAATTTTGCGTACCTTTGCGGCATATTAATATATATCACATGAGATTTGACGAACTTCCGCTTTGCGATGCCGTGCTTGATGGCTTGCAAGCAATGAATTTTACTGAAGCCACCCCGGTTCAGGCCGAAACTATCCCCGTAATTTTACAAAAACGCGATGTAATTGCCTGCGCACAAACAGGAACCGGCAAAACAGCGGCTTTTATATTGCCTTTACTTCACAATCTGCAATCGGAACCACATGCTGATAATGCAGTAAATGCCATTATTATGGCGCCAACGCGTGAGTTGGCTCAGCAAATCGACCAACAAATGGAAGGTTTTTCTTATTTTACATCCTTCTCGTCGGTGGCGGTGTATGGCGGTAGCGATGCTTCGGCATGGGACGTTCAACGCCGCGGTTTGCAAAAAGGAGCGGATGTGGTGATTGCCACTCCGGGACGCTTGCTTTCGCACCTCAATCTTTATGAAATAGATTTTTCGCAGGTAAAATACTTTATCCTTGACGAAGCTGACCGTATGCTAGACATGGGATTCTTTGATGATATTATGCAAGTGGTAAATCGTTTGCCAAAAGATCGCCAAACGATTATGTTTTCGGCCACTATGCCTCCTAAAATTCGTCAGCTGGCTAAAACTATTCTGAATAACCCAGCGGAAGTGAAGATTGCTATTTCGCGTCCGCCCGAAAATATTATGCAGACGGCTTATATCTGCAATGAAGCCCAGAAACCAGCCATTGTAAGAAGCCTTTTTGCTTCGAACGATCAAAATAAAGTGATTATCTTTTCCGGCTCCAAGCTAAAGGTGAAAGAGATTACCAAAACCTTCCGCCAAATGGGACTATCGGTGGGCGAAATGCACTCCGACCTGGAACAAACCCAACGCGAACATATCATGCATGAGTTTAAAAACAACCGTGTGAATATTTTGGTGGCTACTGATATCGTGTCACGTGGTATTGATATCGATGATATTTCGTTGGTGATTAATTACGATGTCCCTCACGATGCTGAGGATTATGTTCACCGTATCGGTCGTACGGCACGTGCCAGTGCCAAAGGGATGTCTATCACTTTTGTAAGTACCGAAGAGCAATACAAGTTCAAACAAATTGAAAATTTTCTGGAAAAGGATATTTATAAAATCCCATTGCCCGAAGAAGTGGGCGAAGGACCGGAATACAATCCCGAAAAAAATAAACACGCTAAAAAAACTTTCTCGAAAGGGAAAGGGTCATTTAGCAGAAATAAACCGAAAAGATAAGTTGCATTATTAATTTATCATTCACCATTAATAATTTTAGTTATGATTTACTTAGCCGACACAGCCAATCTGGAGGAACTCAAAGAGTTGTTTTACTATTTTCCCATTGCAGGTATTACCACCAATCCAACCATTCTGGCTGCAGAAAAGCAACCAATGTCTGTTATTTTACCGAAACTAATCGACATTGTAGAAGACAAAATGTTTCATGTACAAATGATTAGCACCATGGCTGTAGACATGGTACGCGAAGCTAAAGCCTATAAAGCAAAATACAGCTTGGGTGATAACTATTATGCAAAAATCCCTGTATCGCACGAAGGATATAAAGCAATGACCATGTTGAAAGATGCCGGTATTAATGTTACTGCTACTGCTATTTTTACACAACAACAAGCTTTGGTTGCAGCCCGTGCAGGAGCCGACTGGGTAGCGCCTTATGTAAACCGTTTAGATAATATTTCTTCACACGGTATCGAGGTGGTAAAACATATTGTTGATAATATCAATTACTTCAAACTCGACACAAAAGTACTTGCTGCCAGCTTTAAAACGGTTGATCAGGTGCACCGTGTAAGTATGGTAGGTAGTCATGCAGCCACTATCAGTCACGAAATCTTGGAACGCCTGCGTAGCCACCCAATGACCGATATGAGTTTAGACTGGTTTGCTAAAGATGCCGAAGGTATTTATGATATTGAATTCTAAATTCACAAAGACTACTCTCAGAGCCGCGAAACTTTCGTGGCTCATTTTTTATCCATTGCGAGGACGATTCGGAAATTTCGGAAGCATGAAAATGACTTGCGAGAAGGTTTCGGGAATTGCGAAAGCATCAAAATGCCTTATTGGATGGTTTCGGAAATTACAGAAGTCTAAACTCAATAGTAGAACTTTTTATCCTAACCATTCTATAGTCTGGTTTAGTTTACATCAATAAGTTCTTGTCTATTTAGTTTTGCCCGATTAATGATTATCTTTGTGCTATGTTACAAAATTTCATAGCCTCGCAGATAAAAGCCCAATTACCTTTCGAACCTACCGAGCAGCAGACCCATTTGTTGGATGCGCTGGGAGAGTTTTTGATGTCCACCGATAAAGAAAAAGTTTTTTTGTTGCGGGGATATGCCGGTACAGGTAAAACCTCGGTGGTAAGTGCTTTGGTGCGTGCGCTCAATGAATTGAAACAAAAAACAGTGTTGCTCGCACCCACTGGTAGGGCTGCAAAGGTGATTGCCAATTACTCCGGATTTCCGGCTTTTACCATTCACAAAAAAATTTATCGTCAAAAATCGATGGCGGAATTCCGCTTTCAACTGGCCGATAATCTGCAAACTCATACTCTTTTTATTGTCGACGAGGCTTCGATGATTTCCAATACCGGCACCGAAACTGCTTTTGGATCCGGTCGCTTGCTCGACGACCTGGTGCAGTTTGTGTATAGTTCCGACGGTTGCAGCCTTTTGTTGTTGGGCGATACAGCTCAGCTACCACCCGTGATGCAACCACATAGTCCGGCTTTGGAAAGTAATCAACTGGCTGGCTACGCCCTGCATGTGCACGAATTTACGCTTACCCACGTGGTGCGTCAAGCACTGGAAAGTGGTATTCTGCACAATGCTACCTTGCTGCGTCATCAGCTCACAGAGGAAAAAACAAGCGAATTCCCACAGTTCGAACTGGCGAATTTTCCCGACATAAAAAAACTCAGCGGCATGGAGCTGATTGATGAAATTCAACGGTCGTACGATGGAGTGGGAGTGGAGGATACTATTGTGGTTACGCGGTCGAATAAGCGTGCCAATATGTACAATAATGGTATCAGGGCGCGTGTGATGATGAAAGAGGACGAGCTTACCAACGGCGATTTGCTGATGGTGACGCGCAATAATTATTATTGGAACAAGCCTTACAAAGAAATTGATTTTATTGCCAATGGTGATATTTTGCAAGTAGTGCGTGTGCGCAAAAGTTATAATATGTACGATTTTAGGTTTGTGGATCTCACGCTTCGTTCGTTGGATTATGAGTGGGAAATAGATGCGCGCATTTGGTTGGATGCCCTGCAAGCCGAATCGCCTGCTGCCATGAACGAGATGACCAACAAACTTTTTGCTTCCGTGTCCGAAGATTATCCTGAAATTACCAACAAGCGCGAAAAATTCAAAAAAGTATTCGAAAATGAATATTACAATGCCTTGCAGGTAAAATTCGGCTATGCAGTTACCTGTCACAAAGCGCAGGGTGGACAGTGGAAAAAAGTATTTATCGATCCGGGGCAAATAGCCGATGACCAACTTAATAGCGACTTCTATCGTTGGCTTTATACCGCACTCACACGTGCCACCGAAACAGTGTATCTGGTCAACTTTCCCGATAAAAGTTTTTCGGACAAATAGTCATTTTGTATACAATTTTGGCGTTTACAGGACTTTCGAGTGAAATAATGTTTCGTTTTTAAGCTAATAAAATGCAATGTTGCTTAATTTTTAGTGCTTCTATCATCCCTCGTTTCTTCCCCCTTCACTTAAAATAATTGCAGGTTGAATGTTTTTTAGTTTTTAGTTTGTACTTTCTGCTACAAATCTAAATGTCCCAAAGTCCTGCATCTATTGCTCATTATAAAAAATAGAAATTCCAGATTCTGATTACCAGCTTTAAAAATAATTTATGAATTGTTAGCCTTGTTTACATAAGAATTTTAAGCAAAGTTCTAAACGACTTGCTGTAGTAAATAATTAGGTTTTTAGATACTAAATACTATAGTTATTAGGCAAATTACCACAGATAGAAAAAAGTTATATTTGTAATCGTTTTATTATAAAATGTAAAAGAAGTTATTGATAAATAGTTTAATCTTTTTCCAACAATACCATTTTGTTTGCAATCAGGTTTTCTCCGATAATGGATTTTTATTGCAACAAATAACTACTTAAGTTGGTATTATGTCTATTCGGTTTATAAATGCTATTTTACTTCTACTCTCTCTGTTTTTTGTTTCGTGCATGTCGGACATTGAATTGTCGAATATTTCGGGAGAAATCAGTATCGATCCAAGTTTAATAATGCCACTGGGCAATGTAACTGTAAATCTGGGCGATATTATTGCGGCTAATGATTCGGATAAAATTCTGTCGACCGATTTAGCCGAAATTACGTATCAACGTTCCGATAGCATGATATTTTCATACCCGAAAATTGATATAGCCGGCAATATACCTACAGTTACCAAATCAATTGTTCTGTTACCAAGTTCTCCCTTTTATCCTGTCCCAATTCCCGCTAATACTACTTTACCATCGGTTACCATCAATCAAAATTTCGATTTGGGAATAAATGGAGCAGGAGCAAAAGAAAGAATAGACAGTATAAAAGTTTCTAAGGCGGTATTAAGCGTTCGTGTGTCGACAAATGTTGCTAATCTCGATCCGTCAAAACTCAAAGTTACCGTCACATTTGGCAACGGAAAATTACGAAAACTAGATGGAACGCCGAGCGTGTTGATCGTTCAACCCACCGGTTTTAATGCACCGGAACAATCTACCATTCAGAATTTCGTTATTGATGTTTCCGGAGGCATATCTTCTATTCCTCTAAAAATAGATTTGGAAGCACAAACCGGTAGCTCTCCTGTTTTATTGAATCAAAATTCAAAATTGGATATTGAATTTAGTTTTAATAAACTCGATTGGCAGGTATTGTATGGTCAGTTCGATATGTCGAGTCTTGCCACTTCTGTTCAGGAAATACCGGTAGGTCTCAATACAAATATACTTAACGGGGCATTTAAGTTTTCGAATCCCCAAATAAATATTTCGGCGATAAGCAATGTTGGGATGAAAATGGGATTCAAATTGGATTATTTTAAGTCGCGTTCCAACGTAAGTAGTGTTTATGCCCATTTTAATGGAAAAGAAACACTGACGCAGGATTTTGCAACAAGACCTCTGATTCCGGGCCAAACGGTAAATGTAAACTTTAAAACCTTTGACAGAATCTGGGGCGAAACCGATAAGCTGTTTGAAATTATGCCTACGCTCTTCGAATTCAAAGCTACTCCTTTTTCTGATGTTGCAGATCAAACGCCAAGCTATCTGACGCCTGATGGGCAAATCAAAGTATACCTGAAAACGACCATTCCTATGCAGTTCAATGCAGGAAGTTTTTATCAGTATGCCGATACCATTAATAATATATTTGATCCCTCTTCAAAAATACTTGGAGATGATGTTTTGAATAAGGTAGAAAAAGCTACTTTTGTGTTTACTATCCTCAATAATTTGCCCGTAAAGTCGATATTGGCCTTTCGATTTTTAGATGCTGAGGGTACAGAGGTAAAAATATCGGATAGTTTTAATAAAAAATATGAGATTGCTGCCGGTAAAGTGAGTATGAAAGGCAAGATTATACCCGGTACCGAGCCTCAGCAACTAACTATTTCTGTAACTCGAGATGAGCTTCTCCAAATTAAAAAGGCCAATAATCTAGAATTTCAAGTCAGAGTTGAAGGTGCTGACGTAGATTCAAAGATATTCTTTTCAACGTCAAATAGCTTAAATTTAAAATTAGGTTTACTTGTTAAGACAAGATTAGATCGATAGCCATTGAAAATATTACATCCTATCTTCCTTATGCTAAAGTCGATTAAACGCAATCTATTGATCCTAACCATTTTTTGTGTTGTGTATTCACCTGCTTCTGCTCAACAAGTGAATACACTTTATTTTATGGATAATGTGCCTTTTCGTCATACCTTAAATCCGGCTTTTCAGCCTGTTCAGGATGTCTATATTGGCTTGCCTGTTATCGGTTTCACGCAAATGAGTGTTGGTAATAATTCAGTGGCATTGAAAGATGTAATTTATAAATATAATGGGCAAACCGTTAGTTTTCTTCACCCTGCTGGCGGTAATATCGATATTTTTTTTCATACTTTACATTCCACTGGTTTAATCAGTACCAGTTTAGAAACCAATTTACTCTCGTTTGGTTTTAGACATAAAACAGCATTCTGGAGTTTTACGCTTACCGAAAAGTTTCAAAGTTTAATTGCTATACCCAAAGATGCATTTAATCTGGCGTTGTATGGAACACCTTTATTATTTGATAATAAATTCAACCTGACAAAGCTTGAAACCGATGAATCGCTTTATACCGAGGCAGCCTTAGGATATGCAAAGGTATTGAACAAGAAATGGTCGGTAGGTGCCAGGTTGAAGTATTTGTTTGGCTCGGCCAATTTTTCGAATATCAATACAATGATTAAAATGAATGCCGGAATAGATCAATGGACGTTGATAGGCGGAGGAAATGCATACTATTCAAGCCCGGTAGCAGTAAGCATTGCCCCAGATTTTAAATCGATGACTTACAGTTTGCCCACAAATACGAATGACTGGCTAAAACGTTCGGGTGCCGGAACAGGAATCGATTTGGGTGTTACTTATGTTTCAACACCCCATCTGACATTTTCGGCAGCTCTTCTCGATCTTGGCTTTATCCACTGGAAGAAGAATGCATTAAAGGTGAATTATAAAACCAATTATACATTCGATGGTATTAAAGGGATAGATTTGTCGAGTTCAAATCTCAATATATCCGGTAATTCGTTAACCGACTCTATCGTTACTGCTTTAGACTCTGCTTCAACTTACGGTAGCACCAAAACATCCTACAGCACTTTTACGCCTGCAATACTCAATATAGGCGCAGAATATACTTTCCTGAATAAAATAATGAGTGTAGGCTTACTTTCACGTACTCAATTCTTTAAAAATATTGTCAGTGAGGAAATTACTTTGTCGGTCAATGCAAAACCGTCCAAGCGCTTCAACGCTTCCCTCAGTACATCATTTTTCGAAGGACGGCTTGGTTCAATAGGAGCAGGGGTGGGCTTGCGCACCGGGATTGTGCACTGGACACTGGCGGCCGATTATATTCCTTTTCAATTGTCTACTTATCAGGGAATTCCCATTCCCTATAATACCAAAACATTTAATCTCGCTTTGGGGGTTAATTTTGTTTTTGATCGTATAGTCCGAACCTCCGGACTTCATAAAAAAGCTGCTAACAAAGCGTGCAACTGTTTCTAATAAATTGAAATTTGTTTGTGTTTCTTAGGTCTTTTCGGAGTTTATTCTTGTCGGTTTTACTCAGCTCAATTTACATATTTTGTGCAAACGGGGCTGTATACTGAATAAAATTTACTATTTTTGTGTTATTGATTGAATATGTTTAGAAATTTTGTCTAATGTAAAAAATGCGAATTATGAAAAACAAGTCTCTTTTTAAGATCCTATCCATACTTTGGATATGTTCCATGATTTTTACTGCTTGTATGTCTGATGTCGAACTGTCGAATATATCGAATGATATATTGATAGATGAGTCACTAGTTATTCCTGTAGGTGTGGATACGATTAAAATTAAAGAGTTGCTACAAAAGCTTTCCACAGATAATCAGGTTACAACTGATCCGGCAGGACAGGGGACTGAAATTTATTTTGAAAAGGAAGAAAAATATGATTATGATTTCCGCGATATTAGTTTATTGAAGAATAACACACAAACCGCTGTTTCATTTCAACCTTCACCCGGTGGTTCAATCTCAGTGCCGGCGAATTCGGCTATCCCAAGTGCGAACTTAAATACAACTTTTAATTTAGGTTTAAACTCAGATGTTGCGAATGAACGGGTTGATAAAGTGCTCGTAACTAAAGCCACATTAAATCTGGCTTTAAGTTTTACAAGTATAAATCTTCTTCCGGCCAATATGACGGTTACTTTGACTTTCCCAACTGACAGAGTTACCCTGGCAAATGGAACAAGTTCAATGTCATTTGTACCAACCGGTTTAAATTCAAATATTGACATCTTGAATTTTACGGTAAATATGCCGGCTAATGCAACTTCAATTCCTGTAAATATCAAGATTGATGCTAAAAATGGAAATACTACCCAAACGGTTAGTCCGGCATCTAAAATTAATACTACTCTTAAATTTACTCAGTTCAATTTCAGTGTTGCGTATGGCTTTTTTAAACCGGCAGTGATTGTCTCAAAAACGCAACAGATTCCGTTGGATGTTTCTTCGTATTTGCCTGACGCATTTTTAAGGTTTGCCAATCCTCAGGCTATTATTACAGCCAAAACTAATGTTGGAACTTATGTTCAGTTCAGAATTGACTATATAAAGGCATTTTTAAAATCGAATCCTGCAGCTTCAACAGCAAAGGCCAATTTTAGTGGTAAAGACTACTATGATTTTAATTTACCAAAACCGGCAGTTTTTGGAGATTCTATTTCAAAGACCGTTACATTTGATAGTCAAAATGCAAGGACTGATTTACTTTTTGATAATGCCATACGACCGGATGTGCTCGAATATCAGTTTAGTACATACGTTAATCAGGATTCGTTAAATGCGCATCCTTTGGTGCCGCTTTTCTTCCCATCTGCCGGGATGATTAAAACCACTGTAAAGGTAAAAATACCACTTTATTTAAAAGCGGGCAGTAATGTAAACTGGAATGATACGATTTATATTGCTGGTGGAACGATTGGTGATAAGATAGATAATTCTGTGATAGATAGCTCTGCGCTTGTATTTAAAGTGACTAACGGACTGCCGATTAAAGCTACTCTTCGTTTTGAACTTGTAGATTCAAACGGTGCTAAGATTAATACCACTTTGGACGATACAAGTTATGTGATTAATGCACCAACCATATCTGCAGATGGAAAGGTTGTTACATCCAGTCTTGCTCCGCAAACGATTAAGGTGAATGTATCTAAAACTCAATTCGAAGACTTGAAAAAAGCTAAAAGTGTGATATTTAATGTTGCTGCTGATGGTAAGGATAGCTCTACAGCCATTCATTTTACAACTACAGATAGTTTTATCGTAAGACTGGGAGTTTTTGTAAAGGGCAATACCGTTAGAAATTTAAGCAACAACTAAACCGAAAATCGTTATGAAAAGAAATAATATATTTAAAACAATACTAGCTTTTTGCGTTGTTTTCTCAAGTTATGTTGTTAGAGCACAGCAGGTAAATACAATGTACTTTATGGAAAATGTGCCGGTTCGCAATTTCTTGAACCCGGCATTTCAACCATTGAGCAACTTTTATTTGGGATTTCCGGCTGTAGGCTTTTCGCAGTTCAATGTGGGTAATAATTCACTAACATTGAGGGATTTTATCTATCGATATGGAAATCAGACTATTACTTTTTTACACCCCAATGGCGATAAGAATAAGTTTTATAACGCCTTACGACCAACCACTTTGTTTGGTGCCGAATCGCAGCTCAACTTATTGGATTTTGGTTTCAGAACAGGTAGAGCGTACTGGAACTTTTCGATAACTGAAAAAGTAGAAGGGCAATTTGCAGTTCCTAAGGATTTTATGAAGTTATTATTGTATGGTACTCCCGAGATAAACAATAATCTTTATAATTTGAAGAATCTTGAGTTGGGCGGAACAGCTTATACCGAAATTGGTTTAGGGTACGCCAAAAAGATAAACGATCAATGGTCATATGGGTTTAAATTGAAAGTATTGCTTGGTACTGCCAACGTTTCATTGGTAAACGATAATCTGAATCTTGTGGCGGGGATGGATAACTGGACACTGAAAGGCAAAGGTTCTATCAATGCTTCGTTGCCGGGTGTACTTACTGTTGGGAATAACCTTAGCACATTGGATTATTCTTCACCAAATAACAATTCCGACTGGATTAAACCTTCCGGATTAGGTGGGGGTGTTGATCTGGGTGTTACCTTTAAACCGGTTTCTAACATAACACTGTCGGCTGCACTTATCGACCTTGGAATGATCCGTTGGAATAAGAATATGAATAATATTGCTTATAATATTGATTATAAGTTTGAAGGAGCTAGTATTAATGCTTCCGATAATATTGATTTTCAACAATTGTCAGATTCTATTTATGAAGGTTTTAAGAAATCAGCCACTTCAACACAAACAGCAAAAAAATATACTACTTACACTTCTCCAAAATTAAATGTAGGAGCAGAATATGCCTTTTGGAATAACAAGATGTCATTGGGCCTTTTATCACGAACTACAAAACGCAACAGTGCTTATTACGAAGAGTTAACTGCCTCTGTCAATGCACGTCCTATCGACTGGTTTAACCTGTCAGCATCCTATTCTGTTTTGAATGGTAGAACGAGTAATATAGGTGCGGGTTTAGGTTTCCGACTTGGTTTTATCAGTTACTTTATTGCAGCTGATTATATTCCATTGTATTATGATTCATATACTTCAGGTGGAGTTAAGATCCCGGTCCCAAATAATACGAAAGGTGTAAATGTGGCCGTAGGATTAAACTTTGTGTTTGGTAACAGAAAAGATGCCGATAAAGATGGGGTTGTCGACAGAAAAGATAAATGTCCTGAAACGCCTATAAAAGTAAAAGTCGATAAAAAAGGTTGTCCTGTTGATACTGATGGTGATGGAGTACCCGATTATCTTGATCAATGTCCCGATACACCGGCGGAAGCTTATGGAAAGGTTGATGTGAATGGTTGTCCGTTAGATTCGGATAAAGATGGAGTGCCAGATTATTTAGACAAATGTCCCGATACACCCAAGAAATCTATTGGATTTGTCGACAAGGATGGTTGCTCGTTGGATTCTGATGGTGATGGTGTTTTCGATTATTTGGATAAATGTCCGAACACCCCTACAAAAGCAACTGTCGATTCACTTGGTTGTCCGTTAGACAAAGATGGTGACGGTGTGCCGGATTATCTCGATAAATGTCCTGGTACTCCTGTAGCAGCCCGTGGAATGGTTGATCAAGCCGGTTGTCCGCTCGATAGGGATAGTGATGGTGTTGCTGATTATTTGGACAAATGTCCGAATACACCACTTGAAGCACGTGCTACGGTAAATAAGAATGGTTGCCCTATCGATTCGGATGGTGATGGAGTTCCTGATTATTTGGATAAATGCCCGAATACTCCGGGTGAAGCTCGGGGAATGGTCGATAACAAAGGTTGTCCGCTAGATACAGATGGTGATGGAATTTTTGATTACTTAGATAATTGTCCAAAATTGGCGGGAGTTATTTCTAATCATGGATGTCCCGAAATCAAGAAGGAAGTAAAAAAACTCTTCCAGAAAGCTTTGCAAGGTATTCAGTTCCAAACAGGCGCTTCGACCATTAAACCAGGTTCGTTCCCTATCTTGAATCAAATTGCGCAGGTATTGATTGCGAATCCGACGTACCTGATCGAGATTCAGGGTCACACTGATAATGTAGGTAAGCCGGCTTCTAATTTAATTTTATCCGATAAACGAGCTGCGGCAGTTAGAGACTATCTGATTAAAAAAGGAGTAAATAATGACAGAATGACTTCGCATGGATATGGTGATACGAAACCGGTAGCCGAGAATACAACACCGGCTGGAAAGGCTAAAAACCGACGTGTGGAATTTGTGGTTACATTTGAAGAGACCTCATTCGAATAAATGCCGATTATGTAAAACTAAGGAGTTGTGAAAGCAACTCCTTTTTTATTTCAAAAAAACATGAAAAAATGATGGTTCTTTGCAAGTGTTTTAATACTTTTGCGGAACGAAATGAATCGGCTGATAGTTGTTGCCATTCATTGGTCTCTAATGTTGGATAGAATTGAAAATCAGATAACAGTAAATAAATAATATGGGAAGAGCGTTTGAATATAGAAAGGCTACGAAAATGAAACGTTGGGGCAATATGGCTCGCGTATTCACAAAATTAGGAAAACAAATAACTATTTCGGTGCGTGAGAGTGGACCAGATCCAGATACAAATCCACGCTTACGTGTATTGATTCAACAATCGAAAAAAGAAAACATGCCCAAAGAAAATGTGGAGCGTGCAATCAAAAAAGCGATTTCGAAAGATGAAGCAGACTACAAAGAAATGGTATACGAAGGCTATGGACCTAACGGTATTGCTATTGTCATCGAAACTGCAACCGATAATCCAACTCGTACCGTTGCCAATATCAGAAGTTATTTAACTCGTAATGGCGGTTCATTGGGTACTTCAGGTTGTCTTCAGTTTTTGTTCGATCATAAATGCGTTTTCAAAATTGCAGCTAAACCGGATGTTTCTATCGAAGACCTGGAATTAGAATTGATTGACTTTGGTGTAGATGAGTTAGTTGAAGATGAAGATGGCGGAATCGTTTTGTATGGCGAATTCCAATCTTATTCTTCAATTCAGAAATATCTGGAAGAGAATGGTTTTGAAATTTTTAGCGCTGAATTCGAACGTATCCCTAACGATATGAAAGAATTGAACGAAGAACAAAAAGCACAAGTAGTGAAATTACTTGATAAAATTGAAGATGATGAAGACGTTCAAAATGTATTTCACAACATGATTGAATAGTTATCGAAATTTGAAATAAAAAAATGCCTCCGGTTTTTAATCGGAGGCATTTTTTATTCTCTATATACCGGTTTAGTACTGTTCTTTTAAATTGGGGAAATCACCCGATTTTACGTCTTCCACATAATGTTCGATAGCTTCATTCATAATTGCTTGAACGTTAGCATATCTCCGAAGAAAACGTGGTGAGAAGTCTTGCGTTAGACCAATCATATCGTGTAAAACCAATACCTGACCATCCACGCCACCACCGGCACCAATTCCAATGATTGGAATAGTAAGCTCTTGAGCTACGCGTTGAGCTAATTCGGCCGGAATCTTTTCTAAAACAATGGCAAAACAACCGGCATCTTCCAATAAGTGTGCATCGCGGATGAGTTTGTCGGCTTCATCGCCTTCTTTTGCTCTAACTGCGTACGAACCATATTTATTGATCGACTGCGGCATTAAACCCAAGTGTCCCATGACTGGTATACCAGCACTTAAAACCCGTCTTACCGATTCCAGAATTTCTTCTCCACCTTCTACTTTTAGGCAATCGCCATGTGTTTCTTTCATGATCCGAATAGCAGACGCAAGGGCTTCTTTGGAGTTGCCCTGATAAGTTCCAAAGGGCATATCAACAACTACCAATGCCCGTTTTACGCCCCTCACCACCGATTTGGCTAAAAAGATCATTTGATCCAGTGTAATAGGCAATGTGGTTATATTTCCACACATCACGTTCGATGCAGAATCGCCTACTAATATAATATCCACTCCGGCTTTATCTACAATGGTGCCCATTGTGAAATCATAAGCAGTCAGCATACTGATTTTTTCACCGCGTTGTTTCATTTCTAACAATCGCTGTGTGGTTACTCGTCTAGAGTCTTCGCTATGTATCGACATGTGTTTTATTTTAAAATTTGAGCTTGCAAAGATATGTATATATTTACAATTTTATTTCGATTGTGTCGTTAAGAGATGAATTGTTAGGACTGGACTGCTCGCGAGAACTATTTTAAGTTATTACAAATCGATATTTGACCTATTTTGTTACATTTTTCATAATTAAAACTTATCTTTGCAAACTGTTTCGCTAGACCTATTATTAACCGATGAATTTAACCGAAAAATGAAAGATAAATATAGCTTTTTACAGAATACAGATATTTTTTCGCACATTACTAATCTCAAATATATACCACGTTGGTTAGTGCTAGCGGTTGATTTAATACTCTGCTTTGTAGCCTTTTATATAGCTTTCTACATTTCCTCCCGATTTTACTCCAATCATCATGACGAAAGGATTTTTACTTATTTTCAACGAATGAGTATAATTCTTTGTCTTCAGGTCATATTTTTCTGGGTTTTCCACACTTATTCAGGAGTTTTACGTTACTCAGGCTATGTTGATGCAACGAAACTCTTGTTTGCGGTATTATCTAATATTGCTATTTTGTGCTTGGGTAACTTTCTTCTTTACCAACTTAGTTCAATAGTAATGTTTTACTATGTTGCATTGTTCATTTACGGTGTAATTGCCTTTTTGCTTTTATTTTGTTTAAGATTAGGGGTAAAAACAATTTACGATTATTTTACTCAAAATTCAGGACAAATAGTGCCGGTAATGATTTATGGAACCCAATCGGCTGCCATAGGAATTGCTAAAATGCTTCGTTCTACGCAGGATAATAAATACAAACTGGTTGGCTTCATCGATGACGATAGAAATGCTTCGGAGAGGGTTATTATGGGTGTGAAAGTATATAAATTGGATGAAGAAACGATAGAAAGAGTTGTGGTTAAGAAGGCTAAGGCTATTATAGTTTCTCCAATCAAACTGGGTCAGATAAATCCGAATGTTGATCTGGATATTTTCCTAAACTCAAACCTGGCAGTGCTTACTTCGCCACCAATGAGCATTTGGAAAAATGATATGCCAACGATTAAACAAATTAAATCCATACAGATTGAAGATTTGCTCGACAGACCTACCATCGATATATCGTCCGATAATATTGCTAAACAACTACAATCAAAGGTGATTCTGATTACCGGTGCAGCCGGGTCAATAGGTAGTGAAATTGTACGTCAGGTAGTGAAATTTAAACCGAGTCTCATTGTTTTGCTTGATCAGGCAGAATCGCCAATGCATACTTTGAAATTGGAACTTGAAGAACAATATCCCGACCAGAATTTTAGTCCGTTCCTAGGCGACGTGCGCAATAAAGAACGTATGGAATATATGATGGACATGTATCGACCAGATTATATTTATCATGCTGCAGCCTATAAACATGTTCCATTGATGGAGGATAATCCGGTGGAAAGTATTCAGGTAAATGTAAAAGGGACTAAAATTATGTCCGATTTGGCTGTAAAATATAAAGTAGAGCGTTTTGTTATGGTTTCGACCGACAAAGCGGTAAATCCAACCAATGTGATGGGTGCTTCGAAACGTATTGCCGAAATTTATGTGCAGTCTTTATTTCGCAAACTCTGTGCTAGTGGCAATTGTACCACTAAATTTATTACTACTCGTTTTGGTAATGTACTTGGATCCAATGGTTCTGTAATCCCGCATTTCAAAAGTCAGATTGAAAAGGGTGGTCCTGTTACCGTTACTCACCCCGACATTATTCGTTACTTTATGACCATCCCCGAAGCCTGTATGTTGGTGCTTGAGGCGGGTACAATGGGCGATGGTGGTGAAATTTTTATTTTCGATATGGGAAGTCCGGTGAAAATTGTAAACCTGGCGCGTAAAATGATTCGTTTGGCAGGATTTGTTCCCGAAGTGGATATCAAAATTGAATTCACAGGTCTTCGTCCGGGTGAAAAGTTGTACGAGGAACTTCTTAATCATAAAGAAACGACTCAGCCTACCTATCATCCTAAGATCATGATTGCAACAGTGCAAACTTATGATTATGATGTTGTGTCGCCTAAAATTGATGAGTTGATTCAATACAGTTTTCTTTGTAAAAATTTTCTTACTGTTTCATTGATGAAAAAAATTGTACCAGAGTTTTTGAGTAAAAATTCTCAATACGAACGATTGGATGTCTAGTCACCAATCGGGTAAACAGTTTCAGTAATAATTATATATTTTGACAGTCGATTGGTATCAGTCGGCTGTTAGCTTTTTTATAACCTTTCAATTATTTTCACTCATATATGATTTCTGTAGAACAACTTACTGTTGAATTTGGTGGTTCACCGCTTTTTGATGAAGTTAGCTTTTTGGTTAATCCAAAAGAAAAAATAGCTTTAGTTGGAAAAAATGGAGCAGGAAAAACCACGCTTCTAAAAATATTTTCAGGAAAACAAGCTCCTACGCGTGGACGTGTAACCATTCCTAAAGACCTTACTATTGGCTATTTGCCTCAACATATGATTCATAACGAAGGCACTACGGTGATGCAGGAAGCTGAAAAGGCATTCGAACATATTACCGATTTGCAGGCTGAAATTGAACGAATGAATATTGAGTTGGCTGAACGGACTGATTACGAAAGTGCAGGTTACCAACAGCTTATTGATAAATTGACCCATGATAATGAACATTTGCAAATTATTGGAAACGGTAATTTTTATGGCGAAATAGAAAAGACCCTGATGGGTTTAGGCTTTTTGAGAACCGATTTTGACCGTCAGTGTTCGGAGTTTAGTGGTGGCTGGCGTATGCGGGTTGAATTAGCTAAAATTCTGTTGCAACGCCCTGATGTTTTGTTGCTTGATGAGCCTACCAATCACCTTGATATTGAATCTATTCAGTGGTTGGAAAATTTCCTGACTACTTCAAGCAGCGCTATTTTATTGGTGTCGCACGACCGTGCATTTATTGATGCTGTAACTACTCGTACTATCGAAATCTCGCTCGGTAAGATTTATGATTATAATGTAAATTACTCGAAATACTTGGTACTTCGTGTGGAACGTCATGAGCAACAGGTGCGCGCCTACGAGAATCAACAAAAACAAATTCAGGAAACGGAAGAGTTTATTGAGCGTTTTCGTTATAAAGCTACCAAAGCGGTGCAAGTACAGTCGCGTGCCAAGCAACTCGAAAAATTGGTTCGTTTGGAGGTGGATTTGGAAGATAACTCCCGTTTAAGTTTAAAATTTCCACCTGCCCCACGTTCGGGGAGCATTCCAGTAGAAATAGAGCATTTATCCAAAGCATATGGCGATAAAGTCATTCTTGATAATATCGGAATGATTATCAACCGTGGAGAAAAAGTGGCTTTTGTGGGTAAGAATGGCGAAGGAAAGAGTACGCTTGTGAAGTGTCTCATGGATGAAATTGCTTATTCGGGAACGTTGAAATTAGGGCATAATGTAAAAATTGGATATTTTGCTCAAAATCAGGCATCGTTGTTAGATGGTGAACGTACAGTTTTCGAAACGATTGACTATGTGGCAGTGGGTGATATTCGAACTAAGATTCGCGATATTCTAGGAGCTTTTATGTTTGGTGGCGAGGCATCCGATAAAAAAGTCCAAGTACTTTCGGGAGGGGAGCGCAGTCGATTGGCAATGATCAGATTACTGCTTGAACCGGTGAACTTACTTATTCTCGATGAGCCTACCAATCACCTGGATATGAAATCGAAGGACGTGCTGAAAGAAGCGATTAAAGCTTTTGATGGAACTGTGATTGTAGTGTCGCACGATCGTGAATTTTTGAACGGACTGGTAACTAAAGTCTATGAGTTTGGGAATAAAAAAGTTCGCGAGCATTTAGGCGGTATCTACGAATTTTTGCAATATAAGAAAATGGATACGCTTCGCGAATTGGAGATTTCTACTTCGTTGAGATCTGCTGCAGCTGCTGTTGATAAATCGGTTTCTGATAATAAGTTAAGCTATGAAGCGCGCAAGGAACTGAATAAAAAGATTAAAAAGGCTGAGAGAGCTGTAGAAGAAGTGGAAAAACAGATTTCTAAATTCGAAGATGAAATAGCCGAAATGGACAGACAATTGGAAAAGCCCGAAAAGGCTTCGGATAACGAATATATTCAACTTTACCAACGAAAGAAACGTGAATTGGAACAAAAAGTATACGAGTGGGAATTGCTGAGTGAAGAGCTCGAAGTATTGACTGCTGAAATGTAAGTACAGATAAATAGTTCAACCTACAAATAATAAATTCTCCAACAACCGAAACACCCAATGCCAACATTATATTTAATACCGACTTCTCTGGGCGAATGTTCTTTTGATAAGATTTTACCGGCTCAAAATACTCAGATTGTGACTGATTTGAGGCATTTCGTAGTGGAGGATGTTCGTACCGCCCGTAGATTCCTCAAAAAGGCAAATCCTGCCATTGAAATCAATGATCTGACTTTTTACGTGTTGAATCAACACACCACGCCCGAAGAACTGAGTAGTTTCTTGAGTCCAATGTTTGCCGGACATGATTTGGGAGTGTTGTCGGAGGCAGGTTGTCCGGCAATTGCCGATCCTGGTGCCGATGTGGTGGCTATGGCGCAGAAAAATAATTTTACTGTTGTCCCGCTTGTTGGTCCATCTTCCATCCTGCTTTCACTTATGGCTTCGGGCTTCAATGGTCAAAGTTTTGCTTTTGTGGGTTACCTACCGATACAACCTGCCGATCGCGCTAAAATGCTTCGTAAACTGGAAAATCGAGCCTACACCGAAGATCAATCGCAGATTTTTATTGAAACCCCTTACCGTAACATGAAAATGTTGGAGGAAATTCTACAGGTTTGCCAACCCAATACCCGTCTTTGTATTGCGGTAGATATCACCCTGGAAACTGAATTTATTAAAACGAAGACGGTGAAAGAGTGGAAAACTCAATTACCCGATTTAAGCAAGCGGCCGTGTATATTTTTGATTTATAAGTGATCCAGTTGTGATTTGCTTTGGATACGTCTGGTTTGCTTTCAAAAAATTGTATCTTTGACTTGATAAACAACTTAAAAATAGTTGGTAGTAGGTGACTTTGAAAAAAAAAATTTTTGTTTTTTGTTTTTTTGATGTTATTTAGTGTAGTATACTTAATATAAGTGTGATTTTAAACGATTTTATAATTTTATATTAGTTCAGTATATTGAATATATTTTGTTGTTTTCTGTTTTTTTAGAGGAATTTGGCTGGCTATTTTGGTTCGCGCTTTTTTGCGTTAATATATTTTGTATCTTTGTTGCTCAACTTAATTAAAATACACATTTATGAAAAAAACTTTATTATTTATTGGTGTAATTATTCTTTTTATAAGTATTGTTAAAATGTGTAATTCTTATGCAGAGATTGATGAAAGACAAGAATTCTTGAAAAACACTCCAGTTGATATACCTTCGAAAACTGATAATGTTGTAGAAGTACAAGAAACTGATTCAATGAAGATTTCTAATGCAATTGAAACTTTAAATTCTTTATCTAGTTATTCAGGAAATCTAACAATTGAAGGTATGAATAGTAATTTAGATGCATTGAATTCAACAATTAAAACTTATAAATTGTATAATGCTTCTAAAAAATCTGAAATAGTAAGGTTGACAAATAAATTAAAAATAAAAATAATAAAAACGCAAGTTAAATTATTTCCAAAATATAGAAAAGCATATGCTAATGAGATTAAGAATAAGCTTTGGGAAAATAATATAAAGGTATCTATACAAAATAAAACGCTAACACTTACGGGAGGAACATTCGCTTCAAATAAAAACAAGAAAGATGCCTTTGATGTAATGCACCCAATCATAAAAAGATATAGATTTAAGAGAATAAACTTCAAGTGGTATGAATATGATGATGAGTATACTTATTGGACAATAGATTCACAGTCTGATAATGAAATTTAAACGATTCTATTAAAGATAATTTCATTTATGCATTGCCCCAATTCGTTGTGATTTGCTTTCAAAAAATTGTATCTTTGACTTGATAAACAACAAATACCGGTTGAAGAAGTGGAAACTCTCTGTTGTGATTTGCTTTCAAAAAATTGTATCTTTGACTTGATAAACAACAAAGGCAAATTACTTGAGAAAGAATAATCTGTTGTGATTTGCTTTCAAAAAATTGTATCTTTGACTTGATAAACAACGCACCGGCTTTTCGGTAATCGTATCGGCTTGTTGTGATTTGCTTTCAAAAAATTGTATCTTTGACTTGATAAACAACTTTGACGATAACCAATCCTTTAGAAAGCTTGTTGTGATTTGCTTTCAAAAAATTGTATCTTTGACTTGATAAACAACAAATAAACTTTTCGGCTTGTTCTCTGCTTTGTTGTGATTTGCTTTCAAAAAATTGTATCTTTGACTTGATAAACAACGCCGATGAAATTCTGGACACAAAATTGCCTGTTGTGATTTGCTTTCAAAAAATTGTATCTTTGACTTGATAAACAACAAGCCGATATTGAAAAGAAATTTGAAGGTGTTGTGATTTGCTTTCAAAAAATTGTATCTTTGACTTGATAAACAACGATTCTTTTCAAGGATAGTACAATTGTTCGGTTGTGATTTGCTTTCAAAAAATTGTATCTTTGACTTGATAAACAACCCTTCGGCATGTTACGACTTACCGAGGGTGGTTGTGATTTGCTTTCAAAAAATTGTATCTTTGACTTGATAAACAACGTTATCTCTTCAACATTTGCCGCCGATATAGTTGTGATTTGCTTTCAAAAAATTGTATCTTTGACTTGATAAACAACGTATGGAGCTTCAACATCAATGCTCCAACTGTTGTGATTTGCTTTCAAAAAATTGTATCTTTGACTTGATAAACAACATTCAACGACAAGTATGGTATCAAACAACAGTTGTGATTTGCTTTCAAAAAATTGTATCTTTGACTTGATAAACAACGAGAACCTGAAAGATATTGGAGCGATCACTGTTGTGATTTGCTTTCAAAAAATTGTATCTTTGACTTGATAAACAACATTGGATGCAAAGGCCAAAGAGGCTACGTTGTTGTGATTTGCTTTCAAAAAATTGTATCTTTGACTTGATAAACAACTGTTATTGTTATTGTTGTTGTTATTATGGCGTTGTGATTTGCTTTCAAAAAATTGTATCTTTGACTTGATAAACAACTATTGAAATTTTAAAACAAAACGGTTATGGTTGTGATTTGCTTTCAAAAAATTGTATCTTTGACTTGATAAACAACTGTTATTGTTATTGTTGTTGTTATTATGGCGTTGTGATTTGCTTTCAAAAAATTGTATCTTTGACTTGATAAACAACGCAGAAGCAGTCAAACAGACTACCAAAGCGTTGTGATTTGCTTTCAAAAAATTGTATCTTTGACTTGATAAACAACAAACTCTTTAAGGATGACGGTAGTAAACTAGTTGTGATTTGCTTTCAAAAAATTGTATCTTTGACTTGATAAACAACAGATTCATTATGACATCTATCGCCTTTGCTGTTGTGATTTGCTTTCAAAAAATTGTATCTTTGACTTGATAAACAACAACTAACTAAAAACAAGCCGTTGAGAGCGGGTTGTGATTTGCTTTCAAAAAATTGTATCTTTGACTTGATAAACAACAAAGCGTGGAAGTGGTACACAACCGTAGTAGTTGTGATTTGCTTTCAAAAAATTGTATCTTTGACTTGATAAACAACACGTGTGAAATTTTTTCAGCAGTTAGGTCTGTTGTGATTTGCTTTCAAAAAATTGTATCTTTGACTTGATAAACAACATAATCCGGAATATGCACAAACAATACAATGTTGTGATTTGCTTTCAAAAAATTGTATCTTTGACTTGATAAACAACTTAAGATTGATATTGAACATACCATTTACGTTGTGATTTGCTTTCAAAAAATTGTATCTTTGACTTGATAAACAACTCCGAAGGAGAAGAGAACTGTAAGGGGCACGTTGTGATTTGCTTTCAAAAAATTGTATCTTTGACTTGATAAACAACTTCAGAGCTTACCGACAAAGAAGCGATTGAGTTGTGATTTGCTTTCAAAAAATTGTATCTTTGACTTGATAAACAACATGGCACAACCTGATACACATGTAGTTCCCGTTGTGATTTGCTTTCAAAAAATTGTATCTTTGACTTGATAAACAACGTTGATTCTCCTTACGATCTGCTTAGTTCTGTTGTGATTTGCTTTCAAAAAATTGTATCTTTGACTTGATAAACAACCTGCGAAAAATGTTTCAACAGTTGCCATTAGTTGTGATTTGCTTTCAAAAAATTGTATCTTTGACTTGATAAACAACGCATTGTGCGTTAGAAAATATGTTCTTGCAGTTGTGATTTGCTTTCAAAAAATTGTATCTTTGACTTGATAAACAACGAAAATGATGTGATCCACTTCGTGAATTTAGTTGTGATTTGCTTTCAAAAAATTGTATCTTTGACTTGATAAACAACCACTTTGGAAACAGAAGCTGCAACTCAACTGTTGTGATTTGCTTTCAAAAAATTGTATCTTTGACTTGATAAACAACCAGTAAGGATTTATCGACTTACGATTTATTGTTGTGATTTGCTTTCAAAAAATTGTATCTTTGACTTGATAAACAACTACTGCATTCGGCAATGTGTAGGGTACGGTGTTGTGATTTGCTTTCAAAAAATTGTATCTTTGACTTGATAAACAACCTATTTTGGAAAACTCATCGTATGTAAATGGTTGTGATTTGCTTTCAAAAAATTGTATCTTTGACTTGATAAACAACGGTAGGCCTCACAGGAACGCCAAGCCCGAAGTTGTGATTTGCTTTCAAAAAATTGTATCTTTGACTTGATAAACAACGTAGGTCTTTTCGGCCCATTGCGCCTTTTTGTTGTGATTTGCTTTCAAAAAATTGTATCTTTGACTTGATAAACAACTTACGTTTGTACTCATCGCAAAATGCATAGTTGTGATTTGCTTTCAAAAAATTGTATCTTTGACTTGATAAACAACTATATTGACGGATTTACATATGCATATTCTGTTGTGATTTGCTTTCAAAAAATTGTATCTTTGACTTGATAAACAACAAGATCCGAACGATATACTACGTGCCCAGGAGTTGTGATTTGCTTTCAAAAAATTGTATCTTTGACTTGATAAACAACAATGCTGTTGGCGATACTAACTTCGACGGGTTGTGATTTGCTTTCAAAAAATTGTATCTTTGACTTGATAAACAACTACCGGTTCGTCGTATGTATGGAGTGGGTTGTTGTGATTTGCTTTCAAAAAATTGTATCTTTGACTTGATAAACAACCGATATTATCCTGGTACGTTACCTGGGGTTGTTGTGATTTGCTTTCAAAAAATTGTATCTTTGACTTGATAAACAACTATGTTGCTCTTCCAATATTTTTAGTACTGGTTGTGATTTGCTTTCAAAAAATTGTATCTTTGACTTGATAAACAACTTTGAAGCTAAGCAAAAGAACTTGGGTTCAGTTGTGATTTGCTTTCAAAAAATTGTATCTTTGACTTGATAAACAACAAATACCAATGCCGTGTAATTAGCCAGATAGTTGTGATTTGCTTTCAAAAAATTGTATCTTTGACTTGATAAACAACTGGCAAAGTACGGTTCAATCCCGTTGACCGTTGTGATTTGCTTTCAAAAAATTGTATCTTTGACTTGATAAACAACATGGCACAACCTGATACGCACGTAGTTCCAGTTGTGATTTGCTTTCAAAAAATTGTATCTTTGACTTGATAAACAACCCTTATTCGTTTTGGGATAAGAAGTTTCCTGTTGTGATTTGCTTTCAAAAAATTGTATCTTTGACTTGATAAACAACATAAAGTCATGGACCGTAACAACCAGGTCGTTGTGATTTGCTTTCAAAAAATTGTATCTTTGACTTGATAAACAACGGTTTAAAAAACAAATATAATCCGTCGGTGTTGTGATTTGCTTTCAAAAAATTGTATCTTTGACTTGATAAACAACTTCAAAGCTAAGATTGTATAGAGCCTACGGTTGTGATTTGCTTTCAAAAAATTGTATCTTTGACTTGATAAACAACAACATTTGGTCATACATGGCAACAACTTCTGTTGTGATTTGCTTTCAAAAAATTGTATCTTTGACTTGATAAACAACTGGATATAACGATGGAAATTATACTACGGGTTGTGATTTGCTTTCAAAAAATTGTATCTTTGACTTGATAAACAACAAACAATGAAACATGCTATGAGAGCATATAGTTGTGATTTGCTTTCAAAAAATTGTATCTTTGACTTGATAAACAACCTTATCATCTAAGGAATGTACCACAGTACAGTTGTGATTTGCTTTCAAAAAATTGTATCTTTGACTTGATAAACAACGAGATACAAATGGCAAGACTGGGGGGAAGTGTTGTGATTTGCTTTCAAAAAATTGTATCTTTGACTTGATAAACAACCCATCGTAAGCAACGTAACGAGCAATTACCGTTGTGATTTGCTTTCAAAAAATTGTATCTTTGACTTGATAAACAACATGTCGATGCTAATAAATCCGCTTGGTTCAGTTGTGATTTGCTTTCAAAAAATTGTATCTTTGACTTGATAAACAACACACGCTAACCTATACGAATCTATGAAAAAGTTGTGATTTGCTTTCAAAAAATTGTATCTTTGACTTGATAAACAACCTGGAAGTCCATAACCAGCTACAGTTGTAGTTGTGATTTGCTTTCAAAAAATTGTATCTTTGACTTGATAAACAACTAGATAAAGAAGGAGATGAGACATCTCCTGTTGTGATTTGCTTTCAAAAAATTGTATCTTTGACTTGATAAACAACCCACCAACAACCAATGCTCCAGTAGTAGTCGTTGTGATTTGCTTTCAAAAAATTGTATCTTTGACTTGATAAACAACACGATGTGTGTAAAATGTAATCAGTCAATCAGTTGTCGCAACAAATAGGATTTAAAAATCAGTTGTTTATTCAAACGAAATCCCGCTCAAAAGGCGGGATTTTTGTTTCTGGAGTATTTCTACTAATTACTAGCTTTTGAAAAGTTGAATGGGAAAGTTTAGAATAATTCTAATTGTTGGTAGGGGGTAGAAACGGTTTTTTCTTTTTTCCCTTGGAATAGTTCCATTTGTCCGAATTGTTTGTCGGTTATACACAAAACTCCAACTTGCCCAGCTTCGGGTAAAAATGCTTTTACACGCTTGATATGTACATCGGCATTTTCACGACTGGGACAGTGACGTAGGTAGATGGAGAATTGAAACATGGTAAAACCATCGGTTACCAGCTTTTTGCGGAAATCGGTGTATGCTTTCTTCTCCTTTTTGGTTTCAGTTGGCAAATCAAATAGTACCAATACCCACATAATTCTATATTCGCTAAAACGTTCCATTTTTCTTCTTCTAACTTTTCCAAAGTTGAAGGAACCTTTGGAAAAGTTGGATTAAATAAAACTAGGATAAGCTATTTTTCGGCTTTCGCCAAGATAACATTTTGCTAATGAAGCAGTGGTTATTCCTACAGCTATCATCAAGGGACTACGTTGATTGTTTATCTGTACATCCAACACAGGAATATTCAATAGTCGGGCTTTAATGGGTTTCGATAATTCTGTAATGTCTTCACTACTTTCCATGATTTCAATCACTAATTTATCGACAAAGGGTCTGTAAGGTTCCATAATGTCATCGGCAAGACAATAAGCATTGTAACGGTTGTGATGATGGATACCCAAGGTTGGCAGCAAACCACTTGCTACCAATGAGCGAGCCACAATGGCACGAAGAATTGCGTAGCCATAATTCAATAGATTATTTGGGTGAACTCCTTCGCGCCCACGGCGAAATTCAGGTATATCTGGAAACATATTTGCCCAGTAATAAGCTGCAGCTCTTGCTTCCAGATTATTACTATCTCCACTTTTTACAATGTCAACCCAGGCCAGCATATTTTTTACTACTGCACCGCGCGTCTTGTTTAGGACATAAGCCTGATTTTCAATTTTCGTTTGGATGGTTTGTTGCCATAGTTGCTTCTGGAGTGGGAGTGAGGCATCAATTTGAGCCTGAAAACGTTCGCTTTGAGTAGTGTTGCCACTAAGGGGAAGCATGAGCCCTACCGGCATTCGGCTACTATCGCAGGTTATCATAGCTGTATTGTTGGCAAGCAAAGCCTCCATCAAACCGTGAGTAATGGTTATTTGTTTATGGTCGAGGACCACTACCCCAATGTCTTCGATAGGAATGGTATTATTACCAGCTTTGTCTTCCATGCCGTTTGCATCCGGCAGATGAATGACCAACTGAGCATTGCGCATACTTAGGTATGCCGGATTTCCAAAGTAAAGCGTGCGTTTAATCATGCTGTTTGTTTTTAATTTGATAAGAGTTTCTGAGAGTTAGCCAATCTCTAGTTCAGTTAGTTGATTGAATTTGTCCAAATTGGATTGATGAAGTTCAATAAGTTGTTGTTTGCTTCCAAATATCTTTATCAGTTTATCTACTTCTACAATTTTACTCTTCCGTTCTATGGTTTCGCTATACGAACTATATCCCCAATCGGTAAAGGCTGTGCAAAAGCCATGATGTATAGGATTTCGATGGGTATAAATAACCACATTAAAGAAATGTTCCTTATCTCGAATAGCTTCGCGCTTGAAGTTCTTTATAAAAAGAGACCCCATTCGTTTATAGACTTTATTAAACGATTGCGTGTAGCTGCTGAATAAATTAGAAAATTGCTTGGATAGAAATTTTTCTATTTCTTTGTTATCGATACTACTACTACTACTACTACTACTACTACTACTACTACTACTACTACTACTACTACTACTACTACTACTAACTTTTCCAAAGTTTGGAACTTTGGAAAAGTTATTGTTGATAGAAGTACTGTTTTTATCTCGAATAATCGCTTCTATCACTTCGCGCTTGCGGATGCGAACTACCAGATGAAAATGATTTGGCATTAGGCAATAGGCATAGGTTTCCGAGATAGGAGTAATATACAACTTGTACTTTTCCAAAAAAAAGTGGAAGTTATTATCTTCTCTAAACACATTTTCGAAACCGTTTGCATGATTAAAAATATGATATGTAGTGTCCGGCTTTAGAGGTTCCATAGCTGATATTGTTTGTTCTATTATTCTACTTTTTCAAAGTTCAATTCAATTATCAGTTCGTTAAAATCATCAAAGATACAAATTTATTTAAAATAACATTACTTTTGATAAAAAATAATGTTAGATAATATATGTATTTGAAAAACAGAATGGATAACCCCGTTGTTGAGGTTATCCATTCTGCTGTAGATAATAAGCCGATTTCAAGTCTTTCTTTTACTGAATTCAAAATTTGCGTTATCGAGGTATAAATACTACCGGTTCGCTGGGTGTTCCCCATCCGTATATGTTTCCACCCGAAACTCGGATATAAATTTCTTTACCACGGATAAGATCTTTTATTTCAAGTTTATTCAGCGTTCCAAAGTCCAGAATTGTTTCCCATTTTGTGTTCTCTCCAAGGCTTGATGCAATTTCTACTTTATAACGATCGGCATCAACCAACGGTTCCACATAAATTTTTGCACTACATGCTGTGCTTCCATCTTCCACACGTTTAATCAATGCTTTTTCCGGTTTATCGTGTTTAGTAGGTTCATCGCTGCAATCGAAACCCGAAAGTAGAATAATTGTTTTATCTCCATCTGACACTTTATTGACGTAAAAGAGAAGTGACTTTAGCATTGCGTACACAATGTCAGTTTGATCTACTACTGCCTGATTCTTTTGTTTGCTTCCATCTTTTGCCTTGATAGCGGTGTCCAGTTTCGTTATCTCGGTATTGAATTCTTCCATCGTTGGATCGGAATTGGGAAAAACCGAGCTGCTCGCTAGCATATTGGTGTATACCCTACCTGCAAGATTATATGTTTTTTGCGGGTCTTTGCTTTTTAAATGTAAAACGGCTGTGTTTGTTTTCATATTTTAATTTGTTTTAAAGGTTTGATAATGGGCAAAATTATGCGGTTTGTTTTTTTCTTGCAAATTATTTTGTGCCTTATAAGTACAGTATTATAATGTTGTACTTATAAGGCTTCAAGACTCTACATGGAGTGTATTTTTAAGGGCTATGAAGGTTTCGAAGAATTTTGCGCACCTTTTTCTTTTTTTTCTGACGGTTCAGCAACATTTTTGGAAGGGAACTTTTTTCTTTCTGAAGGTTCAGATAGATGTTGCGCACCTTTTCTTTTTTTTAGAAGGTTCAGGAATATTTTTGGAAGGGAACTTTTTTCTTTCTGAAGGTTCAGATAGATGTTGCGCACCTTTTCTTTTTCTTCTGACGGTTCAGCAACATTTTTGGACAGGAACTTTTTTCTTTCTAAAGGTTCAGTTAGACTTTGCGCACCTTTTCTTTTTTCTCTGACGGTTCAGGAATATTTTTGAAAGACAATTATTTGCTTTAGGTAAGAGGCCGGAAAAAAACGTGACCGTTCAAAAAATAGTTTAAATTGAAATAATGATATTTTTTAGACTCAGGTTGTTGAGTCATTCTTTATCTTCCTTTGAATTCACTGATGAAGCTATTGATTGCTGTGCAATGAGATATTCGGAAGGTGTTTTTCCGGTAAACCGTTTAAATGTTTTGAAGAAATTGGCTTTAGAGCCAAAGCCACACTTATAACCAATAGCTTCGAGTTTTAATTTTTGCTCCTGTCCGCTTTTCAATAATCTGCATACATGATCCACCCGATATTTATTGATAAAGTCCGTGAAATTATAATCGGAGTAGGTATTTATGACAAAGGAAATATGATGTCTGGGGATTTTACTATGGTGGGTCAGTTGTTGTAAATCACATTTTTTCGATAGATAGAGTTCTTCGCTCTCCAAAACGTTACTCAGTTTTTGCAATATATTGTGAGCTTCCTCCTCATTGATATTTAGCTTGCACACAAATGGTGAACGAATTGCCGGTAGAATATTTAAGTCAGATTGCTCCACTAATGGTGCTGCAATGATGCTTTGCATAGAGAGTCCGGTGGATAATATCGACTGCACGAAAAGGTACACGATCAGTGAAATGAAGATACATTGTTGGGCAAGGATATTTATCTGCATGGAGCTGGAGGATATCCATACTAAACTATAAATATAGGTTGTACCCAAACTCAGCACAGATAAATACATCAACCAGCGGATATTTATTTGCTGTTGATCTATCACTAACAGATAGTCAGAAGTTCGTAGCTTCCGGACTTTGAGTAAACAAAATAAAAAATAACCGGTTGACTGAATATAATATAGCACTGTTATACCAACCACCATCCAATGTTTGGCAAAAGATTGGTTTAATAGCATAGCAACGCGTTCGTTAGGGGGAATAGTTGCAAAGTATAACAAGAAAAGTACAGCAGGAAGTAGCGGTAATGCGTGATAGCCGAGTTGCTTTTTCCATTGAAATTGATTCCTCTTGAACAATGCTTGGACATAAAAGTACAGGATTGGGCCTATACACAACGAAAGGATAAGATCAAATGGAAAATAAAACGACAGCAGAAAGTCCGATTTGGCAGACAACCCGGAATACAGGTAGGCTATAGAAAAATCCCAACAAGCGAGCAAGAGAAAAGCGATGGCAAGTAAACGACTTGCTCTTTGTAAGGGTGCTTTTTTCCAATACAGCACAATGGAAAAAACAATCAGCATTAAACCGGAAAAAAACGATATGCCTGCAATAAACATATAACTTCGACCCTGAAAAATGTAAACAAAACAAATTGATAAACTCGGAAAACAGTTAGATTGAAAATGTATTGAAGAAATTTATTCTCTACACCTAAGTTTTGAATTTAGGTGTAGAGGTAAGATGTTTAATATTCACCCAGTGAGACTATTTGCCCTAAATGATTCAGTCTCACTTTTACTAGATCTCTAAGATTTTTAGTGCTTTGAATAACTTTATACGTAATATTCTTTAATTCTTTTTGAGTCTCAACTGTTGTTTCTAAATGGTGTCTAAACCAAATACCAGATGTAGATATATTCCCAAATTTCTGCACTCTAAAAAGATTAGGACTAATCAAAGAATAGTTATCGGAATCAAGTAAATCAACTTCATTTGGATTAAAGACAGTTTCTTCGTTCGGGAAAACAAAGTATTCGTTTTGCTTCATACTAAATAGAAATTTCCAACCATCCTGGCTCTTGTATTCTTTATCAATGATAGATAAACCTTGATTAATACGGGTCGTTGCTTCAAAGAACGAAACAACATTTTCTTGCAAATTACCATTCTCATCCATATAAATAGCCACATGATGGTTATTGCCTGTATTTACAAAATCAACTGGTTGAGGATTTCCGTTCTTATCCAGCATAAGTTTTCCTTCTTTGTCTTTTTTCTCATGAAGAGATACAGCATTACTAATGCCAGTAATTGTAACACGTTTAATGGATATTCCTTTCTTTTCGTTCAACCATATTGGATTTTCATCCAAATTTGAAAAAGCTTTCTTTGCATCACCACCAAGCTCTTTTAAACGAGTTTCAAGAATCGTTTTTATTCTACAATCAATTACTTTTTCAATTTTCAAATCAGGTGAAATATCTTTACGAATTGTATAAACAGTTTCAGAAGCTACAGTTTTCACCTTTTCTGGTACTTTCTGAGTTTTCTCAATGTCTAAATAGATAGGATTCTTATCCAGACTATTTTTCCCTGTAAATGCCTTCTTAGGATCATTGTCAAATTCCGTCAATCTATTCAATAATGCTTCACGATAGGCCTTCTTTGCTACTTTCAAAATTTGTTCTTCGTTGAAAGTTGCATTTACTTTTTCTTCTTTTGTTGCATATTGTTGTATACTGCCATACACCGTTTCCAAGTGCAATTGACCACGGGGTGTTAGCTGCTTCTTTTTATTTGCTCCGTTTTTCTTATCCGTTGTGTTGATATTGATTGTAGCAACTTTATTTTTTGCTTTTATGGATATTAGCGTATTTTCGAGATGCTTTTTAGCTTCCGCTCTGAATTCTTTTAAAGGAATCGGAGCTTTAAATTTCAACTTTCCTTTATCGTCACGATAGAGTTCTTTTGTTTCTATGCCATAAATACTTCCTCCTTTGTCGCTTCTGGCATTCAGGTTATTGAGGTATTGTATATGACTTCTTTTTGTAAATGCAATAGTCAGGGCATCCATAGCATGATGGCGATGGTCGTTTCGTTTTGTCCAATCTTTAATGCGATAGATTTTATGCCCTTCTCTGTTTTCAATAATTTCGGTAAGTCCCAATTTATCATATTTCTCCCAATTGAGTTCTTGCATTACATCAACTAATTGCCAGTCTTGCCTCAATCTATCAGTAATAGAACCGCTTGTTGAAACAACATCTTTTACAAGCTCTTCCAGGATTGATTTTGCTTTCTTAGCAATATACTGTGTATCTCTCAAATCGCGGTTTATGAAATCACTTGGAATATCTTCACCTTTCATTTTGAGTTTATTGTATTTGCTCTTAGATATATTTCCAGCTTTGTATAGGTTTTCAATTCGTTTTAAATAATCAGATAACCCTACTTCATTAGTTTTCTTACATAAGTAATCATACGCTGTATCATTTGCCTTTTCAATATTTGCATCTCTCTTTTCTAATGTTTTATTTGAAAAAGAATCATCAAATAATCGAGATTGTGGTATTATATGCTCTATATCAAACTCTTTGCTGAAAAGTTTTGTTGGTGATATGTAAGTGTCTGAATATAAAGTGTGAAATCCATTGTCTTTCAATTCAAGATAAAGCTTATATCGAATAATGTCGTTTCTACTCACATTGGTCAACCCAAAATCTTTCCTAAGAGTAATTCGGTGTTTTTCATGTTCTGCTGTAGCATCATTGATTGATTTAGTTCTATCTTCTCTTTCTTTAGCACTTTTCTTTAATTCACGGGCTAACTCAATTCGTATTTCATCTGGTTTGCCATATACGTCGATAGTAGTATTTACAACATTAATCATCTGATTCAATATCTTCTCCACCACAGGATTGCGCAAACTATTTTTAGGCAGAATATCCAATTTATCCTTTAATGTTTTATTCTCTAGTTCTTCTTTTGTAAGTGAATCTTTAGAATGTTTGTATCCGGCATATACACAGGCTAAACTAAATTCATTACCATCATTTAAGTAAGGAAGTACTTTTCGAATAGCTTTAGTACTCAGGCTTCCATAGTCAGGCTCGAAATTGATATTTGCAAGTATCTTTGCATACTCTCTTTCAAATCCATATAGTTCTGAGATTTTGTTTAATAACTTCTCGTTTCCACTAGTTGAATCATCTCCTTCGAAAGAATAAAGTAAATGCCAAAATAGATATAAGGGTTGGTTTTCAAATTCTTTACCCTCTAAGTTTGAATTAAACGATAGAATATCAGTATTGTATCCCAATCCGTTAAATACTGAACTTACTATCTCCTTTGATTCTGCGGCTGGAAGCTTCGTGAAATCGTATTCGCCGTGTCCGCTCAATTCAATTATGCGTTGATATGCTTTAAAAAGCGTTGCTTGTGTACGATTACCTTCAATGTCTTTAAAGTTTAAATCCAGCTCTTTGTAGTTTTTATACAGCAATTTGAGTGCATCGGTTTTGGATAATTTGTCTTTTATGCTAAGTTCGGCAAAAAGGATTTCCTTTTCATCTTGTTCTAAAGACTGTTTTGCACCGGATTTGTCAATGACTTGTACATTGTTGAGTACTTGCCAGATCTTGAATTCCTGAAATAGAGGTGAAGATTTAGGGCAAACCTTTGAACCTACTGTTTTCTTCTTTTTTATTCCTTCAATTTCTACTTCTATCTGTTTGCTCTCAAATTCACAGAAGCTGATAAGCCCTTTCTGACTTTTTAGCCTGCGTTGAAAGAATATAATAACATCGCGTATCTCACCTTTCAGCTCTGCCGTAAGTACTTTATGATATCTTGCTTGAGTTTCCCAAATAGTATTGAACTCATCCAAATAATCTTGTCGATAAAAAACCTGATTCTTTAGCTTGGTGTTTGGATTTTCGTCTAATTGAGCCATTAAATACTGCCCAACTGTTTGTTTGTTGAAATAAAGTTCTTTGCTTCTGTCACTAATTGCACCAAGATAACCGCTAGAATTACTGATTGTACCAGTCAAATCACTAATTACAAAAGCCAATTCTTCTTTCGATAATTCTTTCGATAGACCATCAACTCTCCATTTATATGCCATCAATCTTTTATCAGTACTTTTATTGTCAGCAGTATATATGCCGTATTTTGCTAAGAATATCTTAGTTGTATTTACTTTACCTTTGCCAGCAATCTGTTTTTTGAATTCATCAGTTAGTATTTCCGAGTGAAATTGTTGCTGGAAATCCCATATTTTATCGTACTCAGCTTGTAAATCGGAGCGATAGAAATCGGGGATGAACTTTTTACCATCTTTAAGTAGCTGATAAACTAACTGGCTAGGGGTAATACCTTCTTCGTATAATTTCTTAGCTATTCCCATGCCATCAATTAATTGGCCTTCATCCAGTGATTTCGCTTTTCGGCTACTTTTATAGCCACGTTTAGCATTAATCATGAGCAGTATTCGAGCCAATTGCTCTAACGTCACTTCTTCTGAAGCAGCATTTGCGCGTAATCGATACGTTTCAAAAGTAGTTTTATTCCCATTTTCGGACAGTATGGTTTCATTGGTTATAAAATCATTTGCTTTGAGTATCTCTATTAAGTTTTCTTTTCGGAGTTTATAACGTTGGAGATTTCTACGTGCGGCACGTTTAAGAGTCCTGTCAGCATTTGTTGTAATACTTTTACCTTTCTCAAAGTTTGTTTGCTCATCTACGGTAAGAGGATTAACTCTTACGCCAAGTTTTGTTATTGACGATTTCTCATTTTCATTCTCAGCTTCATTCACCAATGCCCACCCGATGCTGTTAGTTCCCAAATCCAAACCTAATATTTTCTTCATAATACAATGCAATTTTTATGGTTGTATATTTAAGGGGTTAAAATTAAACAAAACTTTTAAATAAACAAGTATTGCTATTTGATAATTTTATATATCTTTGTCGTACAATTTTTGAAGCAAATCACAATAAGGATTATTCCGTTGTGAAAACATTTAAGGCGGGGCAACTCGCCTTTTTGCATCTTTCTGCTCTGAGTACTAGCTCGTCATAATTGCTTGCACTAAATTAACTCCCCGTTGTCCCTAACTTCTCGGATAAAATCTTACTTTTACAGTCTGTTTCTTGTTGAAATGATTTTGAAAAAGCCCTTATGCATAAAAAGATTGAACCAAAGCCACTTACTCTTCAGGCAATAATAAATTTCTCAGTTAGTAAATTCTCCAAATTTCCTGCTGTATCTTTTGTTGATGGTAAACCTATAACTTATGGTGAGTTGGGTGAAAAAATGGAAGAGATTTCTGCCATGTTGTTCTCACTTGGTTTGAGCAAGGGCGACAAAGTGGCATTGCTGAGTCATAATATGCCTAATTGGGTGATTGCTTATTTCTCGGTTGTGGCCAACGGATTGATTATTGTTCCGATTCTACCCGATTTTACGCGCGAAGAAATAGAAAATGTATTGATTCATTCCGAATCAAAGGCAATGTTTATCAGCGAAAAATTGATGTCCAGAGTAGATGGATTGAAATTGCCTCAGTTAGAAGCTACTATAATTCTTGATACTCTTTCTTGCATAGGTGACAATCGTGGATTTTCGTTGGATGCAAAGCTTCCTATAATTAAAGTTCAGGAAGACGATACGGCAGCTATTATTTATACATCGGGCACCACCGGCCGATCGAAAGGTGTGATGCTGTCGCACCGGAGTTTGGCTTTTACGGCAATGCAATCCTATACTTTCCAGTCTATCGATAGTTCGGATGTGTTTTTGTCCTTGCTGCCTCTGTCGCACACTTACGAAAATACGATTGGAATGATTTATCCGGTAATCTATGGTGCATCAATTTTTTACCTCGAAAAGCCACCTACCGCGTCGGCGCTTATGCCGGCTCTTGCCAAAATACGGCCTACTATGATGCTTGCGGTACCTCTTATTATGGAGAAGCTGTATAAGTCTCAGATTCAAAGTAAGTTTACCAAAAATAGATTTAAGCGGATGATTTATAAAACTCCGTTTTTCCGTATTATCATTCATCGCATTGCGGGTAAAAAACTTTTTCAGACTTTTGGTGGGCGTTTAAAGTTCTTCGGAATTGGTGGAGCGAAACTCGATTCGCGTGTAGAACGGTTTCTGAAGGAAGCTCGTTTTCCTTACGCCATTGGTTATGGACTGACCGAAACAGCACCGCTTCTTGCGGGAGCCGGTACGCATCAAACCAAATTGCAGTCTACCGGATTTGCTGTGCAGGGAGTTCATTTAAAATTAAATAATCCTGATAAAAAAGGAGTAGGGGAGATCTGGGCAAAAGGGCCAAACGTAATGCAGGGCTATTATAAAAATGCTGAAGCAACGAGCGAAGTATTGACCAACGACGGCTGGTTTAAAACCGGAGACTATGGCCGTTTCGATTCACATAAACGATTGTATGTGAAAGGTCGTATGAAGAATACGATTGTAGGGGCGAGTGGTGAAAATATATATCCTGAAGATATTGAGACGGTTATCAATAATCAACAGTTTGTGGTGGAGTCGTTAGTGATCGAAGAGGATGGTTTTTTGGTGGCGAAGGTGCTCTTAGATTTAGATCATCTCGAAAAGAGTATAGAGCATTTTAAATCGGTAATCGAAGATAAAAAAGAGAAGCATCTGATTTGGAAGCAAAATTTCACAAAGGAGGTGAATGCTAAATTGAATCGTGTTTCTCAGATTAAGCGTGTAGATATTATCGATAAACCATTCGAAAAGACTGCTTCACAAAAAATCAAACGTTTCTTGTATACAAAGAAACCCGATAAAAAAACGGATAAGAATTAGGAGGTAGCAATTGAAAAACTGATGCAATCTACTTCTTCATTTCTCTGTCAATATCTCTTTTGTCTTCTTTCTCTTTGAGCGACTGACGTTTATCGTAGTTCTTCTTTCCTTTTGCGACTCCAATTTCCAACTTGGCCAGACCTTTTTCGTTTATAAAAAGCTTGGTGGGAACGATGGTGTTGCCCGTTTCTTTTGTGGCGCGACTTAATTTGTTGAGTTCACGTTTGTTGAGTAACAGTTTTCTGTCTCTGCGCACATCGTGGTTATTGTAAGTGCCAAAAAAATAGGTGGCGATGTGCATGTTTTTTACCCATAACTCCCCGTTGATAAACAAGCAATATGTATCGCTCAGTCCGGCTTTCCCGTCTCGAATCGATTTTATTTCAGTGCCATAAAGCTGAATTCCAGCCACAAATCGGTCGATGATTTCGTAGTCGAAAGTAGCTCGCTTATTTTTTATAACTATGTTTGATTTTCTGAACATTGTGTAAAGAGATTTTTTTTTCGAAATATTTAGGCATTTGGAAGCATTAGATGGATTATTTTGTCAATAATTACGGGAGAAAGAATGATTACCGATGTGAAAACCAGTACAATGTTTCCTCTTTCTTCTTCATTTAATTGTAAAATAGCTCTACATGCTTCCCAAATAAGATAAGCTGTGTATATGTTTAAAATCTGTAAATAAAACAAACTCGGCAAAATAGTAGTAATTATTTCAATTATAAAAGTAATTGTAAATGAGTAACCTACAATTATTTCTGCAATAATAACTGAGTATTTTTCCTGATAATGTTTACGAAGATACCAAAAACATACGGCTTTTGAAAGAAAAAAGGCTCCAAAAAGTGTAACGGTGCAAATAATAGAATTTATAAAACCGGTCTCGATTGATTTATTCGGTGAATACAAACTCTTAAATATAAAAGTTACCAGCACGCAAACCATTATCCATGGGAATACAAAACGATTTCGGACTTCATTTTTTGAAATCTTTACAGATGCAATTTTATCCCAAGTGGCTGGAGTTGAAGTTAATAACTCCCATGGTCGTTGAACTATTTTTTTTATCTTTCTTTTCATTTTTATATGGCTGACAAAAGTACAACTATTTTTCCTTTTCGTGCTATAATTTGCTGTTCTATGTTGGTCAATCTAAGGTAAGAAGCGAGAGGAATTTTTTAAATCTTCAATTAATGAACTTGCCCGTTTTTTATGCATTTTTTTTACAAATAGGCGGTAAGTTTTATTTAAATATGATTTTTACTTTTAAAAATATCTGTATATTTGTTGTCTTTAAAAAATCGGTGTTAGATAGTCGCGATGAACAATTATAAATTGATATATTAACAATGGAATCGGAAATAAAGTTAAAGATTACGGCTTTGGTCTACAATCAAACTGTGGTTGGAACCTATGGACTTGTGTTGAGCGAAGAGGAGGGAAATCGTAGGTTCTCAGTGATGATTGGCGAGCCAGAAGCTCAGTCGATTGCTTTGAAGATGAATAATAAAAAGTCGCCACGTCCGTTGACTCATGATTTGATTAAAAATTTATTGGGTGTTTTTGATGCTGAGTTATTCAAAGTGGTAATTTATGATATGGTGAACGATGTTTTTTACTCCGAATTACACATTCAACGGGAGGATAAAACACTCATTGTTGATGCGCGGACTTCGGATGCTGTGGCGCTGGCTGTCCGTTCGGAGTGTCCGATTTATATTAAGTCCGAAATTTTAGAAATAGTAGGTACCGAAGTAGAACTTCCCGAAGTGGAAGACACAACGGAAAGTACTCAGGTTGATATCGACAATATATCGTCCGAAGACTTGAATGATCTACCCTTGGATGTTTTGGAAGAATTGCTCAGAACGGCAGTAGCCGAAGAAAAATATGAATTGGCTGTGAGCATTAGAGATGCCATTGAACGGAAGAAATAAAATTTCAGATTCACTACTCATAAATAACAATAATCATACAAATAAAATAATCATGGCATTAAAGTATCGTTTGACACTAATGAACTTCCTGCAGTTCTTTATTTGGGGTTCGTGGCTCATTACTATTGGCAACTACTGGTTTCAAACAAAACAATGGTCGGGAGCAGAGTTTGGCGTTATTTTTTCAACCATGGGTATTGCCTCTTTATTTATGCCGGCCATTGTTGGTGTGGTAGCGGATAGATGGGTAAATGCCGAGAAGTTATATTCTATTTTACATATTTTAGGTGCGGCTTCTTTGTTTCTTATCCCGCAAATAAATAACCCGGTGACATTCTTTTGGGGAATTTTACTGTCGATGGTTTTTTATATGCCCACTATTGCTTTAGCTAATTCCATAGCTTATACTGCCCTGAAAAGTGGTGATTATGATGTGGTAAAGGACTTTCCACCCATTCGGGTTTGGGGTACTGTGGGTTTTATTGTGGCCATGTGGATAGTCAACCTGACAGGAAACAAAAGTTCTGCCAATCAGTTTTATATTGCTTCTGCCGCTTCATTATTGCTGGGGGTGTATGCATTGTCGTTGCCAAAGTGTCCGCCATTAGCGCACACAGAAGGGAAAAAGACATTATCGCAAATTCTTGGTTTAGATGCATTTGGACTGTTCAAAAATAGAAAAATGGCGTTGTTTTTCCTTTTTTCCATGTGTCTGGGTGCTGCTTTGCAGTTGACAAATGCGTACGGAGATGTTTATTTAGATGATTTTAAAAATGTGCCTGAATATGCTAACTCATTTGTAATTAAATATTCTACCATTATCATGTCTATTTCTCAAATATCCGAGACATTATTTATCTTGGCTATTCCATTTTTCCTAAAACGATTTGGAATTAAAAATGTGATGCTGATAAGTATGTTGGCCTGGGTACTTCGTTTTGGATTGTTTGGCCTGGGTAATCCTGCTGAGGGGCTTTGGATGATTATTCTTTCGTGCATTGTTTACGGAATGGCATTCGATTTTTTCAATATCTCGGGCTCTTTATTTGTGGAGACAACAACAGATCCCTCAATGCGATCGAGTGCGCAGGGATTGTTTATGATGATGACAAATGGTTTTGGGGCAATAATTGGTAGTAGTGTGAGTGGATTTGTAATTCAAAACTATTTTACTGATGGAGGGTTGAAAGATTGGCACTCTATCTGGCTTACTTTCGCTGCCTATTCGCTGGTGGTAGCTATTCTGTTTGCAGTGTTTTTTAAACACAAGCACGAACCAACTAAAATACAAGAAATTAAACATTAAAAAAATGCGGATAGAAACTTAATTCTATCCGCATTTTTTTTTTTTTGATATGTATGTACTGTTTAGTTGACATTAAAAAGGTACGTCGCTGCTGTTTCCAGCACCCAGAAAAGGATTTCCAGTGGTAGGTAGTGCTGCTGTTTCGCCATAGAAACCTGCTCCACCATCATTCATTTTAGATGAAATAACCTGATATCCGCCAAATTCATTGTCATCTTTGTCTTTGTCATCCTTGTTCATAAACTTAGCATAGGCGCCCTTAAACTTCAATTGAACGTCGCCTGTTGCACCATTACGGTGCTTTGCAATGATAATTTCAGCAATTCCAAGTAATGAGTTTCCTTGTGCATCCTCTGTTAAATGATAATATTCCGGGCGGTGAATAAAGCATACCATATCGGCATCCTGCTCAATAGCACCCGACTCACGTAAATCCGAAAGTTGTGGACGCTTACCTTCCAATCCCGAACGACCTTCCACACCACGATTCAGCTGAGAAAGAGCAATGATTGGAATATCCAGTTCTTTGGCAAGTCCTTTGAGCGAACGGGAAATAATACTTACCTCTTGCTCACGACTTCCAAATCCCATCCCGTTTGCATTCATAAGTTGCAGGTAGTCAATGATGATAATTTGAACTTTGTGTTCTTTTACCAGTCGACGTGCTTTGCTTCGCAGCTCGAAAACGGATAAACTGGGAGTATCATCCACATATATGGGTGCATCAATTAAATTTTTAATGTCTATGTCCAGTTTGGCCCATTCGGCTTGATCTAATTGTCCATTTTTTACTTTTTCACCTTCCAACTCGCAAACGTTCATAATCAAACGATTGACTAGTTGAACGTTGGACATTTCCAGTGAGAATACGGCTACTGGTTGATTGTAGTCAACACCCATATTTTTGGCCATCGAAAGAATAAAAGCTGTTTTTCCCATCGCGGGACGGGCGGCGATAATAATTAAATCGGATTTTTGCCATCCGGAAGTGATTTTATCCAAGCTATGAAAACCTGTTGCCACACCACTCGATCCTTGCTTACCTGCGGCCTCTTGCATTCGTTTTAAGGCTTCATCAATAACAGGGCTGATCTGAGTTACATCTTTTTTCGTATTGCGTTGCGTAACCTCAAAAAGCATTCCCTCAGCTTCCTGCATTAGGTCTTCAACGTCCGATTTGTCATCAAATGCCTTGGTTTGAATTTCGCTCGAGATGCGTATTAGTTCCCGAGCCAGAAACTTCTGCATAATGATGCGGGCGTGGTACTCGAGGTGGGCTGCTGACGAAACCTTGGCGGTAAGTAATGTGATGTAATATGGGCCGCCAATATCATCAATCGTTCCGCTTTTACGCAATTGATCAGTAACCGTATGCATGTCAATTGGTTGCTGATGCATCGCCAACGTCATGATGGCTTCAAATATTTTTTGATGCGCTACTTTGTAAAAGCTCTCCGGTTTTAGTATTTCCGATATCAGCGAGTAGGCGTCTTTTTCAATCATGATGGCACCCAATACGGCTTCTTCAAGTTCGGGAGCCTGAGGTGGTAATTTGCCAAATTCGTTGGCCGGGATAGGAGTAGGTCCGGTAGTTTTTTTTGTATAATTGCGTTTTTCAGCCATTTCAATATTAGTTAATAATTCGCAATTAATGATTCATAATTGCGGGATTCAAAAGTACAAAAGATTTTCGAGACTAGCATATTAAATTTTTCAACAGTTTATGCACAATTAATCTTCGGATTTATTAAAATACTTGTATGTGTTTTGTCTTAATACTGAAAATGATTATCTTTGAGTTGAATTTAAATAAGACCGTGTTTGGGTAAATACTCTAACCGGTTAACTACCTAATTGAGTTTGGAGCATGTACTCCGGACTCCTAAACTCATCAAGCAAATGCTTCTTTTTCCTAATGCAAAAATAAACCTCGGGCTCAATGTTGTAGAGCGTCGTGCGGATGGATATCATAATATTGAAACTGTTTTCTATCCCATTGGTATAAGCGATGTGTTAGAAATTGAACCTTCCGAAACGTGCACCGATTATAGTTTTTCAGCTTCGGGTATTCCGCTTTCGGGCGATCCGGAAGAGAATCTTATCGTAAAAGCCTACCGATTACTTCGTTCTCAATATCAGTTTCCTGCTATTGATATTTCGCTGTGTAAACAAATACCCTTTGGTGCCGGATTGGGTGGGGGATCGGCCGATGCTGCATTTATGCTCAAAGGATTGAATGAATTATTCGAACTAAAAATAACCAAACGTAAATTAGAGAGTCTGGCGGCTAAGTTAGGTGCTGATTGTCCTGTTTTTATTAAAAATAAACCGGTTTTCGCTGCCGGCATCGGTAATGTCTTTACACCCATTAAATTTTCGTTACGCGGTTATTTTTTGGTGTTGATAAAACCGGATATTCATGTTTCCACCCCCGAAGCCTATTCACTCGTTGTTCCGCAAAAACCGGAAATATCATTGCTGGAAATTATACAAAAACCACTTTCGGAGTGGAAAACATGTATGAAAAATGATTTCGAACAATCTGTTTTTGCAAAACATCCGGCGATTGAAAATATCAAATCAAAATTGTACGATATGGGTGCAGTTTATGCTTCAATGTCAGGTTCAGGTTCTTCGGTATTTGGTATTTTTGAGTCTGAACCAGAGAGAACGGATGCATTTGCAGACTGTTTTGTGGCAGGGGGAATGTTAGAGTAATTTTCAGTTTCGAAATACGGTGTTTTTACGTGGTAAAATTTCTTAAATATAACACATTTATTGAATCATATTTTTTGTAAAAACACTTGCCTAATCCAACAAAAAGCAGTACTTTAGTGCGATTTTTTAGATAGTAACAAAATTAATTATAGATGATTGATCAAGACAGAATTATTAAGGTAAACATTGACGAAGAGATGAAATCTTCGTACATCGATTATTCAATGTCGGTGATAGTTTCGCGTGCATTGCCCGATGTGCGTGATGGTTTTAAGCCTGTACACCGCAGGGTGTTATTTGGAATGAACGAATTGGGTAATAATTCCGATAAACCCTATAAAAAATCTGCCAGAATTGTCGGGGAAGTAATGGGTAAGTATCACCCACATGGTGATTCGTCCATTTACGGTACCCTGGTGCGTATGGCGCAACATTGGTCTATGCGTTATCCTTTGGTTGACGGACAAGGAAACTTTGGCTCTGTCGACGGTGATAGCCCTGCAGCGATGCGTTATACCGAAGCACGTTTGCGCAAACTATCGGAGGATATGTTGATTGATATCAACAAGGACACTGTTGATTTCCAATTAAACTTTGATGATACGCTAAAAGAACCGGTGGTTCTTCCAACGCGTATTCCTAACTTGTTGATTAATGGTTCATCAGGTATTGCTGTAGGTATGGCTACCAATATGGCACCACATAACTTAACCGAAGTTGTGGATGGAACTATTGCCTATATTGAGAATCCGGAGATTGAAATTTCTGAAATTATCAAATATATCAAAGCACCGGATTTCCCAACCGGTGGTATCATTTACGGTTATGCAGGTGTAAAAGATGCCCTGGAAACCGGACGTGGTCGCATTGTTGTTCGTTCGAAAGTGGAGATTGAAACTGATGCTTCGGGACGTGAGAAAATTATTATCAACGAAATACCATATCAGGTAAATAAAGTTGAACTTATTAAAGCGGTTGTTGCTTTAGTAGTTGATAAAAAAATTGAAGGTATTGCACATATCAATGATGAGTCTGACCGTGAAGGTATGCGTATCGTAGTTGATATTAAACGTGATGCCAACTCAAGTGTAGTATTGAATAAATTATTCAAATATACAGCTTTACAAACTTCATTTAGTGTAAATAATATCGCATTGGTAAAGGGTCGTCCACGCATGTTGAATGTGAAGGATTTGATTCATTACTTTGTTGAGCACCGTCATGAAGTTGTTATTCGCCGTACTCAATTCGAATTGGGAGAGGCTGAAAAACGTGCCCATTTATTGGAAGGTTTCATGATTATTCTTGATAATCTGGATGAAGCCATCAGAATTATACGTAATTCTAAAACACCTGAAGAAGCCCGTAATGGTTTAATGGAGCGTTTTGGTTTATCGGATATTCAATCGCGTGCGGTAGTTGAAATGCGTTTGCGTCAATTAACAGGTATGGAGCAAGATAAATTGCGTGCTGAATACGAAGAAGTAATGGCCTTAATTGCACGATTGAAAGAAATTCTTGCAAATGTGGATTTACGGATGCAAATTATTAAAGATGAATTGTTAGAAGTAAAAGCAAAGTACGGTGATGTTCGTCGTACACAAATTGTTTATTCTTCTGAAGAATTCAATCCTGAAGATTTCTATGCTGATGATGAGATGATTATAACCATTTCGCATTTAGGATATATCAAACGTACTGCGTTGACCGAATTCAGATCACAAAATCGTGGTGGAGTAGGATCAAAAGGTAGCGATTCGCGTGATGAAGACTTTATTGAATACATCTATCCAGCTTCGATGCACAATACCATGTTGTTCTTTACACAAAAAGGAAAATGTTATTGGTTGAAAGTGTACGATATTCCTGAAGGAAGTAAAAACTCAAAAGGACGTGCCATTCAAAATATGTTGAACATTGATGGTTCGGACAAAGTAAATGCATTTATTCGAGTAAAAGGTCTTACTGATGCAGAATATATCAACTCACATTATCTTATTTTTGGAACCAAGAATGGTGTTATCAAAAAAACATCGTTGGAGGCTTACTCTCGTCCACGTCAAAATGGTGTAAATGCCATTACTATTCGTGAGGACGATCAGGTGATTCAGGTTCGTTTGACAGATGGTAATTCTGAGGTATTGATGGCCAACCGTAACGGTCGTGCGATTCGTTTCCACGAATCGAAAGTGCGTGAAATGGGTCGTACAGCTACCGGAGTTCGTGGAATGACGCTCGACGAGGATGGCGAAGACGAAGTGGTTGGCATGATTTGTGTAAATAAGGCTGATAAAGAAAGCATAATGGTTGTTTCTCAGCAAGGTTATGGTAAACGTACTTTATTAGACGAAGTAGACGAAAATGGTGATTTAGTTCTTGAAAACGGAGAGCCTGTGGCAGTATATCGTGTTACTAATCGTGGTGGAAAAGGTGTAAAAACCATGAATATCACTGATAAAACAGGTAAATTGGTAACCATCAAGAGTGTAACCGACGAAAATGACTTGATGATTATTAATAAGTCGGGTATCACTATTCGTATAAAAGTTGCTGACTTTAGAATAATGGGACGTGCTACTCAAGGCGTTCGGTTAATCAACTTAGAGAAACGTAACGACGAGATTGCGTCGGTTTGTAAAGTTCTGTCGGAAGTGGCTGATGAAGAAGTTGTAGAAGAATTAGTGGATGGAATTGTTCCAGAAGCAGATGATGATGCAACCGAAAGTCCGGTTGCTGATTTGGAAGATACTACAGAAGAATAAATTAAAAGGAGTGAACGGGCAAGATGATGCTTGTTCACTCATTAAATAAAAACTACTAACATTAATATTACTCATCATGAAAAAACTTATTTTATCCCTAATTTTGGTGATAAGCTTTACATTTACTTTTGCACAGAAAGCCAATGTTTCGAAAGCAAAAAATAAAGCTTTAATGGAAAGCCCGGATTTTGCCGGTGCACGCGAAGCAATTAAACTTGCATTGCAGGATTCAACGACTAAAAATCTTGCTGAAACATGGTATGTGGCCGGATTGATAGGAAACAAAGAAAATGATGCTTTGTACCAGAAAGCATTATTGGCACAACCATTTGACGCTGACGTTAAAGGAAAAGCTATTTTAGAGTCTTATGCTTATTATTTACAAGCAAATAAATTAGACCAATTACCTGATGCAAAAGGCAAAGTAAAGCCTAAATATACAAAAGATATCAAAGCAAGTTTGAAAGATTACTACAAAGTACCTCAAAATTTAATTTCTTACGGAGCATCTCTTTACGATAAGAAAAATTATGAAGGAGCTTTGACAGTTTTTGAAACTTATCTTGATATTCCTAAATTGCCATTGATGAATAATGAAATTTCAATGTCAGATTCGTCATATAAAATGATCAAATATTATGCTGCTATTGCTGCTAAAAATGCTAAAAAAGATGATAAAGCTGTAGCATTGTTAGAAAGTTTGAAAGGTGATAATTATGAAACTGTAACTGTTTATCAACTTTTATACGAGCAATATTATGCTATGAAAGATACAGTGAAGTATGTAAAAGCACTAAAAGAAGGATTTGAAAAATTCCCTTCTGAAGGTTGGTTTTTGCAAAACCTAATCAACCACCTGATTTATAGTGGTAAAACTGCAGATGCTTTGGTGTATTTGAATACTGCTATTGAACGCGAACCTAAAATGGCGCAATATCGCTTTGTAAAAGGTAATTTGGATGAATCATTGGGAAATACAGATGCTGCAATTGCTGCTTTCGATAAAGCTATTGAATTAGATCCTACATTGGCTGAAGCTTATGCAGGTAAGGGGCGTCTTTATTACAATAAGGCAGTTAAAATGTCAGAAGTTGCAAACACAATCAAAGATGTGAAAACTTATAACGCCGAAGTAAAGAAGATTGAAGAAGTATTTAAACAATCAATACCATTTTTCAAAAAAGCGGCAGAGTTGAATCCTAAAGAAGTTGAGTACAAAAAAACTCTTAAGAATTTATATTACAGATTGAAAATGGATGCTGATTTCGAAGCTATCAAAAAAGAAATTGATGCAATGTAATCAAGATTCAATAACTAATACTTAAAAAAGGTCATTCAGTATCACTGAATGACCTTTTTTGTTTTGAAATATTTACAAAATTTCTGTACTGATATGTTGATAGTATAGTGTAAAATAGAATAAAAATGCCTAAATTTGCGTCAATATATGTCACTTATAAAGCAAAAGGCAATTATTTCTATCAATGTGAATTGTTTTTTGCGACTACACTCTATTTTATTTATGTATAAAAACTTATTTATTAGGAAAACGCTTGCGGAGCTTGAAGAACAGGCAGATAGTAACCATAATGGTTTAAAACGACATTTAAGTGCGCTGAACCTTACGTTGTTAGGTGTAGGGTGTGTTATTGGTGCCGGTATTTTTGTTTTGACAGGAACTGCTGCTGCCTTACATGCCGGACCTGCTGTGGCATTGTCATTTATCATTTCAGCATTTGGTTGTTTGTTGGCCGGGCTTTGTTACGCAGAATTTGCATCTATGATTCCGGTCTCGGGTAGTGCGTATACTTACGGTTATGCCACGATGGGTGAATTTGTAGCCTGGATTATTGGTTGGGATTTGATTTTGGAATATCTTTTCGGATCGGCCACAGTAGCAGTTGGTTGGGCCGGATATGTTACAAGCTTTTTAGCTGACTTTGGAATTGTTATTCCTCCATCAATATGTCAGAGTCCTTTTATTTTTGATCATACGGGTTGGCACGCTTCAGGTGCTTATATCAACTTTCCGGCAGTTTTTATTGTGGCTATAATGACTACATTATTAGTTATCGGCATTAAAGAGTCGGCTAAGTTCAATAATATTATTGTTCTGGTAAAAGTTACAGTTATTCTGCTTTTTATTGGTTTTGGTATTTCTCATATCAATGTAGCTAACTGGACGCCTTTTGTGCCTGCCAACACAGGAACTTTTGGACAGTTTGGTTGGTCGGGTATACTAAGTGGTGCCGCTGTGGTTTTTTTCGCCTATGTGGGATTTGATGCAGTGTCAACGACTTCGCAGGAAGCAATAAATCCAAAACGCGATGTTCCCAGAGGAATTCTTTTCTCTTTACTTATTTGCACTGTTTTATATATTGCCGTAAGTTTAGTCTTAACAGGTATTTTAAATTATAAATATTTAAATGTTGAGGCCCCGATAGCATTGGCTATCAATAGTGCAGGTCCAAGTTTGACATGGTTGCGTCCTATCATTAAAATTGGTGCAATTGCCGGTTTAAGTTCGGTTGTGCTGGTTCTTTTATTGGGTCAGTCGCGTGTATTCTTTACCATGGCCAGCGATGGACTGTTGTGGAAAAGCTTCGCCAAAACTCATTCGAAATTCAAAACTCCTCATATTACCACTATTGTTACCGGTAGTTTTGCTGCTTTTTTTGCAGGTCTTTTTCCTATCGGTTTATTAGGTGAAATGGTTTCTATTGGTACTTTATTAGCATTCGTAATTGTTTCGGTAGGTATTATTCTTTTGCGCAAATCGGAGCCGGATGCAGTGCGCGGATTTAAAACGCCCTGGGTGCCTTTTGTCCCAATTTTAGGCGCTTTTGTTTGTCTTGCTCAAATGGCTTCATTGCCACTTGATACCTGGATACGATTGATTGGTTGGATGGCAATAGGTTTTGTAATTTATTTTACATATGGTCGCAAACATAGTCATGCCCGACTAAAAAGAAAAAATAAGGAGTAAGTAGTTCGGCATATTCTCGAACATTAAGAATAAATAAACGTTGTTTAATAGGATTAGACAACGTTTTTTGTTTACAGGTATTTATAAATTTCCAAGAAGTATATATGTTCAAACTTTTCAAAAATATAGATAATAAATCATATAAACCGAAATATGGCGGTTTAGAAATTTTTAAATTTATTGGTCCCGGGTTACTTGTAACGGTGGGATTTATTGATCCCGGAAATTGGGCATCGAACTTAGCTGCCGGTGCCGATTATGGGTATGCTTTGTTGTGGATGGTAACACTGTCGACGATTATGCTTATTTTCTTGCAGCATAACGTTGCTCACTTAGGTATTGCCACCGGGCTTTGTTTGTCCGAGGCTGCAGCTATTCACCTCAAACCGCGGTACTCGAAAATGCTGCTCTCGTCGGCCATGTTAGCTTCTATATCTACCTCTTTAGCCGAAATTTTGGGAGGTGGTATAGCTCTCAATATGCTATTTCATATTCCTATCAGAGCCGGAGCGTTATTAGTCACTATTTTTGTGTTTATAATGCTCTATACTAATTCATATAAAATTATTGAAAAGTGGATCATCGCATTTGTGTCGGTTATTGGCTTGTCATTTTTATATGAATTGTCGCTGGTAAATATTGATTGGAATAGTGCTGTATATGGTTGGGTAACGCCAAGTTTTCCTCCTGGCTCCATGATAGTGATAATGAGTGTGCTGGGAGCAGTTGTAATGCCTCATAATTTGTTTCTACACTCCGAAATTATCCAGAGTAGACAATGGAACCGCCAGAACGAAAAAGTCATTAAAAAACAGCTACGGTACGAGTTTCTTGATACGTTGGTTTCGATGCTTGTAGGGTGGGCGATAAACAGTGCCATGATATTGTTGGCAGCTGCTACCTTTTTCAGAACCAAGACTCCTGTGTCTGAGTTACAGCAAGCGAATCATTTATTGGTGCCATTGTTAGGTAACAATGCGGCAGTAGTGTTTGCAGTTGCATTATTATTTGCGGGTGTGGCTTCAACTATCACTTCGGGAATGGCAGCCGGAAGTATTTTTGCCGGGATGTACAAAGAGCCCTATGATATAAAAGATAACCACTCGCGTATGGGAGTGGCTATCTCGTTGATTTTGGCGTTGGGGATTATTTATATTATCCCCAATCCATTTAAAGGTCTTATTTTTTCTCAAATGATTTTGAGTATTCAATTACCTTTTACCATTTTTCTGCAAGTGTATCTTACTTCTTCAGAGAAGGTTATGGGTAAATATAAAAACTCAACGGGTTCTAAGATTTTGCTTTATTCGCTTGGCGGTTTAGTAACCGTGTTGAATATTGCCTTGTTTGTTAGTTTCTTTTAATGGGAGTAGGGTTGATAGAACCGTTCTCCTATTTTCTCTAAACTTTCCAGCGTTTAAGTTCATTGTATAATCGTTGAATTGGTAATCCCATTACGTTGAAGTAGGAACCTTCGATAAACTCAACACCAATATATCCAATCCATTCCTGAACGCCATAAGCCCCGGCTTTGTCGTATGGCTCATAGTTCTCTAAATAATAGCTTATTTCCTGTGGGCTAAGTCTGGCAAACCTGACTTCGGACATAACATGAAAAACCTTACGCTTTGTTTTTGTGCAAAGGCATACTCCGGTAATTACCTGATGTGTTTTGCCGGATAGCGCTTTAAGCATATCGGTTGCATCGGCTTTATCTTTGGGCTTATTGTACACTTTACCTTCGTGCCAAACAATGGTGTCAGCAGTTATTAATAAGGTATTATCGTCCATTATCTCTTTGTATGCGTTTGCTTTTTTTTCTGCCAGATACATAGGGATGTCTACACCAACAAGCTCGCGTGGATAGGTTTCTTCCACGTCAATTACTTTCACTTCGAAAGGAATGTTTAGTCCGCTTAAAAGTTCTTGACGACGAGGAGATTGAGAAGCAAGAATTATATTATAGTTTTTTAGATGTGAAAGCATATATAAAATGTTGATAGAATTATAGTTGTGAGTATTAAACCGCCAACGAACTAAATTAGTATTTTGATTAAGAAATATTAGTCGTTTATTTTACTGTGAAAATATTAAATAGGCTGATTCCAAACGCTTTGGCCTGTAGATAGTAAAAAATGAAACTATAACAAACTCCAATCACCATTATAAATTTTGATAAAGTGGAAGTATGATGATAGTCAGCTGAAGTTTTGGCTGCATAAATCAAGTAAGCCAATGCTCCAAATGGAAGTGTTAGTCCCCAAAAAATGTAACGCGTTGTAAGACTTCCGTCGAAAGGAATCAAAAATAAATCAAAGATGTAAAGCATTGAAAGTGTTATTGTTATCAATGCATATATTGCTATTTTTGTTTTGGAAGAGCCCCATTTTATTGCCATAGTTCTGCACTCCATTTCTCTGTCTCCTTTTTCGTCCTCTAAGTCTTTGATAATCTCCCGAATCCATGTGCAAAGAAAAGAGAAAAGTGCAAAACCACCAATCCAACCATAAAACTGTCGGGGAATTGGAGTTTCGAAAATGAGTCGTCCGTATTCTTTTTGTAAAAATGCCAATTGCGCAATACCAACAATTAAGACAGTGAGTCCGGCTACAAAAGCGATAACTAAATTGCCAATAATAAACTGGCGCTTGTAGCTTGCCGAGTAGAACCACAATAATCCGGGCACAACGATATAGATAAACGCTAAGGTAAAGCTGTGAGCAAAATATGCCAGGATTAATCCCAGAAAAATACCCAGACCTGTTAGCACTTGATGTAAAAACATGGCAGTTCGTCTGGAAACTTTGCTCCCCACAATTTGTTTCGTTGGTCTATTAATTATGTCTATTTTGATATCAAAATAATCGTTTAAAATATAGCCTCCGGCAGCGATTAATACTGTTGAACCTATCAATAGAAAGAGATTAGTAGCATCAAATCCAGTGTCAAACCCAAAAGCTTGTAGAATAGGAACGATAACCACTTCACTCATCAAAAACTGAATGAGCGCTATAAAAAGAAGGTTTTGAAGCCTGATAAGTTTTAGGTAATGAATCATTGTTTTCTGAATTTTGCAATAATATATCTCACTTTCTTCATGAGTTCATTAAAACTTTTTTTGAAGAAGCCTTCATCTTTAGTCTTTGCATGTCTGTTGTGAATATTTTTAGTGAGTTTTTTATAAATAGCTTTCCAATGCTTCCTGTTGTCAAGCATCATAAGGTGCTTGTTTATAATGTTTTCGTCGTAGCGTATAGCCGGACCGGTTTGTGCTTCTCTGGGTGACAATGTGTTTATTTTGTCCGCAGTTTCCATAATTAATGGTTTGAGAATATCGAACTCGATTCCTGCTCCAAGCACAATGTCGTGGGCAATGTCATACATGTAGTTTGTGAAATTGCAAGCAAAAACAGCTGCCAAATGCACTTTTCGTCGTTGTTCCGAAGTAAGTATATAGGTTTTAGTAGTGAGTAAATTTGCGAGTTGTACCAGTTCGTTTTCCAGCTTTTCGCTGTTGGCTTCAATGCAAATAGGCACATTACTAAAATCAATTTCTTTGTTTATTGAAAAAGTTTGTAGTGGATAAAATACACCGTATCTTTCAGCATATCCATAAAAATCCTTCATGGGTATGCTGCCCGAAGTGTGAATATGTATGGCTTTTGGAAGATTAAATCTCTTTAGAAGATTTAGAAATGAACTATCTTTTAGAGCGTAAATATAGATATCAGCATTTCTATCAATACCCGATGTATGGATGGTGAAAGAAGTATTGAGCTTTTGGGCTAAAAGTTCGGCATTGGCCGAAGTTCGACTGTAGACCTGACTTATGATAATTCCTTTTTTCTGAAAAGCCAGCGCTAAATGTGTTGCCACATTACCTGAACCAATAATTACTGCTTTCATAAAATATAGTTGTCTGAAGTTAAATTCGCGATAAAACTATGATCGTTATTTTTTTCTAAAAACTAAAAGTGCTCCTGCAGTAATTAGCAGAATAGGCCATATAAAATCAGAAATATCTCTTGTCCAGTGGATTATATCGGAAAGACGAAATAGTAATCCGACTACAATCAATACAAATCCAATGTTTTTATTGGAGTGACAAAGTAAAAATATTATACCGATAATTAATGGGTAGTTTTTAAAATCGAAGACAATATTAGCTAATTCAGCCGGCATAACGTGAAGTTGGCGAATTAAGAATAAGCAGCCAAACACTAAAAGGGTCACTCCCCATGCTAAACGATTATCACTTTTTTTTGAAGCCATATTTTTAGAGTAGTAGATGGATAAAAAGTTGTTGGTAGTATACGGTACGAATTTATAGATTATGATGATGCAAAAATAAATAGAATTATTGATAAATAACTCATAATTAGTTTATATCATCATGAATCACTAATTATATACTCGATCTGTCAACCCGACATTTAGAACTTCCCTGTATGCACTTTGTCAAATGCAAGCTTTTCCATGTCAAATGCTTTGCGTTCTTCGTTTGGATAGCCAATGGAAATAACACTAAGTACGGCATAATGTGAAGGTATACCTAAAAGCTGACGTACGAAAGCTTCTGTGGTTGTACTTTCATCTTTATCACGTTTGTAAACCTGTACCCAACAACTTCCAAGTCCTAAATCATGTGCCTGAAGTTGTATGATGATGGCAGCGATAGAAGCATCTTCAATCCAAACATCACTCTTCGTAGTGTCGGCAATAACAACAATACCCAACGGAGAATCTGCCAGTAATTGTGATCCGTAAGGCCGACTTTCGGCTAATTCTGCCAACATTTCGGTATCTTGTATCACGATAAATTCCCACGGATTACTTCGTTTTGAAGCCGGTGACATTAAAGCTGCAGACACAATTTGCTTGATTTTTTCAGGCTCAACTGCTTGCGGTAAATATTTGCGAATGCTTCTGCGTGTTTTTAATAGTTCGGTGAATGTGTTCATATATTTTATACTGCCTTTGCGAATTGTAAATCTTTTGTGTTTGAGTTGCTTACATTGTTATTTGCTAGCTTGTTTATCAATAAGATATTGAATAATACCATTCGGTTTCAAGATATTTCGCAGTCTAGCAAAAGGGATCGTAACTTCAGTCTGTCCCATATAATAAGGAGCTATTTCGTAAGGATTGAACACATAGTTAATGCTTTCGTCGGTTATATAAAAGTTGCCATTTGGTTTAATAGCCTCTGTCCAGAAGTCGGTGTCTTCCAAACTCATAATCGGATCAGCATCTTTTCCTTTTGCTTCCTTGCTTTCTTCGATAATACGTGTTTTAATCAGTTCAGACAATGCTGTTTGAAAATTGACAACATACAAGTCTTTTTCAGTGATAAGCTTTCCTGTTTTTAAATTGAAATTGTAATAATTCCGATTGCTTAACCCATGAGCACCACCCATAAATACATATCTGTCAATCCCGTACGAGTATATTTTTTTGTCGCTCAATAAACTGAATCCTTCAACGGTGTGTTCATTATTGAATGAATACTTACTGGTGCTGTCTAATGAATTCACTAAAGGACCATTATTGTCTCTGTAATCTGCTTGTAGACTATTTGTAAATAATAAAACGAGAGAATCGTTGGAGTGTGCAATAAATTCGTCACCAAACAAATTAGAAATAATTGTTGCGCGAATGGAATCCAAAACATTTTTATCGGCAAATGCAATGGGAATTTCAACGTGGATGTCGACGTTTAAGGCTCCTTTAGTCGTGTCGGAGGTTAAAAAGCTTCTTCTTGAATAATCCTTTTCTTCTGTTTTTACAGTATTTTGTTTGCAGGAGAAAAATAATGTTGAGGTTAAAATGCTTAATGTGAGTAGAATAGTTTGCTTTTTCATAATCAAATACTTTATTTTATTTACGGAACAAATTTACAATATAAACAGACATATATCTAAAAAATTTGCCAAAAAAAATCAGATTATTTATAATTCTCGTATCTTTGTAGAAAATATGGTGAAAAAGGGACTAATATATATTGTTACTATCTTATTTGCAACTTACTTTCTAATGGCCGGAACCGGTTTCAATGTAGTGAAGTATTGTTGTAATTCATGCGCTGATGCCGGAATCGTGGCTTTAGCAACTGGCTCGTGCGAAGATGTACACCACCATTCTCCAACTTTAAAAAAACATCATCAAGGTAACGATATTACCTGCTCGAATATCGAGCACCAACCCAATGGTTGTCATCTATTAAGGTTGTTTATTGATACGCCTTCTGTGGTTGTAAAACCACTCGCTGTAGATAATACAATTAACAGTATCGATTTGTTCTATGCATTTCAAAATATTTTGACCCAGAGGTCATTATTTCCTACATTTAGCGTTTCTCCACCTCCTGATTATTGTTTCTTTTCTTCTGGAAAAGAGATAATTACGCTTTACTCCGTTCTTCTGATTTGATTATTTCTTTTGTAATAAGTTTTGCAAACAAAGTTTTTTTGTTTGCTGCTTTTTCTTGCATATTATTCAATCAAATTATTATCAAATTATATATTCTATGATAGAACGTATCATTCATTTTTCCATCAAAAATAAGTTTATTATAGGCTTATTTGTAGTTGCACTTATAGGCTGGGGAACGTATTCGCTCACTCAGTTACCTATTGATGCAACTCCGGACATAACCAACAATCAGGTTCAGGTTATTGCGCTTGCTCCATCTTTGGCGGTGCAGGAAGTGGAGAGCTCAATTAGTGCTCCAATAGAGGTAGCTGTTGCTAACATTCCCAATATTATTGAACTTCGCTCCATATCCCGACTGGGCTTATCAGTCATTACTGTTGTATTTAAAGATAATGTAGATATTTATTGGGCAAGACAGCAAATAAGCGAGCGGCTCAAAGAGGCTGAGGATATGATTCCACTCGGTATTGCTAAAATAGATTTAGCTCCCATTTCAACAGGATTGGGTGAAATATATCAATACCGCCTTGCAGTAGATAAAGGGGTTGAGCATAAATATAATCCTATGGAATTGCGGACTATTCAGGATTGGGTAGTGCGGCGTGAGATGCTGGGAACTACCGGTGTAGCCGATATCAATAGTTATGGAGGTTTTGTAAAACAATACGAAATTGCTGTAAATCCCGAAAGATTAAGGGGGATGAATCTTACTCTTAATGATATTTTTAGTGCTCTTGAGAAAAATAACGAAAATACCGGAAGTGCTTACATTGACAAAAAACCGACTGCTTATTTTATTCGTGGCATTGGGTTAGTGAAATCATTGGAGGACATTGAAAAAATTGTTGTAAAAAGTAACACCTCGGGTATTCCTGTTCTGATCAGGGATGTGGCAACCGTTCAGTACGGCAGTGCTATTCGGTATGGAGCGTTTGTGGTGGATACAGCAGAAGCTGTAGGCGGTGTGGTGATGATGCTGAAAGGAGCAAATGCTAATGAGGTAACAAAAAATGTTGAAGCCCGCATTCATTCTATTCAGAAATCGTTGCCTCAGGGAGTGACAATTGAACCATTTTTGAATCGTTCCGATTTGGTTGGACGTGCCATTGGTACGGTCTCGCGAAATCTGATTGAAGGAGCTTTAATAGTGATTTTCATTCTAATTTTATTTTTAGGAAATTTCAGAGCCGGGTTAATTGTGGCATCGGTGATTCCGCTTTCCATGCTTTTTGCCATATCCATGATGAACTTTTTTGGGGTAACGGGTAACTTAATGAGCCTCGGTGCTATTGACTTTGGACTGATAGTGGATGGGGCGGTCATCATTGTTGAAAGTGTGGTGCACCGAATATCAATGAGTAAAAGTCATCATCAGGGCATTGCGCGCCTTTCGCAACAACAGATGGATGAGGAGGTTTATCAGGCTTCCAGCCGAATAAGGACGGCGGCAACATTTGGCGAGATTATTATTCTCATCGTTTACATGCCAATTTTATTTTTAGTTGGAATTGAGGGTAAAATGTTTGTGCCTATGGCGCAGGTAGTGACCTTTGCTATTTTGGGAGCATTTATACTTTCGCTAACTTATGTTCCTATGGCTTCGGCTTTGTTCCTGAGTAAAAATACTGAACACAAGCCCAATTTTTCCGATAAACTGATGGACTTTTTTCATAAAGGTTTTCAGCCGATTATTCATTTTGCACTTAAACGTAAGCTGTTGATTTCAGTTTCTGCCATAGTGTTATTTCTGATTAGTTTGGGAGTATTTGCACGTCTGGGTGGAGAGTTTATCCCACAACTTGAGGAGGGTGATCTTGCGGCATCGGTGATAACGTTGCAAGGTGGGTCGCTTTCCAATACTGTAGAAATGGTGCAGAAAGCGAATAAAATATTGCTCGCCAAGTTTCCGGAAATTAAACATGCTGTTTGTAAAATTGGTGCAGGCGAGATACCTACTGACCCTACGCCCATGGAAACCGGTGATTATATCATTACACTTAAAGATAAGAGTGAATGGACGTCGGCAGAAACGCGTGAGGAGCTGGTGGCGAAAATGGAAGAAGCATTGATTCCATTGGCAGGTGTGAAATTCGAATTTCAACAACCGATTCAGATGCGTACCAATGAGCTGCTTTCAGGGTCTAAACAGGATATTGCAGTGAAAATATTTGGTGATGACCTGAATACCCTTGCTGATAAAGCATCGCAGGTGGAAAAAATTATTCAAAAGGTACAGGGTGTTGAAGATATCAATGTAGAAAAAGTAACAGGACTGGCGCAGATTCAGGTTGAATACAATCGTGACAGACTGGCACAGTATGGACTCTCTGTTGAGGAAGTGAACCGCGTGTTACGCACAGCTTTTGCAGGAAGTCAGGCCGGGGTTGTATTTGATGAAGAAAAGCGTTTTGGAATGGTAGTTCGATTGGATAAAGATTATCGTCAGAATTTGGATGATGTCAAAAATCTATCGGTTGCTTTGCCCAGCGGTGGACAGATTCCTATGGAGCAAATAGCCACTGTAGCAATTAAATCCGGCCCTGCACAGGTATCGCGCGAAGATACTAAACGACGTATAACTATAGGGTTTAATGTTCGTAATCGCGATATACAAAGCGTTATAGCAGATGTGACAAAATATATAGATGCAAAAGTGCAACTACCAACAGGTTACTATGTGAAATATGGCGGTCAGTTCGAAAATCTTCAGGCAGCAAAAGCTCGCCTGGCTATTGCTGTGCCGGTGGCATTACTGCTCATATTTGTGCTGTTGTTTTTCACGTTTCATTCCGTAAAGCAAGCCTTGCTGATATACACGGCTGTACCCATGTCGCTTATTGGTGGCATCTTTGCACTCTGGTTACGGGATATGAATTTTTCTATTTCGGCAGGAGTCGGTTTTATCGCATTATTTGGTATAGCAGTACTCAATGGAATTGTGCTTATTGCCGAGTTCAACCGACTCGAGAAAGAAGGAATCGCTGATATTACAGAACGGGTGTTAAAAGGATTGCACACGCGTTTGAGACCGGTGATTATTACGGCTGCCGTGGCTTCGCTTGGATTTTTGCCAATGGCATTGTCTACTTCGGCCGGTGCTGAAGTTCAGAAACCGCTGGCAACTGTAGTTATTGGTGGATTGTTATCAGCTACTGTACTTACGTTAATTGTGTTGCCCATTTTTTATATTTTCTTTTCTTCTGATCGTTTCAAGAAAATATTTAAGCGCAAATCGGGAATCACAGCTTTACTCGTTCTTTTATTGCTGGGTTCAACAACTGCTCATGCACAGTCAACGAGAAACCTAAATTTAAAGCAAGCTATTCAAATGGCGCTGGACAGTAACTTGTCGGTTCGTTCGACGGCTTATTCTGTTGATGTTCAAAAAACATTGAAAGGAGCTGCATGGGATATTCCGAAAACAACTATTGATGGGCAATTCGGGCAGTTTAATTCCTATTCAAAGGATAACAGTTTTACAGTTTCGCAGTCGTTTGCTTTCCCAACGGTGTATGCCAATCAACATAAACTGGCCAGTGCAAATGTGAAAAGCAGCGAGTGGGAGTTGAAAACTGCTCAGCTTGAAATTGCTACTCAAGTAAAACAGGTATATTGGCAGCTGGCGTACTTACATTCAAAGTTGAGATTATTTGTGTGGCAGGATAGTTTGTATACCGGTTTTCAGCGTGCAGCCGAATTGCGGTTGAAAACAGGTGAAACCAATCAGTTGGAAATGATTACAGCCCGCTCGCAAAGTATGGAAGTTCAGAATCAATTGCAGCAAGCAAAGGCCGATATTCTGATTTTTAATCAAAAATTACAAGTACTACTGAATTCCAATGAGTCAGTATTGCCTGTAGACACAGTGTTACAGCGAGCAGATTTTTTGCCCGATGCAAACAGTGCTGTAGTTTTGGCAAATCCTCAGTTGGGATTAGCTCAGCAACAAATTGAGTTGTCTCGCATTGAAACAAAACTGGAGAAAAGTAAACTGTTACCCGATGTAAGCATAGGTTATTTCAGTCAAACCATACGTGGTGAGCAGACTGTAAACGGTGTTCCGCGCACTTTTGGTGGAGGCGACCGTTTTATTGGTATTCAGGCAGGTATTGCTGTGCCATTGTGGTTTGGAAGCGGTACAACTAAAATTAAAGCAGCCAGGTTAAAAGAAAAAGTAAGCCAATTTACTGCCGAGAATTATTCAAAGTCGCTTTCGGGTCAGTACAACTCCTTGTTGGGCGAATATGCAAAATATAACAATAGTTTGAGTTACTACGAAAAACAAGCTATACCGGAAGCTGATTTAATTATCAATCAGGCAACCAAAAGCTACAAAGTAGGAGCTATTGATTATCTGGATTATATTCAGAGTTTAAGCCGGGCATTGACTATAAAACAAAATTATCTCGATGCTGTGAATAATTACAATCAAACTATCATTTCAATTGAATTTATTACCGGAAAATTATTTTAAAAAGAACTACATTATGACAAGATATAATTTCAAATTAATTATTTTAATAACAGTTTTGGCCATAGCTTTTGTATCATGTGGTAAAGCTACAAAAACTGAAGCAGAAGGCAAGGAAGAGGTTTTGCCCGAAGATATTGTGGAACTGCGCGAAGACCAGATAAAACTAGCCAATATTGAAACCGGCAAGATTGAATTGCGATCGATGAGTGGAACCTTAAAAGTAAGCGGCACAGTATCAGTTGCGCCACAAAATCTGGCGACTGTTAGTATGCCAATGGGTGGGTTTGTGAAAAGTACAAACCTGATGCCCGGTAATTCCGTTCGTAAAGGTCAAACCCTGGCAATACTCGAAAACCAGGAATTTATTGATATTCAACAAAACTACCTGGAAGCTAAAAATAAGCTGGAATATGCCGAAGCTGAATATGCACGACACAAAGAACTTTACAAAGACGATGTTTATTCTCAAAAGAACCTTCAACAGGTAACGACAGATTATAAAAATCTGAAATCATTGGTAAGTGCATTCAAACAAAAACTTGAACTAATAGGGATTAATCCGGCCAGGCTTACTGAAGATAGAATTAGTCGTTCGGTAGCTTTGGTATCGCCTATCTCGGGCTATGTAAAAGCGGTAAATGTGAGCATCGGTAAATCGGTATCTTCGTCAGATGTGTTGTTCGAAATTGTAAACACCGATAAACTGTTTCTCGAACTCACCTTGTTCGAAAAAGATGCTGATAAAGTTGCAAACGGTGAAAAAATTCGATTTTACATCAATAATGAAACGGAACAGCATGATGCAGTTATTTACCAAACCGGTAAGTCAATAAACAATGACAAAACCTACAAAGTATATGCAAACGTGGTAGGTCATTGCAAAAACATGTTGCCGGGAATGTATGTAAATGCTGTTATTCAGGCAAAAAGTAATCAGGTTAGTTCTGTGCCATCAGAATCAATTGTTAGCTTTGATGATAAAGACTATATTTTTGTACATGATAAAGATAAAGTAGAAAACGGAAAGAAAATGACTGAGTATCGGATGATTCAAATCCAGAAAGGAGTAGAAGCCGATGGATTCACAGAAATTATTTTGCAGGAAGGTTTCAACTTTAAAGCTGCACGGCTTGTTGTTAAAGGAGCTTATAATTTACTTTCGGCAAAGAAAAATGCCGGAGAGATGAGCTGCTAAAGTATCTGATGAGTAGGTTGTAAATTAATAGAGAATCATTTTATGAGAATAATACTATCTGTAGGCATATTCATTCTGGCAGGTCTTTGCGAAATAGGAGGGGGATATCTTGTGTGGCTTTGGCTACGCGAAGCAAAGCCCTTGTGGGTTGGTGTTTTAGGTGGCCTGATTCTTGTGACATACGGGATTGTGGCCACCTTGCAAACCGAAAATTTTGGAAGAGTGTATACTGCGTATGGCGGAATATTTATAGCGATGGCTATTCTTTGGGGCTGGAAGGTAGACGGTGTAATTCCCGATCGATACGATTTGATTGGTGGTGCAATAGCCCTTTTGGGCATGATGATTATTATGTTTGCACCAAGAACCTAAGGATAAGGGTTCTGTTTACTCCTTTAATCTAAATAAATCTTCAATTGAACGAATAAACCATTAAAAAAAATCAATTTTCTGTGAATTATATATTGAATGTTGGAAAACAATCTATCTTTACATAGCAAATAAAAAGTATTGTTGAAAGCTATTTTGCTTCGAGATAATTACATTTTTTTAAGTGTTACTGAATAAACAAATCCTTTGATCTACTCGTTTTTTGATCCGGGTAGTAATACTATATAACATGTTTGCCTATTCAATTTCAAAAAATTATTAAACGTTTCTAACAACTATTTAAAATTAAACAAAAATGAAAAAAGTCCTTGTTCTATCGCTAGTTGCGATTTTCGTATCATTTGCTTCTGTATCTGCTCAAACTGCACCAGCTAAAGCACCAGCAAAAGCAAAAACAGAAACTAAAGCTTGCTGTAAAGGCGAAGCTAAAGACAAAAAAGCTTGCTGCAAAGACGGTGCTAAAAAAGCCGATGGAAAAGCTTGTTGCAAAGATGCAGCAAAAAAATAATCTCAATTTATTCTATTACTAAAGCCCCGAATTTTTATTCGGGGTTTTTTTATTCTTTATGGTTGTCTCTATAGGCTTTGTTGGAAATGAAATCTCGTTATTAAGTCAACATAATTAGGGAAACTACAGTTTTATTATGTCAATACGTTAAATATTGTTAGCTCGTTTCTGTTGTGGTAATCTTTAACATATATTTTCGCATGTAAATGCAATAAAAATACTGTTAGTATTCAGTTTTAAAATGAGATTATATTTATGAAATGTAGTTTAAAATGCTACATTCAAATTGCTACGTAACAACTGTTGATTTCATTGAATAGGGTTGAAAAACATTAGCAATGATAGTTGAAAACAGGAATGTATATGTGTTTTAAAAGTACAACTTATTTCTAGAAACTTTGAATATAAGATTCAATATTTTACTTAGTTATGAATCAATTACGGTGTCATACTTTTGAATATTGAATTGTTTAATTTAATTAATATAATGTAAAAAAATATAGATTTAATAGTAGATATTGCGATTTTATAATTATAATATTATTGAATTTGTAAAAACTTTTATTTCTATAATAAATAAAGACAACTGATTAAACAGTAAGTATATTATGAAATTTATACAGATTTTAGTCTTAAAATACGCCTGACTTAATTAGTTTGAACGATAATGGAACTTAATTTTGGTGTGTAGTAATAACTATGTGTGTAGTGCTTTAATGTGCTACAAATCTGATTTACATACCTTTAAATATTATTGTTATCTTTGTCTCGTCGCTAGAATATTAAGGAATTAACTTGTGATTTGAAAATGGAATGAAGTGAATATTTGATACTTTTGAATGAAAAATTATTCATTTAAATTGAATAATAATCAACCTAAAATTAGAATGAAATAGTGGGTGTAGATACTAAATTTTAGATGATTCGGCTTAAAATGCATTTTAAATAATTGGATCTAAATTTAGTGGGTGGAATGAGATTTTTAAAGATTTAAACCTTTTTTATGTGCCCGGAACATAAATACTAAGAGTAGAAATGTTGCAAATAATAATAAAATCAAGTGTTTTACTTGTTTTAAGTTTTGGATTTATTGGATTACATGCACAAGAAGTAGTGACAACTTCGGGTGGTAGGGCTGTGGGAAATGGCGGTTTTGTAGATTATACTGTTGGGCAAATAACTTACACCACAAATTTTAGTGGAACTTATTCGGTTGCTCAAGGCGTACAACAGCCTTACGAAATAATAATTGAAACTGATCCCCGGGATGCTTTAAACTTGACGTTGACTTGCTCTGCATATCCTAATCCGGTTGCTGATTTTCTAACATTACAAGTTGAAAATTATATTGATGAGAAAATCGAGTATAGTCTTTACGATGCTGTTGGTAAACTTTTGACAACAGGAAATGTGGAAAAGAAAAAAACTGTTATATCGATGGTAGGATATATTTCGTCGACTTATACTCTAAAAGTGATCCAACAACGAAATGAATCTATGCCAAGAAAAACAAAGGTATTTAAGATTATTCAAAATACAAGATGATGAAAGATTGTTCAAATTATATGTTTTAATTATTAAATATGTTTTTTAGGTGTAAGTGAAAAGCACTAGCAACGATATATAATTTCAAGTTAACTAAATCCGCATGTAGCCTAAGATTTTGAATTGCCCTTCTAGGCTGGTCTAAAATTCTTGATTGTTTATTTTATCTCGAAATTGTAAACTCCATTGAGCACGCAAATGGTAGTTGTACCCTTTGCGTGCTTGTTTGATAATAATCAATTTTTACTATATCGAAAGGAGAAACAATTCTATTTTCGAAAACAATAAATTTTAAAAGATAATATCTGAAAGAGATATAGAATTATAACTATTCAAAAAATGAATATGAAGAAATTATACACTTATTTAATATTTTGTATCATCATTGCAAGTGTATTTGCTCAAGCTCCTAAGAAAATGAGCTATCAGGCTGTAATCAGAAACAACAATAAAGTTTTGATTACAAACAAAAAGGTAAGCATGATCATCACCATATTGCAAGATAAAACTCCTGTTTATGTTGAATTGCATGATGCAATAACCAATGATAATGGTCTTGTCAGTGTTGCAATTGGTAACGGAACTGCCTTAACAGGAACCTTTGCAGCTATCGACTGGTCAATAGGTACGCATTACATAAAAACAGAAACTGACCCTGCAGGAGGGAGTGATTATTCTGTGGTTGGTGAGAGTGAATTGTTGAGCGTACCTTATGCACTATTTGCAGCTAATGCAGGTTCAAATACAGGTACGGTCATTCAGGATACCCGCGTTTTAAATTCTTCCACTTGGTCGTCTGACAAAATTAGTACTCAACTAGACCTTAAAGCAAGTACATCGTCGCTTGCAACTGTTGCATTTACAGGCAGCTTTAAAGATTTGACAAATAAGCCAACAACATTGGCAGGCTATGGTATTACCGATGCTGGTTCCGGTTCCGGTTCCGGAACCGGGGCATTATTATTAGAAAATGGGTCATTTTATGTTGGTGATGTGAATGGCAAGGCTATTTCAACTGCAAAAAATACTATTCCTTTAAGTGGTTTTGCTTATCCTAATTCAAATATTTCGATGGGTAATGGGTCTACCAACTTTAGAATAACCAATTTGGCCGATCCAGCATCGAGTCAGGATGCAGCAACAAAATCGTATGTAGATAGTAAACTTTCAACAGGAACTGGTGGTGGAAGTTCAGATCCATTTCTAACTTTTGATGCAGCATATAATTTGTCAATTAACGGTAAGTATCCTGTAAGCTTGAGTGATCTTAATCAATCTCTAAGTCTTGCAGGAACTGTGCTTTCTATTTCTGGCCCCAGAAATAGTCATGTAGATTTAGCGGGCATATTGGCCGGACTTGGATCTTCGGGTAGTGGTAGTGGAGTTGTGACACATGATGCAACATTAACCGGAAGTGGAACTTCAACCAGCCCATTAGGTATAACCAACCAAGGGATATCTCCTCTTAAATTAGCCGGAATAATTTCAGATGGTACTAGTGGTCAGGTTCTTACAGCAAATGGGAGTGGTAGTTTTGTATGGGCAGATCCTGCTTCGGGATCAGGAACCGGAAGTGGTTTAACTGCTGTTACTACCTTTGGCGGATTATCATCGACGATAAATAGTGGAACCGCAAATATAGGAATAAATGATGGTGGTTTACTTTTGACGAAAATAGCTCCAATATCCCCGAATACACTTATTGGAAATAGTTCTACAAGTTATGGATATCCTGCTGCACTCCCAATGAGCAGTATTAAAACTATGTTGGCTCTTACTAAAAGTGATGTAGGATTAGGAAATGTACAAAATGTTGATCAAACTAATGCAACGAATTTAATTTCAGGGACTATCCCTGCAGGAAGGTTTGCGAGTGCAACAGTACCGGTCAATGCTATTATTGGTAATGGAGATGCAACTACCTATTTAAGGGGTGATGGTACATGGGGTGCTCCGGCTACGGGAGGAAGTTCCGTGGCTTCAGGTATTTCTACAACAGCAATTTCCGGTGTAACCGGAACAAATGTTCAGACGGTATTGGAAGGTTTGAAGACTTTAATTGATGTGAATACAACAAGTCTCACATCAAAAATGACCGGTAATACGGCAATAACAGGAGCAACAAAAACAAAAATTACTTATGATGCAAAAGGGCTTGTAACTGCAGGAACTGATGCCACAACTGCTGATATTGCAGATTCTTCAAATAAAAGATATGTAACTGATGCCCAGTTATCGACACTTACAAACACAAGTGGAATAAATACCGGTGATCAAATTGCTTTAAATGTGCCTGTTACTCCAACAGGCACATTAGTTTCGACTAATGTACAGGCAGCTCTTGAAGAATTACAAGGCGAAATTTCAACATCTGCTTCAGGAGGACTGACGGCTGTTTCGCACGATGGGACATTAAACGGTGATGGAAACACCACTCCTTTAAGTTTACCAGCCTTAGGGACTTCAAGTACTTACAGATCAGTTACCACCGATGCGCAGGGACGTGTTATTTCAGGCACAAATCCAACTACTATTGCCGCTTATGGAATTACTGATGCGAATATAGATAATTTGTTGGATGTTTCAATTACAGCAAAACAAGATAAGGATGCTTTGATTTGGAATGGGTCGAAATGGGTTAATAAATCATTATTGTCTGTTTTGCCAATTGCCAGCGGTACCGATCCGGGTCTGTTTTCAGCTACAGATAAAAATAAACTTGATGGATTAACGAATTACAGCTTACCGATAGCTTCTGCAACAACATTGGGCGGTGTAAAAGTAGGCCCCAGTTTAGCCATCGACGGAAGTGGAGTGCTTAATATTACCGGAACTGTTGGCGATATAACAGGCGTTATTGCAGGTTCGGGATTAGCAGGTGGTAGTTTAACCGGTGATGCTACGATTGGTTTGGCTCCAATTGCCAACAATACTATTTTAGGAAACAACAGTGGTGCAAGTGCAGTGCCGGCTGCATTAAATTCAATTCAGACAAAAACGTTATTGTCGCTCGAAAACGTAAAGAATTTTGATCAAACGAATGCTAATAATCTGACTTCTGGTACAATACCCCCAGCACGTTTTGGAACTTCCAATATACCTTTAAATGCGATGAATTTAACAGGTACACCTTCTATTGCCACTTATCTTAGCGGAAATGGTACCTGGGAATTACTTGCTGCAAGTTCAATAAGCGGGATTTTGCCCGTTGCAAATGGTGGAACAGGAATTGGTTCCTACACGGCAGGTAATTATATAAACGCAGGCAATTCAACCACTTTACAACAAAGAACACCTTCTGAAGTTAAAGTTGATTTGGGTTTAGATAAAGTGCAAAATACTACTGATGCAGAGAAGGTTATTAGTGATGCAACACAAGCTGCTCTACTTCTGAAAGAGAATTTGTCGAATAAAAGTACTAATGTAGCTACAGATGCAACATCAAATGTAAAATATCCAACGGTTAATGCAATTAAAACCTATGTAGATACAAGAGTAGATGCTGCTGTACTTGCTGCAGGTGGTGTTCCAATGGCAAATTCAACGACTTTAGGTACCATTCAGATGACAGGGGATTTAGGCGGTACGGGTACAAGTCCTACTGTGCCAGGGCTTTTGCTAAAAGAACCTCTGATTACGAGCCTTCCTGTTACTAAGGGAGGAACAGGAATTACTTCTTACACAGCCGGTAACTTTATTGCTGCTGCTACTTCAACAACCCTTCAACAATTGACTCCTACACAGGTTAAGGCAAATTTGGGTCTGGACCTGATAAGCAATACTAGTGATATTGCCAAACCTATTAGCACACTTACTCAAAATGCACTGGATACAAAAATAGATATAGCTCAAAAGGCTGCTATTAATGGAGTTGCGACACTCGACGGCACCGGAAAGATTCCTTCTAACCAGATTCCTGCGATTTCTTTTTCCTCGGTGGATGTATTGCCACTAGCTTCTGATATGACTGCATTGAGTGGCGCAGTGGTTGGAAGTATAGCTATCATAACCGGTGATGGGAAAAACTATGTTTTGTCTCAAACACCAGCTTCTGTTTTAAGTAACTGGAAAGAATTAATCTCAGCACCTTCACCTGTTCTATCGGTAAATTCAAAAATTGGGAACATCACTTTGACAAAAGCCGATATCAGCTTATCAAATGTTGATAATACAACTGACTTGTTAAAACCATTAAGTACGGCTACCATAAATGCTTTGTTGTTAAAAGAAGATAAAACGAATAAAAGTAATGATGGAACTTTAGCAGGGGCTTCGAGTACAAAGTATACAACTGAAAATGCAGTTAAAACGTATGTGGACACTAAAGTTCCCGCTTACAGTTCGGCTAATGGTAATAATGTTCTAACGGTAAACGCGGGAGGTACAGCTACATTATGGCAACCGGCTCCATCAGGTGGTGGAACAGTAACCGGCGTATCGGTAATTGGAAATAGTGGTATCACTGCCTCCGTGGGAAGTTCAACTACATCGCCTCTGATTACCTTAGGATTGGGAGCTATCACTCCAACATCCATAAATATGGCTGGAAATATAACAACAACAGGAAATATATCTACCGGAAATATTACGGCCACTGGAACTATATCTGCACCTAATATTAGTGGATCAACCACCGGAGTTAATACGGGTGATCAGACAATAACACTTTCGGGCGACATGACAGGTTCGGGTACAGGGGCAATTACGACGACAATTGGTGCTAATAAAGTTAGCTATTCTAAGATACAGGCTATGACTTCCGGTAAGTTATTAGGTTCAGGAGCTTCAGGTACTGCAGTAAGTGAGATTACACTGGGGACTGGATTAAGTTTTACAGGAACCACTCTGAATGCAACCGGAGGTGGAACCGGGACTGTAACCGGCGTTTCAGTAGTAACAGCTAATGGTATTAGTGGTACTGCAACTTCAACTGCTACTCCGGCCATTACACTTTCATTGGGAGCTATCACTCCAACTTCTGTAGCGGCAACAGGATATATAAATGGTACAAATGTAACTGGAACAGCTGTCAACACAGGTGACCAAACGATAACGCTTACCGGTGATGTAACCGGTTCAGGTACAGGCTCTTTTGCAGCCAGTATCGGAACAGGTAAAGTTACAACAGCTCAGATTCTTGATGGAACCATTACTGCTGCTGATATTGCTAATCAAACCATTACTGCAACAAAACTGAGCAATATTAGTGCAAATGGAATTACGGGACAAATACTTACATCGAATGGGAGTGGCGGATTTACCTGGGGATCGGCAACAGGTACAGGCGATATGAATAAAGCGACTTACGATGTGGCTAATATTTCAGAGCAAGTTGTTGGCTTAACTGCTACGCAAACCCTAACAAATAAAACACTTACAAACCCGGTGATAAATAATCCAACAGGAATTACAAAGGCAAATGTAGGATTAAATCTTGTTGATAATACGGCAGATGCCAGTAAGAATGTGGCATCAGCTGCAACAGCGACAAAACTAACCACCGCAAGAACCATTAATGGAGTTGCCTTTGATGGAACTACAAATATTACAATTGCAGCTGCCGTTACCGATCCTAATCTTACTGCTTTATCTGGTCTTTCTACAACCGGATTGATTGCCAGAACAGGAACCGGAGCAGTAGCAACCCGTACAATAGCTGCGGGCACAGGTATTAATGTAACCAATGGTGATGGTGTGACAAACAATCCTACAATTGCTCTGGCAAATACTGCTGTGACACCAGGTAGTTATACTTCTGCAAATATTACGGTTGATGCACAAGGACGTATAACCACTGTAGCAAATGGAACCGGTGGAGGGGGTGCATCTACAGATCTTACCTATACTACTTCGGCAACGCAAGGGGTTGTAAACTCCAGCACCGGAATAGATGCTACGATTCCGGCAGCAACATCTTCAACAGCCGGTTTGATGATAGATACCGACAAATCAAAATTAGATAAGTTTGCGAATATTGCAGGTGTGTCAGATGCAAACAAAGTCTTAACAGTTAATGGAGCAGGTACTGCTGCAACTTGGGTAGCACCACCCACCGGTACAAATATTACATATACAGCTTCTGCAACTCAAGGGGTTGTGAACTCAAGCACAGGAACTGCTGCTACTATTCCGGTAGTTACTGGAACAAATGCCGGTTTGATGATACCTGCAGATTTTACAAAACTGAGTAAGATACCAACTCCTCCAACAACTGCCGCTCAAGTTTTGACTTCTAAAGCCGACGGAACTTCAGAATGGGTTGCTCCTGTAGCGGGAGGTGGAGGGAGTACTTTACAGTATTATCATCCAAGTGGTAATGCTTTAGTATTAGTCGGAGCTACTGGGCCTAATATTACTCTTCAACAAAAAACAGGATTTAAATCTGATGGAATACAGAGCTCTAATGTACTAAATCTTTTCGAACTTACTGTCCCAGCAGGAGTATACTTGCACACTATACAAATCATTGGAGAGAATACTTCTCTTGGACTATTGACAACCGACACACCATATTTTAACATTCACATTAACTATACAGATAATATAAATAATGATTATACCGATGCAAGACTTCCTGCTTTTTTTACTTTTTATAATAGATCTACAGCAGGCCAAATGCTTACATCGATGATTGGTTCTGGTGGTGCAACTGTAATTGTATATGATCCTGCTAACCATACAATAAAAACATATATAATGTTGTTAAGTTCAAGTAAAAAATTCGCATTTACGTTAGGGTTTTAAATTAATAAATGGAGGACTATTAATGAGAATTGTAAAATACTACATAATTATTTCGATATTGATTCTTTTAGGATTAAGGTGTAATGCTCAAACTCCACTGAATGGCAGGTTTTATATAAGTGGAGTTAGTGATACTCCAACCTTGACTACATCTAATTATTCGATTGAAGGTACATTTACTGATCCTCAGTATATACATACTACTGCTGATGAAATTGTAAAAGGGGATATCATTGTAGATGCAGAAGGAAAAATGTTCAGAATTGATTTAATTACTAAACCTGCAAATGGATCATCATTTATTATTGCTGATGTTACATATCTTTACGGTGCAGTAACAGAATGGAATAAATCTCCTTCAGTCTTTCTTACTGGAACTCTTTTTCATCCGACATCTAATGGATATGGACTAGCAACTTATGATCCTGAAAATCCTAATCAAGCCCTAATGGTCTCTGTGCAGAATGCAGCTATCATGGCTATTGATGAATCCATTTCGGGATTTACGTCAGGAACTGCGTTTCCGGTAACAGATAAGCTTGGAGAAGGTTTTTATAATACCACCGAAAAGAAACTCTATATTTATAATGGTACTCAATGGATGGCTGTTGGGAGTGGAACAGTGCCCAGTGGAACCAGTACTGAATTCCCAAATCCTGCAACAAAAGGGGATATGTTTTTTAATACAGAAGATAACTCCTCTTATATTTACAATGGAACTATATGGCTTAAAATTTCGACAAATGGTTCTATACCTAGTGGCATTTTTAATCCTGATCCTGCAACGGTTACTGTAATTGAAGGTAGTCTATTTTACAATACATCCGATCATAAACTTTATGTGTATAACGGTACTGTATGGATGCCGGCGGATAATATATTGCCAAATGGACAGATGTATGTAGGTAATTCTACGAATGTAGCTACTCCGGTTACAATGTCAGGAGATGCTACAATCAACAATAGTGGTAAACTAACAATTGTAAATAAGGCAATTACGGATGATAAATTAGATAAGACACATATACCGCTTAGTGGTTTTGGCAATCCTACCGATAATGTTTCATTCGGTGATGGAACGACCAATAACAGGGTGGTCAATCTTGCAAATCCGACAGGCGCTCAGGATGCTGCTACCAAAAATTATGTGGATGCTTTGTTCACAAATCCTACGGCTTTACTCACTTTGCCTTCCGGTAATTTTTTTGTTGGAAATATTACGAATAAAGCTGTTGCAACAGCTAAGAGCACTATTCCTATCAGTGGTTTTGGAGCTGCAACAGCTAATATTTCATTAGGAGATGGAACAACAAATAATAAAATTGTGAACCTTGCAAATCCCCTTGTGGCACAAGATGCAGCTACAAAAAGCTATGTCGATAACAGAATTATTGATCCTGTGAGTATTACTCTGGCAACAGGTAGTTTACTCTTAGGGAATGCAAGCGGAAAAGCCGGAGCTGTGGCAAAAAACACAATTACTATCAGCGGTTTTGGTGCAGCTGCCACTGATGTTGCATTTGGAGGATTTAAACTGACAAATGTGGCGGATCCTGCAACTGCCCAGGATGTTGCAACGAAAAACTATGTTGATTCTAAAACGATTGATGCCAGTAGTCTTAACCTTGCTTCAGAAAGCATGTTTTTAGGAAATGCTTCGGGGAAAGCTATTTCTACTTTAAAAACGGCTATCCCATTAAGTGGTTTTGGAGCTGCTACTGCGGATATATCGTTTGGAAATTACAAATTGACCAATTTGGCTACGCCACTTGGTGATAACGATGCAGCCACAAAAAAATATATTGATGATTTATTCGCTACTCCGTCCACCAGTCTCGCTCTGGCTACAGGGAAAATGTTGCTAGGAAATGCGACTGGAAAAGCAGTGTCAACATCGACCAGTGCTATTCCGGTAAGTTCATTTGGCAAAGCAACTGCTACCATTAATATGGGCGATGCTGCAACGCAGTATAACATTAGCTTTTTGGCAGAACCTTTGTTTGCACAAGATGCAGCCACAAAAAATTATGTCGATTCAAAAATTGCCGGTCCCGGAGCTCTTACACTTTCAGCAGGATCTATTTATGTTGGTAATGCTTCCAATCAGGCAACTGATGTACCTAAAAGTAATATTCCAATCAGTGATTTTGGTGTTGCCACTACAGATATTTCTTTGGGAAATGGAACAGACAATTTTAAAATTACTAACCTGGCTGATCCAACAAACGATCAGGAAGCTGCCACAAAAAAATATGTGGATACAAAAACGGCTTCCACTCAAAGTGGAGGAATATTACCTTCGAGCGGTCAGCAGGTTTCTGATACCTATTATTCTACCACCGATAATCGTCTTTATGTTTACAATGGTACCACTTGGGTGCCCGTGGACAATTCGTTAGCAAACGGGCAATTATATATTGGAAATGCTTCGGGTATTGCTACTGCCACTGCTAAGAATACAATTCCACTGAGCGGATTTGCAGCAGCCGGAGCCGACGTTGCATTTGGAAACGGGACATTGAATTATAAAATTACCAACCTAGCTGATCCGACAAACGATCAGGAAGCTGCAACCAAAAAATATGTAGATACAAAGACATCGGCTGCCGGATCATTGGCTTTACCAACAGGTTCTATCTTCGTGGGTAGTGCTACGAATCTTGCCACTCCTGTAGCTAAAAACACAGTCTCAATAAGTGATTTTGGTGCTGCTACAGCTGGAATTTTATTGGGTAATGGAACCACTAATTTTAAAATATCAAACCTTGCCGATCCAACAGCCGATCAAGAAGCAGCAACAAAAAAATACGTAGATGCCAAATCTGTTTCAACACAAACCGGTGGTACGCTTCCCGCGGTTGGACAAATGGGCGATACGTTTTATTCAACTACAGACAATCGACTTTATGTTTACACCGGTTCGGCGTGGCAGCCGGTGGGTAATGCTCTGGCCGATGGGCAATTCTTTGTTGGAAGTGCAACCGGGATAGCAACAGCCACGACAAAGAGCTCAATTCCGATAAGTGGTTTTGGCGCTGCTACAGCAAATATATCATTGGGCAATGGAACGAATAATTTTAAAATAACCAACCTTTTAGACCCTACGGCCGATCAGGAAGCGGCCACAAAAAAATATGTTGATGCAAAAACAGCAACAACTCAAAATGGGGGAACCTTACCTGCAACAGGTCAAACCGGTGATACGTTTTACTCAACTGCTGATAACCGACTTTATACCTATAATGGAACAACTTGGGTTGCGGTAGGTACTGACAATTTAGGTAATCATACTGCTACTACAAATTTGAAAATGCAAACATTCAGCATAAGTAATGGCGGTGGAGTAGGAGCAGGATTAAGTTTTGATGCATCCGAAAATGCGGTTATTGCAAAAGATCTTACCGTTAATGGAAACTTTTACACACCATCGGATCGAAGGTTGAAAACAAATATAGAAACATTAACAACGGTACTTAAATCAATTGATCAGATTCGGGGAGTGCGTTTCGAGTATAAAAATCAAAAGAAATATGCCACAGGATCTAAAATTGGTGTTATTGCCCAGGAACTACAGACCGTTTTTCCTGAAATGGTAAATTTGGGTAAGGATGGCTTTTTAAAAGTAGATTATACTCAGTTGACCGGTGTTCTGATACAGGCCATCAAGGAGCAACAAAATGAGATAAATAAACAACAACTGGAAATAAATAATTTGAAGGATAGGATGAATAATCAGCAACTACAAATTGATGCGATTATGAAAAAATTACAATAGAGTAATTCTATAGTATTTATTTTCAAATTAGAATGTATGAATAACTTGAATAGAAGATTTTGAAAAGATTACCCGCTATATCGAAAATTGTATTATTTTTATTATTTACTGTTACTTGCTCTGTTTTAGGACAGAGCAAGTTTCGAGTTCTTTCCGGTTTGCCACATCTTCCCATGGTAGACCCGGCCTCAATAACTAGTCCCGAACCGGGGATGTTGGTATTTAGCACTCTGGATAAAACGCCAATGATTTATACCGGTGTCAGCTGGGAAAATTTATGCTCCAGCACTTTGAACACGGTAACATCGAAGGATTTTGTTGCAGTCAAAGATGGAATTCCTTATATTCCATCATTAACTAGTAATCCCACTATTGGGTCGTTAAAGCAAGGTGTTATTTATTATTCAAAGACCAATAACTCTTTGATGATTCACAACGGAAGCGATTGGTCAAAAATTTCTGATATTTCCAGTATTAACTTTATCGAAAATACCGGTTTTTCAGCAAGAAAGACATTTAAACTCCCGATTCTAAACAATGATCCTACACCGGCTAATCTTACAGCCGGTGCTTTGTATATAAATATAGCAACCAAATCTATTCGGTTTTATGATGGCTCTATTTGGAAGGATATAAATTGTGGAGTGGTGATTTCCACTGTTTTACCAACAGATATTACGAGTACGACTGCAACAACCGGAGGCCTAATAACCAATACAGCCGGTCTTGTTGTACTAACTCAGGGGGTATGTATCGGTAACTCGGTAAATCCGAATATTGTCTCCGGTACAACAACAACTCTTCCGGGTTCGGGTGTAGGTAGCTTTGCGTGTAATCTAACAGATTTACAACCCAATACTACCTATCATGTTCGCGCTTTTGCCACAACCAGTGCAGGAGTGACTTACGGAGAAGACAAAGTTTTCAAAACTACAGTTACGGTACCTACAATTATTACTTCGGCGGCAACGGATATTAGTAATACTACCACGGTGAGTGGTGGTAATATTGTAAGTGATGGTGGTGCGCAAATTACTGCCAGAGGAATAGTATGGAGCACTACTACCAATCCTCAGGCTGACGTAAACAAAATTATTACTCACGACGGTTCAGGTGTTGGCCCATTCCCAAGTACGCTTACAGGTTTATTGGAATTGACAACATATTATGTTCAGGCTTATGCTGTTAATGCCTATGGAACAGCATACGGAAATGTGGTAAGCTTTACCACTCCGGCTGCGGTGGCTCCTGTTCTTAACTCAGCTGATATTCAAATGAGTAGTATTGGAGATATATCGGCTATAGGTGACGTTGTGATTCTAAATAATGGTGGATCACCAGTTTTGGAACGTGGAATTATGTGGAGTCAGGATAATGTGACATTTACGAAGGTGCCTTCTACAACGGTGAACGTGTCAGACATTGGTAAGTATTCGAGTACAATCAGTGGTTTATTATCAGGTATTACTTATTACGTGAAGGGTTACGCCACCAATAAGGCCGGCACAAATTACAGCAGTATTACAAGTTTTGTTACTACTTCGTATGTTGTTCTTGTCACTACTCCACCAACAGGGATTAATAGAACTTCGGCTGGAAGTGGTGGTGAAATTACCAATTCTGGTTCAGCAACTATTTCGATACGAGGAGTTTGTTGGAGCACCACTAAGAATCCTACCGTTGACCTTCCAACAAAAACAGCTCAGTCTGTAACCGGTGCAGGTACCGGTGCTTTTTCCAGTTACCTTTCTGGCTTAACACCAAACACAGTTTATTATTTGCGTGCATACGCAGTCAATAGTCATGGTATTTCTTATGGTAATCTGGATAGTTTGGCAACTATTGATTATCCTACAGTTGTTACTATTCCGGTTTCTTCTTTTGTAAGCTTAAGTGCCAATGCCGGAGGTGAAGTAACCGATGCCGGAAGGTCGTTAGTTACCGATCGTGGAGTATGTTGGAGTACACTGGTAGATCCGGCAATTGGTGATGGACATAGCAGATATACCCGTAACGGCACTGGTACCGGGCAATTTGCAAGTGAGATGACTAATCTAACACCAAATGTTACTTATCATTTAAGAGCCTATGCTACTAACGAGGTGGGTACTGTTTATGGAAATGATTATACATTTTTGCTGTTACCAACTGCACCAATTATTACCACTATCGATGCAAGTAATATTACCAATAAAACTGCAGCCACCGGAAGTAATCTTGTTAGCACCGGTGGAGCTCCGGTTACGGAACGTGGTATTATTTGGAGTAATTTGTTTGACCCAAAGGATGATGTTGCAGCAATAAAAACGGTTGATGCAACAACAGAAGGTAATGTGCCTGTTGCGCTAACCAATTTGTTGGGAAACACGACTTATTATGTAAGAGCTTATGCTGTTAATAGTGTAGGTAAAACCTATGGTAATCTTGTTCAGTTTAATACTATGCCGGTAACTAAGCCAATCTTTAGTTCTTCTGCATTAAATGTAACTGATATTACAAATATTTCAGCCGGAGTTAATTTTACAATAAGTAGTAATGGTGGGGCACCTGTAACTGCACGTGGAATAATAATTTCTACAGATAGAAAAACGTTAGATGATATTGCAGCTCCGTTTAATGAAAGTACTGACGTAGGAACCTATAACATTAAATTAACCGGTTTGACGGAAGGTACAACTTATTATGTGTATGGCTACGCTACAAATAGCAAAGGAATTACATACACAGATGAAAGCATATTTTCAACAACTCAACTGGCCAATCTGGTAACTGCTTCGGTAACGAACATTACCGGAACAACTGGCGTCAGTGGTGGAGAGGTGGTTAGTAATACTGAAGCTACTCTTGTAGCAAAAGGAATTTGCTGGAGTACCAATCAATATCCTACCCGCGAGGATCGTAGAACTTCAGAGGCTATTACAAGTGATGGACTTGGTGTTTTTGCAAGTAGTATGACAGGACTATTACCAAATACAACTTATTACGTTAGAGCTTACGCGGCAAATAGTAAAGGTACAGCATATGGAAATCAATACACTTTTATCACTGCTACTCAACCTACACTTATTACTAATCCGGTAAGCGGTGTAACCAGTACTACTGCCGTTTCCGGTGGAAATATTGACAATGATGGACGCATGCCGGTAACTTCACGCGGAATTTGCTGGAGTCTGTACACAAGTGCTCCTGAAATTAATAGCGCTAATACAAAAGAAGGTACAGGTACCGGAAGTTTTACAAGTAATATGACCGGCTTGTTAGCTAATACCACTTATTATGTAAGAGCCTATGCAGCTAATGGTGTGACGTTAAATGGTACCAGTGTTGCTTATGGTAATACGGTGAGCTTTTTCACAGGACCAGCATCGCTAGCCACTCTTAAAACCAATGCCGTAACTGCCATTGCCAGTACTTCGGCTACAAGTGGCGGAACTATCACTGATAATGGTGGTGAGCCCAATAGCACTCGTGGAATTTGCTGGAGTACATTGAACGGTCCAACTATCAATGATAATCACGTTAGCAATGGCATTGGATCAGGGAATTTTACAAGTAAAATGAGTGATTTGATGGGTAGTACCCGATATTATGTGAGGGCTTATGCTATCAATAGTGCGGGTACATCATACGGAGATGAAGTAGCTTTTATTTCGGCACCACCGGTTCTGCCTACTCTTACCACAACTACAGTTACAAATATCGGCGGCACAACGGCCAGAAGTGGTGGTTTTATATCCAGTAATGGTGGAGCAAATGTAACACTTCGTGGAGTATGTTGGAGTACTTCTGCTACCCCAACAATAGCTGATAATTATATATTTGCAGGTGAAGGAAGTGGGAGTTTTTACGTTGACATCATCGACTTAACACCTACAACAAAGTATTACATAAGAGCATTTGCCGTAAATAGCGAAGGCATTTCATACGGAAACGAACTTAGCTTCTCTACATTTACAACACCAACACTTACAACGACTGTTGCAACTGCAATAACCAGTTCTTCTGTTGTAAGCGGTGGATTTATCGAAAAAGACGGTGGTGTACCGGTTATTTCCAGCGGAATATGCTGGAATACAGTGGGGAGTCCTACGCTAAACGATACGCATACAACCATTGGAACTGGAATTGGAGAATTTATTAATAGTATTACCGGATTACTGGGAAATACTACCTATTACATCAGAGCATACGCTACCAATAACGCCGGAACTGCCTATGGTAATGAACAAATTTTCACTACAAAGCCACCTGTTTTAGCTACACTTACTACAAAACCAACTACCAGTGGAGCTGATGGTGTAAGTGCTCCCAGTGGTGGTATTGTATCGAGCAATGGTGGAGGTATTATTACATCAGTGGGTATTTGTTGGAGCATATCTCCAAATTTTGACCCTGCAACAGTATTCTCAAACAGAGTTTCTAAAGCAGGTACCGGTACTTTTGATATTACCATTACGGGGTTAAGTACCGGAACAACTTATTATGTCAAAGCATTTGCAGTTAATAGTGCCGGAACTGCTTATGCCGATAATGAATCCAGTTTCACAACGCCCAGATTAGCTACGGTTACTACAACTACTCCTCCCATTGCAACGGTTCTGAGAACTACAGCTATTGGCGAAGGCAATATTACAAACGACGGTGGAGCAACGGTTACAAAAAGTGGTTTGTGTTGGAGCGTTACCGAAAACCCAACTGTTGCTGATGGGCATACGACGGCCGGCACAGGAACCGGTAGTTTTATTCATACCATGACGGGTTTAATGGGAAGCACTACATATTATGTACGGGCTTATGCAACTAATAGCGTGGGAGTTGCATACGGAAATACAGAAAGTATGACCACAATGCCTCCGGAAATTCCAACTCTGACTACGGGTGTTCCAACTCTAAACTCTTCCACAAGTGCCAAAGTGGGTGGTAATATTTCCAGCGATGGAGGTGCAATGGTTACAACCCGCGGTTTAGTCTGGAGTATTAGTCCAAACTTTGATCCTTCGACAGTTACTGCCAATAAAACTGCACAAACCGGTTATTTTACAGGAAATTTCACCGCAGATATGAGTGGTCTTACTCCGGCTACAATATATTATGTACGTGCTTATGTAATTAATAGCGTGGGTGTTGCTTATGGAAATGAAGTTAGTTTTATAACTCCGAAGCTAGCTACTCTTACCACTGTATACGCATCTTCTCAAACCAGCAATACTGCCGGTAGTGGGGGTGATATAACCGATGATGGAGGGGCTTATATTAGTTCCAGAGGAGTCATCTGGAGTACAACCCCCGATTTCGTTCCTGAAATTTCGTCTCCCAACAAAACAATTGATGGCGGAGATAAGGGAAGCTTTGTAAGTAAATTGACTTTTTTGGTTGCAAGCACAAAGTATTATGTACGTGCTTATGCAACCAGTATTGCCGGTACCAGCTATGGTAACCAGGTTAGTTTTACTACAAGTCCACCCGATTTTGCAAGTATTACGACTAAAGCTACAAAAATAGTTCGTTGGAATACAACCGTTACAGCGGGTGGGTATATCAATAATGATGGTGGAGCTCCTGTCACTACCAGAGGCGTTGTTTGGAGTGAATTTCCTAATTTTAAACCTGATACAGTTGTTGTGAATAAAACTGCCGAAACAGGTAACTATACCGGAAATTATAGAACTGAATTTGATTGCACTACTCCACTTTTAAAGCAAAATACGACTTACTATATGCGGGCTTATGGCCAGAATATAGTAGGTATTGCGTATGGAAATGAGGTGAGTTTTACCACCGTAGGTGTTCCTACTCTTGCTACAATTCCCATTGGGGCAAGTGCTACCGGTTACACAGCCATGAGTGGTGGTACTATAATAAATACCGGACAGTCGACAGTTTCAGATAGAGGCGTATGTTGGAGCGTAGGGCCAAATCCAACTGTTGGATTATTTACTAAAACAAGTCAGGGATATGGTTCTTCTTTTACAAGTAAAATTATAGGTTTAACACCTCTGACAACTTACTATGTGCGAGCTTATGCTGTTAATGATTTAGGTTTAGCATACGGTGATGAAACTACTTTTACAACACCAGCTTCAGTTCCAATACTTTCTACTACTTATGCTTCAAGTACTTCAAGTAATTCTATCCTTACCGGTGGTGAAATAACCAGTAACGGAGGTGCGTCAGTAACTTCACGTGGAGTTAGATGGAGCAATATTGCAAACTTCAATCCCGATACTGTGTCTGTTGCTCAGACAGTTGATGGTGCCGGTACAGGAATTTTTGTAAGTAATATTCTGAATTTAAAATCCAGTACTACTTATTATATAAGGGCTTATGCAACTAACAGTGCAGGAACTGGTTATGGGAATCAGGTTAACATGTCCTTATTTCCAACATCACCCATACTTGCACAAACTGTTGCAAGCTCAGTTACCGGTGTAAGTGCCATCGGTGCAGGTAGAGTAACCAGTGATGGAGGAGATCTGGTTACTTCTCGGGGAATTTGCTGGAGTACTGTTTCAAACCCTACCACAAAAGATAGCAAAATTGTGTGTGGCAAAGATACAGGTAGTTATGTAGGAAATATGACGGGATTAATTCCGAATACGATATACTATGTGCGGTCATATGCCATTAATAATATTGGAACAGCTTATGGGCTTGAAACCACTTTGCAAACAGCTTCGTTACCAACGCTTTCGGGTACTGCTTCTGCTACCAGCATTCTGACAACTACTGCTACAAGTGGTGGACTCATAACAGATGATGGTAGGTCTCCGATACTTACACGCGGAGTTTGTTGGAGTCTTTATGGAAATCCAACTGTTGCTTTATCTACTAAGACGGTTGATAATACCAGTACAGGAATCGGTAGTTTTATAGCAAAAATGACCGGTTTAGTTCCCAATAAAATGTATTATGTTAGATCATATGCTGAAAATAGCGTAGGGGTGACCTATGGTAGTGAAATTTCGTTTACCACGGCCGATGTGATGCTGCCCACAATTACTACATCGACTCCAAGCGCAATAACCAGCAACACGGCTACCGCCGGTGGTGAAGTGTTGGATGAAGGTGGAGTAGCAGTAACTTCCCGGGGTTTATATTGGGGTAGTGTAAATCCACCGCTTACTAAAGTTCCTGCTGCTGTTGGTGGTTCGGGTGTTTTTACAACGAACCTGAGCGGATTGTTACCAAATACTAAATATTATGTGCAGGCATATGCCATTAATACTGTGGGTACAGTTAATGGAGATGTGAAGAGTTTTACAACACAGGTAATGGTACCTAAATTAAGTGTACCAAGTATTTCGGGTCTTACCATTAATACTGCGGTTGGTATTGCAACTGTGACAGATAATGGAGGTGATGCTTTGACAGATATGGGGCTTTGTTGGAATACTACCGGAATTGATCCATCGTTGATCAATGCTGTTCCCAATGCAACTATTGGTACTACAATAAGTGGTACTATTACCAATTTGACGCCAGGTACCCGATATTATGTATGGGCTTATGGAACCAATCGTGGGGGGACAGGATATAGTGCTTCGCCAATAAGTTTTACTTCGCCAACGCTGGCAGCGCTAACCACAAAAGCAGTTAATACGATCACATTTAATACCGCAAAAAGTGGAGGTAATATAACTAGTGAAGGAGGAGCGCCCGTCACTAAGCGTGGAACTTGTTGGAGTACAGTTAGTCCTCCTTATTCTTATGACAGTCATATTGACGATGCTACGGGTGGTTCGGGAAGTTATGTTTCAACGCTTACGGGTCTAAATGGTCGCACAACCTATTATGTTCGTTCTTATGCAGTAACTAGTTTGGGTACTAGTTACGGGAATACATTAAGTTTTACAACCCTTTCTAACGCAATTCTTACTACCAATGAGGTGAGCTCCATAACCAGTAATTCAGCACTTACCGGAGGAGAAATAACTGATGATGGAGGATCTCAGATTCTGGCTTGGGGTGTATGCTGGAATACAGCAACAAACCCAACAACAGCTAACAATAAAATTTCGACCAGTAGTGGCAGTAGTACTAGCTTTAGTAACACACTTACCGGATTATTACCGAATACAACTTATTATGTACGGTCTTTTGCGGTTACCCTTCAGGGAACATCTTACGGTACACTTCAAAGTTTTATCACAATGGGTGCAGTTCCTGTATTGAGTTCTGTAACCATATCATCAGTTACCGGAACCTCAGCCATGACAGCTGCAACAATTACTACCGAAGGAGGAACAATTATCGATCGTGGTGTTCGTTGGAATACAACCGGAATTATTCCGACTGAAGCTGATAATACACTCTCTAATGGTTACTTTGCTACCACAATAGGTGGGAAAATTGATAACTTAGTGGGTGCAACTAAATACTATGTTTGGGCTTATGCCAAAAGTGATATTGGAACCGGTTACAGTGCTACTCCTGCCATCTTCACAACTCCATTATTAGGTAATATAACCACTACTAAACCCGTGAGCATTACCGGCACAACGGCAAGTACAGGTGGTAATGTTTTAAGCGATGGAGGAGCTACTATAACTGCACGTGGTGTATGTTGGAGTACCAGCGATTTGCCTACTATTGCAGATAATGTATTGCCTTATGCAAGTGGAGGTACAGGTGCCTTTACAAGTAATATTACCGGTTTGACCGGAGGTGTAAAATACTATCTTAGAGCTTATGCCACGAATTCAGTAGGAACTACTTACGGTGGCGTGGAGAATTTTACGACTTTGACCACTCCAACTTTGACCACTGTAGCTGTTACAGCGGTAACTTCAAATTCCGCAGTTTGTGGTGGAAATATTAGTAGCGATGGTGGTGCATCCGTATCTGTTCGCGGAGTTTGCTGGAGCACAACAACCGGGCCTATTGCCACTGGAAGCCATGCAGTTGCAGCTGCAGGAGGTATTGGTGATTTCACCTGTAATATTACAGGTTTGCTCCCGGTTACGTCTTATTTTGTGAGAGCATATGCAACAAGTTCTCAAGGAACATCTTATGGTAATGAGGTTATCTTGACCGCTTTGCCTGTGCCTCCAACTGTTGGTTCACTGGTAGTTTCTAATATGACCGCTTCCACTGCAAATTGGTCAGCAACTGTAACTGATGGTGGAGGTGCAGCAGTAACAGATCGTGGCGTGTGCTGGAATACTGCAGGTTTACCTGTTGTTACAGATAATAAAATGCCTTCAGGAGCTGGTGTGGGTAGTTTCAATGATATGCTTACCGGACTTGTAGAGGGACCTACTTATTATGTACGCGCTTATGCTACCAATGCCGGTGGAACTTCATATTCTGCAGTGCAGACCTTTAAGATTTGTCCTACTTTTACTGTAATCCATAAATTAGCTTCTGGTTCACCGGTAGATAATAAAACAATAACGTATAATTCTATAAATTCAAATATAACGGGTTCTTCATTATGTTGGATTACCAAGAATTTGGGAGCCGATTTACAGGCAGCTTCAGCTACTGATATAACCGAAGAACCGATGGGTTGGTACTGGCAGTTTAACCGTAGTCAGGGATACCAGTATACCACTGTTACTCCTCGTACTCCGGTGGTCTGGCTGACAAGTATCAGTGAAAGCTCTGACTGGTTAGCAGAAAATGACCCCTGTATGCTTCAGTTGGGTCCGGGTTGGCGTCTTCCTACCAATGCTGAATGGACTGCAGCCGATGCAGCTCCTCAATCGTGGGTTAAAGCTGCCGATGCTTACAACTCAGTTCTGAAGCTTCACAATGCCGGCTATATAAATGCAGGCGGCACTTTAGCAGGTCGTGGTACGGGTGGTTATTACTGGAGCAGTACCCAGAGTGCTGCCACCACCGGTTGGTATTTATCACTGGCTGTAGGTAGCAGTAGTATGGGTACTATTGATAAGGCACAGGGACAATCCGTACGTTGTCTGAGAGATACCTTACCAATACCAGTGCCGGTATTAAATGCAGTGAATGTTTTAAATGAGACAATGACAACGAGCTCGGTACAAGCTTCCACTCTTATTACTTTTGATGGGGGATTTGCAATTAGCTCCCGAGGATATTGTTGGAACACGACGGGTAATCCGAGTATATCTGACAGTAAGTTGGTTGACAGCGGTACGGGTACTGGTAGTTTTACAGGAACTTTGACCGGTTTAATCGAAGGTCCGACTTATTATGTTCGAGCTTATGCCACCAACAGTAAAGGAACCGGTTACGGTGTGGTTCAAAGTTTTAAGCTTTGTCCCTCGTTCACGGTGACTCATATTGGGGGTTTGAATGGAGCAGCAGTGAGTAAGACGGTAACGTATAAATCGGTAAGTACCAGTTTATCGGGTGTAGCGCGTTGTTGGATAGGTCAGAATCTGGGTGCTGATCAACAGGCCGTTTCAGCCAGTGATGGTAGTGAATCTTCAGCCGGTTGGTACTTCCAGTTCAACCGTATTCAGGGTTATCAGCACGATGGTAGTGTACGTACCCCAGCTCCGGGTTGGACAAGTTGGATTGGTGACATAACAGAGAACTATGACTGGGTTGCCACTTCCGATCCCTGTAATTCTTTGTTGGGTATCGGTTGGCGTGTTCCCACCAATAGTGAATGGACGAATGCCGATGGTTCACCTCAGAACTGGAACAGTGCCGGTGATGCCTATAACTCAGTATTAAAACTTCACATGGGCGGTTACCTGAGTTATAATGTTGGCGCTTTGACCGGTCGTGGTAGTAGTGGAAATTACTGGAGCAGTACTCAGACCAATATTTATTACGGATATTATTTACCTTTGGCCTCCGGTAGCAGTGCAATGACTTATACTAATAAATCTACCGGTTATTCCGTTCGTTGTCTTCGAGATGAGTTGGTTGTCACCAAAGCTACAGTCAGTGATGTCACTATCCCCACTTCGGGTATGACTGGTACCACCGCTCAGGGTAGTGCCATGGTAACATTGGATGGCGGCTCGAGTGTCAGTGCCCGTGGTTTGTGTTGGAACACCACCGGTGGTCTTCCTATCATAACGGATAATATCATTTCAGGAGGTAGTGGTACGGGCAGTTTCACGGGAACCTTGTCTGGTTTGAGTGAAGGTCCTACCTATTATGTACGTGCTTTTGCCACTAACAGTCGTGGTACGACTTACAGTGCCAATGTGAGTAGTTTTAAGATTTGTCCGACCTTTACGGTTATCCATACCGCAGGCACGAACGGTGCCCCTGTGGATAAAACGGTAACGTATAATTCTATCAGTACCACTGTTTCAGGTAATGCTGCTTGCTGGCTGACTCAGAATCTGGGTGCCGATCAACAGGCTGCTTCCGCTACCGATAATACTGAATCTTCTGCTGGTTGGTACTGGCAGTTTAATAATGTGCAAGGGTATCAGTATACAGGTGTTCGCACCCCTGCAACTCCGGCCTGGAGTAGTTGGCCATCAAGTAACAATGGATCTACCGATTGGCAAGTTTCCAATGATCCATGTAGTCTTTTGTTAGGTACTGGCTGGCGTATCCCTACTTATACCGAATGGAACACCGCTGATGCTCCTCCTCAGTATTGGCTAACTGCCGCTGATGGTTATAACTCCGTTCTGAAACTTCATATGTCAGGTTCATTGAGTTATGATACCGGCATTCTTACCGGTCGTGGTAGCGGTGGTTATTACTGGAGCAGTACACAGGTCAATGCCTCTGCTGCTTATTACTTTTCAACAGCCTCCGGCTCCAGTGGATTGACCAGTATCAATAAGGCCACTGCAGCCTCTTTACGTTGTTTGCGTGATGCGGTGATCATCAATGTACCTTCCCTGAGTATTGTTACCGTTCCGGCAGGAACCATGACCGGTACCACTGCGCAAGGGAGTGCTACGGTTACCCTTACCGGTGGAGCAACAGTCACAGCTCGTGGCTTGTGTTGGAACAGCACAGGTAGTCCAACGATAGGTGACAGTCGTATTGCCGATTCATCGGGTGGTACCGGTAGCTTTAGTGGCGTTATGACGGGGCTTACTGAAGGAGTAACGTATTATGTCCGTGCTTATGCCACCAATAGTGCCGGTACGGGTTATGGTGTAGTTCAAAGCTTTAAGATTTGTCCAACCATTACCGTTAATCATAAGATAAGTTCGGGAGCCCCAATTGACAAGACGATTACATATAGTTCAGTCAATACTAATATAACGGGTTCTTCATTGTGCTGGATTACCAAGAATTTGGGAGCCGACTTACAGCCAGCTTCAGCTACTGATATAACCGAAGAACCGATGGGTTGGTACTGGCAGTTTAACCGTAGTCAGGGTTATCAGTATACCACTGTTACTCCTCGTACTCCGGTAGCTTGGGCAACTTCGATTAATGAAACCAGTGATTGGTTAGTAGAAAATGACCCTTGTATGCTTCAGTTAGGTCCGGGTTGGCGTCTTCCTACCAATGCTGAATGGACTGCAGCCGACGCAGCTCCACAATATTGGTTGAACGCCGCTGATGCTTACAATTCCGTATTGAAGCTTCATAATGCCGGTTATATAACAGCGGCCGGCACGTTAGCAGGTCGTGGTACGGGTGGTTATTATTGGAGTAGTACGCAGAGTGCTGCCACCACCGGTTGGAATCTTTCTCTTGCAGTCGCAAGTAGTAGTATGGGTAATCTGGATAAAGCCAACGGTCAATCTGTTCGTTGTTTAAGGGATAATCCTCAAGTTATTGTACCTGTATTAAATACAGTTTCTGTATTGAACGAAAGCATGACCAGCACTTCAGTGCAAGCATCTACGGTTATCAACTACGACGGTGGTGCTACCATTAGCTCCCGAGGATATTGTTGGAACACGACGGGTAATCCGAGTATATCTGACAGTAAGTTGGTTGACAGCGGTACGGGTACTGGTAGTTTTACAGGAACTTTGACCGGTTTAATCGAAGGTCCGACTTATTATGTTCGAGCTTATGCCACCAACAGTAAAGGAACCGGTTACGGTGTGGTTCAAAGTTTTAAGCTTTGTCCCTCGTTCACGGTGACTCATATTGGGGGTTTGAATGGAGCAGCAGTGAGTAAGACGGTAACGTATAAATCGGTAAGTACCAGTTTGTCGGGTGTAGCGCGTTGTTGGATAGGTCAGAATCTGGGTGCTGATCAACAGGCCGTTTCAGCCAGTGATGGTAGTGAATCTTCAGCCGGTTGGTACTTCCAGTTCAACCGTATTCAGGGTTATCAGCACGATGGTAGTGTACGTACCCCAGCTCCGGGTTGGACAAGTTGGATTGGTGACATAACAGAGAACTATGACTGGGTTGCCACTTCCGATCCCTGTAATTCTTTGTTGGGTATCGGTTGGCGTGTTCCCACCAATAGTGAATGGACGAATGCCGATGGTTCACCTCAGAACTGGAACAGTGCCGGTGATGCCTATAACTCAGTATTAAAACTTCACATGGGCGGTTACCTGAGTTATAATGTTGGCGCTTTGACCGGTCGTGGTAGTAGTGGAAATTACTGGAGCAGTACTCAGACCAATATTTATTACGGATATTATTTACCTTTGGCCTCCGGTAGCAGTGCAATGACTTATACTAATAAATCTACCGGTTATTCCGTTCGTTGTCTTCGAGATGAGTTGGTTGTCACCAAAGCTACAGTCAGTGATGTCACTATCCCCACTTCGGGTATGACTGGTACCACCGCTCAGGGTAGTGCCATGGTAACATTGGATGGCGGCTCGAGTGTCAGTGCCCGTGGTTTGTGTTGGAACACCACCGGTGGTCTTCCTATCATAACGGATAATATCATTTCAGGAGGTAGTGGTACGGGCAGTTTCACGGGAACCTTGTCTGGTTTGAGTGAAGGTCCTACCTATTATGTACGTGCTTTTGCCACTAACAGTCGTGGTACGACTTACAGTGCCAATGTGAGTAGTTTTAAGATTTGTCCGACCTTTACGGTTATCCATACCGCAGGCACGAACGGTGCCCCTGTGGATAAAACGGTAACGTATAATTCTATCAGTACCACTGTTTCAGGTAATGCTGCTTGCTGGCTGACTCAGAATCTGGGTGCCGATCAACAGGCTGCTTCCGCTACCGATAATACTGAATCTTCTGCTGGTTGGTACTGGCAGTTTAATAATGTGCAAGGGTATCAGTATACAGGTGTTCGCACCCCTGCAACTCCGGCCTGGAGTAGTTGGCCATCAAGTAACAATGGATCTACCGATTGGCAAGTTTCCAATGATCCATGTAGTCTTTTGTTAGGTACTGGCTGGCGTATCCCTACTTATACCGAATGGAACACCGCTGATGCTCCTCCTCAGTATTGGCTAACTGCCGCTGATGGTTATAACTCCGTTCTGAAACTTCATATGTCAGGTTCATTGAGTTATGATACCGGCATTCTTACCGGTCGTGGTAGCGGTGGTTATTACTGGAGCAGTACACAGGTCAATGCCTCTGCTGCTTATTACTTTTCAACAGCCTCCGGCTCCAGTGGATTGACCAGTATCAATAAGGCCACTGCAGCCTCTTTACGTTGTTTGCGTGATGCGGTGATCATCAATGTACCTTCCCTGAGTATTGTTACCGTTCCGGCAGGAACCATGACCGGTACCACTGCGCAAGGGAGTGCTACGGTTACCCTTACCGGTGGAGCAACAGTCACAGCTCGTGGCTTGTGTTGGAACAGCACAGGTAGTCCAACGATAGGTGACAGTCGTATTGCCGATTCATCGGGTGGTACCGGTAGCTTTAGTGGCGTTATGACGGGGATTACTGAAGGAGTAACGTATTATGTCCGTGCTTATGCCACCAATAGTGCCGGTACGGGTTATGGTGTAGTTCAAAGCTTTAAGATTTGTCCAACCATTACCGTTAATCATAAGATAAGTTCGGGAGCCCCAATTGACAAGACGATTACATATAGTTCAGTCAATACTAATATAACGGGTTCTTCATTGTGCTGGATTACCAAGAATTTGGGAGCCGACTTACAGCCAGCTTCAGCTACTGATATAACCGAAGAACCGATGGGTTGGTACTGGCAGTTTAACCGTAGTCAGGGTTATCAGTATACCACTGTTACTCCTCGTACTCCGGTAGCTTGGGCAACTTCGATTAATGAAACCAGTGATTGGTTAGTAGAAAATGACCCTTGTATGCTTCAGTTAGGTCCGGGTTGGCGTCTTCCTACCAATGCTGAATGGACTGCAGCCGACGCAGCTCCACAATATTGGTTGAACGCCGCTGATGCTTACAATTCCGTATTGAAGCTTCATAATGCCGGTTATATAACAGCGGCCGGCACGTTAGCAGGTCGTGGTACGGGTGGTTATTATTGGAGTAGTACGCAGAGTGCTGCCACCACCGGTTGGAATCTTTCTCTTGCAGTCGCAAGTAGTAGTATGGGTAATCTGGATAAAGCCAACGGTCAATCTGTTCGTTGTTTAAGGGATAATCCTCAAGTTATTGTACCTGTATTAAATACAGTTTCTGTATTGAACGAAAGCATGACCAGCACTTCAGTGCAAGCATCTACGGTTATCAACTACGACGGTGGTGCTACCATTAGCTCCCGAGGATATTGTTGGAACACGACGGGTAATCCGAGTATATCTGACAGTAAGTTGGTTGACAGCGGTACGGGTACTGGTAGTTTTACAGGAACTTTGACCGGTTTAATCGAAGGTCCGACTTATTATGTTCGAGCTTATGCCACCAACAGTAAAGGAACCGGTTACGGTGTGGTTCAAAGTTTTAAGCTTTGTCCCTCGTTCACGGTGACTCATATTGGGGGTTTGAATGGAGCAGCAGTGAGTAAGACGGTAACGTATAAATCGGTAAGTACCAGTTTATCGGGTGTAGCGCGTTGTTGGATAGGTCAGAATCTGGGTGCTGATCAACAGGCCGTTTCAGCCAGTGATGGTAGTGAATCTTCAGCCGGTTGGTACTTCCAGTTCAACCGTATTCAGGGTTATCAGCACGATGGTAGTGTACGTACCCCAGCTCCGGGTTGGACAAGTTGGATTGGTGACATAACAGAGAACTATGACTGGGTTGCCACTTCCGATCCCTGTAATTCTTTGTTGGGTATCGGTTGGCGTGTTCCCACCAATAGTGAATGGACGAATGCCGATGGTTCACCTCAGAACTGGAACAGTGCCGGTGATGCCTATAACTCAGTATTAAAACTTCACATGGGCGGTTACCTGAGTTATAATGTTGGCGCTTTGACCGGTCGTGGTAGTAGTGGAAATTACTGGAGCAGTACTCAGACCAATATTTATTACGGATATTATTTACCTTTGGCCTCCGGTAGCAGTGCAATGACTTATACTAATAAATCTACCGGTTATTCCGTTCGTTGTCTTCGAGATGAGTTGGTTGTCACCAAAGCTACAGTCAGTGATGTCACTATCCCCACTTCGGGTATGACTGGTACCACCGCTCAGGGTAGTGCCATGGTAACATTGGATGGCGGCTCGAGTGTCAGTGCCCGTGGTTTGTGTTGGAACACCACCGGTGGTCTTCCTATCATAACGGATAATATCATTTCAGGAGGTAGTGGTACGGGCAGTTTCACGGGAACCTTGTCTGGTTTGAGTGAAGGTCCTACCTATTATGTACGTGCTTTTGCCACTAACAGTCGTGGTACGACTTACAGTGCCAATGTGAGTAGTTTTAAGATTTGTCCGACCTTTACGGTTATCCATACCGCAGGCACGAACGGTGCCCCTGTGGATAAAACGGTAACGTATAATTCTATCAGTACCACTGTTTCAGGTAATGCTGCTTGCTGGCTGACTCAGAATCTGGGTGCCGATCAACAGGCTGCTTCCGCTACCGATAATACTGAATCTTCTGCTGGTTGGTACTGGCAGTTTAATAATGTGCAAGGGTATCAGTATACAGGTGTTCGCACCCCTGCAACTCCGGCCTGGAGTAGTTGGCCATCAAGTAACAATGGATCTACCGATTGGCAAGTTTCCAATGATCCATGTAGTCTTTTGTTAGGTACTGGCTGGCGTATCCCTACTTATACCGAATGGAACACCGCTGATGCTCCTCCTCAGTATTGGCTAACTGCCGCTGATGGTTATAACTCCGTTCTGAAACTTCATATGTCAGGTTCATTGAGTTATGATACCGGCATTCTTACCGGTCGTGGTAGCGGTGGTTATTACTGGAGCAGTACACAGGTCAATGCCTCTGCTGCTTATTACTTTTCAACAGCCTCCGGCTCCAGTGGATTGACCAGTATCAATAAGGCCACTGCAGCCTCTTTACGTTGTTTGCGTGATGCGGTGATCATCAATGTACCTTCCCTGAGTATTGTTACCGTTCCGGCAGGAACCATGACCGGTACCACTGCGCAAGGGAGTGCTACGGTTACCCTTACCGGTGGAGCAACAGTCACAGCTCGTGGCTTGTGTTGGAACAGCACAGGTAGTCCAACGATAGGTGACAGTCGTATTGCCGATTCATCGGGTGGTACCGGTAGCTTTAGTGGCGTTATGACGGGGATTACTGAAGGAGTAACGTATTATGTCCGTGCTTATGCCACCAATAGTGCCGGTACGGGTTATGGTGTAGTTCAAAGCTTTAAGATTTGTCCAACCATTACCGTTAATCATAAGATAAGTTCGGGAGCCCCAATTGACAAGACGATTACATATAGTTCAGTCAATACTAATATAACGGGTTCTTCATTGTGCTGGATTACCAAGAATTTGGGAGCCGACTTACAGCCAGCTTCAGCTACTGATATAACCGAAGAACCGATGGGTTGGTACTGGCAGTTTAACCGTAGTCAGGGTTATCAGTATACCACTGTTACTCCTCGTACTCCGGTAGCTTGGGCAACTTCGATTAATGAAACCAGTGATTGGTTAGTAGAAAATGACCCTTGTATGCTTCAGTTAGGTCCGGGTTGGCGTCTTCCTACCAATGCTGAATGGACTGCAGCCGACGCAGCTCCACAATATTGGTTGAACGCCGCTGATGCTTACAATTCCGTATTGAAGCTTCATAATGCCGGTTATATAACAGCGGCCGGCACGTTAGCAGGTCGTGGTACGGGTGGTTATTATTGGAGTAGTACGCAGAGTGCTGCCACCACCGGTTGGAATCTTTCTCTTGCAGTCGCAAGTAGTAGTATGGGTAATCTGGATAAAGCCAACGGTCAATCTGTTCGTTGTTTAAGGGATAATCCTCAAGTTATTGTACCTGTATTAAATACAGTTTCTGTATTGAACGAAAGCATGACCAGCACTTCAGTGCAAGCATCTACGGTTATCAACTACGACGGTGGTGCTACCATTAGCTCCCGAGGATATTGTTGGAACACGACGGGTAATCCGAGTATATCTGACAGTAAGTTGGTTGACAGCGGTACGGGTACTGGTAGTTTTACAGGAACTTTGACCGGTTTAATCGAAGGTCCGACTTATTATGTTCGAGCTTATGCCACCAACAGTAAAGGAACCGGTTACGGTGTGGTTCAAAGTTTTAAGCTTTGTCCCTCGTTCACGGTGACTCATATTGGGGGTTTGAATGGAGCAGCAGTGAGTAAGACGGTAACGTATAAATCGGTAAGTACCAGTTTGTCGGGTGTAGCGCGTTGTTGGATAGGTCAGAATCTGGGTGCTGATCAACAGGCCGTTTCAGCCAGTGATGGTAGTGAATCTTCAGCCGGTTGGTACTTCCAGTTCAACCGTATTCAGGGTTATCAGCACGATGGTAGTGTACGTACCCCAGCTCCGGGTTGGACAAGTTGGATTGGTGACATAACAGAGAACTATGACTGGGTTGCCACTTCCGATCCCTGTAATTCTTTGTTGGGTATCGGTTGGCGTGTTCCCACCAATAGTGAATGGACGAATGCCGATGGTTCACCTCAGAACTGGAACAGTGCCGGTGATGCCTATAACTCAGTATTAAAACTTCACATGGGCGGTTACCTGAGTTATAATGTTGGCGCTTTGACCGGTCGTGGTAGTAGTGGAAATTACTGGAGCAGTACTCAGACCAATATTTATTACGGATATTATTTACCTTTGGCCTCCGGTAGCAGTGCAATGACTTATACTAATAAATCTACCGGTTATTCCGTTCGTTGTCTTCGAGATGAGTTGGTTGTCACCAAAGCTACAGTCAGTGATGTCACTATCCCCACTTCGGGTATGACTGGTACCACCGCTCAGGGTAGTGCCATGGTAACATTGGATGGCGGCTCGAGTGTCAGTGCCCGTGGTTTGTGTTGGAACACCACCGGTGGTCTTCCTATCATAACGGATAATATCATTTCAGGAGGTAGTGGTACGGGCAGTTTCACGGGAACCTTGTCTGGTTTGAGTGAAGGTCCTACCTATTATGTACGTGCTTTTGCCACTAACAGTCGTGGTACGACTTACAGTGCCAATGTGAGTAGTTTTAAGATTTGTCCGACCTTTACGGTTATCCATACCGCAGGCACGAACGGTGCCCCTGTGGATAAAACGGTAACGTATAATTCTATCAGTACCACTGTTTCA